>OY761846.1:0-2683615 GCA_963664995.2 Dehalococcoidia bacterium
CGACGGACTTCCAGCAGTTCGCATACGCGCTCTTCGGATACCGGCTCTTCGTAAAAGAGAGGATGGTACTTTTCGAGGCGGTTGCCGAGTTTGATGGCGTTCATGACGTCGAACTTGGCATGCGCCTCGACGAGAATGTCGACCTCGTCTCCGACCGCCTCGCGTACCTTGGCGACCCTGGCTTCAGCGATCGACGCTTCGCGCTCGGATATCTTGTAGTAGTTGGTTTGGGCAAATGGATCGAACTTCATCGCGGTGTAGCCCATATCAACGACGGTTTTCGACTCGTCGGCGTTCTGTTCAGGCGAGCCGGGGTTGGCGTACCAGCCATTGGCGTAGACGCGTATCTTTTCCCGCTGCGACCCGCCCAGCAACTGATAAACAGGGCGATCAAGGATCTTTCCTTTGAGGTCCCAGAGCGCGATGTCGATGCCGCTGATGGCGGTCATTGCCAAGCGTCCGCGCTTGCCGGGGGAGTTGTGATACATATCAGTCCAGATCGCTTCACTGTCTAATGGATCGCGCCCAACTACCCATTTCTCAACGAGATGGGTAGCTAGCAACTTCACGGCGTCGTCGGCCTCCATGGGGCTCGCATCGCCCAGTCCGTACAACCCGGGCTGATCGGTGTCCAGTTGGACTACAAGCCAGTTGCGATCGGCATTGTGATGCTTGGCGGAGAACTGGTGGAACTGGATCCCGGTGATTGCAGGCATGTTTTACTCCGGTGGTAGAGCTATCTTCTGGATATTTGCGTTAATAGTTGCAAAGGATACTAACCATGAAGCCAGTCATGGACGATGCTTCCCTGTTTAGGATTACGATAAACTTTGCGTGTTATGGGGATATGCGTTCCAGAGAAGACATTGCACGAGGCTTGGCGACGTGCCGATATGAAGCGATCCGCATTCGGAACAGCCGACGGTGAGCAGTATCGAGTGCTCTATTCAGGGATGCCGGGCGGATCATTTGGCCCTGATTTTCGCGATGCGGTGCTAGAGGCCGTTGACGGATCGGAACTGCAAGGAGACGTGGAGATCCACCGGGAGGCGTCTGAGTGGTACACGCATGGGCATAACGGTGATGGCAGGTATGGAAGAGTGATTTTTCATTTAGTGGGTAGTGACTCAGATTCGCGCATTGACACGCTGAACTCTTTGGGAATGACAGTCCCTGAGGCAAGCATCGGTAATTTCATCCACGATGCGGGGAAGCATGTGTTTGAACGCGAAGTTCGCCGTTCGGGGCATGAATCAGAGGGTGTATCGGTTGGCGATTGGCTCGATGCCGCTGGTGACGAGCGTTTTGCTCTGAAAGTTAAGAGCGCCCGTATCGACATGGAATCGCTCGGTCCGGATCTTGCGTTGCAATTGGCGATCTTCGAGTGTCTAGGATATCCAAGAAATCGGCACGCGTTCAGGCACTTGGCGAAGCGATTGCCGTGGGCGTTTCTTGCTGGGCTTGCTAGCTTCGAAGGGCGTTACGATGCCAGTAACGAAGAACGCGCAGAGGCTCTATTAAGTTGGGCTGCCGGATTGGGAGAACGTCCTCACTGGGTGCCGGTTGAGCGCCTGCTTGGTGGTCCCCCAGAGTGGGTAGCTGCCGCTGGCAGACCGGCGAATCGGATCGAGAATCGACTGGCTGCCGCAGCGCGTATCGTGGTGAAATGGTGGTATGCAGGAGGCCCGATGCGGCATTTGTTAGGCGCGTTGCGCAGAGCGAATTCTACCGCTGGTTTGCGGGATGCGTACTGCATAGAAGGGGGATTATTAGGAACTGGACGCGCTGGCGAGATCGTGGTCAACGCCGTGTTGCCGGTGTTGTCCGCATGGGCAGAGGTCGGCCGAGATAGCGAGTTGTACGCTGAGACTATGCGTCTCTACAGGTCACACCCGGCACTCCCATCGAATTCGGTGTTTGAAGAGGCTAAACGGGTTTTGCTACGCCGCGGTGCGCCGGTGCGGAGGGTGCGAGGAGCGCGTCAGCAGCAAGGGGTTATGCACATCTACAAGTCCATGCTGCTGCGGCCGCGAGTGCCTCGCCAGATGCGCTTAGGGCGTCGGGCGCTTTCGTCGTGACGGTGAATTCGCAAGTGCCGAGGTTCTGTACCTGCTCTGATCTGCCGTCGCATCTCGCAGGCAGAGCCATCGCGATGTCGTCGTCATTCTGCGCCGTCGAATCGGATCGCTCTAGTGCTAGACCCAAGGCAACTGAGCGCGCGCGCGGATTCTGCACCTGTTCTCAAGTTCCTACGTCTCGCTCTGTGGCATCTGCAACCGAAAATCGATCCGTTGGCGAGACCGTGCAAGTCACGGCTCAGCCCGATGATGCGGGGGCAGAATCGAACGAGGAATCTCGAGATGTCCGCTCTTCAGCTGCCGCTGTCGGAGAGACCGATAGACAATCGGAAGCCGTTTCAGAATCCACGAAAAGCGGTTCGAGTAAAAGCTCCTTGATTTCGAGTGTTTCCGATTTGCTACCCGGCGAGTCTGAGTTGTTTTCATCGAAAACGCACGGCAGAGGAGGCTCGGATGTGGTGTTGACTGAGAATCGAGTGCTGTTGCGCGGCGCGGCGGATGAGAAGGTCCTACACGCTACGATGAGGTTTTCTGAGATTGATTCGGTGACGATCGCACGATCTAGGCCGAGTCGTCGTTCGTTGGCATGGGGCTTGATCGGCGTCGGCGCCTCGGTCGGCATGTGGCAAGCGCTGGATGGAGTGGGCAATCTGCGACTAATCATCGCCGTCATCGTTGTGTTGATGAGCGTAGTATTGCTGGCGGACTATTTTCTGCGTCCTCCGGACCTGCTGGTGGGATTGCGAGCGCGTTCTGGTGCCGAGATGAATATCGCTTTCGGGCAGTCTCACTCGGAAGAAGCTGATCGTTTTGCAGCGCGTGTCATATCGATGATGGAGATGCAATCCGAGGATTGAGAACGGCATCCCGTTTCGTCAGTCTCAGTTCTGGCGTGGTTGGATCGCAGGCGGCATAATCAACCGATGCGAAGCGATGGGATCACATCCAGGTCGAATGTGTCTCGTTCGCCTGTCAAGTAGCGGTCCAAGCCGGCGCGGGCGATCATGGCGCCGTTGTCGGTGCAGAGCGGTATCGGTGGCGTAACGACGGGGAACGGTGATTTGATCCGCATCGTTTCTCGCAACGGTCTGTTGGCGGCGACTCCGCCGACAAGTACGATGGCGGAGCATTTGAACTCTTCTGCCGCCCGTATCGTCTTGGTGACGAGGACGTCAACGGCCGAATCTTGAAAGGCTTTAGCGATATCAGCCTGAGTCTGTTCATCTGGCGGTGGATCGGATTCTGTGCGCGGGTAGATTCCCATTTCACGGGCGCGATTCAGCACCGCGGTCTTAAGCCCGCTAAACGAAAACTCATGAGTGCCGGGAAGCCATGCGCGAGGAAGCGGCTTGACCTCTTCGTTGGCATGTTCTGCGGATTTCTGGATCGCAGGCCCTCCCGGATACGGCAACCCAATGGCGCGTGCAGCCTTATCAAAGGCTTCGCCAGCAGCGTCGTCCCTTGTCTCGCCGACGAGCTGGAAATCTAATGATTGGTCTGGGCTCGGGTTGTTTGATGCTCGTTTGTCAAGCCTTCGTGCGAGCACGAGTTCGGTATGGCCGCCGGAGACGATTAGACACATCGCTGGCGCATCTCCGAAATCGATCAGTGCGTCGGGTAGCGGCAGATGCGAATCGGTACGCAGTTCCACTTCGGATGTATCCGTCTCTATCGGATCGTAAGGCAGCCTGATGAATGCAGCCATAACGTGTCCAACGAGGTGATTCACTCCAACGAGAGGTTTGCCGGTAACTGCCGACGCTCCTTTAGCGTAGTTGACGCCGACCATAAGTGAGCCGGCCAGACCGGGTCCGTTCGTGACCGAGATAGCATCAAGGTCATTCCATCCAAGCCCTGCATCTTCAAGTGTGGCGCGGACGACATTGGCGATATCGCGGATGTGTTGCCTAGAAGCGACTTCGGGCACGATCCCGCCGTAACGCGCGTGAATATCGGCCTGGCTGGCAACCACATTGGAGAGCAATCTGCCTTCAGTGTCAACGACGCCGGCAGCCGTTTCGTCGCATGATGTTTCGATACCTAATATCACTTGGAATCGTCGTCTGATCAGGTCACTGGGCGGTACTGCTTGAGGTGTATGATGGCGCTAGATCGGTTCTCGTTTCGACCATAATTTAAGCGTACAGGAGAATAACCGCTTGGATTCCGTTAATGCAAAAGTTGCTGTTGGTTGAAATCGACCTTGTCCTGGTCGCGTCGCTGAGGTATTGCACGGTTTTATGCGAGGGTGTTAAAATGAAGTGAAACAGAATCCGCGTATGGAGCCATTGACGACGGGCGCCCGCGGGCCTGAGCGACGGAGTGAGGACAAGCCTTCGCGCCGGGTGATGATGAGAAGTAGCGTCGGCGGAGGTAGGACGTTGGAAGCGATGATTTCTTGGCCAGAGTGTCTGGCTTGTGAGCAGGGCGTGCTGGTGCCACTGTCAGATTTCGGTGGACAAGGTGCCCCGGTACACTACAAGGCATGGGTGTGTACAAGCCCCACCTGCGACTACAACCTTAAGATTCGTAATGGTGACATACACCTCAACGAACCGATATTCGAGGGGCCTAGAGGCCGTTGATGCGATGTTTCGCTTGACGCTGCGCACTCTTGGTTCGGCGTGAGGGCGAAATGAATCGAATCTCAAACTTTGCCAAGCCCCTTGGCATCGCGATGGCCGCCATCGGCATCGCAATGGTAGCAGTCTCAGGATACTACCTGTATGCCTACATGCGATCGGGTTCCGATGCCGAACATTTCAATGTTGATGCGGCACCGCCCGAGGATATGCTCGTTCTGCTAGGGCAGGGATTGCCTGAACCAGTCTCCGACGAGCCTATTTCGCTGTCGGCTTCCGCGGCGCAGGAGCGTAGCGAAGTTGAGAGTGAGATGTCGACCGAGAGAGATGAGGACAGCTCCGTAACGGTTTCGATTGCATCCATTTTGCCGGATGTTGTTTTAGTTTCGGATGCTGAATCAGCAGATGTTTCAGTTGCAGAGCCGAAGATAGTTCCGGCGGAGATGGTTGTCGAAGAGCAACCCGTAGTTTCCCGAATAGATAGCGATGCGGCTTATCCGGACGACGCTGTCCCGCCGCCGTCGGTGCCAACCGATGTGATGATCGACACTTTCGCGGCGATCTACCCGGGTGGCAACATGAACCCGCGATATTGGTCAGAGCCACACTGGGCCGGCAACTTGCCCTTTGGCGGTCCCACAATACCTGAGGGATTTGTTCCGGTTGACGCTTCAGATATGGCATACGCGTCGAAAAGCGGCGAGCGTGCGTTGCGAATGCGAATTCCATCTATTGATCTGGACGCCACAGTGTCGGAACTGGAGATCCGCGACTTGGGAGATTCTCGAGAGTGGTCGACCCCGGACAAGGTTGTGGGGCACATTCCTACGACGGCGCATCCTGGAGAGCTCGCGAATGGTTGGTATTTTGGGCACCTCGATGACTTCTTGAGTAATGAGGGCGACATCTTCCGTCGGTTGCCTGAAATCTCCGCGATGATTAAGGACGACCCGGTTGACATCTTCCTCACCACTTCTGATGCGGAATATATGTATCGGGTAACGGCTACGCGGCAGATGCATCGGAATGAACTCTATCTTGCAAAATCGGACAATTCGCAGGTCTCGCTGGTGACTTGCTGGCCTTTCAAGGTGTACGACCAGCGCATCGTAGTCTCCGCGGTCTTGATTGCGGTTAAACCTCTCGCAGAGGTCTAGTACCGTCTCGTGTGCTGTTGTGCGAGAAATCGACGGGGACAGAGGCGCGCCTGCGTGTATAGGTCTGTATCGCCAACGCGGGATAAGAGATGAAGCAACAGGTTAAAGCCCCGCGAAACGATGGTGAGATCTGGCGTGATCGTATCCTGCTCATCCTCTTAGTCGGATCCCTGATTGGCGCCGTTGTTCAGATCACCATGGGCAGCGCAGTACGAGTAACCGGTTCGGGTGACGGATGTCCGGACTGGCCGACATGTTTCGGAAGTTGGATACCGCCCTTCGAGTATCACGCGTTGATGGAGTATAGCCACAGAACGATCGGCGCACTGGTTGGCATCACGATCATAGCGGCTGTTTTGCGGGTTTGGATTAAACATCGTAGCGAGACCTCGGTCGTCAAATCGTCGACGTTGGGTCTGGTAGCGGTGTCGATTACTGGTGGCATCGGCGGCGCGGTGGTATTGAGTGAACTCGATCCGGCATTGCGGACTTTGCACCTGATGTTGGCCGAGAGTGTGTTGTTGTTGATGGCGCATGCGCTGGTAGCCTCGATCTATATGCGCGCAACCTCGGACCAAGACGGGATGAGGCGCGGGTTGTTGCTCATGGCACTGGCGGGTTCGGCCATGACGCTAATCGCGTTGCTGTCGGGTTCCTACGCTGTGTGGCGAGGCGCAGGTGCTGTGTGTCCGTCATGGCCGTTGTGCGGTGGAGCGATCATCCCGCAGTATGAAATCGTGTGGATCCACGTAGCGCATCGCGTCTTGGCTCTGCTATCGGTCTTCCCGGCGATGGGTGCAGCGCACATGGCGATGAAGATCAAGGGCGTAAGCGATTCGTCAGCGCAGGTGTTTCGCGTCTTGGGCATCGCCTTGTCGATAATCATCGTTGTGCAGATTTTGCTAGGGGCGGCCAATCCTTGGACCGGGTTCCAAATTTGGGCTCGCGTATCACACCTGACCTTTGCTTCCCTGCAATGGGTCTCTATGTGCTTGCTGACGCTGCTCGTCTTGATGCCAATCGGACGTCGTAGCTTGACACGAGATGTTGATGAATCTGAAATGTCGAGCGCGTCAGCGTCTAGGGTCGCGGTCTGATGAACACGCGGGTCGAAAGTGGTTCGGGCATTCGGAGTTTATCGCGTGTGTTGCTGGACTACTTGGCATTGACTAAACCGAAGGTGATGTCGTTGTTGCTGTTCACGGCTCTAGGTGGATCGTTTATCGCTGCGCGAGGCGTGCCGCCATGGCAGTACATCGTGGTGCTACTCGCTGGCGGAGCGTTAGCGTCTGGAGGTGCGAGCGCTTTGAACATGTGGTACGAGGACGATATCGATAAGGAGATGCATCGCACAGATCATCGTCCAGTCGCGGGTGGGCGCATCAAACCGATAAATGCGCTGATTTTCGGTGTCGTTCTAAACGTCGCATCTTTCGCCGTCTTCTACTTCTTTGCGAACGTCCTTGCCGCCGCGTTGGCGCTGGCCGGATCGGTGCTCTATGTCGTCCTGTACACGGCGATGTTGAAACGTACGACGACTCAGAACATTGTTATCGGTGGTGCTGCTGGCGCAGTTCCGCCGTTGGTGGGCTACGCAGCGGTTCTTGGCGTGTTGGAACTGGAGGCATGGTACCTCTTCGCGATCGTGTTTTTCTGGACACCGCCGCATTTTTGGGCTTTGTCGCTCCTTATCAAGGAAGACTATGCACGCGCAGGAGTGCCGATGATGCCGGTGATTTCAGGTGAGGCCGCAACGCGGATGCAGATTCTGCTTTATACGGTCTTGATGTTGCCGCTCACGGTGATGTACTACTTTGCCACATCAAAGTTGGGGCTGATCTATCTCGCTTCAGCGTTGGTGCTCGGAGTGGTCTTCTTTGCTCTGGCGTTGAAGTTGTGGCGGTCAGGTGATCGAAAAGATACGGCGAATTTGTATAAGTTCTCGTTGATGTACCTGTTCCTGCTGTTCGTGGCTTTGATGGTAGATGCGGCTACGCTGTCGGTGTAAGTTATAGGGAGTAGAGCAGGAGGATTGAGTTGAGTTGGATGAACCGAACGGTGATCATGACGGGAGCATTGGCATCGGCTTATCTCGGCGCGTCGGCTGCGTTTGCGTTGCGTATGTCACGGCGTTCTCGAAGGATGCCTCTCCTAGATGATCCATCGTCCTTGGATTTGCCATACATGGAGGTGTCTTTCGGCAGCCGCCGTGACTATGCGGACCCGGAGCATGTGTTAAAGGGTTGGTTGATGTTGCCGCAAGGGGTTGAGACGACACCTGTGGAACGAGATTCGCGTTGGCTGGTAATTGTCCATGGCGACGGGACTAACCGAGTCGATCCTCAGGCCGGTGCTATGGGACTGGCCAAGGCGATGTGGGAGTTGGGTTATGGAGTTTTGATGTTCGATCTGCGGGGTTGTGGCGAGTCGGATGACGGTGATTTCACGGGTGGTTGGACGGAACGGCTCGACGTGTTGGGCGCGTTGGACCACTTGGTCTCGTTGGGCGCGGACCGTACACGGATCGGGGTGCTGGGGTTTTCGATGGGAGCCGTCGCTACAGCTCTGGCATGTGCGAATCCCGGGGTAGCGGGAGCGGTAATTTCCGACAGCGCATACAGCGATTTCTGGTCAATCATCAAGCACCGCTCTGGAATGAGGCCTTGGGTTGCCGATTTGATACGTCCAGGGATGGACTTGATGTTACAGATGCTGGTCGGGTATCGTCTTGGCGAAGTGTCGCCCGAGCAGAACGTTTCGGAGTTCGACACCCCGATGTTGGTCATCCACGGAGAGCTAGACAGCTTTGTGCCAGTGGTTCACGCGAAACGATTGGCGAGAGCATTGGGCATCAGCCAATCGGATATCGACAATGGAGACTGCGAAGGTCTGTGGATCGCGCCAGACGCCGGGCACGCGAAAGCGTTCCGATCCGATCCGTCCGGATACGTCAACAGGGTGGCAACGTTCTTGGACCGCCATTTGGCGGAGTAGCGCCAAGGTCAGAAGTTAAATTTCGGCCTTGGCGGTTTCGATGACCTTGGCAAATGCGGCCGGTTGTCGGATGGCTAGTTCAGCGAGTGATTTCCGGTCGAGGGAAATTCCAGCCTTCTTGAGCGCGTCGATGAGTGTTGAATATGTCAGACCGTGTTCTCGCGCAGCGGCGTTGATACGGGTAATCGCCAGAGCCCGGTTCTGCCGTTTCTTGAGTTTGCGGTGTCGCGTGGCGTAGTCAAGCGCGTGAAGCATCGACTCTTTGGCTACGCGGTATCGGCGACTACGGGATGCACGGTGGCCTTTGGTGGTGGCCAAAATCGCCTTATGGCGTGCTCGACGGGTGGTTCCTGCTTTGACTCGGGGCACGATTTACCTCTGAACTCTGGATCTGCTTCCGTTTTACCGGGATGAACCTGCTAGAGATTGTCTGATGGACTTGGCCATGGCGGGTGAATCGATGCCGACTTTTCCACCTAGCAATCTCTTCATGCGCTTTGCTTTGCGCCTTCGGAAGTGACTCTTCGGGCCTTTAGTGCGCATCACCTTGCCAGTGCTGGAGATGTGGAAGCGCTTCTTTGCACCTTTATGTGTTTTTAATTTGGGCATCGTTTAATTATGCAATACGCGCCCATGCGATCTGCACAAGGACGCGTCTCGTCAATTCTCGGGATGGGAGATTCGGAGAACCAGCTTTAGATCTTAGAGATCAAGCTGATTGCACGACTGGTTCTCTGGGTTCGCTTTCTGCGGTCGCTGGTTGCTGACCGTTCTGACGCCGGGTGCGGTGCCTACGTTCAGGAGCGACTGGTTTGTTCACCGGCTTGATTCCGGCTTTAGGTGCGAGCATCATGCTGAGCATCCGCCCTTCCATGACCGGTTTCTGTTCAAGGCGAGCGTACTCGGCAACGCCTTTGGCGACGCGCCTAAGAACATCCATCGCGATCTCCGGGTGCGCTTGCTCGCGACCTCGGAAGCGGACGAATACTTGCACCTTCGCACCATCTTGCAGGAACTGAAGGACGCGTTTCGTCTTCTGTTGAATGTCGTTGTCAGCGATCTTGGGCGTGAGACGAACCTTTTTGAGTTCGCTGGTCGCCTTAGACGCTTTACGGGCTTCCTTAGCCCGTTTGGATTGGTCAAATTTGAACTTGCCGTAGTCCATCATTCGGACAACTGGCGGGGTCTGGTCAGGGCCGACCTCTACTAAATCGAGCCCTGCGTCCTGTGCGAAGCGCAAAGCTTCGTTGCGCTTCATCACCCTGGATGAGGTTGCACCATTACTCGAACGTTGCACCAGAAGCACTTCCTGAGCACGGATTCGATGGTTGATGCGATAGTTCCTTGCTATTTCGATTTCCTTTCTTGCAAGTTTGCGTTCTTGACGGGTTCGAACGCGAGTTCACTCCCGTGTGATGCAAATATATCAAATGCAAGCCACAAGATTTGTTTCTGTGGCAAAGCTTTGCTGTCGATAGTTCCTGCAGAGGTCATTGGTCGATCACAGATCCGTCGAAATGCAGGCGAGTTTCTACCTCCCGTGTAACCCGCGGACACTTCTCGATTGCGTCGGGTTTTAGTTCCAAACCGATACCAGGTTGATCGGAGATCATGAGGTATCCGTTTCCATCGTGCTCAGGGACGCTGTCCAACATGTTGGATTTGGGTGGGACGTCCTCGCCAATGGGATATTCCTGAAGCGCAAAGTTCGGAGCGGTCGCCGCGATCTGGAGACATGCCGCGGTGCTGACAGGCGATAGCGGGTTGTGAGGAACGACACCCACATGATGAGCTTCTGCCAATGCTGCGATCTTTTTCGCACCTGATATTCCGCCTACCAGACACACGTCTGGACGAACGTACTGCACCGCACACCGCGAAAGAGCCATCTGGAACTCCCAAAGGGATGTATAGCGCTCTCCGGTTGCGATTGGGATGTTGATCTTGTCTGCGACGTATGCCATCTCGTCGAAGTTGTCAGGCGTGACCGGGTCTTCGTAAAAATAGGGATGGAACTCTTCGATGCCTAATCCGAGTTGCACAGCTTCCGTCGGGTTCAATCGACGGTGGATCTCGATGCAGAGATCGACTGAACTGCCGACAGCCTCACGGTACCGACCAACGGTCTCAATGGCATCGCGGATCTTCTCGGCGTGGGTCTTGAAGTAAGGCACATCGCGCTCTTCGTCGAGGAATGGCGTAAGATGTCCCACCGCAGTGAAGCCCATTTCTTTCGCCGCTTCAATACCGTCGACGAGTTTGTCAGTGGTATCGCCGAAGACGTGGTAGTAGACGCGAGCGCGGTCTCGCACCTTCCCGCCCAGGAGCTGGTGGACGGGAGCGTCGAAATATTTGCCCATGATGTCCCACAAGGCGATGTCGATCGCACTGAGCGCGCCCATGATTGCCGAGCCGCGGAAATGCGAGAATCGATACATATACTGCCAATGGTGCTCGATGCGAAGCGGATCCTCACCAACAAGGTAACGTCCGAACTTCTCGATAGCTGCTTCCGAAGCTTCAAGGTATCCCCAGGCACCAGATTCACCGATGCCGGAGATGCCGATGTCAGTGTCGATCTGCACTAGCAAGTATCGGTCCAACATTAAGGGAGTTACATTGGTGATCTTCATGGTCGATTAGCCGCTTTTCGTTTGGGTTGTGTCTGTCGGAGATCGTTGATGATGATTATGGATGATTTCGTCTGAATTCGGACCAGAGGTTAGACATCATCGTAACCACCGCCATTCTCGCGCAGGCGAGAAAGCCACGTCATTCCGATGGAAGTCGGAATCCAAAAGAATGGGGCGGCAAGGGAGCAAAGCGAAATCAAAGCAGGCTTAGATGCGTGGTTTCGCTTTCTGATCCCGCGTCCAACCCTTGTGGATTCCCGCCTGCGCGGGAATGAAAGGTGGGGCGTACAGCCCGCAGACAGGAATCCTCGCATACAAGCAACGCGGTGCTGCCATTTTGCTCATCTTCGCGCACTATCAAAAGGTTGCACACACGATGCGGATAGACGGCTGAGCGTTTCCAAAACAACGCACTATTGCTAGAATCTCGCATAACCGCAAATCCGCAAACTCTCCACAAACCGTGCCCACATCGTCTACGCAATCACTTGAAGAACGCGCCGTTGAACTGCGCGCAACTCTCAACCGCGCCAACTATGAATACTACGTCTTGAGCCAACCCACGCTATCTGACACCGAATACGACAGACTCCTACGCGAACTCCAAGACTCCGAACAAAAACATCCCGATCTCAAGACTCCAGACTCCCCGACTCTCCGGATCGGCGCTCCACCCTCGGACCAGTTCGAGCCCGTATTCCATCCAGTGCCGATGCTCAGCCTCAGCAACGTTACCAACGAAGAGACCTTCAACGCTTGGTATCAACGAGCTCTTGATTATCTGGAGATCGAATCCGCCGACCTGACCCTTGAACTCAAGATCGACGGCCTCGCCGTCGCCATCACATACACCGATGGCATCCTCACCCAAGCCGCAACACGCGGTGACGGGACCCAAGGCGAAAACATCACCGACAACATACGCACAATCAACTCTGTGCCACTGACCCTCAACGGCGACGACGTCCCCGGAACCATCGAACTCCGAGGTGAAGTCTTCTACCCGATCTCTGCATTTGATCGCCTCAACGAAGAGCGCGAAGCCGCTGGGCTTCCTCAATATGTGAACCCCCGCAACTCCGCATCCGGCTCACTACGACAACTCGACTCATCCGAGACCGCCAAACGTCCACTCGACATGTTCTTCTACTCCATTGGATACGCGGAGAACGGACAAACTCCCAACTCCCAATACGAAACCCTCCAATCGCTCAAACGCTGGGGCTGCAAGACTAACGATTGGGCACAGCGTGTTTCAACACTAGACGAGGCCTTCGAAGCCATCCAGGGAGTCGCCGAAATCCGCCCAAGCCTTGATTTCGGCATTGACGGCGTAGTCATCAAAATCGACGATATAACTCTCCAGGACCGCCTCGGATCAGTAGGACGCGACCCTCGATGGGCAACTGCCTACAAATTCCCTGCCGAACAAGCCGTCACCAAACTCCACCAAATCCTCACACACGTCGGACGAACTGGCGCCATAAACCCATACGCCGTTCTCGAACCGGTCGTAGTTGGCGGAGTAACCGTCTCACGCGCAACCCTGCACAACGAAGAAGACATTAACCGCAAGGACATTCGTGCCGGCGATCGAGTCATCGTCCAGCGGGCCGGGGACGTGATCCCGCAAGTAGTCGGTCCCGCTCCAGACAACCATCGGGCACCCGATTCAGAGGCTTATCGCATCGATCCCGAGTGCCCAGCCTGCAACGAACCTGTCGTGCGCGATGAAGACCAAGCCGATATCCGCTGCATCAACTCCACTTGTCCCGCTCAGTTTGAGCGATTGCTTGAACACTTCGCTTCGCGTGGCGCGATGGATATCGAAGGATTCGGTGAAAAGTTAGCTAAAGAGCTCGCACGCCAAGACCTTGTATCCAATATCGCCGAAATCTACACCCTCCGAGAACGTATGGAATCCCTACTAGCCATGGAGCGCATGGGCGAAAAACGCGCACAAAACCTAGTCGACGCCATTGAGCAATCCAAGTCACAATCCCTTCCACGTCTGATCTTTGGGCTCGGAATCATCGGCGTAGGATCCGAAATCGCCGAAACCCTATCTCGTGAATTTCGCACCCTATCCAACCTCCTCGATGCCGACGAAGAAAAACTCACTGCCATTGAAGGTATTGGGCCCATCCTCGCCCGATCCATCCACGAATGGGCTAACCACGAACCAAACATCGCGCTAGTCAACCGACTTGCCACACTAGGCGTAAACACCGAAGACGACTCCCCCGAACCCGCCGCTGACCACCCCATCAAAGGCCTAAACTTCGTCATTACAGGGAAACTCGATAGCTTCTCCAGAACCGAAGCCGCAAATGCTCTCAAAGCCCTCGGTGCCAAAGCCACAGGCTCCGTCTCCAAAAACACTGACTACTTAGTGGCCGGCGCAGACGCGGGATCAAAACTCGACCGCGCAATTCGACTAGAGATTACCGTCCTAGACGAAGACCAATTCAAACAAATCCTAGAGGGCAACATCCCAGACCTTTCAGAAGCCTCCGAAGAAGCGCCGGCGCAGCTCCTATGACCCGCAAAAACAGCCCTTTCGAACGCTTTATCAACCTTTTCGCCGACCCAAAATCCCGCGCGCCTCAGAATATCGATAAATCAACCCAGCGACTTGAAAATCCTTGGATCATCCTAGCCATCGGTAATCCTGGCCCTGAATACGCAGAAACGCGACACAACGTGGGATGGTGGGCCGCTGATATCCTCTTGAAACAACACAACACACGCCTCCGCGATGAAGGCCCCTCCCGGATCGCTCAACTAACCATCGAAAACCAACCCGCCATCATCGCTTATCCCAAGACTTACGTAAACCGATCTGGAGCAGCCGCTCGATCACTACTAAACCGTTACCCAACCGAAATCACCCGACTAATCGTCATCACCGACGACATCAACCTCACACCCGGACGCATCCGCATCAGACGGTCCGGGGGCGACGGCGGACATAACGGCCTCAAATCCATTATCGGTACGCTTCACGACACCAGATTCCCTCGCATCCGCATCGGCATCGGCAAACCAACCAACGGCGACACCCAAATCGACCACGTGCTAGGCCAGCCCTCCGACGAAGACCTAAATGCCATTAAAAGCGCCATCAATTACGCAGCCCAAGCAACCCAAACCATCATCACCCAAGGCGTAGAAACCGCCATGAATGAATTCAACTCAACCAGCGTATAGTATCGACAAAATCGATCCGCTCATCAACATGCGATAATGTAAAAGAGAGTATCGTTCAGAGTTGCACCCGTGAGAGTCCAAAATGGCAGTCAAAACCAAAAAAGTCCAACGCGAAGAAACTCCCTCAGAGCGCTTCGAAAGAGTCGTGAAAAAAGTAATGGCTCGACAACACAGAGCACGCCAGAGGCGTGAGAAACAACGTCGAGAGTTGGTTTGACCGGCTAGTCGATAATGGCTTGAACAAGCAGTCTGAAGTCGGTTAAATCCGAAAAGTAGTTTGGATAAGCTCGTCTGAGTTCCCGGATTGACCGTACTGACACCATCACAACCTCTAATCGTGGATTGTTACGGTGTGATTTCTCTTTCGCCGAATACCATTCGTTGGCTCGCTGTTCCTCGGCCGCGTCGTTTGATCTGAACGACTCTGCGGTTACTTCGAGCGCATCCAAATCTAATTCCAGTCCTACCCAGTGGTTATTGATGCCTCGGAGATTCTCTAACTCCGATGTTAGCGACTGAAACGCCGCCAGTCGCTCTGAGATTCCGAGAGATTTGTCGCATTTCCTGATTTCATCTAAAAGGTCGTTCGGATTGCTTGGCGTATTCGGCACAGGTTGAGTGTTCTCTATCCTGGCTATGACCGAGCTAATTAGTGCGAAGAACCTGAGCCAAGCCTGATCGCCAAGGCTAGATTTCAACTCATTCCTAGTAAATGTTCCTACCGTCTCGACCGCTGTGGCCCACTGATGTTGAAACTGCGACCGTATCTGGATTTCGGTCTTCAGTCCACTCCACTTGACCGACCGATCACTGTTGTAGCTGTAAACCAAGTGCAGACCACGGTAGCCCGAAGCGCGCGGATCGTCGATATAGTTTTTGTGCGTGATTAGCTCGTGCCGGATGCTACTGCCAACATAATCAGAAGCCAAATCAAGTGCATCATCCGCACTACCGACAATCGCCCTACAACCACCGATATCCTGCATCCTTGACAGCCTTAACCACGGCAACCGACTCAATTTGGAAATTATGGTCGGCATCCGCTTCAACCGTTGCGCAACAATCCCATGACTCCCAACGCGCCTGCCGAGATTGCTCCTGAACGTTTTCAACGGACCGGCATGAGAAGATCGCCATCTCCCCACCAATTCGAATGCCTCGATCCATTCCCTGTCATCGTCACCCTCCCCCGGCACGTTCGCCAGCACCCGACCAGCAACATCAAGCTCCTTAGGATGGAACTCTTTGGCAAAGCGACTCATAACGTTCTCTAAATAGACTAACTTGACAACTAACCAGATTCGATTCTATCAGTCCCCATCCGTTCCCAAAGCACCTCCGGTAGAACAACACTTCCATCCGCCTGTAGCCCATTCTCGAGCACCGCGATGAAAGTTCTAGGCATACCCAATGCCGAGCCGTTCAGGGTGTGTGGGAATCGAGTGCTACCGCCACGTTCAGGTCGATATCGAGTGTTGTTGCGCCGCGCCTGAAAATCTGTGCAAGTCGATAGCGAGCTTATTTCGAGCCACTCCTGAGCACCTGGCGACCACACTTCGATGTCGTAGGTTTTTGCAGATTGGAACGCGATATCGCCGGCGCAGAGTTGGAGCAACCGAGTTGTAAAACCAAGACGACGACACAACTCCAACGAAATCTCGATCATCTCCTGCAACGCTTCTTCCGAATCTTCCGGATCCACGAAACGGAACATCTCCACCTTTTCGAACTGCTTAACCCTCTTCATCCCGCGAACGTCGCGTCCCGCAGCCGCATGTTCCTTGCGAAAACAGGGAGTATGCGCGCAGTATTTCAACGGCAACTCCGCGTCGATGATGCTGTCTTGATAAATCCCGTTCAATGAAACTTCAGATGTCGGAATCATCCATAAACCGGCATCGTCATCCCGATATAGGTCGTCCGCAAACTTAGGCAGATTACCCGAACCGACCAATGTCTCCGCCTTGACCAGATATGGCGGGTTGGTCTCCTCGTACCCGAACTCGTCAACTAATGTATCCAGCAACCATCCGACGATAGCTCGATGGATTCTGGCCCCCTGACCTCTCAACATGTAGAACCGGCTGCCCGATATGTTCGCTGCGCCTTCCATATCGATGATGCCTAGTTGCTCTCCGATCTCCCAATGCGGCGTATCCCACTCCCTTGGCGCAGGTGGCTTGGCGTCGCGAACCACCACATTGCAGCTTTCATCCAACCCTTCTGGCACCTCGTCCAGCGGCAGGTTCGGGAATCCAAGCATCAGATCGCGCAAGGCATCATTTACTTGGCGAGACTCCATCTCAAGATCGGAGATCCGATCGCCAGTCGCGCGCATCTGTTGAATCTCATCGTCCGTAGGTCGACGCTTCTCTGCACCGATGGTTCGGGACACCTCATTTCGGAAGTGGCGTGCAGAATCCGTCTCCTGAATCAACTCACGGCGTCGCACGTCCAACGCCAAAATCTCGTCGATCGGACCATCATCCTCGCCCCGTTTGGCAAGTCCTGCTCTGATCGCGTCTGTGTCGTTAACTATCCTGCGTAGATCCAACATCGCTTGAAGTCCTCAAGATCTCAACTGCGGAAACAGTGTCACTTCGCGTATCGAACTCTCACCAGTCACCAGCATTGCCAATCGGTCTATTCCGATGCCTAGCCCGCCAGTAGGTGGCATTCCATGCTCCACCGCCAGCAAGAACGACTCGTCTAACCGGTCTGCCTCAACATCGTCGAACTCTGCACGCAAGCGCTCTTGCTCCTCGAACCGTTCTCGTTGATCTACCGGGTCGTTCAACTCGGTGAAGGCATTTGCCAATTCTCGACCCAAGACAAAGGCCTCGAATCGCTCCACAACATCGTCATGCCCCGGCTTTTTCTTCGCTAACGGCGACATCGCCAACGGATAATCGACCAAGAATGTGGGTGCTACGAGAGTCGGCTCAACAGATGCGGAAATCACTTTGTCTAAAAGCTGCTGCCAAGTTGAGTTCGGCTCAACGTGCATCCCTCGTTCGTGCATTGCTGCCGCCAACGCGTCACGAGTGGGGCAGGCTTGAAAGTCGATTCCTGAGGCGTCGATGATTGCCTGTCGCAAATCGATCCTTGGCCAAGGCGGTGCCAAATCTATCGTCTCCCCATCCTCGCCGCCTGGCACCGGAACAATCGTCGTGCCATTTACCTGCGTCGCCACGAAAGCGACCAAGTCCTCGGTCATACGCATGACATCGTTATAGTCCGCGTAAGCCTCATAGCTCTCCATCGTCGTGAATTCTGGATTATGGTCCGCGTCGATGCCTTCGTTGCGGAATATCTTCCCGATCTCGAACACTTTGTCCATGCCGCCGACGATCAATTGCTTCAGATACAACTCTGTAGCAATTCGCAGAAACAACCCGCGTCCAAGCGCGTTGTGATACGTCTCGAAAGGTTCCGCGAATCCGCCAGCTGCGACTGGTACCAGTATCGGTGTCTCCACTTCTATGAATCCGCGCGATTCCATGAAGCGGCGCACCGACGACGCGACTTTCGAGCGTGTCCGCGCGTTTTGCATTGCCCGGTCATTAGACAGCAAATCGAGATAGCGTTGTCGAACCCGCGTCTCTGCATCTTGTAGTCCATGCCATTTCTCAGGTAACGGTCGCATCGACTTTGAAATTATCTTGAACCCATGCGCTTCAACCGAGATCTGTCCACGCCGCGTCCTAATCACGGGGCCAGAAACCGATACGAAATCTCCAATGTCCAACAGTTCCAACAACTCAAAGTCGTCACCGAGAACATCCGCCCGTGCCTGCACCTGAATCTGTCCGCTTCCATCGCGCATGTCTAGGAACGACATCTTGCCCATCCCGCGCCGCGCCATCACTCGTCCGGCAACAGTTACTGGATCAGTGCGAGTCTGGGTACCGTCGGTATCACTATCTAGAGATGATTCGCATTCTGTAAAAAGCGCGACTGCTTCATCCACTGAATAACTCCGTTCCACACGCGCAGGAAAAGGGTCGATGCCCTTCTCATGCAGCTGCTCAACCTTGCGCAATCGATCGAGCACAAGACGTGAGTAGCCGGAAGTCTCTTCTGCATCCGGCGGAATGTCAGAGATTGCCAAATCTTGGCTCAATGTTTCCCTTTCATGCTTATTCGAGTGCTAGTCAATGGAATCAATCTTACAGACACACGGCCTTCCAAACTCATCCTCAGAAATGCCACTAATCGCATCGTGCGGCATTGAAAGACGTATTACCAGATTCCGCATAATCGTAAGCAACGCATTCACGTACAGTGATCAGCGGCTGCAACATGACGTTCGCGATGAATACAAGGAGTGAAACACCGAGACAGGAATCCACGTAGGAGGCGATACGGTCTAAGGCCGACATCATCGAGAACACGATCTGCGATCATTTCGATGTTGGGTCCCGAAGGCGCATTAGGCATGACAGTGCTGGAACTCTACGCAGGGACCGGATCAGTAGGCTTCGATCTCTTGGAACGCGGTGCAGAACATGTCGACTTTGTCGAAATCGACCGCACAAGGGTAATCGACATCAAGACTGAGGCAAAAAAACGTAGGCTTGAAACCCAGACAACGACCTACAGAGCTGATGCGCTAAGCGTACTTCCCAAACTGAAAGGCAACCGATACGACCTTGTTTTCGCCGACCCGCCGTACGAAGTTGATCCATGGGAACATCTCATTTCTGGACTTCAGAGCCACAACCTTCTCAAACCAAACGCATGGATAGTTGCTGAGCACGCTACTCGCAACCCCCTTCCCGACAACATATCCGGAGCAAAAGCAATCAATCGAAGAAGATACGGCGACTCGACCATAACGATCTACCAAATCGACAACTCTGAAACTAACTGAACATGAGCGCAGTCACGGCACTATATCCCGGCACATTCGACCCCGTCACGAACGGGCACACTGATGTCGTTCGTCGCGCTGCCGCATTGTTCGATTCGCTCATCGTTGCGGTCTACGAAGGCTCCCACAAGAGCGTGACTTTCAACGTTAAAGAGCGTGTTCAAATGTTCCGCGAAGCCATCGCTGATACGAAAAACGTTGAGGTCATGTCTTTCAGCGGACTCACTGTGGACTTTGCGCGCGAAACTGGTGCCAATGCCATCGTGCGTGGGCTTAGAATCACTAGTGACTACGAGTACGAGAGCGCGATGGCGCTTATGAACCGACATCTTGACAATGACATCGAGACGGTATGCCTGTTTTCTTCAATCGAAAACCAATACGTAAGTTCATCACGCGTCAAAGAGATCGCAGCCCTCGGCGGCAAAATCTCAGGGCTCGTACCGTCCAACGTTGTTGAACCGACTAGCGTCAGATTGACCCCAACCACCACTTAGCCACTAAAGACTAAACCCACAAACACAGCAACCAAAAACTAGTGCGCCTGGTTCCATACCTGAAGCACAAGGAGAACAAAATGGCACTTGAAACCCGCGTCAGCTACAACTCGGAAAGTAGCGAATTCGTTTCGGCACAACCTGTGATCTACGAATTGCTATCTCGCATCGCCAACTCAGTCGAAGAAAACCGAGTCCGTGCCACTGGTCGCAGCCTCGTTCGATCCGACGAAACCTTGGGTCTTATCGAGGAACTCAAGCGAGAGCTCCCGAAGGTGACTTCGCTCTCGGACCAGATCGTGACCAAGCGCGACCAGATGCTCAGCGACGCCGAGGAGTTCATGCAGACGGCCCGCGACAACGCAATTCGCGAGTCGGAGAATCTGCGCCAACGCGCTGAGGAAGAGCGTGACATTATCCTTGCCCAGGCGCGCAAGAAGGCTATGGAGACGATCGACCAGACATCGGTCGTGAGCGCATCCAAGGAAGAGGCCAAGCGCATCATCAAAGACGCGGAAGAAGAGGCCGAAAAGCTGTTGATCCGGTCAAAGCGCGAGGCCAACACGATCGTCGAGCACGCTGAAGAACGTTCAAATCGTCAAACTAACGAGACGGACGAGTATTCGCGACGCATGTTGATGCGGCTTGAAGAACGACTCTCGCAGACTTTGATGCAGGTACGGCAGGGCATCGACATGGTCAACGAGAGCATGGAAGATCGGAAGCAGCAGCAGACTCAGCACGTGGCCATGCAAGCCGCCAAATTCAATCCGCACAACGGTCAATTGCCGGGCCGTTAAAGCAATCGGCAACGTTGCCTGTCAAGGATTTTCCTCTCTCCCCCTCTGGATTCCGACTTTCGCCGGAATGACGGGGGTGGGTGTATTCCCCCTTCGCATTCACACTCTGTCATTCCGAAGCACAGCGAGGAATCTCCAGTGTTGGGCTTTAGATTCTTCACTCCGCTCCGCTTCGTTCAGAATGACATAGCAGAGCATCTCCTGCGAACTCGCTTCGCTGGCGCCCCCTTTAATTCCCCCTCAGAGAGGTGGAGGGAGAGTGGTTTGCTTCGCGGAAAGGGGAGGGCACCGCAAGGGTTGCCTCTACGTGGATTCCCACCTACGCGGGAATGACGGCAGTTACGCACGGTGCCCCACTGGGAGAGGGTCGTTCCCTGCTAGTTATTCACACACTCATCGCTCGTCAATTTGTCGTATACGCTTTGTCCGACGATGACAAGCCAAGAAACTCCAACGGCGGCAAAGTAGGCAGTGTGCCAGAACAATGGCGTTGGGCGTGCTGCGGTGACCACGTTCGAGAACGCGAAGACTGCGAAGATGATCGCACTCACGAATAGTCCGAAGAGTATCCAAGGCCGACGTGCCGCCGAGCCGCTACTCATGATGAATTGGATCAGAGCCCAAGTGAAGATCAGCCCGACCAGCAACTCTACTACTCCGGTGAAGTAGAAAGCGAAATCTCCTAGTCCGGTGCCCCAACCCATCTTGTCAAGCGTGGCAGCGAAGGGGTTCATCTCACCCTTTGGCGCGAATTTCACCCCGATGTGGACACCGGGTATCAGTTTCGCTAAACCGTTCGCCAGCCAGAACAACATCCAAAAGATGACCGTCGCCAGCTCCAACGACCCCAATCTGACTGCGTAGTTCCTCAAACCATCCATGTTTGCCCTCCTTTGTCTCAATCAAGACATGGTATCAACAGTCTATACAGACTGTATGATTACCGTGATGCATCCCCCAGCCCCCTTCGCAGAGCGTAAGGGGGCTGGGGGATGCTAATTCCCTTGTCAGCGCGTTCTTCCTACTCCGCCGTATCCGGCAAATTGGGGTTGTCGTCATAGTAGCGCGACGTGAACAGTAGACCGTCGTATCGGATGGCCCATGTATGGGCGTATAGCGTCTCGGACGACCTAGTGTTGGGGAAGATGACGCTAACCCAAGCACCGCTCTCGGTCGCAGCTGCCATCTCAGCGCCGATTTGGCGTCTCGGACCCACGCCAACGTCTTTCAAGTCGGTACCGATGAGATTCGGCGATAGGAAGGCGACTCTCACGATGTCGTTCTCGTCCGCCAAGGTCAGGCTCCACTGACCGTCAACGCTCTCCTGACTGTTGTAATGTTCGATGGTGTCTTCCAAGCCATTGGCCTTGTAGTACTCAATGGCTGTCTGTACGTACTGCTGGGTGTACCCGGCCGGATCTTCGACCTGCACGTAGTATCCAGATGCGAAGAGCATCCCGTCGCGGCGCACGGCGTATCCGACTTTGGGAACTTCCTTCAGCGTTACCGGGTGGGGCCAGAGGTATTCGACCCAAATACCCTCCTCAGTAGCTTTTGCCAGCTCCTTGCCGAGCTCGTAGCCGTCAGATCCGACCACGTCCTTGATGTCCGTATCTCGCAGGCGCGGAATCAGCGGATGGACATGGTAGATGTCGTTTGCATCGGTTGCAAAGAGGTACCACTCGCCCTCGAAGCTTGCGACGCTGTTGTAATAGTCGATCATCGACTGTAGCCCGTCGCGCTCGTAGCGTTCGATGGCGCGGTTGACGTATTCGACGGTGTATTCCCGCGGGTCGGCATCCTGCCAAGCAGGAGTTCCTGCCTCGGGTCCGCCGGCGTAGTAGCCCGAAGAGAAGATCAGGCCGTCGTGTCGGATCGACCACGTGACCTTCTGCTGTTCCTTGCGTGATTCGGGATGTGGCCACAGGTACTCCACCCAGATGCCATCCTCAGTGGCTTCCGCTATCTCCTTGCCGAGTTCCTGTCCATCGGATCCCACGACATCCTTGATATCCGTGCCGATCAGGTGCGGGAATATCGGATGCGCGAGGTAGTTGTCGTCCGAACCGATGAGGAACAGGTAGAATTGTCCGTCCAGACTTTCCTGGCTGTTGTAGTGCTCGATTGTGGCTTCCAAGCCGTCCTTTTCGTATTTCGCTATGGCCTTCTGCACGTACTCTTTGGTTGAATCCTCGACGTTTTCGCGCAGTGCGGAATGAGCTGAGACAAATATCAAGCCGTCGTGAAGAACGGATAGTATGCGACGGGGTTCTTCCTGTTTGGTCGTTCGGTTGATGGCCTGCGTCGTCGCCCAGACGCCTTCCTCGGTCGCGCTGGCAATCATCCTTTGGAAGCCCGCAAACCTTGAGCCGGCTCCGACGTACTGGCCCACAAGGGAGGGGATGACTTGGTAGACCTGCAGCACGCCGCTATCCTTGTCAATGAGGACCAAAGCGCGATCGCTGTCGATGCTCTCCTCGCTCATGTAGTGCTTCCGCGTCGCTTCCAACCCGTTCTCCTCGTAGTAGTCGATGGCTTTCTGCACGTATGCGCGCGTCAGTTCGTCGTCGGACTTCGCGGCGTCTGGCACATCGCGCTGATCGTCGTAGTAGCGCGATGTGAAGAGCAGTCCATCGTAGCGGATGGCCCAAGTATGGGCATACAAGGTCTCGGAAGACCTGACGTTCGGGAAGATGACGCTGACCCACGCGCCATTCTCCGTGGCGGCCGCCATTTCTTCGCCGATCTGCCGAGTGCGGCCCCTTGCGAGATCCTTTATGTCGGTGCCAATCAGATTCCGAGCCTGGGTAGCGACCACAATGTCGTCCTCGTCGGCGAGGGTCAGGTTCCATTGCCCGTCGACGCTGTCAGCGCTGTTGTAATGTTCGATCGTAGCGTCCAGTCCGTTGGCTCGGTAGTACTCAATCGCATTCTGCACATAATCCTTGGTGTACCCGGCCGGGTCTTCGACCTGCACGTAGTAGCCAGAAGCGAAAAGCATCCCGTCGCGGCGCACGGCGTAACCCACTTTGGGAACTTCCTTGAGCGTCACCGGGTGCGGCCACAGGTACTCCACCCATACGCCTTCCTCAGTAGCCTTTGCCAGTTCCTTGCCAAGCTCGTACCCGTCTGAACCCACCACATCTTTGATATCCGTCCCTCGGAGACGAGGTATAAGCGGATGGACATGGTAGATGTCTTGGGCGTCGGTTGCGAAGAGATACCACTCGCCTTCGAAGCTCGCGACGCTGTTGTAGTAGTCGATCATCGACTGCAGCCCGTCGCGCTCATAGCGTTCGATGGCGCGGTTCACGTAGTCCACGGTGTATTCGCGCGGGTCTGCATCCTGCCACGCCGGGGTACCGGCCTCGGGTCCGCCTGCGTAATAGCCGGAAGAGAAGATCAGGCCGTCGTGGCGGATCGACCATGTCACCTTCTGCTGCTCTTTGCGGCTGACCGGATGGGGCCACAGATACTCCACCCAGATGCCTTCTTCAGTAGCTTGAGCAATCTCCTTGCCGAGTTCCTGTCCGTCGGATCCCACGACATCCTTGATATCGGTACCGATCAGGTGCGGGAATATCGGGTGCGCTACGTAGATGTCGTCGGCACCGATGAGGAACAGGTAGAACTGTCCGTCAAGACTTTCTTGGCTGTTGTAGTGCTCGATTGTGGCTTCCAGGCCGTCTTTCTCATATTTTGCGATGGCCTTCTGCACATACTCTTTGGTTGAATCCTCGACGTTTTCGCGCAGTACGGAGTGGGACGAGACGAAAACCAGTCCGTCGTGTAGAACGATAAGCATCCGCCGCGGTTCTTCCTGTCTCGTGGTCCGGTTGATGGACTGGGTCGTCGCCCAGACGCCTTCTTCGGTCGCGTCGGTAATCATCCTTTGGAAGCCGGCGAATCTTGAACCAGGTCCGACGTACTGGCCCACAATGGATCGTACGGCGTGGTAGACATGCAACACGCCTTTATCCTTATCAATGAGGACCAAAGCGCGATCGTTGTCGATGCTCTCCTCGCTCATGTAGTGCTCACGCGTCGCATCCAGCCCGTTCTCCTCGTAGTAGTCAATGGCTTTCTGCACATATGCGCGCGTCAGTTCGTCATCGGTCTTGGCGACGGCTGTCGGTTCGGGAGTAGCCGTGACGACCTTTTCGACTTCAACCACGACCTCTTTTTCTACGATGACGGTTTGAACGATGGTTGGCCCCTCAACAACGCGCTCTTTTTCGACGACAACGGTCTCGACGACAGTCGGCCCCTCGACGACAACAGTCTCGACGACGGTTGGCCCTTCAACAACGCGTTCCCGCTCGACGATAACGGTCTCTACGACGGTTGGCCCTTCAACAACACGTTCCCGCTCGACGACGACAGTCTGGATGATGGTCTTGCCTTCGACAACCGTCTCTTTTTCGACGACGACGGTCTCGACGACCTTGATCTCTCGTTCGACCTCGACCTCGACAGTCTGTACGACGGTATTTTCGGTTGTACAAGCAAACGCCGCAAGGGTGGTTACCATAACGCTCAACACGGCGATCGCGAGGACGTTTTGCAATTTGAACATCTCGGAAGTCTCCTTTACGGGCCTGTTCCGTTTTAAGTATCGTTGGTTGCAAACGTACATGATACTGATACATGCTATCGTGTGTGCTATCCGAATATTTCAAAGGTGCATCGCAATCCGCTACGAACCAGATGAGAAGTGTCCGCCGCAGGTATCGGCTGCGACGGCGTTGCAGATCTTCATACCGAACACGATCGGTTTGATCATGCTTGCTGCGCTGGTGGTTCGTGCGTCTGTTGAATCTGACGCCTACTTAAGTTGGGTGATATTTGCCGCCCTCATCGTATCTGGTGTCAGCATGATCCTGCACTCGTTCAGGTTCCGGTACCTGGGTGCGGGGCGGTTGATCGTCACCAACTTTAACGTTCCATTCTTGGCTGTCTGTGCTCTGGGTCTGCAAGCAGGGGGTCCGAGTTTGCTTGCAAGTTTGGTGGTGGCATCTACTCTGGTGCAGTTCGTTTTGACGTTGCACCTTGCCTCTCTGCGCCGCATTTTCACGCCGACGGTGAGCGGAGTCGTTATCATGCTGGTAGCAGTTTCCGCCGTCCCTTATATCTTGAGCAGCGCTGTGGTCGTTCCCGAGGGCGTTTCAGCGTTTCTGTTTTTAATGCCTGGAGCAGTTGCACTTGTCGTCGGCGTGGTAATTTCGATGAACGGCACACCTGTTTGGCGGATGTGGATTTTGCCGGTGATGGTGGCGGTTGGGCTTGTCGTAGCGATACCTCTGGGCTACTACGACTTTGGCATCATAATCGATGCTCCGTGGGTGAGCCTCCCGATTTTGAGTTGGCCAGGTCTCGACCTATCGTTTGGCGAGGAATTCTGGACCCTGCTTCCAGTGTTCGTGTTTGTGAACCTGACGGCGTTTATGAAATCAGTGGGTGACCTTTCTGTGATTTACCGCGCTTCGCACCGGGTTCCGAGGGCGCTTGATTACCGAGCAGTGCAGGGCGGGTTAAGCGTTTACGGTTTGGGCACGTTATTTTCCGGCCTGTTGGGTACCTTGCCGGTCGCGGCGCCGTGGGCCGTCACGGTGGTTTACATCGGGTTCACGGGCGTCGCTGCGAAGAGCGTGGGGATATTTTTGGGGCTTCTCACGATGGCAGTAGCGCCGTTTTCCAAATTGCTGGCGATATTGATCGCAATTCCCAGCCCTGTGGTGAGCGCGGTGTACGTGATAATTTTCGGGATGCTGTTTTTCGAGGGCGCAAGAACAGTGTTCACCGGCGAAGTTGACCAAAAGAAGGCTACGATAATCGGAGTCTCCACGGTTTTGGGCCTGTCAGCCGGGTTTTTCAGCGGACTCATTGAAGGGATCAGCAGTCAGCTGGTGGGCAATACCATCGTCGTCGGTGGGATCGCGGCTATCGCGATGACATTGTTCACCGAGTTATCGAGTTTTCGAGTAAGGAAACTGCGTGTTGACCTGTCGCAGGATTCTCTTCCTGCTGTTGACGAATTTCTCGGCAAATTCGCCGATAGACATTCATGGACGGAGCAAGGGAAAAACCGACTGCGATTGGTAGGCGAAGAACTGATATTGAGCCTGTTGGAAGAAGAGACCGACGGACAGGAAGCGCAGAAGCGCAGTCTAGTAGCCACAATTCGACCTGACGACGGCTCCGCTGAGTTGGAAATCGTCGTCGCCTCTGACGATACCATCCAAGGGAATATCGAAAACCGCATGGCGTACCTGGATGAGGATCATGGGCTGCTGCAAGACGAAGGCGATTTGTCGGTGCGCTTGCTTAGCCACTACGCTTCATCGGTGAGCCACCGGCAATACTACGGCATAGACATACTCAGTTGCCGCGTGGATAAGTAGCGTAGCGGGCATCCCGCTAGCCCCTTGCGCGGAGGAATGCAGTCTTGGGGCAGTTAACGCGCACCTCGAACGGTTACGCTTCTAACAGATTGCTCCCAATCGGTGCCGTCTGACCGCGGGCGCATAGGCTCGTTCGACAGAATCTCGACGTCAGTGAATCCAGATCGCTCGATTCGACCTAGATATCGAGATAGCAAGTCTGCTCCGCCGACGCAGCTAACCCATTCCTCGGCCGACGTTCGCACCTCGTCTGGTAACTCTTCTGTCACCACCATGTCTGAAACCACAAATCTGCCACCGGGCTTGAGGACGCGGTAAATCTCGTCGAAAACGCGGTCTTTGTCTGGGGACAAAGCGATTACGCAGTTGGAGATGACAAGATCAACTGTTGCGTCCTGTTGTGGGATGGCTTCGATCTTGCCGAGTTTGAACACCACATTATTGACCTTGAGTTGGGTGGCGTTTTGTCGCGCGAGGTCGATCATCGCGTGCGTCATGTCGATACCGATGACCTGTCCGTTATCGCCAACGCGTTCGGCGGCGAAAAAGCAGTCGATACCGCCGCCACTTCCTAGGTCCAGCACAGTTTCGCCTGGCATAGCATCTGACAACCCGATCGGATTGCCACATCCTGCCGATGCAGCCATTGCTTCAGGCGTCAACACGTCCAAGTCTTCGCCTTGATAGAGCACTTCCGCAACCGTAGACTTCTCCGCGTCATCATCTCCGCAACACGCTGATCCAGCGTCTTGAACACAACACCCTGAGCTGGCCGCTCCCAGTTCAGCGACTCGCGTATACCGATCCCGAACGGCTTGTTCGACAGAGCCAGCGTCAAATTCTTCCTGGATGTGGATTGTTTCTAAGTGTGTCAACGTCAGATGCCTCGCTTTCGCCTACTTAACTATTCATCATATCGTTGCCCGCGCGTAGCCAACATCTGCTGTAACATTCGCACAGCGCACGAAACGCGCGTCAACCACTCGAAGGAGAAGCAACTAATGGGCAATGACACCCCTCTGAAAGAACGCATCCGACGAGGCGATATCGTAATCGGTGTGTCAGCACCGATGTCCGCGACTCAGTCGCAGCTGGAAGATATCCTCGGCAAGGATGATTACGGATTCGTGATGACGGACAGCCAGCACAGCCCCTTTTCGGAACACCAGCTCGTCGAGTTCTGCAACATCGCTGACGATATCGGCATTCCCGTCCACCTGCGCATCGACCACCCGAGGCACGCGTACCTTCTCGGAAACCTCGCCGATCTGGGTCCTGCGATGCTGGAGATCCCCCTGGTGGAAGACCCCGCTACCGTCCGCGAGGCAATTGAGTTTTTCTACTTCCCGCCAGAAGGACGGCGTAGCTTCGTAGGGGGCAACCGATGGGGCGCCGAGCTCGGAAACGACATGAATATGTACGCAGAATGGTGGAACAACAACGGCATTCTCTGCATACAGATTGAGTCGCTACGTGCCATCGAGAACATCAGAGCTCTCTCCCCGCCAGGAGTCGACATGTTCTCATGGGGACCGTCAGATCTGGAGTGGGACCGAAAAATGCACCCCCACCATCCCTTCAAAACTGACGACGACTGCATCAAGCACGTCATGGACCAGGTCAACGACCTCGACGTCCGTATGAGCTACCGGTCGTACGACCCCAAACTACGCAACAAATACCTTGACATGGGCGTAACCGTCCTCTTCGAATCGGCGCAGACCTAGCACAAAGGAGAACCCAACAATGACCAACGACGCAAACCTCAAAGAACGCATCAGGCGCGGCGACATCGTCATCGGTGTCAACGTACCGATCGGCTCCACCAAGTCGCAGTTCGAAGACATCCTCGGCAAGGACGACTACGGCTTCGCCAGCTGCGACAGCCAGCATAGCCCCTTCTCTGAACACCAGCTCGTCGACCACTGCAACGTCGCCGACGAGGTAGGCATACCCATCCACTTCCGCATCAAGCACACCCAGTTGGCCTTCTTAGTCGGCAACATCGCCGACCTCGGACCCGCATTCATCGAGGTCCCGCTAGTCGAAGAACAGTCGACGGTGCGCGAGGCGCTCGATTGGTTCTACTTCCCACCTGAGGGACGTCGGAGCTGGGTCGGCGGATTCCGCTGGGGCGCCGAACTCGGACACGACAGACCCGGATACGCCAAGTGGTGGAACGAAAACGGCATCATCTGCCTGCAAGTCGAGTCGCTTCGCGCCATCGAGAACATCCGCACTCTCGCCATGCCGGGCGTGGACCTGTTCTCATGGGGCCCAGCCGACCTCGAGTTCGACCGGGAGATGCACCCCCATCACCCGTTCAAAACGGACGACGACTGCATCAAGCACGTCATGGACCAGGTCAACGACCTCGACGTCCGTATGAGCTACCGCTCCGGCGATCCCGCCCTCCGCAACAAATACATCGACCTCGGCGTAACTGTCCTGATGGAACGAGCCAAATAGGCTTCAGATCGAAATTCGTCCGCGCGCAGGAGCGAGAGGGTAAAGGCGGGGCGCAAAAACTACGGACACAAAAGATCACCTTATGGTTGACCCTGCGGTCATCCCAAGAAGCTTGCTGGCATACCATATCCGCCGACCGGCTAGACATGACTAGCCGTAAACCCATCCTGCCAATCCCGCACGTCTATGTAAACGCCCAACTCAAAATCCGCAGTTGAAACAATGCCGTAACCTGTAAGCAAACGATCCTTTGCCAAAGGTCATCACCATGGCAACCACCGACAACAACTTTCTAAACGTTGGCAGTGTAGACGAAATCCGAAATCGAGGTTGCGCCGTCGTCACCGGTGCCGGTCATACCATTGCTGTCTTCGCTAAAGGCAACGGCTTTGCGGCTGTTGACAACCGATGTCCTCACATGGGCTTCCCGCTAGACCGCGGAACCGTCAAGAACGGCATCTTGACTTGCCATTGGCACCACGCGCGTTTCGACCTCGCGAGCGGCGGAACGTTCGATCCATTCGCAGATGATGTCCGGTCCTTCCCTGTAACCGTAATTGACGAGACTGTGTACGTTGATCCGAACCCTCCCGAACAAGATCCCGTCAAACGATGGTCTAAACGTTTGCAAGAGGGCATGGAGGACAACATCAGGCTCGTAATTGCTAAGTCCATCTTAGGCCTGAACTCGTCGAGTGCGGAATACCGTACGCCGCTCACCATCGGTGCCGTTTTCGGTACTACCTACTCGAACGACGGCTGGGGACCCGCTCTCAGCATGATGACGTGTACTGCGAACTTCTTGCATCATCTCGAGCCAGAAGATCGTCCACGCGCGCTATACCAAGGAATCCGACAGGTAGCAGGTGAGTGTGCTGGGCGTCCACCGCGCTTTGTTGTCGAACCGCTGCCGACCGGCGAAACCCGCCCAGAAATCTTCAAGCAATGGTTTCGAGACTTCATCGAAGTGCGAGATACCGATGGCGCAGAACGCGTTCTACGAACCGCCATCGACCTAGACATTTCACAGCGCGAAATCCACGACATCATCTTTGCAGCAGCGACAGACCGCGTCTACATTGACGGAGGTCACGTCGTGGACTTCTGCAACAAGGCCTTCGAGTTGCTTGACCATGTCGGATGGGATCACGCAGGGCAAGTTCTAACAAGCCTAGTGCGTGGTATGGCGACCGCACGACGCAGCGAGGAGCTGAACTCTTGGCGAAATCCAATCGACCTTGCGTCGATGGTATGGGAAGCCCGCAACGGATTGCCGGAACTATGGGCGCAGTCAGAGTGTCGTCGAGGCGATTGGGATGACGAGAAGACTGTTGCCAATGTGATTCTTGAGGATGATCCAGCAGCGACGATCTTGGCGTTGAACGATGCCATACGTGGTGGTGCAACCGAGGGGCAACTCGGCAGTGCCGTGGCATACGCGGCGTTCCTCCGCATGGCGCGCTTCCACACCTCAAACGAATTCGGCGATTGGGACACGGTTCATAACACTTTGACGGCCGCCAACGCTTTGCATCAGGCATTGAAACGAAGGCCTTCAGTCGAACTTTTGCGCGCCGTATTCGACACTGCCATCAGCATCTACCTCGATCGCTTCTTGAATATGCCACCGCAAAGATTGCCAGAGCCATCGCCGAACGGTCGAACTGACGAGATGCCGAGCCAACTTTTGACAGCGATGAACTCTCAGCAACAAGTCGAAGAGTCAGCTCAGATAGTAACCAACTTCGTCGCTAACGCGCCAGAGCCAGGCGACATCTTGCCTGTCCTTGCACATGCAATGCTCCGAGAAGACTCTTCATTTCACGACTTTCAGATCGTCGATGCCGCCATCAAGCAGTACGAACATCGCAAAGGGACTGTCACAGCGCGCCACTGCCTTGTAGCCATGACCCGTTTCTTGGCCGCGCACTATCCGACGCCGAGGTCAATAAACCAGACTTACAACATCGCCGTACGTCTTCAACGCGGCGACGAAATCTTTAGCGATGACTAAGGTGCTTTACCGGTAATCTCGCTCAACAAACTGAAGAAGCCCTGTTTCCGGTCCGTGTTAATGCCCCAGTTGACGGGGATGTTCTGGTAACCGTCGCGGTAGTCCCCAAAAGTTGAAGAACCGCCCGCTGCGTCGCCAGGGTCGAAGTAACCCCAAGACGCGTATGACGATAGAGCCGATAGGAAGTTATTTTGCGGTTTGTCGAAATCGAAATGATCGTCCTCAGTGAAGAGTATCGGCTTTGGCGTATAACTCGGAAGCGCGCGAGTTTCTTGGACCATCTCTGCGATGCGTGACGGAGCGTTAACGCCGTTGCCGTGCACCATGATGAAATCCGATACCTCGGCTACATCATCATCCGGCACACGACCACCGCCATACGAAGTACCCACGAGCAACCGCCGACCATGGCTTCCGGCCGCCGCCGGAATGACGTTAGATTTAGCCCGTTCAATCAGTTCCGCGACCCGATGCGGTTGCAGAATCTCATGCTCGTAGCGAGGTACGTTCGTCTCGTTGTTGATCTCAATCAACACGTTTCCATAGCCCGACTCAAGAATCCACCTTGTCGCCTCATCTACAGCACGGCATACCGCATTCTCATCTTTGAGCCGCTCGTCTTGACCGAAGTAAAAGTAGCCCAGAATAAGGATCATACCTAGCTTGTCACACGCAGCTATGATCCGATCGGTTCTTGCTAGGAATTCGGGTTTCAGCGAGCCATCAGGCTTAAACGCTGAGTTATGCCAAGGCTGCGATTCTGGACCTGGTAGACCCGCCCAGACAACCTTGTCATCAACCTCAATTCCGCGCTCCGCCATATTCTCTCGAAACATTGGCTCACGGTAGTAGCCCGTCGGACTCCCGCCCTGTAGGTTGACGGTTACCGCCAGTAAACCGTGAGCGCGGTATATAGGCAGTTGGGCGATGAACTCGTCGGTATTGCGATCTGGGTCCCACTCACCTGTGTCTGGATATGCCCAAAGATCGCTCGTGATTGGGTTTTCGTCATCGAAGACCGCATTCGTCATGCGGCTGTTCATGAGGAGGCCTTCGACGATGTGACCTTGGTAGCAACGGCGATAGTAGGTGGGTTGCCCGTTGATTAGCCAAGATTCACCAGAGATGGAGATGTGCGTCAATTCAGAGCCTAGCTATCCGATCCACGAAATCCCTTACATGAACCGAACGTTCGCGAATCTCCGTTTCATCCAACCAGTTCTCGTAGAAATTAGTGTGGAGCTCGCTTGCGAACGCAAACTGCTGTGCGAGTTCCTCAACATCCATTTCGTTGCGTAGCCGCCTCAAGATCTTGTAAAACTCGCCGTGAGCCCCATGCCGCCATCCCCGACGTTCAGCGAGCGACTTCAGCGCTTGGGCAGCCGATCCCCAAAGCTTCTCCGACGCCTGGCGCGTGTCGCCAGTCTCCAACTCAAACATCGCCTGATCGTAAAGCGTCGTTGAGGCCGTACGATATTCCTCTGCCGTTGTCATGTCTCGATTGTATCTTGGCTTAACCTTCAACTCCTTACTTTAAGATTGAAGATGGCGCGAACCGTCAAGAATCGACTCGGAAAATGTCAGAAAAAACCAACACATTCGAACCGGTATTGCCTGAAGCCGAAATCGACTTTGTCGAGACCGAGAAGAAATGGCTCGAACGGTGGAACATTCCCAACGGCGATGGTCAGACCATAATTGACCGCTATCTCACGCGCAACGATGACGCTGAGAAGAACTACTCCTTCATCGACGGCCCCATTACTGCCAACAATCCGATGGGTGTCCACCACGCATGGGGACGAACCTACAAAGACCTCTTCCTGCGCTTCCGAAACATGCAGGGCTACCGTCAGCGATTCCAAAACGGATACGACGGTCAAGGTCTTTGGATCGAGGTGGAGGTAGAAAAGGAAAAAGGTTTCCAATCCAAGCATGAGATCGAGACCTACGGCGTCGGTAAATTCGTCAATGAGTGCAAAGCACGCGTCGATCACTTCTCCGACATCATCACCCGCCAATCCAAGCGCCTTGGCTACTTCATGCAGTGGGACGACTCGTACCACACCAAGTCGGACGAAAACAACTACACCATCTGGGCATTCCTTAAGCGTTGCCACGACAACGGATGGCTCTACAAAGGCAAAGATGTCATGCCGTGGTGCCCCCGTTGCGGGACAGGCATGTCCCAGCACGAAATCGCCACTGAGGGATACGCGGAGATCAAACATCCCGGTTTCTTTGTCCGACTTCCGCTACTCGAACATGACGACGAATCCCTCCTAGTCTGGACCACTACGCCTTGGACGCTTGCAGCCAACGTCGCCGCGGCGGTAAACCCCGAGCATGACTACGCAAAAGTCCGCAACACCCTGAACGACACCGAACATATCCTCTGGTTGAGCGCGAATCGCCTGCATGTACTTGACGGCAAACACGAGGTCTTAGAGCGCGCTAAAGGAACATCCCTGATCGGATGGCGATACCGCGGCCCCTTTGACGACCTCGAAGCCCAGTCCGAGGCACGCGACCAACACCGAGTAATCGAATGGGACGATGTAGGCGATGAAGAAGGCACCGGTATCGTGCACATCGCGCCGGGTGCTGGTTCTGAAGACTTCCAACTTGGACGCGAGCATGGCTTGCCCACCATCGCTCCGCTGGATGACAGCGGTGTCTATGTTGACGGATTTGGCGTGTTGACCGGGAAATCCGTGGACGAAGTCAATCCCATTATCTTCGACACGCTACGAGATAGCGGTGTCTACTACAAGGTCGAAGAGTACAAGCATCGTTACCCAGTCTGCTGGAGATGCAACTCCGAACTCGTTTTCCGACTCGTTGACGAGTGGTTCATCTCCATGGACGAGTTGCGACACACCATGATGGACGCGACCAAAACAATCCGTTGGGTTCCGGCATTCGGCGAGGCGCGGGAGCTTGACTGGCTTCGCAACATGGACGACTGGATGATCTCCAAGAAGCGCTACTACGGACTTGCGTTGCCCATCTACGAATGTGGTGAGTGTGAAAACGTTGATGTCATCGGCTCGCGCGATGAGCTTCGTGAGCGCGCGATTGAAGGTTGGGATGAATACGACGGACATTCCCCTCATCGCCCATGGATCGACTCGATCAAGATCAGCTGCTCGAAATGCCCCGCTAAGACCGAACGCATCAAGGATGTCGGCAACGCATGGCTAGACGCCGGCATCGTGAGTTTCTCCACCCTCCGATACAACAGCGATAGCGACTACTGGAGAGACTGGTTCCCGGCTGATTGGATCTCCGAATCCTTCCCTGGCCAGTTCCGCAACTGGTTCTACTCGCTGATCTGCATGGCCGCCGCACTTGAGGGCGTCGCACCTACCCGCGCCGTATTCTCGTATGGCTTGATGCGCGACGAGAAGGGCGAGGAAATGCACAAGTCCAGAGGCAACTCCATCCCATTCGAGGATGCTGCCAATAAGATGGGCGCTGACGTCATGCGATGGGTTTTTGCCCGCCACATCCCGCAGAACAACCTCAACTTCGGTTACAGCGTCGGCGACGCAGCACGAAGACGATTCGTGCTGCCCCTCTGGAACATCTACTACTTCTTCACAACATACGCGAGGTTGGACGGCTGGACACCCGCGCGTCATTCCCGCGCAGGCGGGAATCCAGACGCGCAGGGGAAAGGAGACCTTGGCGAACTTGACCGCTGGGCAATCTCTGAACTCAACGCGTTAGTCCGCTCAGTCACCGACGACCTCGAAAACTGGCGCATTGAACGCGCATCGGAGGCTATCGAGACATACGTTGAGCGTCTCTCTAACTGGTACGTCCGACGCTCACGGCGCCGCTTCTGGAAATCGGAAGACGACAACGACAAGCAGAATGCCTACAACACCCTATACACCTGCTTGACGACACTCAGCCGATTGATCGCTCCGATCATGCCATTCATCTCTGACGAGCTCTACACAAACCTCGTCAGTCGCAGATTCTCTGACGCGCCAGAATCGGTGCACCTAGCCGATTGGCCGATTGCTGACGAATCCGTGATCGACGATGCGCTAGCCCTTCGCACCAACTTGGCAATGCGGCTTGCATCTCTGGGCAGATCTGCCCGCTCGGCTGCGGGTCTGAAGGTTAGGCAACCGCTAAACGCTTTGATAGTCGAACTCAACTCCCCCCAAGAGCGCGAAGCCCTCGAGATGATCGCAAACCAGCTCAAAGACGAACTAAACGTCCGAGACGTGCGCGACACCTCCGAATCGGACAGCCTCATGGCGTATCGGTTGCGTCCGAATCTCCCTGCGCTAGGGCCGAAATATGGTCGTCAGGTCAACGACATCCGAAATCTGCTGAACGATGCAGATGCGGCATCGGTCGCGGCATCAGTTCGCGCCGGTGAAAACGTCGCACTAGGCGAGTTCGAGTTGACTCCAGATGAAATCCTAGTGGACAACGTAGCCGCCGAAGGATACGCAGTTGAATCGGATGGAACGTATACCGTCGGAATCTCCACCGAGATAACCCCCGAACTCCGATCGGAAGGATACGCCCGCGACATCGCACACATCATCCAAAACATGCGAAAAAACGCCGGACTCGAAATCTCCGACCGCATCCACCTGACCATCAACGCCCCCGATGGCAGCGAGATGGCAACCGCCATCACCGCACACACCGACTACATCGCGAGCGAGACGTTGGCGGTGGGCATAAACGGAGAGACCGTTGATGAAGTAGCGCGCGATCAACACAGCTTGGATGGAGTGGAGGTGGAGATTGGGTTGGGGAGGGTTTGAGATGATTGATACGGAAACGATAGTCCAGACTGTGAAAGCAATATGACCGATTGGCAGACTTGCCACGCGTTCACCAGAGATCGAACTCTGTAATTGAACTAAATAATGAGGTGCTAAATGAGCATGATAAGAAATGGTAGCCGGGTGAGGTGGGAAGGAGGCGAACTCGACGGTTTCGTGTTCAACATCGTCGATCAGACCGCGCATGTACTTTTCGACGACGGTACGGAGCAACGGTTCGATCTCGATGCGAACGCACTTGAAGCAACGCCATTCGAGATAGGCCATAAGGTAATAAATCCTGATGGCGTGATGGGAGTAGTGATCGATAAAATACCGAATCCGTCATATCCGACGTTAAAGGTTGCATTTACAGACGGCACGACGCGAAACGCACCAGAGCGCACCCTGCGTCCAGCTACTTTGGAAGATCCTGTCGAACGCTTTCATGCCAACCAACTTGGCACCGCCGACCAATTCAATCTGCGTTCAGTTGCTGCAGACCTTCGTACACGTCACTTGCACGACTCGCTTGTGTCACTGTCTCACGCTAGGGTCGACCTAAAACCGCACCAAGTATCCGTCGTCCACACGGTGATTTCCTCCTATCCTCATCGCTTCTTACTATGCGACGAAGTAGGACTAGGGAAAACAATCGAAGCGGGAATGATCATCAAAGAACTCAGAGCGCGCGGTTTGGCGAAACGCGTCTTGATTCTTGTGCCATCTGGACTCGTACGACAGTGGCAATTCGAACTCAAGACGAAGTTCAACGAAACTTTCGCCATATTCAATAAGGCGACGCTCGGATTTCTCCAATCGCAAGGTAAAAGGAATCCTTGGGCTGAATACGACTCGGTAATCACTTCTCATACTTGGGCATCTTGGACAGAAGCGCGCCGTGAAGAAATCAGCTCAGTCGACTGGGACTTAGTAATTGTGGATGAGGCGCATCACGCGCGGCGCCAGAGAACTGGTAACCGTGTGAACATGACGAACCTTTTCCGCCTGGTTGCTGAATTAACCGCCCGACCGGAGTTTGCTCGCCGAGGTGTGCTTTTTCTCACCGCAACCCCACTTCAGCTCCAGCGACATGAGTTGTTTTCGTTGGTTGAGATGTTAGACCCGATTCTTTTCGCTTCAGAGTCCGATTTCGTACAACACGTTCAGGGATTGAGCGGATTAAACCGGTTGGTAGAAGATTTGAAACGCGATGGAGCGACTCCTGATCTGATCAAACAAACCAAAGCTTTCCTAGATGAACAAACGATCCAATCCCAAACTATGAACGTTGATCAATTAACCGCAAAATTGCTGGAACAACACCGGCTCAGCGAAGTCCTGATTCGCAACCGTCGTTCCGTTTTGGGAGGCTTCCAACCTCGCAAGGCATTCCGTTGGGAGGTAGAGATCACTGAGGACGAGAGGGCGGTCCAAGATGCGATGGATGCGATAATTGCTGAAGGTTACCGGGAAGCCGAGCGAACGCAGCGGAACGCCTTGGGGTTTCTTATGGTCATCTGGCAAAAGTTGGCGGCGAGTTCGTCCCGTGCACTATTGAAATCCTTACGACGGCGTCGGAAGCGTCTCGAAGAAGGAAAGGCAATGCAAACCCTGTCCAATGAGGACGCGGAAGACGAACTCTCGTATGATGCCGAAGTATCTCGTGTCGCCGCCAGCATCACTAGTGTGATGGAAGACGAGATATCGCGGATCAATCATGTGATTGAGTTATTGAACCGCATAACTATAGATTCAAAGGCGGCAACGTTTGTAGAGAAATTGCATGAATTATTCGAAGAAGAACCGAATGGCAAAGTGATTGTGTTCACGGAGTTCCGAGAGACACAGGACATGCTCGTCGATCTTTGTTTTGAACAAAATTGGTCATCCCATCGGTTCCATGGTCAACTGGATCCCATCCAGAAAGATGACGCGATCGAATCGTTCCGTAGAGGAACCGGTCCTCAGATTTTAGTGTCAACTGAAGCTGGCGGTGAAGGACGCAATTTCCAGTTCGCACACATTTTGGTCAACTACGATTTGCCGTGGAATCCGATGCGTGTTGAGCAACGAATTGGGCGGGTTGACCGGATAGGCCAAGAATATCCTGTAACGATTTTCAATTTTCACGTTCAAGATACTATCGAGGGTCGGATACTAGATGTCTTGGAACGTAGAATAGATCTCTTTGAGGAATCTATCGGCGGTCTGGATCCGATCTTAGGTGAAGCGGAAGCCGACATAAGGGCTGCACTCCGAGCGACCGATCAAGAACGTGATGAAGCACTTGAAAGAGTCGGCGAACGCCTAGAAGAACGCGTCAGGCAGGCTCGCACAGCCGAGACGCAACTTCAGGATTTTATTCTCGACACAAAAAGCTATGCTGCCGAGATAGCGCAAACCGTAATGCAACAACAACAATCGGTTAGTCAAGATGATTTTCAGCGTCTTATGATTGAATTGCTACGATCGGTCAACACTTGGATAGATGTTGATCCAAATCAGAATCATGGACAGATACAGTTCCAACTCCCCTTCACGGCGGAACGCAGAGATCTAATTGATGGGCAAGAGAAACGACTCGTGGCTTTCGACCCGCGCGTGTTCTTGGACAGCGAACGTGTAGAGTACTTCGGCTTTGGTCATCCTATCATTGATGCTTTGGTAACCCGGACGGTTGAGGAACGGCACGATGGAGCCTCGGCAATCAGACTAATACCTAAAGACTCAATCGAAGGCCTTGGATCAGGTTGGCAGTTCGTTTGGCTAGGTAAGATTGGCGGGCTTAATCCGCGAGAATTCGTGCACTCTACATTTGTGGATGACCGTGGGCAAACAAACACTTACATCGGTGCTGAATTGCTCCGAAGCTCGCGTAAGTTGGATCCGGAGGTTTCAGACCTTAGTTTGGATACGAGTACGTTGGATGACGCGTATCTTATCGCGCAAGAGCAGATAGGCGAATTCATGGGCCGACTCACCGACAAGAATAGCGAAGAAACCCGGAGTCGATTTGAAGAAGAGCGTGATCGGATACAGCGTCTTTACGACAATCGGGATCGGGCAGCACGGGACCGTATTCAGTCTTGCTCCGAAACGCTTGAGCGCTTTAGAGCTTCCCAACAACCGTCTGTCAGGCAGGTCATCCCGATTTGGGAAGCTAATCTCGAGCGCGCTCGTCAAGAACTCCAAACATTGGGTGTGGACCGTTCTCGCGCGCTACAAGAACTGCGAGCAGCACGGACACCTCTGGCTGAACATCGCTTGCTTGCCGCCGCACGAATTGAAGTTTCATCCCCAATTGATATCAAATACGAGGATTAAGTCGAGGCCAGCAAGCACCTACCGATTTGAACCAAATCTGACAACCTACGCCGCCGGCTGCTCAACCCTCACCGTGATGATGTCAGTATCGTGATACTGGTGATGTTCGACGGACAGGGCGTAGCTGCGGAGTAGTTGGAGGGAAAGTTCCTGCTCGATGACGCTTTCGGAGTCGTGCTGCTGTAGCTGTCTCACACGGTCTTCGATGTTCTGTTCGTCTCCTGCGCCGCCGATAAACTCGAATTCGGCTATGTCCCCGTCGCTAGACGCGATGACGACCAATTGCCGGTCATCTTCCTCCTCGCTGTCTTCCTCGTCGTCCAGAGAGAACGACGTGAGGTCCAAGGGAGCGAGAGTCAATAACGTCTCCTCAGCGACCGCGCTGAGTCGGTCTTTCATGGCATCGTTCCAATGTCTTTTGGTAGCGAATCTGGCGATGAAGTCGTTAAGTTCCGGGAGAGAGTCGATGTGCAGTCGCGACTGGAATCTCATACCGCGTGCTTTGGTGAGTTCCAAGTAGAGGATCATTACGATGGCGGCGAATCCACCTGTGGTTATGCCGCTGTTGAGCAACGCGTCGATCACAGGGTTCAAATCGGGTAGCTTTAACAATCCGAACTGAAATGGTGCGGCGATCCAGAAGCATACTCCGGCTACTGCTACCTTCTGCCGGTCTTTTTCGCTCTGAATAACGATCCTTGCACCTTCAACAAATAGGGAGCCGACGATCATCATTAGATATCCCGCCATTACAGCGCTCGGTATGGTGCTGAGTAGCCCGGAGATTTTCGGAATGAATGCCACGAGGATGAATGTGATCCCGATTACGTATCCGACTCTCCGCGCAGCGAATCCGGTAAGTTGAGTGAAAGAAACTGCGCCAGGGTTGATTATGTTGGGTACTGCGCCAGTCAGCCCGGCCAGTACGTTCGTTGTTCCGGTACCAGCAAGGGCGCCTTGCACCTCCCGAAAGTCCACCGCTAAATCTTCGCGATGCGCTACGCGTTGCATAGCTATTGATGCGCCGTTGGCTTGAATAGAGATGATCACACCTAGAAACAGAAATCCGGGTAGCAGTGTCCAGAAATGGATACCGAAATCGAGTCCGAAATCCGGCACTGAGGTAGGGATACCCACCCAAGGGGCATCTATGACGCGACTGACATCGTAAATTCCGAAAATTGCTGCGACTATCGTGCCTATGACGATGCCTACGACCGGTCCCCAGAGGCTAAGCAGTGTGGATCCGCGTAGGGTCAAAACGGCGACAACAACCAGCGTGATAAGCGCGGTCAAGAGTGTAGGGCCTGGATCCGTCTCTGATGCACGGTTCAACATTCCGAAAACTACGGAAGCCAAGGTCAATGACAAGATCATCATGACCGTTCCCCCCACTGTAGGAGTAACAATCCTGCGTAGGATGAAAAGCCATTTGGATATCGCCAGTTGAACCACTGCCGAAACAAGGATTAGTGCCGCGAGAGTTGTGGGCCCACCGTCCACTAACGCAGTGATGCAAAACGGAATCGAAAACGCCGCGGTGAACATGGGCAGAACAGCACCAGCCCCTATCGGTCCGATGCGTCGCACCTGGATAAGGGTTGAGATGCCAACTACCAACAGGGAAGCGAATACCATCCAGATCAGGTAGGATTCGCCTCGTCCTGACTGTTGCGCGACGATGACGGGTGTTACCAACAGGGTTGCAGAGGCAATAAAGCTGAACTGCAAGCCATAGCCGGTAGCAGCAAGTAGGGGTGCCTTTTCGTGCGCTTCGTAGCGGGGATTCTTGACTTCGGTTTCCGTTGGGAAATTCTCCTAGTTGAGATAGCGTCGCATGACGATATGCATGTTACACGATTACGTTTGACTTCACAGCGGCTTAAGTTCAACGGAAACGGGGATTTGAATCCGGTTCAAAGATCGAAAAACGGGTTCACCACTCTGACGCCATCGTAATCCTGCCCGTGACTCATGTCTTCAGAGTAGACGACATCACATCCAGCGGCTTTGGCAGCCGCGAGAATCGCCCCATCCCAATAGGAAAGTCGGTAGCGGTTGCTGATTGAAGCAGCGGAATAGACAATATCCAGCGTCATTTCCATGACTGGAAATTCGGCGAACTGCTCAATGAACCGCATGGCTTTAATGTGGGACAATGCGGCAGGTCGATTGTGACGCGTGACTTGATGATAGAACTCCTGCAAGACTTGGACGGAGAGCGTCAAGTCTTCGTTTTCTAATAAGTTTTGTGCTATACGCTGCTTGTCAATCTCGTTTTGGTCAGGATTGACGGCGTAGATCAAAACGTTGGTATCAACGAAAGGCACTGCAATCAATCTGAGGAGAATTCTTGCTGCCTAGCGTTGGCGGCCTCAAGGGCCTCGGCTCTTGCCCTGGAGCGGTCATAGAGCTCTTCCCGCGGCAAATTGTCTGACGCGCGAAAACCACTGTTCTTAACGCGAATATCCTCGATAGAATCGCGCAATCTTTGGTGTGTATGCCTTGGCTCACTGACATCGGTTCGATGCGAACTGGGATGCACATTCACCTTGCCGTTGGCAAGAGACCGCAGATAGTCGATTACAAGCGCGGATACCGACGTGTTCAACTCAGTCGCCTTGTCATGCGCTTTTCGATGGATTGTCTCATCGACCGAAACAATTATGGTTTTCATGACGGTAGCCTCGCGTGGTACTCACTGCTATTTGAGAAAGTGTACTCCAAGGTAGACAGTGGGTAACGCCGTGCGTGCCGCATGACGTTGCGTTGCCGGAACCAATGTAGCGGTTCAAAGATTGTGAGAGGCGGGTTTTCCGATGAAGATAACGAAAGTAACCCCTTTGCTGGGGCAGGGCAATATCTGTGCGAGTTGGGTCTTCGCAAAGGTTGAGACAGACAAGGGGATAGTGGGTTACGGCGAGGGGACACGCCACGCTGGGCCGGTAATAGCCGAGGCCATTCGCTGGCTTGAACCGCATGTGATCGGCAAAAGTCCCTTTGACATTGAAGCCCTGTATGCCACCATGTTCAAAGCAACTCATTACACTTGGGGCGCAATCTTCAGTTGCGCCATCTCCGCCATCGAGTCTGCATTGTGGGACATCATGGGCAAGGCGGTTGGCAAGCCAGTGTATGAGCTTCTCGGCGGAAAAGTATGGGACAGTGTTCGCCTGTATTCCCACATCGGGGGCGGCAGTCAAATCATCCGCATGAGCGTTGATGACGGCGCAATTGTTTCCGACGATTTCGGTGCTATCCGTGAACGCGGACAAGATTTGGTGTCGCGTGGTTTCACCGGTGTAAAGACGTTTCAGGCAGGCCGTTACAACATCACTGAGAACAACAGCGCACGCTTAGGCGATTTCTGGCCCAATATGCACATAAGCAGGGCCGATATCCTAGCAACAGCACGAAAGGTTGAGTTCATTCGCAAGCAGGTCGGCGATCAAGTCGAGATTGCTTTTGACGCACATGGCTTGAACGCAGTATCGGCCCTCAGACTCGCCAAAGCGCTTGAACCCTTCGACTTGCTCTGGTACGAGGAGCCGGTTCACCCATTCAATTTATCTGCGCTAAAACAGTTGCGTTCGCAGACTTCGATACCGATCGCTATGAGCGAACGGCTCCACGCTTCTACGGAGTTCGCAGAGGTTATCGATACCGGCGCGGTGGATGTCTTGATGATGGATGTCCAATGGTGCGGCGGAGTTTCACAAGCAAAGAAGATAGCCGCTTTGGCCGAAGCAAGATATATGCCTGTCACATTGCACAACTGCAATAGTCCACTGGCTTCAATCATCAACGCACACATCGCAATGTCTATGCCCAACTTACTGAACATGGAGTTCATGGATCCAGATGTGCCTTGGCGCGATGAAATTGTGAGCGAACCGTTGCAAGTGCATAACGGCAGGTTGCAGATCAACGACAAACCGGGTTGGGGCGTGGACATTGACGAGGAGGCGTTGGCTCGATATCCATACAACCGCGAAATGAGCGCTTACGAGGAACGCGATCAGCGGTTGCAGAGCCGTCCGTCCAGGGAGATTCCTCGGCTCTGCTCGGAATGACATGGGAGGGGTTCGGAATTACAGCCTGCCCGATGGTGTGATTTCGGTTTGGAGAGATTCAAAGCGTCGCTTCGAAATCATCCTTTGATGTCGGTTGTTGGTATACTGCTAACCAACTGTAGGTATCGCGACGAGATTCGGTAGGTAAGCGATGAGCACGAACGAATTGCAATTGATGGCACACCTGATGCGACGGGCTGGTTTCGGAGCGTCGAGAGAAGAACTGGAAGCACTTGTCGAACAGGGTTACGACGAGACTGTAGAGAAGCTTCTCGAAACAGACACCCCGAATTCCATGGACATCGATCTGATCCGTCGATACCACCCTGACCACATGGGAATGATGGGCAACAACATCGGCTCGCACTGGATGTATCGAATGATCTCCACCGATGCTCCGCTACGTGAAAAAGTAGCCCTGTTCTGGCACGGCATCTTTGCCACTGGATACGCCAAACTCGCTAACGGCAAGGTGCTCCACGATCAGATTCGGATGTTCGCACGCGTCGGCATGGGCAAGTTCGACAATATTCTGCTTGAGTTGTCAAAAGATCCGGCGATGATCGTTTGGCTCGACAACTGCGAAAACCACAATGGCGCGATCAACGAGAACTACGGGCGCGAACTGCTCGAGCTCTTCTCCATGGGCGTGGGGCACTATTCCGAGGACGACATCAAAGAAGCTGCCCGGGCATTCACCGGTTGGACGATCGGCAACACCGACTATATGACGCTCAAGTCAATGCGCGACTCCATTTGGCCTTACGGCCGGCTGTCGTTCCACTTCGAGTTCAAGCCGGAAGATCACGACAATGGCGAGAAAGAGTTTCTTGGTCGTAAGGGCAACTTCGACGGCGGGGATATCATCGACATCATTTGCGAAGAGGAGGCGACGGCCCGTTTCATCGCAAGGCACATGTATAGCTTTTTCGTAGCGGATGAACCTCCAGTGCCGGAATGGCCGTACAAACCGCCACGAGATCCTGAAGCTATCGAAACTCTCGCCAAGGCGTATTTCGATAGCGGTTACAGCATCAAGGAGATGCTCCGAACGCTGTTCAAATCCGACTTTTTCAAATCCGAAGACGTCTGGTATCAGCGCGTCAAGAGTCCCGCCGAGTTGATGGTCGGGGTCCTCAAGTTGACTGGAGAGTTTCCGCGGCCGAAAGAGGAAATGATCCAGACTCACTTGCACACCATCTTCATGGGGCAACACTTGATGAACCCGCCATCAGTCGAGGGATGGCACTGGGGCACTGAGTGGATAGATTCTGGCGCACTGGTCGAACGCGTAAACTTCGCATCGGAACGGTTGGGGAATCTCGAAAGCCCCGGCGTCCGGAGCATTGTTGACAGCGTTATCGCAGACACAGATGACGCCGATCCGGCGGAGCTAGTGGACCGCGCGCTCGAACAACTCTCACTGACGCACGTCACCGATGTAACTCGGGAATCCTTGATCGAATTCGTAGAACGCAACGATGAGATGGCGGGCAACAATGGCGGACAGACTCCGCGCGAGCGGGCAGCCAACGCGATCAAGATCGTTGCCGCCACTCCTGAGTTTCAGAGGGCATGACCTCATAGGGCAAACCTGATCGCATCCAAAGCTCAAACTCCGCTCCTAGTGGTAATGACAGAGACATAACGATGGCCGAAACGCAAGAAAAGAACAAGCGGCTTGCATATAACCGCACTATCGGAGTCACGGCCATGTTCGGCCGTGGCTTCTATTATCCCGTCGACATCGTCGCCGATGAGGATGACCGTCTATACGTGCTCAATCGTTCGTCAGATGGCGACAAACGAGGCGTACGCGTCACCATAATGAACCTCGACGAGGACTATTTCGGGATTTTCGGCGCTTGGGGAGCCGAGAACGGCCAGTTCACTTGGCCCAACTCGATCACCATGGACAGCGAACAGAGGGTCATTATCAGTGACGATTACCTCAATCGCATTACTGTGATGTCTACCGATGGAGACTTCATTGAAAAGTGGGGCGAACCAGGTTCCGAGGAAGGAAAACTTGATGGGCCAACCGGCCTCACAATGAACGATGATGAGTTGCTTGTCTCCGATCATCGGAACAACCGAATACAACGATTCACGTCCGACGGTGACTTCATCGGTACGTTCGGCAAACCAGGCTCGGATGAGGGTGAACTCAACATGCCTTGGGGGATTTCCTCAACTCACGACGGCAATGTCCTTGTCGCCGATTGGGGCAATGACCGAATTCAAAAAATGACGCCTGATGGCGAAGCGGTGTCGTCGTTCGGAAAACCGGGTGACGGCGAAGGCGAGCTTCATCGTCCGTCCAGCGCATGCGAAGACGAAGATGGGTACGTTTACGTTGCCGACTGGGGCAACCACCGGATCCAAGTCTTCGACCCCGACGGCGAATTTGTCCAATCAAATCGCGGGCAGGCAACGATCTCAAAATGGTCTCAAGCATTCCTTGACACAAATAAAGAAGAGGCCGCCGCACGAGCAGAGGCGAATCTTGACTTAGACCCGGACCTGTTCGAGAGAGATGCTAACGAAGAATCTTCTCACATCGAGAAATACTTCTGGGGACCGTCATCGATCAGATTGATAGGTGACCACGTCTACGTGGTCGACACAGTTCGGCACAGAATCCAAGTTTTCGACGTAATCGCTTAAACCAACAAGGGGATTGCCAAAACCGCAAAGCCTAAATATCCCCGCTCCCTTGATGGGAGAGGGCAGGAGGAAATCTAATGACATCGAAACGTGATCCCGCCTTGGTGGTCATCCAGTTGTCCGGCGGAAACGATGCCTTGAATACCGTGGTGCCGTACACAAACGGCATCTATCAGGACTCTAGGAGGGCGATCCGCCTTGAAGAGCCGGATGTAATCGACCTCAACGGCAAACTCGGACTGCACCCAAGCATGGGGCCAATCAAGAGTCTTTGGAACGATGGTAACGTGGCGATAGTCAACGGCATCGGATACCCCACGCCCAACCGGTCCCACTTCCGATCCATGGACATCTGGCACACCGCCGAATCGGTTGATGTAGCGCCCGACGGATGGCTCGGACGAACCATTAGGGAGATTGATCCCGAACATCAGAACGTCGTTGCTGGTGTCAACTTCGGGCGTGGATTGCCGCGAGCTCTTCACTGCAAGGGCGTCCCGGTGGCATCCGTCGGCAACCTAGCCACTTACGGATTAATGCCCGACATCGACGATATGGCTACCCGTGACCTCGCGCTAAACATCTTCACCCGAATGTACGGACCGCGCGAAGGCCGAGATGCCATATTGGAGGCGATCGGCGACACCGGAATGAGCGCCTACCTGGGTGCCGACATCCTACGAGCGGCTCCTGAACAATACCGATCCTCCGTCGAATACGGCGACAACATGATCGCACAGCAGATGAAGGACATCGCGCAAGTGATGTGTGCCGACGTCGGCACCCGCGTCTTCTACACCCAGCACGGTTCCTACGACACACACTCTGGCGAACTCCTCAACCACGCGACCCTTTGGGACGAACTCTCAAACGCTGTCGGCGACTTCTTCACCGACCTTGAAGAGCACGGCCTTGAAGACGACGCTGTGGTAATGGTCTTCAGCGAATTCGGTCGTCGGATCGATGACAACGGTTCCGGCACCGACCATGGTTCAGGCGGCGTCGCGTTCGTCATGGGTTCCAATGTCAAAGGCGGTCTATACGGCGAATATCCGTCGCTGGAACCACGTGACCAAGTCGAAGGCGACATGGCATACAACAACGACTTCCGAGGCTTGTACGCTACCCTGCTAGACGATTGGATGGGCATTGACCCCAACCCGATCCTAGGCGGCAACTACGAACAGTTTGACATGATCGCGCGGTAGCGGCCCACCCCCGTCATTCCGAGCACGCTATCTGTCATTCCGAGCGCAACGAGGAATCTCCCACTCCGCCACGCGCAAGGGGCCAGGGGGATGCCCCTGCGCTTCAGCTTTTGTGTCCGTTGAGGATGTCTTCTTCCAGTTCCGGCGTCATCTCGATGCCGTGTTTGCGTAGCACTGACATCATGTGCTCCGTGGTTTCGTCTCGGCCTTCTTCGCGGCCTCGCTCCATGCCTTCTTTGATGCCTTCCGCCCGTTCTTTGGCTCGGACTTCGGCTACTGCTTTTTTGCGGATCTGCGTTCTTGTCTCGAACAATTTTCTTGCTCCTTCGATTCCAAGTGCGATGCCTATGGCGAATGCCCAGTTAAGCTGCGTTGCGGCGATGCGGTAGTAGTCGATGTACCAGTGTGTTGCCTCTGAGTATATCGACAGTACAGGCACGGATATTGCGCCTACGAGCGCGAATCCGATTCCTTGCCATACCACGCCGCGCTCTTCCAGACTCGATGTGATTTCGTCGAGGTTCATTGGCTCGTTCCTGCCCTTTCATTCGGTGATAGAACGTGTTTTCATCAGCAATGTTCGCACCGACGAATCTGAATATAACACAGATACGTATGTCGTAAGACTGTTGTATCAGAAAATTTGAACTGTGATGGGCAAGATGCCGTTTTCGCCTTCGCGCAGCCATGTCATTCCGAGCCAACCCCTGTCATTCCGAGCGTAGCTAGGAATCTCCAGTGCTGGCTTTAGATTCTTCACTCCGCTCCACTATGTTCAGAATGACATAGCCGGATGTTCCCCCTTCGCGGAGCGTAAGGGGGGGCTAGGGGGATGCTCCGCACCACGGTCAAGCCTCGTTCGCGGTCGATATGCTCTTTCCGCTGAGGAACCTGGTTCCGAGGGCTATGCTCCATATCACCCATGGGATGTAGCATAGCCTTGATATCGCAAGCATTCCTTCGTTAGTTGCCGAATGACCGATTATCAGCGTGATCAGGCAGATAAGCGATATGGCTGCCGTGACCAGCGCGGCGATCCGGTTTGGTCCCGCGGGAAACAATGCCGCCAATCCCAGATTGAAAGCCATGAATCCCGTGGCAACCGCCGCGCTCGACAATATCGTGATGCCCGAATCCACTCTGTAGACGGCAACCGCCGACTGAACCGCCTGCTCCGAATCGATATCTGTCTGGACAAGGATGTGTGCAATTCCTGAGATGATGACCCATCCAAAAGCCCCGACCGTCAAGCACAGAATACCGAGACGTGACAGCGCGGCGGCCATGCTGTCGTCTCGGATCGCTTGACCGACGATCACTCGGTTGACGCCAGACATTCCGTAAAGCATGAGGATCAGTCCTAGAGGAATCACGAACCCCGTCACATGAGACAACGTTGGGTTCGATACGTAGGCGTTGATTTTTCCTAACGCGTCGCTGGAATCAGCGTTGTCGATAAACATGCCTCCTGGCTCGATCATGAAGAAGATCAACGCAAGCAGCGGACCCAAGATAAGCGACCACGCTTCCAGTTTGTTCAGCAAATGAGTTCCCATGGTTACGTTCTCCTAGGCAGGAAGCAGGCTGCGTTTGGTAGCCGATATCGCATAGATACGACGATTGAGATCGTCTATCAACGGATGGACAGCATCTTATCACCGTACTGTGATTATCACAGGCGGGCATATCCCCCTTTGTTCCAGCGCAAGGGGTATAGGGGGATGCTCTGCCACGCTCATCATGTCATTCCGAAGCGCAGCGAGGAATCTCTTGTGCTGGACTTTAGATTCTTCACTCCGCTACACTCCGTTCAGAATGACATAGTCGGGCAGGCCGCAGTTGTAAGGGTAGTAGGTCAAGGCGTACCGAATTGCGAACTTTTCGTTGGGAGGTTCGAATCTAGGCAGGCGGACCACATCTCCAAGATGTCGAAGCCGTAGAAGCCGGACGCTGCGTGCCCTTCATTGGCGCAAGCGCCTCAGCGCGCGGAGTGCGCGGAGCGTGATCCATCGGTTCGGTTCTCCGGGAGCACCGGCGATCTCCTCGTAGAGGGTGTCCTTGTGTCGCACGTCCAGGCGCCAGCGTCCATCCGGAAGCTGACGGCTTTCAACTGTCTCGATGGCTTCTGCCAGGCGCGGATCGTCCTTAAACCCTGCATTCGCCGCGTATTCAAGGCCCCGCAGGACATCGTAGCGCCACAACGGAGGAAAGGCGAGGCACCTCCACGCTTCGTCGATGACACTTCCTGTGGAGAGCCGCCGGAGGAGGTGCCGCTCTAGCAGATACTCTCCACCACGCTCGCGGGCTTCCGTGATGGCCGGGTCGTCCCCGAAGGACTTCTCGTGTGCGAGCAAGCCCTCCAAGACGCAAATAGTCGTATGGAATGAGGAGCGCACGGAGCCGCGGTCCGCCTCACAGTTCCATCCACCATCCCCGAGCTGCTCGCTCAGCAGAAGGTCCACCAATCGGAGGCTCGGCTTCCCAAAGTATGCGCCTAGAGCCACGACGCGCCCGTTGATGCAGGGCTCTTCCTCCCCCTCGAAGAACGGAGAGTCTCCGTGCCACGGGCCCCAGGTCACGTTCGAGTGCACTAGCTCGATCGCGTGTCGAGTGCGATCGCTTTCAGGATCCACGCCGAGATCACGCAGGTAGAGGAGGGTGTACATGTTCGTCCACCAGAACGGGTGCGTTTCTCCATCACCCCACTGCCCGTCTGGGCGCTGCTGATCGAGCAGTCGTCGGCCCCATCCCTCCTCTGTCACGCGGGCACGCTCGGCGGCGACATCATCGACGTCGACCAGATCTTGGAGGACTTGCCAGCGGGTGGAGGGGTCTGAGTCAAGAAGCCAATCCAGTACCGAGTCGGCAAGGTGCCAAGCCCCAATCCCAAGATCCCTGTCTTTGTCGCGCGCCATGGTCTCAGACTCCTAACTCCGATCTCCCATACATCTGTCCGCACTTACTGCGCTAACGCCCAGAACGAACGACCGCCAGAACCGACCATCGATCGAGTCAACTCTCCATCGTATCCAGAAAGTCTGCGCAGAGCCACAAAATCCAACCAGATCATGACAATCCCTGTGGGAGCGTACTCCGCCGAAATCGCCCCTTGACATGCAACCCTATGGTTGCGTATCATATTGTATACATGCACAATGATCTGGTCTTCAAGGCACTCGCGGATCCAACACGGAGATTGATGCTGGACGAGCTCTCTGAGCGCAAGGAGCAGACGCTTTACGAGCTCACGGCGCGCTTGATCATGCGATACGACGTCTCTATCTCCCGACAGGCATTAGCCAAGCACATTGATGTCTTAGAAAAAGCGGGGCTCGTAATCTCAGAGAAGCGCGGCAAGTATCGGATGCTAGTCTTCAACGATGAACCGATCAGGGGTGTCATGAATCGATGGCTCAAGTGACACTGTGAAAAGAAAAGGATGCCAGATATGCGCATTATACTCACCGGCGTTTTTGTTGATGACCAGGACAAAGCCCTGAAGTTCTATACGGAGACGCTCGGCTTTGTGCTAAAGCATGACGTGCCTGCAGGGGAGTACAGGTGGATTACCGTGGTCTCGCCGGATGACCCGGATGGGACGGAGCTTCTGCTGGAACCGAATGAGAACCCAGTCGCGCAGACATATCAGAAGGGGTTATTTGACCAAGGCATTCCGGCAAATTCTTTCGGCGTTACGGACATCCATGCGGAGCATGAGAGACTGAAGGCACTGGGCGTAGCTTTTGCGATGGAGCCGACAGAAATGGGCCCTGTTACTATTGCCGTCTTTGACGATACTTGCGGCAATCTGATCCAGATGATGCAGACGTAACGACGACTGACCAGACTATCCCGCTTGGGATGCGGGTGCAGTCTGACCCGCATTGGCACCTGGTGGGCGATGGAGGACTCGAACCTCCGACCTCATGCGTGTGAAGCATGCGCTCTAACCAGCTGAGCTAACCGCCCATTCATAGGGCTTCGGCGCAAACTTGGCGTGCCTAATATCGGGATGTCGTTCGTTGGTGGAGAGGAGTGGTGGCGATGACAAGACTCGAACTTGTGACCTAGCGCTTATGAAGCGCTCGCTCTAACCTGCTGAGCTACATCGCCCCATTCGAACGACCCCACGGCACCCGCGCACCGATACTCATTATGGTATCGCCGCTGACATGCTTGGTCAACATCGCAGGTGAATATGCCTCCGCAATGTAGGGGCAGGTTTGAAACCTGCCCCTAATCGGCCACGTAGTCTCCGCTCTTGCCGCCGCTCTTTCTCAGCAGCCGTAAGTCTGTAATCCGGATCCCACGCTCGGCGGATTTGCACATGTCGTAGATCGTCAGCGCCGCGATAGAAGCCGCTGTCATCGCCTCCATCTCCACACCAGTTCGCCAAGTGGCACGAGCCGTGGCCTTGACCCGCAAACCCGAACCATCTGCCAATTCCTCAATATCGACCTCGATCTGCGAAAGCGGGATGTTGTGACACATCGGAATCAGCTCCGATGTCCGTTTTCCACCCATCACGCCGGCAAGCTTCGCTGTGCCAATCACATCGCCCTTACCTATACCGCCAGACCGTATAAGCCCCAAAGTCTTCGCAGACATTTTCACCTCGCAACTTGCTGTCGCAACTCGTTGCGTAATCGCCTTAACACCAACATCTACCATGCGCGCCTCGCCTGAAGAGTCGATATGCGTCAATTTCGGTTCGGCTTCAACTTCATTGTTTACCCCATCAACCTTCTCAGTCAGACTCGTAAATCGCGCAGATTGAGCAGCAGTCGCACTACCAACCCGTTCGTACCCTGCGTCTACCATCTGTTTTGCGGCTGGCAATTTCGACGCCTCGCGCACCATTGCGTCGCACTGCTCATTTTGCGGATGACCGGAATGCCCGCGCACCCACTGAAACGACACATCTCGGCCCTCAACTGCATCAAGCAACCTGCCCCAAAGGTCAGGGTTCAACGCCATATCGCCTTGCTTGTTCCTTCGCCATCCATTGGCGCGCCACCGCTTCGCCCACCCCTTCGAAATCCCATCCACAACATATCGAGAATCCGTCACGACCTCAGTTTGCAACCTCTTACCCAGTTCAGCGGTACTCTCAAGCCCGGCGATCACGCCCATCAACTCCATTCGATTGTTAGTCGTCCTCCGATAACCTCTCGACAGCTTCCAACTATTGCTGTTGCTTTCCACAACTACGCCAAACCCGCCCGGCCCGGGATTTCCGATAGCACCGCCGTCGGAGTAGACGTGGAGGGTTGCTGCTGGAGTGTTTGTCATAGTTGCTTCCCTATCTTGCTCGATCTCGTAGTGACAACCTTACGTGCCTAACCACGACGAAGATTCGACGCAATTCTAGCCATATTTCGGTACATAGCACGCTATTGAGTGTATGATGATTGATTAAACACTACAAATATGCTGAATGAATCCATGCTTCAACACGAACGCCAGCTAGACAGGGGTTGGGACTATCGGGATGCCAACACAAAGGAGTTTACTCATGGCATCCACCCCTATCCCGCAATGATGATCCCACAGGTAGCGCGTCGACTCATACAAGAATACGCGTCTAGTAACGGCACACTGTTCGATCCATATTGCGGAACAGGCACGACCTTGCTTGAGGGCATGTTAGCCGGCCAAGATACGGTCGGCACTGATCTAAACCCGTTGGCCAGACTGATCGCGAAAGTCAAGACTACGCCCATCGACATAGAGTCGCTTGACAAGGAGATTGAGAACTTCATAGATTTCGGCCTCGACGCATCTTTTGCCCAATACCCCAGCGTTGAGGTTCCGCACATACCCAACATCAATTATTGGTTTGACACCAGCACGCAAAGCGATTTGGCACTGATTCTCAGCTACGTCGATCAAATTGCTCATCCGAGTATCTCTGACTTCTTCAGGGTGGCACTCAGCTTGACGGTCCGCAAGACCTCGTGGACCAAAAACTCCGAATTCAAATTGGTACGCATTCCTCCCACACAGATAAAGGCCCATGACACGGATGCTTTCCCAACCATGGTTGGCATTCTGAGAGAAAACAGAAACGCGGTCGCTCAACTCATCGATCTCATTGGCGACGCATCTGGTCAGTGTGCTATCCACGCATTCAACACCGTTTCTGGTATTCCGCCAGGCATCATTGATCAAAACGCCGTTGATATGGTAGTCACCTCTCCACCATACGGTGATTCCCGGACTACAGTGGCATACGGGCAGTTTTCTCGCCTGTCATCACAATGGTTAGGTTTCCAAGGGGCGAATCGTGTAGACAACATCTTGATGGGCGGTTCCAAGCTCACTGGAAACGCAAAGTTCGGTTTCTCTGAACTGGACGACGTGATCGCGGCAATTACGGAAACGGACCCCAAACGCGGTTCAGAGGTTGCGTCGTTCTTTGTTGATTACCGACGTTCCGTAAAAAACGTCGCGTCAGTGGTAAAACCGGGTGCTTATATCTGCTACGTCGTAGGTAACCGGACGGTACGGGGAAGGCGAATTCCAACTGCCGAAACAACTGCTGCGTTCTTCGAAATGAGCGGTTTCAATCACCAAGAAACATTTCGTCGAAACATCCCAAACAAACGCATGCCACATCGTAACTCCCCGACAAACGTGCCCGGCAAATTAGGGAACACGATGAACAACGAGTTCATAATCGTATGCCGGAAAGCAGAGTGACGATGAGATTATCAGAACTAAAAACTCGGTTAACCGAGCTGAAGGAAGAGGGATTCGTACCCTCAGAAAGACGCGGACCTACAGGCGTAGGCTACACGCTTGAAAGACGCTTAGGATTGACCGAAAACAACCTGCCCATTCCTGATATTGGAGGGCGTGTAGAAGTTAAGGCGACACGAAGCACAACCAACAACTTGATCACTTTGTTCACTTTCAATCGCGGCGTATGGCATGTCAAGCAAAAAGATGTCATCGACCAATATGGATACATTGACGATGATGGGCGCCATTCCCTATACACGACCGTTTCCGCAACCGAAACAAACGCGCAAGGATTTCACCTCGCAGTATCCGAAGACCCCGCCTCTGTGTCGTTGGTCCATGCTCCAACCGAAAGCATCTTAGCGACGTGGGATCTCTTTTACATTGTGGGCAAGTTCGTCACAAAATTCGAAAGAATGTTGTTTGTGCAGGCCGAACATCGAAAGCAGGACGGCATCGAAGAATTTCGTTACAGTCGCGCAGAGTTGCTGTCGGAACCGAGTTCATTAACATTCAAGGATGGTTTCGCCAACGGCGCGATCATAATCGACGTTCGGATGCATCTCAGGCCGAACGGATCAACCAGAAATCACGGCACAGGGTTTCGTATCCGCGAGCACGATCTGCCCAGCCTGTTCGGCAAGATCGTTCAGCTCGTTTGAGATTGAACTTCCTCATAACCCTCATCCACCAGTAGTTTTTCTTCGGGTTGGCTGGCCGCTTCTTTGGCCATCCGGTCACACATCTCGTTTTCAGTGCTGAAAGCCTCACGGAACTTGGCGTGGCCGCGCACCCAGCGGAACTCTATCTTCTTTAGCCGGTCTCCTGCTTGCAAAATGCGTTTCCAAAGATCGGTGTTTTTAGCCTTGTCCCCGTCCTGCTTGATCCATTGGTTTTTTCGCCAACGTTTCGCCCAGCCACGGGTCATTGCACTCACCAGATATTCCGAGTCAGTTATAACGATGACCCTTTCGACATCGTCGATCTTGCCTTCTGACTGGAGATTCACCAGGAATCCCAATGTCTCCACAGCACCCAACAACTCCATTCGGTTATTGGTCGTGCATTTATAGCCTTTCGACTGGCTTGCTCGTTTGCCCTTTACTTCCATGATCGCCGCCCAACCGCCGGGTCCGGGATTTTCCAAGGCGGAGCCATCTGTAAAGATCCGGATCAGTGTGCCTTCTTTGACTGCGGCTTCCTCTTCTTCTTTGAACGCTGTATCTTCTTTAACACGCTCCACCTCCCGTCGCGCTAAATCCTGCGCTTGACTAAGCATCACGTCCGAATTGGCAGAGTCCATGGCAAGGCGGACCTCGACTTCATGACGCTGGATCAATCGCCTGAATTCCTGCCACAAATCGGCGTTGCGAACGCGATCGCCTTCCCGGCGGTTCCATTTGTTTTGCGCCCAAGCATCAAGCCAGCCGCGATTCACCGCGTTCGCGGTCAACTCATGCGGCGTATCTAAAACGATCCGCAATCCGTCCTTCCTTAATAGCCGACGCGTCTCTCGGAGCGCATCGATGCATGCCGTGAGGTGCATCCGAGCAAAGTTCGTGGTCTGGAACTTGCTGGAGACTTTTTCCACACGTCCAGGAATTTCAAGTTCAATGCAATATGCGCCAACGCCAGAGTTGCCTACGGTAGCCGCAGCGTAGGTGATATGGCAATCGGGAGGCATTTCCTCCTTTTGCTCACCGTTCTGCTCAGAATCCTGTTCTGGTCGCCGCGTTCGCCTGCCCACGTCTTTAGCTAGCCGCCACTTCACCTGACTATGCTTGTCGATTTGTGCTACCAGCTGCTCCATGAGATCGCGATGCACCACTTCTTTGCCTTCCTCATCCACCCAATCATTGGCCCGCAGTTTGTCCAAACCGCTCTCATCGCCCAACGTGTCCGCCACCCAAGTTGAAGGTGTGACCACTTCGACCCACTCGCCATCACTCTTGACAGCTTCGAAACCAGACACCGCGGCCATCAAACAGCATCGGATAAACGTAGCCCCATCTTCCAAGAAACCAGCGATGGGGTCCAATTGTTCGTCGCCGACCCGCACCATGGCGCTGTATGCGCCGAATCCTTGGTGAGCTTGGAAATCGACGCCGCAGTTTATGCGGACCGTCGTCTCTGTGGAAGATTTTGTCGTTGTCTGTTGCGCCATAACTTGCCAGTCGATCACAAACTCAAATTGCTTGAGCGTCTGATTGAAACATCGTAAATCAATAATCCCTATTCTAGGTTGAGCGAACTAACCTCCTAATCGGAACATCTCGATCTTATCTCTACCTGCACCCGTGCCTACTAGGCTGGTGTTGCTGGATCGGAGTTCAGAGTAACGGTCTCGCCGATTCAACCAGACACCTTCAATGAGTTCGCTTAAATCGTCATCCGACGCACCATCTCGCATTGGCGTTTTCAGATCGGTCCCGATCGTTGCGAATAGACAGGTAACCAAACGTCCCTCAGTCGTAAGGCGTGCCCTTGTACAGTCCCCGCAAAACGGCTGCGTTACAGACGTGATCACTCCGATTTCGCCCTGACCGTCGAGATAACGGTACCTTGAAGCCACCTCGCCACGGTAATTGGCGTCAACCGGCTCAAGCGGATACTCGGCATCGATGATCTCAACAACTTCACGCCCAGACACTACTTGAGAAAGTTCCCAATCGTTCAGGTTGCCGACGTCCATGAACTCGATGAAACGAACGATATCTCCTGTCCCACGGAAATACTCGGCAGTAGATAAAACAGTGTGCTCGTTCACTCCGCGTTGCACCACAGTATTGATCTTCAGCGGCGAAAATCCCGCGTCCCGCGCCGCATCCATTCCGGCCAACACCCGCTCCGGACCATACGGACGCCCACTCATCTGCTTGAACACGTCGTCATCCAAAGCATCCATGCTGACAGTCAAGCGGTCAAGGCCTGCGTCCCTTAGCGGTTGAGCATAGCGCGGCAGCAAGAAACCGTTGGTAGTCATCGCCAGGTCTTCTATGCCATCGATCTCCGCGAGTTTCGCGATAAGTTCCGTTACTTCAGCCCGAACAAGCGGCTCGCCGCCGGTGATCCGCACTTTCTTCACCCCAAAACTCACGAACAACCGCGTCAACCGCACAATCTCTTCAAACGTCAGAATATCCTCGCGTTTGAGGAACTCGTACCGCTCGCCGAATATCTCCGCAGGCATACAGTAAGGGCAACGAAAGTTGCATCGATCAGTAACCGAGATACGGAGGTCACGCACTCCACGACCGAGCTGATCTTCGATTTTCTTGCTTGTCGCCAATACCATCACGTTCTAACGCTCTCAAAAATCCGCTGTGAATTCGACGGATTTTGTGCTTGCGATTCTAACCTCAGTGGGAATCCACGCTGTTCAGGCCCCGACGATTGCGCAACAGATTGCTCAACGGTAGAGAGATTGCTTGAATCGCCCGACCACGATGACTCAACGCATCTTTCTCATCCGCGCTCATTTCCGCCGTAGTCCTTGTTTCACCCACAGGCACGAAGACTGGGTCGTACCCAAACCCATTTTCACCGCGCGGCTCGAAAATGATGTTTCCCTCAACTGTTCCCACCGCATGAAGGATATCTTCCGCATTCTCAGGATCAATCACAACTACGGCGCACTCGAACCGCGCCGCCCTGTCACCAGGCGGCACATCACTCAGATTTTCAAGTAGCAGTTCCAACCGATCTTGATCCGTCAACCCATCGCCTCCGTATCGAGCGGAGTGGATTCCCGGCGCGCCGTTTAGCGCATCCACCACCAGACCAGAGTCGTCTGCGAGCGCGATTTCGTTGAAGCATTGAGAGTAGTAATGCGCCTTGATTGCCGCATTCTCGAAAAATGTAGCGCCATCTTCCTCTGGTGGTGCAATATCACAGTACTCCTCCAATCCTACGATCTCCGCTGATATACCCAACAAAAGCCGACGAAATTCGCGCACTTTGCCTGCATTTTGCGTCGCTATCAACACACGACGCGAATTTAGTTTCCCCATTGTATCGACCTTACGAACCTTCTCCATCCGAAAATCCGACGGGAAGGCACCAAAAACGATTGACGAGTGGCGCAAGACTTGTTACCTTTGCCACTTGCGACGCGGAATGATATTCTAATCACGAGGTTACACTTGATCTCTGATATCCCAGAGGGAAGTCACGCAACAAGGCTCCGACAAGGGGCCGCGAAACATCGCATAAAAGGCAGTCAACCAGCAGGACAAGACAGCAACTAGATGCACCACAGGCTGACTCCCTCCAAACTCAGTAAGCTGGCACTCATTGTGCTGGCTATAGCCGCTACTGTTCTCGTCGCGGCTTGCTCTCCGCAACACCCGCAGTCCACTTTCGGATACGCAGGACCAGTTGCACGAGACCAAGGCAACCTCTTCCTGCTCATATTCTGGATCGCTGTCGCCGTATTCATCGTTGTTGAAGGTGCAATCATCTATGCAGCGATTCGCTACCGACGCCGCGACGATAAGATACCTAAGCAGGTCCACGGAAACACCAAGCTGGAAATCACTTGGACCGTTCTCCCGTCTATTGTCATCGCAGCCATAGCCGTCCCCACTATCATCGGCATCTGGGAGCAGCAACGAGGCGCACCCACAGACATGGGCGACGTTCTTGAGGTGGAAGCCATTGGGCACCGATGGTGGTTCGAATTCCGATATCCCAATCAGGAAGTCGTCACCGCCAATGAGATGCACATTCCTGTTGGCAGGCCAGTGAACGTACAGTTGGCGTCACAAGATGTCATTCACAGTTTTTGGGTGCCAAAACTCGCCGGTAAAATCGACATGGTCCCGCTAAATGACAACTTGCTGTGGTTCATCGCCGAGGAGCCGGGCATCTATGACGGACAATGTGCCGAGTTCTGTGGCATCGCCCACGCTCACATGCGATTCCGAGTCGTCGCGCACCCCGAAGAAGACTTCCAAAACTGGGTAGCGGGAATGCGTACACCGCCCGAACCATTCGAGGCCGGAAGCGCCGAACAACAAGGACAGACCCTGTTCGCTACGCACTGTAAGACCTGCCACACTGACGACTCATGGCGACAGGACGCTTATTCCCTTGAAATCCAACAACAAGACTCCAGATGGGCAACTTGGCTAGACGACATCGAAAACTCTCGTATCGTCTCCGCGCCCAACATGACGCATTACAGCCAACGACACTTCCTCGGAGCGGGCATTAAAGAGAACTCCCGCGAAAACCTCATAAAGTGGATAGCCGATCCTAACGACATCAAGATCGGTACGTCCATGCAAGCCCATGCCGCCGTCTACCAGGAACGCGCCGACAACAAAGCCAACCTCTCGCCGCAAGAGGTTGAAAACATCGCCGACTATCTCCTTGCCCTCAAACCCGGCGATATCACACAGCTGACCGCCCCTGTAATTACGGGCGACACGCCAGAGGAACGCGGAGAACAACTCTTCATCTCAATCGGATGCAACGCATGCCACTCGCTAGATGCTGACACCACCATCGTAGGCCCCAGCCTTGTAGGCATTGCGGACCGTGCAGGTACGCGCACCTCACTCTCCGCTGAAGACTACATGCGAGAATCTATTAACGATCCCGCCGCGTTTATCGTGGAGGGCTTCACGAACTCAATGGTTGTCCCGAAAATCCCGGCCGACCAAGTTGAAGACCTCATAGCTTACATCTCAACGCTCGAATAAGGACCGCACAACTCGGATAGACTAGAAACAGCGCTACTTGACGACGCTAGACCATACCCAAATCTCCCAAACCATGCAGACCACACATCCAGGAGTAAGCGGCGAACCAATCTCAATGCGGTTCCCACGAATCTTCCCCAGACCGAAGAGTGAATACGGCATCTGGAGCTGGATCTCAACCGTAGATCACAAGCGCATCGGCACGCTATATGCCGTCACATCATTCTTGTGGTTCCTAGTTGGCGGTATCGAAGCGCTAATCATGCGCTTGCAGTTGTCGCAAGCCGACAACACCTGGGTCGACCCCGAACTATTCAATCAGCTCTTCACGATGCACGGCACGACGATGGTATTCCTTGTCGTGATGCCCCTATCCGCCGCATTCTTTAACTGGCTTATCCCGCTCCAAATCGGAGCACGTGATGTCGCATTCCCGCGACTAAACGCCCTCAGCTACTGGATTTTCCTCTTCGGTAGCCTCTTCTTGAATTTCTCATGGATCGTCGGTGATGCACCCAACGGAGGATGGTTCGGGTACGCTCCAAACTCCCACGTCGCATTCAACCCGACAAACGGAATGACCTACTGGGTCATCGGCCTAAACATCCTTGGTGTGGCATCCATCGCCGCTGGCTTGAACTTCATCGTCACCATTCTCAACATGCGCGCGCCGGGCATGACTCTCACAAAAATGCCCGTCTTCACCTGGATGACATTCGTAACCTCTGTCCTCATCGTCCTGGCGCTACCAATCCTCACTGTCGCACTTATCCAACTTCAGGTTGACCGACTCTACGGCACCCACTTCTACGACTCCGCCGCCGGAGGCGACCCCGTCCTATGGCAACACGTCTTCTGGCTCTTCGGACATCCTGAGGTCTATATTCTCATCCTCCCAGCAATGGGCATCGTGTCTGAGATACTTCCGGTATTCTCTCGTAAGCCACTATTCGGGTACACCTTCCTAGTCTTCGCGGGCGTGGCAATCGGCTTTATGGGATGGTTCGTATGGAGCCACCACATGTTCACCGTCGGACTCGGCCCGGCTGCCAACTCCGCGTTCGCCATCTCCACGATGGCCATCGCAATTCCTACCGGCGTCAAGATTTTTAACTGGATCGGCACTATGTGGGGAGGCTCTGTACGCTTCTCTACTGCGATGTTGTTTGCCATATCGTTCATTGCTATGTTCACTATTGGCGGTCTTTCCGGTGTGATGCATGCCTCAGTGCCTTCCGATGCGCAACAACAAGACACCTACTTCGTCGTAGCACACTTCCACTACGTCCTATTCGGTGGCGCGATCATGGCAATCTTCGGCGGCATCTACTTCTGGTGGCCCAAGGCAACCGGATACATGCTTAGCGAGAAATTGGGAGTCACCAACTGGGCACTGATGCTCATCGGCTTCAACCTCCAGTTCGCCCCTCAGCACTGGCTCGGCCTTGACGGGATGCCCCGACGCGTTTTCACATACGCCGAAAACATGGGATGGGAAAACACCAACATGTACGCCTCTGCTGGCGGTTTTCTGATGGCTTTTGGCGTCCTGTTCTTCCTTATCAATGTCTTCTACAGCGCACGTAAGCGCGTACCAGCAGGTGATGACCCTTGGGACGGGAGAACACTCGAATGGTCCATCGCATCACCTCCGCCTCATTACAACTTTGAGAAGATCCCGAATGTCGAGCATCGCGATGATTGGTGGTTCACCAAGCACCCCGAACTAATCGCCGAGTATTACCACGATGAGCACGACGGCGAACTCAGCGCGCCGTCGGGTGCACAGTTCGATGACGACGATGACTTGGCAGAGGATGAACACGCAGCGGAACACCATGCCGAAGACGATCACGGCCATGGTATCCACCTCCCGGACATGTCCTACTACCCGTTCATCCTTGCCTTAGGACTCACAATCGTCGGTGCAGGGCTGATGACCTACATCCCTGTGGTCATCGTCGGTGTCGTTGTTCTCCTATGGGGCCTCATCGGGTGGTCAATGGAACCTGTCAACGACCCAGAACCGGAAGGCGCTTCACACGGTCATTGATTGAACTTGACTTAGGCCTGAAATCCCAACGGAAAGCTATCTAAATTGGCATCTGCCACATACGAAATCAAGAACGAATACGGCGAAGTAATCAACACTTCGACCGGATTGAGCAACAAAAAGCTGCTCATGTGGGCCTTCCTAGGATCCGATGTCATGTTCTTCGGGTCCTTCATCGCCACCTTCCTCGTCTACCGTAACCGTAGCCTTGTCGGGCCTTACCCATCCGATGTTCTTGACATCCCCATCACGTCGATCTCGACTTTCGTGCTACTTATGAGCTCGCTTGCGATGGTGCTCGCACTTGCCTACGTGCAGCAGGGACGCCAGAAACTCGGAGCATTCTGGATATTCGCCGTCGTCGTACTAGGTGCAATCTTCATTCTATTCCAGGTTTACGAGTTCAATCATTTTGTCAAGGTCGGACTCACACCACGAACCAACTTATTCGGCACAACTTTCTTTATCCTTACCGGTCTGCACGGCGCTCACGTAACCCTAGGTGTGCTGTGGCTGATGTTCCTCGGTTTTGGAAGCATCAAAGGCACCCTACGCGCCGATAACGCAATCGACCTTGAACTCGCCGGCCTGTATTGGCACTTTGTAGACATCGTCTGGATCGTCATCTTTACAGTGATCTATTTGATCTCCGCACGAGACGTTGCACCCCCAGGCAGCATCCCGTGGGTGCCCGGCGCACACTAAGCGTAAACAAACCCGACGCTGAACAAAATCACCGAACCAAAATGTCGAATCTCTGGAACAAACTCCTATACCACGACGCTCAAGACTGGTGGGAACTGCCTCGTACCCAGTGGCAAGAACCAAACCCGCAGATGGAAGGCCCGTTCGGCGACGGCATAGGCCCCATCAAGAGGATGTGGGAAATCATGACCGCGGCGAACCTACATCATGGCACACCAGGGTTCTACGTCCTGATCGGGGTGATCCTCAGCATCATCACCATTGTCGAAGTCTGGGCCTTTGCTTGGTTATTCCTCGGTGCATTGCTTGTCCCGTTGATGTTGGTACTATCCCTTGGCAAGTTCGTGCTTGTCGTAGGATTCTTCATGCACTTGAAGTTCGATCGCAAATACTACGCTTGGATATTTACAGCCTGCATGATTATCGGCATCGGCATATTTGTCGCCCTGCTAGTGCTTCTCAACTACGGCGGTCAAGTTCAGCAATAGCCTCACGGGTTATCGCCACAGCGGATTCGTCTGCCCTTGATGCCCAAGGGAACCTCTTCCCTAAGCTCCCTTTGATGCTACCCACGATGCATAATTCATTCGACGCGTCGTATCGTGTCATTCCGATCGGAGCGAGGAATCTCCCCCCTTCGCTTGCGCAAGGGGGTTAGGGGGATGCTTGCCTGCCACGTCCATGCCTCAGCATCCCCTGCGATCTCGCTGCGCTCGCTCGCGTCCCCTTGCGCTGAAGCGAAGGGGACGTACCCACCCCCTCAGGATTCCCGCCTACGCGGGAATGACGTGAAGCGCTCTCGGAATGACAGAGGGCAATGCGCGTAATTGTGCATCACGCGTATGCTCAATGGAGACGCCCTCTCCTTCCCTCTTTTTCAAAGGGGGAATACAAGGGGCTTACACGAGATGCTCGCTTCTGAACGACGTAACGAAAGCACGATAACATGAACCCGCCAACCGAAGTCGCTAACTCAATCGGCGATTTCCTCTCTGCTTGGTCATTCTCCGGGCCACAATTCGTAATCGTCGTATTCCTCGCCATCACTTATCTCATAGGGATGATTCGATTACAAATCCGATCAGGATGGCAGGCAGTCCCGATCCGCAAGATGTTCTACGGCATCGGTGGATACGCTGTCCTATTCTTCGCTGTCAGCGGCCCGCCGGAAGCGTTCTCCGAAGATATGTTCTTCGCCCACATGACCCAGCACATCCTCATCGCAATGGTCGCCTCCGTACTGCTATTAGCCGCATCACCTATGGCCGCGTACCTTTGGGCGATGCCCGAAACTATCCGCGTCGGACTCGGCCCGTCCCTTGCGGAACGTGGATGGATTCGGCGAATAAACACATTCCTCACAAACCCCAGATTCGCACTCTTGGCATTCGTCCTAACGCTTTGGGGGTGGCACATCCCAGAAGCATACGCGCTGGCTATAAGCAACGAACTCGTCCACCTCGGAATGCACTTCTCAATGTTGGCCGCCGCAATCCTTTTCTGGTGGCCGATCATTGGGCCGCCACCTGTACGATCTCCGCTTTCCGACCCGCAACGCATCATCTACCTCATCCTAGTCGTTACTCCCACCGCCGTCCTTGCAGCCATCATCACCCTATCAAACACCGTCATCTACACTCCATACCTAGACACGCCCCACCATTTCACACTCACCCCCGCCGAAGACCAACGCATCGGCGGTCTTCTGATGTGGATACCCGGCAACATCGTCTATCTAGCAACCCTCACAACCTTGTTTCTAAGATGGTTCGCCAACGAAGACCGCAAAAACCGCCGCTACAGACTCACTCGTAGCCAAATGGAAGCTACGAGGCGACGAATCAGGGAATTGAACGAAAAAGACGACGATTAAACGTTGCTGGTTAACCCTTTCGATGGGACGGCTGGCAGCCAACTAGCTCTCTGCTGATAAAATCCAATACTATAGATCGGGCGGTTAGCTCAGAGGCCCAGAGCGCTTGCCTTACAAGCAAGAAGTCGGAGGTTCGAATCCTCCACCGCCCACCAAAACTCAACTTACTCTCTCCTTGAACTAAGGCCGCTAACACTGTATCCCCAATTACGAATATGAGCCAAATCGAACTGGTAAGGGATGATTCTCGCCTAACCGAAGTCGTCGAATACTTGTTGAGGACATCTAGAGTCGCCGTCGACATCGAGTCAAACGGATTCTTCAGGTATCACGAGCGCGTGTGTTTAGTGCAACTAGCATCCACCGACACAGTCTTCATAGTCGATCCCTTGGCGATAGACAATATCCGACCACTTGGCGAACTTCTCGGTGACCGGTCCGTGGAGAAGGTGTTCCATGCTGCCGACTACGACATCCGCAGTTTAGACAGAGACTGGGGATTCCGTATTAAGAATGTGTTTGACACCAAGATTGCCGCCGAATTTGTTGGCACTGAGCGGGTTGGTTTGCAGGCAGTCGTGAAGGAGTACCTTGGTGTGGCGTTGACCAAATCTCTAAAACTTCAACGGTCAGACTGGACGATGCGACCGTTAAAACCTGAAGCACTGCAATATGCAGCGAACGACGTGTTACATCTTCTGCGTGTCCGTAATGCACTATCGGCCCGATTAAAGAAACTATCGCGGTATGCATGGGTCAAAGAGGAGTTCATACGCTTGGAGGGTGTTAAACATACTGCTCCCGATCGCGAGGCAGCATTTCTTTCAGTCAAAGGCAGCCGTGATCTAGACGGGAGGTGCCTGGCTGTTCTGCGCTCTCTATTCAAATTTCGCGAATGTGAAGCCAAGCGTCGCGACCGACCTACGTTCAAGGTGATACCAGATTTCGCATTGATCAATCTGTCGACTGCCCCCTCGATCGAACTATCAACAGTCAAAGGACTAGGTTGGTACGGTCGTCATCCTGGCAACAGACGACTGAAAGACGCAATCCGCAAAGGGCTCAGATCTAAACCGGTAGTACTACCTCGGCGTAGACGCAGTGAAGAGATAGGGGATTTAGAGGATAAAGAAATGATCAAAGCGCGTCTTAGTATTCTCAAAGCGTGGCGGAGCCAGTTGGCGGGTGAACTGCGATTGAATCCAGGCCTGCTTTGGCCAACCAAGAGTCTCGGACGCCTAGCTAGGAATCCTTGTGACCTGCAAATGGAGCTAGTTAGTCCTGACATCCGAGATTGGCAGAAGCTCGAGTTCGGAGCGTCTCTGAGGCAATCTCTAGAAAAATTGATATGAGCGTCGTAGGTCAGCTAATCCAAATACTTCAAACAGCATCGCACACCTGCGGATGGCTACATTTAACCCACACATCATCCAATCGAACTAAGCTCCGTCAACCGCGTACACTCCAGCCCCTGCCCGCCAAGACTCCACAACCCCGATCGCAATCCCGCAAAGCCTTTCGATCTCTTCAAGCGGTGCGCCACCCTTTACCGAGACGTAAAGACCCATCAGCATCATAAACGCAAGTTCGGTCAAACTCTCCAGATCGCCCTTCAATCCTCCGTCTTCTGCCTCCCGAGCCAATGCGCTACGAAACGCCCCGCGAACTCGTTCCCGGTATCGTTCTGATCTGACCGCAACCTCCGGATCCGAACGTCCAAATTCAATCATCGAGTTAACTACAAGACATCCCATCTTCGACAACTCCGGATTCTCGGCGTTCATCATCGCAAACCTGCGAAAGAAACTGGCTACACCGTCAATGCCGCTGTTATCCACACGTTGAAATACGACATCGATCCGAGTGTCAAGATAAAAATCTATCGCCTCGCATAGCATCCCCTGTTTCGAACCAAAAGCCGCATACAACCTGGCCCGCGCTAAACCTGTCGCTTCCTCGAGATCAGCGATGCCAGTCGACTCATATCCATCCGACCAGAACTGATCGCAGATGCTCTCTATCGCTGCTTTGGTATCGAACTCTCTCGGACGTGCCATGACTGCATCGTACCATCAGATCGATCTATTGTTGACAGATCGGTAATGAATAATAGATAATTTACCGATTGGTAAACAACACTGTCAGAGGAGACAGATCACATGCCTGCATTCGTAGAGGCGTCCGTAACCGCTAACGCTCCCAAAGAAGCCGTCTGGAAGATTCTCGCCGATTTCCCCAACATCGCCAACTACACCGATACGGTGAAGGCGAGCGTTTCAACGAGCGCAGAGGACTTCGCGGTCGGCGCGTCGCGGCGTTGTGACCTCGCTCCTGCTGGGTCCGCAGAAGAAGAAATCGTCGAGATCGCACCAAGCGATCGCTTGGTAATTCAGGTCAAGGGAAGTGGCGGACCCATTAAGCAGTCGCGAACCACCTTTTCTGTCACAGAAGTTGATGCCAAAACGACTCGCCTTACGATGAGCGCAGAAATCGAGCCTAAAGGCGGGATCTTCGCTGGCATCATCTCCAAAATCCTCGAGCGACGGTTGCCCAAAAGAGCTCTAGTAGTAGTCGGAGACCTCGCCGCCTCGGCCGAAAAAATCGGGTAGGGGATGCCGGGGCGGTGTGCATCCCCGCTCGCTTCGCTTGCCCGCGTGACCCTGTCCCTATTCCTAGCCGATTGGGTGTAGTGTAGCCAATGCTAGACTTTAGCGGCAATGTGCGGACGCTTCGGACTATACACAGATTTAGCGGAACTGGTGGAAATCCTCGGTTTCGAAGTTGAGACGCCGATGGATCTTTTTGGTCCGCGTTGGAACATCGCGCCAACGACCAATGTGTTGGTAATCAAAGATGTTGACGGCAATCGGTATGGCGCGCTGATGCGTTGGGGATTGATTCCCAGGTGGGCTAAACCTGATACCGCGTTCAAACGCCCGATGTTCAATGCGCGAGCGGAGACTGTCGCGGAACGCCCCATGTTTCGAGATTCATTCTCTCGCCGCCGTTGTCTGATCCCGGCTAACGGTTTCTTCGAGTGGCGGCGTGAAGACGCAGGCGGCAAGACAGCGATGTGGATACATGATCCCGAATCTCCCGTCATCACCTTCGCGGGTATCTGGAGTTCTTGGCAGAGTCCAGACGGCATCGTAGAGTCTTGCGCGATTCTGACAACTGAACCGAACGCGCTGATGTCGTCCATTCACAATCGTATGCCCGTAATTTTGGACGAAGATTGGGCATCTATTTGGCTTGATGATGCCGCTGACAAACCAGCGTTGATGGAAGCTATGAAGCCGCACGAGTGGCAAACGATGCAAGCACGCGAGGTTGATCCGGCAGTTGGTTCTGCCAGAAACGACGGCCCCCATCTTCTTGAGCCGCGATCATCGTTGTTTTAGCAGATACCGTCCCACAATTAGCGTATCTATTCTATAATCATCGCAAGGTCAGATCATGTCTATCGTTTGCGTCAAGATACCCCATTTGCCACTCAAGTGTGAGGTTGCTAGAAGATCGGAGCTTCGTTCGCGAATCGCCATCATCTATCACGGCGAGGAATCACGTCCCGTGGTTCTAGATGCCTCTTCGAACGCGCGTCTTCAGCGCGGAACATCGTTAGTCAGAGCAATGTCGCAACAACCAGGTGCCGCGGTTATCCGCGCCGATGAAGCGTTTTACGATGCGCGTTGGCGCGAAATCATCGAAAGCCTACTGAACGTCAGCGACCAAGTAGAAGATGCCGTTCGAGGTACTGCATTTGTGGCTATCGATGGTCTGTCAACGCTTTACGGCGGTCAAGAACAGACAGTAGCACAGATATCGGAAGCAACGACTAAACATGGTATAAAAGCCATGATCGGAGTCGCACCGGGACGTTTTCCAGCGTACTGTGCCGCAATCAAATCACAACCGTTCAAACCGATACTATTGCCTAACAATCGAGTGACAGTCAAAGAGTTTCTAGCACCCATGTCAATTGATTTATTGCCGCTTGACAGTCGTTCTACCGATATGATGCACGACTTCGCACTCGATACGATAGGCGATGTAGCAGGGCAGTCACTTTCAGCATTGCAAGCGCAACTAGGACCCGATGGGCGACGCGCTTGGGAACTCGCGAACGGCATTGACCGATCAAGACTAAACGCCATCGAACGATCGGAAAAGATCATCGATTCGCTCCAGTTCCCGTGGCCCGTCGCAAGCATCGACGCCTTATCTTTCGGCATACATACATTGATGGACCGAGCATTCGCGTCCGTCCAACGCATCGGTAAGGCAGCAGGGCGAATGGATTTGACGTGCGAGTTATCCGATTCAGAACGCTGGAAATACTCGCACGTATTCAAAGAGCCAACCGACTCGGCAATGCTCGCACACAGCGTCGTAATGACACATGTCGAGACGGTAGTGCAGAGCGACGAATCGCCGATACGTAGCCCGATTGAAGTTATCAGCGTGCAATTGTCGCGCTTGGGAGCCGCGCGCGCTGAGCAGTCCGGGCTTTGGAGAGAAAACAAAACGGGTGACCTTGGCACCGCTTTGCGACAGCTAGACGCAAAGATGGGGTCATCACCCATCAAGACTTTCGTGGATGTGGAGCCATGGTCACGAATTCCGGAAAGACGCAGAGCGTTGGCAGAAGTTACCAGCCATTAAATATGCCCGTCCCGGTACAAGTCAGTGCCACACTTGATGAACAACTGACTAGTATCGTTGAAACGGACAAAGGCCGCCCTATCGAGTCGCAAGTAGAGCAGATCATCGATCTTTGGGAAATCGAAGATGATTGGTGGCGAAAGAAGCCCATTCAACGTCGTTACGTTCGACTGCTCATGGACACTGGGCGTGTCATGACCATATTCAAAGACCTATCAAGCGGCGAATGGTTCAGGCAGGAATACTGAACCGTGTCTCGATACGTCGAATTGCGATCCATGAGCTGGTTTTCCTTCATGGAGGGAGCATCGTCCACCGATGAGATGCTTAGGCGCGCCCATGAGTTGGGCTACGACGCGCTTGCCATTGTAGACCGCAACAACATCACTGGCGCGCTAGAGTTCTCTGAGTCCGCCACTGAACTCGGAATTAAGCCGATCATTGGCGTGACTCTGATGCTCAGCGACGATGAAAACCATCCCGTTTCACCAATCACTCTGATCGCCGAAAACCGTCAAGGCTACGCCAATATGTGCAACCTCATCACATTCGCACATATCGCGGCGGGCCGTATTGACCCCGTCTTATACACCCGTTATCTGCAAGGACGCGCCAATGGAATCATAGCCCTGATTGGAGAACCAGGCAGTCACATCACAGACGCTATGATTGAGCGATTCATCGGCTGGTTCGGTAAGGAAAATCTCTTTATCGAGTTACAGCGACACCTCGTTCATGGAGATCGCGAACGCAACGACGCACTTGTGACACTCGCAGAGCGCAATCAAATCGAGATCGTAGCCACCGGTGGCGTCTGCTACCACGAACGCAGTCGTAGTCGACTCCACGATGTATTGACCGCGATACGTCACAACCTCACACTGGAAACATCCCATCGACAGCGGAAACCCAATTCGCACTACGAACTCAAGTCGCCTGAACGCATGGCTCAACTGTTCCGAAAGTGGCCGCAGGCGATAGATAACGCCCGCCGCATCGCAGATCGTTGCGAATCCTTTAACGTCAAGCAAATCAACTACCGTTTCCCGCGCGAATCGGTCCCAGACGAGTTTTCAGATGAACAAGAGTATCTCGAACACGTCTGCAACGACGCCGCCAAGCGTCGCTATGGACGCATCACCGAGAAAGTGCGCGACCGCCTCGACCGCGAGTTCAAATTGATCAGAAGACATGGACTCGCCGGATTCTTTCTGCTATATCGACGTGTCATATCCATAGCTCAGGATGTCGCAATAGAACTTGGGCACACATCACCAGAAGTACCGATAGAGGAGAAACCTCCAGGACGGGGCCGCGGTTCATCCGTCGCAATGCTGGTCGGAACGCTCATCGGACTCTCCCACATCGACCCGCTAGAGTACGACCTTCCACTCGAAAGATTCATTTCTGACGACGAACTTCTGAACGCGCCAGACATCGACTTGGATTTCCCGCGCGACATTCGCGAGGAGTTGATACTGCGCGTCTTTGAGGAGTTCGGATGGAGTCACGCGGCACTTACCGCAATGCTCCCCACCTACAAACTCAAAGGCGTAGTGCGCGATGTAGGTAAAGTCTTGGGCTTGCCACCGCTCGAACTCGGTATGTTGGCAAACCGTGCCGAGTCGCATAACGCAAATGATCTTGCTACCGAAATGGTACGTATCGAAGAGATGCGAGACAAAATCCAACTGCCCGGGTGGCGCGATCTGATTGAGATTGGAGCGCAACTTCAAGGATTCCCTAAAGGCCTCGCCCAGCACCCAGGCGGCATGATTATCAGTTCTACGCCCCTTATCGACATCACGCCAGTACAACCGAGTGCAATGGACGGGCGCTATATCTGCCAGTGGGACAAGCACGGGGCCGACAGTGCCGGATTCCTCAAGATCGATTTCTTATCTTTAGGCGCGCTGTCACAAATGCAAGAGTGCTTACAACTAATAGAAAAACGCACCGGATCACACGTCGATCTGTCCCGGATCGACTTCAACGACCAGGCCGTGTACGACGATTTCGCTCGCGGAGATACAGTTGGCGTGTTCCAAGTCGAATCCGCCGCGCAGATGCAGACCATAACCCGCATGAAGCCGCGTAACCTCTACGATTTGGCTCTTGAAGTAGCAGCCGTACGCCCTGGTGTTGGTGCAAACGACGGCGTGTCCGAGTTCATTCGTAGACGTAACGGTAGCGAGTGGGACTATGATCACCCACTTGAAAAGCGCGCACTTGAAAAATCCCTTGGAATCATCCTATTCCAAGACCAAGTAGTAACCCTCGGTATTGACGTTGGCGGAATGACCGCGTCCGAATCCGACCAAATGCGGCGCGCATTCCAGCGTCGAAACAACGAAGCCTTGATAAAGAGTTACTGGGAACATTTCCGAGACGGTGCCGCGGAACGCGGCGTATCGGAAAAAACAGCCAAAAAGATATTCCTCAAGTTCAATCCACATTACATGTTCCCGGAGGGCCACGCACTAGCCTTCGGCGTAACTGCGTACCACATGGCATGGTTGAGACGGCACTATCCAACCGAGTTCTACACCGCGATCTTCAACGCGCAGCCCATGGGATTCTGGCCTCTAGAGACGCTCAAACAAGATGCCAAGCGCAGGGGCGTAACCATCTACAACCCAAACGTCAACCTTAGTGAAGCCAAATGCGTCCCGAAAGGAGAGGACGCATTCCGTCTCGGTCTTACATTCGTGCGCGGTCTAAACTCTGAATCCGCAAAGACCCTTATCGAAAACCGTATTTGGAACGGCCCGTATCGCTCGCTATCAGACCTCGTATCCCGTTCGGGAGTGCAACGCGCGGTACTCGAGAACCTCGTCAAAGCGGGAGCATGTGACGAGTTGACGGGAGTCAATGATCGACGGCAGGCGTTATGGGAAGTCGGACTACGCTACCAAGCCAGTGGTTCGCAAGGACGACTCCAACTCGCTGTTGACCAAGATATGGCAACGCTCAAACCTGCTATCGAACACGACCGCATGACATTCGAATACGAAACGTTGAGCCTTTGGACAGAGGGGCACGTAATGTCAACCATGCGCGATTCGTTGTCTCAAAGTCAGATCCTGAACAGCGCTCAACTCGATGACAAATCGGATGAAGAGCACGTCGTTGTAGCCGGCAAAGTTCTGAGGCGGCAACGTCCACTTGGCAAAATGGTCTTCATGACTCTCGAAGACGAATTCGGCATGATACCCCTGGCCATCCCACCCGATACTTGGAAAAAATATCGCAATGAACTCCGAATGCCGATCATCGTCGCCGAAGGTCAAGTCTCCCGCAAAAGCGGCACCATGAACATCATGGTCCGCAAAGCCCAGCACATCATACCAGCCTTCAACGCCCGATCCAACATCCCCGACATCAGCCACAACTTCAGGTAAGATATCCCACCCCATCACGGCATCACAGTTGAAAAATGCTGCAGGCTCTAAAGAGATGCCTCTAATCTCCCCAAGCGCGCTTCAACACCCTTTCAAACGCATCCACGAAACCATCCAGTTCCTCGTAGCTATGCGCCGCCGAAACATTGCCCGCGCAGCGATTGGAGAGAAGATAGCCCTCGTTAATCATCCCCATGAAGACCATCTCTAGCAACTCGCCATCGTTTGTCGCGTACGACCGATAATCGCGTACCTGCTCTGATGTGCCTTGTATTGCGAACAGCGATGCTGCGCCTGTTACTCCCATCGGAGCCTCCATCTCACTAATCACATCCCGCAATTTGCCCCTCAGGTACTCACCTTTCTTCTCCAACTCTTCATAAACATCAACCGTCAACTCCCGCAACGTTGCAACACCAGCCGCTGCCGTCATCGGATTGCCGTTGAACGTCCCTGCATGTGAAACCTGCGGACCTCCAGGACCGCTCGGGTCCCACATCGACATAATATCTTCGCGACCGCCAAACGCCCCCACGGGCAACCCGCCACCGATAACCTTCCCGAAACACGTCAAATCTGGCGTAACGCCGAAATACTCCTGTGCGCCACCGCGCGATGCCCGGAAAGCGATCACCTCGTCGAATATCAACAGTATTCCTAACTCCGATGTCAACCTACGCAACCCATCTAGGAATTCCGGTTCAGCCGGCACCATGCCGCACTGACCATTGATCGGCTCCACGATCACCGCCGCCAACTCGTCGGAATGTTCACGGATAATCCGTTCCGCATTGTCAAGATCGTTGTACGGCATGATTACGATCTCATCTGCCGACCGCGGCGACATCCCTTGTGTCGTCAATACTGACGTCGGAGTTTCGGCATCACCCGCCATACCAACATCCGGCGTGACGCTTATCTGCACTGCGTCATGATTGCCGTGATACGCGCCCTCGCACTTCGCCAAGAGATTCTTGCCCGAAAACGCACGCGCCGCACGAATCGCGTTCAGAGTCGCTTCTGTCCCCGAATTTACAAACCGAATCTTGTCCAACGATTGCACCCGCTCGCACATCAACTCACCCCATTCGACCACCAGAGGAGTCGGCGCGGGATACGATACCCCGCGCTCTAACTGCTCCCGCAACGCTTCAACAACTGCGGGATGACGATGACCCAAAATCAACGTCGTCATGTTGTTGATGAAATCCACCCGCTCATTGCCATCAACGTCCACGATCCGAGAACCTTCAACCCGCGACACATAGATTGGGAACGGCCCCCAGAAAATCGAATTCCGAGTATCCCCACCCGGCAACCATCTCGAAGCCTCGTTATGCTTGGCGCTAGACCCCGCATTAGCCGCGACATAACGCGCCTGTTCCGCAGCCAACGATTCAGAAACATCACTCTTGGACATACAGGTATCTTATCCCACAACGCTTCGCGACAGGATCACTGCCCTTCACATGTCATTCCGAGCGGAGCGAGGAATCTCTGCCAATGTTTGAAACATGAAGGCAATGATTGAACCGATCTAGTTACCAGGGAACACATCCCCCTAACTCCCTTGCGCATAGCGAAGGGGGAGATTCCTCGCTCCGCTCGGAATGACAGGGGGTACGCATCGGAATGACAGGGCTTTGCAACGATCTCCTTCAAGTTCCGCGCTTCGCTGAGGTTGCGTGTAACATTTGCAAAGTCAATCTCGAACTCTTACAAAACCGCTCCTTAAACGAGTCAACAGAAACCCATCTCATGAATCTCGCTACCGCAAGATCACTGCGCGACCGATACGGCTCTGCGTTGGAATTCCGAGATTTTCGATGGGTCATGCTCGGAAGCCTCGGCGGACAATCGGCATACTGGGCATTGATCGTCGCCCGCGGCGTTCTCGTGTTGGAGATGACTGGATCATCTGCTCTGGTCGGTGTCACGACATTCGCAGCGATGGTTCCGCGGTTCATCATGCCGCCATTTGCCGGCTACCTCGCCGATCGCTTCGACCGAAGAACTGTTCTTGCCGTCGCGTACATCCTACAGACTCTCAACGTCATATTGCTTGCAGGACTCGCGTTTGCAGACCTCTTGGAAGTATGGTCGCTCGTCGTATTGTCCCTCATCAATGGAAGTTTCCGAGCGTTCCAGATGACCGCGACACAGGCACTTGTGCCCAACCTAGTTCCCAAGCAGATTCTGCTCAATGCCATCGCATTGAACCAGATGTCTCTACAAGGCGCACGATTGGTCGGCCCGGCCTTGATCGCACCCGCGCTGTTCATTGCCGGAACGAGCGGCGCGTTCCTCGCTTGCGCCGTTTTATATGTCGTCAGCGTTATTTCCGTTTTGGCCGTCCACACCCGTTCGAGCGGAGCCCTGACCAAGGGTGCTGGCATGTTCGCAAGCATCGTCGAAGCCGCACGCTATTCATGGGCAGATACCCGACTGCGAGTTCTCTTCATTCTCATTGCACTCCACTGCGCGATGACCATGTCATTCGAGACCATACTCCCGGTACTTTCACAGCAAGTGTTGGGCGAGCCCGAAAATGCAAACACGCTGATGATGGCAGTCGGGGCAGGAGCACTTGTCGGAGTTTTCGCTATCAGCGGCACTAGAAATGCCCAGAGCCGAGGAATAATCATGTTGGTCACAGGAGCACTCAGCGGTGCTTCGATGTTGGTTCTAGCTTCCGCTACCAATCTGCCGTCGGCCATTATCGGCGCAGCCGCGATGGGCGGGACTCAAGCCGCGTTCATGGCTATTGCTGGCGCGATGGTGCAGTCGTTGGCCCCCGATGCTATGCGAGGCAGAATCACTGGCTTTAGCCACATCATCATCGGCGGCACCATGGCCGTGCTCAATCTTGCAAACGGCTTCGCTGCTGACATCATCGGCGTTTCAAATCTCCTCTGGATTCTCGGCCTCGGCTTCGCCGCCATCGTCATCGCCAGTCTGGGCTTCACCAGCCTGAGAGGCATATACCGAGGCTCAATTGAAGCCACAGCAAGGGCCGCGTAGCAGACCTGATGCCTACGCCGTCGCTCCGCTTGTGATATTCATCGCGAATCGAGTGCCACGAGACGCGAGACCGATTCCATCCTAGAGATACTAGCCTTTTAAGATTGAAATCACTACGAATCTCAACTTCTGACCTGTCGATGTCCTCCAACAACCACAACAATCCCTCGATCCTTGACCGCATCGTCGCGGCCAAGCGAAAGCGGATCGCCCAAGACAAAACCGCAACGCCGTTGGGCACGATGGTTTACGCGGTAGAAGAAGCCAACCGAGAATGCTTCCCGCTGGCATTCGACGAGGCGATCACCTCCCGTTCATCAGTCTCCGTAATTGCCGAGATGAAACGTTCTTCCCCCTCCGCGGGGGTGATGGATACTACGCTGGACCCCACGCAACGCGCCAAAACCTACTGCCGTGCTGGTGCGTCTGCTATATCCGTGCTGACCGAACAGGATTTCTTCCAAGGTTCGATCTCAGACCTCGAATCCGCCTCGGCAGTGGCGCACAATCACCAAGTCGCAGTACTAGAAAAAGATTTCATAATCGACGAATACCAGATCTACCAAGCCCGCGCCGCTGGTGCCGACACCATCCTTCTTATAATCGCCATCCTCGAACCTGCCCAATACGCCGATCTGTACTCCATCGCTCAGGGGCTAGGAATGGTACCGCTGGTTGAAGTCTTTGACGAACACGAACTGGAAACTGCCCTAACCGCCGCCGAACCTCGTATTGTCGGCGTAAATAACCGAAACCTCAAAACCCTGACCACATCGCTGGAAGTCTTCCCAAAACTGGCTAGACGCATTCCAGACGATGTGATCAAGGTAGCTGAAAGCGGAATGAGAAACGCCGATGACGTGAAAAGAATGGCCGATGCAGGAGCCAAAGCCGTTCTCGTCGGCGAATCTCTGATGACCGCTGAAGGCGACCCCAGTGAGCTAATTTCCCAGATGGCAACCATCACCGTATGACCTACCAACCCAAAGTCAAAATCTGCGGCATGCGCGACGGCGATTCCGCGTTCGTAGCCGCAAGTTCCGGAGCCGATTACCTCGGAGTCGTGCTTGTTGAAGGTGTTCGCAGGCAACTCTCGCCTTTACACGCCCAAGAGATAGTTCGAGATTTCAGAATCCGAGCCCGGGATCACCGCGTCAAACGCCTCCGTCAAAAGGGACCTCAAGTCGTCGGACTTTTCCGAAACCAAGATGCTCGATGGGTCAACAAGACTGCACAACAGGTTGACCTCGACTTCGTGCAACTCAACGGCGAAGAGGATGAGGCTTACATGCGGGCAATGTGGAAACCCGTAATCCGACAAGTGCGGATCAAATCCGATATGTCTCGCGAAGAGTTGAGCGACTTGGTCGATCACCACCTATCCCTCGATCGCATCGTGTTGCTCGATCGATACGACGAGGATCAGCCTGGTGGGACTGGAAAGACATTCGATTGGAGCATAGCCGAAGACATCGCCAGCCGAGAAGGCGTCCTTCTCGCTGGCGGATTGGACACCCAAAATGTCCAATCTGCCATCCAACAACTGAACCCATGGGGCGTCGATGTCTCTACAGGCGTCGAAACCGACGGCATTAAAGACCACAGCAAAATCCGAGCATTCGTCGAAACTGCCAAATCTCCATAGCCACTCGGTCATTCCGGCAAAGGCCGGAATCCAGAGTTGGGCAACGTGGAACCATTCGCGATCCTTCGCCAATCCATCTATACTTTCCAAACATCAAAATCGAGGTTTATCCCCAGAAGTTCGGAGGAACAGGATTGAAGGTAGCCCAGATCGGCACTAAACACGGACACGCCTTAGGTGTGTATCAAGTGATGCTCGAAAATCCCGACGTCGAGGTTGTCGGATGCTATGAACCTGACGAATCGAGGCGTGCGTTCTGCATCGAGTCTGGTGCTTGGGACAGCGTCACATGGCTCGATTCCTTCGACGAAATCTTGGAAAACCCCGAAATCGTCGCTGTTGCGTCTGAAGGTGCCAATCGCGAGAGTCTCGCCCACACCGAAGCCATAGTCCGTTCAGGTAAGCACTGCTTCTACGACAAACCAGCAGGCGACGACTTTCACCGCTTCATGCGAGTCATCGAAGACGCTAAGGCACAAAACCTACAAGTAACTCTCGGCTACATGTTCCGCAAGCATGACGGATTCGAGCGAATGGCAAACTGGATACGCTCTGGATTCCTTGGGCATGTATTCCAGATCCGTGCACACATGTCTACAACGCTACCCGAACGTTCACAAGGCGGACAGTTCACCGACCGACAAGGCCTCTCATACCACCGAGGCGGCGTCCTATACGACCTCGGCGGCCACATGCTAGACCAGATAGTCTGGATGATGGGACGCCCCCAGCGTGTCACTCCCTTCCTCCAGAACGCTACCTCGAAAACTCGTGACTTCATGGACAACACCCTCGCAGTTCTCGAATACCCCAACGCTCTAGTAACCGTAGACATCGCCGCCATGGAACCTAGCCCTACGGCCCGACGTTTCGAGGTCTACGGAACGGAAGGCTCCGCCATCATGGAGCCATTGGAACCCGCCGACCAACTCCGACTCTGCTTGACCAAAGCCAAAGACGGCTATGACGAAGGCGTCACGATGCTGAACCTCGAGGACCGACGCCGATACGTCGACACCTTCGCCGCATTCGTAGCCACGATAAGAGACGGCGCATCTCCGCTAAGAACCCTGAGCCACGAACTGCTAGTCCAAGAAACCCTGATGCGCTGCACCGGCGGGTTGCCGGGTTAAGATCAGCTGCCGATTCTTGCTTGCAACTGGTACGATGTGCTTGTGTCCCTTGTGGCACTCGTGCAGATAAAACCAGGAGGTAAATCCATTGTCAAGGAACGCCGATGATAACCGGGCTGACCAGATGAATCCTAACAACGACGCGTACTGGGATTCCAGGGGATACGACGGACGGCCCAACGACTGGGAAGATAGGGTGTCAGACGATCACGATTACGATAACGACAACCGATCTAACCAGATGAATCCCAACAATGACGCGTACCACAGTTCAAGACGCTGAGTCATCAGTGGGTAGTTGATGGATTGAACGAAATGCGTAGTGGGACCAAAACACGGTCATTCGGCGCTGGCGTCCGTGAGAATCACGACGCCAGCGCTTACTACGCGCGTCAACTGATGCCCATTGGCGTTAATGCCGATCTCGATCCTCAACCACGCCCAGAAAATCAACTTCCAGAGGAAGCGCGCGACCGGATCTTCCTTAAGAGTAGCGAAAACATGGACGACCTCCCTAGCCGTTGCGTACATCTCATGGTCACTTCGCCTCCTTACAACGTTGGAAAAGAGTACGACACTGATCTTTCGATGGACGAATATCTTGGTTTAATCGAACGGGTGATGGGCGAAACTTACCGTGTCTTGGTTGACAGTGGACGGGCCTGTGTCAATGTGGCAAACATCGGCCGGAAACCTTACATTCCACTACACGCTTACGTAATTCAGATTGCCGCTAGAATTGGCTTCTTTATGCGCGGCGAGATCATTTGGGACAAGGGCATGAGTGGAACCTCTACCGCGTGGGGCAGTTGGATGTCGCCGTCAAATCCTACACTGAGGGACACTCACGAGTACATCCTTGTTTTTCAGAAACCTCCCTTTGGACGACCTCGACAAGAGGGGCGCGAGCCCACCATAAGTCGCGATGAATTTTTGGAGCACACCAAGAGCATGTGGAATATGGCTCCAGCTTCAGCCAAACGAGCAAAACATCCAGCACCTTTTCCCATCGAGCTGCCGCGAAGATTAATCCATCTTTACACTTTCTCCAATGATGTTGTGTTGGATCCCTTTATGGGTACCGGAGCGACTGCACTCGCGGCTCGCGAGTGCGGTCGCAGATTTGTCGGCTACGAAATCGATGGAGAATACGTCAAAGTTGCAGAATCGCTGGTCGATGACGTATCAATGACCATCCGACGATGAACGACACGATTGTTGATCTGTTGCGTGACTCAGACGCTCTGCACGACCTAAGATCTGGGTTGCCTTACGCCTTCGAACTCGCCGAAACGGAGGCTCAAGGTATCAACTTAGACCGTCAAGGTAGGGCACAATATAGGACCGGACAAGAGGTTGGTATCCATCGAGAGCGAGTGATACTTGGATACCTGTTAAGCAAGCTAGGCGAAATAGCTGTAAGGTTGCCCTCGCCTGGTGACCCCCGATCTGATGTCCTCGTAAGTGGCATACCCCTACAAATCAAAACGGTAACTGGCAATGGTGAGGTAACCGCCAAGTGGACTGCTGATACAGCATCTGCTTTGGAGGTCATCGAGAACTTCAGCTTCGAATCCGATTTGTGGTTGGTTCGCATTTGGTGGGGTCAAAATAAAGAAAGCCTTTTTTACGTGCCATGTGAAGTGTTACAAGAGACCGCCGAGGGTTCGACTGAATTTCTTCGTAGTGCTGCCGGAACCAACAATCGCGGCGTGAAATTGAAGCGAGATTTCATGTCGATCGTTGAGTCAGATGAACGAACCACATCGGTAAGTATCTGTTGGCAAAGGAGCGGCAGATCGCTCGAACCGCCGATTGTTAGGTATACGAGATACTGGTTACAGAGAGACTATCTCATCAGTAGCGGTTGATGAGAAAACCTGACCGGCAGCCGATGGAATTCATCGAGCCAAAAACGTCTCTTGACTGAAAACGGCATCACAGCCGCAATCGCGACCGCGGTAATCGCCTATCTCCCAGGCCCATTCTGATTCGCCGTGCTCGTAGCCCGAACTGCCAGAGTGGACATTTTCGAGATCGGGACTGGCTATCCGGGCGCGTCAAACGTGTTTAGCAAAGTTGGAGACGGGTTTTGGCGTAAGAATGGCGTTTCTCGGCGATGGTCGGTCGTTGCAAGGTTATCGGCAACGCTCTGACTCCTCGCTGAATTCGGCAGTTGACAGATATCGCAACGGGTGCTGAGGATGCACCATCGCGCCGCCTATGTTCTCCTGTATACGCGAGACGTATGTATCTGACAACTCGGTCAAAAAGCAGAAACGTTTGTGAGTGAGCGCGGATTTACCGAATGTACCGCTCCCTGCGAATGGGTCGAATACCAAATCTCCGACGAATGAGTACAGTCTGATGATCTGGTCGCACAACCTTATTGGAAACACCGCGCTGTGCACACGATCCGTCGCTGGCGCGATGTTCCACACATTGGAACGTTCGAAATCCTCGCGTATCTTGCTCTCTTCAACAACCCGACGAGGGTATTGACGTAAGTTCCAGTCGATCAACTTGTGAGATTTGCGTCGATAAACCATGACGCATTCAGTCCTCGCGTTGGCTTTATATGTCAACGGCTTGCGATGCATCTCAAAACCTGCCACACGGTTTTTTGCGCTCTTTTCAGGTTTGGCCCACACGATATCGTCAATGAACTCCCATCCAATCTTGGCAAGACGCCCATGAATGTCGTAAGGCACAGGATAACGACGACTGGAATACTTGCGACCAGCACGCGGGATGATCACCGGAGATGTGTTCAGGACGAAAAAACGTCCTTCTTTGGTTACGCGGTGAACCTCTGTGAATGTATGTTCTAGAAAGTTGAGATAGTCTTCGTAACTTCGGTATTTGGAATAATCTCTAGCGTTATAGTAGGGCGGCGATGTGAAGGTTAAGTGGATCGAACGATCAGGGACTAATTTGAGCGTTTCCAATACATCGCCGTGCACAACAGTGTTTTTCATGAAATCTGGCGACGATGCGTGGCCTCGCTCCTCGGGTTCTTTAGTGCCATTGACCTCAATCTGTACGACATCCCTGATCATCTCGTTGGGATGGTCGCAAAGCGGTTCCAAGATGCTCAGAACCGCCGGGTCAGATTTGAACACCAGAAGAGCGCGAATCGCCTGCATCGCGATCTCAGGATTCTTGTCGCCGATGTACCTGCACAGTATCGGCTTCAGATTCGGATCGCGCCGCCGGCCCAACGACGACATAGCTTCGCGCTTGAGATGCGTTGCAGCGTCGCTGTTCAGAATTGCAAGCGAATCTTCCACGGGGAAGTCCGCGTGCCCGATTCTGTCCACATTTACCAATCTTTATGCCTTTCTAAACCGTATTGGTTTAGGATACATCGCAACCTGTTGAGATCGCATCTCTCGGCAATTGACACCTCACGCATCATCGATCTAAAGCTTCATGATCCCCAACGACATCGTAGCCGCAATCGCGACGGCGGTAATCGCATATCTCCTAGGCTCACTCCCGTTCGCCGTCCTAGTAGCCCGCACTGCGGGAGTTGACATCTTCGAGACAGGGACTGGCAATCCGGGCGCGTCAAACGTGTTTCGCAAGGTTGGACGCAAGCACGGCGCAATAGTGTTCGCGCTGGACATCATCAAAGGGGTTGTCGCGGTATTGGTGGGTATGCTTCTGGGTTGTCCCGATGTGTTGTTGCCAGGCGCGGCAGTGTTCGCTATCGTGGGTCATTGGTTGCCGGTGTTTATGCGATTCAAGGGAGGGGCAGGATTGGCGACGGGCCTGGGCGTGGGAGTGGCATTGCTCGGCTGGTGGGGTCTGATCCCGACTGTGGCTGGTCTTGCGTCGTTACCCATCACCAAGGACGGGCCGAGGTCGGCCGCGGTTGCGCTCGTTGTTGCCGTGGCGGTTGGTTTGGCGACGGGGCCGAATTGGATAGCACTTGGAGGAATGGTAGTGATCTTGGCGTTGATGCTCGGGCGGCTGTTTCTGGTAGAGTTTCCCCGTGATCGCCGCGGAGACCGCCCAGAACCTCATATCCGCGATTGAAAAGATGTCGTTGACAATTGACACGCTGCTTAAATACTTCAACCCGAAACTGATGCCGTTGTATATTGAATTGGTGTTGGCGAATGCCACTTGCCGAACTCTGGAGACTTGAAAACATGACCACTACTCAGGAATACAAGGAACTCGAAGCCAAGTACTACATGCAGGTAGTACGACGGATGCCGCCAGTATTGGTGCGAGGCGAAGGCTCTAGAGTATTCGACAACGACGGGAAATCGTATCTTGACTTTACGGCCGGTTGGGCAGTGCTCAACATGGGACACTCACACCCAGCGGTCACCGCAGCGATCAGCGAGCAGGCTGGCAAGATCATGCAGATGTCCAACCTGTTCTACACGACTCCGCAGCTGCCATTGGCGCAGTTTATTGTGGAAAATTCAGCGGTTGATAGAGTTTTCTTCTGCAACTCTGGTGCAGAAGCTAATGAAGGTGCCAGCAAACTCGCCCGCAAGTGGGGGCGCACACATCTGGACGGTGCGTACGAGATCATCACGGCGCTAGATTCCTTCCACGGACGAACCCAAGCCATGATGGCGGCAACGGGACAGCCACACTACCAAGACAACTGGACCCCTTTGATGCCCGGCTTCGTCAACGTGCCGTACAACGATTTCGATGCCATTGCCAACGCCTATGTAGAGGGCAAAACCTGCGCCGTGCTTCTTGAACCGGTGCAGGGCGAAGGCGGCGTCAACATGCCAGACGATGGCTACCTCAAGCGCGTCCAAGAGTTCTGCAAAGAGAAGAACATCCTATTCATGCTCGACGAGGTGCAGACCGGTATGGGACGTTTGGGTACAGTGTTCGGATATCAACGCTTCGAGGGTGTGGAACCCGATGTGATGACCCTGGGCAAGGCAGTCGGTTCCGGCGCACCGCTAGGAGCATTCGCATGTAAAGAGTTTTGCTCCGTTCTCCAACCCGGCGATCACGGATCGACTTTCGGAGGCAATGCTCTGACGACAGCGGCTGGCGCAGCCGGTGCCAAAGCGTTGTTGGACGAGGACGGACCGGGACAGGCGATGCGAACAGGCGATTATCTCATGGGCAAACTCAACGCGCTGCGTGAGGACTATCCGATCATAACGGAGGTGCGCGGCATGGGAATGCTAGTCGGTGTCGAGATGTCCGAAGAGATTTCTGCGGCGCTCATAGCCGACTGTTTGGAAAATGGTCTGCTGCTGAACGCGGTTCGCCCTAACATGATCCGCTTCATGCCCCCGCTCAATGCAAGCACAGACGAGATAGACGAGGCAGTTGCGATCTTATCAGCAGCACTCGGAACCGTAACCGCTGCCTAGCCGTTAGTAAGTGCATCAACCCATACCTCAACACTCGTCGCGATGGCGATTTTTGGATTAACCCTCCCCCTTGATGCCCAAGGGGGTAAAGGGGGTTAAAACCTTAATCCCTTCTGCGCCACTCGCCGCAACCACTAGACACGAAGCCCGCGTCTTCATCGCTGATCGTCACGACGATATTCCCTTTGCCGCTATACTCTTCGATCACGTCGTCCGCGGTCTGTCCAAATCCCGAAACGCGTTGCCAAGCGCATTTCGGCGTCGGCCTTCCGTCCACATACGATTGAGTCGTAACACGCGCAACGTAGCTGCCCGGCAAGATGTCCTCATTCACCCTGTAGCTCCCGTCTCCAAATTGATCGAACGGACCCAGCTTCAACGCATTATCCACACTACGCCATACACCGCAGCCGTAGGTTACGAACCCGACATCTGTAGATTCGATGGTTACTACCCAACGGTTATCGGAATCGCCGCCTGCAATCGCGTCTGACGATGTACCACCGAACCCCGTGACTCTTCGCCATCTGCAACCCCCATTTCTGATTGGCACTGCGTAATAAGTGCCCGGTTCTATGTGCAAGCCAAGGATGTACGAGCCGCTGCCAAATCTCTTCAACTGCGGACCCTCTGCCGAAGTCGTATCCAAGTCCACTGGTTCCCATCGCCCGCAACCAGAGGAAGTAAAACCCAAATCATTCTCACCGATCTCGGCTATCTTGATGCCATAGGCAAGCGATTCCACGATAACGCCACTTGTCCATGTGAAATCTCGTAACCTGCGCCACCTACACGTGCTGCGCGTCGAATCGGCAGCAATATAAATCCCCGGTGCAACGTCGATGCCGACGCGATACGTGCCATCCGCAAAGATCGTTGCTTCACCTCCCGAATCCGACATCCCATCAATCCCATCGTTCTCCACACCTTCTGACATCTGGCGCCAAGTACCACAACCAAAGGATCGGAAACCAACATCCGAATCCAAAATCGTAGCGATCGCCTGACCTTTGCTCGCATAAACATTCATCTGGTTGAACGCATCACCATCGAAACCCGTTAATCGACTCCAATAACAGATTTCTTCTTCGATCCCGTCGGCTATGTAGGTGCCGCTTGAGATGTGGTTATGCACAACGTAAACGCCATCATCGAATGTCTCCAAAAGATCGCGCTCGTCATCGCCATCGTCATCGAAAACTACTTTCCACGTCCCACACCCATCGGAATAAAATCCAGCGTCGAAATCGCGGATCGTCGCGACAGAATGGCCCACCCCGGATTCGGTTGCGGCGAATGCCTCAGGTTCACCACTGAATTCTGAAAGTCGACTCCAGAAGCACGTCGAACCGAGCGGAACGTCAGCAGCGTAGGTTCCCGGTGCGACCTCGATGTACACCGCCCACGTGCCGCGTCCGAAACTCGACATATTGAGCGGTACCGCGTCAGTATCGAGAGGTGCCCACTCCCCACATCCGAACGTTACAAAGATGGCGTCCGTATCGCTGATCTCAGCGATGTTTTTTCCGACCGGGTTTCGGACAGCGATGTGGTCTGCTGCTGATCCGTCGAAACCGCTTAAGCGACGCCATGAACACCTGCCCGTTTCAGGACCGGGAGAAGTGTAGATACCGGGCGAAAGATGCACGTTGACTATGTGCTCGCCGTCTCCGAAGTTATCGCTTGATGATTCTTCGGGGATATTTTCGATGAGGGTCCATCGGCCACAGTTGATGGATCTAAATCCCACAGTGTCGGCCGGGATTTCGACAATCCCGCGCAGGATACCCGTACCGGATGACGCGATATCGTTTGCACGACCCGCAAAACCACTTAGATGGAACCAGCGGCATGACCTTCCCAGTTGCGCGTCTGCCACGTACGCTCCGGGCTGGATGTCAATTCCCACAGCGAAAGTACCTTGATCAATGACATCCGCCGGAGCAGTCGTGAGGTCAAGAGTGGATAAGGGCTGCCATGTGCCGCATCCTTCGCTGAAGAATCCAGTGTCCGTGGGCAGAATGGTCGCAATCTGACGCCCTTTGGAGACATAACCTCCCGTATTGTCTGGACTACGGTCGCCGAATGGCGCGGTTCTGAACCAATTGCACTCTTCATCACCAGAGTCGGTGATGTAGTTGCCAGGATCGATATCGATGTTGACTAGGTATGACCCATCACCGAATTCTGTCAAGGGTTGTTCAACAGTTTCACTATCTCGGATTTGCCAAGTCCCGCATCTGATGGAGTAGAAACCAACATTGTCATCGGTCAGTTGGACGATTGGTTGGCCAACCTTCCACCATGTAAGGATCTGGTTTGGATCAGTGTGATGAGCGAAATCCTTTATGGCGAACCACAGACAGCGGCCGTTACTGTCTGACGCGGTGTAGATACCAGGGACGATGTCGGTCCCCACTTCGTACGTGCCTTCACCGAATTGCTGTGCCAGTGTCTTCTTTCCGACCTTTGTGTGTGGCCGCCATTCTCCACAGTTGATGGTTTCTACTGTCACGTCGTCGTCGGTGATGGTGATGATGGCACGACTGATAAACGTGGGGGTGCGAGTTGGTTCGTTGCTTGACGATGTGATACGTACTGTGCAGATGCCAGTTTCGATGTCAGCGACGTAGGTTCCCGGAGTGATGTCAGTACCTACTTGGTGAAGTCCGTCCGAAAAAGATTGGGTGGTAGTGGCTGAAACGAATTGCGTGAAGGCAAGCGGGGTTAGGGTCGCGGCAAGGAAAATGACGGTCAGAATTGATGTTGCGCGGCGAGTATGCACAACACCGAATGGTAACGTTTCTCGGAAATCCGAGCGATTATCGAGCGTCGCTCATCGTTTGGCGCTTCATCTGAGTCCTCGCTGGCAGGCTGTAGATGTCGATGAATCCGACAGCCGCCGCATGATCGAACTCGTCCTCGGTCGAGTAGGTGGCGAGTTCAAAGTCGTAAAGCGAATACGGTGATCGTCTTCCAGTGACGGTTGAGGAGCCTTTGTAGAGTTTGACGCGGACATCTCCTGTGGTATATCGCATTACGGAGTTGACGAATGCGTCGAGGTTTTCGCGGAGTCCGGTGTACCATCGTCCGTCGTATACGAGATCGGCGTAGAGTTGTGCGAGTTGGGCTTTAACGCGTTGCTGGTCGCGTGAGAGGGTTGCAGTTTCGAGGGCTGATAACGCTTGGTAGAGTACGACGGCGGCGGGTGTTTCATAGACTTCGCGGGATTTGATGCCTACGAGGCGGTTTTCGAGGTGGTCGACCCTGCCGACACCATGCGATCCAGCGAGGAGGTTGAGCTGGTCAATGAGTTCGACGAGGCCCATCTTTTCATCGTTGAGTGCCACAGGTACGCCCTCTTCGAATGAGATGGAGACTTCTTCGGGTTCGTCGGGGGTCTGATCTGGTGCTTGTGTCCAGGAGAAGGCATCTTCGGGGGGGGCGAACCAGGTGTCTTCGAGATCTTCGCCTTCGATCGCAAGTCCCCACATGTTGCGGTCGATAGAGTACACGCGCTGGTCGTCGCCGACTTCGCGAAGTTCTAGTCCGGCGCGGATTGCGAACTCTTTCTCTTCGTCGCGGGTCATGTCCCATTCGCGTGCGGGAGCGATGATGCGTAGTGGTTCGCCGTGTGCGGCGAGGGTTTTAATGCCAGCGTCGAATCGGACTTGGTCGTTTCCTTTTCCTGTGCATCCGTGTGCGACGGCGACGGCTCCGACCTGACGTGCGGCTTCGACGAGTTTCTTGGCCATCAGTGGTCGGCCGAAGGCGGTGGAGAGTGCGTACGCGGATTCGTACATTGCTCCGGCTTTGAGTCCAGGGACGATGAAGTCGCTGGCGAACTCGTCTTTGACGTCCCAGACGAGGGATTCGATGGCACCTGCGGATGCGGCACGTTCTCGGATGCCTTCGAGTTCGGGGCCTGCGCCGATGTCAACGGATAGGGCAACGACGTCTAGGTCGTAGTTTTCACGGATCCACACGATGGAGATGGTGGAGTCCATTCCGCCGCTGTAAGCAAGCACGCACTTGTCTCTGGCCATTATCTGTTAGGTTTCCTGATTGCTGAAGATAGTTTCGGTTCGTCTTAAGTTCAATCGTAAAACGGGAGAGGATGTGTGCGTAACTACGGTCATACCCGCTTAGGGGAAGTTTGTATAACTACGTCATTCCGACGAAAGTCGGCGCTTCAGCGGGCAGAACGCCCATCCAGAGGGGATAGGAATGAGATGTGCAAAGCGGAATCCCTCATCTACCACTTTTCGCTTTAGCCTGCTGGATACCCGACTTCGCGGGTATGACGGTAGTTACGCAAAGATCCCTTAGACCATTAAGCGCGATATCCTCTTCACGTCGTGAAGCGGTATTGTTCTTGGGTTTCATCGGGAACATACGGCGGAGTCATGCCGACCAGCGACATTATTCGGTGTTTGAACATCGCCCTTGCAAGGCTTCGCCATGCATGTCCGAGGTCTGGTTGGAGATTGGTTGGTTCGGCGACATTAGTGATTTCGGTTTCTGTTTCGCCCTCGTTGGTGTCAGGGGTTTCATCCATAATGAGTGTTTCTGGTTTCTCAGACGCGGGAGATCCGTAGATAGATTTTTCGAATGCAGTGATAATTCTGCGCGCATCGGCACAACGGCCGGTCATACCGCCGATTTGACCGGTAAATTCGCGTGCTGACTCGTGAGATGGTCGACGATAGCCGAGGATTCTGGCGATACGAATGAATTGAGAGTACGCTCGGACCGATTCCGGCTGTCCGCGCAGATTCCAACGCCATGCACCAATGCCGAGGAGGACGATCGCGATGATAGCGGATACAGAAGCAACAGGAATTACGGGGATTTCGACAAAAGAGTCGCCTTGTTCTTGGGCAGCAGCTATCGCGGCAGCACGGAATTGTGCCTCCATCATAGCGATTTCGTCAAGGTCTTCTAAGTATTCGAGATAGTCAGGGTCGAACTCCGCGGAGCCCGGGAGACCCGGCGGGATTTCACTGGTAGGCGACGTTGGAACGAGAACGTTCCTAGGGACGGCGGGTCTGCCCGGTGTTACTTCAATATCGATCCAGCCATAAGGCGGAGCGAATATCTGCGTCCACCCATGTCGGTTGCGGTCGCGAATCAAAAACTGTCCCTGGTCCGGAACATACTCCCCAGCGCTCCATCCTGCGATCATCCGTGCAGGGACGCCGATGGAACGGAGCATGACCGTAGCCGCAGAGCCGAAGTATTGGCTGTAACCCTTGCGCTTGTTGCTGTCGCAGGTGGGAAATTCGCTCGGGCAAGGCTCGTTGACCGTTTTGAAGAGGAAGTAGTGGACACCATCGTCTCGCGGCCCCGGCCCTTCGATTTCCAGCGAATATACCTGGCTTTGCAGCCATTGCTTGACAGCCATCGTCTTTTCCCAAGGTGATTCAGCACCGGCATCATCGACGATCTGTTGGGTCAAGTTGTGGATATCTCGTGGAAGGTCTCGCGGCAGTTGCAGGTAACGGTCAACAATCCAATCGGGATAATCGTCCGTTGAGGCGGCTAGCTCTGAAGTCTCGGCGGTGGAGATGTATGTGGTTGCCGTGTATCGCTGGTTAGGCTCTAAGATTTCGTCGAAGGTTACAGTGTTCTGTTCGGTAGGACCGCGGCGCACAAGGCGCATTAGGCTCGCGTTGGTGCCGTCAGGTTCGGCGAATACCCGATAGCTGAATGTTTGCCAGTCGATACCGGACCGCCGGAGGTCCATGTCCTTGATGTTTTCAGCGGTGATGTGGAAACGGGTAGATTCTTGTGGGCGCGTCGATCCGAGGGGGTCAAGGTCGGCGATTGCCATGGATTGAAGGTCTTCGGGGGAGATTATTAGTTCGAGTCTTCTGGGGCCTGCGCCATCGTTTAATGTGGCTGCAATTCGGAGTATCTGGGTCGAAACGCGGATGCCGACCGTTTCTGGGGGGTCGTCGGAGCCGTTCAGCATCTGGTCGAGGGCTTCATCTGAGATGGTGAAGGTGATGTCGACGAATTCTCCCGAGTTGGTCAGATGGATATCTTCAAGAGAGCTTGCGGTAATGGTGAAGGTTACTTGTTCGTCGGCGTTTAACAACGGATCGATGTTGGACTGCATCTGACGGATGACGGAATTGACCTCGTCGAAGGTCATTGCTGGTTGAGTATTGAGCGTGAAGGGAGGCCTGTCGTTTGCACTGGTAGGCGGGGAATATATGGGGGAATCCGTCGCCAATTTCATTAGCCGTTCGCGGAGCATGAAAGCGAAATCGCGCAGATCCTCAGGCAGTTCTGAAAGTTTGGCAGGGCTGCCAGCTAGTGGAACATCCCATCTGAGCGGTTCGAGAATTTCGATGTCAGCCGTGTAATCCACAGCGTAGACTGCACCCGCGGGGATAACGCGATCTGTCTTCCCGAGCAGTTCAACCGCAATATCTAAGCGCGCACGTTCGGTGATGCCGTTTTCGAAAGGTTCGACTAGAAGTTTCGTGCCAGCGCTTGCCGGGAGCGCAACACTCGGAGCGGTTACCCAACCTTGCGAAGCATATTCTTGATAAACACGCGCCGGATGCAGTTTCGCATATCGGGTTCGTACCCACATGACAGGATCATCAGTAAGTTCTATTCCGCCCTGGAACGGAAGAACGGAGTTCGGAGAGTAGATGAGGTCGTCATCACCACTGGGTACCCCCGCAAGGAGGCGTTCAGCGACACCCCGGAATTGGGTGAAGGGGTCGAGAAAGATGGTGTTCCACCGGACGCTGAGGGTGTCGGAGCGCGGGATGAACATCGGAGCCAAAGCGGCGACGATTATGACGACAAAACCGAGGATGAGTCCGTCGCGTGCCGCGATCCATCGTGCTTCTCTGGGAAATGTGAGTCCGGATTGTCGCCACTGGTTGATTCTTGAGACAGCGACGAGGTGTGAGAAGAGCGCGACTGCGGCGAGCATGAAGAGATAGAAGGTCTGCTCATGGAGACCGATGCGGTGACTGAGATTGGTCAGGAGCGCGGTGCCGAGAATTGCGGCCGGAATCCACGGGCTGTTGAACCTGAAGGTTAGGAGCGTGACTAAGTATGCCGTGACCCATGTCACAGTCATCATGATCATTGCGAATGGGATTTGGTCGCCGCTGACACCGCCATTGATAGCGATGTCGATCCACAGCCTGAAGCGATCGTAAGCGTCGTAAGAGCGTGCCAAGAGGTTGATGCCCTCAGCATTTAGCGAGGATTGCCAGAAGACTATGAAGACTCCGGCGATGACGAATATGGACGATTTGATGGGGATCGATAATTTGGCCAAGATGGAGTTATTGCGGAATCGCACTCGGGTCATAAAGAACGCGATAACGGCAGCGATGAGCGCAGTCGGGACGATGTTTGGGAGATCACCCCAGTTAGCGAGTTGGACGGACCACCCGACCATGGCAAGCATCCAAGTGAGGAGACCGAGGGCGATCCAGTCGCTGACAGTGATGTCGGTGAGGAATGCGCGACGCATCAGACGACGACGCATGACACGACGGGATCTAGCCGATCTTGTCGAGCGGCCGAAGATGTTGCCGAGTTCTGCGGTTGCGGTGGTCACGCGTCGTTATTGGTGGTAACGGGTTCGGGTGTTGCTTGATCCCTTTGAGGGATGTTGCTGGAGTAGAGAGCGGAGATACGGGCGGCTGCGGCATCGGCATCGGCGGTTGTGCCGAGAGCGTCGGTGATGTCGTCACCGTGGTAGATGCGGTAGGTTGTGATCCCCGCCATTGAGAGGAGGGGGAATACTGATGCATTGGATTCGCCGCCGAAAGATTCACGGTCGAGGACGATGCAGATGACTTGGATACCGCGTCTTCGGAGGACTCCGAGGGCGTCGATCCAGTTGCCTTCACCTGATGCGGTGATGACGACTACCGTAGAGCTGACGAAGAGCTCCCGATCCAAGACGGCGAGAGCTTCCATGATGGGGATGTTGCCGGTGGGGCGACTTGCAGCGATGTGACGGAGGATGTTCTCGCGGTGCGACGCGGTGTGTTCTGGCATGACAACAAGATCGTTGCTGCCGTATCCGACGTATCCAACTTCAGTAAAGGCTCGGGTGTATTTGTCGATGATGGATGCGGCGATTGTGGCGCCATATTCGTCGGTTGAGTCTTTGCCTTCACCCGCTTGGGCTTCGATGTGTTGGTCGAATATAACCCACATCTCGCCAGCGGAGCCTTGATCGAACTGCTTGACCATTAGTTCGCCGGTTCGGGCGGTAGTTAGCCAGTGAATACGACCGATCGGGTCGCCGTCGGCGTATTCGCGGACTGAGGCGACATCGGTGGAGAGGAGGCGCATCCGGTGGCGGCGAGAGTGGCCGTCGGCGAGGAGGACGCGAGAGGATGCGATGTCGGGAATGGGCAGGACTCGTGGGTAGACGAGGACTTTATCTACGCCCTCGAACTCAATGTCGCGGGGGAAGAGGTTGAATGGGTCAGAGGCACGGATGACAAGAGGCCCGAGGTCGTATTCACCACGTTGGGTCAAGGGTGCTTCCATGTCGACGCGTTTGAAGGTGACCATGAGTCCAAAGCTGGTGACTTCCCGGAACTCGACGTCTGGGAGAGTAGTTTTGTCTTCGACTTCGACCCAGGCTTTGGGTGCGCCGTTTGAGTTTTGGATGATGATGCGTTCGGTAAGAGTGTCTCCAACGGAGAAGGGACCGGTTGGGCGGTTAACGCTTGCCCTCATGTTGACGGCACCGACTCGGGACCAGACCCAAGATACGGCGATGAGGATGAGTAGCAGGTACGCGAGGCGCATGGAGAGGTCGAACCCGGTCGCTACCGTGTTTACCAGTTTCACGCCGATCACGAAGATGATAGCCAGGAGCATCCGATGGCGGACAGCGTTGCTACAGATCGCGCTCAGCAGACTCCGGTTTTCGTCGCGGATGCCGATGCCGCGTCCGATCTTGGGGAGAGTCACTTGCACGAGTTACGGGGTCCCTATGTGTGGGTTGTTGATGTCAGTTGGTGACGGCCGCGGCTACTCTTCCACCTCCAGCGCCGGGCACGTTTACCTGCTCTAATGCCTCGCCGACAATCGCGCTCTGGTTTACGCCCCTCATACGAGCGGAGGGCGACAACAGAACGCGGTGCGACATGACCGGCACAGCGATCGCTTTAACGTCGTCCGGGATGACGTACTCTCTACCTTGCAGCATGGCAAAGACCTTTGCACCCTTCATGAGGTTGATGCTGGCGCGTGGAGAGACACCGAGTGTAGTGTCGGGATGGCTGCGAGTTGCATTCGCGATCTCTACGATGTACTGCTTGATCAAATCATCTATATACACAGAGTCCGTGTATTGCTGAAGTGAAACGATCTCCGATGGAGTGCAGCTGGGAGCCAACAAATCGATCGGATCCGTCGCTTCTCTGCCATCCATGATCGCCACTTCCTCGCTCGGTTCCGGGTAACCCAGCGAGATGCGCATGAAGAATCGGTCTAGCTGGGCTTCAGGAAGTGGGAAAGTGCCTTCATACTCAATGGGGTTTTGAGTTGCTATGACCATGAACGGGCTCGGCAACGTGTGCGTTACGCCTTCGACTGTTACCTGCTGTTCGCCCATCGCTTCGAGGAGCGCAGACTGGGTTTTTGGCGTCGCACGGTTGATCTCATCCGCCAATACCACCTGCGCCATCACAGGGCCGGGTCGGTATTCGAACTGTCCGATCTGTTGGTTGTAGACAGAAGCACCAGTGACATCACTGGGAAGAAGATCAGGAGTGAACTGGACGCGCTTGAAGTCGCAACCAGTGGTGATCGCAATCGATCTCGCGAGCATGGTCTTACCGACCCCCGGAACATCTTCGACGAGGATGTGCCCGCGGCTCAGGAGCGCGACGATTCCAAGACGAACTGCGGCATCCTTGCCGATGATCACACGTCCGACGTTTTCAGCAATGCGATCAATTGTTTCGGCGTGTTCCCGGCTCACAGTGGGTTCTGCGACGGCAGTGGGCGATGTGGTCAAGCGTGTATCCTTTCGACAGCGAATCGTTGATCAGGCGACCTACGAAAGCCTAAGTTCGATCTTCATCTAGGACTAACGGAAGAAGGCTTCATGTTCACTTGTCAACTGCGCCAAATATAGCATCGAATCGCGTCGATACCTAATTCATCAGTTCAGTCAGCATCGTATCGACGCCCTCAGACCGTTAGTGAGACGTGAAACGACATGACGCATTACGAAACGAAAGGCGGATCGGTTTCAACGGCGGATGGAACGCTCTCACACGTCAGGCAGCTACATCTCGGCGACAACCTGACCATCATGCGCGGAATGGCATCTGAGACCGTCGATTTGGTATATCTCGACCCGCCGTTCAACTCGAACCGGAACTACAAGATCGTTTTCAGAGGGCCTGAAGGCTTAAAGCCCGACGCTCATTTGCCCGCTTTCGAAGACGTTTGGAAATGGGATGACACAGGCGAGAGGTTGTTCGAAGAGTTGATGCGAGAGTGTGGAGGGCAGAAGATAGCCGAGGCCGTTTCAGGATTGCTGAACGTGGTTGGGCGTGACCGATTGATGGCCTATTTAATCAACATGACACCACGCCTCGTTGAGATTCACAGGTTGCTAAACCCAAGTGGCAGTGTCTACCTGCACTGCGACCCGACTGCAAGCCACTATCTGAAGGTGGTAATGGACGCGGTATTCGGTAGAGAGAACTTCCGCAACGAGATCGTGTGGTGCTATCGCGGCGGCGGAGTACCTCGGCGAGATTTCGCACGCAAGCACGATGTGATATTGCGCTATTCGAAGAGCAACAAATTCACGTTCAATCCTCAATACACCGACTACTCCGACGCTTCACAAGCGTTAGTCAAGTCGCGGGGTGGTGTCAGCATAGACGACCGCAAACGCGATCTGGCGCGCGGCGCGCACATGCCGGATTGGTGGACTGATATCAATTCTTTGCAGACATGGTCACCAGAGAGAACCGGATACCCGACCCAAAAACCGCTAAAACTTATTGAACGCATAATCACCGCTTCTAGCAACAAGGAGGATGTCGTGATGGACCCCTTCAGCGGTTGCGGAACAACTATGCACGCCGCTGAGATGTTGGGTCGTTCGTGGGTTGGGATAGATATTGAACCAATGGCATTGAGCGTTCTTAGAGAGCGTTTCGACATTGCGGAGTTTGATGTCGATTTCGAGGTGCTGGGCATTCCATCCAAAAACTCTTACGACGAAGAGCGATGGAAACAATTAGCGGCAGAAGAATCTTTGAAGTTTGAACGCGCCGTTATCGGTCAGATAGACAATTGTGTTCCCTGGCGAGATCGGCAAGTTACAGATAGCGGAATCGACGGCGTAGTCACATTCCCAGTGGGCAGGGACGAATACCGTCATGCAATTGTGAGCGTTAAGGGCGGGCGATCATTGAACCCATCGATGTTGCGCGACCTTTTGGGTACTGTTGAGCGCGAAACGGAACACGGAGTGGTAGCTGGCGTGTTGGTCTGTGCGTATGAACCGACGCAGGGCATGTTGGAAGAAACTAGGCTTGCCGGCGATTTTGAGGCTTTCGGACGTTGGTATCCGCGCCTGAGCGTCGTCACACTCGCCGAATTGTTCCGAAGAATGCGCGAGAACTCGCCAGCATTGCCGTTGCCCACGACTGTCCCATCAGGAAATGGCTACCAATTGAGCCGTTCGGACGGTGCATCCTGGCATCTTTTTGATGTGCGCGAGCCTTTCGGTGTAACCGCAAGCTAGCGCGGTGCCGCGGAGTTGCCGAGAAGACAGCGTAGCAATGCCGCATCTTCCTCAGGCAACGTCGGATTTTCAAACGCCGCGACGTTATCTTCTAAGTGTCTGATGTTGGATGTGCCAGTGATGACGGTTGAAATAGCGGGATGGTCAGCGGCAAACTTGTAGCCAGCAGCAATGATGGATGGCGCGTCTGCGGTGATTAGCCAATCAAGCCCGTCGCGGAGTTTCGGGTGATCTACGTCAATCTCGCCTTCTTCGCGCCAGGTGTCTAAGAGTTGCTCGTATTCGTGGCGTCTCGTGAGGGTGAAGCGCACGGGAGCCATGTTTAGGATTGCGATGCCGTGTTGCCGAGCCAATGGCAGGACGTTTTTGGCTGCGTACTGGTTGAGGATGCCGTATTTGAGCATGATGGCGTCCCAGATGTCGGGGTGTTCGACGAGAGCCGTGTGGGGCACGGTATGCTTCGGGTCTTCGGTCATCATCTCCGAGAAGCCGATCAAGCGTACTTTCCCTTGCTCTTTAAGTTTCTGCAACGTCGGTGTGTATCGCTCGGTGAGTTCGAGGTAGTTCTCCTGGCGGATGCCGTGGATCTGCATGATGTCGATAACATCGGTGCTGAACCGGCACATGCTTCGCTCTACTGATTCGACTAGTGAATCCGTATTCGGTAGGTTGCCATCGGGTGTCTTCCAGGTCCACTTGGTCGCAATTAGGAAGGTGTCGCGCGGCACACCGTTCAGTGCTTGGCCAAGCTGCTCCTCGCTATCGCCGTAGTTAGCCGCGGTGTCGAACATATTGATGCCGAGGTCCAGAGCGCGGGCGATTAGGTCTCGGCGTTGACCCGCGGTCAGACCTGCCGCCTTGCCGAACTGACTCGGACCGCCGCCCCCATAGGATGCTAAAGAGACGGAGATGCCAGATTTTCCTAAGGTGCGGTATTGCATGTCGAATTGAACCGCAACGGAGCGGTTAAATCACCTCATGTTGCGTGGGATCGATTCCCCTAGTCGTAGACCATAATCGCGCGGCCGAGAATCTCCCCGTTCTGGAGATCGTCGCAGGCTTCGTTGATCTGGTCTAGCGTGTAGCGTCGGGTGACGAGCTTATCTAGCGGGAACTTGCCCTCATGATGCCAACGCAGGAACTGTTCGAAGTCTTTTTCTGGATACGTTGCGCCTAGAGAGCCGCGATACTGTTTCTGGTGGTACATGAACTGACCGGGGTCAACTGTCATCTGTGGCGCAGGCATCCCGATTAAGACCGCCATGCCGCCGTGGTTCTCAGCACCCGGTCCGCCCCCTCGCACCGAGGGGAGTATCTGCTCACTGGTGATTTGCAGACCTATAGCGTCGAACGCGTAGTCGGCACCCCCGCCAGTGATCTCATGAATCGCTTCGATGGGGTCGGTCGTCGCGGCATTGACGGTATGAGTAGCGCCCATTTCCTTGGCGTACTCGAGTTTGGAGTCATCAATGTCTATGGCGACAAGGGGATAGGCTTCCAACATCGCCGCCATTATTAGCGCGGAAGTCCCCACGCCGCCGATGCCGTAGATCGCCACCGCATCGCCGGGACGTACCTGTGCAGTGTTCAGCACTGCCCCTGCACCAGTCAGGACGGCACATCCAACGATGGATGAGATGTCCGTGGGGTTGTCCTCGTCAATCGGGATAACGTATCCACCCCACACAAGAGCGTCCTCGCCCCATGTATAGGTAGCGCCGTTGAGCGGTTCTTCACGGTACGTCGCGCCACTCAGTTCGGGAGTCCAACGCCCTCGAATCGGATCTTTGGGCACCCACGTCACGATCGCTAGATCACCTTCTTTGACATGCTTGACATCAGAACCGACCGCTGTGACACGCCCTGTGCCTTCATGCCCAAGCAAGGACGGTGTGGGCGTCTGTGGGTTATGCATCTGGTGGAGCTGCGAGTGGCAAACACCACTCGAGTAGAGCTTCACATGAACTTGATCGGCACGGGGATCCGGAATCTCAATCTCGTCTACCGCCAACGGTTTGCCGCGTTCAACGTGTATCGCTGCCTTGCTTCTCATTTCAATCCACTCCTAGCGCAGTGTCGTCAGACCGATGCTTGGGTCAACTCGCTTTAATTGCCAAATGATACCCGTTAAGACGTTGAAACGCAGACTAGGTGTGAATGTGATCCAGTCTTACCTTCCGGCAGTGAGGTCGATGGCAACGTCACACGCTTGGAGAGAACCTAGCAAAGGTGCCAGTGCCATCAAACTAAATGTCTGTTCCTGCTGTTCCTCGGTGACCGTGAAGAAACCTACGAGCATTTCAACACCAGCATGTTCGAGGACGCACCCAGCGTCTTCTCGGCTGATTTGTCCCACGATGGGCGCGATGCTTTCGGGCATCAAGCCGCAGTGCATTAAAGTTTCTGCCGCGTCGAACAGGTCTAGTATGTGTTCGGGTTGCAGCTCGGTTGCACCGCCAATTGCTCCAAGCGCGGCCAAGACTTTCACGGCAGTCGCCGCGTCAGCGTGTTCTTCGACACACACAGCATCGTGTGCCAAAACGCCTTCCGGACTAATCTCATCAACTGGTTCAGACTCTGCGGCCTTAGGTTCGTCCTCGGGTTCGGGCGTAGATGTTGGCGGAATCGGCGTCGCTGTGGGAGGAACCGGAGTAGGCGTAGGAGTTGGTGGCACTGGTGTGGGTGTCGGAGTCGGCGGCACTGGTGTAGCCGTGGGTGGCACCGGCGTAGCGGTCGGTGGGACGGGTGTCGGTGTTGGTGTCGGCTCAGGCGAGGAACACGCAGTGATTACCATGCTCATCATCATTACTAGCATTGCCAAAACGATTACTGACCGGGTTTTTCTACTCTTTGGATTCATTGAATATCTCGTCCTCGCGCTTGGATCATCCGTCTATCAGGCCATTGACTCACGTTAGCAAGTGCTGTCGAAGCGTACCGAACGCATACATCGCGGCTCTTCGCCGGTCTGGTGCTCCACTGCCCGCGGACCTGACATGACGCATTGCAATTTTATCGGAGTCGCAAACCACGATATAGGTATCTCCACGGGCGAGATTTACAGCACTAGCCTCCGCGTCGGAAGATTCAGGAATGCCGTGGACCGCGATGCCGATAGTGGCTCCTGAGTGATCACGGATGGCTTGCGCCAGTGCCTTTGAGCGTTCCTCGTCAGACATCCCCTCACTCCTGCTTTCTCCAATCAACCGGTTTCGCGGTATGTTCGTGTTCGCGACAATCGCCTCTAGGAATCTCTCGCCAGCAGCCGTCCGCATCGCATCCGAAACCGCTCCAGCACTCAAGTCCTCATACACCGCTACTGTAGCGTCTTGTTCCTGCAACATGCCACCGACGACACTCTCCATGGTTTCATCGTCTGCGCCAAAGATGTGGTCACCCAGCAACTCGCGCACCTCGTCCTCTACCGGTTGGATCAACTCGCTGGCGTCGTCAATATCCGCTGCACGCGCCGCGATCCTGACATCTACCTGACCTGGATGCGCCAATACACCTACCGTCGGGTTTGATGACTCGGCGATCAATTGACCGATGAGGTGGTCTACGGCGCTTTCACCGAGATCAGCGACCTTTAACACGCGATAATGGATCGTTTCACCCAAGTCATATTTGTCTCGCAGATATGGAATAATCTCGTTGTCTACGAGCCACTTCATCTCGAATGGCACGCCGGGAAGGCTGATTATCGTTCCTCGGTCCGATTCGACCATGAAGGCCGGAGCAGTGCCATTCGGATTCCTGATAACCGTGGCACCGTCTGGAATCTGAGCTTGACGCTCGTTGTTCTTCGTCAGGATGAAGCCGCGGTTTTGGAAGCGCTCGCGAAGTTCGGTGAGGGAATCGGGATCAGTAACAACATCCACTCCGAAGACCTCCGCAACGGCTTCGCGTGTCAGATCATCTTGCGTCGGACCGATACCACCGCCCGTGATTATCACGTCCGCACGATCAAGCGCGATTCGAAGCACCTCAGTCATTCGATTCAGGTTGTCGCCTACGCACGACTTGTAATAGACGTTTACGCCGTTTTCAGCTAGTCGTTGCGATATCCAAGCAGAGTTAGTGTCTACGATCTGCCCAAGCAGCAGCTCCGAGCCGATCGATACGAGTTCGACGTTTACCGACATGAGTAAGCGATGTCACTTCCTAAAAATTTTCTTGCCGATGTTCATTATGCACTAATACCAGCAAGTAGCCCAGACGAGAATCGAGCGGAAATTCACAGATTCCCTGATTTCGCGCTTGACAGATGTTGTAATTCAATTTATGTTCTAAATAGAACACAGTTTCATATTGAAAGGATCACCGTCATGAGCACTCAGGTCTTGGAACGAAACGTAACCCAGACACCGCGTCGCCGACACCGCCCACACGGGTCAGCCGCCTTTGATGATATCCAGCATATCGATGCCTCGGAGCCGCTGGATATTCTGACCGCCGAATTGGACATCGATGCAGAACTACGAATGCTTACCGAACCATCGGTCGAGCGCATCGAAGACCGAGACGAACTTGGTCGACGAATCATGGAGTCGGCAGTGTCACCTCGACGTGAATCCTTCGCGGTGAAATGTCGATCGGTGGCACATGCGACGGATTTTGCCAATCCGATGCGAAGCACACTGCTTACTCTATCTTCTGCTTTCGGTGGCATCAGTGCCACAATATCGCCGTCATTGAACCTGCACACATGGCCAGCTATGGAAATGTTGGTCACATCACTTGAGAAGTCAGGTGCCGGGGAACTGTGGCAGCCCATAGGCGAACGCAGCATAGGCATAGGCGCCGCTCGCCACATCTTCGCAAGTGCTGACAACGCGATTCGCGACGAATCCACGAGTGCTTTTCCCACCCTCCTAGTGGAAGTTGTCGGTGCTCACCTCATCGATCCAGAGTGGTTCGACCATGTCGTCGCACCGCGCTGTAAAGACGAGGCTCTGACCTTTGTGTACTACGGTCAAGTCGGCTTTCACGGATCACTATTTGAACGAGAATGGCACGAAAGTCAGTTCCAAGGTCGAATCTAGGAAACACTCGCGGCAAGTTACGGAATGATTGATCAAGCAGACACGAACCGCACCAGAACAAGCAAACCCAAGAATGTTTCCCATTCAGTTCGAACCGCCAAAGGACTGCCAGAAAACTGCAACTACCCCGATACCGGATGTGAGTTGGCATCGTCTTGCCTCGAATGCCCATTAGCGACGTGCAAATACGACGATCCCAACTGGAACCGTCGTAACCTGATCCGGAATCAAGACATTGTGCGACTACGCGCGCAAGGACTGAGCGTCTCGCAAATCGCCGAAATCGTAAACACCAGCGAACGCACCGTTTACCGAATCTCGCAACATCACGCCGAATCGCAAACTGACCCGCCACCGCAACTCAATCCATCAAAAAGACCTGCAAGCACACCCGAAAACAGGGTACCCGTTGAGCAACTAGCGGTTTGGTATCGATATTCAGAGGGACAGATTGCAGACCTTGGAGTCGGATGAGAGGTTCACAACATAAACTTCATCGCAACGATTTCTGATTCTGAGCTAAGGAATATCGCAGTGAAGTACGACGTGATCATCGTGGGCGCCGGTTCCGCCGGATGTGTTTTGGCGTCAAGGTTGTCGGAAAACCCCAACCGATCCGTGTTGCTGCTCGAGGCAGGACCGGATTATCCAGATGTCGACTCGCTGCCCGAACACATCAAGTACGGCGTTCTCGCTTGGTACGAGTCGTACGACATCACGGAGCACAACTGGGGTTACAAAGCGCTGGCTACGCCGATGCAGCAACCGTTTGATCTGCCACGCGGCAAAGTCGTAGGCGGTTCCAGCGCAATCAACGGTCAGATCTGGTTCCGAGGCATCCCAGAGGACTACGACGACTGGGCAGCATTGGGCAACGACGGATGGGCATACCTTGACGTCTTGCCATACTTCCGAAAGATCGAGACCGATCTCGATTTTCCAGGCGACGATTTCCACGGCTCCGACGGCCCGATACCGGTTCGTCGTTACAAAGAGGACGAGCTGCTCGCTAACCCGCGGGCGTTTCTCGATGCATGTCAAGCCGCAGGGTATCCTCTCACCCACGATCACAACCATCCGGAATCGACGGGCGTCGGTTATTTAGTACTGAATCGCATCGACAACATCCGCATGAGCACTGCCGTTACGTATCTTCAGATGGCCAGAGACCGTATCAATCTGACCGTACGATCGGACGTTCTAGTCCACCGAGTATTGATCGAAAACGGAAAAGCCATCGGCGTAGAAGTCGAATCCGGCGGCGAGACCTACCGAGTGGAGTCCGAACTCACCATCCTGAGCGGAGGCGCGATCAACTCTCCGCAACTCTTGATGCTCTCCGGTGTTGGACCTGTCAACCATCTATCAGAGAACGGTATCCCGGTGATAGCCGACGTTCCGGGCGTTGGTCAGAACCTTCGCGACCATATCGCGGTTTTCGTCAAGTACCAAAGCGACCTTGAAGAGACGGTGCCCGAACGCCCGCCGCCGCTCCAGATCGGGATGCGATACACCACGCCGGGTTCGCCATACCGCAACGATATGCACATGCGGCCGATATCGATACGCACCGAGCATGTCCCGGTCGACTTTGATCCTTTGATAGCCAAAGCTCCGACCGGGTTCAGCATCGCGTTGCAAAAAGCCGTCGGCAAAGGTGAACTTCGTCTAGCAACAACCGATCCGCACGACCAGCCGATCCTCGATTATCGATATCTGAGCGAGCCATTCGACATGGAGCGGATGAGAGGCGCAGTGCGACTCTGCGCTGAGCTTACCGAGATGCCAGAGTACGCGTCCGCAAAGATGCAGCGGGTAGAACCCACTGACGACGTGCTGTTCGACGACGAGGCTCTCAACAATTGGCTGCTGTCTAACGTTCGTACCCAGCATCACTCGTCAGGAACTTGCAAGATGGGGCCTTCATCAGACCCGATGGCAGTAGTGTCGCCAAAATGCGAGATGCACGCCATCGAAAACCTCATGGTCGTAGACGCCTCGATCATGCCAGACGTGATTCGCGCGAACACCAACGCAACAACCATCATGATCGCAGAGAAGGTGGCGGGGGAGATGATGGGGTGAAGATGTCTGACACGATCAGCAAAGCGTTCGTTATAGACGTTGACGCCAACATCGGATTTGACATAATTGGATGACCACTTCAAATGCTTACCTTGCAAAAGATCACAGACGATAAGGGACATGCGGCTGCGTTGGCGCGGATAGACGACTTGTGGGAGGCTGAACGCGGAACTGAAGAGAGTGATGAACTTGAAACTTTAATCAATCTGGTGGTGGCTTATGAAAAAGAAACGTTTGACTTGGGCGAACCTGATCCGGTTTTCGCAATCGAATTCCGACTCGATCAGCAAGGGATGACTGAAAACGACTTGATACCGATAATGGGCAGTCGCGAAAAAGTAGCAGAGTTGCTAGACGGTAAACGGAAAATCACCGAAGGGGAAGCAAAAGCGATACATGAACTCTTGCACATGCCCATGGATGTTTTGCTGATGATCAGCGATACCAAGAAGACGCAAGATTCCAGCAACGGCATCGAAACCAAGTCTGCTAATCAAGAGTCAACGACTTAGCATAGTTATTGCCACTACGATCATTGCCGCCGTTCTTGATGCTGAGTTTTAACCGCGCATCTCGCCACACATGCGAGTTACGCAGTAGGGCAGTCTGTAGAATCCAGTCTCATGGATACGACCGCGAACAAGCTCTACTTCGGCGACAACCTCAACATCCTGCGCGAGAACGTCGCGGATGAGAGTGTCGACCTTATCTACCTTGATCCGCCTTTCAACTCCAACGCCACATACAACGTCCTGTTCCGAGAGCGCAGCGGCGAGGATTCCGCAGCCCAGATAACCGCATTCGAGGACACTTGGAGGTGGAGCATCCAGTCCGAGTACGCATACCAAGACGTAATTACGGACGGGCCTGAAAAGCTTGGCGACCTACTCCAATCAATGCGCGGATTCCTCGGCCAAAACGACATGATGGCGTATCTGACCATGATGGCCCAGCGGATGGGTGAACTCTATCGCGTTCTCAAACCCACCGGTAGCATCTACCTCCACTGCGATTCAACCGCGAGTCACTATCTCAAGTTGATGATGGATGCTGTCTTCGATCAGCGGAACTTTCGTAACGAGATAATTTGGCGAAGAACAACTTCACATAGCGACGCGAAAGGTTTGGGACGAGTTCACGACACGATCCTCCTCTACAACAAGAGCGCTGAGTTTACATGGAACGAGATATTCCACGAACTTGACCCCGATTACGTCAAAAACTACTACCGTTACACAGATCCCGATGGACGCGTTTTCATGTCAGGCGACCTTTCTGGTGCCGGGACGGGGCCGGCTCGTGATTTCGGAGAACACGGCTTGATTTCGCCACCCAGTGGCCGACACTGGATGTACGACGACAGTGGCATCCAAAGGTTGTTGCAGGAAAACAGGATTTACTGGACTCGAAACGGGGTACCGAGACTGAAAGTTTATCTGGATGAGAACCCGGGCTATTCTGCGCAAGATGTATGGACAGACATACAACCATTACGGTCTTGGCACAAAGAGCGGCTCGGGTACGATACTCAAAAGCCAGAGTCGCTGCTTGAACGCATCATTCAATCCTCCAGCAACGAGGGCGAAGTAGTCCTAGACCCTTTCTGCGGATGCGGTACTGCGATCGCAGTTGCTGAACGACTCAAGCGCAGGTGGATCGGCATTGACGTAACTCATCTCGCTATATCGCTCATGAAGAGCCGGCTCCGAGACACGTTTAACTCCGACCTCTCAGACTACGACGTGATCGGGGTACCCCAAGACGTTGAAAGCGCGCGGGCACTAGCTGTCGAAAGCGAACACGATGGACGCTACCAGTTCGAGTACTGGGCGTTGGGACTAGTGGAAGCGCGCCCTGCAAATCGGGGACGCAGGGGCGCGGACTCTGGCATAGACGGTTACATCAACTTCTTCGACGACAACAGCGGTAAAGCTAAGCGCGTAATCGTGCAAGTCAAGAGCGGACACGTACGCCGCGACATGATAGCCACGCTCAAGGGGGATATGGCACGTGAAAATGCAGAGATAAGTCTGTTCATAACTCTTAACGCACCTACCCGCCCGATGATTCAGGAAGCAGCCTCAGCAGGTATCTACACGCCTGAACACTATCCTGATCATCGCTATCCGCGTGTTCAGATACTCACTATTGAGGATTTGCTAAGCGGTACGCAAGCCGAATACCCGCGCTTCGCGCCAGATGCTACATTTGCTCGCGCGCCTAGACGGCGGCAGTCGTCGAGTTCGCGGCGGTTGGTGGATTGAAAGTCGCGGGTGCCTCACTACTTGTAGTGGGAGCGGTTCTTGGATCTACTCTTCGTCGATCTGGTTGAGCAGAATTCGCAAGTCCGCAAGCATTTTAGGAATGTCGGTCTGAATAGTATCCCAGACGACATCTATGTCGATTGCCTGATAACCATGCGTGATGCGATGGCGCATTGCGATGATCTCGCCCCAGGGGATTTCCGAGTTGACATTTTGGATTTCTTGAGGAATACGGGTAGCCGCCTCTCCGATGATCCTGATATCCCACAACGTAGCCTTATACGTCCGTTCGTCGTTCACAAATTCTTCGACATCCAGCCCCTCCGTAAATGCCAAGACCGATTCACCGCTCGCGATCATGTCCGAGATAAACGACCGCCATCCCCGCTCAGGCTTTTCTCCATCAGACATTGATCAAATCACGCTCTACGTTCGGATGAATCTCTTTACGCAGTTCGTGCATGCGCGCCAAGTCTACCGAACGCCCGAAAACATCTTCCAGATAGATCTGCGCTCCAAAGTACGATCTGAAAGTCGGTTTCACACCGAACTTCACAACAACATCGATATCGCTCTCTTCAGTCCCCTCATCCCTCGCGAAGGAACCATAGAGCGAGATTTCAGACACGCCGAAACGCTCCTTCATGATCGGCTTGTGTTCACGAAGGAGATCAAGGACATCTTTTCTATTCAATTTCGCCTCGATTCGATTTGCACTCATCTCAACCTCGTTTTGCGTGGCATGCAACGCTGATTCTGCTACATAGCGGTGGCACCTAAGTCCGCTCTTGGTCGATTGTCCCTAGAATCTCGCGCAACGCGTCCAAGAGATTTGGAACATGAACCGAAACAATATCCCAGACGATGTCGTTGTCGATTCTCCAAAAACGATGTACGAAACGGTTTCGCGCAGCAATAATCAAACCCCACGGAATCTGCGGATTCTCGTCCTGAAAGGATCTCGGGACATTCGATGCAGCTTCGCCGATCAATACCAAGTTCCACATACTGGATTCGTAAAGGTCACGCGCACGGACGAACGCAGCTTGGTCGAGCTCAGCGGAACAGACAAGCACACGGCGACAGAATCGCTCCATATCACGAAGCGATTGAGTCGTATCCCTAGCCGGTCTTTCAGATTCAAACAAGAATCGATTTACCTTTTACATACGGATGCATACCTTCGCGCAATCCCTTCTCAGTCATGAGATCCACTTCGCAGTCGAATACATTCTCTAGGTAAGCATGAGTCCCAAAGAAACCGTCCGCGGTCGCCGGCCCTGCGAATTCAACAATCAGGTCGATGTCGTTACCATCATCATTCTCGCCACGTGCCATCGAGCCCACCAAAGATAACTCTTTCACCCCAAACCGTTCTTCCAAAACTGGTTTGTGGCTTCGAAGCTTCTCAAGCACTCTGTCTCTGTTTAGCTTTGAGTTCATGGCAATTAGCCTCATTGAATCAGTTGGTATTGTGAGATTTTAATCCTTTACGCGCGGCCCTTGCAGAAGCCTCCTACTTGACGTTCAGAGTGGGAATCACGGAGCAATGCCTTTAGTCTCTCATCACCTATCCCTATAGATTCTCGCCTTCGCGAGAATGACGGGAGTTATGCAAAACACCCTTATGCGGAGCGAATGGGGAGATTCCGAGCGTAGCGAGGAATGACACGGGGAAATCAATCCTGAACAATATGCACCTTCACCGCGCCAGTTGTCTTGTCGAACGCGGTGTCGAATGCTGGTCCGATTTCCTCTAAGCCGTATCGATGCTTCACAGCCTCGCGGTATGGATACTGCCCCGAAGCTAGCAGATTGATTGCCACTTCGTAGTCGTGGACACCGTCGATGATGCCGTAGCAGTTGGAGGAGATGATCTTGATCTCGCGTAGCAACGGGTCAAACAGGTCGATTTCCATCGGTATCTTGATGCCGCCGAGGTAGACCATCGTGCCTTGATTGCGGGTGGCTTTTATGGCTTCGTGGAAGGATACCGTCTGATGTCCGCCGACCGATTCGACGACTACATCCGCTCCTACGCCATCGGTTTCCTCAAGTACGCGGTCTGCAAGCTCGCCGGGTTCAGCGCCAGTGATGATGTCAGCACCCAAGTGAGCTGCGAGTCCGGCTTGCTGAGGGTATTTGGCGGAGGCGATGACTTTGCTGGCACCGAATGCGTGCGCGCTGGCTATCGAAGAGAGTCCGATAGGCGCTGATCCGACAACCGCGACTACATCGCCCGGCTTCATGCCGGCGTAGCGTAGACCGTGCACAGAGACCGCCATCGGTTCGACCAACGCGCCGTCGGTCCAGTCCATGTCATCGTGTAGTTTGAATAGACCCAGCGGACGTCGGGTCATGTATTCTGCGAAACCGCCGCCGGAATCTTCGACAAAGTTGAGGCAGTGTCGGTACTGTCCGTAGTTGCAGAATCGGCAGTCGAAACAGGCACGCCCTGAGCATACAGTGTCGATAGCGACGCGGTCACCGACTTCGAGGTTATGATTGCCCGACGGCAGTTCTACGACCTCGCCAGTTACTTCGTGGCCAGACGGTAGGTCTTGCGCCTCTTCACGGCGAGTGGTCATGTGGAGGTCCGATCCGCAGATTCCGGTCTGGCGAACGCGGATCAACGCCGCGCCGTCAAACATCTCCGGCATCGAGACATCTTGAGTTCGATAAACTCCGCTGCCATCATCAAGGGCTGCTCTCATCATCGTTGTCGTTGCCATATCATCTCCTCAGTTCCTCGGTAGTTGATAACCCTTTCCCTATTTCGCAACGCGATCAAGGGGGAACTTCCACTCCCTCCCCCTTTGCAAAGGGGGAATAAAGGGGGTTCTGGCATTAAAGGATACGCATAATCAGAGCGTGGGCGTAAGGGGTAGACTCATTGACAGCAAAAAGACAGCCATCGGCTGATGGGATGCCTCCCCCAAACCTCTGGATCTCGGCTTTCGCCAGAATGCCGATAGAAACTTAATGCCATGAAGATCACCAATGTGAAAATGTCCATTCTCGAGATGGACGGAGCCGATCAGTATTACGACTTGATCAAGTTGCAGGGTCAGCGGCGCGAGCGTTGGCTGCATCATACGGTGCCGGCACGCGAGAAGAAGCGATACGAGTATGTGCTGCATGTCGAGACGGATGAGGGCGTAGTCGGAGTCTGCACAACGCCGGGCGATGGTCATACGGGTTTGCATCCCGCAGACGTGCCTCAGTTGCAAACTTTGGTCGTTGGCGAGGACCCTTTGAAACGCGAGTATCTCTATCAAAAGCTGCACCAGGGAACGCGATGGGTATATCGTTCGCCGAGTTGGTTCGGCGGTTTCGACAACTGTCTATGGGACATCGCGGGCAAGGTGGCAGGGTTGCCTGTCTACTCGCTGCTGGGCAAGGTGCGGGACGAGATCCACGCCTACTACAACACTCGCGGATCGACCATCGATGAAGCGGTAGAGGATGCTCAAAGGGCGGTAGATCTGGGATTTGTCGCAGTTAAAGATCACTTCTACCATCCTGTGGAGGAGAATATCGAGTGGTTGATAGCGATACGAGAAGCGGTAGGCGACGACATCGACTGTATGCACGATCCGGTTGCTATATACACCTTTGAGGAGGCACTAAAGGTCGGGCGTGCTTTGGAGGCATTGGACTACCGTTGGTTCGAGGAGCCGTTGCCGGAGCGAAGCCACAACCAACTGGTAAAGTTGGCATCAACGCTTGACATCCCGATCATGGCGACCGAGACATTCATGTACGACACTGATTTATGCGCTCAGTATCTTATTTCGGGAGCAACTGACTTGATTCGTCAAAACGCTCGACACGGAACAACGAACCTGATGAAGCTGGCCCATCTAGCCGAGTTGCATGGGACGAACGTAGAGCTGAACGGGCCGGGTGGTCTGTACGGTCTTGTCCACGCCCATCTCCTCTGCTGCATACAGAACACGTCGTATTACGAGTACTTCCCCGGAGGGCGGCACGACAAAGATGGTGAGCAGATAGGGTTGTTGAACTGGGTAGCGCCAGTTAACGGCAAGCTGAGTCCCCCAGATGCTCCGGGCTGGGGTGCCGAGTGGGACTGGAAGCAGTTCGATAAGCAGACGGTTGAGGTTGTTGAATGATGCATTATTCTCGTTATTTCGGAAACATCGGAAGCTACAGGAAAATCGAATGAGCTGTGAGACTGAAATTGACGCGTTCGTTGCGTTGCTCGTCGAACACCCCGGGCTAGGGCGCGGAGTGGGATTGAAACAGTTTGAGAAGCGAACCGTTGAGGTCGTCGAATGAGAAGAGATCGCGACGTATATAACTTCATTCATACGTTGTCTACGGTCCCGATTCTGGACAACAACAGCGTCAACTTCTATGACGAAGAGATTCGGCGCAACAATTTAGTTCGCTGGATCATCTCGTTCGACGCCGAGGTTCGCGCACCACTCTTCGTAGGGGAGGCACCTGGCACTGCGGGTGCGCGCATAACTGGCGTCCCGTTTGCGTCTCCGCATTTGCTCACTACTTCCTCTGATCCTTGGGGAGCGTTCGGCCCGGATGCTGGATACGAGGTTCCGCCAGATGAAAATCCGTTTCAGCGCGAACAGGCGGCGACGATTTTTTGGAAACACATGGTTGAACACCTCGGTGACCTGCCACGTCCGTTGACTTGGAACGCCTTTCCCTTCTGGCCGCGGCAGCGAGATAAGAAACGTAACCGCACCCCATCCGTAGCAGAGGTGCGCTTCGGAAGTGAGTGGTTGCGTTGGATGATTGATCTGCACCCCAACGCGTTGATCATCGCAGTTGGAAGATCCGCGGAGTACGGGCTTAGATACATCGGCGTCGATCACGTTGCGGTCCGACATCCTGTCCACGGCGGCGCACAAGAATTCGCATCAGGTTTGGAGAAAATCGCCGATATGCTGCGGGAGTAGGTAGCGGGATGCCGTTGATGTTGTATACTGAAGGAGACTTCCCCCCGATTTTCGATGACGGGGCACAGACCGCCACTTCGGTGGCGGTCTCTTTTTGTTAATATTTAGCAGATGCGTACGAATGTTTACATCGATGGCTTCAACCTTTACTACGGAGCGTTGCAGGGAACTCCGTTTAAGTGGTTGGATCCGGTACAGCTCGCGACCTTGCTTTTTCCTGAAGACGAAGTTAGTCGCATTTGCTACTGCACCGCTCCGCTCAAGATGTATCGCGGGGATGGTGGGCCGCGTCAACGTCAATTGGTCTATCTCGATGCATTAAGGACATTGCCGAATGTTCAGATCGTTCACGGCACGTTCCGAAACCGGACTAAACGGCGTCCTTTGCTCTACCCGATACCCGGATTGCCCAACGTGGTGGAAATCTTCGAATGGGAGGAGAAAAAGACCGATGTGAATCTAGCAACCGAGATGATTTTCGATGTTTTTTCTGGCGCGTGCGATCAGATAGCCGTGATCACAAACGACTCCGATCTTTCGGGTTGCCTACAGCGTATTCGCGACGACTTGCATACGAATGTGGTCGTGGTTAACCCATCGCGAAAGGTTAGAACTCCACGGGATTTATATCAATCTGCAAACCGCGTGTTTCGGCTTAGAGAGTACCACCTCGAACGTAGCCAACTGCCTGATGGGGTTAGGGATGCACAAGGTCGGATGATCAGGAAACCTGCCAGTTGGTAGCGGTTTTCTTGCCTAGTTTTGCCGAACATCAGCGTTAAGGCTTCTGCTGGAAACCGTCTAGAATCTGGGTTGGTATGTCTGAAGGTTCTTTGCATGGGCGACGAGATCCCAAACGTTACGAGCGCATCAAGCTAGCCTTCGGACTAGCCAATCTCATCATCTACATCCTCATCCCTCTGGCAGTCCTGCTCTCCGAGTTCTCGGTATCGATGCGAGGTTGGATCTCCGATTGGACTGGCGGCTTCGTTGTCTTGGGCGCAATCGCCTACATCGTCATCGGTTCCATAGCTCTCGAACTAATCACGCTCCCTATGGGATACTTTTCTGGTCATGTGATCGAGCATCGGTACGGGTTGAGCAAGAGATCAATTTGGGGATGGGCAAAGGACTGGTTGAAGGGATTGGGCGTGCAGACGCTGATGTTGGGAGTGTTAGTGGGATGTCTATATGCATTGCTGGCGGTAGCCCCTGATTTCTGGTGGCTGTGGGCAGGATTGCTGTTTTCGGTCATCTCCATCTTCATGGCGGCGATCGCTCCTATCGTGTTGATGCCGATCTTCTTCAAGTTCGAGCCATTGCCAGACGGCGAGTTGAAGGACCGTCTGATGCGGCTCTCTGAACAGTTAGGGACGTTCGTGCAGGGTGCTTACATCTGGAAGTTGGGCGATCGTACGGTGAAGGCGAATGCGGCTTTGGCGGGTTGGGGCAAGACGCGCCGAATCATCATCTCCGACACGTTAATCGAGAGCCATGACCCAGACGAGATCGAGGTGATCATCGCACACGAGTTGGGGCATCATGTTCATGGTGACATCTGGCGCGGCATCGCCGTGCAAGTTGTGATCATCTTCGTATCGATGTGGGTTATCGACCAATCTCTAGTTGCTTGGTCAGGATCATTTGGGCTCGATGGCAGTTTGACGGACTACGCTAATCTTCCGTTGCTTGCGTTGGTAAGCACAGTGGTAGGACTAGTAGCGCTGCCATTGGCAAACGCCTATTCACGTCGACGCGAGACAGCAGCCGACGATTTCGCCATTGCCACCACCGATATGCGCGCTGAATTCGTCACTGCGATGGAAAAGCTAGCGCGCCAAAACCTCTCCAACTCCGAACCACATCCGCTAATCGAGATGACCCTGCACAGCCACCCAAGCGTAAGCCGCAGGATTGCACGAGCGCGCACTTCTTCCCCCCTTCGCTAACCTCCATGTCATTCCGAGTGGGAGGAGGAATCTCCCCCCTTCGCATCGCGTAAGGGGGTTAGGGGGATGCATCATCACGCCAATCACAATTCAAAACTCCCGCGCGTACCTGTTCAAAAATCTTCGCCACTCTGCCTTGAGGTTACCCCATCATCTGCTAACGTACGTTCAAAAGATGTGCAATCTGAAAACATCAGGAGCAAAACCGTGCGCTGGCTACGTCCGATACTGGAGGACTTGATAACTTGGCACCTGACCTTGTTCGTCGTCTTGGCGACGACAGGAGCGGCTCTGAAAGCCGCTGAACACCTTCCGCTTCACAAGCGGGGAGACGTCGTGGGATTCACCAACACAATGATCGACGGCTCAGGATCGGTTATCTTATTATCAGCGACGATCAGCACCGTGATCGTGGAGGGAACCATGATATTCGCCGAAAGATACCTCAAACACAGATTCGAAAAGGGCCGCGAAGAAGGCGTAGAGCGGGGCGTAGAACTTGAGCGCCAACGATGGCTGGACTGGTTCGCTCGCAAACAGGCAGCCGAAGACGCCGGCCAGCCCTTCGACGAACCCATGCCTGGTCAGACCGCCAACTCGAACGGAAAAGCGCGATAACCACCATTGCCGTCCAATGTCATTCGTAGCGTAGCCATGTCATTCCGAGTGGAAGGAGGAATCTCCCCCCTTCGCACCGCGTAAGGGGGCTAGGGGATGCCCCGTCGTTCCGACGAAGATCGGGACCCAGAGGTGGTGAACTAGGAATTTCGATCTTGCCGTTTTTGCCGCAAACTTGCCGTATCTTGCCGCGCATCGCGGCAAGAACGGCAGAAATTCGCATCGAATCGCGGCAAGTTACGGCAAGTTTGCGGCAGGTTGGAGACAGAAGGTTTGTGATTGTTGCAGAGTCTGGTGGCTGACTGATGAAAGTGTAGGCCAATCGGTCGTATAAATTGGTAATCAGTAGATGACATCAGATCTGATTGCAAGGGTCTATTGACGATACGAAATCGCGCTAGTGTCTGTGAGGGAAGCGCGTGGCTACAAGAGAAACAATCGATGAAAGGGTGCTGAATGGGTACATCGCTCAGGCGATGGAGAAACAGGCACCCCCGGGTTACACAGTCGGGCCAGAGGTTCATGGACAGGCACGGCTTGGCAACACGTCGCCTGATCTGGTAGTCAGGATGCCGTATGACTTGCGGATGATTGTCGAGACGGAGTACGACAGCCCGGCGATAGGTGACGCGATCGACCGTTTGGGTTACGAGTTTCACGATCACACGCGTGATGTGAAGAACGTTATTGCGTTGGGCATTCCTAGCAGGTTGGGGAGTCCGCGCATGAGATACGCGGATCGGGATATCGAGTTGATGAGCGATTCTCCAGAGTTCTTGATGCAGGTGGTAACTGGTCGGTCTCCTGATGATCCGAACATCGTAATTACGCCGGAAAAACCGATTCCAGTGTCGTTGCGGGATGTGATTCAGTATGCATGGCTGGCGGCGATACCTGAGACGTATGCGGAAAACGTACTCAAAAAGGTAGTAGCGAATCTGCGTACTGCGCGTAACGAATTGGCGAGACTGCTTGAGGCCGATGACGATTCCGAAGACGCTTTGGTTGCGCAAAATGCCATCGGTTTCAAATATGGTAACCCCAACAGCGACTCGCCAATCGAAAGTGCCGCGGGCAATATCGTCGGGACTTTCGTAAGCATGATCGAGTTGCACAGAAATCTCAATAGATGGGGACGTTTGAGCGGTGTGCAACCGATCGATTCTTCTTACCTTTGGAATTCGGTTTCTGGTGAAGGCATCCCAAGTAGGATTGCCATTGAGTGGCGGAAGATTGAGGCGGTAGATTACAAGCCCTTGTCGACGATCGCGGCTGACATGCTTGAAGATGGTGATCTGTCGCCGAAAATCGGCGGGGCGCTGAAAACTGTACATGACACAATCGAGGAGCATTTCGAGGCTGGTTTGAGCGCGACGACGAACGTGTCGGCGGCGGTGTGGCAAGAGTTGACTCCGGATCGTGATGAGCGGGCGGTGAACTATACGCGTCCACATCGTGCAGAGTTTTTGGCTAATGTGACCGCGGCAAGGCTTGAGCAACCATCAATGGCTCGTTATGCGGAGATTTGCGCGGGGACTGGTACTTTGGCACGCGCGACGGAGGAGAATATCCGTTTCAGGCATTACGCAGAGACCGATGATAATGAGAGTATCCATGCTGAGAGGATGGAAAACCGTATTCAGTTGACGGACATCAGCCAGCAATCTATCTCGGTTGCAACTGCGAACCTGACTTCGCTGGAGCCGCAAACGAGTTTCGAGCGTAGCAACATATTCGCGATCACCACAACCGGCGGTGCGTTGAACTTCTTGGGAGTCAAAGGGGTTGCGGAAGAGGAATCTCGACTGATCGGTAGCTATGGCGAGGAAGGTGGGATGCTGGTGCTTGATGCCGGATCGGTCGGGATATGTTGCAACAATGATCCGTATTTCCGCCCGCGCGGCGGTGCTAAGAATCCCATCGCCAGCAAGGACATGCAGAGATATAGACGACAGGCTGATCGGCGCGTGAAGGGTATAGCGAATGGGCAAGCAGGGTTGGCTACGTTTATGCATGTCATCGAGCATGAGATGTTGGCTCGCGGTGCGCCGCATGGGAAGGTTTTGCCTTTGATAGCCGCAACTGGTGACGCTTACAAAGGATTCCGACGCAACATTGAGAACGAGTACACAGATGTAATCGCAGTTTGTACTGCCGCAGGTGGTGGTGATTCAATGTCCGACGATACCAATATCCAAGAGATGCTGTTGATTGGGACTAAGCATCGGACCGGCGACCGTGCGGTAGTATGCGTGAACTTGGTCAATGACTTTAATACGAAAATCGAAGCTAAGATGTTCAGCGACGCGATAAGGCATGAAATCGCAAAAGGAAAACCTTTTGGCAAGATAATGGTTGGCACGGCGGTAGGTACATATATCCGCATGGAGAATCTCGGTGATGGTCGTCCTTGGTCAGCGCTAGGTAGTAGCGGCGATTACACACTTCTGACCGAGTTTGTGCAACAGGGAATAGCTTGGCATCCTGCTACGGGTGAGGAAACAAAGTTCGCACTTCCAATGACACGGTTGAGTGATTTATCAAACATCGGACCGGGAGATGATTTGCTTGGCCGGTTTGCGTCGAGCCGTTCCCCGCGCGGTGCGTTTATCCTGACGGCGACAAATGAGACCGACAACTGGGGAAATCCTTTTCTTTGGGAAATCGATGCAGATTGTCAAACAAGTATGACTTGCACTCCGACTCACTACGGAGTACCGCGCGATGACGCAGTCAAGGCCAAACGTATGTTGGCGACGGCGGGCCGTTTTCAGTTCAATAGAAACTTCCGTCAAGACTCGCAACGAATCGCGATGGCTTACACCGAAGAAAACTGCATGGGCGGTCGGGCATGGACTACTTTGTCTAATTTCGAGCCCGGGGTAGGCGAGGCTACCACGCTGTTCCTTAACAGTACCTTCGGGATGATTGTCAGGATAGGCTATGGGCAGTTTTCTGGTCAAGGCGGGTCCGTTCTTGGGGTAGGCGCGATAGGCGGTCATCCGGTGCCTGATTTCAAAATCGAATCAGACGCGAGCAAGAACGCTCGTAAGATCGCGATAAACCACTTTGACAAGTTGCGAATGTTAGAGCTTGAACGGGTGAGTTGGAGTGCTCTTGATGCCAATCGCGCGAAAGTCGATGAGGTCGTGTCCGAAATGCTAGGTTTGGAATGGAACCTAGAGACGGAAGGAATGTTGGCGTCTTGGCGTAACTTGATGTGTCAACAATGGATCGTTCATTGTGGCCGCAAAATCGTGCTAGAACCACTTAGGGCTGCGGGGGTGGTTCGGTAGGGGTTAGCGACCGGCAACTCAGGCAGATTCTGACGGTTGATGGCCAATGAAGACCAGTGAGACTCGACTTAGGAATAAGCGAGAATTCGAGAAAGCTTTGCAAGGGATGTTGGTGCCCCAATGGGCTAGAATTCAGATCCAATACCCGTCGCCAAGAAGAAGAAAGGAAAGGTCAGTTGACGTTTTTAGAAAAACATCACGCAAGGCAAGATCAAAGAGCTTTTCGAGACATAACAAACGCTAAACGCTACCACCCAAAATACGGTCAACTTTTCCAAGGTATGAATGGGGTGGAATTGTTCGGTTTGCCTCTAGCCGAACCCGACCATGGCTCATATCCAGATAAATTGGAACGTATCCTAAAAGCTAGAATCGCAATGGTAACGGACCAGAGTTCAGAATGGTACTCCGAATTAGCACTTGGCAATGACACTCATCGTCAACAGTTAATCCAACATATGGTGAATGAATTCGATGAGAACGACATTCCCAATTTGATACAGAGCGATGATGCTTTTTCACCAATCGTAGATGATCTTGACCCACGTAAGCTACTTATCAAATACGTATTACCGATTGATCAGGAATGGACGATTCTTGGTTACAGATTACCGAAAGAATTTGAAGGAAAAGCACGAGACGGCATGAAGATAGATTTAGCTAGTCCAACTGATATCGCAAAATGCTCAAAAGCAAGTGAACAAGATGTTAAGATGGAGTTTGGGTACGCGCTAGTATTGGTCTATGAAGTTCCCTTGAGGGACCCGGACGAAGTTTCGAATTTAACGCGATCCGTGAAAGATCAGTTCGCATTCGATTTGGACTGGTTAACGTCGCTACTGAGGCATTTCCGTGACGCAAGAGATCAACATCGGAAAGAACTTGTTCGAGGAGTTGCTGAGACGATAGCGAAAAAGGTGGATATTTACAGTAAGGTATATGAACAATTGTGGTCTGTTCAAAATTCCGAATCGTCGATTCAGCAGAGGTCTGGAACTAGGTCGGGGCGGATCTTCAAGGCTTGGCTAGTTGATGCGAACGGTTGTATATGTGTCGGATGCCATCGCAGATTTTGCTACGATCGACTTGAAGTAGACCACATTATGCCATGGGAAAAAGTGAGAGCGACAAAATTCGATAATCTGCAACTGATGTGCGGGCCTTGTAATCGGTTGAAAGGAAATGGCGCCATGGATGAGTTTCGGCGCAAACTTGCAGAACAGGGAGGTCCCAAAAATGAAGCCTGTTGCGATGGTAATCATTAAGCGGCTTGATTGACGCTTGGATTCCCGCCTGCGCGGGAATGACGGGGGTAGGGCATCCCCCTAGCCCCCTTGCGCTTTGCGAAGGGGGGATGTCTACTGTAGGGGGAGATTCCTCGCTGCGCTCGGAATGACAGCAGGCAACAACTGGCAGAGCATCCCCCTAGCCCCCTTACGTTATGCGAAGGGGGGATGTCTACCGTAGGGGTGAGAGGTTATTCCGTTTGGTTACCGAAGGGTTGTGGGTCGTCGGCTAGGACGTTTTCGTGGAGGTTTTGGGTTTGGGGATGGTTTTGGTTGGCGATAGCGCGGTATGAGATTTCGCGTAGGTCTTGCAGGATGGTCGGTTCTGCGCCTCGTGCGATTGGTTTTGCTGCCAGTTGTTCTGCAAGCTGGTACTCTCCGCAGTCAAGGGCGGTAGCGGCGATGCTACGGTGGATGACGGAGTAGGTCAAATCGTGGTACTCGAGTTTTTCAAGTTCTTCAATGGCCCTCAGTCCCCAATCAAGAGCCTGGCGGAAGAGTTCTTGTTTGCGCACCTCGTCGACGGGTTCAACATGAGGACCGACCGTCGCTTGGGCAACGAAATCCATGGCCCGTGTGTGGTATTCCAGCATCTTGCTCATTTTTTCAGTACCATTGCAATCGGGTTACTAAATTCGATCACGACAACATAACCTGGATATCCCCAACTATCCGACGGTTCGATCTGCCGTAACTTCTGGGTTGCGAGTGCTCGAACTTCTGTCATGGTATGTTTTCGTCTTCCAGCAACTTCGAGTCTGGCAGTGAGTTGTGTTCCTCCTTCGTTCACCAACCAGTAGTCGAATCCTCCGCCTCCCGCTTTTCCATGGGCAGGTCCGATGAAAAAGCCTAATTCAAGATTGACGACGATGAAAGCAATGCCAAGTGCGCCATTCTCGGTTGTCGTGTCTGCGTCGTCAAGCAACCTACGAACTTGATTCGGTACAGTAGCCCAGGTTATCGTATATTTGTTGCTTACGTTTCCCGTAACATCGATTTCGGCTCGTTGGGAGTGGCCTACTGACTCCAATCGGACGACGGCTGCTTGCTCGAAGGATTTGCCCAGGCTTGGGGGCACTCCTGACACACGTCCGGTACCCAGATCGGTAAGATCGATGTTGGTCAATGTTCAAGTGCTTTCATTTTGGGGTTGGCCTGTTTCGATTGAGGTAATGCCGCCAAGGTGATGACGGGTTTCAGCATCAGCATTATAGTCGTTCGGTCTCTTGTAATTTCGATATGTGGCGAGAGGAGGGCATCCCCCTAGCCCCCTTACGCTAACGCGAAGGGGGGAGATCCGTCATCCCCCTAGCCCCCTTACGCTCTGCGAAGGGGGGATGTCTACCGTAGGGGGAGATTCCTCGCTCTGCTCGGAATGACAGCAGGCAACAACTGGCAGGGCATCCCCCTAGCCCCCTTACGTTCCACGAAGGGGGGAGATTCCTCGCTGCGCTCGGAATGACATGGGCGGGTTCGGAATGACATGTGATTTGGGTCTGTCCCTAATCCGTTCTTAGATTCCGGCCTGCGCGGGAATGACGGGTGGTAGGCATCCCCCTAACCTCCTTGCGCGGAGCGAAGGGGGGAGATTCCTCGCTGCGCTCGGAATGACATGGGCGGGTTTGGAATGACATGTGATTTGGGTCTGTCCCTAATCCGTTCTTAGATTCCGGCCTGCGCGGGAATGACGGGTGGTAGGCATCCCCCTAGCCCCCTTACGCTCTGCGAAGGGGGGAGATTCCTCGCTGCGCTCGGAATGACATGGGCGGGTTCGGAATGACATGGGATGTCGCGGAGCGTAGGGGGATTGGGGGTTAGTTGAGAATCTCCGCCATTGCCTCGCCGATGTATGCTGGCGATTCCACTACCGTCGCACCCGCAGACTCTAAGGCCTTGTTTTTCTCCGAGGCCTGACCTGCTTTTCCGGTGATGATCGCGCCGGCGTGGCCCATGCGTTTGCCGGGTGGCGCGGTTTGTCCTGCAATAGTAGCAACGACGGGTTTGGTGACGTTTTCTTTGATGAACTGTGCGGCGGCTTGTTCGCGTGTGCCGCCGATCTCGCCGATTAGAACGATGGCTTCGGTTTCGTTGTCGTCTTGGAATTGCGTTAGGACGTCGATGAAGTTAGTGCCGGGTATGGGGTCTCCGCCGATTCCGACGCATGTGGATTGTCCCATTCCGACGGCACCGAGTTGTGCGACGGCTTCGTAAGTGAGGGTGCCGGATCGTGAGACGACTCCGACGTTGCCGGGTGTGACGGCGGCTCCGGGGATGATTCCAAGTTTGACGCGGTCACCCGGATGTATCAGTCCTGGGCAGTTAGGGCCGAGCAGGCGAGAGTTGGTGCGGTCGAGATAAGCCTTAGCCTTCATCATGTCTTGCACCGGCACGCCTTCGGTGATGCATACGATGAGAGAGATTCCGGCGTCGGCCTGTTCGATGATGGCATCGGTTGCGAATGGAGCGGGAACGAAGACCAGTCCTGTATTCGCGCCGGTCGCGGCTACTGCTTCGCGCGCGGTCTCGAAGTAGGGGACTTCGTCCATGAACTTCGTTCCGCCGCGGTTGGGATGGACGGCTGCGACCATGTTCGTACCGTACTCAACGATGCGCTGAGCTTGGAATGAGCCGTCACGTCCGAGTCCCTGGACCAACAAACGACACGGGTCTTCGACTAGGACTGGCATGATTAGTTGTCGCCTTCCATGCTTGCGAGTTTGTCACGAAGCACTATTGCCGCGCTTGCCATGTCTGGCGCTGGAGTGATGTCCATGTCGGATTCGTGCAGCAGTTGCAGACCTTCTTCGGCGTTAGTGCCACGCATGGCAACGACGATTGGTTTGGTTGCGCCTAACTCGGTAGCAGCGTTGATGATGCCAGTTGCTACCACGTCTGAACGTGCGATGCCCGCGAAGAGATTGACCAAGATGATCTCAACGTCGGGGTCGGAAACGATGATCTTGAATGCGTGCTCGATGCGGTCGAGGTTTGCGGAGCCGCCGATGTCTAGGAAGTTCGCGGGTTCTGCGCCGGCCCATTTTGTTATGTCCATCGTGGCCATTGCCAGTCCGGCGCCGTTAACCATGCATCCGACACGCCCGCCTTCGAGCTTCACATAAGCCAAGTCGAACTCCAATGCCTCGCGCTCTAGCGGGTCCATCTGCTCCGGATCGTGGAGTTCACGCAGGTCGGGATGCCTGAATAGCGCGTCGTCTTCAATGGCGACTTTGGCATCGAGGGCTAACAATTTGCCATCTTCAGTCTCGATCAAGGGGTTGATCTCTACCAACGAGCAGTCTTTGTCTGTGAATAAGCGATATGCGTTGGCGATCAATGCGCTTGCAGGGCGTATCAGAGTAGGGGGGAAGCCTAGTGCGAGTGCTGCATCGCGGGCGCGATATGGCAGGAGTCCGATCAACGGGTCTCCGATGATGCGTACGATCTTTTCGGGATGTTGCTCTGCGATCTGCTCGATCTCGACGCCGCCTTCACGGGTTGCGATGATAGCTGGCGCGCCCTCGTCCCCGTCCATGACTATCGAGAGGTAGTATTCGTGCGCGATGTCAGCGGCGGGTGTGACCATGACCTTGTTCACAGGGACACCGCTCGGCCCGGTCTGATGGGTAACCATTCGGGTGCCCAACATACTGGAGGCGTGGTCTACAGCATCTTGTAGGGTAGCGGCGAACTTAACACCGCCAGCCTTGCCTCTGCCGCCGGCGTGAACCTGCGCCTTCACGATCACCGGACATCCCAACTCCTCGGCTGCATCCCGCGCTTCGTCTGCCGATTCCACGATTCGCCAAGGCAGGACGGGTATGCCGTAATCCTTGAAGAGCTGCTTGGCCTGGTATTCGTGTAGGTTCATGTCGTTGATTCTAGTTGATGGTGGGTGTGAACCATGCTTGCCATGATTTGAAATGATGAACTGTGATGTCCCTCCCTTGCTTTTTGCGAAAGGGAAATCCTCCATCCCTCCCCCTTTTTCGCAGAAAAAGGGGGAATACAAGGGGGTTTAGAACATCATCGTCGCTGGCTGTGAACCCCCTGCGTCTCGCTTCGCTCGCCGCGTCCCCCTTTTGCTGACGCAAAAAGGGGAGGATACTCCTCTCGCCAACCGTCATTCCGGCGAAGGCGGAATGACGTTAGGCATCCCCCTAACCCCCTTACGTTCCACGAAGGGGGGAGTGTAGGTACCCTTCGCTTCAGCGCAAGGGGAGGTGTACGTACATCATCCAATTCGCACGAAACGCTTGACTTGGTAGGGGGAAGCGCAATCGTCTTGCGGCGCGATCTCGACCTCCCATCGGACAAATTTCGATGTTGCGGGATTCCAAAACTCCAACAAGAAGACCATCCTGCCGTCTGCGTCTACAAAGACCCCGGGACCATCCTCGTCAGATTGTGTGATCGCCGATTTGCACAGCCAATCGAAGAGGTCGTTGAGGTATCTGAACGATCTCTCAACTAGCGAGTCGCTGATGTCGGAATCCAAGAGCACGGACCAAATCTCAGGTCTGATGAACACGAAGTGCGGTTGCGGTGGTTCGTCCGACTCGCCGTTGCGGTAGTTGAAGCTCAATTTCTCGTCCAAGTGCCAGTACTGCGTTTCGACACCAACCAAACCGATTCGTACGGGATGCGCTCTTGTTCGTGAGCCATGATCCACCCATACTCATCGCACGCCAAATCGACCGCTTCTTTGGTAGACAAAGGCCCGATCGTTTGCATCACATCGTCGACGATTTCGATTTCGCTGTCATTGAACTCTTCGCCGAGTTCGCAGGAAGTTGAGACAGGTAACAATCGATGCCATGTACCGCCGTCGGAATCGCGTTCAATCACCACTTCGACCATCCCATCGTCAATCAATGCTTGACGCTCACCTATCATCTCCGTTGGCGCGGGTCCTTGAGGCGACTTGGTGTACGATGCGCCGGTCATCGAACGCTGCGACTTGGCGAATGCTCGGAAATCGCAGTAGTAAAGGATGATGCTCAACTTGTGATCGCAAAACCAACGTTCATCACGACTACGATCTGCGACATGGAGCATCAACATCCGAAACTTGTCGCTGTCGAACTTCGGAGAATACATTTCACGTCATCTCATAGATAGTGCAACAAAGAGTCATGCCGAGTACGGATCCATGTTATTCCTAGCGTAGTCTCTCATGTCATTGCTAGCGCAGCACTGTCATCTCGAAGCGTACCCCATGTCATTCCGAGCGGAGCGAGGAATCTCCAGTGTTGGACTTCAGATTCCTCAGCTCCGCTGCGCTTCGCTCGGAATGACATGGCAAGTGCGCTTCGCTCGGAATAACATGGCAAGAGTTTGTGCGTCAATGACATCCCATTGACGCGTGTAACGGAGTACTTTCGGGAGATTCCTCGCTTTGCTCGGAATGACATGGGTATGCTTGGAATGACAGCCGGGCGGCTACTGGTCTGCAAAGCGTTTACGAAAGCAAACCTGCTTCCCGCAACACTGCATCTATCTCGATCCGCGCCTCGTTCGACACCGGTGCCAAAGGTCGTCGCGCGTCGCCATACTCCCATCCCAGCATCGACAAAGCGATCTTTGGCGCACCGATCGTCTGCATCACGGTAACGTTTAACTTGGATGCCACACGTTGCAGTTCGACCGCCTTTGTGTAATCCCCGTGAAACCCTGCGCTGATGATGTCCATGCACAGCGCGGGTGCGATATTTCCGAGCAGCATACACGCGCCGTCGCAGCCGATCATCGTGCCGAATGCCAATAGCGCGCCGCTACAGTTCCACTTCCTCACGCCCTCCGGGATGTTGGGTATCACCTGCTGTTCGAATAGTATCGAGTGGTCGGTGATGTAGGCGAAGACATTGTCCATGCTGCACAGTTCGGCGATCACCGATGGCGGTGCCGCCGGGTCGCCGCCACGAGCGAAGGTCTGATGTATGACCACTACCGGCACGGGGCAGCGCGACGTTACCTCGCCGTAGTAGTTCACCAAGTCCGACGGCGCCATGCCGCGCGGGATACGCATCCTGATGAAATCCGCGCCGGCTTTGGCGTAGTTCTCTGATAGTCGCAGAGTCTCTCGCGCCGACCTCTCATCGACACCGGCGATGACGAATTTGCGACCCTCATGCGACGATGCCACAACGCGCACCGTGTCGAGTCGCTCCGCCTCGCTCAGCATCGTCTCCTCGCCGTTGGCGGTTACCACCACAAAGCCCGAAAGGGGAGTATCAAGCCACCGTCCGACGTTTCGCTCTAAAGCGCCGAGATCGACTGACTGCTCATCGTCGTCACGGAACGGCGTGGGAGTAGGTGCTACGACTATCGGTTGATCGGCAGATGGTATTGTTGACATTGCGAGTTGATCCTGACTGCTAGCTCTGCGAGATGTAAGCGAGTTTAACCTTAATCTTGTTCGCTAAAAACCTCACCATGCTCCGTTCTTTACTCCTAACGACTGCGCTCGCAATCATGTTGGCGGCTTTGATGTCTTGTAGTTCTGACGGCGCATCTAGTGAAGTCGTGCAGGTCGCCACATCGCCACCGCCGACGGTCGCACCGACTGATAGGTCCTCAGCCACAACTGCTCCAGCGCAGCAGCGGCCCGCTTCTACTCCGGCGCCAACAACGGTAAGCCTTGCACCTGCGTCAACCCAAGTTTCGACCGAAACAATCGCCCCGAGCGCAACAGCCGAACCCACTCCAGAACTGCCTTATTGGACCCGAATCGGCGTGCGCGACGCCATCGAGAAATATCCGCCGCTTAACGAACGTACCGACTACGGATTGCGAAACACCCAAGAGTGGTTGAATGGCGGACCTACCACTATTATGGAACTCCAAGAAGCCGGCAAGATCGTACTTGTCGATTTCTGGACCTACACTTGATACAACTGCGAGAACACGTGGCCGGCCCTGCGGGCATGGCATGAGAGCTACAAAGACCACGGGCTCACCATCCTTGGAGTGCACACTCCAGAGTTCGACTTTGAAAAAGATATCGACAACGTCCGCAACGCCGCCGAAGAGAACGAACTCGGCTGGCTGATCGTCCAAGACAACGAGTACTCCACCTGGCGCTTCTTCAACAACCGCTACTGGCCTGCCAAATACATCTTCGACACCAGCGGCAACCTACGCTTCCAACACTTCGGCGAAGGAAAATACGCGGAGACCGAGCAGGTAATCAGGCTGCTACTGACAGAGGCTGGAAATGACGTGACGGGGATAGAGCCCACCTACATTCTCGAGTAGACATGGAGACCGCTCTCAGGTCTCTCGGCGGATGAATGAGATTTCGACCTCAGGTTTCCTACTAAGACGGAACAAAAACACGTGCTAGAGTGTGCGTGAACCCTGGTATTGCGGGACGTCGATGTGGACGTAAGCTAGGACGTAGATAATGGACATTTGAGCGTGTATAATCTTTTGGACAATGCTCCCGTCGCCGAACATGGAGATCATCTCCGTTGACCCATCAGTATTTGACTACACACAGCTGGATCGATTTCAAACTCGATCTGACGCACGCGCCGATGAAACTTTGGACTTTGCTCGGCGACGCTTGTGCTAAGTGCGAAGTGATCGCTGGAATACCGCTACGACCCGAAACCGCGGACGAGATGCATCGCGTCTACCTCGCCAAAGGTGTCAGAGCCACTACCGCCATCGAAGGTAATACTCTGTCGGAAAGCCAGGTTGCGCAACTTGAACGCGGACAGCTAGAGCTTCCCCCATCCAAGAAGTATCTCGCAATCGAAGTCAACAACATCTTGGACGCGTGCAACGAGATGCTGGATGACCTAAAGATGGGCAAAACGTTGGCGCTAGACGCTCAGCGAATCAAGGACTTAAACCGTCAGGTGTTAAACGATCTCGAATTGTTGGAAGATGTCGTGCCAGGTGAAATCAGAACCAAATCATTCGGCGTCGGTCGGTACGTCGGTGCCCCAGCCGCGGAGTGTGAGCTTTTGCTGAACAAGCTGTGTGATTGGTTAAATGGTTCCGAATTTGAACTTGGTCATTTGAAACTGGCACCACACGTATTGAAAGCGATTGTTTCGCATCTGTATATCGCGTGGATCCATCCTTTTGGTGATGGCAATGGCAGGACCGCTAGGTTGATTGAGCACCAACTGCTTATGGCATCCGGGGCGCCAAGTCCCGCCACTCATCTCCTGAGTAACCACTACAACGAAACGAGGACAGAGTACTACCGCGTGCTCGATTTGGCGAGCAAACACCCAAACGGCGTTATCGAGTTTGTCGTGTATGCATTACAAGGTTTCGTCGATGGTTTGACGGAACAGCTGGAGCGCGTAAAGATACAAATTTGGAATGACGTTTGGACCAACTATGTGCATAGCCGTTTCCGTGACCGTTCAGGGATCGCCAACGCGAGGCGAAGGACCTTGGTTTTGGAACTTTCGAAATCCGAAACGCCCGTTCGTAGGCGTGCGATCAGAAACCTATCGCAGGAATTATTCGAGCAATACTATGGTAAGACCGACAAAACGATCACGCGAGATCTCAATGTGTTGGCCGGCATGGATTTGATCACAAGGACACCAACCGGCGTCCAGGCTAGGAAAGATTTGCTGAGAGCTTTCGTTCCAGTCAGCGTGGACTCGTAACGATGAGACGGTGGTATAGCGGTTTTCATGTGCGGTCGAATTCGCAGTGCCAAATCGAGCTGGCTGGCCGCAACTTACTCAACGTAAATATCCCACCGTCGCTATCGATGAAAAACGAGTAATTCGATCCCCATGACCGTCTACTCAAACGAACGAACCCTAACCATCGCTGAAAATGTCCTGCCCGATTGGGTAGCCCGTGACCAACGCGTCGCCATGGACGGCATCACCTTCATGTCAAAACTCCCCGACGCCTCAATCGCCGCCGCATTCTTCGATCCGCAATATCGCGGCGTCCTAGACAAACTCGGATACGGCAACGAAGGAGTATCAAGAGGACAGCAACGCTCGGCATTGCCCCAAATGAATTCGGAAACGATAGCGGAATTCATTCAAGCCATCCACCGAGTACTCGGCCCCAGTGGACACCTCTTCCTCTGGATCGACAAATTCCACCTCTGCTCTGGCATCGGCGATTGGACCCGAGACACAACCCTCGAAATCGTCGATCTCATCACCTGGAACAAAGCCCGCATGGGCATGGGCTACCGCACGCGTCGCAAATCCGAATACCTCATCGTCCTACAAAAAGCTCCCAAACGAGCAAAAGGCATCTGGACACGCCACGACATCCCAGACGTATGGGAAGAAAAAGCCCCATCATCAAAAGGCGTACACCCCAAACCCGTCCAACTCCAACGCGCCCTCATCGAAGCCGTAACCGCCCCCGGCGACCCAGTGCTAGACCCAGCCGCAGGCAGCTTCAGCGTTTTAGAGGCGTGTAAGCAATCGGGCCGAGTTTTCGTGGGCTGTGATGTGAATGGGTGATGGGGTAATTGCCGCACGATGCTAGACCTAGCCATTCCGAAACCTCTCCATAACGTCTTATATCGTCGTACTCAACTGCAATAACCCGAATCGATATACTCTTTGACGACGATGGTCGAATTAAGCTAGTGCTATGCCGCCGAAAGTACGCGACGCGATCCGATTGGCAAGAGAAGAAGGTTGGCAGTTGAATCGCACCAGAGGTAGTCATCGACAATACACACATCCCTCGAAACCCGGTGTCGTAACGATAGCGGGGCACCCAAAAGAGGATGTCCACCCTCGCACTTGGGCAAGTATCCTCAAACAAATGGGCTTACGCTGAAATCAGGAGCAGCCGATGTCGCGAACATATACCGTAGTGATCGAAGAGGGGCCTGCAAATTGCAGCGCATACATCTTGGAACTCCCCGGGTGTATCGCCGCCGCCGAATCCAGAGACGAAGTCAAGCGTTTGATCGTTGAGGCTGGAGCGATGCACATCCAAGCGATGCTGGAGCAGGGAGAAGAGTTGCCCGAACCTGTCCACACGTCACGCCAAGAGTTCCAACTGGCTTGAACTGAACAACGCGATGCATCAGTGGCGCATTAAGTCCGTTCCAGACTCTCGCGATGTGGCCCTATCACACCAATTCAGCCAGATAGGGGCTGAACACCTCTTTGAACTTCAAGAGATTTTCGACCATCCATTCTCGAAGTTTGGCCAACTCCTGTTCAGAACCATCGATAGACCCTTCGGTGTATAGAGCAATTTGGCTAGCTTGTCTCGAATCTAGACGTTCCCATCCCAAAGTTGCACCTACGGATTCTTCGATTTCTGTTCGTCTTTCGCACAAAGAATCGAATAGTTGCTTGTTGAACTCTTGATCGCGATTTAGGTACACTCCGACTCTCGGTCGGGATTTCGCGCCGAAAGCTGCGGAATAAGCAATATTCGCATTTCCAGAAGGGAACCAATACCAATTTTGTGGGTGTGCTTTCCTAGCATTCGTGAAGCTATGTTTGGTACGCAACTCGTCAATCAATGCTTGGAAGAATAGTCGGTATCTCTCTTGACGGGGCGAGACGTCACGTTCCGCAGTTTTCGTCGCTTTTTGCCAAGTATTCGGAAATGCAACTGGTCGAAACTCGGGTGCAGGCAGGGAAGCACCTATCCTCTTCACGTTGATGACGACTCCATAGAATTCAAGCGAGTCGTCGGTATGTTGGTTTAGCCAGTCAAGAGCTTGTCGATGCTCGTCTCTGAATTCGGTCGTCAGCCAAATAATTATGTCGGCATCCTGTCCGGATGCATAAGTTAGTAATTGGCCCAAGTGGCTGTGGTTGGTAGCCGCGAGTTGGTTTTCGATCACCACCTTCGCTGTGCGCCCAGTTTCGGTCGCAGTAATGTCTGCTACGAAATCCCCAACCTTGGTCTCTGTCCCTTCGAGCTCTAAATCCAAACCAAGTTCTTCGCTCAGAAGGTCCAAATTCGCCGCTACCCAGGGCGTAAAATTAAGAGCCTCATCTGGCCAGATCGTGCGAGGATCCACCGAAGTAAGTTTGCCAATTTGTCCGTCGTTCATGTGGTCTTTTCAATCCTGCACGAGATTGAGTCGTTGCGTCTATTTGCAGATGATAGCCGACATTCAGATGTCATCGCTTGCCCCATATATCCTCAACCCCGCCAACCAACGACCTCAATGCGTTCAACCGCCCCTTCCACGACTCCTCTGGATTCCAACTTTCATCGGAATGACGGGAGAGGATAAGTGACGAAGACAGGTGGGCAACATCATGGTTCAAAATCCTTGATTCTTTAATCGCCACCGCCGTCAGTGCGTGTTACACCTTCTGGTTTGATCGTCACGCCTAGTATCGGAGTTACCTTTTCGTTGAAGACGGCTACGATTTCAGATGTCGTGCCGCCGACCTTATCTACCCAGTTTGGAACGACTCGTTCAATAGACGCGTCTTGAATGTCCCTGAGCAGAGCTTCGTCAAACTTATTTGCCTCCATCCCTTCTGTCACGTTGATCGCCGCCGCGTCTTTCTGCCACTGCCCGCGAAGCAACTTGCGGTTGATTGCGCTATGGCGCGCTCCCTCTTCGAGGATGATGTTCTGCAAGTCAGCCGGAATCGTGTCCCATAGCCCCTGATTCATTGTGAACCAACCGTGCGTGATCGAAACGATCGGGCCCGCCAGATAGTCGGATACCTCGTACCATCGTTCTCCGTGTCCACACGAACCGCAGGAAATCGCCGCATCTAGTTCGCTATCTTCCAAATCGGCGTAAACATCGGCGTACGCCGTCGACTGTGGTTCGGCACCGAGGCCCAAGAGCAATTCGTTCAACAAAGAGCTGTGGCTACGGACTTTGAGCCCCCGAAAATCAGCCGCTTTCTGTATCGGGAACCGCGAGAAAACAAAGTTGTCAGTAGTGTAGGTGTAAAACAGCTGCACCCCGCCGTTGTCTGCCGTAAGCTGACTCATCTCGGATTGGATCGCGTCAATGATCGCAAGTTGAGACTCGGCCGTCGGATACAACCCCCACAAGTTCGAGATGTCCATTTCCGGGAAGTCGTCGCTAACGTGCCCTGAGTAGATCTCAGCCATCGCCAACGTGCCATCCGCGGTCAGATGCATCGTATTCGATCCAACAATGCCCAGCTCAGGGAAGGAAGTGACTTCAAACTTCACCTGTCCGTTGGTGCGTTGTGCAACGCGCTCCACGAATCCCGGTTCACTCTCCATTTCGCCGCTGAGCATGCCACAGGGACGTAACACACGATGGATGCAGGTGAGTTGAATCTCGAAACTTTTTCCGACAGACACCAACTCGGTAAGGTCGTAGTTGAAATCTGTGCCATCTGAACCCGTCGGGCTTATCGCCGTAACAACGATCTCCGACGATGAACCGGAGGCGTCACTCACGTCTTCACCGCCACCCCCACAGGCTACCATTGCCCCTGCGATACCCGCGATGAAGGCGATTAGAAATATCCGTTTCATAGCAACATGGTTGTCCCTACCGCGGGCGCTCGAAATTCTCCCACTCGATGATACAAAGGGGCTAGGGGAAAGCACGTCCCCTTCGCTTCAGCTCAAGGGGACCCGAGCAAGCGAAGCGATGTTCGCAGGGGATGCCGGGGCGGGGACATGGCAGGCAAGCATCCCCCTAGCCCGATTGCGCAAGCGAAGCGGGAAGATTCCTCGCTCCGCTCGGAATGACAGCAAACGCGTCCCCTCTGGATTCCGACTTTCGTCGGAATGACGAGAGGGGATAAATGGCGAAGGCAGGTGGGCAACATCATGGTTCATCATTTTCAAATCATGGCTATCATGGTTCAAAAACAATGGATTCCCGCCTTCGCGGGAATGACGGGAAGGGCCGAGGGAATGATGGGAGGGCTGGCAGGAATGACGGGAGGGCAGGCAGGAATGACGGGAAGGCAGGCAGGAATGATGGGAAGGCCATTGAGAACGACGCGGGCAACTTGCCTATTCCACCAGCATGTATCCAACCTTGAACTGTTCCAGCGCGTCTTCGTTGACTTCGATGCCTAGCCCGGCGGTGTCTGGGATGGTTATGTAACCGTCGGTCTGAGTGAAGAAGGGATCGGTTAGGGCCTTTCTAACAGGATGGATGGTTTGGTCGAATTCGGTTACTGGTTCGTTGACGAAGGGCTCTTTAGGATCGGCTGGAGGTGCTTGGGAAATTGTCGCCAGGACGTGCAGAATCGCGGCAAGGCTGATATGCGTGTTGAAGAAGTGAGGGATGAATTGGACGTTGAACGCCTCGGCCATTGCGGCGCATAATTTGAGTTCAGAGATGCCTCCGACGTTGACGATCTCAGGTTGGATCATGTCGAATATGCGTCCTCGCAAGAGACGTGCTACATCACGACGAGTGCTCGCCGATTCTCCCCCAGCGGTTGGCACTGGCGATTTCGTGGTGATCAGGAGGTTGTCGTCTAGAGCGCGTGATGAGGTCGGCTCTTCGAACCAAGTGACGTTTGCGTCGGCGATCCGGCGTGCGACAGTGATGGCAGCACTTGGCTCGTACGCCTCGTTTGCATCTACCATAATCCGAACGTCATCGCCAACCTGACGACGGAGGGCATAGACGCGGTCAACGTCTTCGTCGATAGTAAGTCCGCCAATCTTCATCTTCATGGCCTTGAAGCCAGCTTCAACGTGCTCTTGCGCTTCATTCAGCAGGTCCGGCCATGTGGGATCCTTAACATCGCGTTCGGTGTAGAAGAGTCCGGTAGCGTAGGTGGAGATTTTGTCTCGTACTTTTCCGCCAAGGAGTTCGTGCACTGGCAGACCGCGTGCTTTACCTACTAGGTCGTGAAGGGCGATGTCGATTGCGCTTGCGACGTTGGATGCGATGCCGGCGTATCCGCCGCCTTGATATCGGGTGTTGACGATGGACTGCCAGATACTTCCGAAGTTTTCAGGGTTTTCGCCGATGATACCTTCAGCGATTTCGGCGAAACCTTTGGCATCAGTGCCGGTTTCTCCCCACCCGTACGTTCCGTCATTGGCAATCACTTTGACGGCGAGCGTATTGCGTGTCGTCTTCCACGCCATCGACGATTTGTAGGGAGCGTCGATGTGCCCTACTAGTTGATGTAGTTCGATGCGTTCGATCTTCATGGCTTGGCTTTTGCACCCTCACTCTTCAACCCCTTACTTTGGCAAGAGGAGAGATAGGAGAAGCGGGATAAGTGGAATTGGTTCATTTGACTACGATGGCGTCACCTAATCGGAAGTGGTTCAAGGCGTCTTCGTCGACTTCGACGCCGAGTCCGGGTTTGTCTGGGACGTCAACATGGCTGTCGGTCTGTTTGAATATGGGATCGGTCAGCGTCTCCCTAATCGGATGCGGTGTCTGATCGAACTCGGTAACTGGTTCGTTCACATACGGCTCTTTAGGATGTGCAGGCGGCGACTGAGCGACAGTTGCGAGAGTGTGGAGTATCGCTGAGAAGCTGATAGCGGTATTCCAGAAGTGCGGGACGAAGCGCACATTGCAGGCTTCGGCCATGGAAGCGGATAGTTTCAACTCCGATATGCCGCCGACATTGACGATTTCCGGTTGGATGATGTCAAAGACGCGGTTCTTTAGGATTCGTGCGACTTCCCGTCTGGTGCTAGCAGATTCCCCGCCTGATGTCGGGACTGGCGATCTGCTCGTGACCAGCAGATTGTCTTCATCGGCGCGAGAGGAACACGGTTCCTCGAACCAAGTCACATCGGCATCGGCCATCTTGTACGACGCTTGGATCGCGGTCATCGGATCGTATGCTTCGTTGGCATCGACCATGATGCGTACGTCGGCACCGACTTGGTCGCGTAATGCATGGACTCGATCAATGTCCTCGCGGAGCGTCAAGCCGCCGATCTTCATCTTCATCCCGGAAAAACCCTCATCAACATAGCCTTGTGCCTCTTCTCGGAAATCGGACCAGGTTTTGTCTTCTAAGTCAGAGGGGACATAGTAGAGGCCGGTGGCGTAGGCGCAGATTCGGTCACGTACTTTTCCGCCGAGTAGTTCGTAGACGGGTTTGCCGCGTGCGCGTCCTACGAGATCGTGCAATGCCATGTCGATTGCACTTGCGATGTTGGAGGGCGGGCCGGCATAGCCGCCACTCTGATAGCGAGGATTGATGATGGACTGCCAGATGGCGCCGATGCGCTCTGGATTTTGCCCGATGAGTGTCTTTGCTGTTCCTGCGATCGCGTCAGGGCTGACGCCGGTTTCTCCCCAGCCGTAAGCACCGTTGTCGGCGATGATGCGGACGACTTGCGTGGCCCGCTCATTCGTCCAGCGTTGTGACCACCCGAAAGGCTGGTCAAGTTTTCCGACGAGCGGATGGATCTCGATTCGCTCGATCTTCATGTGAGTTGCCGCCAATCGTCGTCGAGTTCGGCGAAACGGTCGTGCATGGCATCGACAAACGACCCGTCGATGCTCAAGGCATCGTCTAGTGTCTCGATGTTGGATGCCATGTGTCTGGGGTTTTTGGTGCCGATGATCGCGGTGTGGATTTCGGGATGGGCTAGGGTGAAGCCCATCGCGGCGACGATCGGGTCGTCGGGGTCTCCGGGCACTTCGCCTTGCGATTGAACCTTGATGCTGCGATCCAGATAGGTGTTGTCGTAGCTGCGGCGTGAGCTGGACATCCCTTGTTTGGCCATGCCCCATGTTGCGCCACCGATTGGTCGTTTGACGATGACACCGATGCCCGATTTGGCGGTTTTTTCCAGTAGTCCGGTGGTGTAAGCGCGCTGCTCGACGAGGTTGAAGCTAGTTTGAAGCGTGTCGAAGAGTCCAGAGTCGACAGCCCAGTGAGCCGCCTCGTTATCGCCGGAGTATCCGATCATCTTGGTCTTTCCGGCATCGCGTGCGTCTTCAAGTGCGCGGATTATGTCGCCTCGCTCCAGATCGGGAATACCGCAAGAATGTAGCTGCACCAAGTCCACGTAGTCGGTGTTGAGTCGTCGAAGACTACGCTCGATTGAGTCGCGGACGGTTTCGTATGTCCAGTCGTTGCCGTTGAGTCCGCCTCCGCGGGCGTGTCCGGCTTTGGTGACGAGTGTGTATTCGTCGCGTCGGTTTGCGACGGTTCTGCCTATGAGTTCCTCTGATATGCCATAACATGCGGCGGTATCGAGGAAGTTTATGCCCATGTCAAGCGCGCTGTTGAGAACGTTTCCAGCCTGTTCAACATCATCGAAATCGAGTTCCGAACCGATCTCTGCGAGGCCTGCGCCTAATCGCGAGACTGAGTAACCTGTTTTTCCAAAATCGACTGTCTGCATCTGTGATTCCTCCTAAAGAGCGGTGGTGTTCATTTGTTGGTGTCGGGCCAGATCACTTTGGCGGTCCATGCGCTGTCCAAGTTCGTCCCGTCGTTCAAAATAGCGTCTCTGAGTATGCAACGGTACATGTTTGTGTTGCTGAGGTCGGCATCGCGTAAATCGGCGCCGGCGAAACTGGTGCGGAATAGCGCGGTGTTACTGAGATCGGCATGTACAAATTTGGTGCGTCTCGCCCACGCTTCGGATAGGTCCGCGCCTTTCAGACATGCTCCTGTGAGATCGGCGTTATCGAGTATGACACGCGACAAGTTCCAACCGCTGAAGTTCATTCCGGCGAGATTTGCGCCTGACAGATCGAGTCGTTCGGCGGGGTTTTCTGACCGCCAATCATCGACCGCTGCGGCTCCCATCTTGACGGCTTGCATGTGGTGAGGGTTCAAGTTGACCTTAAGTTACGGTGTTTGGATCGTCTGTCGATCGTCTATTCGATCTTCTATTGGGCGCTGGCTCAACGTCCATACTCGCCAAATGTTACTCGATTGAGACAAGCGCGAATCCCAAGGATGCGGAATGCGCAGTGAAACAACTATGAAACATATATTTTTTAGTTTGAACTCAGTCGGCGCGTTGTTGCGCCGTTGAGATTAGATCAGGTTCAGGAGAGACGAACAAGATGGCGACTGCCAATGATGTGATCAAGATGATGGAAGAGTCGGGGTCGAAATGGTTGGATCTGCGATTCACCGATGTTCCCGGCACATGGCAACACGTGTCCTTTCCCAAGCACGAAGTGACGGAAGACCTTTTCGCGGAGGGCACGGGTTTCGACGGTTCTAGCATTCGAGGATTTCAGACGATCGATGAATCGGACATGCTCCTATTCCCCGACGCCGACACCGCGACCGTCGATCCGTTCATTCCCGACACGGTTTCAATCATCGCTGACGTGAAAGACCCGATCACGGGCGCCGACTACGACCGCAGCCCGCGTCACGTAACAGCGAAAGCGGAGGCTTACTTGAAGTCGACCGGCATCGGTGACACCTCCTATTGGGGTGCTGAAGCTGAATTCTTCATCTTCGACAGCGTTTCGTATGGCGGCGCTTCCAACTCCGCGCACTACGAGGTCGACTCGGAAGAAGCGATCTGGAACACGGGAAACGCCACCGACCTTTCGGGTGAAGGCCCAAACTTGGGTCACAAACTTCGTCACAAGGGCGGGTATTTCCCTGCACCACCTTCGGACACTCAGACGTTGATCCGGCACGAGGCTTGCGAGGCGATGGCATGCTTCGGGATTGAGATCGAGAAGCACCACCACGAGGTTGCGACTGCTGGGCAGGGCGAGATCAACTGGCGTTTTTCACCGTTGAAACTTGCAGCCGACCATGTGATGGCATACAAGTACTGCCTGAAGAACACTGCTGCTAAGCACGGCAAGACCGCAACTTTCATGCCTAAGCCATTGTTCGAGGACAACGGCACGGGCATGCACACTCACCAGTCGATCTGGAAAGATGGTGCGCCGATGTTCGCAGGTGATGGCTACGCTGGCTTGAGCGAGTTGGCGCTTAACTACATCGGCGGACTGCTGAAGCACGGCGACGCGCTGATGGCACTGGTCGCTCCGTCAAGCAACTCTTACAAGCGATTGGTTCCGGGTTTCGAGGCACCGACTATCTTGGCGTTGTCCGCTCGAAACCGCTCGGCGGCGGCGCGTATTCCGATGTACTCGCAATCGCCAAACGCTAAGCGCGTAGAGTTCCGACCTCCGGATCCGACCTGCAACCCGTACCTCGCATTCTCTGCCATGCTGATGGCCGGCCTCGATGGCATCGCCACCGGCGCGAGCCCTGGCGAGCCGATCGAAGAGGATCTCTACGAGGTTGACCCTGCCACGTTGAACCAGGTGCCGGGTAGCCTGGCGGATGCTTTGGACGCTTTGGAAGCTGACCACGAGTTCCTGCTCAAGGGCGGCGTATTCACTCCCGATCTCCTTGAGGCGTACATCGACTTCAAGCGAGAGACCGAGGTAGACGCGGTACGTTTGCGTCCGCACCCGTACGAGTTCTTCCTCAGCTACGACGCCTAACCAGCGCGAGCAAAACGAGAGTTGGTGAGACGCCCCGGACTTGGTTCGGGGCGTTTCTTGTTGTTGCTTCACGCCTCCCAAACTTCGCTGAACAGCCGCAGCCAGTTGCCTCCCAATATCTTGATCACATCGTCATCCGAGTAGCCGCGATCCAGTAGAGCCTCGGACATGACTGGCAGCTGATCCGGCGTCTTGAGACCCTCCGGGTACTGCTCGTGCCAAAGCAAGGGCATCCCGCTATGTCCCGTGAAGCTCGATGGATATTTGGTGCCCTGCTGTCCGCCGATGAATTTCCAGAACTCCTCTGGTTGGTCTTGGGTATGGTCAGTGCCGATACCTACGTGGTTGATGCCGACCATGTCGACCAAGTGGTCAATGGCGTCTAGATAGTCTTCGATAGTGGAGTCGTAGGTATTGCGGAGGAAGCCTTGGATGCATGTGGCACCGATCACCCCGCCTTTTTCCGCCATCGTCTTGATAGCTTTATCGGTCTTGTTGCGACGGTGGTCGAAGTACGATTTCGCGTTTGCGTGAGTGATCGCCACAGGCTTTTCAGAGACTTCGATGCTCTCTTGTGTGGTAGCGATGCCGACGTGCGAAAGGTCTAAGAGGATGCCGAGTCGGTTCATCTCTTTGACGGCGTCGATTCCGAAGTTTGTGAGGCCGCCATCTTGTCGTTCCATGCATCCGTCACCGAGTAGGTTGCGTTCGTGGTAAGTTACCTGCATGATTCGGACGCCGAGTTTGTGGAACAGTGCGAGGCGGTCTAGGTCATTCTCAATCGGCGATGTGTTTTGCCATCCGAATATGATTCCAGTCTTGCCTTCACGTTTGGCGCGGTGAATGTCATCTACGGTTTCAATTAGCAGTATCTGGTCTGGTCTCTCACGGAATCGCACGTACCACTTCGCGATCATGTCGAGTGTTTCTTCGTAGCCTTCCCATGTGGCCTGAGTCGCATTGATGGCTGCGACGTTGCCTTCGTTCAAGCTGTTGAATACTGCGTCGCTATCCCAGTTGCTGACGTTCAAGGCGTCGATGACTACGGCTTGGTTGTATACGTCCTGGGCGTGTTTCGAGACTTTTGGCATGATCGTTTCCTGATGAATCGCGGTTGGGTTGTGTGGAAGTTTACGACTCGCCACTGTTACGCGGGATTGCAATTAAACTTCAATCAAGCGTTGGGGCAATGATGCCAAAGACCCATGTGATTCGGAGAACGAAAAATGCAGCAGACATCGATTTCTACAAACGGCGCGGCAGATGCGGCTTTGATGCCGGTGGGAGCCGCGGAGATGAATCAAGCGATGGCGTCCGGTCCGGCAGTGTGGCTTGCTGGCGACCCTGAAGACCTCAAGCCTTGGATGGAGCGAGGCGCAGCGGGAATCGTCACCAATACCGTCGTGCTGAACGAGATGGTTCAGAAGTACGGGCAGATGACCGATGTGATACAACGATATCTCGACATCACCGACAAAAAGGTGGCGGTGGAGATCGACGGACATTCGACGGAGGAGTTGTTGGATGTTGGCGAGGTCTTCACCAAGATGTCAGACCGAGTGATCTTGAAGATACCCTGCTCGGTTCAAGCACTTGGCGCGTTTGTCGAACTGAAGAAGGCGGGTGTAGAGACGTTCTGCACGACGGTATTCACGTTGAATCAAGCGGTTGCAGTGGCACAGGCTGGAGTTACGCACGTCTTGCCGTTCTGTGAGCCGTATCGTGATGTTTCGGGAGATCCGACGGCGTTGGTGCGCGATCTGCGAGACATCTTCGCCGATTGGTCGCAGCGTCCCTACATCACCGCCGCGTTGGTGCGATCCAAAGACACCGCTGAGGCTGCGTTGCGAGACGGCGCAGACGGGATCATCGTCTTCTGGCCGATCTTCGAGGAGATGCTGCAAGCCAAACTAACCGACGAGTGGAACACAATCTTCCTGAACGAGTGGGACGCGATGTATGATGCCGGGTTGCTAGAGGGCGTGCCTTACAGCAGGCATTAGGAAGAAGAACGCGAGCAGTGAGTGACAACAACACATCTGATCGCTTTGGTGTCCTTGACGACATAGACTTGCGCGATGCATGGCAGCATGAGGCGAATGATTTCACACCTTGGCTAGCTGAGAATCTTGATCGCCTCGCCGTCGCCATCGGTGTACCGATGGGTTTCGAGGGGACTGAGGTTGCAGTTGGCGACTATTCGGCGGATATTCTCGCGCGCGATCGCAGTGGAAGACGCATATTGATTGAAAACCAGCTTGAGGGGTCTGATCATAGGCATCTCGGTCAAATCTTGACGTATCTAGCCGGTTTGGAAGCCAGAACCGTCATCTGGATCGCTCGTGACTTCAATGAAGCCCACCTATCAGCGGTTCGTTGGCTTAACGAGAACTCAGGGGACGACGAAGATCCCTTTGATTTTTTCGCTGTAAAGTTACGGGTCGTTCGAATCGACGATTCAAGGTACGCGCCTATATTTGACGTGATTGAACGCCCCAGCGATTGGGATCGAAGCATACGCGCGACAGTGCGCGACAATGAGTCGCCACTCTCAAGATTCAGGCGCGAGTTTTGGTCGCATTTTTCGAATCGTTACCCTGATGACAACATCCCAGACCACTACTCAACAAGCAGTGTCTGGCACAAGGCGCAAAACACGGATCTTATGATTTCTACTGCGTTGGCTCAGAATTCAGTCGGAATTTGGCTTCGAGGGCGTTGGGGTGAGCCGTCAGAACAGTACAGAGAGGCCGCCAGTCGATACGAAAATCAGATGCGTCGCAAATTGGGTGTGGGCTTAGGCGAACATCCAGACTATCCCTTCTACCAAGAGAAGGCTTTTGAATCGCAAAACCCCGAGAATTGGGATGATATGACTGATTGGCTTCACCAAAATCTGCAAGCATATCGCGAAGTCATTGACGGTGAACCTTGATCTAGCTGATGCTGGAATGACGTAGTTGCGCGGTAATGACTTCGAGACATCCCTCCCCCTTGATGCTCAAGGGGGAATAGAAGGGGGTTTAGATGTGTCGTTGCGCCTTGCCAATCCCCCTCCTCCGCTCCTCTGGATTCCGGCTTCCGCCGGAATGACGGTAGTTGCACAAAGAACCCATCTGAGACTGCTGAAGTGTTGTGAAGTCTGAAACGAACTTACAATCTACGCAGCATCGATCCCAATCATCTCATCACTATGAAACGAAATCGACAGCGGTCTCCAAGGAAGCCGATCACATCCCTAGTAGTCGTCATCTTGTGCCTTGCGCTAGCCATAACCGTTGTGGCGTGCGATGAAGCTGCGCCTACACCAACGCAGAAGGTCACCGCGCCCGATACGGCATCGCCCACACCTACTGCCGTCCGTCCACCGATACCGACTTATACACCGTCGCCAGTTCCGTTGGTTTTCGTGCCAACTCCAACACCGACACCGTCGCCCCACGCTTCGGATGCTTTGACGGCTACAGCGACGCCGACTCTAGTGCCGACCGACACCGAAGAATCAGAACCGACTGAGGCCGAAGGGCCTATCTCGACACCCACACCGACTCAATCGCCGCCGACAAGCACTCCAGGCCCGATTGCAACCTCGGAATCCACTTCCACGCCCACACCGACTCAATCTCCGACAAATACTCCAACACTGGGGCCAACTAACACGCCTACCGCCGTTCCTACCGCCACGCCCGACGCTAGAGAGACGGCCAATGCAGCGTTAGGCGAGGTGTTGGCATGGTTCGGCAATCCACCGGATGAACATCATGCTGTCGCGGCGGACGCGATATTGGAGATTTGGGCGCAATTGCCCGAGACTGCCCTTGTATTGGCGCAGTTCGTGTGGGTGGTTGATGGTATCACTGAAGCAGAAGCGGGTGCGCTGGTTCACATCCAACACATCGCGAGCTACGACGTTGCGCTTGTCGCGCAGCTTTTGAGCATCGGCTGGGTAGTTGATGGGGTTAATGAAGATGAAGACGGATACCTGATCCTTCTTGCTGGAATCGACAAGGATAAAGAGGCTGCGAAACAGATATTGAGATACCAGTGGGTGCTAGATGGTATTGCGGTGTCTGAACACGATGCGTTAGAGATATTGCTACGTGTCGCCAATGCAGAGCCTGAGTTGGCGCAAGCGATCGCAAACCTCGATTGGATTGAGGACGGCTTTACTGAAGCCGAGCGAGAGACTCTAACCTACATTGGTCGCATCGTCGATATCGACCAATCTCTGGCTCTGCACCTTACTCAATATCATTGGCTTCAAAACGACATCGGTCACGACCAACAAGAGACTCTTCATGGCCTTGCTGAGCTTGCAGGAATCAATCCCGAAATTGCGTACCGGGTAGCCAACGTCCCTTGGTTAAGGGATGCTGAAACAGTCACTTCTCACCAGTGGGATGCTGTCTATTACCTATCCGTGATTCTGAGAAGGGACGGTTGGCTTGGAGCTACCATTGTTGATTTGATTTCCAACAGTTTGGGGCAACTTGAACGAGATTTGATTTCCGCGTTGTCATTCTTGCAACTAGAGAAGTCTGAGGCGTTCGCCCGACTTCGACAACAACCATGGTTTGCAGACGGTCTTTCACGGGATGAGATGGCATTTCTCGTGACGATGCGAGACATCATCGAACACTCACCGGGAGATTTCGATGAAATGATAGTTTCCCGATACACGCAGTCCAAATCAATCAATCTACCTCTGTCTGGTGACGTCAACATTTGGGCCATACAAAAAACACCGTTTCCAGAGGGCGAAGACATAACTGTGCAGATCGAAGAGGCTTTACTTGCACTTGAAGAGATCACACAGACGCCCCTATATGTCAAAGATGTCGTCGTGCTGATCGTGGTACATGAACCAGACTCCGAGTTTATCTTCCGCGGGCAATTGGATGTGCCGTGGCCAGGCGCGGGACACGCAGAGTCTCATGTCCGAATGCCGAGAGACCCGCAAACGAAGGTAATCGAATTGAACGCTCTCTTCCACGAGTTGTCGCACTACCAGTTCAATATGTTCCCGGGTTGGCTTTTGGAAGGTGGTGCATCGTTTGCCGGACGTTTTATGTGGTATCGCAACGTAGAAAGATCGTTTGAAGCATGGAAAGCGGAAGTTGATCCGAACAGCGGGCCAGGATGCGGCAACGGAGCCGCCAATCTTCACGAGTTAGGTACGGGCGGATTCGGATTTCAGTTCGAGGAGTACGGCATTTGCCATTACACGATGGGTGAACACTTCTTCGCGAGCCTTTTCCACACGCACGGACTTGAAGTCGTATCGAGCGGGCTACGCGACATCATTGCGATACCCGCAGAACAGGACCGTCCCGTCACTTCCAAAGACATCTTCTTGGCATTCAAAAACCATGTTCCTCCGGACCAAGAGCAGCGATATTTGGAATTGTTCCGCGTTTTGCATGGCGGGCCGCTTGTCGGCGATTGGTCAGCCATCCAAGACATCGAAGGCGATACGCCCGAAACGGCATTCAGGATTCAGACCGACGCATTGATCCAAGCGAGCCTAGATCATCCATTCGATGTTGACTACTTCACGGTTTCGCTTGCCGCGGGGCAAACGGTATTGCCACGGTTTGAGAGCTATTTCGAATTTGACCCACTTGGCGAGGAACTAATCGTGACATGGCTGTTGCCCAGCGGTGTCGAATCTGACGCAATTCCTGCATTGTCCGGTGACGCGGCGTCAATGCAAGCGGAATGGGTAGCACCTATTGCTGGTGAGTACATCTTACGGGTCGAAGGCGCGGGCGGTGCCCTCGGGCATTACGACGTCAATATCACCTCGGGAGACGCATTGCCGGATCAGCATGGCGACACTCCTGACCAAAGTACCGCGATCGCGCCTGGCGAAACGCTGACAGGAGTGATGAACAGCCCTACTGACCGCGACGTTTTCAGGTTGGATACGGTCGCAGGGCGCGTATACACGATCGCTGTCCGAAACACTAGCCTCCGCTATACGATTCTCACCATCTACGAATCTGATGGAATTAAAACGGTGCCTTTAGCAGAGGGTCAATGGGGCTTTGACGGAGCTAATTTCAGCTGGACGCCTGACGATTCGGGGCCTTACTTCATCGAGGTCAGCAGCGATCAGGGCAACATCGGCGCGTACAACATAACGGTTACTGAAAACGTGTTAGGCGGAGGTGACCACGGCGGTGATCATACGTCGGCTACTCTGTTGCAGTTGGGTCAACGGGTTAATGCTAGCCTCGACCCTGCATTTGACGCGGACTATTTCAAATTCGGCGCAGAACAGGGTCTTGCATACAACATCCTATTCGACCACCTGACGATTGGAGCCCAGCCCGTCACGATATTAGATTCTGATGGCACTACAGTAATCCACAAATATGAACCTTGGGGAATTTATGAGTTCAACGGCACCTTGATTCCATGGATTGCGCCTCGTACCGGCGATTACTACATTAGATGCGAGTCGCCTGATGGGGATACTGGCGACTACACTGTCGTCGTGTTGCCCGGCGGCGCAGTCGCAGATGAACATGGGGACACCCCTGAATCGGCTATGGCTATCAACCTCAACGAAGCCGTGCAAGGCAGCCTGGACCAAGAACACGATTTCGACTACTTCAAGGTAGATGTCCAAGGCGGAGAGAACTACTTCATCGCACTCGATTATGGGGATGTCTCGCCGGATGAGAGTGTGCCTGCTCCGCGTATCGGGTTGCATGTTGGCGATACTCTTGACAAAGAGATAAACGGTGTGGATTACGGTTTGAAACGCAACGGTAAGTACTTGAATTGGCGTCCGAGCGTCGATCAAACCTATTACGTAGTGATCTGGAGCGCTAAAGGCTACGTTGGGCAATATACGCTGATCGTTGAGACGGGTGCATCGATCGCTGGGTCGCCTTAGATGTCAGTGGCAAGAGGAATCGTGAACCTATAACGCCTCAAAAAATCCGTCTCTTTGAAACTGGAATGGTCAATTTAGGGATGGGTGCTTGTTTCCGTAGATTGAGGGCTCATTGGCAAGTAGAGTTCTGATACGCGCCACTGCATCGACCGCTTCGCTTGAGAGTCCTAGAACGTCTCGAACCAACCTCTCGTCAAGGCTGATTCGGTTGGCATCAACATCACACTTGTAGAAGGGTTCGAACTGAACGTCTCTAAAGTCGCGGAACGCGTTTTCAGCAGCGTCGATCTGCCAGTCTGCAAGTTGGCGGACATCAAGGGTAGGGAGAGTCCTCAGCATAGTGCGACTTCCCAACCCTCTACCAGTTTGGGATCGATTCGAGTGTAGCGCATGACAAAATATGCCTAGGGTCGAATTGAACCAGATTGCTAGGGATAAGATGCGGTGAGTGTCGTCGCCAGGGTGTTGTTCCTTCAACTGAAGCGTATACCAAGTCCTGACACCCAATGTGTCAGTCGGCGTATAAACACTATGGACTCTTTGCGATGTATATCTGACGTCTCGAGTGACGTGCAAGCGACCACTACCTTCCCAAATGCGGCCGTAGTGTGTCCCAGATTTAGGCATCAACTTTGCGTTTGGTCTGGCGGCAATGCTTTGGTGTGTCTTAGCAGAATGGTGCCAAAGCGCGGGGAACTGTGCAGAAGCATCATGCCCATCATAGATTTCGAATACTCCGCTGGTCCCTTTAACTTGGAGATCATATGCGCTCAGCGAAACTAAGTCTTCAAGCGTGCAAATTGGAATATCCGCGACCTTAGCTATCCCGTTAGCATCCCATAACTCACCGCGGATCAGAGAATAGGCGTATTGTCCGCCTGTAGCACTCATCCAGCGGCTGCCCAACCAAGGCGATTCTCCTAAAGGTGAATCGACGATTTCACCCCACTGGTCGTTGCCTAGCAACAGCGGTGTACCGCCGACTGGAGGCCCGTCAATCCGATGTGATGCCGCGGGAGCCCGTTGTATAGCTCCTACCAACGCTATCGCTTCGTTTTCAGTTTTTGGGTGCCGCCATAGATTTACGAACGATGCGCGTCCAGATGGACTTTGGTCGTTGCGGAGTTTTCTGGCGATGAGCAGCACTTCGTTAATGTCGGTGTCAAAAGACATGGGCACCGGACTGGGGTCATGGCTTGAGATCACATATTCGACTTCGTAACGTTCGGAAAGCATTCGTCTTATCTGCGCCCAAGATGTGCCAGCGACGCTACTTGCGGGTAAAACGAACGCCAGCCGTCCATCGGGTTTCAGCAAGGTATCAGCGAGGCATAGGAATGCGGATCCCAAGCCAGCGATCTGATTTCCTGGCTTGTTAGACAGCAGTGCAGAGAGGCGTTTCGCGAGTTGGCGTTCGCTCAACACGTCTTTGTGTCCGAATACTCGTGTACGGGCATCGCCCTCGCCGGTTGCGCTATTGTGCCTGCGGTATGGCGGGTTGGCGATAACCAATTTAGGTTCAGGGCGTTCCAAAGTTGTCGACCTGATTCCCTTCGCCGCGCTAACTTGCTCGCCGGCACCTGAAAACAAAGCCCTGATCTGTTCACTATCCATCCAGTCCAAAGAACCTACTCGCGGACCGTCGATTTCATCGACTTCCAATGGAAAGACGTGCAGGTTCATACGGTCGAACTTAACTGAGACGACCATGGATGCAAGAGTTGACGCGGTGATATGAATAGCGGCATCTACAACATCGGCACCGTGGCAAGAGGTTTCGATCAGCGTTCGGTGCAACGCGGCTTCGGATTGTGAAAATTCATCCGAAGACACCGCGGAGCGATGGTTACGAACGATTTCTCGATACGACGCCATTAGAAGCGTTCCCGTACCGCACGCGGGGTCCAACACTGCGAGATCACGGAGTGCGGCTACATCGGCCCAATCGATTTCAGGCCACAACTTTTCGTCCAAAGCTAAGCCAGCAAGAAGCGTGGCAATAGGGATGGTGGTATAGTTTGCCGCCAGAAATTTACGGTCTGCAACTAAACGGTTGAAAACTTGTCCTGCCAAGTCGTGTCTGGCCATTGCAGGATTGGCGAGGATCCTATGTGCTGAACTCAAACATGATGAGGCGAACAATTGCCCTTCGGAGCTCGGTATCGCTAGCAAAACATCGTAAGCAGTTCTAAAAACTGGCCAATAATCTTCTTTCAGGATTTCGTCCCATGCGGGTAAGATTGCGCCAACGATGTCAGGAGTGTCGTTTGCGTCTCTCGGCAACAGAGGGGTGTCGATTGAAACGCTTGCAAGTCTTTCTTGGAATACCATCGCGTTTATCACCATCAACGCGGCCATGTTTGCGACTTCTGGAACGGGCTCGCGATCGAACACCCTCGCCACTCGTTGCATCGTGACCGGGTTTCCTTGGAGTATCGCGCCGGCGTTAGTGGCACCAATCTCAAATTCGTTAGCTGCGCTAGCGATGATGTCTGTGTGAGGTGTAGCTCGCCTAATGTGTTCGCACAAGTCATCGTACGCACCGCTGATCGCCGCTCCGTTTGTTCCGTCCAAATACCACTCCTGCCAATTCAGCGTCGCGGCGGCAACGCGCTCACCTAGATGACGCTGTTCAACTTCTCTTAGTTCGGCTGGCAGTTTGACGGCGAACGTGACACCCGTCGGCTGACCGTTTACGGGTAGTCCGAGTTTTGCCAGCGCGTCGTCGTTGACACTGCGCGCCGGCATGAGTTCCGTTTCAACGATTACGGGCGTGTTGTCAGAGCGGACGATCAGGATGTCAGGTTGTCGTCCGTCAACGATGACCTCTGCTTGCGCGTCTAATCCGCACCTTTCGCGGAGCAGACGCGCAAGTTCAGCGTTTACGATGCGTTCTTGCTGCCGAATCTCGGTCGGTGTCATGTCTTTGTTTTACGCAGTTTCGGCTGGTTCAACTTCCGATGGGATGGGATGTTTGTTGCTTGCGTAGTGCGGGGCATCCCCCTGGCCCCTTGCGATGTACGAAGGGGGAGATTCCTCGCTGCGCTCGGAATGACATGGGCATTCGAGGTTAGCATATCTCACTCCATCATTCCTAATCATGGCAATCATGGTTCAAATACCTGCAACCCCCTCTGGATTCCCGCCTTCGCGGGAATGACGGGGTTGTGTGAACCCCCTTCAATTCCCCCTTGAGCATCAAGGGGGAGGGAAAGGATTTGTGCTTCTCGAAGGGGATGGAGTTTAGGTCTGTTCGAGTAGTGTGTTGACTTCGTTGAGGAGAGTTGGGAGGTTGTTTTCAATGATTCCCCAGACGGTGCGGTCTAGGACATCTCGGTACTGGTGTGCGAGGATGTTGCGGAATCCGATGATTTGGGGGTAGTTGCCCAAGAGTGAGGATATGATTTGGTCTTTGGCGGCGATGACGTTGGTCGCCTCTCCGATGATCATAAATTGACGTTCGACTGCGGCTCTGACTACCCAGTCGCCTTCGAATTCTTCGAACGACTTGTCGAGAGTTATTTCGATGATGCGCTCAGCGGCCAGTTGGATGTCCGACAGGCGGGTTTTTACTTCAGAGTCCATAGACGGTTTCTCTGGTAGCGTCTACAGATTGCCGAAAGTAGGGATTTTCGATGGCTTTGTCTTCGACGAGATCGATTGAACGTCCGAAGATTGATTGGAGGTCGTTGAAGAGTCCGAAGTATGCGTCGGCGTGTTTGCCAGGTGGTAGCAGGTGGTAATCGACTAGGAAGTCGATGTCGCTTTTTTCGGGGTTGAAGTCTCCGACGGCTGCGGAGCCGAAGACTTCTAGTCGCTTGACGTGGTGTCGGCGACAGAGTTCGGCTAGTTCGTCTGTGTGTTGGGCAATTAGGGGGATCATGGTGTAATGATAGCGTTTTGAACTTTGATGGGAATGATGGGGCATCCCCCTGGCCCCCTTACGCTTTGCGAAGGGGGGAGATTCCTCGCTGCGCTCGGAATGACATGGTGTGAATGCGAAGGGGGGAGGTTTTGAACCATGATTGCCATGATGGGGGAATGATTGCCATGATTTTTCGCCTCCCGTCCTCGCCTGAGCATCCTCCTGGCCCCCTTACGCTGTGCGAAGGGGGAGATTCCTCGCTGTGCTCGGAATGACATGGTGTGAATGCGAAGGGGGGAGGTTTTGAACCATGATTGCCATGATGGGGGAATGATTGCCATGATTTTTCGCCTCCCGTCCTCGCCTGAGCATCCCCCTGGCCCCCTTACGCTGTGCGAAGGGGGAGATTCCTCGCTGCGCTCGGAATGACAAGAGGTGGGTAAGTTTGAATTGCAGCAAGCATCCCCCTAGCCCCCTTGCGCTGTGCGAAGGGGGGAGATTCCTCGCTGTGCTCGGAATGACTTGGGTGGGTGCTTCGGAATGGCGGGGATGGGTTTTAGAGTGCGATAATGCCATAACCTGCGTCCACTGGTATCACCGCGCCGGTTATGCCGGAGGACATTTCGCTTAGGAGGAATAGGGCGGTGTCGCCGACTTCGCGGTGGGTGATGTTGCGTTTGAGGGGTGATCGGTCTCGATGGGCGCTTGTCATGTCTCGGAAGCCGGGGATTGATCGTGCTGCGAGGGTTGGTAGTGGGCCGGCGGATATTGCGTTCACTCGGACGTTTTTTTCTCCGAATTCGGCGGCGAGTTGTCGGACTTCGTTTTCGAGTGCGGCTTTTGCGGTGCCCATGATGTTGTATCCGGGGTAGACGCGTTGTGAAGCGTCGAAAGTCATGGTGAGTGCTGCGCCGCCTTCGGGCATTAGGGGAACGGCGCGGGAGACGACGGGCATTAGGGTGTAGGCGGAGGTTTCGAGTGCGGTACGGAAACCCTGTCGTCCGGTAGTCGAAAAGTCTCCGCCGAGGTCGTCTCGTTCGGCGTAGGCTACCGAGTGGACTACGAAGTCGATGCTTCCCCATTTGTCGCCGACTTGGTCGTATACGGATTGGACGTCGCCGTCGTCGGTAGCGTCGCACTCGATGAGGATGGGGTCTTCGACAGCGGAGACGGCTTTTTCTACGGGGCCTCGTAGTCGTTCGTTGAGGTATGTGAAGGCGAGTTCAGCGCCTGCTTCGATGAGTTTTTCTGATATCGCCCATGCGATGCTGCGCTGGTTTGCGACGCCGAAGATGACGCCTCGTTTGCCTGACAAGTCGATTGCTACCGCCATATTTGTCCTCTGGGGTGTTCTGTTCGTGTGCCCGTGATGCAGGGGGCGATGGATGTTTGAAGTTGCACTCAAGTTAAGACTAGACTATACGCGCTGCGGAATTAGTCAGATATTGAAATCTGGATGCTGCGATGGTGCGTAACTAGATTACGTTGGGTTGGATGAAGGGCGAGTTCCGACCTGACTTGAAGTGAAGACAAGCAAGCGATAGGTTCACCGATCCGTCGATTGGTCTACGAGAAAGGGCATGTTCCAGATGAAAAAGAGACTCGGCATATTTCTGGGGATAACGGCGGTGTCGGTGTTGGCAGTGGTCGGAGTGTTTGCTGGAATTACGGCGCAAGAGAGTGATGCAGACAGTGGAAAGCGTTCGTTCGCAGAGCGTGTCGCGTCGATACTGGGTTTGGAGGCGGAGACGGTTAAGGATGCGTTTACGCAGGCGAAAGAGGAGATGGCGGGTGAGAGGAAGGACGCGCATTTAGCGAAGCTGGTGGAACATGGGAAGTTGACTCAAGATGAGTCGGATGCGATCGTTGCTTGGCAAGACTCGAAACCAGACGTTGAGTTCAATTTCGGCGAGGCGACTAAGTCGATGAAACGTGGTTGGGGCGGCAAGGGATTCGGCAAGGGCAAAGGAGCGCAGGTATTATCGGCTGAGAAACTGGATTACCTCGTAGAGGAAGGCGTATTGACTCAGTCCGATGCGGATTCACTTGGTGATTGGTATGCGGCGCGTCCCGATGCGATTGCGAAGTTGATGCCGGGCAAGGGCGATTGGGATAAACGGAGAGATGGCGGCAAGGGTAGTCACGGCAAGAAGGGTCGATGGGGTCATAAATGGGGCGATAAAGATAAAGGGGATGATGTCTAGGGTGCTGCGCGTACCCTCCCTCTGGATGGACGTTCCGTCCGCTGAAGTGCCGACTTTCGTCGGAATGACATAGTTACACACCACTTCCCATCGCGAAGCCGCCGGCCTACCCTCCTACCGGCGGTTTCGTTTTTGTTTGAACTGTGATTGCCGTGATTGGGTAATGATTGCCATGATGCACCCCGCCCCGCTGTTTCCACTGTGGATTCCCGCCTGCGCGGGAATGACGTAGAGCGGGATCGGAATGACATAGAGCGGGATTGGAATGACGTAGTGTGCGACCTTGTCATTCCGAAGCGTAGCGAGGAATCTTCCCCATTCGCGAAGCGCAATGGGGTTAGGGGGATGCTTGCCTGCCACGTCCCCGCCCAGGCATCCCCTGCGGTCTCGCCATCCTTCGTCATTCCCGCGCAGGCGGGAATCTAGTCCAGAGGGTGCGATGGGCGGGGTGCATCATGGCCATCGTTTTCACATCATGGCCATCATGGCTCAAACCCCTGTGGATTCTCGCCTGCGCGAGAAAGACGGGAGTGTTGTGCGTGAACCCCCTGCGTCCCCCTTCACGGAGTGCAAGGAGGTTAGGGGGATGCTAATGCGTTACTTCTTTTAGAGTTACGGGTCGGTTTTCGCGGGCGGCTAGTTGGCTGGCGCGGGCGAATTTGTAGGTCTCTCGGGAGTCTTCGGCGGTCATGTTGGGTTGGCGGTCTTCGAGGATGCAGGTCACGAATTCGTTGACGCATTGGACGAAGGAGTTGCCCCAGTCGGCGTTGATCTCGTCTTCTGTGACTCGGTTCATCTCGCCGTCAGCGTAGTAGGTCAAGGGCGGAGTGTCGTAGAGCATCTTTGCAGTGCATCGGTTGACCCAGATTACGCCGCGGGAGCCGCTGAGTTCGAACCACTCGTCGCCGGGGTAGTAGTCGGAGCGGACTACCATCTCGTTGGTGGCTTGCTGTTCCCATGAGCCGTGGGTCTTGCCGCCTTCGTATGACCAAGCCACAAGCAGGGGCGAGTCGTTTTCGTAGCCCTCGGCGGTGTATGAGGTGCGTATCCATGCGAAGACTTGTTCGGGTTCGCCTAAGAACCATCTGCCCATTGCGAAGATGTGGTAGCCGTAGTCGAGGATTGCTTTGCCGATGCCGTTTATCGACTGATCGAATCTCCACGCAATCGATGCGTCGGGAATGTCCCAGCCGTGTTTTCGGTGGCCGGTGATTGTCTTCATGCGCATCGAGATCGGGTCGCCGATTACGCCGTCGTCGAGCAGTTGTTTGGCTCGGGCGATGGGATCGTAGTATGCGAAGTTCTCGAATACGCGGAAGAACTTGTCGGATTGGTTGACGGCATCGACGATGGTGTTGCACTCGTCAAGGGTTATGGCCATTGGCTTTTGCAGGCTGACATGCTTTCCGGCATCCAAAGCGTCGATGACCATCTTGGCATGTAGCGAGTGAGGGGTTAGGATTTCTACTGCATCGACGTTGGGGTCATCGAGCATTGCGCGGTAGTCGGTGTACGGCTTTTCGGCGTCCCACTCTGTGGCGCGTGATTCGGCAACGCCGGTTCCGTTGTCTGCGACGGCGTAGATGCGCGCTTCAGGGTTGGCTAAGTAGCCGGGAGCGTGCAGGTCGGCGATCTTACCTGCACCTATGAAACCGATGTTTAGCATGGTGGATATTCTTGTCTGGATTCCGGCCTGCGCCGGAATGACGAGTTATCTCGCTGGAATTACGAATTATCTAGCCGGGATGACAAGTTACTTCGCTGTAATAACGTTGTGTTTACCAGTTCGTGTGCGAACCGTCGCGGCGGTGTAGGTGTGGCGATTCCCAGAATTTGAAGGGTTCGGTTAGGGATGCTTCGTCGACTTCGATGCCCAGGCCGGGTTTGTTGTCGTCGAGGATTACTTTGCCAGGGACGATTTCGGGTTGGACGGGGAAGACGTCGTCTTCGTAGAAGTTGTTGTCGGGTTCTCCGACGGAGTGTCGGATTTCGAGCCATGAGAAGTTGGGTATTGCGGTTGCCATGTGCGATGTGGCGGCGACGCAGATGGGGCCAAGCGGGTTGTGCGGCATGAGGTCGATGTAGTGCGCCTCGGCCCATCCGGCGACTTTCATTGCTTCGGTAAATCCGCCGACGTTGCAGATGTCGAGTCGGGCGTAGTTGGTGAGTCCCTTCTCGATGTATGGGAGGAATTGCCACTTGGACGCGAACTCCTCTCCGATGGCGAATGGGACGACGGTAAGTTTTCGGAGTTCTTCGTAGGCTTCGGGCGATTCGTCTCGGATGGGTTCCTCGATGAAGTCCAGAGTGTGCGTCGGCATCATCTGGCAGAATGAAGCGGATTCGGCGACCGAGAGTCGGTGGTGGTAGTCGATACCAACGACGGGTTCGAGTCCGAGTACTTCTCGTGCCTTGATGAGTGCTTCTGCGGTTGCGGCGATGGATTCTCGTGGTTCGAACAGATCGGGGTCGTTTACCTCGCCGATGGTCTGGAGATTTAGGCGCATGGCTTTGAAACCTTGATCCCATATCGCCTTGCCCATTTCGGCGACCTCGTCTGCTGTGGTGCCGCCGCCAGACGCGAAGGTGGGGACCCAGTCTCGTTGCTTGCCGCCTAGCAGTTGATAGACGGGGACGCCGAGTTTCTTGCCTGCGATGTCGTGGAGTGCGATGTCGATTGCGGAGATCGCGCCGGTGATTGTTCGTCCGCCTTCGAAGTATTGGCCTCGATACATTTCCTGCCAGATACGTCCGCGACGCATGGGGTCTTGCCCGACAAGGAACTCGCGGAAGTGATCGACCATCCCGCTTACTGCGAGTTCGCGGCTGGAGAAGCCGGATTCGCCCCATCCGTATATGCCCTCGTCGGTCTCTATTTTGACGAGCATCTGGTTGCGCTGACCGATCCATACCGGGTAGTTCTTGATGTCGGTGATTTTCATGGTTGTCTCCGTGGTCCGTCGCCGTCCGAATGGCGAGCGTGTTTGTTCGTGCGATTGCAAGTCTAGCACTGTAAGCCGTCCATCATCCTCAATGTCTCAGGGGAGTCATCGCGCGATGCGAATCCGCTGTTGCGACGCATTAGGTATCCCCCTAACCCCCTTGCGTTTCGCGAAGGTGGGTGTTGCGTAACCTTCTCCCATACCCTCTGGATGGGTGTTCCGCCCGCTGAAGCGCCTGCCTTCGCGGGAATAACGGTAGTTTTGCGAAGTTCTCTCTTGACTCACAACAGTGCGGATACGCTCATCTACCGCCTCACAACAACGGCGACGTATTTGCTACACAAATCTCAAACTATCCGACGAATAGTCGCAAAGATGCATCCGATCATGTGCATCGTGATGATTTTTGCCTCTGAAATCTGCTGTGAAGTGCTGTTTTTGAGCACGAATGGAATCACTGCGAATCGTCGGAAATTACGCCTAGAATTTGGGAAACTCAACCTCTGCATGTAGTAAGATTTCTGATTGCGAACACTAGATGTAGTACTCGCGAGTTCGCTAGAGGGTGAAAAAGAAATCATACGACGCGAGCGTTAAGCAGCCTTGACGATGCACTGTCCAACTTGCAGACATCTGGACACGAGAGTGGTTGACTCTCGAGTTAGAGACGAGTCGGTTCGGCGCAGACGTGAATGCAATGCGTGCTCATTTCGGTTCACCACGCTAGAACGTGTGTACAATACAGGATTAATGGTTGAAAAACGAAGCGGGACGCTTGAGGAGTTCTCGACAATCAAGCTGGCCAGGAGCATAGAGATTGCTTGCGCTAAGCGTTACTTGCCGGTGGGCGCTATCGACCAGCTCGTCGAGGAAATCCACCAGAGAGCAATGAACGATGGACGCGAGCGCATTGAATCGGGAGTTATCGGGCAGATGGTTCTGAACAGACTCAAATCTCTTGATCCCGTGGCATACATGCGTTTCGCTTCTGTCTACAAGGATTTTGACGACCTAGATCGATTCACGACGGAAGCGACCAGTTTGGGAGAGACGGATTCCGAAGATTCGCGATTCCAAGGCACGTTGATACCCAGCCCGGCATCGCCCAGCGGAATCCAAACAGCGCACCGCAATTGATGGAGACTTGCATGAGGTTTCTCGATTTATACGAGGGTTGGCGATAACGGCGCCAGCAACATGTAGCACGACAAAGATGAGGATGGCAATGGCACGAACTGCAACTGGGAAATGGACTTTAGACGTTACTGACGATGGATTCGTTCCGGCGGAAATCTCTGAAAACGCGAAGGTCATCTTAGAGAAGCGATATCTGCAACGCGACAAAAACGGCAATATCATCGAAGACCCGCAGCGCATGTTCCGACGCGTAGCTTATGCGATCGCTCAAGGCGATACACTCTACGGCGAAACTCCAGACGGCATCGAGAAGGTCGCAGACCGCTTTTATCGACTGATGGCCAGCTTGGACTTTCTGCCCAACTCGCCCACGCTCATGAATGCCGGCACTGGTCAAGGCACCCTGTCAGCATGTTTCGTTCTTCCCCTGATTGACACGATGGAAGGTATCACGCGGGCCTCACATGATCAGGCGATGGTTCAAAAGTTCGGCGGTGGCACAGGATTCGCGTTGTCAGAACTCCGTCCCAAGGGATGGTCAATATCAACTACTCATGGCAAAGCGTGCGGCCCGGTTGAGACTCTGCGTTATCTGTCGGCAACCTCAAAGCTCGTAACGCAAGGGGGCAAACGCGACGGCGCAAACATGGCGGTTATGGATGTCCACCATCCCGACGTCTTGGAATTCATCTCATGCAAAACTGTTGAAGGCGACATCCACAATTTCAACATCTCTGTCGGTGCGACCGACGAGTTCATGAGCGCTGTCGCAGAAGGAACGGACTACCCTCTGTATTTCCGCGAAAACCCTGCTGATCCTGACAGTAGCGCGATTGAAGTAGACCGGTTGAACGCGCGAGATGTGTTTGACAAGATCATTGATGGCGCATGGTTGAACGGCGAGCCGGGGATGATCTTCCTTGATGAAGTCAACCGCAACAGCCCGGTCAAAGACATCGGCTTGATTACTGCTACCAACCCGTGTGGCGAACAACCATTGTTGCCATACGAATCTTGCAACCTAGGCTCAATAAACCTCGCGAATTTCGTCATCGGTCAACTCGCCAATGGAGTCATCGAGCGGAGTCCTTCGCAACTCGATCTGCTACGTCCAGAATACGCCGGCATCCAAGCGCACTCCCTCAACAAACTACCTGGGATCGATTGGGACCGTCTCGCGCAGACCATCAAACTAGCTGTGCATTTCTTGGACAACACCATTGATGTGAATGAGTACGCCATTCCCGAAATCAGGGACATGAATCTACAGACTCGCAAGATCGGGTTGGGAGTCATGGGCTTTGCAGACATGCTGGTAAAGTTGGGTATTCCTTACGACTCTCCGCAAGCCGTGGCAGTCGGGCGAGACGTTATGCGTTTCATCATGGAGCAGTCCGATAAGTCATCTGGGGAACTAGCGGATGTGAGGGGCCCGTACGGTGCTTGGCACGAGAACGGCGTCTCGCACCCTCGTGTCCGAAACGCGTGCCGTCTCACTGTTGCGCCTACTGGCACAATCTCCATGATCGCGGGGTGTTCCAGCGGTATCGAGCCGATCTTTTCGCTGGCTTTCCGCAAGCACAACATCCTTGGCGGAGACACTACCCTAATCTACGCGGACGCCAACTTTGAACGTGTCGTTAAGGATCGCGATATCTATAGCCAAGGCCTTCTGGATGCGTTAGCTGAAGGCGAGTCTTTGCAGGTGCGTGACGATGTGGACCACGATGTCAAAGAACTCTTTCACGTAGCATCCGACATCGCACCGAGTGACCACGTCTTGATGCAGGCGGCCTTCCAAGAAAGTGTTGACGCGGGCATTTCCAAAACAATCAACTTCCCGAACGAAGCCACAAGAGGCGATGTCGAAGAAGCGTACATGCTTGCGTGGAAAACGCGTTGCAAAGGCATCACTGTCTACCGCGCCGGTAGCCGCGAAAAGGAAGTCTTAACCGCTGGCACGTCCGAGAACGCGGATGTCAATGGGGAAATCGCCGCCATATCTGGCGAACCTGGCACGCCAGCATACGTAAACCGTATGGCACGCCCGGCGGTACTCGAATCCAAGACCGTGCAGGTCGAAACGGGACGCGGCAAGATTTACATCACGCTGTCATTCACGAGCGACGGTCATCTATTCGAGGTCTTCACCAATCACGGAAAGGCCGGCGGCAACGATAGCGCAATGGCGGAAGCCCTCTCTAGGATGATCTCGCTCGCGCTGAGGTCGGGGGTCTCGCCTGATGACATCATTGACCAACTCATCAATATCGTGGACAATCCGATCATTACGGGTGGACAGCACATCTTCTCTGTCCCAGATGCCATTGCGAAGGTTCTGTCGGAGCATGCCTACTCGCCTCCGCGCGGTATCACCGCTGGAGCCGATCCTGGACAGATCGCATTACTCAGGCCGCCCAGATCCAGCGAAGTCGGTATACCTGATTCGAAACCCGCAGGTGTTGGCAACGGTTTCAACGGCACAGTGACAACGGAGAGCTGTCCAGACTGCTACGCTCCAAACATGGCGTTTGAGGAGGGTTGCATGAAGTGTTACAGCTGCGGATACAGCAAGTGCTGATCTCACGCTGAACGGACAACTTCACTGGAGGGCCATCACCCGTGAATGTAACGGCAAAACCATTGTTGGCACTCACATTGGGCGACCCATCCGGGATCGGGCCTGAAGTAGTCGTCAAAGCGATCGCGGATCCCGAAGTCAACGACTCTGCGCGCATGTTCGTTGTCGGTACTGAACGCGTTGTCCAACAAGCGACTGCGGAAACTGGTATTGACATTCCCGTCGAACGAATCGAATCTCCAGGTCAAACCCCTGACACGACTGAAGTCATCCCAGTTCTCAGCGTCGGGGATTACGAAGAGGTCGAGTTTGCCCAAGGAAAACACTCTCGCGACTCTGGCCGCGCTTCACACCTATGGGTAGAGACCTCCGCGAAGATGGGTCTTGCGGATGAGGTCGATGCTATGGTTACCGCGCCGGTCAACAAAGAGTCGTGGCAGATGTCAGGCGCACTTGATCTCGGACACCAAGAGGTATTCAAGCGTTTGACCAACAGCGCAACGGTTTACACCATGCTGGTCAGCGGAATCCTGCGATGCATGCATCTCTCGACGCATAAATCACTACCCGATGCCTGCGCGTTCGTAACTACTGAAAACATCCTCACTGCTGTCCGCATCACCGATGAACACTTCAAGCGTTGGGGTTTCATCAACCCGCGAATTGCGGTGGCTGCGCTGAACCCTCACGCCAGCGACAACGGGCTGATCGGAGACACGGAAGCCAAAGAGATATCGCCGGCAATCGAAGCGGCGAGGTTGGAGGGCATTAACGCTACAGGTCCGCACCCTGCCGACTCTGTATTCAATCAGGCGATCGATGGCATGTATGACGTTGTAGTGGTGATGTACCACGACCAAGGGCACATCCCCATCAAAGTCCATGGATTCGAGGAATCGGTCTCCGTAAATCTCGGCATCCCATTCATTCGCACCTCTGTAGACCATGGCACGGCTTTTGACATTGCTGGCCAAAACAAGGCCCAATCCACCAGCATGGTTGAAGCCATCAAACTCGCGGTCGCGTTGGCGACTCGGCGAGGAATCTCCCCCCTTCGCGGAGCGTAAGGGGCTAGGGGGATGCTCATCATCATTCCGGCGGAAGCCGGAATCCAGAGTGTCAGTCCATCCCACGCTCACACCGCTTCGTTCGTTCGCGCCCCCTTGCGCTTCGCGAAGGGGGAATAAACTCCCGTCCACAGGCCGGAAAGCTAGGAAGAGGGGGTAGGGTCAGTTGCCGTGTCCGTTCTGCGCGTAGGGCGGCGGCTCGTCGAAGGGTTCTCCGCGCACTTCCGCCTCGCGCCGACGCAGGTCCCATTCCCTGATCTCCGCCAACAGCTCGGCACGCGCTTCCTGGCGGCCTTCTTGACGGCCCTCCTCGCGGCCTTCCTCGCGGCCTATTTCTCGGCCTGTTTGGCGGCCTTCTTGACGGCCTTCCTCGCGGCCTATTTGGCGGCCCTCTTTAAGGCCCGCATCGAGACCTTCTTGGCGTTGCCGTTCTTTGAGCGGTTCCAGGTACTGCTGCCTGAACCAGTTTGCCATTACCATCGGGTACTCCAGTATCTCAGTCAGTGTGAATACGACGATCGCAGATGTCAATCCGAGCAATCCGACACCTTGCATGATAACAATCCAAGTGTCGTACGCGCTGTCCGATGTCTCGGACGCCACTTCGTGCAGCACGATCAGCGACGTTCCGACTATCATCGCCAGCGTGAAGCATCCGAAGTAGACGCCCACCAATGCCGGGCGCACCGACCACATCGACTGGCGCAACTCTTGTAGCTCTCGCGTCTTCATGCCGAAACCTGTGACTGCCTTTCATTCAACATCGTAGATTGCATGTGCCATAATATAACACAACATTAGCGCCAGAATCCCCGATTTGTCACATCTTTCCAGAAAATCTGAGGGTTGAACTGTGATTTCCCATCCCATCCCCGCCGGGCATCCCTTAACCCCCTTACGTGGAGCGAAGGGTGGAGATTCCTCGCTATGCTCGGAATGACAGGGTGTGAATGCGAAGGGTAGGGGCGACTACAAGGGTCGCTCCTACCCCATCCCTCTGGATTCCCGCCTGCGCGGGAATGACGTGAAAGGCTGTGGGAATGACGATAGGTATTCCTCTGACCCCCTTGCGCGTAGCATAGGGGGAGATTCCTCGCTGTGCTCGGAATGACATAGTGCGTACGAACGGGAGGCTTAGCTTCCCGTAGAGAGGTAGTGCCTGACTCCGATTCTCCAGACTTGGAGCGAGGCAATCAGGAACGCGATTCCGATGAGTGGGGCTACGTATTGGAACCAGAGTGGTGTTCCGAGCGGGTCGGGGACTCCCATGATCGCCAGTGCAGGGAAGTAGCTGACTGTGGCTAATGGAATACCGAAGGTGAAGATGTTTCGGAACCAGGGTCTGTAGATGTTGACGGGGTACTGGGTAGTCTCTACTCCGCCGTAAGTGAGCGTATTCATCATCTCCAAAGTCTCGGTCGTCCAGAACGCAAGGGTGGCTTGAAGCACGATCAGTCCTGAGAACAGAGACGCGCCTCCAGCGATCGAGACCAATAACAACCCTACGTTGGGAACAGTCCAAGTCAGGTCTAGGTGCATTGCTGCCCAAATCAGCGCTACCAAACCCGGTGTCAACCGGCTGATACGTCGCAATGTCAGTTCCTGACCCGCAAGCTGCAACGCTGTAGACCTGGGGCGTGTCAGGATCCTGTCGAAATCGCCTGACTTAACCATATCCCCGAAGAGATCGAAACCGGTTGTCATTGCATCGGCGACCGCAAAAGATATGTTCACGATTCCATAGATGAACGCTACTTGATACACGCTCCAACCGATCAACGAATCGAACCGATCGAAGAGCACGAGTATTGCCATGAACTCGCCGGCGGTAACGACCAATCGACCGCCAAGCTGCATAAGGAATGATGCCTTGTACTGCATCTGAGCCCGAATCGAGACAGCAAGGAATCGCCAGTAGACGTAGATACTATCTAGCACCCTCATCCTCCTTGCACCACAACTCGTCGCAATGCTCTGGATAGCGCGACCCGGCCTGCAACTACAAAGATCAAGATCCAAATCAACTGGTGTGCGAAGACCTCTGGAAACTCGGACAGCGGTATATGCCCCAGATAGAGCCGGTACGGAGTATCTACTAGCCCTCGGAACGGCATCGCGTTGATGATCGGTTGCGACCAGTCCGGGTACAACGGCAGTGGCACCAACATTCCAGAAAATATCAGCACCAATCCGAATGTCAACTGCGTAACTCCGTCTCCGGTGATCGTCCAGAGCATCGTCACGTTCAAAAACGTCGTGATTGCGCTACTCAACAAGACTGCTGCACACATCGAAACTGCGAATGCCAATGCTGCACCTGAGGACACTGGTGGTGCCATCCCCATGACGATGAACGCAAAGGCTAGCAGCGGCACCGCGCGCATTAACATTGGTGCGGTTCGCCAAGCAAGTGCGCGGCTCAACCAATAGCTATACAGGTCTACTGGGCGCACCAGTTCGTAACCGATCCCGCCAGACCGGATCATCGCCCGTAAGTCTGTGTCGATGTTCCAAGGCAATGCCGCCAGGAATGCCTGACCGAGCCAAATATAGGTTTCAACATCGCTGCCGCTCATCGGCTGATCGGAGTTTGTTGACCGATAAAACGCTTGGAAGATCATCACTCGGATCAGTCCCCAAACGATCTGCGTAATCAGACCGGCCAGAGCTGCGGATCGGTACTGAAGCAGGCTCCGAAACTTCGCGCTCAGTATCGCCCAGTAGCTGATCAATGCTCCTCGCCTTGGTAGATTTGGGCGATGACTTCCTCGATCGGTAGGTTCTCCACAAAGATGTCCCGAACCTGATTGTGCGAAGTCACATAAGAGATCAATTCGGTAGCCGATATCCGCTCAGGATCGAACCTGATATTGACCCAATGCCCGTCACTCTCGGTAATAACGGCTTCAGGAGGTATGGATGGTGCCGCATCGCCGTCCAAATCAACAACTAACCGACGCTCTAAGGCAACTAGATGTCGCAGATCACCGACCGTGCCATCCGAAAGAATTTTGCCGTTGCTGATTATCATCACGCGATCGCAGATCGCCTCGATGTCATCCATGTCGTGCGTAGTCAGAATGACCGTCGTGCCACGTTCTCGATTGAACCGCTTGATGAAATCCCGAAACGCTAATTTCGATACGGCATCCATTCCGATCGTCGGCTCGTCCAAAAACAGGATCACGGGTGAATGTAGAAGCGCGGCAGCAAGGTCGCATCGCATTCTCTGTCCCAAACTCAATTGACGAACCGGAACATCGAGACATCCTTCGATATCCAATACTTCGATGAACTCGTCTCGATTCTTGACGTAACTATCTCGCGGTATCCGATATATGTCCCGCAAGAGATCGAAAGACTCGATGACAGGAAGGTCCCACCATAGTTGTGTTCGCTGACCAAACACCACTCCCAACTCCCGCACATGATCGGCCCGACTCCGCCAAGGGGTTCGCCCCAATATCTCGCATCGTCCCGCGTCTGGCACCAAAATCCCTGACATCACCTTCACTGTGGTCGACTTGCCCGCGCCGTTAGGTCCCACGTAGCCGACCAACTCTCCGGGTTCAATAGAAAAGCTGACGCCATCCAACGCTGTAACGGTGTGATACCTGCGTCTTACGATACCTCTGATCGCGCCCCATAGCCCGGCATCTCGCTCCGAGATCCGGAACCGTTTAACTAGGTCTTCAACAACGATCTGCGGCATTCCCGCGATTCCTGAAACTTAGCGGGCTTGGCGGGTTAGACGCGCAAAAAGACCCGAAACCTGATTTCAACGGGTCATCGGGCGATTTGGGCGTCACCGAAAGCCAACCGCTATGGAATATGCAATCATACAACTCTCATGATGTTTGGCAGCGTTCAGCATCCTCTTCCCCTCTGGCTTCCGACTTTCGTGGGAATGACGATGGTAGTGCAAAACCGAAAACTTATAATCGACACCAAAGCAACGAACCATTGTGAGCAAAGCAACATTGAACGTCTCATTCATCGGCGGCGGAGTGATGGCCGAGGCAATCATCTCCGGAATGAAAAAAGCCAATCTCGATGCCAACATCACGGTCAGCGAACCGATACCTCAACGCGCCTCATATCTCGCAGAAACATACGGCGTGAGCATCGCGGCTGACAACATCGAAGCGGTGTCTAGCGCCAATCTAGCGGTTCTGTCCGTCAAACCGCAGCAATTAGGAGAAGTTGCTGACGCAATACGGCCTTTTGTTCCGACTCTTAACCCCATCACCTTCATGTCGATTATGGCCGGTGTCCAGTCCAAGACGATCATTGACCAGATCGGTTGCGACAGGTTGATTCGCATCATGGCCAACACCCCTTCTCAGGTGGGGCTAGGAGCCACGGCGTGGACGACAACCCCCGCTGTTTCTGATGAGATGCGAAACTTCGCGACCAAAATGCTTAACTCATTCGGTGAGCAGGTCTACTTTGAGGACGAAAAGCTCGTTGACATCGCAACTGCTCTCAGCGCAAGCGGTCCTGCATACGTATTCGTGTTCATCGAAGCCCTCATTGATGGTGCAGTTCAACTCGGAATGACAAACTCCGACGCCAGAAACCTAGCCGTCCAGATGGTGCTAGGCAGTGCTGCACTCGCCAAAGAGACTGGCAAACACCCTGCCGAGCTTCGCAACATGGTTACATCGCCAGGTGGAACCACCGCCGCCGCACTTCACGCCCTTGAGGATGCAGGCTTTCGAAAATCCACTATTGAAGCCGTCCTAGCTGCATACAACCGCGGCGAAGAGTTGGCGAGGCTGTCTGAACTGTGATTGCCGACGGATTTGCCGTTACCTTCGTCTTCTGTGGATTGCTGCCTGCACAGGAATGACGGGGGTGTTGCACTCAGAATGACGGGGGCATGTGGGAATTACGGGGGGATACTACGGCAAGTCGGATATACTTAAATGTTTGGCGTGTAAGCCCAAGTTTCCGCGATTTTCTCGGTGTGGGCGTTGCGCCGAACGCATATATCCCGAAACACCGTCGCCCCAGGAATCGTAACGCTATGAACCCCACTGAGATGCTCAAGACACGCCCATCGGCGCAGATTGATGAGTTTCAACCCGGCGACACCGTCACCGTAAACATGGTTATCCGAGAAGGCGACCGCGAACGCGTCCAAGCCTTCCAAGGAAATGTCATCGTTGGGCGATACCGAGACGACAAGGTACCCAATCCCGGTACCACCTTCAAAGTCCGGCGCGTTTCGTATGGTATCGGCGTTGAGCGAATCGTACCATTTCACAGCCCTACGCTGGAATCCGTCAAAGTGACGCGCAGAGGCAAAGTCCGACGCTCACGCCTCTACTACCTTCGCGGACTGACTGGCCGTCACGCCCGCATCAAAGAACGACGCTGATATATAGATTGTCGTCTTTCAACTGGTGTTCTCCCTGTCCCTCCGATTCGGCAGGACAACTAACCTTAGTTCCATGCGGTTAAGGATTTGACCGCATTGTGTGATTGATATCCGCGCCAATATGCGCGCCTTGAACCATGTTCACTGAAGTCGCAGTTGATTTCTCAGACCGAGATCGGCTACGCACCTACACCTACGCCATACCAAATGGGGTCAACATCCAACCGGGCGACCTCCTATGGGTCCCATTCGGCTATCGACCTATTCAAGGTATCGCACTCTCGGTTTCCGATACAACGGAGACAGAAAACACGCGTGCAGTTGATGGTGTAGTCGAAGGCGGACCATTCATCAACCCGAGTCTCCTCAAGACCGCGGTCTGGATCGCAAAGCACTATCGCACCAACATCTTCCGAGCATGTGTCGCCATGCTTCCTCCGGGTATCAGCCAGCAACTCCACATCTGGGTGGGACGCAACGACATCGTTAACCCTGCTGACACGGTCCTCTCGGGATTCTCCATCTCAGCTGATCAACACGAAATCCTAGACGAATTGCCGGCTAAAGGTCGGGTCCGTCGTGACCGGTTCATCCGCAAGATTGGGAGAAAGAACGAGCGGCATATTGACGCCCTAGTGCGTGCCGGTATAGCGGTCGAAGAGTCAATATGGGAACGACCACGAGCAAACCCGGTCTTCAAGTCCCATCTAAAACTAGCCGACGGTATCAGTGCTGATGAAGTGACCGAGGCATATCTCAAACGCCGTGCGCCCCGGCGAGTGGAACTGATCCGCCACATTGCGGCAGCTTCTGGTCTATTGCCACGCGCCGACCTCGCCAAGAAATTCGGCGCCCATACTGTCAAGGCAGTGATTGACGATGGCACCGTTGAGGTTGAACAGGTCCGTGTAGAACGTGACCCTCTTGCTGACTACGCGGTGCAAGAACCTATCAGCCACGATCTCACACCAGAACAAAGAACGGCTGTCAATGCCATTTCAGACAGTATCGAATCCCGAGACGCTGTCGAATTCCTCCTATTCGGTGTAACTGGCAGCGGCAAGACCGAGGTCTATCTCCGAGCCGTTGAAACGTGCATCCAAGAGGATCGACGCGCGATCATCATGGTCCCTGAAATCGCCATGACGCCGCAAACTCTGCAACGCTTCGCAAGCAGATTCCCTGGACAGATCGCGCTCCAACACTCTGGTCTAACCCTAGGCCAACGCTTTGACCAGTGGGACCAGATCAAAAACGGCCGCTACAAAGTAGTAATCGGATCCCGATCCAGCATTTTCGCACCGGTCGACAACTTAGGTCTAGTAGTCATCGACGAAGAACACGAGTGGACCTTCAAACAGAATGATCGCGCTCCCAGATACCATGCCCGAGACGTAGCCGAACTCCTTGCCAAAGAAACAGGTGCCACGCTGATCTTGGGCAGTGCCACCCCAGACATCGGCACGTACCGACGCGCAACTGACCCGTCAGCATCCGATCCCACCCGACTTCTCGAACTTCCTCGCCGCATCAACGAAGCGATCAAGAGCAAATCCTTATCTCCAAGCGTTCAAAGAACTAGCGCGCCTCGCTCGGTTGCAGATCAAGGTGGGCACACACCATTCCCAGTTGAAGATCAAGGGACACGCTCATCCCTTCATCTTGATGCTCAAGGGGGAATAAAACGGGGTTCAGACAGACCCAAGTCTGGGCACGCTGAATCCCAAATCGTTGACATGCGTCTCGAAATCCAAGACGGTCACCGTGAGATGTTGAGTCGCCCCCTCCTACATGCTCTACGCGAAAATGTGGATCAAGGAGGGAAGTCCATCCTGTTCATCAATCGCCGTGGTAGCGCATCTTTTGTCCAGTGCCTATCCTGTGGGACTATCCGCCACTGTCCCAGCTGCCAAACACCGCTATCCCTACACCGACGCCCACGGCGAGGCGGTGGTAGTCGACTCCAATGTCACTACTGTAGCTACTCCGTTGGCGCTGCGCGCCAGTGCCGGACTTGTGATGGCACCGGCATCGCGCGCCGAGCGGCGGGAACCGAAGGCGTCGAAGAAACCGTTCGAGGATTCTTTCCCAACACTCCAATCCTGCGATGGGACTCTGATACTGCACGCAATGCCAACGAGCACACCAAACTCCTTGATGAGTTCCAAAGTGAGGGTAACCACATACTAGTCGGCACGCAGATGGTCGCTAAAGGCCTTGATATCCCGTCGGTGTCTCTTGTCGGTGTTATAGCCGCCGATATTGGGCTTGCTGTGCCCAGTTTCCGATCTTCCGAGCGAACCTTCCAGATTCTTTCCCAAGTAACAGGCAGAGCAGGGCGCGCAGATACACCCGGTAAAGCAGTCATCCAGACCTTCCAGCCCGATCACTTCGCAATCGCCGCCGCTGCCGCACAAGACTATCAAGCCTTTTACCAACACGAAATCCAAGTGCGGAAAAAATACGAATTGCCCCCCTTCACCTCATACGCCCGACTTGCCTACAGTTCGTTCGAGCCCGACGATGCTCTACTAGAAGCCCAAAGTGTCAAAACTCGATTAAGTCAGTACTTAGACAACGAACCCAGCACAAACATCGAGATAACGGGGCCATCTCCAGCGTATCCAGCCCGTCGCGCTGGACGCTATCGTTGGCAAATCCTTCTGAAAGGCCAAAATCCATCCCAAATCCTCAACCAAATCCCCTTAGGGCCAGGCTGGACAACCGATATTGACCCAATCGAAATGAACTAGAACTCCATTTTCCGAAACTTCGTCGCTCCCACGTCATACCCGCGCAGGGGGATGTGCATAACTTACGTCATTTCGACGAAAGTCGGAATCGAGAGGGGAATGCGGGACTGTTTAGATTTCGCCGATCAGGGATCTGGAGATCACCATACGTTGGATTTCGGAGGTACCTTCGTAGATTTCGGTTACTCGTTGATCGCGATACATACGCTCGACAGGAGTAGGTTTGAAGTATCCGATGCCGCCGTGTATTTGGACGGCCTTATCAACGTTACGTCCTGCAACTTCGGATGCGTATAGTTTGGCTTTGGCGGATTCTGTGCCATAAGGGAGACCTTCGTCATAGAGCGCGGCGGCGCGATAGACCATTAGACGCGCAGCGTCTAGTTCGGTGTCCATGTCTGCGAGCATGAATTGGATGGCCTGCTTGGTGGCGATGGGACGGCCAAAGGTTTCGCGTTGCTTGGAATATGCGACTGCTTGGTCGAGTGCTCCTTTGGCGAGGCCGAGGCACTGTGCGGCGACGGTGATGCGCGAAGAGTCGAGGATTTTGAGGGCAATTGTGTATCCGTCGCCGATGTTTCCCAAAAGGTTGGATTTGGGAACTCGGCAGTCGGAAAAGACGAGTTCGGCGGTTCCGGAGCCTCGCATCCCCATCTTGCCATGTTGCTCGTTGATCTCGAAGCCGGTAGTCCCGCGCTCAATAACGATGGCGGATATGCCGCGGTAACCGGCAGAGCGGTCGGCGGTTACGAAGACTGCGAATACATCGGCTACTGAGGCGTTGGTGATGAAGAGTTTTGTTCCGTTGAGGATGTATGATTCGTCATCGTCGGTAATGGTGGTCTGGAGACCTAGCGCATCGGAACCCGTCTGCGGCTCACTCAGGGCAAATGCTGCGATCTTCTGACCTGCCGCGAGATCGGGTAACCATTGAGCACGTTGGTCTTCATTGCCGAAGCGGTTGATCGTTTCGGATCCCAAGGATGTGTGAGTGATGAGAACGGTGCTAGTGGAGCCGCACACTGCGCCGATCTCTTCTAGGACGACCATGAAGTCTCGGTATCCCATACCCGCACCGCCGAGTTCGGGAGAAATCAAGAGACCAGTTAGACCGAGTTCTGCCAGAGCTTCGAACTGTTGCTTAGGGAACTCTTCTTTGGTATCGACCTCGTCGGCTAGAGGCGCGAGGTCGTTTTCGGCGAATTCACGAACGGTGTTCGCTAGGAGTTGCTGCTGTTCGTTGTAGAAGGGTTGCATGGGGTGGGGAGTTTGTGTGGTCGTAGTAGTGATTGTAGATGGTTAGAGGATGATGTCTCTAGTGCGAGGTCAGTTGAGTAGGGTCAGGAATTGTTGAGGAGACATTGCAGGGATTGGCGATTTTCGATAGTCTCTGTGGTTTCTGGTAACAATGGACCTGGCCCCACAGGCGCGAGCGGCGGCGACTTGCATCGCGTCTTCAAAGTCTGACATTGGCAACTCGACAGCATAGCTGATATCGTCAGTGCCAGTTCGGGCAACCTCTACGTAACGAGTGAGTTGAAGTATGAAATTCTTTGCGGCAGCGTCACCGTGAATTGGCCTCACGACGTAGTAAAGATTCGAGATGGTGTGCCATGCTACACAGGCGCGTTCGATTTGGTTCTGAATGTTGTCCAGCAACTCAGCGGCGGTATCGGAGTACGGTTTTCTGTCGAAAGCGATATCGACGAGGATGTCGGTGTCAATGAGGATCATCGAAGTATTTCATCTTCAAAAAATCGTAGCGCGGGTCGCCATCTTTTTCAGCGGGTCGAAACTTACCTCTCCACCTTGACGCGAACGATTCTTGTTCCCCATCTGTCGTTTTTATTAAGTACTGTTCGATTAGGGCTGAGAGCGAAATCCCGTGCTGACGAGCATAGCGTTTGGCGGCGGGAATGAGCTCTGAATCGATTGTTATCGTGAGTTTCTTTTTCATTTTCTGTCGCCACGCTCAAGCATGGAATACGTGTCTAATGACAAAAGTATACGTGTAATCGAAGTTGAACCCGTAACTTCGTATGCATCTCTCTGGTTCCGGGCGGATCACAAACCCGCCTTACCATTGCGTCCTCTTCCTGTCGCGAAAGGTATCGGCGTGCAGGGTAGAATCTGCTTAGCGCGATTTTGGATTTGAGATTGGTACGGTATGGCAGGCACTCGACGGGTTTTGGGAATTGATCCGGCTTTGACTACGACTGGGTATGCGGTCGTGGTGGCGGATGCGCGCGGGAATGTGGAGTTGTTGGAGGGTGGATTGGTTCGGACGAAGGCGAATGAGGCGTTGGAGGAGCGATTGAGGACGATCAATGAGACTTTGGAGGAAGTGATTGAGGAGTTTGAGCCAGACGAAGTTGCGATTGAGGATTTACATTCAAGATATCGGAATTTGAAAACTGCGATCATCATGGGGCATGCTCGTGGAGTGGCGATTCTTGCCGCGGGAAGGGCGAATATACCAGTGCATCATTATCAGCCGACACGGGTGAAGAGCATTGTGGCTGGCAGTGGTCGAGCGGACAAAGCGCAGATGAAGCGCGCTGTTTCGCTAAGGTTAGGGTTGACGGAGGATATCGCAAAGGATGATGTCGCGGATGCGGTTGGGATTGCTATTTGTCATATCCATGTAACTGGGTCTTCAGCAGTGAGTGAAAAGGTTGGCAGAGCATGATTTCTTACTTGAGAGGCGAGGTGTTGCAAGTACACGACAACCCGCCGCGGGTGGTTGTTTTGACCGCCTCAGGTGTTGGCTATTCGGTTATCCTGCCAGCGTTTGTGCAAGAGTCGATACAGCCAGAGATCGGTAATTCGATTCAGTTGTACATCTATTACTCAGTATCGGAACGGCAGCCGTTACCGGTGTTGGTAGGGTTCGAAAGTGATGGTGACCGCGAGTTTTTCGAGCAGTTCATCCAGGTGGAGGGTATCGGTCCGACGCGTGCGGCAACTGCGTTGACGATGCCGATTCCAACGTTGGCGTATGCGATTGAGACAGAGGACTATGTGACGTTGACATTGATGCCTGGCATCGGTCAGCGTGGGGCGCAAAAAATAGTTGCAACTTTGCGAGGCAGGGTCTCGGAAGCGGCGAGTCGTCCGATCGAGACCGGCGGTCAGCGTAGCCGTGTACCGGATACGCGTGCGGATGTGGTGGCAGTGCTGCTCAATCTCGGTTACCGCAACAACGAAGCGATTTCAATGGTGGATGAGGCGATGCGTAGCTACCCTGAGTATCGAGAAGACGCGCAGGGGTTGCTACGAGTCATATTCCGTTCGAGTGGGGCTCCGTCCGAGGTAGCCCAGCGATGATGGTGACCGTATGCAGGACGTAGTGAGTTTCAGGTATTCATGAGTGAGTCTGCGAGAGAGCGTGTCATAACCGGTTCGGATGCTGTTGACTCTGAATTGGAAGACCCGTCTTCGGGTGCATTGCGGGATCGAACTTCCCGGAATGCCGATTCGACGGCGATGAATGATCTGCGTCCTCGTCAATTTTCCGACTACATAGGTCAACGGAATGTTGTGAACAGCATTCAGATCGCAGTGGAGGCTGCGAGGCATCGCGGGGACACGTTGGACCACGCGCTGTTTCATGGTCCGCCAGGGTTGGGCAAGACGACGATCTCACAGATCATTGCCCGTGAGATGGATACGACGCTGGTGCATACGTCGGGGCCGGCATTGGAGCGGCCTGCGGATGTAGTTGGGATATTGTCGAACCAGAAGCATGGGGATGTTTTGTTTATCGACGAGATACATCGGTTGTCGTATGCGGTAGAGGAGTATCTGTATTCTGCGATGGAGGATTTCCGGGTGGACTTCATAACAGGTACGGGTGCGTTTGCAAAGACGATCAATTTGCCGTTGCAGAAGTTCACATTGATCGGTTCGACGACTCGTGCAGGGATGTTGAGTCCGCCATTGCGAGAGCGGTTCGCGTTGACTTATCACCTTGACTACTACTCCGATGCAGAGATAACGCAGGTAGTGAAGCGGTCGGCGATGATTTTGTCGGTACCGATCGATGAAGCGGGTGCTGAGGTGATTGCTAAGCGGTCGCGAGGGACGCCTCGGATTGCGAACAATCTGTTGCGTCGGGTGCGCGATTTTGCTCAGGTACGAGGGGATGGGACGATTGACGCGAAGGTTGCCGCGGAGGCGCTATATGTAGAGGGTGTGGACGATTTGGGCTTGGATAGATTGGATCGGCTCTACCTAGAAACGTTGGTACGGCACTATAACGGCGGCCCGGCCGGTATTAACGCATTGGCAGCATCTGCGAATGAGGAGGTTCAGACGCTAGAAGATGTTGTTGAACCGTTTTTACTGAAGATCGGGTTTATCATGCGGACACCTCAGGGCAGGAGGGCGACGCCACACGGCATGATGCACGTAAGAAGTGCGGCGGATGATGCTGGACAACGGTCTTTGTTGTGAGTTGAGGGCGTGGTGGTACGGGTTATCTTGCCTCAACGGGCAAATCTCGTTTCCTTCGGTCGCGCCCATTTTGCTCCGCGAAAGGGGCTATCCCACCCGTGCCTTGGGGTCGCGCGGTCAGCGCAACTAGACCGAACTCGGCAATTCTGAGGGCGAAGTTGCTTCTTCGGCGTACCAGCCAGAATAGTTGCGAGTCTCGAACTTGCCGACGAGTTCTCTGCCCCTGAAAAGCTTCAATTCGCGACCATTTTCGTTTTCTTCGTGTCGATCGGCGTCTACTGTCACGTCGGAACCGATCTTTCGCAATAAGACGTATTTGGGCATTTGGTTACTCTTGGCTACTCAGTATCGATCAAGCGGCGAACTTTCAGATTGATGACCGGCTTGGATGGTCGGGAAGGTGTGCGTTTCGCCGAGCAGTACTGTAACACGCGCGGTTTTTGGCGGGGTTAAGTCGCCGCAGTTCGGGAGTATTCCATCGCTTCGGCGATGAGTTCGTCGGGAATGTCGTCGAAGGAGGCGTAGTTCATGGAGTAGAGGCGAGCGTATAGTCCGCTGTGTGCCATTAGCTCGTCGTGGTTGCCTGTCTCGATGATTTCCCCATTTTGTAGAACGATGATGCGGTCGGCGCCTCGTATAGTTGCAAGCCGATGCGCGATGACTATGCCGGTACGGCCTTCTAGTAGGCGTGCTAGAGCTTGCTGAATGAGGAGTTCGGTATAGCTGTCGATAGAAGCGGTTGCTTCGTCAAGGATGAGAATCTTGGTATCGGCCACGATTGCGCGAGCGAAGGATATGAGTTGTCGCTGACCAAGGGAGAGGTTTCCGCCGCGTTGTTCGAGTTCGGTGTCATAGCCGTTTGGTAGGCGCATGATGAACTCGTGAGCGCCGACGGCGCGTGCGGCGGCCACGACTTCCTCGCGGGTGGCATCGAATTTGTTGTATCGGATGTTTTCGAAAACCGTGCTGGAGTATAGGTATGGCTCTTGGAGGACCATTCCTATGTTGTTGCCCAGGCTGCTGAGTTCGACATCACGGACATCTTTGCCCGAGATAAGGATTTCACCTTCCCAGATGTCGTAAAAGCGATGGAGTAGGGAGGTAATGCTGGTTTTTCCCGACCCCGTAGGACCGACGAGGGCTATGGTTTCGCCGGGTTCAACGCGGAAGTTGATGTTTTTGAGGATGGGTTCATTTTCGAGGTATCCGAAGGTGACGTTTTTGAATTCGACAGAGCCGTCGTTATCAACCAGAGGTTTGGCATCGTCTTTGTCTTGGATGTCGATTGGGACATCGAGGACTTCAAATATGCGTTCGCCGGATGCCATAGCGCGTTGGAAGACGGCGTAGTGCATGGTGATTGATCGGATGGGATCGAAAAAGAGTTGGACGTAGAGGATGAATGCGATCATGGAGCCGATTTCTAGGGAGTTGCCCATGACCATGGATCCTCCCACAACGATGATGATTGCCATAGCAGAGCCGGAGAGGGTGTCCACTACGGCGATCATAACGAGGCCGATTCGAGCGGCGCGTTTGGCGGCCCAAAGTTGCTCGTCAGTTTTTTCCTTGAACAAGTCGAGGTTGACGTGTTCTCGACTCATGCCTTGCACCACCCTGACGCCGTTAATGTTTTCTGCGAGTGCACCGCTAACAATGGAACTGGTCTGGCGAGAGTAGAGGAAGGCGCGTCGGGCAATAGGCAACCAGATGGCTCGGACGATCGCAAGGGTAGAGACGACGGCGAATGTAAGAAGGGCGAGTCGCCAGTCCATGATGAGCATGGCGATGACGATTCCGAATAGGAGGAGGAAGTCTCCGATGCTTACGACGGCGGTTTCCAGGAACTCTTGGAGAGCGGCGACATCGCCTTGCAAGCGCGCCATCATGCGTCCGACCTCAGTCTTGTCCATGAAGGACATTGATACGCGCTGCAAGTGTTCATACATGGCGCGTCGGAGGTCGATGAGGATGTGTTCCGCGATGCGTCCGACGATGATGTTTTGGATATATCCCACAATTACATGCAGGGTAACGGCACCGAAGAAGAGTCCGACCATGATGAATAGAGCGTTGCGCGCGTCGGATGCATCTCGTTGGGTAATGTCTAGGATGTCGTTGACGGTGGTGCGGATTATCCAAGGCAGAGCGAGGACGGACAGGGCGAAGACAATGACGGCGATAATGCCGATGATTAGTACGTTGCGATATGGGCTGACAAAGCCTAAGAATCGGCGCACGACATCGCCGTTGTACCCGGCACTGAAGATCTCTTGGTCAAGGTCTCGCTGTTGCGCGTCGCGTTGGTCTACCCACTGAGGGCGGGACGACTGGTCGTCAGAATGGCGGTCTTGCGTAGTGTCAGTAGATGCCATGTCTAGACGCCCCCTTCTACATCAAAGTCGTCATCAGGGCGGATCTGGAGTTCGTATAGGTCTCGGTATTTACCGCCGAGTTCGAGGAGTTCGGCGTGAGTGCCTCGTTCGACGATTTTTCCGCCTTCGAGGAAAAGGATTTCGTTGGCGTGCATGAGGGAGCTCAGGCGGTGGGAGATGATGATTGTCGCGCGGTCAGAAGTTACTTCTTGCAACGCTGCTCTGATGCGTTGCTCGGTTGCTGCGTCGATGGCGGCGGTAGAGTCGTCAAATACGATGACTTGCGGGTGGAGCATGATGCTTCGGGCGATGGATAGGCGTTGGCGTTGGCCACCGGAGAGGGAGACGCCGCGTTCACCGATGAGGGTGCCGTAGCCGCCAGGGAGCCGTTCGACGTACTCGCTCATCTGGGCGTGGGAGGTTGCGCTTTCGATGTTGCGGTGTTCAGACCACGGATCGCCGTATGCGACGTTGTTGTCGATAGTTGTGGTGAATAGGAATGTGTCTTGTTCGACAACGCCTACAGTGCGGCGTAGCGAGGCTAGAGTGACTTCCGAGATGTCTTGGTCGTCGATGAGGATGCGACCGGCGACGGGGTCGTAGAAGCGTGGGATTAGGTGGGCAAGGGTAGATTTTCCTGAGCCTGGCGGGCCGACGATGCCGATGGTATGGCCGGGACGAGCCTCGAATGAGACGTCGGTGAGAACCTGCTCATCTCCGTATTCGTCCATGTAGGCGAAGTCGACGTGTTCGAATCGGAGCGCACCGTCGGTCAAGACAAGGTCTTTTGCACCGGGTTTGTCAGCGATTTCTGGGATTTCGTCAAGGACTTCGAAGAGTCTCTTGCCAGAGGTTGCGCCTTGTGCCCATCCTGCGACGACCATTCCGAGTTGTCGCACAGGGTTCTGCATGATGGACATGAAGGCGAGGAACTGTGCGAGCTGTCCGAGGGAGAAGGGGTCGTTTTCGTCAAGCACTTTTAGTCCACCGACTAGGAGGACGATGGACATGATGCCGAGGAATGCGAAGGTGATGATCGAGAGGTTTGTTGCTCGAACTCCGACTAGGTGAAAGGCTCTATTGAATGCCTCGTTGGACGATTTGTCGTATTTCTCCATCTCGTACGGTTCGGCGGAGAAAGATCGGACCACGCGTATGCCTTTAAGATTTTCATCCATGACTTTGGTGAGGCGTCCCATCTCCTCTTGGTAAAGCCTCCACCCTCGGGATGTTTGGAGACGCGCGACGATTGAGCGCCAAGCTGCGATGGGGACAAAGCTGAGGCTGATGAGAGCGAGTTCCCAATCGACCCGCATCATCAGGAAAGTGCCGGTGCCGACAAAGATCGCTAGGTATACGACACGGAGGAGTCCCCGGCTGGCGAACGCTCTGATGCCTTCGATGTCCAATAGACCGCGTGTCAACAGGTCGCCGGTGTGGATGCGGTCATGGTATGCGAAGCTGAGGCGTTGCAGTTTTTCGTAGTACATCATCCTGAGGCGATAGCCGAGGCGTTGCGCGATGTTTTCGCTGATGTACATGTGCCCGAATGTGAATATGCCGCGCAGTACTGCGGAACCGAGGAGGAAGAGAGCGATTGTGATAAGAGTTCTGCGAAGGGCGTCGGCGTCGGCTTCAGAGGAGGTGAAGGCTTCCTCTACTGTGTCTACACCGTCTCCGATGAGCAGTGGGATGAAAAGTTGGAAAAGAGAGGCACCGATGATGAATACTAGGCCGATTAAGAGTAGGCCAGGGTAGTCGAGAGCCATGCGGACGATCCGCATGAGAACACGAAAGCTACCGCCTGATGCGTCCTCATCGGTTGTAGATGCGCTTCTGGCGGGCGCCGCTGTTGTTGAAGCGGCTGCTGGAATGGTCAGACGCGTCAACAGATTCAGTAAGAAACCCATAACGTATTGATTCTATGCTTCATTTCGCATCAGCACACGAGTTATGGATTATTCCGAGTTACACGCATTCACGGTGTGCGAGTGCTGAATTTGGGACATTGTATCCGGTTGTGGATGACGGAGTGTTGAAGTTGCGCTAGAGTCTTTAGTCGGAATAGTTCACTCGGCTGTCGTTGCCGAAACCCGAAACTGAATTCATTCAACCAGAGAAATGACAAATCCATCGATCACCGTCAACGCCCCCGGGCATATGGATGCAGCAGCGTTTGACGAGGCTTTGGAGAACCTATACTGCGCGCGGTACGCTACGGCAGCAGATGCAGCGGCAATGGATCATGTGGTACGAGAAGCGTTTGGTCCTTCAGCACCGAAATCGTCTTCGGCGCGAGATATGAGACGTAGGAATACGACCTACATCGTGGCGACGAACGGAAATGGCAACGGAGTAAATGGGTCTGGTTCAGACAATGGCGGGTTATCGGAACGATTGAGGTCGATTTTCTCCGCGTCTCTCGGGAGTCTGGAGCCACAGAAGTCGACGAACAACATCGTGGGTTTGGTAGGCATTTGGACAGCAGTGGATCAGGCTCATATCGTAGTGATTGCCACACATCCAAGTGAACGCGGTCGTGGCGTAGGCGAGTTGTTGTTGATTGCGACGATTTCAGAGGCGCTGAAGATCGGGGCTGCGAATGCGACTTTAGAGGTTCGGAAATCCAACCTGGTAGCGCGCTCTTTGTATCGGAAGTACGGATTCTCAGAAGTTGGGATACGACATAGGTATTACCACGACAACCGTGAAGACGCAATCATCATGTCAACACCGTCGTTTTCCGACTTGGGCTATCGCCGTTCGTTGCGAAGCCGATGTCTCGCCTACTTCACGGCGCGAGGTCGGACGGATCTTCAACTCGATCCGATGCCGTACTTATCCCTGCCCGATCAGGAATAGGATGAATGCGACGAGTGCACCAATAGCAAAGATAATGCTCCAAGTTGTCCAACGCTGTTGAACTGCTAGGAACTTTTCTGGACTTTCCCATTGCTTAGAGCGCCAAGCCATCTCGTTACCCTTTAGGCCGAGTATGATCATCACTCCGAAAAGGACGATGAACCCGATGGAACGGAGCGTGGGAGGTAGGGGGAGCAATGGCAGGAATCCTAGGGTAGTCCACCACAGACCGTGAACGATGCCCCAGATCGGGCCTAGGATGAATGCGGACCAGTTCCAGCGCTGTATCTCTTGGGGCGTCGAATCCTCTTCATTCTCTGAGGATCGGTTTCTGTTTCTGCGTGGTAATCCCCATTGGCTCGGGTTAAAGGACCCACTGCCGATTCGGTAACTGCCGACTCGGTTTTCTGACTGCTCGCTCGTTTCGCTTTCGTCACCAAAGAGTGAATCGCGTTCGTTTCGGGTTGGTTTGGCACCGTCTGGTGAAATGCGTGTGCTTTGGTCGATCTCTGCGGCGCATGCGGCACAGTACGAGGCGTGGGCTTCGTTGACTGTTGCACACTTCATACAGCTCGTGAAGCCTAAGGGCGGCACACGTGACGGGTCAGGAACGTAGACACGCTCTCCGCAACGGTTGCAAGCGTAGTCGTTCTCCGTCGCCGCGGTGCCGCAGTGCATGCAATAGACGGTGCGGGGCTCTTGGTCGGTTGTGTCGTTTTGCGTCGGATCCGTCATCTAAAAGTACGTTACGACTCATAGGCCTGTAGGTTTTGCCACGAACTGCAAAGGTCTATACGATTTGTGCATATCTTATCTGTAATTGTTGCGAGGGTGTGTCTTGGCATGATTTCAGGCCGCGATCACGGCATCTCCGAGTTCGGATTCGATGAACGGAGCCATGGCTTTGAGGATGTCGTCGAGTTCGTCGACCCCGAGAGCGTCGATGGCGGGCGAGGGTGGTCTGATGGCGGGCGAATCGAGCATCCCTCGTTTGTGCATGATGTGTTTGCGTATAGAGAGACCGAGACCGGCAGAGTTTTCGTATCTGATCAACGGCAGCCAGCCGTAAAAGGTTTTGCGCGCTCCTTCAATATTGCCAGAAGCGAACTGGGCGTGGATCTTTACCAAGGCTTCGGGATAGGCGAAACCGGTCATAGTGCCGACTGCGCCGCGCCGTAGTTCTTCAAACAGGAACGCGCCACCCAAACCGCCGAAGATGCCGATTTTATCGTTCGTTGCCCGGCGCACGGTTGAGACCTTTGGCGGGGTTGGCGGGTCTTCGAGTTTTAGGTACTTAGCGTTTTCGAGCTCCGAATTGAGTCTAGCGATGAATTCAGGGGACATGTGAACGCCGGTCTGTTCTGGGAGGTCCTGGACGACGATGGGGATTTGCGTTGCTTGGTCAATGTCGCGGTAGTAGTTGTATACAGCGTTGTCGTTCGGCTTTGCGAGGTTTGGCGGTGATGCCATTACCGCGGTAGCGCCGATGTCTTGGGCTTCACGAACACGATCAGCTGCTTGTGCGCCGCTTTGTCCGCTGACTCCGACAGTTACAGTTAGGCGTCCACGCGATGCGTTGACGACGGCTTCGATTATTGGCGCTCGTTCGCTGTCTGATAGGCGATGTGCTTCGCCCATGACGCCGAGGGTTACAACACCGGTGCATCTGGCGTTTGCGGCGGTTTCGACCAAGCGGGAAATTGGGCTGGTATCTACCGATCCGTCGGCCGCGAAGGGCGTGGGCATCATGAAATGGATTCCGTCAAAGTCGGATGCGCTCATTGTTGCTTCGATCCTGTGATGGCGTTTTGGTTATTCAAGTTGCCAATGAGTGTACAGAATCAGGAATCAGGATTCGACGTTGCGTGTATGATTACCACTAATCGGCGCGTTTGGTAGCGCCAAGGCATAGCTGTATACAAGAGCAGACAAATCGTGACTACAAGCGTAGAGACCAAACAGATCGAATGGACACCCGATGAGGCAGGCGCGCGGGTGTTGCTAGTGAGTGGCGAAGAGATAGCGGACTTCGAGGCGCAGAAGGAGCGATTCCGCTCCGGTGATTTCGAAGAGACGCCGTTCATGCGATTCCGTCTTAGGCAAGGGGTTTACGGACAGCGCCAACCGGATCGTCAGATGGTTCGTATCAAGGCGCCATTTGGTGGCATGACAGCCCGGCAACTTGAGGTGCTGGGTGAAGTCACCGAAAAGTACGCCCCGTTGAAGAAGGGACACTTGACGACGCGGGAGAATGTTCAGATTCACCACGTTCCGCTAGACGATACTCCGGCTTTGATGCGTGAAATCGGAGATGTTGGACTGACCACGCGAGAAGCGTGCGGAAATACGGTTCGCAATGTTGTGGCGCACCCGACAGCTGGCGTATCTAAAGACGAGGTGTTCGATGTTTCGCCATACGCAGCGGCCTATGCGCGGTACTTTTTGCGGCACCCCACGACCCAAAATATGCCTCGCAAGTCGAAGACAGCGTTCTCGGGTTCAGAGATAGATGAGGCGATGACGCCATTCCATGACATGGGATTCATTGCCCGTGAGCGTGACGGCAAGCGCGGTTTCAAGATCGTTGTTGGAGGTGGTCTATCGATCATGCCGCAAATGGCGGAGACGTTGAGCGAATTCGTGCCCGTCGAGGATTTCATCAAACACTCGGAAGCCGCGTTGAGGATATTCAATCGGCAGGATGAAGAGCGAAAGAATTTGATGCGTGCTCGGATCAAGTACACCATCAAACGTCTCGGCATTGAAAAATTCCGTGAAATGGTCGCTGAAGAACTCAAGGGCGATTGGGCTAAGAAGGAGATCGATCTCGATACATTGCTATTCCTTGAGGACGAGGTTGCGGATGCGCCTGGCGCGCCTGCGAATCCAACGCCCGAGCCGGTTGGCGATGCAGATTACGATTTCTGGAAGGCAACATCAGTAGAGGAACAGCGGCAAGAAGACTTCAATGTCGTCTACGTGCGGGTTGAACGCGGCGATATCTATTCCGAACAGTGGAAGCCCCTGGCAGATATCTCTCGTGAGTTTGCCGGTGGACGTGTTCGCATCGATCAGCAACAGAACTTGGTATTCCGATGGGTGCGGACAGAGTCGCTGTACGATATCTACCTCGCTTTGGACGAGATTGGAATGGCGGCGAGTGGTCGCGAGACGATTCGGGATATCGTTACGTGCCCCGGCACCGACTCGTGCAAACTCGGGATCACGTCGTCGATGGGTCTGAATCAGGCTCTCGGCGAGAAGTTGGACACGATGGACATTTCGGACCCTGGTGTTGCGAAGATTCATATCAAGGCCAGCGGTTGCCCGAACTCATGTGGTCAGCACCACGTCGCGAGCATCGGTTTCCACGGTGCGGTTATGAAAGGCGGCGGTGGTCAGGTACCAGCGTACGAGCTCTTCATCGCAGGTGAATCGACTGACGGTCCGGTCCGAGTTGGGAATCGAGTACGTGCCCGCGTTCCCGCCAAGCGTGCTCCACAAGCGTTGGAGATGATCATCGATCACTACAAAGCGAACCGTAACGACGGCGAGGAGTTCAACGCCTTCGTAGACCGAGTGGGGACGCAGCCATACGAAGAAATGTTCGGTCCGTGGAAGGCGGAGATCGGTCCGCTGGATCGCGAGCACATCAACACTTATATGGACTGGGGCAAGACGGTGGTCTACAAGCTGGAACGCGGCGAAGGCGAGTGTGCGGTCTAGCCGCCACCTGAACTATTGCCAAGTCAGTCTACGGCAGCGCCGTATCTTTTCCTCAGTGCTTCGCGACTTCTGAGGATGATCCCTTCGCCGTCTTGAGAACGCGCGCCTACTTCGAGTGTTGCAAACTCGATGTTCAATTCGCCGGTGATAAGGGGTGCCATCTCGTCGAGATTGAGGATGCCGGTGCCGATTTCACGATGGTCTACGCCATCGATGACGTCGTTGAGATGCAAGTGGCGCACACGCGCACCGAGGACTCTTATCGCGTCGGGAATCCCATCGCCTCTGTTGCAGTGACCAACATCAACAGTTGCACCGACGTTGGGGCTATCTGCATCGGCGACCACAGACGCAAGCTCCTCGTATGACTGCAGGACGTAACCTGGATCGTGAAACAGGTTTTCGATACAGACGTTGATGCCCAGTTCCTCGGCGACTGGAGCAACTTGGCCTACGAACCGTTTTAGGTTTCGTATCGCTTCGCGACGTATTAACTCGGAACCGTCTTCAGGAGATGACAAGGTCGGAACGTCGATTTTGCCGGGGTGTAAGACGACGACTTTGCCGCCTAGATTCTTCGTCATCTCAAGGTTGCGTTTCAAACTCTCCAACGTTTCTTGCCACACGCTTGCGCTGTGCGAGCCCGGCATGGCGCCGTGGTTATAGTGGAGATTAATCGTGATGCCGTGCGCATCTGCGACACCGCGGAGGTAGTTCAGATCTTCTTGCGAAAGTTTTTCGGCACAGTGGTGCCTACCATTCAGTTCGACCGCCTTGAAACCGTTTCCGATAGCGAAATCGATCATCCTGTTGAGTGGATCTTCATCGCGGATAAGTGATGTGATGGCTAGCGTGGGCATGGATGGTCCTTTGTGTCGGTTTTCAGCAACATTGGGATGGTCAGGAATCTATCGAACTGATTCAGTATCCAGTTTACGATTCAAGTGGTTTAGGCAGTCTGTGATGTCTAGTTGTCTATACTTTGAATATCGAATAGACAGCCGGACGGGCTTAACACAGACTTCGCCGGGTTACAGATCCAAAGCATTCCCATCCCATGCCCAACATCGAATATGGCGACTACGTGAAGTTCTCGTTCTTCAAAGCGCGAGCGTCTTGGAGGTTGCTTGAGCCGAGCCGCAAGACTCAGTTGCGGGAAGAACTCGTTGCGACAATCCAAGAGGCAGGCGACGACGCGGGTTCGCAGATATCTAGTTTCAGCGCGGTCGGTACTCGTGCGGACGTTGACCTGCTCCTATTTCAGAGAGCGCCGAGCGTTGAGGCATTCCACGCGACGGCGGCGGCGATCAATCGTACCGAGGCTTCCGCCCACTTCGACCAACCTCATTCGTATCTTTCACTCCGCCGTAAGACACGCTACAAGCACGGCGGCGGCAACCCCGAAGTTGAGCGCAAGGACAAACGCTACTTCATCGTTTACCCGATGACCAAGACTCGGCCTTGGTACGGCTTGTCGATGGAAGAGCGCCAGGGGATGATGAACGACCATTTCCGAATCGGCCACGGTTATCCGGGAGTGACGATCAACACGACCTATTCGTTCGGCATTGATGATCCGGAGTTCGTGGTTGCGTTTGAGACCGACGATCCTTCAGAATTCGTGTCTCTAGTGATGGATTTGCGAGAAGTGCCAGGCGCGCAATTCACCGCTTCGGAGACGCCGATATTCACGACGATCAGAATGCCGTTGACCGAAGCGTTGCTCGCAATAGGTTAAGGGAAACTCCCCTTGTCCCTTTTCCAAAAGGGGAATTATCGTCCCATTGCGCTGGAGCGAAGATGAGGGCATCCCCCTAAGCCCCTTTGCACAATCGAAGGGGGAGATTCCCGTCTACGTGGGAATGGCCGCGAGAACGACAGTGGGATTAGGTGTTCTTGCCGGGTTCTGAACTGTCGTAGTCGTAGTCGTAGTTGAGTGCGATGTACTCGAACTCGTCTTCGGGTACTTGGTCTTCCGGGAATATGGCGTTTTCGGGGCAAACAGGTTCACATGCGGCGCAGTCGATGCACTCATCCGGATTGATGTACAACATGTTGTCGCCAGGCTTGGAGTATATGCAGTCCACTGGGCAGACATCGACGCATGATCCGTCCATGACGTCGACGCAGGCTTTCGAGATTATGTATGTCACCGTCTATGTGCTCCCGTGGCAGATGATGCGATCAAAGCGAGTTGTTGACCGTCTAGCTTGGGTGAAGTCGTGTTTCGATGTATATTTTATCCGCCGCAACCGCATCCACCACCGCCGCACGCGCAACCACCTGCGAAGTTGGGGTTTGAGATCACAAAACCGGATCGTTGGAACCCCTCAACGTAGTCGATGCTGGAACCAGCGATGAGCGGGATGCTCTGTTCGTCAACGAGCGCCTTTACCATGCCATCGTCCAGAGAGGTGTCGTCTGCTGCTGGTTCGTCTTCAAGACCGAAGGCGTACTCAACGCCGCCTTGAGGTGTAGCGGATGCCGAGATTCTGAGGTAGGAATCTGATGCGTCCTGTTCAGCCATCACTTCGACCAATTTGTCCAAAGCTGCTGGGGTGAACGACACTATCGCGGCATCTTGCTCGTTGATCATGTTCTGTAATCTCCGTTGCGTTACCTTGCGCGCATCCAAGTGAGGAGTTCGCGCCTGTGAGGCACTCGAAATCGATCCTGAAGTGGTCGGATTATGAATTCGAGGTGCTTCGCGATTAAAATTGTAATGCAACCGTTACGAAAGTAGTGTGTACCCCAGTGTCTGGTTGCGGTTTCATGCATGGCGCGGTTAGACTAGATTCGACTGGAAATTTACGGTATCGCGCTATATAATAGGGATTTGCGCTGTGTTCTCGTATACAAATGCCAGCATGATTTCGAGTTCTGTCATTTCAGGGCATCAAAACGAATCTTGCCATTGTTTACGTGGTAACGCGGACACAGATCGCAGAGTTGCCAGAAAGAGTGTCGACTGGAACAGGAGCATCTGCTGAATGGACGCAATCGATCGTCAAATAATCGCTGCATTGAACGAAGATGGCCGAGCGGCCAATGCGAAGATCGCCAAAAAGGTAAGAGTGAGTGAGGGGACAGTGCGGCGTAGACTCAAGAAACTTACCAGCGACAAGACGATCGACATCGTTACCGTCCAAGACCCTCAGAAGATGGGTTATCAGTCGGAAGTTCTGATCGGCATGCAGGTTGAACCCGACATGTTGGAAGAGGTGGCGGCTCGGATGGCAGAGTTCAAGTACACCACTTTGGTGAGCATCACTACAGGCACATACGACGTTTTTGCGTGGGCCACATTGCCGAACGCTGAGAAGCTTGGCGAGTTCATCCGGGACCATGTGGGCAAAACGCCGGGCGTGCAACGCACCGAGACGTTCGTATCCCTAGGCGTTAGGAAGAGGACCTACAGCCTCCCAATCGAGGGCTGATCGCCCGCGATCTCCGCGTCGGAATGACGCAGTTATGCAAAGGTCTCGTTAGGGATAGATAATAGACGGTATGAACACGCCGTCAACATTACCACCTATCGGACGCCCCACGGGGGTCAAAGGTTCGCTGTCTACGGCCCTTGGTCCATCGTTATTCTCCTGGCTGTTCCCAGAATCAAAGCTCCTTCACCGCATCGTGGCGATGATCGCGTTGATCGCGCTCATTGTGGTGTGTAGCAAAATCAGGTTCTACTTGCCGGGAAACCCCACTCCGATCACCTTGCAGACGTTCGCGATTCTGACGGTAGGCGGAGTGATGGGCTTCCGTTGGGGCCTTGCGACCGTTTTCGGATACCTTCTAATCGGAACGTTGGGATTTTTGGCATTCGCCAATCAACCCTGGGGATTTACCACGCCGGCTGATGGTTGGGCATACGTCACTGGTGTTACTGGCGGCTATCTCATAGGGTTTCTACTCGCGGCGGGAATCGCTGGTGCTCTCAGCCAATACGGGTTTGACCGTGCGAACACTTTATGGGCTAACGTTGTCGCGGGCATAGCTCTTTATTTCCCAGCGCTTGTATGGTTGGCGGTCGGTAACTTCGGATGGCCGGCAGAGGGCAAGTTGTTGATGGACGGGATGTACATCTACCTGCCCGGCGACTTTCTCAAAGTGGTAGCTTCGTCTGTGCTGCTTACCGGTCTCTGGCGTTTCGCCGACAATCGACGGTCTGGCCGGGAATAAAGAGACGTTCGATCTCGATGTTCTTGTCCAGACGAAGTCTGAAACCGTCGCGACAGCATCGAAGATGTGCCGAGGAGTCGATCTCGTCTTGCGCCCTTGGATCGTCGCGCAAAATCAACACATGACAACACCCTAGGAATTCACATGTACAAGGACACAGATTGCGCCGCGCCGCGCACTTCTGACATCGACAAGGAAGTCACCGTAGCAGGATGGGTGCATCGACGCAGGGATCATGGAAACCTCATCTTTGTGGACCTTCGGGATCGGACCGGTCTGTTGCAAGTGGTTTACAACCCTGAAGTGGCGCCTGAAGCGCACCGGCTCGCGGAGGGTATGCGTAGCGAGTGGGTGATACAGGCAAAAGGCACGATAAAGGCCAGGTTGCCGGGCGCGGCAAACCCTAACTTGGACACTGGCGAGGTTGAGTTGATTGTCAGCGAATCACAAGTGTTGAACCGATCCTTGACGCCGCCGTTTGAGGTTGAGGACGACACTGACGCGGACGAATCCACACGGATGGCAAATCGATTTATCGACATCCGTCGCCCAGAGATGTTAGGTCGGTTGCAACTAAGACATCAAGTAACGCAATTGATCTGGAACCACCTGACGGACAACGGTTTCACGCAGGTTGAGACGCCGATACTTATTAAATCGACACCCGAAGGTGCCCGGGACTACGTCGTCCCATCTCGAGTGCGCCCTGGGACTTTCTACGCGTTGCCACAGTCGCCGCAGCAGATGAAGCAGATGTTGATGGTTTGCGGTGTCGAACGGTATTTCCAGATCGCTAGATGTTTCCGAGACGAGGACTTGCGTGCAGATCGACAGCCTGAGCATACGCAACTAGACCTCGAAATGAGCTTTGTCCACCAGCAAGATGTGATGGACATGGTGGAAGGTCTCTACACGAAGATCGTCAGCGATACCCGCCCCGACGCACGGCTAGAGACACCGTTCATGAAGCTCTCTTATGACGAGGCGATTGAGCGCTTTGGAACGGATAAGCCTGACACAAGGTTCGGGCTTGAGATGTGCACCATAACCGAGATTGCCGCGAAGTCTGAAGCGAGGGTATTTCAGGCAGTGGCCGGATCTGGTGGCACTATTAGGACATTCGCTGCACCTGGATGCGCCGATTACACTCGGCGACAAACGGACGAATTAATCGATGTTGCTCGCGCCGCGGGCGCGCAAGGTTTGGTCTACATCACCATCGACAAATCTGCACAATCCATCGATGAGATCGAGGACGAACATATCCGCTCTCCCCTGAAGAACTACATGTCGATAGAGATAGTCAGGGAGATCGCATCAGCCGCGGGCGCGTCGCCAGGAGATTTGTTGCTGGTCGTGGCTGGAACCCAGTCGGTAGCAAACAACGCGTTGTCTGCGCTCAGGACTGAGATGGCGGAGCGGTTGGATTTGATTGACCCAGACGAGTTCAAATTTGCTTGGGTTTACGATTTCCCGCTCTTCGAATGGGATGAAGACAGCAAGTCTTGGGCTCCAGCTCACCACGTCTTCTCCGCACCGAAACAGGAGCATATCCAGTACATCGACGATGATCCCGGCAAGGTGTACGCCGATCTCTTCGACTTGACATGCAATGGTGTGGAGTTGGGAAGTGGGAGCATTCGCATTCATGACCCCGATGTGCAGATGAAGGTATTCAACGTGATCGGATATCCAGACCACGAGATCGAGGAGCGTTTCGGGCATCTGTTGAAAGCGTTCCGGTATGGTGCGCCGCCACATGGCGGAATGGGGCTCGGGCTCGACCGCATCGTAGCCATGCTTGCTGGTCAGTCGAACATCAGGGAGGTTATTGCGTTCCCCAAGACGCAGTCGGCCTGGGACCCTCTGTTCGATGCCCCGTCTAACATCGCTGACGAGCAACTAGACGAATTGGGTATCTCGGTCAACGTTGAACCGGATTCAGAAAGCTGAATCGTAAGCGCGACTTCATGCTTATCGCCCGATAAAGGACGAATCGGGCGATAAGTTAAAATCAAAAGAGTCGTCATGCCTCGAATCTGCATACACAGTGTGCTCGCGGGTATCTTGTAGCTAGTCGGCGTCTATCTGAAGGTCCATCGAGACACGAAAGAGTAGGGATTGAACGTTTCACGAGAAAGCTCGGACAATGGTGAGGTGGTACTTCGACTAGAAGTTGATCCCGAACTTGTAGGCAAGCACATGAACGCTGCCGCCAGACGTGTCGCCCAACGAGTGAACATTCCAGGATTCCGCAAGGGCAAAGCACCAAGGACGGTCTTGCAGAACTTCGTCGGCAAGGATTACTTGGTTGAAGAAGCGATGGAGTCGTTGGTGCCTGAGGCGGTCGGGGATGCAGTTAAAGAGCAGGAGCTGATTCCGTTTGCGCCGCCGCGTGTCAACGTCGAGCAAACCGAACCTACGGTGACTATTGTTGCGACAGTGCCGTTGCAACCGCAGGTTGCGCTTAGCGACTACAAGTCGATACGGTACGAAGACCAGCCAGAAGAAGTGTCCGATGAAGCGGTGGAAGCGCTGTTGATGCAACTTAGGAGAACCCAATCGTATTCCATTGAAGCCGAGCGTCCGGCGGAAGAGAACGATTTAGTGATGATCGATCTTAATGTGTCGGCCGGTGAACAGGTTGTGTGGGATTTTGAAGATCGTCAGTTCCAGCTGCATCTGGACCTTGAGACATACGGCGAGGTCTTTGTTGAGTTGCACAAGGGCATCATCGGGATGTCGGTTGATGAAGACAAGGAGTTCTCTTTCGATGTGTCGGAGGATAACGAATCGCCTCAATTCGCCGGCAAAACCGCAAACGTGAAGGTACATCTGAAAGAAGTCCGTGAAGAGGTATTGCCGCCCATGGACGATGCTCTGGCTGCCTCCGCGGGAGTGCCCGACATTGAGACTGTGGAGCAGCTCACAACGCATATTCGTGACCAGCTTGAGCAACGGGCAGAGCAGACATTGGTTAACACAATCCAGGGTCGCTTAATGGAAAGCATTGTCGAGGGCAGCGAGTTTACGATCTCGTCGATAGTCGTGGAATACGAAAGCCAACGCATCCTCGAAAATTACGTTCAACAACGCCGTTCGATGGCGGCTCGCACGGGTCAGCAATTCAACGTTGAAGAACTCACAGAGGATGATGTCAACGAGGCGAAAGAGGTGGCGGAACGCGAGATAAAGAACTCGCTCGTGGTTCAAGGCATGGTCGATGCGGAAGACCTTGAGGTCTCGGCGGACGATATAACTGCTGAGATTGAACGTGCCAATGAGAACGCGGCTTCGGACGATCAAAGACTTGAAGACAACGATGAGACCCGTCAATCGGTGATGCGCTTCATTAAAAGACAGCGGACGATTGAGAAGGTCGTCAACACGGCACGCGGTTTATCCGAAGATGCCTCACCCGCAGCAGCAACAGGATAGATTTTCGCGTCAGCAGATTATCAGACTTTACCCGAGCCAAGACTTAAACGGAGACGACATTCCCATGGCAAAACTAGAGACACCCCAAAGCTTGATCCCAATGGTGATTGAGACCGGGACACGCGGCGAACGTGCATACGACATCTACTCGCTTCTGCTGAAAGAGCGGATCATCTTTCTCGGAACTCCGATCACGTCAGCGGTAGCGAACACAATCGTCGCGCAGTTGCTATACCTCGCTGCGGACGACCCGGAGCGCGATATCAACATGTACATCAACTCGCCAGGAGGCTCGGTGTATGACGGTATGGCGATTTATGACACGATGCAGCTAGTAAGTTGCGATGTATCGACGATTGCGGTCGGACTGTGCGCCAGCTTCGGTACTGTGTTGCTCGCATCGGGAACGCACGGCAAGAGGTACGCTCTTCCTAACTCAACGATCATGATGCATCAGCCTTGGAGCGGAATGCAGGGGCAGGCTGCGGACATCGAAATACACGCAAGGGAAACTCTTCGCATCCAAGATCGGTTGCGTCAGATCATCGCTGACCACACTGGGCAACCTTACGAACAAGTGGCTCGGGACAGTGATCGCGACTTCTGGATGACGGCCGAGCAGGCGGTGGAATATGGGTTGGTTGATCAGGTACATGCATCAACCGCGAACCCAAGAGACGCTAGAATTCTACAAGCAGGCGCCGCTTAACTGCATGTGCGCGTAGGCATCGACTAAAAGGATCGGGCAAATCGAAGACGGATCGAACGAATGAACGGCAGTGGCGATAGAACCTCTATCCAGCGAGGGCGAGTTCAGAAACGGTGCTCTTTCTGCAAGAAGCAGCAACAAGAGATTCGTATGCTGATTGCCGGTCCCAACAGCATTTTCATTTGTGATGAGTGCGTTGAGCGTTGCCGAGGGATAATCCGTCAAGCTACCCAAGCGCCAAGGTCTAGCGGTTCCGAAACAACTCCTACAGAAGTCTATCCAACCAAGCCGGTAGACATCTACGAACAGCTTGAGCAGTTCGTAATCGGTCAGCAACAGGCTAAGAAGGTTCTGAGCGTCGGTGTCTACAACCACTACAAGCGAGTGCTAGCCGGGCAGCATAACGGCTCTGATGACGGGATAGAGTTGCAGAAGACCAACATTATGTTGGTCGGTCCGCCAGGATGTGGGAAGACCTATCTTGCTCAGATCTTGGCGCAGATACTCAAGGTTCCGTTCGCTATCGTCGATGCCACTTCTATCACCGAGGCAGGCTACGTAGGCGAGGACGTCGAGAATATCTTGTTGAGACTCCTGCAGACAGCCGGGGGCGATGTCGCAAAGGCTGAACGGGGAATTATCTACATTGACGAGATCGACAAAATCGCTCGCAAGGATGTGAACCCGTCTATCACACGAGACGTTTCGGGTGAAGGTGTCCAACAAGCCCTGTTAAAAATCTTGGAGGGCAACATCGTCAACGTTCCTCCGCATGGTGGGCGTAAACATCCTCACCAAGAATTCATCCAGGTAAACACTGAGAACATCTTGTTCATTCTGGGCGGTGCGTTTGACGGCATCGATCAGATAATCCGCAAGCGTGAAAGACGATCTCGCGAAGGTAGCGGTATGGGTTTCAGGACAAACGCCATCGTGGATGCCTATGCTTCGTTGCCGCAGCGCAATATCGGCGACGGTCGCGACTTGACCGACGTGACGCCAGAGGACCTTAGGAACTACGGTTTCATACCTGAGTTCATCGGACGGATACCTGTGGTCGTAGGCCTATCGGATTTGACGATCGATCAAATGGTGCAGGTCATGGTAGAACCTAAGAACTCTATCGCATCGCAGTATGAGAAGCTGTTGGGCCTGGATAACGTAAAGCTCGAATTCACAGAAGACGCTTTGGTTGCGATTGCCGAGTACTCACAAGCACGAGGGATGGGTGCTCGCGGGCTCAGAGCAATCGTGGAGGACGTGTTGATGGATGCTATGTATGCTCTGCCGTCTTGCCCAGACGCGTCAAGATGTATCGTCACTAAAGACACCATCGTCAATGGCGCGCAACCCGTAGTAATCGACGCACAAGGCAATTCCATAGACACCGATGACATCGCCGTTTCCGAAGCTGCCTAACGGCGCATCCGGCTGGCAGACTCGGTGTTGCGAACCAATCGGCGATGCCACCAATGCCGATCAATGTAAACATCAATGGTCGGGAGATTGAACTTCCCGAACCAGTTACGATCCAGGCCTATCTAGAAGAGAAGGGCCTTTTGGGACGTCGACTAGCCATCGCACATAACGGTGCCGTCATCTCCAGAGACAACTACAGCACCGTCTTGATCAGCGAAGGTGACACGGTGGAGATCGTCAGACCCGTCGGCGGCGGATAAACCCCGAAGCTCCAGTCGCATCATCAGAACTTTGCAAAACTACCGTCATTCTCGCGTAGGCGAGAATCCATAGGGGCGAGATTACGCAAACATCCCATCACGGGAGGGGACATTTCAAATCGCTGGCTTTACTCAGCGTGTCTATTCGACTACACAGACAGCGCCCGTAGCCGTATCTCCTGAGAACTCAGAGCGATAGCGGTGGCATCCAACGACTTGGAAAGTGTGAGATGCGCTGCCGACTTCTGGGTTGAATGAAGATTTCCAAAGATCTGTCGTGTCCCATTGCTCCGCTTCACCATCAAAACTGGTGGCACTACTAGCACTGCTTCGCGGGTTTTCCCAAGTGACTGTAGTCCCAACCTTGACTTTGATGACTTCAGGGTCAAAGAACGCCGGGTCAGCCATGATCACCGTCGCTTCGCCTTCAAGCGCGGGGCCCTCTGGAATTTCTATTTCGGTTTCTTCGTCTTCAGAACCGGCTACTTGTGCTTGCTCTGAGCCGGCGTCAGTTCCGACCGCTTTTCCACCGGTCTCGCTACCAGTTTCTGCATCGGCCGTCGCTCTGGCTTGCGCGGTGGCTTGAATCTGCGCGGCGATGGTGTTCGCTCCAACCTGAATGCCAGCGTCGGGATCACCACCCGCGGCGATCACCGCCTCGGCAGTAGCCGTAGCGTTGACGACTTTCTGCTCCGATTCGAAGGTTTGAATGGTCTCGAATTGCGACGTGCTCTCACCACAGGCAACAAATGCCGCGCTCAACGTGGACAACGCCCAGACGCCAATCAAAAGTGCAAGTGCCTTGCTTTTCATCTGCACCTCCTTAATGCGTTTTAGGCAACCTGTCGGAGCCGAGGATCGAGACGGTCGCGCAACCAGTCACCGAAGAAGTTCATTGACAGCACAACTAGGAAGATGGCGAAGCCTGGAACCAACGTCAAGTGGGGAGCCTCAAGAATGTAGTCGCGTCCCTCGTTAGTCATCACACCCCAAGCTGGAGTTGGTGGTTGGATACCTGCGCCAACGAAGCTCAAAGTGGATTCAGCCAGAATTAGACCGCTGGTGTTCAAGCTGGCCACAACGATGACCGTGTTCATAATGCCAGGTACCAAATGCCGCCAGATGATGCGGATGTCTGAAGCGCCCGCGACCCTCGCAGCAGCAACATAGTCCAACTCGCGTAACACGAACACTTGTGCACGTATGACACGGACGAATCCTACCCAAGCCACCAGCATCAGCACGAACAACAACATGTCTACTTTCCATAATAGGATCTCAATCTTCGCGCCAAACAACTGAGTGACCACGATGGCAACCATCAGGAACGGCAACGCGTTCCAGATATCCACGAAACGTGTGACAATCTCATCGAATACCCCGCCGAAGTATCCGCTGAAAAGCGCGACCGCAGTGCCGAGAATCATCCCGGATGTTAGAGAGAACGTAACCACGGCGATCGATATGCGCGAACCATGCAACAGTCTGCTGAAGATGTCCCTACCCGTGTGGTCAGCACCAAAAATGTGCAGCTTGCCGCACTGCTGAATGTTCTCGGATTTTGTTCCTCCATTCGGATCGATATAGTCACAGGGGCGATAGCTCAACTCGGCGATTGTTGTGCCGCCTAGCGGAATGTATGCAGCGCGGGATCGTTCCCACAACCCAAGGTTGCGATCATGAGAAAAGCCCTTGTCGCGCGGAAATGGTGCCACGTACGGCCCGATGATTGCGGCGATCAGGAGAAGTAGCAAGACAATTATCGGGATGATCGGATATCGGCGCAGGTAAAACCACGCTAAGACGAATGGGTTGCTAGTCCGACCGTAACTCGGGATCTGAGTCGACGCCGCTTCTTCCAGTTCAGCGCTTGTTTCCGTCCTGTCAACTTCTGTCGCCATTCGCAGTTACCTCATTATGCCCTTTAAGTCGAAGACTTCCAAACTATCTAAGCCGCACACGCGGGTCGATAACGGTGTACAGGATGTCTGCAATCGTGGCAAACACCAAGAAATACACGAGGAAGATGATCACAGTCCCAAGCAGTAGCGGGAAGTCGTTGTTTTGCACAGCTTCTTGTAATGCCACCTGACCGATACCGGGCCATGAGAACACGATCTCGACAACCAATGCACCGTTCAAGAAGCCAGCGAAGAGCAAAAGCATTGAGGTGATCGGCGCAATCAGAGCGTTTCTTAACGCGTGCTTGAAAATGACCGTCGTGTTTCCGACGCCTTTCGCCCTTGCCATCTTCACAAACTCTGAATCCAGAATCTCCAACATTGAGGACCGCGTCAAACGCATCAAACCCGCAGCGGACCCCCAACCCAGAGCCAGGCACGGCAAAACATACTCTTTCCACCTCAGTTCGTCTGGTGTCCGTCCTCCTGCTGGCATGGCAAAAATCCTCAAAAAGGCAAATGCGCTGTCTTCTGATATTGCCTGCAAATTGACCGAAAAGAGCCAGATCATCACAATTCCGGTAACGAACGCCGGTGCTGCCTGTCCTACCAATGCAATGAACCTGGCAAGGTAGTCGAAAATACCTCCCCTCCACACGGCGGCGACCACTCCCGTGGGTATACCCATGAGCACAGCGATCAGCCAACCTCCAATTCCTAATTGAACCGTCGCGCCCAGTCTGCCCTTGATGATGTCCCAAACTGCAATCTGCAATCCCAAAGACACACCGAAATCTAACCTAAAGACCCTGCCCAACCAGTCGATATATTGAGAATTCTGACAGTCTATCGGCAAACTAAGGGAACATTTAGGGATGAAAGCAGGTCTGTTAAAGCCAAGACGGTCACCAAGACGATCCCAGCTTTCTTGGGTTAGTCCATACCCGCTTTGTGGTACGAAGATCTCACGCGGGTCTTTCGGGTTCACATGGACGAGGATAAATATCGCGAGAGTGGCACCTAATACGGAGATCGTTGAAGTGAGTATGCGACCAGATAAGAAACGAAACATTGTGGGCTCCTAGGTCTAATTTAGAGCGATCCCTTGCATCCTCTATGGGTGGCACAATGCCGCCAGCTCATCATTAGGGCATGCTTGCTCTTTCCAGCGAGCATCGGCGGCGTCCAGATTCAGTCAGATTGCATCTTGTGCCGAGTGGATCAATCAGTACCTTATTCGCACACGATGTCCGATGTGTATCACCCAATAGGAGGGTTCCACACATCGACATCGCTTATGTGGACACGGAGCCCGATTTGTCCGGTTGGACCCGGGCTCCGTGCCATTTTTTGTTCGTCTTCTAGGAGACTACCTGAGGACGATGAACTCGGGGTTGCTAGACCAGTTGCTGTAGTGCTGCTGGCGGCCGTTCCAAGATGCAACTCTCGGACCGGCAACTAGGCCCTTAGGCACTTCGACAACACCGGCGTACTGAACCCAGTACATTGACCAGTCCACCCATTCGAGGTGTTTCTGCTCACGCACTGCTTTGTCCTGTTCACCGAGGATCTCGAACAGCCACTTCGCACCAGGCTGCGATTCGAAGCCTACGCCCCAACCAGGTCGGCTGGATGAAGTGTCAACCGTCGGCAACGGCCAGTCGAGCGGGTAGACGTTCGAGTGAACGTCGCCGTTCTTGAAGACTGGCAAGTACTGCACACGGCGTCGCATTCTCTGCGAGATGACTCCGCCGTAGTCCTCAATCAACTGCTCGATTTCGATACCGAGCTGCTCCCACTGCGAGGTGATGTAGTCAGCGATTTCGAGGCTGACCTCACCGATCTCAGCAACGTAAGCCTGGAGAACCATGCTCTCGATGCCCTGACGCTTACCACCAACCAGCGGGTAGCCGGCTGCTGCAAGCAATGCGTCGGCAAGTTCAAGGTCACCATCCGGCAACGTCCACGGGACACCATTCTCAAAGATGGTTCCAGCGGCGAGCGGCGAGCAATCAATGCGGTTCCCTAGCCAGTCCCAGCAACCGGTGTTTCGGTCGGGGTCCCAGCCTGGGAAGTGTGGTCCCATGTACTCGGAGTAGATGCCTGCGCCCTTGTCGTCCAGGAATACGCTGTTGATCTCGTTGCGGTCAATTGCGATTGACTGTGCAAGTCGAACTAGGCGAGCCTGCTCCATGTCGCTAATGCCGGGCGGGTTGTCCGTGTCAGCGTACGGTGCGTTGCCGCATCGCTCGCGACCAGGTGCGTCACCGTCCGTGCAAGGTGCGTCCTCGGTTCCCCAAGGGTTACCGATCCACGGGAAGTCCTCAGTGTAAGGACCTTCGTTCGGGCCGTCGCCGCAACCGTTGTCGATTGCTTCGGCGCTACGGTTTTCGCAGTTCCACGGCTCTAGCGGTTCGCCAGTGCGGGCGTGCGAGTGCTCCCAGAGAAGACCGGGGTACATGATGGACTGACCAACGAAGCCACCGGGCATAGTCTCGAGGAAGCGGAATCCCTCTTCAACGACACCGGGGACCAGTTTGAAGTCCAACAATGCCAGGTCTGCCTCGCCGTTGCGTAGCATGGCGATGCGGGTGTTGTTCTCCGCAACCTGGATCATGGTGTACTTGTCGATGTTGGGGGTTGCGCGCCAGTGGTTGTCCACGGCTTCTGTCGTGCAACGGTCGCCCGGAACACAGTGGCCCTGGACAAATGCGCCGGTACCGATGTGGTGCTCGCGAGCCCACTCAACACCCATCGAGTCTTGGTGACTGAGGTAGTAGAGACCGCGTGCTGCGCTCAAGCAACCGAACTGCGAGATCGGAAGGCAGAAGTAGACCGGGGAGACCAGTCCAATTTCAACCGTCCAGTCGTCGATCTTCTTGGCTTCCAAGAAGATTGCCGCCAAGTCGCCAGAGTTACCGTATGTAGTGTCGGGGTTGGTCGTGGCGTTTGACTCGTTGAAGTACCGGACGACTTCGTCAGCGTCGACGATGCCGAAGTCCTGGTCTTCGAACCCGATTGGCGAGTTGAAGGGAATTCCTTGTCCGTCAGGACCTTGTTTCATCGTCATGCGAACCCGGGTTCCTGCCGGGTCGATGTCCCAAGACTCAACCAGTTCAGGGGTCATTGGGTCGCCGTTTTCGAAGACGAAGAAGTACTCTTCCACGCCGCCGCCGTGCGTCGGAGTTCCACGGTATGGACCGACAGTCGGAAGACCGATAACGGCACCAACGCCTCTGGTAGCGAAAACGACTTCCCGCTCTTCTTCCATGGCCTCAGGAGCTGCTGCCTCTGCTGCCTTTTCAGCCGGGCGAGCCGTAGCTGCCGGAGCGGCTGCTTCCGCAGCGGCACCTTTTTGTGCCGGTGCAGCGGTAGCGGCAGGGGCCGCTTTCGCCGCCGGTGCAGCGGTAGCGGCAGGGGCCGCTTTCGCCGCCGGTGCAGCGGTCGCTGCAGGCCTTGCGGTTGCCGCCGGTGCAGGCTGCTGTGGCTCTTCAGAGCTACCGCAGGCAAGGCCAAACGCGGTTGCCGCAACGGCCACCATCAAGGGCAGGAAACCCCACCGCTTGAGTAGATAGCTTAGTTTCATGCATGAACCTCCTGTATTGTTCCGGCGGGGTTGGTTCTTCTGATGCGGATCCGCCGCACCTTGACCCACCGGTCGTTCACAGTACCACGACTACGTCATGGACGCCTGCAACTTTGCAGAGTATACAGCATACATCACGCCTCGCAGCATTACAATACGCGGGTAAATCTAGCACCACAAACCGAGTTTGTCAAATGAAACTGACCGAAACCAAGTTCAAGATGAGTTGATTTGCCCACATCAAGAATTGAGTGCATAACTAAAGAGGCATACAGATGCTTGACGGAAAAACGATACTCATAACCGGCGCGAGCTCGGGCATCGGGCGCGCGACAGCAGAAATCGTCGCAAAACACGGCGCAAACGTCGTTATCGCTGCGCGAAGAATCGAACTATGCTCAGCGCTTGCAGAAGAGATACGTTCCGACGGCGGTAGCGCGACACACATCAAGGCTGATGTAACCGACTCAACCGAAGTTCATCGCATGGTCGAACACGCTGTTGCAACTTTCGGAGGAATCGACGGAGCCTTCAACAACGCGGGCGTATTGCTAGACACTGGGCGCATTCACGAGATGGACGAAGATGTGCTAGCCGACTCGTGGAACGTAAATGTCCGCGGCGTCTGGCTCTGCATGAAGGCAGAGATTGAGGCCATGCTTAAGCGGGGCAAAGGTGGGGCTATCGTCAACGATTCTTCGCGGAACGGGTTGCGCGCAGACATCAAACGCCCGGCATACACGGCGACTAAACATGCCGTCAGCGGTCTAACCAAAGCGGCAGCACTTGACTATGCAAGGATGGGCATACGAATCAACGGAATCTGCCCAGGACCGATCGACACGGACATGATGCGTTCCGTTGACCATGGAGATGAAGATATTCGACAGAGGATCGAAAATGCCGTACCACTAGCGAGGTACGGCCAACCCGAAGAGGTAGGTGAACTCGTCGCTTGGCTACTGTCCCATAAATCATCCTACGTAACCGGACAGATGGTGGGCATTGATGGAGGGTTGCTGGCATCTTGATCGATCCGAATATCACTGACCTCATCCAACGGATCCACGATTCACCCGCCAAAGCCTGCTTGGTTGTAACTGGGGCGGGAACAAGTGCCATCTCAGCTCTTTTTTCGGTCGCCGGTGCGTCGAGAACTGTGATTGATGCACAGATTCCGTACTCTCGCGCTGCACTAGACAGCTACGTCGGCGTGAAGGCTGAGCAGCACGTTTCGCGCGAAGAAGCGAACGTAATGGCGAAACGAGCATACGAGAGGGCTGTAAGGCTAAACGAAACGATTGGGGAAGTCGGACCTTTGCTCGGACTATCCTGTACCGCTGCAATTGCCACAGATCGGACACGGCGAGGAGAGAATCGCGCTCATGTAGCTTGGTGCGACGGAACAAACGGGGCCACATATTCGATAGTGATGGTTAAAGGAGCGCGTGAGCGTGCAGGCGAGGATGCGCTGTGTGCCGCGATCATTCTCAACGCGCTCGCCGAGGCTTGCGGTATCAATGAACGCTTGGAACTAGACCTGTTGGAAGACGAAGTTGTCGAAACCGTCACTCATTGAAAGCGTCATCAACGGACAGACGCAGGTTGCAGTTTTTCGCCCGCAAGACGGTTGGTTAGAAGCACCGCCGTCTAAACCCTTGTTGCTCGCCGGATCGTTTAGGCCGTTGCACAGCGGCCATCGAGGGCTGCTTCAAGCGGGTTGGGAAATAACGGGTCAGACTCTCACCCCGTGCTTCGAAATATCGATCGACAACGTCGAAAAACCTGAGATCGCCGCTTCTGACCTCATAAGCAGACTGAAGCAGTTTCAAGGCGATGACGACATCGTAATCATCACTCGATCCGCGACTTTTTTGGAAAAGGCACGATTGATGCCCGGAACGACGTTCGTAGTTGGATACGATACGGCGGTCAGACTGTTCGACGATCGTTTCTACGAAGATACTGGTGATGGCTCACCGACCACGGCAGCGATGACGGAATTGCGCGATCTTGGATCCAGTTTCATCGTCGGTGGTAGGCATGACGATGAAGGAAACTTCAAGACGGTACGCGACATGGTCATACCTTCGGGCTTTGAAGGACTACTAATCGAGATTCCGGAGCACCGATTCTCTGATCGGATTTCTTCAACGCAGCTTCGGAGTTCTCAAACCTCTCGATGATGCATCCAACTTAGAATCGGAATCCGATCTGAAAAGAAACAAACTACCTGCAACTGATAGGACACACGAATTGACCGAAACTGAAAACCCACGCATCGCCAGTGCCGATGTCGATCCATTGTTCATCAACCGTTGGTCGCCACGTTCTTTTTCCGACGAACCGCTCACGGATGACGAAATCGCTTCATTATTCGAAGGCGCGCGATGGTCGCCATCGTCGTTCAATCGTCAGCCTTGGCTGTTCGTTTACGAGACCGACGGACCTGATCGCGAGATTTTCAACTCGATACTGATGGAAGGAAATCGACTTTGGGCAACCAAAGCGCCGTTACTCGGATTTATCTTCGCTGAGACTAAATCGTCTGATGGACGACGAAATCGAGTTGCTCAATTCGATTCTGGCGCGGCTTGGATGGCATTGGCGCTTCAAGCCCGGTCGATGGGACTTTACACTCATGGTATGGGTGGGATCGACCTAGACGCGGCCCACGAAAAACTCGGCGTTTCCACAGAGTTCTACACAGTGATGTGCGGATTCGTTGTCGGCAGGATCGGGCCCCGAGAAGCGTTGCCCGAGGAACTGCAAGAACGAGAATCTCCTAACGACCGCAAGCCGATCAGCGAGATCGCGCACAAGGGGATTATTGGAGACGCCTAATCCAGCGCGCTGAACGTGTATTTGTCGTCGGGGTGTTCGAGGGCATAGCGCGCCTGCCGCAATCCGAATTTCTCCTGTAGTTGCACGGTCAAGCCACCGTCGATCATCAATGTGTGGCCCGTGATGAAGGAAGCGTCATCCGAGCATAGGAAGGCGATCCCAGCAGCGATCTCTTCTGGCTTGCCAGTTCGTCTCAACGGATATTGATCGGCGAAAAACGCGTGCCCGGTGGGATTTTGCGCCCACATCTCGGCAAGACCTTCGCCAACGATGTGTCCGGGACCGATCGCGTTTGCGCGGATACCGTCCGGCCCATACTCAACGGCTAGTTGGCGCGTCAATCCCACTACCGCTGCCTTACCTGTCTCATATACCAGCATCCCCGTCTCTTGAAGATAAGAATGCACGGATGCGAGGTTGATAATAGACCCTCCACCCACTGCTCGCATGTGAGGCACTGCGTGCTTCGCGCCGAGATAGAGCGCTTTCACCAGCACATCGATGCCGTAGTCCCAGTCTTCTTCTTCAACGCTGAGGGCATCGCCGTGAATACGAGACTCGCCAGCGATTACGCTGAACGCGTTTTGAACCAAGATGTCCAATCGGCCGAACTGCTCAACCGTAAGGTCAACCATTTGCTTGCAGTCTGCCGATGAAGAAACGTCGATATGACAAGACGCCGCCGAACCACCGCTCTCGGTAATGCGCTCAACATTAGCCGCGGCAGCCTCGTCGTTGACGTCGGCGATCATAACCATCGCTCCTTCAGACGCCAAACGTCGAGCCGTCGCACCGCCGATACCCAATGCTCCGCCTGTTATTAGTGCTGCCTTGCCTTCGAATCTAGACATGTGACCAGTACCTCCACTCGAATTATCTGGGTGTGATGATAAATCCAACTTGTTGATGCACGTATGGGCAATTAGCATCAACTAGCTATGCCGTTGCAAGCAACTCACGTCGACATTGATCTCGCCTGCGAAAGCGGGGATCCCCGTCAGATCGGTGATGCACTACTTTCCATGGCCGGTTTCAGCGATGCATCTGTGGTGTCCTATCAAGAGTTGGCGGGCGGCAACCCCGTGATGGCTCAGGTTTTTCGGATTGCCGTTGAGGGAGGTCCGGGAGTTCCCGACACGGCGGTCGTTAAGATTCCCGCCAAATGTGAGGTGGACCGCCGTCGAGAGGCAGCGACTGGGGCGTACGCGCGGGAGGTAAAGGTGTACGGTCTGCTGAAAGATATGCAAGGCGATTTTCAACCGATCATCTATTCTTCCTTGTCAGATCCCCAGATGAAGTTGGCGGCGTTGTTGATCGAGGATTTAGGAGCTTTGCCACGGCGGAGTGAATTTGATATCGAGTTGGTTCGCAGGGTGTTGAGGAACTTAGCGCGAATCCATCAGAAGTATTGGGGCGCAAGAAGTATCGGATCGGCGTGGTGGATACGAAATGGGCGACGCGCCGACATCTTCAACGATGACACAGAACTGTTTGCGGTCAAGTGGGAAGCATTGGCGAATTCGCCCCGTCTGCATCCCTGCGACGAGCCAGAAGTTAACAAGGTCGGCGAATACCTCAACGCGGAGTTGCTCAGTGTCCTTGATCAACTTGACGATCGACCGCCAACATTGACGCACGGGGACCTTCATACGGCTAACTTTATGTTCCGTCGAAGCCGATCGAAGGTCGAACCTGTGCTGATCGATTGGCAGGAGGCGGTTTACTGCGGAGCGAGTAGTGATGTGGCGAAGTTTCTTTCAACGACCCTCGATCCCAGCGCCATAGCGGAGCACTTCGAGGATCTCATCGCGAGTTATCACGATAGGTTGGGTTATCAAATTACGGCGCGCTATCCGTACGTAACGTTTCGGAGGGATGTGATGTTGGGATTGCTTGGGACGTTTGCCAACTATGTCATCGCCGCCGACATTGCGGAAGAGGCGTACAACGATCCGACGGCCGTAAATGGCTCGTTGAGGCAGGTCTCTCGAAGTATCAGCGTACTGCGACCGCTTGACGAGCTTTGATAGCTCCTAACACGATGCGCCAATTAGTTCCGATCAGAAGCCCTAGCCACGCTACCTGCAATCTCATTTTGGAGACTGCGTTCTGAGGTTCGAAGCGCTACTAAGGTATCCGAGTAGCCCATTACCCGCGTGACATACTCCTCTTCGCCCAAGAGCGAAAAGCCGCCGCGCTTAGACGCAATTTCGCCGTTCGAGAAAAAGCCAGCGATCGGAATGTTGCCCAAATGTTCTGCGATGATTTTGGCATCGTGATCGTCTTCTTCGAACATGCGATAGCCGCGTGCGACCGAGTTGAAGCTGAGCATTGCATCTATTGACTGGTCACAATTGCTGAGTGACGACACGTAATCGGTCAAGTTCTGCGTCAAGCGTTGAGATGCCAATTCGCTGTCCCGAACATGGAATTGAAGAGATTGGCCCTCTTCAACAAGATCGCCTATCATCATCGAACCGGTCTCTTGGTCCATGCTCATGATATTGCGCATCACATAGTCCGGATCCATGAGGACGTCGCCCGATTCCAGCCCCACGACTAGAGTGCGCTTCATGCGGAGTTGACTCAACGGGTCAGCATTCAAAAAGACTTCTTCCAGTACCGACAGGGGGGAACGGTCATCCAATCTGTGGATCTCGTTGCGGTTTGCTTTGGTGATGACCATGCTGGGCCCGACGGGTTCTTCACTGCCTGAGATGATCGTTTGGGCATTGAAGTTCCGCTTCAGCAAAAGGCCCACTGCGCCATGATGGCGCAGTTCATCGCCGAAGAACATTCGATTGTCACCGTATTCGTGCCCGCCGCTTACAAGGGCGCCGAACTTCATCACTGACGGATAAACCGAATCGAGTATGGACAGCGCGTATTCAGTGGAGACTGTCAATGGATCGACAAAGATGAGCATGAGGCCGTCTTCGTAATCCTCAGGATCGGCTCCGATGGCGTCGGCGAGCGATTCGGGAGTGGCATCTTTGCCCGATGCTTGCTTGTCGCTGAAGGCGAATGGATGGATGGATGAAGCGTCGCAGGTTGATGCGAGGACTGACAGTCCAGGTCCAGTTTCGAGTTCGCGTTTGGCGCCAATGACTCCAGAGCCGGAGCAACCGATCACGGTTTTGGGGCCTAGCTGATCATGGATAGCGGGAAGTACGTTCCCGAAATTGGAGTATTTTGGTGCGGATGCGAAGACGATTGCGAGATCGGGCGCTTCGCCGCCGAGTTGTGCTCTGATGTCATTGCACATTCCTTCGACTTCGACCGATTCGTCATAGTTTTCGCAGAGAGCGGCTGCGAAGCGGTCAGACCTTGCTCGGCGATTCGGCACCTGTTGGACAGGGCGCGTTTGTGCCGCAACACTGGATCGCGAGCTCCACTCAAACTCTTGTTGCATGAAGGGGTCTTCTCCAAAATCATGCGTTCGTCTAGCACCACATCGATTCACCCCTGACACAACATCCTTTGTGATGCGTGATGATGATTTTGGCAAAGCAGCAGGTGTCGAAACAATATCGTTGGATACGACTCACCGCTAATATGTGGCGAGTCAAGTCACATCCTAGAGAGTGCTCTACCTGCGGCTTCCACGGTCGCGTCGATCTGCTCGTCGGTGTGCGCGGATGACATATGCACACGTCCGTTGGATGAAAGTCGGACTCCTTCAAGCATCATCATAGATGCGAATTGCGTGTAACGCGCGTCGTCGCAATTCGTGGCATGATCGCGGTAGTTGCGGACGATATCGCCACTGCGATTGAACGAGATTCCGAAAACGCTGCCAAGACCTTGGACATGAATGTCAGTCTCGGTTTCCATGCCGACGCTGCGAATGCCGTCGATGAGTTTTTGGCCACGCCGGTTCAGGTCGGCATAGAAAGCGTCGCCTTCAGATTTCAGGTGTGTCAACGTGGCATGGGCGGCAGAAATGGACATGACATTTGAGTTGAAGCTGCCGCCGTGGTAGACCTCGCCGCTACCAAGGATGTCCATGATTTCGCGTCGTCCTGCGAGCATGGCGATTGGGAATCCGGCGGCGATTGACTTCGCGTAGGTCGCGAGGTCGGGCGTGATGCCGAGGAGTTCTTGGGCACCTCCGTAGGCGACGCGGAAACCAGTGATGACTTCGTCGAAGATGACTAGCGCGCCGTGGCGATGGGCGATTTCTTTGACGGCTTCAAGGTAGCCGGGTTCGGGCATGATGCAGTTGGTGTTGGCATTGATCGGTTCCATAATGACCGCGGCAACCTCGCCTTGGTTGCGCTCGAACGCGGCTTCGAGGCGATCAACGTCGTTCCATTGGCAAGGGATAACTTGAGACGCTGCACCTGGATCCATGCCTGCTGATTCCCCGACAACGTTTGGGTAATCTACATCGCCCGCTTCGTCGATGGGCGGATGAACTGAGTGATTGACGCTGTCCATCCAGCCGTGATAGTGCCCTTCGAACCTTATGTACTTGGTTCTTACGGTGAATCCCCTGGCGAGCCGAAGTGCTAGTTGGTCGATCTCGGTTCCGGAACTGGCAAAGCGTACGGTACAGTCTTCGATTGGGACGGCTTCTGCTGCCATTTCCGCAACTTCTAGTTCGCGTTCAAACTGAGCGGCGAAGACGTAGCCTTTTCGCATATCTTCAGAGACTTGACGGGATACGAACTCGGGGGCATGGCCGAAAATATTGGGTCCCATGCCTTGGATGTAGTCGATGTACTGGTTGCCGTCGGTGTCCCACATCAACGCGCCTTCGGCGCGGTCGAAGAACAGTGGTTCGCCTCCGGGTTCGTTGAGTCTGATCTGAGACGATATACCGCCGGCAACGACGCGTCGGGCGCGCTCCATTAGTCGGCGAGATTCGGATCGGTTGGAGTGTGAGGTCGACATATACAACTATTCCTCGTTGTGCGGATTGACAAGGCAGAATTCATTGCCTTCTGGGTCTTGCATTACGATCCATTTGGTATCACCGAATTCGCGCTCCGCCACTAGTGTCGCACCAAGTTCGACGATACGGGCGGACTCGGACTTCAAATCCAAGGCCTTGAATTCCATGTGAACCCGATTCTTGGCAGTTTTGGATTCGGGAACTTGCAAAATGATGATTCGCGGTGTCGAAGAGTGTTCCCCTTTCAGGACCGCGAGGTACGGGTAGTGTGCATCGGCGATTTCGTAGTTTGCCGCGGCGCGCCAGAACTCGGCCAGTGCCTGAACATTGCTGGCATCCATGGCTAGACCCCAGAATCCGAAATCAGATGCCATCGGCAACCAACCTAACTAACATTGACGCCTCTAATTCGGCCGCTCTAACCCGGTTCATACCATGAGTTCCTTGCTCAATTCTGAGTCAGTTCCGAATGGCACCCTTATGTCTTCCAAGTCCCCCTGCCTGCCGGGGTTGCGTTGAGCTCGCCGAGAGTCTTGATACATACTCGGATTGGGAGGGATCTCAAACTCGTTGCGGTTTAGTAGGTCTTGTACGGTACGGATCTGGATTTTGGGATAGTCCCTCTGCCACAGTTCGGAGTGATAGAAGCCTGCACTTACAGCTTCTGAGACCATCGCGCGTGTCGGATTTTCCAAAGTGATGAAAAGCCCCATTGCGGCATTCTCGCGTTCTACGGTTCCGACCAAGTCGCGGATATGGGCAACTGAAACTCTGCCGCTCTTGACTTGGATTATCGCTCGGTGCGTAGATCGGCGAGGTCCGTTTATGAAGTGCAGAACGCCGTCTATCCCATGATCAGCGCCGCGATGGTCGTATTGTTGCGGTCTCGCGCCTAACAGGGATAGAGCCCAAAACTGGAACTGATATCTGTCTTGTTCGGCGAGTGCGCGAGCACTTCCAACATCTACAGGTTCGCCGATCACGGAATAGTCTTCGTCTTGGGAAATACCGAAGCTCGTCTTCAGACGATGCTTCATCAATGCTACTGCCAGGTGAGTAATGTCAATCCCGATCCACCTGCGGTTGAGCCTTTGAGCCGCTGCTATCGCCGTGCCACAGCCGCAGAAGGGATCCAAAACCAGACCGCCCTCGTTGCTGCTTGCCAAGATGATGCGTTCAAGCAACGCCTCCGGCTTCTGCGTTGGATATCCGAGGCGCTCGTTGGATAGATTATGGATCGGTCTGATATCTGTCCAGATGTCTTGCAATGCGACGCCCGGCATTTCATCGGCGTACTGCTTCAATCTTGGCATTCCACCGGGTCTGTTCGGCCAGTGAATCCGACCTTCAGCATCTAACCTGTCAAGCTCGGCGTGAGTGTACGCCCAGTGCCGACCTCTGGAATTCACATCAATCCCACGCCATTCGTGGCCAGATTCTCCTCGTTGCGTAGCCCCCGCACCAGTCAGGTCTGTCCGCTTCCATCTTCTCCCGTCATCGTCCCGCATTTCGAAGAATGTTTGCAGATAGGATTCGTCGTATGGCTGATACTGACGATTCCATGTGTGTGCGTCGGATTTGGAGTAAAGGAGGATTGTGTCATGGACCGCACCAGGCCTACGCGAGCTGGAGTGCGCGCTGGTTCGTTTCCAGATAATTTCGGATAGAAACCGGCCTTTTCCGAAGACGGTGTCCATCACGGCTTTTAGGTAATGACTGGCAGTTGGGTCGCAGTGGAGGTAGATCGACCCGCTGGGTTTAAGGACTCTTTGAAGTTCAACGAGTCGAGGCGTCATCATGACTAAGTACGCCATCATCGCGTTACGACCGATGAAGTCTCGGAAGGCGGCGATCATGTCTTTCACCGCTGGCGGGACGCTTGGGTTAAGGATTATGTCCTGCTCGAATGATCGTTCTGTTTCTTGTGTCCATTCCCAAGAATCGGTGAATGCCTTGATCTGCGCGGGCGAACTTTGGCCGGTCTGCTCTTTGAAGAGGACGTTGTAGGTAGCGTTGGAGTTGAATGGCGGATCAAGGTAGATCAGATCCACTGATTCGTCGTCAATGTACCGACGGAGGACTTCGAGGTTGTCGCCGTAGTAAAGAGTGTTTGTCATGTCTGGAAAATCGGTTCCGGTTTAGAGTGTTGCGATTACCTGTTTCAGAATCAACAGTGGAGTAAGCGTACCACCTAAGTTCAGGTTCTTTTGGTTAGCTTGGCACAAGCAGAGGCGAGATCGGGTTTTGTGTAGGTCAAACTCCTTCTGCCAAGGCGGTCCTGAATATCTCGATCTGATCCGCGGGCAACATTGTGTAGCCGGGTGTCCAGAAAGGGATGTCCTGTTCCCAGATCACTCCCAACTCTAGGTCGTATCCGCTTTTCGACTTGTCAAACCAACCCAAGGTTCTCGGCCCCAGATTCGCGTCTTCTTCACCGAGTGGAACCTGATCGGGCATTTGGAGATTGAAGTAATGGATGCTGTGCCATTTGGGCACTACAACAAGCTCTGAATTCCCCTGTTCAGTAGCACGGACTCCGTATATCCATGAGTGTTGGGGCTGTCCCAGCCAGTACAAGGTTTTCGAGTTCGCGACTTCTCTGTGTTTAACGGGCAGGCCGAGGAAGCCGGCTTTGGAGATTCGGGGCAACCATCTGAGGCCGGTCATCGGATACGGGATGTCTTCCAGGACATGGGAACAGATGGCAAAATCGAATGGCCCGTCTTTTTCCAATTTTCGCCAGATCTCTTCATCATTCACGTCGCCAACGTATAAGCGTTTATCAGTCTCGAACTCAAACACGTCAACGTAAGCATCAACGACATCGTCAGCCCAAGGGTTGTGACGTCCGCCGATGTCAACGACGGTGTAATCGGGGTTTTCAGCTTTTTTGCGTCGGACATCTTCCAGCATCCGGGTTCGGAAGGTCTCTTTGTCGCCGTCTGTATAGTTGGTTATGGGCATGATGAGAACCTATGCGAGGTATTTGCGGTTGACTTTGCAGACGTATGAGTAGGTCGGGTTTACAAACTGGGTTACGCGTGCTTCGAGGCACTGGGCGAGGAAGATGAAGGCCTCGCCTTGTGTCATGCCGTAATCAGCTTCTAGCCACAGGATCATCTCGGCGAGTGCGATGCGGAAGGCGTCTTCGGCAGGCTTCTCTATGCCGGTGGTCATGATGTGAGTGTCGTTTTCGATACGTGGCCATGACATCTCTTCGGGCATCGGGGAGATTTCGACCTTCATCATTACCGAGCCGCCAGTCTCGATTCCACCGCCACCGCATATCTCGCCATCGCCTTGTCGGGCGTGCATGTCTCCTACGTGGAGAAGTGCGCCGGAGTGGTAGACGGGAAGATGTAGTTTGGCGCCGGTGGTTACCTCTTGGATGTCGAAGTTGCCGCCCCATTGACCTGCCCATCCATTATGACGCGCTTCGCGCTGAGGTGCGACGCCGACGACCCCAAGCATGGGTTCAACGGGGAAAGATAGTTTGTCGTTCCAGATGATCTGACCGTTTTCGACGTCGATGCGGCAGATGCGGAACTGAGGACCGATATTTGATGGTCCCAAGTATCCGGGCATTGCGCCAGTGGATCCGGCGTATCGGGTCCATCCAACGGGGTGGGTCTTGATCTCACCGATATGGACGGTGAGCATGTGCCCGGGTTCAGCACCTTCGACATAGGTGCAACCGGATGACGCATTGCCGCGGTCTGTAGGTTGTGAATCGGATCGATAGGTGTTGTAGAGCTCTCGGATGTCCTCAGGAACAAGTTCGGTGTCGGGCCCGCGGTTCATCTGGGTCTGAACCTCGAACCATTCCCCGGGCTTGACATGGAGAGTCACCGGATTGGCTGCGGAGTGTTCGTAGTAGAGAGTTTCTCGGGTTGCGGTTTTCATGTGATGGTCCGATTGGATAGGCTATCGATCTGAATGAAGTTTAATGGTTGGGCGATCACCCATGTCATTCCGAGCAACCCTTTGTCATTCCGAGCGCAGCGAGGAATCCCCCCTTCGCTTGCGCAAGGGGGGGCTAGGGGGATGCGTAACCTCCCCCCTTCGCATAGCGTAAGGGGGCTAGGGGGATGCTGAAACTGGCAGTGCATCCCCCGCGATCTCGCTAATAGGACGCGGTGTCTAACGACAGATCATCCGGTGCTTCGCGTCACCGCGAGGACGCGCTAGGCACAGCAAAGAGACCGTCCGGCACGTCCGTCTCTCCATCGCTGTTGTCTCCCCAGCACACCACTTCGCCGGTCGGTCTCATCGCAGGTGTGATCATAACCCGCGCTGATGGCGACGAATTGACCGGCCGGTGCTGCCCCCCGTCCCTGTTCATTGTTTCCCCAGCACATCGCCTCGCCGTTTAGACGCAAGCCGCACATGTGACCATCAAATCCGGATATAGCCTTGAAACTACGACCTTCAGGCGTGGCGCCATGAGCGCAAACTACTTCGCCGTTTTCGCGCAGACCACACTGAGTATTGCTCCAAACTTCAACTGAGGTAAACCGACCTTCAGGCCCGCTTGAATAATAACCCCAACACACTATTTGACCACTTTCGCGCAGGCCGCAAGAGGTCCACGAGCCAGCACTTATCGCTGTAAATCGCCCGCCTGGCGGGTTTGCCTTATTGTATTCGTTGCTGCCCCAACATTGCGCTTCCCCATTTTCGCGCAAGCCGCAGGTGTGAATCCAGCCAGCACTGATCGCAGTAAAGACGTGTCCCGGCGGGCTTGACTGACCGTAACCGTTGTTGCCCCAGCAGACCACCTGCCCGTCTTCACGCAAACCGCAAGCGTGCCACCGACCCGCGCTTATTGCAGTGAAACGGTCAAGCTCCGGGCTCGATTGGCCGTTTTCGTTGTCGCCCCAGCACACCGCTTCTCCGTTCTCGCGCAGGGCGCAGGTGAAACTATCGCCAGCGGAGATCGCGGTTGTCACGTTTTGGATCTTGTCGGTTACGGGCGTTGGCGACGGAGGCTGAGTGGGCGTAACTTCAATCTCTTTAACTGTCTCGACGGTTTTCTCCACAACGACGGTAACTGGCACTTCTACCTCCTTGACCACTTCTTTTTCCACGATCACTGTCTCCACGATCGTCTCGCTTGCGACTTGCACTTCCTTCTCAACGACGACGGTTACCGGCACTTCTACTTGGACCTCTTTGACGATTTCGATCTCTTTGACAACTTCAACCGGCACCTCCTTCTCCACCTCCACCATCTTTTCGACCACGACCTCCTTGACGACTTCCACCGTTACCGCCTTTTCGACGGGAACCATCACTTCCTTTAGAACTTCGACGGTTACGGGCACTTCTACCACTTTTTCCACCTCTACCGTAACGTCTCTCTCGACTTCGACCACGACCTCACGTTCCACAACTACTGTCTGAACCACGGTCTCTACCGTAGTCGTACCTTCGCATGCCGCGATCGCAATTAGGAGCAAAGACACAGCGAACGATGCGATAATGCCAGGCGCTACAATCCTCAACGCCCGGACGGTTCCTAGTCTACCCCTCTCCCTTACATCATGCATACGTTTCATTATTTGATTGTTCCTCGCGTGAGTCAGCTTGACCCGCTGCGTTTTTCACGCCAACACATCATAATACGCGATGTTTGCATCGCGCGCCTCGTCTTGCAAATCTATGAATCGATACCCCGTCATTCCCGCGCCAATACGTCATTCCGGCGCAAGCCGGAATCCAGAGGGGCGGGAGAGAGATGTGAGTACGTCCCCTTCGCTTTAGCGCAAGGGGACGCGGCGAGCGAAGCGAGACGCAGGGGATGCCCCGCCAGTTAGAGCATCCCTTACTTCGCGCACCATGTCATTCCGAGCGGAGCGAGGAATCTCCCCCCTTCGCTTGCGTAAGGGGGCTAGGGGGATGCGTAACCTCCCCCTTGATGTACAAGGGGGAATTAAAGGGGGTTTAGATGACGTTGGTACCACCCAGCCAACCCCTCTGGATTCCGACTTTCGTCGGAATGACGGTAGTTTTGCAAAGGTCTCGTTGAGGGGGAAGATTCCTCGCTCCGCTCGGAATGACATGGAGCGGACTCGGAATGACAGCAGAGGCTCCTTCGTCATTCTCGCGCAGGCGAGAATCCACAGGGGGTGGACGAGCGTTCCGAAAGCGGAATGGGACGTATACCCCCTCACACTCCCCCTCTGGATACCCGCCTACGCGGGTATGACGGTAGTTATCTACAGAATCCACACGTGAATCTGAGATGATGATTTGCACTTTGTGGCTGTTTGTTAGAAAATAGTAGAAGTTGACGGAAGTAAGCAGAGTTAAGGCAATGGGAAGTTTTAGGAAGGAGCGACTCGCATGGCCAATTTGAAGGTTCGTGATGTTGCTGAGCGTTTGGACGTTAGCAGCAAGACGGTCTACAAGTGGTTGCGTGAGGGGCTCATACCGGCTAGCCGGCTGGGTAAGAGTTGGATCATCTCGGAGGATGCGCTGCAAGCAGCGCTGGCTCCGGGATCGAACCGCCCTTTGGCTAGCGCGGTCGTTGACCAAGATGCAAAGGATTCTGCCTCTGGTTCTGATGCCATGTCAACTCAAGAATCGCAGTCTCGTGTTGCGGGACAGACGGTATCGCCCGCCGTTTCTTTAGGGCCTGTTGAAAGGAGAACCCCTGTGGGTCGGATTAATGTTGCAGTCATCGGTCTGGGGAACTGTGCTTCCTCGCTGATTCAGGGCATACACAAGTACGGCGAGGTGGATGATAATTCGCCACCGGTCCCGGGCGTGATGCACAACGTTTTGGGCGGTTACACCATCGGCGATGTGAATGTTGTAGCGGCGTTCGATGTGGACAAGGAAAAGGTCGGTGTAGACATCAACGAGGCGATCTTTGCAAGGACTAACAATGCCTTGCAATTCCACGACGTTCCCCGCGCAGGGATATCCGTGGATCGCGGGATGACTCACGATGGCATAGGTCAGTACCTGGAAGACGTTGTGGAAAAGGCTCCCGGCTCTACCGCGGACATCGTGGGTATTCTGCGTGATCGGGAGGTAGACGTGGTTATTAACTATCTACCGGTTGGTTCTGAACAGGCGACGAAGTGGTATGTAGAGCAGATTTTGGCAGCGGGCTGCGCCTTCGTCAACTGCATCCCAGTTTTCATCGCCAATCAACCTTACTGGCAGAAGCGGTTCGATGACCGGGGTTTGCCGGTAGTCGGCGATGACATCAAGTCACAGGTCGGAGCCACCATCATCCACCGCGTATTGGCGAGGTTGTTTGAAGACCGCGGTGTCAGGTTGGACCGCACCTACCAGCTCAACTTCGGCGGAAACACCGACTTCTACAACATGCTGGAACGCGCGCGACTGGTGACAAAGAAAATCTCGAAGACACAATCGGTACAGTCACAGTTAGAGAAAGAGTTGCCGACCGATGACGTTCACATCGGCCCAAGCGACCATGTTCCGTGGTTGGAAGATCGCAAATGGGCCTACATCCGCCTGGAAGGCACGTCTTGGGGCGATGTTCCGTTGAACGTGGAACTGAAGCTGGAGGTAGAGGACAGCCCGAACTCGGCAGGGGTTGCTATCGATGCGATTCGCAGCGCGAAGATCGCAATGGATAACGGTGTGAGTGGCGCGGTTGAACCAGCATCAGCCTACTTCATGAAGTCGCCGCCCGTGCAGATGCGGGACGATGATGCGCGTAAAGCCGTGATTGAGTTTGCGAACGGCAGTAATGGGTCTGTCTGATGGGTTTGAACCGTGATTAACGTGATTTGAACGATGGGCTATGATTTGAAGAACTTGAGTTTGGAGTGAGAGCATTACAAGAGTGAATCGAGTCGGTCAGCAGATGAAAGCGAGAATCCCGCTGGTTTTGACGCCTCAACCTGAAGGCGGCTATACGGTTACCTCTCCGCTGCTGCCGGAGCTGATAACTGAAGGTGACACCGTAGCCGAGGCATTGACGAACGCCGAAGATGCCTTTGCGGCGGTTGTGGAGATTTACGAGGATAGAGGGCGGCAGTTGCCTTCGAGCATATATCTGGACGACGCGGATGGTCCCTTGTCCTTAGACACAGTTGTAACTGTCCCGTGAGATACAGAGAAGCCGCTCGCAAGTTGACAAAACTTGGGTGTTACGAGGTCACGAGACGGGGTGGCGGTTCGCACAGGAAGTGGTTCAACCCAGACTCGAACTCTGATGCAGTTTTACCAGATTGGGGGAGGAAAGATTTGAAAATCGGGACGTTGCGATCAGCGGTGAGGCAGTTAGACCTGGATTGGCGGGAGTTCCAAGACGTATGACTCCGCACCCGAGATTGGGTTGTCGGAAAACGGTGGCTTTCCCAGTTCGCTGTAATCGGTCAGAAGAGGACTATGTACTTGGCGCGACAGTATGTATCCCACACTCTTTAGCCTCAGGATCGGATTCCCACCACCAACGTCCTGATCGTTCATCCTCCCCGGGCTTCACCGCACGCGTGCACGGCGCACAACCGATGCTCGGAAAACCCTTGTCGTGAAGGATGTTGTATGGGACTTTGTTGTCTAGGGCGTATTGTCGGATTTGTTCGGCGGTCCAGTTGGCGACGGGGTTGATCTTGTAGGCGTCGTGGGCGAGGTCTTTCTGGATGATTTCGATTTCGCCGCGCTTCATGCCCTGGTCGCGCCGCAGTCCTGTGATCCATGCATCGGCTTCGTTCAGGGCTTTGTTTAGTGGGTTGACCTTTCGGATTTCGCAGCAGAGCTTGCGGTTCTGCACGCCTTTGTAGAAGAGGTTCATGCCATGCTGCCGGATCATTCTTCCGACTTCTCGGATGTCTGGGTAGTGGACTTCTACTTCGGTGTTGTATCGCCGTGCGATGCGATCCATGAGGTCGTACGTCTCTTCAAAGAGACGCATAGTGTCTAGGGTCGCGAGTCGTGCTTTGGGATTTATCCTCCAAAACATGTCGAATATCGCCATGCCGTCGATGGCAAACGAGGACATCTGGATCAGGCGGTCTCCGAAGTTTTCATCGGCCCAGCGAAGAATCTCGGATGGGTGAGCGTCTTCGAGTTGTCGGTTGATTTCGGCGAGTTCGTCGTCCGAGAAACGGTCAAGAACACGGTGTTGAGCGAAATCGACTTCGACAGTCTCGAAGTTCGTGATCTCGGCATTTGCGAGTGTCAAGTTGAGATTTCTCCGTTGAGGGTTGTGTGCTCTGTTCTTCTCTTCTGTTTGCTTTGGGGCAAAAAAAGACCCCTGCGCGTAGTGCGGCAGGGGTGTCCGATGCGTGTCAGCGTTTGTTGCAGTTCACGCGTTGAAGTTTGTATCTAACCCCTGCATGGGGTTGATACAAGAGCACTCGGCGGTTCGAGACCGCGGGGTTAGGTAGGACATGCCACGCGTCATTATACCTTGCGTCTGCATGGCGTGTGCTCCTGAATCGATTCGTTCCAGATTAGAATGAGAATGAGATTCAGTTGGGCAATCGTGTGAATGCGCCCGCGGATTTTGGAGGAACTCCTTAGATGGCAACGATGACCGAAGCACCGATCACTGGCGAACGGATTGAGGAGTTGCAGAGCATCGCAGGCGAGCATCTCTTCATGCACGCTCAACAGATAGAGGACTGGCGAGGCAACCTCAAGATCTACGTCAAAGGCGAGGGGGCCTGGGTAGAGGATATCGAGGGTAATCGGGTATTGGATGCGATGGGAGGGCTTTGGTACAAGGCGGCGGGCTATGGACGGCGGCAGATTGCAGATGCGATGTATGAGCAGATAGCAGGCATCGAAACTCCCCCGGCGAATTCGGCCACGCCGTCGCAGATCGAGTTGGCGGGACGTATCGCATCCCTCTATCACGACAAGGACGCTCGGACGTTCTTTTTGTCAGGCGGATCAGAGGCGGTAGAGACGGCGGTGAAGATGGCTAAGAAGTACCAGGCTTTGACGGGCAAGGCCGGCGCGTTCAAGGTGATTTCACGTCGGTACTCGTATCACGGTGCAACGGCAATGGCCGTGAGTCTGGGACGGAGCCCCGCAGCTGACCCTTGCGGCCCGGAAATGCCGGGAGCGATCCATGTAACCAACTGGGATTCTTATCGCTTGCCTTTCGAGGGCCACCCTGTCGATGTGGCGATTAGGTGTGCGAACGAGTTCGAAGTCGCAATAAAACATAACGGCCCTGATTCAGTGGCCGCGATGATTGCAGAGCCAATCTCAGCGGCGGCAGGAATTCATATCCCACCTGCTGAATACTGGCAGCGGTTGCGAGAGATTGCGGATGAATACGATGTGGTGCTGATTGCAGATGAGGTGATCACTGGTTTTGGTCGCACCGGTGAGTATTTTGCGCCGATGAACTGGGATGTGACGCCAGATATCACGACGGTCGCGAAGTCATTGACAAGCGGTTACTCGCCTTTAGGCGCGACGATCGCGACTAAGAAGATCGCAGACGCGTTCCTCGGCGGGCCAGATGAGACCTTCAGGCACTTGGTGACGTTTGGCGGTCACCCAGTGAGCGCGGCAGCGGCGTTGGCCAACTTGGACATCTTCGAGGACGAAGACTTGGTGGACAACAGCCGACAGATGGGCGACTACCTATATGACGAGTTGCAGCGGTTGCATGACCACAAGATCGTGGGTGATGTGCGCGGCGGTTTAGGTCTGTTGGCCGCAGTTGAGTTGGTGCAGGATCGCGAGAGCAAGACGCCATTCCCTGCGAGCGCAGGTTTGGCGAAACGATTGCCGAAATTGCTGTTTGAGAACGGCGTTGTGTCATTCCGTGCCGGCGACGTAATATCGCTGTGCCCGCCGTTGGTCGTGGATGCCGACGAAGTAGACTTCATCGTGGATGCGGTCGATCGGTCGTTGACGACTTTGAGTCGGGAGTTGGGTGTAACGTAGCCAGACTGGTTTCGGAAGAATCTAAAGCGAGATTTTGCACCGAGCGTCAATTTCTGTTATCTTGCACATACACGCGCAACGCGAAACCGTATCAACGCGTCCAAGTTGCATCGACGAACGAAGAAACAGAAAACCAATCTTCTAACACTTGACGATCAGAGACGGATCTAGGGAGAAGTATCAATATGGCACAGACCTCAACCGCTACTGCTGAAGAGCGCGAGCACATTTTGGAGGATGCCGCAGAAGTCGATAGCGACGGATTTGGTCCGTCTGCCGCGACATCCGAGGTGGTTCTTGATGTAAACAACCTGCAAACGCACTTCGCAACGCGATGGGGGACGGTCAAGGCCGTGGATGGCGTTACGTACAGCGTGCGACGTGGCGAAACATTGGGCGTTGTAGGTGAATCGGGATCCGGTAAGTCCGTTACCGCCCTCTCGATCATGCGGCTCGTGCCATCGCCCCCAGGACACATCGTAGGTGGCGAGGTCGTTTTGAATGGCCGCAACCTGTTGGAGTTGTCAGAGCGTGAGATGACGCAGGTGCGAGGCGGCGAGGTGTCGATGATACTGCAGGACCCCATGACGGCTCTTAACCCCGTATTCACGGTCGAGAACCAAGTGGGTGAGGCTATTCGCATCCACCAGCGCTTGCGGGGTAAAGACCTTTGGGATTCGATAGTAGATGCGCTTAGAAAAGTTCGCATCCCGGCACCCGAAACTCGTGCAAAGGACTACCCACACCAGTTGTCAGGTGGAATGCGACAGCGTGTTGTCGGTGCTATCGGGATCTCGACCAGCCCAGACGTAATCATTGCTGACGAGCCGACCACTTCATTGGACGTCACGATTCAAGCAGCCTATCTAAGGCTGCTACGTCAGATTCAGCGCGAAGCCGGGGTTGGCATTATCTTCATCACGCACGACTTCGGGATCGTTGCGAAAATGTGCGACCGCGTGGCGGTTATGTATGCCGGCAGGATCGTGGAGTCAGCCGACGTTCGGACGATATTCAACTCACCGCTTCACGAGTACACGAAAGCCTTGATCAACTCAGTGCCGAAGCTGGAGGAGAAGACGGGCCGCTTGCCGCAGATCGAAGGTCAACCGCCTTTGCTTTACAACCTTCCAGAAGGCGACGCGTTCGCGCCTCGTTCGCCGCTGGAGTACGAAGAAGAGGACGCAAATGTCCGCCCGGAACTGGTAGAAGTCGCACCAGGTCACCAAGTGCAACTATCGCGAGCATCCGTGGCCGACTTTGACAAATACAAGCATCTCGTTTCATACGGATGACCCCGACCTGAATCAGATGACGATATGAGCTGACAACCGTAGAACTCGGTTCAAGAGGTAAAACAATAAATGGCAACAGAGACAGCAACCCCAGTAGTGATTGAAGACGCGCCGGGAGCATCGAATCCGTCGGACACGATCTTGCAGGTTCGACGCCTACGAAAATGGTTCGATGTCGGCGGTAGGTTCTTAGGAATCGGTCAGCGAAGCTGGTTGAAGGCGATTGACGATGTCAGTTTCGACGTCCGTGAGAGAAGGACCTTTGGGCTCGTGGGGGAATCTGGTTGCGGCAAGACCACAACTCTGAAGGTGATCTTGGGTTTGGAAGAGCCAACCGAAGGGCACATCTTCTGGCAGGGCGAGGATGTGGCAACGATGACGCGTGCCGGACGGCGTGAATTCCGACGCTCGGTGCAGGCGGTATTTCAAGACCCGTGGTCTTCGCTTAACCCGCGAATGAGGGTGCAGGCTATCGTCGGTGAGCCGTTGGAGATCGCGACCACGATGTCGAGGCAACAGATTCGGGATCGTGTGGGCGACCTTCTAGTTGAGGTTGGGCTGAACCCGTACCAGATGAACCTCTACCCGCACGAGTTCTCAGGTGGTCAACGGCAGCGCATCGGCATCGCCCGGGCACTTGCCTTGAACCCTAAACTCATCTGCTTGGACGAGCCAGTGTCGGCGCTCGACGTTTCGATCCGGGCGCAGATCATGAACCTGCTGGTCGACCTGCAGAACGAACACGGTCTGGCGTATCTGTTAGTAGCGCACAACTTGGCTACGGTTCGATACATGTGCCACGAAATGGCGGTCATGTACCTCGGCGTAGTACAGGAAATGGGTGATACAGAGGCCATCTTCAACAACCCGTTGCACCTCTACACCAACGCTCTGATCTCCGCCGCTTTGCCCTCACACCCGGACATTACGCGTGACGAGATCATCTTGCCGGGTGAGGTCGTGTCACCCATTGACCCGCCACCGGGCGACGTGTTTATGACTCGCACACCAATCGAAGTGGACCAATCTCACCAATACGCGAATGAGCGTCCCCCGTTGATCGAGATGGAGCCGAACCATTGGGTCGTTGAAACGCCTTGGAGCTTGGCTACCGACGAAGCATTGCAAGCCTCGATCTACGATGAAGAGGCTGAGATCCGTGCGAGCGAAGAGGAACGACGTCGATTGGCTTCGATGAACTGATCGTTTTCAGCCATTGAGCAGAAAGAAAACGGGGCGTGTGCCAGTTAAAGCACACGCCCCGTTTTGATTCGTTGGAGACGATCAGAACACTCGCTCCACTGCCTAGGAATCGGATCCTCATACGCGTCGATACATACGCAAAATAGCATAGAGCGTGACCGGAGGTTCCTGTAGCAAGGGTAATTGGTTGCCGCAAAAGTCGCTAGGCCTCAAGCAACATTGCGACCATGCGACGACCACCCTCCGGTCTACGCTTCCAAGTATACTGTGCCGAAACAAGCTATTGCGTATACAGTCGAAGCAGGGACCACAATCGACCGCGTTTTTGCTGTTTCATAGATTTTCGCCGTCATACTCACAGCGATGGCATGTGAAAACTTGGAATCCGCAACTGATGCTCCGATGCCCTCGCCCAGTTTTGATTCGTTCTTTCGACCCAGTTTGAGTTAGGAAATAACTGGCTCCCAGGCCAGGATTCGAACCTGGATTGAAGGATTCAAAGTCCTCCGTCCTACCATTAGACGACCTGGGAACGTCCTATTGATTCAAGGATATATTCCGCTTTGGTTAACCAATCGGACCGTCTCTTCAACAGATCCGGTGGTTGCTATCTCTCTACCTGCGAGATTGGTGCCGATCAGGAGGTGTGTTTCGGGCAATGCGGACCGTAGGCTCGCGGCGAATTCGATGGGTTGGGGTTGGGTGACTGAGATGAGAGTTGTATCGCCGATTCGTAGGGCTGTGATATCGCCGTTTTCGGACGTGGCTGTTTTAATCTGCGCGTTCCGACGGGTTACAGCGTTCGGCACCGACCTTATGGCTTGAGTAGCTAGAAGAATTCCGAAGGCTTGAGCATCGGTTGATGAGCGTTCGGGATGGGAGATGTTTGCATTGCCGTCCCACCAGTCGAACGGTCTGACATCCGCGGATGCGGCTTGGATAAAGATGGCGTTGCTGATGCCAGCGTTTTCAAGGGCTGAGGATGCGACGCCCGGATAATCAGAGGTCCACGCTTCAGTATTGCCAATGATCGTGGCAGGACAAGCGAAGTTGTAGAGCAGACAGGCTATGTGGTTGTCGGCATTTTGTATGACCGTGAGTTGAAGAGACTCGCGTTCGGTCTCTAAGTTTTCTGATTGATTCGGTTTTGCAAAGGTGCTTAAGTTGGGCAAAGTTGTCGATACTGTGCCGACAGCCGCAGGTTCAAGGGCAAGTTTGGCTTCTAAAACAGTGCCGGCGATGATGTCAGGTAGGTATCTGATGTAGTTGCGGTATTGCGTTGGCAGATCAGGTGACCCTCGCGAGACCACATTAAAATCACCGTCATTCTCGCGAAGGCGAGAATCCAGAGAGGCTGTGCGAGCGCCCCCAGAGTGGAATGCGTCATCGCCCCCCACTTCAAATCCCCCTTGAGAATCAAGGGGGAGGTTATTTTTGCAATGGTCTCGCCAGAGCGGCGGAGATGTTCCGTTTCCAGTTGCGAGAACAATGACGTTCTGCTGAGGGATGTCGGTGGCGTCGGTAACAGAGCCTCTAATCTCTTCTTCTAAACGATTAGAGATGGCCCAAACGTCAAGGGAAACGAGTGCCGCCGTTTCGTCGTATGACCTGACGACGACGCATCGCGCGTATAGATCGTCTTCGATCCCAAGTGATTGACGATCGCCGAACTCAGGCCCACCGATTGTGAAGCCAGTCGGAGGCGTGATCGGAGACTGCGAGACGCCAGCGTGAAGGAGGTTGTCTACCATCTGTCGGGTCGCAATCGTTCATGCGCGGTGTCGAGTAGCCAAATGCTAACACTCGCGCAGACTTCGTCATTCTCGCGCAGGCGGGAATCCATAGAGGGGAATCATCCATCCCCTCCCCCTTTTGAAAGGGGGAATCATCTATCCCTCCCCCTTTGTAAGGGGGAATACAAGGGGGTTCCCATCGTCATGCTCGCGCAGGCGAGGAATCCCCCCTTCGCGGAGCGTAAGGGGGCTAGGGGTATGCTTGCTTGCCTGCCTGCCGCCTAACACCCTCCCCGGCATCCCCGCGTTCTCGCTTCGCTCGCCCACGTCCCTATCGTCATTCTCGCGCAGGCGAGAATCCACAGAGAAGAACATCCTACCCCTCCCCCTTGATGATTCAAGGGGGAATTAAAGGGGTTCAGAACATCACAGTTCATCATTCCAAAATCATGGCAATCATGGTTCAAACACTCCCATCCCCTCTGGATGGGCGTTCCGCCCGCTGAAGCGCCGACTTTCGTCGGAATGACGGATAAATCCCCCCTTCGCGGAGCGTAAGGGGTTAGGGGGATGCGCAACGCCCAAGAGCAAACGCAAGCCCATTGCGATGGTTGGATAAGATTGCATAAGTTACCTGAAACTGCCCATAGTAGAAACCGCCCAAAGAGATCGATTGAAAGTGCAAATGCCTGCCGCAACATCGTACCGACACCTTTTGGAGGTGAACAGCCTAGAGACCCAGTTCCACACCGACTTCGGCGTGATACGCGCCGTAGATGGTGTTGATCTGCACATCGACGAAGGTGAGACGGTCGGATTGGTAGGGGAATCGGGATGCGGTAAGAGTGTTGCGGCGCTGTCGATTGTCAGGTTAGTACCAGACCCGCCGGGAAGAATAGTGGGCGGCAAGGTCTTATTCGAGGGCGTGAACCTGCTCGGATTGAACATGCGAGAGATGCGGCACGTCCGAGGGGGCAAGATCGGAATCATATTTCAGGAGCCGCTGACCTCGTTGAATCCCGTGTTGTCGATAGGACGACAGATCGTCGAGCCGCTACAGGAGCATCTCGGAATGACACGCAGACAGGCGTCGGCGCGCACAGCAGAGTTGCTAGACATGGTTGGCATACCCGATCCATCGGCTAGGATGCGCGACTATCCGCACATGATGAGCGGCGGGCAGCGGCAACGAATCATGATCGCTATCGCATTGAGTTGCAACCCGAGATTGTTGATCGCAGACGAGGCGACCACGGCGTTGGATGTGACGATTCAGGCGCAGATTTTGGAACTGATGAAAGACCTGACCGAGCGTCTCGGCACAGCGTTGCTGATGATCACGCACAACCTCGGCGTAGTCGCGAGATACGCCGACCGCGTCTGCGTAATGTACGCCGGCAAGATACGCGAAACCGGACCATCAGAAGAACTTTACGGAAACCCGCGACACCCCTACACCCTCGGACTACTCGGATCGGTCCCGCGCCTAGACATGAAACGCGAGTCGGGAAAACTGACACAGATACCCGGCGATGTCCCAGACCCGACTCAAATGCCAACCGGATGCGCCTTCAACCCCCGCTGCGACTACGCCGTAGAACGCTGCTCAGAAGACGACCCCTGGATGGAAGAGGTCGGCGAGGCCCACGTAGCGGCCTGCTGGGAGTGGGAGAGGGTGGGGAAATCAGGTTGAGCATTTGACAGTAGACTGAGAACTTGTTCCGCATATTCAAAGAAAGGAATCTCTAATGGCCCGGATAGAAGAAACCGTTCTTGCGATTTTCGAGTTACGGGGTACGTTGACTAGGTTTCGCGCAAATCTACAAGGAAATGAGGTACAGACAAGGGCTACCCTCATCGACCCGATGTTGCGAGCTTTGGGTTGGGACGTCGGAAATCCGGACGAGGTCGCGCTTGAGACGGGTAGGGGATTTGGAGTTGCCGACTATGCGCTGAAAGACCGCAGAACTGGAACGCCAATGATATTGGTTGAGGCGAAATCCCTCAATACTGATCTGGCAAATGCTATGAACCAAGTGTCGCGGTACTGCTATTCGGAAGGTGTCAGATTGGGGATCGTGACTGACGGTGACGATTGGATACTGCTTGGTATAGAGAACGATATTTTTGCGGAGCAAATGGATAGCGATTACGACGCAGATGACTACGATGAAGGTGACTACGATGAAGTAGCGCAGATTGAGGTTATCGAAATTGCAAGATTTTCGATTTCGATAGGTGATGCCGTAGTGAGTGCAATTCGAGCACAGCGTTTTGCCAATCCTGACTTTAGTCCCGCGGATTGGACTTCCGATATCCAAGCTGCATTGGCACTAGTGTCAGAAGCGTTCGCGAACTCATTGATTGATAGACAGCCTGAGCAGAGTAATCGAAACTTGAAAACACTCGGTAGCCTCAGGGAATTGAGTAATCCCCCAGTGCCTTCTGCGCTCTACTTTTCCGATGGGTACGTTTTTCGAATGCAGATGCTGTCGTGGTCCGAGTTAGTGAGAAATGTGGCGATTTACGTGGGTTTCATATACCACCTCCTAGATGAGGTAGAGCTTCCGATCTGGGCGTATCGGTCTAGGACCAAATACGTTGCGAATGATCGTCCTAGGCATGACAATCGGAGAGAATTCGAACTTGAGTACGAGATGGGAGATGGTATCTATATAGAACTGCACCACACACCCAAATCAGGGGTGAACGCAGCCTGCGTGTTGCTCGAGGAGTGTGGCGTAGACCCTAACGATGTCTTTATTTCTTACGATGATAACCCTTGAGGGGAGGTCCAATTTGGATTTTCACCAGGCCCTTAATAGCGATAAGGTCAAATCCTCTGCCACATCGGCTTGAACTATCGCTACGCTTGCGCTAAAATGTTGACTAGCAACTTGATAAACCCAAGAGTACCGAAGGAGCGCAATATCTTGGCTACGATGGCATTAGGCACATACTGGACGGAACGTTCGTAACGGTTTGCAGATCGCAGAGATTTTCACATGCCCTCTGAACTCTTGCTAGAAACTATTTCGATGTTGAAGCAGCGCATCGAGCTCCGTCGAAGGTATCTGGTGCGGAACGAGATACCAACTCGGCAGTTGTTGGTTGATCCGTTGTTGGCAGTTTTGGGTTGGGATTTCAAAGATTCGACACGTGTGCGTCTCGAGCATTCCGTTGGACCGCGCCGCGCTGATTATGTGTTGATGGTCAACAACTTGCCTCGCATTGTTGTGGAATCGAAGCGGTACGGTTCACGTCTCGGTGCTCGCGCGATCGGTCAAGGTCTGAATTACGCGTTATGGTTACAAGCCAACAGCGTAGTTATCACAGACGGCGATCTATGGCAGATGTATCGATTAGTGGATCGTAATCGTCGAATTGCTAGCCTTGAGTGGGAGGCGCGGGTTACAGACGAGAGCGAGGGGGCTACTGCATTGAGCCTCGATCGTATGTCGTACGCCGCCATCCAGTCTTACCATTTGCAAGATCGTGCACCCGTGAGTTGACGCGATAGCATGAAATCTACGGGTTGCCGTTAAGGAGAAACAGTGATGACCACAACTGAAGAAGCACCCTCAAGGGTTCAATCCTCGCTACCTTCGAATGAGTGGGTTGCTCTGCCTAAGATTTTCGCGAAGTTCGATGGACCTCACCCTTCACTAGTTAAGTTCCCAAATGGCGAGGAGCGGGAAACGGGCGATTGGGCAGAACTATACGGTCAGGTAGCATCTTGGCTTGTGAGGCAAGGCAAACTCAACGAAGAAGTGATGATGGTAGGAAGTGCAGGAAGGTATTTTGTCAACCACTCGCCGCATCATTACAGTAGCCCATTCTCGCGGGGATATGAACTTCCAAACGGTTTGTGGCTAGAGGTTGGTGGGAATCCGCAACTCCTGTTGGATCGAACCATCTTGATGCTGGAAAGATTCGGCGTTGAACCCTTAGCGATCAAGGTTTTCCTTACGAATCGAGAGCCTGACGACTGGTCATTCGATTAACGCATTAAATACCCAAGACACCAGCGCTTTAGAGTTCGAATTGACATGAATTCGCTTGGAGCAACATCGTATCCCACTACCTCCCGCGCCACCGCTGTAGCGACGGCGCCGGATCGGGTTGGCGCGTTTGCGTCGGTTGGCGATTTGGCAGTCGCTAATCTCGCAGCGGTGCCGTTGCTGTCCGTTCGCGATCTGCATGTGCATTTTCCGATCATGCGCGGATTCATCATGCAACGCATTCTTGGACACATCAAAGCCGTCAACGGGGTGTCGTTTCATGTGAATCCGGGCGAGACGTTGGGCATCGTCGGTGAGAGCGGATCGGGCAAGACGACGGTTGCGAGGGCAGTGATTCAGTTGGAGAAGCCAACCTCTGGGAGCGTGATATTTCAAGGCGATGAACTGGTAGGCGCGCCTTCAGAGGTGTTGCGTGCTGCGCGTCGAAACATGAGCATGGTATTTCAGGATCCTTACGGTTCGTTGAATCCCCGGATGCGTGCGGGAAACATCGTTGGTGAGCCGTTGCAGGCGCACAACGCCATTGAGTCGGAAGACGAGTATCGGGATCGCGTAACAGAGCTTTTCCAGATGGTAGGGCTGCATCCCGGCGTGGCAACTCGTTATCCCCACCAGTTTTCAGGCGGACAACGGCAACGAATAGCGATAGCCCGTGCGCTGGCAGCCAATCCGAACCTGATCCTACTGGACGAGCCAGTCTCCGCGCTGGATGTGTCGATACAAGCGCAGGTCATCAATCTGCTTGAGGACTTGCAGGACGAGCAAGATTTGGCATTCATCTTTGTGGCGCATGACCTCTCAGTAGTCCGACACACCGCGCATCGAACCGCGGTTATGTACCTAGGCAAGATCGTGGAGATGGCGGATGGTGATGAGATTTACGAGAACCCGTTGCACCCGTATACACAGGCATTGCTTTCAGCCGCGCCGATGCCCGATCCGGTGTTGGAGCGGAAGCGCGAGCGCATCGTCTTGAGCGGCGACATCCCAAGTCCGGCGAATCCGCCTTCAGGCTGCGTCTTCCGTACGCGCTGCCCAATTGCGATAGATGACTGCGCGGAGATAGTGCCTCAAATGCGAAGTACTGGTTCACTAACCCGTCGGCACGAGGTTGCATGTATCAGAGCCGAGTTTTAGCCAGCCTCAATCATGTCATTCTGAGACCTTCCCTTGTCCTTCCGATGCATACTCCATGTCATTCCGAGCGTAGCGAGGAATCTCCCCCCTTCGCTTGCGTAAGGGGGCTAGGGGGATGCTGATTACTCCATCTCCTCTGGATGGGCGTTCCGCCCGCTGAAGCGCCGACTTTCGTCGGAATGACGTGTATCGCGCGAAATGTTGCACAAGACGTGTAAAACAGCGCGCGATTAGAGTAAAATCTTTTGCCATTAAACAAGGAATCCGAACACGGAGGATAGAAATGGCTGTCGCGACGAAATCCGTCGTACATGACTTCAAAGAGCAAGGATTCGTCAAGGTCAAGGGTGTTCTTGACCCTCGGAAGGTTCTCGACCCGATCATTGAGGAGTACGAGGGCGTTCTGGACAATCTGGCTCGTGACCTTTACGAAGACGGCGAAATCGGATCGGAGTACAAAGAGCTGCCGTTTGACCAGCGCATCCTGAAGATCTATCAGGAGACAGGCCGTCAGCATGCACAGTACTTCGACTTCTCGCTACCATTCCAGGATGTCAAGGAAGACACTCCTTGTTGGTTCGGTCCGGCCGTCTTCAACGCATTTGTGGACGACAACTTGCTGGACGTACTGGAGCAGTTGATCGGCCCGGAGATCTCGTCTAACCCGGTGCAACACGTGCGGATCAAGCCGCCGGAAAAGCATTTGCCCAAGGATGCCAACGACCAGCCACTGATCGGCGCCACACTGTGGCATCAGGATCACGGGGTTGTTGTGCCAGAGGCAGATGACACCAACATGGTAACGGTCTGGTTCTCGCTAACCGACACACCAGTTGAGTCTGGTCCCCTGAACGTGGTGCCCGGCACCCACCGCGGCGATCTGTTGACCCACTGCAACAACTACTCGTTTAACACGACGATGGTACAAGGGCGTCAGATCCCAGAAAAGCTGTTCCCGTACGCGCAGGCGACGCCCTTGCCGACAGAGCGCGGCGACGTGGTATTCATGCACAAGCGAACGGTTCACGGATCGTTGGCGAACTTGAGCGACAACATGCGATGGTCCTTTGACCTCCGCTACCACAACACCGGCGCACACTCCGGGCGCGTAGCGTTCCCTGAGTTCGTCGCTCGTAGCCGGTCGAACCCGGACTCCGAGCTACGTGATCCGGTCAAGTGGAACGACATGTGGATGGATTGCCGCAAGCAGATGTCCAAGATCAACCAAGGCGGACAACACGACATCCCATTTGGTCGCTGGGAAGACGGCCACCCAGACTGCGAGAACTAGCGGTCGTTCATAAGTGTTGAGTTATCCCCTCCCGCATGTCGGGAGGGGACATTTTAATTTCCGTCTTCGCGGGGAACGACTGGTTGATCAGGAAGGTGCGCGCTGTCTCACCGCCTCGTAGAGCGCAATTGCTGCGCTGACCGACGCGTTTAGAGATGCCAGTTGACCGTGCATGGGTATGGATATGGCGGCAGTGCAATTTTTGAGAGACAGGCGCGAGACACCCTTCTCTTCAGAGCCGACGACCAGCGCGGTAGGAATCGTAAGATCGGCCTGGGTGTAATCGCTCTCGGCATCGGCGGACAACGCCAACGTTTGCAAGCCCAGCTGATTTAGATACTCGATTGTGCGCGGGATGTTTACTACGCGGGCAACGGGCAGGTGCATCAACGCGCCTGCTGACGCTCGAATTGCACCGGGGGAGATGCCCGCCGCACGACGTTCCGGGATGATGATGCCATGACCGCCTGCGGCATCCAAGGTGCGAGCAATGGCACCCAGGTTGTGCGGATCAACGATTCCGTCCAGAACCGCAATTAACGGCGCTTGGTTTCGGCTATCAGCTGCCAAGATGATGTCCTCGATGGTGACGTATCGAGTGTCGGATAGGACAGCGACGACGCCTTGACTTTTCTTTGTGCGAGATTGGCGCTCAAGTTCCCGGCGATGGAGATGCTCGACTCGGATGCCGGCATCTTCGGCGAGCGAAAAAATCTCTTGCATCTGCGTTCCGACTTCGATACCGTCCGCAACTAACAGGCGATCGATGTTGCGCTCGGCACGTAGAGCTTCCAATACCGCACGCCGCCCCTCGACAGTGTTGGCGTGAACTTTTCTTGCTCTGCCGTATCGGCTCATGGGTTGTGCAATCGAGAACGTGGTTCTGAGTTAAACGTTGGCATTTTGGCATACAATCGCTTGATGAGCGGGTCGTCAAACAGACCAAACAATCGATTGAAGGAGACCCGTGACAACACAAACAAATTCTATTCCTAACGATGTCGCTGGCGCGGTAATGGAAGTAATCCGAACGCGTCGCACCGTACGGGAATTCAGCGCCGAACCTGTACCTCGAGAGTTGATCGACCAGATAGTCGAAGCGGCGACTTGGGCACCCAATCATCGACACACCGAACCTTGGCGTTTCATAATCCTCGAAAAAGACGGCGATGCACGCAAAAAGGTTGCCGATGCGGTTTACGAGTGGACATGGAACAACATCAAGAACCCAAATCCTGCGAACCGCGAAAGAAGTTCCTCCGATGCTCGTGACGAGGTTTTGCTGACCCCGGTACTCATGCTGATATATTCGCTTCCCGGCTCAAACGAAGAGATAACCGAAGAGAACTTCTCCGCGACGTGTTGCGCGGCACAGAACATGCAGCTAATGGCGCACGCACTCGGCCTCGCAGTAGGGTGGTCAACCGGACGCCTTTGCAAGGCTGAAGAAGTGCACCAGACCCTAGGTGTAAATCCCGATTGGGCCGTGGTCGGTGCCTTCTTCATCGGTTTTCCGACAGCCTTGCCAGAAGCAGAACGCAAGCCGCTCAGCGATGTTTGCACTTACTTGAGATGATGTTGAGAGCACGGCGCTAATCCGCCGAATGAAAGAAAACAGGAGATCAATTGATGGCAGAACGAGACACGTTTATGAACTACGTAGGCGGAAATTGGACCGTTGCATCGACCGGCAAGGTGTCGCAGAGTAGCAATCCGGCCGACTTGGAAGATGTGATTGGAGATTTCCAAGCGTCCAGTTCCCAAGACGTTGAGAACGCAGCCGGAATCGCGTCCGATGCCGGGCGTGCTTGGGGATCGATGTCCGCACTGGCGCGTGGCGCTCACCTGCTGGCAGCAGCCGATTATCTGAGCCAGAACGCAGAGAGATACGCTCAGGCGATCACACGGGAATGCGGTAAGGCAATTATCGAGGCGCGCGGCGAAGTCGGGCGCGCGGTTGCCCTGTTGCAATACTTCGGCGTTGAAGGCTCTAATCCAGTCGGCGATGTCGTGCCTTCCGTCGACCCCAACATCCTGCTTTACACGAAACGGGTACCGATAGGCGTCGTTTCGCTCATTACGCCTTGGAACTTCCCTTTGGCGATTCCCATCTGGAAGATGGCACCAGCGATGGTCTACGGCAATACGATCCTGCTCAAACCAGCGTCGGCCACGCCGCATCTTGGTGTTTTGATCGCAGAGATGTGGGATGCCGTCGGTCTCCCGCCCGGCGTCTTCAATCTCGTCACCGGATCCGGCGGCGCGGTAGGAGATGCATTGATCTCGTCTGACGGCGTAGCCGCAGTCTCGTTTACCGGTTCAACCTCGATAGGTATGGGCATCGCGTCTACCGCAGCGAGTCGCGGCGTGAAGTTCCAACTCGAGATGGGTGGCAAGAACCCAGTCATCGTAATGCCAGACGCAGACCTTGAACAGGCCGCTCAGGTAACTGTAGATGGCGCGATGAAGTACTCCGGGCAGAAGTGCACCGCAACATCACGCGCCATTGTGATCGGTAACGTAATAGAAGACTTCACAGACCTCGTCGTCGAGAAAACCGAGTCGCTAGCCGTGGGACCGGGCGCAGAAGAGGCGTCTGTAGTCGTGCCGGTAATTGACGAAGCCTCAAGACAGAACATCGTGCAATCAGTTGATCGCGGAGTCAGCGATGGCGGCAACGTGTTGACCGGCGGCGGTGTGCCATCGGGCGGCGCTTACGATGGCGGGACCTATGTGCAACCAACCGTCCTATCGAAGGTTTCGCCGAACGACTTCGTGGCGTGCGAAGAGATATTCGGTCCAGTGCTAGGCATAATCCCCGCGGCCGACATTGATGATGCGATAGATATAGCGAACGATGTGCGATACGGCTTGAGTGCCGGCATCTTCACCCGCAACCTTAACGCGGCGATGCAGTTCGCAGATCGAATCGAGGCCGGAATCGTGAAGGTTAACGGCGAGACAGCAGGTGTAGAACCGCAAGTGCCATTCGGGGGTATGAAGTCATCTAGTAGTGGATCGCGTGAGCAGGGCAAGGCAGCAATCGAGTTCTTCACCGAGACCAAGACTATCTACGTGAATCAAAGCGCCAGTTGAATCGCATAACCACGTCATTCTCGCATAGGCGAGAATCCAGAGGGGTGGAGGAATCCCCCCTTCGCGGAGCGTAAGGGGGCTAGGGGGATGCACTGAGAGGTGAGGAGCGAGTGCTCGTAAGACTGCCAGCGCATCCCCTGAGTCTCGCTACGCTCGCCGCGTCCCCTTACGCTGAAGCGAAGGGGACGGTCACCCTTCCATCCTCTCGCAACCCCCGTCATTCCGGCGGCCCCCTACCATGTCATTCTGAACGCAGCGCAGCGGAGTGAAGAATCTACCCATCGACTGGAGATTCCTCGCTCCGCTCGGAATGACATGGGCAACTACTCGTAACGACAAACCCCATCGGAATGACAATCCCAAAACGGGATTGATTGTTGCGTTATGGCATCACGTTCGTTAAGATTCGCTGATAAAGTGCAAAATAGCCAAATGTGATTGGAAATCCAAGAGGAAGAGAAATGGTACTTGCTCAAACCAAGACCGACTTGGACTTGGTCGCCCACCTGCTGCGACGCGCCGGTTTCGGCGCCGACCAAGCCGAGATCGAACGATACGCTGGGAAATCCTACGACGAAATCGTAGACGATCTGGTCCATCCCGAAAGATTCCCACAGGTCGAGGATGACCTGCTAGGGCGTTTCTACCCACACTTAGCCGCCAACAAAGACAATGGCGCAGTCTGGAATGGTAGGTGGATGTTCCGAATGGTCAACACAGAGAGGCCGTTGGAAGAGAAGATGACGCTCTTCTGGCACGGCATCTTGGCGACTGGATGGACAAAGAGCGAACACACGCCGAGTATGGTCAACCACATACAGATGCTACGCGAGAACTGCATGGCAAACTTCAGGACCATCCTGCTCGAACTGTCTAAAGACCCGGCAATGATCTTCTGGCTGGACAACAACGAGAACCACGGCTACTCGATCAACGAGAACTATGGGCGTGAAATCTTGGAGCTGTTCTCGATGGGCATCGGAAACTACACCGAAGACGACATCAAGAACGCCGCTCGTGCGTTCACCGGCTGGACATTCACACAACCCTTGCCGCTCTATCCGTTCGGACACTTCGAGGCAGAGTTCACATACCGCGAAGACGACCACGACGCCGGCGAGAAGGAGTTCCTCGGCCACAAGGGCAACTTCAACGGTGAGGACATCATCGATATCATCGCCCGACAAGATGCAACTGCGAGATTCATCGCCCGACACCTATACACCTTCTTCGTCGCTGACGAGGCACAAGTACCGGCATGGAGCATCCAACCGCCGCAAGACCCTGAGGCAATTCAAACCATGGTCGATGCATGGATGGAATCTGATGCCGATATCCGGCACGTCGTCAGCACGATGCTGAAATCGGACTTCTTCAAAAAGGCGCGGATGAAGCGAGTCAAGTCCCCGACAGAGTTCGTCTCTAACGTCCTCAAGATTTCTGGCGACTACCGAGACGTTGATGTCGGTTTGGAGCAGTTTGAAGGTACGCTCGTAGCCATGGGGCAAAAACTCATGGACCCGCCATCCGTTGAGGGTTGGCACACTGGCAAGGAGTGGATTGACGGAGGCACGTTGACAGAACGCGTGAACTTCGCTGTAAACACTCTCAACGACGCATCCAGACCCGGCGTCCGCAACGTCATTGAAGCCATTCGAGACTTGGACTCCCCGCGCACCCCTGAAAAGGTCGTGGAAGTTGTGCTCGAATACCTATGCCGCTTGGACGCGGACGAGGAGACACGCGAAGCACTCGTCGAACACGCTTACGAAGGCGGCGACATAGAGTTCACGGACGAAGAGGAGAGCGAAGAGCGCATCCTGAGATTGATCACACTCGCAGTTTCGACTCGCGAGTTCCAGTTTGAGTAAACAACGAGACGGCAAAAAAGGCAACTTGCCGCGAACTTGCTTCTAACTTGACAGGGAAAAAGGCAAATTCCAGCAAGTTAGCGGCAAGTTAGCGGCAAAACAAGCGAATCGGAGCAACTGAAAAATGGCACTGAACGGCAACGGCAACGGGACAAACGGGAAACACAAGGATCCCGTGTTGGTCGTCATCCAACTGTCCGGCGGAAACGACTTCATGAACACGGTTATCCCGTTTACCGAGGGTATCTACTACGATGTGCGCCCACTCGTCGGGATGCCAGAAGACAAGGTGATTCCCATCACTGACAAGTTGGCGTTCCACCCTCGCGCATCCGCACTCAAAGAGATTTGGGACGAAGGCAAGGTAGCGATCATTCAAGGCATCGGCTACGAAAACTCCAGCCGGTCGCATTTCCGAGCGATGGACATCTGGCACACGTGCGAACCGGAAACCATCGCCACCGAAGGATGGCTCGCTAAAGTTATTCGCGAGTTCGATCCCGACGGCGAGAACCCCGTAACCGCAGTCAACTTCGGGCGAGGATTGCCACGAGCATTAGCAGCCCCCGGCATAACTGCCACCTCCGTCGGAGACCTTGACAACTACGGCCTGATGTCCAGCATCGAAGTCGTTGAGGAACGCGACGAGAACCTCGAAATCTTCAAGCGGATGTACACGCCCGCAGTGGGTTCCGGACTCGTCATGGACTACATGGGTCAGACTGGCCGCGACGTGCTCAAAGGCGCTGACATGCTGTCAGTGGCTCCGCAGAAGTACAAGTCAAACGTTGAATATGCCGACAACCCGATTGCACAAGCGCTTCGAGATGTTGTGCGGGTTCACACCGCGAACCTAGGCACTCGCATCTTCTACACCAACCACTTGGGATACGACCACCACGCGCAGGAAGTCCCAGCCCACAACAAACTTATCGGCGAGTTGTCGGAAGCCATTCGTGACTTCATGCAGGACCTCCGCGACCATGACGCCGCGGACGAGGTCACGATCCTAGTCTTCACAGAGTTCGGACGACGCATCAAAGACAACGGCTCGGGAACCGACCACGGCTCCGGCGGCGGCGCGTTCCTGATCGGCGAGAACGTCAAGGGAGGGCTCTACTCCGAGTACCCACCGCTTGACCGGCCGAATTGGTTGAACGACGAGGACTTGCGACACACCTACGACTTCAGAGGGATGTATGGAACAATCCTCGAACAGTGGTTCGGACTAGACCCAGTCCCGATAGTCGGAGGATCATTCGAACAGCTTCAGCCATACGAGAAGACACTGGTCTGATCACGAAACGGCACAACAAATCAACACCGAAACCGAGAGGGTTTCACCATGAGTCAAAACGGTAACGGCTCCATGAACGGCACCAACGGCAGGCCACACGCCTTGCTACGCGCAGGATTCCCGTTCTATACCACGCTCGGAATGCGCCGAGTCACCACGTATCCGATGGACATCGTGATCGGCGAAGAAGACCGATTGTATGTCCTCAACCGCACGGACGGACAAGGCGGACAGATACGCCGAATCAACTGGAACGACGACGATCTGGACATCTTCGGATCAAACTTCGTTTGGCCAGTGCAGATGATCCGAGACGATGACGAGAACTGCTACGTCTCCGACGAGGGCAACCACACCATCACAGTGTGGCGACCTTCAGATGGCGAGTTGATCGACACTTGGGGAACACACGGCACCGAACCCGGCCAGCTGAACCGACCTTCCGGTATCTCGTGGGACAACGACGGCAACATGCTCGTAGTTGACACCATGAACCACCGCGTTCAAAAATTCACCTCTTCCGGCGAGTACATCAGCGGCTTCGGCGAACACGGAACCGAGGACGGTCAGTTTAACTTGCCATGGGGAGTCGGAGTAGACCCGCACGACGGCGCAATATACGTCAGCGACTGGCGCAACGACCGTCTGCAAAAGTTCGATTCTGACGGCGAGCATATCTGGACAGTAGGCTCGAGAGGCGACGACATCGGCGAATTCAACCGACCTGCCGGCGTTACGGTAGACCGACACGGCGATGTATACGTAGCCGACCGCGGCAACCACCGCGTCCAGCAGTTCGACCTGAACGGACGCTACGTCGATCGCTTCATCGGTGACGGAATCCTCTCCAAGAGCGGCAGAATCTACATCCTCTCAAGCACCACAGTCTTGCGAAACCGAGAATCTGCCGAACTCGAGATCACGCGCCGACTCCGCGGCCCCGCCATGATGCGATTCCACAACGACCCCAAACGCGGCGACCTCATGTATGTCGCCGACTTCGGCTGCCACCGCATACAGGTCTACCGCAAAGAAGCCTACGAACTAACCCCAGAACAAATCGCACCCGTCCCAACCGCCCCGACGCTCTATACGGTTTAGACACTGTCATTCCGAGCGCAGCGAGGAATCTCCCCCTTCGTGGAGCGTAAGGGGGTTAGGGGGATGCTCATGTTCTCCTCCTTCGCGGAGCGTAAGGGGGCTAGGGGGATGCTCATGTTCTCCCCCCTTCGCGGAGCGTAAGGGGGCTAGGGGGATGCTCATGTTCTCCCCCCTTCGCGGAGCGTAAGGGGGCTAGGGGGATGCACTACTAGTTGTTGGCTGCCCATACACCGCGCCCCGGCATCCCCCGCTCACATCGCTTCACTCGTTCGCGCCCCCTTACGCAAGCGAAGGGGGAGTACGTCCCCCCGTCCCCCCAGTCATTCCGAACGAGCCCCCGTTATTCCGAACGAGCCCCATGTCATTCCGAGCGTAGCGAGGAATCTCCCCCTTCGCGGAGCGTAAGGGGCTAGGGGATGCACTACCAGCCAAACCAAAGAAAACCCCTCCCCCTTGATGATCCGAGGGGGGGATTAAAGAGGGTTTTTAGATGAAGACTTCCGCTTTAGACCCACTCCCAACCCCTCTGAAACAGCGTTCTGTAAGATGAAGCGCAAAGCCTCAGTTTTGTAACGGTTGACTAGTAGTTGGTGTTTGCGTGGGCTTATTGGTCGGACGTTGGTCTTTGCCGCCAGTGACCGTTGGCGGCGGAGCGGGTGTGGCGACCGAATTGTTGTAAGCGCGGAGCGTTTCTTTGAAATATGTATCGATTTTATTTAAGTCTGTGATTGGAGTCGGTGCGGCGGGGTCAATATAGTTAGTTGGATAGCCTGCAGCCGCCATAGAGTCCGCGGTTGGTGGCCTCGCGATGGCATCAGAAATCATCCTCTTGAATTCTTCGAGCGTCATTTTGGTCAGGTGCCCGTTGAATGGTCGACCTACGACGATTCCGTCAAAATCAGGGTCACGTTCAAGAAGACTGAGGTAACGCTCCCTTAGGTGGTGCACAAGGACAATATCGCCGTTATTATCGCGCTGAACAGCGTAAAAACCGCCGGCCTGCGCTGCCTTTATGGCTACGCTGTACGGGCTATGTACGTAAATCACCCACTCATAACCCTCGTAGTAGGGGGCCAAGGATTGCGTAACGGCCACCCTCCCTTGCTCCGTCATTTCTTCCGTTAATACGGTTACAGGGATTTGTAGCGTGACTTTGGGCGGTCCAGCACCAAGAAGGTATTCGCTGACATCCACGTCGACAAAACAGTTCTGATAGTAAGCCGGCATAGATTCTTGTTCTTTCCATGCAGCAAATACTATAGGCAACGTGATGCACCTGGTGCTATTTTTCAGGACCACACCGCGCACTATTACTTGCGCCCCTCCCCAAAAGTGGATAATCTCGTACGGAGTAGCAATTCCCATGACCGTTCCGCTACTGTAAGGTTGCTCGAGGTTTCGCACTGCACACGGATCCGAGTGCGCCCCGGGGGACGATTCACAAGGCTGACGTGTGCTAATCAAGTATTTCGCAAATTTTGAGTTTTGCGGTTCGCTCTCACTTGGTACCGGCGTTGGCGTTGATGGGTCAGTAGATTTTGTCGACGGCTCTAGAGTACGTGCAATTTCGCCAGAGATGAGAATAGACAACGCGGGAGTTGCGGTTGCGTTCTTTTCTGAATGCATCGGTGGCTCTCCCAATTGTCTTAAGGACGAGCTCACTCTCGCTGCGAACAGGACGAGGACGATGGTCACAACAATGCTAGCGATCAACGCGTATTTCGGTTTTCGAGTTGATTGTTTCATCGCAGAACGGTGATGACGATTGGGAACGAAGAGAATCGTGCAATTTTACAGTCATTTTCGCACGAAACCAGGCGTAGCAGTTTGGATATCGGACTTCAAGAGGTTGAACGAACGGTAAGGCGAATAAGCGCATCGATTCCCATCAATTCCATCTTGAACATCGAGGGTAAGGGTTACGTGAAGCACCCACTTAGCGCGAATCACATGGGTTTCGTGAATTGGTCAAACAGTTCTTTACCCCAACCTCTCCTCGATCCCTTTGAGCACATCGCGCGCGATCTCAAGCGCGTGTTCCGCGTCTATCGCCTCGTAGGCTTCGCAAGGCGCGCCGCCAGGCAGTCCTTGCGGATACCTCGCGCCTACGTAGTGCTTATCTAGCAAACCGGCAACTGATTTCACGAACTCGAAGCCCGGATCGAAGGCTTTGGCATCTTCGCATAGGTCGGCGAGAGAATGTCCCCAAACGTGTTCGGCGCCGTGGTTGTATATGAATGCCACTACCGCCTTCTCCGCCGCTTGGTGACAAAGGAAACAGGCTAGCGCATGTCTTCCTGCCTCCGCGTTCGCTTCCGCCGCTGCAAGATCGTCTTTAGCCTGAACGAACCAGCTTCGCGGCACAGGTTTCAGTGATGAGTAGTCGGTCATGGTGATCCTTCGTCATTCCCACATTATCGTCATTCTCGCGTAGGCGAGAATCCAGCAGGTTTACAAACGCATAGGGCTGCATGTTCAAAAAAGCTGATCGCCGAATTGTTGCGCGCGAATGAGCACCGGGTCCGTCTCTGCGTACTCGAAGAACTCCGACTCTGTGTAGACGTGAAAGGTAGTTCCGACAGCAGGGCGGAGATGCGTAACCCAGAAGTCAGAACGACGATGATACGCCTCGTCTGTTTCCTGAACCACCACGAGTTCGAGGGTGGTATCCGGCTCCGTCGGTTCTCCGCTGACTAGATCGCCGATCAGTATCAATCGCGTCATGCCGAGCTGCGGCATCTCCTCGGCGTAGCGTTGCAACTCGGCTTCGAGAATACGTCGGCGCTGCTGACCGAAACCGAACATCATGGGGGACATTGAGATTCTCGTGAATGGTGTTGGATACGTTTCAGCTAAGCCTATCAGTGAAAACGTCGGAAACAACAAAAAAAGAGGCGGGTGACACCACCGGGACAGGTTTGATAACGCCTATCCGAGTGATGCCACCCGCCGGGAGGTGCCTCGACCTAGATCAGAGAACACCCCGTATTCTCAACTCCATAGCACAAGGAATAATCCGAGTACCAGGGATCGTCTTTTGGGGGATCTCAACTAAGTCGAGACACCTCTCATACGGCTATATGCCATTACCTAGACGTCCCTCCTTTCGTTTAGTGTCCAGCGTGTGGCACGGTTGCCACAGCCACGGCAAACCATCAGGTCAGGTTCAGCCGGCACACTAATTATATTGGACGATGCCGAGATTGCAACTCACAACGCCATCGCCCGACTTCCAGACCTTTGCAAAACCCTCTTCCTTGATGCTCCAAGGAGAATTACAGGGCTTTAGATCGGTCTGTTGAGTAAGCTCTACCCGATCTCCTTGGCCAGTGCTTCGGCATCCGAGTTCGAGAGAATTCGGAACACCTTGTTGCCAGCGGGTGATACCCCTTGCACAGCCTTGCGACCATTCTTCATAGTGACGATCTCAGGGTTCTGGACCGGCACCGTGGCCTTTTCTTTCACCGAGTATGCAGTGATTTCCATGTCCTACCTCGTTTGCTACTGGGACTGATACATGCGAGTTGAGCCCAATGAGTTCAACTCAATATGCGCCTAGATTATAGAAATCGCCCCTTAAATTGGGAAACACCCGACGCGTTCAAACTCGAAATCGACGGCTTTGCGCCTGATTTTGCCAACTTACGCGGTTGTGCCTACCAGATTTGCAAACGATTTCTTGATACCGTCCGCTGCTTCGTCAAGCGCGGACTCGGCGGCATTGATATGCCCCGGCTGACAGTTGAAACCGTGTAGCACACCCTCATATCGTGTCAACCTAGCGTCAACGCCGGCCTTTTGCAGAGCAGCAGCGTAATCCTCACCTTCATCACGCAACACGTCACACTCCGCCGTAATCACCGTCGCATCTGGCAACCCGCTCAAATCTTCTGCTTGAATCGGCGAGGCATACGGATGCTTACCATCGCCTTCTGACCCTAGGTAGTTATCCCAGAACCACTCCATGCCGACCTTCGTGAGCCCATATCCATCTGCGAACTCGTTGTATGAAGCACGCGTGAAATCGTGGTCGATCACTGGTGAGAACAGCACTTGATGCGAAATCTTCGGTCCGCCGCGATCTCGTGCCATCTGCGAAACAGCCGCCGAAAGGTTGCCACCAGCCGATGTTCCCGCCACTGCCATCATTGATGGGTCGCCGCCAAACTCTTGAGCATTCTCCAAAGCCCAAAGCGTCGCAGCATAGCAATCCTCAGCAGCACCCGGAAAACGAGTCTCTGGCGCCAACCTATACTGAACCGAAATCGCCAGCGCCCCGACGCGATTGGCCAAACCTCTGGATGTCGGCCCTTCCAACTCAAAACTCCGAATCGTCCAACCACCGCCATGGAAGACCATGATGACAGGGTAAGGTGCTTCAGCACCCTCAGGGATGTAAATCCTAAGCGGCACCTCTCCATCCGGCCCGTCAATCTTGCGCCGGATCACCTTCTTCACCGGCTCGATGGCAGGCGGCATGACCTTGCCACGCCGGTCAGTCGCGGCACGCAACTCTTCCGCCGAACACTCACCAAACGCCGGCATGTTTAGCGTCGCCGCTTTCTCCATAAAATCAACGGTATCGGGGGTTAGTCGGGGGTCGTGCATCACATGAGCTCCTTGACTGAGGTTTGTTTTTCCAAGAAGGATTGGAGTTCGGATGGGGATAAGCTAGTCTCTCTAAGAATTTTCCGCGCAATCGACTTTGAACTCGCTTCAACTTTGGTTGTGCCGAACGGTTCATACTCATTGCCTTGAATCGCCAACACGCCTTTATAGATGCTGACCCAGCTTCGATTTGTATGGGCACGTATCGCTTTCACCTGCTCAAACGGATCCAAACTTGAGAGTTCTAAAGTGCGAGAGTTCCCGTTGGCAGGCATGGCTGGCTTCGAAGTCTCCGACACCATGATTAACAGAGGTTGCCCGCCAAGCATCTGACGCAAATCTTTGCCCGGGTCTTTAACAAAGTCCAGCGGTTCGCATACCTGATTATCCCGAAAATACAGGTCCCATGATGCCTGCTTTATGGCAAGTTGCAATTCTGGCAAGGGGTGTTGATCCTCTGTCAACATACCGGCCCAAAACGGCATGTAGCAGAGATTCCAACCCGCAGTGAAGGCATCAGGGTTCCATGGATGACCCCAAATATGTCGGAGTCCATACCCAGAACGGCTTTGCATTGGGCAACCCGTATATTTTCGCCACGCTGAATGAGCATAGGCGTTGTCGTCCAGTATCACCGGCCTTTTTTCTTGCCAAATGGCGGCTTGACCCCTGCCGAGGTTTGGGTAATACCTCTGACTGTAGCGCGCCCTATTAGAGTGATAGGGAGTCCTTCCTCGCACTGCATCCGGATCGATGAAAAACGAATGCGCGAACGCCGCCTGAATGATTGACGTCCCGCCAGCGCGGAAGTAGTCTTCAAGCAACTCGATAGGCGGTCTGATGTCTTTCGGATTAACCCTTCGGATGTCGTTCATCACCATCAGAACCAATTCGCCTTGTCTACCACGTTACGCAAAGGCTCGCCAGCAGCAAAACGACGCATGTTGTCAGAAACCACCTCATACCTGCGCTCACCGAGGTAGCGTCCTTCGTCTGCCGCTATATGAGGTGTCAAGATCGTGTTCGGCGCATCCCACAGCGGATGGTCCGCAGGCAACGGCTCGATCTCGTACACATCTAGACCCGCACCGCCAATCACTCCGTTCCGCAAAGCATCATTCAAATCATCCAACTTGGTCGTCATGCCACGTCCAATGTTGATGAAGATCGCCGTATCCTTCATCAGCGCGAACTTGCCAGCATCGAACAAACCCTCAGTCTGAGGAGTGTGCGGAATAGTCAATACAACGAAATCGCCTCTCTTCAATACATCGTCCAACTCGGAGGGTTCCCGCATCTCGTCAACATAGTCACGCGCTCCGGGCACCTCCCACCGCGCGTCAACCCCAACCACTGTGCAACCCAACGCTTTACACAGCCGAGCCGTCTCTGTTCCGATACCACCTACGCCGACTATCACAACCGTCGAGTCGGGCAGAAAGACGTTGTTGTATTGATCTCCGATTAGTTTCTGCCAGTTGCGACCCCTCTGATGATCCCGATAAACGTTGAGATGTTTCACGAATGAAAGCATCATCGCTACGATATGCACCGAGATGTGATCGTTGTAGATCTCTCGGAAGTTGGTTACTTCGACTGGATGGTCGATCAACTCGTCAAAGTAGTATCCAGCCGGCGGCGCAGCGGCTGGTGCCTGCAACCACCGCAAATTCGGCGAGGCAGCAACCAACCTAGGATTCATCGTTCCAAACGCAGCGTCCGCATCGGATAACTCTTTGACCGCATCGTCCTCATTCGTCGGTGCTACCAAGTTGGCATCAGGAACCGAGTCCTGTAATCGCGCCACGAAATCGAGATTGTGTTGCGTATTCGGGGGTAGGAAGACCATCTTGAACGACATCTGCGCGCTTCACCTCTGGATTCAGGTTCGTTGTTGATACACCGGCACATCGCCAAAAAATCGCAATCACCGGCACGAATTGCACTAATGCAATGATACAGAGCAACCGCTACAGGATTGCGTTAACCTGTATCCAAGACCGACGATGTCCTTGATGGGATAGCACAACGCAACCGCAGGACGCCTATGGTCGCACTTAACGGTTACCGAATAAATTAGAGACGATCCATTGCAGATAGGCGACCTCGACATACATGCCGACCCGGCTACCTTCGATTCCCCGCACTGTATCGTGACATTGCGCCCTTGGGTAAACGTCGGTAACGTAGGGCGAATCGTCGTAAACCGCCTCGGACGTATCTACGACGCGAAGAAGATCGGACAACTATCACGCCCCGGCAAGTTCTACGATCACACCCGTTATCGTCCCCGAATTCGAATGCGTCGCGGCGAACGCACCTTCCGCATTCCAAATACAGAGGTAACAGCAGCACGCATCCCAGATGGAAGAGACCTGCTATTCGTCAAACTGCTAGAACCACATGCTTGGGCAGAAGACTTCAACGACTCCATACTTGAACTACTCAAGGTCTTCAACGTAGAGCGTTATGTCCTCGTCGGATCGATGTACGACTCTGTTCCACACACCAGACCTTTGAAAGTGACGGGTTCGGCACGGGGATGGGAACCGCCGAGTCGTTTCAGGGATGGTATCCAACTGGGGAAAAGTCGGTATGAGGGACCGACATCTATGGTCTCGCAACTGACAGAACTGGCACGTACTCAACTCGGCTTGGAAACGTTGTCGATGATCGTCCACCTGCCGCTATACCTCAAACTCGACAATGACTATGTCGGCGCGTCAAGAGTTCTATCGGTGTTGTCCGAGGTCTACGACGTTCCCATGGACCGAATGCCCGAGATCCGTATGGGCGAGACGCAATACTCACAGGTTCAGATATCTAGCTCCGACAACCCGCGCCTAGCACAGTTGGTAGCCCGGTTGGAGTTGGAGTACGACGCAGAAGATGCTGAGCCAGCTGAGGAAGAAGAGATAGAACTTTCACCAGAACTGGAGGAGTTCCTGCAAGACCTATCTCGCGGCTGGGAAGACGACGAAGCGCGCAAGTAAGATCAGGCGCACGCTGGGGCATCCCCCTTCGCATTCACCCCATGTCATTCCGAGCACCCTCATGTCATTCCGAGCGGAGCGAGGAATCCCCCCTTCGCGGAGCGTAAGGGGGCCAGGGGGATGCCCAACTCCCCCCTTCGCATTCACCCCCTGTCATTCCGCGCATCCTCATGCCATTCCGCGCACCCTCATGTCATTCCGAAGCGCAGCGAGGAATCTCCCCCCTTCGCGGAACGTAAGGGGGCCAGGGGGATGCCCAACTTCCCCCCTTCGCGCTAGCGTAAGGGGGCCAGGGGGATGCCTCCTACGGCGTCGTAAAGTCCACCGACGCGGCTTCGGCCGGCGCAGGACGGCTTTTCGGTTCATCGCTATCCGGGCGCGGCGTGGTCATGCGGTTTGGGTATCTACCTGGTTCAGGTGCGATTGGTCTCTTCTGCTATGTGCCCCATAGCATGGTAAAAGAGCCGCCCCACGGCATTCCAGTCCCCGGCGATGGCGTCAGCATCGGCTTCCGGACCGACCGGCGCGGCCTGCCGACGCGCCCGCAGATCCTGGTAGATTTCCATAAGGTCGTCGTCGCAACCGTTCAAAGCACCACCCAAGTCCAGCGTCCGACCTAACCCACCCACAAAGTTGATGAACGACGAAGTCGCTGGGATGTGGACATCGGGGTTAAGAATTATCCGCTTCTGCATCGCGCTTTACCTCTTACGAGCATTACTACATCGTTGTGGGTTGCTACCGTTACCCTAACACGAAGCATCCCCTCCCCGTCCATCCCCCGCTCACATCGTTCCACTTGTTCGCGCCCCCTTACGCAAGCGAAGGGGGCGTACACCTCTCCCCTTCGCTCAACTTCCCCCCTTCGCATTCACCCCCTGTCATTCCGAGCACGTCTATGTCATTCCGAGCGGAGCGAGGAATCTCCCCCTTCGCGGAGCGTAAGGGGGCCAGGGGGATGCATCATGCCATCACAGTTCGCGAACTTCTACGCCCGCCAACTGCTCAACATAGCGAAGAATGCCGGAGTGATCGTTCGTGCCGTCGCCTCCGACCACCAACGCGGTCAGAACCTGCTGAAGATTGGAAGTAACCTGCAACGGCACGTTCAACGCTCGCGCAGTCTCCATCGCGTTGTTGATGTCTTTGTAGTGAAGCTCGATGCGGAAACCAGGATCAAAGTTCCTGCTAATCATCATTGGAGCCTTCGCATTCATCACGTTCGAGCCTGCAAGACCGCCTTGGATAGCCTCGAAAACCGTCTGAGGGTTCACTCCGGCCGCGGTAGCCAACACTAGCGCCTCCGCCAAGCCATGAATGTTCGCACCGACAACGATCTGGTTCGCCAACTTCGTCACATTGCCCGCTCCATGTGAGCCACAAAGAACTGCCGACTTGCCCATCACATCGAACAACGGCTTCGCACGCTCGAAATCCGCAGCACCACCCCCGACCATGATCGCCAAGTCGCCTGAAATCGCGAAAGGCTCACCACCAGAAACCGGCGCATCGAGGAAGTTGATATTCTGCGCAGCAAGACCAGACCCGATCTCTTGGGAGACCCCCGGCGCAATCGAAGACATATCCACAATCAAGTCACCTTCAGACGCGCCTGCTGCGACTCCGCCTTCACCGAGAATCGCCTGCCGGGCCTGAGGCCCGTCTTGGACCATTGTGATCACAACATCGGACTTGCTCGCAACATCGGCGGATGAGCTACCAGCAGAAGCCCCTGCCTCCACCATCTCTTCTATCGGGTCTGGAAAGATGTCGTAGACCGTGACATCGTATCCCGCGTTGATCAAGTTTTTCGCCATGGGTTTGCCCATGATCCCAAGCCCGATGAATCCAATCTTTTCTGCCATGTTGCTTCTCCTATTGAAGTCGGCGTAGGTGTTTGTCGCCCGATATCTTCGCTTCGGTCGATTCATTTGTCGTACCAATATTCGATGGTACAACTGCGCGCTACCACCTCGCCCTTAATCGTCATCTTTCCAGAAACGCTCTTCCTCGAAGTGGTAGTCAGTATCGGCATAACGCGCCTTGACATCTTCAATCATCCCAGGATGCCCACACGCATAAATTATCGTCTCCGACGGATCGAGATTGCGTTCCCGCACGAACTCCTCTACCAACGTATTTATGCGACCTTTCGGCCCCTGCCACTCGCTATTGCGATCCTCATCAGGACGGCTCACCGAGTGATAGAACTCGATGTTCGGATGGTCTATTGCAAGCTCCGACAACTCGTCGTCATACCCGAACTCGTCAAGATAACTCGCACCCTCAAGCACGTAAAAACGGTAGTCATCTCGATCAATCGGCCCGTCTGCATTCCACTCCGGATCGTTCAAGAACTTCCTGAGAATCGAGACGTACGGCGCAACCCCCGTAACTGTCCCAACCATCACATGATTCTTGAATTCAGGCTTGAAGACGAAGATTCCCTTAGCTCGCGGGCGTAACGTTAATTCAGTACCGACCGAGAGATCGAACAGCACTGGAGTCAAATTCCCATCAGGCGGAGGCACCAACTCGATGAACAACTCGATCTCAGACTCATCCGGCGATGACACTATCGAATACGGCCGCTCGATACCTTCAGCGCCTATAGTGCAGTACTGGCCTGGCTTGAACGTGAAGGGTTGCGCCGGCCTAAGCCAGACCTTCCACAGATCCTCAGTCAAATCTTCACGTCGGGTGATTTCGCAAGTCGTAAATCGACCTCTAATCGTCGCTCGTTGCGTCGTGTTCTGCTGTGTCATGTTTCCTCTCGGATTCAACCTGCCGCGTGAAACAGGTTACAACAATCTTCAATTCACACATGCTTTGAGAACCAAGCACCCGCTGGTGATACCATGATTTCACGATTTCGGCGATAAATAACCGTCCGACTAGTTCGACGCGGAAATAGACAGCCAAACGCACGTTGATAACGAACGCTGATATTGATCAGGGAGACCGAAATGGCAGGACCGACTCCTGGAGTTGCATACAGCATCACCATACGAGCCGAATATCCCAACCGACCAGGTATGTTGGGATTGATCACATCGGCAATCGGAAGATGCGGTGGTGACGCCGCTGCCATCGATGTCGTCTCTACCAACGGCGGCAGGATGATACGTGATTTCACCGTAAACACTTCCGGCGAAAACCACTCCCGTATGGTCATCGAAGCCATAGACGAGATCGAACATGTCTCCGTCAACAGCGTCTCCGATGCCACTTTCCTAATGCATGTCGGCGGGAAGATCGAGATGCGCTCCACTGTGCCCGTCACCACCCGCGACGACATGTCAAAGGCATACACCCCGGGCGTCGGTCGCGTCTGCATGGCGATCCACGAAGACCCTGACGCGGTATGGGCGCTAACTGGAAAAGGCCACACTGTAGCAGTCGTAACCGACGGCTCCGCAGTTCTTGGACTAGGCGATATCGGAGCCGCCGCCGCACTCCCGGTTATGGAAGGCAAAGCCTTGCTATTCAAAGAGTTCGGACGCGTTGACGCCTGGCCCATCTGCATAGACACCAACGACCCCGACGAGATCGTCTCTATCGTCACCGCCATCGCACCCGGTTTCGGAGGCATCAATCTAGAAGACATCAGCGCCCCCCGCTGCTTCCAGATCGAAGAGCAACTCAAGGAACGGCTTGATATTCCAATCTTCCACGACGACCAACACGGCACCGCCGTAGTCGTCCTTGCCGGCCTCATCAACGCCCTAAAGCTAGTGGAGAAAACGCCAGAATCCTTGAAAACCGTAGTGTTGGGAGCCGGCGCATCAGGAACCGCATGCACTAAAATCCTTCTCTCGTACGGAGTCAAAGACATTGTCGGTTTTGACCGCTCAGGTGCACTCTCTCGAGACCGCGATTACGAGGGCAACGTCATGAAGCAGTGGTTCGCCGACAACACCAACCCAAACAACGTTAGTGGAAGCCTGACCGAGTGCATCAAAGACGCCGACTTCGTTCTCGGACTGGCCGGCCCCGACCTCCTAAACCGCGAACAAGTCGCATCTATGGGCGATGATGCCATAGTCTTTGCTCTATCCAATCCAAATCCCGAGATCTGGCCTGAAAACATCCCCGACAACGTTCGCATCATGGCCACCGGAAGAACAGACTACCCGAACCAGATCAACAACTCACTCTGCTTCCCAGGACTCTTCCGAGGCGTCCTAGACGTGCGAGCATCAGACATCACAGAAGAGATGAAGATCGCAGCCGCCCAGGCGATTGCAGAAGTCATACCAGATGAGCACTTAGACCCTGATTTCATCATTCCAAGCGTGTTCGACAGGAACGTAGCGCGTAACGTGGCGCAACGAGTCGCTATCGCAGCACAAGATTCCGGAGTTGCTCGCCGACGCCGCAGGCAGACCGATGAAGTATACGCCACCATGCGTTCGCGTTAGTGTCGAATTGAAAAACCAACAGCCAAACTGCAAACCATGACTTACGATGCGATCGTGATAGGTGGCGGCATCAGTGGATGCGCCGCTGCTTACTATCTATCATCCGCCGGCCACAGCGTCGCGCTAATTGAAAAGGATGCAACCGCTGCCCATGCTTCTGGATTTGCGTTCGGATCGCTACACACGCAATTCCGACCGCCTGCATCGAGTCCGCCGATCGAGTGGTTTCGAGCCGAATCTATCGATCTTCATCACGAACTGGCAAAGTCTCTACCGGAAGTTTCCGGCATCAACTACCACTTCAAAGAGAAGGCCGGGCTTGTGTTGGCCTTCGATGAAAACGAGGTAGCGCAACTAAAACCTTCGGGCGTCGCTTCATTCCTACGGTACGAGTGGCCGAAAGACCGCCAAGATGTTCGATGGCTTGCATACGGCGAATTGAGCCACATCGAAGCGCGCGTATCGACCGACGTAATCGGCGCCCTTTATTTGGGAGGGATGACTGAGATTTCACCGGCTGGCATGACAAACGCACTGTGGGCCGTTGCCGAACAAAACGGCGCCGTCATGATTAACGCCGAAGCAATGACCATCAACATCGCTAATGACGCCGCGACTGGCGTCTCCACGAACGAGGCGACCATTTCATCGGGGATTGTGGTGCTAGCCGCCGGTCCGTGGAGCCAACCCGTGCTGAAACGTGGTAATTCAACATCGCATTTGAACCTTCCGGTAGTCCCGTTGAAAGGCGAGATATTGCGCTATGAATTGGGTGATGAACCGCCATTGCCTGTTTCTCTGTGGTGGGGATCGGACTACGCTTCATCGAAACCAAATGGATTGCTGCACGTCGGGACAACGCACACTAACGCAGGCTTCAATGAACAACCCTCCGCCGAAGCCCGATCTCAGATCCAGCGTTCCGCCGAACGCGCGCTCCCGTCTCTATCGAACAAAAAGATCGCGCAACACACGGCATGTCTGCGACCTAGCACTCCGGATGGATTGCCGATCGTTGGCGAGATGCCAGGCATAAAGGGGTTGATCGCAGCCACTGGAGGAGGTCCCATAGGCATCGAGTTGGGACCTGCGATTGGGAAATTGGCAGCCGAAATCGCTAATGGTCAAAGCGCAGCACCATCCCGATATAGGGAATTCAGCCCATCCAGATTCGCGTGTTAGCATCGATTCATAGAGCCGATATCTGCAATCGCAACTGGAGTCAACAAACCGCAAAACCCCGCTCTTCAAGGCAAACCCTTTAATTCAGTCCCGTGTGGCTGAGAAGGTGTGAACAAATTCAGAACTCGGAACATCCGCGTACATCAAAGCTAACGCGGCTATCTGAACGAATATTGAACGCCCTCGTACGCCCACGACGAGGGCGTTTTATTTTGCCCATCCCACTGCATGACCGCTACCCAACAGAACAAAGGGCGAACACTGATGACAGGCGCTGAAATGCGCCGTGCACTCGCTCGAATGGCACACGAAATCATCGAACGCAACCACGGAGCCGACAATTTACTCATCGCCGGCATCCCTACGCGTGGAAAACATCTTTCCGAACGACTTGCAGACCTCATCGAACGCTTTGAATCCCTTAGACCAATGACTGCTCAAATTGACCCGTCAAACTTTCGAGACGACGCGCATCACCGTCACTCTAACGGCTCAAATGGCATGCATTCCTCCAATGGGATGGAAAACATTGACGTAACCGCCATGCGCGTCATTGTCGTTGACGACGTTTTCCACACCGGCCGAACCGCCAGAGCCGCGCTTGATGCCCTCATGCAATCTGGCAGACCCGCTTACGTCCAACTCGCAGTACTAATCAACCGTGGACACCGTGAACTACCTATAAACCCCGACTTCGTAGGTCGTAACGTTCCGACTTCCCGCTCCGAACGTGTTGATGTCCATCTAAACGAAGTAGATGGTGAAGACCGCGTAGCGATATCCAGAATGACCGCCGCACTCCAAACTCGAGGTTCTGGCAAGTGACCCTTACCTTGTCGAGACCAACCGACCAAACCGACACGACCCTAAACCCGTCGTCAAAACACCTGTTAGACGTCGACTCCCTTTCTGCCGATCAAATCCAGTCGTTTATCGACAGCACCAGAGATTACCGCGACTTTCGCGCCTCAAGACCATACAAATCCGACATCCTACGTGGCACATCGATCTACACCCTATTCTTCGAAAACAGCACCCGCACCCGCGTCTCGTTCGAGCACGCTGGCAAAGCATTGGGCGCAGACGTAATCAACATCTCCGCAGATACCAGCAGTGTCAACAAAGGGGAATCCCTGCTCAATACTGCATTGACCCTTGATGCTATGGGTGTCGACTCCCTTATCATCCGACACCCACACTCTGGAGCACCGCACTTCGTCGCGCGCCACGTTAACGCCACGGTCATCAACGCTGGCGACGGCGCCCACGCACATCCTACTCAAGCTCTCCTAGACGTCATGACCTTGCACGACTACCTAGGCGACCTGCAAGGAGCAAAGCTCGCCATTATCGGCGACATCCTCTACTCCAGAGTCGCACGTTCTGACATCATCGCGTTTCACAAAATGGGCGTCCAAATCTCCATCGCCGCACCACCAACCCTCCTCCCGCACAGCTGGAAGCACGGCACTAACACGCTAAACCCAACTGGAACCGAGGTAACACTCCACGAATCCGTCGAAGATGCCATACGCGATGCCGACGCCATAATGTGCCTACGCCTGCAACTAGAGCGCCAAACTTCAGGCCTGCTGCCAGATGTCAACGAATACTCCCGCGTATGGGGCATAAACGCCCAACGCCTATCGCTGGCTAAGCAAGATGCCCCAGTTATGCACCCCGGTCCAATGAACGAAGGCCTGGAGATCAGCACTGATGTCGCTCACGGGAGATTGAGCCTAGTGACAAACCAAGTCGAAAACGGCGTCGCCATGCGAATGTCAGTCCTAGAACACTTCTGCGCCGCCATCGGATAACCACTGTGCAACCTCAATCACAAACAATTATCATCCGAAACGGTCGAGTAATCGACCCGTCTCAAAGACTCGACGCTATCTCCGATGTAGTCGTAATTGACGGTCTAATCGCAGGAATCGAATCCTCTGGCGCAAACCAGCCATCCAACTCATTATCACCTCGCGTCGGACTTAATAGTGAAAAAGCGAGGGTAATCGACGCCACTAACAAGGTCGTTGCTCCCGGATTCATAGACCTCCACACGCATCTTCGTACTCCCGGCCAAGAGTGGAAAGAAGACCCTAAAACCGCATCTGATGCAGCGGTTCGGGGCGGGTTCACCACCATCTGCGCCATGCCAAACACCTATCCGGCTCAGGACAACGCCTCGGTGGTTGATGCGCTAATGCAACGATGCGCCTATGAATCCGATGCCCGAGTCCGTCCCATCGGCGCTATCACCAAAGAGCGCAAAGGCCAAGAACTAGCCCCGATGCATGAACTCGCAGACGCGGGAGTCATCGGTTTCTCAGACGATGGCGACCCCGTAATGTCGCCGCACATTATGCGCCAAGCGCTGGCATACTCTTCAGACTTGAACATCCCGATCATCAACCACGCCGAGGATAGAGACTTGGTCTCCGAGTGGGACATGAACGAAGGCGCTGTTGCAACTCACCTCGGCCTCCGCGGTATCCCAAACAGCGCAGAGTCGATGATGATCGCACGAGACATCGTCCTTGCGAGCATCACTAACGGGCGCCTCCACATCCCTCACGTTTCAACCGCTGAATCCGTCGAAATCGTACGACGCGCCAAAGCCGATTCCATTCGAGTCACTGCCGAAACGACTCCCCACCATCTCGCCCTAACGGAAGAATGGGTATACGGAGAATGCGGCAACGTTCCAGCCACTCTCACACCATACGCATATAACACCAACGCCAAGATGGCACCGCCGCTACGAACCGAGACCGATCGCCAAGCACTGATCGAAGGCCTAAACGACGGCACCATCGACGCCATCGCAACCGACCACGCACCACATGCAGACACCGACAAAATCTGCACCTTCACCGAAGCCGCAAACGGGATAATCGGACTTGAGACAGCGCTATCCCTGACCGTCGGTATGGCGAAAATCGACATCAAAACCGTCATCGAACGCCTAACCGTTGGTCCAAGAGCGATCCTAAACGATAACTCCGTTGGCACACTCCAACCCGGCGCCAGAGCCGATATCACCATCATCGATCCCAATGCCGAATGGGAAGTCAACAGATCAACACTAGGTTCCAAGAGTCATAACACTCCGCTCCTTGAATTCAACGTCAAGCCCCGCATAGTCGCCACCTTCGTTAGCGGTGTAACTGTCTGGGACGCAACCGAAAACGGAGCGCCGAATGCCTAGCGATCAACGCGGACCCACGCTCCTCGCCCTCAGCGACGGATCAGTATTCCGAGGCCGAAGACTCGGTGCCGAGACCGACGCCGTAGGCCTCGTAGTCTTCAACACCTCCATGACCGGATACGAGGAGATGCTCACCGATCCCTCCTATGGCGGACAGATTCTCGTCCCGACATATCCACTTATCGGCAACTACGGCATCAACCTCAAAGATGCCGAATCTCGCCAAATCCAAGTCAAAGGATTCGTCGTACGAGACGATTGCGACGCACCATCTCACCCCTACGCTGAACTGACCATACACGAATACTTGAAACGCAACGATATACCCGGCATCTCTGGCGTTGACACCCGTGCCATCACCAGACGCATCCGATCCACCGGTGTCATGATGGGCGCTATCGTGCAAGGTGATGATACCGATGCCGCCAATGCCGCACTTGAAGCCGCGCAATGGTACGGAGACCAAAACTGGGTCGAAGAGGTCGCAACCAAAGAACAGTTCGAATGGCGCGGCGACGGCACCACCGGGACGCGTCCCGCCGAAGAACTAATCATCCGCTCAAACCGCGCTGGCGTAAATTATCCAACCGACAACACTGACCGTCCTCTTCGCATCGCTGTAATCGACTTCGGGGTAAAGTGGAACATTCTGCGAAGCATGACGGCACGAAACTGCGAAGTCAAAGTCTTTCCTGCCGACGTAACCGCATCCGAAGTCAAAACCTTCAATCCCGATGGCATCGTTCTATCTCCAGGCCCCGGCGATCCGGCCGTACTCGACGGTCCAGTCGAAACCATCCGCGAACTCTCTGACCTCACGGGCGACGGTTCAAAATCAATACCCACACTCGGGATCTGCTTAGGGCACCAGCTAGTCGCCCGAGCATTAGGCGCAGACACCTTCATGTTGCACTTCGGACACCGCGGCGGAAATCAGCCCGTACAGGACCTCCGCACCGGACGCGTATACGTAACCGCGCATAACCATGGATACGCTGTAGACCCCGACAAACTACCCAAACGTCCCGGCGTCAAGGTAACCCATATAAACCTCAACGACAACACCGTGGAAGGACTTGCTGACGAGTCCCACGGCATCATGACAATCCAGTTCCATTCCGAAGCATCCCCGGGACCGCACGACAGCGAAATGATCTTCGACCAGTTCGTCGCCACAGTCAAACAACGAGCAGCCGTAGGGTCAACCCTCGTGGATGACCACAAACTAGCGACTAACCAATAACCAACTCATGCCCCGAAACGAAAATCTCAAAAAGGTCCTAGTCATCGGTTCAGGACCCATCGTCATCGGACAAGCCGCCGAATTTGACTACGCAGGCACCCAAGCATGCAAATCACTACGCGAGGAAGGCGTTGAAGTCGTACTCGTAAACTCAAACCCCGCAACCATCATGACCGATGAAGACGTCGCCGACCGCGTCTACATCGAACCATTAACCGTCCCCGTCATTCAACGCATTATCGAACGCGAAAAACCCGACGGCATCCTTGGAACCCTAGGCGGACAAACAGGTCTCAATCTCACTGTCGAACTCGAAGAAGCAGGCGCCCTCAAAGACATCGTCGTCATGGGCACTAAGACAGGAAGTATCCGCAAAGCAGAAGATCGCGAACTATTCGCATCATTCATGGAAGCGATCGGCGAGCCCATCTCATACGGAATCGCCGTTACCAACATCCCTGATGCCGAAAACGCCGCCGAAGAGATCGGATATCCCATCGTCGTGCGGCCCGCATACACCCTCGGCGGAACTGGTGGAGGCGTCGCAAACAACGTCGATGAACTACACGAAATCGTCGAATCCGGCCTCGCAGCATCCCTAGTCACTCAAGTACTCATCGAAAAATCTCTACTCGGATGGAAAGAGATCGAATACGAAGTCATGCGCGACAGCGCAGGAAACGTCATCACTGTATGCAACATGGAAAACTTCGATCCCATGGGCGTACACACCGGTGACTCCATCGTCGTCGCGCCCAGTCAGACACTTACCGACAAAGACTACCAACGCCTGCGAACCGCCGCATTACACATCATCGACGGATTAGAGATCGAAGGCGGATGCAACGTTCAGTTCGCATATCGACCCGGCAAAGAAGTCGGCGAAAAACTAGGCGAAGGCTCCAGATACGACGACGACGGCCCGATGTACTACGTCATCGAGGTCAACCCCCGAGTATCTCGTTCATCGGCGCTCGCCAGCAAAGCCACCGGATACCCCATCGCACGAGTCGCCGCAAAAGTCGCACTCGGACTACATCTCGACGAAATCAGCAACGTTGTAACTGGAAAGACACGCGCCGCATTCGAACCCGCGCTTGACTACTGCGTCGCCAAAATCCCGCGCTGGCCATTCGACAAATTCGGCAGTGGAGACCGCTCACTCGGAACCCAAATGAAGGCCACTGGCGAAGTCATGGCCATAGACCGCAGTTTTGAAGCCGCTTTGATGAAAGCCGTGCGATCACTCGAAGATGGCAAACGCTCCCTGCGGTGGGAAGACCCCGATTGGCGCATCAACGGACTTCTCGACGCTGATCTTTCCGGCGATGACATTCGCCTCTGGAAACTCGCATTCAAACTACGAACCGGTACAACACCAGACGAACTCACCCTTAACACAGGTGTCGATCTATGGTTCACACGCGCTCTTGATCGCATTGTCAGCATGGAGAGAAGACTGCGCGAATCCGACTACCTTAGTGCCGAACTATTACGCAACGCGAAACGACTGGGCCTCACTGACGAAGACATCGCTGAGTTCTCCGATATCGGATTGGCCGAGCGTGTACGCGAAACTCGCAAGTCCCTAGGCATCGTTCCCGTTTACAAGATGGTCGACACATGCGCCGGCGAGTTCGAAGCCACTACTCCGTATTTCTACAGCACCTATGAAGAGGAGAACGAAGCCGAACCAATCGGAGTAGGCGCCGCCATCGTCATCGGATCCGGACCCATCAGAATAGGGCAGGGCATCGAATTCGACTACTGCTCCGTACACGCCGCATGGGCCCTCCAAAACGAGAGCATTCGCGCCGTAATGATCAACTCCAACCCAGAGACAGTATCAACCGACTTCGATACCTCCGATCGTCTCTACTTCGAACCACTCGATGAAGAAGCCGTACGAGACATCATCGACAACGAGATGGGAAACGGCGCAACAAGGACTGACGACGTCGCTCCGCCAAACATCGTCGTCCAATTCGGCGGACAGACCGCCATAAATCTCTCTCAAAACCTCAACGCCGCAGGACTACAAGACCTAGTCCTAGGCTCAGAACCAGAAGTAATCGACAACGCTACTGACCGCGGACGCTTCGAGCAACTCGCCGTCTCCAACGGCCTGCCACTTCCCCCAGGAGGAACTGCTACCAACACAGATTCCGCCCTCGCCCTCGCCGAAAACCTCGGATACCCCGTCCTTGTACGACCAAGCTACGTCCTCGGTGGACGCGCAATGGAGATCGTAGACAACGCTGAAGAACTACAGCGATATTTCGACCGCGCACTCCACGCCGTTCCAGGACAGACCATCCTAGTAGACCGATACTTCCAAGGCATCGAAGTCGAAGTCGATGCAGTATGCGACGGACAAGACATCTTAATTCCGGGCGTGATGCAGCACATCGAACGCGCAGGCGTTCACTCCGGCGACTCCTTCGCTGTATATCCTGCAATCTGGCTCACCGGCGACGAGGTCGAAACCATCGTTGACTACACACGACGCATCGGAAGAATGCTCAACGTACGCGGCCTCATGAATATCCAATACGTCATCACCGGTGGCGGAACTTACCGCGGCGATACTGCTGATCCTGAAAACTCATCATTCAGAGAGCATCCGCGCGCGGGAGAAACGCCAATGGCAGATTCCCGTCAACCCTCCAGCGGCAGAGGGCGCAAGACCGAGACTCACATCATCGAAGTCAACCCAAGATCATCACGCACCATTCCATTCATCTCAAAAGTCACCGGCATTCCTATGATCCGTATTGCGACTCAAGTCATGCTCGGAAAAAAACTGCGAGATATGCAATGGGGCACTGGTCTTATGCCGCGCCGCGACCTCGTCGCAGTAAAAGCACCCGTATTCTCCATGAACAAACTCACCAGTGTTGACACATTCCTCGGACCTGAGATGAAATCCACGGGCGAAGTCATGGGTATCGACCGCTCATACATCCCCGCCGTCACAAAAGCCCTCATCGCATCCTCGCACTCCATAAACCACGGCGACGCCGTCCTACTCAGCATCGCAGACTCCGCAAAACCCGACGCCGAAAGACTTATACGCATCTTAGGAGACAACAACCACCCCATCTACGCCACATCCGGCACCGCCAAATTCGTACGATCACTAGGCTACCCAGTGACCGAAATCGAACGCCTACTATCAACCAACGAAACCAACGTCGTAACGGTTATCAACAACGGTACCGTCCAAGCAGTCATTAACATTCCTACCGGAGGCAGAGCCGCCGACCAAGACGGCTTCTACATCCGACGAGCAGCCGTAGAAAGACGCATCCCCTGCTTCACATCCATCGACACCGCAAGATGCGCCATAGAAGCCGCCCACGCATCTCAATCCCCCGCAGACATCAACAACACCATCAACGTAATGACCCTAACCGAATACGTCAACGGCATTTGAACCATGATTGCCATGACGTGGGAATGACCTCCCCCTTTGGCTACGCCATTTCCCCCGCAAAGCGGGGAAACCCCTCATTCCCGCGCACCTTTCATGTCATTACGAGCGGAGCGAGGAACCTCCCCCTTCGCGGAGCGCAAGGGGGCTAGGGGGAAGCCCCATGTCATTCCGAGCGGAGCGAGGAATCTCCCCGCTTCGCGAAGCGCAAGAGGGCTAGGGGGAAGCCCCATGTCATTCCGAGCGGAGCGAGGAATCTCCCCCCTTCGCTTCGCGTAAGGGGGTTAGGGGGATGCCCCATGTCATTCCGAGCGGAGCGAGGAATCTCCCCCTTCGCTTCACGTAAGGGGGTTAGGGGGATGCTCGGGCGGGAAGGTGATGGGAAAATCACGCCTATCATTCCCCCATCATGGCAATCATGGTTCAACACGCACCAATAGAATCAACCAAATGCCCCATGACAACACCATCTCCACCGAAACCTTCCCAACATCCCTCGGCTGGATATCCATCGCCGCGAACGATCACGGCATCATCCGTGCATCTCTTCCTGAACCCACACTCGAAGACGCTCTCAAGATTCTCGACGACATCCCTACTTCCGCGTCTTTTCAAGCCGATACGGGACCCAATACAAGCTCACTGTTGACTCAAGCCAAAGAACTCCTGACTCGTTACTGCAATGGCGAAGACGTTAGATTAGACGACATCCCTATCGACGATACCGCTTGGACACTCTACACTCAACGCGCCCGCGCAGCATGTCGCACCATCCCACGCGGCCAAACACGAACATACGCTTGGCTAGCCCAACAAGCATCCGGCAAATCAAACTCCGCCAGAGCGGCAGGCAGAGCGATGGCAACAAATCCGATACCTATCATCATCCCCTGCCACCGCGTCATTGCTACCAACGGAAAACTACAAGGCTTCGGCGGCACCATCGGTTTACCCCTAAAACAACGCCTACTGCAAATGGAAGGCGCTATCTAACCCCCTTCGCGGAGCGTAAGGGGGGGAGATTCCTCGCTCCGCTCGGAATGACAGGCGTGTGCTTCGGAATGACATTAGAGGCCCCGTCATTCCTGCGAAGGCAGGAATCCACAGGGGCGTAGGGAGGTGTACGCCCCCCTTCGCTTGCTGTTTCCCCCCTTCGCAGAGCGTAAGGGGGTTAGGGGGATGGACGGGGGATGCTCTGCTAATTCTCGCGGCCGTTGGGGTTGAACAGCGCCTTTTCGTCGTCTTCGGTGAGCTCTATTCCGCGCTTCCGCAGTTCGGCTCTGAAACGCTCCCGCTCCTCTTCCCGGCCCTCGGTTCGGCCCAAGGCTACGCCCTCTTGCCTGCCTTCATCACGGCCTAGAGTGCGGCCTTTCGCCTCGCCCTTCGCTTCGGCTTTGGCGTCGGCTTTGGCGGAGTATCTGCGTCGGATCTCGGTTGCTTTCTCGAACATTGTTCGGACTCCTTCGATTGCGAGGGCGATGATCGCCAGAAACGCCCATTGCTGCTGCGTGGCGCCGATGCGGTAGGTCGACATGATCCAGTGGTCTGAATCAGAGTATACCGACAACACCGACGTCGACGCGGCGCCGAGCGCGGCGAATCCTATCGCCTGCCAAACCGCGCCCCGCTCTCTGAGGGCGAGAGTGATCTCTTCCATTTGCATCTTTGTCTTTATGCCCTTTGTTAGCACGTTGTTACCGACGACCGTGCGCGTCGGCAAATCACAACTTATCAGAGATGCATCGTCACCTCAAACCGATGTGGCGAAAAACTTTGCGTTGCGATTCGAACTGTCCGAACGGCGGTGAAATCAGCATCCCCCTGACCCCCTTACGCTCGCGAAGGGGGGAGATTCCTCGCTCCGCTCGGAATGACAGGGGTGTGCTTCGGAATGACAAGTGGTGCTCGGAATGACAGGGGGTGAATGCGAAGGGGGAAGGTGAGCATCCCCCTAACCCCCTTACGCTCGCGAAGGGGAGAGATTCCTCGCTTCGCTCGGAATGACAAGTGGTGCTCGGAATGACAGAGGGTAAGTTTGACAGGCTTATAATCTGATTCATGGCTCGCGTCCCGATTTCAAAACATAACAACTCGGGCGCGGTCAAACGTGCCGTCTTCAAGTTGGGGACGAACATCGTAACTCGGGATACTGGGGAACTTGATGAGGATACGATCGCCGATCTGGTAGATCAGATAGCAGAGGCGCATTGTTCCGGGTTAGAGGTGGTTATTGTGTCGTCTGGAGCTGTTGGCGCGGGCATGGACACGCTGATCAGTCGCAGTCCAAAGAACCGTTCAAGGTTGCGAAGACGGAACGTTACTGCGCGTCAAGCGGCAGCAGCGATCGGTCAGGTTGATGTGATCGCGCTGTATAAATCGCTGTTCGCGAAACACGATATCGAAGTTGCTCAGACGTTACTCTCAAGGAGCGTCTTGAATCAGCGCGAGGGCTATCTGAATGTGCGAGGCACTATGGAGATGCTGCTTGAAGCGGGTATCGTGCCGATCGTGAATGAGAACGATGTGGTGGCGGTTGAAGAGCTGGTGGGTGTCGTCTACGGCGACAACGACCGGCTGTCTGCGATGCTCGCCAACGTCTTAGATGCGGATCTGCTCGTGCTGCTGGGTGAGATGGACGGTCTGCACACGTCCGATCCGCACAAGGATTCCGACGCAGAACTGATATCCGACGTTTACGAAATATCAGAGGAAATCCGTAGTTTCGCTGGCGGGCCGAGAGATGACCGCGGGAGCGGAGGGATGCGTAGCAAGCTGGAGGCGGCTGAGGTAGCGATGTTGTCTGGCGTGGATATGGTGATTGCCGATGGGCATGTGGATGATGTCGTTAGAAAGCTGTTGAACGGGGAATCGATTGGGACAAAGTTCCATTCGCTTGTTCCGCCGGCGGAGAGTCGCAAGCGTTGGCTGCTCACGGGTGGCACCGAATCCAAGGGATCGGTGACGATAGACGATGGGGCAGTCGAGGCATTGACAGAGAAGGGCTATAGCCTGTTGCCAGTCGGTGTATCAGCAGTGGACGGTGATTTCGAGCGCGGGGATATCATTGGTGTTAAGTCGTTGTCGGGAGCGAACGTAGCCTGGGGCATCAGCAACTACTCGGCATCGGATACTCGGTTGGTGATGGGCAAGAAGTCGGGAGTGTTGCCCGACATCCTTGAAAACTATTTTGGTCGGGAGATAGTGCATCGTAACAATATGGCACTAGGAGCCCTCGGCCTTGTAGCCAACGCAGAAGGGAACTGATAGGCATGGTCTCTGTCGAAACTGTCAAAAGCACAGATACAGCGGTTCCGACACACTCGCCACCGACTAATGTCGCAGCGAGTGTAGACATGCGCGCGTTGGGCGATGCGGCAAGAGCTGCGGCGAACGAGTCGGGACGATGTACCGCTGCTCAGCGAGACAAAGCTCTGCGAACATTAGCATCCTCGCTAGTTGAGAACAGCGTCCGCATCTTATCGGCGAACCAAGCTGATTTAGCGGCTGCCATGGCCGATGGGATGGGTGAGCATGTGGCAGAGCGCATGGAGTTGAACGAATCGCGCATCGCAGATATGGCAAACGCGGTGGTGAATATCGCCGACATTGACGATCCGGTGGGCGAGGTCATAGAAGAGCGAACAGCATACAACGGCATGTCGGTGAAACGCGTCCGGGTGCCGTTGGGCGTCATCGGTGTGATATACGAGAGCCGTCCGAACGTGACTATTGACATCGCCGCTCTCTGTCTCAAGGCTGGCAACGCGGTGATCCTGCGCGGCGGCAAGGAAGCCATACGCACGAATTCTGCTTTGGCATCATTGGTACGCGAGGCGGTGATTGCTGCCGGTTTGCCTGAAGACGCGGTGCAGTTTGTGGAGTCGACCGATCGGGCGTTGGTCGGTGAGATGTTGGAGATGGAGGACTGTATCGATCTTCTGATTCCTCGTGGGAGCGCGGAGCTGGTGCACATGGTGGCAGAAAAGGCGAAAATGCCAGCCGTCACTGGCGGAATTGGTGTATGCCATGCCTACGTGGACAGTTCCGCCGACTTAAACAAGGCGATAGAAGTTGTGTTCAACGCCAAGGCTCAACGCCATACGGTCTGCAACGCACTCGATACATTGCTTGTTCACGAGAACTTGGCGAAGGATGTGTTGGATGGGCTGTCTGGAAAATTCGCCGACGTTGGTGTTGAGATTCGGGCAGACAATCGCGCTTGGGCATTGCTGGGTCCGAAACGGCGAACCTTGCAAGTCCAACGGGCAAGCGAAGATGACTTTGGTACGGAGTTCCTAGCGCTGATACTCTCCGTGAAGGTGGTGGAAAGCATGGACGAGGCTCTGCACCACATCCAAGAATACGGATCGGGACACTCGGAGGCGGTGGTTGCGGAGAACCCCAAGGTGGTCGAACGTTTTTTGAACGAGGTGGATGCATCGGCGGTATTCGCGAACGCTTCGACTCGCTTCAACGACGGTGGAGAGTTCGGGCTCGGTGCCGAAGTCGCAATCTCTACTAACAAACTGCATGCCCGAGGCCCTATGGGTATCCGCGAGATAATGTCTTACAAGTGGGTAGTCACGGGCGACGGTCACGTCAGAACGTGACGTGATCGATTGATTGATTGAATACTCGTCTTCTCCTCGGTGCTGAAGAGAAGACGAGGTATGTACTTCCGAAGTCTCGGGATAACCTAGGCAGGCACGCATGACGATATACACCCTTCAACGAGAGGTCAGGACACCGCATTCCGAGTCTTATTTCGTAGTCGATGCGGATGATCGGGATGTAGGGCGTCTCGATGTCCACTATCCGCAGGGGATGGTGCACGCCACATTGATCGTGCGAGAGAGTCTGACGGACGCGGAATTGCGGGATATCGTGAATCGTTTCATTCAAGAGATGAACCAGTTAGTGGGCGTGGACGGTATCGAAGTAGCGGTGCACGCATTCCAAGGCGAGGAACGCGGCGTGTTTCACAACGACGACCTCAACGAACGTCGCAACGGCAACGGACACGCCAACAACTGAACGCGACATAGCGTCGTTTCGAACATCCCCCTAACCCCCTTACGCTCCGCGAAGGGGGGAGATTCCTCGTTGCGTTTGGAATGAAATGGGGCATCCCTCTGATCCCATTACGCTCCGCGAAGGGGGAGATTCCTCGTTGCACTCGGAATGACATGGGGCATCCCCCTGATCCCATTACGCTCCGCGAAGGGGGATTCCCCGTTGCGTTTGGGAGGGCAATCGTGGTTCAACCACTGGCGGGGCGTCGGCTTATTCCCTTGATCTTGGGTGCGCGAGTTCAGGACCGCGTTCGCTTTTCTGCACTTTGGCGCGTTTCATCTTCTTCAACGTGTTCCGCGCCGCTTGCATAGCGTATTCCTTTTCCTGCTCGAGGTTCGCAACCCTAACCAACTCGCCACGCTCCACCAAATCTAGAATCTCCCGACCTTCATCCGTCGATTCGTATTCCATGTTCTTCATCTCCCGAGGTAATCTCTAGTCGCCCTCCGGCTCGGATACATCGTCTTGAGGAACGCGATGCCGTCGTTCTCCACTACCAATGGCACTACGTATACGTAATCGTCAATCTCCACGTAGTAGACCATTTGCCGAGGGTAGCGTTCCGGGTTCGGGTGCCGGCGGACATCGAGCAATCGGCCCTGTTCGATCGCCGAAACAACGTCATCGAACGAGATGCCGCGTTCAGCGATCAGTTGCAGGTTCTTTTCAGCGTTCCAATCAAAGCCGAATTCCATAAGCCGATTATCACACGAATATCGCCCATTGCGCAAACGAAGGGGGGAGATTCCTCGCTGCCCTCGGAATGACATGGGTGCGCTCGGAATGGCATGGGGCATCCCCCTGACCCCCTTACGCTCCGCGAAGGGGGGAGATTCATCGTTGCGCTCGGAATGGCATGGGGCATCCCCCTGATCCCATTACGCTCCGCGAAGGGGGGAGGTTAGGCTATCCGACGACGATGTTGAAGAGGCGTCCGGGGACGTAGATTTCTCGCCGGATCTGCTTTCCTTCGGTGTGTCGCATCGCGCCGGTGGAAGCGAGCGCTGTTGCTGCTACTTCTTTTTGGTCTGCGTCGGTCGGGACAGTTATGGTGTCACGCACACGTCCGTTTACCTGCACTACGATCTTGACAGTGTCGACGGTCAGTTTCGATTCGTCCCACTTGGGCAGTAGGTTCCGGTGAACTGAGAATTCCCATCCGTTGCGGAGCCATAGCTCTTCGGTGATATGCGGGGCCAGGGGAGCGAGGTGCAAGAGTAGTCGGCGCACGGAGTCCCGCCAGAGTTCGGGCGAAACGCCTCCGTTATCCCATGCATCGTTCATCTGGTTCACATAGGTCATCAGGGACGCGATTGTGGTGTTGTATTTGTAGGCGCGCATGTCTTCGATGACGCGCTTGGTTACGTTGTGGGATGCCACATCGAGGGCGCGTTCTGCTGTTTCGTCGCCACCGGTAAGCGATTTCGCGTCGCGTGTGCATACGTCCCAAACGCGGTGCAGCCATCGACGGATGCCATTGATACCTGATTCGGTCCACACTCCACCCTTGTCCCAGGGGCCTAGGAACATGAGGTAGCAACGCAGGGTATCTGCGCCATACTCTTGCACCAACGGGTCTGGGGCGAGCGGATTTGAGCGTTTCGATATCTTGCCGGTATCGGTCGTCAGGGTGCCATGGCTGAATAGATGAACGTAAGGCTCAGAGAAATCGACCAATCCCATGTCGCGTAGTGCGCGGTTGAAGAATCGAGCGTAGAGCAGGTGCATGACCGCGTGTTCCATGCCTCCTGTGTATTGGTCTACTGGTGCCCAAGTCGCTGCCTTATCTGGATCGAACGGGTTATCCGCGTCTTCGGGGCTCAGATATCGCATGTGATACCACGATGAATCCATGAATGTATCCATCGTGTCGGTCTCGCGGGTGCCGGGCTCGTGGCAGTTTGGGCAAGGAGCATTCAGAAAGTCTTCGTGCTCCATCAGCGGGGATCGTCCTGAGGGTTGGAAATCGGCATCAGAGGGTAACACTACCGGCAGGTCTTCGTACGGTACCGGCACTGAGCCGCAGTCGTCGCAGTAGATTACGGGTATCGGAGTGCCCCAGTAGCGCTGGCGCGATATCAGCCAGTCGCGCATGTGGTACGTGATCACGCGTTCGCCCCAACCGTTGGCCTCAATGGCATCGGAGATCGCCTCTTTACCTTGTTCGCTGGGGAGACCGTCGAATTCGCCGGAGTTTACCTGGACACCCGGCGCGATGTAAGCAGACTCCAGTTCAGCACCGTCCCAGTTCTCGGGAGCGACTACTACTCGGATCGGGAGGTCGTATTTCTTGGCGAACTCGAAGTCCCGTTCGTCGTGCGCGGGGACACCCATTACGGCTCCGGTGCCGTAGGTTGCGAGGACGTAGTCGCCTACGAGTATGGGGACGCGTTCATCGTTCAGAGGGTTGATGCAGTAGGCCCCGGTAGGTACGCCGGTCTTTTCGCGCACTGCTGATGTGCGCTCAATCTCGGTCGCGCGGGCAGCGGCGGCGACGTAATCGTCGACTCTTGATTTGTGGTCTGGCTGCGTGAGTTCAGCGACTAACGGATGCTCTGGCGATAGAACGACGAACGTCACGCCAAAGATGGTGTCTATGCGCGTAGTGAAGGTGGCGATCGATTTGGTCTCGAGTCCGTATTCAGAAATGTCGAAACGGATATCGACACCTTCGGAGCGGCCAATCCAGTTCTCTTGGCTCACCATGACTTTGTCGGGCCACTCGATGCCCGACATATCGAGCATCTCGTCGGCATATTTGGTGATAGCGAAGTACCACTGCGGCATGTTGCGCTTGACCACCACGGCTTCGCAGCGTTCACATTTGCCGTCTTTGACCTGCTCGTTGGCGAGTGTAGTCTGGTCATCAGGACACCAGTTGACAGCACCGTCAGAGCGGTATGCGAGGCCGTTTTCCATGAATTTCAGGAAGAAGTACTGATTCCACTTGTAGTACTCAGGGTCGCAGGTGATGATTTGACGGGACCAGTCGTAGGAGTTTCCCATCAGCTCAAACTGACGGCGCATGTTGGCGATGTTGTCGTACGTCCAAAGTTGTGGATGGACATTGCCTCGGATAGCTGCGTTTTCGGCTGGGAGTCCGAAGGCGTCGAAGCCCTGAGGATGCAGGACGTTGTAGCCTTCCATGCGCTTGAAACGGGCGGCAGCATCGCCTCCGCTGAACGCGAACCAGTGCCCGATGTGGAGGTCGCCGGAAGGATAGGGAAACATCGAGTGGACGAACCATTTGGGGCGTTCCTCATCATCGGGATTCCAACGATAGATATCGGACTCATGCCAGAGTTCACGGATGCGAGGTTCGATCTTGGAGTGATCGTAGTTTTTGCGAGCGCCGTTAGCGTGGTCGTCGAGGGTATCGGGGCTATCTGATGAGGTGTAGGACGCTATCGCCATCGGCGCTACTCCGTGCGGGCGTAAAACCACGCCAATCTTGAGAAAGCTGGAATGTTACCGATTCTAACGTAAGCCACGATCATGACGACATGGGAAGGTGTTTCACGTTGCCGCAAAGTCAAGCATACCCCTAGCCCCCTTACGTAAACGAAGGGGGGCGAGAGGCCATCCACCTAGCCCCCTTACGTTCCACGAAGGGGGGAGAAAGGCCATACCCCTAACCCCCTTACGTTCCACGAAGGGGGGAGAGGCCATACCCCTAGCCCTCTTGCGTTCCACGAAGGGGGGAGATTCCTCGCTCCGCTCGGAATGACATAGGCGGGCGCGTTCGGAATGACGGGGATCGGCGCGTTCGAAATGGCAGGCGTGGGCGCGTTCGGAATGGCGGTGGAGCTGGTAATGGTTAGAATCACTGCGAGATTCAGGAGTTTTCGCTGTTTAGGTGAGATTTCAAAGAAAATGCGAAAAAATCTTCAAAAAACACTTGACAAGATTTGACAGATGTGCGATATATAACAATAGTAGTAGGCATAAGACTGAAAATATGGAGGGATAACCCAACCATGCCCAAGCCAAGAGCCAAAACCCGTCAAGTACGACGTCGTATCTGGGAGTTCGTCCGCGACTACAGACGCGATAACCTTTACGGTCCGAATCTGCGTGAGATCGCGCAAGCCGTAGGCATCAGTTCGGCATCAAACGTCAACTATCACGTCAAGCCCATGATCGAGCAGGGGCTTCTGAGCGGCGACAGCAATGCCCGTTCGCTCAACGTCAAGACTGGCATCCCAGTTCTCGGCACCGTCTCGGCAGGCACCACCGCGATGTCGATTGATGGTCTACAGTGGGACCGCGTCTCCGAGTTCGACACGATAGAGTTCCCAGACTGGATCGTCGGCAACGTCCGCGAACCTTTCGCCCTTGAGGCGGTCGGCAACTCCATGGTCGATTCCGGCATCGTGGAAGACGACGTGCTGATCCTTGAGCAGACGAAACGCGCGAAAAAGGGCGACATGGTTATCGCGCACATCAAGAGCAGCGACACCCACACCGTCAAACGCTTCCACCAGAACGGTCCGAAAGTCACCCTGCAACCCGACAACAAGAACCTCGAACCGATCGTCGTAGATGCAGACGATGTCGAGATCCAAGGCCGCGTCATCGCCGTCGTGCGACGCTACTGAAATCCAGCGTACCCGTCGACCGGTAAAGTCGCAGTCCCGGATACTGCGCTAGATACCACGCAAGCCGAGACCTTTGCAAAACCCTCCCCCTTGATGCTCAAGGGGGAATTAAAGGGGTTTAGGCAAAGGTCTCTGCAAGGGCGCAGTAACAGGACTGTCATCTGAGCATGTGCCTTAGGATCGCGCTTCGTTTACAATCGAACTTGACGTTTCGCGATCGAACGTCAGCACTCCGATCAGAACCCAAAGCACTGCAAGGCGACGCACGACATGTTTGGTAGAGGCATTGGCCCACTTGAGATATTCCTAATCGTCGTGGTTGTGCTCATCATCTTCGGCGCTGGACGGCTCCCCGAGGTCGGGCGCGGTATCGGTACTGCGATCAAAGAGTTCCGAGGAAGTATCGGCAACAAAGACAACGCCGAGAAGAGCGAGGAAAGCAAGGCCAAGACAGAAACCGACGATAAGGCCGACTAACCTCCTAAGTCAGCCGATCCTCGATCTGTCGCACCCTCCGTTTTCGGTGCGCGGGTTGCCAATTTAGTCAAGAGCAACCCAACCTCGAACAGCACGACCACCGGTGCGGCAACCATCGTCTGTGTGACGGGGTCAACCGTGGGTGTCACTATCGCGGCTAGCACGAAGGCGGAAAGTATCACCCATCTACGTTGCCTTGACAACCCTTCTGGTCTGAGAACTCCCAGCTTGGCGAGAAGAAACATCGCGATAGGTAGCTCGAAGATCAAGCCCATCCATACGGTCAGCGTCGTTACGAGAGTCACGTACGACGACAACCTGGGAGTGACGAGCGCTATTTCACCGCCGAACTGGAGCAGGAAATGGATGGCGGGCGGGATTATCAGGTAGTACGCGAACGCGGCGCCGGCGATAAAAAGCAAAGTTCCACCGGGTAGAAGCAGGTACAGCATCCGTCGCTCGTTGCCCTTGAGACCTGGCCGCACGAACGCGATGACTTGATAGAGCACGATCGGAAAGGCGGCGGCAAACCCCACAAGCACAGAAACCTTGGCGGTGACAGTCCAACCTTCGGTGATGTCTAACTGAACAAGGCGCGCCGGATCGTCAGGTCGCACGCGTTCCAAAGCCGTGATCGCGGGACGCTGCACAAAATCCTGTATCGGTTTGTAGAAGGCAAACGCGAGGATGGTACAGATAAGGATAGCGGCGACCGCGATGTAGAGCCGTTTCTTCAGTTCCGCAAAGTGCGACATCAATTGCGCAGGACGATCGTTCACGGCTTTGGCTCAGCGCGTTCGGTGTTCGTTTGGGCATCGGTTTCGCTAATCGTCTCCTGCGACTCTTCAGGCTGTGATTCCGGCACCTTAGGCCCCGGCGCTGTCCTCGAATAACCGCTTGGTCGCACCACTGATCGGGCAAGCGATTTGAAGTCCGACGCGCTGGCAGTGACGTTTCGAGCGTCGTCTTTAATCTGGTTGAGTTCGGAGGTCAAATCCCGCACATCATCAAGGACGCCGTCCTGGTCTAATCGCTCCTTGATGCCTTCTAAATCTACGGCTTCCTCCACCATCTGCGTCAACTCTTCCCGCTGGCGGCGCAACTCGGTAAGGTACTTGCGTGCCGTGCGCGCGCCCTCCACCAGCCGGACTGGGCCGACTACCAATAGCGCGACGAGAAAGACGACAATTAGTTCGAGTCCGCCGATGCCGAAGAGATTCACGTCTTATCTCCTTGTTCGTGCGCGGCGCAGGTTGCGTAAATATGCGAATCGACAAACGTGCAGGCATTGCGATGCAACGATACACGTAGCGCACATAAGGGTAGACCAACGACGTTGAGATAACATCCGATCACCGATTCCGCAGGGTTCAAAATGGAATCCTGAACTCCGTATGCGCCAGCACGGTCATACGGTATCCCTGTCGCCACGTAGCGTTCGATCTCGTCATCTTCGTACTCTCGCATATTGACTCTCGATTTGACGGATCGCAGCAGCACCTCGCCCCGTTGCCTGAGAGGTGCATAGGTTATGGCCACTGTGGTAACGACTTGGTGTTGGCGCCCGCGCAAGGTGTGGAGCATTGCCACTGCTTCAGATCGATTTGCGGGTTTGCCAAGGGGATGTCCATCTATCGCGACTGCGGTGTCGGCGGCAACGACCACGATGTTCCAAGGCATCCGGTTGCGCGTCGCATCGATCGCTGATCTGAGCTTCATCTCGGCGTTTTTCCGCGTCAATCGCGCCACATCGGGCTCTTCCTCTCCAGTGATTTCGGCGTCCCCGCCCGGACCGTTCTGGACGATAAATGTCAAACCAGCGAGTTCCATGATGTCGCGTCTTCGTTTCGACCCTGAAGCCAGAACGAATCGGAGGTTATCTGCTGCATTTTCAGGCGGGATTCTCGATGGGACGGGTATTTGCATCATCGACATGGCATCGACGCTTGTGCTGGCAGTGAGTTCGAGAACTAACCCTCGAGAAGGGCGAGCGCTTCGACATGCCTAGTCTGCGGAAACATGTCTATAGGGCGGACTGATACCAGTGTAAATCCACCCTTGCAAAGGGCATCAAGGTCGCGAGCCATCGTGATCGGGTTGCACGACACCATCATGATTCGACGGGGCGAGAGGATTTGCAGAGCTTCCAATGCCTGCGGGTGACAACCGATCCTGGGCGGATCGATTATCGCGACATCGACCTCTGTACCCGACTGAGCGAGCTCCTCCGCTGCAATCTCTGCTTTGGCTTCGACGAACTCGACGTTATCGACATCGGCGCAGTTGACGCGTGCATCGGCAACCGCGGACGCAGATTCTTCGATGGCTATCACCCGTTTCACATGCGGCGACAGTAGACGTGCAAAGGTACCGACGCCGGAGTAAAGATCGACCAAAGTATCAGCACCATCCAGTCCGAGAATTGCGATTATCTCGTCAACGATTGCTGACAGTTGCTCGGTGTTGACTTGGAAAAAAGATGATGCTGCAACTTGAAACTTGGCTCCCCTAACCTCTTCGATGTATTTCTGCCGTCCTGACGGAACGTCTTGGATTTCGGCTGGCAGGAGCGGTTGGATGATCATATCGCCAGTGTTGGAGCCGACGCGGATCGAGAACTGCGTCATCCGATCCAAACGGCCCTGTAGACGCGTCAGAGTCTCGTTGATCCGATGATCCATGATCAGACATTCGTCAATCCGGACAAATCGTCTGCTGTCTGCGTTCATAAAACCCGCAACCCCACTCTCGTCACCACGCCCAACGGTGAATCTAGCGTGATTGCGATAACTGAATCGACTGACCGAAGGCATCGTCTCCTTGACTTCGATGCCGTGAAGAGTCTCATACGGCGCCAACGCGGACATTACCAAATCTCGTTTGATCTCAAGTTGCCGGTCGTATTCGATGTGCTGCCACTGGCAACCGGAACACGTTCCAAAGTAGCGACACTTCGGCTCAACGCGGTGTTCCGACGCGGTCTCGACACTTTTGGCAAGAGTTGCCACTCGGTCTCGGTACACCTTCACAATGTGCGCGGTTACCTTTTCACCGGGTATGGCACCGGCGATAGTCACCGGTGCGTCTTGATACGATGCTGTTGCCAACCCGCGCTCATCGAAATCGCCTACTTCGAGAGTCAATGTGTCTCCGACTTCAAGGCCCAATTCGGACGTTACGTCTGGCCCGCGATATCGATTTCTGTGCTTCCGTTTCGCCATTTCGAACTTCTGCTTACCCGCAGCGTCCGCTCAATGCCTCATCACGACCACTGAATTGACCAGCAAGGATTGAACCTCAATATACAACCGTCCTGTTTGATACCCTGAAAACTATGCTGACTGCGGTTCCCTACCAATTAGTCACTCCAACGCATTGACTCAGACGCTACCAGAACTCACGCTAGTTCCTTCCCATGCTTCGCAGAACGGTGCGAAGCCACGCGCCCGCCGAAGATTGCCTGAGTGGTTCAAGGTGAAAGCGCCGGGCGGTGAGAACTACACCGATCTCAAAAAGCGTTTTCGCGGATCAGCACTGCATACCGTCTGTGAAGAGGCTGCCTGTCCCAACATCGGCGATTGCTGGGAGCGTCGTACCGCCACGTTCATGATCCTGGGCGATACCTGCACCCGTGCCTGTTCTTATTGCAACGTTAAGACTGGTTGGCCGGGCGAAATAAACGTAGATTGGGCCGAGCCGTTCCGATTGGCGCAGACTGTACGGGCGATGGATCTCAAATACACCGTCGTCACTTCGGTGGACCGAGACGACCTCCCGGATTACGGCTCATCGATCTTCGCGATGACGATATTGCAGATTCATCGACTTTCACCCAAATGCAAAGTCGAGGTCTTAATCCCGGATTTCGCCGGCGACGCCAACTCGTTGCGGCGCGTAGTAACTGCCGGTCCCGAAGTTCTCAACCACAACATCGAGGCACCTCGACGAATCTTCAGCAAAGTCCGTCCCAAAGGCGATTATGATCTGTCGCTTGAGCTGATCCGCCGCGTCAAAGAGATTGATCCCGATATGCCTACGAAGTCAGGCATGATGGTCGGATTGGGCGAGACTAAGGACGAGGTCTACCAGACGATGGAAGATCTTCGCGATGTAGACTGCGACTTGCTGACGATTGGCCAGTATCTGCGTCCATCCGAGCGACATCATCCGCTGATCCGCTTCTATCATCCGAGCGAGTTCGGCGAATTTGCGAGAATTGGTATGGAAATGGGGTTCAAGCATGTCGCATCTGGCCCGTTGGTGAGGTCTTCGTACCATGCTGATGAGCAGCACGAATCGGCAATCGACGCATTGCTGGCAAATCGCGTTTGAACCGTTCAACGTAGTTCATTTTCTGAGGGTCTGCGGGAGATGAGGGCACAAAACATCAAATCCTTGACGCGCATAGCCTCGTTGCTGATCGTTCTGTTGACAGTTGCGATCACATCCGGTACGTTAACGCTCCCGCTTACTGCCGAAAACCACAGCCATAGTTCCGTAACCGGATATTTTGGCCTGGATGATGAAGGCGTGCCGATAGTTGATCGCTACGGCATCATGCTAGTGTTCGATGGCGCGATAGCCGCTGAGACGGTTTCCGTCGCAACGTTCGATGTGTTTCACGACGAAAACTCTCAAGCGGAGGTCGTTGATGTTTTGGTGGATGGTGCGTATGTCTTCTTGAAGTTGAAGGAAGAACTGGCATCTGACGCGACGCCGATTTTGATGATTGCAGAGGGTGAGGAGGTAGAGGACCTCGCTGGTAATTCGACCAACCGCCGAAAGTTAGGCGCGATCAGGATCAAAGATGGGATAGCACCTAAGTTGACTGTAACGTTGATCGGAGGCTCAGGCACGGGTACGGGCGCCGAAAGTCCGATCCGCCTGACCAACAAAACGATTGATATTCGCATTACTTCCGATGAACCGTTACAGGGTGCGCCATGGATCGTTGTCGCTTGCTCTGAACTTAGTTGGATGGAGAAGTCATCGAATGGCGAAATCAAGCGAGACATCGACGACTTCATCGCGAACCGGAACGGCCCGTTTCCACGAAAGCCGTCCGAATCAGCAGACACGGTTTACACCTGCGGCTACGATGACGACGGGGATGGCAAAGACGATGTTTTTGAACCGACTGAATTGATCGCGCACTCACGTCCGGGCGAGGTTTGGGAGTATACGTGGCAGAATCTATCGGGCGTAGCAACACGTCTTCAGGACGGCGAGTTGGCAGTGGTAGCGTTTGGCCGCGATCGTTCGAGATATGAGCGCTACGGCGAGGCGGTGTCTAACTGGGCGACGGCAATAGGAGAATTCGGTTTAGACACGCAATTCGGCGGACTGGGTGTGCCGGATGGTGTGAAGGTCTTTCCTGAAGATGGGTCGCTAACAAAGGAGCACCGACCATTTGTGTTGATTGAGTTTCTTCAAACCGATACGGTGACGCTGACCTCTGTGATTTTCGACGGCGTGGAGATCGTTGACGAATTCGAAGTGCCGTATACGAATTTATTCGTCTATTGGCCTCTCAGCATGAAGCGCGGTTGGCACGATGTTGATGTTGAGGCACGTGATGCCGCTGGGAACGGGATTCAGTTCGATTTCATTTTCGAGTCCGCCGAACTCGGCGATTTCATCTTGGAACTCTATCCGGGCTGGAATGCGATCTCATTTCCCTCTACGCCTGTAGACCGATCCATCGAGGCGACGTTCACCGATCCATCGATCGAGGCAGTTGTGGGGTGGGACAATGGAACTTGGTTTCTTGCGATTCGCCGCAATGGTGTTTGGGAGCACAACCCGAAATACGGGGAATTGCGGAAGGTCTCGAAGGAACACGGTTACTGGGTCAAGTCGTATAGCTATGTTCAGCAACCTGTTGCGCTAGGATGGAGAAAAATTCCACCGTGGTGGGTTATGCCTGATTTTGCTGACTTTGCTCCACCGGGATGGAACTTTGTGGGGGTCATCGACTTGGATGGCGATCAACTGGAGGACAATTTCGGCGATGTGTTGACAGACTCTGACTCCAAAGCAGTAAAGGTCCGCGACTATATTTTCGGCTACGATGTGGCTTACCGATGGGAACCCATAACTCAAAGCTTCGAACGGTTGATGCCTGACGATCCGATTTTAATCGGCGATGGAATCTGGGTCTACTACGACTAACGTCTTATCGACCTATCATTGCCGCAAAGGATCAATCACTTCAAGGAAGGGGAAGCGGTAGAAGTCGCTGTCGCGGGTGCAGATCTGCGAGATTCCATGCTCCCGCATCAGCACAACGATGTGGACGTCGTGCATAAGATTTCCGCTGATTTCAGGGAACTCGGTCAGGGTCAACGACAACAAATCGAAGTGTCGATTGGTCGCTGTCAATACCGAAAAACTCGGTTGTGAAAGGAGTGAGGATAGGAATCTTGAAGCATCAACCGCGTCAATCCGATGTGGAAATGGGCCACGATGCGTAGTGACCCGGAGAAACTCGTAGCAAATGCTCCAAGTTAGAAAAGTCGGATCAGGTTGAGCTATACGATGATCAATGAAGCGTCTGCAGGGGGCAAAAAACTCTGAATTCTCGTTAGCAGCGTAAACCAAAACGTTGGTATCGATCACCATGGTGGTTTTTCCGCGTCGAATATCTTGTACAGTTCATCCCGGTTCGCAATATCCACACGGGCAGTGCCCATAGGCCAAGACGGCAATTCGAAGGGTTTTTCCCGGACCTCGTTTGGTTCGTCTCGGGCAGAAATCATGTGGCGGATGCCGGATTCCACGATGTGAGTCATCGTAACGCCGCGCCGAGCTGCTTCGATGCGTAGTTGGTGCATCAGGGCATCGTCTATGTTGAAGGTTGTCTTCATACAGCTAACCATATCAGCGATATGGCTATATGGTAGCGCTTGCTTACGGCATACTAAACACATCCCCGATGTCCACTCTCTACATAATCGCCACGCCTATTGGCAACTTAGACGACTTGACACTGCGCGCTGTAAGCGTTCTCCGTGAAGTTCCAGTGCTGATCGCTGAGGACACGCGGGTGACGCGCAAGGTCTTGGGGCACATCGGCGCGAGTCCTAAGGTGGTCAGTTTCCATCGACGTTCGACGAAGGCTGATCTGCAACGGGTTATCAATCACTTGGAAGACGGAGATGCGGCATTGGTCTCTGATGCTGGTACGCCGGGGGTTAACGACCCTGGTCAATTGGTCGTGAAGGCGGCAATCGAGAACGGTCACGACGTAGTCCCGCTTCCCGGCCCATCGTCGATCATGGCGGCATTGTCTGTCAGTGGTTTCTATGTCGACCAGTTCGTGTCTTACGGCTTTCTTCCGGCAGGCGGCGGAAAACGGCGAAGGCTTCTCAAAGACATCGCGCTGGAACCTAGAGCAGCGGTATTTTTCGAGACCCCGCATCGACTAAGGAACGCTCTTCAAGACATGGTGACCGCCTTGAACGATCGCAACCTCGCGGTCTGTCGCGAGATGACCAAGATGCACGAGGAGGTTTGGCGTGGGACGGCTAGCGAAGCCCTTGATCATTTCGATACACCAAGGGGCGAGTTTGTTATCGTGGTCGCGCCGCTCGATAGAAATGACGCTGGTGTGAACCGCCCTCCCGACGATCATACTGAACAGCAGATTCTATCCGTAGCGAAGGAGTTGGCGGACCGGTTCAACTCTCGTCGTGATCTGGCTTCGGCAGTAGCAGATAAAACTGGCTTGCCAAAGCGCCAGATATATCAGATCTTGCACAGGGAGACCTTTGCGTAACTACCGTCATTCCAACGACAGGGACGTGGCATGCAAGCATCCCCCTAGCCCGTTACGTTCCACGAAGGAGGGAGATTCCTCGCTCCGCATCGGAATGACATGGGTAATGCGCTCGGAATCACGAGGGCGCGCTATGTCATTCTGAACGTAGCGTAGCGGAGTGAAGAATCTAAACGCCAGCACCGGGAGATTCCTCGCTCCGCTCGGAATGACAGGGATAGGCACAGCATCCTGTGGATTCTCGCCTTCGTGAGAATGACGGTACTTACGCCGAGTCACCGCCGGGAAACATGATGGCACTATTCGGAAAAACCTTTGATGCTTGCCAATTAGAATCGAAGAGAAGAGCCGCGCCGCTTTTCGCTATCTTGTCGACCATGTGGCAAGCATCCGCGGCCTGAAGCGAGACGCTAAGTTTGTCCAGAAACATCCTCGTCTGCGTAGCCTGGCCCTACGTCAACAGCGAACCGCATCTCGGACATATCGCCGGGATGAATGTGCCTGCTGACATCTTCGCACGTTACCACCGTCTCGCAGGTAACCGCGTCGCAATGGTCTCCGGCAGTGACATGCACGGCACTCCGACGGCATTGCGTGCGGTCGACGAGGGCGTGAAGCCAGAAGACATCGCTTTCCGATATCACGAAATCTGGGCCGACTGCATGGATCAGATGGGATTCTCATACGACCTCTACACTCACACTCACACGAAGATCCATGAAGATGTCTCGCAAGACGTTCTCCTGACCCTCGACAAGCATGGGTACATCTACGAAGACACGCAGTCGATGCCCTATTCAGATTCGGAGCAGCGTTTCCTGTCTGATCGATTCGTCGAGGGCATCTGCCCGGTGTGCGGATTCGATGGTGCACGCGGTGATCAATGCGATGACTGTGGGCGGACTCTTGATCCTACCGACTTGATCGACATCCGTAGCATCCGTGACGGCTCTACGCCAGTCTTCAAAGATACGACGCATCTCATGATCAAGTTGAGCGCCTTCCAAGAGCAGCTCGAAAAGTGGGTGCAGACAAAGAACGACTGGCGACCCAATGTCAGGAATCAGACTCTCGGTTTTTTAGGCGAAGGACTCCATGATCGTGCCATGACTCGTGACATCGAGTGGGGTGTCCCCGTACCGAGCGAACGTTTCGAAGGCTATGACAAGAAACGGATCTACGTCTGGTTCGAAGCGGTAATCGGATATTTCTCGGCTACAAAAGCGTGGGCTATCGAATCGGGCAATTCAGACGATTGGAAAGAGTTTTGGCACAACCCGGATGCTGAATCGTATTACTTCCAAGGCAAGGACAACATCCCGTTTCACACGGTATTGTGGCCTGCGATGCTGTTGGGTTATGGCGGACTCAACCTGCCGACCGATGTGGTCGCCAACGAGTATCTCAACCTTGACGGACGTGGGTTTTCCAGCAGCCGAAACTGGGCTGTGTGGCTCCCCGATTATCTTGAGCGTTACGATGTTGATCCGTTGCGCTACTACTTGGCGTCGATAATGCCCGAAACCTCAGACTCGGATTTCACTTGGGAAGGATATCTCGCCGCGAATAACAACGTGCTTGTTGCGACATTGGGCAACTTCGTTCACCGAACGCTGACCATCACAACTCGCAACTTTGATGGTCAAGCGCCAGATCCGGGAGAACTTCGATCACAGGACCAGACTGTGTTGGATGCCTGCGCGCAGACATTGGAAGACGTGTCGGCATCGATAGAGACTCGTCGGTTCAGACGCGCCTTGTATGAAGCGATGGAACTTGCACGCGTTGGAAATCGCTATCTGGACGCTGAGGAACCATGGAGGGCCGTGAGGTCGGCGCCGGAAGAGGCGGCAAAGACTCTTTGGACTGCGCTCAACGTCATCTCAACCTTGCGGACTGTGTTCTACCCGTTCATACCGTTTTCTAGCGATAAGATGCACGATCTGCTAGGGTTTGACGGGGCAACGGCGAAGGACGGTTGGAAACGGCGAGTTGTGGAACCCGGCTCGCGACTACCAAAGCCCCGTCCTCTTTTCCGCAAGCTTGACCCCGAGATCGTTTCACAGGAAAAAGAACGACTGCTAGCGCAACAATCCGGAGATTGATCAGACTGCCGATCATTCAGTAACGTCCAAACACATGACCACGCTCCAAACGACATCCACTCAAGACATTTTCGCTCCCATCGAGGAAGACCTTGACCGAGTGGTTGAAGTCATCACTCAGCTTAGCCTCGACGAGATCGAGCGTTGTCCAGCTGGCATTGATGCACTCGACACAATTGATGAACGCTTAGCTCATGTCATGGCGACCCCGGGCAAAAAGATGCGCCCTGCGATGACGTTGCTCGCGTCCAAGTTGTGGGGAGCGATGCCAGACGAAAAGGTAATCAGCATGGCGGTCGCGGTCGAGCTACTGCACATAGCCGCGTTGATACACGACGACACGGTTGACGATGCTGATGTCAGGCGCGGCAAGGCTACCGCTGGATTCCTCTGGGGAAACAACTTCGCGGTGCTACTGGGTGACTATGTCTTCGCAACCTCTGCGAAATTCGTTTGTGCGACTGGATCGGTGCGATTGATCTCGCGCTTTGCCGAGACCATAGCGGAGTTGGCACGCGGCGAACTTCATGAAATGGTCAGCAATTGGAACCTGCCTGTAACCGTCGATGAGTATTTTGCTCGCATCTATGACAAGACGGCATCGCTGTTCTCCACATCGGCTGAGAGCGGCGCGGTTCTCGGCGGGGCAGACGAAGATTCGATCAACGCGCTCCGCGACTATGGCTACTATTTGGGGATGGCTTACCAAGTCCGCGACGATGTTCTCGACTACGAATCGACTACTGATGAGCTCGGCAAACCTGCGAATCAGGACATCTTGGCTGGAAAACTTACCTTGCCGGCGATATATGCATACGAAATCCCCGAATGCGCTTCCGCGATCGACAACTTCTACAACCTCTCCGAAGATGAACGTGATGCCGCACTCGGCGACCTGCTTGAACTGATACGCGCTAACGGCGGCGTAGAACGTGCGGAGAATACTACGTCGGACTTTATCGACAAGGCACTTCAATGCCTTGAAATCGCACCGCCATCTGTCAGCCGCGATTCGCTTGCATGGATCGCGTCTAGCGTGAACTCGCGATAACGTAGCGCCGCAAGAATCGGGTTCTGGCCTACAGGAGAATCACGGTAGTATTGCAAAAGTCTCGTTTGGGCGTGGCTGGACTTTGAAAATGCTCGGTTCTGATTCATGACTACCGCACAGCTTTCTCCCCAAGAAATCATTTACGAACTGAGCGCGAGATACGGTGAATTCAAGCAAGAGCCGAGATACAACGCGCTCGACGAACTGATTTTCACCGTCTTGACGCAACATACTTCCGATCTGAATGCTGAAAAGGCCTTCGATCAGTTGCGCCGAACCATCCCGACATGGGAAGAAGTGATGATCGCGGATCAGCAATCAATCGCAGATGCGATCTATCACGGGGGCATGTCAAACCAAAAGTCGAAGCGGATCAAAGACATCCTCGCAGCCATCCTGAAAAGACATGGCGAGTTGGAGATCAATTTTCTCAGAAACTACTCTTTGGAAGATGCCAGAAAGTGGCTGATGGACCTTCCCGGCGTGGGACCAAAGACGGCCGCGGTTGTGATGTCGTTCGCGTTGGGAATGCCGGCTTTTCCGGTAGATACCCACATCCACAGATTGTCCAAACGACTCGGATTCATCGACGAAAAGACGACCGCCGATGCCGCTCACGCCATCATGGAAGACAAAGTCGCCCCTCAACTCAGGTTCCAACTTCACATGCAGTTGATTACACACGGTAGGCAAGTCTGCAAAGCACGAAGACCGTTGTGTGGCGAGTGTCCGTTGTCGGAGGGGTGTCCTTCGAGCACGGTATGAGTTAACGTCATTCCGAGCCTTTCCCATGTCATTCCGAGCATCCTTCTGTCATTCCGAGCGGAGCGAGGAATCTCCCGGTGCTGGCGTTGAGATTCTTCACTCCGCTCCGCTTCGTTCAGAATGACATGGTTGGGGCTGCCTCTATGGATTCCCGCCTGCGCGGGAATGACGTTAAAGTCGGCTGGAATGACGGTTTGCTTGGTAGCATATGTGCGATGAGGTGAAAAAATGAAGATAGTCTCTGTAGAAGCCACCAAGGTTAACTATCCGCGGTTGAAGCCGATGACGGTGCCGCGCCCGGGTCCGTCGCGGAGTGATCTGAACGCGCAGGCTACGCCACTGCGGCGTTATACGAAAGATCCCGATTTCGGGTTCAGTCGCAAGGTTCCCGGGGGAGATCGCGATGTGGGGTGTGTCGTTACGCTTGAGGACGGCACGTGGGGATTCGGGTTTACCGATCATGGACGCACGACCGCGTCGCTCATCGAGGACTATCTAGCTCCTGCAATCGAGGGCAGAGATGTGTTTTCCACCGAGACGCTTTACGACTTGATGATCCGAGTCACGTCTGGTTTCGGGACGAACGCTTTGGTGGCGTATGCGATCGCTGCCGTTGACCTTGCGCTGTGGGATGCGAAGGGCAAGGCACTAGAAAAACCTGTCTATAGTTTGCTGGGTGGAAGCACCGATATCCTCAAACCGCTCTACTCCACTGGGAACGACACTTGGTGGCAGAAGGAACTGGGCTTCAAGAACTTCAAACGTTTTAGTCCGTATGGTCCGCCGGACGGCATCGAAGGTATCAATCGCTTGGAAGAAGAAATCGCTGAGGCTCGCGAGTTAGTCGGTCCTGATGCCGAGTTGATGCTTGATTTCTGGATGGGTCTGGATGTCGAAACCGCCGTGAGGACTGCTGAGAGGTTGCGTCCATACAACCTCAAATGGCTTGAAGATGCGTTCTTGCCTGACACTTTGGACGAGTACGAGCGTTTCCGCGAGCGCGTTCCGTGGCAGACGTTGGCGACTGGAGAGCACTGGTACGGCATCTATCCGTTCTTCCACGCTGCTAAAGAGGGACTCGTCGATATCCTGCAACCAGACATCATCTGGTGCGGCGGTCTCACACCTCTCATCAAGATATGCCACGTCGCAGAATCGGCTGGCATATCCGTCATTCCCCACGGTAGCGGCGGCACGGCATACGGACAGCACGCGTGCTACGGTTTGACCGCGGTGCCCATGATCGAATGCAGCGGGCCAGTCATGACGGAGCCGGGGGTTCCTTTGCATGAAAAGGATCGGTTGCCGGGGACGGTAGCGCCGTTTGAGGGCAAGTTGAAGCCTAGTGATGAGCCAGGGTTTGGGCTTAACTTGAAGCGCGAGTGGTTTCCGGGGTTTTTCGACTAGCGTCGGATCAGTCCGATTTGTGGACTGCCTCCAATGATTGGATGATGCCTCGCATGTGGCCTACACAGTAGGCGATGTACTCGCGCCCTTCAGGACCATCGGTAGTCAGGCGCATGATGTGGTCGTAGTCGATGCAGCCTTCGTAGTTGATGTCGTATAGGGCTTTGGCTACTTCGTACATGTTGAGGTCGCCGGAATCTGGTATGACTTCCATGTAGCCCTTGTTTTCGGAGATTGTTCCAACCACGTTGCGGAAGTGGACGTGGAAGAGTCGGTTCTGCTCACCGAAGTGCTTGATGCCTTCGAAGATGTTTTGTCCAGATTCGTAGCGTGTGCCTACGCAGAAGGTGATGCCGTTGGCGGGTGATGGCACTTCGCTAAACAATCGGTCGAACGATTCGAAGCTGTTGATGATCTGAGGGTAGCCGTGCAGCATCGGAACGGGTGGGTCGTTTCCGTGCGTGGCGACTTTTACGCCAGCGGGTTCTGCGACCTCGCAGATCGCGGTGTAATGCTTAACGTGTCGTTGCCAAAGGACTTCCTCGTCGAGCGCGTCCGCGGCGCGCGGTGTTGCCAATGCTTCGCGCAGGTCGAACTTGGCGTGCTTGTAACCGCCGCGTCCCTCGACGTATTCGACCAACGGCGGTAGTTCATGTTTGACAAGCGAGTTCGTGTATGGCTGAACACCGAGAACTGGGATGTCGAACTCGCCGCATAGTTCGGCGTTTATGCAGGCGTTTCGGGTTTCTTGTTCCGCATTGGGTCCGCCCAGATACGCATCGTGGAACTGACTAGACAAGCAGTTCGCGCGCTCGATGACAAGTCCTACGTCAGCGAGTTTGTCGACGACCATCTTCATTCCGTCTCGGCTCGCCGCGCCTCCAGTCTCCATGTACCCCGGAACCATATCCATCGTGATATCGACCGCGTCAACGCCGATCTGTACCAAGAAACGCAGATCCTCTGTTCGATCCAGCCAGTCGGGGCTGATCCGTGTACCGATCCTCATCATCGCTGTTACCTCCTGAAACGTGTTTGCAGTAATTGATACCACATATTTGAAGGTGTGATTGACGTTGCCGCGAAGGCAAGCATCCCCCTAGCCCCCTTACGCGTAGCGAAGGGGGGAGGTTTTGAACCATGATTGCCATGATGGGGGAATGATTGCCATGATTTTCCGCCACCCACGCCCCCTTCGCTTGCGTAAGGGGGCGCGAACGAGCGGAGCGATGTGAGCGGGGGATGCCGAATCCCTCCCCCTTGATGTGCAAGGGGGAATACAAGGGGGTTTAGCAGGGTCGTTTCGCGAAACGACCCTACGTTTTTGTTGTTGCGTGGCTGTGAACCCCCTGCGTCTCGCTTCGCTCGCCGCGTCCCCCTTTTGCTGACGCAAAAAGGGGAGGGCATCCACCGCCCATGTATAATTCCAACTCGGTAAACAGAGGTGCGACCCAACCGAGATGATCGCTGGTCGCGGACACCCCAAAACGACGACAAAGACGAAAGGCAAGTCCGAATGGCTCTATCGGATCTAATCAGGAAGATCGAAGATTCGCCGCGTTCGACTAAGGCCGCCGTCGTTTTTGCCGGGATCGCGGTGGCAACGACTGGACTAGCCATCTTTGCCGTACTGAACCAGTCTGATTCCAACTCCGAACCTGCACCCGTTGTAAAAGTCGCGAACACAGCACCCACCGCCACCTCAGTTCCATCGCCCACTCCCAAGCCGACTCCTGTTCCCACAAGCACGCCAGCACCCACTGCAACTCCCCAACCTACCGCGACTCCACTTCCTACCGAAACTCCCTTGCCCACTGCAACCGCTATGCCTGATGTCAGTGATTTCTTTGTTATTCTTCATCAAGGCCATACATCAGGTGACGACTTAGGGTCAATCGCATTTTATGCTGTTTATCCTTTTGGAAAACGCAAATTAAATGGCACCACGTTTGTGTTTCACAACGAGAATTTTTATTTAGACTATTTAGTGAAGGAGAGAGTTATAACTTCTAAACAGAAGACTGATTATCTCAATGGTAACCCTATTCAGAAAATCTCTATTGTCCCTATATCTACCGCAACTTGGAAGTTGTTTGAGAATGATCCTTACAATGCAGGCAAGTTAAAGCTTGGTGCTCAAGACTATCTGTTCCATTACGCCGACAAGTCTGCTGTAGGTTCTGGTGGCAGCGGCAGCAAAATCTCTTTGGAGGGCGATGGGGGTTACGTCTCGATCAGCGATGGCAGGGTCAGCGTCTCGGCGGTCGACGGCGACGGCAATACCACCACTGTCGATCTTGAAGGTGTGGGTGCCCAGGATCTTCTGGACTACTGGCTGAGCGAGAACAAGATCACCATAGAGCAGAGTAACCAGTACGGCGAGACCGGCCAGCTCGAGTTCAGCCTCAAAGACGGCGTGGACCTCTTTGATTTCGACTATTCCTCGGATGTCGAGTTTTACACCGGGATGGACAAAGAGGCGCAAGACATGATCATCAACGAGATTCTGCCGCTTTTTGCGGGGGATTAGGCGGAGACAGGCATCCCCCTATCCCCCTTACGTTTCACGAAGGGGGGAGATTCCTCGCTACACTCGGAATGACAGGATGTGAATGCGAAGGGGGAGTATGGGTTTTGAACCATGATTGCCATGATTTTCCGCCACCCACGCCCCCTTCGCTTGCGTAAGGGGGCGCGAACGAGCGGAGCGATGTGAGCGGGGGATGGACTGCCAGTTGTTGAACTGTGAGCATCCCCCTATCCCCCTTACGTTTCACGAAGGGGGGAGGTTTTGAACCATGATTGCCATGATGGGGGAATGATTGCCATGATTTTCCACCACCCACGCCCCCTTCGCTTGCGTAAGGGGGCGCGAACGAGCGGAGCGATGTGAGCGGGGGATGCGCGTAGGATAGAGAGTTGGCCGGAGGTCGGCTGACAAGCGTAATTGGCGGCGAATTGGTTAGGCCTTGAAACCACGGAAATTCGCCGACATCCTCCGGCCTTACGAGATAGCGCGTGGCTGCCTCGCTTGTAAGGATACATCACTGGGAATGTTATGCATAGGGTGGGTGGCAGGCAAGCAAGCATCCCCCTAGCCCCCTTACGCTTTGCGAAGGGGGGAGATTCCTCGCTCCGCTCGGAATGACAGGAGGCGGCTCGGAATGACAGGGTGTGAATGCGAAGGGGGATGTACGCCCCCTTCGCTTGCGTAAGGGGGCGCGAACGAGCGAAGCGATGTGAGCGGGGGATGCACTGTCAGTTGTTGAACTGTGGGCATCCCCCTAGCCCCCTTACGCTCCGCGAAGGGGGAGATTCCTCGCTGTGCTCGGAATGACAGGAGGCGGTTCGGAATGACAGGGTGCGAGTGCGAAGGGTGGAGAGTCTGCGCGAGTGCGGGAAAGGATTTATGCTGATTGATGCTGACAAAACTCAATCGATGCCACAAAGACGAGCAATAACAGGAACATCATCATGACCGATACGCCCGCTGCCAACCGTCCGAACATCATACTCATCCTTGCCGATGACATGGGTTACTCGGACCTCGGATGCTACGGAGGCGAGATATCGACGCCTAATCTTGATCGGCTGGCAGAAGAGGGAATGCGGTTTTCGCAGATGTATAACACGGCGCGGTGCTGCCCGTCGCGCGCTTCGCTGCTTACGGGGTTGAATCCGCACCAAACCGGTGTCGGTCACATGGGCAACAATATTGAAGGCGAGCCGTCGTATCAGGGTTATCTCAACAATCGCTGCGTGACGATTGCGGAGGTGCTACGCGATGCTGGCTATCGAACGGGCATCTCCGGCAAGTGGCACTGCGGATCAGACCCCGAACGCGAAGAGGAAGGGCACCCGCAACTGCAACGTGGCTTCGAGCAGATGTTTTGGTTCGAAGGCGGCAACGGATATTTCAACCACTCTCGGTTCTTCATCGACCGCACTGCCGTCGAAGCGTCGGGTACCGACTACTTGACTGACATGATCACCGACCACGCCGTCAGGATGATCGACGATGTGCAAAATGACGACCGGCCGTTTTTCCTGCATGTTGCCTATACGTCGCCACACTGGCCGTTGCAGGCTCTGGAAGAGAACATCGAGAACTATAGGGGCAAATACTCCGATGGCTGGGACGCGACTAGAACCGCTCGCCACGAAAGATTGAAGGCGATGGGCGTTCTTGACGACAAGTGGGAGATTGCGCCGCGAGATGAGACGGTAACGGCGTGGGAAGATGCTCCAGATAAAGAGTGGGAAAGCATGAGGATGGCGGTCTATTCGGCGCAGGTCGAGCGGATGGATCAGGGCATCGGCAAGATATGCGACACGTTGAAAGCCAATGACGTTGAGCGAGACACCGTAGTGATATTCCTTTCGGACAACGGCGGATGCGCTGAGTTCCTTTGCGAAGACCGTGACAACATGGACGAGTCGCGCGTTGTGCCGCTCACTCGCGATGGTCGGCAGGTTAGAGTGGGCAATTCGCCTGATATCGTGCCGGGCGGTGACGATACCTACATGAGTTACGACACTCAATGGGCAAACGTGAGCAACACACCGTTCAAACGTTTTAAGCGATGGACGCATGAGGGCGGAATCGCCACGCCATTGATCGTCAACTGGCCGTCTGGAATATCGGAACAGGGACGCGCTGGCAAGATATCTCACACGCCGATTCAGCTGATGGACCTGAATGCGCTTTGCATCGATCTCGGCGATGGTACTTACCCGACGGAGTTCCGCGGGCATGAGATAACTCCGCACGAGGGCGAGAGTTTCCGCGCCGTGCTGGAAGGTGATGACAACTGGTCGAAACAACGCCCGTTGGCATGGGAGCATGAAGGCAACCAAGCGGTGCGCGTCGGCGATTGGAAGCTAGTTCGGGAACACGGCAAGGCGTGGGAACTCTACAACCTTGAACAGGATCGAACGGAGTTGGACAATCTTGCCGATGGTGATAAGGATCGCGTTTCAGAGTTGGCATCGCTGTATGCAGAATGGATGCAACGTTCTGGCGCAGTCGATTGGCCGCCGGGCGCGGGAGGTAGCTGGCAATTCCCGGGTTTGAACATCAATGGGACGTTCCAGATGCGCGGGCATGGGCACATCATCCCGCGCGGCTTCACCAGAGCGGCGGCGAATGCCAGAGAATGATTGACCAGCGACGTCACAACTGGCAACAATAGACGGCAAAAACTTAATGTAGCCCTAATCGAGATGGAAGAAATCGAAAACACCAACGAGCAGACCAACACCAGCGGATTAGTGAAATTCGCCCAGAAACTAGTCGAGAGTTCTATTTTCGACTACTTCATCATCGCTCTGATTCTGATGAGCGGTGCGTTTTTGGGCTTGCAGACCGTTCCTGAAATCTCAGACCCTTATGGCCATCTGCTGATCTTAGGCAACCAGATAATCTTAGGAATCTTCATCCTGGAAGCCGTCCTCAAGATGCTCGCTCTCGCCCCACGTCCGCATCAATACTTCCGCGACGGTTGGAACGTGTTCGACTTCACGATCATCGTCTTATCGCTCGTGCCGGCGACGGGTGCATTTGCAATGATCGCACGCCTCGGCAGATTGCTCCGTGTCTTGCGGCTGATCTCCACCATTAGAGACCTGAGATTGATCGTCTCGGCGTTGGTCAAATCGATCCCGAACGTCGGGCATATTCTGATGCTGATGAGCATCATCGTGTACATCTACGCCATCATCGGTTTCCAACTGTTCCACGAGCATGACCCGGACCGCTGGGGCAACATCGGACTGTCAATCTTGACGCTCTTCGAAATCATCACGTTAGAAGGATGGGTAGACATCAATGCCCGCGCAATGGAGCTCAACTCCTTCGCTTGGATATATTTCGTCAGCTTTGTCATCGTCGGCACGTTCGTAGTCGTCAACCTCTTCATCGCTGTGGTTATCAACAACTTGGATCGGGCGAAAGAGGAGTCGTTGAAGGAATTGCAGCCGCCAGTGTCGCGTGATGAGTTGCTGCGGGAGTTGAGGGCTACGCAGGACAGTCTGCGGAGGTTGGAGGCGAGGATATCGGATTACGGGGAGGAATCTACGCCGCAGAAGTGAGCGTTGTCACAGGTTGTCTATGACGTGTTCGGTGTGTGGTCTAAAATAACTCGTTAGGGATTTAGCTTATCAATAGAACGAATTTCGCAATGACTACATCCGAACGCTACCGCTCTGCCGCCCAAACCCTCTACGACCAAGCATTGGTTGAGCTAGAGGCTGGCGACCTACGCCAAGCTTCAGAGAAGTTCTGGGGGGCGGCTGCACAAGCCATGAAAGCCGTGGCAGAACGCAATGGTTGGCGACATAGACAACATCGACATTTTCAAGACATCCTCGACAGACTGAAGGACCGTAGCGATCATCAGGATTTGGTGCGCTGGTTCGGTGGCGCCGAGTCGTTACACGTCAACTTCTATGAAGATCATAGTAGTTACGAAACTATCAATATCCACGCCGAGGGTATTCGTCAACTGATCGATCGTCTTGAGCAAGTTGATTAGGAACGTTGTGCATCAAAATAGTGCGACGTTCCGATGACAAGATGCCTTCTCGAGATTTACTTAGCCCTGCCGAAAGAACCCAGTGCTATGCTGAAGCGCAAAGAGTCAACTGATATGACATTCGAAGAGATACAAGAGCGCGACGGCGAACAGGCGGCTATTCAAGCGGGTATCGCGGCAGATCCTGATACGTTCGAATTGGACGACGAATGGTTCGCTCAAGCGCGGCCGACAAAAGAGGTAGATCCTGAACCACTCCAAAATGGGGCTACCTGAATTGCGGTTACTTTGTCCGCCGTTGATTGTTAGAAAATAATCCCGCGATCACGAGGAGCGATGCGCTGAATGACTACCTCTGAAAGATACCGGACGGCAGCCCACCATCTCTACGATCAGGCTGTAGTTGAACTTGAGGCCGGCGACCTACGCCAAGCATCCGAGAAGTTCTGGGGGGCGGCGGCACAGGCGTTGAAAGCACTTGCTGAACGCAAGAAATGGCACCACCGATCACATCGCCACTTCAAACAGAACTTGGACAAACTTCAAGATCGCAAGGATTATGAAGATCTCGTACGCTGGTTCGGCGCAGCAGAGCTGTTACACATAAATTTCTACGAAGACCACACTAGTTATCAAGTCATCAGCATTCACGCTCAAGACGTAAGGCGTCTAATCGATCGGCTTGAGCAGGTGGATTAGGCGCAGTGATTAGATCATTCATCTATCCCTGACTGGTGGCGGTCCCTCGGTGAATTCGCCACCTGAGCCGTCCTCTGGAGCGAATCCTAGCTCTGCTTTTGCTCGGCTGATGTCGAAGATTTTCCAGAGGTTGTCCGAGGTGGCGTAGTAGATGCCATAGCGTAGGGATTCTGGGGCATCGACGCAGAGGCGAACGATCTGTGCGACATCCGCATGGCTAAGCCACAACGACAGCGCGAATGGTGAGAATGTAGGGTCATCTTCGGACAATACCCAACCGATGCGGAGGTGGATCGACGACAGACCGTGGTAGTCGTTGTAGTAGCTGCCGACCGCTTCGCCAAAGGCTTTGGACACGCCGTAGAACCCGTCGGGACGGATCATCGTGTCTTCGGCTATCAACGGGTACTTTCCCGCCTCTAGTCTCTCAAACTGTCCGGTGCCTACCAGACTCCAAGGTTCATCGAGGTAGTTGCCGCCCGTGGCATGGTTCGACGACGCGAATATGACTCGTTTGACTCCCTCGCGTCGACTCGCTTCAAAGACGTTGTACGTTCCTACGAGGTTGTTCGGCAAGACTGATTCCCACTCGGCATAAGCAGACCTGTCTGCTGCCAGATGCACCACCGCGTCGACTCCTGCGAATGCTGGCTGCATTGCATCGAGATCGTCCAAGGACGCCACATGAGAAGGCACACCATCGGCATCCTTCAAATCCAGCGACGAAATATCGTAGCGATCACCCAGACGGTCGATGAGGATGCCGCCGATCAGTCCGGCGCCACCGGTGATGAGAACTTTTTTCTTGCTGTCAGCTTCAGCCATCTTTTAGCCTTTCGATCTCGGGTTTGGATTGCCTTTAAGGTATAACGATGGAAAAGAAAGATAAACGCTTCGACGGAATTTCGCGAGGCAGTGCTTTGGCGTTGGTAGCCCCATCTGGATTCCGACTTTCGTCGGAATGACATAGTTACGCAAAGGTATCGAAGAGCCATTGTCAGAGACAAACTGATTTTCTACGGATGACGATGGAACTTTTCTAGCCTTGTCTGCGTCTGGTTTGTAGATGACTATCAATTCAATAGAGAGGGATACCAATGAACACCAAAATTAACCTGCTCAAATCTACCCGCCGTCAAGCTCGATCCGGTTGGATGATATTGGCGATTCTGGCGATGGCTCTTCTCGTCGCAACGATGGTCGCTTGTGGTGGCGAGGGAGAATCCGGGCGGGACGTTTTCGTTCCTCAAAGCGGATATGGTCTTGCTGGCGAGGTTAGCGACGAAGCGATGGCATCGAAACTGGTGGCAGGCGACAGCATTGCTACGGTTGTGGTTGAGAAGGAGGTCATCCGAGAGGTCGAATTTGAGGCAGAAAAGGCGGAGGCAGCGGCATTGCCAACGCAATCCCCTATCGCCATGTCAATCAACGAAGATGCTGCGGTAGCTGAGGAACTCGGCGAGAGCGTTGATATATCGATACAGCCACAGACTCGCATCATCGTACGCAACGCTGACATGGTGATCGAGTCTGATGATCCTGCCTTGACGGTAGATGTGATCGGCGATTTAGCTTTGCAGCGCGGCGGTTGGGTTGTGAACAGCAATTCGAACGACATCGGTTTTTACAACATCACGATCCGAGTGCCTGCCGACACGCTTGATGCGGTTATCGAGCAAGTCTCGTCCTTCGCATCCAAAGTCGAATCAATCACTTCCGACAGCACCGATTTCACAGAGGAATACATCGACCTGGGAGCGCGTCGAAAAACGGTTCAAGAGACGGTTGACGCTCTGTCACAACTGTTAAAGAGCGAGAACTACGACAGCGTCGAGGAACTGCTGGAGGTGCAGCGCGAGATAACTAACTGGCAAAGCGAACTTGAGATTATCGACGGACGAATGAGCTTCATCAGCGAGTCTGCTACGTATTCGCGTCTCTCGGTGACGGTCAACAGGTCGCCTATACCTATGCAAGTAGATGTTGGCGAAGATATCCACGTCGGCATTGGGGTATCACATAAATTCACCGCGCGCTTCTACCCACCTGATGGATACGACCATTACGAGATCACTTGGGATTTCGGCGATGGATCGCCGCATGAGACGGTCAATGCGGCACTTAAGACTCAAAACGAAGAGGGATTGTTAAGTGTTCCGGTGCAGCATACCTACTACTCAGACGAGTTGGCACCGCACGTCGTTACTGCGTCTGTCCGCGCATATTCGGATCGCGGCTTGGCTGAGGGTGAAGACAGCCAATGGACTCAGGTATCCGAACTGCCATCGTTCGACGCGTTCGTGTCGGCATCCGAGAACGATGTTCAAGAAGGTCGGCCTGTAACGCTGACAGCATCTTTCAACCATCCTGAAACGGTAAGGAATGTTCGGTACGAGTGGGATGTGCGCGATGGATCGAAGGTCAAAACAGGCGTCGTCCCTGCTGGTGAAACGAACGTGGAACTGGAGCATGTTTTCGAGCGGCATCGTCCAGACTCGTATCAGGTCGTGTTCGAGATAACGGGTGATAGCGATGCTGGGGAAGTCGAGGAAATCCTACAGGCATATATCTACGTCTATCCGGCGCCGTCGGTTGAAGCATCAAACTTTGAACCATCAGGCGCTGCCACCAATGCCGTCAACGTCCTCATCAGCGTTTCTGCCTTGGCTGGAAACGCGTTGATATGGATAGCCATTACGTCTCCGATCTGGCTGATCCTCGGGGTAATCATCATCATCTCGATACGCTTCTTGAATCGACGAAGCAGAGGTGCGCCAAAAGTCGTTGTCGTGCCAAACCCGGGCGTTGATGCCAAAGATGAGGAAAGCGGAAACTAACTGTCATTCCGAACCCCAGTTGTCATTCCGAAGCGAGGAATCTCCCCCCTTCGCTGAGCGTAAGGGGGTTAGGGGGATGCTGATTTCACCGGCGTTCGGACAGTTCGAATCGCATAGCAAAGTTTTTCGCCACATCGGTTTGAGGTGACGACGCATCTCTGATAAGTTGTGATTTGCCGACGCGGACGGTCGTCGGTAAAAACGTGCTAACAAAGGGCATCAAGATGCAAATGGAAGAGATCACTCTCGCCCTGAGAGAGCGGGGCGCGGTGTGGCAGGCGATAGGATTCGCCGCGCTCGGCGCCGCGTCGACGTCGGTGTTGTCGGTATACTCTGATTCAGACCACTGGATCATGTCGACCTACCGCATCGGCGCCACGCAGCAGCAATGGGCGTTTCTGGCGATCATCGCCCTCGCAATCGAAGGAGTCCGAACAATGTTCGAGAAAGCAACCGAGATCCGACGCAGATACTCCGCCAAAGCCGACGCCAAAGCCGAAGCGAGAGGCCGGGATGAAGGCAGGCAAGAGGAGCGGGAACGGTTCAGAGCCGAATTCCTCAAGCGCGGAATAGAACTCACCGAAGATGACGAAAAGGCACTGTTCAACCCCAACGGCCGCGAGAATTAGCAAGGCATCCCCCGTCCATCCCCCTAACCCCCTTACGCTCTGCGAAGTGGGGACACAGCAAGCGAAGGGGGGCGAACCACTCCCCACACCCCTGTGGATTCCTGCCTTCGCAGGAATGACGGGGCCTCTGATGTCATTCCGAGCACCACTTGTCATTCCGAGCGAAGCGAGGAATCTCCCCCCTTCGCTTGCGTAAGGGGGCTAGGGGGATGCCCCATGTCATTCCAGTTGCGTGGCAAGGCATCCCCCGTAATCCTCATTCCCGCGTAGACTGGAATCCACAGAGGGAAGTGAGAGGCATCACGGCAATCATGGTTCAAAACCCTCATTTTTCCTCCGATCTACCCGATCAACTGACACTCGACGTTTAGAATCGATTCCCAAAGCAACCCGCAACGCAATTGCGGGTTTTAGCGCGCGTACGACCATCCAGATGCCGATATCCCCACAACCTTTCCTGTCAACACTGACCGACCGCCTCATCGGAACGACCGAGTTCGACGCAATCGAGCAATCACTCTCGCACCCGCGCACCAATGTTTCTACCGTATGCCCAGAACCGGCAAATCCACTCTTGATTGCCGCGGTGTGGCGAAAACTTCAGGTACCTACGCTGGTAATCACTCCAAACCCCGATGCTTCACAGCGGATCGTCGATCAACTACCGACTTGGACTGGAACACCAGACATCGACGAGGACGACTCTCCGATCCATCACTTCATTGAGACTGGCGGCATTCCCTTTGAGCGATACGAACCTGATCGCGGCACCGCACACCGACGCATCGTCGCACTCGACGCGCTGAGGAACGTCGCGAACTCCGAGAACGCCCCGCCATTAATAGTTGCGTCGGTTCACGCCCTGGCAGAGCAGACCATCGATCCGACAGTCTTCAAAGACATCGCGCGCCAAATCAAGATCGGTGACCGCATTGATATCGCCGACACGATGCGACATCTCACCCGCTCTGGTTACGAGGTGCTACCTACCGTGGAGCAGCCCGGGACTGTGTCGCGGCGCGGAGGCATCATCGACATCTTCCCCGTCGGTGCTAACCACCCCATACGCATCGAGCTTTTCGACGACGAAGTTGATACCATGCGCCTTTTCGATATCGAAACTCAGCGCTCATTTCAAGACGTCGAAACCATCAGCATTATTCCGGCCAGAGAGGAACTGCCATCGTTCATTGACATCCAAGACATCAGCGATTCAATCGCCTCGCTAAACACCGACAACATCGACTTCACCCGGCTCTCAGCACGCCGTCTCTCAGACGAACTCAACCTAGTTGCTGAGGGCGAAATCGACACCGAACTCGCCTTTTACGCCGGATTCTTCAACCGGGGTTCACTCTTCGACTATCTGCCATCCAACTGTGTAGTAATCGCCCTGCGTCCAAGAATGATCGCCGATGCCGCGACAGGTGTAGACCGTCGACTCGAAGAGGTACGACGCGTAAAGGAAAGACGCGCCGAAGTCCCAGTCAACTTTCCAGTACCGCATCTCTCCTGGCCTGAACTAGCCCATGGCATCGAATCCAAATCGCATCGACTAGAGATCGACCCATTCGGCATTGACGCAAGCGACCTTGGGAATAAACGCCCTCTTCCCATCAAACCGCAACTCCCGACTAGTCGCATCGACACGTCTGCGCTCGCAGAAGACGGTGAAGGCGAAATCAACGTCGTGCTTGACGACCCCACGCTTGCGATCAAACGAGCCGTTGAAGATGGCGCAGACCGAATAGTCGCTATCACCAGCCATCCCGTTCGACTATACGAGTTGGCCGAAGAGGCCGGAATCGAAGCGCAGTATGAAAGAAACCAACCTCAAACTCGCCGCCGCGCACCAAACGCTAATGTGGTCATCGCAGAAGGCTATGCCACATCTGGATTTGCGTTAGAGTTCGGCGACGGCGAGACGACACGCATCATTACCGATGCCGAGATCTTCGGTATCCGACGCCAACGAAGACGAACCCATCGCCGCGCCGCACGACGCGGCCCACAACTTGAGCAGTTGCAACCCGGCGTTTATGTGGTTCACGTCGATCACGGCATCGCCAAATTCATCGGAACCGAGACCAAAGAACCAGACGGACGCGAACACCTCATCCTTCAATACGCCAAAGACGACCGCGTTTATGTGCCGACAGAGCATATCGATCGCATACAGGTCTATCAGGGCGGTGGCGAAACTGCGCCAAGGTTGTCGAGACTTGGCACCCAAGAGTGGCGATCGGCAAGAAGCCGTGCCAAGCGTGCCACAGAGATCGTGGCGAACGAACTCCTGAGCATCTACGCCGCGAGAATGTTGGCTGAAGGAGTCCAAGCCGATATAGACACACCATGGCAACACGTCCTGGAGGCCAGCTTTCCATTTGAGGAAACTCCCGATCAGATAACCGCGCTCCAATCCGTGAAGAAAGACATGGAGAGCGAAAAATCCATGGACCGCATCATCTGCGGCGACGTCGGTTTCGGCAAGACAGAAATCGCTCTTCGCAGCGCATTCAAAGCAGTGCAGAACGGCAAGCAGGCCGCTGTCTTAGTCCCCACAACTCTTCTCGCCCAACAGCATTTCGACACATTCCGAGAACGCCTTGCGCCATTCCCGATATCCATTGATGTCATCTCCCGCTTCCGATCTCGTGATGACCAGAAAGACATCCTCGAAAGGCTGGCAAACGGCAGAGTAGACATCATCATCGGAACGCACAGGCTCATTCAACGCGACGTCGTATTCAACGATCTTGGGCTGGTCGTTATCGACGAAGAGCAGAAGTTCGGTGTCAGACACAAAGAGCACATGAAAAGACTCCGCGCTGCTGTTGATGTCCTGACTCTCTCTGCCACGCCAATCCCTCGCACTCTCTACATGTCGATAGCCGGCATTCGAGACATGAGCAACATGGAGACCGCGCCAGAAGAGCGATTGCCAGTCCGTACCTTCGTGTCCGAATCTAGCGACGACCTGATTCGAGAGGCGATATTGAGGGAACTAGACCGCGGCGGACAAGTCTTCTTCCTACATAACCGAGTCAAAGGCATTGAACGAGTCTCGCGACGCCTCCGAGAGCTAGTCCCTGAAGCATCCTTGACAATCGGGCACGGACAGATGCCGGAAGGACAGTTGGAAGAGGTCGTAACAGCCTTCGAGCGCGGCGAATACGATGTCCTCGTCTGCACAACAATCATCGAAGCGGGCATCGACATGCCCAACGTCAACACCCTCATCGTCGACGATGCAGATCGCTTCGGATTGGCCCAGCTTCACCACATCAGAGGCAGAGTTGGGCGCGGCGCGAAACAAGGCTTCGCCTATCTCCTCGTCCAGCCCAACAAATCGCTAACGGAAGAAGCCGACGCACGCCTCAACACCATCCTCGCAGCGACCGAACTCGGATCCGGCTACAAAATCGCCATGCGAGACCTTGAAATCCGAGGCATGGGCAACGTCATAGGTGCTGAACAAAGCGGACACGTAGCCGCTATTGGTCTACACCTATACACACAACTACTATCCCAATCCGTCGAAGAACTTAGGAATCGGTTGGAAAGTTCTGAAAACGGCACTGGCGCCCAAAACTCCCTGCCCCATTCTCCCTCTGGGGGAAGTGCCGGTTCCCTATCTCCTTCTCCCTCTGAGGGAAGCGCCGGTTCCCTATCCCCTTCTCCCTCTGGGGGAAGTGCCAAAGGCGATGGGGGCCTCACCAACGGCCGCACGACTGAACTGCTTAGCAAAGCCGACGCCGATTGGAACCCGCCCAGCATGATCCGTGCGGACATAAGACTCGCAATCGACGACAATGTACCTCCGGAATACATCGAAGACCTCGCACAACGTCTGTCTTTCCACCAAAGACTCTCATGGGCTGGTAGCCAAGACCATATCGAGGAACTTAGCAAGGAACTCCGTGATCGATACGGCCCGATACCCGAAAGCGTAGAAGGCATCCTCGAAACCGCCCGAATACGCCTCTTGGCCGAAGAAGCAGACTGCTCATCCGTGCGCGCATCCGAAGACCGCGCACGCATCCTCATGAACTCCCCAGTAGGCGGAGCCAAAGCCCAACTCCAACGACTACTCGGACCAAACGCTAGAGTTGGCAACACCCAAATCGTCATCCAAGCCGACAAAGGCATCAACAACCAAGAATTCGTCCAAGAAATCGCCGCCACCCTAGAAACCATCCAAAACTTCAAACAACGCGTCATGGCACTTATCAACACCTAAAACCCCATCGTCATTCCCTACAACTACGTCATTCCCGCGTCCCAGACGCGTCATTCCCGCGTAGGCGGGAATCTAGAGGGATGTGTGGCAGGGCGATGCCGCCCCCTTCGCTTGCGTAAGGGGACGCGAGCGAGCGGAGCGAGATCGCAGGGGATGCCCTGCCAGTCGTTGAACTGTGAGCATCTCCCTAACCCCCCTGCGCTCTGCGAAGAGGGATGCCTCTCCCGTCATTCCGATCCCATCCCCCGTCATTCCCGCGTCCCACATACGTCATTCCCGCGTAGGCGGGAATCCAAAATGGTGGTAAAACATAGAACTGCTACCTGACCCTGATCGGACAAGACATGATACCCACGAGACAACCGAAATGAGCACAGAACCTCAACTATTCCGGGTTGATCCCAACACTAAAGCGTCAATCAAGGCTACCGAAGTTGATTTTTCGCATCTTGGTTCGGAGGAACGCCGGGACATCCAAGAGTGGGTCGTCGCCAACCCATAAATCTTAAGGCGACGACTTACTCATTATCGCCAAAGAGTTCAGCGATTTCGACCAGACCAGCGAGCGATGGCGTTGGTCGATAGCGCGTGAAAATCCACTTTCAGAGGTCACATCGCCGAGGTCTAGTAAAATGAACACCACGAAAGTCAATCGTTACGACAACTATCGCACATCGTAAAAGCGATACCGAGTCGAAGTCTGCTGTGGAGAACACAATGCCCATCATTACACGTCCCGCCGTGAAAATCGTGCAAGGCAATCTGCAGCTCCTCCTCACTTACCTCACCGGCGAAGAAATACATCGTCAAGATTTCTATTCGATTGATCGTTTAGACCCGGAAAGCAACGACGGCTACCAACGCATTCTTGACGGACGACGCGCACGCAGATTGGCTGAGCATCTTTCCGAGGCATTTGAGCAAGGATATTCCAACATCCCAACGACTGCGTTCCTCGCGACGGAAAAAATCATCGACTACGACCCGGAAACCAACACCATGCACCTAGACACTGATGAGGTCTGCCCGTTGGTCGTCGTGGATGGTCAACATCGCCTTGAAGGCGTACGAGCATCGGTTGAACTCAACGAAGATCTATCTCAGTTCAAACTTCCAATTACGATAGCAATGAATTTGGATCCTATGCATCAGATGTATCATTTTTATGTAGTTAACTCCACACAAAAACAGATCGACAAATCTTTGGAGCAACGAATTACCGCACGTTTCACCGACAACTACAATCTCAGCTCAATGCCATATTTGCCAAGGGAGTTAAGGTCAAAGGTCGAACGAGGTAATCAGAGCGAAGTTACAAGTATGGTTATCTTCCTTAATCGGGACAGCAACTCACCTTTGCGTGGCCGGATTCGCGAAGCAAATGACCCGGACCCGCCAGGCGGCAGACTAAACGAAGCTCCGTTCGCGAATATCCTTCGTTCACACGTTTTCGGTGCGACGAATCCAATCTACGGAAGAGAAACATTCGCTCGGATGTGCCAAATAATGTCCAATTATTACGTTGCGATCCAGACTGTGTTTGGAAAAGTCGATCCTGAAGACGCTGCGACGCGGAATCCATTGATTTTCCGCACCAGCGGAATTTACTTTTTCACCTCGTTGGCCAAGTGGGTTTTCAGTGCTCTTTACAACACCTCGAATGTTTTTTCGGTTGAATCAATGGTGGAATTACTCGAGAAAATGGTGGATGAACTTGAAGATGAGGTAAGATTCGTGGCTGACCCTCAATGGTGGCAGCCGGGCGCGGGCGGGCCGAGTATGAACCGTGCAATGGCGAACCGTCTGGTTCCGAAGTTTAACGACGCGTTGCGGATTGTTCAGCAGTCAATGCTCCCAAGTGCTCAATTGTGAAACCTGTTGAGCTTAACAGCGTATTTGGGACATATATCTCTTTCCAGTCGAGAGACGAATGTCGGGTCCCTCAAGTGGCAGGGTGTTACTTGATCACAAACGCCTACCACGAAATCCTGTACATCGGACAGACGGACAACTTATGTCGTCGTATGAAAGAACACTTAAAAGATAGCCGTATCATTCAGCCAACGGCCATTGGGCGCGCGACTTGGTTTTACTTCGTGGAGATTGTTGGCTCGTCGCCGAAAGATGCCGAAGACCGGTTGCTGTTCGAATACGTTGCGAAAAACGGACACCGGCCAGTCCTGAATCGCATTGGTCCATGAACGATCAATACCCAATGTGGTACCGCGACACTTAACCCAAACCAATCACGGGAATTGGAAAACCCTGTCTTTCAAAGTGGATTTCAGTGACAAGTCAATGTCGCAACCATTGAATACTCTGACCCCATCCTGGTCAGAACACATCAACGGCATCAACTCCCTCGGTGAATCAATCCTAGCCAGCGGCTGGAAACCCACCGCCATCCTCGCAATCGCAAGAGGCGGGCTAATACCCGCAACCATCCTCGCATACATGCTCGACGTGCGACGAATCATTGCGATTGACGTTCAGCATTACGATGCGAACCGATCTCGCTTCGAAGCGGGACCGCAATTTGTGGGAGAAAACTCACCTTTACATGCGTTGGGAGAGGGAATAGACAGGCTGCTAATTGTTGACGACATCATCGACACCGGCGAAACCATCAAACTTGTCCGTGACGCCACCCGCGATTACGCCGACGAGGTAAAGGTCGCAACCCTCTACGTCCGCTCCAACCAGAAACACTCCGCTGACTGGTACTGGAAAGTCGAAGATGAATGGGTAGTGTTCCCTTGGGCGCCAGAAGGCTAATTATCAGATTCGACCCTGTCCCACCGTCGTCTTTGGCTTTTCAAAGCGGTTCTTATCGATCACTTCACACGGGAATTACGCACAAGTAAGATCGGTCTTTTTCAGCAACCAGTGCTTTCATGCCGCTATCCAGCACGGCCAGTCATCCAAGGACCGATATACATCATCACTCGTGATCGGTTCCGCATCCACCGCGACAGGAAACGTTGCACTATCCCCTTCTTTCGATGCATTGGACGAACTCATAAAGCCGCGCCTCGCCAATTCCGATAATGCACTACCCAAGCTGCTCCCATTCCGATCCGCAAGAGCACGGGCGACTGCCAAAACGTCATCGTCAATTGTGACCGTAGTCCTCATATCGACATCATAGCATCAAAGCATCATCATCCTAAACCCTACGTCATCCCGGGCGCACCCCCGTCATTCCCGTGTAGGCGGGAATCCACAGGGGAAGGGCAGGAGAGGGTACGCCCCCTTCGCGAAGCCCAAAAAAGACCGACGACAGGGGCGCGAACGAGCGGAGCCCAAATAACCGACACAATAGCGGGGGATGCCCGGGTAGATGGTGTGGCAGACAAGCATCCCCTAGCCCCATTGTGCAAGCGAAAGGCGGAGGATTATGCAAGCGGATTGCGCCACCTCAAACCGGGAAAGCGGGCGAAATCCGAATCGCTCGAATGCACCTCGGCCTGATACTCCATCGCCAGCGCGGCGATGTGCGCGTCCGGCACCAAATTGCCGCCTACGCCCACGGCCTCCAAGTTGCGCCTAAAAAGATTTAAATGGTTATTCCCGGGGGTGATGGGAACAACATGGGGATAATCGAACCAACCACTGACGAACTCAATTGCTACCCTCACTGGTAACGGAGACAACATCATCCTACGCATAGTTATCACCCTGACAAACCCGCTGACCACTGCCCAAGGAACTCCTACGCGTTCAGTGCCATTCATCAAACCCAACCACCATGCATTAGCCGCATCGTGACGCGGATCGTCTTCATGGTGAGCGTAGAGCAGCAAATTAACATCTGGCACGATCATCGGGCAAGTTTCTTCTCGTAGTACTCATCATCAAGTTCGTTGAGAACGTCATTAAGCCTCAATCTGTCGACACCAGGAGCATATCCGCTGCTGAACGTTCTCACTTTGTAAGGCTTCCGAGGCTTATCATTAGCCGTCGGTGACATCCCCCGCCGAAGCGTCTCGTTAACCACCTGCTTGAACGATTTCTCGTGCAACCGAGTCTGCTCCCTCAGATAGTCGGCGATGTCGTTATCTATTGTCAGTGTAGTCCGCATGTAGACATCATATCATCTTGCCGAATTGATGTCTTGATGTCATCACCCTCGCACATCCGACTCTTAACAAGCCAAGAAAGCATAATAGACACCTGCGCAACTAGCTAACTAACTCCATGAAAATCACAAACATCCGACTACGTCACCTCACCGGACACATGGAAGTCGACGGCCCGTTCTTCGAGGACCGTCTTCTACAGCCTACCGACATCTATGAGGAGTTCCGCACCGATCGCAACCAGATTGGAAACCGCGGCAACCAAGTCGATAGCGGCACCTTCCAAGTAGAGCAGACCTTTGTCCAGATCGATACCGACGAGGGTGTTAGCGGCATCTGCGGCGGAATGTTTGCAGGAGTACCGTGGCATATATGGCAAATGAAAGACCTGCTAATCGGACGCGATCCGCTCGCAACCGAGTTCCTATGGGACATCATGCACCGTACCGCGGTTCATGGACGTCAGGGCGAGCCGATGATGGCTATCTCGCTTCTGGACAACGCGCTTTGGGACCTCAAAGGCAAGTGGCTAGGAAAACCTGTCTACATGCTGATCGGCGGTCCATGTCGAAAATCCATGCCCGCATACGCCTCGATGCTCGGACACAACGTTACCGACATGGGACTCGTCCGTGAGCGCGCGACGATGGTAAAGGAACGAGGCTTCACCGCTCAGAAATGGTTCTTCCGACACGGTCCAATGTTAGGACATGAAGGGCTGATGAAAAACGTCGAGATGGTGAAGACATTGCGCGAAACGGTCGGCGACGAAGTGGACATAATGCTTGACTGTTGGCAGTCGATGGATGTCAACTACGTCGTCAAACTGGCTTCATACATTGAGGAGTACCAACCCCGATGGATCGAAGAGGTCGCCATGCCCGACCGCATCGACTCCTACCGCAAGATCCGAGAAAAGGTCAACATCCCAGTCTCCGGCGCCGAACACGAATACACTCGCTGGGGCTTTAAGCGTTTCATGGATGCCGAAGCGCTTGACATCATCCAACCCGACCTCAACTGGGCTGGCGGACTCTCCGAAGTCCTCAAAATCTCCGCAATGGCCACCGCATACGACCTCATCACCATCGCACATCAAGGCGTAACACCCGTCGGAATGGCATGGTCGGCAGCACAATCGCCAATACACACGCCATACGTAGAGATGCTCCTGAAACACGCAGCGCTAGCCTACTTCTTCGACAAAAACAACGGCCCCATCCTTAACAACGGCAACCTCACCGTCTCCGATGAACCCGGCTTCGGCTACGAGATCGACGAAGACAAAGTTGACGAAGAGACTGAGATTACCTATTGAGCGCAGTATGGCAAAATCCGTTAGGAAACTTCCACCAAAAGCTCGCCTACTCCACGCAATACCAATTGATCCATGTAAGTTGGCTCCGATACTAGGCGCATTGATGGGAAACGTTCGAGCAACGCGAGTATCGCCTTTTTGCCCTCGAGCAATGCCAGTGGTGCACCTAAGCAGTAATGAATGCCGCGCCCGAAAGATAAATTACTTTTCCTTTGCCGTGTGATGTCCAACGCATCAGGATTGGCGAACGCATCGGGATCTCGATTAGCGGCGCCGATGAAGGAAATCACGCGCTGGTTAGCGCGAAGACGTTTGCCGCCAATTTCCACATCCTCAGTCACTAATCGACCATCGAGTTGAACCGGACTGTCGTACCGTAGCAACTCGTGGATGGCATCATCAATCAGTTCTGGAGATTCTCTCAGCAATTGGAGTTGGTCTGGATTTTTCAACAACGCCAGCATCCCATTCCCGATGAGATTGCGCGTAGTCTCGTTGCCTGCCACTAGCAGCAATACCAGAGTGCCTAGCAACTCGTCATGACTCAAGCGATCTTCGTTGTCCCGCGCCGCGATGAGCGCGCTGATCATGTCGTCCTGAGGCGATTTTTCCCGTGCCGTGATTATCGCTTCCAGATACTCGAACAACTCGAAAGTAGACTTTTCTAAACGGATTGCCCGATCATCCGGGATAATTGGTTCGACTGTTATCGCGATGTCGTTAGACCACACCTTGAACTGAGCGCGATCCTCCGGCGGCACACCCAACATTTCAGCGATCACGATCACCGGCAACGGAAACGCGAAATCCTCGATCAGATCGAATCTTTCCCGCTTGCCGATTTCATCCAACAATTCTTCGATGACTTGCTCAATCCGAGGAGTCAAACTAGCAACCGACCTCGGCGTGAAGGCTTTGGACACCAGTGAGCGCAACCGAGTGTGATCTGGAGGGTCCAAGTCAAGCAACGTCTCAGGGCCCAGCCCGGTGAAACTCCGCCCGCCATTGGAGAAACGTCGATGATCGCGCAAAACCGTATCCACATCCTCGTAGCGAGTCAATGCCCACCCGTTGATGACCCGCATCCGATGAACCGGATCATTGCTGCGAACCTCTTTGTACGCGTCGTACGGATACTGACGGTCCCGACGCGACAATGGGTCAAGCGCAACACCCGATTCAAGACGCTCCCAAGTCAGCAGCACCTTAACCGCAACGCGTTGCGCAAGGCTTTTGAGCGACGATTTCAAATCACTAACACCTTTGACCATCTAAGTAATGAAGCGGTCAAAACCAGATCGACACACTACTGCGAGTATACCCGCGCCTAAGCCCACACCCCAAGGTGTCTAGATTGACTGCCTACACCAAACCAGGATTCGGCTACGAAATCGACGAAGACAAAGTTGACCAGGAGACTGAGATCAGGTTTTGAGGTATGGAATTGAACTTGGATGCGGTGATTTATAGCAAGTTTAGGGAGTTTAGCCTAGAAACCTAAACTCCCTAAACTTGCTATAACTCGCTCGAGGGAACTAGCTTTGCGACCCTTATGCACAGGACACGGGAGCCACCCGACGAACGCTTAGGCAGCGGTTAAATCTTGGGACACGCAGCCATCTCCTTGGACACCAAATGTTCGGGCGTGCTAGCCAGATCATCGTGTTGATTGGCGTTTCAGACCGTCTGTCTGACCCTAAGATGTCTTGAATCTTTTCAAGCTCGAGAAGAGCGGCAGTGCAAACCATTTATTGCAAAAAAACCTAATTTCTTAGCTCATCGAAGCATTCAAACGCGGCGAGTTTGGCTTTCTTTTCTGACGCAAATCCCGACTTACTCCACGACTGCTCCCCCTTGCGTTCCTTAATCCAATAGCCCCAACGACCGTACCTAAAACTCACGACAATCACGAATCCATTACGGTATAAGCGCGGATTGCCGTTCATCCACGTCTCTCGACGGCTGGTTTTGGATTTAGCCCGTTTCTCGCGTTCTTGTGCAGCGACATAGTCCTCTTCCATTTTTCCGGCGCAATCACTTCCTACACCTAGCACGTCATCGTAATGAGGATGCTTCATGTAGTGGACATACCGTATCCGCTGGGTTTCACACATCTCGCATATCCCATAGAGACCCTCAAGATCCGTGAAGTCGATACATAGCCATCCCTTTTGCGGGACGCCTTGTTGCGACCACTTCCCGTGATCCATCGCTGGCCGCCGCTGTGTACTACATTTCATTTACCTTCATCCTTTGCCACGGTTCAAGTCTAAGGTTCTTCCGCATGTCGCGATGATGTGCCGAAATATACTTGCAAGCAGACCGTTGACAACGACGATACCGACAAGTTCACCATGACCCTCTCCCCACCAATCCAACGCGATGTCCCTGATGCACTTGGCCGTTTCGGAAAGTACGGCGGCCAATTCGTGCCAGAAACCTTGATGGCCGCCCTCGCTGAACTCGAAGACGCGTATCTAGCAGCACGCGAAGACGAGGCGTTCTGGCAAGAACTCTCTAACCTTCTCGCCGACTACGTTGGACGTCCAACCCCTCTTTACCACGCCGCCAACCTGAGCAAAAAACTCGGCGGCGCGCAGATATGGCTCAAACGCGAAGACCTCGCTCACACCGGCGCCCACAAAATCAACAACGCGATGGGGCAGATCCTACTCGCAAAACGTCTTGGCAAGAAACGCATCATCGCCGAGACCGGCGCCGGACAACACGGAGTCGCCACCGCCACCGCATGTGCCATGATGGGACTCGAATGCATCGTATACATGGGCGAAGAAGACATCCATCGCCAAGCACCAAACGTCTACCGTATGAAGCTGCTAGGCGCATCCGTCGAGCCAGTTTTCTCAGGCAGCCGGACTCTCAAAGATGCAATCAACGAAGCTATCCGAGATTGGGTCACCAACGTCCAGACGACGCACTATCTCATAGGCAGCGCGGTCGGACCGCATCCATACCCGATGCTAGTCCGCGACTTCCAGAACGTCATCGGCAAAGAGGCGCGCGAACAATGCATCACACAGATCGGACGCCTGCCCGACTACGCCGTAGCATGCGTCGGAGGCGGCTCCAACGCCATCGGACTCTTCAGCGGATTCGTCGATGACGAATCAGTCGGACTTGTCGGCGTAGAAGCTGGAGGCGACGGCATTGACACCGACCGACACTCCGCCACAATCACCAAAGGCAGACCCGGAGTACTGCACGGCGCGATGTCATACCTACTACAAGACGAGTGGGGACAAGTAACCGAAGCCCACTCAGTATCCGCCGGCCTTGACTACCCCGGCGTCGGTCCCGAACACTCCTACTTCCACGACATCGAACGCGCCCAATACGTCGCCGTAGACGACAACGCCGCTCTGGACGGTTTCGACATGCTATGCGTCACCGAAGGCATCATCCCCGCACTCGAACCCGCTCATGCTATCGCCTACATCAAAGACTGGGCACCAAACCTAGACCCGTCAACCATCATCCTCATGCTCTTAAGCGGCCGCGGCGACAAAGACCTCGAAACCGTAGCTACGAACCGCGGGATTGAGATCTGATCACAACACACTGATCGTTTTAGGTCTCAATCTCTATATCGCCGCCATCGGCAGATTCGAAACAGACCTTTAACCCTTCTAACAGTTGCATACCAACCAGCGGTACATCCCCAGTCGCTAGTACTGGGCACCGGCGCCACCCATCTGCGAACCTGATATAACCCGCGTGCACCCTCACGCGTACGTCGCTAGCATCACCCAAAGTTACCGTCCGTTCAGTAACCAACGGCAACCCAACTTCCTCTACTACTTCGGCCGGGAGCGAGACCGCGCCGTTGAAACCAGTGTCAAGCAACGCTTCAAACGTTCTTGAGCTACCCGCCGACCAACGAACCTCAACTTCAACAATCGCCGCTAAACCGCCCCCTATCCTCTGAACAGATCCGACCTTCACGAGAACGATTGCGACAAACGGTAGCCAAGCCGTCCAGTGATGATGTTTGGGTGGTGGATCAACACCAGATTCGGAGAGTGAGTGCGGTCCCAAAGTGTGAACTGCACATCTTCAGTATCACCGATCTCCCACTCTTTGCTCTCCGCGTCAATCACGATGTATCGACCATCATCATCCGAACTCAACTCAGGTTTGATATCGGATTCGTAAAATCCCAACGCCTTGTCCCATTTCTCGCTTGATCCGCTCTTAACCTTCAGCATCTCTCTCCTCCAACTCCACTATTCACCTTGATCACCCTGACTTCATTCTATCCACGGCACCAAGATCAGCACAAGCCGCTACTCACACCTTCACCACGTAAGTCCTGGCGATCTTGTCGTGCCAACCTGGGAGATTTAGATCGAACAAAATCCATATGAAACCGAGGTAAAGCACCAGCGCCGAGGCGGACTTCCCGATGATCTCCCTGATCAACATACCCCCAAATCCCAAAGACCGACCATCTACACGAACGATCTTGTCTGCCGACTGCTGAGCCTCATCGTGGAAACGTTTGGGTGTCGGATGACTACAGGGTAAGCATCGGGGTAGCGGTCACGCATGTCGAATACGACCTCAATGGAATCACCCAGTATCCAATTCCCAGTGTGCGCGTCAACCACAACATATCGACCATGATCGTTTTCGCCCAACATACCTTTGATCGTTGAGTGATAATGCATTAGGGCTTTGTCGCCCGCAGGACTTGCTTCTGATTTCTCCAATATCATCTCTTCGCATTTACTATGACACCGAATGTCATCCCATTCTAACCTCACCCCTTCCGAGGCGCCCCCGTCAAAACTATCAACAAAGCCGCCCCACTCATCAAACCAACTCCTACCCACCAAGCCGGATCATACGATCCCGTCCAATCCCGCACGTATCCCGCCGCCGGTGCGCCAATACCGCCTATAACCAGATTGATCGGATTCGCCAATCCACGTATCCCGCCAACATTGGCACGTCCAAAATAATCCGCCCAGATGTAGTTGTTCAAAAACATCATTCCACCTATTCCCACGCCAAATATCGCCATAGAAATGAACATGATCGGCAGATTCACAGCGTAGATCGTCAAAACGCTTGCACACGCAAGCATCGAGAATCCCACCGCGCCAAGGAACCGCGCCGGAATCCACCTGACCAACATCCCGAACATAAACGTCGATCCGCCAGCCGCTACCGCATCGAACGCCGTCGCAAACGATATCAGAGTCGGATCCATCCCCCGATCCATGAACGCCGCTATCCGATGCAACGCCACCGTTCCCGTTGCCAGCTGAACCATCGAAAACACGATTACCAGACGCCACAACGTAGTCGTACGAACCGTTTCTCGCACCGTCCAAGACACCTCATCAACGACATGCCGAACCGACCCTTCCTGTCCCCTTCGTGAAGCGTAAGGGGACGCAGGAGCGGAGCGAACGCAGGGGATGTCCCCATCCGGCAACATCCCGACATCCTCCGGCTGCCGACGAACAAAGACCGCCGCCAACGGCACGATCACAACGATACCAATGACCGCCAACACTATCCACGCGCCACGCCAGCCGATCTCGTTGATCAAAACCTGCGTCAACGGGATGAAAAGCAACGCCCCGATAGGTATCCCAAGACCAACGTACGCCACCGCTTTGCCTCGATTCCTCACAAACCACTTCAACACCGGCACCGTCGTAACCAACGCGCCCGGTCCGCTCATACCGACCAAACCCATCACCACGAACAGCACTACCAAATGCCACGCCGATGTGATGTAAGCCAAACCGATCAACGCACCGCCCGTAGCCACCGCCGCAACCGGCAACATCACCCGAGAGCCGTAACGATCCAGCAACCATCCAATCAACGGACTAGTCGCCGAACTCGCACCCTGCCGAGCCGTCTGGGCCCAACCGAACGCAGCACGCCCGACACCCAACTCATCACCCATCGGCTTGATGAACAATCCGAAATTCAGCGACCCCATACCCATGCTCACAGCACCAGTTGCCGCCATCACCGCAACAATCACCCAGCCATAGAAGTAACCCGGACGTTGCCCATCACTTCGGTTTTCAAGAAGACGCAAGTCGCGATATGTCCATTTAGGCGTCGTGATTCATGCATCGACCAATAACTGGACTGGTCGCACTTCGCAAATGATACCCCGCTATCGCTCAGGGATGCTGTACGTAACTACCATCGTTCCCGCGCGGGAAACCCGTGCGTAACTACGTCATTCTCGCGCAGGCGAGCGCTTCAGCGGGCGGAACGCCCATCCAGAGTGGACGGAGGAGGGGTGGTCACGTCCCCCTTCGCTTCAGGCCAAAAAGACCGATGACAGGGACGCGTGCGAGCGAAGCGAGAACGCAAGGGATGCCGGGCGAGGACGTGGCAGGCAAGCATCCCTCAAAGCCATTAAGAGGCGAGGGTTAACTCAAATCCCACGCGAGACGGCGATCGCCCACGAACTCCAAATCAACATCGCCATCCAAGAAAACATCCAACGTCAATCTCGCCCCATAAATCAACTGCATTCCAACCGAAGCACCAACGCCGGACGCCGTAATCGGAACGTCTCTCCACTCGCCAGCGAAGAGAACTCGACCAGCGAAAACCTGGCTAGAGTGCTCCGATCCATCGGCCAAAATTTCAACTTTATCGCCAATATACCGCAAACCCAGTTCACCAGCGTCTCGCCGATCAACGGACATGACACTGTCGAAGCCTGTATCAAGCAACGCGTCGTACGATTTAGTCACACCGTCTGGTCCAGCAACGACTATCGGCACCCGTGGAGATAGAGTTTCGATCTCACCGACTATGTTTCCGATCCTCAAGATCGTTATTAGTTACCTGCCCAGCCTGTCCTATTCACCCATATACGAGGATGAACCAAGATGAATGGATACTTGGCATCGGCCTTCTGTTTCAAGAGCCTCACCGCGTTGTAGCCTTCCGCGATGGCCCATTCCTCAGTCTCAGCGTCGATGGCAATGTACCGACCATTATCCGCATCACTCAGTTGCGGTTTGATCTTTTCGTGGTAGATCGCCTTCGCGCGCCTAACGTTCTCGTCGATCTCTTCTTGTGTCCTCAATCTCAATCCCTCCTTTATTCATCACTACCCACACTCTCATTTGATTCTAACGCCGACCGATACCCTCAAGAACCCGATTAGGGCACATGCCATCACTCCACCTTCACAACATAAGTGCTCGCTATCTTGTCATGCAACGTCTGGTTCTTTGCATCCACCACGATCCAGATGAACAACCCCAAACTCACGATCAGACCTGCGATACCTGATGTATCACTATTCGTTGCAGAACTTAAAATCCACCCAATCACTCCTGATATTAGCCACACTATGATGAACTTGCTAAGAATCTCACGTACCAGGGTGCCGCCCCATCCCCAATCGCTACCATCAGCAGTCACGATCCGAACCTTCAATACCTTCTTACCCGGACTCTGACCATCCCTAGCGATCATATTCAAAACGAAAATCCAAAAACCCACAATCAGCAATAGTGGCGGTATGACGATCACTAAAATCGCACCCCATGAACCGCCATCCCCCAGTTTCTCGAGCTCGTCACTGCCAACCACGACCAACGCCATAACGACACCGATGATCCCGCCCACTATCGCTATACCGATGAAGATCAACGCATCAACAATGTACGACAGCAAACGATCACCAGGCGTGGCAAGCACCATCATCTCAGAACCAGAATCAGAGCCGCTCGGTTCGTCGTTCAACTGCTCTTGCGTTTCTTCCATCATCGCCGTATCTCCAAGTTCGACAAGCATCAATCGATACGCGTATATTATCACCACTCGACATCGCTGATACCCAAGCACACACTCAAGCATCGTGCTAACATTCGCACATCCAACCAAACCAACCAAACGGCTGAGAACATGAAAATCGAAAAAGTCGAATCTATGCTCATCGGCGGCGCCGATGGATCACTCGGCGGACACCACGTCGTACGCATCTGGACCGACGACGGCACCTATGGCGTAGGGCAATCCTCATGCTGGGCATACATGGAAGCCACACACGCAATCGCCGAGAAATGCGGTAACTACCTCGTCGGAAAAGACCCATCACGCATTGAGCACCACTGGCAATACATGTACCGAATGGGACCATTCCGAGGCTCAGCGCTATCTGGTGCCATCAGCGCAATCGACATCGCACTATGGGACATCAAAGGCAAACATCTCGGCGTACCCGCATGGGACCTGCTCGGGGGAAACACACGCGACAAGATCCGATTACACCTATTGATGGGACCCAGGCAAACAACAGAATTACCGTTCCCCCACGACAGAGGCAAAGAAGCGCACGGACTATACGTAGCAGCAAAGGAATCCGCCGAAGAGGGTTGGACAGCTATCAAGACAGATCCGCTACCCAACGGATTCGAGAGCATGACCGTCGAACGTCTTATCTCCGACACCGTCGATAACGTCGCAGCGATGCGTGAAGGCGCCGGCAAAGACGTCGACATCATACTCGAGATCCACCGCAAGCTCACCCCGATGAACGCAATCATCCTCGCTCAAAAACTCGAACAATTCCATCCCCTCTTTTACGAAGACCCGATACAAATCGACAGCATGGTATTGCAAGGCAGCATCGCACAACGCACCGCATTGCCAGTCGCAAACGGCGAACGCATCCACAACATCTGGGAATTCCGCGACATGCTACAAGACGGCGGACCGCAATACGTCCGACCCGACATGGGACTAGGCGGCGGCATCACCCACGTAAAGAAGATCGCCGCACTCGCAGAATCTTACCACTCCGCACTCGCCACCCACAACTTCCTCGGACCCATAACCACCAACGCCGCCATCCAAGTCGACGCCTCAATACCCAACTTCGTAACACAAGAATACTCACTCCGAGACGAACACCCCGCAAACGCTGTGTTCATGAACCACTACAAACGAGAAGGCGGATACATGCTCCTATCCGACGCACCAGGCATCGGCATAGAAATCGACGAAAACCTCCTCAACGTCGCAAAAACAACCTACGAAACCCGCGACCTAAACATGATCCCAATGAGAACCGACGGCTCAGTAGGCTACTCCGTATAACACCCCCTCCTGCCATTTCGACGAAAGTCAGAATCCAGAGGGAAGGGGAGAAGGGAAGACGTACGCCCCCTTCGCTTGCGTAAGGGGGGCGCGAACAAGCGAAGCGATGTGAGCGGGGGATGCTTCACGTCATTCCGAGCGCAGCGAGGAAATCCCCCCTTCGCTTCGCGTAAGGGGGCTAGAGGGATGCTCTCACGTCACTGCCACCGCACTATGTCATTCTGAACGTAGCGGAGCGGAGTGAAGAATCTAAACGCCAGCACCAAGAGATTCCTCACTGAATTCGGAATGACAGTAGAGACCCATCACGTCATTCCCGCGCAGACGGGAATCCAGAGAGGGCGGACGGGAGGGGATCACGCCCATCATTCCCCCATCATGGCAATCCTGGTTCAAACGCGTAGGGAATCCCCCTTCGCACGGACCATGTCATTCCGAAGCGCAGCGAGGAAATCCCCCTTCGCTTCGCGTAAGGGGGCTAGGGGGATGCTCGGCGGGAAGGTGATGGGAACATCACGCCCATCATTCCCCCATCATGGCAATCCTGGTTCAAACCCCATCTCCCCCCTTCGCTTCAGCACCTCGGGTGAGGCATAGCTAAAAATCGATGCGATAATTTGGATGTGGAATCGAAAGCCCATTTCTAACCATCCAACCAAGCCGATCTCCTAGAGTGTTCAGAAATCGTCGCATATCAGCACCTCGGTCAGCGATAGTGATTTTTGTATGCGTTTTTGCATTAACTTCTCTGTATGAAAGACCGTTGTACGCCCAATCCCCCAGCTCCGATACATCCATCGCGTCGATCGTTGTCAACTCGCAACCTGTAATTCGCTTGGAACAAGCGCCCGACGTGCTCACCGCGAACATTCATCCAAACGTCCAACGCGCTACGGTAGTCGTGATGCCTAATCATCAAGGCGCAACGGTGAGATACAACACACTTGACCTTGAACCTGAGACACCAGGCCTCCAATTCAAAATCAGACCTGGATTTGCCCACTCGTTCAGCTTCGAGGTCATTGCCGATAACCGGGTTGAATCCGAAACCTTCCACATGCGCGTAGGTCGTGGTTCTAACCAACCGTTCAAATGGAAAGCCGACGAAGATTTCTATAATCTTTTCAGCGGAGGGCAATACTCCGCTCGTAGTATTTGGTCCGACGGTGAGATTATGTGGGTAAGCCATCCTTTCAGCCAGCGAATCCACGCATTCCAGATGACCGACAAAGTCGCCGCACCAGATGCAGACATCGCATTGACAGTCTTCAACGCAACGCCGAAGGGCGTATGGTCCGACGGTCAGACATTATGGGTCTCAGACGCATACGCAAGGCGAATCTTCGCTTACAATATCGCCGCTAACCGACCGGTAAGATCAAAATACATCACACTCACCCACGAAAACCGGCAACCCACAGGTATATGGTCTGACGGCGAAACAATCTGGGTTGCTGATGCCAGAGAAGCGAAATTATTCGCGTACAAACTTGCCGACGGTCAGTATCGCTCTGAGGCGGACGTCCAACTAGGAATCGGGAATTTCTCCCCGCAAGAAATTTGGTCCGATGGCACCACGGTCTGGATTGCAGACTACCGACATCCGAAGCTATTCGCATACCGACTCAACGACTGGGCACGAGTCCCAGAGTGGGACTTTGACTTGAAGTTCGAAAACGGTTTCGATGATTCACATTTCCCCGCCGGAGTATGGTCAGACGGAGAAACCATGTGGGTATCAAGCCCAGCTGACGAGAACATTTACTCATACAACATGCCCGATAAGGATAATCCACTACGACGGGATGCAACGCTTGAGAATCTTAACTTGGAACCAAAAGACATCAGCGTATTTTCCAGAGATGTTTACAGATACTCTATCGGCGTTTCACCTAATTCCGAAAACATTTCAATCTCAGCAATCCCTAGCGATACAGATGCCGACGTACGCATCAACGATCAACACGTAACCTATGGAGAAACATACAGACAGCCCCTCCAACCAGGCAAGAATCGAATAGCAGTCTCAGTCACTTCCCCGGATAAGTCAACTACAAAACTTTACGAGGTCATCGTCGGACGCGGAGTGTCCGATGCCTTCGGATGGAAAGCTGTTGACGACTTTGACGGCTTTCACGAGGTGGGAAACCAGTCCGCAACAGACCTTTGTTCCGATGGCGAAACTATGTGGATCACATCAGCCCACGAGTCTAAACTATACGCCTTTAGAATTTCCGATAAACGCCGATCCCCAGAACTCGATTTCGATCTATCCGAATATAATATTATCCCAGAAGCGATTTGGACGGACGGCCAAACTATATGGGTAAGCGAGACTAATGATAATGAATTAATCGCCTTCACACTGTCAAATAAACAACGCAACATCGAACTTGACTTCTGGTTGACCGATGAGAACCGTTCGGCCGACGGGTTGTGGTCAGACGGTGAAACCATGTGGGTGGCAGACTATTTCGACGGCAAACTCTACGCGTATGATATGTTTGACAAGAGTTACCAACCTGAAAAAGATTTCCAGCTTCCAACACGCAACGCAGCACCTGGCGGTATTTGGTCAGATGGCAATATCGTATGGGTGGCAGATGGAGATGACAACAACGTATACGCTTACGATCTATACAATCAGAAACGACTCCCAAGCTACGATTTTCAAAACATTCTCAAAGACAATGAACATCGATATGTCTACGCCCCCTTCGGAATATGGTCCGATGGTGAAACAATGTGGGTCATCGACGAAAGCGGAACAAAAGTGTTTTCATACAACATGCCAAATGTAACAAATTCCGCATCAACTGATGCATCTTTAGCGAGTCTTCAGGTTGAACCCACGAACGTCACAGGATTTGAAACGGATTCTAGACTCTACGCCGTCGGAGTCGACAGCCACGTCTCGCAAGCTACCATCACCGCTACTCTCAATGACCCAAACGCGAAAATCGATATTGATGGTACTGAAATTCTCAGCGGTATTCCATACACCGTCTCATTGAAACCAGGACAAAACGACATCCGGGTAAGGGTTACCGCCACCGATGGCATCAAAACTCAGACTTATACGATCTCGATAACGCGGAGTATTCACGAGCCTTTTGCACGAAACGCAAGTCAGGATTTCGACACTCTATACGCCGCGGGGAACAAAGGCTCAGCCGGTATTTGGTCAAACGGCGACACTATGTGGGTCGCAGATCCAGAAGATCGCAGGATTTATGCATATCGGATGTCTGACAAGACACGGGACCCCGAACAAGACTTCAACGACGTCAAGAGAATGCGCTACTCAACCGGCATGTGGTCAGACGGCCGCACCCTATGGGTGGCCGATGAAACCGTTCCCAGGTTGAACGCATATCGTATTGCGGATAAAGTACGTGATCCAGCAAGAGATTTTCACCTCGCAGTTGAAAACGCCTTGCCCACGGGATTCTGGTCCGACGGAAAAACGATGTGGGTTGGGGACGATGAAGATGACTACGTCTATGCTTATGACTTCAAAAGCCAGCGCAGAATTCCAGACAGAGACATAGTGATCGATGATCTCAGTCCGCGCGGTATTTGGTCTAACGGCGACACTATGTGGGTAGCGGGGGCCGACCTGATTGCGTTCAACACCAAAGATCTCCGGCGAGACCCCGATAAAGACTTCATACGAATGTCGAGATATCAGTTGCTCAAACGCGGCTATCCTTTCGGAATCTGGTCAGACAACCAAACAATGTGGGTAGCCGTGAGCGACGGTTGGATGGTTGAAGACCCCCGCAACTTTAAAATTTACGCCTTCAACATGCCGTCCGCTGTCCCTCCAACTGACCCTGATGTCGCCTCGCCTTACACCGGCGGAATTTCAATCCCCATCAAGCTCCTATTTACCACCCTCATATTGGGCGCACTTCTAGCATCAATCGGTGTCGCTACATTGACACGCCACCAATCCATTTTCGACCGTTAGATACCTATACAGACATCCCCCAACCCCCTTCCGCTCCAGGAAGCGGGAAATTCCCCCCGGGCCTTTCACGTCATTCCCGCGCAGGCGGGAATCCAGAGAGTGTGGACGGGATGGGAAAATCACGCCCATCATTCCCTAATCATGGCAATCACGGTTCAAACGCGTGCGGAATCCCCCCTTCGCACACCCCTGTCATTCCGAAGCGCTCCCCTGTCATTCCGAAGCGCAGCGAGGAATCTCCCCCCTTCGCAGAGCGTAAGGGGGCTAGAGGGATGCCCCATACCCTCATTCCGAGCGCGCTTCACGTCATTCCCGCGCAAGCCGGAACCCAGAAGGGCATGTGGTAGGGATCATGGCAATCATTCCCACATCATGGCAATCATGGTTCAAACCCGCTGCCTTGACATGACGATCAGCCCGGCGATCGCGAATGCCGCGGCCGACAGCAAGATCATCCATAGGATGCCCGCGGACGTTGGCGATGCACCGCCAGTCTCGGGCGCTTCAGGCGCCGCATCGGGAACGGCTGTCGGCAACGCCGACGGCGATCCTAGATGCCCGGCCGCCAGACGCGCCGGCAACTGGCTCAACGCGCCGCAAAGCTCCACCCCAGTTTCGACCAACCTGACCTTCGACGACAAGACTGTCATCGTCCCATCGTCTCGCGCCGCAACCATCGCTACGTCAGAGATTCTGGACGACAGGCGCGACGGCAACGGGAAACAGACCTCCATCGGATCGTCGAATAGATACATGTTCAGTGATTCGCCCGATGCATTTACAGCGGATACACTGTAGTAGCTGCCCGCCAATGTCATTCGGTGATGCGTCTGACCGACGTTCGAAGCCTCGCCATCGACTTGCGCTCTGACCCCGATGATCTCGCCGTTGGGAACCGCGCCCGGTTCCGCGCTCAGGGTTACGTCTTCTCCGATGAAGGTTCCGCCTCCGACCGGCGTGAAGACTTCGTACTGGTTGCCGTCGGCGTCGGTCAAGAGCAGAGGAATCGCCCCGTCGGGGTCTACGGGCGGCTGTGGCGTGGGTTCTGTTGGCGAATTTCTCTTAACAGTGATTTCGAAGCTTGCGGTGCAGCGCCCGATGGCCTCTTGCTCGGTCTCTCCATCCCTGGCGGGTAGGCAATCAGTGCCAATATCGAGTTTTGCACTGACGCGGTATGTCCCAGGTTGATTCGGTGCGGTGTATACAGCACGCCGGCCATACGGCGCGATGTTTGGCTCGCGGTTGTTGCCGGGGCCGACGATTCCAGTGAAATCTCCATTTTCGGTACCGTTTTGAGACCGGGCATCTTGGGTGATCCACTCGAAAGTGATATCCGGCATGTCGCCGATGACATCGTCGCGTACGTCCTGCCGTCCGTATATCTTCACGCCTAGTCGTACCTGTTCTCCAGCTGATAACACAACGCCGCGCATATCTGGCTCGATGCGCAGGATTTTGATGCTTGCGCTGGGTTTTGGTCTAGGCGGCGGTGGTGGATTGATCGTATTTGCCCGAAACTCGCGAGGCACCCATGCCTGCTTAGTGTTGAAGATTATGGTTCCGCTGTAGATCTCGACTTGCGGGGTGCTTGTGTCGGCATCTGCGCCCCAGCAGATTACGGTGCCGTCAAATTTTGTGGCGCAGGCGTGTCTCAATGACGCGCTGATGTCCCTGAATTTGGTCTCGGCATAGTCGGTGGGTAACCTGAACTGTTGGACTTGGTTAGACCACTGATCGGGACCCCAGCATTTGACGATGCCATCTTCGTTTATAGCGCATATGGCATATTCCGAAGCAGCCACTGCCGAAAATCTCTGCTCTACGACCTCGTCCGGGAGCTGGGCTAGTTCATTCCTTCCCCAACACGCCAATTTACTGTCGTCGGCTCTTATGGCACAAGTTTGGTAACGACTAGACGAGATTGATGTGAACGCGACATCGGAAAACTCCGACGGCACATCTGCTTGTCCAAAGTCCGCTTTGCTGTCGTACCTATAAGCGGTTGGGACAACGTTCCCGTGTTCATCCAGATTGTTTTCAGCGCCCCAGCAGATAGCGGTTCCAGGTTGCTGTCCGTTCTGACCATCAAGGATCCCGCATGTGTGATACCAACCAGCGCTTATGGAATCGAAGGTCTTGCCTTGCGGCGAGGATGTCTGGTCATTTGTTTTGAGGCCCCAACATAGCACCTCGCCTTCGTTCTGCCCCGAGGCTTGTCCATCAAGGATTCCACAGGTGTGGAAAAACGATGCCGACACCGATTTGAAGGTGTAATCGGTGGTTAGGTTCTCGACTGATTCCACCTTCTGGGATAAGGTTGAGCCCGGAAGTCCGGGGCTCCATCCGGCAGACTGCATGTAAACGTTCCATCCCCAACATCGGATATGCCCGTTGTTTCTTATTGCGCAGGTGTTTAACAATCCCAGATCGAGAGTTTTGAAAGGCCCTTGTACCATTGCTGGGGATTCGATGGTGCCTCCCCAGCAGACGAGGTCGCGGATCACGCTGATGCCGCAGTTATGGTATACCCCTGAACTGATCTGCGGAAATCGATGTGTAGGGGGATATGGGTGATCGGGAGCGAATATGCGCGATGTATTGCCTACAGTTTGAGGCTTATATGGATCGTAAGGTAGTTCGTCTCCCCAACACACCACTTCGCCTTCGACCTGATTGTTCCGTCCGTCGAGGATAGCGCATGTGTGGTAGTCAGATGCCACGATGTCGCTGAAAGTGGAGTTCTGATGGTTGGAGGGGACATCTGCTTGCCCAAAGGCTTCCACCGATCCGGATGCCTTAGTGGCACCCCAGCATTTCACGGTAGCGTCGGTTTTGATGGCGCATACGTGGGCCTGTCCAACTGCAATCTTGGTGAAAAGATCGGTGGAAGGGGTGCCGACGTAGCTCAGCGGACTGGTTGTGCCGAGGGGAGTGCCGATCAAGTCGGTCCGATCGGTCCCCCAGCACACGGCCTTTCCGTCATCTGGTCCTCCGTCGATAATCGCGCAGTTGTAATCATTACTAGCGGCTATGTCTTTGAAGGCGGTGGATAAATACGCTTGCGGTACCGTAGCAATTCCCTTGGCGATTCTCGGGACGAATTCAAGACCGCCGGTGTTGATTTCGTTTACCCCCCAACACTTAATGTTGGTCGAGTTATCCCCTTCGTTGCGTACGATTAATCCGCAGGTGTGGTACTTCGCCGGGCTGATTTTAGCGAAAGTGTCGTTTGAATAGTCGTAAGCGATATCTAGCTGACTTGTCGGACTTCCGCTTGCTTGCCCGAATGTGTCATATCCCCAGCAGACCAGGCGATCGTTGTCGCTTCTGATACCACACACATGACGATTTCTAGAGTCGATCGATTTGAACTTTATCTGGGCACCGTTATCTGTAGGCAAGGTGAACACGCCATAGGAACTTGAGCCCCAGCATTGAAGGGTGCCGTCCGGTTTCAGTCCGCAGGAATAGCCGCGTCCAGTTGCGACATCCTTGAATCCCTCGGCCCACACAGGAGCAGCACGGTTATGACCCCAGCATCGAATATTGTCGGTCGCTGTGACGCCGCAAGTGATCCGGTTACTGGTTTCGAGGCTGATGAAGACTTTGTCCGCTTCGCTAACGGGATCGCCAGGGTAAACGCCTAGAGGCGGCGCTTGCGCCGAGACGTGCCCGGAAGGGATATCGAGCATAGCGATGAACGCTAGAGACATCGCAAACACCAGCAAGAGACCCATGCATCGCATAGGCACATCTACCCCCCCCCCCCCCCCCCCGAATTTTAGAGGTGGCGCTTAACATTGCTAACACCCGCATGCGCTGTCTATGTAGCCATGATCCCAGTGGTAGCGTCTCTTTCGCGAAGCAAAGGTAGGGTTCACGCTTCCCTCTTAAAACCACTTTTGTTCTTATTGTGGGGGGGGGGGTGAGGTAATGCGTAGTTTGGTTAGACCTACTATTGCGAACAAGACCAATGCCAACGATCTCACCTCGATACTCAGCGGACATCGCTCGGCAACGATCGAAGCCTCGAATCTTAACGAGACCTGCATTATTACATTTTCTCTGAATATCCATTATTGTCTTTATCCGACTATCTGCTAAATATCGCTTGTGGAATTGAAGCGAATTCCCCTGTTTCTGCAAATATACTAACATGCGAACGATACCAAATAGCAAATACACATTATGTTAATTATTTCATCATTATGAACTAAAGACTAATCACGCAACATCCCAATTAGTCATACACCTTAGAAATCCCCTTCGCACGAACCATGTCATTCCGAGCAGCCCCCAATGTCATTCCGAGCGCAGCGAGGAATCTCCCCCCCTTCGCTTGCGTAAGGGGGCGCGAACAAGCGAAGCGATGTGAGCGGGGGATGCTTCACGTCATTCCCGCGCAGACGGGAATCCACAGAGGACGGACGGGAGGGGATCACGCCCATCATTCCCTAATCATGGCAATCATGGTTCAAAACCCATCTCCCCCCTTCGCTTGCGTAAGGGGGCGCGAACAAGCGAAGCGATGTGAGCGGGGGATGCTTCACGTCATTCCCGCGCAGGCGGGAAACCACAGAGGACGGACGGGAGGGAAAATCACGCCCATCATTCCCCCATCATTGCAATCCTGGTTCAAACCCCATCTCCCCCCTTTCGCTTCGCGTAAGGGGGCTAGGGGGATGCTCGTGCGGGAAGGTGATGGGACAATCATGCCCATCATTCCCCCATCATGGCAATCCTGGTTCAAACCCCATCTCCCCCCTTCGCTTCGCGTAAGGGGACTAGGGGGATGCATCCTCCAACAACACAAAAACTCCCCCGACGAAAATCGGGGGAGTTTGCCAATCCGAAGGCTGACGAGCCTTACGAACGGTTCGCAGAGTCTAGCGCAGAGACGATCCGCCCGGCGTTCATCGGTGTCTCGCGCAGGCGGATACGGGTCGTCGAAGCCGATCGAGGCGAGTTACGAGTTTCATCTGAACGACCACCCCAGTTTGAGGGGGCGGTTTCTCAATGATTGTCCGTTCAACGCCCGAAACGCGATGACATTTGCGGCTGAGTCTTGCATTCGCACGAACGCGTATCCCCTGTTGTTCTCAGTCAGATAATCTTTGGGCATCGTAACGCTCACCACCGCACCAAATCGCGAGAACAGAACTTGGAGATCGGCCTCAGTTGTTCGGTAATCGAGATTGCCCACATAGATGTCTCGGGGCGGTGTTACCGCGTGGGTTTTCGAATGGTCAGTGTACGTCTTCCGATCCGGTTGTCTCGCGTCATAATCATCATGATCGTCGGCCCACCTGTCGCGGAGCCTCTGGGTCGGAACGCCTGAGGCATCAACGAGATCAAGCCACCTGAGTAGTTGTCTTATCTTGACCGTGCCTCGGTAGGTGTTTTGCGGACTCAGTCCTTCGCCAATAGCAATGTAATGGTTTTTCCTTACCTGGTCCAGTGTGCCTAGAGATTCGAGTGCTTGTACGACCTCTCGTTGGTCTTTCTCTGCGAGATCTGGGGTTCTGATCGCGAATCTAGGGACATCGCGCGCGGACATACTCTTCCGTCTAGCTTGAGTGCGTGCAGCATTCGCCGTGATTTGAGACGACAATAGCCCCTTGGTTTGCATCGACTCAAGTATTCGTCGATAGTCCTCAGTGTCGACGATCTCAAGTGCCTCCCAAATCTGATTGGGCGATATGAGCTTGCCGCCGCGCCCGAGAACTACGATTAGTTTCTCTTCGCGGCTCAGATTGAAATCTCCGAATGCGTCAAGCCACCGTTGCTCAGCTGCATTGAAGATGTTGCGTTGAGAAAAGCTGATAAGAAAACTGTGGTCAACGGAATCGATGGCAGGAGGTGCCAATTCATGACCATTCATAAGGGCGGTGATCCTCCGGATTCCTTCTCCCATTTCTTGCATATATCCGAGTTCGCGTAGAACTCGCGCAACGTACGTATTGCGTGAATCGTGTACGCCTGCCCCACGCCGCAATTCTTCGAGTTTCACGGTCGACAAGATTCTGCCCGGGTTGCGTATTTCGAGCCGATCGGTGAATGCTGATATCTCGATTGATCGGCCTTCTATGCTGTAGTCCCTGTGCGCGATCGCGTTGACGAAAGCTTCACGACAGGCGTCTTCGGGGAATGTCGTCTGAAGCTGAAAAGTACCGCCAGCCAATCTGCGTTGTACCAGGAACTGTCTGACGTGCTCCCAACCTTCGCTTAGCAATTCGAGCACGTTTCCCGTGTAGGTTTCATCCTTGATGACGTTATATTCGGTACCAGTTAGTAACTCTGGGCCTGCTATCTGCTGAAGTCTCAATTCGCATCTTGGATGCCATCTGCCAATATCCTTTGCAAACAACAACAGAGCGGCTCTCCTTAAATGGAGCGAGCCGTCTGCAAATTCTGCGAGTCCAAGTGTCTGAAGACATTTTTCAGATGATAGCCCTGGCGAAACAGTTTCTTTAACCCGTTGCAGAAGGTCAGTTCGAAGGTCAAGGGTCGACGCTCGATCTACCCATTGACGGTCGTATTCCCGTGATAATTGCTCATGTCGTTCAAACCGTATCTGCTCTGAAGCGACCGGAACTGTTTCAGTGTCACGGCGCTGAACGCATCGACCGTCGCTTGTCAAATGTATGTATTGCGTCCCCTTCGGAACCTGAAACACGAGAACTGTTTTGTCTTCTATCTTGAGCAAATTGGATCTAACGCTCGAGATTGGCGTGTCGGAATGCACGTGTGTATTTGGCGCGTCAAGAAGAACTTGCATCCTGTCATCCGGATAACTGATTCCAGATATACTACTGTCGTCCTCTGCCCCAACGATCAACGTACCTCCGTCCGCGTTGGCGAACGCAACTAGAGTCTCGCCGATATCCCTCGCCACAAGACTCACCTTGCGCCGACGTTTTCGATCAACCCCCTCTAAAACGCTTTTGAATTCGCGAAAATGACTCTCCCCCAGCGAGAGGTCATTCATTAGCCGTTCTTGTGCTAGCAGTATCTGTGCCGAGAGTCCCATCGATCATTTCCCGTTCGATCCAACGGCTTGAATGACCATCAGATGATATATGTTAAGTCAATCGAGCACGGCGTTCCTAGACCACCCGAGTCAACCGCTGTCAGATCGAAAACAACCCGTGTGCCGTTCAGTTGCTGATGATCACGAAACGCATATTGCGTCCATGTCCATCTATGTACTTCGATATTGATATCTGATGATACAGAATTTGGACTTGGTTCAGGCGGCACCTTCGCGATAGCGGTGAGTGCCACACCTGCGCGCTAGAATGTGAAAAACTCCCCCGACGAAAATCGGGGGAGTTTGCCAATCCGAAGGCTGACGAGCCTTACGAACCGTTCGCAGAGTCTAGCGCAGAGACGATCCGCCCGGCATTCATCGGTGTCTCGCGTAGGCGGATGCCGATGGCGTTTTTGATCGCGTTGCCGACGGCCGGGACCGGCGGCACGATCGGCACTTCGCCTACACCTCGCACGCCATACGGGTGGACCGGGTTCGGAACCTCTACGATGACCGTCTCGATGCTCGGCAGATCGAGCGAAGTCGGCATTCGGTAGTCGAGGTATGACGAGTTCGACATTACGCCGTCGTCGTTCATGTAATACTCCTCGTTCAACGCCCATCCGATGCCTTGAGCCGCGCCGCCTTGCATCTGACCCTCCACGTAGGACGGGTGGATAGCACGTCCGGCGTCTTGGACGATGGTGTATCGCACCACGTCTGTCTTGCCCGTCTCCGGATCAATCTCCAAATCGCAGATGTGCGTCCCATACGCGCCACCCGCTGCTTCGAGGTCAACGCTGCCAGTGGATGTAACCGGCCCGCCAGTGTCGCCGAGTTTCCCAGCGAGATCTTTGAAGCCGATGCTCAACTCAGGGTCGGACTTCGACGAGAAGACACCGTCTTCAAACTGGACATCATCAGCATCGATGCTCCACAGCATGGAAGCGCGCACCTTGAGCTTGTCGATCATCTCGATCGAAGCGTTGTACGCAGCGTAGCCCGTCGCATACGTGACTCGACTTCCGCCTGTAACAGCGGTGAAGCCGACGGTGTCGGTATCCACAACCGTCGGGTTGACATCTTCTGCTGAAATGCCCAGCGTCTCCGCTGCCTGCATCGCAATGGATGCGCGGGTGCCGCCGATGTCGGTAGAACCTTCAACAAGCTCAACCGTGCCGTCGTTGTTCAGCGAGAGGTTGACGGACGATTGCAGTCCTACGTTGAACCAGTAACCGCTAGCCATGCCGCGCCCTCGAACGCGTCCGGGTGATGCCTCGCCGATGTCGGAATTCCAGTGGTCGGTCGCTTTCGCAGCGTCTAGCACCTCTTCCATGCCGATGCGCGGGAAAATCGGACCGTCGCCGCGTCGTGTGCCTTCTTTGGCTGCGTTATCGCGTCGGAACGCCCAATTGTCGAAACCTGCCTGCTCGCAAAGGTCGTCAATCAGAGTCTCGATGGCGAACGCTACTTGAGGCGATCCAGGAGCGCGATAGGCTGCGACTTTGGGCTTGTTAACCAATACGTCGTATCCAGTGATGCGCATGTTCGGGATGTTGTAGCAAGCGTAGATGCACATGCCAGACGCACCGACGAGCGAACCGGGGTATGCGCCGGCTTCCATCCGCAGAGTGGAATCGGCTGCAATTAGCTTTCCGTCTTTGGTTGCTCCAAGTTTCAAATTGATCTTGCCACCTGCGGCAGGACCACTGCCCTCAAAGACAGAGCGTCGCTCCATGACCATCTTGACCGGGACATTCCCAGCCTTGCGCGAAAGCGCAGCCGCTACCGGTTCGAGATAGATCGGAATCTTGCCACCGAAACCGCCGCCGATCTCTAGTGGAGTCACTCGAATCTTCGACTCTTCCATCTGCAACACCGCCGCAATCTGCTGGCGGACGGTGAATGCGCCTTGCGTGCTTGTCCAGACCTTAAGGCGACCGTTCTCGTCCCACACTGCCGTTGCGTTGTGCGGCTCGATGTATCCCTGATGCACCATCTCGAGACTGAATTCGCCCTCGATGACGTGGTCCGCTTCTGCAAACGCGGCATCCGGATCGCCGAACTCGTGGACGAACTCTTTAACGTGGTTCGCGTGTCCGCTCTCCTTAGCGCCCGGAGAGTCTACGAATTCGTCAAGAATCGCCGGCATCTCAGCAGATATCGTGTCGTCAACATTCGTGGCCGATGGCAGTACTTCGTACTCCACCTTGATCGCCCTAGTTGCCTCCTCTGCTGTGTAGCGGTCAACTGCCGCCACACCTGCTACCGCGTGCCCGGCGTATAGCGCCTTGTCGCTGGCAAGGATGTTGTCGACGGCCCACTTCAAGTTGGTCGCACCTTCTCCGAGGTCCACCATCTTGTTTTCAGCCGGTGGCAGATCGGAGTTGGTGACGACTGCATGGACGCCATCCATCGCTTCGGCTGCCGATGTGTCGATGGACTTGATGCGTGCGTGAGCGTGAGGACTACGCAGCACTGTGCCCCAGATCATGTTCGGCAACTTGATATCCGCGCCGTAGATCGCACGGCCCGTCACCTTGTCCAATCCGTCATGTCGGATCGGGCGAGTGCCGATTACCTTGTATTCGCTCTTGGGTTCAAATGTTGCAACCATGGGCAGAACCCCCTATGTTGGTTGGCTATCTGTTATGTCGATCATCATCTGCTAAACATTGATATCCATTCAGCAGATGAGACGACCGGCGCAATGACTTTTCGTCTCTGCGCCGACCGTCAATTCAGACTAGGAACTCATCTCTACCGAGGCCTTCTGCACTGCGCGGACGATCTTGTCGTAACCGGTGCAGCGACAGAGGTTGCCAGCGAGCCAGTGGCGGATGCGATGTTCGTCTGGGGCAGGCTCATTGTCGAGCAGTCCCTTCGCCGCAACCAAGAAGCCCGGTGTGCAGATCCCGCACTGCAACGCAGCCTCTTCCAAGAAGGCCTGCTGCAACGGGTGAAGACCATCCGGCGTTGCCATTCCCTCGACCGTCTCGACCGACTTGCCGTCGATCTCAGCGCCGAGAACAAGACATGAATCGACGATGCGACCGTCAAGCGAGACGGTGCAAGCGCCGCAGTTGCCGTCTAAGCAACCCTCTTTGGTGCCGGTCAAGCCAACGATCTCGCGCAGAGTGTCGAGCAGGCTCATATACGGCGGCACGAGAAACTCATGCGCGTTGCCGTTAATCGTCGTACGAACGTGTACCCGGCTTGGGCCGGGAGTTATCTGAGTCGTCATCTACCTTTATCCTCTCGCTCGTTCTACGGCTTTGTTGATCATTCGTCGGGTCAAGACACTCGATAGGTGCTTGCGCTGTGCGACCGTGCCGCGCATGTCAGAGATCGGAGACGCCGCGTCACCCGCGGCGGCAGCGGCAGCCTCGATCGTGTCATCGCTGACGGAATTGCCCACCAGCGCGGCTTCCGCGGCCGGAACAACTAGCGGTACCGGCGCGACAGCTGCGAGTGCAACGCGAGCCGATTCAAACGTGCCGCCATCGGCGCTAAGTTTCACCGAAACGCCAGCACCAGCAACCGCGATATCCATCTCGTTGCGTGGGATGAACCGCTCGTAAGCAGCACCAAAGTTGTCGCCGGGATTCGGAAGAACCAGACTCACCAGAATCTCGCCACGCCCCAAAACGTTCGAGCCGGGACCGGTGCAGAACTCTTCTACCGGAATGTCGCGATGACCGTCATCACCGCCAGGTCCTGCGATGTGGCACACCGCGTTGTATGCGATCAGCGGGCAGATACCGTCCGCACTCGGCGACGAGTTGCAGAGGTTACCACCCAATGCCGCACGCGACTGGATCTGAATGCCACCGATCATCTCGACAGCGTCGATGATGCCCGGGAACGAATCCCGGATCTTCTGGTCTTCGTATATCTGGTAGCAGGGAACCGCCGCGCCGATTGACACGCTGCCATCTGGATAGTGGCTGATCTGAGTCAACTCCGGGATGTTCTTGACATCAACGATCGCGTCGAGATCCCATCTATTCGCTCGCGCCTGAACCAATACGTCAGTCCCTCCGGCGATCGGGCGCGCACGGTCACCATGCTTGTCAAGCACGGCGACAGCTTCATCGATCGAACCGGGAGCCTCATATGCAAAGGGATGCAAAAGCCCGCTCCTTTTACCTGTGTTGCCTATCAGCACAACGCCGTCAAGCGAACCCGACGGACCTACAACTGCTGATTTCTCGCATTAGAGTTTAAGCCAGAATACCCATAACTGCAAAACAACTTCTGAAAGTTACACAAGATAACGCCATTCCGAACCCTCCACGTCATTCCGAAGCGCAGCGAGGAACCTCCCCCCTTCGCACAGCGTAAGGGGGCTAGGGGGATGCACCAACATGTCATTCCGTGCCCTTCATGTCATTCCGAGCGCAACGAGGAACCTCCCCCTTCGCACAGCGTTAAGGGTGCTAGGGGGATGCACCAACATGTCATTCCGTGCCCTCCATGTCATTCCGAGCACAACGAGGAACCTCCCCCCTTCGCTCCGCGTAAGGGGGCTAGGGGGATGCTCATATCCCCCCTTCGCAAAGCGCAAGGGGCCAGGGGGATGCACCCACACGTCATTCTCGCGCAGGCGGGAATCCAGAGGGGACGGGAAGGGAAAATCATGGCAATCATGGTTCAAAACCTCCCCCTTCGCGGCACGTAAGGGCGCTAGGGGGATGCACCAACACGTCATTCTCGCGCAGGCGGGAATCCAGAGTGGATGGGAGAGGGACGAATCCCCCTTCGCATTCACACCATGTCATTCCGAGCACAGCGAGGAATCTCTAACGTCATTCTCGCGAAGGCGAGAATCCAGAGGGGAAGGGAAGGGAAAATCATGGCAATCATTCCCCCATCATGGCAATCATGGTTCAAAACCTCCCCCCTTCGCATTCACACCCTGTCATTCCGAGCACAGCGAGGAATCTCTAACGTCATTTCTAACGCCATTCCCGCGCAGGCGCCCATCCAGAACAGCGATGAACAAGCAGTAGAATCGACACATGGCAACCACAACAATGTCCCCCACAGAACACCGCCAAGTAGCCCTCGATTTCCTCGACGCTTCCGATGAAGAGTTCGAACGCGGCGAAGTGTTGCAGGCCGCCGAAAAGCTATGGGGAGCCGCTGCTCACGCCCTAATGGCAGCCGCACAGCAGCGAGAATGGCCACACGAAAGCCACCGATCGCTGAAAAACGCCGCGATGAATTTGTCGCGAGAAGCCGAAGACCCTCTGATCGACGCATATTTCTTGGCAGCTGAAAAGTTCCACCGACACTTCTACCAAGACTCCATGGAGGACTGGGAACGGGTGGCTGACAGACCCAAGGTGCACGATCTTGTGCGCCGAGTGTTAGAGTTAAACTAGAACGCTGATTCATCATCGCCACCCACATCGAAATCAACCGCTATGACATTAAAAGAAGGGCAACTCCGCTGGTATATCAACGTCGATTCGACCGGGGTTATCATCCACACTTCGGGCTGTCCGCCTGATGTGCTCACGTGGCGGCACAGGAAGAAAATCTACGGTGGTTGGGAAGAGTTCAATACCGAGGAAAAGGCTAGAGAATACGCACGCACCTGAAACCGCAGGTTTCGGCTTTGCATGTGCTGAAGGGAAATACTAGTGAACAAATATGAAATGGGCGCAGGCGTTGCAATCATGCTAGTCGGTTTGGTGCTCACCGTCGTCGGACTTGGCACGGACATATTACCGCAAAGTATAGGCTATTTGGGGGTATTTGCGATCGCCGCGGGGGTGGGCGCTCTGTTCTACTTCAAGAAATAAAAATCATGGTTCAAAAGTCCAACACCCCTCACCCCCGCGCCAACCGGGCCCGCAGATACTCCATCGGACGATCCCCCTTCAACGAGTTGCAGTAACCGCATAGAAGTTGCAGGTTCTCGATATGGTTCGTGCCGCCCTTAGTTTCCGCGATGATGTGGTCTATCGTGAAATTCTGCGGCAAGAAATGGTTTCCGCAACCGTTGCAATTGCCCCCTTGAGTGCCGTAGAGGACGATCTTCGACTCTCTGAGCGGTGGCGGCGGCTCGCGATCAGTCCGCATCGGAATATCCGACCGCGCAATAGCCTGAACACCGCCCATAAGTCCAAGCTCATTCCGAGCCCGCCGCTCCACCAGCTGCACCGCCAACGGCGACAAGTCGATACCGATCCACTGCCGATCCAACCGTTCCGCCGCGATGCAAGTCGTGGCACAACCGCAGAACGGATCCAGCACTACATCGCCGGGATTTGAACTCGCTTGGATGATACGATCAAGCAACGCCAGAGGTTTCTGCGTCGGATATCCGGTTCTTTCTGCAGACGTGTTGGGAATCCTCGGAACATCAGTCCAGATGTTTTGCAGCACCTTGCCTGCCGATTCGTCCAAGTATCTCTTTAATCCGTCCATGCGTGGCGTGCCGTCCCGCTTCATCTGAATTCGTCCCTCTTGCCACCATGTCTCCAGCTGTTCCAACTTGTATCCCCACCCGCGCGTAGGCGAGGGCGTCGTGCCGCGCCAATTGAATTTGCCAGACGTAGAATCAGGGCGCGGCGCGGTGAGGTCGTCCAGTCTGTATCTGCGCCCGTTTTCGTCTTTATACCTGAAACGCTTGAGTTGCGCTTCGCTGTAGTCATGGAACTGCTGTTGCCATGTGAATTCATCGGACTTCGTGTAGTACAAGACGATGTCCGCGATGTTGCCGAAACGGTCAGGTGTATTGTGACTCTCAGTTCGTTGCCAAGTTATCTCGTTTCTGAACCGACTCGATCCGAAAACCGAGTCCATCAGAGCCTTAAGGTAATGACTTGCTGTGGGGTCGCAGTGCAAATAAATCGAAGCCGTCGGCTTCAGAATCCGCCTCATCTCCAACAGCCGCACCGCCATCATGATCAGATACGACTTCATCCCGCTACCATGACTGTGCTCACTCGCATCAATCACCTTGTACAGCGCCAGATCAGTCTCCGCGATCTCGTTGTGCCAAGCGTCATCGACATCCGTCAAGCCCCACGTATCCTTGAACGCCGCCCCCGCCGCCTCGCTCCCAATCGGCGCCGCATAGTCCCGGTTCGAATTGAACGGCGGATCGAGATAGATCAGATCCACGCAAGCATCATTCATCCCCCGCATCACATCGAGATTGTCCCCCTCGAAAACCGTGCGATTAGGGATGTTGCAAACACCCGGTTGTGCCGTCCGCGTCGCCATGGCATTCAGTGTATGCTCTGGGCGATGTGATTCAATGGAAGGTGGCATCCATCCCCTGGCCACTTGCGCGAGCGAAGGGGGAGATTCCTCGCTCTGCTTCGGAATGACATGGGGACGTATCGGAATGACGGTGATGTCGGCGATGCAAGGGATAAAACGACGTTCAAGCGAGCGTACCATTAGGATAAAGTCTCAAGGACGAAAAGAGAGAAGTACATGGTGAACATGAGTGATGACTAACGATGTGATAAGCAGAGACAGAGAAGTGCTTGGAGGCACTCCCGTATTTCATGGAACCAGGGTACCGATTCGAATACTGATCGAGCATTTGGAGGCTGGGGACGGTATCGAAGACTTCCTCGAGAGTTACCCCACGGTATCGCGCGACCAAGCGGTGTCGGTGCTCCAGCATGTGAAACATCTGATCGCTGCATAAGATCATGAGGTTACTGCTTGACGAATCCATTCCGAGGCAGCTGGGCTCACGTTTTCCCGAATCATTTGAAACACGCACTGTGCAGCGTATGGGATGGACTGGCAGGAGCAACGGCGATTTGCTGAGACTTGCTCAGACTAACGGCTTCGACGCGTTTATAACCGCTGACCAAGGTGTGGAACATCAGCAGAATCCGTATCAATTGCCTATGCCAGTTGTGATACTGATCGCGCGTCGTACCAGAATCGCCGAACTCGAACCGCTCATTCCGGAAGTAATCGATTTGCTGACTAGGAGCGTAGAAAAAGGTTTCTACCGGATTGCCGGTTAGATAGGCTTTGCGGCGCTACGCATCTAACCCTCATGTATTCCCACTTGCACATCAAGGAGAACGAAAAGTTCTCCCCCTTCGCACTCGCACCCTGTCATTCCGAGCACCCCCCTGTCATTCCGAGCGCAGCCAGGAACCTCCACCTTCGCATTCACACCATGTCATTCCGAAGCGCAGCGAGGAACCTCCCCCCTTCGCACAGCGTAAGGGGGACAGGGGAATGCCCACACGTCATTCCCGCGCAGGCGGGAATCCAGAGGGAAGGGAGGGGAAAATCATGGCAATCATTACCCCATCATGGCAATCATGGTTCAAAACCTCCCCCCTTCGCATTCACACCATGTCATTCCGAGCAACCCCCTGTCATTCCGAAGCGCAGCGAGGAATCTCCCCCCTTCGCACAGCGTAAGGGGCCAGGGGGATGCCCACACGTCATTCTCGCGAAGGCGGGAATCCAGAGGGGAAGGGAGGGAAAAATCATGGCAATCATTACCCCATCATGGCAATCAGGTTCAAAACCTTCCCCTTCGCATTCACCCCCTGTCATTCCGAGCACAGCGAGGAATCTCTAACGTCATTCCCGCGCAGGCGAGAATCCAGAGTGGACGGGAGGGAAAAATCATGGCAATCTTTCCCCCATCACGGCAATCATGGTTCAAAATCTCCCCCTTCGCTCCACGTAAGGGGGCTAGAGGGATGCACCCACACGTCATTCTCGCGAAGGCGAGAATCCAGAGTGGATGGGAGAGGGACGAATCTCCCCCCTTCGCCTGCGTAAGGGGCCAGGGGGATGCCCACGCCTAATCCCCCGTCATTCCCGCGCAGGCAGGAATCCAGAGGGATGTACGGGCGGGGCAACATCATGGCAATCATTACCCCATCATGGCAATCATGGTTCAACAACCTAAGTCATTCCGAACGCAGCGAGGAATCTCCCCCCTTCGCGAAGCGTAAGGAGGCTAGGGGGATGCTCACCTGCGCGAGAATGACGGAAGACCCTTTAACCAGACCAAAACAATATAATCGCAACGAACCCTAACCCACACTGAGGATCTCATGAAAATCGAACAAGTCGAAACCTTCTTAGTCGACCGCTTCCTAGTCGTACGCGTCACCGCTGATGACGGCACGCAGGGGATCGGCGAATCCTGTTACTGGGCTTATCCAAGGGCTGCGGAAGAGACGATCAAGGTGCTCGGCGAGGGAATTGTCGGGATGGACACGGGCGATACTGAACACCTCTACAACTACATGCACAGGTACAACGGGAGTTTCCGTGGCAACAGCATCGCAGCGGCGATTTCGGGCATCGACATGGCCTTGTGGGATATCAAGGGCAAGCGACTCGATGCTCCGGTGTGGGACTTACTCGGCGGACGAGCTCGTCAGAAGGTGCGCGCAATCTTTCTAGGCGTCGGAGGTGAAACGCCTGATGAAGTCGCAGAACGAGCGAAAGTGGCGGTAGATGGCGGCTACACCGCGCTCAAGTTCACACCGATGCCGCGCGAATTCCAGCTGCTGAAATACCCGCTACTCGTTGACAACGCTGTCGATATGCTTGCCGCAGTCCGTGAGGTTGTAGGCAACGAGTTCGACATCGGCATCGAGATTCACCGCAACATGCGACCGTCGGAAGCGGTCGTATTCTGCGAAAAGGCGATGCCATTCAATCCGTACTTCATCGAAGACCCGATAGTGCCTGACGGCGTGCTTGCCATGTCGGAAGTTGCCACCAAGATGAAACTGCCGCTCGCTGTCGGAGAGCGTAATGCTCACATCTGGGAATTCAGAGAATACGCACAGATGACCAATTGTTCATTTTTCAAGCCCGACATCGCCGTGGCTGGTGGAATCACAGGCGTTAAGAAAATCTCCGCCATCGCAGAAGCACATCACATTCTCATCGCCCCTCACAACTTCCAAGGACCTATCGCAACCGCCGCATGTGTCCAACTCGGCATCTCATCGCCTTCGTGGGACGTGCTAGAGGCCGTAGACGAGGATAAACCGCCAAGGTCGGATATGGTAGACGCGCCGATGCAGATTGAGGACGGCTACTTCACCTTGCCTGAAAAACCCGGTCTGGGCGTCATCTTCAACGAAGCTGCGCCAGACCTGCACCCCTTCGAACCGGCACGTATCCCGCCACCAATCCGCGAAGATGGCAGCGTGGGCCTGCGTTAGGTATTTGCGTAACTACGTCATTCCAGCGTCAACAGCCCCGTCATACCCGCGAAGGCGGGTATCCAGAGGGGTGCGCGGGAAACGCCCCTGTCATTCCGTGCCCCCCCTGTCATTCCGTGCACCCCCTGTCATTCCGAGCGAAGCGAGGAATCTCCCCCTTCGAGTGCGTTGCACAACTACGTCATTCCGACGGAAGCCGGAAGCCAGACGGGATGGGAGAGGAGCGAATCCCCCTTACGCTCCGCGCAAGGGGCTAGAGGGATGCTCATACTCCCCCTTACGCTCCGCGCAAGGGGGCTAAGGGGATGCTCATACTCCCCCTTCGCGGAGCGTAAGGGGGCTAGGGGGATGCCCCGTCAACAGCCACTTCATTCCCGCGTAGGCGGGAATCCATAAAGGACGTCATGTCATTCCGTGCACCCCTGTCATTCCGAGCGAAGCGAGGAATCTCCCCCTTCGGCTGCTTTGCGTAACTTCGCCATTTCGACTTTGAGGTGACACACGATGATGTATAATACATTTGTTTCCGCGTTGATTGACAACCAGCAACAAGGCAGACGTGAACCAAGATACATCTGGAATACACCAGACACCAATCCAAGAATCGAAGTCCCGCGAAGCGATTTGGGCGATACGACCCCGTTGGTCAACGCTTTACTTCGTGCTTTTCACTTTGCAGGTAGTAGTCGGCTTCGGTATCGCGACTTACGACGGGCTATCGTCGGTGAACGGCGACAGGTGGATACAAGCGTATTTTGATATCATTCTCCGCACTGGTCAAGTCGGGATCGCCGCGGCGATCATCACGTTTACAGCCATCGAAATACTGGGCAGCATCATGCTAATGACCGAATGGATAAGAGTTAACCTAGTCGAACCCGCCAAAGAAAGGCGGCGCGAAGAGGGGCGCGTTGAGGGACGCAAAGAAGGGCGCGCTGAAATAATCGCGGAGATCGAGGATTGGGATACGCGGCGGCGAGCAGCCGAAGAACGCGGTGAATTCTTCGACGAACCTCCGCCTTACGCACGGAACGGGGCGTCGAAGAACGGCACTCACTGAAGTCAGCAGGACTTTCAACATCATGCTAATGAGCGAATGGATAAGAGTTAACCTAGTCGAACCCGCCAAAGAAAGGCGACGCGAAGAGGGGCGCGTTGAGGGACGCGAAGAAGGACGTGCAGAGGGACGCGAGGAACTCATCGTGGAGATCGAGGATTGGGATACGCGGCGGCGAGCAGCCGAAGAACGCGGTGAATTCTTCGACGAACCTCCGCCTTACGCACGCAACGGGGCGTCTGACAACCACAACTGACGCTGACATCTTTGGCAGTGCCAAAATCCCTCGCCATACGCTCCAAAAGTACCATATCCCGTTTATCCTGTCCATCCATGTAAGTTAGCTCGATGCCGCCGCCACAACGACGATACTTCAACGCCGAAGGCATCGTCGTACGCGCTCGCGATCTGGGTGAGGCCGATCGCATCGTCATACTGTTGACGCCCAATCGCGGCCTAGTCTCCTGCGTCGCGCGAGGTGCGCGACGGACGAAGTCGAGAACCGGCGGGCACGTCGATCTCCTGCGACACATCTCCGCTCACGTCTCAGAAGGACGATCCGATCTGCACACCATCAGTCAGGTCGAAACCGTAAACGCGTTTCTCGAACTTAGACGAGACCTGGACCGATTGACCCTAGCCTCGCACTTCGCCGAGATATCCGAACGATTCTCTATACCCAACGCACCTAACCCGCAACTTTTCGCACTCCTCAAAGACACTCTTACATACACCGAATCCACGCCGAAACCAACACTCACGCTACTCCGACTCTGGCACGAAACAACCCTGCTCAACACGGTCGGACTACAACCTCAACTTCACCGCTGCGTCCGCACCAACACCGAAATCCCGCCCGGCGACCACTGGTTCTCCCCATCCGAAGGCGGACTTATCAAACGTCCCGACCAAGCGAACACGACCACATCACCTGATCCCATAGCCTTCAACCATCCCGAAACCACACCCATAATTCCGGCACCATTAAACAACATCAAACTCCTACGCCACATCGCTCGAACTCAAGATTGGACGCGGCTGGAGAAGTTACGAGTCGACACCCGTGATATCGACAGCGGCTTACGCATCATAGCCGAGATGCTGAGATACCAACAAGAACGCGGCACCGGCAGAGCCGAGCGAGTGATGGGGGAGGTTGTATCGCCGAGGTTATAGTGACGTCATCGACTGATCGAGAGTTATTCTTGCGCCTTCATTCCCATACCTGCGGAAGTAATCATCAATCTCGTCGCGCAACTCCATACCCACTTCTTGGAAGCAATCGAGCAAATCATCATAGATGTCGTCCCCCGCCAGGAAGTTCCAAAAATCCTCGGCGACGTAGACATCGTGACTTAGATCCATCATCCCTCTGAATGTCCATCTTCGATAAGGCTCAGGATGGTAGGGATTGTACGGTAGGGCAATGGCGGTCCTGATTTCCGCTTCCGGGAAACGTCTCGATTCTTTTGCGAACCAGTTGAGGATTTGGCGTTTGTAACCGACGATGCCACCGCGATTCGGCTTGACCGTCTTTAGATCAATCAAGTGGATCATCCCATCGCGCCCTACGAGTCGAAGATCAACCTTCACGTCTCTTGCTGATGCAGTATCTGAAGTCGTCAGCATTGCCTCTTTGACCCGGCGACGCTCAGCCAGAGCGTCTGGATCGTACAGCGCGGCAGTCAAATCTCCGACGATTGAGTCGATCTCGGATCGCGCCCCAACATTGATTTCATCGTCCAATTCGTATTGAGTATCGACTACAGAGAACCGATTCGTTGCGATGGTTGCTGCGACCGGTTCGAAGATCGCACTGCCGAAATTGGTGTTGAGAGACTGGATGAAGGAATACAAATGCATTCTGTCAGCACCCAGTAATCTGGTATGAAATGGCATGTACTTCGTTTCAGGGTTGAACCCTTCCATCTTCCGCATCATTGCTGAACTGATTGATGACTTCACATCTCTTCTGATGTGTTCGGGAAACCGAGCCATCACTTTTTCCTCTTCATATGGAAAATCGTCTCGGAGTAAGCGGATCGATTTTTTTCGACGCGGTTCAACACGGGCCTGCGGTAGGAATCCACGATTTCAAACGAGGACCGTTCGGCGATTTCTGGATACAAACCGTGCTTATCGTTCGCGACTAAGAACACATCGCAGTTTTCAATCATGAAATTCGCACAGTTGACCAGAACGTCGGCTACTCCTCCAACGTATGACTCTTTCGCAGCCTTTGATTGTCCTTCTGACAGTCGTCCCACCTCAAGATGGTCGCGGCGATCAAATCCTAGCAACTCATAGGCGTAAGCGTGCTGCTCGTGGTAGTCGATCAGACCGACGTAAGGTGGACTCGAAAAGATGCCTTTGATCCCCTTATCATTCACAATACCGGCCAGTTGGGAACTGCGTTTTGCGACTGCCGCAGGGATGTCGAGAGTGCGGGCATCGCCGGTCAGACAATGCTGGAACGTATCAGTTCTGAGTTGCATGAACTGCTTTAGACGAGTCGCCGTATCCTTCAAATACCTTGTCCACCACCCTTCAATCGTCATCAAGGGTCTACAAATTTTCCCGTGCTTGCGGCAATAATATGGCGACCAAACCGGTTCCTGTAACGTGGCTAGGTCGGCATGTGTAGTTGCGCGGCAAGTACGCGCGGTACGGCTCAGGATCAACTTCAGTACATCCGCAACGTCGCCGTCAGCAGTGTCATCAATCATGTGGTTCGATAAATCGATTTGTTCTCTAACTGGTGGCAAATACCAACGATCGAGAAAGCCTCCAGATCGCGACGGAGTGACTTCAACTCCGTAAGTGTTGACCATCTCGGCATATCTGAAAACGACTTCCGGCAACCGCTCACCCACGTACGATTTCTCATTGAAACCGGTTCGTCTGATCCTTAGCTTGTATTCGGGAGATGGGAAGTGCTTGCGGTTGAAGGCCGACAACCATTCGTTGAACTCCACGTCCAGTTTATGTATACCGCTTTTCGCGATATGTTGATTCAACGCTTTGCTGACTTTGTTACCGTGAGCTAAAACCTGCTCAACATCGAATGAACTCAACTTGATGTTGCTTACCCAAGCGTTGAATTCGGACACATCGACTCCGATGGCATGCATTCCGAGTTCATTGGCTTGAACCAACGTCGTGCCGCTTCCGCAAAACGGATCTAGAACAATATCACCGGGACGGAACCAGATGTTCGTCTTGAAGTCGTCAAGATGATCGTCTAGGAAGTACTCGACGAGCTGAGGTATGAACTTACCCTTGTACGGGTGAAGACGATGAACGTGCTTAGTCCGTTCCTTCTCGCGATATTGATCGAATGAGAGTGCCCAGTTGAGATCTTCACCCAACTTTGATTTGAATTTCCTCTCGACCGTGGTCTGGTCAGCGTAGTAGCGCTCCAAATCGGATATCGGGATCGCGACGGCGCCATTGCCGCCAACATTTCTGATTCGCCCGTAGTTGATGAGGTACTGGATGTTGTGTGGTGTGACTTGGCGCCCGATCTGCGTCGTCGCCCAGCCCGCAGCTTCCTGTAGACTCAATTCGAGCTCGTAAGGAACAGACTGTAGCCTGTTAGTTGTCGTCAAGGGTAAATGCCGTTGGGTTCGCTGTACTAGTTCCAATCAACTTTACCTCAACTCCCCACGGTCCTACGCAGCGATGTCAGCCTCCAAGAATCGTCGCTTGGTTCTCTGGCACTTGATGTTGATGTGCGATGCAAAAGACACACATCGGCACTGAAACAGACCTGGCCCAAGCTCCTAGGGGCGGCTGAATTAACCCGCGTAGCCCCCTACTCGCTACCCGAATATTCCCCGTCTTCGTTGATTACGCCTTCGGATTGAAGGTATTTGAAGAGGTCGGCGTCGATCTCTAGCACGATCAGGGATTGACCGTCGATGATCTTTTCGTAGGCTTCTAACGACCGTCGGAATTCGTAGAACTCTGGCGCCTTCTCCAGTGCTTCTGCGAGAATTCTGATGGCTTCTTCTTCTGCTTCGCCGCGTAGTCTTGCCGCAGTACCGTTTGCAGTCTCCAAGATGATCTGCACATCGCGGTCCACTTGCGCCCTGATTTCCCGGTCGCGCTGCGTACCTTCTGCACGTAGACCTTCTGCGATACGGGCGCGCTCGGCTCTCATGCGGGCGAAGACAGACTGCTCGATCTCAGTCGGAAAGTCCGCACGCTTGATGCGGACATCCACGATCTCGATACCGAGTTCATCTTCGAGCGGTCTAAAGTATGCAACGGCGGAATTGCCGAACATCTCCGGACGTTCTTCAAGCTCCAACGCATTTAGTTCACCGATGGTTGCAGGGCGACCGCGAGTCGCAATTCCTTCTTCTGTGAACTCAGTTACGATGATGGTCAATCGCGGATTTTGGAGGTTGCCGCCAAACAGATCAAGTGCTTGCTGGCGCGTGATCTCTGAGCGGTTGCTGGCATCGGCAATTCGGCGCATCACCTGTTCACGAGTCTCGGAAATCACCTCGGACTGGGTATCAAGAGCCACTTCACGCCGAAGTTGCGAGTTCACGATGTCGGAGACACGCGAGACCGCTTCCGACTCCGTTCGCAGACGTTGGAAGAATACAAGCGGGTCTACGATGCGATATCGGGCGTATGCGTCGATGACGAGGTTGCGCTTGTCCGAAGTCAGCAGCGATGCCGGCTGGGCATCGACACGCAACAACCGACTATCCATTTTGACGACCGTCTCAACGAATGGCTGTTTGACATACAAGCCAGGACTTCGATAGTCGCGTTGGAACGCGCCGAAGCGTGTAACTATAGCAAGCTGTGTTTCATCGACGGTGAAGAGTGCCTGCGGGATAAGGATGAACGCAGCGACGATGATAATGACGATTGTGACTATCAGGCGAGGCATGTTTCTATTGACCTCCGCCCGTTGTCGTGGTGTTACCGCCAGTCAATGAGTTCCCCGAAAGCGTGCTCAGGCTGTCGAGCGGGAGCAACGGCAAAGCGTTAGAGCCAGAGTTGATGATGATCTTCGACTTGCCAGCAAAGATGCGTTCTGCCGCTTCCAAGTAAAGCCGTGTCCGAGTTACTTGCGGTGATAGTTCGTAACCAGTTAGGATCGCTTCGAAACCCTCTGCTTCACCCCTTGCACGCTCGATTCGACCTCGCTTGAAACCGTCGGCCTCTTCCACGATCTGAGCAGCTGCACCAGTCGCTTGAGGTATCTGCGCCGCCTCGTAAGCCTCTGCCAAGTTGATATCGCGCTCTCTGTCCTCACGCGCCCTGACCACGTCCTCAAACGCGTCCTGCACTTCTGCCGGCGGGTTGACGTTCTGGAGCAGCACCTGAAGCACGTCGATGCCAGTGTTGTAGTCGCGGGTGAGTTGCCGCATCTTCTCCAAGATGCTCGCCTGCACCTGCTCCTTCTCAGTCGTCAAAACGTCGTCGATATTGCGCGCACCTACAACCTGCCTAACTGCCGTCTCGGTGATATCGCGCAACGTCTCGCCATCTGGATTGCCGGGAATTACTCCGCGATCCGGGTCGCCAGGATCGTCTACCTCAAATAGGAAACTCCGAAGGTTCGAGATCCGATACTGCACCACCACCTGCACATCAACGATGTTCTCATCGCCAGTGATCATCTCAGATTCGATCTGTACCGGAGTGGTAGACCCGTTAGCAGAACTACGGAAGCCGAGTTCAAGACGTCTGGTGTTCGTGACTGCCACGATGTTCCGTGTGCCGACCGGTCCTGGCCAGTGCCAATGAAGTCCTTGGTCAGCGATAGCTACAAACCTGCCGAACGTCCGCAACGCCGCCTGCTCTTCAGGGCCGACCGTATAGACACCAGTGGCGAACCACACAATCGCAACCACTGGGATGAGGATCAAAACGATCACTCCACCAGACCTGCCGCCTCTCCTTCCGCTACCTTCCCCATCGTCTCTTGAGGAGCCATCATCGTCGCCACCGAATCCCGGAACGCCGGCGAACGCTTCTTTGATGCGCTGCATGATATCGCCGAACGTTACCTCCGGCTCCTCATCGCGCTCAGGCGGACGATACATCAGCGAGTCGTCAGAAACGGCTTCGGCGGTTTGAGATTTTGCGTTATTCGACATATCAATGGCTTTGACGTTGTAGCGCCAATCAACGATTGTATCCGAAACTCTACCGATTACGATACCTAAACACCCTAATGTTTGATGTTTGCGCTTTTCTCTCGATCGAGAAAGCAATCATCTGCCAGTGCCAGGCATCCAATCTTCATACCCCGCGCATTCCCGCGCCCGCGCGTGACAAGCCTTCACCTTCATTCCAGCGCGAACACCCCTGCCATTCCCGTGCGAACACCCCTGCCATTCCGAAGCGCTCCCCTGTCATTCCGAGCATAGCGAGGAATCCCCCCTTCGCGGAGCGTAAGGGGGCTAGGGGGATGCCCACCCTCATTCCGAACGCAGCGAGGAATCTCCCCCTTCGCGGAGCGTAAGGGGGCAGGGGGATGCCCACCGTCATTCCGAACGCAGCGAGGAATCTCCCCTTCGCGGAGCGTAAGGGGGCTAGGGGGATGCCCACCGTCATTCCGAGCGCGCCCTACGTCATTACAGCACAAGCCGGCGCTTCAGCGGGCGGAACGACCATCCAGAGGGGCACGGGTGGGGATCATGGCAATCATTCCCACATCATGGCAATCATGGTTCAAACGCGTGCGGATTCCCCCTTCGCACACCCCTGCCATTCCGAAGCGCTCCCCTGTCATTCCGAAGCGCAGCGAGGAATCCCCCCTTCGCGGAACGTAAGGGGGCTAGGGGGATGCCCACCCTCATTCCGAGCGCGCTATACGTCATTACAGCGCAAGCCGGCGCTTCAGCGCGCGGAACGCCCATCCAGAGGGGCACGGGGGGGATCATGGCAATCATTCCCACATCATGGCAATCATGGTTCAAACGCGTGTGGATTCCCTCTTCGCGGAGTACAAGGTAGGGAAAAGAGGTAGCCTCAGTTGTGGTGTCCGTTCTGCGCGTATGGCGGCGGCTCGTCGAACGGCTCATTGCGTGCTTCTGCTTCACGCCGACGCCGGTCCCATTCCCGTATCTCAGCCAACAGTTCCGCACGACCTTCCACGCGACCCGCCACTCGGCCTTCTTCGCGACCTTCCACTCGACCCGCTACTCGGCCTTCTTCGCGACCCTGCTCGCGGCCTTCCTTGCGTTGCCGTTCTTTGAGCGGTTCCAGATATTGCTGCCTGAACCAATTCGCCATTACCATCGCATACTCCATTGTTTCCGTTAGGGTGAATGCACCGACCGCTGATGCCAGACCTACCCATCCGACACCTTGAATAATACCAATCCACGTCTCGAACGGACCGTCCGACGTCACGACCTTGACTTCGTACCACACGAACATAGCCTTGCCGCTGACGGCAGCGAGCGTGAAAAGCAGGAAATACAGCGGGACCAAAGTCGGGCGCACCGACCACATCGATTGGCGCAACTCTTGTTGTTCTCGCATCTTCATGCCGTGATTCTTGACTCCTGCACATTCACATTCGTAGATTACGTGTGACATAATATAACACAACATTCGCGCCAATTACACCGAAATGGCACCTTTTTCTGCAAATCTGAGAACTTGAACCGTGATTGCCATGATTGGGCAATGACTGCCATGATCCCCACCAGCGCCGGGAGATTCCTCGCGCCGCTCGGAATGACACGGTGAGAATGCGAAGGGGGAAAGGTGTACGCCCCCTTCGCAGAGCGTAAGGGGGCGCGAACGAGCAGAGCGATGTGAGCGGGGGATGCTTCACGTCATTCCCGCGCGGAACGCCCATCCAGAGAGGGCGGACGGGAGGGGATCATGGCAATCATTCCCACATCATGGCAATCATGGTTCAAACGCGTGCGGAAACTCCCCCCTTCGCACACCCCTGTCATTCCGAAGCGCTCCCCTGTCATTCCGAAGCGAAGCGAGGAATCCCCCCTTCGCAGAGCTTAAGGGGACTACGGGGATGCCCCGTCATCCCGAGCGCGCTATACGCCATTCCCGCGCAAGCCTGAATCCAGAGGGGAGGGGAAATCATGGCAATCATTCCCACATCATGGCAATCATGGTTCAAACCCGTGCGGAATCCCCCATTCGCACGGACCATGTCATTCCGAGCAGCCCCCAATGTCATTCCGAGCGCAGCGAGGAATCTCCCCTCTTCGCAGAGCGTAAGGGGGCGCGAACAAGCGAAGCGATGTGAGCGGGGGATGCTTCACATCATTCCCGCGCAAGCCGGAACCCAGAAGGGCATGTGGTGGGGATCATGGCAATCATTCCCACATCATGGCAATCATGGTTCAAACCCGCCGCCTTGACATGACGATCAGCCCGGCGATCGCGAACGCCGCGGCCGACAGCAAGATCATCCATAGGATGCCCGAGGCCGTTGGCGATGCACCGCCAGTCTCGGGCGCTTCGGGAGCCGCATCGGGAACGGCTGTCGGCAGCGCCGACGGCGATCCTAGATGTCCGGCCGCCAGACGAGCCGGCAACTGGCTCAACGCACCGCAAAGCTCCACCCCAGTTTCGACCAACCTGACCTTCGACGACAACACTGTCATCGTCCCATCGTCTCGCGCCGAAACCATCGCTACGTCAGAGATTCTGGACGACAGGCGCGACGGCAACGGGAAACAGACCTCTATCAGATCGTCCAAGAGATACGTGCTCAGCGATTCTCCAGACGCGTCAACGACAGATACGCGGTAGTAGCTGCCAGCCAGCGTCATTCGGTGATGCGTCCGCCCGACGTTCGAAGCCTCGCCATCGACTTGCGCTCTGATTCCGATGACCTCGCCGTTGGGAACCGCGCCCGGTTCCGCGCTCAGGGTTACGTCTTCTCCGATGAAGGTTCCGCCTCCAACCGGTGTGAAGACTTCGTACTGATTGCCGTCGGCGTCGGTCAGAATCGACGGAATCTCGCCTGCTGGATCGGCGGGCGTAGCATCTGGCGACGATACCGCGCGCGGACGCTGAACTACGACCTCTATCTCCACGTCGCAACCGTTGCTGTTACCGTCACCGTATTTGCACTCCCAAGAATCGAGAGTTGCCCGCAGAACGTAACGACCGGGCGACGATGAGGCTGTGAAGATAACTTCGCGCTCATCCACTACCGAATCCTCGTCGGCGCCCGGATTACCCTCGTCGAACGAACCGCTACTCGGGGTGATAGACCACTCGAACGATACCCCGTTTCCTAGCGAATTGTCCAAAATGTCTTGCATCCCGTAAACATCGACCCCCAGGCGCACTCGGTCCCCGGGCGAGACGGTAACAGCTCGAACCTGAGGGGTTATGCGCGATATCTTGGGGATGCCGATATTGGCAGTTGTCCCGGTGACGAACTTGGAGAGCTCTCGCGTCAGTCCGCAGGCGAAGTCTTCTCGGTAGCCTATCGGAAGCGTACTGGTAGCTGGTGGGGTGAGGCGCTCCCACTGCGACGATAAGCGGTCGCCTAAGTGGTACATCCCTTGGTCTTCCTTTTGCGCCGCGGGAGCGGTCATGCAAACCGTCGCAGGCGATGCGAGGGTGTTGATCTCCTGACCGTTGCCATCGGTGATGTCGACGGCTACCAAAGTTCGATCGGATGAGACGGTTTCGCCGTAAGCGTCGATTGGTCTGTCGGCGCTGCCGCTACCAGCGATGGCAAGTCTGGAACCGGCGGGTGCCGCTCCTTCCGGCACATGGACATATACGGTAGTATCGCCGATGCGCACGACGACGCTGGTGTCTCCGCTGGCGTTGAGCGGTTGATTGACTGGCGGGCGCGTGCCGATTCCGCGTGCGAAGACGGAATAACCGGAAATGTCGTCGACTTCGCCGCACGCGTCGTCGTCGGTGAAATCTGCCGGAACCGTCGCAGGACGATGCACGGGATGCCAACCGCTCTCGTGATCTATGTAGTGGATGAGTGTAAGATACGAACCTGCGGGTAGATAGTTGTTATGCCCTATGCAAACAATCGCTGGACTTGCAAGGTCTCCGAACACTGGACCTCCGGAAGCGTCGTGCGCTCTCAACGAAACGTAAACGTGTGCCCAGTGCCCCTTGGTGACATCGAATCCGAAGGGTTGCGTCGTTTTGTGAGCGATTTCCCATTCCTGGTAGTGATCGTGGTACCGATGAGTATCGGCGGGCAAAATCTCATCCAGCAGCAGAGGATCGAGGTGGATGTAATTTTCGTTTTCGATCGCTAGCCAAGATGTTTTTCTGTCGGCTCCTTCCGGTATCTTGTCGCCATCGAACCCGACATGAACTGGCAACTCGCCGGCGCCCGACAGAGCGCCGGCACCCGACCGAAGATTCAATCCGCCACCAGGAATCTGCTCCATGTCGAGGCGTAGCGAAAAGAACCGCGCCGTGCTGAAATTGCCTTCCAGTTTCAACGGAATCGGCTCCGTCAAATTGTTGTTGTGAAGATGAAGGTCGTACAGACCAGGAATGTTGGGCAACTTTTGAGGGATTGGTCCTTCGAGTCGATTGTTGTTTAATCGAATAAGACCTATCCTTGAGAATTCACCAAGCTCCAAAGGAATAGAACCGGACAAATCGTTGTCGCTAAGGTCCAGCGACGATATGTTCCTGAGGTTGCCTAATGCGCTCGGAATCTCCCCTTCAAGCCTATTTCCGCCGAGGAAGAGGGACTCCAAAAAATTGAGGTAGCTCAATTCATTCGGGATCGATCCCGATAGTTGGTTGTTGCTGAGGTGGAGCCATGTCAAATTCCTGAGAGTCCCCAATTCTACTGGGATCGTTCCGGACAGTTGGTTGCCGACTAATAAGAGGAATCTCAATTCAGCAAGTTCGCCCAGTTTCTTTGGAATCGTACCAGTCAGGTTATTGTGGTCTAGTTTAAGTGTCTGCAATTTGCTCAACGATCCGAGTTTTGGGGGAATCGATCCTGTCAGCTGGTTGCGCGCTAAATCGAGACTTTCCAAAGCGGACATATCCCCAATTTCAGAAGGTATACCGCCGGTCAATCGGTTATGTTCTAATGCTAGACCTCTCAATTTTGTCAGTTTGCCTAATTCCGAAGGGATGCTCCCCGACAGCTGATTGCGTCTTAGCTCCAAATAGCTTAATTTGCTTAAGTCTTCGAGGCACTTCGGGATCGAACCGCTCAATTGATTGTTGCCCAACGACAATGTCTCCAAATCCGGAGCATTGCACAAAGACTCCGGTATAGTGCCAGTTAGCTTGTTACCTGATAATCTTAATCTCTTAAGTGCGGTTGGAGCCTTCGGCGGTGTCGGTGTCGGTATCGGGCCTGTCAGTTGGTTGCTGTGCAAAGTTATCGATGCCAGCTTTTGGGTTGTGAGGGCAGCGACCCATTGGGGAATGCGCCCGGACGCTTGTACGCCGGTTATATGAAGTAGACTCAAATCTTTCAAATGGCCGAGTTCTGGTATGGTGCTCTTAAGGTTACCGTAAGGTTGGAATCGGAGTACTTGCAGCGCCGTGAGTTTTCCGATGTTTGCTGGTAGCTGCCCTCTCAAGTTTACGCCGGTTGATGCAAAGACGTCGAACCCTATCACTCGCTGGCCGGAGGTATCCACTGCCACTGCATTCCACTGGGCCAAAGGGGTAGCGGTGCCCCAGTTGAGTACGTCGTTGTCGACGCCTTCCAGCGTAGTTTGCATCGATAGCAGCCACGCGCAGTCGTTCGCCAATTCTCCGGACAGACCGGGTTGAGATCCAGATGTCTGCTTGATCTGCATCGTGCACGTTGCAAGGTGTTCGGCAGGCGGACTATTGCTCTGCGCCTCGACGTTACCACGCCATGCATTGTCATTGGTCAGGATAAGGATCACGACAAGCACTATCGCGAGCGGGGCCAATGCCAACGATCTCATACCGTCGTGCAGTCGCGCCCGATGTGGCGCTACCACACCCGTCGCCATCGCCAGGTTCCAAACGATGGTTGATTTATTACGCTTTATCTGACTATCCATTAAATATATTATCTCCCTATCAAGTAAATATCACCTGTTCAAGTAGAGTGAGTCTCGTCATCTCTGAAATTATACTAACACGCACACAGCATACAAAATAGAAAAGAGATAACATCTCAATTAACTACTCATTACGAACAAAACAGCAAAGATACAATATCTCAATTAACCATACACCTTAGAAATCCCATTGCGCTCCGCGAAGGGGGGAGATTCCTCGCTCCGCTCGGAATGACAGTAAAATCCCCGTCATTCCAACGCAACACCTCCGTCATTCCGACGAAAGCCGGAATCCAGAGGTGACGTACGCCCCCTTCGCTTGCGTAAGGGGGCGCGAACAAGCGAAGCGATGTGAGCGGGGGATGCCCGCCGTCATTCCGAAGCGCAGCGAGGAATCTCCCCCCTTCGCAGAGCGTAAGGGGGCTAGGGGGATGCCCCATACCGTCATTCCGAGCGCGCTATACGTCATTCCCGCGCAAGCCTGAATCCAGAGGAGAGGGGAAATCATGGCAATCATTCCCACATCATGGCAATCATGGTTCAAACGCGTGCGGAATCCCCCATTCGCACGGACCATGTCATTCCGAGCAGCCCCCAATGTCATTCCGAAGCGAAGCGAGGAATCCCCCCTTCGCAGAGCGTAAGGGGGCTAGGGGGATGCCCACGTCATTCCCGCGCAGGCGGGAATCCAGAGAGGGCGGACGGGAGGGGATCATGGCAATCATTCCCACATCATGGCAATCATGGTTCAAACGCGTGCGGAATCCCCCCTTCGCAGAGCGTAAGGGGGCTAGGGGGATGCCCACGTCATTCCCGCGCAAGCCTGAATCCAGAGGGGAGGGGAAATCATGGCAATCATTCCCACATCATGGCAATCATGGTTCAAACACATAGAATCGGGTAGATATGCCCGAGCAACAAAACTATCGCGCACCGCGTGGCGTCACTGACATCCTGCCAGACGATCAAATCCTCTGGAACGCTGTCAAATCGACCGCGATCCTAACTGCGCGCCAGTTCGGGTATCAGCAGATCGACACCCCTGTATTCGAGAACACCGGCCTCTTCCGGCGAGGCGTCGGAGACGAAACCGACATCGTACAGAAAGAGATGTATTCGTTCGACGACCTCGGCGGCGAATCCCTCACCCTCAGACCAGAAGGCACCGCGCCCGTCTGCCGCTCTTACATCGAACACGGGATGCACAACCTGCCCCAACCAGTGCGCCTTTTCTACATCGCTCCCATGTTCCGATACGACCGTCCGCAAGCCGGCAGATATCGGCAACACCACCAGTTCGGATGTGAAGCCATCGGAGACACATCGCCAAACATCGACGCCGAAATCATCGAGATCGGACTTCGATACATAAACGCACTCGGACTGTCCGACGTCACAGTTCGCATAAACTCCATCGGCGACCCGGAAACCCGACAATCATACGCCGACGACCTCCGAAACCACTACACCAAATACGCTGACGATCTACCCAAGGTAGACCGCGATCGCTTGCAACGTGCGCCGCTACGCCTCCTCGACTCTAAAGAACCCGCAACTCAAAGACTCAGCGCCGACGCGCCAAAATCTCTCGACTACCTATCTGACGAAGCCCAAAACCACTGGGAAAACCTACTGTCCCTCCTCGACGGCCTAAAATCCGCATACCCCAAGTTCAAATACCGAATCGACCACACCCTAGTCCGAGGTCTCGACTACTACAACCGCACCGTCTTTGAGTTTGAACCATCCATAGAAGGATCTCAAACATCCCTCTTCGGCGGCGGCAGATATGACCCTCTTATCGGCAAACTCGGCGGAGCGCCCACACCAGGCGTCGGATTCGGATCGGGAATCGAACGCATAATCCTCGAAATCCAACGCCAAGAATCGCTCGATATCGCCGAGACATCGCTCAATGCAGTAATGGTCCACATCGGCGACGACGCCACCGCCAGAGCAGCCGCACTCGCCGCCGAACTACGAAAACAAGGTTTAGGCATCCTCATGGCACCAGCCGGCAAATCAATGCGCGCGCAGATGCGGTACGCAAACCGCGCAAACGCAAACTACGCCATAATCATCGGCAACCGCGAAATCGAGCAAGGTGTAGCCGCTGTCAAACCCCTGCAATTCGACGGCGAACAACTATCAGTTGACCTAAAAGCAGACGCCATCGCCAAAACTCTGCGTCCCATCCTGTGATGCTCACCGACACTTCAAAAGTAGAAGACCGCCTGCGCGCATCGTTAAAAGCCGCCGCAGACCGACAAGCTGAACTCGAAGCTCAGATGTCCATACCCGAAATCCTCGCCGACCGACACAAAATGCAACGGCTCGGAAGGGAATACTCCCGCATCTCCGCACTTGTCAGACTACGAGACGAATTCGACGCGGTCATCGACGAGATCAAAGATGCCGAAACCATCATTGACGAAGAGTCGGACTCCGAAATGCTAGAGATGGCCGGAGACATCATCCGAGACCAGCGCAAACGACACGCCGAACTCATCGAAGAGATCCAAATCGCACTCATCCCACGCGAAGAAACCGATGACGCAGACGCCGTACTCGAAATCCGAGCCGGAACCGGAGGCGACGAGGCCGGACTATTCGCCAATGAGCTCTTCCGCATGTACCAGCGATTCGCCGAAAATCACGGATGGCGAACATCGGTTCTTTCCCTAAACGACACCGGTATCGGAGGCATAAAAGAGGTCGTATTCGAGATCGAAGGCGAGGGAGCATACCCGCGTCTAAAGCACGAGAGCGGAACTCACCGCGTCCAACGCGTACCCCAAACCGAATCGCAAGGACGCATCCACACATCAGCCGCAACCGTCGCAGTACTGCCCAAGGCCGAAGACCTTGACATCGAGATCGACGAGAAAGACCTGAAGATCGACATCTTCCATGCTGGCGGACACGGCGGACAAAACGTAAACAAAGTCGCAACCGCAGTACGCATCACCCACGAACCAACTGGCATAGTCGCCCAGTGCCAGAACGAACGCTCACAACTCCAAAACAAGATGCAGGCAATGGACATCCTCAGAGCCCGTCTATGGGACATGGAACTACGACGCCGTGCATCCGAAGAAGCAGCCAACCGAAAAGCTCAAGTCGGATCTGGCGACCGCTCCGAAAAAATACGCACCTACAACTTCCCTCAATCACGCGTGACCGACCACCGCATCAACCTCACCAGCCACAATCTACCCAAAATCCTCGACGGCCAAATCGACGAATTCATAGACGCCCTCCTCCACGAAGAACAAACCCGTAAAATCCAAGCCACAACCTAAAACCCTCCCCCTCCCTGAGGGGGAATACAAGGGGGTGCCACAAAGCAATAACCCCCGTCATTCCCGCCGCCACCGTCATTCCCGCGCACCTTACACGTCATTCCCGCGCAGACGGGAATCCACAACCCAGCCTTAATCACCGTCATCCCCGCGCAGGCGGGAATCCACAGAGGGCCGCCCTATGTCACTCTGAACGTAAGAGGGCCGCCCTGTGTCACTCTGAACGTAAGAGGACCTCCCTATGTCATTCTGAACGTAGCGGAGCGGAGTGAAGAATCTAAACGCCAGCACTGCAAGATTCCTCGCTCCGCTCGGAATGACATGGGGCTAGGCGCTCGGAATGACATGGGGCTAGACGCTCGGAATGACAGTAGAGCCACCGTCATTCCGACCATCCTTCGTCATTCCCGCGCACCTTACACGTCATTCCCGCGCAGGCGGGAATCCAGAGGGGAAGGGGGCCGCCCCCTTCGCTTGCGTAAGGGGGCGCGAACAAGCGTAGCGATGTGAGCGGGGGATGCACGGAGCGGGGTGGGGACATCCAACAACTAGCAGAACATCCCCCTAACCCCCTTACGCTCCGCTCGGAATGACAAAGCACGAAGGGGAAATTACCATCATGGCAATCATGGTTCAAACACATCCCAAACCCAAAACCACACTACACCGTTGCTAACTATAACGGAAATCATCCGCCAAACCACAACCAGACTTCTAAACGTCGGTATTCCACCCGACGAAGCATCTATCGAATCCCGCTTCATTATTCGGCATCTATACGGGTTGACACAAGCACAACTCCTAGCCAACACTGGTGACCATTTTCCCGATTGCGAGATATCTAACTTAAACGACATAATTGCACGAAGAGAAAACCGCGAACCCCTCGCATACATCCTCGGCGATAAAGAGTTCTACGGACGCAACTTCAAAGTAGACGACAACGTCCTCATACCACGACCTGAAACTGAACATTTGATTGATTTATGCATCCAGTTCGCTCGAGAAAACCACCTCTCACATCCTAAAATCTGCGACATCGGAACAGGCTCCGGAATCATCGCAATCACTCTCGCCAAAGAGATTACCGATGCCCGAATCACTGCCACAGACATCAACAACAACGTTTTGAAACTAGCTCGCGCCAACGCCGAATCTCACAACGCCAATATCCGATTCACTCTGCAAGACGCAACCAAACACACCGACCTTGAAGAGTTCGACATCATCGTTTCCAACCCTCCCTACATCAAGTCCGAAACCATCCAAACACTCCAGCCAGAAGTCAGAGACTGGGAACCCCGCCAAGCCCTAGACGGCGGACACGACGGAATGGATATCCTACGTCCCCTAATCCACTCACTCACCAACACCCTACGCGATGACACACCCACCGCCGCATTCATCGAAATCGACCCCCCGATCGTCGAATCATGCCTAGCCACTGCACATAAAGCTCTACCCTACGCCCACACCCAAATCCACCACGACTACGCCGGCCTGGAAAGAATCCTAGCAATCCTCCGCAACTGAAACCTCCAAACGTTAGAATCCTCACGAAGCCAAGCCAGCGGAATTGAATCGAATAACCAGAGGCAATAGCAAAAGTGTCCGATACCAACACCCTCAACTCGCTACTCCAGCCATCCTCCAAATCCGATATCGCAGTCATCGCGCCGGGGATCGGATCATGGTCATACAAAGAACTTGATGCAGAGACCGAGCGTCTCGCAGACATCCTGGCAGCCAACGGTGCCGGTGCCGGAGTTCCCGTATCTATTGGCCTCGTAAATGGCTACGAGTTTGTCGCAACTTTTCTCGCCGTTACCCGCACTGGAGCCATCGCCGCCCCGCTCAATCCTGCGTACACCGCTGACGAATTCACCTTCTACTTTGAAGACGCTGGGGTACGCGTCGTCATCCTGCCCAACAGCCCGCATTCCGCACGCGAAGCCGCCGCGAATCTCGGCATCAAAACCATTGACACCGACCTCGAGTCGTCGAACGGAAACCTGCGAGTAACCCTATCCTCAAATGGCTCCGAACTAACCTCAACCACAGATGCCCAATCGCCAAGCGGTTCCGATATCGCACTCTTTCTCCACACATCCGGCACCACTAGCCGACCCAAGGGCGTGCCGCTACGACACCTGAACTTGATGAAGTCCGTTGACAACATCAAGAACACATACGAACTGACTCCTGACGATACTTCGCTGATAGTCATGCCGCTGTTCCACGTTCACGGACTCATCGGCGCGTGTCTCTCAACCCTCAATTCCGGCGGAACCATAGTAGTGCCGCCGAGGTTCTCTGCCAGTGCCTTTTGGCAGCAACAAGCCGAATCGAACTCTACCTGGTACTCTGCTGTGCCAACGATTCACCAGATACTCCTGACTCGTGCCGATGCCGATGATGCTCCGCGCGAATCGTTCCGCTTCATCCGATCTTGCTCAGCCGCGTTGGCGCCAACCGTCTTCGATGCCTTAGAAGACCGCTTCAACGCGCCAGTACTCGAGGCTTATGGCATGACCGAGGCATCGCACCAGATGTCCAGCAGCCCACTTCCACCCGGTGACCGAATCCCCGGCACAGTAGGCCAAGCCACTGGCGTTGATGTTGCAATCATGGCTGACGAAAACACTGGGGTTCTCGCACCGACTGGCGGTCTCGGCGAGGTCGTCATCAAGGGCGAAAACGTCATGTGGGGATACCACAACAACGAAGACGCCAATGCCGATGCGTTTGTCAACGGTTGGTTCCGCACTGGCGATCAGGGCTTTCTTGACGACAACGGCTACCTCACGCTCACCGGACGGCTCAAGGAGCTCATCAACCGTGGCGGCGAGAAGATATCGCCGTTAGAGGTCGATGCCACTCTGTTAGAGCACCCTGCGGTGGCCGAAGCTGTCTGCTTCGGAGCACCTGATTCCCATTACGGCGAGGCCGTCCAGGCCGTCGTAGTTTTGAGCACGGACTGTCAACAGCAAGAGATCCAAGACTTCTGCCGAGAACGACTGGCCGACTTCAAGGTACCTGACGTCATCTACTTCACCGACGAACTGCCACGTAGCGCGACTGGAAAGATCCAACGTAGGCACGTAGCAGCCGCCTTCAACAACGGCGAGTGATCGTAGCTACCGTCATTCTCGCGCAGGCGAGAATCCACGAAGGGGCAACACCCATGTCATTCCGAGTGTAGCGAGGAATCTCCCCCCTTCGCGGAGCGTAAGGGGGTTAGGGGGATGGGGCGCGGAGAATTGGTGTTTTCGCGCGTCTAGAATGAGAAGGGCAGAGGTTGCCTGACAAGCGTAATCGGGTCGCAGTTAGGCTGAAATACACCTGCGATCCCCCCTCTGCCCTCTTTGCCTAGGGTGCGGCTGAGACGCTGAACCTTTGGCTAGAATTCATTGTAACGCATCACGATAATTCGTGTTATCCGGTGATACTCTCTAGGTTGCCACGTCCCCGCCCGTGCATCCCCCGCTCACATCGCTTCGCTCGTTCGCGCCCCTGTCTTCGGACTTTTTGGGCTTCGCCAAGGGGGCGTGCCCAGCCGCCCGTCCCCTCTGGATTCCCGCCTGCGCGGGAATGACGTGAATAGCGCTCGGAATGACGGGGTTAGGGGATAGGTGAAGCGCGGGATGAGCGGTGGTGTGGCGGTTGGAGGCGTTGTTGGTCTGATGTTCCGCCGATCCAGATTCTCAGTTCTTTTCTGAGTGGCGCGGTGAAGGCTAGAGCCAGCGCGTCTGCTTTGTCCGGACTCGCACGTCCGCTCTGTCGAATCTTTTGTTTGGATTCGAGTTTCATCTGTCCTAGCGAAGTGAACTCGTAGGTTAATGAGGCGAGTTGAGAGATGAGTTCGGGATCGTCTGGTATCGAGATGTCTCCGTTCTGGAAGCGTTCCCTTAGAGCATCGAACATCTGCGAGCGCAAGTTGAGGTGTCGCTCTTTGTCGTATGGTGCTTTACCGCCGTTGATGCCGATTGCTTTGATAGTTCCGATCTCTTTGAGGCGGTCGAGAATACCGGCTCCTACTCCGACTTCATCGACGTATATGGTTTTGACGTCGTGTTTTCGTGCGAGTTCGACCACTCTGCCGGTGGTGTCCATGAGGTCGGATTTGCGTAAAGACTCGATTCCGACGACATCAGGGCCTTCGCGGATTGCGGCGACGGTCTGGTCGTCGCCGTACCTGGCGACATCGAGTCCCATGACCTTTTCGTGATTAGCGGCATCGTCTTCGATAACGCGATCTACGGCATCTTCGATGTTTTTGAGTGAGATGAGGGTGTCTACCGCGTTGCGAGGGAATTCTCCAAGAACTCGGAAGGCGTATTCGGCAGACTCTTCACCTCGTTCCTGAGCGATTCTTTCGACCCATTCTTTGGTCAGTGCGCCTTGTGGAAACGGCTCGTCTGGCGGGATCTCTCCGGTGAATGCCGGGGTGTCGAAGGCCGATATATGTATGGTCTCGTAGAGGTGCCGGTTTTTGTGGAACGCGTGGTAGAACGTACCAGACAGCACTGTTGGGTTGCCGATCATCAGCAACTTGGCGTTCTGAGTGGTCATGCATCCGGAGATTGCGTCAAAGACGAACTCCGGCACTCCCGCTGCTTCGTCGACGATAAAGAGTACGTTAGGGCTGTGAAATCCCTGAAACCGATCTCCAGTGTTCGTAGCGAATCCGAATGCGTACCGCTTCGGAGAGAGTTCGAGTTTGCTGGCACAAACGGAACCTCCGATGAGGTCTTCGTTTTTGTAGTGGAGGTCTCTTATCTCTCGCCAAAGCAGGTTCTTCACTTGCCGCTCTGTGGGTGCGGTAGTTATGACGACGGCTTCGTCGTGTGATGCCAACCACCAGATAGTCGCAAGTGCGGCGGTAAAGGTCTTGCCGGAACCGTTGCAAGATCGAACAGCGACGTAGTTGTGTTCAGCGATAGTGTTGAGAATCTCTTCCTGCTTGCGCCAAGTTTTGACACCAAGTTGATCTCGGACGAATAAGACAGGGTCTTTGCGCCAATCCTTCGATTGGCTGTGATCTTGGACAGATGACAAACTCCGCTCCGCCATTCCCACACTCCTCCCATCGGGATGTTTGAAACATCGGTTGTGATACTTTTAATGATACACAAAGGTTACTTCCGTTGCAAATGGGGTTTGAACCATGATGGGCATGATGGGAAATGATTGCCATGATCCGCACCTCCCTTCTGGATTCCCGCCTTCGCGGGAATGACGGATAATCCCCCCTAACCCCCTTACGTTCCACGAAGGGGGAGTTTATCCGATTAGGATGGAGATGAAAATGGTTGCTAGTCCTAGGTACATGATTATTCCGCAGATGTCGGTTGCGGTGGTTACTATGACAGCGGATGCCATTGCGGGGTCGATGCGTATCAGGCGCATGAAGACGGGTACTAGGACGCCGCTTAAGGCTGCTAGTAAGAGGTTGAGCGCGAGGGAGCATGTCACTAGGATCGTCAATGCCCAGTCGCCCTTCCATACGTGAACGATGATGCCCAATATGCCGCCGACTACGACGCCCTGAATCAACGACATCGCAACTTCGAAGAAGAGGAGTTGCCAGACGTTCGACATGGAGCTTTCGCCGAGTGCCATGGAACGCACGATGATGGTTACGGTCTGGGTGCCAGCGATACCGGCTTGGCCCATTACGACGGGCAAGAATGCGGCTAATAGCACCATCGCATCGAGCGTCGGCTGGAACAGGCTAAGCACGTATCCTGCGGACATCACGGTAAAGAGGTTCAATACGAGCCAGGGCAAGCGGCTGCGGATCGATTCTCGGATGTCGGAGCGCGATGCTATGCCACCGCCCATACCGAAAAGGCGGAACATGTCTTCTGTCGCTTCTTGTTCAGCGATTTCGACCAAGCTGTTTGATGTGATGACGCCCTGTAGCTGCCGTCTAGTGTTCGTAACGGGAATACTTGGCAATCGATACCTCTGCATCAGCCGCACCGCGCTCTCTTGGTCTTCTGTGGCCGATACCGAGATGACGTCGCGATTCATGATCTCGCTGATAGTAGCGTTGGGTGGCGCGAACACTAACTCTGAGAGTTCCATACGGCCTACCAACGCGTCGTGCGCGTCGACTGCGAAGAGTTCGCGGAGCATCTCCGGGTCCAACTCCATCTGACGCAGCACACGCAGAGCGTGTCGGACGGTCCAGTACTCTCTCAACTTCCCAAATGTTGGAGACATCAACCCGCCTGCGTCGTCGTCGTCGTGGATCAGCAGGTCGCCGATGACGTTGAGATTTCGCATCCGTACCAGCGTTTGAGCCGCCTCGTCCCAGGCGATACGATGCAGCAAGTCAGTCGCGACTTCTGGAGAGGTAGCATCTAGAACCGTAGGACGTCGTGGCTCAGGAATGGCTTCGAAGACTCTCGCGCCTCGATCAACGTCCAGATAGTCCAAGACCTCCGCAATCATGTCATTGTCCATGCGGCTCAGCAACTGTCGGAGGTGTTCTTCGGAGAGTTCTGCGACTACTGCTGCCAAGTCTGCCGGGCGCAAGGGCGACAACCGCTTCAACGCAACGGAAACACCACCCACTTCCAGCAAATCACTGACCTCAGAGAGAACATCACCAAGTTCCCAAGGTTCTGGAACTGTCATCGCCATGCCGTGATACTAACCGACGGTGTGGTTTTTGAGCTGTGATTGGGGTGGTTTTGAACCATGATTGCCATGATGTGGAAATGATTGCCATGATTTTCCCCTTCCGTCTGCCCCTCTGGATTCCCGCCTGCGCGGGAATGACGGGTGGGTGATGCGCGGGATGCTTGCCTACTGACGCCCCCACACCTCCCCGGCATCCCCTGCGATCTCGCTGCGCTCGCTCGCGTCCCCTTACGCAAGCGAAGGGGACGTACATATCCCCACTTCGCGGAGCGTAAGGGGGTTAGGGGGATGTTTGCCCGCTGACGCCCACGCACCTCCCCGGCATCCCCTGCGATCTCGCTGCGCTTGCTCGCGTCCCCTTACGCGGAGCGAAGGGGACGGCCCCTCTCCCATCTGGATTCCCGCCTTCGCGGGAATGACGAGGGTGGTGCGTGGAATGACGTGGATGTTGCGTGGGATGACGGGGGGTTGGTCGTCCATGTCATTCCGAGCGGAGCGAGGAATCTTCCCCCCTTCGCGGAGCGTAAGGGGGTTAGGGGGATGTTTGCCCGCTGACGCACCCGCACCTCCCCGGCATCCCCTGCGATCTCGCTTCGCTCGCTCGCGTCCCCTTACGCAAGCGAAGGGGATGGCCCCTCTCCCCTCTGGATTCCCGCCTTCGCGGGAATGACGGGGATGTTGCGTGGAATGACGGGGGGGGGGCTTACTTAGCCAGCTAGCAGTTGGACGAAGATGTTGGTTACTATTCCGATTACTACGATGCCGATGCCGCCTGCAATCCAGCGCGTGAGACGATTCTCTAAATGGGCGAGGTCCGCTTTTAACTGTGCCACATCAGCCTTCGTCGCCAAGTGTTCGTAAGCACCCTTGAGTTGGTTGACGTTCGCCTCCAATTCCACGATGTGCTGTTCCTGCGTCGCCATCCGTTCGTGCCGCCTTTCAGCAATCAATGAGATCAATAGTCTGTGTCATTACAACCCATAATAGCGCATCGCATAACAAAATCGCGATGCATCCCCTGCGATCTCGCTTCGCTCGCTCGCGTCCCCTTACGCAAGCGAAGGGGACGGCCCCTCTCCCCTCTGGATTCCCGCCTTCGCGGGAATGACGGGGGTGGTGCGTGGGATGACGGGGGGGGGGGGGCGGGATGAGGTGAGTGTTGGTCGTCCATGTCATTCCGAGCGGAGCGGGGAATCTTCAGCGTTGGGCTTTAGATTCTTCACTCCGCTACGCTACGTTCAGAATGACAATGGGCGGCCTTCGTTCAGAGTGACATAGCCGGGTGTTCTCCCTTTCGTCTACCCATCTGGATTCCCGCCTTCGCGGGAATGACGGGGCTGGTGGGATCATGGTTCATCATTTCAAAATCATGGATATCGTGGTTGAAGTCTTCAGGGTGGTTAATATGGATAGATAGGCGCGTTTCAAAATCTTGGCGCGGTTTGGAGTGAAAGGTGTCCATACATGCTTCTCGGTGTTGCCGGCTTTGTGAGGGGTGACTGGCTTGATGTCACCGTCGATCAAGTGCGAAAGGTTGCCGACAACGGCTTCGTGTCTGCGTTGCTGACCATTTCCGATCCTTCGAGAGGGAATGATGGGGACATCCAACGAGTGAAGTCGTTATACGCCGATTATGGTCTTAACATGCCGATGACTCGTGGCGGATACGGCGGCGGACTGTGTAGTGACGACGATGAGCAGCGAAAGTGGACGGTCAACTTCCTTGAAGATGCCATTCGACTCTCTGCGAAGATGACGTGTCCGACCACGTACTTTCGTCCGGGTAGTCTCAATCCCAATGGCGCTTGGTTGCCACACGCTGAAAATCGTTCGGACGCGACGTTTGATCGTCTCGTCGATAGTGCGAAGCAAGTATGCGCTGTAGCAGAATCCGAAGGCATCAAACTCGTCGTCGAATCTGGCGTGGTTTGTCCGCTTTATACTCCGCAACGCGTTCGTGATTTCTTCGATGCTGTGGATATGCCTGCACTGGGGTACAACATGGACCCTGTAAATCTTGTCGGTTCCCTCGATATTGCTTACGACACCACATCCTTGATCAACGAGTGTGTTGATCTTATGTCGGATGAGATCGTGGGTTGCGATGCCAAAGATTTCACGATCGTAGACGCTTTGCTTCCCCATTTCGAGGAAGAGGTGATCGGCGCGCCCAACGCGTTGTTGGATAACGTAACTCTGCTCAAACGTCTCGATGAAACCGCGCCGGACATCACGGTGACGGTGGAACACTATCCCGATGAGAAGATACCTGCGGCTGCGGCTGGCATTCGCAAAGCTGCGGAGATGGCTGGAGTGTCCTGGGACTGAGCCTCGCGCAACTAGAATCAGTAATAATCATCTAGGAGACCAAAATGCCCGCAGACCTGTCTAACAAGAGATGCATTGTTACTGGTGGCGCAACAGGTATCGGACGCGCGTCAGCCGTTCGGCTAGCCGAGTTAGGCGCACAAGTTGCCATCTTCGACAACAACAATGAAGACGGCAACAACACAAGCATAGAGATCAACGAAAACGGCGGGAACTCCAGATTCTGGAGCGTCGATGTCCGCGACGAGGCGAATGTATCGGGTACCGTGGTAGCAGCCAAGGCCTGGCTTGGCGACATTGATGTTCTCTGCAACTTCGCTGGTGTTCTCATCGGTGCGTCCGTACCGCTAGAAGATTTCGATGAAAAGACTTGGGACACTGTTCTTGACATCAACCTGCGCGGGACCTATCTAATGGCGAAATACGTAGTCGCTGAGATGCTCAAGAAGCCTGGTCCGGATCGCGGGACGATCATCCTCACCGCATCTGGTGCTGGCGTGAAGGGCGGGTCGTCGTCTTACGCTTACGGAGCGAGCAAAGGGGGTGTGCATGGATTCACTATGGTCATGCAGCAGTATCTGGAATCTCAAGGCATCCGCGTCAACGATTTCGCGCCCGGCTCAGTCGATACTCCGTTAAAGGTGGCACAGCTTCGATCGACTGGCGAGATTACACAGCAACCCGACGCCGAAGTCGAACAAGCCGTGTCAAATCTCACAAACCCGGGAGATGTCGCTGAAATCGTCGCGTTTATGGCTAGCGACGAAGCGAATGCTTTGCGTGGGATAGTATTTACCGCCTAACCACCGAATAGAACTCTCGGCATTTTCCTCGAACTCGATCACGATTGCGGGACATGACTTGACGCGCGACATCGCTAGGGCGTTTGCACCGGGCAATATATCCGGGCTCTTCAAAATCATCGCCCACGACAACCCCGCGAAGATGCATTCCTTGGGATGGGGCTTCACCGTCAGCGATGGCGTAACCGTAGAGTTGGCACGCTCACATGTCGAGTCAACGCAAGTCACCTTCAATGGAAAACCTATCGACTTCCCTACCGTGTCGAGCGCGTTGCGCGATCTCACTGACACAGCACTTGATGTTGAGATCGTCTCGAACCTGCCTTTGAGCAGCGGCTTCGGGCTGAGTGGCGCATCCACTCTCGCCGCTCTAATCGCCGCGAACCACTTGCTGGAAATTGGTAAATCACGACAAGAGATCGCAATGATCGCGCATGTTGCTGAGGTGAGAAACCTGACAGGATTAGGCGATGTGTGCGCGCAATACAACGGCGGGTGCCTTGTGAAAACTAAAGTCGGCAATCCTCTCGCCGCAACGGTCTTGAAAATGCCGGCTACACCCATCTATTGGCGTTACTTCGGGAAGATACACACGAGCGAAATCCTCGCCGACCATGAACGCCATCAACTCATCAATAACGCCGCTGACAAAGCCTTAGCGTCAATCCAAGCCGACATCGACAATGCCACTACTATCGCCTTTGATCAGTTAATCGCATTGGCTCTGCAATTCGCTGAGACTAGCGAACTATTGATGGATGACCGGGTGAAAGACTCAATCTCGCAAGCTCAGTCCAACGGCGGCGCAGCCACGATGATCATGCTGGGGAACGCTGTGTTCAGCACCGCGCCATTCCCCGGCAGCACAGAAACGATGCTTTCCGGCACTGCTGCGCGTCTGGTAAAATAGTAATGTGTGGTCGAATCTGTAACTTCACGCCTCCTCGCCACAATTGGCGATTGTATCCACGCTGAAACTGCCTAGGGCAAGGTAGACGGTCAACCTCTGTGCATAACTCATGCGGTTGGCTGAACTGATTTGGCAGGTATTCCGACTAGGAGCAGGGGACAGGGATTGCCGACGCCACGGCGGATTCGTTCTTGTAGTTTGTCCCAGTGCGTGGTTGATCGTCCGAATTTGTCGTTGACGAATGCGCGGCTCCATTCGGTAGCAAAGTCGCAGAGTTGTAGTTGTAGGTAGGCCAGTCGGGTTGGTAGCCGTTGGTTGCCTGGTCTCCCCATACAGTCCACCCCGGCCGGCGTCCGCGGCCGAATAGTTCCAGGTACGGTCCCCAGGAGCATGTTTCGATGATGTCGTACTGTTCGTCTGGTTTGCGGGAGTGCTCGCGTTTACGTGAAGCCATGAGGTTGACCTGTCGGCGGCCCGGTGCGAGTGTGCGTGCGTTTTTGCCACGAACTCCGAATAGCACCATCTCTGTGACGTTGCGGAAGTAAAAGCCTACGCCACGACCGTCTGATCCGCCATCCTTGCGTATCTTGTGCCAGATCAAGTTCGTCTTGTAAGTGAATCCCCACTCTTCAAGCACGGCTAATCCGTATGGCAATAGTGCGTTTGGCACCCACAAGTAGCAATGCGCGGTTTCATCCATGTGTTCTGCCACTGGCAAGGCTGCGATCTCGTCGAAAGAGAGAGTGCCATAGCGCGACAATCGACGGTGTTCTGGAGCTACTTTACCGGTGCGGTTGTGGAATCGCCATGGCGGATCGGCCAGCACCGTACCGAATGTGCTGCCGGCTAAATCTCGCCGTAGGTCCCCGCTTGCGTTCATGCGGTCAGTGTATCGTTGGTGTACGAGATCTGTCAATCTAGGTGTGCGCCTCCCATTCCCGCAATTGCCCCAATCAATTGTTCGTGGACGCGGGGCCATCCGACTACGACCATTGGCAATTCATCGTCTTGCGACCAGTCGATGGAGTCGCCGTTGCCGTCCGTCGCGGTTGCTCCTAACATCGTTGCTGCTAATGCGCCTGCGGCTACGTGCATCGGCTCAATGCGATAGAACACTACTGCTGCCATCCGGCCACTTGCCACGAGCATCAATGGATACGCGGCGGATGAAAAGCCGTTGGCCTGTCCGACTTGTGTAACCCAGTCTAGCCCGCCTGAATTCAGCAACTTTCGCCAAACTTCTTGGCCATCGACTTCCAATCCAACTGCGACCTCGCCTAGATCACGGTCAATCCCTGCAACGGTGAACTCTTCTCCATTCAATTGCACCCCCATATTGACCTGTGCGGTTATCAGTGTCTTACTCGTAGGCACGGCTAAAGCTGCGAGGGTCAACTCTCCTCCGTCGCGCATTGCAATGTTCACTCCCCAGTGGTTCATACCGGTGCTGAATGGCACAGTGCCACATAGCGGGTCAATCAACCACTCGATCTTTCGATCATGGCCTCTGTCCGATCCGCCGAGGTCGAGGTTGCTCTCCTCTGAGATGATGACACCTCCGCAACCGGATGCTTTTAATGTTTCGGCGATTGCTTGGTCTGATTCGATATCCGCCTCTGTCACCAGCGCGCCAGGCGATTTTTCCCAACTGGTCAAGTTACGTACGTCGGCATGGAATCGAGACGTCAGGATCTCGCTCGCCGCGTCCGCTGCTGCGACTGCGGCAGCCATGTATTCGCCGTATGGATCGGTTTCCATCTGCTTTCCAACTCCCTTATCGGTATGTAGTACCATTCTCAATGTAAATCCACCCCTTACGGATGAGAAAGAGCAGCTCGGGACCATGTTCGCGACTATCGGTCATACCTTTGAACTGATGAAGATGAGTTGGAACGTCCTCATGAAGGACCGTGAACTCATCCTATTCCCTGTGATGTCCGGCTTGGGGCTTCTGGTCCTCGGGTTCGCTGGATTGGCAGCTGGTGTTGCAGATACTGGCGCGGCTGAGGCCGGTGAAGCTGGCTCTGGCAATTTAGTCGCTTTCCTAGTGATGATCCTAATGGCGTATTTCATCACGACGTTCTTCAACGCTGCGCTGATATCGGCAGCCCTCGAAAGACTGCGCGGTGGGGATCCTAACGTGATGTCCGGGCTTAGCCACGCAGCTAAACACGTTCACCACATATTCTTGTGGTCCGTGATTTCAGCCATCGTCGGCACACTGTTCAGGGTTCTAAGATCGCAGACCGACAACTTCATCGTTCAGATGATCTACAGCATGATCGAAGGTGTGTGGGAGTTCATGACTTTCTTCGTCATCCCAGTGATGGTGTCGGAGAACGAAGGTCCGGTATCTTCGATCAAACGCTCTGCCAGCATCATCCGCCAGACTTGGGGGCGTCAGATCACTGCTACCTTCGGCTTCTTCATCGTCTATCTCTTGGCGATAATTGCCGCCGCAATACCGGCGATCCTGCTCTTCTTGATCGCGCCGGCGATTGGGATCGTTGTGGGCATCCTGCTAGTCGGATTCGCATTGGCGGTTGTGCAGACTCTCGAAGGCATATTCAAAGCTGCGTTGTATGACTTCGCGGTTGGTGCCCAACCCGAAGGGTTTGACTTGCGCACATTGCAGACTGCTTACCAGCCGGACTACGCTAGGGCTTGAGATTCTTCACTCCGCTCCGCTCCGTTCAGAATGACATGGCAGGGCATCCCCTGCGTTCTCGTTTTGCTCGCACGCGTCCCCTTGCGGCGAGCGAAGGGGACGTAGATATTCCCCGTATCCCGTTCCCTGTGGATTCCCGCCTACGCGGGAATGACGAAGGATTATGCGGGAATGACGAAGGATTATGTCATTCCGAGGGGAGCGAGGAATCTCTGGTTTTGGGATTGAGATTCTTCACTCCGCTCCGCTCCGTTCAGAATGACATGGCTGCTGCGCTCCGTTCAGAACGACATGGCTGCTGTGCTACGTTCAGAATGACATGGCAATGCCAACGGCGAACCGCGCCCAATTTAGATTCGTATCTATAGTCGTTCGCGCCAAAAATGAGAAGCGACATGCTTGCGAGACGCCGCCTGCTCACTCAAATCCAAACCGTTACGATCCTGCTGATTGCCATCGTCGGCATCATCACCGTCACACTTGCATCGCCCGTTTCTGCACACGAGGGTCGCAACGTCGGGGATTACAACCTAGTTGTCGGATTCGTGCGCGAACCTGCTTATGAAGGTCAACTCAATGCCATCTCGCTAGTCGTGACTCGTACTGCACACGGTGAACCCGCGTCTGAAAGTGAGAATGCGTCTGAAATGAGTGCGGAAGACGACGACCACGACCACGATTCTCACTCTCACAGCCACGACGATGATGATGCCGATGCAGATTCGGGCGTAGCCGCCGCCGTTACCGACACAGCGGATGTCATGACGCACGGAGCAGTGTTCATCTCGCCCGGTATTGGACGCGGGGTATCGTTCGAGTTAGAAATCACCGAAGAGTTTAGGGGTATCGGCATTCCATACCACGTTCATCCCGGAGACTATCAAGGCGTCATTATCGTCTCTGACGATGCTAACGATCAAGCGGCTGACAAATCCGTGACTATCACCAAAGATGGGCTGGAGCCGAGACGCATCAATGTCGGCATCGGCGATACCGTCGTTTGGGAGAATCGCGAGTTGCAAAACACGGTTTTGATGAGCGGGCCGCTTTCGTCGATGACTTCTGAGATTAAAAGTTTGCTTGAGGTAGCCCCCCCGAGCCAAACGTCCCAAGGTGAATCGGTTGCAAACCGCGTTGTCGGGCTCTCCGACACACTGCGTGTCGAATTGACGCACATCTCAACATCATCAACGAGGGAGATGCCTCTGACCGAACTCGCGGATGATCTTGGCCACTATGTCTCTGAGTTTGTGCCTACGGCTCCTGGCGATTACAGAATGCGTTTCTTCGGCTCTATTGAAGGCAGTGTCATCGACGAAACATTCGATTCCGGACCTGATACCTTTGACACTGTGATACCGTCCGACGCGATCCAGTTCCCAGTCGTGCTTGAGAGCAACCGAGAAATCCAAAACGCGACTCGGGGCGCTCTTGACGCTGTCCAAGAGCTCGAAACTGATCTAGGTACGACCTCGTCAAACGCGTCACTGGGCATGATCGTAGGTGTCATCGGTATCATATTTGGTCTCTTCGCGTTGGGAACGAGCATTTTCGCCATTACCATTGCCAGAAGACGCAACTGATTCTGCTCGCAGCGGCGGGACAACTTTATGAATACAATCCTGCTTCACGGTGCTGTTGGATTATGGGACGAGATCGGCACAGTGGTCGCAATCGTCTCATTCGTCATCCTCATGAGTTTCTTGGCTTGGTCTAGCGGTAAGAAACGCCGCCGGGAACAACTCGAACGGCGTCTGCGTCGACTGCGTCAGCAGCAAGCAGAGAGCATGAACGACGAGGAATAACTGTCAAAGTCATGACTTCGCGAGCGCGAACGCTTCGCAGACTGTTCATCCTTGCCGCTGTCGTCGTCTGCATAGCAACCTTCCTCATTCCACAGTCGGCATCGGCGCACGCTAATTTACTCGAAGCATCGCCGAAACCCTCAGAGGAACTCTACGAACCGCCCGAACGCGTCATCATTTGGTTCACCGAACCGATCGAAACCGCATTCAGCACAATCTCAGTCTTCAACGCTGGTGGTGCTGATGTAACCGCTGGGGATACGGAGTTTGATCCGACAGAGCCGACTGTGATGTGGGTGCCTCTCAACGTCATCGAAAACGGTACTTACACCGTCGTTTGGCGAAACGTATCGTCCGTTGACGGACACAAAGTCACAGGTTCATTCCTGTTTGCGGTCGGCGAACCGATCGGGGTAGCTACACAGGTAAAGGCGGCGGAGCAACCTCTGATCCAGTCGCCGTTTGATCCGCTGGTTCGGTGGGTCATCTACATCAGCATCGCCGTTTTCGCTGGCGGACTATTCTTCGAACTCATCATCGGTACCCGTGTCGCACGTACCGAAGACGATATCCACACGCTCTCATTTGCTATCGACGTCAGCAATCGCTTCACCACTATTGCGCTGATCTCTATCATCGTCGTCATACTCGCCCAAGTCGCTCAACTCATCCTTCAAACCGCTATCGCATTCGATGTCGGCATTTTCGCTATCAGTCCTGGCTATCTAATCGACGTGATTGGTCAAAGCGATTGGGGACGTTTCTGGTCTTGGCGTCTGACCGCCGCGATTCTAGCCGCGATGGTAACGTTTGCCGTTATCCAAACAAACCGCCGTACCAATCGAGTGTCCGCAACCGCCAAAATCGACGAGTCGTCGCTTTTCACCGAGACTCCATTTGGCATCGGAGCGATCGCCCTTGCCGGTATCTACCTACTTCTGATTTCCCTGACTAGCCATAATGCGGCAACGCCGTCCGACATCCGATGGTTCGCAGTTGCAACCGATCTAATCCACATCATCACCGCAACTATCTGGGTAGGCGGCATATCGTACCTTCTCGTTGCAACCGTCCACGTATTGAGGTCCCGCGACGAATCTTCACGCCGCGCTCTCTTAAAGTCTGCTACTAGCTTTGCTCCCCTTGCCATTTTCGCCACTACAGTCCTCGTCGCATCGGGTATCGTGTCGTCTTTGATGCAGGTGTCCATACCTGAAGCCTTGAACACGCCTTACGGCAGAGTTCTCGGAGTCAAGGTGATGCTCCTCGTAGTCCTCATAGCGTTAGCTGTCCGCAATAACCGTGCAGTAGCAAAAGCCGCCAATGACAGCGTTCTCTCCACCCGCTCACTCGGTCGCTTCATCGGCATAGAACTTGGCGTCGCTTTCGTTGTCCTGCTTGCCACAGCCGGCCTCGCAAGTCTTGAACCGGCGCGTCTATATGCGGAACGTCAGGGTATTGGCGTTGCTGATTACGTCGGTCATTCCGAGACCATCTTAGGCGCCACGATAGACGTAAAACTCGATCCTGGAAACGCTGGCGACAATTCTCTCACGGTAGGCATAACCGATGACGAAGGCTCGCCGTTCGCTCACGCCGACGAGGTTAGAGCACGCATAAAGTACTTAGACGACGACTTCGGCGAATACTTCATGCCACTTGTCAACGCTTCGCCGGGACAATGGCGTCTTGACGATATAACCATCGGAGTTGCAGGCGCGTACCAACTTGATGTCACTGTAGTCCGCTCAGACTCCTTCGACTCGCATATCTCTACCAGATTTTCTGCGTCTTCAAGCACAATCGCATCTGACTTGATACGCCCTCCAGTCCAGACAGCGATGTTGGCCTTTGGTATTTTGATTCTGATCGCAGGTATTGCCTACTTTGCCGTCACTGTCTTTGCTACTAGACCTATTGTTGCTGTGCTCAATCCTCACTACGGAGTCGCGATGCTAATAGCGATCGTCGGTATCGGTGTGGTGCTAAATACCTACACGATTGGCATCGGCATTCCTGACGAAAGCAAGGGCAACCCATTCCCTCTGTCGCAAGAATCTGTCGAAATAGGCCGCGAAAACTACACGACATCCTGTGTTACCTGCCATGGAGATACGGGGCGTGGCGATGGTCCCGCCGGTCTAGCCCTGAACCCGCCGCCGTCCGACCTTGCGATCCATGTTCCATTGCATACTGATACAGAACTCTACGGATTCATCGCAGACGGCATTGAAGGGACACCGATGGTGGCGCAACTGGGAAACCTGACAAGCGATGAGATTTGGCACCTAGTCAATTACATTCGCACAATGGCACAGCAATGAACGTTGTTTGAACCATGATTGCCATGATGCCTCTCCCTTCCCCTCTGGATTCCCTCTTTGCAAAGCGTAAGGGGGGAGATTCCGAGCAGAGCGAGGAATGACGAAGGATGGCGGGAAAGACGGAGATGCGGGTGGTGGAACATCATGGTTCATCATTCCAAAATCATGGCAATCATGGTTCAACCCCCTTGTATTCCCCCTTTTGCTTACGCAAAAAGGGGAGGGCATCCCCCGCTCGCTTCGCATCGCGCCCCCTTACGCTCCGCGAAGGGGGCGTACCGCCCTTCCTCTATCCCGTCCGCTGTGGATTCCCGCCTGCGCGGGAATGACGAAGGATGATGTGAAAATCACGGCAATCACTTCCCCATCACGGCAATCATGGTTCAACCCCCTTGTATTCCCCCTTTCGCTTACGCAAAAAGGGGAGGGCATCCCCCGCTCGCTTCGCATCGCGCCCCCTTACGCTCTGCGAAGGGGGGAGATTCCTCGCTCCGCTCGGAATGACAGTAGACATCCCACCCTTTATGTCTGAGGCTTGAATCCTATGGCGGCGCCGAAGGCTATTGCAGCCAGAGCGGAGGGTTGACCGTCCCAGCGGTCTAAGTCGTCACGCCACGACTCGAATTGTTTTTTGGTTGCTATTCCAAACTGCGTGGCTGGTTCCACGACCTCGTCCGAAAGGAACCACTGGTTGACGAACGCGTGGAAAAAGGCGACGTCTTCAAGGGTCGAGAACTCATCGAACGATGCTGACCACTGGATGTCAACGAAACCAGCGTCGATAAAGACGTTCTTCAAATCCAGTCCCATGTCTGGGTGTCCGCCGCGCGCTGCAACGAGCTTTCCGAAGGTATCCCACGCAACTGGATCGAGCGACTGAGCCGGCCCGGTGAACGAAGCAGAATTTATCATCTCCCGACTTGCCAATATGCCGCCGGGCTTCAAGACGCGAATGATCTCGCTCAACGTCTTCTCGGTATCCGGGATGTGCATTAGTACGGCGTGGGTGTGCGCGATGTCGAAGTAGCCATCCTCAAATGGAAGATCGGTAGCGTCGCCGACTTGGAACTGGGCGTTGGAATGACCACCCGCCTCAGCAGACGCGCGGGCCAACATGATCTGCGATTCCTCCATATCGATTCCGTGAACCTGTCCGGGTTCAACCGCTCGCGCCAAGCCCAGAGAGATGGTCCCTGGCCCGGATCCGACATCCAAAACTCGTAACCCCGGCTTCAGGTGCGGCAAGAGATGTTGGGCGTTGTTCTCAACATTCCGACGTTGCAGGAGTTGCAGAAACTCCTCGCTGTAACCCATCGTGTAGGTGGTCTCGTCAATGTTGTCCTTAGGCACTCTTGCTTCTCCTTTGACCCGTTGCAACTCTGTAGCCGCTACTCTTGCGAAGATTCTACGCATCTCTCCCTTTTTGAGTCAGCAAAAGTGGACGCGTCTAGCGAAGCGAGACGCGGGGTTAATGCACGCAATCTGAACCATGATTGCCATGATGTGGAAATGATTGCCATGATGCACATTCCTCTGTGGATTCCGGCGGAAGTCGGAATGACGGAGGATGGCGTGAATGGCGGTAGTTATGCAAAGGCCTCTTAACCGGCTAGCCTAGCCTAGTTTTTGTGGCCGTTGCGGTTGAAGATGGCTTCTTCGTCTTCTTCGGTGAGGTGGATGCCGCGCTTGAGCATTTCAGACCTGACACGCGCCAAAGTCTCACGTTCGCCCTCTTCGCGGCCTTGGTCCAAGCCCTCTTCGCGGCCCTTGGCTTCTGCTTTAGCGTCGGCTCTTGCGGAGTATCTCCGACGGATTTCGGTTGCTTTCTGGAACACTATTCAAAGGCCTCTTACCGGCTAGCCTAGCCTAGTCTTTGTGGCCGTTGCGGTTGAAGATGGCTTCTTCGTCTTCTTCGGTGAGGTGGATGCCGCGCTTTAGCATTTCAGACCTGACACGCGCCAAAGTCTCACGTTCGCCCTCTTCACGGCCTAGCTCCCGGCCTTCTTCGCGACCTTGGTCAAAGCCTTCTTCGCGGCCTAGCTCCCGGCCCTCTTCGCGGCCTTGGTCAAAGCCCTCTTCGCGGCCTCTGACCAGGCCCTTGGCCTCTGCTTTAGCGTCGGCTCTTGCGGAGTATCTCCGGCGGATTTCGGTTGCTTTCTGGAACACTATTCTGACTCCTTCGATTGCCAGGGCGATGATCCCGAAGTATGCCCAGTTGATCTGCGTCGCGGCTAAACGGTACGTCCCGACGATCCAGTGGTCTGAATCCGAGTATACCCACAGAGTTGCCGCTGTAGCTGTGCCGACGACCGCGAATCCGATCGCCTGCCATACGGCGCCTCGCTGCTTGAGACTCGACGTTATATCTTCGATCTGCATCTTGACATGCCTTCTTGTAGAACACTCTTGCCGAAGCCCAATCGCATCGGCAAAGAACACGTTACCATAGGAAGTGCGTAATCTTACAAATATGTGGCAGAGAATTTTGAGCTGTGATTGGCGTGATGCATCCCCCTAGCCCCCTTACGCGAGCGAAGGGGGGATTTCTCGTTGCGTTCGGAATGAGAGTAGATGCAACTTCGTCATTCCCGCGCAGGCGGGAATCTAAAGGAGAGGAGAGGAAAATCATGGTTCAACCAACTTCTATTCCCTCTTTTGCTTCGCAAAAAGGAGAGGGCAAGCACCAGGGTTGCCTCTACGCGGATTCCCGCCTGCGCGGGAATGACGGTAGGAATCCCCCTAGCCCCCTTACGCGAGCGAAGGGGGATTCCTCGTTGCGTTCGGAATGAGAGTAGATGCGCCTACACGGGAATGACGGTAGTTTTGCAATGGTCTTGGCTAGGCTAGAATGGGTTGTGAATCAATGAGAATGGCGAGGTTGGTTTGCTATGAGCAAGGTTGTTGGTTGGATCAAGTCGCACAGGTTGATCGCCGCGATTGTGGCGGTTGTGATCGTTGTGCCTGTTGCGGGTTTGGCTTGGTGGTTGGGTTCTCCGCTGTTTTTGGATCGGGAGGTGGATGAGGATTTCCCTGCGTTGATGAATGCGATTATTCCAGAGGGCATGGAGATGTCGCAGGCTCAAGCCACGATGGAAGTTGTGATGGATGACGAGGTGATGGTCGAGGATGAGATGATGGAGGCTATGGGTGCGATGCTTGCGCCAGACGCAGTGAAGACGGGGCAGTTCCGCGACGGGGACAGTTTCCACAAAGGGAGTGGAGATGCGACGATTTGGGACCTGGGCACAGACGGGTATGTGTTGCGATTCGAGGACTTCAACGTGATCAACGGCCCGGATTTACGGGTTCTGTTGACAACTCATCCGGATCCGATGTCGCGCGGGGATGTCCATGCGGAAGATGTGACGTACGTTGAGTTAGGGAAGTTGAAGGGGAACATCGGCAATCAGAACTACCCGATACCGAATGATCTGAACGTGGATGACTACCGTAGCGTGGTCATATACTGCAAACCGTTCCAAGTGGTGTTTTCGGTGGCGCCGCTTTCGATCAACTGATGCGTCGGTGTGCTTTATTTTCCTAGGTTCCTGCTTTCGCGGGAATGACGTTAGAGAAGGCAGGGAATAGAAACAATGGGCAGGAAATCAGCAGATGTAATCGTTGTCGGGTTGGGTGCCCATGGTAGCGCGTCGGTTTGGCAGCTGGCGCGACGTGGCGTCTCGGTGATCGGTTTCGATGCCTTTACACCGCCACACACTTTGGGGTCGAGTCATGGCGATACGAGGGTCATCCGGCAGATTTACGCGGAGCATCCAGACTACGTGCCGATCATGCTTCGTGGCTATGAGGTCTGGCGAGAGCTAGAGGAAACGATCTCGGATCGAGGAGAAGAGGTCGAGTTGCTGCGGATCGTCGGCGGTCTGACCGTCGGACGTCCGGAAGGTAACGGCATAACAGGTGTCAAGCGATCCGCTGAGGCGCATGGTATGGATCTGGAGATTCTTGATCCTTCGGAGATACGACGTCGATGGCCGCAGTTTCAGCCTCGCGACGAAATGATCGGCGCGTTTGACTCGATGTCTGGTGTGCTGTTCCCGGAGAAATGCGTATCGGCACATTTGGATGCGGCGATCAATGAAGGCGCAGACCTTCATTACAACGAGCCGGTACGACGTTGGCATCCAGATGGCGAAGGAGTACGTGTTCATACCGATCATGGCGAATATACGGCGGATCAGATCGTGTTCTCAGCAGGTGCTTGGAACCTGGGATTTCTGTCGAAGTTGAAGTTGCGGATGCGGTTGGAACGTCAAGTGCTGTTCTGGTTCCAACCTGCGAGCAGCCCTGAACTTTTCGCACCGGAAAACAGTCCGAATCACTCTTGGGAGTACAAACCGGGTGGCAGTCTGTATGTTCAGCCTGACTTTGGCGGTGGTGTTAAGACGGCATTCCATCATGGCGGGGAAATGTTCGATGACCCAGTTGAGCTAGACCGTGCGGTTCGTGAGGCGGATGAGCGTTCGCTGCGTCATGCGATCTCTGACATCCTTCCGCAACTGAACGGCCGCATCGTCAAGTCGGCGGTTTGTCTATACACCGACACGCCAGACCTCCATTTCCTGCTTGATTGGCACCCCGGACACCGCAACGTCATCATTTGCAGTCCGTGTTCGGGGCATGGCTTCAAGTTCGCTGCGGTAGTCGGCGAGATTGTGGCGGATATGGCGACGAAGGGCGATGCGGGATACGACATGTCGTTGTTTGGGATTGACCGGTTGCTTTCAGAGGATTCTCAGGCGGAGTGTCCTGACTGAAGCAGACTGTCATTCCGAGTGTAGCGAGGAATCTAAAACCGACGAGCAGCATCCTCCGGCCCACTTGCTCTATGCGAAGGGGGAGATTCCTCGCTGCGCTCGGAATGACATCTAGTTGGCAAGCGTAGCCAATCACCGCCCCTCTGGATTCCGGCTTCCGCCGGAATGACGCTTGCCCTGCACCTCTGGATTCCCGCCTTCGCGGGAATGACGGTAGTTACGCAAACACCGTAAAGTGCGAGAGGATTCTGCGATCTTAACGATTAGGGCGTCATCTAACCTACAATCTATCTAATGAGCGTTTGATCAGATGCAAACCCGAGGAGAAGAAAGTTGGTAAGATCGGTGTCCCGATATATTGGGCGATCGTTGATCGTGGTCATGGTTGCCCTGCCGTTGGTGCTTGTGGCGTGTGGCGGCGAGGATGTTATCGAAGAGGTTGAATCGTCTGTGGAGTGGGGTTACTCCGGTGCAGGCGGACCAGAGAACTGGGCGTCGTTGTCTGCTGACAATGAGCGTTGCGACAGTGGGACGCAACAATCGCCGATTGATATTACGGGTTACGAACAAGGAAGTTCGCCACCTATCTCGTTCTCATATCGCAAAGAAGCGGAGGGAGTCACCAACGCAGGTAAAGCGATCGCGGTGAACTATCCGTCAGGCAATCGGCTCGGATTTGGCGAGCGCACGTATCAGCTGGAAACAGTTACGGCTCATACTCCTAGTGAGCATCACATCGACGGCAATTCGCACCCGCTAGAGTTGCAGTTGTTGCACAGTCAGACGTTTGGGGATGTCGCGGTGGTTTCGATGCTGTTTGACATCGGTGAAGCGAACCCGGTAGTGCAGGAAATAATCGACAACATGCCCGCTGACATCGGGACTTCAGAGGTTACTGGAGTGTTGAACGCGCGCGGGTTGATGACCAAAGACTTGGGTTACTACTCATACAAGGGGTCGATGACTACGCCGCCTTGTGCTGAGCCTGTGGACTGGTTCGTGATGCTGGAGATCGGGACTGTCTCGCAAGATCAGGTGGACGCGTTGCAGAACAAGACCGGGGCGAACAACAGGCCGCTGCAATCACTGAATGCCAGGCCTATTGCGACTTCGGGGTCGCGTTCGGGGCCGTAGGCCGGTTATGATTCATCCTCAAGTGCGAGACTAAATCCGTTTCACGGACTTACGTTGAGTAGAATGCTTGGCGCAACGACGCGTCGAAGGTCATCATGTCATTGACACCTCTGCGTATGCAGCACGCAAGGCGGCACAAGTCTCTTGAAGTTAGGCGTAGATGTCGATCTCGAAGTTGTCGTGCCAACACCATATCGTCAAGTTCTAATGTGAACACATGCACGTTGAATTCGGTTATGATCGCCATCGCGTTATCAAACTCGTCAATGCGATCTACACGTATGAACACGTGCATCAGTTCTTGTAGCACCTCAACCGAAGTAGACAACGGGACTTGATCTAGCGAGGCTTGCCAAAAGAAGTCTCTTGATGTCTCTTGGTTGGGGTGAGGTTTGCCAACTGCGTATACGAATACGTTGGTATCTACAAAGATCAAACTTCAGGTAATCCCTGTGTGTGCCCTTCGTGAATTGACTTGAGATGTTCTTCCCAATCGAGTTCCCGGCCCGGTCCGGCGTCCTCGTCGCACATCTTCCAGAACGCTTTATTTTTCTCAGCGGTAAATGCTCGAAGAGGTTGCTGGAGATCGACTTTTACGGGTTGAAAAGCTAAATCGTTCGAACTCAAGCTTGAGATGTCAATCAGCCAATCGCGCCATGGGCTGTTCGGGCCTGTCGTGCCTGAAGACTTGTGAGTTGTTGGCTCGTCTGATTTTGCCGCGGGTTCAGCAACCATATCGCACCTCGTTCGGTTTGTTGCTAAGTTAATGTTACTTGGTTTGACTATGTCATTCTGAGCGCAGTTCCAGCGGATCTGAGGAATCTGAAGTCTGACACTGGAGATTCCTCGCTCCGCTCGGAATGACATGGGGCGCGATCGGAGTGACATGGGGATCGGAATGACATGGGGATCGGAATGACGCGGGGATCGGAGTGACACGGTGTCAACATATCGGACTAATTGCGCTTCATGTCCCATCATCAAAGGGAAGTGTTTTATACAGGTCTCAACGGTGCGTCGCTTGATAATCGAATAAAATCTCTCGTTAGCGAAACTAGGTTTGCTGTGAATTCGATTTCAACTTCCACCCCCACCTCCCGTGTCGTCATTGTCGGCGGCGGCATTATCGGGTGTGCGACGGCTTACTATCTGACGCGTGCGGGGGTTTCCGATGTTGTGGTTGTGGAGCGCGATCATGTGGCGTCGGGTGCTAGCGGTTACTCCGCAGGTATCCTGACCCCGTATTCAGGCTCTAATGATCCGGGGTTGTTGGCGCTGTCCGCAGCCTCGTTAGCGCTTCATGCTGATTTGGCTGAGGTGTTGCCAGACATCACGGGCATTGATTATGGGTACGATTTGAAGCCCTATTTGAGATGCGCGTTTGGCGAGGTCGGACATGAGGACGCTAGGCGGTTTTTGGATGGGCGTAGGTCTGAGGGATTGGTCGCCGAGTGGTTATCAGGTAACGAGGCGCGGGAGGCCTGCGATTGGCTGAGTGATGAGGTTGAGGGTGCTTGCCTCACCGAGATCGAACCGACTGTCGATTCGAGGTTGTTGACGCGCTCTTTATTAGACGCGTCTAAAGCGATGGGCGTCGAGTTGAAGTTGGCAGAGGTAACTTCGATATCTGAGCAGGGCGTGGAACTGTCTGACGGGTCCGATATCGGTGCCGACGCTGTGGTGTTGGCTATGGGGCCATGGACGAACCTAGCAGGTCAGTGGCTAGGGTATGAAGTTCCGGTAGTGCCTCAGAAGGGCGAGTTGCTCTACATGCATTTGCCAGCGGAGGAGGCTGGAGATGCTGAACAGGACAGACCATCAGCGACGATGCACAACATGGATGATGGCGGCGTGATTTTGACGCGTCGGTTATCTCGCACGGTGTTGGGCGCTACGAAAGAGGACGGCAGGGGTTACGATCGTGATCTTTCGCGTTACGCTTGGGACTTCATTCTCCCGCGCGTGCGGCGATTGACCGACCGCATTTCGGAATCTGACGTTACGAACCACACAGCTTGTCTTCGCCCGATGCCTGCTGATGGCAAGCCGTATGTGGGACAAGCACCGGGATGTGAAAACATCTACATCGCATCCGGTCACTGGTCAGAAGGTGTTCACTACGCACCACTGACTGGGAAAGCGATCGCAGATCTGATAGCAACAGGAAGCACCGAAACGGACATCACTGCGGTCTCGGCATCACGGCTCAGTGGAGTTTTTGAAGCATGATTGGAATGATGCATCCCCCTAGCCCCCTTACGCGAGCGAAGGGGGGAGATTCCTCGCTATGCTCGGAATGACATGGCTATGTTCGGAATGACATGGCTATGCTCGGAATGACATGGGTTTTTGAACCATGATTGGCATGATGAGGGAATGATGAACGGGCGCGTTGTCGTGTCCATGTCATTCTGAACGAAGCGGAGCGGAGTGAAGAATCTAAAGTCCATTGCCGGAGATTCCTCGCTATGCTCGGAATGACATGGCTCTGCTCAGAATGACATGGGTGAGGATGCGCTGCCTCTCTGGATTCGGGCTTCCGCCGGAATGACGGTGGGCATCCCCCTAACTCCCTTACGCTACGCGAAGGGGGGAGTACGCATCCCCCTAGCCCCCTTACGCTTTGCGAAGGGGGGAGATGAGCATCCCCCTAGCCCCCTTACGCTTTGCGAAGGGGGGAGTACGCATCCCCCTTGCCCCCTTACGATTCGCGAAGGGGGGAGATTGCGTTTTAGGATTGTCGGCATGGGTCTTAACTTTGCATTGGTTGGTGCTGGTGGCATGGGTATGCGTCATGCTGCTGGTTATGTTGAGCTGCGTAGGTACTTCGATGATGCGCGGGTGGTTGCGGTTTGTGATCCGCATCTTGATTCTGCCGAGGCGGTTGCACGGTTCATCGCGGATGGTACGGGCGAGATGCCGAAGGTGTTTGGCAGTCTTGAGGACGCGGTTGCGTCTGCGGATGTCTCGCTTGATGCGGTTGACATCGTAACCAGCACTCCCGCGCATCATGTCTTGGCGATTGATGCGATGGGTTACGGTCTGCATGTGATGGTTGAAAAGCCGATGGGTTTGACGCTTCGGGCTTGTCGGATGATGCGGTCAGCGGAGGTCGATACTGGTAAGACGTTGTCGATCTCGGAGAATTTCCGACGCGATCCGATGAATCGCTTGGCGAAAGCATTGATCGATTCAGGCGCTATCGGTATGCCATACTTCGCTTTGGATTTTTCGGTTGCCAGCGCGAATAGTGGCGTGATGCACAGTACGGTTTGGCGTGCGAAGAAGGATCAAGCTGGCGGAGTCGTTCTTGACGCTGGGGTGCATAACGCCGACCTTTTGCTCTATCTGATGGGACCGGCGAGTCGTGTTTACGCCGAGACGGATGTCAACGATCGCGAACGGGTTCTTCGTCCGATGTCTGATCAGGCGCCGGGTTTAGCCGCAATGTATACCCACAGGCGCGAGGCTGGCGGTGAAATCATCGGTGATGTGGTCGAACAGGACGCTGTGGATACGGCGTTTGCGACGATACGTTTCGCATCAGGCGCGTCTGGTCAGATGATGATTTCCGACGCTTCACATGGGTATAGCCTCGGCGATTCCGTCGTGGTCGGTGGTGAAGGTACGCTCTACCGTCCGCCGAGTCGGAGTGGAACGGGGCCGCGTATCGTGCGTGCCGACGGATCAGAGGTTGTGGGCGACGCGTTGCTGGCTCTGGTGCCGGACTTCGAGTTGGACGACATCACCTCTACGCTCTGGGATGGTAAGCGTCGAGTGTCATCGTATGACATGGATTTCCGTCATATCGACGCCAAGATAATCGCTATCGAATATATGGACCTCGCCCGTGCAGTGATAGATGATCGCGCGCCGGAGGTAGGTAGCAATGAAGGTATGGCGGCGCTTGGGCTTGCGTACGCGGTGATGGAGTCTGGTGAGTCGAATCGGCCGGTGCTGATGGACGATGTAATCAAGGGCAGGGTTAGGGGCTTTCAAGACGATATCGACAGGTCTGCTGGGATCGTCGAGTGCTGAATCGCACTGGCTTCGCAGTTTTCGGATACCGCGAGTATCGACTGTTCTGGATCGCGGCTGCCTTCTCGAACGTCGGAATGTGGACGTTGATCTACGGTCGGTTGTGGCTGATGCGTACGCTGACCGATTCGGAGGTGCTGTTGGGTTCGATCACTGCTGCGACGATGGCTCCGGTGATGGTTTTCTCCGTCTGGGGCGGTGTTGTTGCGGACACGGTAAACCGATTGCGTCTTTTGCGCTTCACGCGGTTTCTGTTCGCGATGGCTGGATTGGCTACCGCCGTGTTGATCGCGACCGACATGATAGAGGCGTGGCATTTGTTGGCTATCGCAGCGGTAACTGGGGTGATGCTTGCGTTCGACATCCCGACACGCGGTGCGATGGTGGCGTCGTTAGTGCCGAAAGAGCATCTGCCAAGTGCGATTTCTCTCTACTCATTAGTATTTGGGGGCGCGGCGATTTTGGGCCCGTCGCTGTTCCACCCATTGGTATCGGTAGTGGGCATGGAGGGATTGTTCTTCATCGTCTCGGCGTCGTATTTGTTGACGGTGTTGACGTTGATGAGGATGGATCACAAGTTGCACGATGTTGGTGGGTTGTCTGTAGAGGCAGGTTTGAAATCTGCTCCTACGAGTTCGAGGCCGTTGAGGATGCAGGCTAGAGCGCGGGTGCAAGACATGATCGATGGCATCAGATATGTGCGTCGCGAGACCGGGATAGCCGCGATTATCGGTTACGGCGTGTTGATCGGAATAGTTGCGACGCCTTTTGAGACGCTGTTGCCGGTAGTTACGCAGGAGGTCTACGACGGCGATACCGAGACTTATGGGAGGTTTCTTCTCGCTGTGGGAATCGGCGGATTAGTAGCGACGTTTGTGATTACGCTGATCGGCACTCGTGCGAAACCGCCGTTATACGTTGCTATCGGAGGGGTTGCCGTCGGCATTTGCTACGTAGTTTTCGGCGCGGTGGATATCTTTATCTACGCTCTGGGAATCGCCGGCTTCGTCGGTGCTTTAGGTGTAGTGAAAGGGACGATGAGCACGACGGTGGTTCAAACGCTGGTGTCGGATCAGTTTCGAGGTCGAGTGATGAGTCTGATGAACTTCACCTGGGGGGCGCAGGCACTGGGCGCGCTGTTGATGGGCACGTTAGCACAGGTATGGGGTGCGCCATTCGCCTTCATCGTCGCAGGTGTGTCCGCAGTAGTAGCGACGATTGCGGTCTGGCAGTTGGTGTTGCGGCGGTTGTGAGGGGCCATGATTGCCGTGGTTTTTCCCGTCCCTTCCGCTCTGGATTCCCGACTGCGCGGGAATGACGTGTGGGTGCATCCCTCTCACACAATCTCTGCCCGCGATTCTAGGGAGTGGGCTAGGGTTGCGTCGTCGGCGTATTCGATGTCGGTGCCGGAGGGTAGGCCGCGTGCTAGGCGGGTTACTTTGATGCCAGCAGGTGTGATGGCTCTTTGAAGATACATCGCCGTCGCTTCGCCGTCTAGGTTGGTGTTGGTGGCTACTATCACTTCGGTCACGGTATCGTCTTGCAAACGTTGCAGAAGTTCCTTGATCTTGAGGTCAGAGGCAGCGATGCCCGATGTAGGGGAGATCGCGCCGTGGAGAACGTGGTATAGACCGTTGTAGGCACGGGTGCGCTCGAAGGCTGTTACGTCAAGAGGTTCTTCCACGACGCAGATGACGGCGCGGTCTCGGTTGGTGTCGGAGCAGATATGGCACGTCGGCTCTTCGGTGATGTCTGCACAGACTAGGCAGAGTTTGATCTTGAGTTTGACGCCGGTTATGGCCTCAGCCAGTTCGCTTGCCTCCGCTTCTGGCATCCGAACCAAGTGATACGCCAGCCGTTGCGCCGACTTCGGTCCGACGCCTGGCAGACGTCGGAACGCTTCGATCACGCGTGCCACTGGTGCCGCAACACCGCGCGGCGCATCAGTACGCGGCTCAACAGGTGTAATCGGCCGCGGTGGATCAGGTCGAAAAGCGGACATCAATGAGATTGTAATGGGGATAGTCACGTAGGGGGCATCGTCTGGCCCCCTTACGCTTTGCGAAGGGGGGAGGTTTTGAACCATGATTGCCATGATGGGGGAAAGATTGCCATGATTTTCCCATCCCGTCCCCTCTGGATTCCCGCCTGCGCGGGAATGACGTGTTGGAGCATCCCCCTGGCACCCCTTACGCTGTGCGAAGGGGGGAGGTTTTGAACCATGATTGCCATGATTTTTGAATGATTGCCATGATTTTCCCTTCCCCTCTGGATTCCCGCCTGCGCGGGAATGACGTGTGTGCATCCCCCTGGCCCCCTTACGCTTCGCGAAGGGGGGAGGTTTTGAACCATGATTGCCATGATTTTTGAATGATTGCCATGATTTTCCCATCCCTTCCCCTCTGGATTCCCGCCTGCGCGGGAATGACGTGTTGGTGCATCCCCCTGGCCCCCTTACGCTTTGCGAAGGGGGGAGATTTTGAACCATGATTGCCATGATGGGGGAAAGATTGCCATGATTTTCTCTTCCCTTCCCCTCTGGATTCTCGCCTGCGCGGGAATGATGTGTTGGAGCATCCCCCTGGCCCCCTTACGCTCTGCGAAGGGGGGAGGTTTTGAACCATGATTGCCATGATTTTTGAATGATTGCCATGATTTTCCCTTCCCTTCCCCTCTGGATTCTCGCCTTCGCGAGAATGACGTTAGAGATTCCTCGCTGTGCTCGGAATGACATGGGTAGGCGCTCGGAATGACGTGGTGGGGATGCGAAGGGGGGTGTGGTTCAGAATCCCAGTCCGGGGATGTTTAGTCCGCCGGTGATCTCGTTCATCTTTTTGGCGGCTAGTTCTTGGGCTTGGTCCATGGCTTGATTGACGGCGGCGGTTACCATGTCTTGGATCATCTCGATGTCTTCTGGATCGATATGGTCGAACGCTTCTGGGTCGATCTCGATGCTTTCGACTCTCGAGCCTCCGACGACCACGGCTTTGACCGCTCCTCCGCCTGCGGATGCTTCAGTAGTTGCGGCGGCGATATCTTCTTGCATCTGCTGGATCTTCTTCTGCATCGCTTGAGCTTGCCGAAGCATGTTGCGGTTCATCATCTCGTGAATGGCCTCCAGAGAGTCGGTTTCGATTTATTACGGGATTGATTTTACAAGGTGATGAGCATCCCCCTAGCCCCCTTACGTTGTGCGAAGGGGGGAGATTCCTACGCGCTGTTGAACCATGATTGCCATGATGGGGTAATGATGGGCATGATCTCCTCCCCTCTGGACTACGACTTCCGTCGGAATGACGAAGGGGTACGTGCAGGGATTGCGAAGGGGCATCCCCCTAGCCCCCTTACATTGTGCGAAGGGGGGAGATTCCTACGCGCTGTTGAACCGTGATTGCCATGATGGGGTAACGATGGGCATGATCCCCTCCGCTCTGGATTACGACTTTCGTCGGAATGACGGGGGGTGCCCACTGTCATCCTGAGTGCTCCCCCATGTCATTCCGAGCGGAGCGAGGAATCTCTTGGTGCTGGCGGCTGGCGTTAGATTCTTCACTTCGCTTCGCTACGTTCAGAATGACATGGGCGCGGCCTGGCATCTGTCGAAGAGAAAGCATCCGCCTAGCCCCCTTACGCTTTGCGAAGGGGGGAGTTTCCTGCCTGCGCGGGAATGACGGGTAAAATCTTCGAAATTTTTGAAATTTGTGTTATTTCGCGCTTGCGTCAGGGCGAGGGATGATGCAAGATAATAAGTAGAACGATTGTGATTGTAGTGCTGCTTCGATTGGAGGCGGCGATGTTGAGGAGATGTAGAAGCGATGATGACGTTGAGCGAGTTGGTTGGAAACGAAGTGGATGGCGTGAAGGAGCCGGGTGACAGTGACGAGGTGGTCGTCAAGTGGTTCGGCGCAGGTGTATCCGATGTTGGCGCGATGGGTGAATCGGGTGGTGCGTCTTGCGATGACAAGGGTGTTATGCGAGGCGATACAGGTGATGCGACGCGTAGCGATGGAGGGTCGCGGCGTTTGATCATCACTGCGGCGGTTGGAAGCGAGGACCGCAAGGGTGATCTGATCGACTCAAGCGGTTGGGAGCTTGATCACTTTCGCAGGAATCCGGTGTTCCTGTGGGCGCATGACCGGTCGTTGCCACCGATCGGAAGGGCCAACCGCGTGTGGATCGAGGGTGTTGCGCTGAGGGCAGATGTGGAGTTTGCACCTACTCCGTTCGCGGAAGAGGTAGCAGAGCTCTACGCCAAAGGCTTCATGCGGGGCGTGTCCGTCGGTTTCATCCCGCTGGAGACGGAGTTGCGAAGGGCTTCGAACGGGCGACGTGGCTACTGGTACAAACATCAGGAATTGCTGGAGATAAGCGCAGTGCCCGTGCCGATGCATGCCAGAGCATTGGCGCGAAGTAGTGCAGATGATACGTACCAAAACGTCGCGGAACTCCCGGAGATGCGCGAAGGGCTACGTAACCTATGGCGCGCTGTAGCAGGAATGAGGGAGCTTTGATGGGGGGCAATTTGAACCATGATTGCCATGATGTGAAAACGATTGCCATGATGCACCGCCACCCACTCCGTCATTCTTGCGAAGTCGGGAATCCACGTAGTAGTAGGGCAACCACAAGGTTTGCCGCTACGGAAGGGCGGAGCATCATCATTTCCCCATCATGGCAATCATGGTTCAAACATGGATTTCCGCCTGCGCGGGAATGACGGAAAGCCTACGCGGGAATGACAGGGTGCATACGAGGGAATGACGGTAGTGCCGCGAAGCGGGATCGCAAGGGGTTCGCGTTGCCGCCGTCTGAAACCCCCTTGTATTCCCCCTTTGGGAAAGGGGGAGGTAGTGGATGCCCTTCCCTGTGGATTCCCGCCTACGCGGGAATGACGGGAGCCTGCGCGGAATGACGAGGGTGCTGCGAAGCGAAGGGGCAGAAACGACATAGACGAAATGAAAAACACAAGAGAAAAGGAGAAGGGCAAATGCCTGAAATAACAACACAAGAAATGGAGCTTCTGAAAAAGGAGCTAGCGGACGTTTCGACGTTCGTGAAGGAGCGTGTCGAGCCGGTTCACGATGAGCGGGTCCGATTACGCAAGGCGATTGAGGCGCTGACTAAGGAGCAGCAAGATTATCGCCGATCGGCCTTATTGAACGGATCACAGAACGGGTCACAGAGTGGTTCGAGGGGTGATGCCGTAGTCAAGTCTGGGCCTTACGCTGGTTGCGATGAGCTAGACCTGTCGATAGTGCGGAGTGTTCAACGTGCGGCTGAGACTCAGATGGGGCACGATTCGGTTCGCGACTGGGACATGCGGTTGAAGGCTGCGATGGATAGCGTAACCGCAGGAAGGGGCGACGAGATAGTGCCGACTGGCATGGCGTCTCGACTCTGGGACGACGTGAACCAAGAGACGCGTGTCGCGAGTCTGTTCAACCGCATCGACATGCCTACCAACCCGTTCGACATTCCGCTTCAACTCGGGGATGTGAACTGGTATCCCGGCGTAGAGAACACTGGCGTGACTAACAGTGTGCCTAAAACAGCGCACCAGACTTTGACGGCCTACGAACTCGTCGCGGAAGTGCCATGGTCGCTGACCCTTGATGAAGACGCGGTCTTTGCGGTGTTGCCAGAAGTGCGCCAGACTTTGATACGCAATGCGGCCGAGGTGATCGACGATGTGTTGCTCAACGCGGATCAGACTGCCACAAACAGCATCAACGCAGACGGAGGCACGGTGAGTGCTACTAGCCCGGGTATGGCGCACTTTCTGATCGGATTCGACGGCTTGCTGCACCTGCCACTCGTCGATAACACCGGCCAGGGCATGTCGTTAGCAGGCAACATCTTGTCGTCGGCGTATCTGAGCGCGCTGAAGAAACTCGGCAAATACGGCTTGAGCCAGTCGGAGACCGTCTTCATCACGGATGTCGCAACGTTCACCGCAAGCCTCGGACTGTCATCGGTCGAAACCGTTGACAAACTGGGACCAAAGGCGACGATACGTACTGGTCAGCTCGGGTCGATCTACGGACATCCGTTGATCGTCAGCGGTCAGATGCGGATTGCCGACTCAGATGGCAAGGTGTCGGATGGTGGAAACGACAGTGACCGCGGTCGGATCTTGGCGGTCAACACCAGCCAGTGGAGAGTGGGTTTCCGACGCAGTCTGATGATCGAGACTCAACGCGATATCCAGAAGCGGCAAAACGTAATGGTAGTGAGCATGAGGCTCGGCTTCGCCGAGAGATCGGGGGACCGGACGAAAGCGAAGCACACCGCGCTCGTCTACAACATCACGCAGTGATGGGTAGCCGCTTCGCGGAGCGCAAGGTGGTTAGGGGGATGGGCGATTGCCGGTGTGCCGGCCCCACCCCGCCCCGGCATCCCCTGCGATCTCGCTGCGCTCGCTCGCGTCCCCTTGCGCTGAAGCGAAGGGGACGTAGCTTTCCCCCCTTCGCTTGCGTAAGGGGGTTAGGGGGATGGGCAATTTGAACCATGATTGCCATGATGTGAAAACGATTGGCATGATGTTGCCCCTCCCGTCCCCTCTGTGGCTTCCCGTCTGCGCGGGAATGACGGGAAGGCGGGGATGACGAAGCGGCACTCATGTCATTCCGAGCGGAGCGAGGAATCTCCCCCTTCGCTTGCGTACGGGGGTTAGGGGGATGGGCAATTTGAACCATGATTGGCATGATGTGAAAACGATTGCCATGATGTTGCCCCTCCCGTCCCCTCTGTGGCTTCCCGTCTGCGCGGGAATGACGGGAAGGCTGGGGCAATCACGGTTCTAAACCCCCTTGTATTCCCCCTTGAAAAGGGGGAGGGAGTGGATCTTCCCTCTTAGGGAAAGGGGGAGGGAAAGTACGACAAAAACGAACAAACGAAAAGAGAAGGAGAAACAGAAAAATGAGTGATCAACAAGCACCTGTCGGGGTGCAGAACATATACGCAACACCGACCGATTTGAAGCGCCGGATCGGAGTCGCTGACACGTCGCACGATACGACTCTTTGGCACTTGCTGAATGTGGCGAGCCGGGTTGTCGAAGGGCATTGCGGAAGGAACTTCTACGTGAGCATGGAGTCCAGGCGGTTCGATGTCAGGCATCGTCTGTCTGTGCACGTGAGCGATCTGATCGAGGTGGCGCAGGTCGTGGAGGATTGGGATGGCGATGGCGTTTACGAGCGGGTTAGGAAACGTGCCGAACTCATCTTGTATCCACTCGACACCAACCCTCAGTCGCAACACGGTAAGCCGTACCACACGATGCGCGTCGGTCGTCGTCGGAGTCGATCCTGCTTCCCGTTGGGCAAGGCGGCATTGAAGGTTACCGGACGTTGGGGATACCGCTCGCACGTCGTATCTCTTGACGGGTATATCGACAACAGCGGCACTGCATTGACGAAGGCATCGAAGTCGATCAAGGTTGACGACACGCGGCACATGCAGGCAGGACAGACGATAGTTATCGACAACGAGCAGATGTTCGTCCGACAAGTGGGCGCAGCGGTCTTGAATGTCGAACGCGCCGTCAATGGCACTACAGCGGTTACTCATGACGACGGATCGCTGATCAAGGCGTTGCAGTTTCCGGCTGAGGTAGTCGAGGCGACTTTGCTTACTGCGGTAGACCGATGGCGTCGTCGGGACGGCGTCGCAAGAACGGACGACGTGGCGGCAAACGCATCAAGATCGCTCTACAACCCGTCTGGTGATGTGAAGAGGCTGCTGGCGCCATATCGCCTAGTGTCGTTCTGAGTAGTCAGCAGGGAGGAGTGTGAGACATGGATCCACGCGAAGTATTGCTGGAGATGGACCTTGAGGACTTGACAGGCCGCGGACGCTCGACGCGTCCCAAGCGGCCTGGCAAGCGCTTGAAAAAGGAGGGCGAGATAGACCTTCTTGATCAGGTGAAACATCTCCGGCGGACAGTAGAGGAAGACCACGATGCCCGACTGCGCGGCATCGAGATCAACATCCGGTGGCTAATGGTTCTGGTAGGCGGCGAAGTCTTGGCAATCGTCGGCTTCGCGCTCAGTTCCATCGCTGGAGGAGTGTGAGGGAACGGAACAATGATTAAGCAGATTGGACGCATCGTGTCGTCGCCTTTTGGGCAACGGCGCGATGCGATAGAGAGCGATAGCGTCGAGCAACGCGGGTATGTCGGACGGCGTATGTTTGACCGCGTCAATATCCCGGTCCTTAGCGGCGGTGACATCGAATGGGCGTCATCGAGGTACGGGGAGTACTACGCGCGATCTACGGCGGTACACGCCGCGGTCAGGGTCTTGGCGGAAGCGGTGAGCCGTCCACCTCTGGAGGTGTGGCAGCGCATAAGCCCCGGAGCAGAGGCTGAACCGGCGGGCGTAGAGCATCCTTTGCAGCGGTTGTTGAAGCATCCGAACGATGTCTGGGATGGCGGTCAACTGCTACGTGCAGTCGAAAGTTCGTTGTCGTTGTGGGGATCGGCATACGTGGTACTCGATCGGGATGCAGACGGGATTCCGATTGCGATGTGGCCGTTGCCGCCGGAATCGGTGCGTGTGGTTGGCGACGATGATGATCGATTGGTGCGCGGATTTATCCACGAGACGCCTCAAGGTCGGGTGGCATATCTCCCGGAGGAGATGTTGTGGTACCGACGGTTCAACCCGATGCGCGGACTCGCAGGATTCTCGTCGATGGCACCGGCACGCGCGGCGGTGGATATGGGCACCGAGGCGTTGCGGTTCAACCGACGTTTCTATGTTCACTCGGCAATGCCGTCGGATGTGGTGGTAACTATGGACAGCAGTCCGAGCGAGTATGAGATCGAGAGGTTGATGGAGATGTGGGACATACGGTTGCTTGATCCCGAGGCATCGCACAAGCCGATGATCCTTGGCGATGGAATCGACATGAAGCGTCTGGGATCGAATCAGTCCGAAATGGAGTTCATCGCTGCGTTGCAGTGGTCGGTTGAGGAGGTGTCGCGAGCGTTTGGCGTGCCTAAAGTGTTCTTGAGCGAGTTCGAGGATGCGACGTTGGCGAACGTCCGCACGATGGAGCAGTTCCTGTGGCGCAACACCATAATCCCGGAGTTGAAGATGCTAGAGGACGGCATCAACCACCGGTTGACACCGCACTTCGCCCAATTTCCCGCCGAGTTGGAAGTACGCTTCAACCTCTCAAATGTCGAAGCTGTCCAAGAGTCGCAATCAGACCGCGCAGACCGCTTGGCGACGCTAGTAGGCGCAGGGATTATGAACGTCGACGAGGCGCGACGGGAGTTGGGGGTGTGAACCATGATGGGGATGATGTGAAATGATGAACCATGATGGGAATGATGTTGTCCTTCACGTCCTATCTGGATGGTCGTTCCGCCCGCTGAAGCACCGATTTTCGTCGGAATGACGGGGTAGGGGCAGGTTTCAAACCTGTCCCTACCGTCTTTAGATGCATGGTTCTGGCGGGTGATTCGTGTGCGGTATGCTTTGAAGCAGGTGATTTGGGATGATTCCGTTAGTAGCAGAGCGTGTTGGCGAATTGGTGGATATTTGCCGCCGACATCAGGTCAAGCGGTTGGTGACGTCAACTAGGTCCGCGTTACCGAGTAATGCCAGACGCGCTTGTAGTACATGATTAGGACTCTAATAACGTCTTAAGGTGGTGAACTTATGCTCTAGGAATTACGATTCCCGCACTGCCAAGTTTGTTCAGATTGATACCCCTTGTGATCGTCCTGTAGTCATCTCTGGACAGAAGCGCCAAATCCTGATGAAAGACGGTTAGAAAGAGCATGTTGATGGCGTTATCCGTGGCTGTTGCAACTTGAACAAACTGTTTCATGTCTTCATCGGACAGGTTAGCCCGTTCGATTCCACGCAATTTTGGCAAACCGTCTACTGGAATGCCATGCACGTAAGACGAAAGTTCTCTATAACCGTCTTCAAGTTGCTTCGACAAGCCGAAAGCGTTGTTGACCTCCTTGAATTGCGGGGTATATCGAATATGCCACTTCACCACATCAGATCGGCTCTCCCAGTTTGCCCTGTCTTCACTTACCGCGGCCCATTCGTTTGGATGCGAACAATAGAACGTGTAACTAGTGCAAATGTCAACAAAGGTTCTGAGCGATGTGTAGGATGAGTGGATCAAACCCAAAGGAAGCAGGATCCAAATTTCGATCAACTTAGAATGTGCCGCCGCTAGCAGAACAGAAGGTTCTTCACCTCTGCGAAGTTGGTAAATCAGGTTTAACCAAGTAGTCGTGCGTTCGAACGCTTCAAGAACTGCTTGGGTCGAAGAACTCGTGGAAAATTCCTCAATGTCTTCAGGATCGGGTAAGAAACCGGCAAGTCTTGATTTGTAAACATCAATCATTCGGAAGCGCCGAAATGCTTGTCGAAGCCGTCCCAATATTTCACGAGGTCGGAATCCTCAGCGTCCGGATCGTTACCGAGTTGCTGCGCTGCCGCTATGATCCGGTTTTTCAGTCCGAGATCAGCACTATCCAAAACTCTGATGAGATACTTGCGAAGCGAACGTTTGCCGATCGTTCTCCCGATCCTGAAGTTGGTCGAAAACCATTCTTCAACTTGGATGTTAGTCATGCCCTGTTCGCGGAATAAGGGCTCCAGCTTGATGGCGATCGCTTCTTCTGAAGAATTGGCTGTCTCTGGTCGACGTTTTTTCACAGTGCCCTTTGCTCTGTTCGCGGGTGACCCATTAACAGGGGGCGCGTCGTCGTTCGTTTTTCCGGATTGGTGGATTTGAGTTGCTGGCATGACACCAGAGAATGCGGTCAACAACTCGCATACACGCTCGACGTCTTTTGGATTCCGCAATGTCGAAAGAGTTCGTCCAATGTCATCTGGTGAGTTGCAACCCTGTATCAAGAGTTTGGCGATGTCCCATGTGTTCATGGCGTTCTCCACGACTGGTCAAAGATATTTCGGTTTTGAAGGTATTCGATCAACTCGTTTGTTACCGTGTTGATTGTCGCTTCCATCTGATATCGATAAGGAACAGGCTGCTCTGCCACTGTCTGAAGTCGGCTTGCAAGATTCCTCAGCAACTGCGAATACTGGACGCGGTTGAGCAAGCAGTGGTCTGCGAACCTGTTGTCGATTCTGATTTCAGATTCTATGTCGGTATTCCATGAATTGTGTGGGTCGTTAAATACAACGACGAATTCCTTGGCACCGCCGGCAGGTTCCCACATCTCCATGTGGTTTCTCATCATTCTGAGGCCGGTAGGTGCGAATGCGTCGGAGGTTACAGGCACAATCGCGGCATTGCTCTTCAACAAAGCGGATTTTGTGAAGAACGATCCAGAAGGGTGACAGTCAATCACGATACAGTCATATCGAGCCGCCGCCCCAGAAACAAGCTCATCCCATCGAGAAAGCAAAAATCGATCGACTCGTTGCGAAAGTTGGTTTAGGGCCAATCTCATCAACTGTATGTTTCCCGGCACTAGATCCAGTTTACCTACTGAGTCTGATGTGTCGTCGTCAGACCAATCTCGAACATTGACTGCGTAGCTCGTGTGGTCTATGCCTGGTTTGGACCGCATACCGACAACATCGAAAGGATCGTTAAGTTTGTTGTCCGGCATCAGGCAGTGAGCGATGCTCTTGCCCTCGTCAAGTGTCTGAAAATAAGCGTCCGATCCTAACAATGCAAATGACGCATTCGCTTGAGGGTCATAATCAATTAGCAACACACCTTTATCGTAATCGTGTGCGAGTGTACGGCTGATTTCTAGTGCTAATGTAGTCTTCCCAACACCACCTTTCATGTTCATGAACATCAGTACAGGTGCAGGCATCGTGCCTCCTTAAATGTGTGATCGGTGATGCCGAAAAGCGATGGACGCGTCTTCGATCATGGTACTTTACTGTTGTCTCTAGGTCAGGATTAGTCGGATTTCGTTCATGCACAGATGGTGATTTCTGAGATACTGTATACATCTTGATGGTTGGTGCTTGCGGCGCGGTGTTGCGTGGTCGCGGGTGCAGTCGCTAGGAGGTTTAGGCGATGGTTGGCTACTGTTCTCGGTTGGTAGGCGGTTTGGATGGAGTTGGAGAGGGATTGAGGCGCGTGGTGCGACGGTTGTCGCCTCGTGGTGTTCCGCCGGTGTTGTATGGGGGATTGCTTGCGGTGCCTGCGTTTTTGGTTGGTGAGCCGACGTTGGAGTTTTCGGAGGTGGGTAGCGAGACTGAGTTCATCTTCAATACGTTTGCGTTTCTGATTTGGGGTGCGTTGGTGATGTGGATGTGCGCTGGGTTCACGATGCTTGAGTCTGGTTCGGTGCGGACAAAGAACGCTTCGATGATCTGTCTGAAGAACATCGGTCTGTATTCGATAGCGGGTTTGGCGTTCTTCTTCATCGGGTACAACCTGATGTATGTTGGTGTTGCCGAGGGTGGATTTATCGGGACGTTCAAGCTGATGTACGGGCCGTCGTCGGATGAGGTGGCTTTGTTGGATGGCGACTCGAATGCGTTGGGTGCGGTAGTGGATCAGGGTCAGGCTGTGATGTCGGACTGGTTCTTCCAGATGGTGTTCGTAGCCACGACAGCGTCCATCGTGTCTGGTGCGTTGGCGGAACGGGTTAGGATGTGGCCGTTCTTCATCTTTGTTTTGGCGTTGACGGCGGTGATTTACCCGGTAGTTGGTGCTTGGACATGGGGTGGTGGTTGGTTGGCTGAGTTGGGTTTCAGCGATTTTGCAGGTTCTACGATTGTGCACAGCACTGGTGGTTGGGCGGCATTGGCTGGCGTGATGATCGCTGGTCCGCGTCTGGGTAAGTTCATGAGCAATGGGGATGTGAGACTGACGCCGCCTTCTAACGTGCTGGTTGTCACTCTCGGCGTGTTCATCCTGTGGCTCGGTTGGTTTGGTTTCAACGGCGGTTCGCAGTTGAAGCTAGGCAGTGCGGCAGATGCTGTGGCTATGAGCAACGTCTTGGTGAATACCAACTTGGCTGCGGCTGCGGGTGTCGTGGTGTCGCTGGCGTTCTCAAGGTTCATAATCGGCCGGGTGGATCTGATAGTGGGGTTGAACGGTGCGATAGCGGGTTTGGTCTCGATAACGGCGGGTCCGGCGATGACGGATCACTACTGGGCGATCATCATCGGTGCGGTTGGCGGTGCGTTGCTGGTGCTAGGCACGAAGTTGTTGGAGAAGTTGAGGCTCGACGATGTGGTAGGAGCGATTCCGGCGCACTTGGTTGCAGGCATCTGGGGAACGATGGCGGTGTGCATCGCGTCAGGTGGAGATTTCGTGGCGCAGTTAATCGGTGTTGTGTCGATCGGCGTGTTCGTGTTTGCTGTGTCTTGGGTGATTTGGAAGTTGCTGGCAATCAGTCCGTTGGGGATTCGAGTCAGCCGTGGCGTAGAGCAGCTAGGGCAAGACGCAGGGGAACTGGGTATCGAGGCGTATCCTGAATTCGTGCTGATGCCTGATCCTTACACAGACGAAGAGGAAGAGGAGGATTAGGGCTGAGATAAGTCGCGTTGGGGGATTGCTTAACTACGTCATTCCGACGAAAGTCGGGATCCAGAGCGGGACGCGTCGTCTGAACCCCCTTTAATTCCCCCTTTTGCTTCGCAAAAGGGGGAGGATTTACGCCTACTTGCCCTTACCCTCTGGATTCCGGCTTCCGCCGGAATGACGGGAAGGCAAGCGGGTCAAGAATCCATTCGATTGAACCGGTTAAGCACTAACCCGAATCTGCATTCCTAGTGCCCGAACTATTCTCAGAACAGTAGCGAAAGATGGATTACCAGTTTTCGACAGAGCTTTGTAAAGCCCCTCCCTACTCATACCAGCATCCCGGCTCAATTGCGCCATGTTTTGCGATCGCGCTACGTCGTTGAGCGCAGATCGTATCAACGAGCCATCGCCGGGGTCTTCTTCAAAGCACGCCTGGAGGTAGAGGCGCACATCTTCATTTGTCACTAGGTGATCTACTGCATCCCACTTCGTGAATGTTTCACCCATGGTTCATCTCCATTCTTTGGCTATCTGTTTGGCGCGTTCAATATCCCTGTGTTGCGAACTTTTGTCACCACCGCAAAGTAGCACGACAACCTCATCACCCTCGCGTATGAAGTAGATTCGGTAGCCCGGACCGCTCTGGATGCGCATCTCCGAAACTCCGTTGCCAACTGCTCTAATATCTCCGAAATGACCGTTCGTGACGTTCCGCAAACGCGCGTTGATTCTTGCGACAGCAACGCGATCACGAAGCCGACGGATCCAGCGCTTGAATGTGCTACTCTCGATGATTCTGATCATGCCTTGAATGTGAATTATAGTTCACACTTTTAAGTGTTTCGTCGGGAACTTTGTGTAACTACGTCATTCCGACGAAAGTCGGAATCCAGAGGAAAATGGCATCCCCCTAACCTCCTTGCGTTCCACGAAGGGGGAGATTCCTCGCTCCGCTCGGAATGACATGGGGGCTCGTTTGGAATGGCATGACGGGTTCGTGTGGAATGACGTGGCGGGTTCGCTTGGTGAAGATTCCTCGCTACCGCTCGGAATGACATGGGTAGCTCGCTTGGAATGACATGAGTAGTTCGTTTGGAATGACATGACGGGTTCGCTTGGGGTGATTGTGGGGAGTAGTATTGAGTAGCGATGTCATCATCATCTGTAGCTACTAACTCCGCACCTCGGCTTTCTCGTGTCGATGTTGCGCGGCGGGCTGCTCGGATGTTGGAGCATGGTTGGGTAGTGAATCTTGGTATCGGCATTCCTTCTGCTTGTGCGGATTTTGTTCCTGAGGGTGTGCATCTGCGTTATCAGGCTGAGAATGGAGTGCTGGGGTATGGCGAGATTCTGCCGCCGGAAGAGGGGGATCCCGATCTTATTGATGCGAGTGGCAAGTTCACCAAAATGACTCCGGGGATGGCGTTCTTCGATTCTGCTGAATCTTTTGCCATGATTCGAGGCGGGCACATCGACGCTACCGTGCTGGGCGCGCTTCAAGTCTCGGAATATGGTGACCTCGCGAATTGGATGCTTCCTTCCAGAGGCATCGGTAGCATCGGTGGCGGTATGGATTTGGCTGCGAACACCAAGCGCGTCATTGTTGCGATGGAACATACAACCAAGCGGGACGAGCCCAAGATCGTTGAACAGTGCACTTTCCCTTTGACCGCGCAGCGATGCGTTACCGATATAGTTACTGACATCGCGGTTATCTCGGTTACCGAGAATGGGCTAGTGTTGAAAGAGTGTGCGCCGGGATGGACCGCTCAGGATGTCCAAGCATTGACCGGTGCAAAACTGAATTAGACCCACGACCAGACATATCTCGAAAATGAAGATAACCGATATCCGCACCATCGTCGTCGGCAATCCTTGGAAGAACTGGATCTATGTCGTTGTTGATACCGACGACGGTCATCAAGGCATTGGCGAAGCGACTGGAGGACTCAGCACTCAGCCAACCGTTGCTGCTGTCGAAGAAGTTAAGCATCTTGTCATCGGACGTGATCCGCGCGACATCCACGCGATATGGAATGAGCTCTACCTAGCAGGATTCTTGAACGTCAATCGCGAGATGTCAGGGATCGAGATGGCGTGTTGGGATATCCTCGGCAAGTCTTTAGGTGTTCCAGTTCACCGTCTACTCGGAGGCAAGGTGCGTGACGATATCAGGGTTTATGCCAACGGGTGGTATTCGGGTGATCGCACACCTGAGGGATTCGCGGAAAAGGCGTCTGAGGTTGTTGCGAAGGGGTACACGGCTCTGAAATTGGATCCGTTTGGTACTGCGTATCTGGCGTTGAGCAGGTCGGAGACGCGTGAGGTGCAGGCATTGTTAAGGGCGGTCCGTGAAGCGGTGGGAGACGATGTCGAAATCATGATTGAGGCGCATGACCGCTTCAGCGTAGGTGCTGCTATCGAGATTGGCAACTGGCTTGAAGAGTTTGATGTAACTTGGTTCGAAACGCCGGTGCTCTCCAACGACGTTGATGCTCTAATAGAGGTCGCCAAACGTGTGCCGGTACGGGTCATCGCTGGCGAGAGAATGCATGAACTTCACGACTTCGCTCGATTCCTAAATGCTGACGTCACTGACATCATCAATCCGGAACCCTTGGGCGTAGGCGGTGTATGGCGGACTCTACAGATCGCAGGTATGGCACGCGCGCATCACGCGCAGCTCGCGCCCCACAATGCCGAAAGTCCGTTGAAGACGATGATCGCGTTGCACATTGACGCCGTAACGCCAAATATCTACATCCAAGAGTGCTTCGACGATTTTCTGGAGCCTTGGGTCTCCGATGTGTTACACGGTTTCGAGAGAGTTCAGGGCGGAAAACTTCAAATCCCCGATACCCCCGGTTTCGGTGTGGAACTAGACGAGGTTGAGGCAGCAAAGCATCCTTACGGGAAATCCAACTTTCTTAGGATGTTCAAACCCGGCTGGGAACGTCGGGATGTGGCGGGGGATTAGATTGCTATAAATTGTAGACCAGATTTATAGTCACTAAACTTTCGAGCGCCGTAGCCGATTTATTAGTGGGTTCAACAACTAAGTCTGAGATTTCTGTTAGCGTCTCTGTATCAACACAATGCGGTTAGTATTCGTTCCGCGGTTGTTGTTGGCGATTCCCCATGTGTTAGAGGTTTTGGTGAATTTTTGCTGGTTGATGATCACACCGATAAGTTCAAATGGCAAACCGACTATTGCCTTATCGACGTATCGCTCAAGTAGCACGGTTCTGTTCCTGACTTCGCCGACTTCAAAGGCAATGTAACCACCACTCTTGGTTACACGGGAAAACTCTATGAAGGCGTCGCGAACGAAGTTCATCCATGACTGCGGTGTTCCGTGCATCGAAATGGGGATGTCGTCAGGGTCTATCCCGGCAAACCAGCATCTCAACCAGTTGTCAGACTTGTACTGGACGATATCCAAGAACGGGGGCGAGGTAACGATTAAGTCGACGATACCGTCTTGGATATACGGTGTGTCGTGGGCGGGTGCATCGCGAATTATTGGGTTGTGGCGGCATTTTCGAGGTTCGTTTTTTAGAAGGCTTTTCGACTTTTTCAAGATGATTTCTCGCACGTCGCGATATGGCGGTTTCTGCTCGCGACGGCGATTGATCTTCCTCTGTCTCTCGATGCTAGTGGCTTGATTTGGAGGCAATGTGTAGACAGAAAAGAATCCGGGCGAGTGTCCGGTTAATCGGTTTATCGCAACCATGCGTATCCAGTCATCTACTTGATCGAGACGTCTGCTGTGGCAACGATCCAGCAGCCACTGTCTTAGGGCCGAAAGTTGCGATAGGGTTTGCGGGTGATAGAAGACTTCTAGATCGACATCAATGTCGCAGTCAGGTGTGAGATCAATCTCATACAGTCGATCATGTATCTCTGTAAGGGTGGGGGGATTCAATCTCGGTCTGGTGAGCATCGCAGACAATGGATTGACATCGTTGCCGATGGGTAGGCGGTCCATCAGAGCCGCTTGTATCGGAGTGGTGCCTCTACCCATGAAAGGGTCGTAGACAACATCGCCAGGTTGAGTCAGGGTGTCGATGAAAAACTCTGGCAGTTGAGGCTTGAAACATGCCCGATAGCTGATTTCGTGGATGCGGTCTCCTTGCCTTTGGCGAGAAGTCCAGTAGTCATTCACAAAGTAGCGCAGTCCGTCTTCCTCATAAACATGAGTTGGTTGGCCTATCCGATTGAACTGCCGGATCCATTCCACGAATTCGGCACTGGATTTGGTGGAAGTGCGGTCTATAAGGTCTAGGGTCACGGTTTTTTCATCTAGCTTTTGACGTTGCCGAGTTTAACACGGAGGGGGAATAAGCATCCCCCTAGCCCCCTTACGCTTTGCGAAGGGGGGAGATTCCTCGCTCCGCTCGGAATGACATGGGGTTGCGCTCGGAATGACGGGGAATGCCCGCGGGAATGACGTGGTGAACCATGATTGCCATGATTAGGAAATGATTGCCATGATTTCCCCGCCTCTTCTCCCCTTTGGATTTTCGCCTTCGCGAGAATGACGTGGGCATCCCCCTAGCCGCCTTACGCTTTGCGAAGGGGGAGATTCCTCGCTGCGCTCGGAATGACATGGGGTTGCGCTCGGAATGACGGGGTGAACCATGATTGCCATGATTAGGAAATGATTGCCATGATTTCCCCGCCTCTTCTCCCCTTTGGATTTTCGCCTTCGCGAGAATGACGTGGAAGGCCCGCCTGCTAGAATCAGATGCCTCGTTTTGGGGCTAGGTGGTATCGCGGTTTGTCTTTGTCGTCTTTATCCGGGTAGTCATCATCGTCGGAATCGCCGTAACGCCATTCGCCGCGGAACTTGAAATGACCGTCGTCGGTGTCGAACTCGAAACTGCGCTGGCCGGGAATTCCGTACCAACCGCCATCCCATTCCCCGTCAAACTCTTCAAGCCATTCCTCAAACTCATCACTTTCCATCCAGTCTCCGTCTAGAAACTCCTCCAACCATTCCTCAATATCGCGATCAAACTCGAAGCGTCGCTCCATCGAAGATCTCGGCCAGCGTTCGTCCCAGGACTCCTTCATCTCGTCTAGCCAATCCTCGAACTCTTCGTCTTCAATCCAGCCATCCTCCAAAAGCTCCTCTAGCCACTCTGCGCCGTCGTTGTCGGAATCCTCGTACGGAAAGACCCTCAGCGTCCCGCGCCGCTTCTCTATACCGTCATCATCCTCATTCTCGAACCAGTCCAAATCACCGAAAGTAAATACCTCTGAATCATCTTCCAACCACTCTGACAACTCCATCAACTCTTCATGGGAAACCTCATCATCCTCGATTAAAGACGCTAGAAACTCGACCATCTCATCGCTGTCTATATCTTCCTCTTCTTCCAACATCAACTCTTCATGTTCTCGTTCCGACTCTTCAGAATTGAGCCCAAGGATGCTGGCCAGACGTTCACCAAACGATTCGCCTCGATATTCTCCTCCGGTCTGGGCGGCTGCGACGACTGCCAGCGTCACTGCGAATACGATGACGATCACGGCCAAAACACCTAGCACTCCGAATAGCCTGTTAGTCATGTTGATGCACTCCTCGCGTTGCGTTATGACGCTGCACCGACCTGTAAGCGATTTGTCTGACTGATTTATACGTTACAACCGATGGCTTGGATGTAGTGTGTGTTGAACCATGATTGGCATGATGGGCATCCCCCTAGCCCCCTTACGTTTTGCGAAGGGGGAGATTCCTCGCTGCGCTCGGAATGACATGGTTGGTCGCTCGGAATGACATGGTTGGCCGCTTGGAATGACATGGGGGTAGGCACCGCGGGAATGACGTGAAAGGTTGCGGGAATGACGTGTGAGCATCCCCCTAGCCCCCTTACGTTTTGCGAAGGGGGGAGATTCCTCGCTGCGCTCGGAATGACATGGTTGGTCGCTCGGAATGACATGGGGGTAGGCACTGCGGGAATGACATGGTTGGCGCGAAGGGGGAATGACATGGTTGGCGCGAAGGGGGAATGACGGGGTTTAGACTTGAGGTTGTAGGTTGTGCCAATCTAAGTCAGAGACGTAGGTGATTCACGTTGAAGATAGCAGTTTGCGCGAAGCAGGTGCCGGATACTGATATCCCGCCTTCGCAGTTCAAGGTCGATGAAGCTGATCTGCGCGTCATCCCTCCGGCTGGGGTGCCGCCTATCGTCAACGGGTTTGATATGAACGCAGTGGAGGCGGCTTTGCGGTTGCGGGATGCTGGAGTTGAGTGCGAGATCGTGATCTTTTCGGTTGGGACAGATTTCGCTATGGATGTCATGAAGAAGCCGCTGGCGATTGGCGCGGATCGGTTGGTTCTGGTAGACGATGAAGCATCGGAATCGCTGGACGCTTTGGGGACTGCCCGAGTGTTGTCAGCAGCGATAGAGCGGGATGGCGGGGCAGATTTGGTCTTGGCAGGTCGTCAGGCATCGGACTGGGATCAAGCGCATGTTCCGATAATGTTGAGCGAGTTGATGTCGGCTCCGCTGGTCACGTTGGTTCGTGGCTTGACCGTTAGCGCTGATGGTGGCGGGTTCGAGGTGGAGCGAGTTGCTGAGGGCGGTTTCCAGCGCGTGGCGTGTCCGATGCCGGCGGTGATGAGTGTTACCAACGAACTGGGAGAAGCGAGATATGCCAACTTGAGGGGCATAATGATGGCGAGTCGGAAGCAACCCGAGACGATGACATTGGCGGGGTTGGGGTTGAGCGATTTGGTCAGTGGCAAGGCATTGGAGATGACACGGCTGTTTGTTCCAGCGTCGGAGTCGAACGTTGAGATGATCGAGGGTGATGACGAGTCGGATTCGGGTCGATTGCTTGCTTTGAAATTACGGGAGGCGAAGCTGATATGAGTGGCAATGTCTTGATTGTTGGTGAGGTGTTGGAGGGCGGTCTTCATCCGACGGTTCGGCAGTTGGTTAATGCTGCTGGTCGGGTATGTGAGGATGTGTCTGAAGTTACTTTGTGTCTTGCAGTTGATGGCACGTTCGATGATGCTTGCATTGCAGGTCTCGGAGTTGGCAAGGTCGTGTTGTTGGAGCATCCGGGCGCATCCCCAGACAGCGATAGCGGCGTCTATTCGCTAATCACGGAGTTGGTTAGTGAGGAGGTCAAGCGATCGAGTCCGAGCGTGGTTTTGGTAGCGAAGACGGATGCAGGTTCTGTTGTTTCGGCCCGCTTGGCGGCGCGGTTTGGAACCGGGTTGGCTTCGGATTGCATTGATCTGGCGTTGAATGCTGAACAGCGAGTTGCGGTTACGCGGCCGGTGCATGGCGGTAGTGCGTTGGCTGTCTATGAGTTTGCAGACAATGGGTTGCAGGTTGTTTCGGTTCGTCCCGGCGCGTTTGATCCGTTTGGGGGTTTGAGTGGGATGCCGGAAATTGAGCGGGTCGATGTGTCTGGCTTGGACGTTTCGGGTACGGCGCCAGTGTTGATCGAGACGGTTTTGGAAGATCGCGAAGGGATTCCATTGGAGCAGGCGGATGTTGTGGTTTCAGGAGGGCGTGGTCTTGGAGGTCCGGAGCCGTTTGAGCAGTTGCGGGAGCTGTGTGGTCTGCTGAACGCGGCGTTGGGCGCATCGCGCGCGGCGTGTGACGCTGGTTGGATCGACCACTCGCATCAAGTCGGATTGACAGGAAAAAGCATCAGCCCGACTACGTACATCACCATTGGCATCTCTGGCGCAAGTCAACACATGGCGGGATGTTCATCAGCTCGCAACATCGTCGCAATCGACAAAGACCGTGAAGCGAACATCTTTTCTCATGCTCGGTATGGAGTAGTTGGCGACTGGGCAAAGGTTTTGCCAGCCTTCACAGCCGCGGTAGCGGAATTGGATTGATGATGGGTATTCCCCCTTGCGCGAGTGAAGGTGGAGTTTCCTCGTTCCACTCGGAATGACATGGGGCATCCCCTGCGAACATCGCTTCGCTCGTTCGCGTCCTCTTACGCTCCGCGAAGGGGGGAATCAGCATCCCCCTATCCCACTTGCGCTTTGCGAAGGGGGAATCAGCATCCCCCTAGCCCGCTTGCGCTATGCGAAGGAGGGAGATTCCTCGCTCCGCTTCGGAATGACATAGGTGCGCGCGAGGGGAGAGACGGTGGTAGGGGATGTCGGTTCAACCTCTGTATCCGTTGAACATGTCCTCTTCCTGCTCTGCGGTCAGCTGTATGCCGTGCTTGCGGAGGTTCGACCTGAACCGCTCCATTGCCCCGCGCTCGCCCTCTTGCCTGCCCTGCTCTAAGCCTCGCTGCAAGCCTCGTTCTAGGCCCTGCTCCAAGCCCCTTTCAAGTCCCTGTTCTTTAGCTTTGGCGATGACCTCTTCGCGTGCCATCCTGCGTATTTCGCTCTTCTTCTCGAACATCTTTCTGATCCTTTCGACTGTGGCAACTATCGGCGCGACGAATGCCCATTGAACCTGCGTGGCGGCGAGACGGTAGACTTCGATCATGGTGTCGTGTGAGTCTGAGTATATCGACAACACCGAGACCGATATCGCCCCGATCAGCCCGAATCCGATCGCCTGCCACCAGAATCCGCGCTCTTCCAAAGTGGAAGTGAACTCTTCGATCTGCATGTTTGATCACCGCCTGCTGCTAGAACGTGTTTTCCGACACATCTGCGCGCCGTTGATCAACACTCTAACACACAATCGATATAATGCAAAACTGTTGTAGCACAATATCGCAAACGGAGGAATCAGCATCTCCCTAACCCCCTTACGCTTCGCGAAGGGGGGAGGTTCCTCGTTGCGCTCGGAATGACATGGGTGCTCGAAGGGGGGAGGTTACTCGTTGTGCTCGGAATGACATTGGGCATCCCCCTAGCCCCCTTACGTTCCACGAAGGGGGGAGATTGAGCGAAGGGGGAGAGATTCCTCGCTGTGCCAGGAATGACATTGGGCATCCCCCTAGCCCCCTTGCGTTCCACGAAGGGGGGAGATTCCTCGCTGCGCTTCGGAATGACATGGGTGCGCGAAGGGAGGATGTTCCTCGTTGCGCTTCGGAATGACATTGGGCATCCCCCTGTCCCCTTACGCTCTGCGAAGGGGGAGATTCCTCGCTGTGCTCGGAATGACATTGGGCATCCCCCTAGCCCCCTTACGCTTTGCGAAGGGGGGAGATTCCTCGCTGCGCTTCGGAATGACATGGGTGCGCGAGAATGACGTTAGGGGTGGCGGTGCGATCATGGTTCATCATTCCCAAATCGTGGCAATCGTGGTTCGGATTGGCGGTTAAAATCATTCACATCGCAGTTCACAAGGATCACATCTCGCAATGCAACAGCCCAACATCGTCTTCTTGTTTCCAGATCAGTTTCGTGCCGATTTTGCAGGGTGTTACGGTGCTGACTGGTTGCAAACACCGAACATTGATGCCATCGCAAATAATGGCATCCGATATGCGAATGGCTTTTCGCAGTCTCCGGTGTGCGTTCCGGCTCGGACGGCGTTGTTGACTGGTGCGAATGCGATTCGCAATGGGGTTACCAATAACAGTCAGAATCTGAGGGCAGATTGGCGACAAGCGGGCATTGAGACGTGGCCGGAAATCCTGAACGATGCTGGATATTACACGGCGGGGATTGGGAAGATGCATTTTTATCCGTGGGATGAGCGTCGAGGTTTCCAGTATCGAGTGGTTTGCGAGGACAAGCGGTGGTTGCATGTCCGAGATGATTACTACCACTACCTGAAAAAGCACGGTCTCCGAAAGCTGCACGGCGACGAGATGGATGGCTATCACGAGAACAAGGGCGCAGTAATCCATGACATTCCTTGGGAACATTCATGGGATCACTTCGTTGGTTCCGAATCGGTGAAGTTCATCGAGCGGTATGGGAATGAGGGGCCGTTTGCGATGATGGTGGGCTTCCCAGGTCCGCACTGTCCGTATGATCCGAATGAACTGTTTTTGGAGGGTATCGACGAGAGCAAGTTGCCTCCAGCGGCTCCTGAGGTGCCGGGGCATCATCAGAGTTTGAGGGAGACGAATGTTTCGGGTAATCGTCGGCCTTGGAATGGGGTCGATTATGAGGAGTTTCCCGATGACGTGAAGGTGACGATACGGAAGCATTATTCGGGATTGGTGCAGCAGATCGACTATGAAGTGGGTTCGATTTTGCAGGCTTTGGAGCGTCAGGGACTGTTGGAGAACACGTATATCGTATTGGCGTCGGATCATGGCGACTATCTAGGAGACCACAACCTGATCGGAAAGGCATCGTTCTTCGAGTCATCCATTCGGATTCCGTTTTTGGTGATGGGTCCGGGTGTGGCTGGCGGTCAGGTGGTTGAGGATATGGTGGAGTTGCGGGATGTGACCGCGACGATGTTGAAGTGGTCAGGCGTTGAGGATTTGCCAGTCTGGTACGACGCGATTCCGTTGCCCGGTGAAGGGATGCCTGGTGATAGAGGGCGAGATCGGATTTTCGGGATGTTGACGGATGGATGGATGAACTACGACGGTAGGTTCAAGCTGCATCGGTATAGGTCAGGAGATGCGTTGCTGTTTGACATCGAAAACGATCCGCAAGAGCAGGTGAATTTGCTAGATGATTCTACGTATGCGGATGTTCGGCACCGGTTGGAGGGAGAGTTGTTTGAAGAGGCGATGCGCTCGATAGAGGCGTCGTCGCAAGACCGTCTAGCGCAACATGGCGATATGTCCCAAGATCCGGGCTTTGGAAGAGAAAGCTGGCAAAGAACTTATCCACATCCGCCGGTGATGTGAGAACCATGATTGCCGTGATGCATCCCCCTAGCCCCCTTGCGTTCCACGAAGGGGGGAGATTCCTCGCTGCGCTCGGAATGACGTGTTTTGCACCATGATTGCCGTGATGCATCCCCCTAGCCCCCTTACGTTCCACGAAGGGGGGAGATTCCTCGTTACGCTCGGAATGACGTGTTTTGAACTATGATTGCCGTGATGCATCCCCCTAGCCCCCTTACGTTCCACGAAGGGGGGAGATTCCTCGTTACGCTCGGAATGACATAGTCGGTGCGAAGGGGGATGCTTGCTTGGCACGTCCCCCGGCATCCCCTGCGTTCTCGCTTCGCTCGCCCGCGTCCCCTTACGCTGAAGCGAAGGGGACGTACATCTTCCCCCTTGCTCCTATTCTCTGGATTCCCGCCTACGCGGGAATGACGTGTGTTTTGAACCATGATTGCCGTGATGCATCCCCCTAGCCCCCTTGCGTTCCACGAAGGGGGAGAGGTTCCTCGCTCCGCTCGGAATGACATAGTCGGTGCGAAGGGGGATGCTTGCTTGGCTGAGACGTCCCCGCCCCGGCATCCCCTGCGTTCTCGCTTCGCTCGCTCGCGTCCCCTTACGCTGAAGCGAAGGGGACGTACATCTTCCCCCTTGCCCCTATCCTCTGGATTCCCGCCTACGCGGGAATGACGGTGGTGTCTAGCGGGGTTCAGGTTAGGTTGGCGATTTGGTTGATTGCGTCTTCGATGTCGGGTAGGACGCCGCGTTGGGTTGATTCTTCGGAGTGGATGATGGTAGCGTCGGTGTCGATGATGAAGAGCGATCTTACGGACATGCCTCGTTCTTCGTTGAATACGCCGTATTTTTCGCTGACGTCGCCGTGTGGCCAGAAGTCTGAGAGTACGAGGGGTGATTTTGAGACTTCGTGTTCGTCGAAGTTTGCGGTAACCCATGCGAGTTGCACGGGTACGGAGTCGCAGCTGATTTCGAGTAGTTCGGCTCCGACTTCGTTTGCCTTTTCACGGATCCCGCCGAGGATCCCGAGTTGTCGGGTTCAACCGCCGGTGAAAGATGCGGGATGGAAGGTCAGAATGACGCGTTTGCCGGAATCGAGCAGTTCGTAGAGTCTGACTCTGTTGGAGTTGTGAGCGGTGAGCTCGAAGTCTGGTGCTTTGTTGCCTTTTTTGAGTATAGTCATGTGGGAGCAACCGAGATTGTGTTTTCGGGTTTTGTAGAGGTCTTTTGCGAGTATTTTAGTTGATGGGATGGAGTGTTGGACGAACAGTGCCGAAGCAGAATGCGTCGCATAAAGCCCTCTTACGTCAAGGTCGAGGTGTGTGAACCCTCTGCGTCTCACTTCGCTGGCACCCCCTTTAATTCCCCCTCAGAGAGGGGTAGGAAGAGAGATTTGCTTTGTAAAAGGTGAGGGTAAGACGGTACTATCGTGCGATTTCGTGTGCGAAGTCGTCGATCCAGAAGATGCGGTCGGCCCAAGATTGTAGTTCAGTAGCGACGCCGGAGCGGAAAACTGCGAGTTCGATCTCTTTGCCGGAGTCGCTGACGAATTTCACTGCGTCTAGCAGGTCTCCGTCGCCGGAGGACAGCATCAATGTGTCGTAGGAGTCGAGATGTGTTAGGGCGAGCGTTGCGAGGCCGACATCGACACCTTTTTGGGATCTGCGGGTCAACGGATAGACCCCCGCTGAACAGGTTGGTGCGAGACACTCGAGTTGCACAGTGGTTGCACAGCCATGGCAGTATGCGTGGCTGGCATCGGAGTCTCTGAGGTTGTATAGCTTGGTGATGATTTTGGGTCCGCTCGGTGGTGCTGATTGCAGCCAAGAGTGGAAGCGTTGCATGCCATCGTTGCGGTCGCTGTCTGGTTGTAGAGCGTTTAGATAGTATGCTCGCCAGAATGGGCCGACGATTTTTTCGAGTCTGTTTTTAAGTAGCAAGTAATCGAAGTTGTAACCTTGTCCTACGGAAGACTGTGTGCTGAAGAGATATGCGCCGTCTATCAACCAAAGGCGTTTGGTCTCTTCGCTGCCTCCATAGTCTGCGACGGGTTCGGCGTATCTGCCTTCTACTCGGTTCTGCATAGTTTCCTCCACAATTCCTTAATTAATGCTGATCGGATTCGTTCCGTCTCAACTGATTGGTGGTTACTTGTAATTTCTATATTCATTGTTGCCGCGAAACAAGTAACAGGGGGTTAAACTAACGGCACGGTTTAGATCTCAGGTTCAGAGGGTAACATCGCTATGCGTTACGAATCGCCTCACGGCATAACAGGTCAATCGTTCCGACCTGCTCGGATGGGTTCCAAAGGAGCGGTTGTTGCGAATCACACTCTCGCGTCTCAAGCAGGAATCCGGATATTGCATCGCGGAGGAAACGCGGTGGATGCGGCGATCGCGGTTGCATTTGCTCTCGGTGTTGCTGAGCCGTCGGGTTCGAGTATCGGTGGCGATGGGTTCGTGATGACCTACATGAATTCAAAGGGGTCGATAGAAGTAGCCAACGGTACGGGTGCTGCTCCGGCGATGGCTACGCCCAGTCGTTACTCTGATGGGATTCCTCTGACGGGGATCATGGGAACCTCGGTGCCGGGGATATTGGATGCTCTGTTGGCGACTCATGCGCGGCATGGTATTTTGCCGTTGAGCGTGTGTATCGAGCCGGCTATCGAGCTATGCGAAGATGGAGTGCCGGTTTCACATCAGCAAGCTATTTCGTCGAAGGAATGCGCGTTGCTGAAAGATGCGCCGAGTTCTGCGGAAGTGTTCGCGCCAAACGGGGAGTGGTTGGAAGCAGGCGAACTACGTCGAAATCCGAACCTTGCGAAGACTTACCGGATGATAGGTGAGCAGGGGCGCGACGCGTTCTATGAGGGCGATGTAGCCAAAGAGATCGGTCGTTTCAGCGAAGAGTGCGGCGGTCTACTGCGGTACGACGATCTGAAGAATCACAAGGTGAAGTGGCAGGAGCCGATTTCGACGACGTATCGCGGTCGAACGGTTTATGAGGCGCCACCCAACTCATCAGGGCATGTGTTGTTGCAGGAGTTGAACCTGTTCGAGAACTTCGATGCGGTCGGATTGGGCTATCTGTCATCAGACGCTGTGCATGTGATGACGGAGTGCAAGAAACTCGCGTTCGCGGATCGAGAGGCGTATACGGCGGATCCGGATTTCGTGGATGTTCCAGTGGAAGGAATGATTGACAAGGAGTACGCGGCGGAGCGTGCAAGGCTTATCGACTTTGAGCAGGCATTGAGCGAAGAAGAGGCTCGCGAGGGTGATCCTTGGGCTTACATGGACCGAGGACCTGATCGTGCTAAGAAGTATCGCCGCGATGGGATGATTCACCACCCGAATGGGCACAGTGTCGCGCACGATGCTTTTGCGGCGGCGGGTGCCGCTGGTTCGGACACAACTCACTTCTGCGTTGTAGATCGTTGGGGCAACGCTGTCGGCGAGTTGCAGAGTATCCAGATGGGGTACGGCTCTGGGCTGATCGCTGGTAATACTGGCATCCTGCTGAACAACCGAATGACGTATTGGCACTTGGATCCGGATCATATCGACCATCTCCGAGCGGGGCAGCGAGTGCGTCACACGATGAATCCGGTGATGGTAACTGACGCTCCTGTGGAATCTGGCGGCCGGTTAGAGTTGGTTTGTGGCACTCCGGGTGCGGATACGCAGGTGCAGACCAACTTCCAAGTAGTGACTGGTGTATTTGATCATGGCTTGACGGTTGCGGAAGCGATCGAAGGTCCGCGTTGGACGCATTATCAAGGCAGGACATCATCGACCTATCCGCACACAGAGGCTAACCATCTAGACATTGAGGATCGCGTAGATGATGGTGTGGTCGAATCGCTAAAGGCGCGCGGGCATGAAGTCAATGCCATCGCGCCGTTTGCTGGTGCGGGTAGTGAGGGGGCGATTCAGGTTCATCATGAGTCTGGGACGATGTCAGCGGCGTCGGACCCGCGGAGGGATGGGGATTCGGCGGTTTGGTAGGGGTATGTACTGTCATGGTTGCGATGAGAACCATGATTGCCATGATGTGGAAATGATTGCCATGATCCCGACGCTCCCCCTCTGGATTCCGACTTTCGTCGGAATTACGGGGGTGTCCAATGTTATTCCGGGCCTCTCTTATGTCATTCCGAGCGGAGCGAGGAATCTCCGGTGATGGGGTTGAGATTCTTCACTCTGCTCCGCTACGTTCAGAATGACATGGGCGAGCGTTCCCCCCTTCGCTTGCGTAAGGGGGTTAGGGTGATGTTTGCCTGGTGCGTCCCGGCCCCGGCATCCCCTGCGATCTCGTTGCGCTCGCTCGCGTCTCTGTCGTCGGTCTTCTCGGGCTGAAGCGAAGGGGATGGACGCATCCCCTCTGGATTCCCGCCTGCGCGGGAATGACGTGGGTGCGCTTGGAATGACGTGGGGTGCACTTGGAATGACGTGGGTGCGCTTGGAATGACGTGGGTGCGTTTGGAATGACGTGGGTTAGGCGTTTGCCCATTTCGCTATTGCTTTGTTTGGCGATGTGATTTCGTCGAAGGAAGTGTAGTACCAGTCTTCCCATCCGTCTTCGGGTAGTCCGGTAAAGATCATGAGGTTGAGGGGATATTCCTCGCACTCGGTGACTTTGCGATGGTCGTCTCGGAATAGGAATGTTGGTTTTCCGAGGGCGATAGCGGCGCCGAGTTCGACCATTACCCCTTCGTCTGGCGGGGTGCCGTTCAAGATTGCGAAAATGGCGTCGGCGTCTACCACGTCTTGGATGTCGGCTTGACCGATTCGATATGCCCATCCTTCTGTCATGTTGGATTCCTGGTTGTTGCGCTCGAAAGGTTCCCAGACTTCTAGTCCGAGGGATTCCAGAGCACGCACAAAGAGGGGTAGTAGCAAGTCGCGTTGTTGTGCTGAAAAGCCGTATGGATTGGCTAGGTAGATCGTCTTCTTGGATTCCTGAGTGGTGTTAGACATAGTTCATCATCGTAACAACTGACGATTTCTGGGGATGATTTCTGGGTGTATTCACTGTTCTCGCCGAACCAAGTTCATTTCTATGTAGTTTGTGCCATCTCGCCAATGGTTTTCCTGCCTGACACGTCCCCGCCCGGCATCCGCTGCGGTCTCGCTTCGCCCGCTCGCGTTCCTGTCGTCTGTCTTCTTGGGCTGAAGCGAAGGGGAAGTACTCACCCTCTCTCTCCGCGCCTCTGGATTCCGACTTTCGTCGGAATGACATGTTGGTTTTGAACCATGATTGCCGTGATGGGAAATGATGAGCGGTGATGTTCTAAACCCCCTTTAATTCCCCCTTGGATCATCAAGGGGGAGGAATTGGATTTTCCCCTTGTCCCTCCGCTCTGGTTTCCTAGCTTCGCGGGAACGAGACATTGGCGCTCTTCGAATGACGTGTTGTTTCGCTGTGAACAAAGATTGAGCGTCGCATACTGGTGGTTTCGCTTGGTGGAGATAATCAATCCGTTCAGTTAACCGCTGAAAGAGAATCAATCAAGCGAAATGTAGTGATAGTATGTATCATACAGCGTATCCACATCTTCTGTATGAAGTGTGGATGGACAGGAACCAATCGCTAACTTGCCGACGGAACTCCGTTGTGATCAATGTGGTGTAACCAAGCAAGGAGGTTGCCCAAAATGACTCGGAGACCAGAACTCTATCTAATCCTAGTCCCCGTAGCTGTCCTTCTGATCATATTTGTTGGCGGCTTTGTTCTGCTGAGTGTGCGTTTGGGTGGTTCTGATCAACTTACGGCAGGCTTGACAGCCGCCGCTGAACTGGAATCACCGGACGGTGAATCAATGGGAAGGGTTAGCTTCCAGCAAGAAGCCACTGGAGTGTTGATAATGGCCGAGGCGAATGGGCTAGCGCCTGGCGGTCACGCTTTCATTATCCACGAAGTCGGTGCTTGTAAGCCTGACTTTAACGCTGCTGGTGATCACTTCAACCCTGATGATGTTGATCACGGCTTTGTAAGTCCTGCTTGGAGAATTGGTGGATCGAGAGGCGGGCACAGAGGCGATCTGCCCAATATCTATGCGGCATCTGATGGTTCTGCGCGCGCTGACTTCTTTACGACTGGTATCACGCTGGACACGGGCGAGCCCCATTCAATATTCGACTCTGATGGTTCTGCGATCATAGTCCACGAAAAGCCGGATCCTTATGAAGGACACGAGGCGGATACAGGTGCCCGCGTAGCCTGTGGGGTAATAAGGCGCACATAAGAATGGGTGTTTGCGCCGATGGGTAGATTTGGTGGAGCTGGGGGGATTCGAACCCCCGACCTCATCATTGCGAACGATGCGCTCTCCCAACTGAGCTACAGCCCCGAATTGCGTCTTTCTAATCCTACAATGCGGGGTTTGTGAGGTTAAGAGTTCGCCCACTCAATCGGATTATTCATCGTCTTTGGATTCGTCGGCGTTTTCCTCCGCGTCTTCCTCCGCGTTCTCCTCATTGGGTGAAGCCTCGGCTGTAGCGGTTGCTTCTTCGGCCATTGCAGCGAAGGTTGCCTCGACCTCTTCGGAGACGGCGGTAATAGTTGCGGCTGCGGCTTCGTTGACGGCGGTGGCAGTTGCCATTGCCTGCTGGCCGGTTATGCCGCTCAAGAGCATGACATCGAAGTAGAGGGTTGCGTTCGCAGGGATACGCGGTGGTGAACCTGCTTCTCCATAGCCTTGTTCTGATGGGATGCGAATTCGTCGTTGTTCACCGATCTTCATGTCTAGCAAAGATTGCCGCCAACCTGGAATCACATAGGCTAGGAAGAACCGCGCGTCGCGTCCCGATCCGTATGTTGTTCCGAATACGCATCCGCCATCTAGCCACCCGGTGTATTTGACCTCGATCTGCCAGTCGATTCCCGGTGTTGCTCCATCGCCTTGTTTGAGTACTACGTAATCAACGCCGTTTGCGCCGGGACGGTAATCGCCTTCGGATACCTCCTCAAACTTAGGTGCATCGGAGGGATAGATATCGTTTAGACATGTCCTGTTCGATTGCGTGGGTTCGACGAATGGAACCACAAGGTCATCGTCGCTGGGATTTGCGCCGCCGCCTCGGCAGGCTGACGTTGCGAGTAGGGCGACAATGCCGGAAAAGATGATGACGACGGTCAGCGCCCATTTCGGGTCGGTGATGCGTGGGTAGTAGCTATGAACATGCATATTTTTAACGCTAGCACAGCGAGACCTTTGCAAAAGCCTCGCCCTTGATGCCTAAAGGGGAATTCCGAATTATGATTGCCCGCCCAACTCCTGTGGATTCCCGCCTACGCGGGAATGACGAAGTGTGGGGTCGGAATGACGGGAGGTGCGTTCTGGATGGCGAGAGTGAGGGCGTTTGAACCATGATTGCCATGATTTTCCTCCCTACCCCCTGTGTGGATTCCCGCCTACGCGGGAATGACGAAGTGTGGGGTCGGAATGACGGGAGGTGCGTTCGGGATGACGGGAGTGAGGGCGTTTGAACCATGATTGCCATGATTTTGAAATGATTGCCATGATTTTCCTCCTCAGCCCCTATGTGGATTCCCGCCTACGCGGGAATGACGAAGTGTGCGTTCGGAATGGCGAAAGGTGCGTTCGGGGAATGGCGAGAGGGTGGTGTGCCCCGCCTGCCCCCGGGCATCCCCCTGCGTTCTCGCTTCGCTCGTCCGCGTCCCTGTCGTCGGTCTTTTTGGGCTTCGCGAAGGGGGATATTAGTGGTTGTTGACGATGTCCATGAAGTTTGCGGCGCCTTGGTTGAGCCATTCTGGGGTATTGGTGAAGAGGAGTTTTACGCCGAGGTCGAGGAAGCGCGTGGCGTTGCCTGATCCGCATATTGCGCCAGCGGTTCTTCCAGATGCGACGATGCGCCGGTAGGCGTCGTTCATGGTTTCGACGACGTCCGGATGGTCGATGTTTCCTTTGTGCCCCATAGACGCGGCGAAATCGCCGGGAGCGACGAAGAAGACATCGATATGGTCTACCTGTAGAATCTCGTCGAGGTTTTCGTAGGCGATGATGTCTTCCAACAAGATGATTAGGAGAGAGTTATCGTCTGCTACATCCATGAAGTTGGGAACGCCTAGTCCTTGTCGGCTTGTGTAACTTCCGCGTTTGCCGATGGGTGGAAACTTGCCACCATCGACTACGTTTTGCGCTTCGGCGGCGTTGTTGACGTGGGGGACTACAATGCCCTGAGCGCCGCGGTCCAAGGTTCGATAGACCAAACCTTGGTTGTTGTCGTTGACGCGGCAGACTGAGGTCAGTCCCCATAGGTCGCAGGCGCGGGTCAGGTTTCCGAGTTCTGATGCGTCTACCCATCCGTGTTCGCCTTCTAGCCATATACCGTCGAAGCCATGGTTGACGGCTATGGGACCGAACGCGTCGATGTCGTCGGGGTGCGTCATTCCGCCGACGATAGTGGCGACTTCGCCGGCTGCCAGTTTGTCTTTGATGCGATTGGGTCGGATGTCCATGTGTTGGTAGCCTTTCTTTTATGTCTGAACCATGATTGCCGTGATGGGGTAATGATTGCCATGATTTTCCTCTCCGCTCCCCTCTGTGGATTCCCGCCTACGCGGGAATGACGAAGGGTGCGTTCGGAATGACGGGGGATTAGTGGTTTTTGACGATGCTCATGAAGTTGCCTGCGCCGTCGTTTAGCCATTCTTGGGTGGTTGTTAGGAAGAATTTTGCGCCTAGGTCTAGGTAGCGTTCGAGGCCTGCTTTGCCGCATGTTGCGCCTGCGATCTTGCCCGCGGCGTTTATGCGACGGAAGGTGTCTTCCATGGTCTTGGCGACTTCGGGGATGTTGGCTACCTGATCCCAGATGCCCTTGTGTCCCATCGATGCTGCGAAATCGCCTGGTGCCACGAAGAAGATGTCGATGTGTTCAACTTCGAGGATTTCATCTAGGTTCTGGTAGGCGATGATGTCTTCGATGAAGACGATGAGCAAGGAGTGGTCGTCGGCTAGTTCCATGTAGTTTGGGATTCCGTGCCCTTGTCGGCTGGCGTAGTTGCCTCGCCTGCCGATTGGAGGGAACTTGCCGCCGAGAACGACGTTTTGCGCTTCTGCGGCGGTATTGACGTGGGGGACTGCGATGGCCTGTGCTCCGCAATCGAGTGTTCGGTAGATCAAGCCTTGCGAATTTTCGTTGATCCGGACGACTGGTGTCAATCCCCATAGGTCGCAAGCGCGCGTCAAGTTGCCAAGATTAGCGTGATCGACACCTGCATGCTCGCCCTCGAGCCATACAGCGTCGATGCCGTTTGCGTTTGCGATGGGACCGAATGTGTCGATATCGTCGGGGTGGGTGAATCCAACGACGGATACGGCTACTTCACCCGCGTATATTTTTTCTTTTACGCGATTGGGTCTGAGTTTCATTTCTTGGGTCGCCTTTCTATTGTGTGCGTCGGGGAACGATCCCATTGGCCGTGCGCGTTTTTATCTCGAGTGGTTGTTTACGAGGTCCGTAAAGCCGGCGGCGCCGGCGCTTAGCCACGGTCCGATGGAGGTGAGCAGGAATTTCGCGCCTAGATCGAGATATCTTTGAGCGTCGGCTTGTCCGCACGTCGCGCCGGAGTTTCGGCCCGCGGCTTCGATGCGTCGGAAGGCGTCGTTCATGGTTTCTACGACTTCGGGGTGGTTGATGTCGCCTGTGTGTCCCATGGATGCAGCGAAGTCGCTTGGTGCGACGAAGAAGACGTCGATTTGGTCGACTTCTAGAATCTCGTCGAGATTTTCGTATGCGATGATGTCTTCGATGAGGATGACGAGGAGTGAGTAGTCGTCGGCGATATTCATGTAGTTGGATACGCCGTGCCCTTGTCGGCTGGTGTATGCGCCGCGTTTTCCGATAGGTGGGAACTTTCCGCCGTCGACGACATTTTGCGCTTCGGCGGCGTTGTTCACGTGCGGTACGACGATGCCTTGTGCGCCGCAGTCGAGGGTTCGGTATATGAGGCCTTGAGAGTTCTCGTTGATTCGTACTACGGGAGAGATGCCCCAAAGGTCGCATGCGCGGGTGAGGTTTCCGAGTGTTGAGGCGTCGACTCCTGCGTGTTCGCCTTCGAGCCACATCCCGGCGATATCATTTGCGGCTGCGATGGGTCCGAATGCGTCGATGGCATCGGGGTCTGACATTCCTCCGATGACTATGGCTACTTCACCGGCGGCTAGTTTATCTTTGGCGCGATTGGGTCTGAGTTGCATCTTAGGAATTGCCTTTCATCCGCTGGTGTCGAAGTAAGAAGCGGAATGCAACCAGCGGGATAACGTGATTTTACGGGATTTACGCGTGCGTGGGAAGATTACGCATTCAGAGGAATGGCGTACGGTTTAACGAGTTCTGGGGCGATAGTCGTTGTGATCGAAGCAGGCGTCGTATGTGGCCTTGTCGATGGTTACCCAGTTTGTTCCGGGGACTCCCCTTCCGTTTAAAGTGCCTGGCCCGACTGGGAAAGCTGATTCGATGGAGATCGACCGATTTTGGGATTTCGCAATTCGTTTCGCTAACTTGACGGCTGGTCCGAAATCCCAATCTTGGCTAACGATTATTGCGCACTCGTAACTGCTCTCATATGTAGCTTTGATTAAATCGATGGCCAAGCTAACGTCGCATCCTTTCTCTTGCCCGCCTGCGCTTACCCTTCCTCGATAAACGTTCACACCCTGGCGCCGGAGGTGACTGAGCTTATTGACCCAAAAATCGTGCCAATATTCCTGAGTCGGGCCGTGTCGAGAGTCAGGAACTCCTGTGTAAAAACGAGTTTCTACGAGGTGCCGGCCTGGCGAATTCGCAGTCAACGATAATGCGAGTTTCGCGACATCATAACTTGGCCAGCTGTATCTGATCGTTCGTGCTGAGCGGCGAGATGCCCACGCACGTTTCGCGAGGTGGTAGAGGTTTTGACCGTCAATGAGGACGATTGTACGCATCACAAAAAAACACCCGCCCGGGGACTTGCCGATTAAGCCAAGCCTAGCGGACGGGGAGGAATTAGCCTCATTGTAACACCATGCAGCGATGTGTCAAGATTTCCTGGGAACTGACTATACAGGTTTTGTGAGTCATCGTTTCACTGTCCGCAGGACAAGGCAGGTTCCATCTACCGCCGATTATCGCTTAAACTACTACATCGAACGTTGATGTTCGCGTCGGACTAATCTGAGGGAAAGTTGACATGCTAGAGCGATTCAAGGTACCGGAGGCTGATCGAGTTTACGTGATGCCTGAGAAGATGCATCGAGTGACGAAGGACATCTTCTTGAATATCGGGTTGGATGATGATGGTGCGCAGGATTCGACCGATGTTTTGCTGGGGAATGATCTGCGGGGGAACGAGTCGCACGGAGTGTCGAACGGTCTCCGTGGGTATGTGCGTAGTTACGCGGCGGAACAGTTGAATCCGCGGACGGAGTGGGAGGTAGTGCGCGAGACCAGCACGACGGCGAATATCGATGCGAAACATGCTCTTGGTGTGCATGTTGGACCTACAGCTATGGAAATGGCTATGGAGAAGGCTCAGCAACATGGCGTCGGTGTTGTGACGGTTTACAACACGGGCCATCTGGCTGGTTGCAGTCACTACGTTTATCAGGCGATAGATGCGGGGATGATTGGGCATACGATGACGGCTGGGGGAGCGGGGATCACGATACCGACTTGGGGATCACGTCCGTTTTTGGGTACGAACCCGATAGCGTATGGTGCGCCGGCGCGTACGATGCCGCCTTACATGCTGGACATAGCGACTACTCAGGTGGCGGCGAATAAGATCTGGTTGCTAAGGCGTACGGGCGCGACAGTGTTGCCGGGTTGGATAACGGATGAGAACTATGAGCCGCAGTTGGAGGAGACGGCGGCGCCAGGTCCGGAGTCTCGTGGGAAGTACGGTATGTTGCCGATCGGTGGGACGCGCGAGAATGGTTCGCACAAGGGTTTCGGCTTAGGCTTGATGAACGAGATCATGTGCAACGAGTTGACCGGTTTGGGTCCGGGTCCGTTGAACCCGCATCAGGGCGGGCACTTCTTCGTGGCTTATGACATTGAGGCATTTACCGACAAGGAGAAGTTCCTCGACGATATGGATGAACTGCTAAAGGCAGTAGCGGAGCATCCTCCCGGCAAGGGTCAGGAGCGGGTTGTATATCCGGGCTTGCTGGAAGCTGAGGAGATCGAGAAGCGGACAAAGGACGGGATTCCGTATCACACGGAGGTTATCGAGTGGTTCGAGGGTCATTGCGCCGAGGTGGGTGTGGAGTGTGATTTGAGGTAGGGCGCGATCGCAAGTTTCGGAACAGCGGAGGTTAGGTGAATGACTAATTCGTCGATCAAATTCGTTTTCATGCCGCCGCAGGATGATTTGACGCGGTGGTTTGCTGCTCGGTTGTCGGATTCGATGCCGGAGTATGAGGTGGTGTCGCCGAAGGATGACGTGGATGCGGCGCGGGAGATTGTGGATGCGGATGGTGCTTTTGGTTGGGTTTCTCCAGAGATGCTGCCTACTGCGCGCAAGTTGAGGTGGTTGCAGAATCCGGATGCGGGGCCGTTTTACGGGTATTACTACGATGAGTTGGTGAAGCATCCTTGCGTGATATCGAATCCGAGGGGGATTTATTTCGATCACATCAGTCACCACATCATGATGTTCGTGCTGGCATTGTCGAGGGGTTTGCCGTGGTATGCGGATGCTCAGCGTCGGGGTGATTGGGATAAGGATGCTCGGAAGTCGGAGTATGTGAGTTTGGGTGATGCGACGGCGTTAATTAACGGTGTTGGCGGGATCGGTGCGGAGGCGGCTCGGTTGTGTGGCGCGTTTGGGATGCGAGTAATCGGGTTGGAGCCGCGAGTCGAGCGAGAGGTTTGGGGTGCGGAGATTCATCCTCCCGATGAGATCGATCGTTGGTTGCCAGAGGCGGATTTTGTGATTTCTACGGTACCGCACACGCCGGAGACTGAGGGGATGTTTAACGCTGATCGTTTTAAGTTGATGAAGTCTTCGGCGTATTTCATCAATGTCGGTAGGGGAATGGTCTGCAAGATCGATGATTTGGCGGATGCAATCGAGTCGGGCGAGATTGCAGGTTGCGGATTGGATGTTTACGAGATCGAGCCTTTGCCTCGAGAGCATAAGTTGTGGCGGTTGCCGAATGTGTTAATGACGCCTCATGTTGCGGTGCGTGACGCGGGGGATATTCCGGAGCGTCGTTTCCAGATCATCTTGGAGAATGCGCGACGGTTTGCCAGGGGCGAGGAGTTGATGAATGTGGTGGATAAGGAGCGATGGTATTAAGTAGCGTTCACCCGTTCTCAACGGGTGTTCCGTTTCTCCCATCCCCTCTGGATTCCCGCCTTCGCGGGAATGACGTAGTTATGTGCATATCCCTGCGCGAGAATAACGGGAGTTACGCATAGCACCTCTCACCATCCTGCTAAACTTGCGTTTCATCATGCCAGCCACGAGTTCAGCGTCTGTCGAATCCGAATCAGCATCACGAATCGACGGTGCGAGCATAAGGGATGATGAATCTCCCGGGTTGATGGTCGGTTTGTCGGCTGGTCATGGTATCAAGCACTTTGGTCAGGGTGCTTTGCTGTTGATGATGCCGTCGATACGTGCGACGTTTGGGTTGGGCGACGTGGCATACGGCACGATATTCGCGATCAGTTCGATCGCTTCAGGTGTAGCGAATGTGCCTGCGGGGATGCTTGCGGATATGTATCGTCGGCGTGTGGCTTGGCTGTTGACGATCAGCATGTTGATGGTGGGTGCGGGTTACTTCTTGATCGGTATCAGTCCGTGGATTTGGCTTATCGGCTTTGCAGTTGCCATCATCGGTTTCGGTACTAGCATGTGGCACGCGCCGGCATTCGGGACATTGGCGGCGAGGTATCCACGTCGGCGGGGTGTTGCTATGGCGGCGCATCTTACTGGAGCGCAGATAGGCAACACTACGAGTCCGGTCATAATCGGCTTCTTGCTTGGTGGGGCGATTGGGACATTCGGATTTAGTGGCTTCGATTGGCGATGGGTGGCTGTTGGCGTATCTGTGCCGATGTTCTTGACGGCTATTGTGGTCATGTGGCGGTTCAAGACCGCTGGTGCTGAAGCGACGCATAACCTCAATCTAGACGAATACCTGCGGTCGGCATGGCGACTCGTCTCTAACTTGAGAGTCCTTGGGCTTGTCTTCCTCGGCGCGTTTCGCAGCGCGATCCACATGTCTTTTCAAGCGTTCATAGTGCTTTACATGAAAGAGACTCTGGAACTTTCAGATTTCACTATCGGCTGGCACATCTCACTACTCACTCTAGCGGGTATCGCATCTACTCCGGTCATGGGTTGGCTTTCGGACCGGGTGGGACGTAAGCCGGTTATTTTTGTTGCGATGGCGTCGATGGCTGCGATGGTACTTGCGTTCTTGTTGGTGGATAGAGGGATATGGTTTACGATCTTGATGGGATCACTGGGTCTATTCTTTTTCTCGGTGATGCCGATAATCACGGCTGCGACGATGGATCAGGTAGAACGTGGCTCTGAAGGCTCTGCGACTGCGCTGATCTTCGCAGGAGGCTCTGTTGTAGGTTCACTTTCGCCGATTGTGGCTGGAAAGATCTACGAGACGAACGGATTTGAGGGCATCATCTGGTACTGCGGCATCATCGCTGTGATCGGCGCGGCGCTGGCGTTAATTCTTCCCATGCGTCGTCTGCCAATGTGAAAGAAGTAATGAAAATAATGTGCTAAAATAGTTGTCATAGTGTGCAACATCGCGGAGAAAGGCGAGATGATAACCTATGACTACGATGGAAGATCGAATAAGCGCGATGCCAGAGCGTGTTAGCAAATTAGAGGGTGCCTACGAACAGGTAGACCAGCGCCTCGGCGACTTGACTGGGTCAGTCGAATCTTTGCGCGGCGATATGAATTCGCTTCGCGGTCAGATGAACACGAGACTTGATGGCATGGAACGACGCCTAGACGCGATGGACTCCAAGTTCGAATCGAAATTCAACACGCTAATCATAGTAGCCGCTTCGGCAGGCGTGGGTGTAGTGGGAACTTTGATCGCGATCGCCTTCCGTATTTGACGGACTAGCGCGCCAAGATCTTTGGCTGGATAAGCGCGGTCATCGTTCCGCTTCCTTGAACCGGCGGTGCTATCCCAGTGTCTACAAGTGCTACTGCACCGGTCTTCAATATGGTTGCGCCAAGTCGATTTGCTCCTATCAGGTGTGCTGGCAGGTACGAAAAGGTGGGGTCATGCCCAACGATGGCGTAGTTGCCAGCGACATCTAGCGATTGGAGCAGTTCCATCGCTTCCGCGGGTCCGAAATGAGCGGATAGTCGTTCGTCTATTTCAGGAGGTTCCCAGCCTGCTTCGTCGCAGAGGATTTCGGCGGTTTGCAACGCTCTGACGTATGGGCTGGAAATCACACGTATCTTCTTGGGCGCTAGTGCCTTGATGGTCGGCACCGATTTGTAGAACCTAGCTTTGCCTTCATCCGTTAGCGGGCGTTTGCTGTCATCAGGCCAACGACTTGGGTCAGGATCGTAGGCTTTTGCGTGTCTAACAATTAGCAGTTTCATCGCACTCCAAACCAGAGATTTTGTTGGTGTTGCTTTGTTATGTTATCGGCAACGCTAGCTAGTCGCGTCGGCTGGGCGATGCTTGACGCGATCCAAACCGACTCGGATCGATAACCCGATACTCCATGCCCAACGGCTTGAAAAAACCTGCTACAGACAGTTCGGCTATTTCCGGTTACCATCGCTTTGTGAGGACTGGTGCGGCAATCTTCATAGCTGCTGGTCTGATCGCATTGAGCATTGTAGCGACGGCGGTTCAGACTAACGAGCGTGCGATGGGGCAGAGCACCAGTGAAGTTTGTGTCAATCCTAATGCTGATCCCCTGGAACCGCGCAGTGTTCGGCTTTGGGAACATGATAGCGGCATATTGGTGCAGTGGGAAGCCTGCCCAAATCATCGATACGAAATCCGTTGGCGTCTGTCATCTCAACAGCCTACAGACCCGTTTAACTGGCCTACAACTACATCTGCAGGGGCCTCTGGGGAATATCAGATAAGTTCAGTTTCGAATGGTCGCAGATACGTTGTCCAGCTTCGCCCGACGTACGTGCAAGGTAATGTAGTTGACCGCGGCAGGTGGACGGATGATTACTATGCCACTCCTCAACACTGTGGCGATCTTCCGGAGACGCCCGACGATATCCGTGTTTCGGCAGGGGATTCAAGATTGCTGGTCTCTTGGGATGCCTGCGAAGGGATGCGTAACCACATTCGTTGGCGGCCGGTTGTCAACGGAAAGGCTGGGAATTGGGCGAGCTATGTTGACGCGGGTGAGAGCGAGTCGTATGCGATTGAAGGTTTGGTTAACGGTTCACAATATGACATTCAAGTACGTTCTGTCTTCCCAAGCCCATCATCTGTACTCAGGCCGGACGGTGAACCGTACGTGAGCGAGTGGAGCGCGCCTGTACCTGGGTCGCCTACATCCAAGTGTCCGGCGGGTCAACCCGTGGTTCCCAAAGATTTCGTTGTAGTCCCTGGTGATGCCAAGCTATACGTGAGTTGGCGGCCATGTCCGGCTCATGAGTATCAACTTGCTTATCGCGAAAGGCCGAGTTCGGATACTGGGTGGCCATCGGGGACTGATTGGCGAAGCGTGGCTATTGATAATCACACGATTCGGGGCTTGAGCAACGATACGCGGTATGAGGTACGTGTGCGAAGTCGGATCGGCGGCGTCGCAAGCGATCCGACCGGAGGTTACATAGCCTCGCCACAACTAGGTTTCGATCCCAATCGGGCGCCTCGGTTTACCGATGCGCCTCGCAGCGTGTCGATCACGGAGAACCAGAACTACGACAACCCTATCGCTATTGTTGAGGCATCGGACCCGGACCGCTTTGATGAGATACGGTATGAGATCGTACCGCCATCTCCGAAACCAGACGTTTTCCCGTTCGCGATCAATGCTCGAGATGGAGAGATATATCTCTACGACAAACTGGATTTCGAGTCTCAGGAGCAGTACACCCTGACGGTGCGGGTAACGGATCTAGCGGGAGACGAGGACACAGAAGAGATTCGTATTGATGTCGTGGATGTCGAAGGTCCGGCTCCGCCGATCTTCTACCGGGTATGTTCGACCGACGGCGGCGTAACTGTTTCATGGACCCGTAACGACAGTAGATACAAGTACGAACTGCAACGTCGTACTTTATCTGGACGAGAGGTTTGGATCGATAGCCCCACTGATGCGTTACTGAACTTACCAACGAGAAGTTCTTGGGTGTTCCAAGTTCGCGCGATCGATAAGGTTACTGGCGAGCAGAGCAAGTGGTCGTCGCAAGAGGCCGTCTTTGTCGGTGGCACGTCTAACAGTTCGCCGAAGTTCAGGAAAGATGCCTACGAGTTGGAAGTGGTTGAGGAACAGGATGAGGGAGTTCATGTCGGCTTCGTACTGGCGGATGATGAAGACAGATTCTCATCGTTGCGTTATCGCGTCTACGAATCGACGCCTGAAGATGCTCCGTTTGAGATCCATCCATTCACAGGGGTTTTGACCACGACGGATAGATTGGATTTCGAAGTTCGCTCTGAGTATTCGCTTGTTATCGGTGCTGCGGACCTCTGCGGGTCTACCGACTACACGGATGTCGTTGTGAAAGTGATCGACGATCCGAGCATCGACGCAGAGCCGCTTGTGCCGAATGCTCCGGCGATCATCGCGCGGCACAATCAGGTGATTGTTCTGTGGCCGACTAATTATGAGGATCGATACGATTTGGATTGGCGTCGTCTGGACCAGGATTACTTAGGTCGGGCACAAGATACGGACGCGTCGATGCCTAGGGTAGTAGACCTTCCGGAATACGATACCGGGTACGCGTTCCGACTGCGTCGGGTCAATCGTTTGGGTGATCTGGGTGATTGGTCGGCTGAGACGGTTGTGGATCCGAACGTTCCTTCTCCGAGCATCGAACCGATTGATGTGGCGCGTCAAGGGCAGGTTCTAGGTGGCATCCAAGCGTATTTGGGGGGTATCACGCTGCGGCCGGGTCAGTCGACTCGATTGGGCTTGAACCTGTTCGGTATTGATGGACAGCTCGACAACTCTTTGTTTGATCGCGATGATGTATACGCCACATGGCGGATCGACGATGGGGACATCTCAGATGAAAATGCTCGAGTTACGACGTACACGGCGCCGGAGCAAGAAGGCATCTACAAGATATCTTTGGTGGTGAAGCAAAGGGTGCCCGGAGGATTAGTGCAGCGGGATGCCGAGATGGTTGTGCATGTGATTGGGGAGAACAAGCTGATCAAACCGTATCGCTCGAGCGAAGAAGTGTCTGGTGAGGTCGAGTTTGATGGTGTGACTTACAGTGTCATCTCGTATTTCGAGCCGATGGAGTATCGTCCACCTGCTGCGACCAAGGCGTTGTTCAAGGTTAGGGATAGGTCGATACCCAATTACGAGTGGGTTGGAGTCCATATCGCGCCGGGCGATTCTGGCTCTACGATCGAGTGGCAGATACCGGGTTACACGACGATAGGGGATGTCTTCACAGCGGACTTTGTGTCTAGTAATGGCGCGCCGATAATCAATATGTCTTTCACGAATTCTGCCGCTCTGTGTTTGCCGGTTCCGGAAGAGTGGACGGTTGCGCTAGAAGCGATCAATGTGATGAGGATTTCGCCGTTCAATGTGCAGACGCTACTTGATCTGCCAGTGCGGTTCCAGCCCAATCCGACGTATAACGACCCTGCCTTGGTGTGTGGTCATTCGGAGTCGTTTGACGGTCAGCTCTTATTGGTAGTGGCGAATGAGGATATACCAACCGCGACTCCAACTCCGGCCCCGACAGAGACTCCAGTTCCTACTGAAACGCCGGTTCCGCCTACTGAGACGCCTACTCCGATACCGACTCCGGTCGTTACGGCTACGGCTACGCCAGATACATCGAATGTCGTGGTCGTCAGCACTGCGACGCCGATGCCGACAGCTACTTCGTCGCCAACATTGACTCCTGAACCTACAAGCACGCCGACGCTCGAACCGACTTCGACTTCGACTTCAACGCCAGCGCCAGCGCCGACGAACACACCCGAACCTACAAGCACGCCGACACCCGAACCTACGCCAACTTCGACTTCAACGCCATTACCGACGGCTACTCCAGTGCAAGTAGTTGCTGTTGCATCGACACCGGCACCGACGGCTACTCAGGTGCCCACGAGTACACCGACCGCGAGTCCTGTACCGACCGAGACTGCGGTCCCGACTCCTGTACCGCCTACAAGTAGTCCAGTCCCCCCGAAAGTAGAGGAAGCAACTCCGCCGACAGCGACACCTGCACCTGAGACGGGGGATGACGAGGGTGGATTGAATGTTGCGCTGCTCATCGCAATCGTGCTGGTCTTACTCTTGGGCGCGGCAGGCATCGCCTTTTTCGCTAGAAGAGTGATGAGTAGAGAACAAGACAGGGAGTCTGCTGAGGAAGTTCCTTCGGCGAGTGACGGTGCAGATTCTGAAGAGGAAGATGAGTCTTCGGTAGACGAATCTTCGGATGTAGAGGATACGGAAATGGACGATGAGAATCCGCGCTCAGACCTTAGATTTGATCGTTAGCGGGTTTAGGAATTGCCGATTTAGGCGCGTAGTAAACCGCTGATTGTTGTGCTGTGACTTTGCTATGTTTACGCCATCGAGTTAACCCGCACGCCGGAATCACGTTTGACGGCCTATGAAATACGCATTGCTTAGTCGAAACTGGCGTGCATTCGCGCGCCCTCGAATCGGACGCTTGACTGCGTTTTCGATGGTCGCGTTTCTTCTGTTTGCTTCTATAAACGCCGGGCTGCTGCTCTTCGCGCCTGATGGAACAAGCTCGATCCGTGCTGATCATTCGCAAACACCATCGGAATTTGCGGTGGTTCGTGGCAATGGCAAACTTTACGTCTCTTGGCGACCAGACCCGGGGCATGAATATGAGCTGCAATGGCGTCTCAAGGACTCAAACTGGAATTTGGTTCAGGATCCGGGAGTTTACAGATACGAGATAACAGGTCTTCGCAACGGTTCGGAATACGAGGTGAGGATGCGTGGTCTTGCTGATCACGGTACTACGGCTTCGCAAAACCAATGGAGCGCATGGACAGATACAAAATCCGCTGAACCCCGTTCATTGGCAAGTGCGAGCAACGACACTCCAACTTGGCGGCAAACGGTTAACAGCATTACTTTGGAAGAGAATCGTGTCTATCCGGGTGCGGTTGCAGATTTCGAGGCTATTGGGGGGGACACCAACGATGTCGTCAATTACGAACTGCTGAATCCGGTGCGTGGACCGTTTGCAATCAACGCGGAGAGTGGTGAGGTCTATGTGTATGAACGGTTAGATTTCGAGACGAGGGAGGAACATCTCGTCACGGTGGCAGCTACTGATCTGGGCGGGGCTTCGATACGGCATGACCTGACCATCAATGTTGTAGACGTAGAAGGCCCTCCGATTCCGAGCGTTTCACAGGTATGCGGGGGGAATGGTCAAGCGTTCTTGGTTTGGAATCAATCGACCACATCGACGTACCAGATTCAATGGGCTCGATATCAGGACGGATCGTTCAACTACAGTTCTGCCGGTTCTCAAAACCTTTCGGGGCTTGATACTGATCGTCGAGTCGTGGACGGTTTGGCCAACGGCGTTGCGTGGGTCTTCCACCTTCGTGCAATAGATAAGCAAACTGGCGAGCAATCTAAGTGGTCAGCAGATTACGTTGTCGTTCCGTCGGTAGATGAAAGCAAGGCGAACACTCCCCCGACTTTTCGTCATGAGGGGTACAGTTTCGAGGTGCGCGAGGAGCAGGCGGCAGGTCTAGTTGTCGGGAGGCTTTCTGCTGACGACGTTGATCTGTACTCCATACTGGAGTACTCGATCGGAGAGACGGATCCTCCGAACGCGCCATTCAAGATCAACGAGGCGACTGGAGAGATTACGACCATTGACCAGTTGGACTACGAATCCGTAACTTTGTATACGTTGAACGCCGCGGTGCGAGACCTTTGCGGTCTTACAGCGGAAACTCAAGTCGTTGTCACGGTTACCAACGCTATCGAGGTTGACGTACCAGCGGATACGCCTTTGGCTCCGGCAGTTGCGGTTGGTCATGAGCAGGTAGTGGTCTTATGGGACAACTTCACCGATTTCAAATATGACTTGGATTGGCGTCGTGAGGATGAACGTTTTGGTTTAACACCAAAAGACGAGAACGCGTCATCGCCTCGCGTGGTGGAGATTGACGATACTGGTGTCAAATACGCGTTCCGCATCCGAGGGCGTAACTTACTCGGGCAGACGGGGCCTTGGTCGCCGGAGACAGTAGTGACGCCGTTGAGCGAGGCGCCGACAATCCTACCGATAGTGGCACCTACTGAAGGTGCAGCACTCGGTGATGTCATTCCATACCAGGGTTTCATCAACTTGCGAAAGGGCCAAGACACTCTGATCGGCATCAATACGTTCAACATTGATGGCGGGTTGGACAACTCCTTGGCTGACCGGGAAGACGTGACGATTCATTGGACAGCCTCGATCGGAGATATCGAAGCATCTGATGCGCGTTCGACGACCTATTTGGCACCGCATCGCGCTGGTGATTTTGCGGTACGAGTTTCGATAACCCAAGAGATTCCTGGTGGGGCAGTTGTGGTTCGCAAACGAATCCCGGTTCGCATCATCGGAGAAGACCAGCAAGTAGAAGCGTTCTTCGGCAATGAATCACCGCCAGATGAGATCACTTATCGCGGCGACGGGTATAAGACGGCCACTTACAAAAGCGGTGGGGAGTATGTATCTGACGGAGCATCAAGGGCATCGTTCAATGTTTTGCCCCAATCCATACCGGTCCGCGGTTGGATAGGTGTGCGGTTGCTTGAAGGTGCTGAGGCGAGCGCTTTAGAGGCAAATGTGCGCCGTTTCGACACGATCGGGAATTGGTATGAGGCTGCATACGTTTCTGCTGACGGATTGCCGATAACCAACATCACCTTTACCCCGCACGCGGAAGTGTGTCTGCCTGTTCCATCAACCGTGCAGCCTTCTCTTCTGGACGATATCGAGATCATGTTGCTTCTCGACAATGGGGTTCAGCAGTTGCTCAACTCTCCGACGCGACAAGCCGCGAACTTGGCTAGCCAATCGCTAGGTCGCGTATGCGCGAGGGCATCGACGTTCGATGGTTTGCTTTTCTTGGTAATCCCAGAGGAGTTGCAACCTACGGCGACGCCGATTCCACCGACCGAGACTCCGACTCCCACACTAGTCCCGGAGATTCCTACGCCAACGGCAGAGCCGACCGAGACGCCAGTTCCGCCTCCGCCGCCTACACCAGTCGTTTTCCCGGCGACCGAGACACCCACACCGACCGAGACACCGTTGCCGACCGCAACGTACACCCCGGTTCCTACTGATACGCCTACTCCGGTACCGGTACCGACTGACACTCCGACACCGTTGCCAACCGCTACGCATACGCCCACTCCGGTACCAACAGATACGCCTACACCGACAGCTACCGCGACAGCCACAAATACGCCGGATCCGACTAGCACATCGACACCTACATCAACCCCAGAGCCGACTCGTACGCCGTTGCCGACTAGCACATCAACGCCTGTACCCACTGCAACTGCGACGAATACCCCGACGCCTGTTCCGACCGCAGTTCCGCCAGTAGTTGAAGAGGAAGATACGGGTGCGAGTGGTTGGATTATGGCGATCATAGTCACGACGGTAGTGGCGCTGTTAGTGGGCGCAGGTGCGATGATCTATCGTGCTCGCATATCTCAATCCGAATCCGAATTCGATGGTGATGGCGGTGACGATGAGTCCATAGTCGAAGTGCCAGACGATGGTGGTGATGACGCTCCAGAAGGTGATGATGATCAACCGCCATCGCAACCACCAGATGAAGATGAGTACGACGCGTTGCGCTACGATATGCCTACGGGACGCACATAAAACGTTGCGCCTTGATGATCACGCGTGATGCATTGTTCGTTCGATGCGTCATACCGTGTCATTCCGAGCGGAGCGAGGAATCTCTGCCGCGGATTGAACCACGAAAGCAATGATTGAAACGTCCCTGGTTCACAGGCTGTGCATCCCTTGAAGCATCTTGCGCGTAGCGATGAGGGAGATTCCTCGCTACGCTCGGAATGACATGGGATGCGCTCGGAATGACATGGGAGGAGCTCGGAATGACATGTGAGGCGCTCGGAATGACGCAGTCATGCAAGGTCTCCAAAGGTGAGATGAATGGTCGGGGAGCCGGGATTTGAACCCGGGACCTCTTCGTCCCGAACGAAGCGCGCTACCAAGCTGCGCCACTCCCCGACGCATACCTAGATTATACGTTGCTAACCAGATTGCCTATCGGCCATCGTTCACCCCACAATTGAAGGCACTGTTGTCCCGAAACGAGAGAAGGACAGCACGGATGCTCCGATCAGGCTGACATCGTCGCCGAGTTTAGTAACGGATACGGGTATGCCCCGGGTTTTGTATCTGGGAAGTCCGTAAGTTCTGACGGCCTCAATGACTTCCTCCCATCGGCTTTCGAGACTGTGAACTACGCCGCCACCGACGATGATGCCGTCGGGATCGAGGACGGCAAGGATGCTGGCTAGACCGCGTCCGACGTTCTCGATGACTTGCTGTATGACCTTTTCTGCGACTATGTCGCCCTGTTCTGCTGCTTGGAATGCGATGCGAGCGTCGATGTTGTCGATTTCTCCGCTCGCTAGTTCAATGAGTTTCGATGCGTTGGCGATGTCGTCCTGTGCTGCTTGACGGGCCATTTTTCCGATGTTGGGTCCAGAGGCGTTACCCTCGAAGCAACCATGGCAACCGACGCCGCAGCTCAAAGCCGCAGGATCGGTTCGTACGGTTATGTGTCCGAGTTCCCCGGCTTGCCCAGTGGATCCCGTGACCATTTGTCCGTTTGCGACTATGCCACCGCCAATTCCGGTGCTGATGGTGACGTATACGAGGTTTTGTGAGCCTTTGAATGGTCCGAACTGTGTTTCTGCGAGAGCAGCTAGAGTGGCATCGTGTCCAATAGCGACGGGCAATGATGTCAATCGTTCGAGGTCTGGCTTCATCGATTTGCCGTGCCATCCAGTCAGGTTGGGTGGATGGTCGTAAGTGCCTGATGCTGGGTGGATAGGACCAGCGGTTGATACGGCTAGACCTACGACTCCGTCGGCATCGGCTGTGACGTCGTGTACGAGTTTGGACAGACGAACAGCGGCATCTTGAATACCTCGTTCAGGCATAGTTTGCCCTACGGCTTCTTTGATGATTGTGCCGTCTCGGTTAACGAGAGCGGCGCGGATTTGAGTGCCTCCGATATCTCCGGCGGCTGTGAGTTCGGATGTGCTGTCGGTTGCGATCATAGGGATGATGTTAATTTCCGCGTCGGGGTGCTGTGCGTAATCCTCCCCCTTGAGCATCAAGGGGGGACCCACCGTCATACCCGCGTAGGCGGGTATCCAGCATAGCAAGGGTAAGTGATTGGTGAGGATTTCGGCTTTGGTTCTAGCCAACCGCCCATCTGGATTCTCGCCTTCGCGAGAATGACGGGAGTTGTGCAAAAGTCTCGTTGGGGTTGCATGGTTAGTTAACCTGAGTATGTATGAATTGTGAAGAACTACGTTCTCGGGCTTTGGGCCAGCTGCTTAGCAATGTGCGGACAGGTTTCGATCCGTACTATCAGCAAGAGTTTACGTATGTGATGCCGTCCGTGGGGCGTTATGAGTGGCAGTGGTTTTGGGATTCCTGTTTCCATGCGATAGCGTTGTCAACGTTGGATGTTGATTTGGCAAAGGCGGAGTTGTCAACGCTGCTGATACCTCAACGCGAGGATGGGTTTGTTGGTCACATAACGTATTGGGGGCGTTGGGGTGCGTTTGCCAGTGCGATGGCAGGGCAGAGCAGTTTTGGCGATTGGCGTCGTAGAAACTCGGGTATGGTCCAACCTCCGGTGTTGGCTCAGGCTCTATTGCGAGTGGTTGAGGAGTCGGGAGATGCAAATTACCTTCATCGCATGTTGCCAAAGGTCAGGAGTTTTTACGAGTGGTTGAATCGGGAGAGGGTTCCAGACGGTGACGGTTTGATTAGCGTGGTTTCGCCGTATGAATGCGGGTTGGATAACTCGCCAGCGTATGACGCGGAGTTGGGATTGCAGATGCCCGGCAGGATTCAGTTGTTATGGAAGAACTGGTTGCTGGATTGGCACAATGCATTGTTTGGCAAGGGACATGACTTCAAACGACTCAGGTACCGCAACCGCTTTATCCTGATCGAACCGTTTATGAATGCGGTCTATGCGGATGGATGGGATGCGATCGCGACAATGCATGAGTTATTGGATCAGCGCGATGAAGCGGCATCGGCTCGCGAGATAAGTGATCGGACAGTGCGGGCCTTGAATGATCAGTGTTGGGACGATGCACTCGGAAGGTGGATATATCTGCGTGGCGCTGAGAGAATTCCCGACCATACGTTAGCGGTAGGTTCGATATTTCCGTTGATTATTGGTGGGCAGGACTACGGGAAGGTTTCGGAGGTTGTGGAGCGGCATTTGACGAATGAAGATGAGTTTTGGGCGCCTTATCCAGTGCCGAGCGTGTCGATTTCCGAGCCTAAGTTTGATGCCGAGGGCGAGTCGACGATATGGAGAGGGCCGGTCTGTTTGAATCTGAATTGGTTGCTTGCTAAGGGATTGCGTCGTCATGGATTCCGCGATGTTGCTCAATCAATTGAAACGAAGTCGATTGAGATGGCGGGTCGAGATTTTCGTGAGTTTTACTCGCCTTTGAGCGGTCGCGGCTTACGTGGTACCGACTTCGGATGGGCGACGGTAGCGGTGGATATGTTGTATTCCGAGGCTCGGATTTAGCCGAGAACAGCGGCTTGTGCTTCGGCGTTGCTGCTGACCATGACACCTGTGGACATGAAGATAGCGCGTTCGGCGATGTTGGTTGATCGGTCAGCGACGCGCTCGACGTTGTGTGCGACCCAGAGTAGATAAGTGGCTCTGACTGCACGCTCGCGGTCTTCCTCAACAAGTGATAGAACGTCGGTTTGCACCTTTTGGTATAGACGGTCGACTTCGTCATCGTCGTTTTCAATCTCAAGAGCGATGCGTGCTGAATCCTCACGGTCAGTGGTTGTCATAGCGTCGATGCTGCGTTTCATCATCGAAACAGCTAAATCGGCCATTTTGGGGATATCTTCAAGTTCCTTTAAGGGAGCTTCGTGCCCCATGTTGATCGAGACTTTTGCGATTCCCTCTGCGTAGTCGCCCATGCGCTCCAATTCGTTTGCGATAAACATCATTCCGATGATGCGTCTGAGGTCGGCAGCGAGGGGTGCCTGTCGACGGATCTGCTCAACGCATTCATTCTGAATCTTGGTTTCGAGTTCGTCGATACGGTCGTCTTCGTCGATGACTTGACGCGAGAGATCAAGGTCTCGGTACCTGAGAGCCCGAATGGCTTTGAATATGGCGGTCTCAACGAGTCCGCCGAGTAAAACTATTTCGGCTTCTATGTGTGCGAGGCTGTAGTCGAGTTGTTCATTGGGCATACTATGTTGCCCTCGCTTTCCTAGCCGATGCGTCCAGTTACGTAAGCCTCAGTCCGGGCATCTACGGGGTTTCCGAAGACTTGCTCGTTGGTGCCATACTCAATGAGATGTCCAACGCGGTCCTCGGCAACCATCATAACCGCTGCGTAGTCGGAGATTCGGGTTGCTTGCTGCATGTTGTGAGTAACGATGATAATCGTCACTTCTTGCGAGAGTTCCCGTATGAGGTCTTCGATTGCTTGAGTAGAGATCGGATCAAGTGCGGATGCTGGTTCATCCATTAGGACTACGTCGGGGTCGACGGCCAGGGCGCGTGCGATGCAAAGTCTTTGTTGTTGCCCGCCGGAGATTCCGAGACCGCTGTGGTCTAGGCGGTCTTTGACTTCATCCCAGAGCGCGGCGCGTCGTAGGGATTCTTCGACAACACGGTCAAGGTCATCAGTGAGGCCGTTGACGCGCGGTCCGAATGCGACGTTGTCGTAGATGCTCTTCGGGAAGGGATTCGGGCGTTGGAAGACCATACCTATGCGAAAGCGGATGTCAGTAGGGTCTACGTCATCGTCGTAAACGTTTACGCCCTGGTATCTGATGCTGCCGGTGACGCTCGCTCCCGGGATCAAGTCGTTCATTCGGTTGAAGCATCTTAGAACGGTGCTTTTCCCACAACCTGAAGGGCCGATCAGAGAAACGATCGAGTTGCGAGGGATTTGCACAGAAACGTCTTCAACGGCGAGCAAAGGGCCGTAGCGGACGCTCATGTTCTCAGCCTCGAGAACGAGGTCTTGGTCATCGAATGTGATGATAGGTTCTGACATGACTTGCTAGAGTAAATCGCGTATGTAAATCCTAATTTGCAACTTACCGATCGCGGGCCAGAGCATCTATCCCGAACCATTTTCGCTATGTGCGTCGTCGGCAGAAAGAGTTCGCATCTCACGGACGGTGGTTTCAATGGTTTGTGCTTCGGGTAGTTCTTTGGTGGTTTGGACGCCGAGTTCTGGGAAGCGCCGGGCTTGGGTCAGGACACGGGATTCGAGGGAGCCGACGCCGCGGTTGTAACGGTTGACTGCGCGGTCGAGAGCAGTGCCGATTTCGGCATAGTGGCTGGCGAACACTTCTAGGCGATCGTGGAGTTCGCGTCCGAGGAGTCCGATTTCATTTGCTTCTTCTGCGATTTTCCGTTCTTGCCAGCCCATAGCGACGGTTTTGAGGAGGGCTACAAGTGTGGAGTGAGTGCTGATGACGACGTTGTTTTGTAGCGCATGATCGATCAGGTTTGGGCGTCTTTCCACTGCAGGAGGGAGGGCAAATTCGGGGACGACCATCACTACGAAGTCGGCGGAATCGGGTAGCTGGCTCCAGTATTCTTTGCTTGCTAGGGAGTCGGCATGGCCCTGCATGAGGCGCGCATGGCGGTCTAGGTGTTGTGCGCGTTGGTTTTCGTCGGTTGTTTCTTGTGCATCCATTAGGGCTACGAGTGACACTTTGGAGTCGAGGATGATGTCTCTGCGATGAGGCATGTGGACGATGAAATCGGTGCGTCCCCCTTGTTGGTCAGGAGCTTGAGTCTCGTAGTGAAATTCCTTCACCAAGCCAGAGAGTTCGAGAGCGCGTTCGACTTGCATTTCTCCCCACTGGCCTCTTGCTTGAGGTCTGGTCAAGGCGGTTGAAAGTGTCCGAGTCTCGCTGGCGAGGGATTCGATTTGTTGCTTGAATGCTCCGGAAGTGTTCACCCACTCGCGATCGAGTTTTTCGACTTTGTCGGACAGCGGTTTCAGCGTCTCGCGGGCGCGCTCAATGAACTGCTTCTGCTGATTGGCGAGAGTCTCTGATGACATCGTTTTGAAGCGGTCTCCGAAGAGTTTTTCGAGTTGACCGCGTTCGACGAGTCGTTCTTCAGCGTTTTTGAGTTCGGTGTTCAGGTTAGAGACCTTGGCTGTCAGGGTGTTGACCTGAGAGCCAAGTTCTGTGGACTGCTTCAACAGTTCGGTGTTTTCGGCGGTTTCCTCTCGGAGAGATTCGTTCTTGGCATCGAGTTCGGCTTTAAGGCCTGAGATTTCGGCGGTCAGTTTTTGGACATCGGATTGGAGTTGGTTGCGACGGGACTGTGTGTTTTTGAGTTCGTCGTCGGTTCGGGATTGGATAGCGTTTGCGTTTGCGATATCGGTTTCGAGTTTGGCGTTTTGGATCTCGAATTGACGGGCATCGTGAAGTTGCTGTTGAGTATTTTCTAGATCGGTGCGGGTTGATGCGAGTTCTGATTCGGCTCTGGCTTTTTCTTCTGCGAGTCGTATGAGATCAGGAGATTCATCGCCGGTCTCGGCACTGCGGCGGGACATAATGATGAAGGCGCCGATGATTGATGCGGCGACGATAGCGGCGGAGAAGATTACTACTGCGTCCATAGCGTGTTTTGTCCTGTGTTACTTCGAGCGATCAGTTGCTCAAGAAGCTGGCTTATCGTTTACGATGCTACTAGCGAATCCGAACCAACATTCAATTGACACCCCGAGGTAGACCACCATGATCGTTGATGTCCATACCCACCTGCCTAGCCACTCGGACACCGTGCCGGAAGATGAGATGCTAACTGAGACCACGATGCGCTCTGGTCAGACCGTCCAACTCACCAACAGCATAGACGACTACTACAACGACATGGCACCGGTCGACAAGACCTTCATATTTGGCATCGCACCTCGACCCTGGAGGCCCGACGAGCGAGTGTTGCGTCAAGGCGGATGGGACCCGTCCCTAAACCACAACGACATCGCTTCTATCACGGCTAAGAAGAACCCCGACAAAACGATACCGTTCATGTCGCTGCATCCGCTGGATCCGAACTGGGAGGACGAATACGACCGCTGCGTTGGCGATCTGGGTTGCAAAGGGATCAAACTCGGTCCCAACTACCAAGACTTTGATCCGACGTCACCGGAAGCGTTTCGGATGTTTGCTCGCTTGGAGAACGATGGCATTCCGATCATCTTCCACCAAGGGACATCGCCGATGACGGAGGCTCCGTTGACGTACGCTCATCCGCTGACGACGGAGAAGGTGGCGATGGCGTTTCCGAAATTGAAGATGATCTTAGCGCACTTGGCGCATCCTTGGCAGGTGGACTGTTTATCGGTGGTGCGTAAGCATCCGAATGTGTGGTGCGATGTTTCGGCGCAGTTCTACCGTCCATATTCCTTCTGGGAGGCGATGCTAAAGTTCCACGAATGGGGTTCGACCCAGTACATCTTGTTCGCATCGGACTGGCCGGTGACGAGACCGCAAGACAACATCGACAGTTTGCGCGGCTTGAACAAGTTCGCCAAGGATCATCATCTGCCGGGTATACCAGAGGATGAGATCGAGGCGATCATCAACCGAGATGCGTTGGATATTTTGGGTGTGGATTGACGAGTAGGAACGTTATCCTTCCGACACTCTGAATCGAGCGTAGCCCGATGTCATTCTGAATGGGCGAAACCGATGTCGAATTGAACGTAGCGTAGCCCAATGTCATTCTGAACGTAGCACGGCGGAGTGAAGAATCTCTAGTTTTTCAACGAGTTGAGATTCCTCGCTGCGCTCGGAATGACATGCTGTGCTCGGAATGACATAGGGAGCTGCACTCGGAATGACATAGGGATAGGCATAGCATAGGCGCGCGGAATGTGTCGCCCCTAACAGAGTAAACGGTCCAGAGAAAGGGATCGTCTGTTATTCGAATATGTCGGCGACGGCGCACGAGAAGCCTGGCAAGACATCCCCGCCGTCCAGACTCTCGTTTTCGTTTAGCTCCGTAACGGGTTCGTCCTGCGGATAGACAACGACGGTTCTCGTATCTGGGTAAACCACCCAAACGAGACGCACGCCATGGCTAAGCCACATCCGCGCTCTGTCGTCCATCTCGCGGGCGGTATCGCTCGGAGATACGACTTCCACCACTATGTCAGGAGCGACCTCGTAATATCCGACGACTCGCTCACCGACAGGGATTTTTTCGGAGGATACGAAAGCTATGTCTGGTTCTCGCACCGTGTCGGGGTTGCGTTCTAGCCAAACACCTGAATCGGATGCTGCGATGCGTCCCAATCGCTTGGGCTTTACGAAATTAACCAGTGCGACGGCAAGATTTACAACGATTTCGCCGTGTTCTCCTCCAGATGCCATCGTTTCGCGCAACTCCCCTCGTATCAGCTCGCCACGAACACCCTCGCTGTAAAGGCGCAAGAGATCGTCCGCCGTCAGCAGCTTTGCATCAGTCTTGGCTTCCGTCATGATCATGGACATTCGCCCCAGTCCAAGGATTAGGTTTGATTAGCATTGTATCCCGCGTGGATGGATTGGCGGGCGCCGGATACGCTTTCGATGCGTCATCAGTTACGATTGAATACAGAACGAAGGTCGCGAAAGTGATCTCCCTGCCGAGGTGGCGAAACGGTAGACGCGCTACGTTCAGGGCGTAGTGTCCGCAAGGACGTGTGGGTTCGAATCCCACCCTCGGCACCAAATTTCTTGGCTGAGGGTGTCGCCGGATAACGGTGATAACCTGAAAGTCAGGTGTGGTATGCGCCGCGCGCTTGTAGCTCAGTGGATAGAGCGCAGCCCTGCGAAGGCTGAGGTCGTGGGTTCAAATCCCGCCAAGCGCGCCATTTTCTTTCGTCTACCCCCACCGCCGAAGTCTTAGTCGCTTGTCGGGATTTCGTGTCACAGATCTCTGCCGAACCGTTCAGGGGGCGCGGAACGCCCTGGTGGTCGCATTCATCAGTTCGGCGATGACAAAAATCTGTGGCAACCTAGAGGGTATCAGACGGATAACAACGATTAGCGGTTGCGCTATAATGGGGTTCAGCCCTATTCGATTCCGAGCATGGGCGTTAGGTCGGAGGGAGAAACGCAGGTGTTTTGCTAAGAGTGGCCTACCTGCAATCTCAATTACGCTTGTCAGGCGCCCTTCGACCTCTATGATTCTAGCCGCGCGATAACGAACGTTATCCATGTCGTGGCTGCTCTCTCCCCCGCAACCCACAAGTTCATCATCCTGCGACAATTTTTTGTGTCAGGCATATAATTGCCATCTAAATTCAGGGCAGCATTGCCGGGACGATGCGAGCGGACACGTATGACTGCGAACTCCGACTAACCCCGATATATAATCTGAACCTACCACTCAAGGGCGGTTAGCTCAGTTGGTTAGAGCGCGTCGTTGACATCGACGAGGTCGGAGGTTCGAATCCTCCATCGCCCACCACTCCTCAAGCTCTGTCAAAACCGATCTGTTTTTGGTTCACTCACGCCCTGCGACTGGGGCATAGTTTGTGTGGAGAGGCATGTTATTCGCGTCCGAAATCTCCAAATCCTACTCAGAAAGGACTCTGTTCAGTGGTTTGACGTTAACCATTGAATCTGGGGATCGAATCGCGCTTATAGGTGCGAATGGATCAGGAAAAACGACGCTATTGGAGATTCTGGCGGGGAGTATGGACCCTGATATTGGGGGAGTAACTATGCGCCGAAACTTATCTGTCGGTTATCTCAAGCAGGAGCCGGATTCGTTTAGTGATGTTTCGTTGCTCCAAGAAGTGCTGAATGCCGATGTGAAGGCGAATGTGGTGGAGGAAGAGATTGCCGTTGCACAGGGCGAGTTGTCGTCGGAAACAGATCCTGAACGTCAGGGCGTTCTTTTAGACCGTCTCAGTGAGCTATACATCAAGTTGGAGGAAGCGGGCGGAGATGCACGGGAGCATGAAGCCAAAGCGATTATTGCGGGATTGGGGTTCAAGCAAACCGACTTTGTGCGCCCCATCAGCGAGTTCAGCGGCGGATGGGTCATGCGAGCCGGTCTTGCCAAGATTCTCTTCAGCAAGCCCGACCTTTTGCTGCTTGACGAACCGACCAATCATCTCGACCTAGAGGCGAACCTGTGGTTCGAGAAGTACCTCTCTGACTTTAAGGGCGGAGTGCTAGTCACATCTCACGATCGTGCTTTTCTGAACCAGACCGCGAGCAAGATCCTCGCCATCGAGCCGGACGAGGTAGTGCTTTTCAAGGGCAACTATGACGATTACCTATCCGCGCGTGATCGTGCGCTTGAGGTCAAGCGATCTGCTTCAGCGAGGCAAGAGCGTGAGTTCCAGAGACAGATGCGTTTTGTCGAGCGTTTCCGATCCAAAGCAAAGAAAGCCAGCCAAGTGCAGAGCCGTTTGAAGCAGTTGGAAAAGATGGAGATTATCGAATTACCGAGGGCGACGAAGAAGGTTAACTATTCATTCCCGAAGCCTCCGCGTGGCGGGCACGAAGTCATATCGTTGAAGAACGTAAGCAAGTCTTATGGCGACAACGTAGTCTACCGAGGGTTGGATATAACCCTTGTTCGAGGAGACCGCGTTGCATTGGTCGGTCCGAATGGCGCTGGGAAGACTACGTTGTTGAAGATGCTGGCGAATGTGATTCCATTCGATGAGGGGGAAAGAAAGATCGGTCACAACATCATTGAGACGTATTATGCGCAGCATGTGCTGGAGTTGTTGAATCCGAAAAACACGCTGTTTAATGAGTTGCGACAAGCAGCACCGATGGAGACGGATCAGAACATACGCAACACTCTAGGCGGATTTCTGTTTAGCGGCGATGATATCCAGAAGCGCATCTCGGTCTTGTCTGGGGGTGAAAAGGCACGGGTGGCGTTGGCTAAGCTGCTTTTACAACCGAGTAACTTGCTTCTGATGGATGAGCCGACAAACCACCTCGACATCGTATCGAGGGAGATTCTGGCGGATGCTCTTGGCGATTACCACGGCACCATCTGCTTCATAACTCACGATCGGACTCTCATACGGCAGGTCGCAAACAAGATAGTTGAGATCGACGGTGGACATCCAACGATCTATCCGGGTGATTATGACGGTTATCTATATCGGAAGGAAGTTGAGACGAATACTCGGAACATCGAAGCAAGAGGCAATGGCAGGACGGTTTTCACGAAGCAACCGCACCGTGAGACCGATGGCTACAACAATATTGTCAGCGCCGAGGAAGAGGAACGCCAGGCACTGACAAAAGAATCCCATCGACTAGCTAAGCGTATTGAATACGTAACCGTTTCATTGGACGACTACGAGGCGCGAATCGCCGAGTTGGACACGATCTTCGCAGACTCCCAACTCTATGACGACCCGGATCGCGTTGCGACTTTAGGCAAGCAATATCGCACGCTCAAGACAGAGGCCGAGGCACTTTGGGAGGAGTGGGAGAGGCTGTCGTTGGATGCGGAGACTATAGACGCTGATTTGGCTAGGTTAAGTGTGGGATAGAATTCTGGCGTCGCTTGAGTGGGCCTCTATAGCTTGTCTATCCTGAGTATCGATAGACACCTTTCGGTCAGCTCCGTTACGTTGGAATGTCGGACATCTACGAGAGTGAACCCAAGACGGTTTACAGCGTCAACCATACGCTTGTTGTAGGCGAGAGTACGTTCAAGAAACTTATCGATCATCATCCGTTCCCGACTAGATTTAGAGCTATACATGCTTTCTGTGTAGATTCTCTGCCTGAAGACTACTTCACTGGCCGTAAGCCATATTGCGGAAACCTTGTTGAAGTCTAGGCTCGTAGCGAATTCGGGCCACAAAGCCGATCCTTCTACGACGATCCCAGCCGTGGACGGATTGTTCAAGCGCGATGCGACGATCGCCTCAACCTCTGGCCAGACATTAACTCGGTAGTGACGTAGGACATCTTCGACCAACTTGTCGACTGACAAGTTGAGGTAGTGATCCGCCACATTGTCTTTCACCTTCTGATGTGCTGGTGCCCACGGACGTCCGGGATGACGTGCCAAGCTATCGGTAGAGAGGTGCGTCCAACCTAACTCGGCTGCGAGAGACTCGGACACGGTCGACTTGCCGACGTGCGAAGATCCTCCGATGAGGACCACTTTTGAGTCGTGTTTTGCGTTGCTCAGGTTATGTTGACGGTTTACGGGCATAATTACTTTTGCGACAGCAGCCACTCCAACAGTGCGTTGATGAATGTCTCGCCGTAGTCGGGTGAATGGCTACTGCCTTGCCCTACCCAAAGTTCGATGCTGATTCCGTCGGCACAGCCTGATTCTAGGCGGAACGCTTGGGTTTCAGGTCCCGTAACGTATTGGTCGAAATCGATAGTGTCGTATGGCGTGGGGTTTTCTGGCCATTCGCACCCGGCGCGCTGGCTCCAGCGCGTCACCATGTCGTTAGCACTGGCGTAGAACGCTGTTTCGTCGCCGCTTTTCGGGTCTGGCTCTGTAGCATCGCCATCGAACCGTATCACGCTGTCTTCGGTGCCGTGAATGTGAAGCACTGATACTGGAGGCGCGCCCTCGCAACTTGATTCCTCTACGTAGCTCGTGCCGGCGAGGCTAGCAACGGCGCGAAGGCCTGGCAGACCTTTGCAGGCGATATGGTACGCCATAAACCCACCGTTAGAGTAACCAAAGAAATAGATCGGATCGAATTCGTACAGCTTCGTGCCCTCCGCTACCAGTTCGGTCAGGTAAGCGACATCGTCCTCGCCGGTCTTGCCGCCATCGCAGCACTCATCGGTAGGGTTCCAGAAAGGGAATCCCTCGGCGTTCAGCACCCCGGTCGGTAGTAACAGGCCGAAACCATGACTATTCACGCGCTCATGCAACGGAAAGTATGCGGAGTGATCGGCGGAATTCCCACCAAAGCCGTGAAGCGAAACGATGAGCGGAGTCTCACCATCCACGAACTCTTGAGGTGTGACCAAAACTGTGCGGTCTCCTCGCCCAGAATGTTCAATGTGGTGGACTACGCCACCGGCATCCTCAGCAAGCCTGGCGGTTCTTTCCAAGGCGGTACCCTGCAACGTAGTCAGTTGATCGCTCTTGTCATTCGACCACTCATCGCCTTTAGACCACTGCTCATTCTTGGACCACTGATCCTTATCGGAGAGGGCAGACTCTAGCATGGAATCGGCATCTTCAAGTTCCTGTTGAAGTGTCGCGATTTCGTCTTTAAGATCGGCATTCTCGTTTTCGAGGGATGCGAGAGACTCTTGCAGAGATTGGACTGTCGCCTCTAGATTCTGAATTTGCTCGTTGCTGGCGGAATCATCGTCAGTGCCAGCACATCCGAGCAGAGTAGCGGTCAACAGGATGGATAGTGCGATAGTTCCGATAGGTGGCAAAGACGTTGTTCCTATGGTTGACGGGTTGTCTAAACGGGGATTATAGGCATTTTGAACCGTGATGGGAATGATTTCTTAATGATGTCTCTGCTCGCCCTTGATGCCCAAAGGGGGAACAAAGGGCGTGGACATCCAAACTAACAACACCCATCACAGTCCATCATTTCAATCATTCCTATCACAGTTTAAAACCCCATGTCATTCTGAAGCGCGGCGAGGAGTCTTCCCTCTTCGCGGAGCGCAATGGGGCTAGGGGGATGCTTGCCTGCCACCCTTCCCCGGTATCCCCTGCGTTCTCGCTTCGCTCGCACACGTCCCTGTCGTCGGTCTTCTTGGGCTGAAGCGAAGGGGACGTACTCCCACTCACGGCCCCTCTGGATTCCGACTTTCGTCGGAATGAGGGGAGGCAATTCTCCTTCACACTCACCCCATGTCATTCCGAGCGGAGCGAGGAATCTCCAGCGTTCGGGTTTAGATTCTTCACTCCGCTTCGCTACGTTCAGAATGACATAGTAGGGCATCCCCCTAACCCCCTTATGCTCCGCGAAGGGGGGATTCACCCCTCGCCCATCCCCTCTGGATGGGCGTTCCGCCCGCTGAAGCGGCGACTTCCGTCGGAATGACATGGTTTTGCAAACATCTCACTAAATCAGAAGTAGAGAAGGTACACTTAATCTCAACACTCCGCAACTGAATTAGTTGCATTCCAGATGAACATCAGGTTCACAACATCCACATTGAGTGAGGGCGACCTTATGCGGCGTCGCACCCTCACTATGTGGGCGCGGGCCCGCTAGTTCTTCACCGGCCCGCGCCAAATCCTCCGATCAAGTGGCGACGGGGTTGCACTTCACACGGATTACTCTCGTGCTTCGTCCACGCATTTGAACGCGCCTGCCCGTCGCCAATCACGCGAACAGCTACTTGCAGGTAATCGACATGGCAGACAGCGAACAACAAACATCAACAAAGTCCAAAAGACGACGATTCCGAGACCTTAGCCCAGAAGAGCAAGCGGAGTATCGAGACGCACTCCGCCACTCTGCCGCACACGTCTTGGCCGAGGCGGTATTAAAGCTCTTTCCAGAAGCGAAGCTGACCATCGGCCCGCCGATACGCGATGGGTTCTACTACGACTTTGATGTCTCACGCCCCTTCACACCCGAAGATCTTGACGCGATCGAGAACGAGATGCGGGCGTCGATTCGGGCAAACACTTCCTTCGTTGAGCGGGAAGTCACGCGGGAAGAGGCGCGGGAGTTGGTAACGGACAACCGTTACAAGCAGGAGATCATCGACGGTATCCCAGAGGACGAACGGGTAACGTTTACGAGTCACTCAGATGGCGAATTCGATGATCTTTGCCGCGGCGGACATGTCGATTCGACCGGGCAGATATCGGCATTCAAGTTGCTCTCTACTGCAGGCGCATACTGGCGCGGTAGCGAAGCCAACCCGATGTTGCAACGCATCTACGGCACGGCTTGGGAGTCGCGTGACAAGATGCGCGTCTATCTCAAGCAGCGTGAGCAGGCACAGCAGCGCGACCACCGTCGATTAGGTGCTCAGATGGGACTGTTCTTCTTCGATCAGGTCGCACCCGCCAACCCTTTCTTCCGACCAAAAGGCGCGTTTGTCTACAACAGACTCGTCGATTACGTCCGAGGTCTCTACGAACGATACGGGTACCAAGAGGTGATCACTCCGCAGATGTTCAAGACCGATCTGTTCAAGACGTCTGGGCATTACGACAACTACATCGAGAACATGTACATGCTGGAGATTGACGAGCAGGAATACGGGATGAAACCCATGAACTGCCCGTCTCATGCCGTCATCTACTCGAAGTCATTGCATTCGTATCGCGAGTTGCCGATTCGCTATGCTGACTTCGGGCGGTTGCACCGATACGAATTGTCGGGCGTGACAGCAGGACTGACTCGCGTGAGATCGTTTTCGCAGGACGACGCGCATATCTTCTGTCGTGAGGATCAGATCGCAGAAGAGGTCAACGGCTTCATCGATATGCTCAACGAGAGCTACCAAGTCTTTGGATTCGACTCCACCCGCTTCGTCCTATCTTTACGCCCGGAAAAGAGAGTCGGATCAGATCAGCAATGGGATCGCGCTGAGACGGCGCTTGAAGCCGTGCTTTCGGAGCGCGGTGGCGAGTTTGAGACGGCCGAAGGCGAAGGCGCATTCTACGGTCCGAAGATCGACATGTTCGTACCAGACGCTCTTGGTCGCGAGTGGCAACTTGGCACAGTGCAAATCGACTTCAATCAGCCGGAAAGGTTCGATCTTGAGTATGTGAACGCTGCAAGTGAGCGCGAGCGTCCAGTGATGATCCATCGGGCGATGCTCGGGTCTTTGGAACGCTTCATCGGCGTATTGATCGAACACCTCGGCGGCAACCTGCCGCTATGGTTGGCTCCCACTCAGGCGATGATGGTGCCGATCGCAGACCGACACAACGACTACGCATACACAGTTGCGGATCGAATGCGAAAGTCTGGGCTACGCGTTGAGGTGAACGATGCGAGCGAACGCATGAACGCGAAGATTCGTGGAGCCCAACTACAAAAGATTAACTACATGCTGGTCGTTGGTGATCGGGAGATCGAAGCTGATTCGGCAGCATTGCGGACGCGATCGGGGGACAACCTAGGCGCGATCAAAGTGGATGAGATAATTCACCGGATGGTTGATGAGGTTGCAAGTATGGCGTTGTAGGGATGATTCTCCCTCCGCGAGTGAACCATGATTGCCAATATGCGTAATGATTGGAAATGATCCCCGCCGCTTTCCGGCAACGCTTTACCGCGACCATTTTCAACGCAGGGAATCAAGCACAACGCACCCATCATTCAAAATCATGGCAATCGTGGTTCACACCCTCTAGATTCCTCGCTCCGCTCGGAATGACATGGTGTGCGCGCGGAATGGCGTGGGAATAGGCGCGAAGCAGGGAGTCGACGGGCTGTGTCCATGATTCCCAGCCCTCCAATCTCGCATATCCTATTTCACCCCTCACATCCAACGTTGTGTGCGCGGGCGTATTAGGATATTAGCCTTGAATCATGTATCGTATCGTTACGCGTTGAGAGGCGCACCGCCGAGTTGAGTCAAAATGCCGATTGAGATTACAGAGGTCGCGAGCGCAAATATCGTCATCCCCAACTTCCCCGCGTTGAATAACGAGCAAGAAATGTTGCGCTTTCTTCAAAGCGTCAACGCATTCGTGACGACGGAGCCTATCTTGGAGGGTGGCATCAGCATGAATATCCACGCGGAAAGGATCAGCGTGGCTCGCACGTTGGACGGCCGGTTTACGGTGCGGAGAGATTATCCGTTATCTTTCAACGATCTCGACCGGTTGGCGGAAGTAGCGGCGTTAGCCATCGAGAATACCCAAACAGCCGAGCAACTGTACGCGTATGGTTTTAATGTGGAAGCGTTGTGCACGCAAGGTTCAGGGAAACCATCCGCGACCTATCTTGCCGAGAACTTTTTCGACGTAGATGGATTGGCACAAAGCGGTTTCGGTGACTTCGGTTCAGCGTCTGCGGGCATGGAATTTTCAAACGGTTCAAGGAGGTGGCGGATAAACATCCGCGTGATCGAGAATGCGTTTGACGCACCGAATCTGTTCGTAGCGCTCAATTACCACCATGTAGGTCAACCTTTGCCAGATAGACAAATGATAAAGCAGAGGATCGTCGAAGCTTGGAATGGAATACCGGAACTCATCGGCAAATGGGAGCGTACAACATGACAACTCAAGACATCGATACTCGTAGCTCTCTTGACACGCGGGAACATTATCTCACGCCAGCCGACCCTGCGGATTGGGCATTGGCGCTATCCAAACCTCCAAGCCGACCAGATACCGCACCCATCGGAAAATCTGGGTTCAAGTTGTGGTTCTCCGAAGACAACGTAGTATCGATCAGCGACACGTCGAATTTCGCATCGGAATACCCACACACAGCCGAGTTTCCAATAGACATTGATGAAGCCAAAGCCCGATTCAAAGACGCTCTTGACGACGCGGTTGAGGAACACGAGCCGATTCCAAGTGATGAGGTGTCAGCGAACGCGTATCGCGCTGTGCGGATGATGGATGAAAACTGTCCGCAAGAGGTTTCAAGCGTTGCAGTGCGTGAGGGAGGAATCGCCGCAACGGTTCGAGGCGCCAACCGCAACTATGTCACGGCGGAGTGTGAAGCGAATGGCGAGGTGCTTGTGCTATTCAACGTCAGATCGTACGTGAGGTACGACAGCGTTGAACATGCCGAACAAGACGGATTCTTCAAGACGCTTCTGGGGACTCTGCGGTACAAGTAGCAGTGGTTTCGCTAGGGCCGATCAAGGCGACGGAGTGCGTGGGGCATGATGTTACTCGAAGCACCGAGTCGAAGGCTCGTACGCCGGAGGCGATTGAGGCATCGATGAGGCGCAACGTGGACGGTCGGGAAATCTCGGTGAATCGGGTCAGCGAAGCGGAGCACCGGGGCGAGCTTGACGATCTCGTGCGCATCATTTTGACCCGCGGCACATCAGGCACGCAACAGTTTCAGGGATGGGCAATGCTTGAAGTTCGGGAGATCAGAGAGGAAGGTTTTGAGGTAGAAGCAGACCCGGCACCCGCTATAAATCAAATGGCAGCGAACCCATATCACGCCCTGATAGTGTTGCCCGAACCGGCATTGCACGACCGAGATGAACTGCGGCAACTCATAAAATACCTCTCGGAATTAGCAGCGGAAAATTGGAAACCGCGCCCAACGCTCGCCCCGGCGCAATGACCCGTCCGTCCTTGCATTCCGAGCGCAACCTGTTATTCCGAGAGGAGCTAGGAATCTCTACTACGTTTTGATGTGATGTGACTGACGGGTTACTTCCATCATTCCCGCATCCTTACAAATCCTGTCGATCCTAGTGCACCCTGCACTACCTGTACACATCCAAAACTCGCGTCACCGCGTCTCTGAGTAGGTCGTATTCTGTGTCCCTCGTGGCGCCGAAAATCCGCGCACCGCGTGTGAGTTCGCGGCTGTATTCTGCTCGGTCTCTGGGCATTACAGGCGGCTCGACTGCCAGACCGCGGGATATCGCGGCATCAACCACGCTGTTGATCGCGGCTAGGACTTCGGGGTGTTGCCATAGACCGTGGTGACCCATCTTCGCAGAAAGGTCGCCAGGTCCGAATACCACACCGTCCACTCCTTCAACATCCATGATGTCGCCGGCGTTCTGCACACCGAGAGGCGACTCGATCTTTGGCAAAATCAGTGTCGCTTGGTTGGATTCTTGGCAGTAGCGTGCTACGTCTGAGCCGTCGTATCCTGCGTTTGCACCCATCGCGAGTCCACGCTCACCGTCAGGAGCGTACTTGACCCAGCGCACTAGGTCTTCCATCTGCTCTGGCGTCTCGGAGTGCGAAAGTATGATGCCCAACGCGCCAGCATCTAAGACGCGTGATACCAACGCACGTTCTGGGGCGATAACGGTGACAACTGGGGTCATACCGTTGTCACGGACGAGCGTCAGGAACATCGATAAGCCACTGCCATCGTTCAGAGCGTGTTCGGCGTCCACCATCAGCATGTCGAACCCGGCATTTGCGGCGACCTTGACGACCGACGGTGTCAATGCTTCAAATATGTTGATGCCGAATATCGGTTCGCCGGCATTCAGTTTCTCTTTTGCGGGGTTCGAGATGAGAGTATGTTGTCCATCCATCAGTTCTGGGCCTAGTCATGGTGGTTGCAATGAGGCCAGTTTATGCCACATTCGATTGAAGAGTGGCGATGTCGAAATGCTCGCGGTCGAAAACGATGCAACAACCTGACGAAAACTCTAATCGACCAGTCTGACCAGTTAACATAGAAGTCATGGTTATTACCTATTCGACATACGAAGCTAAGTCACGGTTCTCCGAGGTGATGCGTCAAGTTCGCGAAGGCAACACCGTTACAGTGTCCTACCGCGGAGAGCCCGTCGCCGAAATCCGTCCCATTCCGAAAGCCCCGCAAACCATCGAGGAAAGGTTGGACGAACTCGAACGACAAGGAATCTTGGAACGCGCAAAGGGACCGCGCACTCCATTCAAAGTCGGAGAGCATCGACCGGGCGCGTTAAAACGATTCCTAGAAGATCGAAATCGATTTTGACGGCGTACATCGATAGCTCTGCGATTCTCGCCATCGAGTTCCGTGAAGACGGCTTTCAAAGCGTCTTAGATCGCATCGGTGATCATGCCGACATAATCGCGTCGAATCTAGTGGAAGCAGAAATCCGGGCGGCTGAGGCGCGTGAAGGTAGGACTTTCAACCAACCCTTGCGTTCGAACATTACTTGGATCTACCCGAATCGACCTTTGACGGCTGAATTCGACCGCGTTCTACAAGTCGGTTATCTCAGAGGTGCCGATCTTTGGCACGTCGCAGTGGCGTTGTACGCCGCACCTGACCCTAGCCAAATCTCATTCATCACTTTGGATGCCCGACAACGCGACGTTGCTCGAGAAATTGGGTTCCAAACGTGATCAATGCCGATCATTGATACCTGATAAAGAGGTGATCGGAAATTCGAGTGTTAGAGCACTTACTCCAAACCTAGCAACTCTAACGAGTTCCGGTTGATTATCCCCTCAATCTCCGACTCCGGCACTGGTGGTAGGTTATGCTCTCTGGCAAATCTTGGGATTGCGCGCAGACCGTCCATCGTCTCTTGAGGTGTCCAAAGTGCCCAGTCCGATCCTAAGAACATCTTGTGAGTTGCGGAGAACTCGTGGAAAACTCTCATCGCTCGCCAAGCCATCCAAGGGCGCGACGGCATTCCTGAGATATCCGTGAAGACGTTTGGGTGTTTCCGTACCACTGTCATGCAGTCTTCGTACCAGGGATGCGAAGTGTGGGCCAGTATCATCTTCAACCGTGGAAACGCGATCGCCACTTCGTCCATCGCTAGTGGATGGGCGTAGCGCAGCACTGCGTCAGGGGAAGCCGACATTCCGTTGTGAAATACGATCGGTAATCCGTCGGATTGTAGGCGGTCGAAAAGACGGAAGGCAGCGTCGCTCATGGGATCGACTGCCTGATAGCTCAAAGCCAGCTTTATGCCTTTACAACCCAACTCTCCGACTGCGCGGTCGTACTCATCGTCGATATCTCGCTGTTCGGGATGAAGCGACATGAACGGGATGAATTTTTCAGGATTCGTCGCTGCCACCCGCGCTGCTATGTCGTTTTGGTTCAGATCGTCATCCCAACCGGCGTTCCAATCGGTTAAGGGGTGTTTGTCACCGCCTGGGCGTGGGGCTATACCAAAGACGAGAGCTTTGTCGACCGGCTCCATTGCAGTTGCGTACTCGCTTAGCGATCCAGCGAGTTTCACACCAGTGCCGATGAGCTGGTTTGTGGTGACATCTTCCGGCGGCACGTCATGTTCGTGTGTCGGATTGTGTGAATGGACATCGACTATCAACTCAATCCTCCAATGGGTTCAATCAGCAGTTTATCCGCCGACAAGGTTAGTTGCATGACAACTCGTTATTGATGGGAGGTGGCAATCGTGGGATGCATCATGCTCTAAAATAAGTTGAAACGCAAAGAAGCGTGTGACGTTGCAGCGAGTAGTTTCGCCTAGCCGAATTTCGCCGCCTGTCATCCGCAGATAGTTCACAGCATCGGACAAAACATCAATGCCCAAAAACGACGATATCAGGCTACACCGCGGTTTGCGGGAGATTTATTTCGACCGCACTGAGACTACCTTCATAGATGGTGGGGAAGGCGTGCTTGAGTATCGGGGCTACAACATCCACGATCTTGCCGAGTTGTCGAACTTCGAGGAGACATCGTACCTTCTGCTACACGGTGAGTTGCCGAATCAGGGGCAATTAGACGCCTTTGACGAGGATCTCCGCAACCAACGCGAGCTGCCTGATGAGATATTCCCAATCATCGACGCAGTCAAAGATTCACACCCTATGGACGTGTTGCGGACTGCGGTTTCAGCACTTTCTGCGTTCGATCCCGATAAGGACGCGGTGTGGGACGATGTAGATGCGACTTTCCGCAAGGGTATGAGAATGACCGCGCAGGTCCCTACGATCATCGCAGCACACTACAACATCCGACGCGGCAAAGAACCTGTACCCCCTAGCGGAGGACTCAATCACGCCGCCAACTTCCTCTACATGCTCGACGGCGAAACCCCTTCTGAAGATGCCGCTCAGTTGATGGACAAGGACTTGGTTCTCCATGCCGATCATGGCTCCAACGCGAGTTCGTTCACGGCGCGCGTCGTTGCCGGCACTAAAGCAGACGCCTATAGCGCAGTATCGGCTGCTATCGGCGCGTTGTCGGGACCGTCTCATGGCGGAGCGGCGGAGAACGTGATGCAGATGGCGCGAGAGATCGGCAGCGCCGAAAACGCCGAGACTTACGTCAGAAATTTGTTGAGGCAACGGATCCCGGTGATGGGATTCGGTCATCGCGTTTACAAGGCAGAAGACCCGCGTGCACGCCACCTGCGCGAGGGGGTCAGGCGGTTGAGTGAGGAGAAGGGAGAGCCGGAGTGGTACCGCATTCTGGAAGCCGTAGTTGAGGCGATGTCGCCATACGCTAGGCGCGGCGTACACGTCAACGTAGATTTCTTCGCTGGCGTTATCTACTACCTCAACGGTATCCCACAGGATCTTTTCGTGCCGATTTTTGCTATCGGTCGCGTCCCGGGTTGGATCATCCAAGTTGTCGAGCAGTATCGTCGGAACATCCTGATCCGGCCTCTGCTCAAATACACCGGCGACCGCGCTCGCGATTACACTCCTATCGCTGACCGCGGTTAGCCACATTCGTAGATGCCGGAAGAATCTACACCGGCACGTCAGGTCGTAGAAGCCGAGATTCGGGCGGAAGGTCCCATCACTTTCGCGCGCTTCATGGAGATCGCGCTCTACGGCGAGGGCGGCTACTATACCTCTAATGTCAACGCTGGCGCCGACTACGCCACATCGCCGCAGATGCATCCGGCGTTTGGTGTATTGATCGCTGGATGGTTGTTCAGGGCTTGGGAAGCTCTTGGGGAGCCGCAATGTTTCGATGTGGTGGAACTTGGCGCAGGCGATGGCGGATTGGCGCGGGACATTCTCGATGCTGTCGAGAGTGGACAGGGTTGCGTGGGCCAGGCGGATCAATTCGGCGAGGCACTCAGATATCACGCGTTTGACCTTCGACCGCGGGGTGACGTGCGCGGTGTCGAAGATTTGCTGCAACCTGAATCAGTTGTCGGATGCGTAATCAGTAACGAGTTATTGGATGCGTTCCCAACTCACGTTTGCACGGTTCGCGGAGGTAGTGTTTTGGAGTGTTATGTGGGGATAAACGACAGGGGCGAATTGGAGTTCGTCAACGGTGAGGTGTCAAATATGGAGATCTCAGAACGTGTCAGTGAGATTGTGAAGAGGTTGCCAGAAGGATATCGCGGCGAGGTAAATCTTGGGGTCGCAAATTGGGCTTCCACCGTTTCCCGTATCGTGAAGCGCGGCTACATGCTGACCATTGACTATGGACATGAACGTGGTTTGCTCTACCATCCTGCACGAACCGAGGGCTCGCTACGATGCTACCGGGAACACGTACTAGGGCAAAACCCTTTGCGTTGCATCGGACAACAAGATATCACTGCCCACGTAGACTTCACTGCCGTATCCCAAGCCCTTTCCGAAGTTGGGTTCTACGAAACAGCACCACTACAGACGCAACGAGATTTCCTCTTTGACTTAGGCATAGGCGAATATATCCGAGCTCTCCGCCGAGAACTGGCTAGTAACACTGAGGAAAGATTAGCCAACCGCCTGATGACCGAGTTGCGAAATCTAAACGCTCTGGTCGATACTCGAGGCTTGGGCGATTTCAAGGTCGCACAGTTCGGATTCAACAGCCCGGAATTCGATCTCAAAACCCTTGAATTCGACCCAGTCTTTCCATTCCGCAAGGCGCAGTCCCATCATCTTGCTTTTCTGCCGTACGATTAAGTCAGATACAGCCACAAGTCTTCCGATCTCTGCAATATGAACAAACGCACTCCTCTCTACGAAACCCACCTCGCCTCCAGTGCGCGTATCGTTCCATTCGGCGGATGGGACATGCCCGTCCAATATCCCCAAGGCATCATCCATGAAGTCAAGCAAGTCCGAAGCAACGCGGGTATCTTCGACGTTTCGCACATGGCGCGCCTTGAATTCACCGGTGTTGATGCCGGTGCTTTCCTAGACACAGTATTGAGCGTCCGTGCCTCTCGGCTTCAACACGGTCAAGCGCGTTATCACATGATCTGCAACGAGGATGGCGGCATCATCGACGACGCTATCGTCTACAACCTCCAAACCAATCGATACCTCCTAGTAGTCAACGCGGGTAATGCAGACGCTGACAAAGAATGGCTCTGCTCCAAAATGAGCCAGTTCATAGAGCGCGAAGACGCCGATGTAGGATACATCGACCGAACCCCCGGAATCGCTATGATCGCGGTGCAGGGGCCGAACGCGCGGAAAATGATCTCTAAACTCACAAGTGGGGAAACAGATTCCATTGCACGATTTCATGCTGGAGAGGCAACTCTAGACAACGAACGCATCCTAGCAGTGCGAACTGGTTATACAGGTGAAGACGGCTTCGAGATCATGTTCGATGCAGCCCATGCCCCCGCCATCTGGTCGATATTGGTTGATGCTGGCGCGGCTGAATGTGGTCTGGGTTCTCGCGATGTGTTGCGTTTGGAAGCCGGTCTGATGCTTCACGGCAACGATATGACTGTCGATAACAACCCCTATGAAGCCGGTCTTCGCTGGACGGTACGCCCGAATCGTCCCGAATATATCGCTGGTGCGGCACTCCGCAAAATCCGCGATGAAGGTACTCGGAGAAGCATCGCAGGCTTCAGAATGACTTCGCGCGGCATCGCCCGACATGGGCATAAAATCTTTATCAACGACAACGAAGTGGGCATCATAACTTCAGGAACTCACTCGCCAACCCTCGGCGTAGCGATCGCCATGGGCTACATTGACGTTGGGTATACAGAACAGGGAACCGAGGTGCAAATCGATGTTCGTGGTCGAAGAGTCAACGCTGAAGTAGCCCCGTTGCCCTTCTACCAAAGAGGCTCATAAACACGCGAACTTTAATCCATGGCGCATCGAATTTTGTTAGAGTCAATGCGGTTATCGGTACAGGTAGCGACGGAGGCAAACTGCGTTGTATCCAGATGATTTGAAATACTCGTCCGAGCACGAGTGGGCTCGCGTAGGACAAGGCGACACTGTTGAGGTCGGAATCACGTATTTCGCACAAGACAATCTCGGTGATGTGGTATTCGTCGAGTTGCCGGAAGTGGGATCGCGAGTCGACCAGTTCGACAAGTTTGGCGAGATTGAATCGGTAAAGGCGGTAAGCGATTTGTTTTCGCCTGTAACCGGGACGGTCACCGCGGTAAACGAAGATTTGGAGCAGTCGCCAGAACTTGTCAACACGGACCCATACGGCGACGGATGGATCATGGAAGTCAAACTCGACGACACCTCAGAGCTGTCCGAGTTGATGGACTCCGAAACCTATCAAGGAATACTGGAGTAGTCATTGTTGAGCAACGTCGCCTCTCCGCATCCATTCATCCCGAACACGCCATCTGAGCGTGAGTTGATGCTGTCTACCACCGGCGTCGACAGTTTCGATGCTCTAATAACCGACATCCCAGAGCAGCACCGTAATCCACCGCTGCGTCTTCCCGATTCTGCATCAGAACTTGAAGTCGCAACTCGGATGCAGGCATTGGCCGCACTCAATCAAGATGCAGCCTCGCGGCCTTCGTTCCTTGGTGCCGGTGCTTACCGACATTTCATCCCTTCAACCGTCGGTGCTGTCCTCCAACGCGGCGAGTTCGTCACGTCATACACTCCGTACCAACCTGAAGCCGCACAGGGCACTCTCCAAACCGGCTTCGAGTTCCAATCCGCGGTTGCCCAAATCTTCGGCATGGACGTTGCGAACGCGGGGATGTACGACGGCCCGACCGCCTTCGCAGAAGCAGGCTTGATGGCCGCCCGCGTAAGTCGGCGCAACCGCATCCTTATCCTCGATACTGCTGACGAACGACTCTTGGAAGTAGCCGATGCCTACAGCCGTTACCAGCAAGTAACTGTCGAATCTATCGACATTGACAGCGTCCTGAATGGCGATATTCCGGATGACGCGGCGTGCATCGCGTTTCAATCTCCGAACTTTTTGGGGCGTATCGAAGACGTTCAAGCCATAACGGATGCTGCGCACGCAGCGGGAGCGTTGTCAGTGATGCACACATATCCGATAGCGCTGGGAATGTTCAAACCGCCTGGCGCCTACGGAGTCGACATCGCGACGGCGGAAGGTCAGCCTCTCGGCGTACCTTTAACTTTCGGTGGTGCGTATGTAGGACTGTTCACCTCGAAGCAGAGATTCTTAAGGCAGTTGCCAGGCCGGATCATCGGCAAGACCTCCGACACCCTTGGACGCACAGGTTACACCCTGACACTCCAAACCCGCGAACAACACATACGGCGCGAACGGGCTACATCGAACATCTGCACATCCACACAACTCATAGGTCTAATGGTCGCCGTCTACTGCGCCACGATGGGACCGAGCGGCTTGAGGAAAGTCGCCGAGCTTTCTTATCACAAGGCACACTACATGGCAGACGCGATTGATGCCTTACCAGGTTGGTCCTTAGCTGATGGCAAAGGTGAAACGTTCTTTAACGAGTTTGGTGTCCGATGTCCCATTGATTCGATTGAGGTCAACCGACAGTTGGCAGAGCTAGGCATTATCGGTGGGCTGCCTATCGTCCTTCCATCCGATGTTGGCGGGAACGAAAGGGAAGTACCAAACGGTATGCTCTTCTGCGTAACGGAGATGAACAGTCGTGAAGATATAGACCGATTGGTGTATGCGCTCTCGATGATCGGAACGTGAGGTACGGTATGAGCAACTCAGTAACTCCGAACTCCAGTGTTGCAGATATGCCTGACCGCAGTCTGTTGATGGATCGATCGGTGAGTGGACGTCGGGCGATTGAGATGCCCGACGCAGATGTTCCGTTGTCAGAGATACCGGACGGTGCCTTGTTACGCGAATCTGACGATTTGCGACTGCCAGAGGTTTCGCAGTTGGATGTAATCAGGTACTTCACTCTCTTAAGCCGACTCAACTTCTCGATCGACACGAACTTCTACCCGCTCGGCTCTTGCACTATGAAGTACAACCCGAAACTAAACGATCAGATGGCATCGCTAGGTGGGTTTGCGAACATTCACCCGTTGCAGGATGATCAGAGTGTGCAAGGGGCGCTAGAGGTGATGTTCGAGTTGCAACAATGGCTTGGCGAAGCCACTGGATTGCCAGGCGTTGGTTTGGCACCGCTCGCAGGCGCGCAGGGCGAGTATGCGGGACTGCTGATCGCGCGCGCGGCCTTGGATATGCGCGGTGAGTCGCACCGGAATGTCGCACTGATTCCAGACTCGGCACACGGCACTAACCCGGCATCGGCCGCGATGGCTGGGCTAAGCGTGGTCACTGTTAAAACCGACGAGTTCGGCAATGTGGATGTCGATGATCTACGCGCGAAGGCAGACGAAAACACTTGCGTATTCATGCTCACAATCCCGAGCACACTCGGTCTCTTTGAACCAAACATCATTGAGATCAACAACATCATCCATGAAGCCGGGGGATTGGTCTACGCTGACGGTGCAAACCTGAACGCACTCCTTGGACTAGTGAAACTTGGCGATCTGGGCATCGATATATGCCACTCCAATCTTCACAAAACCTTCTCGACTCCCCACGGCGGTGGCGGGCCGGGTGCCGGACCGGTGATGGTTAAGGAAGAGCTGGCATCATTCCTTCCCGATCCAGTGGTTTCTCACAATTCAACCACCTCGTCATCAAGTGAGACAAAGGATAGGTCTACTAAATTCAGCCTGTCGAGGCCCGAAAACAGCATCGGCAAGATCAACGGTTTCCACGGATCATTCTCGATCTTGGTGCGCGCCTATACCTATATGCAATCTCTGGGTGGCGACGGATTACGCGCGGTTTCGGAAAACGCCATCATCAATGCCAACTACATCCAAGCACGTCTGCAAGACCGTTTCGACTTGGCGGTCGACCGTGTCTGTATGCATGAGACGGTCCTCAGCGGCAAGCGCCAAGCCGATCGCGGCGTCCCCGCACTCAACATCGCCAAACGACTACTCGACTACGGCATTCACGCGCCCACGATGTACTTCCCCCTTATTGTGCCCGAGGCTTTGATGGTTGAACCGACGGAGACGGAGTCTAAGGAGACTCTTGACCGCTTCGTAGCTGTCATGCAAACCATCGACGATGAGATCGATAGCGATCCTGATACGGTCATGCACGCGCCACATACCCTACCCAATACACGTCTAGACGAGGCCACCGCCGCAAGACGCCCCGTCCTAAAGTGGCAACCAAGCAGTGATTGACAGTGCCTAGTTCATAATTACGACGTTGGGAAAAGGTTCTTGTCTGACAGCAGGTTGATTAAAAGTTAGAGAGACAACTCTTAATTCTCTGAATCTTGATTCAACTTTCGTTTAATCCCATCACCAGAGATTCAATTTTAACCCCATAACTCTTAATTCTCTGAATCTTGATTCAACTTTCGTTTAATCTCAGCTGCGTTGCCTAGCCGATAGCCTCCGCGCCTTCCTCTAGCGCGTCGAAGTATCTCGTGTAGCGGAAGACCCTTCCAGCGGTTTTGCCAGTGACTTCTTGCACGATGCCAAGTTCGCTCAGCAGGTTGATTGCAGACGATGCGGCGGGGAACGATAGCCCGGTCGCAGACGCTGCTTGGGACACTGAAATCTCGAGTCGTTTCATCAACTCGCCGAAAACCTTCAATCCAGAACCGGAACGCCGTCCCGCGCCAGCGATACGCGCTCGGTCAGCGTCGAACATCCTGCCCAGCCGATCCGTGGTTCGATAGGCATTGTTGGCGGTCTCGATTACCCCTTCCAAGAAAAACGTGAGCCACGCCTCCAAATCTCCAGTCCGACGTCCCGACTCGTCAAGCAAGTCGTAGTAGCGCTGTCGATGCGTTTTCAGATACAGGCTCAGATACAACACGGGCTCATGCAGAACTCCAGCGTTGATCAGTAGGAATGTGATCAACAGCCGGCCCACTCGTCCGTTGCCGTCGAGGAATGGGTGGATGGTTTCGAATTGTGCGTGTGCCAGCGCGGCGCGCGCCAACTGTGGGATGCCATCATCGGTCGCGTGCAAGAAAAGTTCTAGGTCGCCCATGCAATCTGCGACGTGTGTGTGCGGTGGAGGAACGAAGACTGCGTTGCCCGGGCGAGTTCCGCCGATCCATACTTGCGACCGTCGAAACGCGCCGGGAGTTTTGTTCTCGCCGACGCCTCTGGACATCAAGACTTCGTTAATCTCGCGAATCAACCTATTGCTGACCGGGAAGCCGCCTCGCAGTCGATCCAGACCATGTTGCATCGCCGCTACGTAGTTCGATACCTCAACCACGTCGGAACCATGCTCTACTTTGCCGTCAAGTTCGTAACGGTACAGATCCGACAGAGAAGAGCGCGTACCTTCGATCTGTGAAGACAGGACCGCCTCTTTCTTAACGTAAGCATCGATGAACAACTCTTTGTTCGGTAACACGCGAGCGCTTGCGTCGAGCCGCCCGACTGCCGAGGATGCGTCAGACAACAGCGACGCTAAGTTGCCGTCCCAAACTAGCGGGGGTTCAGGCGGCAAAGCCCTAGGAACAAATGCATCCACACGCTCACCGCCAGCTGATGTCGTGACATAGGAACCTGTTTTTTCGCGCTTCATCGAATAGCAGGATTACGTTCGGAGTGCACAAATTAACATTTGAGCACTTAAATGTTAATTCATCTCTATGCGCCTTGCACCACGCCTTCCCGTTCCCGCCATCCTTCGTCATTCCCGCGCAGGCGAGAATCTAGAGGGGGATGAGGGGTAACATCATGGCAATGATGGTTGAAATGCCCTACGAGAAAATACGTATTGCACAATTGAGGTATCGTTCCGCAACATCCAAGGTGTTGCGTTTAATCCGAGGACTCAGACATGAATAGGCACTTCATAAGGTTTCGCGAGCTGCCGGCAGCGGAGATAACGCCAGTGCTGTACCGGGCAATCGAACTCAAAAATGGTGCCCAAAGTCGAGCCCTAGACGGAAAGTCTGTCGCCCTCATCTTCGAGAAGCCCTCGCTCCGCACCAAGCTCTCGTTCTGGATCGGCACGCAAAAACTCGCAGGAAACCCGCTCTACTTCTCTCCTGAAGAGGTAGGGCTCGGAAAACGCGAACCCGTCGCAGATGTCGCCAAAGTCGTTGCGAGCATGGCCGACATCGCTGTAGTGAGGACATTCGCCCAAGCCACCCTTGATGAGTTCGCAGAGAACAGCGATATCCCCGTGGTCAACGCATTGACCGACTACGAGCATCCTTGTCAGGCATTGGCAGATGTAATGACCATGTTAGAAATTCGCGGGTACGTTGATGATGTGAGGGTGGCCTTCATCGGCGACGGTAACAACGTGGCTGCGAGTTTGGCGTATGCAGTGTCAGGTCTCGGTGGTACGATCTTGATCGCTTCGCCAAATGGTTACGAGCTACCGTACGGTGTTCGGACCGATGCTGCTGATTACCTGAGCGGGCTAGAAAAGATGGGTAGCGTTATCCAGATGCGCGACCCTATCGAAGCGGCAAGGCACGCCGACTTTGTCTATACCGATGTCTGGACGAGCATGGGGCAGGAAGCCGAGACAGCGCAACGTTTGAAGGACTTCCAAGGCTATCAGGTAACTCCTGAGTTGATGGAATATGCTAAACCTCAGGCTAGATTCATGCATGACATGCCGGCCCACCCTGGAGAGGAAGTCTCCGAAGACATGCTTTCGCACCCATCATCGGTCGTCTACCAACAGGCCGAAAACCGTATGTGGGCACAGATGGCACTCATGGAAAAGATCGTTGAGAGTTAGTTCCTCAACTCATCCCCTATCTTCAGGTATCGTCAGTTGAAGCTCAAAGTTGCTGTCCACGATGTCATTGCCGGTCATAGCCATAGTCGGACGCCCAAACGTGGGAAAGTCGACGTTGTTCAACCGCATCGCGGGCAGCCGAATCGCTATCGTCAGCGACACGCCCGGCACCACTAGAGATCGAGTTTCCGTAGACGCAGAGTGGTTGGACCACCGCTTCATGCTGATAGACACTGCTGGAATCGAAGATGTCCCATCCGCCGAACTGCAACTCTGGGACGAGGTTAGAACCCAGACCGAAAGAGCCATACAGACCGCGGACGCCGTCATAATGCTTGTAGATTCCGTCGATGGTGTCACCGCATCCGACTACGATGCGGCGCAGCTCCTCAGACGCTCCGGCAAACCATATGTCTTGGCTGCCAATAAAACCGACAACACCACAAGATTGGCGGAACTATACATCTTCTCAGCCCTAGGCATGGGCAACGCGATCCCGATAAGCGCTTACCATGACATAGGCGTATCGGAACTGATGGACACCGTATTCGACCACATTGACGAAAATGCAGATGACGATCCTGCGCCAGACGTGATTCGCGTTGCCATCGCTGGGCGCCCGAACGTCGGAAAATCCGCCATCTTCAACGCCCTAACACAAGAGGAGCGCTCAATCGTGAGTCCAGTGCCGGGCACTACACGCGACACTGTAGATGCCATTTACGACTACAAAGGCATTCCCATGATGTTCCTCGATACCGCTGGTCTGCGCCGTAGGGGCAAGGCCGAGCAAGGCATCGAAAAATACAGCGCAATACGCACCATCGGGGCGATCGAACGTTCAGACGTAACCATTATCGTTCTTGATGCTACTGAGTTCGTCACCGCACAAGACACGCACATCGGCGGCTTTGCCCAAGATGCTTACAAGGCTGGTGTGATAGTCATCAATAAATGGGACATGTCGAAAGAAGTAGAAACCACCTACGAGGAGGCGATGCATGAAATCAAGGAACGGTTCAAATTCATAGTTGATGCTCCGATCATCCTAACCTCGGCACTTACCGGCAGGGGAATTGACAGGATACCCGAAGCCGTCCGTCGCACATTTTCCCAATTCACCAAACGTGTCGATGCTTCCGAGTTGTCAAGAACCCTCTATGCCGCGTTAGGGGAGCGTCCCTTACCGACCCGTGGCAGGAGGCGGGTACGGATATCCGCCATTGAGCAGGTATCTGTACGTCCTCCGACATTCGTGATAACCTGCAAAAACCCTGAATTTCTGCACTTCTCATACAAACGATACTTGGAAAATCGCATGAGAGAGTCGTTCGGATTTGAGGGATCACCAATCCGGATGCTTTATCGTAACGATGCTTGAGGACAAATGAACGAATGGTTGGCATGGGTGCTGATCGCTCCCGCGGCGTATCTCATCGGTTCGATACCGGTGGGAATTGTCGTTTGCAAGATAGTCGGAGATGTCGACCCGCGCGAGCTAGGTAGCGGTTCGATGGGTGCGACCAACGTTCTGCGGACGGTCGGCAAGAAAGCAGCTGCCTTGGTTTTAGCGTTAGATTTCGCCAAGGGGGTTGTAGTCATCGGGTTGTCATTGCTGCTCGCGGGCGACGCCTATTTGTTACAGGCACTGGCAGGGACACTGGTGATTGTCGGACACACTTGGCCTGTTTTCGCGGGATTCAAGGGCGGTAAAGGAATCGCCACCGGTTGGGGAGCCATACTGGTTCTTTCTCCGGTCTCAGCAGCGGCGACACTCATAGGCTTGGCGATCGCGTTGCTTACCAAATACGTATCGCTTGGTTCAATCATCGGCGCATCGCTCGGGGTTGGCGTACTAATCGCTGTTTCGGTGATCGATGTTCCTATTGAATTAGTGAACAGACCGATCGAGTATCTCGCTTTTGCTATACCCGCTGTAGCAGTAATCCTGTTTAGCCATCGCGAGAATATGACGCGATTGCGTAGAGGTACTGAGAGCAGACTCGACATCAATGCCGCGGATGAGCAATCCGCGTCTGGCAGTTCGGGGGCATGATCCGATTTTGGCGATCGGCATCATAGGAGCTGGTTCTTGGGGCACGGCGTTGGCTGTGCTCCTGGCGCGACAAGGCTGCGAAACTCGACTGCTCGCGAGAAACGCAGAGCTCGCTGATCGATTGAATGTAGATCGCGAGAACAAACGCTACCTCGAAGGGATGAAGTTTCCGGATAGTATGTCGGCGCATCACGACGCCGGACGCGCTTTGCATGGCGCGGATTTGATAATCATCGCCGTTCCTTCGGTCGCCATGCGAGAGGTCGTCCAACGGCATATCAGCAATATCGATCCCAAGACGATTATTGTCAGCGCTACCAAAGGTTTAGAGATCGAATCGGGCAAACGGATGAGCGAAGTCATCGCCGACAGCGTTGCCGAGTATCACAACTTCCCCGCTGAGACGGTAATGCAAAATATATGCGCTCTTTCAGGACCTAACCTATCGGTGGAAATAGCGATCGGGCTTCCCGCGCTCGCAACCGCAGCTTCAGTCTCTATCGATACCGCCGAACGAGTGCAGAAGATAACGAGCGGAGAGCGGTTCAGGGTCTACGCGTCCGACGACATCATCGGAGTGGAGTTGGGTGGAACTCTGAAGAACATAATCGCAATCGGTGCGGGATTCATTGACGCGTCAGGACTCGGCTCCAACCTGAAAGCGGCATACGTCACACGTGGCTTGCACGAGATAACCCAACTCGGTCTGGCACTAGGGGCAAAGCCGGCAACCTTCGCCGGTCTGAGCGGTGTTGGAGATATGTTGGCAACATGCTACAGCCCGTTGAGTCGAAACTACAGATTGGGAACCAGATTGGCGGACGGCGATACGGTTGAAGAGGCACTGGCGTATTTAGGGCAGACTGCGGAAGGCGTGCCCACAACACAGGCCGCCTTGCGGATCGCTAGAGAGTTAGGCGTAGAAATGCCGATAACTGAGACGGCTCACAAGGTGATGTTCGAAGGTGTTCCGCCAACACAAGCGATGGGGGAACTTATGCAGCGCGAGTTGCAGAGGGAGTAGTGAGAGTTCAGAACATGACTAGCACTTTGTCACATCACGAGGGTATGATATAAACATCAGTCCGAGACGTTGAGTTACTGGAAAGGAGAGAACTATGACTACGCTTACTCGAGAGTTCAAGAACAATCAGGAAGTAACGTTGCATGATCTAGCCGAAGTCTATGCGCGGCTCCCAACCAATGGGCCATTGCCAGTAACGCCCGAAACTACGCGCGCGCTGGCCAAGTTGATGTCGGAGCTTTACGGAGACGCCCTGAAAGAACTTGAAAAACACTAGAGGGTGTGTTGACAATACGATCTCTTCGCTAGAGCCCCTCGCCGAGGGGCTCTAGTCTTTTAAGTCAGCAAACCAGAGCCTGAAATGAGTGATACACAAAAGACCGAGATTTGGTACCCCGATACCGAATTTGTGGAAATGATCACGACCGAGTTGGTGCCAATCCTATTTTGTTCATATGAGGATGGGGCACCTGACTTCCAATACCTTGGCGGTGATCAAGGACGCGGACAGCTGTAATCTGCTTTAGCACGTCCAAAGCCAGTTTTTGGAATGGATCGATATCCATCTTTGGCTGAAAAGGCTGCAACTCTCATTTGGGGGACCACGAAGAATCATCCTTTCAACAATGGCAACAAGCGCGCTGCGTTAACAACTGGATTCAGTTTCCTGTTCGTCAACCGTTATGTGGTCCTGGCCGACCAAGACGAGTCTGTCCAGATGTGCTTGGGTATTGCAGACAACAACGTCGGATACAGTGAAGAATACGTTTCAACTTGGATTGAGGAACGAGTGTTGCCGTTCCGAACTATTTTGGAGGAATCCCCTAACGATGAATTGAGGCGCAAGCTTCGCCATCTTTCTCCAAATAAACTGACCTCGTGGCTCTCTTTCTACAAGGTATTCGTAGATTCAATAATCAGTGTCGAAAACTAGCCCTTCATCCTCTCATTGCACCCGCAGCTGGCGCAATCTCGGGTCGAACCAGTCTCTGAGCCAGTCGCCTAGGAAGTTGAAGCCCATTACGACGAGGAAGATGGCGATGCCTGGCATAGTGCTGATCCACCAGGCGCGTGAGAGGTGTTGACGGCCGTCAGATGCCATAATGCCCCATGCGGGGGTGTCGGGTGGGACACCGACGCCGAGGAAGCTAAGGGTAGACTCGGTTAGGATCAGTGACCCGACGCGTAGGCTGCCGATGACGAGGACGGATCCTACGACACCGGGGAGAATGTGGCGGAAGAGGATGCGGGCTTGCGACGCTCCTTGGATACGGGCGTAGCTGACATAGTCGGATTCCCTAAGGCTGAGTGTTTCGGCTCGAACGACACGGGCGAAGTTGTCCCATCCGAAGAGGATCAACAAGACGATGATGAGTTCAAGGCTTTGACCGAACACAACGACGACGACGAGAGCGACGAGGAGGAACGGCATTGCGAGGGTGAAGTCCACGGCTCGCATTGCGACTTGGTCAACCCATCCGCCGCGGTATCCGGCCACGAGCCCGATGACGGTGCCGCCGATTCCACCAGCGAGAATTACGGCAGTGGATATGATCGTAGAGATTCTGGCGCCGTAGATCGCACGGCTCAGGACGTCTCGACCTTGGTGATCGGTGCCGAGCGGGTATTCCCATGTCCCACCCTCCTGGAACACAGGAGGTATAAACGCAGCTCTAAGGTTGCCTCTGAGAGGGTCATGCGGAGACAGTTGCTCGGCGAAAAGCGCGCAGATGATCATCAGAATTAGGACGGCGAACGGAACGATAGGGTAGCGTCGTACCCACACCCAACCGATGCGCAACGCCCGCAATACCGGATTCTTCGGCAATGTGTCGTCCAGAGGCGACGGCACGTATGTTGCTTCGATGGACATCTGGGTCGTTCGCTAATCGAGACGGATCCTTGGATCCAGTTGGGCGTACAGTAGATCGACGATGAGGTTCAGGAGGATATAGAAGGATGAGAAGAGGATCACGATGGCGCTGAGGACTGGGAAGTCGTTGTTTTTGATGGATTGAACTGCAAGGCGTCCGACTCCAGGCCAAGCAAAGACCGTTTCAATGACTACGGTGCCGGTTAGGAACGCGGCGAAGATTAGGGCGGCGACGGTGAGTGGTGGAATGATCGCGTTACGGAAACCGTGTGCCCAGATTATTTTGCCGGATGAGACACCCTTGGCTCTAGCAAGTTTTATGTACTCGCTGTCGAGGATGTTTAACATTGCGCCGCGGGTGATGCGCATCAATCCAGCTGCTGGTAGCCAGCCGAGTGCGATGGATGGCATGATGAAATGTTGCCAGCCCTCGTTTCGACTCGATGGCAACCATCCTAGGGTCGCGGAGAAGACGAGGATCATCATTATTCCTATCCAGAAAACAGGAACTGACTGTCCGAGCAGGGCGAAGCCGCGGACACTGTAGTCAATGATTGAACCTCGTTGCACTGCGGAGATTACTCCTAAGGGGATGCCGATGAGGATTGCGACGCCGAACGCGACACCTCCTAACTGCAGTGTGTTAGGGACGCGTTCTCGCACCAATCTGATACTAGGTACATCGTAGTAGAGGGATTCACCGAAATCTCCGCGGAGGGTGTCCCAGAGCCATACACCGTATTGGACGTAGAGGGGTTTATCGAGACCCATGCGCTCGCCCCATGCATCCCAGGCCTCAGGCGTGGCGTATTCATCGAGATAGATGTTGCGCGGATCGCCGGCGGCGCGGGACAGGCCAAAAACAACGATCGTAATTAGCAACACGATCGCCACGCCGAAGGCTAGACGGTTAACGATGATTCGCCACATGGTCGTTGTTCAACAATCGGTAAGACTGCAGGACCCTCTTTTCAACATGCGGTGACCACCCATTTCGGAAACCCGAGACCCGATGAAGGATGGCCACCGCATGCCGGCCAGCGAATTAGCCGGCCGGTACGATTCTTTAGTTTCTACCTGAGAACGATCGTATCTGCGGCGCTGAACGAGCCGAATGTTTCGGTGTACGGCTGCCATTCGACGACATCAGGCGAGACTGCGTACAGCTGGCTTTGTCGCACCATCGACATCACCAACGAAGTCTCTGCGAGCCAATCGGTTAGGAAGATGTTGTTCTCGATGCGTTTCTGTGCGTCGGTCTCAACCAAGTTCGCCCAATAGGTTTTCTCAAGGATGTCGTTTGGCAGTTCGATACCGCGGTTTGCACCACCTTTAGCGGCCGTCATCAAACGTCCCTTAGGTTCGTCGAAGTAGCCCAAGTTCATGTGGTGGTACAGCGGAATGTCGATGGTTCGACCGATGAGGGTCGGGCGTCGGCCTGAGTAAGCAGTCGCCTCGATTTCGACTTTCAGGTTCAGGTTGGCTGCCCATTGCAACACCGCTGCTTCGGCGATGTCGAATGGGAGCGAACCGGAGTCCGGGGTCAACCAGACTGGCATAGTGAAGCCTTCAGGAACGCCAGCCTCGGCCATCAAAGCTTGTGCAGCTTCGGGGTCGAATGGGACTTCCCACTCGGGTTTCCACAACGGATCGTTGCTCGTGAATCCAGTGAACGTGTAGTGCGGCGGGTATAGACCTTGCCCGATAACCTCGTTGATGGCTTGGCGGTCAACGGCCATGCTCAAGGCTCGGCGGAACTTGTTGCCGCGTTCCATTGATGCGGGGTCGTTGGGATCGCTAATCCATGGGTGATCGGCATCGGGTTTCCAGCCTTCACGAGGGAATTCTGTTGAGGGGTCAACCGGATCTGAAGTTTGCCAGAAGTTGCCGCCCATGTAGATGTGCAGTGTTTGACCTTCGCCGAGTGGCTGGACGCGTGACCCATCAACCTGTGCCGTCGCCTCAAGCACGAACTGGGCGGACATCACGGAGATGTGGACTTCGCCGTTGACGAAAGCCGCAACTCGTGTCGCAGGCTCAGGAATGGCAACCATCCTCATGGCTTCGATCGACGGTACTTTTCGGTAGTGCTCGGTCACTGCTTCGAACTCGATGAAGTTGTCGGCTTCGCCTTCGATCATCATGAACGGGCCTTGTCCGATCTTTCTTCCGCCGGTTTCCTTGCCGAGTTCATCGATCGCGCGTTTCGAAGTCGCGGTCAGCGTGTTTCGCCAGACGTTGGAGGTCTCGAGGAGCCACACTGGGCTGAGAGTCGCGCCTTCTTTGACGTGCATGATGACTGTGTTGTCGTCAACAGTTTCCCACGAGCCTTGGTACTCGCCGACGAATCCGGATCGTCCGTTTGTGTTGCCTTCGCGCAGGGCATCGTTGAAGGACCAAGCGACATCTTCGGCGGTCAGCTCTCCCCAACCGTGGTGGAACTGCACACCGTCGCGGATGTTGAAGGTGATTGATCTACCATCTTCGGCCACCTTCCAGCCATTGGCGATACTGATGGCGGGGTTGAATGTGCCGCGTTGCGGTATCGGGGCTGGGTCGGCGTAGATTATAGCGTCTGCTACACCAAAGTTGTCGCTAGTGTAGTCATCGTAAGGCGAACTAGTAAACCAGCCTGCTCCGATGTCGGGCGAAATGACGACCAACTTGCCTGATTGCGTAGCAGGTGCTTCGACGACGGCGGTCGCAGCGGCTAATGTTTCGGCCCCAGCACCCGCGCCGTAGGCTTCCGCAGTCGCGGTAACTACCACTTCCACTTCTACCTCACGAGTTACTTCGACCTCAACTTCGACTTGCTTCTCAACCTCTACGGTCACCTCGACCTGCACCTCTTTCGCGACCTCAACCTCTTTGATCACTTCGACTTCACGTGTGACCTCGACGATAGTCTCGCCGCCGCAGGCGAACACAATGGCAGACAGCATAATAGCTATCGCCATTGCGGCGCCAGACTTGGATATCCATATTCTTCGCATTACGTTCCCTCCTTAGGATGATTCTGCCAATCGCATTGCGTTTTATGACTTCGCGGATTTCGTACAACTCATTGCCGCATGTAAACCTATCACGCTCTCAGATACCAATCAGGATCCTCCAGCGCTTCGTATACGATACCACCTTCTACGTTTTTAGGCATCGGCCATCCCAGAAGATGACGGACGATGGGTGCTACCTCAACGACTTCGCGCAACGATGTTAGCACGAATCGAATGAATCCGCATTGAACTACCGCGTCAAGGTTCATATGCGTAACTAAGTCATTCCAGCAAGCCTTCCCCGTCATTCCCGCCTGCGCGAGAATGACGGGAGTTACGTAAAGCACCCTTAAGGCAGCATTTGAGCGGTGAGGGACATCACCGCTATAGCTGCGGTTTCTGTGCGGAGAATGCGAGGACCGAGGCTGGCGAGTGTTGCACCTTGTTCAACCGCGCTTTGCGCTTCTTCCTCTGAAAATCCGCCGACAGGTCCCAGAACTAGCACCACTTTAGTCGGCATGTCAGACCCGTTGTTGCTGATCGTTGACAGCAGATCAACGAACATCGGTTCACTTGCACCTTCCCAGAGGAATATGACGGACGCACCTTCGTCATGAGAATCTGACAGGGCATTGTTCAAACGCGTTGGTTCATGTATACGCGGAACTTGGACTCGTCCTGACAACTCGGCCGATTCGCACACGATGCGTTTCCATCTCTGCATTCGGTTGATGCTTATTTTCGAGTCAGACTTCAGGACGCGTTCTGTGATGATTGGTCGAAAATCGTACGCACCGAGTTCAGTGCATTTCGCTAGGGCGAGTTCATATCGTTGGGGACGCGTCAGGGCCATAAACATTGAGATTCTTGTAGTCATCTCAACCCTTGGCTGTGAAACTTCAATCAATCGAGCAGATGCATCGCGTCTACTTGCTGCCGGTGTCAGTTCTGCAATCCACTCGTTTCCATCGCCAGTGAATAAAGCAACCCGTTCTGTAGACCGAAGGCGGAGGACGTTCTGGATTTGATGAGTGATGTGTTGGGGCAGATCGACGTGTGCGCCGATTTCGAATTGCGGCGCAGATGTGTCGGTGTCGATGTAGAAGCGGTGCATTTGGGTTTAGGCTACTCGCTCACGGATTTGGTGATCCGGAGCATCAGCCAATCAGCATCTTGTCGCATGTCTGTGATTGTTACTGGACCTGAATCTAGAAAAGCGGTTCGCACCGATTCGAGTTGGTCAGCAAGTATCCCTGAGGCAAGTATCGTTCCACCGGGTTTGGTGTTTTCGATTATCGGCTGGGCAAGATCGATCAAGACTCGAGAAGTAATGTTGGCGAAAACGTAATCGAATTTGGTGTCTGGCAGTTCCGCGTTTGGCAGTGACCCATAGAGTACATAAGCTCTTTCACCGACGCCAGACATGATCAAATTGTCTCGAACGGCTCGGATGGCGGTTTCGTCGATGTCGAGGCACCAGGCTTCGGATGCGCCCAGCTTGAGAGCCGCGATTGAGAGAATGCCAGAACCGCATCCAAGGTCCAAGATTCGACTGCCGGCCAACGCGCCGACATCGGCTTCGGCAACGATCTGCGTCAAGCAAAGGCGCGTCGTCGGATGATTCCCAGTGCCAAAGGCCAGACCGGGAGATAGATATACTCGGACATCTTTAGCGTCGTCAACCTCTGGGATACCATCGCCAATAGACCACGGTGAAATCACGATCCGATCGCCGACTCTGATCTCTGGAAAGGTTTGATTCGACCATTCGTCAGCGGTGACGATCCGTTCCTTGTGTGGCGACACATCGGCTAGTTCAGATATCAACCTCAATCCGACTTCGATCATGCCTTTGCGGTTCTCGAGAGTGTCGTCGATCTTGAGATAACAGAAGACCGTCACATCGTTGGTCGACGAGTAATCCGGACCTACTTCGTCGGCGTCCCAACCGCCAGTCTGGGATACGAACACCCGCCCGTCGCCGTAGCGTGAAAAGAGGTGAGTAACCGGTTCGGCGAACTCCGATGGCAATTCCACGCTTATTTCAAGCCAACCATCAGTTTGCACGCTCATACGGCCCGTATTTGTCATGTGGCTCTACAGATACGCATCAACAGGTTTTGTCACTGCCCAGTGAACGCGCCTTTGAGCCAGCTCCAGATGCCGTCGCCGTTCTCGTCTTGACCTGAGTGGGAGCCGTAGGATATGTCGTTCTCCACGATAACGGGGTCAAGTGCCCGATCATCGGTAGCGCGCATGGTGTCGCCGAGTTGGCGTACGAGTTTTTTCTGTTCGTCGGTAAGTGAGCGCGGCGTAACAACAGCGAATTGGACAATCTGATCGCCGCGCGGACCGTCATTTCGGAGTCGAGGAACGCCAAGTCCACGCAAGATCTTGTGTTGGCCGGTCTGAACGCCAGGTTCGATTCTGATTTCCTTATCGCCTTCCAGTGTTGGGATGGTCATTAAGCCGCCAAGCATCGCAGAGACAATGTTTAACTCAGCGCGGATCAGGACATCGTTACCGTTGCGAGTGAAAACGCGATCTGGTTCGACACGAACCCGGACATAGAGGTCTCCTGATTGACCACCTAACTCGCCAACATCACCGTACCCTCGCATCACGATTCGTGTGCCGTCGTCTACGCCTGGTGGTATGTCGATTGAGATTTTGCGCCGACTATTCGAGACTCCTATCGCGTTGCATTGGACACAGGCTCGGTCAACCCTGGTCCCGACTCCCCGGCATGTAGGGCACTCGCTGATCTGCTCGAAATTTCCGAACAGGGTCCTCTGTGCACGACGAACCTTGCCGGAGCCGCTACATGTCTGGCAAGTAGTGGTGGTGCTGCCGGGTTCGCCTCGCGCGCCATTGCAACGTGAACAGACCTCGCGGCGACTGACATGTGTGTCGCGGCTTGCACCGAATATAGCGTCTCTAAACGAGATGCTCAAGCCTAGCTCGATATCACGTCCCCGTCGAACTCGCGTCCCTGCGGCTCCGCCGAAGAACGATTCGAAGATGTCGCCGAAGCCGCCGAAGTCGCTGAAGCCTTCGAATCCTCGGCTGCCATTACCGTTTACGCCTTGGTGACCGAATCGATCGTAACGGGCGCGACTCTCCGGATCGCTCAGGACTTGATACGCTTCGTTGACTTCCTTGAAACGTTCGGTTGCGCCATCTTCCCTGTTGCGGTCTGGATGGTACTGCAACGCCATGCGTCGAAATGCTTTTTTGATATCTTCCTCGTTTGCAGTGCGAGGAATTTCAAGCACCTCGTAATAGTCGCGCTTGTCGCTCATTTGACTGGGATTGTTCTTTCGGTGTGATGTGGCGGATAGAGCGTGAAATCAATTGCAGTGTTTCAACCGCTGTTGACCATGGCATCCAAAGTGTCGGCTGCGAAGGTTACCGTCGGGATTGCACGCCCGTATGCGGTCCGCATCGGCGAGATCAGACCTACGACTCCGCGTGCGTTTACTTCTCCGCCGTATCCGCACATTATGACGCTGTAGTCGCAGAGTTCGGGGCGATTGTTTTCTGAACCGATCGCCACTACTGGTTGGCTGCGATAAGTTACGCCGGAGATCATATCGGCGAATGCGTCGTCATTTTCCAATGCTGATATGGCTTGTGCGCCTTTTGCAGGTTGTGCCGCCAGTTCGGGGTCCGACATGAAGTGCCCGAAACCGCTCATGAACCGCTCACCCGGTGCGGAATCGGCATGAATCAGCGCCTCGATAGTTGCTTCCCAAACTTGCCGTTCAAAGTCATCTTCGATGTCCTCACGATTCTTCTGCGTAAGCAGTTCCTGCGCGCCTTTGCCAGTTACTTCGGCGGTAACTTTATTGCGGGTATGCTCTAGATGCGAATCGTTGATCTCTCGTTCCAGTTCAAGAACCCGACGGTATACTCTTGCTTCTTGCAGCACGAGTACGAGCATCACCAGCATGTCGTGTAGACGCAGCAGTTCTATCTGCTTGACATCGGGCATCTTGGCGCGCGGCGCGGTGATGAACGCTATCGCGCCGATGAGGTCGGCTATGACTGACGCGGCGATTCTTACCCACGCATCGACATCGTCAGGCGCAATGTCTATCTGATGCTGCAACAACGTGACTAGACCTTCTGGCGGCGGAGAATTGACATCGAGTCCACCAACGAAGTGCCGGTAGCCCTTTTCGGCTGGCACAGCGCCCGAAGATGAGTGTGGCCGCAACAGGTAGCCCTGTTCGGTGAGCAGCCCCATCTCGTTGCGGATCGTAGCGGAACTGACGTTGAGTCCGCCAGACTTAGCGACCGCGTTGGATGAAACCGGCACCGCAGTCGAGATGTAGTCGTCCACGACGAAGGTCAGAATTGTGTTTGTTCGCTCAGGCAGAGGCATGTTTGGAGGTAGGGTGGTGACAGTCTAGGATTCTCGCCATGACAAGAATAATCGTACGCGATCCAACGACGAAATAGACCGATCCCCGTTAACTGAATCTAACATTAGGCGATTCAGTTTGACAAATGAGCGTAGCATTCGAGACTTGTGCGTATCCCTCCCTCTTGAAGGTTTTTGAACCGTGATTGCCGTGATTTCGCCTCCCATCCCCGCCCGGCATCCCCTGCGATCTCTCGCTACGCTCGCTCGCGTCCCCGTCGTCGGTCTTCTCGGGCTGAAGCGAAGGGGACGTACATATCCCCCCTTCGCGGAGTGTAAGGGGGTTAGGGGGATGCTCCTCGCCTCCCATCTGGATTCCGACTTTCGTCGGAATGACGCGGCATCCCCCTATTCCCCTTACGTTCCACGACGGGGGAGATTCCTCGTTGCGCTCGGAATGACATGGTTGATCATTTCAAACCAAGTCCATACGCACTGCTGTTCCCACTGGATTTGGAAGGATGTGGAGCAGTTCGAAATCGAGGTTTGAGATCATTGGGGCTAGTAGCAAGGTGCGATGGCACCGCTCAGGATCACCCTCAGAACACATCAACACCAGCCGTTTTTTCATTGCCATTTGGGAAACTTCGGCGATCGCAGCAAGAAAGTCAGGGGCCTCTGATCTGGTTCGGTACCATTCATCTACTGATATTCGTTCGAGGTCAGTACTCCGGCCAGGACCGCGCGGCATTCCGCCTAGTTGGTTACCCATCCATCGGTACTCGATCCCTTGCGTTCTTAACCCAGCATCGAGTTTCTCGCGGTTGGACCAGGGAGCGAATCTTGAACGAGGATAGGATCGGACATCAACTAGCAACTCGATTCGGTGTGGGGTAAGCAATTCGAGGAATCGCTCCCAAGTGTGATTGCTATGACCGATTGTGAAGATTGCTGTTTTGGGCGTGTCCATCTCAATTGATGTGTCTGTTTTGTCAACGTCAAAGTACACTCGATATCGTAACCGCATCACTTCAACACGCGACTGGGACACGAAAAATGGAGATTTCTCTCAACGGACAGAATGCATTCCTTGTAAAAACGGCATCCGGTGCAGTTATCTGTGATCCATCAAGCGAGGAGGAGGGTACGTTCGTGCCTTCGTCCGCCGCTGACGACACGGTTATAACCGCGGTGCTTAGAAGTCAGCCGGCGAATTCAACTTTTCGTAGTCAGGGGAGGTCTGGAACGACGGATGTGATTTCACATCCGGGGGAGTACGAGATAGGTGATTTGGGATTGCGTGGTATCGCTTTGCCGATTCAATCGGACTCAAAGAAGACTGTAACCTCGTTCCGAATCGATGCGGAAGGTATGGCTGTCTATATGCTCGGATGTCCTCAAGCATCGCCTGATTCCCGTACTGTCCAGATCATCGGCCATGTCGATGTGCTCCTTTTGGATGCGGCGCGGCTAGAGATGGACGTAAAGGAACTTTCGTCATTGATCGGGGCTTTGGATCCTTCAATTGTGTTGGCAAACGGGCTTGATGCGGAGACTAGCGAACCAAGTCCGATGTTGAAGTCTTTACTTGGCGAATCGGGTGGCGATCAAGCAAACAAAGAGCCTCAACCGCGTGTCAGCGTGACAAGGCGCAGCCTTCCGGACGATCGTCAGCTGGTGGTTCTGCGTCCTCGCTAGTAGCCCTCAACTGGATATACGAAAAGCGCTCGTCGGGACAATCCCAACGGGCGCTTTGCATATTTATCGTCATTCTCGCGCAGGCGAGAATCCAGATATGCGTAGCGAAGGTGGAAATGAGCATCCCCCTAACCCCCTTACGTTCCACGAAGGGGTGAGATTCCTCGCTGCGCTCGGAATGACATTGGAAAGGCTCGGAATAACACGGTAGGACGCGAGCGAGCGCAAGGGGGTAAGGGGGATGCTTGCCTGCCACGTCCCCGCCCCGGCATCCCCTGCGATCTCGCTACGCTTGCTCGCGTCCCTGTCGTCGGTCTTTTGGGCTGAAGCGAAGGGGACGTACTCGCCCTATGTCATTCTGAACGTAGCGTAGCGGAGTTGAAGAATCTTAAGCCCAACACCGGAGATTCCTCGCTCCGCTCGGAATGACATGGGAGGCTCGGAATGACACGGTACGACGCGTCTAAACCCCCTTTAGTTCCCCCTTTTTCTGCGAAAAAGGGGGAGGGTGCGTACAAGTCTCGCTGGCTAGTCCTTTTCTTCGCTCGATCTTCGGCTGTATTGCCATCCGAAGTATCCTGCGATACCGACTATGATCAGCACTAGGATGATGGCTAGTGGCAGTGTGGCATTGAATCCGCCACCAGTATCTTCAGGTACTGGCGTCGCAGCAGGTGGCACCGGGGTTGCCGTCGGCGGTACTGGTGTCGCAGTCGGCGGCACCGGGGTTTCCGTTGGAGGTACTGGCGTCGCGGTAGGCGGTACTGGGGTTGCTGTTGGCGGTACTGGGGTCGCGGTAGGCGGTACTGGGGTTGCTGTTGGAGGTACTGGCGTCGCGGTAGGTGGCACTGGGGTTGCCGTTGGCGGTACTGGCGTCGCGGTAGGCGGCACTGGGGTTGCCGTCGGTGGCACTGGGGTAGGAGTAGGTGGTACCGGAGTAGGAGTAGGCGGTACTGGTGTCGCGGTAGGTGGTACCGGGGTAGGCGTCGGTGGTGCTGGAGTAGGAGTGGGAGGTACCGGCGTCGCGGTAGGTGCCAATGCAGGGAAGATTAGATCGAGATTGGTTGGCTGACCAGCAGTGAATTCCCCAGTGGTCGTTGCCGCGATCCTGATGTTAGGGTCTGTAGGATTGCCTTTGTCGATCAGGTAAAAGATGATCGACGAACCATTCAGATCGGCGCCGGCGTTGGTGATTTCAAGCGTATACATGCCGCCACTCACCGTTACTTTGTCCGTTGCATTATTACCGATGATGGCAAATAACTCGTACCCGTCGGGTACGGGGCCGGCGAGAGTCAAAGCTACTCCGGAGAAGGTGGTTGGAACTGCGGGCTTTGCAGGGCCTGGCTGCTGCTCGGTTGGCGTCGCTGTAGGCGGCGGTTCGGTTACGGGTAGAGACGGGAAGTCAATGACAAAATCCTTCCTGTGATCTAGAAGACTTATTTCACAAGTTAGGCATAAGGAACCATCTTCGTTCATCGTGGCAAAGTACGAAATGGTTTTGGCTTCAACTGTTCCGTTCAGCAGAAACTTGATCTCGGTTCCGATCAGTTCTTTGATCAGTTCTTCAGACGGAGCCAGCGTCAGATTCTCGTAGCCATTGAGGTCAGGTGTCCCTTCACCGATAGTCACGGGTTGCGAAGTGTAGCTGCCGACTTTGGCAGTTAGGGTCAGACCTTCCACTCCAAGCGGAGAATCATTGACTGTAACTCGACCATCAAAGATGATGGTACCGAGGCTGGGGGGCAGTTGCGCTTCAGCAGTGTCGCGAGTACCGACGAATGATGTTCCTACACCGGTTACGGCGACTATTACAAGCGCTAACGTGATTGCCCATATTCGTACCCGTCGAGAACTTCCGATCTTGACTTTCGGTTTGGTACTCAACTCGTGTTGGGTATTTATTGATTCACGCTCGGTTAGATTGAGCATCTGTTTTCACCTCATCGTTTCCGATTAGTGGCGTAGTCGTCATCTGTCTGTGAAAGCTCAGATTCTTCTTTCCGGTAAATTGCCAAGCGCCATGCAAAGATCCCTAGGATCGCGACGATGCCCAACGGCAATGTGGCTTCCATTGATCCATCGCTGTTTGATGGTGCGCTGCAGAATCCCCCACCTTCTGATTCAGTCGAAGGTGTTGCGGTAGCACCTGGGACGAACTGCGTAGGTCGAACGATTTCTGGCGCTACGCTGGTGGCTTCGCCCGGTGCCGCTGTGGGACGAGGCGTTCTGGTGGGTTCTGGCGTGGAGGTGGCTGTCGGGACCTCGGTTGGCGTCGCAGTAGGTGGTCTGGTTGGTACTGGTGTCGGAGTAGGTTTTGGGGTGTTAGTAGGTGTCGGTATCGGCGTATTCGTGGGAGTCAACGTTGGCGTGAGTGTCGGAGTCAACGTTGGCGTGAGCGTCGGCGTCGCAGTGGGAGTAGGAGTCAACGTCGGAGTAGGCGTTTCTGTTGGTGTCGGTGTTACCGTGGGGGTATCAGTCGGCGTAGGTGTCGGAGTCAACGTAGGTAACAGGTCAGGGAAGACCAATGTTACGTTTTCGAAGGGTCCGCCGGCATACGGAACAGGCGGTGAGATCGCTTTGAGGAATAGGGGCGAACCGGAGGGGTCGTTGCGGTCTATCAGGAAAAACGTTACTGGAGCGTTCCGGTACTTCTTGTCGATCGGGTTGACGGTGATGAAGTATTCGGAACCGAAGACCTCGACGTTTGGAGATCGGAAATCGTCTCCTACAGTTACGTAGATCTCGGAGCCGTCAGGTAGTGGCCCGCGCGGAGTGCGCGCTCTTCCCGAGAAGAACGCAGGGTTCAAAACTTCAGGAGAAGGCGTCCAAGTAGGTGTCACCGTCGGAGTCGGTTCAGGCAACATCGAAAAGTCAAGGTCTATCGGTCTGAGGATGGGGAACGTCCAAGTGCAGCCGCCGCATATATCGCCAGTCAATTCGTTGATGACGGCGTACCAGTTGGTGGTAGTGGCGAGTACTGTATCGTCCAACCAAAACTCGATTTGCGAACCGAACAAGTCCAAGTCTGGGTCCGGAGCTACAACGAGGTGTGCGTACGAATATGGTTTGTTGGGCAACGAGCCGACGATAACTGGCGCAGACTCGTACTTGTTACCGATGCGTGCTGTGATGTTGAATCCGGAGTATGCCGGTTGTTCGCCGTTTATAGTCACGTTGCCGTTAAACACTATTGCTGGAAATGTCGGTGGGACGCCGGGGTTCTGCTGCGCTTGCAATCCATCGGGGTCGCGAGTTTCGACCGCGATGATGCCGATGGCAATCAAAGCAGCCACCGCGAAGACCGCGCTCCACATTCGAAAGGGCTTGATGATCTGACGTGTTGCAGCAGGCATACATAGCTTCCCAATAAGCATTGTGCGATTTTCCATAGCGAAAAATCCCATGAATTCGATGCAACCTTGAGCGATTCCGTCGCGTGATGTGCATCGACTGATCACGCGGCGGATGGGCATGTGGGAGCGGAGATTGTCTAGCGCTTGGTGTACTGCGGCGCTTTACGTGCCCGTTTCAACCCGTACTTCTTCGACTCACGCATCCTAGGATCGCGCGTCAAGAGTTTGTGGCTCTTCAAAACTGGTCGCAGCTGAGGGTCGAACGCGATCAATGCGCGTGAAAGTCCGTGCGAGAATGCGACTGCTTGACCGTGCCCACCACCACCATGGGTTTTAGCGACGACGGTAACTTTGCCAGCGAGTTCAGTCACGTTAAGCGGTCGAAGCGCATCGGCAAGCCACTCATCAACCGAGATCACTTCATTCAATGGTTTCCCGTTCAATGTCACGCCTCCGGCGCGATTGTATAGGCGAACCCTAGCAACAGAGGATTTGCGTCTCCCAGTGCCGTAGTAGTAGTGATCGTTGTTTTCGGTAGTCAAGTTGCGCTCCTCACGCGACCGTCAACGCCGTCCAATGTCCTTTGTGTGCACAAGATAGGACCGGCGTTTCGCGGTTAGATTGTCCACTGCTAGTTAGCGAGAGCCTGTATGCCCGGATTGTCATACGTTGTTTAGTGGTGATTCGGATTGAAGACATGGATGGAATGCGTGGATGTTCGCTATCAAGCCGCTTCAGCATCGCTCTGTTCTCGTGCCACAGCACGCTCAGAGCCGATAACCTGCGCCATGTGGGGGTGCTCTGGCCCGTCGTAGACCTTGAGACGTGAGAGCATCTTGCGTCCGAGCTTGTTCTTGGGGAGCATACCCCTAACAGCGAGCTCGATGATTCGCTCTGGTGTGCGCTCTAGCATCCGCGCATACGGGATCTCTTTCAAGTTGCCGGGGTATTGACTGTGGCGCTTGTAGACCTTCTGCTCGGCCTTTTTACCTGACAATTCGACTTTTGATGCGTTGATTACGATCACGAAGTCACCGGATGCCATGTGAGGCACATAGTCGGCCTTGTGTTTGCCCATCAAGACCATGGCGATTTCACTGGCAAGCCTTCCGAGGATTTTGCCGTCGGCATCGAATACGCGCCATCGATTCGTGATACTCGATGCGCTCGGGTTGTAGTGCTTAAGTTTGGTAGGCATAACAGATTGATTCTAATTTGCGCGCGCCTCAGTTTCATCCCAGTTCTGCACAAAGGGTGCCGGGGATGGAAATGGCAGTTTTTGGACTGTGAGCATCCCCCTAGCCCCCTTACGCTCTGCGAAGGGGGAGATTCCTCGCTTTGCTCGGAATGACAGGTGAGGCTCGGAATGACATTGGTTGAAGGCAAGGGGGAATGTACGCCCCCTTCGCTTGCGTAAGGGGGCGCGAACGAGCGGAGCGATGTGAGCGGGAGATGGGAGATGCCAGTTTTTGGATTGTGAGCATCCTCCTAGCCCCCTTACGCTAACGCGAAGGGGGAGATTGCATCCCCTAGCCCCTTACGCTCTGCGAAGGGGGGAGATTCCTCGCTTTGCTCGGAATGACAGGTGAGGCTCGGAATGACATGGGTTGAACGCATAGATAACTCGCATCAACGTCAATCCGTGCGGTGGTGCGTTCTGGGTTGCTGCACCTGAACATCGCGATGCTAGCAGCGATGAAATCCACTCGCTAGATCTAGAACCATCACCAACTGCGATTAACGTTGCAACCATTCGTCTAATTTGCTGGCGGACGAATGCGTTGCCGCGGACATCGAAGACTATTCGTTTGTTGCTCATACGGACGACTTTGGCTGATTCAACATGGCGGGTGGTTGAACCAGCATCGCTTGACGCGGCTGCGAATGAAGCAAAATCGTGGACTCCCACAAAGAGCTGTGCAGCATCATTCATCGCGCCAACATCTAACGGGCGACGAACGCGGTGTTCGAAGCGCCGTCTAGTAGGGGAATGCGCCGCGCCATCGTTGATGACGTAACGATATTCTCTGGCAATGGCTGATCGACGGGGATCGAACGTCTTGGGAACTTCGATCACATGATGGACAGACACATCCTCAGGCAAGTTGCCGTTAATTGCGCTCCGCACTTCATCTAGCGACATCTTGGCATCGACATCGACAGATGCCACTTGGCCTAAAGCATGTACACCGGCGTCGGTTCGGCTTGCCATCTGAACACGACTAACTAGATCGCCGAAGATCGTACCTAATGCATTTTCCAATGAGCCCTGAACAGTTCGGGCGTTCAGTTGGAACTGCGACCCGCTGAAATCGGTACCGTCATATTCGACGATGAGCGCCAATCGCATGTCAGATACGCGCCTATGATTGATTAGGTCGCGTGAGAAAGGGTGTTAGTCTACGAGTTCGATGAGCGCCATCTCCGCGCCATCGCCTGGTCGTTTGCCGAGTTTGATAATGCGAGTGTAGCCACCGTCTCGATCTCGATAACGGTCTGCCAACTCATCAAAGGTCTTGGTGAGGATTTCTTTGTCGGTGATGAAGGCCGCGGCCTGCCGACGATTATGAAGGTCGCCACGCTTGCCGTGGGTTACCATCTTTTCGGCTAAAGGCGCTACTTCCTTGGATTTGGCATGTGTGGTACGGATTACTTCATGCCTGAGCAAGTCAGTAACCATGACTCGGAACATGGCCTTGCGTTGGGCTGTTTCTCTACCGAATTTCCGTCCTGATCGGCGATGTCGCATAGTGTTCAGATACTCCCGATTTGACAGACCTGTTAAGGTCGCATCTCTTCTTCAGCTTCTTCCTCTTCGGAGGGCCAGAGTTCTTTCTCTATCATGAAATCGCGCAACTCTCGGAAAGAGACTTCGCCGAAGTTCCGAACTTCCTGCTTGAGCCTTTCAGGGGGGTAGCCCTCTAACTGGCCCAACGTGCGAATGGAATGACGCGTCAGCGCGTTTATGATGCGTGAACTCAGTTGACCGCTCAAGTCCTTTATCTCTGTATCGGACAACTCTGACTTTGCGTCAGTCGTTGGCTGGTCTTCGTCCTCTGGTTGAGCGGTGATGATGTCGAGTTTGGACTTGAAGATGTCCGCGGCAGTCTGGATAGCATCAATGGGTTCAATCGTGCGGTCGGTCCAGATCTCAATCGTCAGTAGATCACGACCAGACAGACGGCCGGACATGCCTTCCACTTCGTAGTTGGCTTTCAAGACAGGTGTGAAGATCGCATCAACAGGCAAGACACCGTGTCCATGCGGTTCTTCATGATCAAATGCCCGATAACCTTCGCCTAGTTCGACTTCGAACATGACATCGAGTTCACCTTCATCGCTGTCGATGGTGGCTAGATGATGCTCGGGATTGACGATCTCAAACACGCTGTGCGGCATGATGTCGCCGGCTACGACTTCTCCCTCGCCAGAGGCGCGAAGGCTAAGAGTTCTTTGCGTTGTTTCTGAACGTGCCCGGATGCGAATCCCTTTGGCATTGATGAGGAATTCGCCTATTCCTTCGCGCATGTGAGGAACAGAACCGTATTCGTGTCTTTGCCCCAAAATACGCGCTGATGTTATCGCGGTTCCCGGCATTGCGCCAAGAAGAACTCTTCGCAGGCCATTGCCCAAGGTTGTTCCCCAACCGCGTTCAAGTCCGGCGATTTGGAACTTGCCGTAGGTTTCAGTGGTTTCGACTTCCTCAAGCTGAGGAACGAAATCTTCCGTCTCGTCCGCAAACTGGACGGTTGTTGAGATTGGCGTGTGGATACCGCCTAGCATGTTGAGCGTTTATCTCCTTGAGTAGTATTCCGTGATCATCCGAGTGTCTATCGTCGTATCGATATCATCCTCATTTGGAATGGCATCAATAGCCGCCGTCAGATTTTCGGAATCGACCGTTATCCAGTTCGTAGCTTGTCGCCGCCGTCCGACGTTGTCGTTGGCAGCCTGATATAAACCCGAACTCTTCGACTTCTCACGCCACGAGACCACATCGCCTGGTTTCACGATGAATGATGGGATATCTACCTTCCGGCCGTTGACTTGGATATGACCGTGGTTCACTGTCTGGCGGGCCTGAGGACGCGAGGTGGCAAAGCCGACGCGGTAGATGACATTGTCAAGCCTACGCTCCAAGAGTTTAAGCAGGTTCGAACCAGTGACGCCAGTCTGACGGGCAGCTTCATCGAACATACCGCGGAACTGTCGTTCGTAAATCCCATAGATCTGTCGCGCCTTCTGCTTCTGCTTTAGCTGGATACCATGATCCGAAAGTCGTCGTCGTCGTCGTGGGGCACCCGCGGGGCCTGCGCCACGCCGTGAACTATCTCTGGAGCGATCAACAGCACACTTAGGGGTATAGCAACGCTCACCCTTCAAAAAGAGCTTCTCGCCCTGTGATTTGCATATCTTGCAAACCGGATTTGTGTTTCTTGCCATTACCGTCTCTGTTTCTCGTGACTCTCAGACTTTGACAGGCTTCCCAGAATCGAAACTGGAGCCCATAGTAGATGCGCCGATTGCTAACTTTTCGATTCTAAATTGGGCATCGCGTGTTACGCCTTCGATTCGACATCAATCTGCGCCTTGAATGGCGTGTTATGAGGCTGCACGCTGATAGGGCGATAGACTTCGATATGCAACTTGATCAGACGCGTCGCCTTTTCGGTGGGCGGCAACCGTTGTGCGGAATGGGGGTCTGATCCGTGATCGAGTTGACGCGGATGCCGGCACCGGCGATGGCACGGATCGCAGACTCGCGTCCGTTGCCCGGTCCCTTGACCATCACATCAACGGTACGCATGCCATGTGTTACGGCGGCGCGTGCGGCGGTTTCTCCGGCTCGTTGCGCAGCGAACGCGGTCTTCTTGCGTGAACCGCGGAAACCCATCGCGCCGGAACTGCTCTGCGACACGACGTTGCCGTTCGGGTCTGTGAATGTGATCAACGTGTTGTTGAACGTGGCGATGATATACGCCCGTCCTTGCGGAACAAACTTCCGCTCTCTGCTTCTTCGACGAGTTCTCGGCATAGCCTAGATTGTCGCTCCTACTAGTTAGACGGCCTAAAAGAGACCGTCGCTGAGATTAATGCGATGGCGCGCGGCGCTTGCCTGCCACAGTTTGGCGGCGTCCGCGCTTGGTGCGTGCGTTTGTCTTCGTTCGTTGCCCTCTAACCGGCAAGCCGCGTCGATGTCGTTGCCCGCGATAGCTCTGAATGTCTACTAAACGTCGGACATTCATCTGGTTCTCGCGTCGAAGGTCACCTTCGATCAATAGTCCGGCGCGGTCGATGCTGTTCCTGATTGCGGCTAAGTCTTCGTCGCTCAGATCACGCATCCGTGCGCTGGGTGCGATGTTCAGGTCTCTGGAGATGTCAGCCGCGCGCTTCTGACCTATCCCGTAGATATTGGTAAGGCCGATGACGACTCGTAGGTTATCGGGTATGTTTACTCCGGCGATGATTGCCATTTCACAACTCCTAAGATATTTAGCCCTGTCGTTGCTTGAAACGCGGGTTTTGCTTGTTGATTACGTAGACGCGGCCCTTGCGTCGCACGACCCGGCTACCGGGTTGTTTCGCTTTGACTGAAGCTCTTACTTTCATGTCGTGGTTATCCTCTTTTCGCGCTTACCTGAATCGATAGGTGATCCTGCCGCGCGTCAAATCGTATGGTGACAGTTCCACCATGACGTTGTCTCCGGGGAGGATTCGGATGTAGTTCTTGCGGATCCTTCCAGACGCATGGGCGAGGACCATGTGGTCGTTAGGGAGTCGCACGCGGAAGTACGCGTTGGGATGCGCTTCCGTCACTGTTCCTTGGACTTCTATTGCTTCTTTTTTTGCCATTCTTGCACCGGGTTGTGCTTCTGCGATCACTTTTGACGCGGCAAAGTCAATATCTCCGGCCCGTCGGCGGTGATCGCCACTGTATGTTCAAAGTGCGCTGACAGCGAACCATCGGAGGTTGCGACTGTCCAGCCATCATCCAAGACCTTGGTCTCCCAAGAGCCTGTCATTATCATAGGCTCGATCGCTATCGTCATGCCCTCCATCAGGAGCGGACCGGTTCCCGCTTTACCTAAGTTAGGCACTGGCGGTGCTTCATGCAAAGTGCGCCCAACTCCGTGGCCGACATATTCGCGTACCAACTCGAAGTCAGCGTCTCGAACGTATTGCTCTATAGCATCCGATATGTCGCCGACTCGGTTGTGCGGCAAGCATTGGGCAATGGCACGCTCTAGTGAAGCACGGCATACATTGACCAATCGCGTACGTTCGGCATCGGCAGTTTCACCTGCGACAGCGGTACGCGCATGATCGCTGTAAAAACCGTCTACTATAGCACCGCAGTCTACGCTTACCAAATCGCCTGCTGAGACTACGCGCTCGCTAGGAATTCCGTGCACGATCTCAGCATTCAGTGAGATGCATGCCACAGCTGGAAATCCGTAGAGCCCGAGAAAGGCGGGTTTAGCACCTTCCGATCGGATAGTTCGCCTAGCGATGTCGTCCAGCTCGGCGGTAGTAATGCCTGGCTCCAAAGCATCGAAAACCGCATCCAACGCGAGGGCCACAATGTGGCCGGCTTTTCGCATCGCATCCAGTTCGCGCTTGCTTTTTAGCGCGATACGGCTCGCCGTATCAAGATTGCTCGTGAGACTATCGTTCAAAACGCAACTTCAATCTCAATTGTACCCGAACCTACGAAATCGAAATTCGTCCTTTCGCGCCAATTGATACTCAATGACATCTTTCACCCAATCGCTTCGATCAAACGTCGTCGAACATTTTCGATGGAGCCTAAGGCGTCAACTTCGGTAACCCGGCCGCCGTCGCAGTAGTAATCGACTACTGGGGCTGTCTCTCGGTTGTAGACATCCATGCGATTCCGTATAGCTTCTGGTTCGTCATCGACACGTCCTTCGATTTCTCGACGCTTTTCCAATCGGTCGACAAGTTCGTCAACGTCCACCCTGAAGAAGATGACCTTGTCTAGGGAAACACCGATTTTCGATAGTTCGTCGTCGAGGGAGGTAGCTTGAACTACGGTGCGCGGAAATCCGTCTAGGATCACATCTTTTACATCCGCCAACCTAGCCTTGATCATGTCGATAACCGTTGTGTCCGGCACTAAGTCGCCCTTGTCATAAAACGTCTTGGCGAACTGGCCCAGCTCGGTGCCTCGTGCCATCTCGTCCCGGATCATGTCGCCTGTCGAAAGGTGCACGTAACCGAGTTTTTCGGTGAGCATCGTTGCCTGAGTTCCCTTGCCTGCGCCAGGTGGTCCTAGAAACACGATTCGCATATCACTCTTCTTCACGGGCGCGATTCGCGCTCAACTCCTGCTCTTTGTCCGAAACGGTCTTCAGGACCGGACGAATCCCTCGTAGTTCCGCATCATGAGTTGCGCCTCGAGTTGGCGCATCGTGTCCAACGCGACTCCAACCATGATGATCATGCTAGTGCTCTGGATGAGAGTCAGCGACGCCTCTAGATTAGTGATCAGATTTGCGATCCACGGGGTGATAGCGATTAGACCCAAGAATATGGCGCCACCCCATGTGATCCGCAACACGATACGCATCAAGTAGTCGCGCGTCGGTTGTCCGGGACGAATGCCAGGGACAAATCCGCCGTTGCGTTGCAGGTTCTCCGCGAGGTTCTGCTGGTTGTGGACAACGAGCGCGTAGAAGAACGTGAAACCAACGGTAAGGATGAATACCAATGCCCAGTAAGGATCGCTGGTAAACGTCAGCGTCCGAGATACCCAACTTGCGGCTTGAGCGGTGAAACTGCTGCTGCTCGGGTCTGCGAGGTAGGTGGCGACAGTTGCCGGCAACGTCACGATCGAGAACGCGAAGATTAGCGGGATCATGCCAGCAGCGTTCACTCGCAACGGAATGAAGGATGCGCCGGTCTGTCGATACATTTGACCTCCGCGGAACACGCTGCGTCCGTACTGTACCGGGACACGACGCTGCGCCTCGTTGAAGATCACAACTATGAAGATGATGATGAGCATCATCGCGACGAGCATCGAAACTTGGAACGATTGGTCGCGCAATGCCCACAACGCGCCGACTGTCTGTGGCAGAGATGCAACGATGCCGGCAAAAATGATCAACGAGATGCCGTTACCGATGCCTTTTTCAGTCACGATCTCACCCATCCAGACCAGCAACATAGTAGTGGCCGTCATGCAGGCAATGATAGTGAAGGTGTTCATCGCCTCGTCGCCGCTCAATCCGATGCCTGTAATCGCGCCTTGGAGTTCAAGTGTGTTGAGCAGTGCCCATCCCTGCAAAATAGCCAAAGGCACGGTGAGGTAGTGCGTATAGCGGTTCAGAGTGCGCCTGCCAGCTTCTCCGCCTTCTCGAGAGAGTTCCCTAAGTTGGGGGATAACCGGCGTTAAGACCTGCAAGATGATGGATGCGGTGATGTAGGGATAAACACCCATTGCGGCGATGCTCAATTGGCTCAACGCGCCGCCGCTGAAAAGGTCTAGAACGCCGAATACCGGATTGGCTTCAAACGCTCTTGCGAGTAGTTCTTGGTCTACGCCGGGATTGGGTACGTGGGCCAAAAACCTGAATGCCACGAGAATGCCCAGTGTGAACAGTATCCGGAATCGCAGGTCGGGGACGCGCCAAGAATCGATCACTGCTCGGAACAAAGCGGGCAGTGCGGATTGGCGGCCTGTCTGGGCTCCCGTCGTTTGCATCAATCGATTCCGATTCCGATTCCGTTTCGATTACTCTTCCGAACTCGCGCTTTCGGAATCGCTGTTGTCGCCGAGTATAGTCACGCTTCCGCCGGCCGCTTCTATCTTGTTTCTCGCGCTGGCGGAGCAGGCATGAACCGACACATGGACGCTCTTCTCGATCTCACCGTCTCCGAGTAGCTTCACATTCGACCGCGAGTTGCGGACTAGTCGATTGGCCACCAAGTCATCGGGGCCGATCTGTGCTCCATCGTCAAACTCGTTCAAGTTGCCGACGTTCACTGGCACATATTCAACGCGGAATTTGTTGTTGAATCCCCGCATGAACGGCAACCGCTTAACCAAACGATTTTGTCCGCCCTCGAAAAGGAACGGAACCTTGCCTGTTTGCAATTGCCCTTTGCTGCCGCGCCCGGAATACGAGCCGTGGCCGCTACTGTCGCCGCGCCCCACGCGCTTGCGCTTGCGGCGCGAACCCTCGGCAGGTTTAAGTTGATGTAGTCCTGGCATTTCGGTAACTCGCCTGTTCTTTAGGAAACGACCTCGACCAAGTGCGAGACTTTCTTGATCATTCCACGGATCTGCACTGTGTCCTGCTGCGTGACGACGTGGTTGATACGCTTAAGCCCCAGAGCCTTTAGCGTGGCTCGTTGCTTCGGTATCGAACCGATATCGCTTCGAACCTGTTTAATCCGTATCTCGCTCATTGCTGTTATTCGCTTTGGTCAGTATCGGTAGTCTCATCGCCATCAGAATCAGATGGTGATTCCTCTGTATCTTCTGCTGATACTGCCCCATTTTCGGAAGCATCGCCCGAGACTGCTTCGTCGTTCTCGGCAGATTCTTCCGCTGTTTCGTCTGCTTCAGCTTCAGCATCAGCTGCGGGCGGCTCTTCTGGGGTGTGAAGGCGATTCAAACCAAGCCGTCGTGCACGCTCCATCTCAGGATCACGCAGCAACGACAATGCCTTGAGAGTTGCCCGTACTGTATTGACTGAGTTGCTGCCACCGAACGTCTTAGACAACACATCTTGAATGCCAGCCGCCTCGATGACGGCGCGCACACCACCGCCTGCGATCACGCCAGTTCCCGGCGCTGCTGGCAGAAGCAACACTTTCGCGCTTCCAAATTTCGCAGAAATCTCATGCGGGATCGTGCCATCTCTGACCACGACTTGCTGCATTGCTCGTTCTGCGTTCTGACGCCCCTTCCGGACCGCGTCAGGAACAGAGGCCGCCTTGCCTAGCGCAGCGCCTACGCGTCCGTTGTAATCACCGACGACCATCATCGCGCTGAACGAGAGGTTTCGACCGCCTTTAACAACCTTGGATACGCGTCGTATCTTGACAGCGCGCTCGAAAAGTTCGGGACCTTCCGGGGCTTCTTCTCGGCGTTGCCGCCGTCGCTGTCTGCCGCGACGGTCGCCATCAGAACTTCGTTCACGAGTGTTGGTTTGAGTAACCATGGTTAAAAATCGAGACCCTCCGCACGGGCAGCATCAGCCAATGCCTTCACGCGTCCGTGATATTGATATCCACCTCTGTCAAATACAACCTTGTTTACACCAAGCTCAATGGCACGTTTCGCGACTGCGGTTCCAACGCTCTTGGCGGCATCGATCTTCCCAGTATCTTCTATGCTATTTTCGATCGAAGAAGCGGCTGCCAAAGTGCGTCCTTCAGCATCATCTATCACCTGAGCATAGATCTGCTTGTTGCTTCTGAACACCGAAAGCCTCGGACGAGCTTCACTTCCTGCTACCCGACGGCGCACTCGGCGGTGGCGTATCCAACGCGGCCGGTTATCGAACTTTCTGTTAGGCATTTAGGAATTAACCTCCAACACCTGCAACGGTCTTACCGACACGCAACCTTAGTTGCTCGCCTTGATAAGTAATTCCGAACAGCGGAATACGCCCAGCCTTGCTTTGGAAACGGCTAGGTTTCCGGACTGAACGAATGTTCGCTGCTTGTTGACCGACTTCCTGTTTATCCGGACCCGTCACGATGATCGTTGTGTTTCCTTCAACGCTCAACGTGTTGTTGCCGATAGGCACGACATCAACCGGGTGGGAGTACCCGGTCAAGAGTTCCAACCCATTGCCTTTCTGCGTGGCACGATAACCTGTGCCGTACATGATCAAACGCTTGGTGAAACCTTCGCTGACCCCAATAACCATGTTGTTGATCAGGCTGCGGGTCAAACCGTGCTTGGCTCTTTGGTCGCGTGAATCGTTGGAACGTGTGACGACGACCTCTGAGCCGTCTATTTCCACATTGATCCCATCCTGAACCTTTTGGCTCAATTCGCCCAAACGCCCTTTGACTGAAACCGTCCCGTCGGCGATCTTCACGTCGACTCCGCTTGGCAGTGCAATTGGGTTTTTTCCTACTCTAGACATTTCGATATATCTCGTTAGTTTTGCTTCTACCGCTTAGATCACCAGACGTAGAAAAGCAACTCGCCTCCGATACCTGATCGGCGAGCTTGGTCCGAGGTCATGACACCTTTGGAGGTTGACATGAAGGCTACGCCCCTGCCTCCGAAGTAGCGAGGTATCTCGTTCTTGCCGACGTAGATGCGGCGTCCAGGTTTGCTAACGCGCTTGAGGCCGGTGATTACCGATTCGTCGTTGTCGTCGTAGTAGCGAAGAGTTACCTCGAAATCGGCCTTCACACCATCTCGGCGCGTCTCGACATTCATGATGAAACCTTCATCGCGCATCAAGCGCAACAAAGACCGCTTCATCTTTGAGTGGGGTATCACTACCTTTTCGTGATGCGACATTACCGCGTTGCGGATGCGCGTCAGCATGTCTGATATGGGATCGGTAACTGGCATTGGGGATTGGTGTTCTCGCCGTTTACGTTTCGGCGTCTAGAGGCTGGCCTTTCGAATTCCCGGCAGATTGCCGAGATGTGCTTGTTCGCGGAAGACGATCCTGCACATACCGAAGAAGCGGATATACCCGTGCGGACGTCCAGTGGCGAAGCAACGGTTGCGCTGGCGGATCTTGCTCGAGTTCTTCGGAAGCAGGTGAAGCTGACGCCTCGCCTCCATCTGTTCCTCGAATGAGCGAGTGGTATCGTTTGCCAAACGCTTTAGTTCCGCGCGCTTTTCCGCGTACTTCTCTACGAGACGAGCACGCTTCTTTTCACGTTCGATGATTGCTTTGCGAGCCATTGTTCCTATTGTCTGTTTGTTGTGGTGAATCTGTTAGCGGTTCAATTTCAGAGGGGTAGTTCAGCGTCCCATCGCAAACGGCATACCCAACAGTTCGAGCAACCTGCGACCTTCCTCGTCGTTGCGCGCAGTCGTAACAATCACGACCTGCAATCCGCGCAACCTGTCTATCTGATTGTAGTCAATCTCTGGGAACACAGCCTGCTCAGTGAGTCCCAAGCTGTAATTGCCGTTACCGTCGAACGAGTTCCGATTGGTGCCGCGGAAGTCTCGTACACGAGGCAGTGCGACATTGACCAGGCGATCATAGAACTGCCACATTCTGTGCGATCGCAAGGTGACGGAGGTGCCAATAGGCATCCCTTCCCGCAATTTGAAGTTCGCGATTGACTTCTTGGCGCGGTTTACGATCGCCTTTTGTCCGGTGATCGTAGCGATGTCGTTGCTCGCTGCATCGAGAGCGTTGGAATTGTCTATCGCTTCGCCGAGACCGATGTTGACAATGATCTTCGCGAGATTCGGCAACTGCATCGGATTGGTGTAGCCGAACTCACGAGTCAGCACCGGGATAACATCCGAGCGGTATCGGGAGAGCAGACGCGGCGTGTCAAGTGTGGCGGTGCCGTTTGAACTAACCATTGCGTGCTCCTCTGACAGTACGTACACGTGCCCCATCTTCGAGCTCACGCCATCGTACCCGGCCAACCTCGCCAGTGTCGGAATCGACAAGCACGACGTTGGAGATGTGTATCGATGCCTCGCCCTCAATGATGCCTGTCTGCATAACTCCTCGCCGTCGTCCCATGTGCCGTTTCACTATGTTCACACCCTCGACGAAGACGCGCTGCTTTTTAAGGTCAACAGCGATTACCTCGCCACGGACCCCTTTGTCTTTCCCGGATACCACGAGGACGGTATCACCTCTTTTGATTTTGTTAGGCATTGCTCTTCAATTGCTACAGAACTTCGGGTGCCAACGACACGATGCGGTTGAACTCACGCTCACGCAGCTCTCGCGCCACTGGGCCAAAGATGCGGGTACCACGCGGATTGCCATCGTCGGCGACGATCACGCAGGCATTGTCGTCGAACTTGATATATGAACCATCGATTCTGCGATGTTCTTTCGTCGTTCTAACGATTACTGCCTTGACGACTTCGTGCATGCCGACGGTTCCGCCGGGTTGTGCATCCTTAACCGCGCAGGTAATGACATCACCCAAACCGGCGTATCGCCGATTGCTGGCTCCGGTCGTGTTTATGCAAAGAACCTCTCGAGCGCCGGAATTGTCGGCAACTCTCAGGCGTGTCTCTCGCTGAATCACTGACCTTCTCCAATAGCGACGTCTTGCTGGTCGATCTCGCTCGGGGCATCATCGGGGTCAACTACTTCCACCCGTTCTATGACCCGTCGCAAACGCCAACGCTTCGTCTTTGACAATGGACGATGTTCTTCGATAACAACGCGGTCGCCAATCGACGCCTCGTTGTGCTCGTCGTGCGCGACGAACTTGGTAATTCGTCGTCGATTCCGCTTGTACACGCGGTGGCGTTGCGACCACGAGTAAGCGACCACGATCGTCTTATCGTTTTTGTCGCGAATCACCGTGCCGGTGCGCGTTTTACGTATGCCTGCCATCTAATTCGATGTCCTTAACTATCCGATACTCTTTGACTGGTCCTAGGATTTAGGATGAACTCTCACTCAAGCCCATATCTTCAACGATTTGTCGCTCTCTGATAACGGTGTGAATACGCGCAATAGTCCGGCGCGTGTCGCGCAACGCATTTGTATTTGTCAACTGGCGCGTAGTCTTCTGGAAACGCAGATTCATCAACGCGCGCTCTTGCTCAAGCAACTCCCGATAAAGTTCGGTGTTGTTCAACTCTCTTACTTCTGAGATGTGCATCTGATCAATACCTGTTGCGCTTCGCCATTCGTCAGGGTTTACAGTTCGTCCGCACGCGATACGATCTTCATCTGCATCGGGAACTTAGCTCCAGCTCGTCGCAACGCCTCCCGTGCCGCTGCTTCGGGCACATCTGCGATCTCGTAAATGATCCGTCCGCGTCGTACAGGAGCTACCCAATGATCGATCGCACCCTTGCCGCCGCCCATGCGAGTCTCGGCTGGACGAGATGAGACTGGCTTATCTGGGAAGATGCGGATCCAGACCTGACCACCGCGCTGGACGTATCCTGTGATCGCTCGCCTGCCGGACTCTATCTGGCGCGACGTGACCCAACTTGCGTCCATGGCTTTAAGGCCGAAATCGCCGAACGCCAGTTTGCTGCCGCGATTCGCAACACCGTTCATCTTGCCACGGTGCTGCTTGCGATACTTGGTTCTTCTCGGCTGTAACATTCGGTTTTCCCCTCGATAATCTAGCGTCGGTGCCTCTGTGCACGTCCCAATCCAATCGGGGAAACGCCGCCGGAATTCCCCTCGCGTTGCAACCTGCCTTCAGCTGGCATGTCGCCGGTGAAGATCCACACTTTGATGCCGATCACTCCGAACGTCGTATGCGCCTCCGAGACGGCATAGTCGATTTTGGCACGCAACGTGTGCAAAGGCACTCGACCTTCCATCTGCTTGTCGACACGCGCGATCTCGGCGCCGCCTAATCGACCAGACACTACAACCTTGATGCCTTCAGCACCCGAATCCATAGTTCTCTGCATAGACATCCGCACTGCGCGTCGGTAAGGTATACGGCGTTCAAGCTGCTCAGCCAAGCTCTGACCGACCAGTTTCGCGTCAAGTTCCGGCACCTTGATCTCGTTGGCAGAAATCCTGACACGACGGCCGGTAGACCGCTCAATTACATGCCGGAGCCGATCAATTCGCTGACCGTTCCGCCCGATGATGATGCCGGGGCGACTTGTGTATACGTTGATGCTGATTTCACCGCCGCCGCGATCGATGTCGACTCGCGATATCGCCCCCTCGCCTTGATATTCGCGGGCTACGACCTCTCGGATTCTGTAGTCCTCTTGAACCAGCTCACGGTAGCCCTCAGGCTTGCCGGCAAACCAGTTGGACCGCCAGTCGGCCGAGATGCCGAGGCGGAAACCTATCGGGTGTATCTTCTGTCCCATGTTCTGTCCGATCGTTCGAAGCTTGGCGACAAATCGCCGTTAGCCTATAGATCCTCGTCTACCTCAATAGTGATGTGTGAAGTCGGGCGGTTAAACGCACCAGCACGCCCACGCGCCTTTGGTCGGAACCGTCGCATCGTTATCGACTTGTCGGCAACGATCCGCTTGATGAACAACGACTCGCGATCCTGCAGATCGTTGTTCTCCGCGTTTGCGGCTGCCGAGTGCAAAACTTTGTAGATCTCTCTCGCGCTAGGAGTCGTCATGTATCGCAGATAAGCAAGTGCATCATCGACTCTCTTACCGCGTATCTCGTCCATCACAAGTCGTAACTTGTGGACTGATACTCCTATGTTCTTGGCTCGTGCGATCGCCATCGCTTCTAATCCTCAGCGGTTGCCAGAGTGAGATCGGAAAACACGCGTCGCCGCGAACTCACCCAATCTATGTCCAACCATGTTCTCTGTTACGAGCACTGGCACGAACGTCCGACCATTGTGAACGGCGAACGTCAAGCCGACCATGTCCGGCATGATCGTCGATGCGCGTGCCCATGTGCGGATCGCGCCTCGCGACCGCTCTCGGCGCGCCTTAGCCACCTTTTTCATCAATTTGGGGTCTATGAATGGACCCTTTTTGACTGATCTGCTCATGTTTCGATTATCCGTTTACCGAATTCGGTACTGTTTTCAATGCTCCGATCAGCGTTGGTCTCGCCGTCGTCGGATGAATTTCTCTGTTCGCTTGTTTCTGCGAGTCTTGTATCCAAGCGTAGGCTTGCCCCAAGGCGACTTCGGGTTCGAGAAACCGATACCGGAACGTCCTTCGCCTCCGCCGTGCGGGTGGGCGTCTGGGGCCATAGCGGTGCCACGCACCTTAGGACGCTTACCCCGATGCCGCGAACGTCCAGCCTTGCCCAGCTTGATGTTCTTGTGATCGGGATTCGATACTACGCCGATAGTTGCTTTGCATTCTTGCCGAACCTGACGCATCTCACCAGACGGCAACCGCAACAGGATAAATGATCCCTCGTGCGCCATCACCTGCGCGCCAGTGCCTGCACCTTTAGCGAGTTGACCACCGCTGCCGGGAGTCATTTCGATGTTATGAACCATAGTTCCCTGAGGGATGTTCACCAACGGTTTCGCGTTGCCCGGAAGATCCGGAGCATCTGGCCCAGCCTCGACCTTGCGGCCTACCGTCAATCCTTGAGGAGCAACGATGTAAGACTTCTCGCCGTCTTCATACTGAATCAGCGCGATCCTAGCGCTGCGGTTGGGGTCGTACTCGATCGCCAAGACCTGAGCCACGCCGCTTCGCTCGCGCTTGAAATCGACCATCCGATAACGACGCTTGTGTCCTCCGCCTCGCCGACGTACTGTGATCCGCCCCTTGTTGTTGCGTCCCGCCTTTTTGGTAAGCGGAGCCAACAAAGACTTCTCAGGCTTTTTCTTGGTGATGTCCGAGAAATCGTCAACGACGTTGTTGCGACGCCCTGGAGATGTTGGTTTATGTTCCTTCAATGGCATATCGAGAAATCCGTTGTCTATGCACCCTCAAATAGGACGATGGTGTCGCCTGGTGCCAATGTGACGATCGCACGTTTCACATCTGGACGCTTCTTCTCTCGGAAACCGCGCCGCTTCATCTTGCCGCGTCGTCGATATGTGCTAACCGACACCACGTTCACATCGAATGCCCACTCAACAGCGCGTGCGATGTCGTACTTGTTGGCCTTCATATCGACATCGAACACGTAACGATTCTCTTCGTTCAGCAGCGTCGACTTTTCCGTGATAACCGGCCGTATCAATGTCCGCGCAATCTTCATCACACCGCCTCCGTGTCATTCCAAAGCGAATCGATCCGCTCAACTGCACCCCGTGTCGCAACGATGTTCGCCGCACCGACTGTACTCGTCGCATTCAACCCATCGGCAAACGTAACATCTACACGCTCTGCGCCACGAGCCGACAACACCACATTCGAGTCATGCTCCTCAGTCACGAGCAAAATCTTGCCTCGCACTCCCAAAGCGTTGACTAGATCGACAACCTGCTTAGTCTTGGGTGCGTCCAAAGAGAACTCGTCGAGGATCGTCAATCGCTCTTCTCGCACCTTGTCACTAAGTGCTACGCGTAACGCTTGACGTCGCATCTTCTTCGGCAATCGTTGACGGTAACCGCGCATGTGCGGGCCGAAGATTACGCCGCCACCGACCAAAGTGGGCGACTTTCGGCTACCGAGTCGAGCACTCCCGGTGTGCTTCTGAGCGCGTAGCTTTCGCGTCGAGTAGGAAACCTGCCCGCGGGTTTTCGTCTCGTGAGTACCTTGCCGACGGTTCGCCAGCTGAGTCGTAACGGCTTGATGGAGCAAAGCGTCGTTAGGCTCAGCAGACCAAACCCGGTCGCTGACATCGATGCTTCCGATTACGTCGCCGTTTATGTTCTTTACTGATAGTTCCATCGCCTGATCTGCCTCATCCCTGCTTCTCTACACGTACAAGGCTATTGCGTGCTCCAGGCACGGAGCCCTTCACCAAAATGTAGTTCTGCACAGGGTCAACACCAGCCACTGACAAGCCGCGCGTCGTCACCCGACGGTCGCCCATGTGCCCGGCCATTCGAGTGCCCGGCCAGACTCGACCAGGGGATGTGCCAGCACCGACGGAACCGGGAGCGCGATGCCGATCTGATTGACCGTGCGTCTTTGGACCGCCAGCGAAACCGTGTCGCTTTACTCCACCTTGGAAGCCTTTACCTTTCGACACGCCAGTTACTTTGATCATATCGCCCGTGGAAAAGACATTGGCGCGTATCTCTTGTCCAACTTCATACTCGCCGAGGTTTATCACCTTGAACTCTTGCAGATGCCGGTAGCTGCCGTTCGAGCGTTCTAAGTGCCCCCGCATTGGCATATTAACCTTGCTGGCCCTCAAGAAACCGACCTGTACCGCCTGGTATCCATCGCGTTGCTCAGTCTTTACCTGCGTCACTACGCACGGTCCTACTTCGACCATGGTCACTGCGTTCGCACGACCGGAATCGTCGTAGACCGTCGTCATTCCGACCTTGCGCCCAATCAACCCCGGCATAGACGCGGGAGCATCAGGAACGGCGATGTCATCTGCGATTGCCGATTCTTCGTTCACTGTGTCTTGTGTTTCCGTCGTCATCTCTCGCCGTTCAAATCAAAAAGCCGAGGGACCCGTTAGGCCTCTCCGGCTTTATTGAATTACCTTTACGCTGACCTCCACTCCATTCGGTACGTTCAAGCGCTGAAGAACGTCCATGGTCTTTGAACTTGGCTCCACAATGTCTACCAATCGCTTGTGCAACCAAAGCTCGAAGTGTTCTCTGGAATCCTTGGTGATGTGTGGGGACCGTATGACCGTGAAACGGCGTCGGCGCGTCGGCATCGGAACTGGGCCTGAGATCTGCGCGCCCGTCCGCGTTGCAGCGTCCAATATCTGCTCCGTAGCCTGCTCCAACAACGGAGCATCGTAGCCCCGAAGCATTATGCGCATCTTGCCGGTCGCCATCAATATATCGCCTATCTATCCAGTGTTTCGACCACATGCTGCGGCATGACGTCGTAGTGATGCAGTTCCATCGTGAAGTCGCCAAAGCCTGAAGTCAATGAACGCAGGTCTGTCGAATAGTTGAACGTCTCTGAGAGCGGGATGAATGCTTCCACACTGCCGATACCCGCCTGTCCTGGTTTGGGTTCCGCCGTCTCCATAGATTGAATTTTCGCGCGGCGAGAGTTCAAATCACCGATCACCGTGCCCAACATGTCGGCTGGCATCACGACCTCTTGGCGCATGATCGGCTCTAGCAGCTGCGGAGTACCCTTTCGCATCGCAGCCTTGAATGCCAGAGAGCCGGCGATCTGGAATGCCATCTCTGATGAGTCGGTGTCGTGTTGCGCTCCGTCTGTCAACACCGCTTTGACGTCCACGACGGGATAGCCAGCTACAACGCCAGATTGGGCCGCCTCTCGGAAACCCTTCTCAATGGCTGCATACCACTCGGTGCTGAGTGTCGCACCAGTGATCTCACTCTCGAATTCGAGACCCGAGCCACGAGGCAACGGCTCGATCCGCAATGTGCAGATTCCATACTGACCACGCCCACCTGTCTGACGCACAAATCTGCCTTCAGCCTCAGATGCGGTACCAATGGTCTCTCGGTAAGCGACTCTCGGTCGTCCGCGGTTGCAAGAGACACCATATTCGATCCTCATTCGGTCCAGGATGATCTCGAGATGCAACTCACCCATGCCAGAAAGTAGCAACTGACCGCTCTCGTCGTCAGTCGATAAAATCAACGTCGGATCCTCATCGACCAGTTTCATCAGCGTGGCGGTCAACTTGTCTTTGTCATGTCGGCTTTCAGGTTCAAGCGAAATCGACAACACAGGCTCTGGGAAATCGATCTGAGCCATTGCGACTGGCGCATTCACCGCACAAAGCGTGTGTCCAGTCTTTGTGGATTTCAAACCTATAGCCGCCACGATCTCGCCGGCGCCAGCTTCGTCGACTGGCTCACGGACATCCGCACGCATCCGAAGGAGTCGGCCAATCCGCTCACGCCCTCGCACCGACGGGTTGTACACCGTCATGCCACGCTTCAACTCACCCGAATAGACACGCAAGAAAATCAATCGCCCGGCGTGTTCGTCGGAAATGACCTTGAACGCCAACGCGCTGAGCGGTTCGTCGTTGTTGGGATATCGTTCGATCTTCCGATCAGGATGCAACGGCTCAAAGCCCTCTGCCGGCGGCAGGTCCATAGGCGAGGGCAGATAATCCAAGACGGCATTCAACAACTGGTGGGTACCACGGTGTCGGAGCGCGGCACCGGCCAATACTGGGAATATGTTGAGATCAATCGTCGCCTTGCGGATCGAAGTCTTCAAGACATTGGGCGGTATCTCTTCGCCCATCAAATAGAGTTCTGCCAAATCGTCGTCGAACTCTGCGACCTTGGCAACCAACTCCTCACGGGCAGCATTAGCTTGCTCGAGAAAGTCTGCCGGAACTTCATCTTCCCTTGGCACGAGCCGACCGTTTCGGTCAACTTCTACGGTAGGGTCGCCCCACTCGTAGTAGTACGCTCTCATATCTACGAGGTCCACAACGCCTTGGAAGTCCGACTCCTGCCCGATAGGGATTTGGATTGGCACCGCGTTCGCGTAAAGCCGGTTCGTCAGAGTTGAAACCGCGTATTCGAAATCCGCACCGATCCGGTCCATCTTGTTGACAAAGACAATCCTAGGCACTCGGTGTTTGTCAGCCTGTCGCCAAACGGTGAGCGACTGGGCCTGCACACCAGCAACGGAGTCGAGGACAACGGTCACGCCGTCAAGCACTCGCAGACTCCGTTCCACTTCTGCCGTGAAGTCAACGTGGCCTGGAGTGTCGATGATATTGATCTGATGATCGCGCCACGAAACGTTTTGCGCCGCTGCGGTGATGGTGATGCCGCGCTCGCGTTCCTGGGGCATGTAGTCCAAGAGGGCAGTGCCATCGTCTACTCGGCCGATCTTGTAAGTCTCGCCTGTGAAGTAGAGGACGCTTTCACTAACAGTGGTCTTCCCAGCGTCGACGTGCGCGATGAAGCCCGTGTTCCTCAGCTTGCGGAGGTCACGGTCATTTTCGCCGGTAGTTTCAGACGCGGTTCGTTTTTTCGATGTCGTGGTCATTTTCCTTACAGGTTCTGGTTTCGGGGTGAATAGCTAGCAACTGTTTCGATCTCGGTACCAGCATCCAACGCGCTGGCGTACTGTTGATCAAACCAATCTTTGTGTTCTCGCTTTTCTACTCCTTGCTCAAAACCACGCCGATGCTCAGGCCGGCGGCGGATATCTTTGTTTACCACCTGAAGTGGGCGTAAGCCCGGTTAGCTTCAGCCATGCGTTGCAGTTCGTCTTTGCGTCGTACCGCAGCACCAGTGTTGTTGGCAGCATCCAACAACTCCGTAAATAACTTTCTGGCGATGGGCTGCCCTTTGCGGGAACGTGCCGCGGCTACTAGCCAACGTTGCGCCAATGCCTCGCGTCTTTCTGGACGGACTTCATTTGGAACTTGGTATGTAGCACCGCCAACGCGTCGCGGTCTCACTTCCAACAATGGCGTAGCGTTCGACATCGCTTGCTCGAACGCCTCCAACGGGTTCATATTCAAGCGTTGACCAAGTAGCTGGAGGGCTTCGTATACTGCGCGACGGGCGACGCTTTTCTTGCCACCGATCATCACACGGTTGATAAACCGCGCAAGTTCCTCGCTGCCATAGCGAGGGTCTGGTTGCGTTGGACGCCTTTCGGCTCTTCGTCTTCTTGCCATTGGAATGTTCGGATGTTCGCTTCGCTATACCGCGATACGTGCCAGATGGTTGATAGCTGTTTCCGGTCGGGATTCGATGCAGTGCCGAAAGCGTCGAGTCAGCGGATCGCTCCGAGACTAGGTGTAATACGCTCGATAGGCGCTACGGATTTCGACGGATTTGACCTGTCGGATTATCCTGCCTACACGATTCTCTACGAATTCAGCAACAAATTATATACCCACCACCCCGCTCAAACTCCACGTGGAGTCCCGTATTTGCTGCGTCCGCGTCTTCGGCCTTCAACTCCCTCGGTGTCCTTCGTGCCACGGATAACGTGGTATCGAACACCGGGCAAGTCTCTCACTCTGCCACCCCGAATAAGAACCACCGAGTGCTCCTGAAGGTTATGTCCTTCACCGGGGATGTAGGCTGTGACTTCGACGTTGTTGGAGAGGCGCACTCGCGCAACTTTTCGAAGCGCCGAGTTCGGCTTTTTGGGCGTAACAGTGCGAACTTGCAAGCAAACTCCGGCCTTTTGAGGCGAGCCCTTCTGAAGCTCACGGGTTCGACCAGTGAACGAATTACGAATCGCGCGCAAAGCCGGTGTCTTAGGCTTCTTACGCGTCCGCTTACGAGGTTTTCTTACAAGTTGGCTCAGCGTCGGCAACGCAATCTCCATCTCAGTTGTGTGTAGTGCAACCCGATTCCCCAGTTCGCGCGCTCAAGTAACGCGCACGGCAAGAATCGCAGTTTCGCCACAACCGCTAAACGTTACATCATATAAATCCTGCAACTCATCGTCAAACAGATTCCTGTCTCTTAATCGTTTGGATTACAGGTCTCTCGCGCCTGTAATATCCTGAACGCATCGGAGTATGCAGAGATAGCCACAAGACTGCGCCCCTCGCATCTAACTCTCCACATAGCCTGGCCTCAAAGGCATGACAACCATTTTCCTATACGGATTCAACGATCCTCACTCAAGAGCTGTTGTAGATGAGTTACGTCTTCAAGATGAGACGCTCACGATCTACGATGCCGACTGGCGGGAAAACGTTCCCGAATCATCGGCTAAACGCGACGAAGTCGCTCTGGTTTGGTGCATTGGAACGTCGTTGCCGCTACCGATAGCGATCGCCAACGAGATCGCACAGCGAGGAACGCCAGTCGTTGCCATCGCCGACCTGCCTCGCGTAGATCTGTTCGACTTCAATTCGGGTTACATCGAACTGTGTTTCGACTACCCCACATCCGCAGAATTGAGGGCGCGTATCAGGACCGTTATAGCGCGCTCAACTATCGATTCGAAACCCTTGATCATTCATGGCGACCTCACGATAGATGTCAATAGCTTTGAAGTTTCCCTGAACGGTCGCAACATCGAACTCACCTATAAGGAATACGAGCTTTTGAAACTCTTCGCTTCAAACCCTGGTCGTGTTTTCCGTCGTGAAGACATCCTAAACCGGATTTGGGGAGATGATTACTTCGGCGGCACCAGAACCGTGGATGTGCACGTTCGAAGATTACGAAGCAAACTTGACGACGTAAGCCACAACGTGATCGAAACCATGTGGAGAGTCGGTTATCGTTTTACCGCACCTGAATCACGAGCGTCAGCCACCAACGGCGACGCGCGGCAGAGCGTTTCCGTAACCTAGCTATTTGATAAAATCGAGTCTTTCTAGGCTGGGGTTTTAACTTGAATTCCGAACCGCCAAGCGCGACGTTCGGTGATGCTCAAGAACCTTAGCCCCGATAATCAAGTTTTGCTGTTCAACCGTCAGACTTTCGGTTGAAAAGCAAGATCAGGACCATGCAGACAGAGACAAACACCCCGGTGACGCCCAGGATGAGCGGCGAAGACGAGGCAAAAGAGTTCGTCTTACGCTCGGCGAATCAACAAGACGTGCGATTCATCCGACTCTGGTTCACCGACATCTTGGGATCGGTAAAGGGTTTCGCAATAACTATCGATGAGTTGGAGCATGTCCTGAACTCGGGTGCAAGTTTCGATGGGGCTGTTATCGAAGGGCTTGCGCGGAGCGATGAAGCTGACACCGTCGCACTCCCAGACCCGACGACGTGGCAGATACTCCCATGGCGTCCAAGTCAAGATGCCGTGGCTAGCATGTTCTGCGACCTCAGCAGTCCAGACCGTGAGCCTTTGCCTACAGACGGACGACACATCCTCAGAACCGTCATGCAGAAAGCGAGGCATCTGGGATACAACTTCTACGTCGCACCCGAACTCGAGTTCTACTATGCAGACGATCTTGACGAATACCGTAAATTCTCCAAAGATCGATCCTCGCTGAATCTCGGCGCAAGTCACTCAGACGCGGATGTCTCGATGCGTTTCAATCGAAGCAGTCGTTACTTCGATCAGACATCCCCCGATCTCGGAGGTTCTGAACTACGACGCGAAATCGTGTTAGCCCTCGAAACTATGGGCATCCCTGTCAAACACAGCCATCACGAGGTTGGATACGGACAGCACGAAATCGACCTCCGCCACACGAACGCGCTTACTATGGCGGATTCTGTCGTGACCTACCGCGTCGTTGTGAAGGAACTAGCGGCGCGCAAAGGCGGTCATGCGACATTCATGCCCCAACCGTTTTCCGATCGCCCCGGCTCCGGGATGCACACCCACATGTCTCTATTTAGCGGAGACGACAACGCATTTTTCTCCGCTGATGAAGACGAATTCCATCTCTCAGAGATCGGCAAAAAATTCATCGCCGGACTTGTAAATCACGCACCAGAAATCACCGCAATTACCAACCAGTGGGTCAACAGTTACAAGCGATTGGTGCCCGGCTCCGAAGCCCCTATCTTCGCATCATGGACTGCCGGCAACCTCAACGACCTCATTAGAGTGCCAGCTTTCCGTCCGGGACAGGAAGCCAGCATGAGAGTTGAATACCGAGCACCAGACGCCGCATGTAACCCCTACTTGGCGTTTACAGTATTGCTCGCCGCGGGTCTTAAAGGCATTGAAGAAAGCTATCCCCTCTCAACTCCTATCACCAAAGGTTCCAACGGCGATTCACAGCCTCTTCCGAGATTGCCCAGTTCCTTACAGGAAGCAGTAACGATCGCCGAAAATAGCGATCTCTTGAGAAATAGCATCGGGGACCGCGCTGTTGATAGTTTTTGCCGAAACAAATACCTCGAATGGGATGAGTTCAACCGCACCGTGACCGACTTCGAGACCAACCGATATCTCGACGTTCTTTAGCCACATCGAAAATACATGAACGCGCACCACCGCACGATATTAAGATTCAAGTTTGACCTTGTAGAGATTGTTGGTCGATGAAGTTGGAAAACACAACCAGCGAAATGCGTCGTCTCGCTTCCGAGCGCGACGCCGAATTTCACCGCCTCGAAAACGAAGGCCTATACTCCAAAAGCCACGAACATGACGCGTGTGGCGTCGGAGTCGTGGCCAATATCGACGGTCAGGGTTCACACGACATCATCCAACACGGCCTAGAAGTTCTCCGCAATCTCGGACATCGCGGTGCTTGTGGATGCGATCCTGAAACTGGCGACGGCGCGGGCATCCTTGTCCAAATGCCACACCGCTTCATGGTTAAAGCCGCCGCCGAGTGCGGTATCCAACTTCCCGAAGCACTCCGTTACGCTGTGGCGATGTGTTTCCTCCCCCAAGACGATGAACTCCGTAGCTTCTGTAAGGAATCTCTTGAACGTTGCGCGCAAGAACACGGCGTAGAGCCTTTAGGTTGGCGCGATGTTCCTGTTGATCCTGAAGCCGTCGGTGTCTGGGCACGCGCCCGAATGCCGCACATTTCACAGCTATTTCTCAAAGCGCCCAAGGGCATCGGCGAAACCCTGCTCGAACGACGGCTATACGTGATCCGAAAGTCAACCGAGAAAGCGGTGCGCGCACGGATCGAGGATATCGAAGAACGCCCCGCCGACGATCTCAGCGATGAAGAAGTCTCAACAGTAAACGCCCTCCTTAACGAGTGGTACGTACCATCCCTCTCCGCCCGCACTATCGTCTACAAAGGCATGTTGATGGCGGAGCAGACCGACAGCTTCTATAAGGACCTCAAAGACCCCGACTTCGAATCCCACTTCGCAATGGTGCACTCTCGCTTCAGCACCAACACTCTAGGCTCGTGGAAACTCGCCCATCCCTATCGTATGTTGGCGCACAACGGCGAGATAAACACCGTACGCGGTAATCGTAACTGGATGTCCGCGCGCGAACTCACGCTGGAATCTGAACTCTTTGGTGAATACATTTCCGATATCCGCCCAATTTGCGAATCCGACGAACCATCCGACACAGCATCTTTAGACAATGCCTTCGAAGCCGTCTACATGGGCGGAAGATCGGTGTCACACACCGCAGCCATGATGATGCCCGCAGCATGGTACGGGCACGAGTCGATGCCGCAAAACGTCAAAGACTTCTACGAATATCACGGCGGAATCATGGAACCATGGGACGGCCCTGCAATGATCGTCTTTACCGATGGTCACATGCTCGGCGCTGTACTAGATCGGAACGGACTCCGTCCCTTCCGATACTCCGTAACCGACGACAACGTTCTCGTAATGGCATCTGAGACTGGCGTCCTTGACATCCCCGCGGACAAGATCAGATACCGATCGCGCCTCCAACCGGGCCGGATGTTCCTCGTCGACTTTGAAGCACAACGCATCATTGAACCGGAAGAAGTCGCCGACACACTTGCATCAAGCAAACCCTACGGAAAGTGGTTGGCTAACAACCGTCTGGCACTTGACGACCTTGACCCTCCGGAAAACGTTCCCCAAGTTGACCTTGAGACCATCAACATGCGCCAGATGGTCTTCGGATACACCCAAGAGGACATCCGAATGCTCATCGGACCGATGGGTGTAACCGCGCACCAGCCGCAAGGATCAATGGGCAACGACGCACCTCTAGCCGTCCTATCCGATAAACCCCAAAACCTATTTGCCTATTTCAAACAAGACTTTGCACAAGTCTCGAATCCGCCTCTTGACGCCATCCGCGAGGAACTAGTTACTCAGATGGCAGTTCCTGTCGGCCGGCGCCCGAACTTGTTCAACGAGACCCAAGAACACGCCCGTTTGCTCCGCATCGATCACCCGATTTTGCGGAACGCCGAACTTGCCCAAATCAAGCAATCCATCAAACCTGGCATTAGAACCTTCACCATCTCAACCCTATTTTCTGTAGCAGAAGGCGTTGACGGTCTGAGGTCGGCACTTGAACGAATCCGCCGAGAAGCATCCCAAGCCATCGAAAACGGCTACACCGTCATCGTCCTTTCCGACCGCGGTATTGACTCCGAAAACACCTTTATCCCATCTCTGCTAGCAACCGCCGCTGTTCACCACCATCTAATCAAGAACCAGACCCGAAACCAAGCCGACATCATAGTCGAATCTGGTGAACCCCGGGAAGTCCACCATTTCGCTCTGCTTTACGGATACGGTGCTAGCGGGATTAACCCATACCTCGCTCTAGAGTCGCTCGCCGACATTCGAGAATCTGTCGCAAGCGACGGCACGATGCCTCTTCAAGACATCGCCGAAGAAAACTACCGCAAAGCATCCGAAGAAGGCGTCCTCAAAACGATGTCCAAGATGGGTATCTCAACCCTTCAGGGATACCTCGGCGCCCAAATCTTCGAAGCACTAGGCCTGTCCCAAGACCTGATCGACGAATACTTCACCTGGACGAACTCCCGCATCGGTGGCATTGGACTCGAAGAGATCGCCGCTGACGTAATCGCCAACCACGCGCGCGCCTTTCCACAATACGACATCCCATCCAACCTCCGCTTAGACCTCGGAGGTTTCTATATGTGGCGGTCCACCGGCGAACGACACATGTGGAACCCGCGCACAATCTCCCTGATCCAGACCGCATCAACCCTTAACAGCTCTACCATCTACAAACAGTTCGAAGAAGCAGCAGACAAAGAACCGGAAGGCTATATCGCGCTTCGTCAGATGCTCGATTTCGACGAGTCAAAGTTCCAGCCTATACCCATTGAGGAAGTTGAACCCATTGAGAGAATCCTCCCCCGCTTCGCCACAGGTGCTATCTCCTTAGGCTCAATCTCCCGTGAGGCGCATGAAACTCTAGCTATCGCCATGAACCGCATCGGTGCTCGTAGCAACACTGGCGAGGGTGGCGAAGACGACGAGCGATACGTTCCGTTTGAGGTTCCAGACTCTCGGAACTCCGCTGTTAAACAAGTCGCATCAGGTCGATTCGGAGTCACCGCCGAATACATGGTCAATGCCAAAGACCTCCAGATCAAGATGGCGCAAGGTGCAAAGCCCGGTGAAGGCGGCGAAATCCCCGGACACAAAATCAGCGAATACATCGCATCTATTCGACGCACAACTCCAGGCGTCGAACTAATTTCACCACCGCCTCACCACGACATCTACTCCATCGAGGACATTGCACAACTCATCCACGACCTGAAAAACGTTAACCCCGATGCCAGAGTCCACGTCAAACTCGTCGCACGATCCGGAGTCGGAATCATTGCCGCCGGCATCTCCAAAGGTAAAGGTGATGTAGTACTAATCTCTGGCGACTCTGGTGGAACTGGCGCATCGCCCCTGTCCTCTATTAAACACGCCGGTATCCCGTGGGAACTCGGCGTTAGCGAGACCCAGCAAGTCCTAGTTGCCAACGGTCTACGCGACCGCATCGTTGTCCAAACCGACGGACAAATCAAGACCAGCCGCGACGTAGCCATCGCTGCACTCCTTGGGGCAGACGAATGGGGAGTCGCCACCGCAGCACTAATCACTATGGGCTGCATAATGCTCCGAAAGTGCCACCTAAACACTTGCTCCGTCGGCGTTGCAACACAAGACCCCGAACTCCGGGCAATGTTCGCAGGCACTCCTGAAGCCGTCGTCAACTACTTCACGATGCTTGCTGAAGAACTCCGAAAGCGCATGGCCGAGATGGGCTTCCGATCCGTCAACGAGATGATCGGAAGAGCCGACATGCTCAAACAGCGAGACGACATCAATCACTTCAAAGCCAAGACGCTCGATCTCTCACGCATCCTAGTCGATTCACACCCGCTTGAAGGTGATCACTCCTATCAGTGCACAGATCAAGACCATGCTCTCGAATTCGCACTCGACCACAAACTCATTGAACTGACTCAACAAACTATCGACGACGGCGGAAATACCAAGACCAACGAAACCATCGAAATACGCAATCGCAACCGTACCGTCGGCGGAATGATGAGCGGCAAAATCGCCCTAAAACATGGGCGACCGGGTCTACCTGACGGCTCGATAAACATCACCTTCAAAGGCTCAACCGGACAATCATTCGGCGCGTGGGTCGTAAAAGGCGTCACCTTCAAGGTCTATGGCGATGCCAACGACTATTTCGGCAAAGGACTCTCTGGCGGCAGATTAGTCATTGTCCCGCCAGAGGACGCGAAATTCGTACCTGAGGAAAACATCATCATCGGAAACGTCGCGCTCTATGGCTCCACCGGCGGAGAAGCATACATTCGAGGCATCGCTGGAGAACGATTCTGCGTACGCAACAGCGCCGCACACACTGTTGTTGAAGGTATCGGCGACCATGGATGCGAATATATGACAGGCGGACGCGTCGTAGTGCTTGGGCGAACCGGGCGAAACTTTGCTGCTGGAATGAGCGGTGGCATCGCATACGTTTGGGACTTTGACAACACCTTTGTTGATCGCTTCAACGACGGCATGGCTGACCTCGAAGACGTCATTCCCGGCTCAGAAGACGAAACCGAAGTCAAAACCCTCATCGAAAACCACCTCAAGTGGACTGGTAGCACCGTCGCCAAACGAGTCCTTGATGACTGGCCAAACACCGTCCACCAATTCAGGAAAGTAATGCCGCGAGACTACGCTCGTATACTCCGCGAACGCGCCGAGGCAGAACATCAACTAACCAACGGTGCCACTCATCACTCCCTTAACGGCGACACCACAGTGGCAACATCCCGATTGGCCGGACAGACGGCCTAAAGAGACGACAAATCAAATCATGGGAAGCACCAGCGGTTTCAAAGAGTTCCAGCGCGCGCCCATGGAGCGTCGTGACAATAATGCGCGTCTGAACGATTGGCAAGAGATTTACCTGAAGTGGGGAGAAAAAGACGCACGACAGCAGGCGGCCCGATGTATGGACTGTGGCGTACCCTTCTGCAACGACGGTTGCCCGCTTGGAAATCTCATCCCCGAATGGAACGATCTTGCATACCTCGGCGATTGGCAGGAAGCCATCGCCAGACTCCACGCGACAAACAACTTCCCCGAATTCACCGGCAGAATCTGTCCCGCTCCTTGCGAAGCTGCCTGTACCCTCTCCATCAATATGGAACCAGTCACTATCGAGATGATCGAAAAACAGATCTCCGAGCGTGCATGGCAAGAAGGCTGGATCATTCCTGAAATCCCCGACTACCGAACTGGCAAAACGGTCGCCGTCGTAGGCTCCGGACCTGCGGGTCTAGCCGCTGCTCAGCAACTCAACCGCGCCGGGCACACCGTTACTGTTTATGAGCGCTCCGAATACCTTGGCGGACTGCTGGCACTGGGAATCCCAGAATTCAAACTGGAAAAACATGTCGTAGAACGACGCCTCGACCAGATGAGTGACGAAGGAGTCATTTTCAAAACAAACACCGATGTCGGAGTAGATATCACTGCCCGAGAACTTGTCCAAGACAACGATGCTGTAGTCCTATCCGGCGGTTCGACCGTTCCAAGAGACTTCCCGATCCCCGGCCGCGACCTTGACGGCATACATTTCGCGATGGACTACCTGACCCAACAAAATCGTCGCTTACGCGGTCAAGAATTCTCCCCTGAGGAAACTCTCACAGCCGATGACAAACATGTCGTCATCATTGGCGGAGGTGACACCGGTGCCGACTGCCTAGGAACCGCACATCGACAGTTCGCTAAGAACATCATCCAACTCGAACTCTTGCCTAGACCGCCCGAACGACGGTCTCGAACCAACCCCTGGCCCGACTGGTCCCAAGTCTTCCGCACATCTTCAGCGCACGAAGAGGGCGGAAAACGCGACTACAACATTTTGACGAAACGCTTCGGAGGTTCGGAAGGCAAAGTCACCCACCTTGAATGCGTACGTGTCGATTGGGTATTTGAACACGGCCAACGTCCACGCATGGTCGAGATCCCAGGCTCAGAATTCACGATACCCGCCGACATCGTTTTCTTAGCAATGGGTTTCGTACACCCGCAACACGAAGGACTCCTAGACGCCTTAGAAGTCGAGTATGACGCATTTGGGAACGTCAAGACTGGGGCATCGTTAAGTAGCAGTGTTGACAAAGTCTTTGCATGTGGAGACATGCAACGCGGCCAATCGCTGGTTGTTCACGCGATTGCCAGCGGACGCCAATGCGCGCGCGAAGTCGACCTCTTCCTCTCAGGTCAATCCTCGCTACCAACCGTGCGAGGCTACGCAAGACCCGCAATTCCCGTTTACGCCAACGCGTAGACCTCCTTGCTTGATGCATAAGCGGGAAAATCGAAAACCCTTACCCTCGATGCGCCAGGGGGAACAGATCAAAACCCTCCCCTTGATGTCCAAGGGGGAATACAAGGGGGTTTTAGAACCCCCACCAAGGTGACAACGCGGAAATGCCAAACATCAGAGTTGCCTCCGCACAGATAAACACCACCGTCGGCGACATCTCCGGCAACTGCAAACTCATCGTCGATGCCATTGAAGAAGCGCGCTCAATAGGTGCCGATATCGTCGCATTTCCCGAACTCGCCATCACTGGATACCCACCTGAAGACCTACTACTTTCCCAACACTTTGTCCGAACTAACAGACGAGCCTTAGATGAAATCGCCCGGCATTGCGAAAACATCGCAGCCATGATCGGCATCGTTGATTACGACGAATACGACGACGGCAACATCGCAAATATCTATAACGCCGCCGCGATCATTGTTGATTGCCAGATCGTGGACATCTACCACAAGAGCCAACTCCCCAACTACGGTGTATTCGATGAACTCCGATACTTCAAACCGGGTACAACCTGCCAAATCGTTGACATCAACGGTGTTCCTGTAGGAGTCAACATCTGCGAAGACATCTGGATCAATCCAGGTCCGGGGGACGCGCAGTGCGTAGCCGGGGCAAAAATAATCTTCACACTAAACTCGTCGCCATACGAGATCGGCAAACTACAGACTCGCATTGATCTGGTAACTGGACTAGCCAAACGACATTGCGTATACGCCATCTACACCAACCAAGTCGGCGGGCAAGACGAACTCGTGTTCGACGGATCAAGCATCTTCGCCGGGCCCGACGGCGAAACCCTCGCAATAGCCCCTAGATTCCAAGAAGCCGTAACCGCCATAGACATCGAAATCTCTGATAGCCCCGTACCCTTCGATGAGTGTAAGGGGACGCGAGTGGAGCAAGGCGAAACTCGCAGGAGATGCCCAGAATCTGCAAACGAAGAAGCAGCCGCGAGCAATATCCAACCGAAAATTCTCACCTCCTACTTCACCTCTAACCCCAAGACCAAAATCCCGAGCCCAGACAACACTGCCAAAGATGATGTTTCCCAAGTTTATGCCGCGCTAACCCTAGGCACCCGCGACTATATCCACAAAACAGGCTTCCAAAAAGTAGCCATCGCACTCTCAGGCGGCATTGACTCCTCGATCGTCGCCTGCATCGCCGCTGATGCAATCGGAGCAGAAAACATTATCGGAGTTGCGATGCCATCCCGATACTCCTCCGAAGGCAGTATCGCAGATGCGCAAGACCTCGCAGATCGCCTCAACATCCCCCTATGGCGCATTCCTATCGAGCCGGCACACGCCGCATTTGATGAGATGCTAGGTGAAACATTCCAAGACACCAAACCAAACACTGCCGAAGAAAACGTCCAGTCCCGAATACGCGGAAACGTGATGATGACTATAGCCAACAAATTCAACTGGTTAGTCCTCACGACTGGCAACAAATCTGAAATGGCAACCGGATACGCCACCCTATACGGCGACATGGCCGGGGGATTCGCCGTCATCAAAGACATCCCTAAACAACTCGTCTACGAACTAGCCGAACACCGCAACTCGATCGACGATCATCCCCCAATTCCCCAATCTGTCATCGATAAACCACCCAGCGCAGAACTCCGACCAGACCAACTAGATGTCGACTCCCTACCTCCATACGACCAACTCGATCCCTTATTAAAGGCATACGTAGAAGACCGCCGGTCGAGCGAAGCGATCTTCGCCGAAATCAAAGACATCGACAAAGAGACTGCCACCCGCATCATCCGAATGGTCGATATCAATGAATACAAACGCCGCCAATCACCCCCCGGAGTCAAGGTGACTGGCCTGGCTTTCGGTCGAGACCGACGAATGCCCATCGCATCCCGATGGCGACATTAACTCTTACTCTTTTTCGCGGCGTAACAGGGTGGGATATGCGTAACTGCCGTCATTCATCAAACATCTAGTAACCTTTCCAGTAAATCCGACTCGTTCGCATGATGCGTAAATCTGCGTATGCAGGCAACGGATTCGAAATCCAAACCAACCTTGACAACCCTAAAAATGAAAAGATTCGCAATCCTTCCCGGACTCGCGATCACGATTCTTTTCTTCGTCGCATGCACTTCTGACGACGAAATCGCTACTACCAGCATCGACGAAGATTCCTCCGAAACCTCTTTCATCCAGACTGCCGAAGCAGAATCCAACAAAGCAGTCGGCATCGATCTCGCCACCAATGAACATGCCGCAATCGACGAAACAGAAACCGTAACGAGTGCTGTCGAAATCACCGATGACGAAATCGCTGAGGTCATCAGTGCCGAATCTTCTCAAGTCGAGAACCTGCCAACTTCCTTCACAGCGACCTTGAAAACTGGCACTGGAGTAACCGAGGAATTGGTGATAGAAACAGAGGACCTCCTGAGAGAAGAATCGGTAACTGTCGCCTCCGAAGAACAATCCGACGGTGGACTCGACGCTTGGGAACTCCGGTTAGTTGACATCTGGAAAAACTCCATTGACGGTGTCGTTCTCATCAACTTGGACGCCGCGCTATTCCTCGGCGACGGGACTGGCGCAGGGTGGTTCTGGGACCAACAAGGACACATCGTCACCAATTACCACGTAGTAAGGCCCACATCATCATTCACTACACCTCCGAACATCACCGTCGAAACCTTTGATGGCGACGTATATGAAGCGGAGTTCATTGGCGGCGATACCGTATCCGACATCGCAGTAATCAAGATCGATGCAGAGCCCGGAACGCTTAACCCATTGCCCATCGGAGACAGCGCAATCCTGCAACCCGGAATGGGTGCTATCGCCCTTGGACACCCGTTCGGTGCCGATCAGGCATTCTCCATGACGCATGGCATCATCAGCGGACTTTCTAGGTCGATCCAATCACAGGGAGGCAGGATGCCCGTTCCTGCTGTCATTCAGACCGACGCAGATATGAACCCCGGCAACTCTGGCGGACCGCTCCTCAACAGTTCAGGCCAGGTCGTAGGTGTAAACACTCAGATAAGAAGCCTATCAAGCACCAACAGCGGCGTCGGATTCGCAACTCCCATAAACCTCGTACGACGCGTAGTAAACAACCTGATCGAACATGGAGTACACGAATATCCGCTGATCGGTATATCGTCGTGGGTCATCACACCTGCTTGGGTTGAACAACTGAACCTAAAAGAAGGTCAGAGAGGGCTCATCATTACCGCCGTATCACCAGATGGGCCAGCCGACAAAGCGGGTATTATCCCCGACTCCGGTGTCATTACGTCTTCCGGTCTGCGAATGCCGAAAGGCGACGGCGACATCGTCGTGCGCATCGACAACGTCCAAATCGACGATATATACGACCTCCGAAGCTACATAATGCTCAACACATCGCCTGGTGACGAAATCGTCATCGAAGTCCTCAGAGACGGGCGAATCATCCCCATCACTTTGACCCTCGGTTCTTGGGGTAACCAGTTCAACTAGACTGGTTGAAAAGTGAATCTGCGCGAAACTCCAAACCCGCAACAGCGTATCGCGTCGTTAAAGAACCTCGGACCAAAATCCGCCGAGAGAATCGTTGCCGTCGGGATTACGGACCTAGACGCCCTCAGTCGTATCGGCGCGGCAACCACCTACCACAAAGTCAAGTCCAAATTTCCCAACGACACTTCCCTAAACCTTCTATGGGCGATACAAGGCGCCCTGATGGGAATCCATTGGCAAGACATCGACGACGACTTAAAGCAGCATCTGATGAACGAACTTGAAACCTTATCCAAGACTAATCATTCCGACTGAAATAGACGCTTACATCGAACAGAGCATCCGCCCAGATATTGTGCTGCGCATATCCCTCCCCCTTGATGACCACGCGTAATGCACAATTCGAGCGTGTCACATGTCATCCCGAGTCTTCCCCATGTCATCCCAAGTCTTTCCCATGTCATCCCGAATCTTCCCCATGTCATTCCGAGTCTTCCCCATGTCATTCCGAGCGGAGCGAGGAATCTCTACCGCGGTTTGAACCATAAAGTCAATGATTGAAACGATCCTAGTTTCCTGGCAGCACATTTCCTTAACCCCCTTATGCATAGCGAAGGGGGAAGATTCCTCGCTCCGCTCGGAATGACATGAAGGGTGCTCGGAGTGACACGGCATCAACACATCACACTCACGGTGCACAAGCCGGTCTACTGATCAGTTTCTTCTCGCGTCGCTTCGAGTTCTTTTGCGGCTTTGAAGGCTTTTCGATCTTTGATCGCGTCGAAGTGGGTCTTCGCGAAAGTGATGATTGTTGCTATGATGCCAGTGCCACCAGCCGTCGTTGCTAATTCAATTGATAGTCTGCACATCAGGATTAGGTGGGGTGTTTAGGCTAGGTCGCGGTTGTTGAAGCGATAAAGTCCGATCACGAGCGAGATGACAGCGATGGCGATCAAGACTAGAGCGTGCCAAGGGGTGATGCCGTTGACGAACGGACGGTCACCGATGTAGTAATGCATCACAGAGATGTAGCGCGTGAACGATAGGTAGTCGACTTGCGGTGCGAGCAAGTTGACAACGTATCCAACGGCTGCCGCTCCGGAAGGTATGCTGATGGCGAGCGATTTGCTACCGCTGAACGCGCCAATTCCGAGTGCCAAAAACCCCATCGCGTAGCCCAGTAGAAGCAGGCTGATCAACATTTGGAGTAGTCCGCTGTAGGAAAATGAGTAGTCTAGCATCGTCGCTCCCAGAACCAACGATGCGCCTAGGAATATGGTGGGAGGGATGCAGGACACGATCAGCGCAAGACTTTTGTGGATGATGATGGAGGTTCGAGTGATGGGATTGCCGAGAAGTTGGTCAAGGGTGTTGCCTTCTTCTTCACCAGCCACTGCGCTCATACCTCGATTAATGGCAAGTGCCATAATCGCCACGGGTCCGACGACGGTGAAAGGTTGAGTTGTGAAGAAACCTTCTGGCGTGGCGAACTCTGCTGCATCGCCGATAATGCCCTGAAGGAACTCGGGTAGATCGTTAATCATCCCGGCGAAACCCTTAGAGATATCCGGGTATAGCACCGCGACGTACAACCCCAACGCGAAAAGTCCGATGGAGACGTATAGGGTAGAACGCCGACCATCGCGGAGTGTTTTGAGGAAGATGGTGGAGTACATTCTCAGTAGGTTAGTCTACATTCGTAGTGCTATAACCTGTCTCAGTCAGTGTCTCCAAGCAGAGCAGGTTGGGGGAAACGCAAATTCCAGATTTAGGGTAGAGCATAAACGGAGTTGAAATGCCTCAAAAGGTCAGAGACGCGCTGAAGCTGGCCCGCGATGAAGGTTGGTACGAGGTAAGGTCTTCTGGTGGAAGCCATCGACAATTCAAGCATTCGGAAAAACCGGGTAGAGTTACGATAAGTGGGCATCCAAGGGATGACATTCCCCCGAAGACTTGGAACAGCATATTGAAGCAACTAGGACTCAGGTGATGGAAATGCCAAGAACCGTGACGTATCACGTGCAAATTGAGGAAGGCCCATCTTCATTTGGGGCGCAAATCGTAGAGTTGCCCGGTTGTTTCGCAGTAGCACCGACGCGAGAGGAAGTGATGCATCGGATCCGCGAAGCCTGCAAAATGCACCTGCGCTCGATGATCGAAGATGGTGAAGAGATTCCGATGCCTGTAGAGGTGTCCCAAGAAGAGTTCCAATTGAACTGCTTCCCGCGCCGCATGTGCTGAACCCAGGTCAATCCCTGCCAACCAAAGATAAGAAAGCTATCCATCAGCCGAGTAGTACTGCAGGAACGCGTCTTCCAATGAGGCGTGTTCGCTTTCGAAGGTTGAGACTGGGTGCTTGCTTGCGGCTTTGATGACGGAATCCATCGCACCGTCGCCGCTGACTGACAGTAAGAAAGAACGCTCGGATGAGTCATTGACGGCTACGCCAGCGAGACCATTGAAGAGATCGTTTTCGACGTTTTCCACGAATGAGATATTGACCGTCCACATGCTCAACCCAGTCAAATCGTCGATGGTGCCGATCTTGACTAGCTCGCCTTCTCGGATGATGCATACACGGTCGCATGTCGCTTCCACTTCCGACATGACGTGAGACGATAGGAATATCGTCTTGCCTTGCTCTTTCTCCTCTCGGAGCAGTTCCTGGAATTCGTGCTGTAGCAAAGGATCGAGGCCAGAAGTTGGTTCGTCCAAGATAAGCAGGCTAGGATCGTTCATAAAGGCTTGAACCAGTCCGACCTTCTGTCGATTACCCTTTGAAAGTTCGGCGATCTTCCTCGTAGGGTCAAGATTGAAGCGTTCGCATAGAGTGTCGAACTTGATGGGTTTTGATCCGCGCAGATTGGTGAAGTATTCGACGACAGCAGCGCCGGTCATGTAGTTGTAGGTGACGAAATCGCCGGGCAGATATCCGATGCGTTTTCGGATCTCTATGCCATCGTTGCTAGGTGTTTTACCGAATACCGTTACCTGACCTGATGTCGGACGTATGAAGTCCATCATCAATCGGATCGTGGTCGTCTTGCCCGCACCGTTTGGACCCAGCAATCCGAAGACCTCGCCAGAATCGACATCAAGTGAGAGCTCTTGGATACCTACGACCTCGCCGTAGTGTTTGGTGAGGTGATCGAGGTGGATTACCGAGTCTGCCGTGTCAGGCATGTTGTTGTGTTCAACCGCCGACTTCTAGCATTCGCTCTAGGGCTACCAACGCGTGTCTCTTGGTTTCTGAATCGACCTCTACGACGTTAATGCCTACTCCTGCCATGATGCCTTCAAGCACCCATAGGACGTATGCCGGGTGGATGCGATACATAGTGGCGCATGGACAGACAACCGGGTCTAGGCAGAAGATCCGCTTGTCTGGGTTGTCGTCTCGCAGACGATTGACCATACTGATCTCGGTGCCTATCGCCCATGATGTGCCAGCAGGTGCGTTCTCAACTGTCTTGCGGATAAATTCGGTAGAGCCGTAGCAGTCAGCAGCATCGACCACTTCACGAACACACTCAGGATGGACGACTATGTTGACATCCGGGTCTTCACGTCTGGCATCTTCGATCTGCTTGACCGTGAAGCGAGTGTGAACAGAGCAGTGTCCCTGCCATAGTATGACCTTCGCACTGTCTACCTGTTCATCCGTCAGACCACCCATTGGACGGAATGGATTCCATACGACCATTTCTTCGGCGGGAATGCCTTTGGCCAATCCGGTGTTGCGTCCGAGATGCTGATCGGGCAGGAAGAATATGCGCTTGCCACGCGCTAACGCCCAATCGTAGGCCGCATCAGCGTTTGAGGATGTGCAGACCAATCCGCCGTTACGACCACATAGGGCTTTGATCGCCGCGGTGGAGTTCATATAGGTGATCGGAATGACCTCCGCATTTCCATCGCTTCCCTCGCCCAAGACATCCATGAGATCGTCCCACGCGTCCTCCACGTCGTCCGTCGCAGCCATGTCTGCCATCGAGCAACCGGCAGCCATGTTGGGAAGAATTACGTGTTGATCATCGTCAGAGAGCAGATCAGCCGTTTCTGCCATGAAGTGCACGCCGCAGAAGATGATCCACTTGGCCTCTTTCGTGGCGGCAGCGTGTTTGGACAGCAGGTAGGAATCGCCCCGGAAATCTGCGAACTGGATGACATCGTCACGCTGATAGTGGTGCCCGAGGACTACCGCTTTTGTTCCTAGCTCTTTGCGAGCGTATCGGATGCCAGCTTCGACTTGTTCGGGAGACATCCTGAGGTAGCGTGTTGGCACTTTCTGCCACCGGACGCCAGACTCAAACTCTTGTTCAAGCGTCTTCGTGCGTAGGTTGCCTTCGGTCTGACAGAACGCCGACTGTTCGAGTTCGGTGATGGGTATGATGGTCTTCGGTGTAGGGCTGATGGAGATCATGTCGCCTCCTCGAGATTTCAGGCGGCTAGATTGCCGGCTGACCGACTAGCGACCATGCGGTCGCCTCGGTTACTTCGACGCTGATCGTCTCGCCGACCTGAACGGCGGGGTTGGAGTGATCGCTATCGTCGATGTATACGATCTTGTCGTTGCGGTTTCTGCCGAACATCCGGCCTCGTTTTCGTCCTTCAATGAGGATGTCTGTGGATGTTCCTACCAAGTCTGCGTGCTTCTCGCTTTGGATAGCACATTGTACAGCGTCTAGCCGTTGATGTCGTCTCTTTTTCTCGCTTTGGGATACGGTATCAGGCAGTCTGCGAGAAGCAACAGTGCCCGGACGTTCGCTGTAAGCGGCGGAATGCACCTTTTCGAAGCGCACCCGTTCGAGGATGTCGATGGTGTTCTCGAACTGCTCTTCGTCCTCGCCAGGGAAGCCGACTATCACATCGGTAGTTAATGCGATATCTTCGCCAAGAATGTCGCGAATCTCGTCTATCTTTTCCAGATACTGACCGCGCGTGTAACCGCGTCGCATGTTGGCTAGAACCACGTCGTCACCCGCTTGGAACGGCAAATTGACGTTTTCGCAGACCTTCGGAAGATCGGCTATCGACTGAATGATCCGAGTCGACATGTCGTTGGGGTGCGATGTCAAGAAGCGAATACGCTCGATACCGTCTACATCTTGGATCGCTTCCATCAGGTCCGCTAGGTCTTGGCGATCATTGAGGTCATGACCATACGAGTCGACGTTTTGACCGAGAAGCGTTATCTCTTTGACCCCGCGTTGCACCAGCATCTTGGCTTCGTCCACGAGTTCGGTCAGAGGGCGACTAGTTTCGCGTCCGCGTCGGTACGGAATGATGCAGAACGTGCAGAACTTATCGCAACCGTGAGTTATCGGCACGAACGTCGCGACTTTAGGATCGTTCGGAACGAGGTTTGCAAGACAACCATCGAGATCGCCGTTTTGGATGCCGTGTCGGAATGCAACGGTTTCGAGAATGGGGTTGAAATCTTGCGGTTGCGCCCAGAGGTCAACTTGCGGAAAACGACGCTTCAGGTCGGAATCTGATGGCCCGACCATGCAGCCCATAACAACGATCATGCGATCTGGATTGTCGTCCTTAACCCTCTTAAGTTTGCCCAGCATCCCAGTCGCCGTATCCTCAGCAGACTGGCGGACTACGCAAGTGTTCAGCACCACGACATCCGCATCTTCCGGCGTGTCGCACAGATCAAGACCAAGACCAGTCATACCCGCGCCGAGCCGTTCCGAATCGGACATGTTCATCTGACATCCAACTGTCCAGACGTGATACGAGGGCATAGGTGTGTGTTGTAAGTCTGCTGTTTCAGCACCGCGGCACAGAGCCAGCGGCGCATGCCATTAACTCAATTTTACGCGTCAACACCCCATCATTCCTGCGCGTACTCCTTGTCATTCCGAGCATAGCGAGGAATCTCTTAGGGGGATTCCTGTCGTCATTCTCGCGAAGGCGAGAATCCACAGTGGCCTAGGGGGATGCTCACTCCCCCTTCTCGTGCTCCTTGTCATTCCGAGCATAGCGAGGAATCTCTTAGGGGGATTCCTGTCGTCATTCTCGCGAAGGCGAGAATCCACAGTGGCCTAGGGGGATGCTCACTTCCCCCTTCGCGTACTCCCTGTCATTCCGAGCATAGCGAGGAATCTCCCCCTTCGCAAAGCGAGGGGAATGCGTACTCCCCCCTTCGCGGAGCGTAAGGGGGCCAGGGGGATGCTCAGGCGGGGACGGGAGGGGAAAATCATGGCAATCATTCCCCCATCATGGCAATCATGGTTCAAAACCTCCCTAATCCCCCGCAAATAGCGGCAGAATCTCATTGATAATCACGTCCTGCGCTTCTCGATCCATTCCCGTGTAAAACTCAACATCCGAAGAGTAGCCGAAATCGAAAAGATCAACACCATCTTTGAGACTGAACTCTAGCTGACCCGTCTCGCCATACTGGTTTCTCTGCTCTATCGTGATCTTGTTCTCGCTCAGCCAGTAGTCCAGAAGCTCCTGAGCACCCACGCCCTCAAGTTCAACGGTAGTAGCATTGCCATCGCCGTCGACCGCCGAGACACTGACCCTGCCATCGCTGATCCTGACGTATCCATCATCGCCCTCCAAAGAGATTCCACCACCACTGCTAGAACCTACAGCAGACTCGTCGGCGTAGTAAAGGATATATTCTGGATCACCAATACGTAACCTCCCGAAATTATAAGGATCATTCTCTTTTAATTTTAAAGTTGCAGTACCTATAGCGACAAGAGAGATTTTCTGAATAGGCTCGCCATTGAAATAATCATCTTTCTGTTTAGGGGTTATAATTCTCTCTTTAACTAAGTAGTCTAAATAAAAATCCTCATTATGAAACGAAGTTATGCTGCCCTCTGCTTTCTTTTTTCTAAAAGGATATTCGGCATAAAATGCTATTGCCCCTATGCCATCACCTAATCTCCTGCCTTGGTGAAGAATAACGAAGTAATCACTGACATCTGGAGTAGCAGTTGCCGTAGGCAGAGGAGTTTCAGCAGGAAGCGGAGTCGCGGTAGGTTGCGGAGTTGCAGTAGGCGCTGGCGTGTTTGTAGGAACCGGGGTGGGTCGTGGAGCGGGCGATGGAACTGAGGTTGCAGTAGGTGCTGCTGAGACTCTTACAACAGGGCTTGCAGGTTCAGATTCGGAATCAGATTGGTCCATAACAGCAAAAATTGCTACCCCAACGGCAATTACAGCGATGCCTAAAGAAACGACGGCAACCTTAGTCGAACGTGGCGAGTCCTCAATTTTCCTGACTATGTCCGACAAAGCCATTCGGACCTGCCTTTCCTGTTTGCCGCCATTTCGGGGCGCCCGCGATCGATGGCGTACATCCCGCTTGCGCCGCACCCCTGTCAACCGCATCGAATTATACAAGAGGGACGGGACGGGAAAATCATGACAATCATTACCCCATCATGGCAATCATGCTTCAAAACCTCCCCCCTTCGCATTCACACCATGTCATTCCGAGCGCAGCGAGGAACCTCTCCCCCCTTCGCACAGCGTAAGGGGGCCAGGGGGATGCCCACGTCTAATCCCCCGTCATTCCCGCGCTCTTGTGTCGGTTCTTTGGGCTCCGCTCGCTCGCGCCTCCTTACGCAAGCGAAGGGGGCGTACTCATCCCCTCTCTTCCCCTCTGGATTCCGGCCTCCGCCGGAATGACTATGCGGCTCACCCCGGCAGTTTCAAGCAGCCAAGGCGTGCGCTCTCACTTCTAGCCGAACGTTTTCGATCTCGGCGACTCGTGAGAGCAGGTCGACCAGGGTAGAGGCACGCGGGTTGCCCTCCGGTCCGAGCATTCGGATCAGGCTCTTGGGATGTACGTCGATGAGGTCAGCGATGTGTTTGTAGCCGCGAGTCGCTTTGATGTAGGTACGCAACGCGGCCTTGGCTTCGTCTAGGTCTCCGGCGACGATCGCTTCCGTAGCAGCTATCAGCAGTTCGACCCTGAATTGTGGATCGTCGGCTGCAAGTTCTCTGACGGTATCGTCAAACGGCGTGGCTAGAGCGTGTCGCGTGTCGCGCTCTTCAGTTGTTTGTATCGTTGCCATCGTGTTCGTGCATCCTCTATGTCTCTTTGTTGGCGGCTTTTGTCGCCACCAGCTAGCAAAATGATCAGCGTTTCGCCGTCGCGTCCGAAATAGATGCGATACCCAGGACCGAAGGTGATGCGCCTTTCCAACACGCCTTCGCCAACCGATTTCACATCGCCGAAGTTGCCTTCAGCCATGCGTTCGAGCGCTATGGCGATCCGAGCGGCAGCGTAACGGTCAAGACGAGTGAGCCAACGACCAAATGGACTGCGTCCCCGTTCGTCCCGGTATTCCAACAACTCGATCATTAACTCAATGGTAACCTATCTGTTACCCAGACCGCAGACCATCCCCCTAGCCCCTTACGCTCTGCGAAGGGGGGAGATTCCTCGCTACGCTCGGAATGACAGGGGTGTGCTTCGGAATGACATTAGAGGCCCCGTCATTCCTGCGAAGGCAGGAATCCACAGGGGATGGGGAGGCGTACGCCCCCTTCGCGAAGCCCAAAAAGACCGACGACAGGGGCGCGAGCGAGCGGAGGGATGTGAGCGGGGGATGCACGGGTGGGGTGTGTGGGCAGCCAACAATTGGCAGACCATCCCCCTAGCCCCCTTACGCTCTGCGAAGGGGGAGATTGAGCGAAGCCCAAAGAACCGACACAAGAGCGGGGGATGTTTTAGGTCGCGGTTACTGTCCGAACCCGTTGAGCCACGCGTCTGATGCATCTGTCAACGAAACGTCAATCAAATCCCCGACGCGTATCGCGTTTCCACCGACAGTGCCGATTTTGGTTGCAGGGACTTGAGAATCTGCGGCTGTAGTTAGGATGTTGTCGGCGTCGTCAGCACTGCAAGTTATGACTATGCGCGATTGGCTTTCACCGAAGAGAGCGGGCAGCCAATCGGTAAACGGGTCATCGTGCTCGATGGTCACTCCAGTGTTCCCTTGAACCGCAGATTCAACTACTGCAACCGCCAATCCGCCGTGTGAGATGTCGTGCGCGGACTTTAGCAACTCACGCCCGATCAGCGAACGACACAACGCTTGAACTTTGATTTCCAAGTCGAGATCGAGTTTGGGTTGACCTGCAATTTCACCATGAAAAACCGCTAACGCCTCGCTACCCGCCAATCCATCAAATATGTCCCATGGGGATTCAGTGCCAATGACGATTACCGCATCGCCGTCGTCTTGGAACGCAGACCGGATATGCCTTTCAACGTTTTCTACTACACCCAAAGCACCGATGATTGGCGTTGGATGTACCGCGGAACCTGCCGACTCGTTGTAGAGGCTTGCGTTGCCGCTGATGACCGGGATGTTGAACGCGTCGGCGGATTGTGCGATGCCGGCAATGGCTTCTTGGAGTTGGTATTGGATGTCAGACGTTTCGGGGTTGCCGAAGTTGAGTCCATCAGTGAGTGCGACGGGTTCGGCACCGACGCATGATAGGTTTCGACATGCTTCGGCGACGGCGATCGCAGCACCGACGCGGGGGTTGAGGTAGACGAGTCGACCGTTGCCGTCGGTAGTGACGGCTAAAGCGCGCTCTGTGCCTTGGATGCGTAGCAGCGCGGCGTCACCGCCGGGCGCGATCACTGTGTTGTTCTGCACCTGATGGTCATACTGTCGCCAAACCGTGTGCTTCGACACGATATTTGGGGATGCTAGCAGTCTTAAAAGTGCTTCATTAGGCGTGGTCTCTAGATCGGGAAGATTTGAGAGATCGCGGTTCTGCAACTTTTCGAGCCAATTCGGTTTTGGCGAATTGAAGCGATACTCTGGCGCGTCTGTAAGGGTGACGACTGGCGTAGAAGACACTTGCTCGCCGTCGTCTCGGACAACAACGTTGCCTCCGTCTTCAAAAGTGCCGATGATTGCGGCATCCAAGTCCCACTTCTCGAAAAGCTCGAACAGCGCACCTTCATGCCCCGGCTTAACCGCCAACAACATCCGCTCTTGAGATTCCGAGAGCATAACCTCGTACGGACTCATCTCGGTTTCGCGTCGTGGGACCTTTGCGACGTCGATATTGATGCCAAGTTCGCTACGTTCTGCCATTTCGACTGCTGCGCTGGTGATGCCCGCCGCTCCGCAGTCTTGCATTCCAACGACGCCGGGCAGTTGGATGGCTTCGAGACATGCTTCGATCAAGACCTTTTCGAGAAACGGGTTTCCAACTTGGACCGCAGAGCGCATCTCTGCTTGCTCTTCAAACGTTCGAGATGCGAGGCCAGACGCGCCATGAATGCCGTCACGCCCCGTCTTCGCGCCTACGAGGACAAGCAAGTCTCCCGTAGCATCGGCACTTGCACTCATGATCTTTGCGTCTTCGATGATTCCGACGCACATTGCATTGACGAGCGGATTTCCCGCATAAGAATCGTCGAACACGATCTCGCCACCCACATTCGGCACGCCGATACAGTTGCCATAGCCCGATATGCCAGACACCACACCATTCAGTAGGTAGCGTTGGCGGTCATCGGTGGGCGGCCCGAATCGCAAAGAGTTCATCAACGCCATCGGACGCGCACCCATCGCTAGGATGTCCCTAACGATTCCGCCGATGCCAGTCGCGGCACCTTCGTACGGTTCAACGGCCGAAGGATGATTGTGTGATTCAATCTTGAACGCGACGGCGTATCCATCACCGATATCAACTACTCCCGCGTTTTCCGCTCCCGGCGCGACTAATAGGCGCTCTGACTGGTTCGGTAAAGTGCGTAGCAGGGCTTTCGTGTGCTTGTATCCGCAATGCTCACTCCACAACGCGCCGAACAGTCCAATTTCTAGCGGGTTGGGATCACGACCAAGCCTATCCACAATCGCCTCGTATTCAGCACGCGAAAGAGCGACCTCGTCGAGTAGTTCCTGAGAAATGGTTGGCACTTGAGTCAATTCGCGTTAGACGGCTTTGAACTCTCGTCATTCTCGCGTACGCGAGAATCCAGAGCGGAATGGCATCTCCCTAACCCCCTTACGCAAGCGAAGGGGGAGATTCCTCGCTTCGCTCGGAATGACAGGGGATGGCTCAGGCTCATCCTGGTGCATGAATTACGCATCACGCTTGCTTCATCAAGGGGGAGGGATTTGCAACGGCGGCTGCGATAGACTGCCATAGCGGATTGCCGTCGCTACTCCCTAGCAACGGCTCACAAGCCCGCTCCGGATGCGGCATCATCCCAAGCACGTTGCCACGTTCATTGGTAATGCCGGCGATGTTGTTGAGCGAACCGTTAGGATTGGCCTCGGCAGTGACTTGGTTTTCGTCGTCAACGTATCGGAAAATCACCCGACCGTCGTCTTCCAGCATCGCCAATGTTTCCGGGTCAGCTTGGTAGTTGCCCTCGCCATGCGAGATAGGCATCGAAACAACATCGCCGTCCGCATATTGAGATGTGAAAGGTGTCTTCGACGATTCGACCCGCAAGGTTCCCGGTGAGCATCGGAACTCGAGATGATCGTTGCGGATAAGCGCGCCGGGCAATAGTCCGGATTCGCACAGGATTTGAAAGCCGTTGCAGCTACCGAAAACGAATCCCCCGTCGTTTGCGAAGTCTTTAATGACCCCCATTACTGGCGAGTGTGCAGCAATCGCACCGCATCGCAGATGGTCGCCGTAGGAGAATCCACCGGGGAGCAGAATCGCATCGAAATCCTTAACTGAGGTCTCGCGATGCCAAACATATTCGGCTTCATAGCCGAGAACATCTGCGACGGCGTAGCGCATGTCGCGTTCGGACCATGAGCCCGGAAATACGACAATGCCAAACTTCATCTCGCGCTACACCCCGTAGTTGTGAAGAATCGGTGCGCCGATCTGCGCGGAATTCCGAACTAAGCGTTTTTCTCAGTGGATTTTCGGCTCTTTCGGAGTTTACCCGCTAGCTGCTTTTTGCGAGTCACCGACGGCGGTTCAAATGCCTTGCGCCGTCGCGCTTCCGAAATGATGCCTTCGTGTTGCACGCTACGTGTGAAGCGTCGCAACATCGCTTCGAAGCTCTCGCCTTCTCGATTTTTTACCTCTACCAACTGAAATCGATTCTCCTATGGTCAAACCGACGTGAACACTCCACATCGGTATTCGTCTACCGTTTCGATGGTAACACTGCAAGTTCAAGCATTACGATTTTCAACGTAGTTAGTGAAGATGTCCAATCCGCTACGTAACCGCTCTATCGTTCGTTCCCTGCCTAGGACTTCGATAGATTCGAATAGGGGAGGAGCGATGCGTTTGGCGGTTACTGCTACACGGATCGGCGTGAAGAGTTGACCAGCCTTCAATCCCGTTGACTGCGTAAGTCCGCGCAGAGCACTTTCGATCTCTTCACCGCTGAACGGCTCCACTGCTTCTAACGCTTCGATGCTGGCATTCAGAGAAGTGAAGACCATCTCTTCATCCATCCGACGACCGATCATCTCCTCCGCGTTGGGATGCACCTGATCGACGAATAGGAAGTCGATAAGTGCAACGACATCAGGCAACACCTTGATCCGCTCTCGCAAAACCGGAACCATCGCCTTGACAACCGTGCGATCTACCGGACGCTCGATTTCCTCTAGTAGTCCACCTTCCTCTTCGGGGCGTTCGAGGTACGGCATCATCATCTCGGCAAGTGCGTCTTCATCGGCCTTCATGATGTGTTGCTGATTCATCCACTCCAGCTTTTGCGCGCTGAACTTCGCAGGATGCGAGAGAATGCGCTCAATCTCGAAGCGCGACGCGATCTCATCGCGGGACATCACTTCTGTATCGTCGCCGGGAGACCAGCCCTGCAGCGCGAGATAGTTCAGCACAGCATCGGGAGTGTATCCCGCATCGCGATATTCCAAAGCAGACTTTGCCCCATGCCGCTTGCTCAATTTCGCACCATCCTGAGCGGTAATTAATGGCACATGAACGTATTTCGGCATCGGAATGCCGAGAGCCTCTTGAAGCAAGACGTGGCGCGGCAAACTGGGTATCCACTCTTCGCCACGTATGACGTGCGTGATGCCCATTTCGTAATCATCAACTACGTGTGCCAAGTGATACGTGGGAAATCCATCCGACTTCAAGATCACAAAGTCCTGCAACAGCGAGAGATCAAACTTCAATCGACCGCGCACTTCATCTTGGGCTTGCAATTCGCCATGGTCAGGTACCTTGAAACGTACGACAACGTCTAGCCCCTTGTCTCTAGACTCTTCAATCTGCTCTGGCGTTCTGTAACGTCCGCGATTGTCGTACCCAGGAGCCTGTCCCGCCGCTTGCTGACGCTGACGCAACGCTGCAAGTTCTTCTGCCTGCGTGTCGTCGTAGTAAGCATCACCCGACGCGATAAGTTTCTCAGCCGCATCCTGATAGAGCTTCAGACGCTCCGACTGCGTGTACGGTGCATGAGGACCGCCGATGTCGGGACCTTCGTCAAGATCGAGACCAAGCCAATTCAGAGACTCTTTGATGTGCCACTCAGCATCAGGATCGTAACGATTGCGGTCGGTGTCCTCGATACGAAGGATGAACTGGCCGCCGGTCTTGCGCGCCAGAAACCAATCGTAGAGGGCGGTGCGAAGACCGCCTATGTGCATCACTCCAGTCGGACTCGGAGCGAAGCGAACTCGTGCGGGTGTTTGTGTGATCATATTTTCAAGATTAGACGATTATTGGGCAAGACATCTTGAAGATCCCGTAACGAAACTGGATGGCGGCCCGAATTCCGCCAACGCATAGAAAAGATCGAGCGGCAGCATAGACCTGAATGTGAGATATTCCCCTGTAATCGGGTGACTGAAACTCAACTGATTTGCGTGCAGAAACTGTCTTCGCAGAGACAATTCCGGGATCATGACTCCGTAAACCGGGTCACCCACGATCGGATTTCCTATCGCCTGCAAGTGGACTCGTATCTGATGTGTCCGTCCAGTCTCCAGTTTTAGATTGATCAATGATAGCCGTTTGCCGAACGCCTCGAAACCAGCAAAAAAAGCGAAACGGGTCCGCGCAGGTCTGCCTCCTCGAACAACGGCCTGACGCGTCCTGATGGTCGGATGTCTTCCGATGGGCCGATCGATCACTCCCATTTGTTCAGGCAATTTGCCGACCACCATCGCTGTATAGCGCCGATCAACTTCTCGAGATTTGATCGCGGCAGAAAGGACGGAGACAGCTTCAGAAGTGCGGCCAACGACCATCAATCCCGAAGTATCAGCATCTAAACGATGCACTATGCCCGGACGTTCAATTGGTTCGAGATTGGCGAGATCGGGATATCGCGCCAATAAACCGTTTACGAGCGTCCCATCCATCCTCCCCGCACCAGCATGAACAGCCATTCCCGCAGGTTTGTCCACGACTATTACGTGGTCGTCTTCATAGGCGATGCGGAAATCCAGGTCTTGCGGAATTGGCCGCGCGTCATACAGCGCCGGACCCGGAGCATCAAACTCAACGCAGTCCCCGGAAACCACCTTTGTCGAAGGCGTATCCGAAGTCCGCCCATTCACTGTCGCCGCGCCAGTACGGATCAGCCGCTGTACCTCGGTCCGCGATAGATCGGATACTTCGTGACGAATAAACAGGTCTAAACGGATAGGCAGTCCGTCACCATCAAGGTCGAATTTCAGCTTGGGGGACATTAGTCTACGTAGAAAGTTGGTTAATCCGATCTTCGTCGAATTGACCGCGTATTCCTTCAACTTCGATGCGGTGGCGCTATCTTACTAGGCGTCCTACCGTGTCGCACGTTATCCCAACCTGCAAGTAGCTCTTCTCGATGATTAGACGCCCAGCTCAGTACTAATCTTCGATACCGGGATGGGATACGTCCCGCCAAGATGCGAACATCACGGATGTCAACTGAGGCATTAAAATCCGGATGGACGACGTGGAAATGTGGTACGTTGTGATGTTCTCGGGAGTTGAATACGATCCTGATGTTGTGGAAACGACAAACTTCAGGCACCTGAAGAGTGCCCGTTCATTTTCTCAGCCACTTGATCGAATTGTTCACCAGTAAGTTCTGCGTACAAAGACATCGCACACATTGACATGTTGACATCGCCGTTCCAAGTGATGTCCAGTGGCGAAGTTACACTGACGTTTTCGAACACGGAGCGGTCTTTCCAAGGTTTGAACCACTCGTAATCGACAACGTCAGAGACATCGATCTCGCCCTCAACTCCGTCGTTGAAACTCAACCAAATCTTGTACCCTTCTCGGGCTTCGACAGATACGGGCTCAAGTGACACCGAGAACTCCCTTCATTTGCACGTAGTAAAGATCATAACTCGCGTACGGTCCTATACCGCATCGCGTCTGAGCATCTCTGACACCGGGTGGAAACGGCATCGGCACTGCGTGCGGTCTGGGTTATGGCAATGTCGGTTGTCTCTTCATCCCGATTAGTGAAGAAGTACCAGACCATCAGCACCATGCCCACCGAGATCGCAGAATCCGCGACGTTGAAGATCGGCCACGGGCCTACATCTATGAAATCCGTCACGTAGCCCTGCTGCAACCGATCAAGCAGATTGCCGAGCGCGCCGCCGAGTTGCAAGCCTAACGCGACCCTCAGGATGAACGACTTTGCCCCGGTTGACCAGTAGACCCAAAGCAACACGCCGACCGCAATCACTGCGACGATACTCAAGATGTTGCTATGCCCCTGGAACAAGCTAAAAGCGGTGCCAGTGTTTCGAGCATGTGTAAACCGGAAAAACCCTTCGACCGGCCAAGACTCGCCCCAATTCAACCAACCCACGATCAACGCCTTCGTCGATTGGTCTAGCAGAAGCACAACCGCCGCCAAAACCCACAGCATCCAACTCTTTTTGATCCAAAAGTCCAACACTCTCGACAACACGCTATCCATGCGCCCATCGTCATTCCCGCGCAGGCGGGAATCCACAGCGGCATGGGCACTCACGGAACCTACTTGTTCAGGATCGACAGACATACCCTTTGATTCTATGGCTAACAACCTTCAAACCTATTCTTACAACCTCAATCACGGTTCAGACCGCCCGCGGGACCCATCCATAACTCTCCCCCTTGATGATCCAAGGGGGAATTAAAGGGGGTTTAGACGCTCAGATTCGATTTGCACACTCTATACCAACCCCTCTGGATGGGCGTTCCGCCCGCTGAAGTGCCGACTTCCGTCGGAATGACGTAGTTGTGCACGGTTCAACAACCCACGCGCGGTTAAGATTCACACTAGTAACCCAACCACTTGCTGGAGATAACCAACCATGGAAGTTCGTGTAGACCTACGTAGCGACACCGTAACCTTGCCGTCGCCAGAGATGCGGCGCGCCATACACGAGGCTGAACTTGGAGACGATGTTTACGGAGACGATCCATCCGTGAACGAGTTGGAAGCGAAATCTGCGGAGATGCTTGGAAAAGAGGCCGGGCTGTTCGTGACTTCTGGCACTCAGGGCAATCTCGTTTCGATGTTGGCGCATTGCGGACGTGGCGACGAGGTTTTGGTCGGCGATAGGTCGCATATCTTCTCCAGCGAGGCCGGCGGCGCAAGCGTGCTAGGCGGACTTTTCCTCTACCCCATAAAGACCGACCGTTTCGGTTTCCTCGAACCTGACTTGATCCGCGCCGCAACAAACCCTCAGGACTACCACGTCCCGCCGACAAAGCTCCTCTGCATCGAGAACACACACAACCAATCTAGCGGACAGCCGCTGACCGCTGAGCAGACGCAGGTCATGGCAGATGTGGCACGCGAGGGCGGTATGAACGTCCACATCGACGGCGCCCGACTCTTCAACGCCGCGGTCAGTCTGGGAGTCGACGCGGCAGAACTCGTCGCACCAGCAGACTCCGCAACATTCTGCCTATCCAAAGGTCTATCCTGCCCAGTCGGTAGTGTAGTAGTCGGCGATGAAGACTTCATCCACCGCGCCCGACGTTGGCGCAAAATGCTCGGAGCAGGAATGCGACAAGTCGGAGTAATCGCCGCCGCCGGCACATTCGCCCTCGACAACATGATCGAACGACTCGCCGAAGACCACTCCAACGCCAAGAAACTCGCGCAAGGACTGGCAGATATCGACGGCATCAGCGTAGACCCAGACAGCATCCACTCAAACATCGTCTACTTCAACATCCCACCCGGCAGCGGAACCGCAATCTCCGCAAACCTCAAACAAAAAGGCATCCTAGTCAACGCCGGCGACCCCGTAATGCGAATGGTCACCCACTACGGCATTTCGTCGGAGGATATCGACTTTACGTTGGTGGCGTTGCAAGAGCACTTGAGGGAGGCGGTTGCGGCGTAGCCCATCCTACGTATGCTCACCGAAGCGACATTCGCAGGGGCATACTTGATGCTCCTCGCACCCCTTCCATCCCACACCCTGAAAGTACAATCATCCAATGCGAGCACCGAGTAGAAGGCGACCAAGAAAGCGTGTGATTCATGTGCCTCCGAACACGGATTTAAGTGATCTGGCTAACCGAGTCGCTTACGTTGGGAGTCCTGAACACAAAGATTTCCCTAGTTTCGCTGGACAGCCTAAGCGCCGGGCCGATGCATCGATCTGCCCGCGGCATATCAGAGACGCTGATAGAGTCACCGAATGGTTACGAGCAGCGATCAGGCGCGGCTTAATCGACGGGCACTGGGATGGAAACTTTCCTCGGCATGTGTGGTACAAGGACGGCGACACGGTCTACGAAGCACGACTTGTTAACCGCGGCAGCGGAGAGTACAAAGGTTACCCGCTTAATGACGATGAATGGCCTCGTGGCATAGAGGAGTTTTATGCCTGACATTAGGTTGAATTTCGATTGGGTTGATGCCGAAGGTGCGCTAGGACCAGAGTTATCCGCAACTTGGGCTTCACTTGAAATCGTTGCCGGTGAATCTGTCGTCACTCGCGTTTTTGATCGTCGAGTTAAAACCGTTCGCGATTTTCTCCACGTTCCGCTTTATCCGTTCGCCGAGTGGATTGCAACCAATTGGTGGTTCCTCTCAAGCGAGTTCCAGAATCGCGAAAAAGAGAGTGACACGGAGTTTCGGCGAAGACATTCCATAAAATCGGGCAGCGATGGCTACGCTTATCCTGACTTGCACATCTTCTCTTCCGGCTCAACTACTAGGCTAGATTGGCGTCGATACACTCCTCAGTGGGCACGCGTCGAATTTCTCAATCAAGGTTCTTTGTGGTTCAACAGCTCAACCTTGCAGCAAGCGTTCGCGGACTTGATTGATGCTGTTGTTCAACGGCTCGTCGAGCACGGCATCGAAGACACGCTTTTGCAGGAGGAATGGTCCGCAATTCTTGATTCGAATCAAGACGAAGATGAGTTAAGGTTCTGCGAGACCGCTGCTGCATTGGGATTGGATCCTTACGATCTTGACAAATCGAAAAGTGATGAAATCATACAGTTAGCCATACAGTTGGGTGAATTGTTCGATGAAGCTGTACAGGTCGTGAATCCAAAAAACCTCCTCGAACAGTCGTCGGTGATTGCGTCAGCAGTAGAACAATCGAGAGGCAACAGGTTAACGCTCAGCACTCTAAAGGGCTTGAACGGCGACTTCAGTCCGGGATCAACAACGAGTGATGCCCCTTGGCGAGTAGGTAGCGAATGCGCTCGAAAACTAAGGATCGATCTAGGTTTGGACGGACAACCATTATCCACGATTTCGAAGTTAGCAGCAGTATTGGAAGAAGACGAAAATCTAGTGGAAGAGGCAACACGTCCTGTACAGTTTTTGACAAAAACACCTATGGTAGGCGGGTTAATTGCCGTCAATGACGACCAAAGCACATCGTTCGCGTTGCGCCAGTCCAACAATCAAGGTCGACGGTTCAGTTTCTGTCGGGCTCTATCCGAAGTACTAGCGCACCCTTGGTCTGACGCACTGATCACTGATTCGCACTCCGAGCGTCAACAACGCAACCGCGCTTTCGCCGCAGAATTTCTTGCACCTTCCTTCAGCCTGCAACAGAAGGTTACTAGTCAAATAGTTGATGAAGAAGAAATCGACGATTTATCCCAAGAATTTGGTGTCTCGTGGTACGTAATAAAGAACCAGATCGAAAATAACCAGATTGCCCAGTTGACCGAGCCGATCATTAGCTGAAAAACCGCGCTCACCGACTCGCATCGAAATTCCCGGGACCCTATGTTCCTGTCCGCCTTCGTGACGCCACATCGCAAGTCCGTCAACGCTGTCGTAGTTACCGCGAAACATGTACCCGAACGTTGGTACTCTCCGCAGAACCATGACCACCCCTGATTAAGAATTATGTCAGTCTTTGTTTTGCAGTTGGCTGTACCGTCTGATAATCCAGACCAGCGATCCGAAGATCCCCAACACCCCCGCACACATGATGGCGAGCCCCACCGCTTGTGTCACTGTATCCATCGCGTAATTCCAATCTTGCCCAGCCGGCTTAGGCGAATCACGATGTATCTAACCTGATCATACCAAACACCCAACCACACGCTACCAGCACCAATACCGCAACAAACGCATCGAACCGATCAGCCAAGATCATCGCGACGGCCTCCGATTCGACCTCCAAAACGGCTCCCAGGCAATAACCCTTCCATTTGGCACTAAACCGATCAAACGCATCCACGCCGCAATTCCAATTACTGAATTAGGGGATGCGTTGCCGCAAAATACGCCAATCGCGGCAAGTTCCGGCAAGTTCACGGCAATTTGCCGCGCCCGTCCCAAATACTCTATTCCGTTTTGATCATCAGGACTGAGCGTTTTCTGACGATCTCGAATCCCGCGTATCTCCCTCCCCCCACCATGCCTTCAACCGCTCCCCAATCTGACGTTCCGCGCCCAATTCGCCCGGCTCATAAAACCGACTCCCTCGCACGCCCTCAGGCAGATTCTCTGATGGCTTAAAATGCCCTGGCGCATCGTGTGGATACTCGTAGCCTTTGCTGTAGCCTAGATTTTTCATGAGGCCCGTCGGAGCGTTGCGTAGATGCATCGGCACAGGTTCGTCGGGTGTTTGACGGACTAGTGCCAGAGCCTTGTCGATTGCTAGGTAGGCAGAGTTGGATTTCGGCGCGGAGGCTAGGAAGATCGTGGCTTCGGCGAGTGGTATACGTCCTTCGGGCATTCCCACGAAGTTGACCGCTTGCTGAGCAGCGACGGCCACGGCGAGACCGTTTGGGTTGGCAAGTCCGATATCTTCGGCAGCTAAAATCACCAATCTTCTGGCGATGAACATCGGATCCTCTCCGGCGTCGATCATCCGAGCGAGATAGTAGATGGCGGCGTCAGGATCAGACGCTCGGACACTCTTGATGAAAGCGGAGATCGTGTCGTAGTGCATATCGCCGAGACGGTCATATCTTGCCCGTTTCTCGATCGCCTGCTCGACCAATTCGACCGTCACAATCCGTCTGCTGTTCTCTTCAGGAGCCGAATCTACTGCGATCTCCAACGCGTTCAATGCCGACCTCGCATCACCATTCGACGCACGAAGCAGGAATGATCGTGCTTCATCCTCCAACATCGGATTCGCAGCCGCCAACCCGCGCTCCAAATCGGTCAGCGCAGAGTCGATGATGCTGTTCATCCCGACATCGTCAATCGGTTCGATGGTGTAAACACGCGTACGAGATATAAGCGGTGCGATTACCTCGAACGACGGATTCTCAGTCGTTGCACCGATCAGGATGAACGTACCCGCCTCGACATGCGGCAAAAGCGCGTCTTGCTGCGATTTCGAAAAGCGATGAATCTCGTCTACAAATAGGATCGTTCGTATTCCAGTTGATCCGATCCGATGTTGTGCATCATCCGCCTCGCGCCGAATATCGCGTACGCCGGAAGTGACCGCCGACATCTCGACGAAATGGCTACTCGTAACTCTAGAGATGAGTTGCGCGAGCGTCGTCTTGCCGCTGCCGGGCGGTCCCCACAAGATCATCGAATGAAGACGATCCTGCTCGATCATCCGCCGCACGACACGTCCCGTCCCCACGAGTTTCTCCTGACCAACGAATTCATCGAGAGCCCTTGGCCGCATCCTGGTGGCCAAGGGTGCTTGACGATTCAATATCGCCTGTCTTCGATCATCAAACAAAGTCATAACTGAAAGTTAACCCAATTCCGCAGCCAACGGGACCTTTGCACAACTACCGTAATTCCCGCGAAGGGCATATGTGCATAACCACGTCATTCCGACGAAAGTCGGCGCTTCAGCGGGCGGAACGCCCATCCAGAGGGGTTGGACAAGGGGTGAGGATGTCCCCTTCGCTTCAGCGTAAGGGGACGCGTGGGAGCGAAGCGAGAACGCAGGGGATGCTGGGACGGCGACTTGGCAGGCAAGCATCCCCCTAACCCCCTTACGCAAGCGAAGGGGGGAGATTCCTCGCTACCGCTCGGAATGACGTTAGTTATCTAAACGCCCCCTTCGCGGACATGACTATAGCCATAGTTTTCAAGCCGCGATCGACTTGAGCGCGTCAGACACCGTTTGCCTCTCTTCCGGCAATACAGTGCGAGGGTCTAGGAAGAAGCGTTCGTCTTCGATTCTTCCGATAATCGGCGGTTCATTGCCACGCAGGTTATCTGCTATCTTGTCTGCCGATGTGTCAACAGTTATCATCAACCGCTTTGTTGGCAACGTCTGACCAGGTGCACTGCCTCCGCCAATGGCAGTTCGTCCTTCGACTACCTCTGATTGGATTTGATGTGACCAAGAGAACGCTACCTCTTCCAACTCTTGCATTGGTGTTGACATCATCAGCCAGATCGGAAGTTCATCCGATGCTGCGCCGCGCACGTATGAACGTAACGTCGAGTTGAGAGCGGCTAATGTCATCTTGTCGATGCGGACGGCGCGCGCCAATGGATGAAGCGATACGCGTTCGACGAGTTGAGTATTCCCCACGATTATCCCGGCCTGAGGTCCGCCTAGCAGTTTATCGCCCGAAAAGAGCGTTAAGTGTGCGCCCGCTTGTATCGACTCCTGAACTGTCGGCTCGTGATCGAATCCAAAGGTTTCAGTGTCGATGAGGCATCCAGATCCTAGATCGTGGATCAACGGCACGTTATGGCGGTTAGCAACCTCTACGATATCGATCAACGGGTCTTCGTGAACAAAGCCGGAGATAGCAAAGTTGGAGCGATGCACCTTCAAGATCGCGGAGGTGTTAGGACCAATCGCCGCTTCATAGTCACGGGCGTAGGTTCGATTTGTGGTCCCGACATCTACTAGGTTCGCACCAGACTGTGCCATTACATCCGGCACGCGAAATCCACCGCCTATCTCCACTGCTTCGCTTCGTGAAACAACGACATCGCCGCCATGTCCCGCGAGTGTGCTGAGAGCGAGCAGGGCAGCAGCAGCGTTATTGTTTACCGCGATCCCGGATTCAGCGCCAGTGACCGCACTTAAAAGCGATGAAACATGCTGATGGCGTGAGCCTCGCCCGGCGGTTGCCAAGTCGTACTCCAGGTCTGAGTAACCCAACGCGGCTGACCGGGCAGCGTGCGCGGCTGCATCGCTTAGCGGCGCGCGCCCCAAATTTGTATGGATGATGACGCCAGTTGCGTTGATTACCCGCGTCGGAGATGGTCCCCACAGATTCCGAACATCGTCAAGTATGTCGCTAACCAGACTTTCAACTGATATGTCGAGTGTCTCGCGGTACCCGTTGAGTATCGACGCACGAGCAGCGGCTACCCTTTTCCTCGCAACTTCAACGATGTACGGGCGTGGATATCTCTGTGACAGGTCTTCTAGCGCCGGATCGTTGAGCAGGGAATCGACGCTCGGAAGCGACCTCAACAGAGTCGCGACATTGCTCTGATCTTGAAGAGTGCGGCTTGACAATCGAGTAGTGGGGAAGGGTGCTAAATCGGGATGCCGACGAGTTTCGTTCTGCAATGAACAAGTTACGAAGTAGTAGAATATTCTACTTGCGGACTTCGCGAAATTACTGCTTGCGTACGCCGCTGAGACTGTCGATGATCACCATAGCTGTAACAGGGGGAATCGGAGCAGGAAAAACGGAAACCGTCAACATCTTGGAACGCTTGGGTGCTGTAACGGTGAAAGCCGATCTACTTGGCCACGCGGCATACGCAAAGGGAACCGCAGGCTTTGATGAAGTGGTTAGGGCATTCGGCGATCAGGTAGTAGGGGAGAACGGCGAGATAGACCGGAAGACCTTGGGCGGCATCGTATTCGCCGATCCGAAAAAACGACAAATACTCGAAGCGATAGTTTGGGAACGCATCCGCGAGATGATCGTGGAAAACCTGGCATCCAATGCCGCCAAAGGTGTGAACCTGACCGTCATCGAAGCCGCAGTGTTGTACGAAGCAGGATGGGATGATCTCGCAAACCACGTCTGGACAGTCGAAACGTCATATCATCAAAGATTGGCGCGCATCACAAAAACTAAGGGCATCACAGAAAACGAAGCGCAACATAGGATGGATGCCCAACTCAAACCAGAGACCAGAATCGAACGAGCCGACGCAGTAATCCGTAACGACGGTGATTTGACTTGCTTAGAGAAACGAGTCACCGCACTCTGGAAAACGATCACAACACAATAGCACCGATTGGATGCCAAATGGCGACTGAACAGCTTTACAACCAGACGATCATCGAAGAGTACGTCATCGCAGATGAACCCTACTACCTACCGATCGGAGATGAGATCGAGATTTTCGAAGCTGCTTATCATCAGCGTGTGCCAGTTCTATTGAAGGGACCGACTGGCACTGGCAAGACTCGTTTCGTTGAGCACATGTCTTGGCGATTGGGCGAGCAGTTGACCGTCGCCAAACCTAGCAGCAAGGTCGACGCTAGTGCGAATGGTCACGCCAGCGCTCTACCCTTGGTAACCGTCGCATGTCACGAAGACCTCACGGCATCGGACCTCATCGGTCGATATCTGTTGGATCGCGACGGAACGCGATGGCAAGACGGACCGTTGACCCGCGCTGTGAAATCAGGCGGAATCTGCTACTTGGACGAAGTCGTTGAAGCGCGCAAAGATACCACCGTCATCATCCACCCGCTCACCGATCACCGACGCACCTTGACTATCGACAAGCTAGGCTTGGTCATCGACGCCGCTGATGGTTTCCTGTTGGTAGTCTCCTACAACCCCGGTTATCAGAACGCAGTCAAAGACCTCAAGCACAGCACGCGTCAGCGTTTCGTCGCGCTAGAGTTCGACTTCCCGGACGAGGAACACGAATCCAAGATCATCTCTCATGAGTCTGGCTGCGACGATGAAAACGCCGGATTGCTGGCTTCGTTGGGTGGCAAGATCCGAAATCTTAGGGAGCACGGTCTAGAGGAAGGCGCAAGCACGCGCGTGCTCATCTACGCCGCAAAACTGATCAACGAAGGCATCAGCCCCCGTCGCGCTTGCCAAGTCGCAGTAACTTGGGGCATCACCGACGACGCACAAGTGCAACGCAGCATCGACGAGGTAGTCTCCTCGATTTTTCCGTGATAACCGATCCGGCAACCGAGTTCATGGCATACGCCAAACGCGAATTGACTCGCCCGCATGTCCGTGCCTTGCCGGGTGAGACCGCGCCGCCAGAAGGCGAAATGGACCCGGTACCGCCGCGTCGCAAAGCCGCAGTAGCTGTCTTGTTCTCATCGCGGTATGAAGAACCAACAATGTTGCTGATCAGACGCGCCGCACATCGCGGAAATCATCGCACCGAGTGGGCCTTTCCGGGAGGCGTTTCAGAACCCACAGATGCATCATTGATGGCAACCGCGTTGCGCGAGACTCACGAGGAGATCGGCGTCCCGGAGTCAAAGATCGACTACTGGGGACCTTTGCCTAAGGTCATAACCGGGACCGGTTTCGAAGTGTGGCCATTCGCTGGAGAAATCTGCCAAGACGCACGATTGATCCCAGCGCAAGAAGAGGTTGACGACTTCGCATACATCCCAGTACGACGCTTAGCCGACGCATCGGCACGTCGGCAAATAACCTTGATGCGTGACGACATCACCCGCGACTGGGACGCGATAGAGCACGAAGGCAGAATCATCTGGGGCGCTACCGCAAGGATTATCCACAATACAATGTCGCATCTCGACATCGAAACGATGACCGATGACCCAATTCAATGAACAAATCATGATGAACGTGCGAACCGAGTTGGGAAGTTTCCCATCCCCGGTTCAATCAAACTTCGACCGTGCTAGAGATGCCCTGACAGGTCGATTAGCGGACGATAAATTGGACAGCTGGGCGCAGTTGGGCCTAACGATTTCCAAACGAACCGTGCGTTCTTGGGAAGCAGGCGCGGAGTTGTTTAACGCGTCTCCACTGGTACAGCGACAACTGCCCGCCGGACAGTTCATCAGTTGGGTCAAGATCGGAGACCAGTTGTGCGCGGCATCGCCCAGTTTGGCGGTTGCATACTTTCGCGCTAGTCCGGGTGCGATCCAACGTTTGAGGCCCCGTTACATCAGCGATTGGGCGCAATCATGCCGCGCCCTTTACCGAGGCACCTGGAAATCATCTGCGCTCGCGTGCAAGCTCTTTGAATCAACGCCGAAACTGCTCGAATCCTTGTCTTTCGATGAACTGAGACGCTTTGCAGAGTTCTTGGAAGAAGTCTCACATCGTTCGTACGACATGGCAGGCGACGCTCTCGAAACTGGCGGAGAGCTATTCCCCAAACTAGGTCGCGATGCCGGCGCATTCATCGGATTGGCAAACACCGTCGCCAACAACTCGTGGCGACACGTCCAGCCGATGTTCGAGGCCGCGCAGTATTCACTCGTCGAAATGCCGCGTGAGCAACGATCTAGCTTCATATCTCTCGTAAACCGACTCTCGACAAAAGAAGGCGTAGATCCAGCGCGAGTCATCCGCGATGGTGCGCGTGCTGTGGGAGGAGTGGGGCATGAGTGGCGAGACACGCTGATCGACTTGACGCATCGCATCGCTGCCGAAGGATCGGCCGAGGCATCGTCGGCATTCTTAACCACCGGTCCTCGCGTGCTTGAACGCGTCACATTCCCGCAGCTTGTTGAATGGCACAGCCGCGGAATGCAGTTGATGGCCGAAAAAGAAGGTGCCGCGGAAGCATATTTCAAGAACGAATCTGCTCTTTCACATGAAGTCCTCGACGCACTGTCATCAAGCGTTGAACTTGATCGTGTGCGCGAGGTCATCCGAATGTATTGCCGCATGTTGGCAGGACAAGAAATCGAAGTTCAAGCCGCGCAACAACTCGTAGACAAGAACATCGGATGGTTCCAAGGAGAGTTGCCCACTACCGAAGGCACCACGATCTATCTCCCGAAAGTCATAAATCGCCACCCCAGCAAAGATCGCAACTTCGCCTTCTACAAAGTCATATCCACACACCAGACAGGGCACATTGAGTTCGGATCGTTCCGTTTCAGCTTTGAACGCCCTTCTTCCATGTTCACCGATCTACGTCCACAACTCACAAGCGCTAACGGCTCTGCGCTAGAAGCGATTCCGAGCGAGATCGAAGAGAAACCCGAATCTGAGGCCCCGGTTTCCAGCAATGGCGCGCCGAAGAAATCCGACGAGGACGAACATCCCCCGATCCCGATGAGCCGATTCTTCGATCTATTCCCCGACCGGAAGCTCGGAAACGATGTCTTCACCATATTTGAGAGCACACGAGTCGATGCAAAGGTCATTGACGTCTACCGCGGCCTAGCGGTCAGTTTTAGGGCAACCCAGAACGACGCGTTGAAGTCGCGCCCCGACATGACCGATCTTCCCGCTCGGGAAGCATTGGTAGAGTTCATGATCCGCATAAGCCTGGGTCAGTCCGCAAACCTCGTCGCACCAAAACGCCACATGGAGGTAGCTCGGAAACTCCGACGGTTGATCCGATTGATGCAGCGCGAAGATGCATTGGTTGAAGATGCCGCCGAGGCCACGATCCGAGCCTGCGCGTGGCTAACTGAAGTCAAGAACGAGGAGTTGAACGAAGAAGAGTTCGATGACCTCGACGATGACGAGGAAGACGACGAGCAGGAGGATGAAGGTGAAGAGGAGCAGGACCTGCAAGGCATAATCCAAGCCTTTGTCGAGTCGATGCAACCAGGCGAAGGTACTGGCGAGGACCAGGACGCAGCAGAAGACTCGGAAGACATGGACGAGGGCGAAGACCAAGACTATTCGTCTCCTCAAGAGGTCGACTATCGCGGTGAGTTCAAACCCGAGCTTTCGCAGTTACTATCGCAAGCCCAGATGCAGATGATGGATGGCGCAGAGTTCGCAGACGACGACACCGGCGAGATGACTCCGCTCACGCAAGAACAGCTAGAGCAGATGATGAAGAACTCCGCAGAGGTAGACATCCAAGAGGGGCAAGACGGCGAAGAGATGTCGTCCGAACTCGCAGAGATGCTTGAAAACCTCCTCAAAGAGATGCAACGGCGAGATCCGCAGGCGCAAAGCCAACCGTCCGGTCCAATGCAACACGTAGACGAAGAGGGTGGACCCCTAACACCCACTTCCCCAGATCAGCACGTTTACGACGAGTGGGACTTCAGAGCCAACGAGTATCGCCCGCGCTGGTGCATGGTGCATGAAAAAGAGATGAGCAGCGGAGACACCAGTTTCTACCGCGACACGCTCGTTGAACGAGCATCACTCTTGACCATGATCAAGAAACAGTTTGAGCTAGTGATGCCCGAGATGTACCGCAAGCAGAAACGGCTTGAAGACGGCGAGGAACTCGACTTTGACCCGATGCTCGAGGCAGTCATCGACCTCCGCGTTGGCGCTACCCCCGACGAGAAGATCTATTGGCGTCGCAACAAAACTGAACGCTCAGTTGCCGTCGCATTCCTCCTCGATATGTCTGCCTCCACCGCTGAAGCCATCGAAGAGGCCAAACGACCGAACGACGATTGGGGCGCACCAGACGACCCCGTCGAATACATGGTATGGCTACGATCACGCCGAACCGAAGGACTCCGCAAATCCTACAAACGAATCGTCGATGTCGAGAAAGAGGGCGTCGTACTACTCATCAACGCTTTGGAGACCCTCGGCGACGATTACGGAATCTACGGATTCTCCGGCTATGGACGTGAAAACGTCGAGTTTTACGTCATCAAAGACCTAGACGAAAAGTTCACCGACGAAATCCCGCGACGAATCGACCGCATTGCGCCGCTCCACGCTACACGCATGGGCCCCTCGATCCGACACGCCACACAGAAGCTCGCTAACCAAGACTCACGCTCCAGATTCCTCTTCCTCATCTCCGACGGCAGACCACAAGATCGAGGCTACAGCCGCGAAGGTGTCGAAAAAGAATACGCCGTCCACGACACCCGCATGGCACTCATGGAAGCACGCCGCGAAGGTATCGTCCCATTCTGCCTAACCGTAGATAAACAAGGCCACGACTACCTAAAAGTCATGATGGACGACTTCAACTACGAAGTCCTACCAGACGTAAGCCTCCTACCCCAACGCCTACTAATGCTCTACAAACGCCTAACAACCTAGTTAAAACCCCGTCATTCCGACGAAAGTCGGAATCCGGAGGGGAAGGAGAGAGAAGTACGTCCCCTTCGCTTCAGCGTAAGGGGACGCGAGCGAGCGAAGCGAGATCGCAGGGGATGCCGGTGCGAGGACATGGCAGGCAATCATCCCCCTAAGCCCCTTACGCTCCGCGAGGGGGGGAGATTCTTCGCTCCGCTTCGGAATGAGGTGGATGGACACATCCCCTTCGCGAAGCGCAATGGGACGCGAACGAGCGAAGTGAGATCGCAGGGGATGCCGGGGCGGGGACGTGGCAGGCAATCATCCCCCTAAGCCCCTTACGCTCCGCGAAGGGGGAAATGTCCGACAGGACAAAAGGGGCGCGTGTAGTCTAGACTAGCGAACCAACCACAACCATCATCTGAATTCGTAGTTATTGCGGGGTTGTTCGGAAAAGCAAAAGGAAACCGTGCGATGAGATTACCCGCTCACGGGCTTAAGTCGGGATTTGCAGTTGGATTGGGTATATTCACAGTGAGCGCAATCTTCGCTATATTCGTCTCACTCGTATTTACTAGTAGAACGTCCATCGGCGATGAAATCGCACACGCACAAGGACAAACCGCGACTGGCGAAATCACCAAGGTAGTTGCTGAGACACCCATGCTGACAGTCGGACCTGGCGACACATTTTTGCTATCTGTCCTCCTATACGGAGATCAGAAAGTACAGGATGTAAGCCTGGGCTCGGATGTCATCTTCAACTGGTCGGCATCTGGTGGCGATCTTCCCCCTGATACAGAAGGCAACACATCGGTGCAGTACACCGCGCCTTTAACCCCCGTCACGCAAACCGTTACTGTGACCGCAAGCTCCAACTGCGCTAGCAACTGCATGGCTACATTCACTATCAGAGTCCGACATACTCCTGCACAATTTCACCTTACAGCGCAAGCGAATGCCCAGAATCCTAATGGTGAGATACCACCAGTCCTCGTTGATGCTGAAGGGAACCGATACGCCGTCTTAACACCCGAGGAAGGAGGCACGTTCAGCAGCGGCGACCTCGAGGTAATGGCGGAACCGGGTGACGTGCCTAACAACGAATACATAGGTGTTCGCATGTTCGAAGATGGCATGGCTTCCAACCCCAAGATGTCGCATCATGGCTACACACTCAGCGGCAACCAGTACAGGATCGCTGTCATCGATGCAGAAGGCATGCCAATATCGTCCTACAACCTGAACGGTACCGTCGCCGTCTGCATTCCTCTTCCAGAAGAACTACGGAACAACATCTCTAACGTCGCCATAGTGACCAAGAACAGCAACGAGACCACGACCGCACGAGGGACAGGGGTGCGAATAAGCCCATCGCTCATCATGTGCGGAAACATAAGCATTTTGCCAGCCACGGTCGCAGTTGGAATACGAGGAAAATCTCAACCGTTGATTGAACCTGAACCAGCCGAGATGCTACCCGCGACTGGCGGTGCTGTACCAATGTCTCTAGGGGGCTTTGCGTGGGCGTTTCTTATAGGGGTAGTGCTGATCGCTACCGGCACATTCGCCACTACACACCGCCGCCACGAAGGTATTCGATAAACCGAAAGCGGCCTTTGGGAATCCGTCCGGAACATTGTTGGGGGAAGAAGCGAGCGGCTACTACCGCTGCAACTCAAACATCGTCAGCATCTTGTCCGCCCAATCCTTGTCCACGCGGATTATGTCCTGTGTCTCGTTGGCCACGGCGTATCGGTAGTTGCCGTCTGGGGTCACATCTCCGATGATCATTGATGTGCGATAGACCTCTGTCAGCAACTCGCGCACCTCTACCTCGCGTCGGATGTGAATGTACGGGGCCTCTGTGCCGAGCCCGTATGGTTCGTATGCGGCAGGGTCGATCAGGTTCAGCACCTCAGCACCGTCTATAACGGGAGCGCCGAAATGTGTCAGGTAGTCCGTGATCACATCAGCATCGAAAGACTCAGTTCCTTTGCATGGCGCAGCGGATGCTGGCAAGTCGCAGACGTGCCACTGCTCAGTCTCATCGTCGAAACCGTAACCCGAAGTAACCTCGTTACCCTCGAAGAGCAGTACTTCAGTAGCCTCATCCGCGTCCATAGTGTAGAACCACTCCGGGTACGGCGGCTCGTTCACCAACCTAAGCATCACTTCACCCCACGAATAGTCAACCGTGTAAAGCTCTTCATACCCGCTCTGACGGGCGTAGTTCGCGCCGCCGTCCGGAGTCAAATCTCCCATCTCAACAGTCAGTTGTCGATCGTCTCTGAGTCTGACGGTGATAGAAAGTTGCGGTGCATCCAGACCGTAGAGTTCAGGGTTGTCAATCGACTTCTTCAACTCCCTTTGCGACCGAGGACCTCCTAGCAGCTGCGTGATACCACCCCATCGGTAAAGGTCGGTTGGGACATCCTTTTCGTCGTCGAAGAACCAACGTCTTTGGTCCTCGCGGAAGTGCCAAGATGTCGAGTTCTCGCCACTCGATATCGTGATGTTGCGAAGGTCGTCGGGCGAGAGGGTGAAGAAGAATGGCGGCTGCTCGGCGCGTTCAGTCTGACCGAGTTGCTTTACGACGATAGATGCCCCGATCGCGATCCAACAGGCGGCGATAACGAGAACCAGTGCGACTCTCAGACTCATAGATCAGCGTCTTCTCCACCAAGCCCAGATTCCCGCTAGGGCAACCAGTATCGGCATCAGCAACCAACCGCTCCAGCGAACGAAGTTACGCTCCGATTCTGTTAGCACCAACTCGCGGAATGCGACCGTCTTTGGGCGTAAACTGATCAATTCGTAATCGTCGGCAAGATAATTCACCGCGTTGACGAACAAATCGCCGTTGCGAGCCGATCCAAAATACGCGTTGCTCGCAAAGTCGGTGTCACCTATCAACACCATCTGCGTCCCGATCAGTTGATCGTCCTCACGACGCGGACTCCCGCCGATCTCCGAAACCGCCTCAACCGAAACCGCCACCGGATGCGGACCGCCTTTGTCTTCATCCACTTGGAACGCGATATTCTCTATGTCCGTCTCTGCCCAACTGTTCAGCGTGCTTATTGCCACCAACTCCAGCCGCACATACGGAATGCCCTCATCCGTAAGCGGTATCGTCTGCGGGTCTATGCTGTACGAGAACGAAGTCGCCCCGGGCATATACAGCACATCAAAGTCCTCTGTCAGCGGGTGTTCCGGCAATTGACTGTTCGTGTTCTTGATCTGCAGGAACGTTGGGTTGGGAGCCACATAGCTAGCAGTGTCCACAACCGTACCGTCGCCGATTCCGACCCCGTAGCGAGACAAGAATCCCTTGAAGGAATCCGGGGCTGTCTCAGGTTCCAGCAACAAGAGAATGCTACCGCCGCGACGACTGTACTCCAGCAAAATCCCCTCTTCTGTCTCCGTCATGTCATTAGTCGGACCTGCAAAGACAATCGCCGCCGGGAAGAGATCAGGATCATTAGTTTGCAGTCGTTGTCCCAGCTCCTGCATCGTCTCGTTACCGATTGCGTAGTTCTCGCGGACAAGTGAACTCGCAGCCAACGAGTAACCATCGCCGCCGCGTGTATCGTCCAACAGGTCTCGCACCGCATGACCACTGATGAATACGATCGTCTTCTGTTTGATCTGGTTGACGACTAGCAATCCAGTGATGATGTCCTGCTCGGAGAACACGTTCGGTCCCTGATTCGGGTTCAAACCCGGGATGACCTCCGTGCGCCGACTATCGGTCGCCTCGATGGCTAGCGATGGGAACTGCGTGACTCCGTATTCGGTAGCGACGTTAGGCTCAAGCTCAGGGTCTACCAATCGGAACGTCAACGGCTGCACCGTAGACCGTCGTCTGAACTCACTCAGCAGGTCCTCTGTTGCTCGCCAAGCCGCCTGACGTTGTGGGGTGTTACGGCGGAAAAAGGCGATAACCTCTATCGGCTCCCGAAGGTTTTTCAGCGTGTTCAACGTCTGATCCGAGACGATGAACTGCTTGGTGCTGGTGGTATCTACGCGTAAGAAACCCGGAGGGTCAGGGCGTCCGACAGCCCAATAGATGACGAAGTTAAGCACTACAGCGATCGCTACGAACGCGATAAGCACGATTGCCGTATTGAGCCCGTATCGGCCGCGCCGTCCGAAGACAGCGAAACGCACCGCATCGAACGAGATCGCGGCATCCACTACCAACACGAGTAGACCGATGCCCATCACGATATACGAATAGGTCTCGAGGTCCCGAACGAATATCCAGAGCAGCGCGCCTACAACCAAGATCAAAACGCCGGCCAGAGCCAACGCCTGGCGGATCGATCGCGCGCTCGCCATGATCCGCTCACGCAACGGAGTCTCGTCTACGAGCTCCTCCATCGTCGGACGACTGTCTGGAAGCTCTGGCTGCTGGCTTTCTTGGGTGGTCATGTAATCCCTAGTTCCGCTGACGCGTTCATCTCAATACCGATACGAACTCAACATCAGCGCCATCTTCGAGTCTCCAGCGCAATCACCGTCAACATCAAGAACACCGCCGTAATCGACAAGTAGTAAACCACGTCGCCGACCGACAATATCCCTCGTGCGAAATCTGCGAAATGACCAGATTCCGCTACTCCAAAACTGTCAAGATCGAAGACTGAGAACGATGCGCCAAGTTGCAACGCGTCCAAAACTTCCGACGCCACTCCGGTAACCCGCTCCGATACAAAGTCGATGATCGTTAGTCCTGTCAGCAACCCAGCACCGACTACGAGTCCAACGATCTGGTTTGGGCTCAACGCGGAAGCGAACAATCCGATCGCCAGCGTAGCAGCAGCGTATAAAACCAAGCCCAAGTAACCAGTCAATATCGGTCCGACATCCGGGATGCCGTATACGAAGAGCAGGATCACAAAGTAAAGCGACAACACGAGCATCGCCAGAACCGTGATGAATGCGGCGAGGAACTTCCCGACGACAATCTCAAACTCTCGCACTGGCGATGTAAGCAACAACTCCAAAGTGCCGATCTTCTGCTCCTCGGCTAGCAACCGCATCGTTATCGCTGGCGACAAGAAGATCATGAAAAATACCGCGCCAGCTAGAAAGCCTCGAATCGATGCTTCGGAAAACGCGTCGGAAACGGAGGCGACGAAGAAGAAGCCGGTGATAGCCAAGAATGCCGCGGTCACTACGTACGCCATCGGAGAGGCGAAGTAGGTGCGGACTTCTTTGTTAGCGATTAGCCAGATGTAGCGCACGGTTCAGCCCAGATCCTCTTCAGTCGTCAACTCCAAGAAGATCTCCTCCAACGTCAACGGCAATGGTGTCAAGTTAACCAATCCCCAACCTCGCTCGATTATCTTGTTCGCGATTACCTCGGTGGCACGCGCATTGGGACGCGCATCCACGATCAACGGTGTTATCCCTTCGCGATCAGCCCTTGCCATACTCTCGGCACGGTTGTCGCTCCGTGCATCAACTACCATCGGAAGTTCTCGCATCTCGCCGATCACCTCGCGTGGCTCCGCGCCGCGGATCGTCAACTCTATGCGCTCGGAATGTTGCAGCCGTTCGGAGAGATTGTCCGGACGGTCATCCGCCACGATTCTGCCGTCGTGAATCACAAGCACGCGACGACAGATCATGCTGACCTCGGGCAGAATGTGCGAACTCAGCAACAGAGTGTGATCCTCACCCAACTCGCTGATCAGTTCCCGAGTCTCGACTACCTGAATCGGGTCGATACCAATAGTGGGCTCATCGAGAATCAGCACGTCAGGCTCATGCAAGATCGCCTGTGCGATGCCCGTTCGTTGTCGATATCCTTTCGACAGTTTGCCGACTAAAGCGTTGCGGTAGTCGTTGAGACGCACAGTGTCGATCACCTGCGGCACACGCTCGTTGATCCACTCGCGATTCATACCACGCAACATGCCCATGTACGAGAGAAAGTCCGTAACCGTCATGTCGTAGTAGAGCGGAACGGTTTCTGGGAGATATCCGATGTGTCGGCGCGCATCAAGGGAATGGGATACGACGTTGTACCCCGCCACGACTGCGTCGCCATGCGTTGGCGGCGTAAATCCCGTCAACACTCGCATCGTCGTCGTTTTACCAGCGCCGTTCGGCCCTAGGAATCCGACGATTTCGCCTTTCAGCACTTCGAATGAGACGTCAAGTACTGCCGGGTATGGCCCGTAGTACTTCGACATATGCTCAAGCTTGATCATGCTCTGCTCTATGTAGCCTCCACAACCATGCGCTCAAATCGCGGTTAGACAAGATACGCAGGCGTAGGCGGTTCAGTTTCGATGTCAATCAAACACTAAAGTTTAACAACACACAAGCCCTGCAAGCCCAATCTCATCCGCTTTGAACAACACAACATTGGCTAAAATCATTGGTATCCACTGCGAATGAGACACGACATGACCACAGCACTCGAAGAATCCGACACCTCATCGCGCATCATCTACTTGGATCACGCCGCTACGACGCCAGTCCGTCCTGAGGTGCTAGATGCCATGTTGCCGTATTTCAGCGAAGCGTTCGGCAACCCATCAAGCCTTTATGCCATCGCTGGCGAATCGCGCAACGCCATCGACGAGGCTAGAGCGCGCGTTGCCTCTGTAATCAACTGCCGCACCAGCGAAGTCGTCTTCACCGGAGGCGGGACCGAGGCCGACAACATGGCGATCAAGGGCGTCGCCGCCACGTTCGACGAACCTGGAGACATCATCATCTCCGATGTCGAACATCACGCCGTCATCCACGCCGCGGAGCAACTCGAACGCGACGGGCACCACGTCATCAGCATCCCCGTAGACCGTTACGGCAGTGTTGACCCCTCAAACGTCGTTTCTCATTTAGGCGACCGCGATGCCGTAGTCAGCATTATGTACGCCAACAATGAGGTAGGCGCGATAAACGACATCGCAGAGATTTCGCGTTTAGCCAAAGCACACGCCGAAGAGCGTGGAACTGCGGTGGTGATGCACACCGATGCGGTTCAAGCATCTGGGAAACTACCGCTTGATGTGAAAACTCTCGGAATCGACTTGTTATCGCTCTCAGCCCACAAGATTCACGGGCCAAAAGGCGTAGGGATTCTCTTCGTCCGCCGCGGGGTGATGATTGATCCGCTAATTGCAGGAGGCGGACAAGAACGACAACGAAGGTCGGGCACCGAGAACGTGCCTGGCATAGTCGGCATGGGCGTCGCGCTGGCACTGGCTGAAAACGAACGCGTCCATTTCTGCCAACATACCCGCAAACTTAGAGACCACTTCCTCGCCGCGGTAACCGAACGCGTCCCGAGTGTCGTGATCAACAACCACGGTCATCCGGATCGAACCCTTCCGCACATTGCTCACATCTCGATTCCCGGCCTCGAGGGTGAACCGATGCTGTTGGGTCTGGACTTCAAAGGCATCTGCGCTTCGAGTGGAAGCGCGTGCAGTTCAGCATCAATCGAACCATCCCATGTACTTCTCGGCATGGGGATGTCTCACGAACTCGCGCAGGGAAGCCTCAGGTTCTCATTCGGGAAAGACTCGACAAAAGAAGACGTGGATTACAGCGTCAACGCGCTAGCCGATGTCGTCAACCAGCTACGCGGGATGCTCACTGCCTCCCCCCTTCGCAAAGCGTAAGGGGGCTTACATTCTCCCCCCTTCGCGTACTCCCTGTCATTCCGAGCATAGCGAGGAATCTCTGATGTTCGGCTTTAGATTCTTCACTCCGCTTCGCTTCGTTCAGAATGACATGGGAGGGCATCCCCCGCTCTTGTGTCGGTTCTTTGGGCTCCGCTCGTTCGCGCCCCTGTCGTCGGTCTTTTTGGGCTTCGCGAAGGGGGCGGCACCTCCCTTCCCTCCTTCGCATTCACACCCATGTCATTCCGAGCGGAGCGAGGAATCTCCCCCTTCGTGGAACGTAAGGGGGCTAGGGGGATGCTCTGCCAGTTGTTGCCTGCCGCCACACCTCCCCGCGCATCCCCCGCTCACATCGCTCCGCTCGTTCGCGCCCCTGTCGTCGGTCTTTTTGGGCTTCGCGAAGGGGGCGTACACCATCCCCCCTTTGCGGAGCGTAAGGGGGCTAGGGGGATGCCTCATCAACATCTTCCAACGTTCCGCTGATATTCGGTATTTCGATTTCATTGCGTTGTGATATGATTTCACGCAGATTGCAGATAATCGTGTCTACTTGGATGGTGTAGATACGCGAAGGAATGGACCGCCGATGACTGCTCGGAAGCTGTACCCCCCCCCCCCCCCCCCGATTTTTAGGCTGACCGCGGCAGCGGCTACATTTTTCGCAACAGCGGCTTTAGCAATAACTCTCCTCGTCGTCGGGGCGAACGACTCCTTTGCTCAGCAGGGGGTGCCGGGGAGCGTCGCGAACATCACCGTGACCCGTGCCGACGGCACGGTGACCGCATCGTGGGACGCGGTGAGCGGGGCGACGAAGTACCACGCCATGTACAGCGACGACGACAGGGGCAGCTGGCACGGCCCCGTCGACGACCACACGAACATTCAGACCACCAGCATCACGTTCAGCGCCGACAACGCGAAGAGCATCATCGTAGGCGTGCGCGCCGGGAACGATCACGGCTGGAGCGCTTGGACGGACTCGCCGACAGTCGGGCCGTACACGCCGGGCGCGGTTTCATCAGTAACTGTAACTCGTGCCGACGGCACGGTAACCGCGTCGTGGGACGCCGTGCAAGGCGCGACGAAGTACCACGCGATGTACAGCGACGACGACAGGGGGAGCTGGCACGGGCCCGTGGACGATCACACGAACATCCAGACGACCAGCATCACGTTCAGCGCCGACAACGCCAAGAACATCATCGTGGGCGTTCGCGCCTGGAACGACAATGGCTGGAGCGCTTGGACGGACTCACCGACCGTCGGTCCGTACACGCCTCCGCCTCCGGGCGCGGTTCCATCGGTCAGCGTGACGCGCGCCGACGGCACGGTCACCGCGTCGTGGGACGCGGTGCCTGGGGCGACCAAGTACCACTCCATGTACAGCGACGACGACAGGGGGAGCTGGCACGGACCCGTCGACGACCACACGAACATCCAGACCACCAGCATCACATTCAATGCGGACAACGCCAAAAACATCATCGTAGGCGTTCGCGCCGGGAACGACAACGGCTGGAGCGAATGGAGGGACTCCCCGTCCGTCGGGCCGTACACGCCTGCCACACCGCCCGATGCACCGAGCGGCCTCACCGCAACCGCAGGCGACGGCAGCGTTACCCTCTCATGGGACGATCCTTCGGACGCGTCGATCACCGGGTACGAGTACAACGTCAACCACAACGACACGTCTACCGGCAACCTCTCCGGCTGGAGCGACTGGACCCTCATCTCCGGCAGTGACTCGGCTACCACGTCCCACACCTTCACCGGACTCACGAATGGTCGGGAGTACCGCTACCATGTGCGTGCGGTGAACAGCGGGGGCTCGGGCACCGCTGCTCCGAACGAGGCGCCGTGGTTCGCATCCGCCATTCCCGCGATCCCCGTGCCAGACGCGCCGGCCAATCTCTCCGTAACCCCCGGCGACGGTTACCTCGATCTGTCCTGGGACGCGGTCAGCGATGCCACCGGCTACGACATCAGAGCCAAGACGTCCAACAGCAACTCGTGGCACAACGTCGCTACCGACGTAACAGCCACTTCCTACCGATACACCACTTCTGAAACGATCGATTACGTTGCAGTGCGCGCCACGAATGCCAGTGGCGGCAATAGCGAATGGACAGAAGCATCTCGGCTGCCCGACCACGGCTGGCTGAACACCGTGCAGTCGTCCCAGTCCTCGGGCGGCGCGGCGATCGCATCCGCAAATGCCCAAAACCAACTCGCCGCGCCCTCATGGGGCACGATCACGCGAGGCGACGACACCGCGCTCCGTAGCGGCCGGATCGACGTGAACTGGACGGGCGTTAGCAACGCCACGGGCTACAACCTCGTCTGCGCCGTCGCCTGGTCCGAATCAGCCGGCTGGAACTGGCATCCGTGCGGCTGGGTCGACGCGGCCACCGACACGGTCAAGTTCACGACGGTACCAGCCAACGCGAGCCAGCCCGTCGGCATCGTCAGCTACAAGCGCGGGTCCGAGTCGCAACTACCGCCGGGAATCATCCCGCTGGAGGGTAGCCAACTGGCCCATACCACTCCGCGTAGTTATGCGGTCGCCATCCGCGCAGTCTCGACCACGCCCGGCGATGCCAGTCCATGGGTGCCATCCGCAAGCATCAATCCGCTGAATCCACTACTTAGCAACGTTACCGATACGCGCACGGATGGCCAGATTACACTCTCGTGGACGCCGAACCCCTGGACGACCGGCTACGAGATAGATTGCGCCGTGCTCGGTTCATCGTACACGCGTTGCGCCACGCTCTCCAACCAGGACCACTCCGCCACAGAACACAGCGTCACCATCTCGACCTGGACCGCCGGCGGAACGAACTACGCCATCGGCAACTCCAGCATCTACGACATCAGGATTTGCAGTACCAACACATGGGGGTCCGGCTGCTATCTCGCGCCGCTGATTTACCCGAACCCCGCGCTGACCGCATCGAGCGTCGGGGTTACCACAGCGACGCTGAACATTGCCCACCACACCGGCAACTGGTACTACAAGCACACCAACACGGGCGCAACCTGCGACGGCCCGGTGAGCGGGACCAGCAAGGACCTCACCGGCCTGACAGCAAACACGTCCTACACCTACTCGGCTTACAGCGACAGCGGGTGCACATCGGCCAAGCTGCTGGCCGCGGCGGCGGGGTTCACCACGCTCTCCTCCGTTTCCAACCTGACCAGCACGAAGCACCCGACCTTTGAGTCGTCGATCCACAGCGGTCAGTCTGCGGCGGTCGCCTTCACCACCGGCTCGAACGCCAGCGGCTACGTCCTCAAGAGCGTTACCGCGCCACTAAAGCAAGCAAGTGGGACAAGCGGTGTAATCTTCCAGCTCCGCGCCATGAAGGGAACAGGGCAGTACACCAGTACCAGCCAAGTGTCCGATGCGAGTCTGGCGAACCTCTCCACCGCCACCCCCACCGCCAGTACGTACACCGACACGACCGTCACCTGCTCCGGCAGCGGTTGCAGCCTCTCGCGCAACACCACCTACTTTATTGTGGCTTCCAATGTCGATGTGGGCACCGGTTACTCCTGGGCTGTCTCGACGTCGGAAACCGAGACCGCGCAACCGTCCGGCAACGGCTGGAGCGTCGGCTTTGGTCACTACAAGCAAGGGGGCCGCGATAGTATCTGGGGATCGTACTCTGACTGGAACCCCGCCGAGATCGTATTCGCGACCAACCCGTCGCTGACTGCTGGCAGCGTCACCGCGACGACGGCAACGCTGACCATCGCCAACCATGCCGGCGACTGGTACTACAAGCACACGAACACCGGCGCGACCTGCGACGGCCCGGTGAGCGGGACGAGCAAGAACCTGACTGGCCTCACCGCCAGCACGGGCTACACCTACTCGGCCTACAGCGACTCTACCTGCACGGATACGAACAAGCTAGCCACAGCATCGGCGTTCACGACGCTTAGCATCGTCTCGGTGAGCACCCTGGGTGGGGCTGATAACGGTGTTGTGAATGTGGGCGGCGGCAGCCCGACACAACGGGTGGCACAGGCGTTCAGGACGGGCGGCAACGCCGGCGGCTACACGCTGTCCAGCATCGCCATTGCCTTCCGTGCGACCGTCGGGAGCCCGACCGACCTCGAGGTGACGCTGCACGCGGCATCCGGGTTGAACCCCAACACGGGGACGACGCTGGCCACGCTGAGCGGCAGCAATCCCTCGACGGCCGGCAGCTACACCTACACCTGCTCCAGCGGCTGCGACATGTCTGCTAGCACGACCTACTTCGTCTATATCAAAGCCCCAAACTCGGTCAGCGGCTCCCACTACCTAGCAACCTTCACGAGCTCGGACGAAACGCTGACACCGTCGGGCAACGGTTGGTCGATGGCAGACAAAGGCCGGTTGCAATACGTCGGAGTAGGCTGGTTCGATTCTGGATCACACTACCGGATCGCGGTGACGGCGACAACCAAGTAGTGCAGCAGTTGGTTGGGGGGATGATGATGAGCATCCCCCTAGCCCCCTTACGCTAACGCGAAGGGGGGAGATTCCTCGCTGTGCTTCGGAATGACATGGGAGTACGCGAAGGGGGGAGAGGTGTGCGCCCCCTTCGCTTGCGTAAGGGGGCGCGAATGAGCGGAGCGATGTGAGCGGGGGATGGACGGGGAGATGTGTGTGGGCTGTAGCATCCCCCGATGACCCCCTCTTAATCTCCCCCTTAAAAGGGGGAGGGGGAAGTCGGCAAAGGGGGGAGATTCCTCGCTCTCGCTCGGAATGACATGGGAGTACGCGAAGGGGGGGAGTAGGGGCGTTTCGCGAAACGCCCCTACGTTGGTTTTCATGGCGCGGCGTAGTGTAGAATAACCGCCAATGAGAGAACATTTCGATGGTAACCAGCGAACCCCCGATCACGCGTTCCGTTTTACAAGAGGAACTAGACCGGACTTTGCGGCACTACGCTACAAAGGAAGACTTGGCGCGTCTGGAAGGCAAGTTGGATGAAGACATGGCGCATCTGCAAGGCAAGTTGGACACGGACCTCGCCAATCTAGAGAATCGTCTCACTCGATGGATTGCAGGCGGCATCGGCATCGTGGTAATCGGAATAGTAGCCAACATCTTCGTGCAACTCCTCACCAGCTGAGTACTCCTCCGCCCAACTCCTCTGGATCCCGCCTGCGCGGGAATGACCATGCATCCCCCTAACCCCCTTACGCTCCGCGAAGGGGGGATGGTCTGCTAATTCTCGCGGCCGTTGGGGTTGAACAGCGCCTTTTCGTCGTCTTCGGTGAGCTCTATTCCGCGCTTAAGGAATTCGGCTCTGAACCGTTCCCGCTCCTCTTGCCTGCCCTCGGTTCGGCCCAAGGCTACGCCCTCTTGCCTGCCCTCATCACGGCCTAGAACGCGGCCCTTCGCTTCGCCTTTCGCCTCGCCTTTCGCTTCGGCTTTGGCGTCGGCTTTGGCGGAGTATCTGCGTCGGATCTCGGTTGCTTTCTCGAACATTGTTCGGACTCCTTCGATTGCGAGGGCGATGATCGCCAGAAACGCCCATTGCTGCTGCGTGGCGCCGATGCGGTAGGTCGACATGATCCAGTGGTCTGAATCAGAGTATACCGACAACACCGACGTCGACGCGGCTCCGAGCGCGGCGAAACCCACCGCCTGCCAAACCGCGCCCCGCTCTCTCAGGGCGAGAGTGATCTCTTCCATTTGCATCGTTATCTTTATGCCTTTTGTTAGCACGTTTTTACCGACGACCGTCCGCGTCGGCAAATCACAACTTATCAGAGATGCATCGTCACCTCAAACCGATGTGGCGAAAAACTCTGCGATGCGATTCGAACTGTCCGAACGGCGGTGAAATCAGCACCCCCCTAGCCCCTTACGTTCCACGAAGGGGGGAGATTCCTCGCTGCGCTTCGGAATGACATGGGAGTACGCGAAGGGAGAGGAGGTGTACGCCCCCTTCGCTTGCGTAAGGGGGAGTGAGCATGAAAGTAGTTATGCACAGGGGGTGTATGTATATTTGATATCTATATCGATTCTTCATGGAGCGAATGACCGACGATGGCCAGCACAGATCGACCTGAACTTGAAATTAATGATGAAGAGAGCGAATCGACCGACTTGGCGGTTCGTAGCGAAAGCTTCATCGAGGGCGATGTCGCCCGAGATACCCATCCGACCGAAGTGGCCGCTGCCATTCGGTATGCCGAAGAGAACAAGTACGATTATGGGCCAAAGCTCCGGGATGCGGACCTTCAATGGGAAGTGAATGGGCTGGAGCCGATGGGCAACGGCATCGCTCGCGTCTTCATCGACTACACGCCATCAGCTTCGTTCCGTGGATTATCGGGATCCGAATACATCGACGTGGACGCTTCTGGTAGCGTGCTTGCGAGACGCCAAATCCGCGTTCCGAAACAGGACCTGCCAGTTGTACTTATCGCCCTCACCGTCGTATCTTTAGTCGCTCTTGCGGTAGTCGAGGTTTTGCTCTGGGCAAATCCCTTTGAGTCCGGGCCTGATCTTTACGTTGCCGGTCGAACTCTTTGGATTCGCGCCGAACTGCCTCGGCACCAACCGTACGTTGTTTATGAAGCGCCTTCAAGCCGTGGCGATATGAACCAGTGGGCAATCAAACCCGAAGGGCAAGGCACAGAAATAATCATCGTGGAAACTTTGCTTACAAACCAGACATCCGGGGCTGTACGCATGGTGATCGACCGCGATGCTGCCGAGTTACGCATCAAGGGCAGTATCGCTCTTAAACCCGTCAACGTCATTGACCGTTCGTACATCGTCGAAACGAGTACCAACGATCGTTACCTAGATCCGGAATTCAGGCTGATGTGGGGTGGTTTCACGCTGAATCAAGGCGAGGAATTGCGCGGACACATGGTGTTTGAAGCGCCTCTCGGAAGCGAATTCAGCGATTTCCGATGGTTGGCTGGCGATACCGCTGTAGTTCGATACGAATAGCTGCGCCGTCTTTCCGATTTCCGTATATAATCGCGCCGATACCGCGTCTCGCGCGACGGAATCCTGATTAACCGCAGCTGAAATCGCAAACACGTCACCAACCCTAGAGCATTGTTTCAAAGATGAGCCTGACATACATCGGAGCGCGGTTGGGGATGTTCATCCTCGTGGTCTGGCTTGCGACAACCGTCATCTTCTTCCTGCCTAGGATCGCCAGTGACCGTAACCCGGTGCGCGAACGATTGGTGATGATGGCTGCTACCGGCAACCTCGCGACAGGCATGGAAAAGGTTGTGGAAGCGTACGAAAAAGAATACGGCCTCGATCAACCGCTATATCTTCAATACATCCGCTATCTGTCAAGTCTCGTACGCGGCGACCTGAACTACTCTCTCATCAACTACCCGACAAGGGTGTGGGACATGATAGTGCAGCGGATGCCGTACACCTTGGGGCTAGTTGGAATCTCGGTCTTAACCGCGTTTGCACTTGGTTCGTTGTCGGGTGCAACTTTGGCCTGGCCGGGCGCGCCGAGATGGCTAAAGGGTGCTTTGCCAGTTTTCCTCACCTTGTCACCTATCCCTTACTTCATGTTGGCAATTATGCTAATGTTCCTCTTCGCGGTTCGGCATCAGTGGCAACCAGAATGGTGGCCATTGTTACCGCTTGCCGGAGCGACTAGCGTCACAACGGTTTACGACGGCTGGAATATGGAACGGGTGCTTGACACTATCTACCACTCGATTCTGCCGGCAATGTCGATCATCCTCTCACAGATAGGCTTCTGGGCTCTGGGAATGCGAGGAATGATGGTAACCACCCAGGGCGAGGACTACGTTACGCTAGCGCAGATGCGCGGCTTAAAGCCAAGCCGCGTCTTCAGCCTATACGGAATGCGAAACGCCACTCTCCCGCAACTAACTTCACTAGCCCTCGCGATGAGTCTCATCTTCTCGGGAGTGATACTCGTCGAGGTCATCTATCGTTACCCCGGAATGGGCACCTTGTTGTACAACGCAATCGCCGGGTTCGACTATTTCGTCATCTACGGCGTAGTCTTCGTTCTCATCGTGATGGTGGCGGCATCCACATTCATACTTGACATCGCCTATCCGTTCATTGATCCTCGCGTGCGGCGCGCCGCATGATTCGCAAATACGGACGACATCCAGGTAACAATGATGCGTGATTTAGGCGCCGAACCCACTCAATCGTCCGCTGCTATCCAAGCCGAAGCTGAATCAAGCTCCGGAACTTCTTATAGCGCGTTCTCGCAGATCGGATATTACCTGCTCCACGAGAGGATGCTCTCGATCGGGCTGTTCATGCTCATCGCTCTACTAGCGTTGTGGCTTATCGGCGGACAAATCGTTGATCCCAAAAAAGCCGATCCGATCTCTGGTCCCCAGACTGCAGGACCGCAGTCGAAATACTGGTTGGGTACCGATTTCAATGGCCGACAGATCTTGCCGCTCATGATCCATGGCGCGCCATTGACGCTGCGCATCGGGTTATACGCGGGAGTGTTCGGTCTAGGAATAGGCATATTGCTGGGGTTTTTGGGTGGTTACATGCGAGGCCCTGTAGACGCATTCATCCGCATCATTTCAGACGTCTTCATAACTATCCCAAGTTTGGCGGTGCTGGTAGTCGTCGCGTCCACGATCAAAGAATCATCTGGCTTATCCGTCAACATGATGGGTTTCATCGTGGCGTCACTGTCTTGGATGTGGCCCACACGGGTCATACGATCACAAGTCTTGAGCATGAGGGAAAGCAACTACGTAGAAGTGGCAAGACTCAACGGCATGGGTGACCTAGAGATAATCTTCCGTGAACTCATGCCCAATCTATTCCCATTCCTAGCCGCTAGCTTCGTAGGTGCCATGGCGAGCGGGATCCTCGCCGCCGTTGGACTTGAAGCACTCGGTCTAGGTCCCCAACACGAACCCACGCTCGGTATGACAATCTACTGGTCGCTCTACTACGGTGCGGTTATTAGCAACTGGTGGTGGTGGTATGGCCCGCCGATCCTATTGGTCGCTTGGATATTCATCTCGCTTTATCTGATCGCTGCCGGTCTAGACAAGTGGGCCAACCCACGATTGAGGCAGAGCCTGTAATGCCGGACACTGTCCTTTCGATACGCGACCTACGCGTCTACTTCAATATCCGCGCCGGGACAGTGCGTGCCGTTGATGGCGTGGATCTCGATATCGCTGAAGGTGAAAAACTCGGTCTCGTCGGAGAATCAGGCTCTGGCAAGACAACTACTGCGCTCGCCATTATGCGCATGATCAAACCACCCGGAGAAATCGCCGACGGAACGATCCAACTCGACGGACGCGATCTGGTCGGACTCTCCGAACCCGAAATGCGGGCCGTGCGCGGCAACGACGTTGCCATGGTCCCGCAAGCCGCGATGAACGCGCTTAACCCAGTGCGCAGAATCCGAAACCAGATGGTAGACGGCCTCAGAGATCACGGTGTAAACGAGTCTCGAGAACGGATGGAGGAGCGTTTAACAACCCTCGTTGCACAGGTCGGGCTCAACTCAAACGTCCTCAATCTCTTCCCGCACGAACTGAGCGGCGGAATGAAACAGCGTGTAACAATCGCCATGGCTATATGTCACAAACCGCGTCTCATCCTTGCCGACGAGCCGACCAGCGCGCTTGACGTCGTGGTCCAACGCCAAGTCATGGAAACGCTTGAAGAGGTACGGAGTGAGATCGGTGCCGCGGTGATTCTAGTCGGGCACGACATGGGATTAATGGCACAATTCGCCGACCGGATCGGCGTGATGTACGCTGGAAAACTCGTCGAACTCGCAACCGTTGAACAGATCTTTTCCAACCCGCGCCATCCTTACACGCGTCTCCTGATATCGAGCCTGCCGGACACGGCCGGGAAACGCCGACTTCAAGGCATTCCAGGACTACCACCTTCTCTTCTTGAGGTCCCTCCCGGCTGTCCTTTCATGCCTCGCTGCCCTGAAGCGATGGACCTCTGTGGTGTCGATGTACCGGAGTTGTTGGGCGAAACTGACAAGGTTTCATGTCACCTGCATACCGAGGCCGCAACTGTATGACCGCAACCGCAGAAACTATTAGCGCGACTTCAACCACCAACGGCGCTTCTTCATCGCTCTTGGAACTGCGAAACGTGACGCAGATCTTTTCCTCCGGACCATTCTGGAACCGGGAACACAACTATGCCGTTAACGATGTCTCATTCACGCTGTCGGATAAACCGGCGCTGATTACCGCGGTTGCAGGGGAGAGCGGCAGCGGCAAAACCACCCTCGGGCGCATCATGCTAGGTTTCCAGAGTCCTACGTTGGGTCAGGTGCTCTACCAGGGTGACGATGTCGCCGGTATGAACGCCTCAGGGCGAAAACAGTACCGACGGCAAGTGCAAGCGATCTTCCAAGACCCATTCTCGGTATATAACCCCTTCTACAAAGTCGACCACATCTTCACCGTGGCGATTGCTCGGTACAAACTGGCGTCTTCGCGTGATGAAGCTAGGCACTTAATCGAAGAAGCGATATCCGGCGTCGGCCTCCGCCCCTCCGAAACCCTCGGACGTTACCCGCACCAGTTGAGCGGAGGACAACGACAACGCGTGATGGTTGCGCGCTCGCTGTTACTCAAACCTCAGGTCATCATCGCGGATGAACCAGTCTCGATGGTCGACGCATCGCTCCGTGCAACCATTCTCGAAACCCTACGCACACTCAACCACGAACTCGGAATCGCCATCCTCTACATCACGCACGACCTCACGACGGCGTACCAGGTCGCCGACAACATCATGATCATGTACCGCGGCCACGTCGTAGAGGCCGGCGATGTTGAGCATGTCATTAACGATCCCAAACACCCCTACACCCGGCTACTCGTGCAATCGATACCGATGCCCGATCCGAACCGCCGGTGGGCAGACATGCGCGGCATCAACGAACCGCCGTTCTCGGATATCGGTGTCGAACAGACGATGTGCCCATTCGTCAACCGATGCCCAGACGCCATCGACAATTGCATCCACGAGGTGCCAAGTTCGTACGCGCTGGACCAGACGCGCCTCGCGAAGTGCTTCCTATACGAAGACGCCGGCGTGGTTTCCAACCAAAACATCACTACGTACTTCAACCTTCGAGGTTCGATGCATTCAAGCAACGGATCCGACACTAAATAGTGGTATGCTAATTCGGTGTTAAGAAACTTAACGGAAACCAAAGCTAAATCCCAAGAGGAGGGTAATCCAATGAAAGATATAAGGCGCATTGCGCCAAGATTCGTAATCGCCGCTTTGATTGCTTCGCTCGCTTTCGCGTTCGCCTGTGGCAGCGAGACGATCGTCCGTGAGACCGTCGTCGTCGAAAGAGAGGTCGAGGTTGTCAAGGAGGTCGAGGTCGTCAAAGAAGTTGAGGTCGAGAAGGAAGTTGAGGTCGTCAAGGAAGTTGAGGTCGAGGTTGTCAAGGAGGTCGAGAAGGAAGTTGAGGTCGTCAAAGAGGTCGAAAAGGTCGTTGAGAAAGAAGTCCAAGTCGAGGTTACGCCGACTCCGGTTCCTCTCGGCTACCAGGACGTGCCTCGCGGCCGAACCCTCATCATGGCCGGTCTCGGTGGTGAGCACCCCGGCGCCTTCACTGACATTGAGCAGTTCAACGCTCACGCGCCAGGCCTCTCACGTAGCGGCCTTTACCAAGCGGCTAGCGAAGGCCTCTTCTACTTCAACATGCTCACTGGAGAGCTCGTCCCATGGATGGCGACAGAGTACGAGTATGACGAAGGCTATACAGGCGTAACGGTCAAAATCCGTGAAGGTGTCGAGTGGAGCGACGGCACGCCGTTCACCGCGCACGACGTTGCCTACACGCTTAACATGGCCAACACCAACCCGTTGTCCGCCCGTCACGGCGCTGTGAACCAATGGACTGACGAAGCGACAGCGATCGACGATCTGACGGTGCACATTAAGTTCACAGGCCCCTCGCCTCGCTACGTGTGGGACCTCTTGATCTTCCGCGCAGACATCGGTGTGCCGTGGATTCCGAAGCACATCTTCGAGAACGTTCCAGACGACGAACTCGCAACCTTCTCGCACTACGATCCTGCAAAGGGTTGGCCTGTGGTGACTGGTCCGTACCGACTTGTCCATACCGATGTTGAGAAGAAGATCTGGGACCGCCGCGATGACTGGTGGGGTGCCAAGATCGGTTTCCACGCCCTCCCCAAGGTTGAGCGCTTGATCTTCCTACCCGGAATGAATGAGATCACTATGGCGCAGCTGTTGATCACGAACGAGATCGACATGGCATTCTCGCTGACAGTGCCGAACTACAAGGCAGTGGTCGCTCAGAACCCGAATATGACGACTCACTACTACGGCGAGCCGCCTTACGGTTATGAAGACTGGTGGCCGGTCGGACTTGGCCTGAACACCAAGCGTCCGCCGTTCGACAACAAGAACGTCCGATGGGCGATCTCGTACTCGATCAACCGAGACGAAGTCATTGAGTTCGGTTTCGGTGGTGGTCAGATCGTGCAGCAGCTTCCGTGGCCGTATTATGCTCCGATGCAGAAGTACCACGACGAAGTCGCGGATCTGCTCGAGACGTACGACACCAGCGAGTACAACCCTGACAAGTCAGCCATGCTGATGGAGGGCGAAGGCTACACTCGCGATGGTGAAGGCTTCTGGGTCAAAGACGGTGAACGCGTGAAGATTCACATCGTAACCTTCCCGCAGCACCCGTCAACAACTCCAGCCGCGCCGGTCGTCACGCAGAACCTGCGACGCAACGGTTTCGACGCGAGCTTCTCTACCCCGACTGACTTCATCGACCAGATCTTCCAAGGTCACGCCGATGGCTTCATCTGGGGACACGGCTCGATGGTCGACCCAGAACCCGTACTAAAGGGATACCGCTGCGAACTGGTGACCGAGGGTGACACCGGGTTCATCGCGTATCCGGGCTTCTACCGCTGGTGCAACGAAGAGTTCGACTCCTACGTTGAACAGATGACCGCACTACCGGAAGACAGCCCTGGCGTCCTTCCGCTGTACCGCAAGGCGATGGAGATCTGGCTGCCCGAGCTGCCGGACATCCCGCTCACGTCAACGATCATCACGTTGCCGATGAACACCACGTACTGGGAAGAGGATTCATGGCCTCACAACGACAACCAGTATGTCCACGAGGGATTCTGGCACCGTACCGGCCTCCACATCTTCCTCAACTTGGAACCTGTGGAGTGATCGGATCACGGATAACTCGGTAAACCGAAAACGCCCCTTGAGTCTCTTCGAGGGGCGTTTTCTTGTCTTTATTGCCATTATTGGTTTGGGATTATCTCTTTCACATCTAAAATCGCTTTCATATAGATATGACGACTTCAACCCGACAGAGATCGCCGAGTTCTTCGCGGAACAGATCAGCGCGCGCGACGCGACACAGACTCTCGCCTGGTCGTCGTCAATACCTCCAATTCAAAGCGAAATATGCCGATTCGCTACTGCTTTTTCGGATGGGCGATTTCTATGAGTGTTTCGACGAAGACGCTCGTACACTCTCCAAAATCCTTGATGTCGCACTGACAGCGCGGGACGTCGGTCGCGGGCAAAAGTCTGCGCTTGCTGGCATTCCCTACCACTCGCTAGATACGCACCTATCCCGACTTGTCGCATCGGGACTGAAGATTGCCATTGCAGAGCAGACGACTAGCGAGCCAAACTCTGAAGGCATCGTCGATAGGGCAGTGGTACGCATCGTTACGCCCGGCACCGTTCTAGACCAATCCCTGCTTGAACAATCGAAGCACAACTATCTCGCCGCTTGTGTCATCGAGGGACATCACGCGGGTCTGGCCTGGCTCGAAGCGTCCACTGGGGAATTCGCAGCGATGGAACTGTCCGCGCCCAGCATCATCGACCACCTAGAGCGTCTCGAACCGGTCGAAATACTGGTTGACACGGAAAGCCGTGTCCTCCTAGACGACATCACATCTCGGGACTCATCCCGCAAGTCGGCACTTAGCCAGACCGTAGTCCGATCCCTAGACGAATCTACCCTCGATCCTGAACTAGCCGGTGAGAGTCTTAAATCCCACTTCGACACCGATACGCTTGAACCGTTTGAATTAACTGGCCATCCGCTGGCCACCATTGCTGCTGCATCGGCAATCGACTTCCTGGCTCAGACCCAAATCGGTCGATTGCCCTTCATCACTACCCTTCGTCGGCATCGTCCAGACCGCTATATGCACATTCCGGCTGCCGCGCTGCGAGACCTTGAGGTGCTTACTCCAACGATTGAAGGCGGTCCGACGCTCCTATCTACTCTTGATACAACACGCACGCCGATGGGAGCGCGGCTTCTGCGAGACTGGCTATCGGCGCCTCTGACAGATCTTGACGAACTCAATACCCGCCAACTGGCGGTAAACTCGATCTTCAACAACTCGACGCTCCGCGCATCCTTAGACCAAGCACTCGCAAACATTCCTGACCTAGCCCGTCTTACAAACCGTCTGACGCTAGGGCAGTCGGAACCGAGAGAGCTCCGATCTCTTGTCCGTGGTCTAAACAATGCCCCTGAACTTCGAGAACTCACTACTAACTCGGAAACTAATGCTTCCATATCAACATTGTTTGAAGGTGTCTCGTCGCATGACGAAGTCCGAGACTTAATCAACCGCGCTATCGTCGAAGATCCGCCGTTTCGCGTCTCCGATGGCGGCGTCATTAAATCCGGTTTCGACCACGATTTAGATGAACTGCGTTCGACTGCATCCCGTGCCCGCGCAGGCATCGCAGCTATCGAAGCTAAAGCCCGCGAATCTTCCGGTATTCCCAACCTTCGAGTGGGGCACAACCGCGTCTTTGGCTACTACATCGAGGTCTCGCGATCTCATCTTGACAAAGTACCTCCAGAGTTCGAACGTAAACAAACTCTAGTGAACGCAGAACGCTTCATCACTCCAGAGTTGAAAGACTTGGAAAACCAAGTTCTGCGCGCCGCGGACCAGATCAGCGAACTAGAGCAGTCGATCTACCGCCGCGTCTGCCAGCAGGTAGCCGAACACGCCGCCGCGATCATGCGAACAGCCGCCGCTATAGCAAACATCGATGTCTGCCTAGCCCTCGCACGAGTTGCCGCGGAAAACGATTGGATCCTGCCATTTCTCGATAACGGCGACCTGCTTAAAATTGAAGACGGACGCCATCCGGTTGTCGAAAACGTACTCGGATACGGGCGCTTTGTGCCTAACGATATTGACGCGTCCAACTCGGAAAACCAGTTGTTAATCATCACCGGACCTAATATGTCTGGCAAATCGACCTATATTCGACAAGCGGCGATTCTGACCATCCTTGCCCAGATCGGCAGTTTTGTGCCTGCGAAGTTCGCACGTATCGGTATCGTTGATCGGATATTCACTCGCATCGGTATCTCCGACGATATAGCCGGCGGACGCTCTACGTTTATGGTCGAAATGGTAGAGACCGCTGGCATCCTCAACCAAGCGACCCCGAGGTCGCTAGCCATTCTCGACGAGATCGGACGCGGCACTAGCACCTACGACGGACTCGCCATTGCCCGCGCTGTAGCGGAATTCATCCACGACAGCACTGCGCTAGGCTGCAAAACTCTCTTCGCAACCCACTATCACGAGATGACCGCGCTCGGCGAGACGCTTGCACGTGCCAAAAATCTTCGGGTAGCCGTCGCCGAGGAAGGCGACTCCATCCAGTTCCTCTACCGGATAGCCCAAGGCGGTGCCGATAGATCTTATGGCATCCACGTCGCGCAACTAGCCGGAATGCCTACGCCAGTAGTGGAACGCGCCAGAGAACTCCTGACAGAGTTGGAAAACCACTCCAACAACGCAGAGTCAACCGACACGCAACAAGGAAACTTGCAGTTAGACCTGTTTGCGAATACTGACAGCACCGAGTTCCTACGGTCAATCACCGAAATCGACACTGACAATTTGACGCCGATAGAAGCGTTGAATCGGCTGCATGAGCTCAAGGAATCGGCGCGGAAAGAACTGGATGCTTAAATTCACTTTTTCTCCGAAAGGCCTCGTAAACTTTCTTCGATTGTTTCAGTCCTTTCGCGTGCACCGTCCCTCCGAGCGGTTAGATCCTCGTCGAATTGCTTACGCAATTGATCAAGCTCCGCTTTAGTCTGTTTCTGTTGAGTGGTCAGAATTCCCAACCACAACCCAATGCCAACACCAGCCGAAATGACGGTCAACAGAGCTACTACAAGCGGAAGGGCGTTCTTCAAGACATCTTGCCAATCCACTGTTGAAAATCTCACCCAAACTTGGAAATGCGGATTTCCGCTCTCAAGAGCAATCTCTCGAGCTCAACTTGGTCACGAATCATTTGGGTACGCTCGTCTTGTGTGACCGGGAGTTGGAACGCCATCCGATCTAGCACCCTGTCGATTGCGTTGTTGAGTTTTCTAATCCGTTTGGCGAGGTCAGTGAGTTCAGCAATCTCAGACTCCGTCGGCTTCGGGGTGGGATTTTCTGTCTTAGCTTCAGTGACCATGTTTCCAAATCCGCTTTAGTTCAAATCTCATCTTACACAACCCGTCAAGTCGTGAGAGCAAAGGTAAGACCCGAACCTAAGGCAACCTACGAATCAACGGGAAGCTTTCCTAATGTTGCAAGAATCGCCCCTCGCGTAGCAACAAAAACATCTAACATCACTACAGCACCAAACACACGCGTAGGGGCGACCCTTCTGGTCGCCCGATGGAGCCAAACACCTCATGATCATCACCGACATCAAGGTAACGACTTTTACTTACACCTCCAACACCGTGCAGGATACGGATGGGCATACTCATCCGGGTGATCCGCATGATGCGACTAGTGCGTTGCTGACTATCACGACTGAGGATGGTACTAGCGGTTACACGTTTGGGTCGCCTGATGCGTTGCGTCCGGTGATGATGGACAACTTCATCCGAAAGGTGCTGATGGGTCAGTATGCGACGGATCGAGAGCGGCTATGGCAGGCTATGGCGCGGTGGCAGCGGGGTAGCGGAGGCGCGTTTAATGACCGTTCGCTAGGTCTCGCAGAACTTGCTCTGTGGGACTGGTTCGGACGCAAGATCGATATGCCCGTCTGGAAAATACTCGGCGGGATGCGCGACAAAGTGCCCGCGTACGGCTCCACGATGTGCGGCGATGAGATTCCCAACGGTCTCGCCACGCCTGAAGATTACGGACGTTTCGCAGAGTGGCTCATCAAGCGTGGCTACACCGCAATCAAACTCCACACATGGATGCCACCCGTCTCTTGGGCACCCTCCGTCAAGATGGACATCGCAGCCTGCGCCGCTGTACGTGAAGCCGTCGGTCCCGATGTGCCACTGATGCTCGATGCCAACCACTGGTATTCGCGAACCGAAGCGTTGGAACTCGGCAAGGGTATCCAAGACCTCAACTACTACTGGTACGAGGAGATGATGGACGAACATTCGATGTCGTCATACGTTTGGCTCGCCGACAACCTCGACATCCCGATCCTCGGACCCGAATTCGTCGAGGGCAAGTTCCACTCCCGCGCTGAGTGGGCAATCCACGGCGCGGCGGACATCCTACGCACTGGCGTCATGGACGTTGGAGGAATCGGCCCGTCGATGAAGATCTGCCATCTCGCCGAAGCCATGAACATGGACTGCGAAATCCACGGCGGTGGGCCCGGCAACTTGGCAGTACTCGGCGGTTTCTTCAACGGACGCTGGTATGAACGCGGTCTGCTCCACCCCTTCGTAGACTACGACGCGGCACCAGAATACTTGAACTCCATAATCGACCCCATGGGCGAGGACGGCATGATCCACATGCCAACGCGTCCGGGCTTGGGCGAAGACATCAACTTCGACTGGATCGCGGATCATACGGTTAGTGAGCACTAAAGCGCTCAGGTCATTCCCGCGCAGGCGGGAATCCATCCGTCCCCTTCCCAAAGCGCAAGGGGGAAGCAGGGGGATGCCAACAAAAAGAGACGCCCCCTTGCGGGGACGTCGGGTCAGCAATACGATCACTGAGGGGGTTAAGCACCAGTATACATCACTTGTGGTCGTTCTAACACGCCGCAAGGTGTAACAAAAAGAGACGCCCCCTTGCGGGGACGTCGGGCCAGCAATACGATCGCTGGGGGGTGACTACAATTATACATGGAGATGCAGAATTGCGCCCCATAAGTTGCGGGCTGTATCTGATCCCATGTTAACTTGCAACTCGCCCTTCAATACACTCAAGGCACCATGCCCTTTGGGGCGAGAACAAGGTTGAGCAATTAGTCTAACCCATAGTCCACAGTTATCTCGCCGTGCCAATCGGAACCCGCGAGATTGGACCAATCTGTGATGAACTGAGTTACGATACCGTCGAAACCATCGACTCGTCCTATGGGAAAAGGCGGTAGCACATGATCGCCAACAGGAAGTGATTGCCGGAATCCTCGCCAACCATCATAGTCCGATTGCCCATGCCCTCGAAAAGCCCTCAACTGTGCTTCTAATCCGTAAGTGAGCGAAGGAAGACCTGCATGTCTTCGCACTCGTTCAACATTCCGAAGCCCGTTTGCCAATAATCCACCCAACGTTTCGAGCTGGACGTCAACATGATTTTCTCGAATCGCCGAATAGATTCTGCAACGGAACCAGACATCCAAGACACCATTCTCTCTGAGATAGTTGACAAAGCTAATGCCTTGTGCCGGGTATTCATACCAACGAGATGTGCCACGAACTATCGGACGATCTTGATAACCAACGAACATTAGTGAAAAAGGTATCTTATTGGTATAGGTATTTTTCCATTCTGAAACCATGTTTATAAACTCTGGGCGCATGTTACTGTTGCCGTGCATCTGACCAAGATCAACATCATCCAAAGGCACAAAACTCAATCTCAGGCAGTAACCGCCGACCTCATTTTCCGAATGAAATTCATCAGCCCATGCGTTAAATTCTTTTTTACATCGCGCAAACTCCTCTTTGATCTCACTTTGCCGACTCACTAATCGTAACGTCATATCTTGGATATCCCTCATGTCCATCGGAACAGACTCGGTGCCGCGCCTGCGGTATGCGCGATTGTCCCTTTTGCTCATGTGTGGCGCACGTATGGATCTAGGCACGTCAATGACGATCACACCCGAATCATCCAGTTCGGTTGGTATTCCTACAACGTCCAAGCGCAACATTGGTGGATCAATCAAGTTGCCGAATGCGCGTTGTAGTCTATCCGCTTTATCCACGCAGTTCGCAATTGGTGTCACCATATCCGCTTCAGGTGGACTCCCATTCCGCTCAGCAACGCCGACAAACAGCCGGCCTCCGTACCCGTTAGCAAAGGCGACAATCTCTTTCAGCAAACTTGCTTGGTCGTCGTTGGTGATGCGGTCACGAACTACCGACTGATTTTGACTACCAATGGAAGAGAACCCCGCTTTGAATTCAACTGATTCGCCTTCTTGGGCGCGACTCGAAATCAGTTCATTGATCTCAACTGCGGTTAAGTCCTGAACCGGCTTAGTTAGTGCGCCTAATGCCAACGGTTGATCCTTTCTGATTGCTACCTCAACCGCACCGCCGGCAAGCGTTTCAACTGCTGGTTCCTCGGATCAACCTCGATTCCGACGGACTCCAACGCAGTTACACCAAGCAATGGTTCTGAATCATCATCCCCCATCACGATTGTTGAACCTACGACTTCACCCATGAATTCGATGTCTCCTGTTGTGATCGACATCCGATGCTCACTTCCGTCCGCCAATGCGTATATCCGCTGACCTTTTGGAACGAGACCAATCGCTTCCAAGTGTCGCTTAGGCACGAGGCAATCCGTAGCTCCCGTATCGACCAAGAACAACCCTTCCCATGCCTTGTCGGGGTCGGATGGGTTTCGTACCGTGCATGTTACGTGCGTCGCGCCCATGTATGTGATTCCTCTGGTTGTTTGATCAAACTATGAACAACTATAGTAATACAATTGTATCTTTGATGTCAACCCCCCAAGGCCCCGTCCCCTTGCCCCCATGCACGCTAGGCTCCGAGCACCACTTCATACGTAGCACGTCCAGCGGCTCTAGCACCGTATCCGGCAATCCGAGCAAATCTACGAGCACCCGATGATCCAACTCTTGACGAGTCCCGTCCCGATACGCCTCGTTTGCCGGTAGGAACTCGCGATCTCTGAAATCCTCGAATATCTGCTCGGCAACTGCCAACTGATCCGATGACAACTGCGTCACATCCAAAGTCGGCATGGTGCGGATCGCGGTTACGGGCATCCTGCCACGTCCTGCCTGCTGGCGACTGGAGTGCCACCAGTAGAGCAGCAATCCCAGAGTCGAATTGCCCCAAAGAGTGTGCGCGATCTCTAGTTTTTTACTGTCGAACTGGAGATTGGGCCAGGCAGTGCCGCCGATTGTGCGTTCTTCGGTGAATGCCACGCCTAGAGGTTGCGAGTTGAATCTGAAATCGGCGCTGTAGTGCGCGTAACTGCGCGTGTTCCAAATCTCATTGGCGCGCGCGTGCATGTTGGGTTTGATCCTGCCCTCGCTGTCTGGTTGGACAGTCAATTTCGTCTCTTTTTTTGCGTCGTGGTTCCAAAGCATTGGATACGACGGCACGCTGGAAAGACTTTTGTCAAGGAAAAACGCGGCTTGCTTACCATTCCCTACGATGTTGTTGTGCGTTATTCCAACTTGACATACGTTCTGAATCACGGTCATTGGTATAGCAGATCGATCTTTTTTGCTCATTCGAGGAAGCCAAAGTTGTCCCTGGCTCAATTGGTAAGCCGATTGAGGCACAGAAAAATCTGCGATACCCACAGCGGACCATGGCAGATCAGAATCCAAAGGTGCAACGATGACCTCTCCGATTCTCTCTTCGCCTACATCCAGCGGATAACCACCAACTGGGCCATCCTCGATGTTTCTAGTACTGGCACTACCTGCAATCCCTGAAATGGCTTTCGCTATCTCCAACGACTCCATTTCGCTACGAGGTCGTCGATTCAACGCGACGAACATTCCGCGCCCTATAGTGCCGATCGCTGCCTTCCGACCAACTATCAGAGTTTCCGCCATGCCAGTATCTGCCGAAAATGATTGATCGCCAGATCTAGGAGTCGCAATCGTTACTATCGTGACATCGCTGTATTCATCGGCAATCAATTGTCGAACCTTTTGCCAGCTCGATCCCTGCAAAGCAGTCATCGGCAAAACCAAAGCAATCGTGCCGTCGCTCTTTGTCATGCGATCCGCAAGTGCCACAAACCAAGACGCGATCCCGGCATATCCATGCGCACAAGTGCCTTTCGCGTACTTGCGAGCCAAGTCGAACATTTTCAACTGAGTTTTGGAATCAGTTCCAAGTCCATGAAACTGTTTCTTGGTGTAGCCCGCGGGATTGCCCTGCGTGTAATCTGACCCGCCACTCGTAAAAGGGGGGTTCATGATCACCAAGTCTTGACTGAACTGCGGCATGTCTACCGCGTCTGCCGCTTGCGCCGATCCTGTGCCAGTAACCGCCGCGCCGCTGTGGAGTGCGATCAGCGGCTTCACCTCTCCGTTGCTCGCTAGCAGATCTAGTGAACCTATCGACACTCCGCCGTCATCCGTCTTGCCGTATTGCGTGACGATGGTTCGGGTGCCGTCGTATTGTTCCATCGGATGCGACGACGACAGCATTGAAGCGGTGAGGTGGACCGCGGATGGCAACACATCGAGCGCGGTCAACGACTGTCCCATCATGTGCGAGTGCAGTTTCGACGGGTCACCGCCGGAGAAGAGGTGCAACTGGTTCAATCGGCGATATGCGGCGTGTATCAGCGTCCCGGTGCCGCAGGCATAATCGGCGACCTTGAAGTCCTTGACTCGTTCCGGGTCGTCCCATTTGCCATCGTCTGGTATTGCGAGATGAGCCAGCAGAGTCGCAGACTCCGGGCGCGTGTAGAAGGTCGCCAAGAATTTGCGGTCTGCGATCAACCGCTGGAATACCGTGCCGACCAAATCGCTGGAATCCGCAGCGCCCAACGCCCGAATCCTCGTAGCGGCAGATGCCATGCTGTCCAACGCTCGCGACGCGAGTTGCATCGGTGCGAGACGCATCAACAGTCTCAGGGCGATGTCGAAGATTGACCAGTAGTTGATCTTGAGGATTTCGCGCCACTCTTGAACAACCAAGCTTTGGAGCAATCTCCCATCGGGCCGCAGTTCTTCGAAGTCCTTCAACTTCGGATGTCCAATCAGATTCATATGGAACATCAACGCATTGATCATGATCGTTGCTGCCATGCGTTCGGTCTGCACGCTGTAGTCCTGCTTGAGCATATCGGCGAAGTCTTGCTTGAGATTTGGCCATGTCTCCGTCGACTCCCGTATGATCGCCGCCGTCGATGATATGGCGCGCTGCAATATCTCCACACTTTGCTGAACGACATCCTCATGAGTCGATGCGTAGGTGATGAATCCGGCGAGGTCTCGGATGTTGCCTGAGACGAATCCGCTCTCTGGGAAACGCGAGTAGTTTTCACCATCCGCGCCACTGTAGACGCAATACTCGAACCGTGTTTTTGTCCGCAACTCTTCATCCAAACGGTCGAAGCCTCGTATCTGACGCAGTTCTCGCGGGGTCTTCAAAGCCACGACTGCGTTCACCTCGCCCTTGACGTCTGTAACGTCTTCGTCCAACTTCTCGCCTAGACGTGCAATCGCTTCGTCTTCGAGCGTCCGAGCGGGCAGATACTCGTTCTCGATCACTACCGGACGTCCGCCTATTGGCAGCACCAAGATGTCGGGCTGCGTCTGACTGTTCTCGAATGCGCCCTTCATCTCGGCGTGCACCTCCCACCGCACGTTCATGCGATCCAGAAGTGTTGCGATTCGACCGTTAAGTTGCGTCTCGTTTATGGCCATATAGGGATTACTCTATGCGCGTAAATAGGTATTCCATTTCATCTAGCCCAGAGTAGCAGACGGAAAGCGCGTTGCGATTTTGGTTGGCGAATTCCCCCTGGATGTAGGGCTAGGGGGCTGCTTGTTCCCCCCTTCGGGGAGCGTAAGGGGGTTAGGGGTCTGCTTGCCTGCCATACGACGCCCCACGCCTCCCCGGCATCCCCTGCGATCTCGCTTCGCTTGCCGCGTTCCCCTTACGCTTTGCAAAAAGGGGAGAGGTGGGCAAAGGCTTCATCCGCGATCACCACAACGCTTACAATGGCAATCATTGACCAAGAACCTGATCTTGATCGGAAATGCAACAGTTCACCACTACAACCACTCAGAGCAATCAAGTCACCATCCCGACGGAGGTCTGCCGTCAGCTCCGAATAAAACCGCGAGACAGAGTGACGTTTACGGTTGAGGACGACGGGCATGTAAGCGTATCGGCCGCGACCGAACTCACGTTGAAGGATGTTTATGGGTCAGTCAAGCCGATAAGGGATGGGCGCACTTTGGATGAAATTATCCGTGATGCCAAGGAAGAGAAGGTGGAACGGACAATGAGGGAGCTCAGGGAGTCGTGAGATTTGTGGATACGAATGTATTCATCAGATATCTCACGGCTGACGATGAAGGTAAGTTGGGGGATTGTCGTAGACTTTTTCAACGGGTTGAGAGTGGGCAGGAAGTACTGACAGCCTGTGAAGCCATTGTCACGGAGGTTGTTTACGTACTTGCGTCGCCGCGAACGGGATACGGACTGTCACGCGAAGAAATCCTGGCTGTGTTTATGCCCATACTGGCTCTTCCAGGTTTGAGGATCCCGCAAAAGCAGGTCTACATCGAGGCTCTTAATATCTATGCCTCGTCTTCGTTCGATTTCGAAGATGCGGTTGCGATTGCACACATGCAAGATCGGGGCATTACAGAGATCGTCAGCTACGACCATGACTTCGACTCCGTGTCGGGCATCCAGAGGATTGAACCGCCGATGTTGCAGGGTGGTTAGGGGGATGCTTGCGTGCCATACGACGCCCCGTCCCCTCCCCGGCATCCCCTGCGTCTCGCTTCGCTTGCCGCGTTCCCCTTTTGCTTCGCAAAAAGGGGAGGTAAGTCTCCCATATGCCCCTCCCCTGTGGATTCCCGCCTTCGCGGGAATGACGTGTGCGTGCGCGAATGACGGTAGTTCCCCCCTTCGCTTGCGTAAGGGGGTTAGGGGGATGCTTGCATGCCATACGACGCCCCATGCCTCCCCGGCATCCCCTGCGTCTCGCTTCGCTTGCCGCGTTCCCCTTACGCTTTGCAAAGGGGACGGCTCCTGTCCCTACCCTGCAAATTCGCGCCCGCGCCCCTAATATAATTGCAACGGGTTAGTAGTAGCCGCAGAGTTAGAACGATAGGAGATTTGGCAATGGCGTCGACAACTTGGGCTTTTTTCAAAGGACAGCAAGTCCCGTTGGAAGAAGCCAATGTACGAGTCGACACGCACGCGCTCCATTACGGAACGGCGGCTTTTGAGGGTATCCGGGGGAATTGGAATGAGAAGCACGGGAAGGTCTACATCTTCAGACTCCGTGAGCATTACGAGCGGCTGATCAGGGGTTGCAACATCCTGCGAATGGATATTCCTTACTCCGTTGATGATCTCTGCCAGATAACCGTAGACCTGTTGGAACGAAACGGTTTTGCCGAAGACGTTTACATTCGTCCGCTTGCGTATAAGTCTGAAGAGGCGGTTGCGAATCTGAAGTTGCACACTCTAGAGAGCGATTTCACGCTGATGATTTTGCCGTTCGGGGCATATATCGAAGCGGAAGGCGCGATCAAGTGCCAGACTTCATCGTGGAGACGCCCGGACGATTCGATGATGCCGACTGGCGTCAAGATCACCGGACTTTACACCACCTCTATCCTTGCGAAGACTGAGGCGATCATGGCGGGTTTCGACGAAGCGATCTTGTTGAATCACGATGGGTCGGTATCCGAGGGCAGCGGCGAGAATCTATTTCTAATCCGAGATGGGGAAATTCATACTCCGTTCGAGACGGCGAATGCGTTGCTAGGAATCACCCGCGATTCTGTGATGACTCTAGCCAAGAACGAACTAGGTATTGATGTCATTCAGCGTAGGATCAACCGCTCGGAACTGTATCTGGCGGATGAGGTCTTCCTCACTGGCACAGCGGCGCATCTCACGCCGGTAGGCAGGATCGACAATCGCGATATCGGTGATGGCGAGACTGGTCCGTTGACTCAGCAGTTGCGCGACATCTACTTCGATTGTGTAATCGGCAACAACCCTGATTACATGGATTGGTGCACGGGAGTTACGCCCGGCGGCGGTTAAACCTCTTTGCCCTCTTGATCAGGGTGAGTGGGCCTGCTCATGAGTGACCAGATCGAACTAGCCGCAGCGGTTATGGTGCGTGACTACTTCATCCTCGCGTTTCTAGTGAGTCTCGGGGCGCTCCAGATAGTCACCTCGATCAGGGTGATTCGTGGACTTTGGGTGTTTCCACGCGGAGACATTACCCGAGTGCTAGGCATCGTCCTTATAGCCATAGGACTTGGCTACTACATCTTTTCTCCGCTGTGGCTTGAAGGTCCTTGGTCCGCGGGGTCGGTCATTGATGGCACGTCCGAAGGTCGCGTGTGGGGCACTGCGACTCTTGATGAGATATCGGGTGCTCGCAACTTGAACGATATCCACGGCGGAATGGCGGGAACTGCGTATGCGGGCTACTTCATACTTTCTGCCGTTCTGGCTACAGTGTTCGCGGCTGTCGTGGGCGCTGTGAACGTCCGTCTCATGGCTTCAGTCCCCTTTTGGTTACGCCATTTCTCCCGCGAGCACTGTCATTCCCGCGTAGGCGGGAATCCAGAGGGGCGTATGGGAAAGCGAAACGACACGTCTAAACCCCCTTTAATTCCCCCTTTTGCTTCGCAAAAAGGGGAGGGATCAAATGTTCGCCCGGTGGATTCTCGCCTACGCGAGAATGACGACGCTCTCAGGAATGGCCACCTTGATGGTCTGGATGCGCTCAAGGCTAGCGATGCGTTTTCAACTTTGAGTGCGTCGATAGGTAATCTGCGGCAAACTGGGGTTGAAGATGCTCGGCAATCTTGGATAGAAGCGCCTCGATGGAGCATACCGTCGCTGATCGGAAGGAAGTGGCGAAATTAATCCTTTCGACAAGGAGCTAGTGCTGCTCATCAACTCGTTTGTGGGTAAGTTTCCGCTGTTTGACCACTTCGCTAAAGTAGCAGCGTCAGACTATCTGATGCCACTAGGATTCTCTGTGGTCATATTTGCGATCTGGTTCATCGGGCGGGATGTAACCGAGCGGCGACGTTATCAGCGAGGGACGTTGATTTCTGCGCTAGCTATCGGATTGTCGAACTTTGTAGTGGATGTGATTAACGCGAATTATGATCGGGCGCGTCCATTCGAGGATTTGGGCGACTCGATGACGTTGCTTTTCTACCGGTCTACGGATCCTTCGTTTCCTGCAAATCCGATGGCAGTAGTCTTTTCGGTCGCGATGGGCGTGATGCTAGTAGACCGCAAACTCGGTTGGTGGCTGATGGGTATTGCCAGCATCTACTCGTTTCTCCGCGTCTACGTCGGCACATTTTATCCGACGGATGTGATCGGCGGAGCGGTCGTCGGCATGATAGCCGCGTTGCTTGCGTTGTTCTTGTTTGAACTCGTGCGGCCGATTCCGGAGATTGTGCTGAGGATACTGCGCGGCTTGGGTGTTGCGTGAAACCGTTATCGACGTGTAGAAATCCTGCGAAACGCCTCGCCGTATTCGAAGTCCATTCCCTCGGCAACAGACCGGGCGCGGTCTTTGATGCCACGATCTGAGCCTGACTGTTGAGAAAGTCCAGGCACCTGACTGCGATGCCGACTTAACGCGTCGATGCGGTTGTCGATCGAACTCGTGATGTCCACGACTGTATTTGGGTTGTCGGCGTGCCAGAAAAAAACATCCCTGACCTTGTGCGTCTCCAAACCTTCTGCGAGATGTTCGGGGAAATGTAGATGATCGCGCGCGTATGGGTAGACGGCGTCTTGCACAGTTATGCCGGCGTTTCGGTGGTCGCGGTGGTTGAAACCCGCCATTCGGAACGGGTCGTGAGTGAAGATGACATCGGGACGATACGTGCGGATCACTTTGACCAATTCGCCGAGAAACACTCGATCTGGCTCTAACTGTCCGTCTGGGTGATCGAGCATTGTCAGATTCTTGACGCCGATGACGGCTGCCGCCTCTTCCTGCTCTTGTCGGCGTATCTCTACTATCCGCTCCGATGTTATTTCTTCGTCGCCTCGGAAAGCATCGTTGATGCCGCTGCTGCCGGTGGTGCATACGACATAAGAGATTTCGCAGCCGTTGGCGGCCCACAGCGATGTCGTGCCTCCAGCGCCGATCTCTGCATCGTCAGGGTGCGCGCATACCACCATTGCGCGTTCAGGTATCTCGTCGAACTGCTCCAGTTGCACCGTTCTAGGCCTTCCATTAAATCGCGTCGACAAGAATGCCTTGCCGAAGTGCATCAACCATAGATTCATAATATCCGCGCCATCCGCGTCAATCCGATTTAAGGCGTGCTAATAGACTCGGGATAACAGCCATCTATAGCCTGCGAGAGCTTGCATTGAACTTGCAATCGAAAGACCCGGAAATCGCTAACATCATCGCGTCGGAAGAACGACGTCTTCGCGAAGAGATCGTCCTGATAGCGTCTGAAAACTACGCCAGCCGCGCTGTGCTTGAAGCGACGGGTTCGGTGTTGACCAACAAGTATGCCGAAGGGTATCCAGGGCGACGATACTACGCCGGCACTGAGAACTTAGACGCCGCCGAGTCGCTTGCCATTGAACGTGCGAAGCAACTCTTTGAAGGTGCGGAGCATGTGAATGTTCAGCCGCATAGCGGTTCGCAGGCAAACATGGCGGTATATTTCGCAGCGTTGGAACCTGGTGATCGGGTGATGGGCATGTCGTTGGATCATGGAGGGCATCTGACGCACGGGTCGCCGGTCAACTTTTCGGGAAGAATCTACGATTTTGTGCATTACCAATTGGATGAAGCGTCGGAGGTTATCGATTACGACGCTGTAGAGCAGATGGCTCAGCAGTTGCAGCCGAAGATCATCGTGTCGGGCTATTCGGCATACTCGCGGACGATCGATTTCGAGCGTTTCGGTAAGATCGCTGAGAATGTTGGTGCGATCCATCTCGCTGATATGGCGCATATCGCCGGACTCGTAGCGGCAGGTGTGCATCCGTCGCCGGTGCCACATGCCGAGATGGTTACGACGACGACGCATAAGACGTTGCGAGGGCCTCGCGGCGCGATGGCAATCACTAACAAGGATTGGGCGCGGAAGTACGACTCGGCGGTATTTCCTCGGATGCAGGGTGGACCGATGGGACACACGATCGCGGCAAAGGCGGTGGCATTCAAAGAGGCTCTTTCGGACGACTTCAAGGAATACGCTCGCAACATCGTAAAGAACGCGTCCGCGCTAGCCGAGGCGTTGGCGGTGTCTGGAATGCGGATCGTGTCAGGAGGCACTGACAACCACCTGATGCTCGTAGATTTGCGGAATGTTAAGGTTACAGGTGCTGACGCTGAGGTCAAGATGCGAAGCGTAGGAATTGTCGCGAACAAAAACATGGTGCCGTTCGATCCGAATCCGCCGCGCGTCACTAGCGGAGTAAGGATCGGTGTGCCTTCGATAACTTCGCGCGGTATGGGTGTCAACGACATGGAGACGGTAGCGGAGTTGATCGTTGAGTCTCTGAGGGTAGAGGAAGGTTCGGCGCAGCAAAGAGGTTTGGCAAAACGAGTTAAGGATTTTTCAAGTTCGTTCCCTGTGCCGGGTATTGATTCGTAGCGGATGCTCCTAGTTCAACAGCTAGCAGGGCATCCCCTACGTCTCGCTTCGCTGGCACCCCCTCTAGTTCCCCCTTCGCGGAGCGTAAGAGGGTTGGGGAAATGTATGGGTATCTCAAGTTGTCCGAATGTATAATCGGGGTTTGATGAATCCGCGCTTTTTGTGCGGGTTGGGTTGCGTTCACGATAGACCAAGCGAGTTGGAATTGAGAGACTACGAAATTGTGTGGATACTAGGCGGAGGCGCCGGCGAAAAGGAAGGCGATGCTTCCGTTGAACGAGTTCGCGCGCTTGTGGATTCTCTTGGGGGAGAGATTGGTAATGTGAACCCTTGGGGCAAGCGTAACTTGGCTTATCCCATCGAAAAGCAGACGGAAGGTTTCTACGTCGAGGCACAATTCAAACTTGATCCTATCCGTTCACCAGAGTTGGATATGGCGTGTAATGCCGACCGAGAAATTCTTCGCCACTTGATCGTAAGGAAGTGAGCACCTTGCAATAACCTGTTGCTATCGGGTCGTCAAAACCGACGACAAAAGTAGCAACTAGCATGGAAGGTGACAACTCCTATGACTCTGAATCAGATACTTCTAATCGGCAATGCAGGGCGTGATGCCGAGTTGCGGTACACGCAGAACGGCACTCCAGTCGCAAACTTCAGCATGGCTGTCAGCAGGCGATACCAAGTGCGCGATGAGACGCGAGAGGATACCGAGTGGTTCAACGTTTCTGCTTGGGAACGTCAAGCGGAATGGGCTGCGGAGAGCATCAGACGCGGAACTAAGGTGTTCGTAGATGGGCGGTTGTCTACCCGCGAGTACACATCTGGCAACGGCGAGGCTCGAGTTAGTCTTGATGTCAACGCTCGGCGGATCATTTCATTGACACCGCGTGAAGGTGAAGGCGAGAACCGAGACCGCGATGCCGTGCATCCTGTAGGGAATGAACAAGGCGGTGAATCTGTTGCTTACCCCACTAATGGTCACGTAACCTCCGACTATGCCCCCGTTGCGGCTGCTCAAGTTTCAGTCGGAACCGCGGGTGGCGATGACGACCTCGAAAACCTACCTTGGTGATACGCCCTAGGTGATGAGCAATGAGTCTTAACCTGATACTCCTAATCGGCAATGCTGGACGCGATGCTGAGTTGCGGTATACGGCCACCGGTCGAGCTGTCGCTAACTTCAGCATGGCTGTCAATCGACGATGGCAAGTTAACAACGAGTGGCAAGAAGAGACCGAGTGGTTCAATGTCGCCGTTTGGGGTCAACAGGCTGAGAACATCGCAAATAGCGTCCGACGGGGCGCGCGCGTATTCGTTGAGGGAAGGCTTTCGACGCGTGAGTACACCAATCAAGCAGGTCTGACCCGCACTAGTTTGGATGTCAACGCGTTCCGGGTGATCAACCTTACTAGGCGCGAAGAGGATGGCGAGGAAGGTGGTTACGGTGCGTATCCACCTGCTCAGCAGCCTTCCGAGCAACCGCAAAGTGGCGGTGGATATTCGCAATCCACTCCGCAACAAGCAGCACCTGCATACGACTCTGGCGGTTCTTATGATCAACCGCCAGAGGGCGAAGATTTGGAAGACCTGCCGTGGTGAACATCGCGGTTGGGAAACGATGAACGACAATTATCAAGAGACGCGATTGCGCCATAAACAGAAGTAGCACGGAGAAGCAATGACAACAGGTCCGAGAGTACGTCCGAGTGGCGGCCGTCGAGGTAGTGGAGGCGGCTTCACGCGTCGGCGACGTGGTCGTAGCACGCTTAAGACGGAAGAGATCGATTACAAAGATGTCCAGTTGATGCGTCGGTTCGTCAGCGAACGTGGAAAGATCATTTCTGGCGGGCGGATAGGCGTAACAGCGAAGAACCAGCGTCGATTGGCACGCGCCATCAAGCGTGCTCAACACCTCGCGTTGGTGCCCATAGCGCCGAACCACACGTACGTCACGGGCGCGATTCAGACGGAAGCGCAGCAGCGTCAACAAGAAGCACCAGCTTCTGAATCTGAAGCCACAGAGGAGACATCCGAGCAGACAGAGGAAGTCGTTTCTCAGGACGAGACGCCCGTAGCCCAGACTGAGGATTCCGCATCCGACGAACCTGCGTCCGAGCGTCCGACATCTGAAGAGTCCACAGCCGACGATGCTCAATCTGACGAATCAGAGGCGCCGCCAGAAGCGGAGACGTCTGACGACTAAGGGAAACTACCGTCATACCCGCGAAGGCTGGTATCCAGCGGGTAAGGCGCGTGATGTAGGTGAGGGATTCCGTTTTGGACTGTCTCACCCAACCCCTTTGGATGGGTGTTCCGCCTGCTGAAGCGCCGACTTTCGTCAGAATGACGTAGTTTTGCAAGGATATCTTCAAGTGCCGATTTTGGTAGCGCTTAAAATAGCGTGTGATTGACACGCGCCGATTCGAGCAAGGTCTCTAGCGATGGCGAACGAAGAGCAACGCAGCACATTTTCTCATGCGCCGCTGGGTAGTTACCGAGCTGGTCAGCGGAGCATCACTAACCGCCGCGGCATCTCGCGCTTTGAGATGATGCGTCGTCGAGAACGCGCAGCACTTCGTAATCGTCCATTCATCTTCGGCGCACTGATCTTTGTCTTGCTGGTGTTGACCATTCCGGCATACGGTTTCTATCGGTATTACATCGAACCGCCGACTGAGGTGGCGGTGCAGGTTGAAGATGCGGTCTATACACGCGGAGACATCGTCAACTACATCCGATTCTTCCAGCGATTGAGCGAAGATTTGGGTGTCCCGTTTGAACTGGGCACATCGGCATTTGAAGCGATGCAGACGTTGCAGTCGAACGAACTCGCTTACCATCTAGCCCCTCGATTCGGCATCACTGTAGAGCAACACGAGGTAGATGCCCAACTCGAAAGCTTGCTCGGTTTCGTTGTTGAAACCACGTCGGATGCGTCATTGAGAGAGCACCGATCGAATGTGGAAGAGGCGAAGAAACAGTTTTTGAACCGCGTCGGGCTTGATGAAGCGGTCTATCGAGATTTCATTCGCAAGGGATTGTTCAAGGAGCGGTTACGCGACGAACTTGGCGAGACTTTGCCGCGAATTCAACCCCAAGCCGAGGTATACAAGATCGTTTTGCAGGACGTGAGCCAGGGCACCATAAATCGCATCGAACGCGACCTTGCATCGGGAAGGGACGTGGGCGCGATTGTTTTGGAGCATTCCGAAGATCCAAACGTGCAGAGGGATCGCGGATACGTAGGATGGTTGCCGAAGGGTGTGCGGTCTGACCTAGACTCGATACTCTTCGGTCATAAGGCGAATGAGGACGGATCCAAAGGTGATCGTGTCTTGCCGTTAAAGACTCTTAGCGGTGGCAGATACGACGAAACATCGCAACTTTGGACGGCGCATATCGTATCTGATTTCAGCGAGGCGCGCGAGATTGCGGACGAACATTTTGACATCTTGGCGAATCTCGAGGTGGACCGCTATATCAACGAGCATCGTGGTGAGTTCAGGACTGCGATTTCGTTGAACAGCGAGGTCTATGAGTGGATCAATCGCCAGGTTCGTTTGAACGCGATCGTGCCGACCGCTACGCCGGTTTCGCCGTTCACATCCCTTGATGCACTTAATCCGTAAGTCGAGTGTCGGTTGATTAATGTCGAATAATCAGCAATCGAGTTCCCGCAACTCCGCTACCGTTCTCAGCGTTGGTCTGTTGGGCGCAGGAGTTGTCGGTTCTCAGGTGGCTAGAGTCATTCTCAACCCGGACGATGGCTTCGAACAATCCCTTGAATTGAACGGTGTCTTGGTGCGGGATATCGCGCGTCAACGAGACGGTGTTCCGTCGCAGTTGTTGACGACCGATCCGGAGCAGGTATTGAGTGATGCCCGCAACGACATCATCGTAGAGGTCATGGGCGGTGAGGAGCCGGCGCGGTCGTACATGGCGGCGGCGATGCGTGCAGGCAAACATGTCGTAACCGCGAACAAAGAGGCATTAGCGAAACATGGGGATGAGTTGGAGGACTTGGCTGTTGCTAATGGTGTCACCTTGTCTTATGAGGCGAGTGTTGGTGGCGGGATACCGGTGTTGGCGGTGATCCAAGACAGCCTGAGCGCGAATCGAATCGAGAGCATCAGGGCAATAATCAACGGGACTACGAACTACATACTCTCGTCGATGGATGAGGCTGGCACTTCGTTCGAAGACGCGCTGACTGAGGCACAAGCCCTCGGCTACGCGGAGGCGGATCCCACTGCGGACGTGGATGCGCACGATGCGGTTTATAAGTTGTCGATACTCGCAAGGTTGGCTTTCGGAGCGTCTGCAAGTCCAGACGCGATCTATCGCGAAGGTATCCGCAAAATAGGAGCAAAAGACCTTCGATATGCTGGTGCTTTAGGTTTCACAATCAAACTTTTGGCGATAGCGCGAAACGGGAATAACGGCGTTCGATGTCGTGTGCATCCTGCCTTAGTGCCCGTTGATGTTCCGATGGCGAAGGTAAACGGTGTTTTGAACTCTGTGGAGTTGAACGGCGATCTCTTGGGTCCGCTTTGGTTGCAGGGCAGGGGTGCAGGGGCCGGGCCGACTGCCAGCGCGGTAATGGGAGACGTTTTGCGGATTGCCAAGGGTATGCTCGCGAATGGCGGCAACCATCGCTCGTTGACCAACGGGTCCGAGGCAGCCTCGAAAAGCCAACCGCTGGTCAGTGTGATCAATATGGACGAATTGGAAGTTCGTTACTACGTGCGGTTGTCAGTCATGGATAGGTTCGGAGTGCTTGCGAAGATCGCCAACGTATTCGGTGAAGCGCAAATAAGCATCGCTTCGGTTTTGCAGTTCGACGCTGATGATGAGCGCGGATTGGCTGACTTGGTGATAATGACTCATCCGGCGCGTGAGGCTAGTATGCAACAAGCGGCGTCGCGTCTGCGACAATTAGACGTTGTTGCATCGCTTGAGAATCTGATCCGCGTCGAAGACTACGACACTGTTTAGCGGTCAGTGGATATGTGCAGGCGATGCCGATCTGCGAATTGAGAGGATACCGTTGAACGGCACTGTCGGCGTCATCGAAAGATACAAAGAGTTCCTGCCGGTCAACGCGCGTACGCCGATGATCACGATGGGCGAGGGTAGCACGCCGCTCGTCAAATCGAATAACATCGGCCCATCGGTAGGGTGCGAAAACCTCTACTTCAAACTCGAAGGAAGCAACCCTACTGGCTCATTCAAAGATCGCGGCATGGTGATGGCCATTGCCAAAGCCCTAGAGTCTGGTAGGAAGCGAGTAATCTGCGCGTCTACAGGCAACACGAGCGCATCGGCTGCCGCATACAGCGCACGGTACAACCTCAAATCCTTTGTCGTCGTACCGTCTGGGGAGATCGCTCTAGGCAAACTCGCCCAAGCGATGGCGTATGGTGCTCGCATCCTTGCCGTTGATGGCAATTTCGATGATGCGCTGAAGATGGTGCGTGACCTTTCAGTTGAACTCTCCATCGAACTCGTAAACTCTCTCAACCCCTATCGTCTGGAAGGGCAGAAGACGGCGTCGTTTGAGATATCCGACGCACTTGGAGACTCGCCAGACATGATCTGTATCCCCGTCGGCAACGCAGGAAACATCACCGCGTATTGGAAGGGCTTTAGTGAGTATCGGATCAACGAACGGATTAGCAAACTCCCTCGCATGATGGGTTTTCAAGCAGCCGGAGCAGCGCCAATCGTTCTGGGAGAGCCGATCCATGAACCTCAGACCATCGCGAGTGCCATCCGTATCGGCAACCCAGCAAGCTGGGACCGCGCCGTCAACGCCCGGGACGAATCAGGCGGCAATATCGACGCGGTGACGGATGCCGAGATTATCGAAGCCTACATCCGGCTTGCCCGCGATGAAGGTATATTCTGCGAACCAGCGTCAGCGGCTTCGGTTGCTGGTCTGATCAAGCTAGCGTCTCAGGGCGAAGAGTTCGATGAGTTGACCGTTGTGTGTATATTGACTGGCATGGGATTGAAAGACCCGACAACCGTTGAGAATCACGCTTTGGTCGAATTGGAGTACGTGGAACCCGACGTTGACCAAGTTGCTGCTCTGTTGTCCAAGGATGCCGCGTAAAGACTTGCTTATGGCCTCTGTAACATCTACTAGGACCGTCTCTCCGACGTTCGATGACTTAGCTATAGATTGGCGACGCATCTTTGAGTCGATGCCAACGAGTTCCGCGTTCGATTCGCTGGAGTGGAATCGTATCTGGTGGGATCACTTTGGCGGCGACTCTAAATTGATGCTGAGGACAGTAGTTCGTCCTAACGGCACAATAGCAATGATCGCTCCGATGCGCCTCGATTCAAGCCATGACGAGGGTGTCTGTACATTCTTAGGCGGCACCGACCTAGTCGACTACTTGGGGTTCAAACATGACGAGGAACTGCGTGTTGAGGATGTCCGCGATCTTCTGCAATCGCTATACGATGATTCCGAGATCACGGCATTAGTTCTAGAGTCGTTGCCGGAAGATTCGCACACGATACACGCCGTTAAGGAAGTTGCTGGTGACATAGGATGGGAAGTGCATATCTGGGACGAGGGCGTGGCACCGCGTATATCGTTGCCTTCGTCTGTTGACGAGTATTTCGCATCTTTGACGAAGAAACACCGTCATGAACTGCGTCGAAAACTCCGCCGTCTTGACAATGCGGGTGAGGTCGAACAAATCGAATTGAAGTCACCAGATGAAATCGATGCCCGGATAGGTGATTTCATAGATTTGCACAGGGGCAGTTCAATCGACAAGAACGAATTTATGACCTCGGAACGTGAGGCATTCTTCCGGGAGATGGCGGTGAAGCTCGCTGAGAAAGACATCACGCGGCTGTATTTTTTGACCCTCAACGGTCAAGACGTCGCAACATCTCTCGCTTTCAAGGTGGGTACGACCAAGTATCTGTATAACAGCGGCTACGATCCTGAACGCTCTTGGCTGGCTGTCGGACTTCTTAACCATGCCATTAACATCCTCAAATCGATCGATGAAGGTATCAAGGTCTACGATTTCATGCGTGGTGATGAACGCTACAAGTATCACCTCGGCGCTGTTGATCGGCATATCTTCACTGCACGTCTCGACAAGAGGACTTAGCCTAGTCCGACATCGGTCGCCATGCCGTGCGCCAAACGTCCCGACCGAAAGAAACCTTAATGCGCATCGCGACCATCAGCGTCCATGGATGCCCATGCCTTCAACCCGGCGGTATTGATGCTGGTGGCATGAATGTTTACGTAGATCAAGTCTCAGAACGTCTTGCGAAACTTGGCCACTCAGTCCACGTCTACTCGCGGTCTCATCAGGGCATGGAGTCCAGCGGAGATCGACGTCGATACAGCTTGATTCATGTACCGGTCGGCGATCCTGACATGCCGAAAAGTCAGTTGCCAGATGTCTTGCCGCAATTCGTTGATGCAGTAGCTGAAGATCTCTCACGCAATGAGAGCGGTTATGACATTTTGACCTCCCACTATTGGCTGTCTGGAGTAGTGGGCTGCGAACTCGCTCAGATTTGGGAAACATCCCATGTGACGAGTTTTCACACACTAGCAAGCATTAAGAAACTAGTGCGATCGGAGGAAGACGAGCCGGAAATTCGCTTCATCAACGAGGAACGCGTGGCGCTAAATGCTGATGTCGTCGTTGCATGGACGCAAGAAGAGGCTGAGCATATCGGCATCGAGTTCGGTTTGCCGAAAACAAAGACCGCTGTTGTTCCTCCTGGTGTAGACACCGATTTCTTTTCGCCTACCCATAAATCAACTACATCGCGAAATAGGTCGCGCATCTTGTACGTCGGAAGATTAGATGCGCTAAAGGGCGTAGACCTGCTTATTGAGGGCTTTTCGGCCTTGATTTCCAGTGGGATGGATGCCGAGTTACAGATCGTAGGAGGCGGAACTGCGGACGAGTTTCGCCGAGTTCTTGGCAGAATCTCAGAGTTGCGATTGACCGATAGGGTGAAGTTGCCCGGTGTTTTACCTCAATCCGCGCTTCCCAAAATCTATTCCGAAGCCGATTGCATCGTTGCGCCATCTTTCCACGAGACTTTCGGATTGGCAGTGCTTGAAGCAGCGTCTTGCGGCACCCCCGCCGTAGCCGCGGATGTCGGCGGGCTACGCTCTATCGTTGTCAATGGCAAGAGCGGGTTCTTGATACGCAATCGAGACCCGAAACTCTACGCAGAAGCTATCGAGAAGGTCATCTCATCTGAGAAGTTGCATGAATCCATGTCGAAAGCGGCGCGCGAACATGCGGAGAATATGTCTTGGGATTCGACTGTCAAGGGGCTAATTGATGTCTACAATCGAATCGTGAAAAATAAATATAACGTATCCTCACGGGGCAACTCAGACAACGCTCGGCTAGAACGTCATTACGCCTGAGTTGATTGGAGGCAAAGTTGTATCTGCGTATTGAAGACCACGGCATCATCGGAGACCTCTACACCGCCGCGCTGGTTGGTGTAGACGGTACTATCGACTGGTTTTGCGCGCCGCGTTTCGATTCTCCGTCGATATTTGGTTCCATCCTCGACGAAGAGAACGGCGGGCATTTCTCGCTCCGCCCGATCAACCACGACGTCCGATCGACTCAGTACTATCTGCCAGAAACGAACGTCTTGGTTACTCACTTCACTTCAGAAGAGGGTGTGGCACAGGTCGTCGATTTCATGCCGGTACGCACCCGTTACGCTGGCGATGCCGATCATGTTCTCATCAGGCGAGTAACTGGTGTGCGGGGCAATCTGCACATGCAAATCGATTGCTCACCACGCTTCAATTACGGACGGGATGAACACGACGCGGTCTATGTCGGCGAAAACGTGCGATTCGTTTCTCCCGACATCTCCCTCGAGTACTGGAGCACCATCCGCCCGAAAATCGTCGACAACTCGGTTAAGGTCGATTTCGAAATCCATGAGGGGCATACCGAATACATCGTTATCGACGCGGTAGAGCATGTTGAAAGGGCTGACACATTCGACGCGACGCGTATCGAACTGCTATTCGATGACACCGTTGGCTATTGGCGTCGATGGATCAACAAGTGCACCTATACCGGCCGATGGCGCGAAATGGTGCACAGGTCGGCACTCGTCCTAAAGCTGTTGACCTACGAGCCGACAGGCGCATTCGTAGCGGCTCCCACGACGAGTTTGCCAGAAGACTTGGGTGGAGTGAGGAATTGGGACTATCGCTATACGTGGATCCGTGATGCCGCGTTCAGCGTCTACGGTCTGCTGAGGATCGGTTTGACTGAGGAGGCTGGGCGTTTCATGAACTGGTTGGAAGAGCGTTGTGCTGAAGGAAATGGAGGCACTCCGCTCAACATCATGTATGCCATCGACGGTAGCCATGACCTTGAAGAGCATACCCTTGAGCACCTGTCTGGCTACATGAACTCAAAGCCGGTGCGTATCGGGAATGGTGCGGCGGAACAGTTGCAACTTGATATCTACGGCGAGTTGATGGATGCCGTCTACCTTTCCAACAAGTACCAGACGCCGATCTCTTACGACTTCTGGTCTCATTTGCGGGAGATAATCAACTGGGTCTGCGACAACTGGCATCGTCCAGACGAGGGCATCTGGGAAGTACGTGGTGGGCAGGCGCACTTCGTCTACTCGAAGCTGATGTGCTGGGTGGCAATAGACCGCGCGATACGTCTAGCCGCGAAACGCTCTTTTCCGAGCGATACCGATCGGTGGATGAAGGTTCGAGACGAGATCTACGAGGAGATAATCGAAGAGGGTTGGAGCGACGAGGTGCAAGCCTTCACGCAAGCCTACGGCAGAGACGCGCTAGACGCTTCGAATCTGATCATGCCGATGGTCTTCTTCATGTCGCCCTCGGACCCACGAATGCTCAAAACCCTTGACGCTATTCAAAGGTCTCCATCTAACGGCGGCTTAGTCTACTCCAACCTCGTCTACCGCTACAACCTAAACGAGACGGCGGACGGTCTTGAGGGAGAAGAAGGCACGTTCAATATGTGCACTTTCTGGCTCGTTGAAGCACTTACCCGCGCCGGACGCTCGGACCCTTCGCGCCTCGATGAGGCCCGAATGATGTTCGAGCACATGCTAGGCTACGCAAATCACTTGGGACTGTACTCAGAAGAGATCGGACCAAAGGGTGAACACTTAGGCAACTTCCCGCAAGCCTTCACTCACCTGGCACTAATCTCCGCCGCCTTCAACCTAGACCGCGCCCTCGGATCACGGGCTTGATGCATCCCCCTAGCCCCCTTACGCTCTGCGAAGGGGGGAGGCTGTGGGCATCCCCCTAGCCCCCTTACACTCCGCGAAGGGGGGAGATTACTCTCCATCCAGAGGCGCGCGGGGAGGGGGCATGGCGATCATGGTTCAAGACTCTATTTCCAAGCCGTAGTATTTGACTTCGGAGTATGTCCTGTAGCCTGCCGATTCGTAAATCTTGCGCGCTGGTGGGTTTTCAGCATCTACGTCTAGGCTCAGAGTCTGGGCGTCATTGGCCATGAGGCGATCGATACCCGCGTTGAACATTGCCCAGCCCAATCGTTTTCCGCGCAATTCAGGATGCACTCCTACCATCTCTACGCGCCCGTCCTCGCCGTTGAGGGTGATCCAGTTGTAGGCACACAACCCGCCATTTGCCTCATCTTCCATGACGATTATCGGCGCGAATCCATTCTGTTCATGGTCCGCCGATGTCCTACCCACGATCTCCTCAACAGTGTTCGGTGAAAATCCCCAACTGCCTGTGAAGCAGGTATTGTGAAGTTCAGTTACGGCAACCGCTTCGGCTTCGTCGCCCATAACGGCATTCCGTATCCGGAATTCGGGGGCAATCGCGCCGCGCCTCAACTGGACATCTGACGCATCGACCCGCATCTTTAGGGCGGTTCTCACCACGCGAAAACCAGCAGCGACCAAAGTTCGAGCGATCACGTCAGGCTCAGCGTCTCGAACCGCCACTTGTGCCTCAAATCTCTCGCCGTCAGCAACCGATTTCGCACGCTCGATACCGTCAAGCAACAACGCGCGGTAAACCGAGTCAGAACTGAAAAGGGATGCTATGCCCAAGATGACCCTGCCGATGTTCAACTCTGGCTCCACCAGCGCATAGCCGACTGGCGCGCCATCGTCGTAAGCCATGCTCCAACATCCTGACTCAATCGATAACCGAGGATTGTCAAGCATAGCGAGAAGAGATTCCTGACCGTCAAGAGACCATTCGCGATGTCCGTGCGGGCCGACATGAGTCAAGATCGCGAGCAGAACTCCGATCTGGTCTCTTGTCATCGTTTTAATTCGCATGATGCTATTGTCGCGCAGGGGATGATTTCCCCCTTCGCTTGCGTAATGGGGCTAGGGGGATGCTTGCCTACCAGGGTTGAACGCGTTCGTTTTGCGAATTCCGTAACGTGTGGCATAATGGATATGCATATCCGAAATGCTAATGCTACGAACGGGAGTAGTATCGCGTTCCCGATGTCAGTAGAGAGTATCCGGTAGCTGAAAAGGATACGCATCGTACGCGAGAACTCGCCCGGGAGCATGCAATCTCAACATCTGAATTCCTGAATTTGGAATACAAGACAACTAGGGTTGCGCGGGTTGCCACGTTAACGGCTGTAAATCAAGCGGGTTGAGAATCATGTTGTAAGCATGAAGATCAGCCAACGAAGGTGGTACCGCGGGATAGCGTCTCGTCCTTTCAGAACTGAAGGACGAGATTTTTATTTTGGGCGACGCAAGACAAGACTGATGCAGCGCTCAAACCGACAGGAAACAAGCAACGACATGGGCAAGACACTGACAGGCGGCGATATAGTTTGCGAGGCTCTGCTGAATGAGGGCGTCGACATCGTATTCGGCCTTCCCGGCGGCGCGATTCTACCGCTGTACGGCGTGCTGAGTCGATACCAGGAACTTCGCCATGTGCTAGTACGCCATGAGCAGGGTGCGGCACACGCGGCGGACGGATATGCGCGCGCATCTGGGAAAGTCGGCGTCGCATTTGCCACCTCAGGGCCTGGCGCGACGAATCTCATCACTGGACTCGCCACCGCGATGATGGACTCCGTGCCAATCGTCGCTATTACCGGACAGGTTGGGCGAGCCGCTATTGGCACTGACGCTTTCCAAGAGACTGACATCACTGGGGCGACACTGCCGGTAACGAAACACAACTATCTCATCACACGCGTCGAAGATATCGGTCCAACCGTGCATGAGGCATTTCACATTGCACGTACCGGTCGGCCCGGACCCGTTCTCATCGATATCCCCAAAGACGTGATGCAGGAAGAAGGGACATACGACTACGAGCGCGACCGGCGGATCAACTTGCCGGGTTATCGAATCCCAACTACCGCGCCGGATGATCAGATCGACGCTGCTGTCGAACTCATCAATGAAGCGGAACGTCCAGTATTCCTCGCTGGGCACGGCGTCATCATCTCCCGCGCTTTCGATGAGCTCAGAGAACTAGCTGAGAAGGCTCAGATACCCGTAGTCACTACTCTGTTGGGTATATCAGGCTTCCCTGAGAATCATCCCTTGCATGTCGGCTTCCCCGGAATGCACGGTGAGGCATACGCGAGTTTGGCGCTTGACGATTCGGATTTGATCATCGCTGCCGGCAGTCGTTTCGACGACCGTATAGTCGGTAATGTCAACGAGTTCGCCACGAGGTCAAAGAAGATACATATCGACATCGATCCAGCGGAGATCAACAAGGCAGTCCAAGTAGATGCGGCGGTGGTCGGCAACTTGAAGTATGTTCTCGGGCAGATGATTCCCAAAGCAGAGCGCAAGTCACGCCCCGAATGGATTCGTCACGTTGAGCAGCTTAAGACTGATCATCCGTCGTTGCACATACCGGAAACTGGCAATTTGTCAGGTCAGCACGTTGTCCGGGGGTTGTCCAACGTCACGCAAGGCAATGCGATCATCTGCACCGGAGTTGGGCAACACCAGATGTGGGCCGCTCAGCACTACAAGTTCACTCAAGCGAACTCGTGGCTATGCTCTGGCGGTCTAGGCACGATGGGCTACGAAGTACCGTCAGCGATTGGCGCGCAAATGGCGTTGCCGGAAGCGTTGGTGTGGTCGATCTGCGGAGATGGCGGTTTTCAGATGACCATGATGGAACTCGCCACCGCGGTTGAAAACCGTTTGCCTGTCAAGTACGCAATCTTGAACAACAACCACCTCGGCATGATCACGCAGTGGCAAGAACTCTTCTACATGGGAGACACGCAGGCCGACGCCTACACCGCCAACCCGGACTTTGTGAAGTTGGCTGATGCCTTCGGCATGAAGGGAATGCGGGTCGAAGAAGTAGACGATGTCGAATCTGCTATCGAAGAAGCCAACGCGCATCCGGGTCCGGTCATAGTCGACTTTGTCATCGAGAAAGTGGAGCACGTCTACCCGATGATCCCTGCCGGCGGAAGCATCAAAGATCTGATGGAGGACACGAGAGTTTAGGATGACCACGCAATCGAAATTCGAAGCACGCACGGTTACGGCATTAGTCGAGGATCGTCCTGGTGTCCTCGCCCGGATAGCTGGGCTTTGCAGACGTCGTGGCCTCAACATCGCAAGCCTAGCAGTCGGGCGGTCGGAGAAGCCGGGATTGTCGCGCCTGACATTCGTGCTTGAAGGTCCGGCTTCAGTCGTGATTCACTGCGCCGCTCAGTTGGAACGCCTAGTCAACGTCATCGAGGCTGAGGACATCACTGATAAGAACCACATCTGGCGGGAACTCGCCCTCGTCAAGGTGGCAACGACTAATGAAACCCGTGTGGAGTTGCTGGAACTCAGCCGCGTTTTCCGCGCAAACATCATAGATATCGGAGTCGATAGCGTGACGCTTGAATTGACAGGTGGACGAGAGAAGATCGATTCTCTCATCACGCTTTTGGACCGTTTCGGCATCAAGGAGGTGATGCGGACGGGCCGCGTTGCGGCTCTCCGCGGTACCCTCTTCGAGGGCGAAGAAGACGGTCAGTTCCAAGCCACTCGAAATTGGGTCAATGGATTGCCTCACGAATACCACGTCACACCGGGCGTCTCCGGAAGTGTCTAAGCGATACACCAACAGCGAAACCACTAAAAGCCAAAAAAACTAGGAAGGTAAACCAACCAAATGCCGAAGCTTTACTACGATTCCGACATCGACGATTCGCCGCTGCGCGACAAGACTATCGCCGTCATAGGTTACGGATCGCAGGGCCACGCCCACGCGCTCAACCTAAAAGACAGCGGCTTCAACGTGATTGTCGGTCTCTACGAAGGTAGCAGCAGCCGTGAGAAAGCCGAAGCAGACGGCCTTGAAGTGCTGAACAATGATGAAGCGGCCAAGAAAGCTGACTTAATCTCGTTCTGCCTTCCTGACACTATCCAAGCTGGCGTCTATAAGACGGATGTGGAGCCAAACCTCGAAGAAGGAAAAACGCTCCTGTTCGCACACGGCTTCACGATCTTCTACGAGCAGATCAAAGCGCCGGAAAACGTAGACGTTGTGATGATCGCGCCTAAGGCGCCAGGCCATCGCGTGCGTGCAGTCTTTGAGCGTGGTCTTGGCGTGCCATGCCTTATCGCAATCGACCAAGACGCATCCGGCAATGCCAAAGAAAACGCTCTCGCATACGGCAAGGGCGTCGGTGGTGGCCGCGCAGGCATCTTGGAGACCACCTTCAAAGAGGAGACTGAGACCGACCTTTTCGGTGAACAAGCCGTGCTGTGTGGTGGTGTGACGCAACTCATCAAGATTGGTTACGAAGTCTTGACCGAAGCGGGATACCAACCCGAGTCGGCGTACTTCGAGGTACTCCACGAGCTAAAGCTCATCGTTGATCTCATATACCAAGGCGGTCTCGAGTACATGCGCTACTCGGTTAGCGACACTGCCGAATACGGCGATTACAGCCGCGGTCCGGAGATAATCGACGAGTCGGTTAAAGACAACATGAGGCGCGTGCTGGACGACATCCAGTCTGGACGTTTCGCGCGCGAGTGGATCGCCGAAAACGACGAGGGACTACACCGTTTCAATCAGATGCGCGACGAGAACCTTGCCCATCCTGTGGAGGAAGTCGGCAAGGAACTACGCGCAATGATGCCGTGGCTAGAGTCCACGACATAGTCCAACATCAGACGCAACACCAGCCGTTTCAGATGCTTCGGTGTGCCGGAGCATAGGAGCGCCAACATGACAACACAGACAGTAAACAAAGCAGACCAAGTAATCATCTTCGATACGACTCTGCGCGATGGAGAGCAGTCGGCGGGAGCCGGACTGACAGTAGGAGAAAAGGTACGCATAGCTCACCAGCTTGCTAGGTTGAACGTAGACGTTATAGAAGCTGGTTTCGCCGGCAGTTCGCCGGGCGATTTCGAGGCTGTTCGACGGATTTCACATGAGGTCAAAGGCCCCGTCATCTGCTCTTTGGCACGCGCCGTCGAATCCGACATTGAAGCAGCGGCTAACGCGCTTGAAGGCGCGGTACAGCCACGTATCCACACATTCATCTCATCATCCGATGTTCACCTGATGCATCAGATGCGTCGGGATCGCGAGACGATCATGAACATGGCCGTCGAAGCTGTGGAGAAGGCTAAGGGATACGTCGATGACGTGGAGTTCTCGCCGATGGATGCCACTCGTACCGCGCCAGAGTATCTCTACGCCATGCTCGAAGCAGCCATCACCGCCGGCGCAACCACAGTCAACGTCCCCGACACTGTCGGTTACTCAAACCCGCTGGAGTTCGGCGCGCTGATCAGGGGCGTATTCGAGAACGTCTCCAACATCGATCAAGCCGTTGTCAGCGTTCACTGCCACAACGACTTGGGAATGTCCGTAGCGAACTCGTTGGCCGCTATCGAAAACGGGGCGCGACAGATTGAAGGTTGCATCAACGGGCTAGGAGAACGGGCCGGTAATGCAGCGTTGGAAGAGGTGATTATGGCCGTCGCTACACGGCCCGATCACTATCGAGTATTCACGGGAATCGATGTCCGAGAGATTAACCCGACCAGTCGGATGATCAGCGGTATATTCGGATTTCCTGTGCAATACAACAAAGCCATCGTAGGGCAAAACGCATTCCGACACTCCTCCGGCATTCATCAGGATGGCTACTTGAAAGAGCGGACGACCTTCGAGATCATGCGGCCTGAAGATGTCGGATGGCGTGGAGAAACGTTAGTCCTCGGAAAACTGTCTGGACGCGCTGGTTTGCGTGCGCGATTGAGCGACTTGGGTTATCAACTGACCGACGACGAGTTGAGCGATGTCTTCACCGCGTTCAAAGACTTGGCGGACAACAAACGCGAGGTTACCGACGCCGATCTGGAAGCGTTGATGCGAGAACAGCACCGTTATGCAGACACGAATCGTAAATACGTACTCGGAAACATCCGTGTGGTGTGCGGCAACCAAGACCAACCCGCCGCCGAAGTCTCGATGATGACTCCAGATGACGATGGTCGCAACGCCTTCGCGGAAGGAACCGGCCCTGTCGATGCTGTCTGCAAGGCGATAGACTCTATAGTCGATATGGACGTTGAGTTAACCGAGTTTTCGGTTAGCTCCGTCACTGAGGGGATTGACGCCCTCGGTGAAGTAACGATTCGCATTGACCACAACGGCTCGACATATTCGGGGCGTGGTTCTGACACTGACATCGTCATCGCCTCAGCCAAGGCATACGTCAATGCCATCAATCGGGCAATGATGATCGGCGAGTTGGAAGGTGAGCCGCTAACTGCTATGGTTTGATCACCATTTCGACCTTCGACCTAGAGCGCACTGAGGGCACACGTCCGGATGATCCGTCTGGGACAAAGATCCGCGATCAGCGAAACCGAGAAACGACACAGGAGAACCAACCGAAAAACCTACGTCGTTGAAATCCTGCTGGTCTTTGCTGTTTGCCTTGCAGCCGGATTCATATTCGACCAACTCGGCTTAACTGAGCGCTGGGTCGATCTCGTACTCACGGCGCTCTTGTTATTCTTAATCGGTCGAGCGTTCGCCGGGCGAACACACGACATAGGTCAAACCGACTACTGGACGCTGATACCGCTCGCCGTTTTTTCCGCCGGCTGGCTAGTAGCAGTGTTCTGGCAAGAAGCACCTCTATGGGTAGAAATCGTCGCGCACTTCGCTTGGGCTTTGGCGCTCTTTGCGCCTCTCCTTTTCCGAGGAAACGAAGGCGAAAACAAATTCGGTTCGCCGCCAGAAGACGCGATCGAATTGAAGGTGATAGCAAACGTGGGTTGACTGCCAGCATTGTCTGGCCGTGAGCCGAGAATGAAAAACTAACAGACAGGCGGTGAATATGCCGAAGACGATGTTCGAAAAGATTTGGGATGCACATCTGGTAGACGAGCCAGATGGCGAACCCGCGATTCTTTATATCGACCTCCATTTGGTCCACGAAGTCACTTCTCCGCAGGCCTTCGAGGGATTGAGAATCGCCAACCGCAAAGTCCGCAGACCAGATCTCACGATATCGACCGTCGACCACAACGTACCGACCGACGAGACTCGTTCGGAAGTCATCCGTGATCCCATCGCCCGTCAGCAAGTCGAAGCGCTCCGTAAAAACTGCGCCGACTTCGGAGTAACGCTCTACGACGTCGACTCCAGCGGACAAGGCATCGTCCATGTCATCGGTCCGGAGCAGGGCTATACCCAACCCGGCATGACCATCGTATGTGGTGACTCGCACACTTCTACGCATGGCGCATTCGGTTCGCTCGCATTCGGTATCGGCACATCGGAAGTTGAACACGTCCTGGCTACCCAAACCCTTCGACAACGCCGTCCACAGACGATGGAAGTCCGGTTCAACGGTGCCCTTCCTGTAGGTGTATCTGCCAAAGACATGATTCTCGCCACGATCGGAAAGATGGGCACGGCTGGCGGTACTGGACATGTCATCGAATATACCGGTGAAGCGATTCGCGGTCTTAATATGGAAGGCCGTATGACCATCTGCAACATGACCATCGAGGGCGGCGCACGTGCCGGAATGATTGCACCTGATGACACGACATTCAAGTGGATGCGCGGGCGCAAGTTCATCCCTCAAGGCGATGCATTCGATGCTGCTTGTGCAGAGTGGAGTGAACTCGTTACCGACGATGGTGCTGAATACGACACGTTGGTTGAAGTCGATTGTGAAGCTCTCGAACCTTACATCAGCTGGGGCACTAACCCGGGACAAGTGGCCAAGGTGTCAGACTCCGTTCCCGCCCCCGACGACTTCGATGATCCAGCGGAGCAAGAATCCGCATATCGCGCACTCGAATATATGGCTCTTGACCCCGGCACTGCTATGCAGGATATACGCCTAGACAGAGTCTTCATCGGCTCTTGCACCAACGCACGTCTTGAAGACCTCAGAGACGCAGCCGCGATTATTGAAGGGAAACGCGTCGCAGACAGTGTCCGCGCTCAAGTCATGCCCGGATCAACCCTGACTAAGTGGGCAGCCGAAGAGGAAGGACTATCCGAAATCTTCAAGGACGCCGGGTTCGAGTGGCGCGAGTCTGGTTGCTCAATGTGTCTCGGAATGAACCCTGACATCCTGGTACCGGGCGAGCGTTGCGCTTCCACTTCCAACCGAAACTTTGAAGGCCGACAAGGCAAAGGCGGGCGAACTCATCTCGTCAGTCCTGCTATGGCTGCTGCCGCCGCAATTGCCGGGCATTTCGTAGATGTCCGCGATTGGGAATAGACCAGCAGACGCGTCCAACTAAGTCATGACCACACCATCCGACGAACCGGATAACCGCGCATCCGAAGACAGCGCGAACAATACCGATTCTGATACGGATCGTTCAGGTGGGATTTACAGTAGGCCACGCCGCCGCGGAAATCAGGACCTACGAACAGAAGCGCGTGCATCGGACCGATCTGCGTCGGATGACGAACGTACCGAAAATCAGGACAGCACACCCGACATCTACGCGCCACCCAGACGTAGGAGCGTCCGAAGAGAGCAGCAAGAATCTAATCCCGGAATATTCTCCCGCATCACAGGACGACATCGTCTGGATGAAATCCGCGAAGCACGTTACGAGCCTTACACCTTCGAGAGCAACGAGCAAAATCTCAAATGGACGGCGGTAGCCATGGGTGTCTGGTGTTTGATACTCGTATGGCTCGCTATCACCGACTTCAACAACTCTCGCAAATACCAAGACTGGGTAGATCAAGGCATAACGCAAATCCCTCCTAACGCCGACTTGTCCCAACAAGTCGAACCCGCGGGTGCCTACGCCCAACGAGTGGGTGGCGATGACTTCAAATGCGCCTACCTCGCCGGAAGATCATCGACCGATGAATGTCCCAATGGAGAACTGAGTCCGATCATAGTCTCGCAATATATCGAGGAATCTGGTGCAATCTGCGCTAACACAGATGATTACACTCCACCGATTGAGGAGGAAGAAGTCCCGGACGATGAGGCCGTCACCACCGGGTTGGCAACTGATGAACCCCAATCTGTGGGAATCTGCACTGCGGTCTGGTCGTCGTATGGTCTCCTAGAGTTTGCCAACGAAACTGGACTGGATTGCCCAAACGTTGACGCGATCGTACGATCTATCTCCACCGAAGCGATTGAATATCCGGGATGCGACCGAGCGTTGCAATATGCCGAAGATTTCCACTCCAGCCAAGACCGTTCCCGCTTGATCTGGCTATTCGCAGTGTTCGCCATCATCTTAGTCGCCTTCCCCTATCTCTCCCTTGTCCATCGCGCAAGCCGAAACCTACTTACTCTCAAATCCGAAGAGCAGAAACACGCTCCAGAATGGGCAGTTCTTCATCACTTCATTCCTATATGCAACTTTTTCCGTCCGGGTCAGGTTTTCATAGAACTCTACAAGGGTAGTGACCCTGATGTGGATGCGGATGGTGGTAGTTTGTGGAAGCAACAGGGTAAGATACGAGCCATCGTCGGCCTTTGGTGGGTTCTGTGGGTTGCTGCATGGATTTTCAACCCGATCACCGTCCCTAGATTCATCAACGCCCAGACGTTGCCGGAGCTTATCGACGGCAACGATCTGCTAATATTGTCTGATGTTTTGCTGATTCTCTTGGGCATCGTCGCGGTGCTGATGTTGCGACAATTGCACGTCTGGCAGGAGATGCGCTTTTCAAAGATCGGACTGATCACCGTGACACCTCCACTGCCAGTGGATCCGTTGCAAGAAGCGCTGGAAAAGCAGGAAGCGAAACAACGCGAAAGGGACGAAAAGAAAGATAGGCGTCGTCGATAGAAGCGGGATCGCGCGTCGAAAGGATGAGATGGATAAGTTCACAATTCTGACTGGACGAGTGGCTCCGCTGAACCGGGCCAACGTAGATACCGATCAGATAATCCCTAAACAGTTCCTCAAGCGCATCGAGAGGACAGGATTCGGAGAATACGCTTTCTTCGATTGGAGGTACCTTGAAGACGGTGTGCCAAACCCCGAATTCATCCTCAATGAGGCGCGGTACCAAGGTGCATCCATTCTAGTCGCAGGTCGTAATTTCGGTTCTGGCTCTTCTCGCGAGCATGCTCCTTGGGCACTGAATGAGATGGGCTTCAGAGCCATCATTGCCCCGAGTTTCGCAGATATCTTTCGCAATAACTGTATGCAGAACGGTATGGTGCCAATCGTCTTGTCGCAACCCGAGGTTGACCACATCATGGGTAACTCGCTCAAAGGCGTAGGATACGAAGTTACAGTTAATCTAGAGACTCAGACCGTTACCGACGACGAAGGATTTTCCGCGAATTTCGAATTCGATCCCTTCCGTAGAAACTCGCTTTTGAAGGGCCTTGACGACATCGGCATCACGCTCGAGCACAGCGATGCCATCGTCGAATTCGAATCAGCACGATCGCCGCGCTGGTGACAGCATTGACGAAAGCGGACGACTTGACAATTCCATAAACGCGTCCGAACGCGTCCCAAAAAATCAACTAGACCACACACCAAAGACAAAATCGAAAGACCAAAACATGGACATTCGCATCGCCGTTCTCGGCGGAGACGGCATAGGCCCGGAAGTTACAGCAGAATCTGTCAAAATCCTTGACGCCATCGGGAGCCGCTTTAACCACTCATTCTCGTTCGTAACTGGCACCTGTGGCGGTCGCGCGATCGATGAGTTCGGCACGCCGCTACCTGAAGAGACCCTCGACATTGTTAAAGGTTCTGATGCTGTCCTATTCGGTGCCGTCGGCGGTCCGAAATGGGATGACCCGCTTGCTGAAACACGTCCTGAAGACGGGATATTGGCACTCCGAAAAAACCTTGACCTTTTCGCTAACCTCCGACCTGTCAAGGTATACCCGCAACTCATTGACGCAAGCCCGTTGCGCCCGGAACGCCTTAAAGGCGTAGACATGGTCATCGTTCGTGAACTTACCAGTGGCCTTTACTTCGGGAAGCCAAAAAAGCGATGGGCGAGCTCACGAGGGAGAACTGCGGTAGACACCCTCACATATCGTGAGCGTGAGATTGAACGCGTTGCCCGTGTCGGCTTTGAAATCGCTTCGATCCGACGCAAACGGTTGCACTCGCTCGACAAGATGAACGTCTTGGAGACAGGGAGACTTTGGCGGGAAATCGTAACTGAGATCGGAGTCGAATACCCCGATATCGAACTCATCCACATGCTTGCCGACAATGCTGCGATGCAACTCGTCACCAACCCGGCCGAATTCGACGTCGTCGTAACCGAAAACACATTCGGCGACATTCTCTCCGATGAAGCAGCAGTGATTGGAGGCTCGATGGGTATGCTACCTTCGGCATCGCTGTCCGCAATTCCCAAGACTAACCACACTCGTCGCCCACGACGCGCGGGCAAACGTGCGCTCTATGAACCGATCCACGGTTCCGCTCCTGACATTGCCGGGCAGGGCATCGCAAACCCCATCGCTTCTATACTCTCAACCGCCATGATGCTGAGATACTCCTTTGCCCTCGAAGATGAAGCTAGCGCCGTCGAAGACTCCGTTGCCGCAGTTCTCGCAGACGGCGTCAGAACTCCCGACTTGGCTACAAGACTGGGTGAAGCGGTAGGCACATCCGACATGGGCGATGCCATTGCAGGGCGCATCCGAGGGTAAATCTCAGCAAAAACACCAACATCCCTCGATCATGGTCTGTGGGGCAACCCTAGTGGTTGTCCACCATGGCCCTTAATCTTCCACTATTTACATCACAGTTCAAAATCCTTTGCTACCATCCGAACTATAGGTGATACGGAGTCTTATCAGGCGCTCTTACTAGCGGCCGCTGCGACTCCGACAACCGAGAAGCAGATCTGATGCTCAAAGACTTCTTCCCTGACCTCACTAACGACGTAATCTCTAGCAAGATCGTATCTGGCGCAACAATCTATCGCGACCGCTGGAGCATCCCCCATATCGTCGCGGACAACCTTTATGACGCTTTTTTCGCGCAAGGTTACGCAACCGCGCAAGACCGTCTATGGCAGATGGATTTCGACCGAATGCGATGTCTCGGACGTGCATCAGAATACCTAGGCCCGTCCGCGGTTACCCAGGATACGCTGATGCGACGGCGCAGTTTCGAGGGCGTGTCTCGCGCTGACTATGATCTGTGCAGTGATGATGCCAAATCGGCAATTGATGGGTATACCGATGGTGTCAACGCGTTCATCGAATCCAAAAACCCATTGCCATACGAATACGAACTACTCGGCACTTCGCCGGAGCCATGGGAGCCTTGGCACTGCATCCTCGTCTACAAGGTACGAAACAGCGCGGAAGGTTCGTTCCAATCGAAACTCTGGCGGGCTGATCTAGCAGTAAGGATCGGGCCAGAAAGGGCAGCGCGTTTATCACCCGGCTATCAGCAGGGCATGTATCTCACGGTCCCGCCCGGTGTGGTGTACGACGGCGCAGCGCAAAATGCCGTCGCTGAACTACGCACTGTCGTAAATGCAACCGCGCCGTTACGTGAGGTAGACGGCGGCTCCAACGGATGGGCAGTATCTGGCGAACTCACCGCTTCAGGCATTCCAATGGTAGGCGGCGACTCTCACCGCGGCCTTGAGATTCCCAACGTTTACTACCAAGTCCACATCTGCACCCCCGAATTCGATGTGCTCGGACACTCGATCCCGGGTATGCCGCTAGTCATGCACTTCGCTCACAACCAATACGTCGCATGGGGAATGACGCACGGCGGGGTAGACACCCAAGACCTATTCGTAGAGCTACTACATAGAACCGAGAGTGGGGTCGAATACCTTTTCGAGGGTGAATGGCTGCCCGCCGAAACGTCCCGTGAACAGATCCAGACCAGAGGGGACGAGACGCAAACCATTGAAGTAGTCAAGACACACCACGGCCCGATCATCTCTGGAGACCCTGATTGTGGTTGGGGAATTGCGCTCGCCGATCCTGGGTCCAACGATGCCACGCCATGGATAGACGCCGCGCTCAACGCAATGAAGTGCAAGAACGCGGACGAGTTCGAGCAAGCACTTAGCGGATGGACAGACCGCGTCAACAACTACCCCTACGCGGACATTTACGGCAACTTCGGTTACGCGCTTAAAGGGCTGATACCCATACGTGGCGAAGTCAATGGCTGGGGACCCGTCGCAGGATGGACAGGCGATCACGAATGGCAAGGCTACATTCCGGACGAGGAACTGCCGCGTTCTCGAAACCCAGAAACTGGCTGGGTTGTTACATGCAACCAACGCGTCGTAGATGACGACTACCCATATTTCCTGACCGGAACTTTTGGCTCCGACTATCGAGCGCGACGGATCATCTCGCATATCGAAAAAGCGAAAGCGGATGGAACCAAGCTGAGTGTTGAAGACATGGCCCCATTCCACGGCGACACCGAAACCGTCCCGGGGACCAAGCTCATACGCCGATTGCAGGATGTCGATGCCGACGCACTCGGTAGCGAAGCCGCCAAATCAGCCCTACAAATCTTGATCGACTGGGACGGCAGACTGGAAGCAGAGTCTGTAGCCGCGGTAATCTATTCCGCTGTGAACGATGAGATAGCACTCGGTTTGATGCAACGAAATTACGACATTGACCCCGAAGAGTTCTCCCAGAGACCAGACCTCAACGCTATCGACCACTTAAGACGCCAACTTAAACCTGCTTTCTTCAACGCGCTCGAACTCGGGAAAGGTCAACAGTACCTCGCGCACCACGAGACAGTAGGTAGTTTCCTCGCTGACATGCTTACCCGCGCCGCAAATGAACTAGAGAGAAGACACGGAGCTGTCGACACAGCCTCGTGGGAAGAAGTCCACGTTACAAAACAGATTCACCCGCTATCCGCTGTTTTTCCCGAAATCGAAGACGAACTAAATGCTCCCGCAATCGGAACTGCTGGCGACGGTGATGTCCCATTTGCAACTGGCTCCAGACCCGCATTCAACTTCCGCACTGGCTCAGGCCCCGTCAACCGATACCTGCATGATCCCTCAAACTGGCCCGCAGGACGATGGATCGTTCCGCTAGGCGTGTCGGGAAACGTAGGCAGTCCACACCGACATGACCAGCAGAAATTCTGGGCTACAGTAAGAGGCATTCCTCAGCTTTTTCAGTGGGATCGCATCGAAAGAACCGCGCTCACAATGCAACGTATCAAGCCTACTGATGAGTGAGTATTTCGAAGCGTAGTGTAGCAATCACGCTTGAAAATCTGAAATACTCTCATTGAGTTACGAATATCGTAACCAGCGGATCAAGTAGGAATATCCTGTTGAAATGCTGATAAACGCTTGATATTCGCATCATACACGACGAAAAACGTGAAAATAATCGGATAAACTGGATTAATCACCTTTGGAAAATCACCTGAAATTGCGACGAAAATCGTCGCGTATTCCTTCGCAGAGTGGTTTAATGGAAATAAGGCGATCAAGTGGTCGTCTGGTAACCAACCGTTGCGAAAGGAGCAAATCAAGTGAGACTAGCGTTGAACCAAGCTTTCGAGAGGCTGTCCCATGGCTTCGAAACGAAGCTTGTGGGCGAGCGTGAAATGCAACACGCCGCGCTTTTGGGAGATGCAGTAGCGCGCAACCCGCACTACCCCGTAACCCAGAAACGACGCACCTCGGTCGTTCCCACTTCGGCCGGGCTCTACTTCTAAGCCAAGAAGCGTCCGAGCCCGAAACGGGTGAACGACAGTTCCACCCCTCGAAAGAGCAGACGCCCCGTCAGGTTGACGGGGCGTCTTTTTGTCTGATGCATTGACACCCTATGGCCGATGCGTTGATGCCCCGCCATTCCGAGCTTCCTTTGTCATTCCAAGTCTCCCATGTCATTCCGAGCGTAGCGAGGAATCTCTCCCTTCGCTCGCGTAAGGCGGCTAGGGGGATGCTCATGATTCAAAAACGCGGCTGGACATCCCCTGCGAACATCGCTTCGCTCGCCCGCGTCCCCTGCGCTTCGCGAAGGGGACGTACTCACACCTCCTATTCGTTTGGCAAAGATTCCTCGCTATGCTCGGAATAACAGGGGATGCTCTAAAGTTGTCATCTTTCCGCAAATTCTCGTTCAGCTGACCAGTTCCTGAACTGCCAAACCGACAAGTATGAGAAATACGCCTCCGGCTATCCAGCGAGTGAGGCGATTCTCCAGTTGTGCTAGATCCGCTTTGGTGGCCAAGTGTTCGTATGCACCTTTGAGCTGGTTGACGTTGGCTTCCATTTCAACCAATCGATTCTCGTGTGTTGTCATCTGTGGATTTCATTCCAGACGTTGCTTGTATGACAACTGATCCGTATGATATTACAAATGTAATCATATTGTAAGAGTCTTGTACGTTGGAAATTCAGACTGGTATCAATGCCACATCCTCTCATCTTCGACGGTTCTGACACTTCCGCGCGTTCTGGTGACTGCTGGTCGTTTCTTCAACTCATCCTCATCGACATCGATTCCCAAACCCGAACTCGTTGGCAATTCGATGTAGCCGTCTTCAGGTTCTAGGTAGTTGATAGTCACTTCACGGGAAACCGCTTCCACGCCGACCATGTATTCGTAGATCAGGAAGTTGGGCATTCCTGCTGATGCCTGGATCGCCGCGGCACAGCCGACGGATGTCGAGTTCCAGCCATGTGGTGAGACACCGATGTAGAATGGCGCGGCCATCGCAGCGATCTGAGTCAGTTCCCATATCCCGCCGGTGTTGCAGATGTCAGGATTGATGATGTCGGCAGCACGCGTTTCACAGACTTCACGAAATCCCGTACGCGTATACAGGGCTTCGCCAGTTACCACAGGGATCGTAGTGTTCTCCTTGACCTCTTTGATCGCGGGTATGTTGTCCGGTGGACATGGCTCCTCAAACCAATAAGGACGTAGAGGTTCCAACTCTCTGGCGACGCGTATCGCGTTCATCGGCGCCAATCGCCGGTGAACCTCAATCAGGAGTTCCACGCTCGGACCGACAGCATCACGCACTGCCGATACGATCGCTACCGCTTCATCCAACGCTTCTCGTGGCGGATACTCCGTCCAAGGACCGGGAAACGGATCAAACTTCAACGCCTTGAAACCTCGCTCGGCAACCAGACTCGCGGCGCGTTCGCCGTATTCCTCCGGCGTATCACCGCCAGACCAGCCATTGGCATACAGCTTCAAACGCGGACGCACCGGCCCGCCGAGCAAGTCGTAAATCGGACGATCCAGTGCTTTGCCCACAATGTCCCAGAGAGCGATCTCGATTCCACTCACCGCGCAGTGCAGATCCATGCCCCCGCGTTTCGTGGCGAAGTCTTCATGGACTACGTGCAGAAAGTGCCTGATGTGAAACGGATCGCGCCCTTCCAGATATCTCGATAGCTGTTTGACATGCTCCTCAACCTGCGTATCCCGATCTGCCTGCGTATACGCCTCGCCCCAACCAGTAATGCCATCGTCCGTCTCGATCTTCACAAAGAGAAAGTTCTTGCCCGCACCCGGATCCCAAAGAAACGTCTCGACGTTAGATATCTTCATGTCGGATATGCCCCTAGACTTGCTTGCACTCGATATCGACTAACTGCAAGGTTACCCACTAACTGGACTCGTTGCCAGAGCTTTGCAAAACTACCGTCATTCGCGCGAAGGGGACAATCGAGCCTCCCCCCTTCGTTTATGCAAGGTGGTTAGGGGGATGCTTGCCAGCTGTCCTGCGCCGCCCGATGCATCCCCTGCGTCTCGCTTCGCTTGCCGCGTCCCTTTACGCTTCGCGAAGGGGGCGTAGAGCGGGTTTTAGAATCCATCAACATCATGTCATTCCTAATTCCCAAAACCGTGCTTGCCAGCATCATCTCACACGCACTCGAAACCGATCCGCATGAGTGCTGCGGAGTCCTGATCGGCGACGACAACGGTGCAGAAGAAGCGCGACGCATCAAGAACACACATCCTGAACCGGTCCGACGCTATGAAATGGACCCCGTGTCTCTAGCCCGTGCAGAATCCGAGGCCGACGCCAAAGGACGCAAGATCGTCGCTATCTACCACTCGCACACTCACACCCAAGCCTACCCCTCGCAAACCGACGTCAACAACGCCGTCCAATCGTGGTGGACCGAACCATACTACGTTCTAATCTCACTAGTCGAGAAAACCCGTCCAATCGTCCGAGCATTCCGCATCTCAGACGCTGGCGACGTGACAGAAGTGACTATCACCACCGATGGCGACGCATACGTAGAAACCACGCGCTGAACTCTCGTTCAATCCTCCCCATTGATGCTCAAGGGGGAATTAAAGGGGGTTTAGAATCATGGACACTCCGCCCTATCATCCAAAATCACACCAACCATAGTCGAAACCTCCCTTGCAACATGAATGTATGATCAGAAATCGCGAATCGATACTTGATACTTGAGTTGCTACACCTACAGAGGTAACACATGGCAGAACGTCGGGAAGTCAACACCAACCGCCCAGAGCATAGCTGGATACCGTTTTATCGGGAGTTGGCTGAGGGCGGATCAAATACTATGATCCAAATAGCGATTGATTTCCGATTGAGAATATGACGACTCAAGAATTCATAGGCAATCTGTCGGAGCCAGATGCCAACAGCGCAATCGCGCAGTATCTCGACGAGTGCGGGAAGAGGTGGTCGGCGAACGCGGAACGAAGGCAGACTCTAGTTGGCGATAGCGGAAGACCGGATATCGTCGTACGCGAGTCTGGTCGCAGGGCTGTTGTGCTGGAGACCGAATGGGATCGTCCGGCGGTTGGTGACGCTGAGGATCGTTTGGACAAAAGACTTCTCGGTGAGACGCGTGAATTGACGGAAGTGATTGCGGTCGGGATAGACGAGGGTTGTGAAGGGGATACGCGGTCGGAGTTTTTGGCGCGGTTGAAAAGTGATGAGGCGGTATTGTCGGTGCAGTTGGTATCGACGACTGGTGTATGGCCGGACGAACCGTTGGCATCGCGCCCGTCCGATTTGATCGCGTACTGCGAGTACGCTCAGGTTCCGCAACTTGAAGTCGACAGGCAGAGCGCGAGCGTTGCAAGAGAAATCGAGTCGCTAGGGTTGAATCTGACGGAAACGATGCGGTTGATGGGAACCATGGGCGATGGCATCCTTGAGGAGCTGGTGGAGATCGTGGGTGCGGAGTCAATTGAGGATGCGACGAAGATCGTTTGCGCGATCTGGTTGACCACGATCGATCTGCACAACGATCTGGCTCTACACAGTCCGACGTTGCAGTCCATGGGATTGAAGACGACACAACAGATCAAGATCGATTCAGGCTTGGGGGTGTTTATACCGCAGAATTTGTTGGACGCGTGGGATGTGATCGAAAACGTCAACTATCTTCCGGTTATCGAACTGGCGAAGGCGAGTCTTTTGGCGGCTGGCAATTCTGGTCGAGTGGCGGAGATTTTGATGAATCTGGAGGGACTGACTGAGAATTTGAACGCGTTGCAGGCGAAGCACGTCTATAACTTTGCAGGCGAGTTGTGGCAACGTCTGGTAACTGACCGTGAGGAGCGCGCAGCGCACTACACCAGGCCGGAAGTTGCGGAACTATTGGCGACTTTGGCGGCGCAAAGATTTACCGATAGGTCAGTTGATGAAGTGGCATCGCTGGATCTGATGGATGCGGCATGTGGAACGGGAACGCTGATCGGTGCGGGGGAACGCGCATTGCGGCGTGTATATATGTTGAAGGGCGGAAACGATCCGACACTGCATCGAAAACGGATGGAGAACCATATCATCGCATTGGATGTCAACGGAATTGCTGGGACAATGACCGCGAAACGCTTGACGGATCTGGATGTGGCACAGGACTATCAGGAGAGTCGGATTGCGATTGTCACGCATGAAGCGGGTTCATTGTGTCTGTTGAATCCTGAGACAACGGGCATTACAGACATGCTTGGGAGCGGCGGCCGAGGATTGACTCCCGGTCAAAACTCCAACAACGGAATGGTCAGGGTCCCGGTGAACAGCGTGGATTTGGCACTGATGAACCCGCCGTATTCTCGGCCTCATATCGGTAGGAGGCAAGCGACGCGAGGCCTGCAACGCCTTAGGCAATCCGCCAAGCGTAATCAGTGGACTATGTCGAACGGAGCGGCAGGTTTGGCTCCAGATTTCGGCGCTGTCAGCAACATGAGGCTCCAGCAGGGTGGTGTGTTTGCTCACGTTTTGCCTCTGACAGCCGCTCGTGCCAAGAGTTGGGAAGCATGGCGAAATGAGATTGAAAAGGACTTTACGAATATCGTTGCGATTGCCAACGTGGGATCGAATCTCGAGAGTATGAGTGCCGACACTGAAATGAACGAATTGTTGGTAATCGCGCAAAAACGAAACACTCGGCCGGAACGATGGCACTCCGCCGAAGTGCTGTGTGTGAACCTTTACGGCGCACCTCGCACCTTGGCGCAAGGATTCGCAGTAGCCAAGGAAATCGGTGCGATCCCTTCGACGAGCAAGCAGGGCGTCATTAACTCTGGAAATTATGTACGTATGAAAACTCCGCGGCAAGGGTTTCCTTGGTTCGCCGTTGGTAATCGAAACTTCGATACCACCTCTGTCGCGTGCGCTTTGATGCAGGGCCGCGTTTACGATCCGATCAGCCAAACTGAGAAATCGATGGGTATCGACTCCGTGTCTCTTTCGGAATTTGCTGGCACTGGTCCTACTCACCATTTGATCGGTCATCGTAGGGGGTTTGAAGCGATCGGAGCGTTCGAATGGCACGACGTGAATCATTGGGCCGGCATTTCAGCTCATGCCAGTATGTGGACAACAGACAGCGAAAATAAGAAAGGTATCGCCACACAACCAACACACGCGGGCGTGGTCCGGAATCGGCAGGAAGCGCAGAGGATGAATGGTTATCGGAGTCACTGGTTCCTCAGTAGGAACTTGCGCTGGACAACTAACGCCATAACGGTTGCAAAGACTGACATTCTGTGTCATGGCGGTAACAGTTGGAGTGCGTTGCAGGGTTTGAGCGATGAAGTTGGTTGTTGCGTATCTCTGTGGTTCAACAGCATATTCGGAGCTATCGTACGCGACGCTTACGGACAATCGACACAACCGGGCCGGGCCCAACTGCAGGTGAAGGCGATTTCAGGTTTGCCATGTCCCGATTTTGCATCGGATACGACGGCCGGTGCACATGCGCGGCAGGTCGCGGGTCTGAATTTCGCGGGGTTGTCGGCATTGTCGTTAGAGCCGTTCGCGTACTGCTTCCGAGATGAAAACCGGTGGCAGATCGATGAAGTGGTGGCAGAGATGATCGGTCTGGATCCTAACGATCCGGATGTAGCCGATATGTTGGCGCACTATCGACTGATGTTCGCTAGTGAGCCGAATGTGAACGGACGGAATCGGGGTGTGTTGGAGGCATTGGAGAGGGTTTGAATGATGCACAAGTACGAGATCATCATCTACTGGAGCCACGAGGACGGCGTGTTTGTTGGCGAGACCCCAGAACTTCCGGGTTGCATGGTACACGGTGAGACACAGGAGTCGGTGTTGAAGGAAGTAGGCAAGGCTGTGGAATTGAGGCTTGACACGGCGCGTGAGTTTGACGGACTGATACCTGAACCGAAGGGCGAGCGGATGATGTTGGCGTAGCGGTTGTTGAACTAGGATTGACAGGTAAGGTAATGGACGCAGATAGAAAACCCCATCGCATTGCTTACGTGTTGTATGATCCGTCCGAATCGACGGAGCCAGACAAGTACATGGCACAAGTTCCTTCGTTTCCGAACTGTGTGGCATGGGGCGATACTCCTGAAGAGACAATTGCGATCTTGGAGTCTGTAGTTGTCGAGACGATTCAGGTCTATCAAGAGCGTGGTTACCAATTGCCGCCGGGAGTGCCTCCACACGCGAAGGAAGTGGAAAGAATCTCTGGTTGTAGCAACGGATGAGAGGTTGAGATTCCTCGCTTCGCTCGGAATGACAGAAGGTGCACGCTCATCGTCATCGCCCGTCGTTACACTCATTCCCATCAAAGTTCACCCTTCCCCTCTGGATTCCGGCTTTTGCCGGAATGACGTGAGGAGGCTCGGCACTCACTCCGCTTGAATGTCGGAGATGGCTAGGAGTGCCGGGTTGTTGTCAGCGTCGTAGCCGTAGATGCGGAGTTTGATGTCGGATGCGTTGCCGTCGAAGAAGAGGGGTGAGTAGGCGCGGAAGGTCAGGGTCTGGCCGTCGATTTCGTAATCCATCTCGGCTACGGTGAGGTCGGTTTCCCAGATCATGGTCGGGCCTAGACTTGGCAACAGCACGATCATGGGGTCGTCGTCGTAGTTGACGTGGTATACGGCCAAAGCTGCGCCGTCGCCGAGAAACGGATCGAAGAGGATGGCGTCGTCATCGATGGTGGCTTCACCGTAAAGTTCACCCAAACCGAGCGTTGGTCCGGATTCCCATGTGACGACGTCCAGCGGATCGGCATCTTTGAGCGCTTGGTTTTCCGACCATTCAAAGACATAGCCACCTGTGATCTGGTTAGTGTTGCTGACTATGTCGTAGTCATTGCTGCCTTTGGTTTCTTCAGGATCGTCTTTAGCGACGTCTGAGGAGGAGGCGGAGGAATGTTCGCCATCTTCGTCGCCGTCCGCGGGTTCTTCATCTTCGGACGATGCGCTGGAGCCGGATGACGCTTGGTCTTGGTCATCGCCAAATCCGATTTCGCTGATTGCCAAGAGCGCGGGATTGCCGCCACTATCGAATCCGTAGACACGGAGCTGCATATCTGACGGTGTTGCATCGAAGAAGAGAGGCGAGTAGGCTGTGAAGGTGAAGTTTGCGCCTTCGAATTCGTGATCCATCTCAGCTACGGTGAGGTCGGTTTCCCAGATGGACATCGGGCCTAGGTTTGGTAGGAGTACGACCATCGGCTCATCGTCGTAGTTGACGTGGTAGATTGCGAACGTCGCGCCTTCTCCGAACATCGGATTGAAGAGCGTGGCGCCTTCCTTGACGACTCCGCTGGCATCTAGCGCTCCGAGCGATAGCGTCGGCCGCTGTGTCCACTCGACGACGTTCAATGGTTCGGCGTCTTTGAGCGCTTGGTTGGGAGACCAGTCGAAGAGGTCGCCTCCGGTGATTTGGTTCGTGTTGCTGACTACATCGTTATCGCCGATTAATACGCTGTCTTCATCGTCATCGGTCGCCTCGCTGGATGACGCGGACGAATGCTCGCCATCTTCTTCCTCGGATTTCGCCTCTTCGGACGATCCACTGGTCGAATCATCGGAATCGTGTTCCTCGTCAGATTTCACCTCTACGACTTGTACGGGGGTAGCCGTCGATGCGGTTGTAGGTGCAGCTTGTACTTCGACGGTTGCTTCGGGTTCGTCAGAGTCTCCGCAGGCGATAGCCGCGATTGCGACGATGCATAGCATCAAGATCGCTACGGTGCGGGCTAGAGAATAGATTTGGGGTGTCTGTGAGTGTGTGTGCATGTGAAGATTCTCCTCTCGGTATATGTAAGAGACGACGAAAAGAAGGATTTTGTTCCCTGCTGATAATCGTATGAATTGCAGAGTTCGATTCTTTGCTGTCCGTTGACGTTCATCAGAGCATCCCCTAGTCCCCTTACGCTTCGAGAAGGGGGTGTTCAATCGGTGTCGATGAGATGGTTGATGTGAACGTCTAGCGCGTCTGCGAGTTTGACGATTGCGGCGATGGTGAGGTTTTGCTTGCCGTGTTCAACGAGGCTGAGGTATGTCCGATCGATGCCGGCGTTTTCGGCGAGTTGCTGTTGGGTGATTTTCCGAAGAGTTCGAGCAGTGCGGATGTTGCGTCCGATGGCGGTAAGTTGCTGTTCGAGGGTAGGTTTCGCTTTGGGGTATCCGACGAGTTGCCGCGCTAGTTTTGCGGCTTCTGCGACGTCGGTCACGATGGCATCGACTCCGAGTTCTTGCGCGTCATATTCGGCACTGTTGACAGCAGTCCCGCCGAGGATGATTTTGGGACGCGTAAGGTCGAGTTTGCGGATGGTATCTGCGGTTGGCCTGACATTAGGCAGGTACTCGATCATGGTGGCGGAAAGTGCGACGATGTTGACGCGTCGTTGTTGGACATACTCTGCCAAGTCTTTCGCGGGAGTTGCGTTCCAGAAGAAATCTACATCCCATCCGTCCATGATGAGCAAGTCTGCGATCATGCGTGCACCGACGAAGTGTTGATCACCTTCCACGGGCGACGCGACCGCTCTGAGGCCTAATGGTGTTCGAGGTTTTGCTGCCTGGCGCTGGCGGTCCATCATCTGCATAGTGATTGCGGTTGCAAGATGCTCTTGTGCGATGTTGATTTCGCCTTTATGCCAGAGTTCGCCGAGTATGACCTGTGCAGGTGCAAGGATGGAGAGATATATCTCTGGCGGAGTCGCGCCGCGTCGGATGGCTTCGTCAATGATGGCTTCGGCGACCGAGGTTTCACCGCTGATGACGGCTTTGCAGTAGCGGTCTCTGATGTCGGCTAGAAGTACTTTGGCGACCATGGGGTGTGTTGAAGATATACGACAATCTAAATCGCTATGTTATCAATATACAACACAAACCTTCGGCATTACAAGGAGCAAAGAGATGGAGATCATACAGGTCATTGCGATCGTGTTGGCGGTTGTCGGAGCCCTGAACTGGGGATTGGTTGGATTGTTCAAGTGGGACTTGGTGGCGTTCATCGGCGGCAACTTGAGTTTCGGTGAGACTAACTGGTTCACGCGCATCGTTTACGTGCTAGTAGCAATAGCCGGAGTGGTGAGTTTGACCGCCATCGGTTCTCTCCTATAGGGAAAACCTTGCATAACTCCCGTCATTCTCGCGAAGGGGTTCTTCGCACAACTATCGTCATACCCGCGAAGGCGGGTATCCATAAGTACCGGATAGGGATTCCGCCTTGGACCCATGTGCCCAACCCTTCTGGATTCTCGCCTACGCGAGAATGACGCTGGTTACGCAAAACCTCCCAAGACGAGAATCCGCAGAAATTAAGAGGATTTCGACGACGCATTCCGCTTTGCTTTCCCTCTCACCCCCTCTGGATACCCGCCTACGCGGGTATGACGGTAGCTATGTAAACATCCCTTCCGTCGGAATGACGATAGCTAGGGATAAATATCGCCTTAGCAAGCTATTTGAATCTCTCTCCCGCGCCCTCATCGCGACAGCCAATTCTTGTCCTCCTCCAAGAGTGATTGGCTGGAGGGTGCGGGTGAGAGGCTTAGCAGGTTTTTCAATGGTCTTGCTTGGGCGTAAAGGGTTAGAGTTCTGATACCGTATAATCCCGATTGAAGCTGTTGGTTGAGCAAGTAAGAAAGGGATCGGGATTAACGATGAATAAGGTTCAGGGCGTTCTATCGAAAGCTAAAGGGGCACCAGTCTCGTTGGAGACGATCTTGGTGCCGGATCCAGGCCCGGGCGAGGCTTTGATTCGAGTGCAGGCTTGCGGTGTCTGCCATACCGATTTGCACTATCGAGAGGGTGCGATAGGCGACGAATTTCCGTATTTCTTAGGGCATGAGGCGGCTGGAGTTGTGGAAAAGATCGGAGATGACGTGGACAATGTTGCACCGGGTGATTTCGTGATCATCGCTTGGCGGGCACCTTGCACGACTTGTCGGTCATGCGAACGAGGTCGTCCGTGGTACTGCTTCGACAGTCGGAACGCGGCGCAGCCGATGACGTTGGAAGACGGCACTTCGTTGTCGCCGGCATTGGGTATCGGCGCGTTTGCGGAGTTGACTCTGGTCGCGGCTGGTCAGGCGGTGAAGGTCGATGCGAATGCCGATCCGAAGGCTGCGGGATTGATCGGTTGCGGGATCATGGCAGGTTTAGGCGCGGCGATCAACACTGGCGGAGTTTCACGCGGTGACTCGGTCGCGGTGTTTGGATGTGGCGGTGTAGGCGACGCTGCGATTGCGGGTGCAAAGCTGGCTGGCGCACACACGATCATCGCGGTGGACATTGACGATCGCAAGTTGGAATGGGCAAAGGATTTTGGCGCGACGCACACTGTGAACTCTCGCGAGGTAGACGCTGTAGAGGCCATTCAGGGGTTCACCGATGGCAATGGCGCGGATGTCTGCATCGAAGCGGTGGGTTTGCCACAGACCTACGAGCAGGCGTTTTTCGCGCGCGACTTGGCGGGAACGGTCGTTTTGGTAGGTGTGCCCAATCCCGAGATGAAGATTGAGTTGCCGATGATCGAGGTTTTCGGACGTGGCGGATCGTTGAAATCGTCTTGGTACGGCGATTGTCTGCCGACTCGCGACTTCCCAATGTTCATCGACCTCTACATGCAAGGCAGATTGGACCTCGATGGGTTCGTCTCGGAGTCGATAGGCATCGGTGATGTTGAAGAGGCATTCCACAAGATGGAGCGCGGCGAGGTGTTGCGATCCGTCGTTGTTTTGTGAGGAGACGGTTGCAAGAACAAGATCCCTCCCCTTCGCGAAGCGAGGGGGACGCGAGCAAGCGAAGCGATGCTCGCAGGGGGTGCTTAGCATCGGGACTCTAAACCCCCTTTTGTTCCCCCTTGGACATCAAGGGGGAGGGTTCTGTAAAGCCCCGAAGATAAGGTTTCTGTTATGTCTGGGAATAGTCATAAACCCTGCGTAATCACTCGCAGTGATGGGCTGGAGGTTGATGTCGCTAGTGGGGCTATGAATCGTCTTGCTGGTGTCTCGGAAGCGTTGACAGGTTCGACGGGTATACATCTGTCGATCGCGACGGTACCACCGGGTAGATGTTCGACGGCGCACTACCACGTGAATTGCGAGTCTGCGATTTATGTGGTGAGTGGCGAGGGGTTGTTTCTGCACGGCGCGGAGTTGGAGGTTGAGGATGAGATCGCGCCGGGGGACTTCATCTATGTGCCGCCGGATTCGAACCATCAGCCGGTGAATACGTCGGCGGATGATGACTTGGTGTTGATAGTGGCGCGGAATGCTCCGGTGGAGATTGTTGTGGATTTGGAGGGCGCGGGACGGCAGGGTTGTCGGTGATTTTGAACTGGGATGGAAATTTGCATGGATGGACGGGATAGACAGGATGGGATTGAGTATGCGTCGGCTTGGCGACGGTTGATAGCGGGATTAGTTGATTGGGCGTGTGCTGTGGTTATTGGCTTAGGTGTCGGATTCATCGCAGGTTTCGCTACATGTACTGGTGTAGTAATGTTTGGGGATCCATTCGTTGAAAACATGATAGGTTTGGCTCCTTTTGTCTTTCCAATTCTGACGATACCGATCATCGCGCTGATCGCCCAAATCAAGTATGCGATTGGGGTAGCCGATAGTGGCGAAACGCCTGGGCATGGACGGGTTAGCATCCACGTAATAAGAGAGAATGGGGAGGAATTGAGCAGGCGACATGCAGTATTAAGGCAGTTTGCCGGGAGTCCGATGCTGACGATTCCTTTTCTGGCTGTCGTTGTGGCTCTCATTCTTCCGCTTGCCGGTGAATTGCAGGATTGGTTGTATGGTTCTTCCGATCATGTGGATGCATTACGGAGTTTCTTGGGAAATTGGTTATTTGAGAGGGTTTGGTTCGTACCTCTGCTTTTAGCGATTGCGAACCATATTTGGATGGCTATTGATCGTAAGGGCAGAGGGTGGCATGATCTGATTTTCGGTACCGTGGCGGTCAGATACTATTAGAACGCAGATAGTGCATGATTTTGAATGATGGACTACCAAGACATTTGCATGGATGGACGGGATAGACGGGATGAGTTGGAGTACGGGTCGGCTTGGCATCGGATACTGGCAGGCTTAGTTGATTGGTTATTGGCGATAGGTGTTGGAGTGTCTGTGAGTATTGGGGCTGCAATCGTTTTCGCGCTTTTCATGCTGGCGTTTTCGGGAGAATATCCATTTCTGACGAATTTCGGAGCATTTCTGCTCTATTTCGGGCTGCCGACTACATTCCTTGTCTTGATGATGTGGTTCGCTGTGATGGCGTTCAGAGTTTCGTCGAAGGGTGAGACGTTTGGGCACCGGCTGTTGGGATTAAAGATAGTGAAGGTCGGTGGCAAGAGGATGACTTTGCGAGGTGCGTTGATCCGGCAGTATTTGGGTAGCCCATTGTTGTGCGTGTACCTAACTCCGATGATCGTCTTGCTCCCCGGTTCTTTGCTACTTCAGCTGGGCGATTCAGCTGGTCCGTTAGATCGGATTGGCGAGTATGCTGGCGGTCTTGCTTTTGTCTGGTTGTATTCGGGTTTGATGGTTTCCGCGGTGCTAATAGTCGCGAATCATGCTCTGATGATCTTCGATCCTGAGAGGCGAGGATGGCACGATAAACTGGCCGGGACTGTGGTGGTGCGAAATACGAAGCAGGACGTGGCGTATCAGATCGCGGATGCTGATCTGATTGACCAGAACTGAGATAATGCCAACAGTGAGTTTGGCATCATTGAAATAAGGGATATCCGTGATGATTGAATGGCTTGGCATTGGCCACCTTTTGGAGCTTTCGGGAATGGATGCGGTTGCGGGGTTCTTTACTCCGTTGGCTATCTTCGTAGTTTTCTTCGTGGCGCAGATGATTCTTCCTGCGATACGGGTGCCGGGGTATGTGATCGATCCAGAGACAGGAGAGCCTCGGAACTATCGGCTGAATGGGATTTTGGTTTACGTGATCGCGCTGGTTGTTTGGTGGTTCGAGTTGACTGGCATGCCGCGCGAGTGGTTCTATGAGTCGTCTCTGTATGCAGTGGCTGGCGGGACTGTATTCACGTTGATCTTTTCGTTGATCGCGGTGTTTAGCCACCCCGAGAAAGAGGGTAGAAACTGGTTATTAGCGCTGTGGCACGGACGGGTTCGGGAGATTTCGTTCTTCAATGAACGCATCGACATCAAGATGTGGTTCTATGTAGTGGGCGGGACGATGTTGTCGCTGAATGCGTTGTCTGGTGCTTGGTACAACTACGAACGGTTTGGGGATGATTTCAATCCCGGAGTTTGGATGTACGCGGTGTTCTTGACTTGGTATGTGGTGGATTACTTCATCTTTGAGCGGGTGCAGTTGTATACGTACGACGTTATCCATGAGAATCTTGGGTTCAAGATGTTCTGGGGCGGACTGATGGTTTTCGGTTGGGTCTTCATCTTGCCGTTATGGGGTATGGCGGCTCATCCATCGCCGGGATTTTCGCCACTGTGGACCAACGTTCTGCTCATCGGGACTTTCGCAATGTACCTTGCCGGTTGGGTCATATCGCGCGGTGCCAACCATCAGAAGTACATCTTCAAGCGATTTCCAGACCGCAAGTTTCTGGGTATCTTCGAGCCGAAGTACATACAAGCCGGCGATCGGAAGATTCTTTGTAGCGGCTGGTGGGGTCTGGCTCGTCACTTGAACTACCTCGGTGAGGGCTTTTACTCGTTGGCGATGGCATTAGCATTCGGATACTTCACCAATCCGTGGGCTTGGCTCTACTTCATCTACGTTCTCGTCCTCTTCACCTGGCGACAACGCGATGACGACCGTCTCTGTGCAGAGAAATACGGACCCGAGAAGTGGGCAGAGTATCAGGAAAGGGTGAAGTATCGGATCATTCCGGGCATCTATTGAACGAAATATGGCAATGAGGAACAATTGCCGTATTCTGTTGTCATGTGTCAAACAAGTGACGGCATCGTCGGAGAAAGGTGCAGTTTATCGTGATTGAATGGCTTGGCATCAGCCACCTTTTCGAGTTATCGGCAACGGAAGCAATAGCGGCGTTTTTCACTCCGCTGGCAGTTTTCGCGGCGTTCTGGATAGCGCAGTTCGTTCTACCTGCGAGACGCGTTCCCGGATATGTGATAAATCGGACAACTGGCGAACCTCGTGACTATCGGCTCAACGGGCTTCTGGTTTTTTTGATCGCGCTTGTCGCTTGGTGGTTCGAATTTGGCGGGTTGGTGCCGCGTGAGTGGTTCTATGAATCGTCCCTCTACGCCGTCGCTGGAGGAACGGTGTTTTGTGCCGTCATATCGACTTGGTATTTTTTGGGTCAACCAAAAGACGATGGACATAACTGGTTTGCATCTTGGTGGCACGGCAGGGCACTAGAGCATGACCTCGTACATAAACGCGTCGATCTGAAGATGTACTTGTACGTGGTAGGCGGCACGATGTTGGTGCTGAACGCGTTGTCAGGCGCTTACTATCACCACGAGCTCTTCGGCGACGACGCTAATCCCGGGGTTTACGTCTACGCAGCGTTTTTCACGTTGTACATCCTCGACTACTTCATCTTCGAGCGTGTACAGCTATACACCTACGATCTGATCCATGAGAATTTAGGCTTCAAACTGATCTGGGGCGGACTGATCATCTACGGATGGATGTACATAATGCCGCTGTGGGGGATGGCAGTCCACCCGGATCCTGGTTTCTCGCCACTGGTTACGAACATCTGGCTGGGTGCGTTGATTGTGTTGGGTGTACTTGGTTGGAGCATCTCACGCGCGGGTAACCTCCAGAAGTACTGGTTCAAACGGTGGCCCGAACGGAAGTTTTTAGGGATCATTGAGCAAAAATACATCGAAGCTGGTGATCGTAAGATTCTCTACAGCGGGATCTGGGGAGTCGCCCGGCACTTCAACTACATGGGCGAAGGATTCCTAGCCCTGTCAGTTGCTCTGATATTCCTCTACCCGGCCAATCTGTGGGCATGGACATACATGATCTTCATCGTCTCACTCTTCACTTGGCGCCAATTCGATGACGACAAAGTCTGTGAGGAGAAGTACGGTGCCGAAAAGTGGAACGAGTATAAGGCACGGGTGAAGTATCGGCTGTTTCCGAGGGTGTTTTGAGGATCGCGAAGCTCCGTCATTCCAACGCCTATACGTCGGAATGACGAACGGGCGTCCCTTCAATAGCATCCAAATCAGATTCTTCGCGTTCAACCCGCACGCCTCGAAGCACGAGGAGCCCAGCTATCAAAAACACGCAGAGTGTCGCTAACGCCACTCGATATGCCAGTTCACCAGTCTCGGACAATGCCCAGATAGTCAATCCCCATAGTGCCGGGCCGATTACTGCTGATAATCGTCCAGACATCTGGAAGAGTCCGAAGAATTCGCCGATCTGACCGTTTGGAGAGAGGTATGTCAGAAGTACGCGGTCGGAGATCTGTGGTGCGGCCCAGAAGAAGCCCATGGCGATGGCGACTGCCCAAAACATCCATTTCGCATCAGCGCCTACAGCGGCTATCGCGAGTACGGTCCAGCCAGTCAATCCGACGATGAGAACGCGCTTGGGACCGAATCGGGATACAAGGTAGCCAGTCGCCCATGATGCGAAGATTGCGATGACTACGACACCGATGATCATCGTCTGAGCTTCGGTGTCCTCAAATCCGCCGACGTTGATGAGGTATAGGACATAGAAGGATACGACGGTGTTGATGGCTTCCATGTACATGAATCTTCCGATGAGAAATCGGAAAAGATTGGCGTGTTGACGTGCGCGATGGAAAGTCTCATAAAGCTGTTTGTATGAGGTCTGGAACAGAGATTTATCAACACGCCCGCGAGCTCCCGGGTCTTTCACTATCAGGACTAGAGGAAGCGCAAAGAGAATGAACAAACCGGCAGTGGGCAGGAACGCGGCTTGGTTTCCTTCGGCATCGACAATGGGTCGCATGATCAGAAATGCGGCAATGAGTCCGATATAGCCGGCACCGATGCCGATACCCGATACAATGCCGCGTCCGTTCTCGGAACTGACGTTAATGAGCAGCGAGTTGTAGAAGATCAGCCCTGTTTGATACATGAAGTTAGCGGCGATGAAGAACAAGAGCCCGGTGGTGAGTCCTCCGACAGCACCAATAAGCGCGGTGAAGACGGCGCATGACACAACAGACATCGCCAGCAGTGGTACGCGCCGATTGAGGCGATCGGAAAGAGTGCCCAAGAACGGCCCTGTAAGCGCGACGATGAGCATTGATGCAGAAAGCGCGATGCCGAGATGGGTATCAGTGCCACCCTTGTCTTCGGTTACCCAAAGAGGAAAGTAGAAGGTGAGGATGGAAGCAGAGAAAATAGTGTCGGAGAAGTCATAGAGTGCCCAAGAACCAGTAGACAGTAGGGAGCGTCTTTTGGAGGCTGGCGTAGTGGTCATGGAGGATAAGGGTATATGGTGTTTGAACGAGGCGATTTGCAAAAACCACGTCATTACAACGGAATACGGAACTCTCTCACGGAGGTTAAATCATGTCAGAGACGATGGATCCGCTAGGACTCGCAAAACGAAGCAGCGACAAGGTCGGTAACGCCCATATCGTTAATCCAGCACCTGTTGTCGCTGGTCAGTTCGGGACATGGCAACTGGTATACACCGTGGGACCCGCTGGACTTGCGACAGGGGGAGTCGTCATGATCGGCACAGACTCGGATACCGACTGGGGGATGCCGCAACTCCACGATCCAACTGGCGCCGAGTACCTAACAGTATCTACGCCATCCGACGCAGAGGTGGCTACCCAAGTTCCCGACTTAGTCACTGTACTCGTAATCAACACCGGCCGACCGCTCGAAGAGGGCGAGCAACTTACCGTAACGTATGGAGATCAATCTGGTGGCGGGTCGGGTTCTCGGAGTCAGACATTCATCGAGCCTCGCCGTTACTTCTGGATCGAGGTAGATACCAACGGATCCGGAGATTTCATCCCGATCAGCACTTTGCCCGAACTGCCAGTCATCGGCGGAGATGCGGTTCGGCTTGTGGTCATCGCACCGTCGAATGCCGATGCCGAAGAGGAGTTTCGCATAAGCATCAAAGCAGAAGACCGTTGGGGCAACCCCGCGAATGGATACCGTGGCACTGTGAAAATCAGCGGGGCAGGCATCGGTCTCAGCAAAGATGAAGTGGAGTTCGACGAAGAATGTGGAGGTGTTGTATGGGTTGATGGATGCCGCATCACCGAACCGGGCGAGCATCGACTGACAGCAACAGACGAGGATGCAGGTCTCAAAAGTGCCAGCAACCCGGTCATCGCAACTGAAGATGCGCCTGAGCACCGACTCTACTGGGGCGATCCTCATGGCGGTCAGGTAGTCGACGCGCTTAAGATAGGCGACTTCTTCAAGTATGCCCGGGACGTGGCGGGCATCCACTTCGCAGGTTTTCAACGCAACGATCCGGCTATCACTACCGACGCCTACGAAGTCCAGCAACAAGCAGAGCGAGAGCATTACGAGCCCGGCAGGTTCGTGCCTCTTCCCGGATATGAGTGGTCTGCCACCACCGATCGCGGCGGACACCACAACGTCTACTTCCGACGCTTCGACCAAGACCTGCGTCGTTCGGGACACGGCCCACATCTTGATGCTTGGGATATCGACACCGATCTACCCCATGTCCTTGAAATGCACGCGGAGTTCCGTTACTCAGACATCGTAGTCACTCCGCATGTCGGAGGTGTCGCAGCAGACCTACAGTACCACGAGCCACAAATCGAGCCTGCACTAGAGATCACGTCGACTCACGGACAGTTCGAGTGGTTCTTGAAGGAATCGATTGAACGCAACTACAAGATGGGCTTTATAGGCGGGAGTGACTGCTACACCGGAAGACCGGGCGACGATCAGCCGGGTTTCCAACTGCGCCGATACCAAAAAGCCGGGCTTACCGGCGTTTACGCTACCGACCTAACTCTGGACGGGGTACTCGCAGGTATGAAGGCACGGCGTGTGTACGCGACCTCTGGAGTCCGTATCGTGGCAGCCGTATCCGCGGACGGGCACTTCATGGGCTCTGAATACTCAACTGCGTCACCGCCGGAAATATCAGTCAAGATCATCGGCGCAGGGCCACTTGAGCGCGTCGAGTTGTTCCGAGGACTCGATCTAATCCACTGCGAGGAGTTGTCATCCGGCACCTCGTCCAACCGTGTGCGCGTCACATGGGAAGGAGCCAGCAGGCGTACCAGTTATTCCGGCGTAGTGTGGGACGGATCAATCAAGACAACTGGAGGATCGATCACTGGTGTCGATAAGATCCGCTTCGACAGCCCTCGGTCTCACATCACAGACTCGACAGATTCCGGCGTATCTTGGAAATCGTGGACATGCGGTTATCGTAGCGGCTTATTACTTGATGTCGATGGCACACCCGATACCGGCATCGAAGTCGCACTTACCAGCGACGTTATAGCCAGCTCGCAATACGGTGGGCATGGCAACGACGGTGCGAGACGCATCACATTCGCCACCGCAGATCGTCTGCACATCCCTACGACACTAGGCGCGTTAGCAGACGGCGCACGCGTCATAAATATGGGCGAACTAGACCGCGCCGTAACAATCGAGCTAGCCCCGAACCCAGGCCCGGACCGCGTAGAGTTCAATTTCACTGATGACTCTCCCAACCCGGGAATAAACCCATACTGGGTACGCGTAACTCAATCGGACATGGAAAAGGCATGGACTAGCCCCGTATTCGTCGACTTCATTGCTCCAATCTGAGCATCCTGATTAGTCGCGTGTGATGGCGGGACTTTATTATTGGCAAAGATGATTGGCGCAAGCGATGAGAATGTAGTGACTCCGGATCGACCTTCAAGGTCGTTGGTCGTCGCGCTGTTTAGCGCGATGCGTCCTTTGCAGGCACCGAAGAACGGGCTGGTGTTAGTACCGCTTGTCTTCTCCGTGAACATCTGGTTCGCAATGGATGACGTGGGAGGGATGATCGAGATCGTGGCGCGTGCAATCGGCGCTACCGTTGGCTTCACCTTGTTGTCAGGCGCGGTCTATCTGATAAACGACTTGGCAGATATCGAACGTGACCGCGCGCATCCAAGAAAGAAACGACGGGCTATCGCGTCGGGAGACCTCCCGGTTGGAGTGGCTTATGTTTCCGCCGCTGTAGCGATTCTGCTGGCTGGCGCTATCTCGCTGGCGATTAGCGTGCCATTAGCTTTGATATCAGCTGTATATCTAATCTTGAACATCGCTTACACATTCAAGCTCAAGCACGTTGCGATTTTGGATGTGATGTCTGTGGCATCGGGATTTGTGTTGCGTGCATACGCGGGATATGTGGCGATTGGCGGACCGGTGCCTTGGTTTGGAAACGGGTCAACAGGCATCGACATTGATGTGTCGCCGTGGTTCTACATCATGACCGCGTTGGGCGCGTTGTTGCTGGCTTTGGGCAAGCGACGTGCCGAGTTGAAGTCTGCCGGCGAGGGTGCCACGAAACAAAGGAGCATCCTTGCCGAGTACACGACAGAATTCATCGACGCGCTTATCATGAGCACGGCAACGTTGGCGATCTTCACCTATGCGCTTTATGCGATCGATTTGGGCGACACTGGGGCGAATGTGCCCGGCGACAACACAATGATGATTACGATACCGTTCGTGGTGTATGGGATTTATCGCTATCTCTACCTGCTCTATGTGCGCGGAGAAGGGGAAACGCCAGAGATCATTCTTTTGAAGGATCGCCCGACGCTGATAAACATTCTTCTATGGCTTGGAATCTCATCTACGATACTCTTACTACACACGATTGACACCGCTAACGGCGGTTGACGCTAGGAGGATTTGGGATGTCCAAATTGAGCGAATCTGAAGTTGCTGAACTGTTGGATGCATTGACGGATTGGGAACTCGACCCTGAGTCAGGAGCGATCGTGCGGCATTTGGAGTTTCCAACCTTTGCTGATGCGATTCAGTTCATCAACCGCGTCGCGCAGGATGCCGATGAGCACGACCATCACCCCGACATCGACATTCGATACCGACGATTGAAAGTGGCATTGATGTCACACGACGTAGGCGCACTGACGAATCGTGACCGTCGGATGGCGCGACTGATTGATGAGCAAGCCCGACGCGCCTAAGCGTGTCACATGTCATTCCGAGGCACCCATGTCATTCCGAGCGTAGCGAGGAATCTCCCCCCTTCGCGGAGCGTAAGGGGGCTAGGGGGATGCTGATTTCACCGGCGTTCGGACGGTTCGAATCGCAACGCAGAGATTTTTCGCCACATCGGTTTGAGGTAACGACGCATCTCTGATAAGTTGTGATTTGCCGACGCGGACGGTCGTCGGTAAAAACGTGCTAACAAAGGGCATCAAGATGCAAATGGAAGAGATCACCCTCGCCCTCAGAGAGCGGGGCGCGGTTTGGCAGGCGATAGGATTCGCCGCGCTCGGCGCCGCGTCGACGTCGGTGTTGTCGGTATACTCTGATTCAGACCACTGGATCATGTCGACCTACCGCATCGGCGCCACGCAGCAGCAATGGGCGTTTCTGGCGATCATCGCCCTCGCAATCGAAGGAGTCCGAACAATGTTCGAGAAAGCAACCGAGATCCGACGCAGATACTCCGCCAAAGCCGACGCTAAAGCCGAAGCGAAAGGCCGCGTTCTAGGCCGTGATGAGGGCAGGCAAGAGGGCGTAGCCTTGGGCCGAACCGAGGGCCGGGAAGAGGAGCGGGAACGGTTCAGAGCCGAACTGCGGAAGCGCGGAATAGAGCTCACCGAAGACGATGAAAGGGCGCTGTTCAATCCCAACGGGCGCGAGAATTAGCAGGGCATCCTCCGTCCATCCCCCGCTCTTGTGTCGGTTCTTTGGGCTCCGCTCGTTCGCGCCCCTGTCGTCGGTCTTTTTGGTCTTCGCGAAGGGGGGAGATTCCTCGCTCCACTCGGAATGACATAATCACAAGTCATTCCCGCGAAAGCGGGAATCCAGAGGGGAGGTGCGGATCATGGCAATCATTCCCCCATCATGGCGATCATGGTTCAACGGCGTGTGGATTCCTGCCTTCGCAGGAATGACGGTAGCAGAGCATCCCCCTAGCCCCCTTACGTTCCACGAAGGGGGGAAATGGTGTGAATGCGAAGGGGGGAGGAAATCCCCTTTCCCTTGATGTTCACAAGAGGGTTTCGGCAAGGCAGACGCGATATCATTCTTATCTAACAGCCGCCAACACTTCACGGAGCCGCCGCATCATGCCTGCAATGACGAAAGAGCAACTCGAACATTTTGAGCACTTCGGGTTCGTAACCGCCGAGCAAGTATTAGACCCTGAAGAAGTCATTGACCCGGTTATCGAAGAGTACGCTGGTGTCCTCGACAACCTAGCAGATGAGCTCTACGAGGATGGAACGATCAGTTCCAAATACGAAGATCTGGAGTTTGGAGAAAGAGTCACTCAGATCTACGCGGAATCGGGCGAGGTGTACAACGGGTACTTCGATTTTTCGTTGCCGCAAGGCGGAATCAAGGAGGATACGCCGTTCTGGGCAGGGCCAGCAGTCTTCAACGCATTGACAGCACCTAGTCTCTTAGATGCAGTCGAGTCGTTTATTGGGCCGGAGGTCTACTCAAACCCGGTTCAACACGTTCGCATCAAGGTGCCGGAGGATCGGGCGCCTCGGGATGAGAAGGGTCATGTGAAATTTGGTATCACGCCGTGGCACCAAGATCAAGGGGTTGTGAATCCAGATGCGGACGAGACGGAGATGTTGACGGTGTGGTTTCCGCTGATGGATGCTGACGTCGAGAACGGATGCCTGTCTGTCGTGCCGGGTTCGCATCGTAAGGATCTGTTGACGCACTGTCCGGGTTTCGACAACGGCTTGCAGTCGGGGTTGCAAATACCTGAGACCGAATTCGAGGTCGGAAAGGCGGTGCCAATACCGCTGAAAAAGGGCGACGCGCTATTTATGACCAAGTTCACAGTGCACTCGTCGTTGCCGAACAACAGCGATCGGATTCGCTGGAGCTTCGACCTGCGTTACAACCCGGTCGGGCAATCTACCGGACGAACCAGCTTCCCTGGATTTGTCGCACGGAGTCGGAGCAATCCGGATAGCGAGTTGCATGATCCGGTGGTTTGGAACGATCTGTGGACAGAGGCTAGGGATTCGCTGGCTAAGGGCGATCAGCCGTCATTCAACCGTTGGGATGGTACTGAGCCTGCTTGTGCTTAGGAACGCGGTATCACCTTTTTCTAACTGTCGTTAACGATGCACGGAGATGTCATATTATGTCCGCGATGACTAAAGAACAACTTGAGCATTTCGAGCATTTTGGGTTTGTAACTGCTGAAGGTGTGATAGATCCTGAGGGTGTGATAGATCCGGTGGTTGACGAGTATGCGGAGGTGTTGGATAGTTTGGCGAATAAGCTGTACGAGGAAGGTAAGATCAGCTCGAGGTACGAGGAACTGGAGTTTGGGGAGCGGATGACGCAGGTCTATGAGGAGTCGGATGAGATACATCAAGGGTATTTCGACTTTTCACTTCCGCAAAGAGGCGTCACGGAAGATACGCCGTTTTGGGCCGGTCCGGCAGTGTTCAACGCAATGACGTCGCCAGACTTGTTGGATGCAGTGGAGTCGTTCATCGGTCCGGAGATTTACTCGAACCCTGTGCAGCACATTCGGATCAAGGTGCCGGAGAGCCGTTCGCCTCGCGATCATCTGGGTAGGGTGAAGTTCGGGGTAACGCCATGGCATCAGGACATGGGCGTCGTGACGCCGGATGCGGATGATTCGCTGATACTAACGGTGTGGTATCCACTGATGGATGCGGATGAAGAGAATGGGTGTCTTCAGGTTATTCCGGGTTCGCACCGCGGAGAAGAATTGTTGACGCATTGTCCGGGTGGCAAGAAAGTGCTTGGCAGTTTGCACGTACCGGAGAGCGAGTTCGAGGTAGGAAAGGCGGTACCGGTGCCGGTGAAGAAGGGTGATGCGCTGTTCATGACGAAGTACACGATCCATTCATCGTTGCCTAATAACAGCGATCGGGTTAGGTTCAGTATGGATTTGAGGTATAACCCGATCGGGCAGTCTACGGGTCGGACGGCTTTTCCGGGTTTTGTCGCGCGCAGCCGTAGCAACCCGGATAGCGAGTTGCATGATCCGGTTGTTTGGAATCAGTCATGGCTGGATGCGAGGAGCGCGTTGGCTAAAGAGGAAGAGCCTCCGTTCAACCGTTGGGACAGCGACCATCCGTTGTGTGCGTGAGGTCAATCCGCTTCGTTACAGTTGCAACCTCATGATGTGCCGACGAATGCCAGCCATAGCGATTTCCTTAAAGCCCAGACGCTCGAAAGTCCCGATACGTCCCATGTAGCTGTAGCTGGGCGAATCGTAATTGACCGGATAGGCTTCTACAATCTTGGCATCATTGTCTTCGGCATAGTCGATTGCGGCTTTGATTAGTTGAGGTGTCATACCTTGACGACGAAATCCGCTGCGGATATAGAAACAGGCGATTGACCAGACGCCTTCCGTATCGGAACCGTCGGAAACATAACTGCGTGTGCGGAGATTGGTGTAGGACTCCAAAGGCGCGATCGAGCACCATGCGATAGGTTCGTCGCCGTCGTAAGCCAAGATGCCGACAGGAGTGTTGGCGGCAACCATTTCCGACAAGGCCTGCTTCTTGGCTGGAGAACCGACACGTCGAAAGGTAGTTGACATTGGTCGGAAAACCATGCACCAACAATGTCTGGGTCCGCCTCGAGATTCAAAGAGGTGTTCAAGGTCCGGCCAACGGTCAGGAGTGACGGGAAGGAACTTCATTTCTGTCGCAATTCACCGGCTATTTTGGTGAGTGCTGCACCGTATAAGAATATGAAGCTGGCAATGTATGCCCAAAGCATGAGGACTACGACAGATGTGATGGGTCCGTAGACGTTGGCTCGGTAAGTGTCGTGGTTGTTTGCCCAGAAGAAGATATGTTTGCCGATTTCGAAGAGAATGATGGCGAAGATCGCGCCGAAGATCGCGTCTCGCTTGGAGACGCGGGTGTTAGGTATACGGTAGTAGATGATGGCAAATATGGTCGTTGTGAATACGGCTGGGAGGATGGTTGCGAGTGAGCCTAGGATGATGGTTGCGAGAGTGGATAGTCCGTGCGTGACAGGTGCTGAATCCTGACTCAGACGGATGAGGGCTTGGATTACTGCGGATAGGCCGATTGAGAACATAAATAGGGCAACGAGGATGGTGGCGAGGATAACGCTTTTGATGGTGACTTGAACGACCTTAGTGTTCTGTATCCCGAAGACTCGGTTTACGGCGCGGTTGGTGGCGGCGAAGAGTCGGTTTGCTCCGATCATCAGGTTTATGACGGCCAGTATCCCGATGGTGAAGGAGCCGCCTAGGAGGTTGTCGATGGCTTCGCTAATCAGTTCTTGGGATGCTGGGAATAGATAGGAGAGTGCTTCTGTGAGGACATCGACAACGCCATCTGCGGGGCCGATTGCGATTAGGAGCATCGCCATTAAAGCGACGAGTGGGAGTTGGGAGAGTACGGTGAAGAATGCGAGGGAGGCGGCAAGGTCGGTTCCACCAACTTTGATGAGTCGACGTACAGCTTGGATAGGAGCGATGAAGGGCCAAAGAAAGGTGTATTTGGAAGGGGTGTTGGAGGAAGCGATCATGCGGCTTTGCGTACCGAGTGTGTAGATTTCAAGAAACGGCAACGCGCCGCTCCGGTTTCCCAGCGCGGCGCGTTGTCTTTGTTCTTGCGAACTGGCTGTTGCTGTTGCTAGCCGGGACTAGAAGTCCATCCCGCCTCCGGGTGGCATACCGGCTGCTGGCATGGGTGGCTCAGGCTGCTCGGTGATTAGAGCTGCGGTGGTCAGGATCATGCCGGCCACAGAAACTGCGTTCTCGACGGCTGAGCGTGTGACCTTTGCCGGGTCTACGATGCCCATCTCCATCATGTTGCCGTACTCGTCGGTCATCGCGTTGAATCCGAAGTTGAGGTCATCGCTACCTGCGACGCGGTCGAGGATTACAGCACCCTCAAAGCCACAGTTGCCGGCGATGATGCGGATCGGCTCACGCAGAGACTTCGATAGTATCTGCACGCCTGTCTGCTCGTCTTCATCGTCAAAGCTGAGTTCGTCCAATTTGTCCGCTGCACGGATCAGTACTGAACCGCCACCGGGAACGATACCTTCTTCAACAGCCGCACGAGTCGCTTCCAATGCGTCTTCGACACGTTGCTTCTTCTCCTTCATCTCGATCTCGGTTGCCGCGCCGACACGAAGGATGGCCACGCCGCCCGATAGCTTGGCGAGCCGCTCTTGGAGCTTCTCGCGGTCGTAATCGGAGGTCGTGTCCTCGATTTGAGCTTGAATTTCGGCCATGCGACCACGGATGCCAGATTGATCACCTGCACCGTCCACGAAGGTCGTGTCGTCTTTCTTGACAACGACCTGTCGACAGCGACCGAGGTCTTCAAGGGTGGCGGAGTCGAGCTTGCGGCCGATCTCGTCGGAGATAACGGTTCCGCCAGTTAGGATGGCGATGTCTTGGAGCATAGCCTTGCGGCGGTCGCCAAAGCCAGGAGCCTTTACTGCGATGCAGTTGAGGGTTCCGCGAAGTTTATTGACCACGAGGGTAGCCAGCGCTTCACCTTCAACATCTTCTGCGATTACGATGACGTTCTTGCTGGACTGCAAGACCTTCTCGAGAAGCGGGAGCAGATCGGAGACTGCCGAGATCTTCTGAGACGTGATCAGGATGTACGGGTCATCAAGAACTGCCTCTTGGCGGTCTGGGTTCGTCACGAAGTAGGGGGATAGGAAACCTCGGTCGATCTGCATACCCTCGACGAAGTCAGTCTCGTACGAGAGGGACTTGGACTCATCAACGGTGATGACGCCGTCTTTCCCGACCTTCTCCATTACTTCGGCGATGAGAGTACCCATCTCGTCGTCGTGGGAAGAGAGGACTGCGACGTTGGCGATCTGTGAGGAACTGTCAACTGGTGTGGACTGGCTCTTGATCGAGTCGCGGATCGTGGCCATGGCCTTTTCCATACCGCGCTTGATAGCCATCGGGTCGGCACCGGCGGCAACGTTCTTGAAGCCTTCGGCTACGATCGCCTGAGCCAAAACGGTCGACGTGGTCGTGCCGTCACCGGCATCGTCGTTGGTCTTCTTCGACGCTTCCTTCAACAACTGCGCGCCCATGTTCTCGAACGGGTCCTCAAGATCGACTTCCTTGGCGATAGTCACGCCATCCGAGTTGACTTGCGGCGGGCCGAACTTCTTGTCCACGATCACGTTCTGACCACGCGGTCCGAGCGTCTTCTTCACGGTATTTGCGAGGACGTCGATGCCTTCCTTAAGCTTGGATCGAGCTTCCTCTTCGAATAGCAAATCTTTTGCTGGCATTTGCTTATATACTCCTTTTGGGTTCTAGTCTGGCGACGAAATCCGTAGCGTAGTGCGGAAGTCAGATTGAACCTGGCAGTTCCGCTACACCCGACGGATCGGTTTCAGCCGACAATCGCCAAGATGTCGGATTCACGTAGGATGAGGTATTCGTTGCCGTTCTGCGAGTACTCGGTACCTGCGTACTTCGAGTAGATCACGCTGTCGCCAACGCTAACGCTCATTTCGATCACCGCGCCTTCTTCGGTAGTCCGGCCGGGCCCAACTGCAACGATGGAACCTTGTTGTGGCTTCTCTTTGGCGGTATCGGGGATTATGATGCCGCCCGGGCTGGTCGCCGCTTCCTCTTCCGCAGGCTCCACGACGACTCGGTCGCTCAATGGCTTCAAGTTAACCGTCACTCGGTCTTTCCTCCTTGTCGGTCCTTGATACTGTTCTCGCGGGTTTGGGACGCCAGTTCTATGCAACATGCATGGTGCCACCCCGATCCCACATGACGATATTCGTTAGCAGTCGGTGGTGTTGACTGCTAAAAGCAAATTATATGCGCGGAGTTTCGAGTTCGCAAAAATATCCCTCTGGATTCCTACTTTCGTCGGAATGACGGGACGATGGTCGCGATTCGGGGTAGCATCTAACACCAGACATGACCCTTGAACAGATCATCATTGCAACCGCTCGTGTGGCAGGCTCTTTGCCGGTGCTTCGTTGGGCATTCGTCGGCTCGATACTGGCGATCCTCGTTGACTTTTCCGACCTGTTCATGATGAACTTGATCAATCTGGGTGGAGTCGGCAATTACCAGACTTTCGACAAGTGGGTAGATCAGGTCTACATGCTGGCGTTTCTATGGGTTGCTGTCCGACAGTGGGAGGGACCGGGGCGCACAGTTGCGATCTGGCTGTTTACGTTTCGCATCATCGGATTCGTCGCGTTCGAGTTCACAGAGTCACGTTGGATTCTGATGCTTTTCCCGAACGTCTTTGAGTTCTGGTTTGTAGCGATCGCCGCGCAACGTCATTGGTGGCCGGATTACGAGTTCACACGGTGGCGTATCGTTGCGATCTTAGCGGGATGTACCGCGTTGAAACTGGCGCAGGAGTATATCTTGCACGTCTGGCAAGTCTTGGACAACTACACAGCAGTCGGCGTAGTAACCGCTTGGTGGGAGTTTTTGACGGGATTGTTCTGAGGTGTGATCGCCACGGTTTGAAACGATACGGCATTTGGTGAGCGGTCTGACGACTGATGCTTGACATCCTGCGCGTACCTCGTTGCGCTCGCGAAGCAGCCGGGAAATCGTCGTAAATTGAAGGGCAGCCTGTTACATAATCTAGATGAGGATTCCAGTACGGTCGATGATCAGGAAAAGCATAGCGACTTGGTGGATTGTGGTAGTTGCGCTGGCTGCTGTGGTCGCGGTGTTGGGATGCACTAGTTCCGCTAATCCGACCAACACTCCCGCGTCTGCGCCATCGGATACCGCTGAGCCTTCTGTGCCCACACGTAAGCCCGAGGCGCACGGCTTGCCAACGCGAGAGCCTGTTCCAACTTCAACGCCGGCTCCTACAGTTGCACCTCCGACAGCGACGCCTTTGCCGACGGATACGCCAATCCCACCGACACCAACCCATACAGCAATTCCGCCAACACCGACTGCCACGCCAATTACGCCTTCTCCATCTCCGACTGCAACCTCGGTTCCCCCAACGTCTACTCCAGAACCTACCGCTACACCAGACCCTACTGCCACTCCGGAACCGACTGCGACATTTACGCCGACACCAGTGCCAGAACCACCCGAACGAATCGCATTGCGGATGCTTTATCGCGCTCTGGACGGGAACAACTGGGTACGCAATGACAGATGGTTGACCGATGCCCCGATTGGCGAATGGTTCGGAGTTACCGCTGAGGGAGACCGAGTAGTAGCGATTTCACTTCCAGATAATGGTCTGCATGGTCAACTGCCGCCACAGTTGTCCGAGTTCACGAGCCTGAGAATACTTGATTTGGCATCGAATTCTTTGTCAGGAGAAATTCCGAGGGAAATTGGTGTTCTTTCAAGAATGGTGAGATTGAACCTTGCAGATAACGATCTGAGCGGGGAGATACCAAAGGAAATCGGTTATCTGAGGAATCTCGAAACTCTTGAGTTAGATGCAAACAGACTCGAAGGGAAGATTCCCGAAGCGATCGGGGACCTAGACAACCTAGTGGAACTCAGTTTGTCTGTTAACGGTTTCGGTGGCACGATTCCTCCACGGATTGGTGGTTTGACGCAACTCACCTTCATCAACATGAGTAACAACGAACTGGAAGGCGAGTTGCCATCGGAACTCGTTATGTTGGCCAGTCTGGAGTGGCTCGATCTATCCAACAATCGGTTGAGCGGTAGACTGCCCTTGTTTCTGACCGATATATCTACCCTCAATGGTCTGATTGTTTCAGGCAACCAGTTAACTGGTGCGATACCCAGCGAACTCAGTCAATTGCAACTAAATCACTTGCGGATCGCGCAAAATCCGTTTTCCGGATGCCTGCCCGAAGAGTTTCTGAACCCAGATTTCAAGTCCGAGTTATCCGACGATTTGGATTACATCGACTTGCCCTATTGCAACAATACGGAAAGAGAAGCGTTGGTAGGGATATTCAACGCAACTAACGGCAGTCAATGGTCGAATCTTGAGAAATGGACGAGTGAAGACTACGTAGGCGACTGGTTCGGCGTTACTACCAATGCTGACGGCCGAGTCGTCAAGTTGGAACTGGGATCGAACGGGTTAGATGGAACGATACCGTCGGAGATCGGAAACTTGGAAAGGCTTGAGGTATTGGATATGGGCACCAATCGATTGACGGGTGCGGTTCCACCTGAAATAGGTAACCTTCGTAACCTGCTGACGTTGGTTTTGTCAGACAACCAGTTAAACGGGGAGATCCCGTCAGAGATGGGGCTACTAAGTGAATTGAGGGTCTTGTCTCTGGCCAGCAACGAATTGTCCGGAGCCATCATCCCCATCGCTTCGGGACAATTGCGTGAGCTGGAACGCATCGACCTATCGCACAACCAACTATCAGGTCTCCTTCCTATTGAGTTATTCGACCACGAATGGTTGTCAGTTTTAGACCTCTCACATAACCAGCTGAGCGGCGAGATTCCAGTCGAGGTCGGTACGTTGAGCCTCTTGGCATCTTTGGATCTATCGTCTAACATGTTTTCCGGCGAGTTGCCAGAGCAGATATCCAGTCTTGATCTCGATGTTTTTCGAGTTTCTGGTAACGAATTCAGCGGTTGCGTGTCCGTTTCTTTGGAAGCAGCGCTATCTGAGACTTCGCACGATCTAGGCAGCGATAATTTACCGTTTTGCAGGCAGCTAGACATTCCCTCGCTTGCAGCACTGTTTGGCTCCACCAATGGTTCTACGTGGTTGCGTAACGACAACTGGATGACGGAATTGCCGCTCGATCAATGGTACGGGGTTACAACCGATGCGGACGGCCGCGTTACCAAGATCGAGTTGTCGAACAACGGATTACGTGGGAGGATTCCGACTCAGATCGGCGATCTGAGATATCTGGAAACGTTGGATTTGAGTGCCAACAGGTTGGTAGACGGCATCCCAGCGGAGATCGACAAACTTGTGGAACTGAAGGAGCTGAACCTAGCTGAAAATCAGTTCAACGGAGAGTTTCCATTCGCAATCACAAAGCTCTCGAACTTGACTTTGCTCGATTTGGGTTACAACGGCTTTGAAGGAGTAATCCCGTCCGAAATCGGCGAGTTGTCCAACCTTGCTGTCCTTTCAATGCCAGAGAACCTGCTGACCGGCTCCATACCTCCGCAAATAGGCCTGCTAAGCGAACTTGCTTCGCTAGATCTGAAATCGAACAATCTAAGCGGAGATATACCTGAAGGAGTTGCCAATCTCATTGATCTCCGTACTTTGGTATTGTCCGAAAATCGATTGACTGGTCGATTGCCGTCTGGTTTCGGAAACCTGGTAAACCTAACTCACATTGATCTTTCCGACAACCATCTAAGAGGCTCCTTGCCATCAGACATCGGCAATCTCTTGAACCTCCAACAGGTATACCTCCAAAACAACAACCTTTCGGGTTCGATCCCTGCAGGAATTGGCAGACTTGCAGATCTGCGTGAACTGGTGCTTTCCGACAACGAACTATCAGGAGGCATGCCGCATGAGACTGGTAACCTGATCTCTTTGGAACGACTAGAGGTCAATTCGAACCGTCTGACTGGCAGGATACCGCGGTCGTTGACTAACTTGACGAGATTGTATTCGCTAGACCTTTCCGACAACAGATTGGAGGGAACTCTACCCCAGCAGATAGGCGAATTGACGCGATTACAGACGCTCCGTCTGGCGGGTAACGAACTCGCCGGTGAAATTCCGCCGCACTTTACATACCTCACCGAGTTGCAAACCCTTACGATCTCTGACAACCGGTTCAGGGATTGCGTGTCAAATGCCCTTCGGACATGGTTCAATCGGCAAGACTTCAAGCATGACATGGGCGAAACCCGATTGCGATATTGCACCGACTATGAACGCGATGCATTGGTGGCGTTTTACATCTCTACCAACGGCGACAGATGGATCAATAATCAAGGATGGTTGACCAACCGGCCATTTGAGGATTGGTTCGGTATTTCGACCGATCCGAATGGGCGAGTAACCCAGATTCATTTGCGAAACAATGGTTTGCGAGGTGAGTTGCCATCGGACCTCGGAGAGCTCAAAAAGCTTTTGGTAATAGATATATGGGGCAACGCGATCACTGGTGAACTCCCTAGAGAGATAACGCAACTCAGAGAACTCGCTCATCTGATTTTCGGGGAAAACCAGATATCGGGCACGATCCCGGAGGATATTGGAAATCTATCACGCCTGATTAGTTTGGATGGGCCGCATAACTTTCTGGAGGGACCGTTACCGAGATCGATCGGACGATTGTCTAACTTGGACGCGCTTTTCTTGGGTTACAATCTGCTGAGCGGAGACATACCTCCAGAAATCGGAAACCTGAACAAACTGAAAACTCTTCATTTGCAATACAACGAACTGTCAGGTTCTATCCCACCAGAATTAGGGTCATTATCGAACCTATCTGCTCTCTGGTTAGGAAATAACCAATTGTCGGGATCAATACCGGCCACAGTATTACGTTTGCCTAGGTTGGAAGATTTGCAGATGCAACACAATGATTTGACGGGGCCGATCCCATCAGATATCAGACTCTTATCCAGAATCCGCTGGATCGACCTCGTTGAAAACCGTCTGAGCGGATTGATTCCCTCGGAATTGAGCAAGTTGTCGAAACTGGAGTGGCTTTTGTTATTCGGTAACCAACTGACCGGTCAGATACCGCATGAGTTGGCACAACTTCCTAGACTTAGGGGTCTTTTGCTCAGAAACAATCTAATCACAGGGTGTATTCCTGCTCGTTTGATCGAACTCCCGGAAAACGATATGTGGGAGCTCGGTTTGCCGACGTGCACCAGTCGATAAGCTCCCTATCATGCATGAACGGTAGTGCCCTGCTAACCTACCCCGCTCCCCATTCCCAAAGCTGATCCGCAAAGGCGAAGGTTTGGGGAAGACCTCCAGAGTGGATAAATACCACCGGGATTTCTGGGTCTAAATGACCAGCCCGGATTTCACCGATCAAAGCGGACATTGACTTGCCGGTGTAGTTGGGATCGAGGATGATACCTTCGGATTTGGCTACTAGGTGGATGGCTTCAAAGACGCCGTCGTGAGGGATGCCGTAGTCGTTACCTTGGTATCCAGTGATCGTGTCAAGATCATTAGGTTCAAGAGCAGTGGTCAGGTTAAGAAGTTTGGCAACGCGGGTTGAGCGGTCTATGTAGATATCTTCGTAGCTATCGGGCTGTGTGTGCGAGTATGCGGTAGCGGAGGCGGTCCAGGGTTTGCCAGTGTTTCGGGCGTACAGTCGAAGTCCGGCGATCGAGCGACCAACCAGGCCCCACATTCTGACCGGAGTGTCGGCACCCCAGCTTAATCCTCCTCCATTAGCAGGGGAGGGGAAGTTACCTATTTGAGCATCAAGTTCGATGCCAGTCTCTACGAAACCGATCATTCCTGCGATGTCCGAGAAGTCGTTGTCGGAGAGAATGGTTGCGTTACGTCCGGACGCATTTTCATCCTCTACTAGCTTTGCAGCAACGGAACGAGAGTATTCCGACGGTACGCGGTGGATTTCAGCACCAGTGAGATGTCCGATGAGCAGGTTTCCAATTACTGGCGCGTCTACCATATCTACGGCGACCATGTGGCATTTGAGACCGGTCTTGGCGCACGATGCGGCGACGAAACGCGCTTGGTTCGAATGATAGTGATTGATGTTTACGATAGTGTCGAAGCCGCGTTCGATTAGGTGCGCGAATAGGAACTCCATGTGCCGGGCTTTGTTCCCACCAAATGCGAAGCCCGTGGCGTCGTCGCGTTTGAAGAAGATATGCGGGACGGCGTCAACGTCTACATCCATAGATTCTGCGATGGCGGCGCGCAGGTTCGGAGTTTCCTCAAATGGGGTGCAGAGGCGCGCTAACTTGATGCGCGGGAGTTCCGCGATGCTGTCTAGGATTGTTTGGTAATTCATTGATGCAGCCTTGGTTTGATCAAGCTGGTTGGTTGTCAGGAAGCCATCCTTGTGGTCTGGGTCCGTAGTCTATAGGCATAACCTGACCGGCTCGGATGCAAGAGACGGGTTCGAGTGCGTATGGTCCGATATTGATGTTGCCCGCGCCGTCGATGTATTCCCATTCCCCTTCATGCACACGGAGAAGGCTTAGATCGGCGTGTGTTCCAGGTGCCATGCACCCTAACATGCGTTCATGTTCGGGACCGAGGATAGCTGCGGGTTTGCGGCAGGACATCACAAGAGCTTCTTCGAGCGTGATGCCTAATGAAATTACCTTGCCGATACAGTCCATCTGAGAGAACGCGGTGCCGGAGTATCGACTGGTTAGCGTTACATCGGAACTGATCGTGTCAGGGATTAGTCCGCCGTCTAGTACGCGTTTGGCAGCGTCAAATGAAAAATTAGCGCCTCCTACGCCTATATCGAACTTGACGCCGCGTTTTTTAGCATCGATGGCTTCTCGGAGCAACGAGCGGTCGTCGCCGATGAGTCCGCCTTTGGCACCGGTGAATGAGTGAGTAACGATGTCGTTTTCTTCGAGGAGTTCAGCTAGGATTCTGGGCGCGGCTTCAAGGGCTTCGTCGGACTGCCCGGTAGTGTCACCCATGTGGATCATGAGGCGCACATCAGCATCGATAGCGATGGCTTTAGCCGCTTTGGGCAAGTCGAACCCGAGTTCTGCGATGCCGGGAGAGACCATTCGGGCTTTGACTCCGATAATGACATCTTTTCGCGACTGTATAGCAGCGACCGCTGCGTCATGGTCAATGTCGATTGCAGAGGTAACTTCAGGAATGCGATTTACTCCCACGGAGCCGACGTTTAGGAGGGCGAATACTCGGGTTTTGGCATTGGGTATGACGTGGTTGACGAGTCCACCGATGTTCGCAATCCCGCATGACCCGGCGTCCACGAGCGTAGTCACGCCGGAGTGAACGCCAGCGGTGTCCGCGTCTTGCATCATGTCTTCCGAGTATGGCGAAGGGCGTCGGATACTGCCGGCGACGTGAGTATGAAGGTCGATGATGCCGGGGGTGACGATCAGGCCAGAAGCGTCTATGTTACGCGCCGCGACGTAGTTAGGTGGAACTTCCTCAATAGCGATGATTGAGTCGCCTTTTATGGCGACACTCCCAAGACTCAGTTCGGAGGTGTCAGTATTAAGGAGTAGGCCGCCGGAGATAAGCAGATCACATTGAACCGTATCTGTCATCGCGTTTCCCTGTTGTTGGTAAATCTGGGGGAAAGTCTAACAGCGTTCGTTCAGTTCGGATGTGGCGGGTGATGCGCTGCGAAGTAGACACCCTCTAAGGATGCTGGCGGTGTTTCGGTGTCCTCTGATTGCCCGAATGCCAGATAGTGCGGCGGATCGCCATCAATGACGATATAAGCGCTCAGGGAGCGTGATAAAGGATTGTGTCCGCCGAACCATTCAACCATAGGCCCGTCTATCAGTTGCACAGGTCCATGCCGTACAGGTCGGCGCACCGCTGCGAAATCAACTTTAGTAGCGCCAGGTGGTCCGACTCCCCACATCACGATGCCTTCGTAGTCGGCGGGAACTACGAATCTCCAGCGTGGCAGAAGACCGGTCCACGGTGAAACCTCTATCGCAGCCCTTCCGGGGATGTCCTCAAAAGGATGGTGAACCTGCCACTGATAGCGAGATTGCGGTTCTTCAGACGACGGCGTGCCGTGCGTGTGCGAATGCTCGGCAGACGGCTCGTCGTGTTGGTGATGATGCCCGTGATGCGGATCGTTGTGTTGTCCGAACATCAGCTCGTGCTGATGTCATTTTGGGCTTTGTTCAGACGTTTTGTCAGTCTGCTCTTTTTGCGCGAGGACTGGTTGCGATGGATGACACCTTTGCGTGTAGCAACATCCAACGCGCTGATCGCGGAGCGGACCTGCTCAACGGTGGCATCATCCGACGGAGCATCGTCGATCGCCTTGCGTGCGGTAGTGACGCGCGTACGCACAAATGACCGCACGGTTCGGTTACGCGCCGCTCGGCGCCGCTGTACACGCAGTGACTTGGCTGCAGGCATTGAGGACCTTTCAGGTTACGGACTGTGGGTTTGGACCTTTGGAAGGGAATTGACTCATACGATTCTATATAGATTGAATGTTGACGTGGGGGCATCCATCTTCGCAGAGCGTAAGGGGGTTAGGGGGATGCTGGTGTCAGCTAATGCGTCTTACGGAGGAGACGCCGGGGACGGTTTCAAGGCGGTTGAAGAGCCTTGCAAGTTGCTCCAATCCGGTGGTGTATACGGTGAAGTCGATTCTGGTGCTGCCTCGTCCGATGTCTTCACCGGATGCCATTCGGTGGAGGTTCATTTTCTCATCACGTATGACGCCGCAAAGATCATGGATCAATCCGATGCGGTCTGAACCATCGACTCTCAATCTTGCTGGATATGAGCCTTCGATGTGTCCCCATGCCACCTCTACGAGTCGGTCCGGGTCACTGGTGTTTCGCAGGTTTCTACAGTTTGTGCGATGAGCAGTTACGCCACGTCCGCGGGTGAGATATCCCGCGATGTCGTCGCCATAAACCGGGTTACAGCACTGCGGGAAGTTGACTTGAACTCCCGGAAGCCCCATTGCGATGACACCAGTCGTGGCGTTCTTTCCCCTGATTCTTGCGGCTTCGCGTTCACCATCTGCAAGCTGCGCTTCCAAGATGTTTTCCGGACGTTGCTCGTCGATCGCTTTGATGACCGTGCGGACTATGTCGGATGGTTGCTGATGGGTCTTGCCGAGGTCCGCGACCAGTTCGTCGGTAGATGAATATCCCATCAAATCGGCGATCTCTTCTGATGCGACCTCATGGCCCATGCGAGAGAGTTGATCGACGACGCGCTTCAGCTGTTGCCGCCCTTGCTGCATGTTGGTGTCACGCGCCTGTCTGCTGAACCATTGCCTGACTTTCGCACGTGCGCTGTTGGTCACCAAATAGCGTTTTTCGGTGTCTTGCCAATCCAGACTGGGCCCGCGGGGAGTTCTGGCTTTGCGTATCTCGACTACATCGCCGGGTTGCAACGCGGTGTTTAGCGGTACCAGCTTGCCGTTGACTACGGCGCCGACGGTGCTGTGCCCCAAGTCCGTGTGGATCCGGTAAGCGAAATCTAGCGGAGTGGCACCCGACGGTAGTTCAATGACATCGCCGGCAGGAGTGAAGACTTGAATCTGGTCGTTGCTGAGGATCTCTTGATCAACAGATTCGTAGAACTCACGCGAATCGTTTGACACATCGTCGAGGGTGACCATGTCTTTTAGCCAAGTCATGGTACGATCCGTCGCGTTTAGATCACCTTCGTTACTACCGCCTTGCTTGTATGCCCAGTGTGCGGCGAAACCTTGCTCCGCGATTTCATGCATCTCTCGAGAGCGGATCTGCACCTCTAGCGGCGTGTTTTCGGGACCGCGAACCGTCGTGTGAAGTGATTGATATCCGTTGGATTTCGGTTTGGAGATGTAGTCGTCGAAGGTGCCTTCGATCATCGGCCACATGCCATGCACGATACCCAAAGCGTGGTAGCACTCGGATGTGGTTGTCGTGATGACTCGGAGTGCGATGAGATCGTGAATCTCGTCAAAAGTTCTACCAAGCTCTTCGTAGCGTCTCTTCTTACGAGCTATCGAGTAGAGGTGTTTCGCACGTCCGCTGATCGACGCCTTGATGCCGGCATTTTCTATGATGGCGTCTTTCAGGGTGTCAACGGCATGGGATGTGTATTCTTCTCGCTCTCGCCGTTTGCGCTTGACAAGCCCGGAAATGTTGCGGTACTCGCGATGGTTGAGGTAGTAAAACGCGGTATCTTCTAGCTGCCACTTCCAGTCGTTCATTCCGAGACGGTCTGCCAAAGGCGCGTAGATGTCCATCGTCTCGCGTGCGATGCGTTGCTGTTGCTCAACCGACACGAATCGCAAAGTTTCGATGTTGTGCATCCGATCTGCGAGTTTTATCAGCAACACCCTACGGTCATCGCCGGCGGTGACGAACATCTTTCGCAGGCTTTCGATCCTTTGCTGCTCACGGTTGGCCGCGTGTCGTCGGCTTTTCGATCCGCCATCGATCGCCTTGAGTTCGATCTGCTTCAATTTCGTCACGCCGTCGACAAGAAGCGCGACGACGTTTCCGAAATCTTTGCGGATGTCTTCGACTTCGATCCCGCAGTCTTCGACAGTGTCGTGTAGTAGACCCGCGGCGATCAAGTCGGCGGGCAGATGCAGGTTTGCGAGGCGCAACGATACGCTGATGGGGTGAACGATGTACGGCTCGCCGGATTTTCGCTTTTGCCCGTCATGCGCGAGATAGGCATACTCGTAAGCCGATTGGACGAACTCGATTGCATCGGGTGCGAGGTAAGTGTGGACCTCTTGCATGAGGTCGGTCAGCGCGCGCTCGTACCCGTTCCTGTTTGACGGCCTCGCAGACTTAGAGGCTTGCGAAACGAGTGTTGGAGTAGTAGCCATGTTGGGCATCTTCGACCGCGTAACGATTCTTCCGCGACCATCTCGTGCTTTTCAGTTTACACGCTATCAAGATGGGACGAAATTATCTTTCGGCGCGTGACGTGGTTATCGCGGGAATGATGGCAGTTACGGATAGCGGTTGATGGGTTAGGATTAGTTGCACTGTGCCATTGCGCTTTGGGCAGAATAGGATACTGACCTGACTACAGAGTGTGCCATGACATCAAGCAACACCCATTATCGCCGATTGATCGACGCCCAACGATGGGTGTTCCTAGTCGCGTTGCTGGTGGCAGTTATTGGTGTCTTCCTAGCTGCTGCACCCGCGCTGGCGGATCATCCCGGCGTAACTTTGACGGCATCTCGCGACTCCGGCGGCGATTCGGCTAGCGTGAGTTGGAGCGCGTATTCTGGCGACGATTTCGCCTTCTATCAACTAGTCGCGTGCAAAAAGTCGCAGTACTACCGGACCTCATGCAGCAGCACGGTATACGAGAGCAACAAGATCAACAGCGTTGACGCTACTGGCCCAGTAACGGTATCTGATCTAGATCCACACACAGGCTACCGCTTCATACTCGAAATATGGCTTACCGACGGCACCTCGTTGAAGGTGAGTACCAAGATCAACGTTTTGGAAAGACCACAAGGCGCGCCAGTAAACCCACCCGGGCCGATACCTGCGATATTGACCGATTCAGAAGGCAATCTGTACGACGTGTTCACTCCTGAAGAGGGCGGTTCGATGGTAGGGGAGGGCTTCTCGTTCGTTGCCAAGCCAGGGGATGTTCCGAGCGCATACATAGTCGGCATCAATATGTGCGAAAGAGACGCTGCGTCCAACGCCGGCAAAACGCATCATCGATACACTCTCGGCGGTAGTTACTACGCCGTTGACGCGGTAGATGAGTTCAGCAGAACGCTGACTCGACCGTTCAATTTCCGCAATCCCGCAGTGGCATGTGTGCCCGTGCCTGCTGAATTCCGCGGCAATATCGACAAGCTGGCATTGATCGCTACTGATTTAGATGGCAACACCCAGACAGTGCTCACCTCCAACACTCGGATAGATAGCTCAGGCTTGAGTGTTTGCGGGTATCTAGGTTCTGTGCCTGCGGTAGTCGCAGCGGGACTTCAAGGCGCACCTGAACCACTGCCCCCTACGCCAGAGACGGCTGAAGAGTCGTCGGATTTAACCCTTCCGAGGACAGGCGGTGTAGCGATGACTCGTTACCTTGCGGTGATAGCCACGGTCTTCGGACTGGCTTTGGTACTTGCGGGTGGTTTGTTTGCACGATCCAAGCGTGTATCGCGTCATCGTATGTAGAGAGTGCGCGAACATGGTTACCGTATCTCGTACTCCATCCATGTAGCTACGATCATCCCATCCCCCTTTCCCTCACACCCTCCAACCAATCTCTCACGATTCGGTCATCGTGCTCAAATGCCAGTTCGGGCATCTTGTTCACGTTGAATATCTTTGCCTCTGAGGTTTCGTCGCCTGCTGATAACTCACCCGAAACTGCGTCTGCGTGATAGACAACCAGCACCACTGCCTCGCCTTCCTCGCTGTAAACACCTACCAACCACTTGGCACTCACGACCAATCCGCACTCTTCTAGCACTTCACGCTCCAAGGCGCGCTCGAGCTTCTCGCCGCGATCTACGTATCCGGACGGGAAACTCCACATACCGATCTGCGGCTCGATTGCGCGTTTCAACAAGACGATCCCGCCGTCCATCGGCACTATCGCGGCGACTGCTACCTTCGGGTCGGAGTAGATGACGCGATCGCACTTGACGCAGCGATGATGTCCGCCAGCGATTGGCACCAATGCTGGTAGTTCTGGATGGTGCGACGGCGTGTCGTCTGAGTGTGTAGGCATATCAACTGCGAATCATATAAATCTGATGTCTAAAAACCTCCGTCGTTCTCGCATGAACGGGAATCCAGAAGGTGTATTCCCACTTCGGGTTCTTTGCACAACCTCGTCATACCAGCGCAGGCGGGAATGACGGTAGTTATGCGAGGGTCTGGCGGAAGTTTTGCAAAGGTCTGGAAAACCGCCGAATCCTCGCTTGGTAAAATCTCGCTATGACTGGTTTCCGTCGTGCCCTGATGGGCCTCTCCATACTTCACCTACTATTCACCGGGTTGATCGCGGCTGTAGGGCTGTTCGCAGACGGGGGAGCGGTTTATTCCCGACTAGTAGTTTCTGCTGTCCATCCGCTGACTGCACTTGCGATTCTGCTTCTAGCATTCGCACCACGCCTATCTAAGCGTTTCGTCATCGTAGTCACTGTCCTCGTTGTCATCAACATCATCGCAGACCTCACCTTATCGGCATTGATCGTCTCTGGCGGATTGAAGGGCGACTGGGAAATGCCCTTATTCTTCGCAATCGTGCCAACCGTTGCTGGGGTCTACGCTGTCAGGTGGCTGCGCTCCCCCTGGGAGACAACGGATTAATCGTCCGGCTTCTGCCGGAATAACTTAGGCTGCGTTCGGAATGACGGATGGAGGGCTTGGAATGACGCAGAGTGCGCTTGAGGTGATGCGTTGTCGATAGGGAGCGTGCCACTCGCTTCTCACTTCGTTCGCCGCGTCCCTCTTTTGCATCGCAAAAAGCGGATGGCATCCCCCTAACCCTCTTTCGCGTAGCGAAGGGGAATGGATGGGTTGGAAAGCTCAAGCTACCATCTCGGCAAAGACTGGTTTCAGCTTTGCCCGCGCCGTGGCCGCCTCTGGTCCGTCCTGCGACTCGTAAATCGGTAGCTCTTCATCGAGGTCGGCGTTCAGGTCGTAGAGTTCGCCAGTCTCGTAGAGTTTCCAGTTACGGTCTCGGACGAATCGGATGGTGTCGACGGGAACGTTAGGTGACATCGGCATGAAGTGGAAAAAGAGCGAATCCTTCGGATCGCCGGTTTTGCCTCGCAATTGAGGATAGAACGATGTCCCGTCGATAACGTAACCCTCCGGCACTTCCATTCCAGCCGCTTCCAGCATCGTCGGCAGGAAGTCCGTCACGTCAACCAGATCCGAATTGACCGAGCCAGCAGGCACCGTACCCGGCATTTGAACGATCAAAGGCACGTGCGTTCCTTGGTCATTCGTCTTCCCCTTGCCGCCGCAGATTTCGTTGTGGCGGTGCATCACCGAGCAAACTTCCTGAGGGGAGCCATTGTCACCCGTGTAAATCACGAGTGTATCCTCGCTTAAACCCTGCGCCTCGAGGTAGTCCAAAAGCCTCCCGATCACCTTGTCGTGATACTCAACCATGTCCTTATAAAACCGGGTATGGGCGCCCTCGCCGGAATCGTTTAGGTCCGCCCATGTCCGCCCGCCTAGCGTCTTGTTCGATACTGGTTCGAACGTGTCCCATTCTGGGCTGTCCGGCGTCGGTTCGAATGGACCATGCGTCAATGCCATCGGCCAATACACGAAGAATGGGTTGTCGTCGTCCTTCTTTCGCTCGATGAAATCGATGATGTAGTCGCAGAACAGATCATCCCCGTACTCGCCTTTCGTGTCATCACGATACGAACCGTTGGTGTAGATCACAGGGTCCTTGTAACGCGACCCCTTCTCCTCTGTATGATGAGCGTGCCAAACGTTGTACTCGTCGAAGCCGGCATCCTCGATCTTCTGACCCTTGTTCCGCATCTCAGGGAACTGTTCGGGCGGATTGTACGAATACAGCTGCCACTTGCCGGAAATGCAGGTGTTGTAGCCAGCGTCTGAGAAGATATGACCGAACGTGACCTCATCAGGGCGCATCAATCCAAAGCCGATGTAGTTCCTGAAGTTGTGTTTGCCAGTCATCAAAGCCACGCGCGTCGGGGTACACAACGGCAACACATGCCCCTCGTCGAACCGCATCCCGTTCGCCGCCATCTCATCCAAGCGAGGAGTCGCGTAAGACGTTCCTCCGTTTACGCCGATGCACTCGTATCCGAGGTCATCGGACATGATCATGATGATGTTTGGTCGTTTCTCTGACATACTAGAACCTCGCAAGTCGAACCTTGCCAACGACTTCCGATCGCAAACTGAGCGGTGGATTTAAGCCACCATCTCGGCAAAGACTGGGTTCAACTTCGCCCGTGCCGCGGCCGCCTCTGGTCCGTCCTGCGACTCGTAAATCGGCACCTCTTCATCGAGGTCGGCGTTCAGGTCGTAGAGTTCGCCGGTTTCGTAGAGTTTCCAGTTGCGGTCTCGAACGAATCGGACGCACCTCGCCGTGTTCCTAGCACTCATCGGCTCGAAGTGGAAGAATATCCAGTCTTTCGGATCGCCCTTCTCGCCGGTCAACTGAGGATAGAACGACTCTCCGTCCATGAAGTAGCCTTCTGGGGTTTCGACATCGGCTGCATCCAACATAGTCGGCAAGAAGTCCGTCACATCAATGAGGTCGGAGTTGACCGAACCTGCTGGCACGGTGCCGGGCATCTGGGCGATAAGCGGGACGTGTGTGCCGCGGTCATTGGTCTTGCCTTTTCCGCCGCAGATCTCATTGTGCCGATGGAACATGGTGCAGACATCATGCGGAGAACCGTTGTCGCCCGTGTAGATTACCAGCGTGTCCTCGCTTAATCCCTGCTCTTCGAGGTAGTCTAAGAGCCTTCCGATCACCTTGTCGTGATACTCGACCATGTCCTTGTAGAAGCGCGGATCATCTGCGAAGGCGCCGTCCTCCAACTCTGCCCACGTCCGACCGCCGCGAGTCCTGTTCGTCGGCGGATCGAATTCGGCAAACTCGGGACTGTCTGGCGAAGGCTCGTGCGGCTTATGTGTCAATGCCATCGGCCAGTAGATGAAGAATGGGTTATCGTCGTCTTTCTTCCGTCCGATGAAGTCGATGATGTAGTTGCAGAACTCATCGTCGCCATACTTGCCATCTGTGTCGTCCCGATACTTACCGTTCTGATAGATGATCGGATCCTTGTATCGAGAACCCTTCTCCTCCGTCTGATGCGCGTGCCACACGCAGAACTCGTCGAAACCCGCGTCCTCGATCTTCTGCCCTTTGTTCCGCATCTCTGGCATCTCATCCGGCGGGTTGTACGAATACAGCTGCCACTTGCCTGAAATGCAGGTGTTGTAGCCTGCGTCGGAGAAGATATGCCCAAACGTGACTTCATCCGGTCGAATCAACCCAAATCCGATGTAGTTCCTGAAGTTGTGCTTGCCAGTCATCAACGCCACACGCGTCGGTGTGCACAAGGGCAAGACGTGCCCATCATCGAACCGCATCCCGTTCGCTGCCATCTCGTCCAATCGAGGCGTCGCGTAGGACGTTCCGCCGTTAACTCCGATGCACTCGTATCCGAGGTCATCGGACATGATCATGATGATGTTTGGTCGTTTCTGTTCTGACATATCAAATCTCCCGCAAAAAACCATAACATCACCGACACTGAAACGCATGGCATGTTTCAAACCTGATCATACCGCCACACTCCCCATTCTCCTCTGGATTCCCGCCTTTGCGGTAATGACCGTAATCATTACAATCGCGTAGACCACAGTTCAGACGCACCAGGTGAGGTAGAACCATGTCCAACTCAACACCCGTAATCGATGTCCAAGTCCACGCCTACGAACGCAACCGCCCTGAACGTCCTTGGCACGGCGATCTAGCCGGTCCGCCAGAAGTCACCGGCGATGACATGGTTGCAGCTATGGGCGAAGTCGGTGTTGACGGCGCGATTCTCGTATCCCCCTTCTCCATGTATCAATACGACGCGAGCTACGCGTTGGAGGTCTACGAAAAACACCCGAATCGCTTTGGACTGGTGCGACCTTTCGATCCCGATTCCGAGACGATCGAGCAAGAGATGGAGGAATGGACATCTACCCCCGGCGTAGTCGGCGCGCGCATCATGCTCGCACGCATTGAGATTGAAGCAGACAATCCCGGTGTCAATCGCATCTTAGCGGCCGGCGCTAAAGCGAACGTACCAGTTAACGTGATGTGCTCGGGGAAATTGTCGATCTTCCGAGAGATGGCACGCAGTCATCCCAACACCCAACTCATCATTGATCATCTAGGGCTAGCCCAGCCGTATGAACCACCTGCGCCTCCTGACGCATGGGCCGATCTTCCACAAGTCTTGGAACTGGCCGAGTTCGATAACGTGACGATCAAGATTTCCGGTGCAGGTACTTTGGCACACGAACCCTTCCCTTATCCCGATATCTGGGAGCCGCTAGGTCAGATATTCCGAGCTTACGGTCTTGAACGTTGCATGTGGGGAACGGACTGGACCCGTGCGGTCAACCTCTTGACCTATAAACAAGGCGTCGAATCCTTCCGGGTCACGGACCAACTCACCGACTCCGAGCGCGCCCAATTGATGGGCGGGAGTCTGATGAGGATATACAACTGGGCTCCAAATCAACCGTAGATGTAAACCCAAGTCATGTCATTCTGAACGAAGCGTAGTGCCCTATGTCATTCTGAACGGAGTGAAGAATCTCACGCGACAACCGTAGGCATTGTCCCTAGATTCCTCGCTTCGCTCGGAATGACAGGACAGGGCTTCAGGATGGCAGGGGTACGCATCGGAATGGCAGCGGGCACGTTTGGAATGGCAACGGGCATTGTTTGGAATGGAAGCCTGATCGCCGAGAATGGTGCATCACGCGTGATCATCAAGGCAGAGGGTTTTGCACAGGATGCGGTTCACACCTAAACGTACAATCCTTGAATCAGCAGAAATCTCATGCATACGTCGCATTCCCATGCCTAAACGCGCCCTAATCATTCGTCACAATCAGTTCGAAACCCTCGGCGAAAACTATGCGTCAACTCTCGCTGAACGCGGCTTTGACCTCATTTCTCTAAATGTCTTCGAATCCGAACCATGTTTCGACGACTTCAACCCTCCGTTCTTAGACTCCCTTGATCTCATCATCGCTCTTGGCGGTGCGTTATCTGCCAACGACGACTACCCGGCGATTCGTGCGGAGCGCGAATTCTTCGCCGATGCTATCTCTTCGGATGTTCCTGTATTCGGCGTGTGCCTTGGGGCACAGATCATGGCTAGTGCCCTCGGCGGAACGGTCGAACCGACCGGCGGTTACGAGTTCGGACTCCGAAAGGTCTGGATGACTGAGAAGGGTAGCGGCGATCCTGTGTTCAGCAAGCTACGCGTTCCATTGGTTCCCACTCTTCATGGGGAGCATTTTGCTGTCCCGAAGGGTGCTACGGAACTCGCCTTCGGCTACATGCTATGCCGAGACGGCACCTTCAAACGTCAGAGCATGGCGTTCCGAATTGGCAACTCTTACGCATTCCAATTCGAACCGCAACTGACTCTTGATGAACTGCGGATATGGAACCGCGAGCTTGCCGACGACTACAAACTGATGGGACCTCTATTTGATCCCAAGTTTGAAGCCGACGCGAACCTCCGTGAGTTCGCCGCTTACGCCCCCATATATGAAGTTCAGTCGCGAGAGATGCTGATAGCGTTCCTCAGCAACGCGGGTATTGGCTAACCGCCGGGCGGTGTGTAGCTGACACCTCTGTTAATCGCCTCGTCTATCACGGTTGGATCGATCAGCACAGTCGTCTTGACACCGATCGCTCGAGCTGCGGATATTCGCAACGACAACGCAACGGCTGCTGCGTCGTCGGGAAGGTCTGCGATTATGACCACATCGTCATCGCCGAATGCGTAATAAAACGACTCGATACTTCCGCCCACACTGCTCACGGTCTCGGTTAGCGCACTCTTGCGGCTAGATCCGCCAACTTCAAGCAGCCCGGTTACGCCTTCACGCGAGTACGACGCTTGGAACAAGTATTTGGGCATTGTGTCTCTCTCCTTTTGCCACGTTCGAGCATCAACTCATTATCGTAAATAATCGTGTTGTGCTGCGTGATACTGCGTGTCAATTGATTGGTCCGCCTCTACCGTCACTATGACGAAAGCGAGGCCTTATGAAAGCACTTCCTCTTGGCGCCCAAAGGGGAATTAAAAGGGTGAACCATGATTGCCGTGATGTGGAAATGATGAACCATGATGCGGCCCTCTCTATCATTCCCATGTCATTCCGAGTGAAGCAAGGAATCTCTTGCTGCTGGTTCTTAAGATTCTTCACTCCGCTCTCTGCTCCGTTCAGAATGACATGGTTACTCAGAATGATGTAATGAAACACCAGAATGACTGGGAGGGAGGTGCCTCACGGCAATCATAGTTCACCCCTTACCAGCCAAACAACCAACACCCCAAGACACATTGGTGGGCCCGGACGGATTCGAACCATCGACCTCTACTTTATCAGAGTAGCGCTCTAACCGACTGAGCTACGGGCCCGATGACGGTGCGACGCAAACCGCACACCGCTTAGATTCTCAATTCTAATCGAAGCGGATGACAGGTGGATTATTGTTGATGGGATGGAGAAGCTGTTCAGCGTTGCGATTGGCGGTGCTGCCGGTGCTATGGCACGGTACGGTACTGTGTTGTTGTATCAGCGGTTCGCACCGTCGACGTTTCCTTTGGCCATTCTGACGGTTAACGTGCTCGGTTCGCTACTTTTCGGATTGATCTGGGCGTATGCCGAGGATCGTGATTGGATATCGGAGAACATGAGGTTGCTGATATTGACAGGCTTCTTGGGATCGTTCACGACGTTCTCTACATTTGCCTTCGACGAGGCGATGTTCATCCGCAGTGGAAGCTGGGCACTGTTTGCGGCTAATTTGCTCATCAGCAACGCCGCGGCGCTGGCAGCGGTATTCGTCGGTTTCCGCGTCGGCAAACTGATCTAAGTCGATGCTGAGAGCCCAAACGCGTTTCTGTGAGCGATGACTGTCAACATTTTCGATTTGCCGGAACCTATGCCTGACGACGAGGTCTTTACTGAACTGATTTCCTCTGAAGGGGTAAGGATCGAACGGATCGTTTCAAGCGGTCAAACGACGCCGACGGGTGAGTGGTACGACCAAGATCGTGATGAGTGGGTGCTATTGATTCGAGGCGAAGCAGTCTTGGAGTATGAGAACGGTGAGAAGATCCAGCTAAAGGCAGGCGACCATCTTTTGATACCCGCGCACAGTCGCCACCGTGTCGATTTCACGAGCGAAGACCCGCCATGCATCTGGATAGCGGTGTTTGGGGACTTGGGTTGAAGTCTGAGAAGGTGGCTCCCGAGACAGGATTCGAACCTGTGACCCGCTGATTAACAGTCAGCTGCTCTACCGCTGAGCTACTCGGGAATGAAGACAGAACTAGGCGTGATGCCCAAGCCTTGATTCTAACCTACCCGCTCTAGGCAATCAACGGGATGGCACGATACGGATTTAAGGTAGTGATACTGCGAGTCGAGTTATTGAGAGGGTGAAATGAGCAATCGGACGTTCAAGTTGTGGGCTGCGAGTGATGCACATGTCGGGACGGATTTGGAACGAGGAAATCGTCGGAGTTTGGCAGAGGCGATACTCCAGTCGGAGCGTGGCGGAGATGAGGGAGGCCCGCCGTTCGACTGGGACATAATGCTCAACGCAGGGGACTATTCGGGTTCTCAGACGCCGCCAGATGACGAGGAAGGTTTGGAGGTGGTTCGGCAATACGGGGTATCGACGAAGCATGGACGCGAAGATTTTTATGATCTTGTCGGAAATCATGATGCAAGTGGGGCAGAGGAGGAGATGCAGTGGTGGTTTAAGAAATGGATTGACCCGATTGGAGAGAACAGCGAGTATTCAGCAGTTCACGCAGATCAACGGCCATATCCGATTTCAGGGACGTGGGAACGCTATTCGTTTCAGGTCGGAAACATCCTTTTTCTGGTCATGGGTGACCGCAACGATGGCGGCCCTCCTGTAGGTCGCGGTGAATATGGCGGATATCCGGCGGGTGCGGTAACGCGAGAGACTTTTGAGTGGTGGGTCGAAAACGTAGAGGCCAATCAAGACAAAATCATCATCTCCGCTCATCACCACATGCTGAAAGAGACCACAGTCGCGTCGGGTCCTTGGGAGGGCGTGGACGGCGGCTATCACGGCAGATTTGAAGATGGTGCGCCGATAGGTGCGTCCTATCTGTATTTCGTAGGCGGAGAACCAGACGCAGGAGCATTCGAGTCGTATTTGGCAGAAAACCCCGGTGCCGTAGACATTTGGATCGGCGGTCATACTCATACCAATCCTGACGACACATACGGCGGACGGTCTCATATAGAGCAAAAGTGGGGCGTGACGTTCGTCAACGTGGCGGCTTTATCGCGATATCACGGTCAGAAGAACATCGCCATGAGTAGGCTGTTTACTTTCGCTGAGGGTGCAAGCGAGGCAAATGTGAAGTGCTACATGCACATGAGCGATTACGCGCCGCAAGGCTGGTACGACAAGGCGGAGCGGACGGTTGGGTTGAGAAAAGCGTTTTCTTTTGAAAATGAATTAATCGAGAAATGAGAGCAGTTCGCGAGCAACGACTACGATGCTTGAGATGGTGATGATGGTGACGACAGCGCGACGGAAGATGGTTTCGTTCATCCGGCCCGTCAAGCGGATGGCGATCCAAAATGCTAGTGCGACGCCAGGTGCGGCGGCAGCGATGAGGATCAATCGCTCCGTGTTGAAGAGTCCTTGTGTGGCGTATCCAATGGCGGCGGCGATGTACATGATGGTGAAGAAGTAGGCCATCGATGCTCGGAGTTCTTGCCGTTTCATACCGCAACCGAGAAAGAAGAGGACGAGTATGGGGCCGCCGATTGTGAGGCCGGTGGTCATTGCGGCTGAGATGAAACCGAGGATCGGTCCGGTGAATTGCGGGTATGGGACTCGCCATTCCGACTTGAAGACGACTAAAGCGGTCAAGGCTAGGACGAGGATCCCGATGGCGATGCGAAGAATGGAGGCGTCGAGTTGGCTCAGGGCGAATACGCCGACTGGAGTTCCAATGGCGCCAGCGATAGCCAAGGGTGTTTGTTCTCGGAATTTCGCGTGCTCGCGGGTCTCTACAAGCACTAGGGCAAAGGCGATGATGGCCACCGCGTTGACAACGACAACGACGGTTTGTGGATCGAGGAATAGAAGGAGGGTTGGTGAGGTCGTTAGTCCGAATCCGAATCCCACCGCTCCGATGATGAAGCCGGCAATCGCCAGGGCCAATGCGGTGACGATGATTTGGATGGGTTCAGGCATAGACTCCTATGGTGCCAGTTATGTGTTGAAGGGTTTGCGCGAAACGTCCGATCTTGGTATAGCGTACTGAACACGGGCAATACTTCGATCAAGAGGTGCACAGCGTGACGACTCGATACCAAAGTTCCTCAATCGCTTATGACGTTACTATCCGGAAGAACGTGATGATTCCGATGCGGGATGGAGTTCAACTTGCAGCGGATATCTACTTCCCTTCCACGGGTGATCAGATAGCACACGGCGAGTTTCCAGTGATTTTGGAGCGCACGCCTTACGACAAGACGGCGCCGCGGAACGTCACGAACATGAAGTACTACGCCCGTCGCGGCTACGTCGGCGTAATCCAAGACGTTCGCGGTAGGTTCGCGTCCGAAGGGGAGTGGTATGCGTTTGCTAAAGAGGCGCCGGACGGCTTCGACACTGTCCAATGGCTTGGCGTACAAGCATGGAGCGATGGTCAAGTCGGAACGATGGGTGGCTCTTACGCGGGTAGCGACCAATCGGCGCTAGCAACGATGAACCCGTCGCACCTCTCAACGATGATCGTGGCCGTCGGGGCGTCAAACTACTACCACGGCTCGATGCGTCAAAACGGTGCCTTGGAACAACGATTCATGGTCTATGCCTTTCGTATGGCCATGACCAGCAAGGAGGCGATAGCAGATGCCGGTCTGCAGGCAGAGATCAGGAAAGCATTCATGGACGACATGCCGGACATCGTGCGGAACTTGCCTTTGAAAGAGGGGGCTACTGTATTGCGTCGATTGCCTTCCTACGAGCGATGGGCGATCGACATCTTGACGCATGGGGACTACGACGACTACTGGAAGCAACGCGGCTACGCTATCGACGAGTATTACGACGAACATGCCGACGTTCCGTCACTTTATCTGGGTGGTTGGTACGACTCATACGCCCGCAATACACCGCAAAGTTACACGAAACTAAGCGCGATCAAGAAATCGCAACAGGTTTTGCTGATGGGGCCGTGGATACACGGCGCGTTTGAGGTCACCAATTCAGGGGATGTCGATTTTGGCACTGAAGCGCACATCAATGTGAACGACCTTCGATTGGCATGGTTCGACTACTACATTAAAGGGATGCATACAGAGTTCGCCGATTGGTCGCCGGTTCGCATATTCACGATGGGCACGGGAAGTCAGCGTATGAATAAACACGACCATGATCGCTTTCTCGACCATGGCGGTTATTGGCGATCGGAGCCGGATTGGCCCCTGCCGGGGACTACTGAAGCACCGTTCTATCTGCACGCTGGTGGCGACTTGTCTCAGTACGAACCTTCAGCACACGAGTCGCCATCGACTGGCTTTACGTTCGATCCCAAGGATCCGGTGCCGACAATGGGGGGCGGAATTTCGGCGGCCGAGACGATTATTCGGGCGGGAGCGTTTGACCAGCGTGGACGGCCCGATTTTTTCGGTTGTGTAGATACCCAGCCGCTGAATCTGCGAAACGATGTTCTGACCTTCCAGACACCAGAACTTGAGGAAGATACAGAAGTCACTGGCGAGATTGTGATGCACCTATGGGCATCTTCATCCGCGGTTGATACCGATTTCACTTCCAAGCTCATTGACGTGCATCCGCCATCTGCCGACTATCCTGACGGTTTCGCAATGAACATCACCGATTCGATCATTCGGGCACGCTACCGAGACAGTTGGACCGAACCGAAAATGATGGTGCCCGGCACGCCGTATGAGTTCACGTTCCATCTCTACCCAACGTCAAACGTTTTTCGCAAGGGTCATCGCATCCGATTGGACATCAGCAGTAGCAACTGGCCTCGCTTCGACGTGAATCCGAACACTGGCGGCTCGCTGGGATTGGAGCGTCGATATCAGATCGCACACCAGACTATTTGGCATAGTCCTGATCGTTCATCACACATAGTTTTGCCGTTGCAAAAGGGAGCGTAAGAGATGATTGCAGACCTCACTGGCAAAAACGCGCTCGTAACTGGTGGTGGGCAGGGCATAGGTCGAGGTATCGCTTTGAAGCTTGCTGAGCAGGGGGCAGATGTCGCCATCGCTGACATTAACGAATCGGGCGCTGCTGAGGTGGTAGATGAGATCAGCGCTATGGGTCGTAAGAGTTTCGCGGTCCACATAGACGTTACGGACAACGCTTCGGTTTCATCGGCTATTGGTGGCGTGATTGCGGAGTTCGGGCATCTGGACATATTGATTAACAATGCTGGTATCGGTCGAGTTGAAGGTAAAGCCGGAGGTGGTCTTGACGAGGATTGGGAAGAGAACTGGAACACAGTGATGGATATCAATGTGCAAGGAGTGATGCGTTGTACGAAGGCAGTGGTTGGTCACTTCATGGAGCGCAAATACGGGAAGATAATCAACACCGCCTCTGGTGCTGGACGGGGACCAATATGGTGGGGACCACCGTCAGGCGCGCCGGGGTACGCGAATGCTTACGGACCTTCAAAGGCGGCGGTGATCAACTATACGCAGTACTGCGCGGCGACACTGGGACCGCACAACATCAACGTGAACGCGATCTGTCCGGGAAGGGTGTGGACCAAGTTTCACGACGTAGCGATTTCGGAGAGGATGCGGAGTGATCCGTCGTTAGCCGGATCTGAACCACAGGACGTGTTCAACGAAGATGTCGCGAACCTCATCCCGCTAGCTAGGTCGCAGACGCCTGAGGAAATCGGCATACTGGTGGCGTTTCTAGTATCCGATGATGCCAGTTCGATAACTGGTCAATCGATACATATCGACGGCGGGCAACGGATGGCTTGATGCTCGTAGCAAAGGCGAAACACGGGAGAAAAGAATGAGGATAACCGACGTAACGCTGACGATGTTCAAGTGGGAAGGCCTCCCATCGGCATTGCCCAAGAAACACTCGGTGCAACCGGGTAGCGTCAGTCAAATCGGGCTGTTGACTATCAGTACCGATGAGGGTGTGGATGGTCATGCGTTTCTGGGCACGGCTAATCGTAGCGCTGAGATGGACGCATTGTCTCTGATGACGTATCTGAAACCGGTCATCATGGGGCAAGACCCTTTGGCACGCGAGCGGTTGCATGAGACGATGATCTTCTTGCAGAACAACACGACGATGCGGGCGATCGGCGCAGTAGATGTGGCTCTCTGGGATATTGGCGGTAAAGTGGCTGGATTACCGATTTATCAGATGCTTGGGTCATATCGAGAGAGCATCCCTGCGTATGTAAGTTCGCCTCGTCTGGCAACAGTTGAGGACTACGCAGCGGAGGCAGCAGAGATGAAGGCCGCAGGATGGGCGGCGTATAAGATACATCCGCCTGCCGAGGATATCCACGAGGACATTGAAGTCTGCAAGGCGGTACGGGCGGCGGTGGGAGATGACTATCAGTTGATGTTGGACTCGATCTGGGCGTATGACTACCCGGGCGCGTTGAGAGTCGGGCAAGCGATTCAGGAACTCGGCTATCACTGGTATGAGGATCCGCTAGCTGGTGATGACATCTTCAACTATGTGAAGTTAAGGCAACAGCTGCATATCCCGTTGATGGCTACGGAGCATTCTCCTGGCGGTTTCACCGCGTATGCCCCATGGCTAGTGCATCAAGCGACTGATTACCTGCGCGGGGACGTGGCAGTGAAAGGCGGCATCACGGCAGTTATGAAGACCGCACACCTGGCGGAGGCTTTCCATGTCAATTACGAGATCCATCACGGCGGAAACTCATTGATGAACGTGGCTAACCTTCACTGCGCCATGGCGATCAAAAACACCGAGATGTTTGAGGTGTTGTTGCCATCAGAATTGCAGAAGTACGGGTTGGTTCAGGATATCGAACACGACGAAAACGGTTTTGTCCACGCGATCACCGAACCCGGTTTGGGCGCGCAGATCGACTTTGATCTGATCGAATCCAACAAAGTCGCCGTCATGTCCTGACTTTAGTTCTATAGGTACGGATGCGGAGCAAATTCCGAGTGGAAAACGTAGTCGAGACAGACGTGTTGGTGGTAGGTGCGGGCAACGCTGCGATGGCGGCCGCGGTGGCAGCTCGTGAACAGGGTGCTCGTGTCGTCGTACTCGAAAAGGCGCCGAAGTCTCAACGTGGCGGCAACAGCGCGCTGACCGTTCACATGCGGTTCCCGTACCGCGGAATGGAAGACCTCGCACCTCTGCTCTCGGATGTCAGCGAAGAAGAGACGCGGTCATTGTCCGAGAGAGTTCACGCCTACACCGAGTCGGATTACTACTACGACATCATGACCGTAACCAATGGTCGAAGCGATCCCACTCTAGCGAACATTCTCGTCTCGGATGCTTACGAAACGGTCCTTTGGATGCGGTCATACGGACACGCATGGATTCCGTCTCACGAAAGTCCGACGTCGGCGAATGTCGTCTCATTCGATGGCGGCGGATTTGCCATGCAGGAGCGATGGTTCCACGCTGCGGAGCGTTTAGGTATTCCAGTGCATTACGAGACCGAGGCTGTAGAGATGTTGCAGGATCGTGCGGGAGAGGTGACCGGAGTGATGGCTCGTAGCGTAGACCGAGATGCTCGCTACAAATCGCGTGCAGTGATTCTGGCTTGTGGCAGCTTCGAGTCGAGCCCGGAGATGCGGGCCCAGTACCTTGGCGCTGGTTGGGACAAGGTGAAGCTCCGGGGCGTACCGTTCAACACTGGCGACGGCCTCAACATGGCTATGGATTTGGGCGCACAACGATATGGAAGCTGGTCAACCTGTCACGCGTCTCCACAGGACTCGAATCGACCTGAGTACGATCTCCCCGGTCCAGACGTTAGTGGAGTGTACTGGAGCCGCTACTCTTATCCCTTCGGGATCATGGTCAACGTCGACGGGCGTAGGTTCGTCGATGAGGGCGAGACGTGGCGCGGGCTAACTTATGCCAAGACCGGGCGCGCCATTCTTTCACAGCCAGGAGGGCTCGCTTTTCAGATCTTCGATGCCGAACAGAGACGCAGGGGGCTTATTCGCGGATACGAAGACGCGACAGTTTACAAATCAGACACTCTTGAAACACTCGCGAAAGAACTTGAGATTCGTGACGTTAGGGCGTTCCTCGAAACGGTCCGTCGGTTCAACGCCTCCATTCAAGACGGCGAATTCCATCCGTTCAACCTTGATGGAAAATCGGCATCGGGCATAACTCCTCCCAAGAGCAATTGGGCACTGCCCATCGCCACACCACCCTTCGAGGCATATCCGACAATCTGCGGCATGACGTTTACGTACGGAGGTCTGAAAATCAGCCCGTCGACCGAGATCTTGCACGAAGACGATCATGTCATTCCGGGACTTTACGCTGCGGGCGAGATGGTAGGCGGGTTGTGGCACGACAACTACCCGTCTGGCGGCGGCATGATGGCCGGAGCCGTGTTTGGTCGCATCGCCGGAACTGAAGCGGCGCAGCAGGTACTATCGGGTAACTGAACCTGGACCGATCAGATTTTCAGCTAACTGTACGAGCGTTTGCCAACAGTCTCGCCAGCGTCTCGCCTTGTATCATCTCGCGGTCTTCGTCGGAAATAAACGTCAGGTGAGAACGGAAGGCTTCGAGGGACTGGAGGTGGGTCATCGCCTTTTTAACCACGGGAAAGTCCGATCCCCAGCAGAGACGTTGCCCGAACGCTTCGTAGCAGGCTTCGTAGACCCAGTGTGTCTCGTGGTACGGGAAGTCCCATGTGCGATCGGGTTGGCAAAGGTAGTGGAAACCGGACAGTTTCAGGTGGATGTTGGGCAGCTTCGCAGACTCAGTTACGTTATCCACCATCGCTTGCGCGTCGTCGCCGTAGGACTTCAACGCTGACATGTGGTGGCAAAGAATAGGGACTTCAGGGAAGGATTCGGCGACCTTGCGAATCTCGTTCTGGTGATGCGGCGCCATCGCTATTGACGCGATAAGTCCGACATCACGAGCAACCGAGAAGAAGTCTTTGCCTTCTTGAGTGTTGAACCAGCGGCCATCGTCTTCGCTGGCTACGTATTGTGTGAAGGCTTTCATCGGCCAACGCTCGGCGGCCTGCTCCAATCGCTTCGCAGCACCGGGCATGTGATATGTGTCAGACCAAAAAGAGTCGACATCCGCGAACTGGTCTAAGCGGTCGGGATACTTTCGTACAGCGGCGGCTACGTAGTCGTTGTTGTCTGGGTTGCGGTGTATCTGTGCACAGACGATGGTAGCGCGGTCAACTCCGTTTACATCCATCTGATTCAGAAGTGTCTCAACCGAGCCGTGATGATCGGGGTCAGGTACCTCTGGGAGATATGGCCAGTAGGCCCAGGAATGGCAGTGGGAGTCGATGATCGGCATAGGGTTTGCTTCCTGCGTTAGTGTCTAGGTGGTGCTATCCATGAAGTGCTTGTGCGGCGATATCAAGTCGCACAATGCATTTTAACCCCGTCACTCCCGCGTGGGGGTGTGGAATAACGGTAGTTATGCACGCTCTCATCCTTACGGGAAGGAACCAGACGTTTCGCAGATTAACGTCCGCGAAACAGTTGCTTAACATCCGCGAAACATAACCCCCGTAGTTTGAGAACATTGCGGAATCATCCATACGGAGGGATACGAATATGGATACTGGCTCTATAGCCTGGATGTTGACGGCAACCTTGTTGGTGCTGTTCATGACGCCGGGCTTGGCGTTCTTCTACGGGGGACTGGTGCGCGGCAGAAACGTCGTCAGCACTTTGATGTACTCCTTCATCGCCATGGGGGTGGCGAGCGTAGTCTGGGTACTCTGGGGCTACAGCCTCGCGTTCAACGACATGGGTAACGGCGTAGTAGGCGGTCTCGAATTCATCGGGCTTTCTGGCGTCGCCTATGACGAAGGCGACGGCATCCCTGATCTGTTGTTCGCAGCGTTCCAAATGACGTTCGCGATCATTACCCCGGCACTAATCACTGGAGCGTTTGTCGAAAGATTCAAGTTCACTACGTACCTGATCTTCTTGGTGCTATGGATAACTCTCGTGTACGCCCCGGTTTGCCACTGGGTCTGGGGTGGCGGTTGGATCGGCGGCCTAGACGGCGGGGCGCTTGACTTCGCAGGTGGAACCGTCGTTCACATCAACGCGGGCATCGCAGCCGTTGCAGCGGCAATTCTGGTCGGCAAACGCCGGAACCCAGGAATTGAGCCACACAACGTACCGTTCGTAGTTCTTGGCGCGGCGATTCTTTGGATCGGTTGGTTCGGTTTCAACGCCGGCTCGCAATTGGCGGCTGACGGTGTCGCAGTGCAGGCCTTTGTGAACACGAACACTGCGGCAGCAGTTGCAGCAGTCGTATGGGGGTTGCTCTCCTACATCCACACTGGGCGCATTAGCGCCGTTGGTGTAGCCACTGGTGTCGTCGCAGGTCTCGTAGCGGTAACCCCGGCAGCCGGATGGGTTGGCACCATGGGCTCCTTTGCAATCGGTCTGGGTGCTGGCATCATCTGTCACTACGCAGTCCACTTTGAGATCCTGCACAAGATCGGTGTAGACGACTCGCTTGAGGTCTTCGCAGTTCACGGTCTTGGCGGTATCTGGGGCGCATTGGCGACGGGTATCTTTGCCTGGGGCGCGTTGACCGACTCTTCTGGAGGTCTGGTCAATGGCAACGCTGGTCACTTCGTAGCGAACCTGATCGCAGTCGTTGCTACGCTGGCATACTCTGGTATCGTCTCGTTCATCATCCTGTTCATCCTCGACAAGATCCCAGGTCTTGGCTTGCGGGTCTCTGAGCGTGAAGAGGACATGGGCATCGACATCGCCGAGCATGGTGAGCGTGGCTACGTTGCGGATGGCGCTGACTAATCGGAATACGAACTAACTGTGGGCGAGGGAGTAGCATGTTGTTACGCACTCCCTCGCCACTGAACCACGAAAGGAACTACCAATGCTAAAGATCGAAGCAGTGGTTCGCCCCGAACGGACGTCCACGGTGCTCGAAGCTCTTACCGCCGCTGGCGTAAAGGGCTACTCTTACTGGAACATTACTGGTAAGGGACAACAAGAAGGCGTAGAGGTCTTCACTGGACGAGGCGGACACCTCTCACACCGAGTCGCGCTTCCGAAGACGATGATCATGACCGTAATCCCTGATGAGATGAAAGACGCGGTTATCGATGCCATCATTGGATCAGCGAGAACCGGCGATGAAGGCGCAATCGGAGACGGCAAGATCTTCATTTCATCGATCGAAGATGCCACTCGTGTCAGCACAGGAGAGACTGGCGACTCGACGGTGATGTAACCCGCCGCCAATCCAATCAAGCGGATTACGAACGCTAGCAGTCGGTGTCACTCACGCAGTGGCACCGGCTGTTTGATTCTGGGTGTCGCAAGACCTTTGCAAAACTACCGTCATTCCCGCGTAGGCGGGAATCCACAGGATGGGAGCGATCGGTATCAAAAGCAGAACGCGGCTTATGAACCCCCTTTGATTCCCCATTGAGCATCAAATAGGAGAATTTTGCAAGGGTATCGGTGTCGCTGGTCAATTACCAAACCAACTAATGGTCCGGGTCTGCCCATGACTCTGCTTGGTGGTTTGGTGCCCTCTAGGAAACCATGTAAAATCAATATTACTGGCATAGGAGCGTAGCTCAGTTGGCTAGAGCGTTGGTCTCCAAAACCAAAGGTCGCGGGTTCGAATCCTGCCGCTCCTGCCACAAACAAATCCTCTGATTGAAGGATGAGTGAGCCGCAAGCAAGGCAAGACTGGACAAGCCGGGATGCTGAAATTGGTAGACAGGCTACGTTGAGGGCGTAGTGCTCGAAAGGGCGTGTGGGTTCGAGTCCCACTCTCGGCACCAGACAACGTTGGTCATTACCAACAAGATAACCAGCGCGGCGATACACTCGGAATCACAGGGGCGACGTAGCCAAGCGGTCTAAGGCGGGGGTTTGCAAAACCTCTATTCGGCGGTTCGAATCCGCCCGTCGCCTCCAATCTCAACGGAATAGTTCTAAGTTTGCCGCCCTGTCATTCCGAAGCGGAGCGAGGAATCTCCCCCCTTCGCTTGCGTAAGGGGGCTAGGGGGATGCCCTTGCCCCTATGGATTCCTGTCTACGCGAGAATGACGGTAGTTTTGCGGAGATCAAATCTCGAACTTTGTGCCTGTCAGTTCCTCCGAATGTTCCCAGAGCCGCCGTGCTGTCTCTTCGTCGTGAGATGCAGGTGTTGAGGAGACTACAACCGGATATCCTCGTCGTTCGTTAGGTTGGTCGGGTCCGTAGTATTGACCGCTCTCGGCATTCGGATCAGTTGCCGCTCTGAGGGTCGGCAACGCGCCCATGTGAGCGCTTTGAGAGATCAGCGCGCCGATGGGCTTCAACAACGTGCCTATCAGCCCCAATCCTTGCGCTAGGTTTGTGCGAGAGAACCCCGGATGGGCGGCCATCGAGGCAACGTGTTCGACATTAGCGCGACGCAATCGCCTGTGCATTTCATACGTGAACAGCAGATTGGCAAATTTGGAATTACCGTACGCTTGCCAGCGGCTGTAGTTTGATCTGCCGAATTGAAGCGCGTCGAAGTCGATGCCTCCGCTTCGATGTGCCAAGCTGCTTACGTTGACGATGCGCGCTGATGGCGAAGCCAAGATTGAAGGCATCAGTTTCGCAGTCAAGGCGAAATGCCCTAGATGGTTAGTGCCGAATTGAGACTCGAAACCATCTTTGGTTGTGCGGTACGGTGTCGCCATTATTCCGGCGTTGTTGATCAGCAAGTCGAGGTTTTCGTATTCCTTCGCGAAAGTCTCCGCGAATGCGTCGATCGAGGCCAAATCCCCTAAATCGAGGAGCATCAATCTGGCCTGGGAAGATGGCGCAGATTCTTTGATTCGTCCTAGAGCCGATTCGCCGCGTGAAACTGAGCGACAGGCGACGATGGTGGTCGCGCCATGTCGGGCCAGTTCAAGCGCAGTTTCGTATCCGATCCCACTGTTGGCGCCTGTGATTACAGCGGTTTTACCAGACAAATCGGGTATGTCGGCGGCTGTCCAGCGCTCGGTTTCTGACATGGTTTGAGAGTTCGATACTGCCTTGTCGAGCCCTTTGCAAGCCCTCTCCCTTGATGCCCAAGGGCGAATAAAGGGGTTTTAGACGGGCATTTCGCGGCCCTCTAAGCCTCCTCTGGATACCCGCCTGCGCGGGTATGACGACATTTTGCAACGGTCTCGCCTTGTAAGGCGTCGTGTTGAGTTTAGGCACGCAATCATAAATTACCTCCGAAGGCGTTGAAAGCCGTTGATAGTATGGTTGATATGAAGCACCCCACCCCCGCTGTGGTTCCGGATCTTTACGCTGTGAATTTGGACAGATCGGTTCAGATTCAGGCGCAACTTGACATCGGTGATTGGTCGGGTATGGGCGGTCCGACTTTCCTTGAAGAACCCGACGATCCAGATTGGCCGGCGGGTCAGTCTCGCCGAGATGCCAATATCATCGAGTTCCGAACTCACGTTCCTCCTGACTTTGCAATTGTCGACATCTACTACGAGATAGATCCTCAGACCGGAATTGCTGTCGGCAAGATTGAGGATCGAATAGCGGTCCCAGACATGAGATACGAATGCCGCGGCCGGAGTAGCGATTGTTTCACAAGTGATGGACGTGTGTCATCTTGGTCTGTGTTGCCAGCTATCGCAACCTATGAGGAGTATATTGTTGTATTTGCTTCTTGGATTGTAAGGCCCCCGAAACCGGGCAATAAACCGACAGTAGAGGCCAATTGGACGTTCCACTTCGTCAACGAGTGAGGTGTCAATCTATTCGGTTGTGTCTCTGACCTGACCAACCCTCGTTCTGAAGGACACGTCCGGCGACGGCATCGAGTTTTGCGACAATCGCAGGGTCGCGGTCTTGAGGCGCGGTGGCTATGGCATGTTCGAGCGAGGTGTGGACACCTGATGGAAATGGCGCGTCTAATGACCCGATGATGGGAATTGCCGATGCTACCAATTTCTTCGCGTTTACTGTGTTTTGCTTCAATACCTCTAGGATCATCGAGGTTGAGACATCGTCATGCCCTGAATGCCAGCAGTCGTAATCCGTAACCATTGCGACTGTCGTGTAAGCCGTCTCTGCTTCACGCGCCAGTTTTGCCTCTGGCATGTTGGTCATGCCGATAATGTCGCAACCCCAAGAGCGGTAAAGGTTCGACTCAAACCGCGTTGAGAACTGCGGCCCGTTCATGGCGATGTAAGTGCCGCCGCGCACCAAATCGATATCTAGTCTCTGCGCGGCTCCCTCCACCGCGTCATTCATCGTTGAACACACCGGGTCTGCCATGCTGACATGTGCGACGAATCCGGGACCAAAGAACGATGTGTCACGTCCACTCGTGCGATCAAGGTATTGGTCAACCAACACGAACGTCCCAGGCGTCAACTCCTCTTTGAGCGATCCGACGGCGCTGAATGCCAAGATGCGGTCCACCCCTGCGCGTTTGAGAACGTCGATGTTGGCGCGATAGTTCACATGACTCGGGGGTACCCGATGTCCACGGCCATGTCTAGGAAGAAACGCCACTCGGATGCCTTCGAATCTGCCAATCAGCAGGTCATCGGATGGCGCACCAAACGGCGACTGCACAGATACCCACTGCGCGTCTCGGAATCCCTCCAAGTCATATAAACCAGTGCCACCGATGATGCCGACTGTCGTTTCGGAATGTTCAGCCAATTTAACTCTCCTGCTGACGATAGATGCTTGCCCAATCGATTCGATTGATTGAGTCCTCCACAGTTAGAATCTTAAGCGTCGCAGGCACTGAAATCGCGCAAGATGCCGAGATGGCGGAACGGTAGACGCAGCGGGCTTAAACCCCGCGGCCCGTTAAACGGCGTGTGGGTTCGAATCCCACTCTCGGCACCAAAGCTAAAAACCTCCCCTTTTGCGTCAGCAAAGGGGGAATTAAAGGGGGTTGGATGGCATCCGCGTCGTGCCGCTCGCGCCAATTCCCGTCATTCCGACTTTCGTCGGAATGACAGTAGCTACGCAAAGGTCTCGATTGCCATGATTTCCCCTCGAGTACCCTCTGGATTCCCGCCTGCGCGGGAATGACGGAGCGGAGGATAGAGGCGGGAATGACGAAGCGAAGGATAGAGGATGGATAGGGCGACTCCGCAAAGTGGGGTACGCATCCAAACACCCCAATCCATCCTGCTGTTAAACTCGCTTTCAACTCCGAACGGCAATATCTCAACAGGAACGCTTAAATGTCCGAAGTCAACCAACGCCACGTCTCCTACGCCGAAATCGTTGAAGACCTCCGCACCAAAGCAGCGATAACTGCCGCGGAGGACGCTCCGAAACAAGAAGAATTTTCCAATCATTTCGGCGCGGAATTTAAGTCGAACCGGATCCTCATCAAAGACAGCAGAAATCGAGCAACCGTTATCACTTCCCCCGGCGGATCGCCTGGGGATCCACACATTCACCCCGACTTCAACGAGTGGTTCATGGCATTCGGCGGAGTCATGGGTTTTCTAGTCGGCGAGTACACGCCATTTCGAGCCACCTTCGGAGATATAACCGTAGCGCCGTGCGGCTACCGGCACACGCCGCTCCCGTGGTACGGTGACATGTGCATGAGGCTGGTATGCACCAAACCCGGCTCCAACCATGACATCAAAGGCATTGAACCGTCTCGTAACGTACGCTTGGACCCTGACTGGGAACCGCCAAACCGCATCTTGACTCCGCTACCGTACATGATCGAACGTCATGGACTAGATACGAACTGGCAAGAGTCGGTATTGCTAGACCAGCGCAACCGCGTCGAGATGTTTCACCTTACGCAAGGTACCGCCACGGAATCGGTCAACGGCGACAGTGAATCTTGGTGGGTAGTGCTGAAAGGCAATGTGCGCTTCGAGATTGCCGGCGACGTAGTCGATGCCAGCAAAGGCAGCGTCATCTACTCTAGCGACGGCGAATGGAGTGCAATATCCGCAACGGGCCACGGCTCCGCAATCTTCGTAGAAGTAGCAGACCCAGCCACCTGCTGAACGATTGTTAAACTGCTACGAGTGCTAACTGCACTCTGAATCGGAACTCGAAACCAGAGCATCTAACGGATTATGCAATGTCTGAACTCAATACCCGACATGTCTCGTACAGCGAAATAGTGCAATCGGTAAGCCCGGATTCGACGGACCCGGGGGCGCCGGTGTTGCCTGAGATCGCACGCTCCGGCGGTGGATATGCTTCGGTTACAAAGTCGCGCATAATGGTCATGGATTCGCGAAATCGCATGGCAGTCATATCATCACCCGGCGGATCACCCGGCGACCCGCATCTTCACGATGACTTCAACGAATGGTGGGTCGTCTTCGGCGGCGAGATGCGATACACCATCGGCGAATACGAGCCCTTCAAAGCACACTTTGGAGACATCGTAGTTGCACCATGTGGATACCGACATGACCCACGCGCATGGAAGGGCGAGATGTGTATGAGGATGGTCATCGGAAAGCCCGGATCTAACCATGACCTTAAAGGATTGCCGTCGGCGCGGACTATCCCGTTGGAAGATCATTGGCAGCCGCCCAACCGAATTTTCACGCCGCTAGAATACATGATCGATCGCCACGGGCTAGATGAAGATTGGCAGGAGACGGTGATACTTGATCAGAGGAACCGCGTCGTTATGTCTCACGTGTTGCCTGGCGGTCCTACAGCATCCATCTCTGGCGATGCCGAAGCGTGGTGGGTCGTCTTGAAAGGCAACGTCAGTTTCGTACTAGACGGCGACGTCGTCAACGCTGGCAAAGGGGATGTAGTTTACTCTGGCGAGGGTGAATTAAGCAGCGTATCCGTGAACGGCGACGAATCCGCCATCTACATAGAAGTTCTCGAACCCTGAACGTCACATTTGACGCACACTTTACTTGTCAGCATCCAGACACGGCCATGGCTTCCACACAGATCACAGTTGGCGATTACGAAATCTCAGTCATCGATGACCACATTGGATTTAGGCGAAATCCTGCCGATGTCTTTGTCGATGTCAGCGGTAACGAGTGGGACGCGCATCGAGACTACGCGTTGACACCAGACGGATATTGGGAGGCTCAGTGGCGCGGCCACCTGATTAAGTGCTCGGACGGTTCTGGTCAGAATGTCTTGGTGGACACTGGGGCAGGGCCAGGTCCGTACGAACACGGTCCGGCTCAGGGCGATCTGTTGAATAATCTGAGTGCTCTTGGCGTCAGTGCCGAGGATATTGACAGCGTGGTGACGACGCACTGCCATTGGGACCACATCGGGTGGAACGTGTCGGGTGAGGGTAGTGAAGCGCGGACGACTTTCCCGAACGCCAATTACCACATCGCCCAGAACGACTGGACATATTACCGCGACCCCGCGAACGCGAACGATGACTTCAACGTGTATGTGGCGCCATTGGAAGGGACTGGACAGTTGAAGTTAGTGTCGGGAGGGTTTAAGTTAATGGACGGCGTGACTCTCCTACCTACGAACGGGCACACCCCCGGTCACCAATGCGTTCTAGTTCAATCGGGTGGCGAAACCGCTGTCCTAACCGGTGATCTATTCCACAACGTCGCTCAGATCCGAGAGCAACACTGGTGTCCCGTCTTCGATTGGCGGCAAGACCTCTCAACGGCCTCGCGCCGATGGTTGCTCTGGAGGGCCATGTCAGAAGACTGGACGGTAGTTTCAGGACATCTTCCAACCGGAATGAGTATGGGAAAGGTTGTGGAAGAGAATGGCAAGCCGACGTGGAAGCCTGTCTGACCGTGAGCGACACCATGCGTGTGACGGTACTCTTTTTCGCTGGAGCGCGTGAACGCGCCGGAACTGGTCGAATCGTTGTCGAATTGAGCCGGAAATCTACGTTGGGCGAGGCTGTGGATGAAGCTTTGGCATCAGTAGGGCGTGAAGCCGTCTTGCCGATAGGCGTGATGTTGGCGCGTAACGGACGCTACGTTGATAGGGAATCCACTATTCAGGATGGGGACGAGATAGCAGTCATTCCTCCAGTCAGCGGCGGCGCTGACGATGATAAACACGTAGCGACGCGCATATGGATTACAGAAGATGAGATCGAAGCGGATCAGGTCGTGAGGTCGGTCGGATCGGATCGGGATGGCGCTGTGGTTGTCTTTCACGGGATAACTAGGGACCACAACGAAGGTCGGCGAGTGTTATGGCTTGAATATGAGGCATATTCCCCAATGGCCGAGAACGTGATGCTACAGATCATTGAGGAGATGAAAGATAGGTGGGAGATCGGTGAAGCCGCGGTCTGCCATCGGACAGGTCGAGTAGATATCGGTCAGACCAGTATGGTTCTAGCAGTAAGCGCCGCCCACAGGAGACCTGCGTTTGAGTCCGCACTGTATTTCATAGATCGCTTGAAAGAGATCGTTCCAATCTGGAAGAAGGAGTATTTCGAGGGCGGTGAGGTCTGGATAGGTGAGACGCCGGGATAACCAGCGACGATCGGTACTTGGAACAATCTGAACGTGACCTGTGCATAACTACGTCATTCCGACGAAAGTCGGAATCCAGAGGGGATATGGGAGCGGGATGCAAAGCGGAATTCGTTGTCTAAACCCGCTTTAATTTCCCATTGGGCATCAAGTGGGAGGGTTGTGCAAATAATCCGAACGCGGAATAGGCGGAATGGATAGTACCCAAGAGTGGTCTTTGATGGTTCTTGTTTGAGGATGATGTTGCAGGTTTTATAGTGAAATTATCGGGTTGGCGAGCGGTTGGAAGCGGTGAGGTGTAAGGATTGACCACTCGACCCAGCTCAGTTGACGCGGATCACCGCATACCTCGCCACCCACACCATGTCTCAACTCGCAGGTGCCATAGATAACGTTGTGCAAGTGACCGATTTGGTCAAGCTGTACGATGAGCTGCGCGCAGTAGACGGAATCAGCTTCACAGTCAAGCGTGGAGAGACATTCGGGCTTTTGGGGCCGAATGGCGCAGGCAAGACGACCACCATGCGCATGATGGCAGGGCTGTCGCCAGCGACATCAGGGGCTATAGTCGTCGCAGGCATGGATGTCAGCAGGTCCGGCAGAGACGTTCGCAATGTGATCGGCGTAGTTACCCAACACGACGGCCTCGACAACTCGCTGGTGGTACATCGCAATTTGGAGATGCATGGGTATTTGGCAGGATTGTCATACAAATCGGCAATCAGGCGGACAAAGGAAGTATTAGGATTCTTCAATTTGGAGAGCAGGGCAAACGCAAGCATTCACGCGCTGTCTGGAGGGATGAAGCGAAGATTGGCGATTGCACGAGCCATGATGTCCAGTCCTCAGCTGCTAGTGATGGATGAGCCGACCACTGGGTTAGACCCCCAGAGCCGCAACCGAGTTTGGGAGCAACTAGGCGCCTTGAAGGAAGCCGGAGTAACGATCATCATGTCGACGCACTACATGATCGAGGCTGAGACGTTGTGCGACCGTTTGGCGATCATGGATCACGGCAACATTTTGGACATCGGCGAGCCTGACGAGGTGGTTAAGCATCACGTCGGCGCCGAGGTTGCGATGTTGCAGATCAGCGAATCGGCGAGTCGTGAGGAGCGTGCTGCGCTGCGACGGCAACTTGACGCTGAGGGGCGAGATTACAGCGAGGTAGGGCCGAGGATATTGGTAACCGCGCCACGGGATTCGAAGCCTGATGTATCGACTTTGACGGGTTTGGTGAAGATGCGCGTCACCTATCGTCCGGCGCACTTGGAAGATGTGTTTTTAGTGCTGACGGGCAGAGAGTTGAGAGACGAATGAGCACTGAAGTCGTATTCATCACCCAGCAACAGCCAGAGCTAAAGACGATTGCAGGAATCCGCTTTCGGAGCATCACGGCACTCTGGATCCGGCACTGGTTCGCATTCATACGCTTCTGGAAGTATGCCTTGGCATTCATGTTTGTCGAACCCGTGGTGATGATGATTGGTGTGGGCGTCGGAATCGGGAGGTTGGTGCCGACCGTACCCGGAACGGAGATACCGTATCCGGAGTTTGTTGCGCCGGGCATCATCGTAGGAAGCGCGATGTTCGTGCCGATGGTGGAGTGTTCAATGGGCGCGTACAACCGGATGGAGAATCAGCTTTACGACACGCAGTTGACGGCGCCCTTGTCGATATTGGAGGTATTGATCGCCGACATCGCATTTGGAGTTACTCGGGCGTTCATCAGCATGGCTTCTATAACGGTTATCGCGGTGTCGTTTGGATGGATCATCGAGTGGACAGTAGTGTTTGTGGTGTTACCCGTGTTCTTGGTCTCCGTCTTATTTGGCGCAGTCGGTTTTCTCTTTTCCTCCACCGCTCCGCATGTCAACTTCGTAACTTTGGTCTTCACGGTGGTTGGCACGCCGATGTTCATGTTCAGCGGCATCTTCTACCCGTTTGAGGTCCTACCGGGTTGGGCACAAACGATATCCAACTTCATCCCATTAGCACCGGCGGTAAACTTGAGCCGCGCCTTCGCTACGAACAATGTAGATGCATCGCTGATTTGGGATGTGCTGTTCTTATTCGGTATGATCGCCGTTGTGTTGCCGCTGGCGTACATGCTGTTGAAGCGGAAGTTGATTTCGTGAGGAGACAACACTCTACCTCCCCCTCTCTGAGGGGGAATTGAAGGGGGTGCCAGCGTAACGAGACGGAAGGGGTTCACACACGCAGGTAAAACCCCCTTGTATTCCCCCTTTGAGAAAGGGGGAGGGTACTTCCCCTTTCGTGGAGCGCAAGGGGGTCAGGGGGATGCTTGCCTAAACATCAAGGGAGGCGGGCTTAGGGTTTAGAATAGAGTCCATTAAGTAACGGAGGGTTCGCATAGAGGCCTAGTGCGCCCGCCTGCTAAGTGGGTTGGGGGTGTTGAGCCCCCTCGCGGGTTCGAATCCCGCACCCTCCGCCACGATTCCCACCTAACGACAGCTTCTACGACGGTCCGTTGATCATCGGGGCAACCGCTTATTCCCCACTCCTTCGCAGCGCAATGTAGGTGACTACCGTGGATGTAATGAGGCTGAGTAGTCCGCCGATTAGGATGTCGATTGGCACTAGGATTCCGGGCCATGATGCGAACGCTAAGAAGACTGGCACGATGTAGGTGGCATAAGCAGCACATCCGAGTACGAAGCTGTTCCGCATGGCAACCGTGAGGCTCTTTTGCTTGATCGCCGGTTCTATCGCCAAGTAGCTGTTGCCGAATACGATGAGCAGTAGAAACACTAGCAGAGCGAGAATCTCGCCGCCACCCCATGTGTCCGGCGCTTTTCCGAACGCGTCGCGAACCGCTTGGCTACCGCTAGACTCGTGCAGGTTGTCGTACATGCCCAAGGCGATGGGCGAGAGGTTCCAACCGACGTCGATGATGGTGTAGACCAAGAATGCGGCAATGAATCTGACGTAGAGCATCTTAACCTCGCTGGTGGATTGATGTGGCTGTCCCGCGCTTTACTTTTTACCACGAATCACATAGGCGCGACGGATGACATCTCATAGTTCCAAACCGCTTTGATCATCAATGGGGAATAAAAAGGGATTCGAACCATGATTGCCGTGATGCATCCCCCTAGCCCCCTTACGCTCCGCGAAGGGGGAGATTCCTCGCTCCGCTCGGAATGACATAGTCAGCGCGAAGGGGGTAGAGGTGTACGCACCCTTCGCGGAGCGTAAGGGGGCGCGAACAAGCGAAGCGATGTGAGCGGGTAATGCTCGGGGTGGGGCAACGAAGCCTTGGCAGGTTCCAAGATAGTCCATTCGGTCTTTAGCGAGAACGATGGGACTTTCTGTTGCCAAATTTTCGACTCAAACTACGAATATCGAGGATTTGCAGCGCGTAAATTACGAACAAGGTATAGACTGCTATTCAATCGTGGTCGTACGTGATCGCAAATCGTTGATTGCTTAGTTGGATTCGTATCTCATGAACCCTAGCATCGAGCTTGGGCAATGTCGTGTAGATCGCGTCGATCAAGCAGTACTTGACGTCAGGAGGTAACTAGATGAACGGTAATCCTCGGTATAGAAAGAACCGAATCTTAGTTGCTGCGATAGCTGCGTGGTGCCTGGTACTTTCCGGTATCGCGATCGCTTGCGGCGGCGGCGAAACGGTCATCCAAACAGTCGTAGTGGAACGAGAAGTACAGGTGCCTGGAGCCCCGGTCGTTCAGACGGTGGTCGTAGAGAGGGCGGTGCCCGGTGAAACCGTGATCCAGACTGTAGTGGTTGAGAAAGAGGTGCAGGTCGCAGGTGAAACTGTAATCCAGACCGTCGTCGTGGAGAAGCAGGTGCAAGTCGCGGGTGAAACCGTGGTTCAGACAGTGGTAGTGGAGAAAGAAGTCGAAGTAGAGGTGGTCAAGGAGGTCGAGAAGGAGGTTGAGAAGATAGTAGTTGCGACGGCGACGCCTATCGCGGTGGCGATGATGGAGGCGCCAGCGCCACAGAGCGCGCCAGACACCGCTGAAATGGCTGTGCAGAACCGCGTCGGTCTTACGATGACGGGTTTGAACAGCACAGGTGCACCGGACGGTCCGTGGAGCATCGCGGAAGGGTTCTTCCAGCCGGGTGGTCCTGTTGGATCGAACATTGTCGATCCTGTGTTGGCGGAAACGTGGACGGTTGCGGAGGACCTCAGCAAGATCACAGTGAAAGTGAAGGAAGGCGTTCAGTTCCACCGCGGTTGGGGCGAGTTGACGGCTGACGACTTGGTGTGGAGCTTCAATGACTTGATCACACCGGAGAGCACGCACAACCAGTCGGGTGACTACGCGGCGGTGTTCGAGCCGATGGTGAAGATCGACGACTACACGGTTGAGGTTCCGATCAAGCAGTTCACCGTAGTGTGGAACCAGGCTTACTTCAATACGTTTGCTGGGACGAACGGCACTTTCAGCAAGACGGCGTTCGATGAGAACGGTCGCGAGTGGGCGAACGAGAACATCATCGGTACGGGTCCGTACATGCTGAAGGAGTTCATTCCGCAGAACATCGTGCGTTTGGAGTCGAACCCCGAGCATCACATTCAACCGGCATATATGCCGTTCTTGAACGTGAATGAGGTTCCGGAGGAGTCAACCCGGATTGCGATGCTTAGAAATGGTCAGGCGGACATCGCCGATGTTTCGTTGAAGGCGATCCGCGGGTTGCTAGAAGAAGGATTCAAGATGTCAGACAGCGGCAAGGCTGCACAGGAAGGCATCTTCTTCGCGGGTAATTACTGGGAACAGTACGACTACAACTGCTCGCAAGGCGCTAGCTCGGTATCTTGTCCGGACATTACTGTGGGCGAACCGCAACAGGTTGAGGTGAGCCGCGAGGGTTATCAGCCCACAGAGCAGTTCCCTTGGATCGGCGAGTATGGTAACGACGAGAGCATGGAACGCGCCCGAATGGTACGAACTGCAATGTCGATCGCGATCGACAAGGAGACGATTAACGATGTGATCGTCGACGGCCTCGGCTGGTTAGTGCACGTTAACGCGTTCTCGATCAGGTCGCCACAATGGGACGATAAATGGAACATCGAGTACGACCCTGAAGCGGCTGCTCAGATGCTTGACGAGGCTGGTTATCCGGTAGCGTCGCGTGGCATCCGTTTCCAAGTAGACATGTACGTGACACCGCACGTTGGCGGTGCAACAGGTACTGCTGGAGAGATTCAAGCAGCGATCGGCGCGATGTGGGACGGCTTGGGCATTCGTACCAGCTTGGTGCGGCACGGTTACCCGGTATGGCGTCCGACGGTTGTTGACCGTTCGCAGAATCAACCGTTCCTGAGCGCGTGTGGCGGTACTGACGCGCGAGACTCTGTGCCTTGGGACTTCCCGAAGGGTGTAGTATTCACGACGTTGTCACGCGGTGGTTTCAGCTGTGCGATGGAGATTCCGTTCGTGCTGGAGAACTACCTGAAGACAGCGGGCGAGCTTGACAAGGCGCAACGGATTGCGAACAACACCGAGTTGCTAGAGTACTACCGTCATTGGCGGTTGAACTCTGGTATCGCGGCAATTCCGGAACCGTTGGTTTGGAATCCGAACTCGATTGAGTCGTGGGAGATGAGGGCTAATGCCGCTGGCACGCACATTGTCTCACTAGACTTGATCAAACCTGCCCAGTAGATTCTGTGGACAGAAGATCGTATCGGTCTGCTTCCCGAGCCCGTGAAGTCGGATTTGGGGAGTAGACTGATGCGCGTTCACTTCAGGATCGCTGTGATAATGACTACCACATGAGACGGTATCTGATACGGCGTTTATTGGCCTCGGTGGTGACGATAATCGGGGCCACGTTCGTGGTGTTCGCGCTTTCGCGTGTCGCTGGCGATCCGTTGCTGCTCTATGCGAATCCGGAAGGGTATGGTAGGACGCCGGAACAGATAAAGGCGCTGGAGAAACACCTAGGTCTCGATAAGCCGTTCATCGTGCAGTACCTGGTTTGGGTCGGGCACATGTTGCAAGGAGACTTGGGTCAGTCGCTGGCTGGCGAGCGCAAAGTTTCGAAGGTGATTTTGGAGAAGGTTGGTGCGACGACGCAGTTAGCGATAGCAGGTTGGGTGTTGGCGACGTTTGTGGGGGTGCCGATCGGCATTATCTCGGCGGTTTACCGGGGCACTATGTTGGACTACGTTGGTAGGTTTGTCGCGCTGTTCGGTCAGGCGATTCCGAATTTCTGGTTGGGTATAGTGATGGTGCTGTTGTTTTCGGTATGGCAGGAGTGGTTGCCAAGTGGGTTGCGAGGCGAGGGTTTCGACATCAAGTATTTCATCATGCCTGCGATTGTTGTGGGGACGAGTTCGATGGCTGGCTATTTGAGGATTACGCGGTCCTCAATGCTTGAGATATTGGACTCGGAGTTCATCCGTTTAGCGCGTGGGAAGGGGGCGAGTGCGACAGCGGTGATATGGAAACATGCCTTGAGGAATTCCTTGATCCAGCCGATCACGTTGTCGACGCTGTTATTGGCAGGATTATTGAACGGAACGTTGGTTGCGGAGGCGGTGTTCGCTTGGCCGGGTCTGGGGCGGACGATGCTTGAGGCTGTAAACAACAACGATTTTCCGGTGTTGACTGGCGGAGTCTTGGTGTTCGTGATCATCTATGTGATCTTCAGTTTGATTGCGGATTTGCTGTACATCGTTGTGGATCCGCGGATCCGGTATACGTGACGGTGGTTGATGTCTGAGATTTCTACAACGTACCGCGCTTCTGCGACGAACGGGCAATTCCGTTCTCGAAGTTTGTTTGGGATCGTGTACTCGTTTTTGCGTCGCTGGCCGATACTGCCAGGCATTGTGTTAGCGGCATTGGTTCTGTCGGCGATTTTTGCGCCTTGGATAGCCCCTCAAGCCCCGAATGTTCAAGCACTTCGGGATCGCAATGCGCCTCCGATTTGGATGGGAGACGAGGAAGGAAAATGGACGCAGAGCTATCTCTTAGGTGCGGATCAAGTAGGGCGCGACGTGTTGAGTCGGATTATTCACGGCGCAAGGATATCTTTAGCGGTTGCCGGAGTTGCGCTGTTGAGCGGCTTGTTAGTGGGTGTAACTTTGGGATTGGTGGCGGCTTGGTATGGAGGTTTGATCGATGAAGTGATCGCGCGAGCTGTAGATATCTGGCATGCGTTGCCGTTTCTGCTCGTGGCAATCGTGGTCGTAACGTTGTTTGGGGGTAGTCTGACCGTTTTGATGGGAGTATTGGCGATGGTATCGTGGGCCGGGTTTGTGAGGAACGTCAGGGCCGATGTTCTGACGTTGCGGGAGCGAGAGTATGTTCTGATGGCGCGGGTTTGCGGGGCTTCGCCATCGAGGGTCATAGTGCGACATATATTGCCGGGCGTGGTGCCGACGATCATGGTTATAGCGACGTTAGCGGTTGGGGGTTTGATCTTGACTGAGGCGACGTTGAGCTTCTTGGGAGCGGGGATACCTGCTCCGACGCCATCATGGGGATTGATGGTTTCAGAAGGGCGAGAGTATTTGACTACGGCTTGGTGGTCTTCGTTCTTCCCGGGGTTGGCGATTTTCTTGGTGGTGATGTCTTTGAACTTTATGGGGGATTGGATACGGGACTTTACGGATCCGCGGTTGAGGCAGTTAGGGGATTGATGGGTTACGAATTCCTGCATAGGTTGTTAGGTAGGGTTACACTTTATGTCTAAGTTTGGATGGTCTCATGAGTTACAGGAGAGGCTGAGGTCATGACTCTTGCGAAATCTAAGCAGAATGTTGCTCTAATTGCGCACCTTTTGCGTCGCGCGGGATTTGGCGCCACGCCGGATGAGTTGGATCGGGCAGTATCGGCGGGTTACGATGCGACGCTGGAGGGGTTGTTGGATCCGTTGGATGATGTTGAGTTGCCTCTGGATCTGATTCGCCGGTATTTCGTGGATCAGTCGGATCTTCGTAGTCAGCCGGCGTGTGCGGCGCATTGGATGTATCAGTTGGTGTATACGAAGGCTCCGCTTCGTGAGAAGATGTGCCTTTTCTGGCACCGAGTGTTCGCCACTGGGGCGCATAAATTGATCCAAGGCCGGGTGGTGCTGAACCAGATCGACATGTTCCGGAGATACGGGATGGGACGTTTCGACGAGTTGTTGTTGCAGCTTTCGAGGGATCCATCAATGTTGATGTGGCTTGATAACCAGGACAATCACGCGCACTCGATCAACGAGAACTATGGGCGTGAAATCTTGGAACTGTTCGCGATGGGTGTCGGAAACTACACCGAGGATGACATCAAGGAATGTGCGCGTGCGTTCACCGGCTGGCGAGTTGTGAATCCTGATTACATGTCGATCAAGATGCGCAACAACACGGCGCGTCCTTACGGTTACATCTCTTGGCAGTTTGAGTATGACGATGAGGATCACGATCACGGCGAGAAGACTCTGTTGGGTGAGACTGGGAATTGGAACGGGGAGGATGCGGTAGATATCATCTGTCGGAACGAGGCTACGCCAAGGTTTATCGCTCGGCATCTCTACCACTTCTTCGTTGCAGACGAGCCGGGCGTTCCGCAGTGGCCACATGTAGAGCCGCGTGATCCCGAAGCGATCCAAGCGATGGTGGACGCGTATTTCGATTCGGATTACAGCATCACAGCGATGTTGCGAACACTGTTTACCTCCGATTTCTTCAAGGATGAATCGGCTAGATATGCGCGGATCAAGAGTCCTGCCGAGATGGTTGTCGGCACGTTGCGGTTGGCTGGCGGTTTAGAGGTGCCCTCATACGATGCGTATGCAGCGGCTGCAACTTGCGCCAACATGGGTCAGGCATTGTTGAACCCTCCGAGTGTTGAAGGTTGGCAAGGCGGCGAGGAGTGGATCAACACGGGAGCCTATGTGCAGCGTGTCAACTTTGCGAGTGAGACGCTGGACGATCCGAACAAGCCCGGCATCCGAGCGATCATCGACCGTGTTCATACATCGGTTGGCGACGGTAGATTGGCGCCTGAGGGTCTGGTGGGCCGGTGTCTTGAAATACTCGGACCTATTGAAACTTCAGATGCGACTCTTCAGGGTCTGATCAACTACGCTTCGAAGTTCGGTGATATCGAATTTGGCAACGAAGCTGCGGTTGAGAATGCTGAGAAGGCGATTGTTTCGGTGATACAGGTCATCGTCGCGACGCAGGAATATCAGATGGTCTAGGGATAGGAAATGGTTACTGCAACAAAGTTCGAGATTAGGTACCGAGACACGATCGGATTCAATGCCGATCAGGGTGGTCGCGGGTTCCATCTGCCTACGGACATGGTCATTCGCGACGATGGCGTCATCTTCGTGGTTAGTCGCAGCAATACGGTGGCGTTGAACATCGTGGGTATTCAGAAGGTGAAACTCGACCACGAATACCTAGGCCAGATCGGCGGGTATGGTAAGGATATGGGCGACATGATTGGCCCTACTGCGCTGGCATTGGATTCTGAGGGTAATTTGTATTTGGCGGATGAGGTGTTGCAGCGGATCACGGTTTATAACAGTGAGGGAGACCCGAGGTCGATGTGGGGCACGGCCGGAGATGGCGATGGGGAGTTCGATGGACCTTCGGACATGGTTTTCGATGCCGATGACAACATGCTCCTTGTTGACCATAAGAATCACCGCGTTCAAAAACTGACGAAGGAAGGCGAATTCATCGACAAGTGGGGATCGTTTGGCGACGGTGAAGGGGAGTTTAATCTGCCATGGGGTATCGCGATGGATCCGGATGGCAATTTCTGTGTCGCTGACTGGCGGAATGATCGCATCCAGAGGTTTTCGACGGATGGCGAATTCTTAGCGTCCTATGGATCGAGTGGCGATGGCGATGGCGAGTTCAATCGCCCAAGCAGCGTCGATGTCGACTCCGATGGCAACATATACGTCGCTGACTGGGGTAATCAAAGAGTGCAGATACTCGATGCCAACGGCAACTTCCTAGCTAATCTAAAAGGCGAGGCGACGTTGTCGAAGTGGTCTGAGGAGTATCTTGACTCGCAGCAAGACGAGTTCCGTGCGCGATCGACGTTCGAGCCGTATTTCGAGGTAGATACCGATGACAAGAACGAAATCGCAGCTCGGATTGAACCATATTTCTGGGATCCCGTTACGGTTGCGTTGGACAAAGAAGACAGGTCTTACGTGCTGGAGACCGGCCGGCACCGGTTCCAAATCTACGAAAGGGTCGCGTAAGCCGTGAAGAACCGGTTGTTAGACCTACGTCACTCACGCGCAGGGTGAAATCCAGAGGACAGCATAGTTGCGTCCGGCTTGAGGAAAATGGTCTATAACTACATCCCCACTAGAACACCAATGGATTCCCGCCTTCGCGGGAATGACGTTGTGATCGCAGGAATGACGCTGTAAGGCAAAGAACGCTAGAACACACACATAAACCGTCAGGAGCAACTCCCATGAGTTCAAACAACGGCAATAAAGAGCGCAAACTGGTAGTAGTGCAGTTGTCGGGAGGCAACGACTATTTGAACTGTGTCGTCCCATACGATGACCCGCGATATGTCGACAACCGCCCGAACGTCCGCATCACTGAGGACCGGGTTTTGCCTATGGATGGGAAGTACGGATTGAACCCGGGTATGCAACCGATCAAGGAGTTGTATGACCAAGGGAAGGTAGCGGTGATACACGGTGTAGGGTACCCCGAGCCGAATCGTTCGCATTTCCGGTCGATGGATATCTGGCACACCGCTGAGCCGAGACACATCACGAATGAAGGTTGGTTGGGTAACGCAGTCAGGCAGATGCATCCTGAGGGCGACAACGTTGTTGCGGCGGTCAATTTCGGTGGTGGTTTGCCTCGCGCTCTAGTGGCGAAAGGTGCGCCTGTTGCCTCGGTTACTGACCTCGAAACTTACGGTCTGATGGGTCATCTTGGTGCGGAGGCTGAGCGCTCCGAGGTGCTGGAGTTGTTCAAGTACATCTACTCAACGGGACTTGGTAGCGGTCCGACGATGGACTTGATGAGCCAGACGGGTTTGGATGCGTTGCGTGGTTCGGATATGTTGAGCCAGTGCACGCTTACTTATGATTCCGAGATCGAATACGACCCGAATGCGTTTTCGAAGGCTATGAAGAGTGCGGCGCAGGTGTTGCAGGCCGATATCGGCACGCGCATCTGCTATACGCAGCACGGCAGTTTCGACGCGCACACCAACGGCATCGCACTTCAAGAGAAGTTGCTACGTGATGTCTCTGGAGGCATCTACGACTTCTACTCGGATATGAAACAGCACGATCCGGGCGGTAATGAGGACATCTTGATCTTGGCGTTCTCGGAGTTCGGTCGCAGGGTAAAGGACAACGGGAATGGGACGGATCACGGTTCGGGTGGCGTAGCTTTCCTGATCGGCGATGGTGTGCAAGGCGGACAGTACGGCGAGTATCCGTCGATGGACGCTAAGGATCTGGTGGAAGGCGACCTCGCGTTCAACCTAGACTTCCGCTCGCTCTACACCGAGATCATGGATGACTGGCTCGAGGTCGATGCTCGCGATGTCATGGATCGCGATTACGAGAAGGTTGGGTTCTTGGCGGCGTGACGCTAGGGTTGAACCATGATTGCCATGATACCCCTCTCTCCTCCTCTGTGGATGGGCGTTCCGCCCGCTGAAGCGCCCGCCTGCGCGGGAATGACGTGGGGGGATTTCCCCCTTCGTGGAACGCAAGGGGGTTAGGGGGATGTTCAGAGTTCAACAACTGGTAGGGCATCCCCTGCGTCTCGCTTCGCTCGCCGCGTCCCCTTACGCTGAAGCGAAGGGGAGGAGATTCCTCGCTCCGCTCGGAATGACATGGGTGTGGATTCCGGCTTCCGCCGGAATGACGAATGATGGCAGGTATGACGTGTGCTAGCACGGGAATGACTTGGATTAAACCATGAACGACAACCTCAGAGGATTAGTTTTAGGCTCCGGCTTCGCTGGGCAGGGACATGCTGAGGCGATGCGGTATTGGGGTATCGAGGTTGTTGGGATGGTTAGTCGGACTGAGGAAGTGGTGAAGCGAGTTGCGTCCGAGATGGGGATACCGTATGCGTCTACGGATTGGATCGACGCGTTAGATGGTTTGAAACCGGATATCGTTGCGATCGGCACGCCGGGCGGAGCGCATTACGAACAGATCTTGGCAGCGATTGAGCGAGGGTGTCATGTTTTTTGTGACAAGCCTTTGACGACTAGCGCGGCGACATCGAGGGAGTTGTACGTGGCGGCGCGTGACAAAGGCGTTAAGACGGCGTATGCGGCTTCGTTCAGGTATCAACCTCATGCGTTGTTAGCCAAAAAGTTGATTGCTGAGGGTGTGATCGGGGAGCCGTTTGAGACGGAGTGTGTTTCGCATTACGAGTTGAATCCGCTGATTCCTTGGGGTTGGTCGCACCGAATCGATCTGGGCGGCGGTCGATTGAGCAATAACTTCACGCACAAGTTGTCTATCGTGCTTCATGCTTTGGATGCGACCCTGATCGACATAAATGGCGAAGCTCGTAATGATATGCACACTGCGCCGGTTGTAGAGGGTGTTCATGATTTTCGGGAGCGGGGAGATTTTGCTCCGAGCGTGGATGAGTTGGATGGTCTTGAGTGGCGAGATGTAGATTCGGAGTGGGCGTACTCGGTGATGGCTCATGTAAATCCGGCGATCGAGACGAGGCAACCGGTGTCGTCGATCTTCCGGCACGGGGGGATGCAGCCGAAGTTCGAAAACGACTACGTCGCGTTTTATGGCGATGAGGGTTCGATCCACATCGGGGGTGCGTACGCGCAGGGTCCGTTGCATGTGAAGCGGCGCGGCTCAGATTGGGAACGTGTCGAGGTGCCGTCCAGTATCACGGACAGTCTGCCGGATATCGAGGATGACACGCAACGGAATTGGACGGTTTTGATGGGTGAGTTGGTGGCGGATATCCGTGGCGACGGTTACTGCGGGTATCAGACGTTCCGGGATGGGTGGATTTTTCAGGAGGCGGTTGATGCCGTGCGACGCGGGGATGGGTGGTTTGTGGTGGCGAACGAGGCGTAGCAGAGCACCCGCAGATTCCATGTTCCAGGCTGACATCGTATGAACGTTTCTTACATGAATTCATTCCGTGGGTATGACCTTACGATCATAGACGAACAGGCGGTAGTGGCAGGTGTAGCAACCCCTAAGTCCGGGTTAAAGAGCCGGTTATTGGTTTGCACTGAATCCAGCCTGCTGGAGTTGCGAAAGAGTTGGGGCAAAACTCAGATTGAGAGGGCGCATAACCGAGTATTTTTCACCGATGTTTCGCTGAAACGGAGTTTCGGTGTTTGGGAATTGGAGATTTCTACGCCTAACGGCGAGTTGAAATACACAGGTGAACGCGACCAACTGGAGCGTGTGGCGCAATTTCTGCGGCAATGGGGACACGAACCGGATCATCGAACCGAAACGTCGAGCGACAGTACTGATCAACATACGGGAAGCGAACCGAATTGGCAGTACGCTAGCTCTGCCTCAGACAGCGATGCTGAGAAATCAAAGGGTTGGTCTAAGTGGCAAAAAGGATGCTTAACCGTCATTTTCATTGGAATATTGTTGGTGGTCCTGATCGGGATGTTCTCAAATTGCTCGGACAATAATGAAAGCACTGGCACATCTGATACGCAGGAAGCAACTCGCGAAGCGCGACAAGACACAAATGCGACTGCTGTCACGAAGTTGCGTGAGGCGCGAACAGCAACGGCAGCGGCTGCATCCCCGACTAGAGCTGTACCCACGCGGACCCCAACGCCAACGCCGAGTCCAACTCCGACACCAACGTTCGATGAATTAAAGGCTGACGCGGTTGAGATTGACTACGACGATCTCTTTAGAAATAACGAGACTCATGTGTTGAAGCAAGTCAGATTGGTGGCGAAAATCATACAGGTAATCTCATTGCCTGAAAAAAGCGACAGGTTTATGCTTCTTGCGAATGTAACGCGTGATGCTTTTTGGTGGGATGACACGGTGTTGTTGCAATACGACGGGCCGAGGTTGCTGGAAGATGACATCGTTGAAATAGTCGGAATTGTTCTTGGGTTACACACGTATGAAGCGGTCCTTGGGAATGAAGTGACTGTCCCCTCCATCGTAGTGTTAGCGTCACAACGGTTGGTTGAAGTTGGCGGGGCGATGGTCACACCGACACCTAAGGTTGTCGCAACCCCGACACCGGGCCCGACGGCTACGCCCGCTCCCACCCCGACACCATCACCGACACCCGAGCCACCTTCAACGCCAGCAGAGTTGGTGGATCGAGTTCAAGACAGCGTGGTGCGAGTCCAGGCCAGGTCTGGTGGTACTTTTTTCGGGACGACAGCCCGAGGTTCAGGGTTCATCTTTGCAGTTGAGGGAACCACGGCGTTTATCGCGACCAACCAACACATCATCGACGGTAAAAACTCCGTAGAAGTTCGGATCGGAGATTCGGACACATACGAAGCCCTAGTTCTAGGATGGGATGCTGAACGGGACGTGGCGGTTTTGTCAATCTGTTGCTCTTCTGATTTCGTCGCCCTTTCTTGGAGTAGTGCTTCACCTGCCGAGGGAACAGCTGTGGTCGCGATCGGTTATCCGGATAGCGACACCGGAACCCTTATTGCAACGATTGGCGAGGTACTTGCCCCTAATGAACTTAGTACGGAGCAGGACTTCATACCGCATTCCGCGCCGCTCAATCCGGGGAACAGTGGCGGCCCGCTCTTCGCCATGCCGGGAGGCGAGGTTGTCGGTATCAACACGGCGGGAGGGACGAAAACCTTAGCGTTTTATGCTGTGCCGTACCGTGCTATTGAGTCTCAAGTGGATCGGTGGCGTTCTCAGCTTGTAGTAGGCGGCAGTGGTCAAAACGTAATCACGGACTTGACGGCGACGGCGACATCGGTTCAGACTCCGGTGCAGACACCCGTTCCGACGGCGACGGCGACATTAGCTCCGACTCCGGTGTCAAAACCAGAACTGGAGCCAGTCATTGTCGCATCACACGATGAAGTCCGCCTTGCTTTCGATGATGATGAGCTTCAGCTCATAGCCAACGCGTTGGGCTTGCAAGGAACAGAGACGCTCAATGTAGAACCGGGGATAGGATTCGCGGATTTCGCGGATGGTGGCATACACCACTCAGGTGTCTATGCGATTGAGTTCATGCCTTTCGACGCGTCGTTTAGCGGATACAAGTCAATAGATTCCGAAAGTCCGATCCGATTTTTCGGACGACTTGATGCGAATAACGACGAAAATTACTCCGAACCGCTTCAAGATCTCACGGACCTATTCATCCAGTTGGGTAGACTAGTAACCGCAGTTAGCACTCACGATCCTTCCTACCTAGAGATCAACGTGTCCGTGCCACAAGACTCGAGCATTAAGCTCGAAGCGGTCGTATACTACACACCGAAGCGTTGACAGTTCAAGTAAATCACTTTTGAACCAGTTCAACTGCTATCATCTGATCCTACACGGCTGGATTGCATTTGAAATGCCGAGTCGTCTCTAATCACGAGGATATTAGTTTTTTGCCACCAAATCATACGCCGTGATAATAGCGATATACATCGCCGTGCCGGCAGCACCATCGACTGTTACTACATCACCTGTTAACTCTCCGCCAAGCGCGTCTAACTCGGCTAGACAATCCCCGATGTATTGATCAGCTTTGTCCCGATCGGCGAAAACGCAAGCAGCGATGCTGCTACCTTTCCAATCTCCCGCGCTGATAGGGGATTTTCCGCAGTGCGGATAGTCGGAACGGTTTCCGAAACCGACGCGCTCCGCGGTGTGTTCCATGATCGTGATTGCATTTTCGCTAATCAAGATTATTCATCCTTTCTAGAGTTTTTATGTTGCTTGGGTAAAACTACATCCAATTCCATTAGTAGCACAAGACGCGCTCGCATCAGTCAATCGCCCCTTGTCGGAAGTAGGAAACGGAGACCCGATGCTTGGTCAATGTAAAGTCAACCACTCATGCACCTAGGTTGCCGCTGTGCTCCCACTCTAACATTCGAGGATCAAGATCGCAAATTTGCTCCCGTCATCCCACACGACGCTGGGCTTGTGGACGAGGGAAGTACCGCATCGGGTTAGACCTAATGGAAGTCTTGTATCCCGGCACGACACTCCCCTTGCCTACTCTCATTCTGGTGTTGATAACGGAAGTTGTCAGTTAAAAGAGGTGCAAAAATCCCAATAAAAAGGGTGCAAATTGATGCACCCCTTCGACGAGAAGTTATTTATGATGCCAGACCCCAAACCCACATCCAGGCGCCGCGAGACCCGATTCCTCCGCAAAGACGAGGATGAGAAGCGATACGGCACATCGGGCGCGGGCGGGTAGGGTGATGATTGAAGGGTTGCCTAGAGTTGCGGCCGCGTTCGATTTCTAGTTCGTCTAGGCGTGCTTGGGTTTCGGGGGTGTGGTCCCCTTGCGCTGTGCGAAGGGGGAGGTTCCTCGTTGCGCTCGGAATGACATGGGTGGGTGCTCGGGATGAAGTGGGCATCCCCCTAGCCCCCTTACGCTTCGCGAAGGGGGCAGGTATCGTGGCGATTGTGGTTCAACCTCTGTATCCGTTGAACATGTCTTCTTCTTGCTCTGCGGTCAGCTGTATGCCGTGCTTGCGGAGGTTCGATCTGAACCGCTCCATGGCTCCGCGCTCGCCTTCTTGCCGGCCTTGCTCTAAGCCTCGCTCCAAGCCTCGCTCTATGCCCTGCTCCAAGCCTCGCTCCAAGCCTCGTTCTAGGCCCTGCTCCAAGCCTTGTTCTTTAGCTTTGGCGATGACTTCTTCGCGCGCCATCCTGCGTATTTCGCTCTTCTTCTCGAACATCTTTCTGATCCTTTCGACTGTGGCAACTATCGGCGCGACGAACGCCCATTGAACCTGCGTGGCGGCGAGACGGTAGACTTCGATCATGGTGTCGTGTGAGTCTGAGTATATCGACAACACTGAGACCGATATCGCTCCGATCAGTCCGAATCCGATCGCCTGCCACCAGAATCCGCGCTCTTCCAAAGTGGAAGTGAACTCTTCGATCTGCATGTTTGATCACCGCCTGCTGCTAGAACGTGTTTTCCGACACATCTGCGCGCCGTTGATCAACACTCTAACACACAATCGACCTAATGCAAAACTTTTGTAGCACAATATCGCAAACGGAGGAATCAGCATCCCCCTAGCCCCCTTACGCTAGCGCGAAGGGAGGATGTTCCTCGCTGCGCTTCGGAATGACATTGGGCATCCCCCTAGCCCCCTTACGCTAGCGCGAAGGGGGGAGCTATCGTGGCAATCATCCGCCTCTTGGTGCGGGTTCGTCGCTGTGTAGTGAGCAGCGTTCGGCGATGATTTCGTTTAGGGCTTCGCGCGCGTCGTCGAATATGTCGTCATCTGGGGCGTCGTCGAATGGTGCGGATTCGGCTTCGGTATCGCCAAGTTCACTGACGATTTGGCTCCAATAAGGCATTTATAGCTTGTGAAAAGTAGTGGCCAACCAAAAGCAGATTCAATTCAACTGATTACTATGATTGACCGAGCCTCGTTTTTTCGCTTCTGAGATCTCCATCTCTGTACCGTTTTGTGGCTTCGACGAGCTTCAAGAAGTCCTTGAGTCCAGGCTGCGATTGCGCCTCTTCGATCTCATCGGCGCACTCTTCTTCGAGTTCACGAATTCTCTCCGCTACCGATTTTTGTTCAGTCGTCATTGCTCGCCTTCCGTCAGTGATTCGTTCATCAAATGTTATACGACCGCAACACGCTAGATGTAAGCCTGAACCGTGTTTGCTGTGATTTTGGACTGATACGGTGTAATGGGATGTACTCTCGCTTTCGCTGAAGGAGGGAGATTCCTTGCTGCGCTTCGGAATGACATGGGGTGCATGGGAATGACGGGGGTGCGCGATGCGAAGGGGGAGGTATCGTGGCAATCATGGTTCAAATGCCCGCCCCTTTGGATTCCCGCCTGCGCGGGAATGACGAGGCTGTTGGAGCGGGAATGACGGTAAGCATCCCCCTAGCCCCCTTACGCTTTGCAAAGGGGGAATCAGCATCCCCCTAACCCCCTTGCGCTTTGCGAAGGGGGGGAGATTCCTCGCTCCGCTTCGGAATGACATAGGTGCGCGCGAGGGGAGAGACGGTGGTATGGGATGTCGGTTCAGCCTCTGTATCCGTTGAACATGTCCTCTTCCTGCTCGGCGGTGAGTTGGATGCCGTGTTTGCGGAGGTCCGATCTGAACCGCTCCATGGCTCCGCGTTCGCCTTCTTGCCGGCCTTGCTCTAAGCCTCGCTCCAAGCCTCGTTCTAGGCCCTGCTCCAAGCCTTGTTCTTTAGCTTTGGCGATGACTTCTTCGCGTGCCATCCTGCGGATTTCGCTCTTCTTCTCGAACATCTTTCTGATCCTTTCGACTGTGGCAACTATCGGCGCTACGAACGCCCATTGAACCTGCGTGGCGGCGAGACGGTAGACTTCGATCGTGGTGTCGTGTGAGTCTGAGTATATCGACAACACCGAGACCGATATCGCTCCGATGAGTCCGAAACCGATCGCCTGCCACCAGAATCCGCGCTCTTCCAATGTGGAAGTGAATTCCTTGATCTGCATGTTTGATCACCGCCTGCTGCTAGAACGTGTTTTCCGACACATCTGCGCGCCGTTGATCAACATTCTATCATGCAATCGATCTAATGCAAAACTGTTGTAGCACAATGTCGCGAAAGGAGGAATCAGCATCCCCCTAACCCCCTTACGCTTCGCAAAGGGGGGAGATTCCTCGCTACGCTCGGAATGACATGGGTGCGCGAATGGGGGAGGTTCCTCGTTGCGCTTCGGAATGACATTGGGCATCCCCCTGTCCCCTTACGCTTTGCGAAGGGGAATCTCCAACGTCATTCCGGCGTACGCCGGAATCCAGAGGGGATGATGATATGCTTTACGGCATGGCAGACTACTGCTGAAATCTGGCGTGAGTGCCTGAACGATGAATACAGCGAAAGGTTATGAGAGTGGTAACCCAGACTCAAAACCGCACTGACGGAGAGCGCCTGACCGGGATTGAAGCGACGCTACCGCACTTGGCTACGCGCGCTGACTTGGAGAAGGGCTTGCGCGGCGTAGAGGACAAGCTTTCGGGTCTGGAGCGGCGGATGCTGTGGGCTGCGCTAGGCTTCGCGCTAGGCATAGGCGCGAACATCGTCATCAGCCTGATCACCTAAATCGCGCCCACTCCAGTGGGTGGACATTTCGTCTGCTGAAGCGAATGGGGAGTGAGCATCCCCCTTGCCCCCTTACGCTCTGCGAAGGGGTAGGCGGGATCGTGGCAATCATGGTTGGCAATCATCCGCCTCTGGGTGCGGGTTCGTCGCTGTGTAGTGAGCGGCGTTCGGCGATGATTTCGTTTAGGGCTTCGCGCGCGTCGTCCAATATGTCGTCATCTGGGGCGTCGTCGAATGGTGCGGATTCGGCTTCGGATATCCATGCCCAGATCACTTCTTGCGCTTCGCGGAGTTGTTTCGCGTTCATCGAGGCGAAATCGGCGTGGATTATGTCAGGTGGTGGTTGAATGGACATCGGGATGTCTGATTCAGGTTTAGACTTGCGGCCCGCGTTCGATTTCTAGTTCGTCGACTCGTGCTTGGCTTTCCGGTGTGCGTGCTGGGTGTGTTCCCCATTCGTCGATCAGGCTCTTGCGTGGTTCGTTGCTGATGCGGATTGTGGCGTCGGAGCGTTCGCGTACGCCAGCTTTGAGACGGGTGCCGACGCCTGGGCGTTGGGGAGCGTGTAGGTAGCCGTCTCGGATGTCGAGGTTGGGGTCTACGATGTCGTTGTACCATCCTTTGTAGAATGCGGGTACGTGTTCTTGGAGCATTGCGTTGGGTGAGCTCATGCAGATTTGGGAGCATGCGAAGATGTTGACGGGTCCGGTTGCGTCGTGTGGTGCGAATGGTACTTGGTGCGCTGAGGCGAGGATTGCGACTTTGTGGGTCTCGGATATGCCGCCGGTCCAGATGAGGTCGGGCATAACGATGCGCGCCGATCCGTTTTCGATGAATTGTCGCAGTTGCCAGCGGGATAGCAGTCGTTCGGAGATGCAGACGGGTGTTTTAGTGGCGGCTTGGAGACGTGCCAAAGCATCGGGATTGAGTAATGGCATCAGGTCTTCCTGCCACATCATCTCGTACGGTTCCATCGCTTGTGCGATGCGGATGGCGACGGGGAGAGTCCACTTGCCGTGACCGTCGTTGGCTATCTGCATGTCCATGCCGACGGTATCGCGGATGTCGCGAATGGGTTTGAGCGCCATATCGAGTTCTTTGGGCGATAGGAATTGACCGTCGGATGCTTGGGCAAGTCCGATGGTTGGGCCACCCTTCATTGCGGTGATTCCTTCATCTAGGAGTCCTTTGGCTTGTTCGCCGGCTCCGTGGAATTGCAATGACGTGGCATAGACGCGTATCTTGGTTCGTACGGCACCGCCGAGTAGTTCGTAGACGGGAACTCCGAGGGCTTGCCCTTTGATATCCCAGAGTGCGATATCTAGCGCGGAGATAGCGCGCATCTCGGCACCGCCGTAGCCGGCGTGGTCTGAGAGTCGAAACATGGCCTCCCAATGTCGTTCGATAGGGAACGGGTCTCGCCCGATGAGCAACGGGCCGAAGTGGTCGTGGATTGCGGCCTCGACTACTGGTGCGGCATAGAATGTTTCACCCAAGCCGACGATACCCTCGTCGGTGTGTACCTGCACCCATAGGTTGTGGTGCTGTTCGGCGAGTCGGATGGTTTCGATTTGGGTGATTTTCATGGGGTGGGTTTTGGAGTGTGTTGTGGTTGGTGTCTAGTTGACTAGGTTAATTCGATAAGATTTTGCATGACATGGATATCTCGATCATCATCCCCGCGTTCAACGAAGAGGAGTATCTTGGTGCGACGATCGATGCTATCGAGACTGCATCGAAATGTCTCCTTGACATTGTGAACGTTGACATCGAGATGATCGTTGTCGATAACAACAGCGCGGATGGCACTGCTGACATCGCTCGGGGCAAAGGAGCGGTAGTGGTCCATGAATGTGTGCAAGGGATTTCGAGAGCGCGGAACACGGGTGTACGCCACGCTTCGGGTGAGATCATAATCTTTGTGGATGCCGACGTGATAGTGCCTCATAACCTTCTGGCCTCGGTCTACGATGCCATGTCGGATTCTAACTGTGTCGGTGGAGGTGCCGATGTCGAGTACCGACCTAAGCGAACCGTTGTACGTCTCTACCTACGCATTTGGCGGATGTTGGGGCGGATAACCGATATGGTTCAGGGCGCGACGCAGTTTTGCAGGAAACTCGTTTTTGAGGAGATTGGAGGGTACGACGAAACGGCGTGGATCGGTGAGGATGTGGATTTCTATTGGGAACTGAAACGTTACGCTAAGCGCGAGGGTCGAAGAGTATCGGTCATCCGTGAACCGCGGGTGCGGGCTTCAACGAGACGATTTGATAAGTGGCCTTTGTGGAGGATTCTGGTCTGGACCAATCCTCTATTCATCGCGGCGTTTCGTCGCCGGAAAAAGTTTTGGGGTGGCTGGTATTCAGACGCGGTTCGATAGGCACGAGATCGCTCGATTCGGTGTATTGTTTGACTTAACCATTCATCACGCAGGTTGGCATAGGAGCGGAATCATGAGATTGACGACGATCAGATACCTCGTTTTCGTGTCGGTTCTGATTCTGACGCTGACGGTTTCTGCTTGCGGCGGAGGTGATGATCCAGATGCAGATGCGCCGGCACCGACCACAAAACCCGCTGAATCTCAATCAAGTAGAGCCACGGCTCCACCAGCGGCGGCGGATGGAGAACCTACTGTGTTGGGAGAATGCGCCGATGGAATGACGATGCAGCCGGGTGAAGGCTGTCAGTTTAATGGGGATGAAGGCCGGCCGGCCGATGTAGTCATCTCCGTGGGAGCAAATGGCGAGATCTGTCGGGAAAAGGGATCAGTGATGATGTCGGGGTTTACGGTAGGTGTGATTCGAGCTTGCGGCGATCGTTTTGAAATAATCGATGTGTTTGAAGCTGAGATCACATTCGCCGCCAATGGTGACGGGAGTTGGACTGTTTCGGTGCAGTGATCAGAGGCACCTATTCGGTTTTTTCGCCTTCGTAGCCTTCAGTGCGCATGACTTCGGCGGCGCGATCGTGTTGTTGGATTTTGGAATCCACGGCTTCCTTGGCGCGCGTCCACGTCTCCCGAGCCTCATTCACCCAACGGTACGACTCTCGGTACTGGTCAAGTAGTCCGTTGACTTCTGGCACAACGTATCGTGCCACCATGTCCCAGCTACGGCGCGTGTCTTCACGGTTTGCCCAGTCGTGAACGAATCCGATGACGCATCCGAAACCACCGGTTAGTTCCTGCATATCTCGGATCTTTGCGACTAGATCGTCGGGAGTACCGATAACTGCGGTGCCGGTGACTGAGTCGGCGACATCGTCAACGGCATCTTCTGGTGTTTCGTAGATCGTACCTTCGCCGCCAGCGAGGGTTCCGACGGTGTAGAGGTTGTTGTGCTTGAAGAGTCCGAGTTTGGCTTGTTCCTTAGCTTCTTCCCGTGTCTCAGCGATGTGCCAGCTCATTACGATGCGCCAATTCTTGCGATCGACGGTGTTGCCATGTTTCGCGGCGGACTCCTCGGCAAAGCTCCATTGCGTCGGGAGTGAGCGCATCCCTGCCTTCATCATCGAGCCGATGGATAGAACGCCGGCGCGGTGTTTGCCTGCCAATGTCATCCCTGACGGACTTACCATCGACGCGACTGCGAACTCCATATCTTCCTGCAATGGCAGCAGTTGCAGCTTCGCATCACGAAGAGTGAACCAGTCCGATTCGTAGGTGATGCGTTCCTCGCCCTCAAACAACTTGCGAATAACGCCCATCGCCTCGTCCTGCCGGTCTCTCAATACCATCGGATCGAAGCCTAAAGTATGAGCATCGGATGGCAAGGCTCCGGGACCCGATCCGAAGATGACCCTACCTCGCGATTGGTAATCGAGTTGGATTATCCGTTGGGCGACCATAAACGGGTTGTGATAGGGCAGGGAAACGACACCGGTGCCGAGCATGATGCGATGTGTGCGTTCTGCGACTGCTGCGAGGAAGAGTTCGGGCGATGCGATCATTTCCCATCCGGTGGAGTGATGTTCACCACACCAGAACTCGTCGTATCCGAGCTGGTCTAGGAGTTGCACGAACTCCAAGTTGCTCTGGAACTGTAGAAGCGGGTTTTCGCCGATAGGGTGGTGCGGCGCGAGGAAGGCGCCGAATCGGATTTTGGACATGGCGGATTTGGGAGTTGGATTGTCGGTTCGATACGTTGCCTATGGTATCTGTCTTTGGCGGAGTAAATCGCATTTAAGGCGTGATTCCGAGCGTAGCCGATACATCCCCCTTCGCATCGAGCAAGGGGGCCAACAACCGGTAGAGCATCCCCCTAACCCCCTTACGCATAGCGAAGGGGGAGGTTCCTCGCTTACGCTCGGAATGACATTTGGGAAGCGTCGTCTAAACCCCCTTTAATTCCCCCTTGAGCACCAAGGGGGAGGATTGTCGTTTTCTCATTAGTCTGATTGAGATTCGACGTTTGGATTTCGATTTTTCACGATTTATGACTCTGCAACGCGCAAATCTGCGGATTCGGTGTAATCTACCTTCACGCCCTACTTCTGGGAGGTGGTTTCCGTGCGCGGGAATCGTCTTGTCGGAATGACTAGGGTCCGACAACGTATCGGAAAACAAGAATACGGGAGTGTCGCAAATGAAATTCGTTCCATTAATAACCAAGCGCAAGTCGGTCGCAGCATTGCTGACGGCTGTCGGTGCTGCGATTGCGGTATTCGCGATCGCGTGTGGGGGGACGGAAACTGTCGAAGTCACGAGGGTCGTGAAAGAAACGGTGATTGTCGAAGTTGAGAAGGTGGTCGAGGTCGAGAAGGAAGTCGAGGTCGAGAAGGAAGTCGAGGTCGAGGTCGTCGTAACGGCAACGACTGCGGCATCCGACACGATGATGATGCCGTCTAAACAGTCCGGCGAATTTGTAGCGGCTTTGCAGACCGTCGGTTTGCCTGTCGGCACACCAGAGCTTTGCGTGCCTACGTGTTCGAACGAACAGTACTACTACAGCGTCTGGGATACCCCAGTTCAATGGTCTGCGGATGGCAGGGTTATCCCGGCCGTCGCCGAGCGTTGGGAGCTTGCTCCGGACTACACGAGCTTCACTTGGCATGTGCGCCCCGGGATCCAGTTCCACAAAGGGTGGGGCGAGGTAACCGCTGAAGACTTCGCATGGAGCACCAACACAGTCAACCCAAACGTGAACCCAGAGACCTTGCACGACGTCGGAGGAGACTTGACCTGCTGCTACGGGGAGACGGTTGCGGTTGACAAGTACACCGCGGAGATGGAGATCATCAAGTACGACAGCCGGCTTCCAGGTTGGCTGTTCTCGAACCTCCGAGACGCTTACAGCATCGCCAGTAAAACCATCTACGACGAGTATGGTCCGGAAGGCATGAGAGACATCTTCGTCGGCACTGGTCCGTTTGAGATCCGCGAGTGGCTGGACAACGACAAGATCCTCCTTGATGCTCTGCCTGAGCACTACAACCAGGCCGCACACATCGCGTCGGCCCGGATAATCGAGGTACCTGAAGAGGCTTCTAGGATCGCGATGTTTGAGAGCGGCGAAGCGATGATAACCCACGTGACGCTGCCGAACACTCCTAGACTGGAAGCGGCCGGCGGCGTAAGGCGGTTGCTCCAGACAGTAATCCTGCACGTTGGAATGAACCCGAACTTCTTGGAGCTGACCAACCCGAAGACAGGTGAGCCGCTCGGCAACCCGGGCTACGATGAAGCGAAGAAGAACCCGGAGGCGTTCCCTTGGGTCAGCTTCTACGACCTCCCTGGTTCGGATTGTGACTGGAATGTGCTTCTAGAGGAAGTTCCCTCAGACCCGGGTTCGATCTGTCCTGAGATGGAGAACGGGCGGAAAGTCCGCCTTGCGATGGCGAAAGCGATCGACAAGCAGGCGTTGGCAGACAGCATCTACGACGGCCTCGCGTGGCCAGGCTGCAACTGGGCGATCTCAGCCAACGACCAACTCCATGACGATGCATGGTGTGTGCCATACGATCCGGAAGGAGCGGCGGCTCTAATGTCAGAGGCCGGTGTCGACGGATTCACGATCGGATGGTGGGCTGGCAACGAACCAAGCGAGGCTCACCAGGCGATAGCTTCGATGTGGAAAGACACGTTGAACGTCGACGTAGAGTTCCACCTCGGTCCGTTCACGACTTGGCACCCGACGTTCGTCGACCGTTCGTTCATCCACTTGGTGCACGACGGAGAGCAGGGTGGAATGCCTGCTCACTTCGCGAAGGGTCGTGAAGCCCAAGCCTGGTTCGCGGGTGGCATCATGTGGAGCGGAGGTATTCCGTTCTACCAGCGGATCTACGGCGACATGCTCGGGGAAGAGGACATCCAGAAGCGCAACGAGATGGCGGTCCAATTCGGCAACCACGAAGCGTTCTGGCACTGGGACCCGTCAACGGTCGAATTCCCCGTCTACACGATCTACAACGGTGACCTCATAAGTTGGGATCCCAAGAAGGCCGCGATGCACACCGCGCCGGTCAACATGATCTACCCACTTGAGGACATAATCATCAAGTAGGGTTAAAAGCCCCAATAACGAAAGAGCCTAGCTTGTTACCAAGCAGGTTAGGTTCTTTCGTGGTGAACGTCGAGATAGCAAACGGCGGACGGCTTACCGAACCATGGGACAATTTATCGCCAGACGTGTGCTCCTAGGGATCATCGCTCTTATGCTTGCGATGTTGATCGTGTTCGCACTATCGCGGGCCAAGGGGGATCCGAGGTATTTCTTCATTGGTGAAGACTCATTGGGCATTGACCCCGCGGTTTGGGAAGAGTGGGGACGGAAGTTGAATCTCGACAAGCCGGTGCCGATACAGTTCGCGCTCTGGATGCGAGACATATTAACTGGAAATTTCGGTGACAGCGTGACGTTGCAACGTCCAGTTCTGTCGGCCATCAGAGAGAAGGCCCCGAATACGGTCCAGCTCGGGATCGTAGCATGGCTGATGGGGACAATGGTTGGTGTGCCGCTTGGAGTGTTTTCAGCGACGAATCGCGGGAAGTTCCTCGATTACCTGTTTCGGAGTTTCGCGCTTTTTGGGCAGTCGGTACCGATATTCTGGCTTGCTCTGGTGATGATATTCCTGTTCGCTGTGAACCTAGGATGGTTGCCGAGCGGGACCAAGGGTGAGGGGATAGCGATAAGGAATTTCATCATGCCTGCGGTTGCGCTTGCGTGGTTCCCGGCGGCTTCATATCTTCGTATTACTCGTACCGCGATGTTGGAGATCTTGGATTCTGAGTTCATCAAATTTGCTCGCGCGAAGGGTGTTGCTCAGGCACCGGTGCGTTGGAAACATGGGTTCCGTAACGCAATTATTCCCCCGCTTACCTATTCGGTGTTCATATTGTTCGGTCTGTTGAATGGCACCATCATCATCGAAACAGTGTTTGCGTGGCCAGGGTTAGGCCGGTTAGCCATCGATGCGCTGTGGGCAACAGATTTCCCATTGTTGGCAGGGCTGACGATCATATACGGATTTGCCTTCGTTGTCATGATCTTGACGCTGGACATCGTCTACGCTTTGTTGGATCCACGAATCAAGTACAACTAGGAGCACCGGTATCACTACCGCAGCAACAGATAGCGGGACTGACAGTCAGGTCTCTAGCGTAGCAATAGTCCAAAGGCAGCGTCTATCGCCGCTCGAGTTCTTGCGTCGTTATCCGGTTATACCGGCGTTTATCATCGCGCTTCTCCTCTTCACGGCGGTTGCGGAGACGTGGATTTTACCGCACAATCCCGAAAGAGCGGATCTTAGGGTTCGCCATACCCCTCCGTTTTGGATGGAAGATGAAAATGCTTCCATCTCTTACTTCCTGGGAACCGACGCGCTAGGGCGCGACATCTTAAGCAAGATCATTGCCGGCGCGCGCGTTACCGTGTTAGTGGTCGTCGCGGCGGTGGGAACAGGCGTAGTCGTAGGCACGACTATCGGCTTGGTCGCGGGTTATTTCGGCGGGCTCATCGATGACATTGTTATGCGTTTCGTCGACGCTTGGAACATCCTACCCGGGTTGCTGATCATCTTGGTCGTCGTCTTGGTTTTAGAACAGAGTCTTGAGACTCTGATCATTGTTTTAGCGATGATTTCTTGGCCGGGCGCTGTCCGGTTGGTTAGAGCAGAGACTCTGTCGCTTAAAAACCGTGAGTATGTTGCACTTGCGCGTGTTGCAGGTGCTTCGAACGCGCGAATCATGATCCGGCACATACTTCCTGGTGTCGTGAACATCGTGATCGTTACGGCGACGTTGGGAACTGGTAATATCATCCTTCTCGAAGCGTCTCTGAGCTACCTCGGCGCTGGCATTCCACCGCCGGAGCCTTCTTGGGGTCGGATGATCAGCGAGGAGCGTCAGTACATCGACGCTGCTTGGTGGACTTCGCTGTTCCCGGGTTTGGTGATTGCGATGGTTGTGATGTCTGGCAACTTCCTCGGCGACTGGTTCCGCGACCGGGTTGATCCGACGTTGCGGCAGTTGTGATTTGGGTTGTTTGAACCATGATTGCCGTGATGTGGGAATGATTGCCATGATTTTCCCCTCTCTTCCCCTCTGGATGGGGGTTCCGCTGGAGTGACTTAGGTTGTTGAACCATGATTGCCATGATTTTGAAATGATTGCCATGATGTTGCCCCGCCCGTACATCCCTCTGGATTCCCGCCTTCGCGGGAATGACGGGGGATTAGGCGTGTGCATCCCCCTGGCCCCCTTACGCTTTGCGAAGGGGGAGAGGCTTGGCTGCGCTCGGAATGGCGTGGGTTGTTTGAACCATGATTGCCGTGATGGGGTAATGATTGCCATGATTTTTTCCCTCCCTTCGCCTCTGGATTCCGATTTTGGTCGGAGTGACGGTAAAATGCGTTGTGCCGATTGATGCGTAAAAATTACGCTGGATTAAAACTCTCACTCTCACGAACAGCCGCTCCGAATGCGTCCCGAATCATTTTCGCTGAATCCTTACGAGGTCTTGGGAGTTTCGCCCAATGCATCGAACGAGGAGATACAGGCTGCGTACCGTCAGCATGCGTTGCGTTGGCATCCTGATCGCAATCCAAATGATGATTACGCGATGCGGATGATGCAGCGTGTGAATGGGGCGTGGACGATTTTGAAGGATGAGCAGAGTCGTGCTGCTTATGATCGATGGCAAGCAGGAGAAAGAAACACTGGTAGCGGGCCTGACGCTTGGGAACAGCCTCCGTCAAGGCCGCCTCCCGGCGGAGAGTGGTACAGGCCGCCACCGCCTGACGACTATGCGGCTCATTACAATGCGACCAATGATTCCAAGACTGGTCTACCTGCCGATTTCTTTCAAAGGCTCTTCGCATATTTGATCGATTACGTCTTCATATTCGCGCTATCGATGGCGGTGACAATTGGTTTGTTGAACTGGTTTGATTTGTCGGATGAGCCAGTGATAGCAGGGCCGTTTGGCTGGATTTTCTTGGCAATGCCAGTGTTGTATTTCACCGCCTTAGTCGCGGGATGGTCAACCACACTCGGGAAGATGATCTTCAAGCTGCGAGTAGTTCGGAATGACGGGTCGAAGATCGGCATCGGAAGGGCATTTGCTCGATATTTGTGCTACATCTTTTCGTCTGTTCTATTTGTCGGGTTTCTGATGATCCTTTTGCGGCCAGACAAGCGCGGTTTGCATGACTTGATTTGCGATACCAAAGTCGTTTATCGATAGGATAGTCCATCGTGCCCAACCGAAACACGATCAACTTTCTCCGAGCGATCTGCGACTACTTGGATTGAGCGGAATGGTCAACTTTCGGCGCTTCACCCTGAGGAGGAAATCTTGTCAAAACTGAGTCTGGTAGTCGTGTCCATCGTGATGATGGTCTTGCTGGCGTGTTCTGCGGCAGAGCCGACTGCTGCGCCTATGCCAACACCGAGACCTGCTCCCACATCTGCGCCAGTCCCTACGCCAACACCTAGACCTGCGCTGGCTCCCGAGCCTGTTGTAATTTGTGTCCCAGAGGTTGTCGACTACGTGACGGCCATGTCAGATGAAGTTGAGAAGGTGATCGAGGCGGGCGAGGAACTAGATGCGTTGCTTGAGGATCGTTCGGATAGCTTGGTGTGGCGAGCTAAGGTGGCGAAGGAACTGTTGGACATGGGCGGTGCTGTCGCTACGATAGCGACCACCACTCCGCCTGAACCGTTGCCTACCGTCTATGAAGAGATCAAAAACGTGGCGTCCGACTTCCAGCGCGTCCTCGAATCCGAAGACGTATTATCAGGCGAAGCCACGGATACCGCGGTGGCTGAGGTTGTAGAGACGCTCAAGCAGTCGATCAGCGACGCGGTGAAGCGCCACGGTCTCATCTTGGAGTGGATGGACGGTTGTAAAAGCTGAGGGGTTGTATTTTGAACCATGATTGCCATGATGGGGTAATGATTGCCATGATTTTTTCCTCCCTTCCCCTCTGGATGGGGATTCCGCTGGAGTGACTGGGGATTAGACGTGTGCATCCCCCTATTCCCCTTACGCTTTGCGAAGGGGGGAGGTTCCTCGCTGCGCTCGGAATGACATGGGTGCGTAGGTATGACGTATGGTGCGTAGGTATGACGTATGGTGCGTGGGAATGGCGTAGGGGGCTGGTGTCTTTATTCGATGATTAGGTATTGTTTGAATTGGTCCATGGTCATGCCGTCTCGGAGGTAGGGGTCGATGTATAGCTTAAGGAGTTTTTCTTCTTTTGAGGTGAGGTTGTTGGTTTGGGACGGGTCGTTAGGTTGGACGGTCATCAGGGTGTTGCCAGCTGGTAGGTGTCCCATGGGGAGAATGATGTGTAGTAGTTCGTGTTTGAGGATTTGGTTGAAGTAGATGGTTTGCTGGAAGATGAATATCTCGGATGCTTCATTGCCGAATCCTTGTCGGGCATAGCTGCACCCTGCGCGTCCTGGACATTCTTGAGTGGTTCGATCACCTAAGTAGAGGATGAGGTTAGCGTTGTCTGGGGAGTTGACTTCGGAGACTTTGACCTTTGTTTTTTCTTTGATCCAAGAGGTCAGTGTTTGGATACCGCTTCGCATCGTCTGGCTGTCGGTGTAGTAGAGGATCTCTTCGGGGTGCCATTTGACGTGTCGTCCGGATGCTTCGAACCTTCCGCCACATGAGACATCGCCGGGTGTGTTTATGTCTGCGCTTTGGGCGAAGCAGTCCCAGATACTCTTTTCGACTTTCATCTTCTTGCTTTCTGGGATGATGTGGTAGGTAATGACCTTCAAACCGCACTCTGATCCGGCGTCGCTGATGTAGATACCGATTCCGTCTAGGTTTTTTAGCTGAAGCTCATCGTGATTATCGATCGATTCATCACATCCGACTAATATCTCTTGCACCTTTATGAGGTCGCTATCTCCGGGTTGCGACAGTTTTAAGATGCCGAGTCCGAGTTGTTGTCTCTGCTGGTTGAATCTTGCGAATGCGTTTGCGATGATGGTTGCGGAAGAAGGGGTTGGAGTTGCAGTGGGTTCAGAAGTGGGTGTTGCTGTAGGTTCGGGCGTTGTGGTGGGTTCGGGGATCGTTGTTGGCGTATCGGTAGGCGCGGCTGTAGGCTCTTGAGGATTTGCAGTTTCAGGAGTTGTGGTTGGAGTCGGTTGGACTCTGGGGGAGTCTCCGCAGAATGGCAGTCCTGTAGCCTCGAAGTCGTTGTCTTGGATGCTTCGCCAAGCATCGGGCAAACATCCGGAGAGTTGGTTGGCAGAGAGTTGTACGGCTAGCAGACTGGGCATGTTCCCTAACTCTGGCGGCACCTGACCTGTTAATTCGTTGGTCGATACGTCCAGCACGACAAGGTTCGAGAGTTGGCTTAACTCGGTCGGTATAATGCCGTGTAGAGCGTTACCTGCGATCAATAGCTCTTGCAATGCGCCCAATGTGCCTAATTCGGAAGGGATCTCTCCGTTGAGGCCTCTGAACTCCAAGTCGAGAATCACAACTCTGCCGGACTGATCGGTGTATACGCCCTTCCACTCGCTGATTGGAGCATCGGATAGCCAATTGCGGTTGTCGTTCCAATATTGGCCGTCGAGCGAGTTGTATATCGCGACCAAAGCATCGCGGTCATTCGTAGTGCTTGGCGCGATAGTGGCGGTCGCTGTTGGGGAAGGTGTATCGGTGGGTGTCGGAATCGGCGTTTCAGTTGGCGCTGAGATCGGCGTTGCAGTCGGTTCGGGTGTAGGGGTATTTACGGGCTGCGGAACGGGGGTATAGGTAGGTGTGGGAACTGGAGTGTCGGCTGGAATAGGCGTCGGTGCAGGCGTTGCGGTTGGTATGGGAGTGTTGGTAGGTGCTGGAACTGGGGTAGGAGTATTGGTTGGAGTTGGTGTAAACGTTGGTGTCTCAGTAGGAGCAGATGTGTTGGTAGGTATCGGTGTAGGGGTGTCCGTCTGCGCTGGAGTATGAGTCGGAGTGTCGGTCGGTAGCGGTGTGATGGTGGGTGTTGGTATGGGAGTGTCTGTAGGCGCTGGGGTGTGCGTGGCTGTGTTGGTGGTGATCGGCGCGTTAGTTGGAGTAGGAGTGTCTTCGGGCGCGGGTACGGTAGGAGCGGGTGCGGCGGTGTCAGTAGGAGTGGGAATGATAGTGGATGATGTTGGTGTTGGTGCTTGCGTAGGCGTTTGCGATGGCTCGGTGTCGCAAGCGATTAACAAGACTGATGAGACGAGTGTCGCGAGGGCGAGGATGATTAGGTACTTGAACTCGGGCATCAGGGTCATATTCATGCCGACTTTTGGCTCTGGTAGATGCTTTTGCAAAACTCTCTCCCTTGATGTCCGAGGTTGAAAGGGGGGGGGGATTAAAGGGCTTTTACGGTTCAAAAAAGCAGAGATTCCTCGCTATGGTCGGAATGACATGGGGTGTTTGAACCATGATTGCCATGATGGGGGAATGATTGCCATGATTTTCCCCTCCCTTCGCCTCTGGATGGGCGTTCCGCTGGAGTCCGGGGATTAGACGTGTGCATCCCTCTGGCCCCCTTACGCTTTGCGAAGGGGAAGATTCCTCGCTGCGCTCGGAATGACATGGGGTGTTTGAACCATGATTGCCATGATGGGGGGATGATTGCCATGATTTTTCCCTCCCTTCCCCTCTGGATTCCCGCCTACGCGGGAATGACGGGGGATTAGGCGTGTGCATCCCCCTGGCCCCTTACGGTTTGCGAAGGGGGATGTTCCTCGCTGCGCTCGGAATGACATGGGGTTTCGTTCGGAATGGCATGGAGTGTTTGAACCATGATTGCCATGATGGGGGGATGATTGCCATGATTTTTCCCTCCCTTCCCCTCTGGATTCCCGCCTACGCGGGAATGACGGGAGATTAGGCGTGTGCATCTCCCTAGCCCCCTTACGCTGTGCGAAGGGGAAGATTCCTCGCTGCGCTCGGAATGACATGGGGTTTCGTTCGGAATGGCATGGAGTGTTTGAACCATGATTGCCATGATGGGGGGATGATTGCCATGATTTTTCCCTCCCTTCCCCTCTGGATTCCCGCCTACGCGGGAATGACGGGGGGTTTCGCTCGTGGGGTTTCGCTCGGAATGACGGTAGTTGTGTGGATTTTCGCCTGCGTGGGAATGGTATCTGACCGGGGATCGGGTTTGAAATAGGTTTCTGTGCATTCAGATTCTGATTTCGGAGTTTGACAATTTGGGTTGGTTAATATAGTTTTCTGAGTTGCGTACCCGCGTTTGCCGCTTAGCGAATGTCGCCATTCAAAGACAGCGCTTGATACGGGGCGTTCGCGGATGTTTCTGCCTTGAGGACACTATGAGTTCGCTTGGCGGAAGATTGATGCACAAAAGTTAAGCGAGGTGCTGAATATGCCAAGTGCAGAAAAGAAAAGCCTGGCCTTCCGTCGATCTTTGATCCTGACGATGTTAGCCGGTGTCGTCGTTGCGCTCACTGCCGCCATTGCGTGCGGAGGTGGCGAAACGGTGATCCAGACCGTTGAGGTCGAGAAGATCGTCGAGGTCGAGAAAGAGGTCGTCAGAGAGGTCGAGGTCGAGAAGGTCGTCGAGGTCGCTGGCGATACGGTCGTCGAGGTCGTCGAGGTCGAGAAGGTCGTCGAGGTCGCTGGCGAGACGGTCGTTGAGGTCGTCGAAGTCGAGAAGATCGTCGAGGTCGAGAAAGAAGTCGTCAAGGAAGTCGAAGTCGAGAAGGTGGTTGAGGTAGCGGGAGAGACGGTCGTCGAGGTCGTCGAGGTCGAGAAGATCGTAATCCCGACACCGGAACCGGTTCGAGTAGATTCTCCGCACATCACGAGTGACGTTTCGCCGAACGAGTGGCCGACCATTTACGATGCAAGCGGCAATCTCTTCGCGAAGCCGTCTTCATACAAAGAAGCCCCAATGTTGGCAGACCGCGTAGCCGCGGGTGAATTGCCTCCGGTTGAGGAGCGCCTGCCTGAGAACCCGCTGGTCTTGCAGCCCACACGTGGCATCGGCAAGTATGGCGGCACTTGGTACCGAGGTTTCACTGGTCCGGCAGACGGTCAGAACATGGAGCGTCCGCTCAAGGATCACCTCCTCTTCTACGAAGTCTCTGGTTTGACGGTGCAGCCGAACATAGCCGAGTCATGGACTCAGAACGAAGACGCGACTGAGTTCACATTCACGCTCCGCAAGGGCCACAAGTGGTCTGACGGAGAGCCGTTTACGACTGCTGACATCATGTTCTGGGTCGATCACATGCTCCACAACGAAGAGTTGAACCCGAGCAAGCCTGCATGGACGCAAAAGGGCGGCGAGACGCTCAAGTTCGAGGCGATCGACGAGCAGACCTTCAAGGTCACCTCACCTGAGCCTTACGCTCCGTTCGTGACTTTGGTGGCATCAGTTATCGTTGCTGGTCAGCACACGCGCGGCGACGGTGGTGATGGTCTCTACGCACCGCGGCACTACCTTGAGCAGTTCCACCCCGACTTTGTGGGTTTGGAAGAGGCTGAGCGCAAGGCTTCGGAAGCTGGTTTCGAGAACTGGTACACGTATTTCCTGGACCGCAACCACGCCAACGCTAACCCTGACGCCCCGATGCTTACCGCTTGGCGCGTCACTGGCAGCATCAACACGAACGAGTGGTCGTTCGAGCGCAACCCGTACTACTATGCAGTGGACACCGAGGGCAACCAGCTGCCGTACATTGACCGCGTCGTGCTTACGCTTGCACAGAACCTTGAGGTCTTGAACCTCAGTGCGCTGGCAGGTAACTACACGGTTATGGGTCGGCACATCAACATTGCGAAGCTGCCGTTGTTCCTTGAGAACGCGGAGTCAGTCGGCTACCGCATCCAGTTCTGGCGTCAGCCGCAGTCTGGTATCGCCAACATCTACGTCAACGAGACTTGGGATGGCAACGCCGAGGTGCAGAGCTACATCCAGAACGTGGAGTTCCGCAGGGCGCTCTCGTTGGGTATCGAACGCGATCAGATCAACGAGGTGTTCTTCCTCGGTATCGGCGCTACTTCCGGGCTTTGCCAGGGTTACGAAGATCCGGACAATCCCGGCAAGTACATTGGCGAGGACGATGTCCAGTTCAACCCGGACGCGGCAAACGCGATCTTGGACAGCATTGGGCTCGACCAGAAAGATGGAGATGGTTTCCGTCTGATGCCTAGTGGCGAGCGATTGACGGTTCAATTGCCGTCAGTAGTGGCAGCGTTCGAAGACTACCCTGCCATCAACGAGATGATCGCCCGTCAGTGGGCAGTGAACATCGGTGTTCATGCCGAGGTTCAGTCGCTAGAACGCGGTCTGCACGGCGACCGTGGGCTGTTGAATGAGTTGATGACTACCAACTGGGAGTCTTCGCCACGTTCGACCACGCTGATCACTCCGCAGCACTTGTTGCCGGTAGGCGGTGGTGGTAACACCGGTCGTCTGTACGGTGACTGGCACCAGTCAAGTGGTGAGACCGGGACCGACCCGGGCGGCATCAACGACTTGATCAAAGAACAGATGAATCTGTACGACGAAGCACAGTCTACGGCTGGACCTTCGCGGTACAACGAGATTCTTCAACGCGTCGTTGAGCTGAACTGCTTGAACGTTAACCCGATCACGACGGTAATGAACAAGCCGACGTACGTTGCGATCATCAAGAACAACGTTAAGAACATCCCGAACCCGTTGCCGTTCTCATACCACAACCAGACTTCAGGAAACGCATTCCCTGAGCAGTGGTGGATCGACGACGAGAACGCGATGGAAGGCAAGTAGTCCTGAACTGCTTGTCGAACTCTTCACTGAGTTCGTCGAATCACGGTATCCGCTCTTGCGTTATGCGAGGGCGGATACCGTTACGTTAGTTAAGGCATAAACCTGAATGATGGTGCCTTGGAATCCCGGTGTATCTTCCCTTGGGAAGGTGATGTGAATTAGTCGATGCTTGCCTTCTTTGTAAGAAGACTTATCTACGCTGTCATCGCCATGTGGGCGGTGTCGGTAATCTCGTTTGTCATCATCAACCTCCCAGCTGGCGACTTCGTGACGACGTATATCGCGACGCAGCTCGCCACTGGAAACCTCATCTTAGAGGACGAAGCTGAGAGCCTGCGCGAGTTTTACGGATTAAACGATCCTGTCTATGTGCAGTACACGAAATGGATATCGCGCATACTTAGAGGTCAACTCGGTTTCTCATTCGAGTTCAATGCACCTGTTCGAACGGTGCTAGGAATGAACTTGCTAAACACGTTGCTGTTGGGGGCAGGTGCTGTTGTTTTCATATGGATTATCGCCATACCTATCGGAATCTACTCTGCGGTAAAGCAGTATTCGCCGGGTGACTACATTGCTACCTTCTTCGGTTTTTTGGGTCTGGGCATCCCGGATTTCTTAATAGCGCTTGTGATGGCGTGGGTCATCTTTGATACGACTGGTTTTCTTGCTACGGATTTGTATTCGGCCGAATACAGGACGGCGCCTTGGTCTTTGGCTAAGGCTTGGGACTTGTTGAAACACTTGGTTTTGCCGGTGGTGATTTTAGGGACTGCTGGCACTGCGACTCTTATAAGGATCATGCGGGCTAATCTTCTCGACGAGTTGAAGAAGCCGTATGTCACGACGGCGCGTGCCAAAGGATTGACTGAGTGGCAGCTGATAATGAAGTACCCGGTGCGCTACGCGCTGAACCCAGTTATTTCGCTGACTGCATACGTTTTGCCATTCATCATTTCTGGGAGTGTGGTGCTCTCTTATGTGCTTGACCTTCCGACGATCGGAAGGGATTTTCTGCGTGCGTTGACGGCGCAAGACATATATCTTTCGGGCGCAGTGATTCTGTTCTCGGGTTGGTTGACGATCATCGGAACGTTCGGTTCTGATCTACTGCTTGCGTGGGTTGACCCTCGGATCCGATTGGAGGATGATTAGAGCGATGGTTGCTGGATCACAGACCGGGCCGCAATCTGATGTCGAACCAGTCGTTGGACGGGAGTTCGAGGACGAAGCCGAAGTAGAGGTGATGTCGCAACGTCAGCTCATCTGGCGTCGTTTCAGAAGACACCGTCTTGCGATGGCTGCTACTGTGATTGTTGCGCTGTTCTACCTGATCGTGATCTTCTCCGACTTCTTGGCGACCAACGATCCTGAGGACATCGAAGCGGCGCGTCAATATACACCACCGCAGTGGTTGCGCGTTTTCGATGGTTGGAAACCTGACCTGCACGTTTGCCGGCTGGTTGGTTCGCGAGATGAATTTTTGCGGAAAGTTTATGTATCGAATTGCGATCAAAAGGTTGATGTCCAGTTTTTTGCTAGGGGATACGAGTATTCGTTTTTCGGTATCAAACTGGACTGGCACCTTTTCGGCGTGAATGATCCGGAGGTAACGGCGGAAGATGCCATTTTTATACTGGGAACTGATGTTCAAGGTCGTGATCTGTACTCACGTTTGATGCGTGGGACTCGGTTGTCGCTAATGATCGGATTGACGGGTATTTTCATATCGCTGATTGTTGGGACGATGTTGGGTGCGGTTTCGGGTTTCTATGGCGGATTTGTGGATAATCTGATTCAACGTAGCATCGAGATAATTCGCTCGATTCCTACGGTGCCGTTGTACCTGGGTTTGGCGGCTGCGTTCCCAGCGGACTGGTCTGTGGAACGTAGATTCTTCGCGATAACGATTGTTGTGTCGTTGTTTGCATGGACGGAGTTGGCCCGTGTAGTGCGTGGTCGTTATTTGGCGATGCGTCAAGAGGACTTTGTGACGGCGGCGATTACTGCTGGTGCTAGTCAACGACGGATTATTTTCAGGCACATGTTGCCTTCGTTCTACAGCCACATCATCGCCGCGAGCACGCTTAACTTGGCGTTCATGGTGATCAGCGAAACGACTCTAAGCTTCTTGGGGCTCGGTTTGCTGCCGCCTGCGATCTCCTACGGCACGTTGCTGTTCACAGCGCAAAACGTTCAGACTGTGGCGCTTGCTCCTTGGTTGCTGATCCCGGGCATATTCGTCGTGGTCTTGGTGTTGTCACTCAACTTCATGGGTGACGGAATACGGGATGCGGCCGATCCGTATGGAAGTTGATACCGACGTCTAGAAATGACTACTGCAACTCAAGAACCAACCGCCATTAGGGAGCAGTCGGAAGAATCGATTCTTTCGGTGCGTGGCCTCGAGACGCATTTCTTCACGGATGAAGGTATTGTTCGTGCTGTAGATGGCGTGGATTTCGATGTGAAGCCGGGTACTACGATGGGTATCGTTGGGGAAAGCGGTTGCGGCAAGAGCATCACCGCCAAGTCGATACTGCAAATCGTAGAGGCACCTGGGCGAATCATTAACGGGGAGATATCTTACAACCCGTCGCCAGGTGAACGTCCTGCGACGGATATTTTGCAGTTTGATGCGAATGGGAGTCGTATGCGGTCGATCCGCGGCGGTGAGATCTCGATGATTTTCCAGGAGCCGATGACATCGTTCAGTTCGCTCCATACGTTCGGCAACCAGATCGACGAAACATTGAGGCTCCACACGAACCTGTCCAAACAGGAACGGTTTGAACTCGGAGTCGACTGGCTGGCACGTGTTGGCATCCCAAATCCAACACAGCGAATGCACGAGTATCCTTTCCGGTTCAGCGGCGGGCAGTTGCAGCGTGCGATGATTGCGATGGCGATGTGTACGAATCCGCGGGTTCTGATTGCCGATGAACCGACTACTGCGTTGGACGTGACGACGCAAGCACAGATTCTCGATCTGCTTCAGCGAATGCAGGAAGAGAACGATATGGCGATTCTGTTTATTACTCACGACTTGGGCGTGATAGCTGAGATTGCAGACGAGGTGACGGTGATGTATCTCGGCAAGGTTGTGGAATCCGGGCCTGTGCACAACTTCTTCGATGACCCGTTGCATCCGTATTCGCGTGCGTTGCTAACATCGATCCCGAGCATGTTCACGAGTTCTCGCGAGCGTCTGCCATCCATTTCAGGCTCTATCCCGCATCCGTTGAATCGCCCTCCCGGATGTTCGTTCCACCCGCGATGCGAATCTTTCATTAGCGGCGTATGTGAAACGCGCGAGCCGCAACTTGACAGCGTGAACGAGGAACAGGAAGTCAGCTGTTTCCTGTATGAGGACCGGTAAATGACCTCGGAATCTGCCCAGAATGGAAACGGCCGGCAGCCTCTCTTGGATGTGCGCGGTCTAGTCAAGTACTTCCCGATCAAGCGGGGGTTTTTCAGACGTACGGTCGGAACTGTGAAGGCCGTTGACGATGTGAGTTTCGACATCATGTCTGGTGAGACTCTGAGCCTCGTTGGTGAGAGTGGTTGCGGAAAGAGCACGACGGCGCGGTCGATCATCCGAGCGTATGAACCGACGGATGGTGAGATCCTGTTCCGCACGGAGGAGGATGAGAGTGTGGATTTGGCGCAACTGTCGTTGACCGAGATGCGTCCGATACGTCGCCAGTTGCAGATGATTTTCCAAGACCCGTTCGCTTCGCTGAACCCGCGGATGAACATCTACGAGATCATCAGCGAACCGTTGCTAGTGCATGGTATTGGCACAAGCGATGAACGGGAGGACCGCGTGGCGGAGTTGCTGCGCCTTGTACGTCTCCGTCCGGAGTACATGCGGCGTTATCCTCACGCTTTCAGCGGTGGTCAGCGTCAACGCATCGGCATCGCCCGCGCACTTGCACTCAACCCGCGTCTGATTCTTGCGGACGAACCTGTATCCGGTCTGGACGTTTCGGTTCAGGCGCAGGTCATCAACTTGATGATGGATTTGCAGGATTCGCTTGGATTGACCTATCTGTTCGTCTCTCACGATTTAAGTGTGGTGAAGCAGATATCGAATCGAGTTGTAGTGATGTATGTTGGTCGGATCGCTGAGATCGGCACGCCGCAGGAGTTGTTCGATTCGCCCAAGCATCCCTATACAGCGGCATTGATGAGTTCGGTGCCGAAGCCACATCCAAGTCAGCGTACAAAGCGATACGTATTGGAGGGCGAGGTAGCCAATCCTGCCAATCCGCCGACTGGATGCTATTTCCATCCGCGTTGTCCCTTTGCGACGGATCAATGCAAGGTTGAGGTGCCTCCTCTAGTAGAATCTAAAGATGGTCGGTTCGTCAGTTGCCACCGTGCAGACGAGATCGAACTAACGACCAATTGATTTTCGCACCCGCAATCCTTAGCGGATCCGTATCGTCATAGAAACCACTGACATCAGTCGTTTGTCCACGCTTGAGGTCGTACATCCCGACCCGACGCGACGCAGGCGTCTCACAGCATCAATCTCTGTTCTCGGCGTTGCGCTTTCATTGGCCGCGTTTCACATCTCGGTCTTGACCAATGCACAGTACTTCGAGGAAGCGGTTCGCATTCAAGGTTGGGGGGCGTTCTTCTTTTCGATTGCCGCGATACTAGCTGCGTTGATCGTCGTGCCGATATCCACTTACCACATTCGCGATATGGCGCAAAACCCAGCACATCCGCTGACCTGGTTGTTCATGGGGGCTGGTTTCGGCATCTTGACTCCACTGTTTGCTGGGGGATTCAGCCGAGCGGCTGCCGCGTTTACTGGTTTGGCAGAAGGCGTCTACGGCATAGGAGATATGCCCTCTCTGATGCTCGATGCCATTCTGATATTCCCTTACGATTTCATCGTGCAAGGCGCGTCAAATGTGTTCGTTGGGATCGAATCCGGGGTGATTTTCGCGGTTGCAGGGTTTGTGATTGACCGTCTGAATGTAGCGAAGAATGAAAACGTCTCGCGATGGGGTCCGTGGATCGCTGCTTGTTCAATCGGGCTTGTCGTGCTGCTTTTCGCCCTGTTGGGACCGATCGATTTCTTGCGTGATCTGGCCTAGCTCAGGCCACAAACCGCAAGGTTACGAGATGTTGGACTTGAACACGTCGGACACGCTCATCACGTTGCCCAAGGATTCATCGCGGTGCAGGTAACACTGTGCTGCTTGTGTATCGCCGGTTCGGTACAACGGCGGCATGTCCACAGTGCAGTCTGACATCACATACGGGCATCTAGGTGCGAACCGACATCCGACATCAGAGATATCGCTACCAGTTTCCTGCGAAGCCATATCACGTCCCCATCGCTCTTTCGGATCGGGGCGTGGGATGGACTCTACGAGTAGTTGCGTATATGGGTGTTGCGGGTTTTGGATCACATCCTCAACACGTCCGGTCTCTACGACGGAACCTCGGTACATCACCATGATGTTGTCGCTGATCTGAAAAGCTGTTGTGAGGTCGTGGGTGATGTATATGACTGCGATGCCGAGTTCTTTGTTCAGCAGGTCGATGCTGCCTAAGATGGTGGCTCGTAATGATGCATCGACCATTGAAACTGGTTCGTCTGCAACGATGATTCTCGGTTTAAGCAACAATGCTCTTGCAACCATGATTCTCTGACGTTGACCACCGCTCAACTGGTGTGGAAAACGTCCGAGTGTTTCTTGATGTCGCAATCCAACGGTTTCGAGAGATTCGATAACTAGGTCTCGCGCTTCGCTCTTGTTGCGTGCTAATCCGAAATTGTTGACCGGTGCCATGAGAACGTGGTCAACCTTGTAGAAGGGGTTGTAGACCTCGAACGGGTCTTGCATGATCGGTTGTACTTCTCGGCGGAACTCCAACCGTTGACGTCGGTTGAGCGATGCGATGTCAAGCCCGTTGAATAGTATCGATCCTTCGGTAGGGGGTATGATGCCTAGCATAAGCCGTGCCAGGGTGGTTTTTCCGCTTCCGCTCTCACCTGCGATCGCTGTAATCCCGGGGTTTTCACGGGGTACTGTCATGCTGACGTCATCGACCGCGATTGTCAATTTGCGACGCATAATACCGCCGCCGAAGACTTTTGTGACGTTATTTAGTTGGAGGACGCTGTCGCCGTCGGTTGTTGATGCTGAGGCTGGGCGTTCGGTGGTTTGAGTTGCCAATTTACGCGCCTCCTTCGTATAGATGACATGCTACCCAACGGCGCGGCTCAATCTCATTCAACGGTGGGTCTACGGTCGTGCAAAGAGCGGTGTCCAAGCCTGCGCGTGTGTCGGAGAACTCGTTACGGAAGTCCTCGTCGTCGTTGTAGACAGGGCAGCGGGGATGGAATCTGCATCCGGGTGGTGGCACCACGAGCGTAGGTGGCAAGCCTTCGATGCCAGTGAACGCGCCTTTGATTTGAATGTCTGGGAGACTGCTGATGAGTTTCTTGGTGTAAGGATGTTTGGGGTTCTCGAATATCTCCGCAATCGGTGCGAACTCTACCAAGTGTCCGGCGTACATAACTCCAAGTACGTCGGCAAACTGTGCCATCAGGCCCATGTCGTGTCCCACGAGAAGCACTGATGCTTGCATCTCTTGTTGCAGTTGCTCAAGGGTAAGCATGATCTGGCGTTGGACGACGACATCCAAAGCGCTCGTGGGCTCGTCGGCTAATATCATCTTGGGGCGTAGCGATGTTGCGACTGCGAGGGCTACACGTTGCTTCATGCCGCCGCTTAACTCGTGCGGGTACATGTCCGCGACACTGGCATCGAGGCCAACGCTGTTGAGCAGTTCAACAACTCTTTCGCTAACAACGCCTTTGCCGGGCATCTCGCCTCTAGGTGTATGGTGCTTGATACCGTCTACGATCTGATCGCGTACGCGGTATACCGGGTTGAGGGAGTTCATTGCGCCTTGCGGCACCAGAGCGATGTCGCGTAGGCGAGTTTGTCGCATCTGCTCTTCGTTGAGGTCTAGGATGCTAACACCGTCAAGCTTCACAGAGCCGCCGGCAATTATCGCGGGCGGTTTGTGCAGTCGCATCAGTGCCATCGCCATCGTCGTTTTGCCTGATCCCGACTCACCGACCAGGCCCATCCTTTCGCCGCGCTTGAGGGTGAACGACACATCATCAACGGCCTTTACCTGACCGGCGTCGGTGTCGTAGTAGACCTTGAGGTTCTCGACTTCTAGCAGAGCGTCGTCGGATTGTTGACGGTTAGTCGCTGTTTCAGGAGCAGCTTCGGCGGTTGTCATCTGATTTCCTGCTATAGATGTTTGGAGGTAGCGTAATGCTTCCTGATGCAATCGCACTACACGCGCCGTCGCAGTCGCGGGTTAGCGACCTCGTCAAGTCCGGCGGAGATCATGAAGAGTCCTACGAATAGGGCCACGATTACGATTATGGGTGGAACCAACCACCACCATTGTGCCTTCAAAAGTGCGTTAGTGAATATGATCCAGTAGAGCATTGCACCGAGCGTGGGGGCGTCAATGTCGCCCAATCCTAGGGTTTCGACTCCGATGGTTGCAAGCATGGCGCCGGTAAGGGCAGCAACATAGCTAGCCAACAGATATGGCGCGAGGTTTGGCATCATCTCTTTGAAGATGATTCCGAGTGCGGATGTTCCGGACATCTGCGCCATAGTAACGTATCCGCGTTCACGCATTACCAAGACCTGCGAGCGAATCACACGCGCTGGTCCTGGCCACGCCAATACGGCTATGGCAAAGGCCAACTGGTTCTCAGTTAACCCCTGTCCTGGATTCAGAGATGTTGCTATCAATATCAACACCAACAGTCCTGGAATCGGTATGAGGCTGTCGACCAACAGCCTCACAATGAGGTCTGCCCATCCTCCTGCGTATGCTCCGACGAACGCCAGAATCAGGCCAACGCCGATTCCGATGGCGGCTGCAATTGCCCCGATACGGAACGTCTTGGGTGTCCCGATCAGGACGTGTGCCAAGATGTCTCTACCTTGCTCATCGGTGCCTAGTGGATACTCACCCCAAGGGTTCCAAGAGGGTTTCAAGCGTGGGGGAACGGAAGCCGCGTAGACGAGTTCGCTGACGCGTTGGGGATTCCCTTTACGATCGTCTTGTTGGTAAAACAGATGCCCGATGATGACGAGCAATACGATCACGCCGAGAATGCTCAGTCCACCTGCCATCAGCTTGTTGCGCCTCAGATAGCGCCCCATCGGGACCAGCCGTTCGCGGTAGATCGATTCCCATGGGGTCGGTTCCACCGTCGTTGGCTCGGAGCCTGTGACTGTATCTGTAGCGTTTGTCATGCTAGGTTTCTACCTAATTGCCTGAGTAGCTGATACGGGGATCGATCAGCGGATAAATCATGTCGAGCACCAAAGTAGTCACTGCGGTGCAAAACGCTAGCACGAACACGATTCCTTGGATCAATGGATAGTCGCTGTTCCTGATAGATTGCACGAGCAAGCCGCCGACTCCGGGATAAGTGAACACAATCTCAACGAGTACAACGCCCGAGACGATCAATCCGATTTGCAGTGCGAGACCAGTGAGTTGCGGCAAGAGCGAGTTTCGAATTGCGTATTTGTAGAAACGCACCTTGTCTGGAAGTCCCTTGGCCTCTGCTTGCAACATGTAGTCTTCGCCTTTGGTCGTCACCATCATTCCGCGCATACCCATTGCCCATCCGCCAAGAGAAACGAGCACAATCGATAGCGCTGGCAATGTCGCGTGCCAGAGTGCCGATCCCAAGAACCCAAGATCGGTCCAGTCTGGCCATTCCTCAACAGTAGGATCGTACGCGCCGTACGGTGGGAACAACTCCCAGTCAAAGGCTTGTAGCCAACTGAACCAAAACACTGTTAGCAATACCAAACCGAAGATGAAGTAGGGGACGGCTGACATCATTAGGAATGGTGCCATCGCTGCCAATAATCCGGTGTTTTGTCGTCGCCACTCCATAATGGCGCCCATTCCAGTGCCAATCAGAAAGGCTACGATCGCCGATACAAACGTCAATCCGATAGTCCAACCTATCGTCTCTGCTAGGAGTTGATTATTCGTTTTCGAAAAGGTGAATTGAGACCGTCCTAGGTCAAAACGTGCGATCTCGCTAAGGTATACAACGTACTGTTGCCATAACGGACGATCAAATCCGTATTTCTCATTGAGTGCGGCGGCAATCTCGTCCACATCCTCTAAGTAACCGCCTCGTTGGGCTTCCTCAAACAGTTTCTCTCTGAATGGATCGCGTCCGGAGAGACGAGGAAGGAAGAAGACAAGAGTCGACGCGAGGAAAATCGTCAGGAAAAACATGCCTACTCGTCCGACGATGTATTTCGATGGCATTCGGTCTAGTTTTCCTTGCTCTTCCGCGTGCTCAAACCAAATTGGTTGTGATGCGACTTGAACGAAATCTTCAATTTGCGAGGGTGGTTTCGAGATGGACTCGGGTCGGTGGGATCCGAGTCCATCTCATTTTGCCTAACGACAAACATCTAAGTTTGCCGAATCCTTAAGAATGTCTCTATTGGACAGCCCTGAGGTTGTTCAGTATCAACTGGAACGTCAGGTGCCAGAATGCACCGTTGACGTAGTTGTTGTCGTGTGTCGGCCAGTTGACCCAGTATGTCTGGTTCATGGGGATGCGGTGGTACCACTCGATGACCTGCACGTCGGGCAGTTCGTCGAGCCAGATGTCCATCGCCTCTGTCCATAGGGCTTCCAGCTGTGCGACATCGTCGATACCAGTAGCGGAGACTTGGTCTGTCAACTCGTTGAAGCGAGAATCTGACCAGTGGTAAGCGTTTGCCTGGTGTCCTTCACCTGCCTCAGCGGCGTCGGTGCCGTAGTAGAGGTTCATGGTGAAGTATGGGTCACGTACCGAGCCACCGTGTCCACGTAGTCCGCAAGATGCAGAGCCTTCGGTCTGTCGGGCCCATGCGTCAGGCGGGTTCGCGTACGAGGACTTGATTCCGTGATCGTCGAGCTGTCGTGCAAGCACTGGACCGAAGTCGTTGAAGATGCCAAATCCGAGGATGTCGCAAATTACAACGTTTCCGTCTTTCTCCCAGTACCCGTCGGAGTTCTTGGAGTATCCGGCTTCCATCATCAAGCCGTCGGCTTTGCCTGGGTTGTACTCGTTGGTGTTGTGAGTCGATGCCAGCTTGTCCTCAATCGCGTCGTAGTAGCGCTGGAGTGGAGCATAAGACGGCAATGGCAACTGGGACGGCGTACCTGCGCCATCGTATGCGAGGTCGATCAGGTCGGCTCGGTCGATGTAGTAGGACACAGCCCATCGTACGCGCTTGTCGTCGTATGGTGGCTGGCTGGCGTTGAACAACAGGCTTATTGGCCACCAGTCAACGTATCCATAGGGCGGGTTAAAGCCAGAGTGCGTGGTAACGGCTGGGTTGCGAGACAAGACCTCGCGGATCGTCGTTGGCCTAAGGTCAAGTGTCGCGTCGGCGCGGTTGGCGATAACGGCCTGTGCCATCTGCGTCTCACCTGGGTTTGGCTGGTAGATGATCTGCAGCACGTCAGGCATCTGCTCTACGAGGCCTTGGTCTACTGCCCACCAAGAGTCTCGGCGGTTGATGATCTTGCGCTCTGGCGAAGTGGCTGTGACTTCCCACGGTCCGGTAGTGACCGGGTATCCCTTTTCGAGGTCAAATGCCTGGAACTCTAGCCAGTCCTGTCCCTCGAAGATGTGTTTCGGCACGATGTAAAGTCCGATGTCGAACTTGTATGTCATGAAGTAGAAGAACTTCGGACGCGGGCCTTGGAAGTTCACGACGACGGTGTTGTCATCGACTTGCTCAACCGTTTCGATATCCCTCTGGACCTGCGCGCTACGGCGGAGACCCGGAGTGTCAAGTAGGTGCTGCAAGGTGTATGCGACGTCGTGCGCTCCAAACGGAGTGCCGTCACTCCAAGTGATTCCCTCACGAGTTTTGATGGTCAACTGCGTGAAGTCATCGTTGTAACTCCAAGACTCGGCAAGCCACGGCATCTCGGTGTCGCTGAACGCGGAGTAGAACGCTAGAGGCTCGTAGAACAATCCGGGTCCGTTCTGGTGGCTCGTGCCAGGGTTGTAGATGTTCCAGATGTCGTGGTCGGTGTAGCGTCCTGCTGCACCTACGCCACCTGAACCACCCCATAGGAGGATCAACTGACGCTCTCGCGTGATGTCTTCCGTTGCTCCGTCGTCCATGCTCGGGGCGGCTGTTACCTCGACCTCGACAACTTTTTCGACTTCGACGACTTTCTCGACTTCAACGACCTTCTCGACTTCGACGGTCTGGACGACTTGCTTCTCGACTTCGACGACCTTCTCGACTTCGACTTCTTTTACGACTTCCTTCTCGACGACGACTTCGCGTTCGATTTCGACGGTCTGTAGGACTTCCTTCTCGACGACCTTCTCAACCTCAACGGTCTGGACGACTTGCTTCTCGACCTCGACGACCTTCTCGACCTCGACGGTGACGACTCTTTCTACTTCAACGGTCTCGGTTCCGCCACAAGCAGCAACGGCGGCAACCATCGCTGAGAGTGCGACCACCAAGATCGCCAACTTATATTTCATCTGTTGATCCCTCCAATGGATTCGAGTACATACAAAAGCCGCGACTCTCGAAGCGGCAAAAGTCTGGGATAAACGTAACACCGAATTTTGAGCATGTCAAATAGGGAGTGCATCCCCCGGCTCCCTTAGGTTCCACGAAGGGGAGATTCCTCGCTGCGCTCGGAATGACATAAGGGTGCTCGGAATGACATAAGGATGATCGGAATGACGTGGTTAGGGGTGCTTGCCTGAGCCCCGTCCCCTCCCCGGCATCCCCTGCGTTCTCACTTCGCTCGTCCGCGTCCCCTTGCGTTCCACGAAGGGGAGATTCCTCGCTCCGCTCGGAATGACATAAGGATGCTCGGAATGACGTAAGGATGCTCGGAATGACGTGGTTAGGGGTGCTTGCCTGAGCCCCATCCCCTCCCCGGCATCCCCTGCGTTCTCGCTTCGCTCGTCCGCGTCCCCTTGCGTTAAAACGAAGGGGAGATTCCTCGCTGCACTCGGAATGAGATAAGGATGCTCGGAATGACATGAGGATGCTCGGAATGACATAAGGGTGCTCGGAATGACGTGGTTGTCGGGAGTGACGTAGTTGGCTGGAATATGCACAATTGAATCTATGAATAGTTCCCATGATGCAGCTTTGGACGAGGGATCGGAAGAGTCGGCAACTGCCGATTCTCGTGCGGTAGCGCTCAACCGTATACGTGAAGCCGAGAATGAGCGCCTAAGCGAAGAGAGGTCGGTTCGCAAACGACTAACTTGGCTGGGTATCGTCATCGGAGCGGCTGTGGGCCTCTCGATAGGCTATATGGCAACCCTGATCACGATCGTTGATGCTGGTGTTGGGGATTTCGGTTTCAAGTTCTATCGACCGAACTTCGTCGATGGTTACCTTCGCGTAATCACTGCCTATCTTATCGGCGGTGGATTGGTCGGTGGCACACTTTCATACCTTCTTTTCACGACTCGTTCAGAGGCTGCAAGCCCGATCCGGTGGGTCATAACAGGGGTCTTCTACGCAATCTGCACTCCTCTCATCATCGGTTTCCTGTTGCCGCTGACACTGCTGATATTTGGCGATTTCATAGAGGGGCTACGTCCGGGGCTTTGGCTCTCTGCTTTCGTGGAGACATTGCTCGGGTCGTTCCTAGATGGCTACATCTTCATGGTGAAGATTCTTTACGCTGGTTGGCTTGGTGCGGTGATGTACTTGGTGCTATGTATCGGCACTTACGTATTTACGCAGCGGGTGTCCCTGCCCGAATCCCTGACTCGTGTCGTGCCGGCGTCTGTGATCATTTGCACCGTAGCCGCCATCGTAGCGATCTTGCCGCTCATCATCCTCGCGTTTGGCCCGTTCTCGCTGACCACCGCGTTCGCATCGTTCTTGACGGGCGAAAATCTCTAACGAGTTACTCTCTCATCTGAGGGTACGAATCGATAGTCCAATCCATGCATCAAGTACAATTTACTTTGGTTTAGGCACTAAAGAGTCAGGTAGCAAATGGCAAGGCAAGTACCGGGTGAACCTTACGCCCGAATCACATCCCAAGAAGCCTACGAAATGGTCCAAGACGGCGAGTCGACCGTTGTTGATGTTCGCAATCCCGATGAATGGGAAGCGGGTCATGTAGAAGGCGCACTGTGGATACCGGTTGACGACATCATTCCTCGTTTCGACGATCTTCCTACGGAGGGCAATCTCCTCTTCATCTGTGAAGTAGGTGCGCGTAGCGGATTGGCAGCAGAGTATGCGGCTGCGATGGGTGCGGACACTTCTCGTCTCTACAACATTGAGGATGGCACTCCGGCATGGATCGCCCACGGACTTCCTCACGCGACTGGCGCGTAACTTCACCGTGTCCGACGGCAACATGCATAGCGCCGAGGTAGCTAGTGGTCTAGCCAGTCTCGGTGTAATCATCTCAAACATCATGGAGCATCAAGCGTGAAGCTCCTTGTTGTCGGTTCTATGGCGTACGACGATGTTGAGACGCCAGCGGGTTCTAGGTCCCACCAGCTTGGAGGTTCTGTAACGTACTTCTCTGTCGCTGCTAGCTACTTTACCGAGCTAGCAATCATCGGCATAGTCGGTCAGGACTTCGAAATCGAACACCGTGAACTCCTTTCTTCGCGAGGCATTGATATATCTGGCATTGAAGTTGCGGATGGCGAAACCTTCCGCTGGTCTGGGAGTTACCTGAAAGACCTCAACGATGCTGAAACGGTCGCTACCGATCTAAACGTGTTCGCGGACTTCAACCCTCAGGTTTCCGAAAAACATCGTTCCATTCCGTATCTCTTTCTTGCCAACTGTGATCCTGAAACACAACAGTCTGTCCTCAATCAGATGAGCGATGAGCTTCAACTCGTCGCTGGGGACACGATGAATCACTGGATCATCGAGAAACGCGAGCCGCTTGACCGTCTCATGACCCAACTGGATTTCTCCGTGATCAACGAGTCTGAGGCTCGTATGTATACGGAAAAGACAAATCTCGTAGATGTGGCGGAAGGCATTTTGGACGATGGGCCTGACAACGTCATCATCAAGCGGGGGGAATATGGTGCGGTGCTTTTCAATGACAACCAGCGCTTCATTGTTCCTGCGTACCCCGTCCAGAGCATTGTCGATCCTACTGGCGCTGGCGACTCGTTCGCTGGCGGATTCATGGGTTACATAGCCGCGACATCAAATGATGACCCGGAATCGTATCGGCAAGCTGTGATTGCCGGATCGGTTATCGCCTCATTCGCAGTAGAGGGCTTCGGACTAGACCGCCTAGCGAATTTAAGCCAAGAGGAAATCACTGACAGGTTCCATGAATTCGAAGATCTAACGACGTTCGACGCAGGTGTTGAACTGCCTCTGCGCGAATTGATACCGACCAGTTAATCACTGCAAAAAAATCGGAGATTGGATGAACTACGACATAACGGATCTCAACCTAGCAGCTGAAGGCGCGTTGAAATCGGAATGGGCCGACCAGCAGATGCCAGTGCTGGAAGGCATTCGCAAACGCTTTGCCGATACGCGTCCTTTGGAAGGCATCCGCATTGCGGCGTGTCTACACGTCACTTCAGAGACGTCGAACCTTGCGAAAACGCTTGTAGCCGGTGGGGCAGAACTGGCTCTCTGCGCTTCGAATCCACTCTCAACACAGGACGATATCGCGGCTCATCTAGTATCCGAGGGTATCGCTGTCTTCGCTCGCAACGGCGAAGACTCTGAGACGTACTACAACCACATCTCCGCTGCCGTAGATACCAAACCACATCTCACTATTGACGACGGTGCTGACCTCGTTGCGATGCTCCACTCGGAACGTCGCGAATTGCTTGATGGCACTCTCGGCGGAATGGAAGAGACCACAACCGGCGTTATCCGTCTCAAGGCCCTCCATGCCGAAGGGAAACTCGCATACCCCGTGGTTGCCGTCAACGACGCCATGACCAAGCACATGTTCGATAACCGTTACGGCACTGGTCAGAGCACGCTTGACGGGATCATCCGAGCGACCAACATGCTGATAACTGGCAAGTCTGTCGTGATCATCGGTTACGGATGGTGTGGGCGTGGCTTCGCTGACCGCGCTCGAGGACTCGGAGCGCACACGGTCGTATGTGAGGTAGATCCGGTCCGGGCGTTGGAAGCGGTTATGGATGGTCATCGGGTGATGTCGTTAGATGAGGCATCGAAAATCGGCGATATCTTCCTCACCGTCACTGGCGGACTTCACGCCATCGACAAGCAGCACTTCGAAAGCATGAAGTCAGGCGCGATCGTAGCTAACTCTGGTCATTTCAACGTTGAGATCAACATCGACTCGCTACGCGAGATGTCGGAATCTCGCCGCTATATCCGTCCGTTCGTAGAAGAGCACACGTTGGAGGATGGGAGACGGATCAACCTTCTTGCAGAAGGCAGATTGGTCAACTTGGCGGCTGCCGAGGGACATCCGCCGAGTGTCATGGACATGAGCTTCGCGAACCAGGCCCTAGCCAGCGAATACATCGCTTCAAACCACGCGAGCTTGGAGCCGGGCGTCCACACTCTGCCCAAAGAGATCGACATTGAAATCGCTTCTCTGAAGCTCAATGCGATGGGCATGAGCTTCGACACGCTGACCGCTGAACAAGAGAAGTACCTCAACTCTTGGGAATTGGGAACGTAACACACTGGACAAATCTGACACACAACTAGGACACATCCCATGACAACTGGTAGTTTCAAACACTTGCTGACATCCGAGTCGGTCTCTGATGGGCACCCGGATAAGATCTGCGATCAAGTATCTGACGGCATTCTCGATGCTGCACTCGCCGGAGATCCAAGTTCGCGTGTAGCGTGTGAAACTTCATGCACGACAAATCGGTTGTGGATGTTCGGGGAGATCACCACTGCTGCCGATATCGACTTTGAAGCGGTGGCGCGAGGGGTAATAAAGGACATCGGCTACGACAATCCCGAATACGAGTTTGACCACAAAAGCTGCGAAATCAATGTCTATCTGCACGCTCAATCACCCGACATAGATGCCGCAGTGACGACGGCGCTGGAGGATCGTGGAGGTGAGGCAGAAAAGGCTCAGCAGGGCGCGGGTGATCAGGGCATGATGATCGGTTACGCGGTTGATGAGACGCCGGAGTTGATGCCGCTTCCGATCTCTCTGGCACACCGTCTGACTAAGCGTATGAGCGATGCCCGTCGAAACGGTGACATTGCGTACCTTCGTCCCGACGCGAAGAGTCAGGTAACGGTCGAGTACGACGAAAACCATTATCCCATCAGGATCGACACCATCGTGTTGTCCACTTGGCATGCGCCTGATGTGGAACAGTCGCAGATCGAATCGGATCTTATCGAGCAGGTCATTGATCCGCTGGTTCCGGGTGAACTGCGGGACAAAGAGACGCAATATCTCATCAATCCTTCTGGACGGTTCGTAACGGGAGGGCCACACGGGGACGCCGGACTGACCGGACGTAAGATCATCGTAGATACCTACGGCGGGTCGGCGCGTCACGGTGGTGGTGCTTTCTCTGGCAAAGACCCTTCGAAAGTCGACCGCTCTGGCGCGTATGCGGCTCGATACGTAGCCAAAAACATCGTTGCCGCTGGACTATCAAAACGCGCTGAAGTGCAGATCGCATACGCCATCGGAAAGGCTGAACCTGTATCTCTGATGGTCGATACCAGAGGCACTGGCAAAATCTCCGACAGTGGGATAGCCAACATAGTCGCCGAAACTTTCGATCTTCGACCGAGTGGCATCATTGAGACTCTCAATCTGCGCCGTCCAATCTACCGCCCAGTAGCCGCATTCGGTCACTTCGGTCGCCAAGACCTAGATCTGCCTTGGGAACGCACCGACAAGGCTGACGCTCTGCGCGTTGCTGCTGGTGTTTGAACGTTGACCACTCGTCCCGACATTTCCTTCGGAACTGATGGCTGGCGAGCCGTCGTCGGTGAAGATTACACCTTCGCAAATGTCCGCGCGTGTGCTGCGGCTGTCGCGATGGAACTGCACGATACAGATCAATCCCATCGTGGCGTCGCAGTAGGGTACGACACTCGTTTCCAGTCTGAGAACTTTGCCAAAACCGCGGCATTTGCCGTTTCGCAGACTGGTATCCCGGTTCAAATCTCAGACCGTCCGCTTCCCACGCCAGCACTCAGTCTAGCGGTTACCAACATGAATGCGGCCGCGGGAATCATGATCACGGCGAGTCACAATCCGCCGGAATGGAACGGTTTCAAAGTGAAATCGGAAGTCGGTGGTAGCGCACCGCCGGAGCAGGTTGAACGGATAGAGGCGCATCTACCCCAAACACTCGCTTCACTCGAGGCTTCCTCCACGAGTGGGACAAAGGGGGCACCGATCGAATCTGTGGACATGGTATCCCCATATCTGAGCCAACTGTCGCGACTGGTTGACATTGAGCGCATTAAATCGGCAGGCTTTCGCGTCGCTGTCGACTCGATGCATGGTTCTGGTGCAGGGATCATCTCTAGGCTGTTGGAAGGTGGCGCAACCGAAGTCGTAGAGATTAGAGGTGAAGTAAACCCGTCGTTCCCCGAGATGAAGCAACCGGAGCCTGTGGAGGATAACCTAGCGCCTCTGATCGACTTAATCGACGACGAAGGATTTGATGTAGGTGTCGCCACGGATGGGGATGCTGACCGCTTAGGTGTGGTATCCGAGAACGGTGTCTATCTGACCACACTAGAAGTGTTCTCGATGCTGTTTCACCACTTGAAATCTCGGCGCAATCTGCCCGGCGGAGCGTCGTGCACCATCACGATGAGCAGCATGATGGACCGTTTATCCGAACATCACGGCGTAGATTTATATCGCACACCGGTAGGCTTCAAATTCGTCGGGCCGGCGATGATCGACAACGCGTGCGTGCTAGGCGGTGAGGAGAGCGGAGGATATGCCTTTGCTGGACATATTCCCGAACGCGATGGCCCGCTAAGCGCGCTTTATTTCCTCGAAAGCATGTCAACGTCTGGCAAATCTCCCAGCGAACTACTAGCCGAGATTCACCACATCACCGGCCCGCATACATTTAGGCGCATCGACATCGAGTTTGAGCCTTACCAACGCGACCGTATCGCCGAGACGCTAGCGGGCGATGCGCCAATCAAGTTAGGCGGTGTTGACGTTATGTCTGAAGATCGACGGGATGGTGTTCGGCTCGACCTCAGCGATGGCGCATGGGCGGTAGTCAGGATGTCGGGGACTGAGCCGCTCGTGCGGATTTATGCTGAGGCTTCAAGCGAAGAGTTGCGAGAAGCGGTGTTGAAGGATTTTCGGCAATACTTAAACGTCTAATCCGCGTCGCTTCGGATTCTTTGCACAACTATCGTCATACCCGCGGAGGCGGGTATCCATAGTTACCGGAGAGGGATTCCGCTTCAAACACCCCTTATCCCGACCCTTCTGGATTCCGACTTTCGTCGGAATGACGTAGTTCTGCCAAGGTCTCCGGGGAATTAAAGGGGTGCTAGGGATCTTCGCGGGATACCCTAGCCGCCACAGCACCGCTTAACTCTGATCCGATCCGCCATTCCTATAAGCTAGACGCGCGCCCCCGAATCCTAACATCGCTCCAACTGAAGCCTTCACTATCCAGTCCCCGATATTCAGCAGGCTTTCCTGCGCTGGGGTCATCTCAGCCTTGGTTACTGGCGCAAGCCAGATTAACAGACCTATTCCCACAATCGCCACCGTCGCAAGCATCACGATGTACCCGAACGTGGGCACTCTACGCAGATCCATGACCGCCCCTGATTAAGAATTGTGTCAGTCTTTGTTTTGCGGCTGGCTGTACCAGCGAGCAAGCCACACTAAGGATCCTACGAACCCCAGCAATCCTGCGCACATGATCGTCAATCCAACCGCTTGTGTCACTGTGTCCATCGCGTATCTCCTATCTTGTCCGCCCAAGATGGGCGAACCACGATGTGTTTAACCTGATCATATCAGACTCTCAACAGCACGCTGCCAGCAAGCCCACACCATCTTATACGCGCTCCCGCATCGATCTCCAAGACGGCGCAAGGGCAGTAGTCCGAATATCAGGCACTGAACCGCTAGTTCGGTTATATGCTGAGGCGTCTAGCGAAGAGTTACGAGAAGCGGCATTGAAGGATTTCCGAGCTCATTTGAGAGTTTAAGACCGCACGCAACGTAGTACTAGGCTCAGAGTCGTTGACATCTCTGCATGTGTGAACCGTTGTAGAATCTTTGTTAATCCAACGACAGCACTAACCACCTCACGCGCTATGCAAACTCCATGATCGAACTCGATACATCGCAACAGGTTTTCTGTCGATCCAATCGGCGTAACATACGGTTGCTCGCACCTGCGGGTTGCGGGAAGACCGCCTCTCTTCTTTATCGTTGCCGGGAATTGGTACTCCGAGCAAACGGTAATCCACGATTCCTAGTCGTGACTTTCACGAAATCCGCGAGTGCGGAATTAAGAGAACGTTTGCAAGACCATGATGAATTTCGTTGCCTAGACAGTCGCGTGAACATCACTACGTTGAACGCTTATGGGTATCGCCAGATTCGAAACCGAGTCCGTAATCCGAAGTTGCTAGTTTCACGGAACGATTATCACTTCGCGATGCTCAATCAACTACGGCCGGTTTGGGAGAAGCATGAACATGTCGAAAATGCAATTACTAGGTATCGCAATGCTCCTAGGCGGATTATGGAAATAGTGGACAATCTCAAGTCAATGGGATTCGACCACACGGCGGACCTTAACCGCGACATATTCCGTTCGCGACTTAAAGACCTAGAGGAACAAGGGCTAACGTGGCGAATTGAAGAACAATTTGAGTTGCTTACGAGAATCGGTGTTCTCGACGCTGTTGAGGGGCGCAATGTTGACGGCCCTTCAAGAAATCTACGGGCGTTCTATGATCGATTCTTCACATTTTGGCGCAACGCTACTGAATCGCTTCTGGCACAATCGACTTTTACATTTGAAGATCAGAAGTACTGGGCTTATCTCGACCTCAAATCTCCCGGCCCAGATGGTAAGCGGAAACGTCCCATTTCTGGGGCTGCACGCTATGATCATGTCCTTGTCGATGAGTTCCAAGATATCAATCCTTTAGACCTCGCTCTGATCAAGGCCATCATTGAACGAAATCGATCTACATTGTCGATCATCGGTGACGACGACCAAGCGATTTTTGAATGGCGAGGCGCTTCACCCGAGTACATTCTCAACCCGCAAAAGTACTTCCAAGTGCAATTTACTGATCACCAACTTGAGATCAACTATCGCAGTCCAAGACAAATCGTATCCCTGTCACAAAATCTCATTAACAATAACCTGAATCGAGTCGACAAGAAAATCGTCCCCGCCGAATGTGCTGGTGATGCCGAAATCGAAGTGGTATCCACAGAAGGCATCAACGACCGATTAATACGGGTCACCGATATCGTGAAGGGAACTGAGCCGGGGCGAGTTGCGGTGATTGGACGTTTACGTCGGCAACTCATACCGTTTCAGATCTACTTCGCTCAAGATGGAGCTCCTTTCAAGACCGCTACTGACCTGGACATCTTCGCCAGTAAGGCATTCGATGACCTAATCAGTCTCTTGGAGATTTGGGATCATCGATTAGTTCGACGTAGGACAGGACAAACAATTAATGACTCAATGTCAATATGTGATTTCATCTATCGAAATCCGTTAAGCAAGAAAGACAATGCAATCCTCAGACGGCATTTGAATGCATCCAACCCCAAAACAACTGTCGATGCCGTAGAGAATATCTTGACTTACGAGGGTCCGGATCTTAAGCGAAGCCGTCACGGTAAATCAAATCTCTGGGAAGGCGCGAGCTCATTTGTCGGTGCCATCCTCACGCTGTGGGACGCGATTGGTGTTATTTCCGACGTTTTCGGCGGACTCAGATTTGATTGGGAAAGAGCAGAAGACGACGTTTGGTACACAGATCCGCCACTGAAACAACTAGCCGCGATCGCTGAAAACGAGGACTTAGAAGTCTTCGACCTCATTGACCGGCTTGAGAGAGCGAAGGAACAACTGAAAGAGTACCGAACTTTCGAAGATGACGAAGACACCGCTAATGCTCAGCAGATACTCCAGCGTCCTCTACATTTGATGACTGCTCATCGCGCTAAGGGTAAGGAATTCGATACTGTCCTCATACTGGACACAGACGACAGAACTTGGCCCAACAGAGCTAGGGACCAACGCACTATTGAAGCCGAGCGCAGACTGTTCTACGTAGCGTTCACAAGGGCTCAGAAGAAAGTGGTTCTGCTCCATGAAAAGGACGCACCTCTAAGCCCCTTCGTGGAGGAACTGGGCGACAAGTCACTAATCAAGCGGAGTGTGACGACGTAGCCCGCGCCAAACCCATCAACCCAAAAGCGTCTGAACGAAGATACCAATCGCTGCCAGCGCCACCAATGCAACCCCAACCATCAACGAGATCATCCACCGCATCAGTCGGCTTTCCAGTTGCGCCATGTGCGACATTATCCGATTTTCCAACTGAAAAAGATCGGCTTTCGTTGCGACGTGCTCGTAGCCGCCCTCTAGTCGGCTCAATCGTTCTTCTACTGATGCTGTTGCCATTATCTTCCCCGCTTAGAGTGTGCTAATGCTACGAATCATACATGAAGGAGGGGGCTTCAAGCGTTTTCACACCGCCACCCAAGTCGATCCTCCTCCACTCAATTGACCCTACGTTTGGATACGAAGGATGGCGTTCGTTGACCAACCCAGATGTCTATAAGCTGCAATTATTGGAACACGAGCGGTTGAACTTTGAGCGGATTTGGCCAGGCACGTAAGTCTCCGCATTTGATTCTTACGCATCGTTGACTAAGAACCTCTTTGCCAGTCGCTCGACTGTCCTTTTGGTACGGATCGTCATCGGTCCGACAAGTCGCTCAACAGCGTTCAAGTCTAGTTCTGAGCCTGAAATCCCATTACTGGGCAACCAGTGCAACTCCTTACCTGCTGGCTCCAATAGATCATCATCGCTTGCAAAACCCAATACGGCCTGCGCGGTTTCTTGATCGATGGGCTGTCCAAGCATCGCCACCTGCACCTTGCCGACTCCATCACCTGCGAAGCCGCCAAATGGAGAATACTTGGCAATCGCTATCACTTCATCCGCAGTTCGTAAGAAAGTCGGCACATCGTAGCCGAGAGCGTCTTTCAACCCGGTCTCAACGGCATCGGCGACGTTGTCTTGATTCCCGTCCTCTGCGTCAAACACAACGTTTCCACTGGCCAAAAACGCGGAAACGTTCTCGAATCCCATCCCCTCGAAAGCCGCGCACAACTCGTCGTTCTTGATCCTTCGGCGACCAAGATTCATCCCGCGAAGAAAAGCCACGTACCTATGCATTGCCCTTCGGAGTCTAAAACTACCGTCATTTCCGCGAAGGGGGAACGAGCATCCCCCTAGCCCCCTTACGCTCTGCGAAGGGGGGAGGTTCCTCGCTTTGCTCGGGGTGACAGAGGTGTGTTCGGAATGGCAGTGGTTCGCAATCGGGGTGGGCATCCCCCTGACCTCTTACGTTGCTCGAATGGGGGAGATTCCTCGCTTTGTTCGGAATGACAGGGGTGCGTTCGGAATGGCAGTGGGTTCGCAATGGGGGTGAGCATCCCCCTAGCCTCCTTACGCTGCGCGAAGGGGGGAGGTTCCTCGCTGCGCTCGGAATGACATGGGTGTGAATGCGAAGGGGGGAGGTTCGCTGGGAATGGGAGTCCATGAAATTCGCAAGTCTTGGAAACTTTCTTGCACACGTCTCTGTGATGGCTTACAATAAGCGTTTACCGAGAACCGGAGTCTCGATTTTGAGGTTCTGGGTTTTGGTAAGCATCTTGACAACTGAAGAGCGGAACGAACAGACGTCAGTTCAGAATAAGAGTTTGATCCTGGCTCAGGATGAACGCTGGCGGCGTGCCTAATGCATGCAAGTCGAACGAGGTCGGTCCTTCGGGGCCTCAACCTAGTGGCAGACGGCTGAGTAACGCGTGGGTGACCTGCCCCCGAGAACGGGATAACTGCTGGAAACGGCAGCTAATACCGTATACATTCCCTCGCTTCAACGTGTGGGAAGAAAGATTTATCGCTTGGGGATGGGCCCGCGTCCTATCAGGTAGTTGGTGCGGTAATGGCGCACCAAGCCAAAAACGGGTATCTGGTGTGAGAGCATGACCAGACAGAGGGGGACTGAGACACGGCCCCCACTCCTCCGGGAGGCAGCAGCAAGGGATCGTGCACAATGGGCGAAAGCCTGATGCCGCGACGCCGCGTGAGGGATGACGGCTTTCGAGTTGTAAACCTCTTTTCTCAGGGAAGAGAGAGGACGTCACCTGAGGAATAAGTCACGGCTAACTACGTGCCAGCAGCCGCGGTAATACGTAGGTGGCAAGCGTTGTCCGGAATTACTGGGCGTAAAGGGTCCGTAGGCTGTTCGGTAAGTCTTCTGTGAAAGCTCCAGGCTCAACTTGGAGTGGTCGGGAGAAACTGCTGGACTAGAGACTGTCAGAGGCAGGTGGAATTCCCGGTGTAGTGGTGAAATACGTAGATATCGGGAGGAACACCAGTGGCGAAAGCGGCCTGCTGGGGCAGTTCTGACGCTAAGGGACTAAAGCGTGGGGAGCGAACCGGATTAGATACCCGGGTAGTCCACGCCCTAAACGATGAATGCTAGGTCTTCGGGGTGTTAATTCCCTGGGGGCCGAAGGTAACCCATTAAGCATTTCGCCTGGGGACTACGGCCGCAAGGCTAAAACTCAAAGGAATTGACGGGTCCCCGCACAAGCAGCGGAGCGTGTGGTTTAATTCGATGGTAAGCGAAGAACCTTACCTAGGCTTGACATGTTTGGTGGTACCGAACCGAAAGGGGAGGGACCCTTCGGGGAGCCTTACACAGGTGTTGCATGGCCGTCGTCAGCTCGTGCCGTGAGGTGTTGGGTTAAGTCCCGCAACGAGCGCAACCCCTATCGTCTGTTACTCTCTCTGACGAGACAGTCCTTAAACGGAAGGAAGGTGGGGACGACGTCAGGTCATCATGACCCTTACGCCTAGGGCTACACACACGCTACAATGGCCGGCACAGACGGCTGCGAAACCGCGAGGTAGAGCTAATCCGATAAAGCCGGTCCCAGTTGGGATTGAAGGCTGAAACTCGCCTTCATGAACGTGGAGTTGCTAGTAACCGCAGGTCAGCACACTGCGGTGAATACGTTCCCGGGGATTGTACACACTGCCCGTCAAGTCATGGAAGTTGGAGACACTTGAAGTCGCTGGGCCAACCCTTCGGGGAGGCAGGTGCCGAGGGTGGAGCCAATGACTGGGACTAAGTCGTAACAAGGTAGCTGTACCGGAAGGTGCGGCTGGATCACCTCCTTTCTAAGGAGTGCTAGCCCACTTTTCATTACGACAGGAAAGTGGCAACAGTACTACCCAAATTAACCGCACAACCGCATCCGAATACCGATCCGATTCGAGCGAGATTCCCAATCCCGATCGTTCAGCATCCGACTACTACGTCCGATCCTGAGACATACGATACGGGGGAGTGGCAAGGGGCTCATCAGAAAAGTAGAGGGTGTCTAGAAAAGTTGTGCGCTCCGAAACGGCCTTTCCGGATCAGGCCGAATACAAAAACAATCCGGCACCAAACCAAGAACTACGACGTCTGTTCAATCCGCTCTTCAGTTGGCAAGAAATCGAAAGCGTGAGCCACCCGGTTCACGCTTTTTGGTTGTTTCATGCGCGACTACAATGACCAGTAAGGAGTAATACCCGTGAAACAGATACCAATCGACGAGGCCAAGGAACAATTCCTAGAGTTGATTCACCATCTTGACGATGATGGCGTCATCATCACCGAAGATGGCGAACCCGTCGCTCGATTGACGAAATACCCCAGCAGCTTCGAAAAATATATCGGTAGCATGAAAGATGAGATCAAAATCCACGGCGACATCATCAATGTCGGAGATCGATGGGTAAAGGGACGACAATGGTGAATCTTGACACGCACATCGTGGTGTTCGCGTTCAACGAAGGGTTGCGCGCGGTTGAAGACGCCGCGATGCAGGGACAAGACTGGGCGATCTGCCCGATGGTGTTGCGTGAGTTGGCATTCCTCGTTGAAAATCGTCGTCTCGATTTCCCTTTGTATAGTGATAAGTTCCAAAGGTTCTTGCAAGATTTGTCGATTTTGCCTATCGACATGAACGGAGCGCGAGTTTCAACCCAACTAGATTTCCGTAGCGATCCGGCGGACGAGTTGATTGCCGCTACTAGCATCGTATACGGTGTTCCGTTGGTTACGCGAGACCGTCGGATCCGCAACTCGAAGATGGTCCCGCTAGCAACTTGAAGGAATCGTTTCACCAGTTGATGACAAGACCGGCATTGATTTTCGCTGTCATCGCCATCGCGCTGATGATCGGTTGTGCATCGTCAGACGAAGACGAGCTAGACACCATACCGACCGATACCGAAACCACCGCCTATTTTGGCGAAGAATCTTTCCAAAACCGTTGCGCCGTTTGCCATGGACAAGTTGGTGATGGCACGTCGGCCGGACCACCTCTAGTTCATCGTTTATACGAAATCGGACACCATCCAAATTTCTCATTTCACAACGCGGTCAACAACGGCGTGACGGCTCATCACTGGAACTTTGGAGACATGCCGGCAATCCCGAATGTGCCGCCCGAAGAGATCGATGCCATCATCTGTCACGTCCGCGATCTGCAACGCGCCGAAGGTATTGCGGCTGGCAATCCTTGTTGATGGGTTGCGCTATTCGTTGTCGTTGTCTGAAGTAGCGAGTATCGCTTCCGAGTCTGATCCGACGCTCGGCAATTGATCTTGATCCACTGCCTGATGCACCGGGATCGATACAACCATCTCGGTGTATTTTCCAAGCTCGGTTCGCGGTTCGATCGATCCGCCATGCTCTCTTACTATGTCGTTCGCGATGCTGAGACCTAGCCCCGTTCCTCTGTCAGTCGGTTTGGTAGTAAAGAACGGGTTGAAGATTTTATCGATGTTCTCGGGTTCGATGCCGGTGCCGTTGTCTCGGACTCGGATTTCGACCGTATCGTTTTTGCGTTCGGTCTTGAGCCATAGGCTCGGCGAATAGGCATCGGCACCGCTATCCAGCGCTAATCGCTTCTCGTCGATCGCGTAGCAAGAGTTGTTGACGATGTTGAGAATAACTCTTCCGACATCTTCAGCAATTAGAGTCACCTCGCCAACGTCTGGGTCTAGGTCTTCTTGGATTGTCAACTTCAGATCGGGATGGATATTCATCGATCCGTTGTACGCTAGGTCGGTCGAATAGCTTAGGAGTTCGTTCAGATCGGTAGGTTGGAAGTTTCCGCCGTGTCCGCCAAGATTCAGCATGTCGTTGACGATGCGGTCTGCTCTTTGGGTGTGGGTTTCGACGCGTGCGAGATTTTGTGCGATATCTTCGATGATTTCAGCGATTTCTGCCCGTTCTTGGTCATCGAGTTGCTGTATGGATTCCCTTAACTCGATGATGAGGTCATCGGTGGCTTCTGCAAAGTTGCGAACGAAGTTCAACGGGTTCTTGATTTCGTGGGCGACACCTGCTGCCAGTTCTCCCAGTTCAGCCAGCTTCTGCCGAGTGACAATTTGGTCCTGAGCGCTACGCAGTTGATCTAACACATCCTCCAGTTCGGAGTTTTTTGATTCCAAGTCTTGAGCTAGTTGTTCGACTAGGTTAAGTCGCACTACTCTGATCGATCTTTGCCTTAGCTCTTCAAGCGATTCTGCGATTGCGGTGATCTCGTCGTTTCCCGTCAACTCGACTTTGTAGTCGAGGTCGCCTTGTCCCATACGTCGTATCCACACCTCCATCGCAACCGCTCTGACGCCAGTTGTCAGTGCCCTCAAGATGGTGAGAACACCGACCGCGGTTGCGATGATACCGACTGCTAAAAGGATGTTTCGCCAGGTTGCGAGGTCGCTGTCATCGGGATTGACATCTTGGAATGCGAAGTAAACGAGGACTGTGAATAAGAGGGCTAGAACGGTACCCGTAAAGAGTCCGAGGTTCAGTTGCACGCCTTGTCGGCGCAGGCTAAAGAGGCCTAGCTTGAGAAAACCCGACTCTACTTTCACGTTCGTGTCCTTGCTGTGTGCGCGTTCCCGCGGTGGAACGACTGGGTGTTCCGCGCCGGTTGTGGCGTGCCTCGTGGTATCGAGAAACATCGTTGTCGCTACTAGCAATTATCCGATAGATTTCGGGTCAGTTACGATTGTCTTCGTAAAGGTAGCGAAAACGCATCGTCGCAGTCAATAACCCCGCGTGTGATCATCCCCCTAGCCCCCTTACGTTCCACGAAGGGGGGAGAGCATCCCCCTATCCCCCTTACGTTCCACGAAGGGGGGAGACCATCCCCCCTAGTCCGCTTGCGTTCCACGAAGGTGGGAGATTCCTCGCTTCGCTCGGAATGACAGGGAGCTTGCTCGTAATGACAAGGAATTTGCTCGGAATGACAGGGGGGTTGTTCGGAATGACAGGGAGTTAGTTCGGAATGACAGGGAGTTAGTTCGGAATGACAGGGAGTTAGTTCGGGATGACGTGGTTATTCAACCACCGCTTCGCCTAAGCAACTTTCACGGTTGGGAATCATCTGACAACCAGTCGGCTTTTTGGCAATTATGTCCCGCTTCTCGTGCCGCGGCACAGGTCTTGTAGTCAACCCCATCAGGCGATACCACGACAAGATATGCATCATCCGAGCATCTACCGCGCAGATACCACTTGCCATCATGCTCAACGCTAATGCCAGTTCCGAAAGCAGTTTCCAGACTTTCACCTAAGATGTGCGGGCACAACGAAGGGTCCCCCTGTAAAGCATCAGCGGCGAGCCTCCGAGCATCCGCCATCGTCAACGCGCCGGCACCCGCGGAATCTGAAGGTACCTCGTCTATCTCAAGAACTACAGACGGTCCCTCGTTGGCGATCAAGATCACGACTACGATTACTGAAATACAAAACACCACTGCGAGGGCGCCCCCACAGCCTATGGCTACTCTTTTGAACATCGCTCAACTTGCTCCGAAACCAATCGACACTACGATATTAGCGTAAATCCAGAGGGGAATCAGCATCCCCCTAGCCCCCTTACGCTCTGCGAAGGGGGGATATTGAGCATCCCCCTAGCCCCCTTATGCTCTGCGAAGGGGAGATATTGAGCATCCCTCTGGCCCTCTTGCGCTCTGCGAAGGGGGGAATCAACATTAGTCCCCTTGCGCTTCGCGAAGGGGGGAGTTTCTCCTGTCATTCCGGCGGAAGTCGGAATCCAGAGGTGCCGCGAAATTGAGGACCAAAGTGGCATGGAATCAGTGTGACACGCTACTCGAAGATACCGCCTCCTCTTGGTTATGCTGTACATCTGAACAAGATTAGCACTTATCTGCCAATCCAGATGGTCTACAACTTCCACGCACATAGCCGACATTACGAGTGGGATCCCGCCAAAGCGCGATCCAATCTCGAAAAGCACAACATCGACTTCGCATCGGTCAGCGAGTTCGAATGGGAAACCGCGGTGATTCGCCGCAGCGATAGGCGAGGTGAGACGCGCCTAACTGCGTACGGATACATGCAGAAACGTCTTCACTCTTTAGCGTTCACAATCCGAGAGGATAGAATACGAATCATCAGCTTCCGAAAAGCCAACGTGCGAGAGGAGCGTTACTATGCCCAAGCTCAAACCTGATCATATTTCACCCACCCCTGAAGAGGATGCCGCCATACGCGCTGCCATCGCCGAAGACCCCGACACCTTTGAAGCCGACGAGGAGTGGTTCCGCGGGGCGCGACCGATGAAAGAGGTGTTGCCGGAGTTGTGGGAGGCGTGGTACGGCAATGGGCAAGAGAGTGATGATGCGACACCGAGTTCGGACAACGGCGTACCTCGTTAAAGGTAGTCGCAACTGGATAAGACTCTTAACCGTGTTCAAGTTCAAACCTGGCCATATCTCACCTACGCCCGAAGAGAGTGAGGCGATCCGCTCCGCCATCGCCGAAGACCCCGACACCTTTGAAGCCGACGAGGAGTGGTTCCGTGAGGCGCGGCCCATGAAAGAGGTGTTGCCGGAGTTGTGGGAGGCGTGGTACGGCAATGGGCAAGAGAGTGGTGATGCGATAGCGCGGTGACATCGTCCAGATGGCTTGTCGATTTGACGAGGTTATTGGGATGCGGATGGTGAAGTAAGGTTATTTTTAAGTTTCGATATGAAGTTGACCGAAATCCTTGATCTGATCCGGCACGGCGAGGGACCGCGTACGGAGTTCAAGCGCGAGCTCGGCGACTTGAGGTCCGTGGGTAGAGCGATCTGTGGGTTTGCCAACACCGAGGGCGGGGTCATCATTCTCGGAGTGGATGATTTTCAAGAGATCGTGGGGGTGAATGAAGATGTAACGCGAGTCCAAGAACGTCTTACTTCCTATCTGCAAACCGCTTGCAATGCTCCGGTATCTGCACAAATCGACTATGCCGCAACTCCAAATGGACCGATACATTGGATCGAAGTTCCGCGCCAACGCGGCTTCGAGCCATTGCGGTTCCGAGGTCAAGTCTGGGTTCGAAGAGCCCGAAGCACTGTTGAACCATCGCCCAACGAACTTCAGGAACTTTACAACGCGTTCGGATATATCCTCACGGAAGAACGCGTAATCGGTGCAGCGTCTAAAACCGACATTGACATCCAGCATTTTCATTCGTATCTTGCCAAGCTCGGATTGAATGTCGAAGGCGATCCCCAGCCATCCGAAGAGGACGACCTACGCAATAGAGCGGTGATCGCAGATTTCGACGGTGGGTTGCGACCTACGCTTTACGGCGTGCTTGCGTTCGGCAGAATCCCGCAGAGTTACCCTCAAACGCGTAACTTCATGATCCAGTGCTGTGCCTACGCCGGCAACGATCGAGCGTCTGACGTTTTGCAAGTTGCAGACATCACCGGCAGGCTGGACGATCAAGTGCAACGCGCTATGGGTTGGTTCGTGGGTTTGGGACATACAGAAACCTACGACGGCGTGATCCGAACCGACCGCTACCTGTTGCCACGACCAGCGATCAGAGAAGCACTGGTCAACGCAGTAGTTCATCGAGACTATTCAATCACCGGATCGAAGATATTGCTCGAAGTCTTCTCAGATCGTGTCAATGTAACCAGTCCGGGAGCATTGCCCAACCACATGACGGTCGAGAGTGTCCGCGCCGGCGCACACCCTAGGACTCGAAACGAGTTGATGGCGTACTACATGCTGACGATGGGTTTCATGGAACAGCGAGGGCGCGGATGGCCAGTCATGCGAAGGTTGATGCGTGAGTTCAATGGGACTGAACCCGACATCGAGCAGGATGAGGGTAGTAAGTTTGTCAGGGTGACTTTTCGGCTTTAACGAGGTGATTTCTGATCGCTTGAGTTGTCCTACGGCTGTTGGTTTCGCGCTAAGCGAAAGTTTAATTGCGGCAATACTCGAGATAACCAGTTAGACCGATAGCAACGTCTCGCGTAGTGTATACTAGAGATGTCAGCCTCCAGATTGGCTCAGAGCGTGTCTCATTGCGCTAGGGATCGTTCCTACAATCACGGAAGGCATTTATCGACTTGGTAGTGACTAGATTTTAAAAAACGTTAGCGCGATCATCTAAAGGAGATGAATATGGTTACAAAGGAAAAGAAACGAGAGTTGTTTGAGTTGAATTCGATAAGGAACAACGGTGAGATTTATCACGACGGACAGGGAATTCGATTTGACTTTGAAAAAATACGAATGGATTATCCTATTGTTGATATTGAAACACTCATACGACATTTGCGATCAATCTGGGATGATGAAAATCATTATGGTGAATACACTGTACATCATTGTTTAGAACATGCTATCACTGACTATTGTAAGGAGAAGGGAATATGTCTCACTTGCGGAAACATAGATATTCACGACGTAGACATGAATGCATTTTATGGGGCTATTGGCATATTTGTGAATACTTGGGGATTTCTTGAAGGTAACATTCGAACTCTTCACATGATGAAAGAGCCCGACGAGACATTCCGCTCACGTTTACCCAACGGCGATTGGTACGCTCAGACTGATGACGGCTTTATGAATCGTGTTGCTTCTGTGTTCCCTGAGAAAAGATTTCCTTCGACTCACACTCAATTGGCTGATGTTGCGGAATTTCGGAATTTCGTCACGCACAACTTGGTCTTGAAATATTGTGACGGTACTGTTAATTTCGTACATTTTGATCGATACGCGAGCGAGAAGGCCCAACATTCGATAAGCTGTGTTGGAGAGTCACGTCAATATGGTGACGACAGAGTTTTCGTGTTGGAAGATGTCGTATCACGCACTCGTGACATTCGGAAATTCAATCGATATCTTGAGACATTGATTGAGGTGATTTCCGAGACGCACCCTTGCGAGAGTGTTCGACTGCTTTCATTTGACTTAACGAGCGAACGGACCTTTTTAGTAGTTTGGCGATCTTGTGAAAGCCATGGATCGACCGGACATCAAGTTTATGGGCAGCTAGACGACAATGAAATCTTGATTGGATACCCGGGTGTCAGATGATTTGGCTCTGATGTGAGGATGACAGACAACCTTCGGATGCCGTCTACAACATTGGGAATCGTTCGATAGTGAGGTTATGTGTTGCCAGAGATTTATCGCGGAAGTTTATTCAATCCGATCAATAATCACATCACTATCAAAATCTTCACACGTCTCGGTATCTACCCAACCGTATGCCGTGTATCGTAGTCGACCACCAAATATGTTCTCGGCAGTGAATTCCATACGTATTCTGTGTCTTCCGTCCCGAAGTGGCGAGATCCAGGTTTCAATCTCTTCAAGACTGTTGGGATCGTTCAATCGATAACTGACGGCTTCCTTGAATGCACGATTTGATCCGTCCCAAGTGCTTAGGCAATGCATGCCTTGACGCCGTTCTTCAGCGCGTTCTGCTTCGCTTTCGGGATCTGACCCATTGCATAGTGATGTCCCAATCAGGATCGCTACGAAAGCTAGGATAGCTAGTAGTCCCAAACATCCACAACCCAGCTTTATGGTTTCGTCTACCGATCCGAAAAATCGCTGAGGTTTTTGCGGCGGTATATGCATTGGTTGTGATACCTGGGGTGCTTCGGTTTTTGACACGCCATCTTGATATAACGATCTATGGAAATTCTACTCAAACATCCCCCGCCACTCTGCGTCGTCGTGGGCTCGTTTGCTGGGGTAGTCGAAGAAGTAGTATTGCTGGCGGGCTGGGACGGTTGGATCGGGGGCGAAGCGGTGTCGCCATTTTGGGAGTTCGTTGGCGTAGCGTTCTTCGGCGCGTGAGATGGCATCTTCGTCGATTTCTACGCCTAGTCCGGGTCCTGATGGTGGCGTGAGTGCGCCGTCATCGTAGGTGAAGGGTTCGGTGATGATGTCTTCGGATGGTGGGAGGAGTTTGGTGTATGCGGAGTCTACGGGCCAGATGAAGTTTGGCGTGGCAGTCACGAGGTGTAGTTGTGCGGCGGTGGCGATTCCGGTTTCGCCGGGTGATGAGTGGCATGAGACTTTGAGTCCGCCTGCTTCTGCGATAGCGGCGCATCGTTGGGTTTCGAGGAATCCGCCGTTAATCACGACATCTAGGTGGATGGCGTCGCAGGCGCGGTGCATGATTAGTTCGAGGATCTGCTCTTTGGTGGTGCGAGCGGGGCCGTCGCAAAGGATGGGGATGTCGGTGTGTCTGCTGACTTCTGCGAGGGCGCGTACGCTGGTTGAGTCGACAGGTTCTTCGACGTGCGAGGGGTCGTACGGCTCCATTTTTCGGAGCATTCGTATAGCTTCGAGTTGCGAGTATGAGCCGTTGCAGTCGTATCCGAGTTCGATACGTGGACCTGCGGCTTCTCGTGCGGCGGCGGCGCACTCGATATCGAAATCCGGGTTGAGTCCGATCTTGATCTTGAAGGATTTGAAACCTGCGGCAACGGCACGTTTCACCTCGTCGGCACACTTGTCAGGCGGTTTCGCGCCCATCCAGTAGCGCGCTTCGACTCGGTCTCGGTACTTACCGCCGATTAGGTTGTAGATGGGTTGATTGGCGGCTTTTCCGATGATGTCCCAGAGTGCTTGGTCGATGGAACCGGTGATGTTTAGGTTTGATGATGCGCTTGTGTCGAGCAAGTGGCCGAGTTTGGTTGTGACTTGGCCGGTGAGGTTCATACCCCGCTCGATGGAGTTTATGTCGTGCGGATCGCGGCCGATGAGGCGTGATTTGATCTGCTCGAAGAGTCGTTGGTCGCCGCCAGCGCCGATGCTGGTTTCGCCAAGTCCGATAATGCCCTCGTCGGTGTCGATGAATATGATCGTCTTGATGGCGGCGAACCTAGAGCCGTACCACATGGTCACTGGCTCATGTTTGCCGAGAGTGGAAAGCGGGATGCAGATGTTGCGGGTTCGGATGTCGGTGATTTTCATGGGTTGTAATCCCAAGGGTTTATGACTTCTATCGGGTATCCGCGGAAATCTCGGACATTGCGGGTTGCCACGACCGCGCCGACGGAATGAGCGATTGCCGCGATGAAGCAGTCGGCATCGTCTATTCGTCTGCGCGTAGCCTCGCGAGCGGCGCGGACCTGTGGATACGAATTAGCTGCAGAGCGGTCAAAAGGCAGGATGCGCTCGGTGAACTCTACAGAGAGAATCCTGTCCATTGCCGTAACGTAAGCGTCACGTATAGGCCCCTGAGGCATGCCTGGCGGACCGAAAAGCAGCTCTGCCTCAGTGATTGTGGTCAAGAACAGTTCGGATTCGTCCTGTCGAGCCAGCCACGCGTCAACGTTGGGATCAGTCGTCGACCGGATTATCTCTGAAACGACGTTAGTATCAAGGATTACCGGCATCGACGGCTACTCAAATTTCGGGAGTTCTCTGGTGCCGGAAGATCGTTTTGGGATTTCAAGGTCAATTCCACCGACAGGGTCTACGATGGCGCGTATGCGTCGCACAAGATCGCTCTTGTATTGTGGTGGTTCAGGCATAGGTTCGCGCTCGGGTAGTTCTAAGTCCACGCCACCAATCGCCTTGAAACGCTCGTGGATCCGGGTTCCCAAGCCTTTGCTAGGCGTCGGCGGAATCTCAACTGCTTTAGCGAGGATTTCGCGCACTTCAGCCTCCATGGAGCAACCGTGTTCAGCCGCTCTGATGCGGATCTTGCGCTTTACTTCATCATCAAGATTTCGGACAGTGATGCTGGCCATGGCTCCACCTCCAGATTTCAAGACATCAATGTCATCACTGATTGCAATGATATCATACATTCACCGGTTTGAAACGTACCATGTTGGATGGACGTTCCGTCCCGCAAGCGGCCGGCTTCCGCCGGGATGACGGGCTTTGTCGCGATGGTGTTCAGTGGTTGTTGAAGTGGGGCATTACGTCTTCGGCGAAGCGGTGCATTTGTTCGAGGGTTGCGGATTCGGGCATGCCCATGCCGGTGATGCCTATGTTGACTTCTTCGAGGCCGGGGTAGCGTTCTTGGACTTCGAGGAGTTTTTCGGTTACGAGGTCGGCGGTGCCGGCGAAGAATCCTCCGGATTTGGCGTCTTCGTCGATTGTGGGTAGGTTTGCGGTTAAGAGTTGGGCGGGATCGTTGGAGTTGATGGCGTCTACTTGGGCGTCGGAGAGGCCGCGGACGAATCCTAGGGGACCGAACATTTTGACGCGTTCTTCTGCCCAGAGTCGTGATTCTTCGATGGCTTGTTCGGTGGTGTCTGCGATGTAGACGGAGAATGAGATAATGAGGTCGCCGCCGAGTTCGAGATTGCGTCCGTGTTCGGCTTGGACATCTTGCCATTTGTGGACGACGACGTCGGAAGCACCGCCGGGTGCTGCGCCGCCTCCGATCATTCCTTTGATTCCGTATTTGGCCATGAAGTTGAGGCCGCGTTCGGATGCGGATACGACGGGTTGCCACCATTCGACGGGGTATTTCGGTCTTGGGACGAGGGTTATATCTTCGAGTTCGTAGCCGCGGTAGGGGACTGCTGGCGGGATTTCGTAGTGTTTGCCGTGATGCGAAAATGCGCGTTCGTTGAAGGCTTTGTACATGACCTCAACTTGTTCTTCGAAGAGTTCGCGGTTGGCGTCTTGGTCGATGATCGGGTTTCCGAAGACTTCGACTTCGCGGGAGTGGTAGCCTCTTCCGATTCCGAATCTGACGCGTCCATCGGTGAGGATGTCGGCCGTGGCGTAGTCTTCGGCGAGACGTAGGGGGTGCCACATAGGGTTGATGTTGAATCCGCAACCGAATCGGAGGTCTTTGGTGAGATGGGCGAGGTGGACGAAGAGCATCAGCAGGTTTGGGATGCACTCGTAGCCTTCGCGTTGGAAGTGGTGTTCTGCGCCCCAGAAGGTGTCGAAACCGAGTTCGTCCATGGTTTTTGCGAACGATGCCGACTTGTCGAAGACGGATGCCAGTTGGTCGTCAGGTAGCCATCGTTCGTTTGCAGGTGTGCCAGCATAGCCGATATCGTCCATATCGACGCAGCCAGCGTAGAGAACTCCGAATTTGGTAATCATGATGGTTGGGATTATCGCACATGAGGGGGTGGAATCTGCATGGATGGACAGGATTCACAGGATGGGTGGGCGTGGCAAGCAAGCATCGCCTTACATTAGCGTGAAGAGGGGAACGTGCATCCCCCTATCCCCCTTACGCTAGCGCGCGAAGGGGGGAGATTCCTCGCTCCGCTCGGAATGACAGAGGGTTGCGCTCGGGATGACAGGTAGTCTGGTTGGTTTTTCTAGCCTCTTGTATCCCCTTGAATCGCAAAGGGGATGGATTAGCCATTTTTGGTTACAGCGGATTATACGTTCGATTTTGTTTAGTTGCGCTTTACTGCTGAGCGCAACGCCTTTGTGAATCCGCCACGCCTTCCGATCACTATTCGATCCATTTCCAACCAATCGGCCATTAACTGCAACTCGGATGCGAGTTTTTCGGCTACGTCCTCCTCGTCACATCCCTCTTCGATGAACGCGCCCGGCACCCGCAAAACGCTTGCCTTCCTGTCAGCCTTCAGATCGAGGCGTGCTACGAAACGATTTCCTAGTATGAACGGCAAGACGTAGTATCCGTAGCGTCGCTTTTTGGGTGGGACGTATATCTCGATCTTGTAGTAGAAGTCGAAAAGCCATTCAAGACGGTTGCGGTACCAGGCTACGGAGTCGAATGGTGATACGATTGCGCAGGCGTTGAGAGGTTTAGACGGTGGTTCGATGCCGGGTAGGGCGTAAGTTGGATGGTCGATGCCTTCCACTTTGACGCGTTCGATTTGCCCATTTTCAACGAGGGATTTGAGGGGGGCTTGCGCTTCACCGCGCCTGATGCGGTAGTAGTCGGCGAGATCGTAGTCGGTGGCAACACCAAGGGACGAGATGGCTAGTTTCATCATTTGTTGCCGCGCTTCATCCCGGGTGAGGTCGATGTTGAGGATGTGTTCAGGAACAACGCGTTCGATTAGGTCGTAGCGTCGCGCGGAGTGGATGCGGTCTGAGACTGCGAATCGGCCTTGGAACATGAGGGTTTCGAGAACGAGTTTGGCAGTTGACGTGCCCCAGTATCCGTAGCGGTCGCCTTTGTGATCGAAATCGGCGACCTCCATGGGTCCGTTGTTGTGGATTTCGTCGAGCATTGATTCGAGTAATGCGGGGTAATCGTCCATGATCTCAGTCCAAAGACGCCATGGTTTCCACTCGGACATGCGATGACGGAAAAGGGGTAGGTGGCCCATGGGCGTAAGAGCCGCGGCGTGGGCGTAATACTCGAATAGATTGCGCTCTTCGTAAGCGTATTTGTGGAGCATCTCCAGGGGATATGGTCCCAGGCGAGAGAAGAAAGGCAGGTATTGGGTGCGGATGAGGACGTTTATGGTGTCGATCTGGACGATGTTGACGGTTCGCATGACGCGTTCTAAATCGGTCAAACTTACTGTGCCTGGTGCAGGGCGCGTGACGTCGAATCCTTGTGCTGATAGTGCGATGCTGCGCGCCTCGTCAATGGTGAAAGTCTTCAAATCATTGGCCATGGGACGTTCCAATCTGGGTCCAACACTGGGAAAGTGCGTAGGTCTAGCATCTCTTCACCGCGTCTGATCAGCGCATCGATCTCATGTTCATCTAGCGCGTCGTTTAGCTTCATGCGTAGGTCAACATCCGCATTATGGAGCGTCGTGACGAGTTTTTCTACGCCAGTTAGCATCTCGTCTGGATAGGGCGTACCGTTGAATTCAAACATAACGGTGCGTCGTCGTGCCAAGGGGTTGAATGTCAAGCCATGGTCTACGGCCCATAAGCGTCCATCGCCATCCAACAGGCATGCGCCACCTTTTCGGTCTGCGTTATTTATAAGGACGTCGAACATTGCGATAGGGGTGTAGTCGTCTAGTCTGTCATCGCGTAGATTGAAGTAGTGCTTTGTGAAGTCGGCGTCGATGAACAGTTGCACACTTCCGATTCCATGAGGGCCTTCACGAACGACTGTGGGAGGTACTTCAGGCCATCCCAAAGCGTTGGATACGAGATATGCGGACCATTCGCGCTGGTGCAGCGTGCCATAAGGAAAGTCTCGTAGTGGGCGTTCGCCAGCCGCGGGTTTGTATATTCCGTATATTTCGTTGTCTTCGTCTGCCATCCGTACGACGAAGACATAGTTGGAGCCGCCTGGGTGAAGTCCGATTCCGGTGATAGGCCACTCGGACAGCTGGAGTTCGATATCTTGCCGACTCAAGCCAGCTACTGAGTCGGGTTGTATCGTCATGACTGGTAGACAGTTACGGATAGAACGATAGGAGAGACTTCGGGTCTAGTCGTCATCATCGTCGTATAGTTGCTCGGCGATGAGAGTGCTTAGATCGATGTCGTGTCCGTTGCGACGCTCGCATGTGTGTTCTTCACCCTGATTGATAGCGATATGGCAATAAGGGCATATCGGTCGTCCTGCGGCGACGATGTCCATGCCCCGTTGCGCTATGGATACTGCTTGCTGATGTGAGAATCCGAATTGAAGGATGATTGGTTCTGGGTCTTCTTCTCCAGCGTTTATGTCTTCCATGTCGATCCCAGCGGCTGCGAATAGGAAGACTTTTCTTCCAGCGTCGTACTGCATCGCTATTCTGGCGGCTTTGAACTCAACGTCGCCCTCAGAATCGTCTGGGATATCAGTGAGTGTCCGATCCACGATCTCGTCATCTGGATTCATCCTGTCAAGGGCATTAGCGAGGGAAAACGCGATGTTGTAAAGCTGCTCTTTTTCGAGCCAAACGATAGCAGACCCGCGTTCGCTATAAGCGGTGATGTTGAAGGTCCGCTGTCCAGGTTCGCCGTACGTCAGGACCTCTAATTCGTCGACGATTCCGAGGTGAGTTGATTGCTCCAAATCGAGTATCTCCTTAGACATCGCAGCAGGCCCGTTTCCGATCATGCCGTTTTCGATGTCGTGCTTGATTCTAGCAACACGTAGTTAGACTGCACGATGAATCGCTTGTTTCTTGCACGCTAAACATACGTTATGTACGATTCTTGTTTGAAGCAAATTTCAAAAGCGTGGCGGTTGAGACTATCGCCAATCGGGGACAGGAAGCCTGGACAGTGTGCAAAGACCGTCTGGGTAAAGGCTGACATCACTCCGTAGCATCTGGAAGAAAGCACTAACGATCATTTGGTTGGCGCGATTAGAACTGGACGGTGGCGAACCGTTATCACGCAAAAACGAGAGGCGTAGATCCGGTAGCGGACTGTGCAAGATGGGTGGTACCGCGGGCAATTGGTAGTCAAGATGCCCGTCCCATCGTCAATGGACGCGTGCAGTAGCGAGAACGATCACACTCGAACCGCCCGTCCGTAACTAGGACGGGCTTTATTTTGCCCGAGGAAATCATCGAAAATGACGACGCCCCAGACAGCATCCAAGACAGTAAACGGCATGGCATCTGGTGATGAAAGAATCGTTGAGATCTACGACACGACGCTTCGTGACGGCGCTCAGCAAGAGGGCATATCACTCTCCGTAGAGGACAAACTCGCAATAACGCGGATGCTGGACGATTTTGGCATCGACATCGTAGAGGGCGGGTACGCGGGTGCGACGCCGAAAGACGACGAGTATTTTGAGCGCGTTCGCTCGCTAGGTTTGAAGCATGTGCAGATCGCTGCGTTCGGCAACACGCGGCGGGCCGACTCCGATTGCGACGATGATGTCTCAATGCAAGCGCTTCTAGAGTCTGGCGCGCCGATCACGACTATCGTCGGGAAGGCGTCGGAGTATCAAGTGCGCGTCGTTCTCGAAACGACGGTAGAAGAGAACTTGGCGATGATCGCTGACTCGGTTTCTTACTTGAAGGCTCGCGGGCGTCGCGTCTTCTATGACGCGGAACACTTCTTTGACGGGTATAAGGATAATCCGGACTACGCGATTCGTTGTCTGCGTTCTGCTTACGATGCTGGCGCAGAGCGTTTGGTGTTGTGCGATACCAACGGTGGCACATTGCCGCACGAGGTCGCCGAGATAGTGGCCGAAGTCAAGGAATCGTTACCCGATGACGCAGTTCTTGGCATCCACACTCACAATGACACCGACACCGCGGTAGCGTCGGCAATGGAGGCGTTCAGATCGGGTGTGCATCAGATTCAAGGCTGCATCAACGGTTACGGTGAGCGTACGGGCAACGCGAATCTCATCAGTGTGATTGGCAACCTCAACTTAAAGATGGGTGTTGAGGCGGTGAATCCTGAAGCGTTGCCTGAACTGACTAGTCTTTCGACGCTTATTTCGGAGATCGTGAATCGTCGTCCGTTTCCATTTCAGCCGTACGTCGGGATTAGCGCGTTCGCCCACAAAGGCGGTCTTCACGCTGCGGCTACGGAGAAATCTTCCGCGGCATATCAGCACATCGACCCGGGTATGGTGGGCAACGACACGCGCGTCACGATCTCGGAGCTATCCGGGCGTGGCAATGTTATGCGGTTGATCCGAGACCTTGGACTGGAGAGTGAGTTCACGCGGGACGATGCTCGTCGGATGGTTGAGCAGATCAAACATCAAGAAGCGTTGGGTTTCGCGTATGAGAACGCTGCGGCCTCGTTGGAGTTGCTTGTAGTGCGTAATCTTCCCAATTACGAGCCGCCGTTCGAGCTAGTAGATTTTATGGTGATCGTCGAGAATCGTCGCCGCGCGTCGTTCGGCACGGGTTGGCGTAAAGACGGACGCGAGCATCCTGTGTTGTCGGAGGTGACGATCAAGATACGCGTTGGCGAGGAGGTCTTTCTTGAGGCTGCCGAGGGCAACGGGCCTGTCGACGCGTTGAACCGTGGTTTGCGTAAGGCGATAGCGGACAAGTTCCCAGAGGTGAACAGCATCAACTTGACGGACTACAAGGTGCGGGTGGTGAATGAGACTCTAGGCACTGGGGCATCAGTGCGGGTATCGATTGAGTCGGTTGCTGAGGGTGTCGTGTGGCGGACCGTGGGTGCTTCTACGAACATCATCAACGCCAGTTGGATGGCTCTCGCCGATTCTGCGGAGTGGTGGTTGAACCGTAAATTGCGAGAGGTTGCCCAGGGCGTTTAGTGGCGGGTGTTTGAACCATGATTGCCATGATGTGTAAATGATTGCCATGATTTTTTCTTCCCGTCCCCTCTCCTCTGGATTCTGGCTTTTGTCGGGATGACGAATGAAGGCGGGAATGACGTGTGGGAATTCCCCTCTTCGCGGAGCGTAAGGGGGTTATGGGGATGGTCTGCTAGTTGTTGGCTGTCCCCACTCCTCCCCGTGCATCCCCCGCTCACATCGCTCCGCTCGTTCGCGCCCCCTTACGCAAGCGAAGGGGGCGTACCCCCTTTCCCGTCCCCTCTGGATACCCGCCTGCGCGGGTATGACGTGTGGGAATCTCCCCTTCGCGGGGCGTAAGGGGGTTATGGGGATGGTCTGCTAGTTGTTGGCTGTCCCCACTCCTCCCCTTGCATTCCCCGCTCTTGTGTCGGTTCTTTGGGCTTCGCTCGTTCGCGCCCGTGTCGTCTGTCTTTTTGGGCTTCGCGAAGGGGGCGTACCCCCTCTCCCGTGCCATCTGGATACCCGCCTGCGCGGGTATGACGAATGACGGCGGGAATGACGGGGTTGTGGATCATGGCAATCGTGGTTCAGAAACCGCCTTAGGTTTGTTTGCGATTGCGGTGGGGGTGCCAGGGGCGGTGGCGTAGTAGTCTTCCGATTTGGTTTGGGCGGCGGGGTTGGATATTTTCACTGATGAATTGCATGGTCTTGGGGTGTGCAGCAAGCATGATTCCGCGCCAATCGCGAAGTCGTTTGAATGTCTGCTTATCGTTTGCATAGGGTTGCGACCAGCCGTTGAAGGGATGCCATGCACCATCTTGCGCTAGGATCATCACTTCACCGCCGGCTTCTCTCACGATGATGATTGCGGCTGCGAAATCCCATACGGCTGCCGTGCCGCCAATGGCGTACTGGTACAAGCCTGTGCCGACGTTTGCCATCTCGTGGGACGCGCTTCCAGTTACGCGCACGTCCCCTGCGTGACCGCGCATCCGTTTGTCGAACTTGAAGGCGGTACGGGCGTTTCCCGGAAGCACTGACAATCGGCCGGAAACTGGTCTTCCGAGTTCGTCAGTAGGGGAGAGTACCTGCATCGTCTCGCCATCCCGTTTCGCGCCACCATTCAATCGTGCGTGGACAACGATCCCTCCATCGTCGGATGTTGGCCAAGGACTCCACACCGCGCCGACGATAGGTGTGCCTCGGTGCATCAACGCAACGGAGACCGCATGGATCATGAATCCGTTTACGTAGTTCGCCGTGCCGTCGATAGGATCGACTGCCCAGACAAGGTCCGCGGCAGGATCGACATCTTCTTTTTGGTCTTCTTCACCGAGAAATTGATGATCGGCAAACCGTTTAGCGATGATGTCGGCGATGATGATCTGAGAGCTGCGGTCGACGTCGGTCACGAGGTCACGTCCGGGTCTGCCGGTCTTGGATTCGATCTCCATGGGGGACATGATCCGGTCGAGGACGTATGATCCGGCTTTAGTTGCGGCTTCGACCGCGACGGTCTCGAACTCCTTGAGGTCGGCATCTTCGAATGTCTGAGAAGGGGTGCTTTGCGTCATTGGCCTGGCTATCTGACTACGGTGTATGCATCTACGAGATTCCGCACATCGTATGTAGATGTTGGAATAGACTGAATCTTAACGATGGATCTCAGTTGGAGTTGCCATTTTGGCAATTCGCTTCACGAGGTTTGACGAAAGAAAATGAACACACCTCAATCAGTTCGCAAGCTCAAGCGCGATCCTGGCATCGTATCTCGGATGTATTTGACGATGCTTTTGATCGGTGTTCTGTATGGCATCTTCGGATATGTGATGCTACGGCTTGGGGTTCCGGTCACCTTTGTCGCTGTCATCGTCCTCGGTTTGGCCATCTTCCAATACTTCATGTCGGACCGTCTAGTGATGATGTCTACCGGTGCGCGGGAGGTTTCTGAAGAGGAAGCGCCTAATCTTCACGCGATGATCCGTGAACTTGCGGATCGCTACGGAATGCCGATGCCTAAAGTGGCCATTATCGAATCATCGATGCCGAATGCGTTTGCTACTGGACGGAATCCGGATAATGCCTTAGTAGCTGTTACGACTGGCATATTGCAGAGGTTGACGCGTAGAGAGTTGAGAGCGGTTTTGGGTCACGAGTTGGCTCATGTTGCTAACCGGGACATGAAGGTTCTTGCGATTTCAAACTTCTTCGTAACGTTGACGAGTTTCTTGATGACGATGTTCTTCTTCAACATGCTCTTCGGCAGGCGAGACAGTGGTGGAGGTTCAGCGCCGTTGTTGATTGCGTACATGGTAACGATTCTGGTTTACTTCGTAGGAAAGTTGCTTGTGTTGGCACTTACGCGTTATCGTGAATATGGTGCAGACCACACGGGATCGGAGATTTCTGGCGATCCGGGCGGTTTGGCCGACGCGTTAGAAAAGATAGCGATGGGCATGGACTACATTCCCGACGAAGACCTCAGGCGTTTGCAGACGGCGCAGGCATTTCTGTTTGCTCCTGCATTGCGAGGTTTCGCTGCGAACATGTTCTCCACTCACCCGCCGATTGAGGAGCGCATAGCACGGCTACGAGATTTGGAAGCCGAGATGCGTCATGGATACCGTAACTGATGGGCTGGTTCTTAGGACGACGTAAAACCACTGATACGACGTGGGACTCGATGTCATCTGTTTCTCGGATGATCAACGGATTCAAGCGTGATGGCGAGGCAGTATCCCCTAGGCGTAATGCGGGTGTAGTGTATCGTCATGACGACGGGATTCCGTTCATGGCATCTCTGCCAGAGCATTTGGACGGGATCTTGTATGACGGGCCGAGCGCGACCAAAACGGGTTGGGAAATCAAAGATGATGACCACGGGATGCGTTGGGCTATTCTCAACGATGGGAACTTTCAAGACCTGCTTAGCTCGATCTTCACTGTCTCAAATGCGATCAAGATGAATGGCGGTGGTCAGAACTTGCTTGCTGCGGTCTTCGAGTTCGATTTCACCAATCATGCTGTCAATCATCATGCTGCGAGCGGGTCGGGTTTTGTGCATGCCTACCTCATCTACCGTTTTGATCGAAACGCCTACTATCCATTCGTGCCGACTGGCGAGAACGCAGGTGAGCGAGATCGCGAGACTGAGCGTATGCTGGGTACTGCGGTGCGTAGCGCGGGCTTGAAGACCGAGAACTCTCTTACTGAATGGCTAGGGCTGTGGGGCATCCCGTTCTGATCGGGTGATGTCTGGACATTCATGCCGACTCTCGCAGTAATCGCGCCCGATGAATTCGGGCTTGACCAATTAGTGATCGAACCTGGATTAGCGGCGCCTTCAGCCGTACGGTTTGACGGGGAGGGATTACCGCAGGACGTCGCTGGACTATTGATCTACGCGCCAGACGGTATGTGTTTGACATCTGAGAATGTATCTAAAGCGGTTGAGGATGCGTTGATGGCTGATATTCCGATTCTCGCTTGCGCTGCGGGGATGAATCATCTGAACGTTGTTCTTGGCGGCGAGGAAGCCAAAGAGACGACTACGCACACATTGGGGGATAACAATGATTCGCGAAAGCGCAAGACTGTGTTTCTCGCGCTGGGCACCAAGGTTTCATCTACGATTGGCGGATCGGGATGGGTAGGAGTTGAATGTGACCACGAGATGGGTGTGCCGCATGCTCGTCTAGCGCCTGGATTGATGATGTCTGCGATGGCGGACGACCGCGTTGTAGAGGCGTTTGAGATGCCCGGCCATCGGTGGGTTATCGGTGTTCAATGGGACTTGCTTGGTGCGAATCGTCTACCGCGTGGATTCGATGCCATTTGGTTAGCGTTTCTGGAGCGTGTAACTGGTGAATAGTGCCGAATACAGGCGTAAATTGCGGTTCATTTCAGTTTGAATGCGTCGTTTTTTGTGAAGTGGCGATTTGGGAAAACTTAGAATCTGATTAGGTTCAAATGAGGTTTTCGCCCGCTATTGTCAGGATGGCTTCTCTGCGCGCGAAAACGGTCAAATCGGTCAATCTCTATAAGGTGGTAAACGCATGGTAGTCGGCACTGATCTAGGTGAAATCCGGACCATCGGAATCGAAGAGGAGATGCGCTCTTCGTACCTTGACTACGCGATGAGCGTAATCGTCTCGCGTGCATTGCCCGATGTCCGAGATGGTTTGAAGCCGGTGCAGCGTCGGATTCTCTATGCAATGCATGACCAGGGGATGCGCCCGGGCTCGTCGTACAAGAAATGCGCGCGCTTGGTTGGTGATGTGTTAGGTAAATACCACCCGCATGGCGACTCGCCGGTGTATGAAGCACTCGTCAGGATGGCTCAGCCGTTTTCGATGCGTGAACCGTTGGTAGATGGGCAGGGCAACTTCGGGAGCGTCGATGGGGATCCTCCAGCTGCAATGCGCTATACCGAGTGCAAGCTGGCTCCCATCACCGAATACATGCTTGGCGATATCGACCGCGAGACGGTCGATTGGCAAGAGAATTTCGATCAATCGCTGAAAGAGCCGTCCGTGCTTCCTGCGCGGTTGCCGAATCTGCTCGTTAATGGTGCGTCAGGCATCGCCGTTGGCATGGCGACCAACATCCCGCCACACAATGTCGCTGAGGTATGCGATGCCGTCGTGATGCTGATTCGCAACCCTAATGCGACGGTTGATCAGTTGATGGAGCACGTCAAGGGTCCGGACTTCCCGACAGGCGCGCATATCTGGGGATCCGAGGGCATCAGAAACGCGTATGCCACGGGGCGAGGTCGAATCATCGTTCAAGCTACTGGTGAGATTGAGGATGTGGCAAGGCAGGACCGCAAGCGCATAGTCTTCACCGAGATACCTTTCCAAGTCAATAAATCCACTCTGATTCAGCGCATCGCTGAGTTGATCAAGACTCGGAGAGTGGAGGGAGTTTCGGAGGTACGCGACGAATCGGATCGGCGCGGGATGCGGATTGTGTTGGAGTTGCGACGTTCAGCATCGCCAGCGATAGTGATGAACAACCTTTACAAGCACACCGCTTTGCGGTCGTCATTCTCGGTCAACATGATCGGGTTGGTGAAGGGTGCGCCGAGGGTTTTGAACCTTCGGCAGGTATTGCAGTACTACATCGAGTTCCGAGAGGAAGTTATTCGCAGACGTGCGGAGTTCGATCTCAAAAAGGCTCGAGCACGGCTTGAAGTCTTAGAGGGTCTTCGCATTGCCATAGATAACCTTGATCGAGTCATCCAGATAATCCGAGGTTCGGCGGATGTCGAAGAAGCGCGGACGAGTCTGATTGCTGAATTCGGTTTCAGCCTTGTTCAAGCGCAAGCGATATTGGACATGCAGTTACGCCGATTGGCGGCTCTGGAACGCGAGAAGCTGGAGAACGAATACAAAGAACTGCTGGAATTGGTCGAGCGTTTGGAGGCTCTGCTTGCGGATCCCGGGAAGGTTAGTGCAGAGGTCATCAAAGAGACTCACCAGTTGAAGCGCAAATACGGTAGTGATCGTCGAACGGTCATCCACACGGAGGAACTGGGCGAATTCAGACGTGAAGACATCGAACCGCATGAAGATGTGGTCATCACGCTGACGCAAGGCGGGTACATCAAGCGCGTGAAGTTTGACACTTACCGCAAACAGCACCGCGGCGGCAAGGGTGTAAGTAGCCAGAGATTGACGCGTGCAGACGATGTGACGGGCTTTCTCCAAGTCGCAGACACACACGACACGTTGCTCTTCTTCACTGACCATGGCCGCGTCTACTCGTCAAGAGTATTCGAGTTGCCGCCGGATCAGTCGCGCCAGTCGCGCGGCACATTGGTGCACAACCTCGGATTCAACATCGGACCGGGCGAGACAGTGCGGCAGATGATGGTAGTGAGCGATATGCACGCGCCAGACACTTATCTTGCGTTGGCGACTCGGCATGGGGATGTCAAGAGGATGGCTCTTGATGCGTTTGCGAATATAAACCGCGCTGGTTTGAATTGCTACAAGCTCAAACCGAAAGAAGAGTTGATTTCGGTCGCGATGGCTCGTGACGAGGATGATCTGATATTGGTCACGAAGAAAGGCCAATCGATTCGGTTTGCGAGCAATGACATAACAGCACGGTCTCGTATAGCCGGAGGAGTTCGCGGCATCAGATTGGGCAAGGGCGACGAAGTGATCGGTATGGATGTCGTAGACAATGAGGGCTACCTGCTGATCATCGGTATGAAGGGACGTGGCAAACTGTCGGCGCTTCGCCACTATCCTCCGCAAGGGCGCGGTGGAAAAGGCGTTATCACGCTCAACATCACTCGTAACACTGGAAATGTCGCGGCAGCCACAGTCATCAACAAGGATTTGCGGCAGGACGAGACTGGCAAACTGATGATCTTGACGTCTCGCGGTCAGATAGTAAGGACCTCATTGGCGGAGATACGGGAAACCGGGCGTTCCGCGCAGGGTGTTAAGATCGTGGCGCTGGATGATAGTGATCGCGCCGCTGCTATAGCGATCGCGGAAAAGACATAGCGTCGTTGAAAACCCACGCCCTAAGCGAGCCCTTTGTATAACTGCGTCATTCCGAAGGAAGTCGGCATCAAGGGGGTAAGGCGATGATGGACCAAAGCGAAACCATCCGTCCAACCCCCTTCAATTCCCCCTTGTATCATCAAGGAGAATGGTTATGCACAGTTCTCTAAACGCGCCCTCGTCCAACGTCCATATTGCAAGCCTCAGGGCGCGAATTGTTAGACCATTAGCGGCTGATTAACTTTGACATCGTTGCCGATTTGAGCGCCCCGAATGCTCGCAAAGTCAGGTCGATGGATATATCGACACCGCTATCTTGTCGTCGTAGTTTGGGGCATTGCGCTGTTGGCGATGCTACCTGTGGCACCGCGAGCGCAGGAAAGGTTGTTGTCCGGCGGTTTCTCCAATGAAGACTTTCCGTCCGCGCAGGCTAGCAAACTTCTAAACGAAAGATTCGATCGTGACCCTATTTCTCTCTTATTCATCGTGGGGCACGAACGATACAGGCCGTACTCGCCTGAATTCGATAGAGAAACACTCCGTTTAATTGAACAGATCGAGTCGGATCCGAACGTATCGCATGTGCGCTCATATCTGACCGAGCCGGGGATGTTGTCCGACGATGGCGAATTGGGGTTGATTGATGTCGGCCTTGATCTTGCCATAGAAGATTCTCTGGTGGTCTTGGATGAGGTGTCAGGGCGCATCGATCAGATAGATTTGGATGTGGTGATGACTGGTGCGCCACCGCTATATCGCGACATTGTTATCGCAAGTGGAGAAGATTTCCGCCGAGGCGAGTTGGTAGCTTTCCCTCTTGCAGTTGTCACACTTTTGATTGTGTTCGGCACTATTGTTGCTGCCGTCATGCCGGCAGCGGTCGGTGGTGTAGCAGTAGCAGTCGGGTTAGGTGTGGTCTACTACGTCGCAGACGTGCGGGACATGTCTGTCTTGTCGTTCAATATCATCACATTGCTGGGTATCGGGATGGGCATTGATTACTCGTTGTTCTATGTCAATCGATTCAGGGAGGAATTGGCGAGAGGTTTGTCCGTTGCCGATGCCATCGCAGAGACGCACACGCGAGCCGGATCTGCCATTCTCTTCTCAGGGGTCACGAGCGTTATTGGACTCGCGTCGTTGCTTCTGTTTGATTTGACTGTTTTGGATTCTGTCGGGATCGGTGCAGTGATCGTGATAGCGGTCGCGTTGGTGTCTGCTCAAACGTTGATGCCTGCGGTGTTAAGCATCGTGGGACACCGCATCAATCGTTTCCCTGTCCTGTCGTTTGCCCGATTTGGGGACGGCTCATGGCTCAAGATGGCGGATGGTGTGATGCGGCGTCCACTGCTCTTTCTAATACCAACGGTGGTGATATTGATTTCGCTTGCGATTCCATTCAAAGATATCCAGCCTGGAACTGCGGACGCGACGATACTGCCTCAGACGTACGAGTCGAGGCGTGGATTTGACCTGCTTCGCAACGAGTTCGGATGGGATATCTCAACCGAGTTGATAGTTGCGTACACCTTCAACGGTGATCCATTCTCGGACGAGAATCTGGCAAAGCTCTACGCATTCGGTCAAGCATTGGAAGACATAGCCCACGTAGATAACGTTTCGAGCATCGTCAACCTTAGGCCTACCTTAGGGATCGACGATTACCGTCATCTTTATCGACATCCAGAGGCGATCTACGATGGGACAACCCTGCGACTGCTCAACGAGAGCGTCCGTGAAGGGATAGTCCTGTTTTACGTTAGTGCCGATATCCATCCATTTTCCGCTGAGGCGCGTGGCTTGGTCGATGAGGTCCGCGCATTCGATTCTCGAGACATCTCTAACGTGCATGTTGACGGCGGTGCGGCGTACACCAACGACTTGGTTCGTTCGCTTTACGGACGTTTTCCGATCATCGTCATCATAGTGATTTCACTGACGTTCATTTCTTTAATGTTGTTGTTCAGGTCTATCGTGATACCGCTCAAAGCCGTTGTCCTGAACACGTTGAGCATCTTGGCCAGTTTCGGCGCTCTCGTTTGGGTTTTCCAACAAGGAAATCTCAGCGGGTTGTTCAACTTCGAGCCAATGGGGGTCATTGAAGCCACTACGCCTATCGTGCTGTTCGCGATCTTGTTCGGGTTGAGCATGGACTACGAGATTTTCTTGTTGTCGAGAATCAGAGAGGCATATCTCGATACTGGCAACAATCGCGAGAGTGTGAAACTTGGACTTCAACGTAGCGGAACGATCATCACGGGAGCGGGAATGATCTTGATAGTTGTTGGTGCGAGTTTCGTACTCGCTGAGGTTGTTACTGTAAAGTCGGTCGGCTTCGGCTTGGCACTCGCGATATTCATCGATGTGACGATAGTTCGCATATTGATTGCTCCGTCGCTGATGCGCCTCTTTGGCGATTGGAACTGGTGGTTTCCAAAGTGGCTAGACCGACGATTGCCAAAGTTGAGAGCTGAGTGATGCGGACGATGCGAAACACACTTTTACTCTTGTCGGCAATCTTTGTTCCGTTCTTGATCGCTTGTACGGGGCAGATTGAAGCGAGAGAGATACCAACTCCGAGAGCGCCAGAGCCGACTCCACAACCCCGCGCGTTGGAACTTCCCTCTGATGATGCATCGCATCTCGCCCCAATCGAATGGTGGTATTACAACGGACACTTGAGATCAGGCTCGGGGGAAGAGTTCTCGTTCCATTTCGTCATATTCCAAACGCAGAGCGACGGATCGGATGACAGTTTCGAGTTCGGGCAAGCAGGTATCACCGATGTCAGCAGTCGAGACCACCGTCCGATAGTTTCTGATTGGTTTGCGTCTCGTCAATCGGCGGAAGACGCAGAATCTGAAAACTTGCTTGGGTTGAATTTGGGAAATTTCACTCTCGATATTGAAGCGGATGGCACCCATGCGCTTGAAGCGTCGGACGAGGATGCAGGGACGAAGATACATCTGAAAACATCCGCTCCGGATTCTGCGCTATATCCTGCGATGCTCCACAACGGCATCGGTTGGATGGAGTGGCCCTTCGGTTGGACCTATTACTACTCGTATCCGCGCATGGCAACGGAAGGTACTTTGATCATTGATGGCAGGGCAATAGATGTCGTGGGCGAGGTCTGGTTCGATCATCAATGGGGAGACTTCTTTGTTGTGGGTAAGCCTGCCGGATGGCAATGGTTCGCGTTGCAGTTCGACGATGGAAGTTCAATGATGATCTCGGAAGTCCGTGGTGCGGATGGAGATGTCGTCGCGGTGGACGGCACTTTGATCGACAGGAGAGGTGAGCAAAGGGTGTTGCGTGCGTATGAAGACGGCATTCAATTGGATGTCTTAGATCATTGGACGAGTCCTCATACTGGTGGTCAATACCCGGCAGAGTGGCGGTTGCGGATCGAGAGTCAAGGTGTCGATGTAAGGATGTCGCCGCCGATCGCCGATCAAGAAGTGCCAGCGATGCCAATGGGCAACAAAGCGGCGGCTTATTGGGAGGGCAGGATAGATATCTACGATACAGACACTGGTCGAGATATGGGTGTCGCATTCGCAGAACTTTCAGGATACGTTGACCCTGAACCGCTTGCTTGGCAAGATGCCGTTCCATAGATAAGTTGCCCGAAGTTTTGGGACGGATTGAGTTTTTAAGACACCATCTCGCTATAATTTCCGCATAGTAGACCTTTGGGCAACTACCGTCATTCTCTCGCAGGGGAGAATCCAAAGGAATTAAAGGGGGATTAGATCATGGTTCTTGCTTTGAGCCCATTCGCCCATCCCCTGCGGATATCTGCCTACGCGGGTATGACAGGGTTGTGCAAAGAACCCGTAGAGGGCTAAGGTCAATATCATGTCCGAAACCGAAGTAACCCCGGAACTGTTCCGAAGCGCATGGGCGAACTATGCGACTGGCGTAACCATAGTATCGACGATCGAGGTCGATGGCGAAACGATCCATGGGATGACGGCTAACAGCGTGACCAGCGTCTCACTCACGCCGCCTCTGGTTTTGGTCACTGTTGGACATGAACGCAACACGCACCCGTTGGTGGAGATCAATCGGCGGTTCGGAATCAGCGTACTTACTTACGAGCAGAGAGGTATCGCCCGGCACTACACTGTGCCTGAAGAGGTCAGGAAAAAACTACCGCCTCCAGATTTCGAGCCCCTCGGGGAGTCAATGGTCATTGCGAATGCAATGGCAACCATGGATTGCCGAGTCGTCAATTCGCTCTTAGCGGGCGATCACACTATCTTCGTTGCAGAAGTAGAAAGCATACGCGTCAGAAGTGGCGACCCTTTGGTGTACTTTCAAAGCCGTTTTGCCAGACTCGAGGGTTGATTCGCACCTGACGGGGGATATTGGTCTGGTGTGGGGTGTTGTTGTAGAATCTGATAGTTACCGGCAAGTGATTCCTGATCCTGCAATCCAATAGACATGTCTGAAAACTACGCCATAGTCGCTACTGGCGGCAAACAATATCGTGTCCGTCCTGGCGACCACTTGGAAGTGGAGAAGTTGCCATACCCAGAGGGGTACACCATCACACTAGACGAAGTGTTGTTGGCAAGTGTCGATGGCGAGGTTGAAGTAGGGACGCCGACCGTTGAAGGTGCACAAGTCGTCGCTAAAGTGCTTTCGCATGGACGTGAGCGCAAAAAGACGGTGTTCAAATACAAGAACAAGACGCGTTACCGGATCAAGCGCGGGCATCGTCAACACATAACATCCCTTGAGATAACCGACATAGAGGTTTAGTCGATCTGTAAGTCAAATCGGAGTCTGCATCATGGCACACAAAAAAGGTTCAGGAACTTCCAGAAATGGTCGTGACAGCGCAGGTCGACGCTTAGGCGTAAAGGCCTTTAGCGGTGAAGTCGTTACCGCAGGATCGATTCTGGTCAGGCAACGCGGCACTCGCTTCCACGCTGGCGCAAACGTCGGCATGGGACGAGACCACACACTCTACGCGACGTTGGATGGAACCGTCCGTTTCGACTACGTGAAGCAAGACAAGCGGCGCATAAACGTTGACGCTGTTGCAGCCTAACTACTAGAAACATAATCATAATCAGAGAGTCATCCAGCTATGAAGACTGATATTCACCCGACCTACTACCCCGAAGCCCGCGTCATCTGCGCCTGTGGCGTGGAAGGCATGATTACCGGCTCGACTAAGGAAGATATCCGTGTTGAGGTTTGCAGTAGCTGCCATCCGTTCTGGACTGGGGAGCAGCGGATCGTTGACACCGAAGGACGCGTTGAGCGATTGATGCGTCGCTATGGCATGTCGATGCCCGAGTAAAAACGGGCAACTGGTATTCGCATTGACCCGATCGCTGACAGTGTCTAAGCTGATCGGCTTGTCTATTTTCTCCAGCGCCTAAACTCGTCGCAAGGACTATTCGCGTCCAGGATCGAATATCTCCTAGAAGTCAACGCATGTCTGAGTCAGAGCAGATCGACACTCCCCATCGTATGTATGGCGGTCAGGCCATCATCGAAGGCGTGATGATCCGAGGTGTCAAGGGCTGTGCTGTAGCGGTTAGGCGTGCCGACGGCTCCATACACCGGGAAACAATACCGTTGCTTGGATGGGCGAACGGCAATTTGCGACGCATCCCATTCATACGGGGCATCTTGGTACTTGCGGAGACCTTAGTTATCGGGATGCGTGCCTATACCATCGGGGCTAACCAGCAAATCAAAGACGCGGGCGAGGACGAAGATGCCGAGATCGGAGCGTTTGGCATGGGATTGATGACCGCGATAGCGTTCGCGTTCGGCATCGCGATCTTCTTCCTACTCCCGCTCTTCATCTCCAGACCATTTGAAGAACAATCCGACTTCTTGGCGAATGTCATGGAAGGAGTCGCTCGATTGGTCATCTTCCTCGTCTATATCTGGGCGATAGGTTTGATGAAAGACATCAAGCGAATGTACGGGTATCACGGCGCTGAGCACATGACGATACATGCCTATGAACGGGGCTTGCCATTGACACACAGTGCAATACGGAAGTTCTCACCAGCACATCCGCGTTGCGGCACATCATTCCTGCTTACGGTCGTGATCGTATCGATCATTCTGTTCATGTTTGTTCCACGCGAACCGCTCTGGATGCTTGTCGGTTCTCGGATTGTCCTCATTCCAGTAATCGCCGCTGCTAGCTACGAATTCATCCGCTACACGGGTACGCATAGCGGCAACTTGATCGCGGATCTAATCGGACAACCAAACCTGTGGCTCCAGAAACTCACAACCGCGCAACCAGACGACGAAATGATCGAGGTGGCGGTCGCAGCGATGCATAGCGCGATTGAAATTGACGAGGGTGATTGAACTACGGTTGTCCCCCGTCATTCCCGCGAATGCGGGAATTCAGAGTGATGGGCATGATGTTGCTCTGCAGGGGACATCCCCCTAGCCCCCTTACGCTCCGCGAAGGGGGGAGATTCCTCGCTATGTTCGGCATGACGGGGCATCCTCCTAGCCCCCTTACGCTCCGCGAAGGGGGTAGTAGGGGCGTTTCGCACGCCCTACGTTTGAACATCATTCCCGCATCATGGTTCGACCCTCAGATTTTCTGGAAAGATGTGACAAATCGGAGATTCTGGCGCGAATGTTGTGTTATATTATGGCACATGCAATCTACGATGTTGAATGAAAGGCAGTCACAGGTTTCGGCATGAAGACGCGAGAGCTACAAGAGTTGCGCCAGTCGATATGGTCGGTGCGTCCGGCATTGGTGGGCGTCTATTTCGGATGCTTCACGCTGGCGATGATAGTCGGCACGTCGCTGATCGTGCTGCACGAAGTGGCGTCCGAGACATCGGACAGCGCGTACGACACTTGGATTGTTATCATGCAAGGTGTCGGATTGCTCGGATTGACATCTGCGATCGTCGTATTCACACTGACTGAGATACTGGAGTACCCGATGGTAATGGCAAACTGGTTCAGGCAGCAGTACCTGGAACCGCTCAAAGAACGGCAACGCCAAGAAGGTCTCGATGCGGGCCTTAAAGAGGGCCGAGAAATAGGCCGCGAAGAGGGTCGCGAGGAAGCACGTGCCGAGATATTGGCGGAGATCAGGGAATGGGATCTGCGTCGGCGCGAGGCGGAAGTGCGCGGAGAACCCTTCGACGAGCCGCCGCCCTACGCGCAGAATGGACGCGGCAACTGACGCTATCCCCTCCTCTCTGAGGGGGAATTAAAGGGGGTGACGCGGCGGCGTGGCAGGCAAGCATCCCCCTAACCCCCTTACGCTCCGCGAAGGGGGGAGATTCCTCGTTGCGCTGGCACGCCCTTCATGCCCATCAGAGAGGGGGAGGAGAGTGGTAAAAGGGTAGGGCATCCCCCTAGCCCCTTACGTAAACGAAGGGGGGAGATTCCTCGTTGCGCTCGGAATGACAGGTGAATGCTCGGAATGACAGGTGGATGCTTGGAATGATAGGGGGGCGCGGGTATGACCGTAGTTAAGCACAGTACCGTTGTGCTCGTTTCTTCAGAGTCGTCGTCGTGTGAGTTCTGCCCAGACTTCATCCATGGGGACGCCTACGGATTCCAGCAAGGTCACGCAGTTGTAAAAGAGGTCTGCCATTTCTAGTGGTACCGACTCCAGATCGCCGGTCGCTGCGGCCAATCCGGTCTCCCCGGCTTCCTCAATAACTTTCTGAGCAACACGCGATGTTCCTGATGCGAGCATTTTTGCCGTGTACGATCCTTCCGGCATTTCCACAGCGCGCTGATGAATCACCTCCGCTAACTCCAGAAGTATCCCAGGCCCGACGCGTCGATCGCTCTCGCTATCCGCATCGACTGACTGGTGGAAACAAGACTTTTTACCGGTGTGACAAGCGGCTCCGCCGACGGGTTCTGCCAAAACTACTAGCGCGTCGCCGTCGCAATCCAGCTTGATGTCCACAACGTTGAGGTAATCCCCAGACGTTGATCCTTTTTCCCAAAGTTCCTTTCGGCTTCGGCTGTAGAACCAGACGTGTGGACCCGCGATCGTGCGTTTAAGCGCCTCGTGGTTCATGTAGGCGACCATCAGCACTTCGTTGGTGCGTGAATCCTGCACGACGGCAGTTAGGAGGCCGCGGTCATCAAAGGTAATCATTGCGATTGTTCCCGGGTCGGTTTACTCAATGGACCATCCGAATCGGCAAACCAGCCTCGCCCATATAAGACTTTACTTCTTGTATTCGCAGGTCTCCATAGTGGAAAAGCGATGCGGCTAAGACAGCGTCTGCGCCACCGTCGGTAATCGCCTTTACGAAGTGGTCTGGCGTGCCGGCGCCTCCGCTTGCGATCAAGGGAATCGACACTTGCGAGGAGATGGTGCTGAGTAAATCGCAGTCGTATCCTGTTTGTTGCCCATCGGCGTCCATGCTTGTGACGAGCAACTCTCCGGCTCCAAGTTCGGCGCCAATGCGGGCCCACTTGATGGCGTCGAGCGCGGTTGCTCTCCTTCCGCCGTGAGTGTAGACCTGCCACAACGCTTCTGCATAGTCGTTGCTACCATCAGAACGCTCTAGCATTGCAGGTTCTTCAACCCTCTTGGCATCTATTGCTAGGACTACACACTGCGAACCGAACTCTAGCGCGCATTCTTCGATCAGCTTAGGGTTGGCAACTGCTGCCGAATTGACGCTGACCTTTTCTGCGCCGGCCTCTAGCATTCGACGCATGTCGGAGCGCGAACGGATGCCGCCTCCCACTGTCAGCGGGATAAAGACCTCCGCAGAAACTCTCTCTACGACATCGACGATAGTGTCACGAGCATCGGAGGAGGCAGTGATGTCCAGAAATACAAGCTCGTCGGCTCCTTCGGAATCGTAGAAGCTTGCTAGTTCAGCAGGATCGCCTGCGTCTTTGATATCGACAAAGCTGACGCCTTTAACGACTCGCCCTTGGTCAACGTCTAGGCATGGTATGACACGGTTCGTCAACATCACAGATCGTCTTGAAACAGTGTTCAGTTGGGAGATTTCCGGCGTTTGCGATATACATGCACGTATCGTTGTACACCCAAAGTTCGTCTCGTGATCGGTGTCATGTCATTATCAGTCGCCCAACGGTCGACCCGTGCTGGATCGACTCGTTTCGACTTCGCTGGTCCGGTATCGCCTCTAGCATCGGTCGAGAACCAGTCCGCAATCAACAACCAACCACCACCGGGTAGCAGATTCGAGACTGAACTAAACAAGCGAGCTGGACTAGTCGTGTTGTGCAGTGCGTCTATCACCACGATACCGTCGGTATCCAGATCAGTGGCTGACAGATTGTCTTGATCAACCAATGTAGGAACTACGTTGGTAAGATGCACACGTTCCACCTCAGATGTCAGTTCATCCAAAGATTCTTTATCGCTTTCCAATGCGATGACGTTGCCGTCGTATACATACTTGGCGATTGGGATGGTAAGGCCGCCGATTCCGCCACCTAATACAGTGACGTGTTGCGACCTGTGAATGGGTAGTAGAGAGATGATCGCGTGGGGATCGATCTGATCGTTGAATGTGTGCCAACTCGCAGTGGGTCTCGTGGTCAATTGTGAGTCTCTCGTCCTAACGTTTCTGTTGCTTTTGATGGTTCTTAATTTGTGTTGACTAGACGACTAGGTTTCATTCACCGCGCGGATAGCTTTTCCCAAATCCAGCGAACCTGTGTAAATCGCCATGCCCGTAATGGCTCCGGCGGCGCCAATGTCTCGCAGTTGAACCACATCATCAACAGTGGCAATTCCACCCGCAACCATAACTGGATATTCTATCCCGCTTATGACATCGCCTACTGCGCCAAAGTTCGGGTGCGATAGGGTTCCGTCGCGCGCTGTGTCGGTGTAGATGAAGTTGCGAACACCGCGGGTGCGGGACATTTCACGCATCAGGTCTATTGATAGAAGCGAGGTCTCGGTCAGCCATCCGCGCGTCCTAACGACACCATCTTTCGCATCGACAGATACACAGATACGCTCCGCGCCAAAAGCCTCGACACTCTCTTGGACTACATCGGGATTCTCCACCGCAGCGGTCCCGAATATGACCATCTGAATCCCCATCTGGATCACCGCATCTGCGTCTTCAGCACCACGCACTCCGCCGCCCATCTGGACGGGAACATCTGCGGCATTCACGATGCGTCGCACCGTCGCCGCGTTGATGCGTTTCCCATCTTTAGCGCCGTCCAGGTCGATCACATGAAGCCGTTTCGCTCCGATGTCCAACCACCTCAGCGCAGCATCGACAGGATCGTCATCAAACACAGTCTCTTGGGTGTAATCACCCTTGAAGAGACGAGCGCAACGACCACCTCGGATATCTATGGCAGGAATGACTTCCATCTAAGCAGTGACCTGCGCGTCCTAACTTGCGCGTCTTGCGAAATCGAGGAACTTCGCGTAAATCTCCAAACCTGACCTGCCGCTCTTTTCCGGATGGAACTGAGTGCCAACAATGTTGTCTCTAACCACGGCCGCGCAAACTTCGATACCGTGTGGCGAAGTAGCGGCGACATCTTTAGCATCTTCGGCCACGCAGTGGTAGGAGTGCACGAAGTAGAAATATGTGTCCTGTGGGATACCGGCAAAGGCTGAGTGTCTCTCCACCTCGTCATCGCGGAAGTGAACGGTGTTCCAGCCCATGTGCGGTACCTTCAATCGTGGCGCGTCGTTCGTAGGTTTATCGACTGAGAATCGGACCACTTCTCCACCCAATATGCCGAGTCCTGGTATCTGTCCCTCTTCGGATCTTTCGAAGAGGATCTGCATTCCGAGGCATACGCAGAGCAGAGGTCTTCCGGAAGCCGCAAATTCCCGAATTGTGTCCGGGAGATCGCGGTCGATGAGTTGCTGCATCACGGCATCGTTAGCACCCACACCGGGAAGTATCGCCGCGTGCGCGTTCGATATCTCTTCACCGAATGTCGTTACCAGTGGATCACCGCCGACTACTCGAACCGCCTTTTCGACGCTGTGGATGTTGGCGGCACCAGTGTTGATTATGGCTAGACGAAAACCCATCAGTGCTCCTGTCTCGTGCCAGTTACTATCTCTGCGGGTAGTTCGCGATCGACATATCTCGCCATCATGAACACACAGTCCGAAAGCCGGTTAAGCCAAGTGAGAATCTGTTGGTTCTTCAACAACCCGTCCTCGTAGAGGGCGACTGCGACGCGCTCAAGTTCTCTGACCTTGCAACGTGCCATATCCAGCGTGGCAGATGCTACAGAGGCCCCCGGGATTATGAATGCAGGTGGCAGTTCCACCTCTTCTTCCAAGCATCGCAACAGTTCGTCTAGTTTCGAGACATGCTCGTCGCCGATCCTCTGAAAGTGCGTCTCTAATCGATTGAGTTGAGCGGTATCCGTCGTTATCTCCGCATTTGCTAGAAACATCAGTCGTTGGATTTCAAGCAAAGAGTCATGGACCAGACCCGAATTGCCGCAATGCGCTCGCGCCAGACCAAGCGCGCTTACCGCCTCGTCGCCAATGCCATTGGCTTCGACTCGACGGCTGGACTTGGCCACACGTCCGCCATACAACAGCGACGTCTCGCCGCTGTCTCCTCGTTTCGTGCTGATTGAATTCCTGACCAACTTGGTTGATATATCATGAGTATCGACGCTGGTTTTGATTCTATGTTGAGCATCACCCTGAACCCACAGCGCGCCGGCGATGATGCTAGCCGAATTGTTCCAATCGCGGCACTAATCGGATCATCGACCAAGTAAAATCACAAACACGATGGTTATCGCCGAACAGCAACAATCTATCCCGATCAACACCGTTCGAGTTACCGAGAAGGCAGCATCGAAAGCGATGGAGTTTGCTAGAAAAGCTGGGCGCGACCGTTGCGGTCTGAAGATTGCAGTGCAGGGCGGAGGATGCTCAGGATTGCAATACATTCTGGAGTTGGTAGACGGACCCGATGAGGCTGACAAGGTCATCACTGAAAACGGTATCGATGTCTACATCCCAAAGCGAGCCTTCGTTTTCTTGGCTGGCACAGTGCTAGATTTCTCCGACGGGTTGAACGGGCGCGGTTTCGAGTTCCACAACCCAAACGCGAAACGTACCTGCGGTTGCGGCGACTCGTTCGCGGTCTAATCGGTACGCAATGCTCACCATCGCGCCTTCCGCTCAAGTTGCGAGTCGCGACTTTTTCATAAACCTCCCCCTTGATAGCCAAGCGGGAATTAAAGGGGGTTTAGGTGCGTTGTTTGGTTTTGGGGTTGCTAGCCCAACACCTCTGGATTCTCACCTGCGCGAGAATGACGGTAGCCTCGCACCGCACTCTAGTCGCGACGATGCTTATCGCGATTTCATTGCACGAGGCTCGGCATTAATCGAACCGCAGTTCGGATCGGTTTTCGGACATGTAGGCAGTGACGCGCTTGACCTGTTACACCGTCTAACCACCAACTCAATACTCGATCTCCCCAATGGTTCTGCTCGCCGCACCGTCCTTACAAACGAGAAGGGCAGGATAACCGATGTCATTTGGGTATTTAAGCGATCCGACAAAGAACTGCTCTTGGTATCTGACGCGCCTGATGCATCCCCGATGCGAAATGGCATAGAACGCTTCACCATCATCGAGGATGCAGAACTAAACGACCTTAAAGATTTCCTTAAACGCTGGTATCTGATTGGCCCTGGCACCGAAGGTGTTATCAGAGAACTGTTGCCCGAACTCGATTTTTCGGATACGGAAATCGGGTCGATTCGAGGCATGGACATCTTTGATGGAGGCATAGTGCTAGCCCTGCGTACCGATGCCGCCGGGCCGCAATCGTGGCTGATAATGGCAGCTGAAGCAGCAGTGCCCGAAGTTGCGTCAAGGTTCGCGTCTGCCGGTCTGCAACCAACATCAAACGAACTGTTCGACTTCGTCAGAATTAAGAACCAAGTCCCGATAGTAGGTAAAGAACTTACCGAAGATGTGAACCCCCTCGAAGCGGGTTTAATCGACCTTATCGATTTCGACAAGGGTTGTTACGTCGGTCAAGAAGTGATCGCTAGGCTAGACACTTACGACAAGGTTCAACGCGTATTAGTTGGCTTCACACAGATTGTTAGACGCGAAGACGAACGGTTCGTGTCCCCGGGTGAACGCATCTCATCGCCGGATGTAGGCCGAGACGTAGGTTGGGTAACCTCAGTTGCTAACGATCCTAAAAACGATGAATTGATCGGTATGTCCTATCTGCGAAAGGCCTATTGTGAATCAGGGACTCAGTTAACCACTTCCGAAGGATCAGTAATCAAAGTATTGCCCAACGCATGACCAGTCGCCTTGAACCGTGTTGTGCGATGGATTGGAGCGGGAGACGGGATTCGAACCCGCGACACCCTGCTTGGAAGGCAGGCACTCTACCACTGAGTTACTCCCGCAATGCTGATTCCCATTGTAAACCCAGACGCATTCAGACTCTCATTCACTCATTTGTAGGCCTTTACAAAACCCTTCCCCTCGATGATCCAAGAGGGAATTAGTGGGGGTTAGATGCGTCGTTTCGCTTTGCGTTCTCCTCTGCCATCCCCTCTGGATGGACGTTCCGTATGCTGAAGCGCCGACTTTCGTCGGGATGACGTAGTTTTGCAAAGGTCTCTTCGTTTGTAGAATCGATTGAGTCTGCGACTCGCCAACTTACAGGACCCCCAATGAAAACAACTGGCTTCCGCACTATCGTTCTCGGCACACCATGGCGCAATCTCACATATTGCATCATCGAAACTGACGAGGGGATAACTGGGATCGGAGAGGCAAGGGTTCTCGGCAAGACTCACACCGTTCGTGAGTATCTAAGAGATGCCCAACGTCACTTCATAGGCCACGATCCCTTTGACATCGAGGCACTGTATCGCCGGATGACACTCTTGGATTTCGGTAAAGCCGGCGAAGTCGTCCACACCGGGTTGGCACTTGTCGAACTGGCTTTCTGGGACATCATCGGCAAGAAATGCAATCAACCGGTATACAAGCTACTTGGTGGACAAGTAGCCAACCGCGTCCAAGCCTATGCGAACGGTTGGTACACCGTCGAACGCGAGCCGGAACAGTTCGCCTCCGCCGCGCAGAGGGTGTTGGATCGCGGCTATCGTGCGATGAAGTTTGACCCCTTTGGCAACGGCGACCTTGAACTGGAACGCGACGAGTTCTTCAAATCACTTGACCTGATCGAAGCTGTTGCTTCGGTTACTGGCACTCACGCGCAAATCATGATCGAGATGCACGGCAGATTCGCGCCTCATCAGGCAAGAGAGGTAGCACGTCATATCGAAAGATTCAATATCGGATGGATCGAGGAGCCAGTGCGTCCGGGCGATGTTCCGGCACTCGAATCGGTTCGGCAACACACCGGCCTGCCCATCGCAACGGGAGAGCGGCTCTACGGTGCGCCGGAGTTCAGAGAGATCTGGGGGACACAGACGGTAGATGTAATCCAGCCAGACATCACGCAATGCGGCGGCATCTTGGAGGTCAAGAAGATCGCTTCAACCGCCGAGAGTTACTCAATCATGGTCGCTCCGCATAACGTCGGTGGCATCATCTCCACAATGGCGGCGTTGCATCTGTGTTTGACGCTTCGCAATGTCAAGATACTGGAGCACTTCAACGATTTCGCAGACCCGCACGTCAAAAACGCCGGAACCAACTATCCTCACGTAGTCGATGGCTACTTCCCCATACCTGACAAACCCGGTTGGGGTATCGAACTCAACGAGGATTTCATCAATTCGCAGCCACCTAACTACACCGATGCTGGTGTAATCGCAGACCCCGGGCTCAATATGTTTGAAAACGCGGACTGGGCAAAGCGTGGTCAAGCGGATTAACGCAGCGTCCACAACCAATCAATCGAGCAATCCACACGTTAACTGACAACCGGAAGAGGTAAATGACTACCACCGCAGTATCTGAAGAAAACCGACTAATCGATCCACATGGCGGAGTTTTGATCAACCTGCTAGTGGATCGAGACAGGGCAGAAGAACTCGAAGCAGAGGCATCAGAGTTGACGAAATGGGTCCTGACGCCTCGTCAACTATGCGACATCGAACAATTGCTCACCGGCGCTTTCTCGCCGCTGACTGGTTTCATGTCGCAATCAGACTACGAGGGTGTTCGCGACGACATGCGTCTATCGGATGGCAGCTTGTGGCCGATGCCGATTGTGTTGGACTTACCTTCTGAAGTTGCGGACACGCTCTCGGATGGTGATCGTTTGGCTCTAATGCATCCCGAAGGCGTTTTGGTTGCAATCTTGAATGTCCAAGACGTATGGGTGCCCGACAAGGTGGACGAGGCTGTCAAGGTCTTTGGCACTGAAGATGATTTCCATCCTGGGGTAAACACCCTGCTCAATGAAACGGAGAAATACTACGTTGGAGGTTCGCTGGAAGGCGTAAGAGCGTCACAGCATCACACCTACTCGGAGTTGAGACACACTCCCGAGCAACTACGATCATCGTTCCAGGAACTCGGATGGTCTCGCATCGTGGCATTCCAGACGCGAAACCCGATGCATCGCGCCCACGTCGAGTTGACGCGCAGGGCCGCTGAGCAGGTATCTGCCAACCTTTTGATTCATCCGGTGGTAGGTCTGACCAAACCGGGCGACGTGGAATATCACACGCGAGTGCGTTGCTATCGCGCTGTGCTAGAGGGTTACGAGAAAAACTCGGCGACCTTGAGCTTGTTGCAACTCGCCATGCGTATGGGCGGGCCAAGGGAAGCGGTTTGGCATGCAATCGTCCGCAAGAACTATGGATGCACACACTTTATCGTAGGCAGAGACCATGCAGGCCCCGGGAACGATCGCAGCGGCAACCCGTTCTACGGTCCGTACGATGCACAAGAACTTGTCGAGGAGTATCGCGATGAACTCGGCATTGAAGTGGTTACCTTCCAGGAAGTCGTATATGACGGAGTGCAAGACCGATACGTCACCCGAGATGAGTTGAGCGACGATTCCAATGTCATGAACTTATCGGGCACTGAATTGCGAGATCGACTTCAGAGCGGCGCGGATATACCCGATTGGTTCTCATATCCGAGCGTTATCCGCGAGCTTCGTAAGTCTTACCCGACGATGGAAGAGCGAGGTTTCAACATTTACATAACTGGTGGCTCAACCGCAGCTAATTCCTCATTGGGCAACGCTATCGCCGAGATGTTGTTGGAAGATGGTTCGAGGCCAGTCACATTGTTGGATGATTCTGCGCTATCGTCCGATACCGTCAATCTAGTGGCAAGAGAAGCTTCACGCAATGGCGGTGCCGTCATCTCAGTACCCCATGACAACGCATCTAATAACGACGGTGCGTCGGGCAGGGACAGCGTTGACGTTAATAGCGTCTTCCTGCACGTTCAGCGTGGAGAGTCGTCAGTAGCCGATGTCTTGGTTGCACCGCAATCTTCACCAGGACAAGGTGCAAGCGATGTCGTTGGGAAGTTGGTAGCACTGGGTCTGATCTCGGATTGAGCTATGACTTGCAAACGAAACTTTGCTGGTCGAAGATCGAAAAGTGTATTCGCAATGCGCTGGATATGAAAAGATAAAGCAAAATACAATCGGATATCAATCGGATAGCATCCGCCAAGAACTACATGCAACGGTCAAATAACCAGTAAGGGAAAGTAACTCTTATCTGAGACAAAGATCGGTGTAACATAGGATGAGTGATTAGCGGTAATCAAGAAAAGAGCAATCATGCGAATCGAAAGCGTAACCCTACTAGACGTACAGAGAGCCTGGGAAACAAATCGCAGATACTCTGGAGCGACTCGTTCGCCTGAGATGATCGCCTTGATCGAGGCGTTGTCCAAAATGAACATCGGCGAGGCCAAAGCTATCAAATACTCGCGCGGCCGTAACCCAGCGAACGTCAAGTTGCAGGTACAGAAGGCGGGGAAGAGCATCGGTAAAAACGTTCACGCTGTAATCGACGAAGAGAACGAACGCGTGATGTTCTCGGTCTTAGACCGCCCGATGCGACGACGGACGTAGGCAACATATTAAAATTTCTGCTCCGAGCTAACGCCCCGTCATTCCGGACGAAAGTCGGAATCCAGCGGGTATGGGAGAGTGGTGTGCAAATTGGAACCACGCTTCTAAACCGCATTTAATCATCAAGGGGAAGGGTTCCGTACTGTTGCTTTGGCTCCCCCAAAGGATGGAGATTCCTCGCTCCGCTTGGAATGACAGTGGAGACTCGGAATGACAGGAACGGACCGAGGGAATGATGGGAGTTACGCGCAGCAGCCCCTAACGCAACGGATAAGAGCTCGTCTCTTTTATCCCAGTTGTTGACCCACTAGCGAACCTAGTCCGAAGGTGATCGCACCCGCGGCAACGCCGACGGCTAACATTCTAAGCGCGCCGAAAATCTTCCCGCTTCCCGATAACCATCCCAAACCTCCGCCGACAAAGAGTAGGGCAATGCCCGATGCTAGAGCGCTAACGGTTATGGACGTAGGAATGTTCAACCCGACCATATAGGGAATCAAGGGCACAACTGCACCGCCCGCGAAGGCGACCAACGAACTAATCGCCGCTATCATTGGCGAACCGCCCAGTTCATCCGGGTCTATGCCCAACTCCTCGCGCACATGCATGTCAAGCGCGGTTTCGTGATCGCTCATGATCCGGGCCGAAGCAACTTCAGCTTCTTCAGGGGACAGGCCCTTTGATTGGAGAATCTTGGCAAACTCAGCTTCCTCTTCCTCATGCCATAAGAGCAACTCAGCACTTTCCCATCGCACCAAGTTCTCGTTGAACTCGCGTTGAGAAACCACCGATATGTACTCTCCAGCCGCCATCGACAAAGCACCTCCAACTAGGCCAGCGACTCCCGCCAACACCACAATGCCAGGTTCCGATGCACCCGCGGCTACCCCTAATGTCAACGTCGTATTCGACACAAGACCATCGTTAATACCAAGTACCGCTGCCCGTAACGCACCCGATCGTGTGGCTAGCGAACCGTATTCGTAATGTTGGCCTTCGGGTGTCGTACTTGACGAAAGACGGTCCAGCAACTCCATATTCTCCACAGCCTCTTCACGCAGGCCGGTTCTGAGATAGTCATCTACATTGGTGCTTAAGGTTTGACGAAAGCGGCTACGCAAGAATCCCGCAACCCGTGCCGTGCTAAACACTTTCGTTGCTAACTTGAACAGCATTAACGACACAGAGAAGCGTCTCAATGCTGTCCGGGAAGAGATTGAAGCGGACAGCTGCCTAGCTACCGTCGTTTGGATCTCTTGGAGTCTCTTAAAGTCACGAGCGCGATCAGGAGCATCGGTCAACTCTGCTAGGGCGCCGTAGATTGCAGCGTTCTTAAGCGAGGATCGAATGAGTTCTTGGGCTTTGTATGCATCACCCATCATTGATACAGACCTCCAACTCTGGAGATCACACCGAACCATCCAAAATCACATCCACGCACGAGGGCTTGCCCGATGCGACGGCGGCTTCTATCGCGGGTTTGATGTCATCAGCCTGCGTCACGCGGATACCTACTCCTCCGTACGCTTCCGCTTGAGCCTTGAAGTCGAACGGTGTCGTGAAGTCCATGGCGTTGTATATCTCTGGCGGTGGCATCTCGTTGATGGTGTGATACACGTTCATGTTGACCTTGAGGATGCGATAAGCGGCGTTGTTGCATATCACGTAAGTAACCGGAATGTCGTAATTCACGGCTGTCCAAAGTCCCTGCACCGTCATCATCGCGCTTCCGTCGCCGACTATTCCTATCGTAGGGCTGTCCGGGTTGGCGAGCTTCATGCCCATCGTTGCACCTATGCCCCAACCTATGGCACCGCCACGTGCTCCCATCATGGTGATGTCGCTTCGATGCGCCAGACCGGCATGAACCATCGCCGCTGACGAAATCGAATCATTGAAGACGTTCGCGCCGTGCGGTATAGCGTCTCCCAAAGCGCGACCGAATGTAGCCGGCGGAATCGGAGCGCGATCCCAACCACTCGCCGCTAGTTCCTCAAAGGCAGCTTGACGGGCTTGGTTCTCAGTGCTGATCTCTTCAATCCGTCGCTCTACAGTTTCCACATCCTCATCGGACATGCGCCGTTGAACGTCCAAGTCGATCTCAGCCATAGCGTGACGTGGCGATGCCAAGATTCCGATATCCGTCGGCTCCTTGCGTCCGATCTGGCTTGAATCTGCATCGACGTGAATCAAGGTCGTATCCTCGCCGACGAAGTTGCCAGAGCGATAGAAGAAGTCCTCAAACACGGGACAGCCGACAGCCAAAATCACATCGGCGTTGTCTAACGCGGCCATTCCCTCTTCTGACCTGAAAGATATCTGACCGCACCACAGCGGATGATCTGTCGGAAACGGCGTATGTCCCGCTACATGACCGAATACCTTCGCCCCTATCGTCTCGGCAAGCGATGCTGCCGCATAAACCCCGTCACTCGTATACACCCCATCGCCCACGATCATCAATGGGTTGGAGGCATTGGCCAATACCTTTGATGCATTCTCAACCGCGGCGGGTTCAGGTCGCGGATTGCCATGAATTTCGCTGGACGATTCGATGTCGATATCCGAGAAGTCGTCCATCGCGTTGCCGGAAAGTGCGACAAACACGGGACCGGTAGGCGGAGTCCGAGCCTCTTGGAAGGCCCGACGCATGATGGATGGCACTTGCTCAGGATGTGTAATCTCCGCGCTCCATTTGGCGAATGGTGCCGCCATATCCGCCAAATCGCTGCGATTGTTCGCCAAGTGACGGATGTCCTTGTTGCCAGCGGTGATTACGACGGGAGAACCTGTCCGTTTCTGATCGATCATCAGACTGAAACCGTTTGCAAGTCCATTGTCGATGTGCAGGCTTACAAATCCGACCTCGCCGCTGGCCCGTGCATAACCCTCAGCCATACCAATTGCCACACCCTCTTGGACAACCATCAAATACTCGAGATCCGGATACTCGTGCAGAATCCCGATGAACGGTGCTTCGCTAGTCCCCGGATTGCCGAAGATGTAGCGGACTCCTTCAGCGCGGAGCATCTGCATGAAAGCATGTTTGCCTTGCAGTTTGGTGGTCATTGTTTCATCTCCTGACGTTCGCGGTGGTCACATCGTCATTTCTTGACTTCAATGGCGAGGTAGCGAAAATGCGCATTTTTCTCCGGACCAGCGCATGAGTAGTTCCGCCATTTCGTTGTGTACGAACCTTTGAGGTGTATCGGATCGGTTCGGTATTGGCGCTTGTTTTTGGAGGACCATTTCAACTCGCCGTTAATTTCTCTGCCGCAGTGAATTCGGAACGCCGCGTCATTGGTTTGCCTCCAACCCGGAGACGGTGTTGTCCAGAGTGCTCGAAGATTCGTTAGTGATACCGCATAGCCTCTTTTTGTGTCGCCGGGTTGGTGAACAATTCGTTCCACACGTTCAACATCTCGCAAAAAATCGTACCGAGATTCGACAGGCTTGAACTCACCCAATTCATGCTTGCCGTTGAATGGATACGTAAAGTATTTCAACTCAATCGCAACTCCGTGCGAAGGTATCCAGACATCTACGTGCAGGTTTTCATCCTCAATGGGTTTCCACTCGAGTAGGACTTCAGAACCCGGTACCGTCTCGCGGATTTGTTGCTTCAAAGCTGACTGAAAATCCGCCTCGGAGTGAAAAACCGGCCGCTTTTCAGCTAATCCGCGCATGATGCTGTGGATATCAAGCACAACCTACCTCGAAGTACCGAACATCCTGCCTATCCTGTGCATCCATGCAAATTAGCCCTCATTTGCTGCTTCTAACAGCACTCGCCGCAATTTGTCTGCCACGATCTGCACTTCATCATCCGACAGGTTCAATGGATCGACCCAGAACTCCGGCACTTCTTCTAGGAAGGTCAGGATCATGATGCGATCGGGTGCTTCTAACATCCGCTCGCCGATGACGCTCTTTGGCGGACCTCGCCACGAATCGTTTAGTTTGATGACGGCGTGCGGGATGTAGTGATCGTAGTCGTGGACGACCTCTGCATCAACGCCGGGAATCTCGATGATCTGGTCGACGACGGACTGCATCAATCGCGTGTAGCGTCGGTTTTCCGCTTCCTCGTCCTCGTTAACGAAGATTTCCACAGCAGCCAATATCCCGGCAATCGATTCCTTGGACACTTTTTGCGCCCTAGCCACCGTCGCATTTGGAGCGTTGTTCATCTTGGCGTACTCAATCCACTCCTCACTGCCCAGAAGCAAGCCCGTGGCTTGGGGGCCACGAATGCCCTTTCCGCCTGAGAACGATACCAAGTCTGATCCGGCATCGACGAATTTGGTCAGATTTGCGCGCGGTGGGAGACGCGATGCGGCGTCGGTCATCAGAGGCAAGCCGTTCCGATGCGCGATGTCAACGAGCGTTTCGACTGGCAGCACGTTGTCACCGCTGTATGGGGATTCGAGGTGAATGATTGCCGCTGTCTTGTCGGTTATCGCGTTCTCAACCTCTTCAGGCGTGCATCCATCTTTTTGGCCGACTTCTACGAAACGCGCGCCGGGGGTGAGGTAGAGATGGTCGTAGCCGAATCGGTGGTTGCGTTGAATGATCAACTCGTTTGGGATGTCATCTGCAATCGGAAGCTGAAAGATACGCTCCGGATCGTCTTTCGCCATCGCTGCCGCGGTTTGTACTGTCAAACCGCCGGACGCGCCGCTTGTGATGGTGGCGGCGGGCACACCGATGATTTCCGCAATGCGCTTTCCAGCGGCGTCGATAAATTCAGGCAATTCCACGAACGGGTCTACCATCGCCATCATCGCCTGCATAGCTTCAGGTCGAGGGCGTGTCCCGGAGAACCGAGTTACCGGACCTCCTGCGTTGAGAATCGGGGTTACTCCCAAACTCTCAAGAATCTTTTCACCGCTGCTGTAATCCATCATGATCGGCATGTCCCTCGATCTGTAGTACTGAGTGTGTTGTGTGCAATTATCGTTGAAATCTCCCCAAAACCCGCGTCTAAAGCTCGATTGTCGAAACAAGATGCCTAGTGACGAAATCTTCGTCAACTGAGAATCCTAGTCCCGGAGCCGTCGGTGCTGTCAATACTCCATCCGAATTGACCAGTATCTCATTCTTCAACCCGAACTGCTGCGCCTCTAAAGGACTCCAATACTCGTAAAAATCGCAGTTGAGAACCGACATGATGACGTTCAGATTAGCCGCGTTCATCAATGAATTGCCTGCGGTGCCCACTTCGCAATTCACGTTGAAAGCCTCTGCCATACCGCACTGCTTCTTCAATCCCGTAATCCCGATCTTCCGTGTAGTACCTCGGATTGTTGGTGGCCATCCCTGCTCTAACACACGAGCCGCCTCGTGCAACAAAAACTGCCCTGAATCGCTCATGTTCAACGGCGTATCCAATTCCTCAGATAGCGTACGTATCGCACGCCAGTCATCCCAAGGCACGGGATCCTCGAACCAGTAAAATTCGTTCTGATCCAAAGCACGCCCGATCTTGAGTGCCGCACGCAGATCATAGCCATTGTTCGGATCGAGCATCAACCGCATCTCATCACCAACTTCACGGCGCACGGCTGTCACCATCTCAATCACTTGATCGTCTGGCATCGCCCCAGGATGGATCTTGTATGCGCTGAAACCCTGCTCAGCCAGTTCCGCCGCTTCTGCCACATATCCTGCGACTGTGGAGTTTCGTGGCGGATAAGTAGCGTAGACCTCGGTAGTGCGTCTTGCCGTTCCGAGCATCTCGTGAACTGGCATTCCCGCTGCTTTTCCTGCTGCGTCCCACAAAGCAACATCGACATGCGACCACAACGCGTAAACCGATGCACCATGTCCTGCCATTCGCGGAAGCTGATGCCACAACCACTCGCGATCCGCAATGTTCATGCCTGTCAAACGCCCATCGAAAGTGGACTTAAACGATTGGATTGTGGCTGCTCCTCCTCCGCCACGATCGCCAATGTGTGCGTTGCCTTCAATCCCTGTGTCTGTAACCAAACGCAAAACACCTGCGATCAGCGTGCCACCCATGCCACCGCGTGCGTCGTTGACGCTCACACGCGGCACTTCGAACTCGATAATGTCGATCTTAGCTGTTGCAATGTTGTGGTTCATGGGATGGGTTTCTATGGATTTAGCATCCGAGATTTTTGTATTCGTTGTTGGTGATGTTAAACCGCTGAGCGTTTACGGGTAAACGATGTCAGATCCCAATGACAAGATCCAGATGTGGGCCGATTATGTGGAAGAGGTTCGGCTGGCGCACAGAATCCCCGGAATAGCGGCTGGAATCGTGTGCGGTTCCGAATTGGCATGGTTCCAGGGCTTTGGCGAAACGGAACTTGGGAATGGGAAGACACCTCACGAGCATAGCGTATTTCGAGTCGCATCGAATACAAAAACCTTCACCGCGATGTCGTTGATGGTCCTACAAGAGTCGTCGATGCTGTCTTTGGACGACCCGTTGCTTCTTTACATACCGGAGTTCACTTCGGCTTCAGGAACTGCCGGTGACCTAGAGGACGTGACGTTGCGTAGAATGACCGCGCATCGCGCCGGATTGACGACTGAACACCCGTCCACCGATTGGGACGGTCCGGATTTTCCGTTGATGCGGACAATGCTTGACCGTATCGATGCGGTCGAGGTTGTGATACCACTCGACAGCGCGTGGAAATACTCGAACATGGCGTACGGTTTCTTGGGGGAAGTCGTAAGCAGATTATCGGGTCAGACCTACGAGCGGTTCGTCGAATCTGAGATTCTCTCGCCGCTTGGGATGTCGGAGACGACATTTGATGACGCAACCATCTCTGATGAAAACCGAGTAGTTGGCTACAGTCAACCGTCGCCAGAGATCGACGCGCTTCGTGTGGCACCGTATTCTCCGTTAAATGGTCTGGCGTCCGCGGGGCAGATAATGACGAACGTTGCGGATTTGACGAAGTGGTTGGCTCATGCGATGAAATTCGAGTCTGATGACGGGCCGAGTCTGATCGGGACACGTAGCCGGCGCGAGATGTTCCACCCTGCGTATTTAGATTCAGACTGGACAACAGGGCAGTGTGTCGGTTGGCGTGCCACGCGTTCGGGTGAGCGTGTCTATCATGGACACGGTGGCGGGATACACGGCTTTGGAACTCAGACGATGTTCCACGCACCGTATCAGACAGGCGCAATCGTGCTTACCAGTTTGTGGCCCAATGCCGTCTCTGTCTCATTGGCGCAGACTTTGTTAGATGCCGTGATCGATGATTGGGACGCGATGCCGTCTGTTTCGCCCGAGATAAAGCATGAGAATCCGGTATCAGACGCGAGTTCGAACCTGCGAGAGTTTGAAGGGGTCTATTTCACGGAGCCGGGATTTTGGATGCGCTTGACCGCGGTGTCAGGTGATGAGTTGCACATGGGCGGGCATGAGTCATCTCCATATCTGCTTCATGCTCCGGCCAGCGCAAAGTTGGTTTCTGACAGCACTTTCAAAGTAGTCGGCAATAGGGGAGCAGGGGAGAAGTTCTCGATTCAAGATGGCGAGTTCCGGTTGGGCGGTTTCAGATACAGGTTGGTTGACGACAAATAATGAGGAGGCGTACCGATGTCCAAAATCTTTGAGATAGCAGATGGTTTCGTAGATACCCTCGCGGAACTCAATCCCATCGCAGCCACGTACCTGGGAGTACCTGGCTACGATCACTTGATGCCCGATTTCTCGCCTGAGGCATCTGACCGCGCAAACAAAGCAGAGCGAGACCTGCTGCAACGCATTCAAGCTGAATGCTCAAAGACAGTTAGAGAACACCGATGCAGTGAGACGGTTCAGGAGGAGATGACGTGGTCCATCGATCAATACGAAGCGGGCCTCCACTACTCGGGAATGAACATTCTCCACTCGCCAGTACAGTCCTTAAGGCAAATCTTTGATCTGATGCCGAAATCGTCCAACGAAGATTGGACGAATATCGCATCAAGGATGGAGGGCATCGGAGAATCAATGGCGTCTTACCAAGTGACGCTGGAAAAGGGTATCGACATCGGTTTAACCACGTCGAGGCGACAGACCGCCGGATGCTTGGAGCAGATCGAGACGTGGTTGGGCAAAGGCGATACGCAGCCCTTTTTCGATGGCATTGCACAAGCCGGCGCCGATTCGGACGGAGTCGATGGCGCGTTGGCTAAACGGCTCACGCAAGCCGCATCGTCCGCCAATATCGCATACGCCAAATTCGCTGACTATCTAAAGAACACCTACCTGCAAGAGGCTAGAGAGCGCGACGCTGTTGGGTGTGAACACTATTGCGTGACTTCGAGGTCGTACAACGGTATAGACCTGAATCTGAATGAGACATACGAGTGGGGTTGGGAGCAACTCAGATGGGTGCAGTCGGAGATGCGTAAGGCGGCGGATCAGATCAAACCAGGGTCAACAATCGACGAAGCAGTGGAGATTCTGGAGAGCGATCCCGAACGTGCCATCAACGGTGTTGACGAGTTTCGGGAGTGGATGCAGAACCTACAAGACTCGACCATCAACGACATGGATGGCACACACTTCGACATCGCTGATCCGGTCAGGAAGATAGAGGCAATGATCGCTCCACCCGGTGGCGCACTTGCGATGTACTACACGGGTCCGTCAGAGGACTTCTCCAGACCCGGACGCACATGGTATCCAACGGGTGGCAAGACATCATTCCCATTGTGGCGTGAAGTCTCAATCGCGTATCACGAAGGCGTACCCGGACACCATTTCCAGATCGCAACGACAATGACGCTGTCCGATCAGCTCTCCAGATACCAACGACTCCTCGCCGGCACATCCGGCTATGTTGAAGGATGGGCGCTATACGCCGAACGTCTGATGCACGAACTCGGTTATCTCGAAAACCCTGACTACTACATGGGAATGCTCGACGCCCAAGCCCTGCGCTCAGTACGCGTCATCATCGACATCGGAATGCATCTCGAAAAGCGCATTCCTGACGATTCGGAGTTCCGTCCCGGCGAGGTCTGGACACCAGCCCTCGCGTTGGAGTTCATGCGAGACCGTGTCCATTTCCCGCCCGACTTTGTCGCCAGCGAAATCGACCGCTATCTCGGCATTCCCGGACAGGCAATCTCATACAAAGTCGGTGAACGGGTCTGGTTAGAGTCGCGTCAACGGGCACGAGAAGCACAAGGTTCTTCGTTCGATCTCAAAGACTGGCACAATCGGGCTTTGGAGCTTGGCCCTATGGGCCTGGCTCAGATGCAACGCGAAATGTCGGAGATTTGAAGACTTCCGTCGCTTTCTCTAACTACGTCATTCCGGCGGAAGCTGGAATCCAGAGGGGTAGGGCTGAATTTCGGTTTCAGTCTTTGTTATCGGTCGAATACATTACAATGATGTAACTACAGAAAGGTAGATGCTTTGCTCTGGGCATGGGATCCTGACAAGAACGACTTGAACAAAAGAAAACATGGCATCGGTTTCGAGACGGCAACTTTAATCCTAGATGATCCCTTTGCAGTGACACGGCCTGATCCTTATCCGGACGAGCAACGTTGGCGAACGATGGGGATGATCCACAATATGTTGTTGATCGTGATGCACACTACTCCCGAATTTGACCCCGTGACGGGTGGAGAGGTCGGACGCATCATCAGTGCGCGCCAAACGACAAGCCGCGAAAGAAGGAGATATGAAGAGGGCACATATTGAGTTGACTGAGCAGCAGAAGGCTGATTTAGAGAGGTTGAGGAACATGTCGGACGACGAGATTGATACGTCAGACATTCCTGAAACTCTGGACTGGTCGGGAGCAGTGCGAGGCATGTTCTATCGCCCGGTCAAGCAGCAGATCACTTTGCGTGTGGATGCTGATGTCGTGGCTTGGTTCAAGGAACATGCTGGTGAGAATGGGCGGGGATACCAGACGGAGATCAACAAGGCGTTGCGGGAGCATGTTGTGAGGGAGGAGAGGGAGAAGGTTGGGTAGGAGTTCGGCGCGTGGTTATCGTCATTCCGACGGAAGCTGGAATCCAGAGGGGACGAGGAAATCAGCATCCCACTAACCCCCTTGCGTTCCACGAAAGGGGAAGATTCCTCGCTACGCTCGGAATGACAAGGGAAGCTAGGAATGACACGGGAAGCTCGGGATGACAATGTCACTCCCCTTGACAAACATACTCATGTTCCATTATCCTTATATTTAAGGCAAGCGCAGGAGATGTAGAGGTCGTTCGTGCAGAGCGGCAGCCCGTGTGTAACGGGTGGGATCCTCGGAACCTGGGGCCTTAGTCTAGGAAATCCCCCAAATCCGCAATTTGGGGGATTTTGCTTTTCAGCGCATCGTAGTCATCAGGCCAGAACTTCATACCGTAACCCAACGCTTTTCCGTTATGCCGATAGAGCGTCTTTGCGATGTGCGAGAAATACGCTGACTCTGTCTCGCCGTAGCGGTTCGGCCTTAGAGCGAAGTGCGTACCCGTAGCCACTGCGTCTGCTACCTGTAAGCCTGCCAACTTCGAATGTTGCACCGAGCGCACCTGTGTGGGCACGATTACTGAACCATCGATCCGCACATCGTTCGTGTTATTCTTTCCGTTTCGTACCAACCAGCCGAGATACGACCGAATATCCCCATAAGACATATTGGCACGGTCAGAGAAGATGATCTCGACCGATCGGTTGCCACCTGACATGCGCTGGTCGGTACGACTCAACATCCACGACAAACGCTCAACCAATAACCGCGTCGTGTATCGATACAGCAGATGTTTGCCTTGAAACGTCGATACTTCCCGTATTGAGGGCTTGTAGACCGCAACGTTGATCGTGCGAACGTCTAGGCTACCCACTCGGCGAATGTAGGGTATCCGTTGCTCGTGCTTCAAGTCGGAAAAATGCAACGGCGATTTTGGCGCCCTGCCCAACACCTCGCGCGTCTCTCGTAGACAATCCACCATCTGTAAATCGTTGAACCGACGAGTCACCACCGCCGACAACACAAACCACCGCGAACTACCCGTCCCATCGGGCTTGAAGACGAAACCTTCGTCACCAGACTCGTCGATGTACGCGACGAACCCGGACGCTGTATTTGAATCTGTCATAGTATGTTAATTCTAAATTCTTTTGCAAGGTGGGATTATCGCGCGATAGCGCGGATGATTTTCGGGTTAAGATCTTGAGGATGGGGTTTTCGAGCGTTGCAAAGGAGGAGATATGGCTACGCTGAACATTTTCGTGAGTTTTGAGTTTGATAAGGACGTCAATCTCAAGAATGGCTTTTAAGGACAGGCTAAGCGCCTTACCAATCATCGCATCAAGAACTGCTCGTTGAATGAGGCGTATCCGGATGAAGTGTGGAAGAACAAGGCTAGGGAGGCGATTCGAGAATGCGATGTCGTGCTAGTGCTGATCGGGCAGGATACTCACAACGCGCCGGGGGTGATAGTTGAAACGGATATGGCGCGTAGTCTCGATAAGCCGGTTATCCAGATCAGACCTCAGGGCAGAACTTACAAGGGTTTGACGCGTCTTGATGAGCCGATTCCTTGGAGATGGAAGACGATCAACGCGGGGTTGGATGCGTTGGTTGAGAGTGGGGAGTGATGATGTGGTTGTCTGAACTGGGACGCGGAGATGCTGTTCAGTGATGGTTCACAACCTCATTTACCCATACAGAAAAGTTTGTTGAACTCATCGCGGGTTTTGCAAGACTCTACCTTGGATTGCATCTGTCCAAAGTGTGTCGATGCGGCTTTGCGAAGCTTAGAATTTGCCGGGCCAAGGTATTGATCTACGTGGGTAGTCTGATGGGTGGAATCATCCATTGGAATCATCACATTGTGGTTAGCGTGCTTAAACAGGTGAACGAGCATAGATTGAGGATCGAGTTGTTCTCTGTAGTCTTTGAAGGCATCGACTGCGAGAGCCTCCATGTGGTATCCGATGATTTTATGGTTATCCCGTTTGATGAAGCAGTTCGCCATAGCTTTGGCGAGTTTGATTACTTGTACCGCTCTACCGTCAGTCCCACGATTAACTTTGGTTAGCTTTCCGACGAAGTTGTCAGGTATCACGATGTTGCTCCACTTGGTACTACCGAATTCAGCAATCCGAAAACTGCCGGACTTGGTACGTAGGGCTGGCAACAGCTGTATCTCCATCCCGTTCGAGTAGTTGACCGTTACAGCTAACTTACCCGCGTTCACCTGATTATTTGGCAATCGCTGTTTGACGATCTTCTGTACGTGCTTTATGACTTTCGAGGGAGATTGATTGGCTAAAGAGGTTTGGTTCACGAATAAAAGCGCATCAACATCACTAAGCCCAGATACGAATGTGCCTTTCTTAACAGAGCCTCCCAACTTGGTTTGCACAGTTCGGTAACCTTCCCTTCGGAGGGATTCGCAGATGGTCCCGAGACGTTGCGCTACGCGCTCGGCGTTTCTGTTGTTGTATCTAGCAAGCAGGTTTTCACATTGTTCGTTGAAGTTGAATTGTGACATCTATCGCCTTTCTCAACTTGGAGGTCTAGGCTCAACCCTCAATCCGCCGACCAGATCGTGAAGTCTTTGAAGGAAGTGGAGTAGCCAGAGAGACCGTCTCCAGTGAAGTAGTTGGTAACGGCAGAAACCCGACCTGATTCAGTCAATCCACTGAGGTCGAGTTTATCGATGTAGATGTCGTTGATGAATAGCCAGCCTTCGTTGCCTAGAGCGATGACTTGGATGTGGTTGTAACCGCCAATAGCGGTGGAAATCCAGTCAGAATGTTGAGCCGTCATTTCCTGCGAATTGTCGGTATATCCTAATCGCAACCGATGGTGCCACCACCGATCTTCTTCGATGATGATGGCGTGGAAATCGTCGTAGTTGTCCCGGAACAAGAAGCCGTTGCTCCAATCTCCTTGAAAACCCGCATACGGGTTGGTGAATTCTGCTTCGATGATGCCGTCTGCTATCGAAGTGCGGGAGTTGTACGTGTCTATGAACCCAGTGCTTTGTATTTCGTGTTCTATGCTTCCACCACGAGGGCCGAATACCCTGGACAATCCTCGGATCGTGAAATCCTCGAAACGGGTCGATTCGCCTGAGATTGCGTCATCTCGCCAATACGCCCCGACGACGTCGACGCTTCCAGCTTCTGTAATTCCACTTAAATCCAACTTATCTTGGAATTCGTCGTTAATGAATAGCCATCCCTCTGATCCTCTAGCGACGATACGGATGTAATTGCTACCCTGTCGATCAGTGTTGATACGGGATGAGTACGCTTCTGCTAGATTCTGGCTGGCTCTGCTGTCTTCGGTTCTGAGGCGATGGAACCAAATGTCTGTATTGCGGATTCCGACGACGTGAAACTCATTTGCTGTTTTCGACCGGAATATAAAACCATAACTCCATGTACCCACACGGGTAGAGTACGGGTTGAAAAAACGCGCTTCGATGATGGCGTCCGAAACCGATACATTGACGGGATATGTGTCGACAAAACCATCGTCGGGGTCATGCTCGATTGATCCACTCTCGGGGCCGAACACATATCCTGATGTCTGCGTTGCAATTGCGCGCGGTGTCGGGACGGGTGTGGGATGTGATGATTGGCCGGATTTCATGGCGGTTAGACGGCTGTTGAGTACGTCGAATTTGATGGCGAATCCGATGCCTTGTGCGAAGTAGTCTTCGCCTTGGATGTCGCGCTGGACTGAGGTGTTCATGCCGACGACTTCGCCATTCAAGTTCAGCAACGGTCCGCCGCTGTTTCCGGGGTTGATTGCGGCGTCGGTTTGGATGTGCGAGACGCCTCGCATGGAGCGGAGGGCGGAGACGATGCCTTTGGTGATGGTCATGCTTCCACGGAGGTCGCCGCCTAGCGGGTAGCCGAGTGCGATCACCTCTTCACCCTCGCGTACGGAGGTGGCGAATGGCAACAGGGTGAGGATGTGCGTTGCAGTGACCTTTAGCAAGGCGATGTCGCGGGTTGCGTCGGATGCGATGACGCGTGCGGTCAATCGAGTGCCGTTGTCGAAGACGACGGTAAGGCGTGACTGGTCTTCAATGACGTGTTCGTTGGTGAGGATGTAGCCGTCTGCATCGACTACGAAGCCTGAGCCTGAGCCAGTCGTGCCTTCGATACGGACTACGCCTGCTCTTGCTTGTTCGACTACATCGGCGATATTTATTGAGGGGATTGTTGTTGGTGTGGGAACTGGGGTGTTAGTTGCACTAGGTAGCACAATCGGAGTGTGACTGATGATTGGAGTTGGTATAGGTGTCGGAGACGGTATCGGCGTGTCGGCGGGTGTAGGTGTCGCGGTGGGCTTGGGTGTCGGAGTATCGGTAGGGATAGGAGAGGGTGTTTCGGTTGGTGTAGGCGTATTGGTCGGCACCGGCGTCGCCGTGGGAACGGGCGTATACGTAGCGGTTGGAGTGTGAGTCGGAGTGGGGGTAGCAGTGAATGTGGGAGTAGGGGTGTTTGTAGGGATAGGTGTCGGTGTATCGGTTGGAGTGGGCGTTGGTGTATCGGTTGGAACTGGCGTCGGAGTGGGTGTAGGCGGCGGTATTGGAGTTGCGGTAGGTTCGGGAACTGGGGTTGGACTCGGCGTCCGCGCTAGTACTTCCATGGTGCCTGCGATGCCAGCGTGAACCGTTGCTTGGAAGTCGGGTTCGGGGGTGTTGGTTGCAGTGGGAAGAGCTTTTTGGACTGCGGCTTGGACGGTTGCTTCGATGTCGGGGGTAGGTGTAGGCTGTGGCGGCTGAGAGCAGGCGACCAGCAGGAACGCGACGGCGAGGATCAGAGTTGTTCGCATGGTTTCGGTGTCGGCTCTTGTTAGAAATGCGTAGCGGTCTCAAGCGGCTGGTTTCATCCTAATAGAGACGCACTATTGAAAATCTGTGTTGTGGTGCAGTTCAACACCTCCACCTATGCACCCAAAGCCAACATGCCGTAACATGCATCTAAACGCTGAGCAGTAACACATACTCATCCACCAACCCACCTAAAATCGCCCGCGTGCGAGGAGAGATGACATGACTATCGTCGGAGACGGAGATTTCAGATACGAAGTAGTCCCGGAGTGGCCGAAAAAGATGCCGGAAAGTTGGAAGTTCGGTATGGCATCTGATGTGGCGGTTGATTCCAAAGACCGTGTCTGGGTCTTTGCACGGGAACAGCATCCCGTAACTTGGTGGACGACCGAGGGTGAACTGGTCGGTAGTTGGGGATACGGGCTTACCCTCGGCATTGCGCCAGAGTTTTTCTTCCGTGAGCCTCATGGCATATTCATCGACTCCGAAGACAACATCTGGCTCTCTGAAAAGCAGCGCCATATCGTGACGAAGCACAATCAGTCTGGCGAGATTCTGATGGAGCTGGGCGAGCGCGACTGGGCAAGCGTCACCGTCACGTGGGATGGCAGGCACGGCGATCCGTTCAACTCGCCGACTGGAATCGCCATTGCGCCGAACGGCAAGATATACGTCTCGGACGGCTATGGAAATCGTCGCATCCACAGGTTTGCCGAAGATGGCACGTATGAGATGGCATGGGGTATTCCCGGCGGCGGACCCGGGGAGTTCGCTCTAGTACACAACGTCGGAGTCGATGACCAAGGCCGAGTGTATGGCTGCGACCGAGAGAACAGTCGCATCCAGATTTTCGATGGCGACGGCAACTTCATCACCGAGTGGACCGACATGAACGCTCCCGGCGACATCCACTTCCGCGACGGACTGGCATACGTGGCTGAGCAAGGCGGAGGCTGTGCAGTTTCGGTATGGACGCTAGAAGGCGAGCTCGTAACGCGCTGGCACGGTGATGACGAAGCGAAGATACTCGGCGCGGCACACGGTATATGGACCGACTCGCAAGGCAGCATCTACGTCGCGGAAATCGGCACCCCGGAAAGAGGACAACGCGTCCGCAAGTTCCAGAAGATTTGATGCGAAAACCACTGCCACATACGTTGCTTCAACTCTGACATCTGGTGTAACATGACAATCAGAACAGACGAACAACAACCTGTGGGAGAAAACATGGCTGCTATTGAGCAAAGATTAGGGAATGTGGAAGATGGTTTAGCAACTGTCCAAGTCCGCCTTGGTACCGTTGAAGACCGCTTAACAACCGTTGAAGGTCGCTTAGTAACTGTCGAAGGTCGTCTAGGTGGTGTTGAATCGCGCCTAGCATCAGTCGAAACACACATGGAACACGTCGCTACAAAAGCAGATGTTTCCGAGTTGAGAGTCGAGATGGCGGAGATGAAGGAAGAGCTAATGACGCAACTCACCTGGCGAATGTTCGGAATGGTCGTCGGGATGTTCGTCGCGGTTGCGTCTGCTGTCGCGGTCGCACAAACCGTCTTCAACTGATCATTTCAGCGACGCTTCGACCAATTCGCTCAGAATGTTCGCAAGCAGGAATACGACCAACCCCAAAAACAGTAGCGCGTTGTAACCGAGAAGCTTGGAAGCCATCCCAGTCGATACAACCTCAGATGAACTAGAACGCCGTCGCTGCCAAACTATATAGAACATCACCAACGCCAGAGAAATCTTGACGCCCAGAACAATCGCCCACGTAACCGTAGCCTCGTTTCCCTGAATCCGAGAAAACATCAGAATCAGACCAGACACAACTAGAGTCACCACCGCGATGTCGATAATCTCACGGTAAGCAGGACCGATCAACGACATCGCCGCATCCATCTTGTCCGGGTGTGCAACCGTAAGAGGGCGTAGGATAAGGGCGTGGAAAATGCTGCCACCTATCCACGCTATGGCAGCGACGGCATGTGCGTAACGCACAAACACCATCAACCAATCACCGATGCCTATCTCTGAAAACATGTCCGATTACAGCATACAAACCAATGGCAACAAGAACACCCTGCTTCTCGGCGCGATCAACATGGATCTCATCATCGAGACTGAGCGTATGGCACGCGCTGGCGAAACATTCGTTTGCGACCGGATGTACACCTCAGGCGGCGGTAAAGCGGGAAACCAAGCAGTAGCAGCCGCAAGATTCGCAGACGGAATAAATCAGGTCAACATGATCGGGCGTGTCGGTGCCGACGCTTTTGGGCGAGAACTGCGAACATTCATGACCGAGCAAGGCGTTGACATGGACGGAGTCACAACTGACCCCGATATCGAGACCGGCGTCGCAATCATATTCATTGATCCTAGCGGTGAGAACTTCGTCCATGCCATATATGGCGGGAACGGAAAGTGCGGCGATCACGAGGCAAATGTCGCCATTGATGCCTTGACCGATGCTGGAGTGTTGCTCGTTCAGCAAGAAATTCCGCTCCAGTGCAGTTTTCAGGCGATGAAGTCCGCAAAAGATATCGGAGTTCCTGTAGTTCTGGACCCAGCACCCGCGATAGCTGCGGAGAATATCCCCGACGACTTCTACCGATACGCTGACATCCTAACGCCGAATGTCTGGGAGGCCCAAGCATTGGCCGAGACGCAAATCGACGACATCGCATCCGCCGAGAATGCCGCAAGCCAGATCAGAAGTCGATACGGCTGCGAATGTGTCATCGTGACCATGGCAGATGAAGGAGTGTTCGTTAATTCCAACGATCTGAGCGGACACATCCCTCCGTTTGAAGTTGATGCAGTAGCCACAGTCGCGGCCGGGGATGCCTTTGCAGGTGTTCTCGGACAAGCACTGACCGAGGGCAACAACCTCGAAGACGCAATTCAGCTAGCTATGGCAGCAGGCGCGGTGTGCGTCTCCAGACCCGGGACACAATCAGCAATGCCATACCGCGACGAAGTGTTAGACACGGTCGCTCGGAAGAAACATATACCAAATCCTTGCTCTTGATGTTCAAGCGGGAATTAAGGGGGGTGTCATTCAAGCGGATCGGCTAGGCAGAGGCCATGCTCCGGTCATGTCATTTTGAACGTAGCGGAGCGGAGTGAAGAATGCTTCGTTGGTGGTATGTGTTGCGATTCCTAGCTCCGCTCGGAATGACATGAGTGCGCGGGAATAACGGGAGTTTCTCAAAGACCTAGGAAGTAATGAACTTTGGGTTTCAATAAGGCGGCGGACCGGAAATCTCGGAAAGCGTACGGGCACCAGCAGTATCCATCAACTCAAGAAGCCCGCGGTTCAACCGAGCAGGCAAGGCTGGCCCCTCGTAGACCATCGCCGTATATAACTGAACAGCCGAAGCCCCTGCCGCAAACATCCGCCAAACATCTTCAGGCTTCGATATACCGCCGCACGAAACGATGCTCGCATGTTTGCCTAAAAGAGCCGCGACTTCCGCTGTCATCCGCTCGGTATTCTCAAGCAACGGCGCACCGCTAAGTCCTCCCTTGCCAACATTGAGCCGAGAATCCTCGACTGGAACCGTGTTAGCGATCACGAGGCCATCGGCACCGGCACTAACCGCGGTTTCCGCCAATGCCAACGCCGCCCGCCGCTCGTCAGGCTCATTAGTCCATGGCGGCAGTTTCACCAGCAAAGGATGCCGCGAAACGCCAACTCTTCTCAGTTGCTCCACCAAAGTACGCAATCGAGCCGGGTCATGAAACACACGCAGCCCCACAGTATTAGGACTTGATATGTTGAGCTCTATAGCTGCTACCAAGGGCGCAAGTTGCCGATAACATTCAGCGATCTCATCCTCGATAGAACCCGATATGCTCGCAAAGACACGCGATCGTTGCCTGCCCAACCGAGCGATTCTTGGACGTATTCGCTCAAGTCCTTGTCCTGGAAACCCGAGCGAATTGAGGATTGCAGAAGACTCGGCAAGCCGCACCATTCGTCTTGGTGGGTTACCCGAACGCTCTGCAAGCGTAATCGTGCCCCCGCAAACGAATCCGAAACCGAGGTCCAGCAATGACTTCACAACTCGACAGTTCTTGTCGTATCCAGCCGCAAGCCCGATTGGAGATGGCAATGTAACGCCTCCAATCGTAGTATTCAACGCGGCAACACCCAATTTCGACTGAAGGCCGAATGACTTCCATACGAACGGAGCGTGAAGCGCATACTCCGAAAGCGCATGGCTCTGTTCCTCTTCAAGAGAGAAGAGCAACGGTCTGATCAGTCGTTTGTACACGTACCATCAACTTCGCTTGATGAACCCAAATTCGAGCGACAGCGTAGAATCGATTCATTGCCGCGCGGTTATCATTTTCTCATATCTGTGTCGCGGGACAACAAACACTCGGTTTAGAGTCCGAGAAAATCAATGAAAAAACAAGAGCGCTAGTCTGATGCAACTCGATTTCGAAAGAGGCAATGCCGACCAACCATCGGGACACGCCCTCGTCTATTTCCGCGATAGCAATGACAACGAAAACATCGCGGTGACCTACGTTGTCATTCTGCCAGTGCCACTCGACATCGGCAAATACATGCCACCATTCCTCGCTGGACAGGTTGCCGAGATGTCCGCAAACGTCATCTCGTCCTTCGCATTCCCTCCAGCGCCGGAACCGTTTGACAGCGTTTCTGAAGCTCAGCGCCTCGCCGCAATCCGTGGTGACGATCTAGTCTATGCCGGCCCACTGAACTTCAACGACGCCTTTGACATGATGGAGCGTGTTAACGAAGCCAGCGCAGAATACGGACGACTATACTCAGAAGCCCACGGCGAAGATGCCCAGTTGGACTCTGTAATCGAAGGCGCTCTTGATGGCGACAACGACTACGAAGATGATGACGTCTACGACCTGATGTATGGCGGTATGGACGAAGCCGATCTACTCACTGAACTATCGCAGCAGCTTGGCCGATTACGCTACTCCGTTGAAGGCGGAGACAACTCAACTGCGATGGAAACCGAGGCAAAGATACGAGCGATTGGTCGTTACCTCCCAGACAACCGCGAAATCGCAAGGATCGTCGCCGTCGCCACTTCTACCTCGCCCTCAGCATCTCAGCTAGTTCAACTCTACGTTGACCGCGCCTACTGTCTCTACCGAGAAGACTACCTCCGCCTGAAAAAGATCGACGAAGACATCGCAGGCATCACAGCCACCGAATAGACGCGAAGATCGGTCATTTCCCCAACACCGTCTTCAACTGCTCAATGGTCAAATTCGCTCCGCTGGCGATCAATACGACGCGTTTGCCTCGAATTTGATCTCGCATCGTCTCCGCCGCCGCCAAAGGCGTTGCACTTGCGTGTTCCACCAGCGTCCGAGTCGTTGCAACCATGGTCACGATCGCTTCCCTTATCGCCTCCTCCGACACAAGCACAAAGTCGTGCAAGTATTTCCGCAACATCCCAACCGGGTAGTCATAGGAAGAACCCGTCGCGATGCCCTCTGCCACAGTCTCCATCTTGGCGTCCACCGTTGATCCCTCCATCTTCGCCCAAGACAGCTGGACCGAAGGCGCAGCCTCGGACTGCACACCAACGACCTTTGTATCTGGCGAGAGGTAGCGGGATACTATGCTTGCGCCACAAGCGCCACTTCCAGCACCTACAGGCACGATGATGTAGTCGATCTCATCCAGATCCTCATGCACCTCAAGCGTATATGTCCCGACTCCAGCCACTAGCAGCGGCTCATTCGCCGGATGCACATACCGCATTCCCTCTTCGCGAGCCAAATTTTCAGAGTAGACACGCGCCTCGTCAAACGTGGGACCATGCTCGACTACAATCGCGCCCAAACTCCGCATTGAGGCCATCTTCACCGGGTTGGCGCCGACAGGCACAACGATCGTGCACTTGGCACCGAACTGTTGCGCCGCAAATGCGATCGACTGTCCATGATTCCCTGTGCTAGCTGTGACGAATCCACGGGCGCGTTCATCACTCGATGTCCGCGAAACGAGGTTGATACCTCCTCTAACCTTGAAAGCCCCTAGCATCTGCATGTTCTCATGCTTCACCCAGACATCGGCATCAAGCAGTTCGCATAAACCCGGCACACGCCGCAACGGAGTGCGCAAGACATGATCCGAGATCATTCGACGCGCATCGTACACATCTCGGATGGTTGGTTCTGGCAATGGACTGAGTGACATCTACATTTCCCGGTTAATCGCTTCGACGTATGCTTCGATTCTAAAGGTGCGTGGCATATACTGAAACTCAACTGTTACCGCACGTTTCCACTCTGCTATCCCTATCCAAGAAAAACCAAGTTGGCCACCACGGATACCCCCGACGGTACGACTAGGCTAACGCCTTCGAGCGCCGAAACAATCGACAACACCGCTGCCACCGGCGCCAGCGCCCCCGCAGTTCAGCGCAGTTGGATATCGCGCACGTTCGAGTCGCTCGAACATCGCGACTACCGGATGATGTGGGTCAGCATGTTCCTGTCTATGGGCGGGTTCAACATGCTGATGCTCGCGCGGGGAATCCTTATCTACGACCTGACCGGAGATGCGCAGAAGACTGCGTTAGTCTCCATCGGATGGGCACCAGGTTTGCTGATAATGTCGCTTTTCGGCGGCGTCCTCGGCGACCGAGTTGAACGACGGAGGTTGATCCAACTGTCGCAGTTTGCAAACGCATGTTTCGCAGTGACGGTCGGATTCCTGATATTGACCAATGTCATCGAGTGGTGGCACTTGATGATCGTTTCGACGTTGCAAGGCTGCGTATTCGCGTTGCAGATCCCGGCTAGGACCGCAGCGATGTCCCAACTCGTACCCAAGCAGTTGATCGGCAATGCAATGGCACTCAACGCCACCGCCATGACGATGATGAGCATCGCCGCACCCGCCGTTGGTGGTGTCCTTTACGAGATGATTCAACCCGAAGGTGTCTACTTCGTCGTTACCGTGATGATGGTTCTCGCCATGGGATTCACGACCTTGTTGCCCAAGATGTATCCTGACCAGGGCCAATCGCGTATGAAGGAATCGCCACTGGTCAACATCAAGCGAGGGATACTCTACGCGGCGCGGCACCCTCTGGTAAGGGTTCTGCTCCTACAGTCAGTGGTTATCGCGATGCTTTCGATGCCGTTCAGGATGCTAGTGCCAGTGTTCGCGAAAGACCTCTACGGCTCTGTGCCTAGCGAGGTCGGATGGATCGCTACCATGGCCGGATTTGGTGGGATCGCTGCCTCTATGGGCGTGGCAAGCCTACGCGCAGGTCAACGTCGAGGATGGGTGATCCTAATGTCACCAATAATCTCTGCGATTTCGATCTTCATCATTGGAGCATTCCCCTGGTACTGGGTCGGCATGATCTTCTTCATAGGAGTCGGATTCGGAGAATCGATCCGCTGGGCACTTGGGCAAGCCATCGTTGTAGAACACGCCAACCCCAGATACCGAGCGCGCATGACTAGCCTGACAATGATGACTTACGGACTGATACCAATTGCGGCATTCCCCGTCGGCTGGCTAGTAGATAACGTTGGTGTCGTCGAAACAGTACTCGGAATGTCTATCGCCCTATTCATCGCTGGCGTAATCTTCATCATCGTAAGCCCGTCAGTTAGGAACTTGAGATAGCGGTACTGGCTAGATATTTACACAACCACCGTCGTTCTCGCATACGGGCCTAGTCAATTACGTCGTTCCCGCGGATCTCCCCCGTCATTCTCGCGCAGGCGAGAATCCAGAGTGGATGGGAGATGGATGTGTAAAGCGAAATGGCGAATCTAAACCCCTTTAATTCCCTCTTGGATCATCAAGGGAGAGGGATGTCAATGGTCTCTTTTAGCATCAAGAGGGCTATACAAACGTCCCGGGTATGTGATGTTGCATCGATATGCTGAGTTTCTAGAGGTGTCGTGGTGTAAACTTCGCTTGATAATCGTCTAAGTTTTGCATGGCAGTAAAAGATCAACGGGCTGGAGCACGTCACCTCAGACCACACGCAGTATCAACCCGCATGAGAGTTCGCGGTCGTAGCGTCGCGCGTCGGACCTTCCACTCTCTGGGAAACTCTGCATATCGCCGATTCTGGGTCAGCTTGATCGTTTTGATGGCTGGTGTCAACATGCAGATGTTGGCACGCGGTCAGTTGGCGTGGGACCTGACAAATGACACCTTCATGGTTGCGTTGGTGGGTTCGGCATTTGCGCCGCCTATTCTGATCTTCTCGGTGTTCGGAGGCGCGTTCGCGGATCGTTGGGACCGAAAGAAGATGATCCAATACAGCCAGCTGGCGATCTGCTTCATCGCTGGCATGGTTGGATTTTCTATCTACATGGAGTGGATTTCCATTTGGATTCTGATGGTGGCTGGTTTCGCGCAGGGCATGGGATGGTCGTTCATGATGCCGGCGCGTCAATCGATCATTCCGCAACTCGTTAGCAAGAACGAGATCACGAACGCCATAGCGCTGAGTGCCTCCGGCATGGCACTCATGACGCTATCGGGACCCGGGCTTGGCGGACTCGCCTACGCGTGGATAGGTCCGGCGAACACTTACTTCTTAATAACCGGATTGATGTTCATCGCGTTCTTGATGATGAGCGGCGTCACTGTGACTGGCGAAGCCGTTTCAAAGAAGCGACGCGAGGAGAAGGTGTTGAGCGCGGTATGGGAAGGGTTGCGCTACTCAGCCCGCAACCGGACGATATTAATCCTGTTTGTGCTGTTGCTCGCGACAACGATGACCTCGATGTCGTTCCGCTCGCTGATGCCGGCGCAGGTCGACCTTATCTTCGGAGGCGGTCCCAGAGAATTGGGCATATTGATGAGCATGATCGGGGTGGGCGCGTTGCTAGGCTCGTTGTTCATCGCTGGCCTCACGGAAAACGTTAGGCGTGGCATTGTGCTACTGGCGTGCACGGGGTTGTCTGCTGCTGCGATTTTAGTCTCTACGTTCGTGGCATTTTTCGCCATTGCAATGCTTGCGATGGCGGTATTGGGATTAGGCGATGCTGGTCGCCGTTCTTTGAACGCGTCGATGCTGATGGAACAATCGGATGAGGATCATCGCGGCCGTGTGATGGGTATCTACATGTTGAACTTCGGATTAACTCCCATCGGGGCGATACCACTTGGGATATTGGCGGAGGCGACGGATATTCGTGTGGCGTTCGCGGTAGCCGGCATCATCCTCGCGGTAGCCGTTTTGTTGACTTGGGTGTTAACGCCGAGGATCAGAAATCTGTAAATTGAGGTCGCCGGTAACCAGTGCGAGATTGAGCGGTCGTAGGTACACTCGCCGCACATTTCAATCGTTGACAAACCCGGGATACCGTCGCTTTTGGATCAGTCTCGTATTCCTCATGGCTGGCATCAATATGCAGATGCTGGCGCGTGGGCAGTTGGCGTGGGATCTGACTGGAGACGCTTTCATGGTGGCGCTGGTAGGTTCTGGCTTCGCACCTCCGATACTGTTATTCTCGCTTTTTGGCGGCACACTTGCCGATCGCTGGAACCGGCGTCGCATGATCCAATACTCTCAGCTTGTCGTCAGTTTGGTGGCGGCTGGTGTAGGTATCTCGATTGTTACCGAAGTAGTAAACATCTGGATACTGTTCGGAGCGGCGATGACGCAGGGTTTTTGCTGGTCATTCATGATGCCGGCGCGTCAAGCGATCATTCCGGAACTGGTGGGCGAGCGCGATGTTACGAACGCGATAGCGTTAAACGCATCTGGAATGGCGTTGATGACGCTGTCCGGTCCCGGCCTCGGTGGACTGGCATATTCGGCATTTGGTCCGGCGGTCACGTACTTCGTTATGGCCGCGTTGATGTTCGTGGCGTTCGTGTTGATGACCACTGTCAAAGTGGAAGGTGCGCCGGTGACAATGCGAAAACGCGAGAACATGTTCAGTTCAGTATGGGACGGTCTCAAGTACTCGTACAGCAACCCAACCATATTCGTATTGCTACTGTTGACGTTAGCCACGACGATGACATCTATGTCATTCAGACAGCTGATGCCGGCTCAGGTTGACCTGGTATTCGGTGGCGGCGCTACGGAACTGGGCATATTGATGAGCATGATTGGCGTCGGCGCGCTGCTTGGTTCGCTGTTCATCGCAGGACTCACCGAGAACATGAAACGGGGAGTGGTGCTGCTGGTTGCGAGCGCGCTATCGGCGGTCGCGATTCTCGTCTCGACATATGTGACGGTGTTTTTCATAGCAATATTCGCGATGCTTGCGCTGGGACTTGGTGATTCTGGCCGTCGTGCGCTTAACTCAGGTTTGATGTTAGAACAGACAGACGCGGAGCACCGAGGACGGGTGATGGGTATATATATGTTGAATTTTGGGTTACGGCCCATCGGTGCGATACCGCTTGGGATCCTCGCTGAAAGGACTAGTATTCAGACGGCTTTCGCGGTCGCGGGTGTCGTGTTGGCGGTGAGCGTGATTCTGACCTGGGTTTTCGCGCCTTGGATACGACGGTTGTGATGCCGAGACTGATCCACTTCGGGATTAACCTTATAGTGTTGGACGAATTCGCTGCTGAATGAGCGGTATCGAAGTCTTATGCCCATCAAAGTAATGCCCGACGCGTTGGCGTCGCGGGTCGCCGCTGGCGAAGTGGTTGAGCGTCCGGCGTCTGTCGTAAAGGAACTCATCGAGAACTCATTAGACGCGGGTGCAAGCCGGATCGACATCGAGTTGGAATCCGGCGGACGGAATCTGATTCGTGTGGTGGACGATGGACACGGGATACCCGCGCATGAATTGGCTTTGGCATTTGAACGATTCGCCACTAGCAAAGTCGATGAATCCAGCGATCTGATCGCGATTCCCACGCTGGGTTTTCGCGGCGAGGCACTTCCTTCGATCGCGGCAGTGGCAGACGTTACAGCGGTGTCTCGACATGTCGAAGCCGATGTTGGCGCGGAGTGCAATGTTGCGTTTGGGTCCGAGCCCCAAGTGCTATCCGCGGGTGCGCCAGTCGGAACTTCCGTAACCGTCCGTCAACTGTTCCGCAATGTGCCAGCCCGGTTGAAGTTCTTGAGCAGTCCCTCAGCAGAGTCTGCCCGCGTAGCCACGCTGGTAGGGCAGATGGCACTGATTCGAAGTGATGTCAAGTTCCGTCTGACTGTAGATGGCGTGTCACGGCTCAATACGCCTGGCGACTTCAACGATGCCGCAGCACTAGCGGCTGTCTATCGCGTTAAGGACACCTCCAGCCTGATAAACATCCATGCCGATCCCGACGCAGCATTCACTACCAGCGGCGCGATCGCTATGCCAAGCTTGCACTTTGGAAGACGGAGTCACATCACTGTCGCAGTAAACGGTCGACTCGTCAACTCCTATCGCCTCACCTACGCCGTTGAACGCGGATACCAGGGCTTTTTGCCAGACAGACGATTTCCAATGGCACTCATCAAGGTCAACGCACCCCTTGAAGATGTCGATGTAAACGTCCATCCGCAAAAGACGGAGGTGCGATTTCGACGCGAAGGCCTGATCTTCTCCCTCGTTGAGAACGCAATCAAAGGCGCATTGGGGCAGCGTGCGCCAGTCCGACAGTTCTCCGATACCCGTATCGCGTCATCGTTGACGACATCTCTAGAAGGCGCGTTCGCGATGCGACGCAACACAAGGTTTTCGCCAACGATAGATGTGGAACAAGCCGATGATTCGGAAACCCACGGTACCGGAGACGTGCAATCGGCAAACTCCAACAGCGATCAAGCGTCAGGCGACAAAACCAGATCAAAGAAAAGCGGCCAATCGCGATCCCGAGCGCAAAGCCCCAACACCAAGAGACACCGTGACGTCTTGCCGGGTCTGCGAGTGCTAGGACAGGCCCAATCGACCTACATCGTCGCAGAGGATGCCAGCGGAGTATTTCTTATCGATCAACACGCGGCTCATGAGCGTGTCAAATTCGAGGAAATCCGCGCCAAGCATGCAAATCAAGCCAGCGAGTCACAACTGCTTTTGTCACCTCAGGTCGTCGAGTTGTCCCCGCAACGACAGATCGTATACAGCGAAGGCGCGCAATGGTTCGCAGATTCGGGTTGGGACATTGAACTGTTCGGCGGTTCAGCGCTCATGGTGAGAGCAGTGCCACAAATCTTGGCGGAACGTGCCGCCGTCGATGCAAATGGAGCAGAGAAGGCATTGCTACGCGTCTTGGACGACATATCTCAGGAAGATTCCCGGTCTAGCGGTAACCATTCAATGCCGTGGTCGGAAAGGCTATTGGCAACTATGGCATGTCACGCCGCTGTCAGGGCCGGCGACACGTTGAGCATCGAAAGCTGCGAAGAGATCGTTCGACTGCTTCAAGAATGCGAACACCCGCAATCATGTCCGCACGGCAGACCAACGATGCTTTTGCTTACTGGAGAAGCGTTGGAGCGCGAATTCGGACGTAAATGACCCGAAGTGTTGTTTGATCAATTCTGGTTGGATTCCCAAGGCGGAGGTGGAGGTTCTTCGCCACGCGCTTCACAAGTTGCAACCAAACGCCCGTACTCTATTGCTTCCATCCTCAACTTTCGTTCTCGCTCGCGCCTTTCGTCCGCTATTTCCAATTGCCGAGCGCGCCTTTCGATCTCCAATTTTGCTTGCAGCGAGCGCAGTTCAGCCTCGTGTTTCTCTTGCCTAACCCTACGCTTTTCTTCCTCGGCGCGCCAGTAGGCATCACGCTTCTTGCGTTTTTCTATCAACCAGTCTTCGATTGCGTTGGACAGCATCTTGATGCTCCTCATCAAATCGATTATCAACATCGATGTTACCACCGAACCTGCGATGGACTGCACGTAGATAACTATGAAGCCGCGGTAGTTAACCCCGCTAGGTGTCACAGCAATTACAGTTTCATAAGTGCCCCAAGCAGTGCTAGTGATCACCAGGAAGTAGAAGATGACGAAGAATCGGACGCGCCATCGACGTGGAAAAGTCCAAATCGATTCGCGCCCGTCATCCTCTATTTCGTGTCTTGAAGCTTGTACCTGCGTTGTCAAGGCAACTACCCGAACTCATGTGATGTAGATGTATCAGAACACTTATACTACTACAATTGTTGGGTTGTTAGATATGAGTGGCGCAAATTCGTGGCGATTTTACGGCAATACATCATGAAACGTTAGAATCGACTTCAAACACCGTCGCACACCCTTATGGTCAGGTATCTAGTGAGCACCGACGCCAATCGCGATGACGGTTCTGATGCGGGATTGAACCCGCTCCGTCGTCTACAGTTATTCCTCGACACGATCAAGTTCGAACACTCGATATTTGCGTTGCCGTTCGCAGTAGCGGCTGCATTCATGGTCGCAGAGGGATGGCCCGATTGGATACAGTTTGGATGGGTGATCGTAGCGATGGTTACGTTGCGGACGTTTGCGATGGCTGCCAATCGGCTCGTAGATGCGGAGATCGACCGACTGAATCCTCGTACCACGGATCGGGCATTGGCTAGAGGCATCATCGGCAAACCGGAAGTCATCGGCTACATGACGGTGTCAGCTATCGTGTTTGTGGTTGCCGCGTGGCAGCTCGATCCGCTCGCGCTGATGCTCTCTCCGATACCGCTGGTCGTGGCGTTCTTCTATCCGTATTTGAAGCGGTTCACATGGTTGGCACACTTCGGAATTGGGGCTGTCTATGTGATCGTTCCGCCTGCGGTTTCGATCGCTATGACGGGGACGATGCCGTTAGAGTTCGTGTTGCTCGGTATCGCGGCGTTGTTTTGGGTATCGGGTTTCGATGTGTTATACGCCATTGCCGATATCGACTTTGACCGTGCGAACGGACTCCACTCGATACCGGCGAGATTCGGGGTCAAGAGATCACTACTAATCGCCAAGTCGTTGCACCTTGTGACCCTCGTGTTTTTGGTCTTATCGGTATTGACAGGAGACGGAGGGCTTTGGGCAGCATTTGGAATCGTCGTAGTGGGGGCATTGTTCGCATACGAACATTCGCTGGTAAAGGAAAACGACCTGTCGAAACTGAACATGGCGTTCTTCACGATGAACGGCATCATCGGTGTTGCGTTTGCGGTTTTCATCGTTCTTGACGAGTTGCTGGTTGGATAACCTTATGTCGCGCTACATCGTAGGGATTTCCGGTGCAAGCGGCGCGCCGTATGTGCGGAGGGTGCTGCAAGTACTCGCCAACAGCCAACACCAATTGGACTTAGTCGTGACGCAGTCTGGTTCCAAGGTTTTGGATGTGGAGGAAGGTGTGAAACTGACGGGAGATGTCGGAGCCGATTACGATGAACTCTCTCGGTGGCTCGATTACGACATGGCAAGTCGGGACGGTTTCCAATGGCACCACGCGGCTAACGTGGCCGCTGATATCGCCAGCGGATCTTGTCATGTGGACGGAATGCTAGTCGCGCCTTGCAGCGGTGGTACATTGGCGCGCATCGCAAACGGGATGTCTCAGAGCCTGTTAGAGCGCGCTGCGGATGTGACGTTGAAGGAACGTCGGCGGTTGATTTTGATGACGCGTGAGACGCCGTTGAGTCTGATTCACCTCCGCAACATGGTAGCCGTCACTGAAGCCGGCGCCATCGTTCTTCCAGCGTCTCCGGGCTTCTATCACAATCCAAAGACTATAGACGACTTGATCGATATGATCGCTGGTCGCATCCTGTACCACTTAGGTTTGGAGAGCGATCTGCTCCAAGTCTGGGGCGGACGATAGGGATTGTCAGTATGGCCTTCACTGACATGCAGTCGTTCATGCGCGTGCTAGAAGCGCGTGGTCTGCTGAAACGAGTGTCGATTCCAGTCGATGCCGAGTTGGAGGTTACTGAGATCGCCACTCGGCTGGTGAGCGAGGGTGGTCCGGCTGTGCTGTTCGAGAACGTCAAGGGTGCTTCGTATCCGTTAGTCGTGAATCTGCTTGGAACGATAGAGCGTATCGAGATCGGGCTAGGACGGCATCCCGAAGAGATCGGCGAAGGCCTCATCACGTTCTTGGAAGACGTGAATCCGCCGTCGGTGTCATCGTTATGGCGCAATCGCGGATCGGCGTTCAATCTGCTGAACGTCCGTCCCGGGCTCGCATTGAGTTCGCGCGTGCAGCAGGTCACAGACGAATTTCCAGATCTGTCCGAGATGCCGATACTGAAGTGTTGGCCTGAGGATGGTGGACGTTTCATCACCTTGCCGTTGGTCAGAACACGAGACCCTGGCACTGGCGCTCACAACATGGGCATGTATCGGATGCAGGTGTACGACAGATCGACCACTGGGATGCACATGCAGATACAGAAGGGCGGCGCGTTCCATCATGTCGATGCCGAACGGGAATCGAAGCCGTTGGATATCGCAGTGGCTTTAGGAGGTGACCCGGCGCTGATACTGTCGGCGATTATCCCGCTACCGGAAGGTATCGACGAAGCCGGATTCGCAGGCGTGATGCGCGGGCGTGCGACACCTATGACTAGAGCCAAGACGGTAGATGTGCGAGTTCCGGCACATGCCGAATTCGTCATCGAAGGACAGTTACAACCCGGTGAAAGACGATTAGAAGGTCCCTTCGGCGACCACTTCGGACACTACTCGGGAGCCGAGGATTTTCCAGTCTTCCGGATAAAAACGATTACGCGCAAACGCAATCCGGTGTACCCGGCGACCATTGTAGGCAAACCGCCGCAAGAGGATAGGGCGTTGGGCGATGCCGCTCAACTAGCCACCAAACCGTTGATACGACTGATGCGTAAGGAAGTCCGAGACATGTGGTCTTACTACGAGTCTGGTTTCCACAACCTGCTCGTGGTGTCGGTCGACAGTCGATACTCACGCGAACAGATGAAGACAGCATTCGGCATTTTGGGCGAGGGACAGCTATCACTTACCAAAGTGATGGTCATGGTCGATTCACACACCGATCCATCTGACATCAAATCGGTAGCGCGTGCTATATCGCGCAACTTCCGCGTCGAAACCGATTTCCGATTGCTGGCACGTACCGCTCAAGACACACTAGACTTCACCGGCGACGCCTTCCAGCACGGCTCAAAGATGATCCTCGATGCGACTGGTTACGGGCACGAGCCAGAACGCATCGACGGGTCTAAACTGCGTTTCGATCCGACGACCCTGTCATCGGCGATCTTGAAACATCGGTTACTTTGCGACAACATCTTGGTGATGCAGGTAAAAAGCGGTTATCCGGAGCAGCGAGCACTGTTGGAACGAACCGTCAACGATCCGCGGGCAAGTGGCTTGAAGGCAGTAGTGCTGGTTTCGGACGATGTCGATATCGAGGATGACGTCGAGTTGATCTGGGGCATCTTCACCCGCTTCGATTGTGCCCTAGACGTTATCTTTACCGAGCAACGCTTCATCGGCATAACGCCCATCTACAGCGGCGTCATGGGCATCGATGCGACTTGGAAGCCCGGTTACCAGAAGCCGTTGGAGATGGACCCGGACATCGTACGGCTGGTGGATCGGAAGTGGGGGGAGTATTGGGGGTGAACGCAGTGGATTAGCCGCGCACCATGTCATTCCGAGCGTAGCGAGGAATCTAACGGCTTACGTCACGGCTACCGGATGAGATTCTTCACTGCGCCATGCTTCGTTCAGAATGACATGGGTGGGCGCTGATCGAGGGTCAATCAGGTTCTTCAGACTGATCACCTTCGTACCAGTGCCAGTGTCCCGACGATTGTTGGTATCGCTCCCAATACCAGCAACGAAGGGGTGATTTCTCGGTAGAGTCCAGCTGCGATTATTAGGACGCCGGCTACCAGCATGACGGTTCCGAAGATGTCGATCATCTTTCTTTCGGACATTTGATGCATTTCTAACCTCAGATCTGGTTGGCAACAAGCGTGAGGGAGGCTGCGCGACGATGCTGGAGGGGATGTGGGATATCGATAGTTTAGCTAAGGTGCGGGGATGGATTTTGTATGCTTTAGTGTATACTCTTGCTCCAAAAGGGATGTTGAGGATGGGCTTCGGGCAACGACAGAAACCTCGCACACTAAGACACGCTAGGAGGTAGCTATGGCAATAACCTTGGCAATCGCGTCGGTGGTGCTTTTTGTGATCGGAGTTTCCATCATCGTCTACGATGTGATTTCCACCCGTAGGCGGCGCGAGCGTAGAACAGGGAAGCTATGACAGCTGAGCGCAGTACAGAACTAGAGGCACACCTCCAAGATCATGTGTCAACGAGCGATTTCGCTGAGGTCAAAACTGACCTCAAGTGGATCAAATGGCTTCTGGCTGTTCTGGTTCCGATAGCGCTAGGGGCGAGTGTATTGGATCTCGCTTTGAGAGCGATTGGTAAGTAGCGATGCATCGATCAAGTAGCAACGAAAGAACCAGAACATGGCTTGGCTTCGGTTTCACGGCGGTTAGCGTCTTCGCTGTCTTGCTTGGGATTGCCGTTGAGGCTTGGTGGTTGATCGCGTTGGGTATAGGTGGAGCGGTGATCGGCGCGAGGCTGATGCTGAAGTGAAGTGGGGTGGAATTTCCGACATCAAGCTCGCCCGATGTGCTTGGCAAAACTTTGCATTATGTTGTAGCGGGGTGCTCCGTGCCAGACGAGTTCTAGTAGGTGCATCCTATTAACTGACGCATGAGGAGAAAGTTACACATAATGGATTTTCTCAGAGCAAATTCGGCAATCTTGCTGGCATTCGTGTCGGCAATCGTATGCATTGCCTTCATGATTATCCTCGTCCTAGTCTCCTCCGGTAGGCAGCTTACGCCTCTTGAGGCCGTTCTACTACAGATCGTGACCGTGGGTGCAGGCGTGGTGGCTTCATATTTCTTTAGCCAGAGATCTGCTAGAACGGCTGCGGAGCAATTGATGAAGCCTCACGCGCGCTCAGCGTTTCGTCGTGTAAAGAGTCTGTACAGCGGACTTTTTTATCTGAAGAGAGTCATTGATCTCCACAAAGGCCGTGATGCTGAAGCCCCAAGTCAGGTCGTCAAAGTAATTGAGGCGGTGGTTGATCAGCATGTCAATACGGTCATTGATGCTTTGGAAGATTGGCGAGATCTAGTTCCCAAAGAGGTCAAGGACCTTGAGCGACAATTCATCGAGCACGAGAGCGTTGAAACAGAGGATCTTAAACGATGACGAGTAAATCTGAGCCAATCCAGGGAAAAGTGGCCCGTATATTGAATTCGAGAGAGTTGGCACTGAATATCGGGTTGGAACGTGGTGTTGAACTTGACATGTTATTCGACATCTTGGATCCCAACTCAGAGAATATTCAAGACCCGGATACAGGTGTAATAATCGGTTCTCTGAGCCGTCCGAAAGTTAGGGTGAAGATCGTGGACGTTCAAGAGAAGATGTCTGTCGCTAGTACCTACAGGAGCAGAGATATTAACGTCGGTGGTTCAGGCCCGAGTTTTAACGCTTTGGCTTCTGTTTTTGCTCCCCCGAGGTGGGTTCGAGAAGTTGAAACACTTAAGACAGAGGAAGCTACTTGGGAAGACCTTAAAGAAGAAGATAGCTATGTGGCAACGGGGGACCCTGTAGTTCAGGTGATCGCAGATGAAAATAGAGATTGACCCCATTCCATCGCACTCCCAATGGTGTTTGCTGACGTTTATTCACTCAGCATGACTCCCGCGTCCCCCTTTTGCTTACGCAAAAAGGGGAGGGACATCATCACGCCAAGAGTTGCTGAACGGCGGTTTCGATGGCTTGCGCCGTGGCGCTATTTGGTTGCCACTCATGGCGGAGGATGGAGCGGGCTTTGGTTACGGTTGGGGGTGGGTTGCCGAGGTTGGTGATGATGGTTTGGGCTTCGACGGTGGCGCGTCTGGCGAGTCGGGAGAGGTTGATGTGGTCGGTGTTGTTGGGATCGTAGGATGGGATGGGTAGTTTCCAGAGGTGTTTGTGGAGATCGCGGATTTCCTTTTTCCAATTGGTCGTGCAAAACGGTTTCGCGGCTCTTGCCAACTCGTTGCTGTTGATGATTGCGAGCAGGTAGTAGGCTTCGTCGAGATTGAGGCAGGTTACTTGATACAGCTTCTCCTCTAAAACGGCGCTGTAGTCGTCGATTATTGCCGCGGTAGGCTCGCCATGGGCAGAGTAAGCGATGCGAAATGGACGGTCTCCGTGATCGCGCATCCATCCGAGTTGGGTGGTCAATATGTTGTTGTAATTGAGTCTTTGATAGAGGGATTTTTTGTCATTTTTACCCTTGTTGGTATCCCACAAGGACATCATGGTGTTCCAACGCGTTCTCATGCGGGTATCAAGTTGTACGGTGTCTATTTCACATGCGTTATGTCTGATGTTGCCGGTTTTGGTATTGACAGGGCAACTGTTGTGATCTAGCGGTAGCGTCATAGATGGTTTGTCTACCGGCAGCGCGGCGGTCAATGGTGGAAGCGTCACGTAGGGAGCGATGTTTTCGCCGAGATAGACGTCGAACAGGTTGTCGTCGTGGACGACATTGCCATCTAACACGCCGACATCGTACTTCTTCTTATCTTGCGCAGCCTTGCGCGGATATGTTTTGAAGGTGTTTGGCGCGGCCATGAAAATCTGGTTTGGTTCGACCGATACGAAAAAGAGTCGACGATCCCTGATACTCGGCCCTTGCCTTGCGATGTCAGCATAAGGTGAATGGAACTCGCCATCGTCGTGGTGCAGAGTTTCCACGTTGCGGGTTACTTGAGGCGTGTCGGTCGGTCCGCGCCATATCTCTACTTGCCCAGGTGCGAGCGGATGCGCCCGGCGTTTCTTCTTGTCGATATCTGTCCCGATTTCGCTTCCTTTGGCGAAAACGACTGCGCTGGCGATGGGAAAGAATGAGTTGGGTTCAAGGTTGTCGAGGTCGTATGGTGTTTTGTTTGTGAAATTGACGGCGACTTCGCGTGGACTGTTGGCGTCTTGCGATTGCCAATAACCGCTACGCCACTTTAGGTGCTGTCCAGAACGTAGGACGCTGTGCGGCAAGACCATGCCGATTTCGCCCCGAGGCTTCAGGTAGAGATCGGTTACTCGGCTGAAGAATAGAGTAGCTATGTCCTGATTTGACGCTTGACGTCCGCCGACCCATATTCCGTACGTGTTTTTGCTGAGATTTTCCAGTTCCTCACGGACGATGTCTGCGCTCTGGTTGTAGGTGAGCCATGGCGGGTTGCCTACTATGGCGTCGACTCGTTTCTCGGATATGACGGCGGGTCTTACCATGTTGCGGAGGTAGTATGCCCAGACGTGGTCGCGTTCGATAGCTTGTAGTTTCCGCATCTGCTCCGCGGTCTGCGTCATCGTCTTACGTTCTACGGGATCAGTTATCTGGTGTCGGTCCAGCACGGTGTCGGTATCGGTGCCCTGTACTACGGCTTGTGCGAGGTCTAGCAGGAGGGGATCGAAGCGATCGCTTTCGCGTGCGAGGGACATGGGGATGTCGAATGCGACGGTGTCGGTTTGTCCGGGCATCTGCTCGGTGGTTCTGAGTGTGATGTGATCGGGACGGGTGAGGACGTTTCGCTCGTATCGCAGTTGCAGCGAGTCGCCGAGGTATATAGGCGGTGAGATGTCGTTCTGGTGGTCGGCGTATCGTGCGGCGTTGATGACTTCGTGGGAGTTGAGGACCCAAGTCGCCTTTGCGAGTTGGACGGCTACGGGGTGCAGGTCGATACCGATGACGTTGTTCTGTAGTTCGCGGAGCGTATCGATGGGATGCTGATTGCGGTTATGCGAGTGTTCGATAATGTTGCGAACGAGGCACTCGATGAAGGTACCGGAGCCGCATGAGGGGTCCATTGCGACGGTGTTCTGCGGTTCGGTGATTAGTTCATCGACGATGGTTTTGGCGAGCCAACGGGGGGTGTAGTATTCGCCCATCTTGCGGCGTTCTTCGGGCGTGATGGTGTTCTGATAGAGGATTGCGGCGAGTTCGTCGGGACGTTTTGACCAGTCGAACTGTGCGACTTTTCTAGCGATGGTGCGAATGTATTGCGTCGCGCCGATCTCGGCTGACCATTGGAAGAGATCGGACTCGATGACACCTTTGAGGTTGGTATGAGCATGAAGGGTTTCGCCGTTTAGCAGGGCGTCGGGCGCGTGTTCTGCTTCGTGGACGATGTCGATGCCGAAGTGTGCTTGGAGAATGAGTGCGATGAGAGTAGTGAGGTATGTGTGTCGGATGAATAGCCAATCGGCGGTATTGGGATCGCCGGTGGAGTCTTGTCCGAGTGCGACTTCTAGTAGGTCTTGCCATAGTTTTCGCTTTACGGCAACGGTAGGGTTGTCTCGATTCGCGTCGTGCGCGTCCTTTAACAGAGCGGTAGCTTGATTTAGGAGGTCGCTGCCGCCGGCGAGGTGCTTTGTGAGGGTATCGGGACTCGGCGCGATGTTCTGCGCGTCGGTGTTGATGATGTCGAAGAGATAGTTTTTGAGATGAGGACCTTGCGTTGACCGCTCGAATGTGCGCGAAGAGTTTTGCGCGATTGGCAATATGCTCTCGCCGATGTTGCGTTTCAGGAAGTGCTTGCCATCGGTGAGGATTCCGTTCTGGATACCCCATCCAGATTTGACCGATTCGAGAAGATAACCGTCCAACTGAGTGATGTAGCTGGGTTCGACCCGCCCGTTAACTATGAGGTTGGTTTTGAACTCGATATATGTGTTGCGCGTAAACATATCGACGCGCTTGATGCTGTCCGATGCAGGCGGGACTTCGGTCTTGATCTCGGACTCATCGTCGATGATCTCGGTATGCAAAATGAAGTCGCGGAATGCCGTGCGGATGTCGTTTTCGGAGTCTCCGTTGTCGTGGCGATTCAATATCCTGCCAAGATGCTCGGTTGCGGCATCGTTGGCAACATCCAGATGTGATTGTCGGGTTGCTGTAGTCAACTTTGGTCGGAACTAACGCTCAAGAGTGCTTATCATCTAACTCTATTGTGCTACCAGATCGTCATTCCCGCGAAAGCGGGAATCCAGTGTGTTGCAGCGGCAGACTTGCGCGTCACGGCATTCAAGGGTTTGGTATGATCAATTGACAGAGCATGACTAACGGGATTGGAGACACGAATGGCAAGCATCGAAGAGCGGGTTTCGCGGATCGAGGGTGGCTACGAGCATCTCGCTACTAAAGCCGATCTTGCAGAACTCAGAGGCGAGCTTATCGCGTTGGAAAGTCGGTTGATGATGAAACTTGGTGGTCTGATAATCGTCGCCACCGGCATTATTGTCGCAGCGATGCGTTTCTGGCAGTAGAGAGCGTCGTCCCCTAACTGGTTAACGAAACTGGAATGGCCACAACTACAAACGCTGACGTAAAAACGCGAATGACGGTCTTGGAGTCAGAGTTTCGCACTGAGTTGAAGCATCTAGCGACCAAAGCCGACCTCTCGCAGTTGGAGTTGCGTCTCTACACGCGGCTTGGAGGAATGATCGCAGTGGCTACCGCGGTGATCATCGCCGCCATGAGGTTCTGGCAGTAGGAACCTCTTTGCACAACTATCGTCATACCCGCGAAGGCGGGTATCTAGAGGTGAGGAAAATCGTGGTAATCATTTCAAGTCACGGTAATCACAGTTCCAAGCCCTGCTCATCGCAACTCTAGATTCCCGCCTACTCGGGAATGACGGGAAATAGCCGTCATTAACCCCCCGCCGTCCCCACCAGTTGACCCTTGACTAGCTCGCGCGCTTTGTCTTGGTTGTCGGTGCTGAGGGATACGGTAGTGTGACCGTGCGCTCGGTTGATGATGTGGAGGCTCTGGATGTTGATGTCGTGGTCTCGGAATCGTTCTGCGACTTTGGCTAGTGCGCCGGGTTCGTCTGGCATGGTGATAACCAAGGTTTCGTCTGTCATCGCCTTGTATCCCGCGTCTGCCAGCCACCAAAGCGCCTTATCGTGGTCTTCATCCTCAGTCGTGATGAATATGACGCCCGAATCTTCCATCACCTCAGTGCTGAGGCTCAATATGTTTATGCCGTTATTAGATAAGACGCTAGTTACGCCAGCGATGATGCCGACTTCGTTTTCTACGTTTACGGTGATTTGCTTCATGTGTGATTTGGTCTCCTTGAGTCAGGATTAGGATGTTAAGCGCGGATTTGCGATGCAGTCCGCAATCGCGGCATCTATCTTGTCACGGGTCACGTTCGGCACGGTGATGATGTGTGCCACATTCTCGTATGGGGCCATCTGCCACTTGTTTACTACCTTGTCAGAAGGGCGTGGAATGACGACAGTGATGGAATTCTTGTTTCGCCAAGCGGCGATACCGCTCGCGTTGAACTCTTCGACGGCGTATTGTGCGACATCCAAAGATTCCTGCACGATGCCGCGGAAACCCTCTAGACCGTGCTGTTCAAACGCGTACCAAAGCATCAATGGCGTCACGGCGTTGCGCGAACCGGATAGCGTGGTGTCCATAGCGCCGACATACTCGATAGATCTTGCGACGCGTCCCACGTAGTCGCTCTTGGTCAGAACCACGCCGCAAGGCAGGGGAGAGCCGATCATCTTGTGTCCGCTGATGGCGATCGAATCAATGCCCGCGTCGAAGCCGAATGGTTGCGGATCATCGACAAAGGGCAAAATTATCCCGCTCAAAGCCGCGTCCACATGGATATAGCTACTCGAAATCGCAAGATCGTCGAAGATTTCCCGAATCTTGTCGAGGTCGTCTACCGCGCCTTTCATCGTCGTGCCGACGTTAGCCATCACCACGACCGGTAAGTGTCGGTTGATGCGAATCGTCTCGCGCAGGTCTTCGTAATCGATCTCGCCGTTGTCCAGACTGCGGATCATGATGTTGCGGTAGTTGAGCACGCGGAGGTTCTTGCGGACGCTGTAGTGCGTGTCTTGCGAGAAGTAGACCACACCATCGGGAAACATCTCACGAGCCAAGTACAGCCCGTACATATTTCCCTCGGTGCCGCCGGAAGTCACGTACCCCCAAGTCTCGTCGGGCGAGTGCCTCATCAGATTCGCGAAGATCGTGATGACTTCTCGCTCGAATTCGTGGGTGTTGACACGGTAAAGGCTGTCGTGGAACGGATCGCCGACGTTGTTCGCGCTGTGCTGTAGGAGGGGATACAGCGGAGAGTAATCGAAGATTTGATTGGTCGGGTACCCGATTTGGTGCCAGGACAGATCGTTCAAACGATCAAACAAATCGTCGATTCGCTTCTGTGTGTGCGGTAGTGTTTCAGGCATTTGCCGAAATCCTTGCGGCGCCTCGCCAGTATTTCGCGCGTCTGATTCTGATGTTATCGAACCGACCTAGATTCGTCATAAATGCTTGGCAAAGTCGAGAATCGTCGGCATCCAATGTCGTAGCACCTTCGCAGTCGGTATGGTTTGGCGCGATGATAGAGAATATAGACAGCGGTAGTTCGCAAAATCCGTCAGTGAAGAAAGCAGTCCGCACATGGCGATGGCAACCACAGTGGAAGACGTGGCAACGACACCGGAAACGATGAGCGTTGGTAACAACGGTCATATCGAGGCACCAGATATTCTCATCTCCGACCCCGAACTAGATTCGATCTGGGAAAAGGTTAGGCACAACGAACGGTTGTCGGCAGAAGATGGGGTGAAAATCCTTGAGACGAATGATTTCTCCGCCGTCGGTTTGATGGCCGACTACAAGAAGCGTCAATTTTCTGGCGACAAGGTCTACTTCGTCCTGAATCGCCATCTCAACCCGACAAACATCTGCGTACTATCTTGCAAGTTCTGCGATTACGCGAAAAAGCCGGGAGCCGAAGGCGCGTACGAGATGTCCATGGAGGAGATGTTGGATCATCTCGATGGCGACATCCGTGAGCTTCATGTCGTTGGAGGTCATCATCCGACCTGGCCTTTCGAGTTCTACGTAGACATGATCCGCGATCTCCACAACGCTCGCCCCGACGTTCAGATCAAGGCATTCACCGCGTCCGAGATCGACTATTTCTGGCGTCGGTGGAAAGTGCCCCCGGAAGAATCGCTAGCGATATTCAAGGAAGCAGGACTTTCGTCTATGCCCGGCGGCGGGGCAGAGGTATTTTCAGACCGCATCCACAAGTTGTTGCTACCGGGCAAGGCAAAGGCGGATAGGTGGCTAGAAATCCACCGCATCGCACACAGCATGGGCATCAAGAGCAACTGCACCATCCTCTATGGACATGTTGAGACGTTCCGAGAACGAGTCGACCACCTCATATTGTTGCGCGAACTCCAGGACGATACCGACGGATTCTTAGCCTTGATACCGCTCGAATACCAAGTTGGATACACGAAACTACGTCCTCGCCACACTCCGCCAATGGACGACCTTAAGATGCTCGCAGCATCGCGGCTGATCCTTGACAACGTCTTGGCAATCAAGAGCTACTGGGTCATGCTAGGCGAGGCGACGGCGGGGATGGGTTTGAACTTCGGTGCTAACGATCTTGATGGCACGATTGGCAAAGAGCGCATCGCACATGCCGCACTCGCCGACTCCCCAGCCGGTATAGCGCGTCGCAACATGGTCGCTTCCATCAAAGATGCTGGCCGCATTCCCGTTGAGCGAGACGCGCTGTACAACGAGATCACGGTCTACAACTGATACCGTGCCAGACACGATGCAAGACACCATTGGTACACATTGGCGCATCGGATACATGCCGTATCTGAACTCGGCACCGTTCTATGCTAGTTTCGAAGGCGATTGGTTCGATCTGGTGGAGCTACCGCCTCGAAACATGGCTATGGCAATGCAGAAAGGCGAGTTGGACGCAGGGCCGTTGCCGATTGCAGAAGTGCTTCGGATGAAGGGCAGCATAGTAGAAGGCGGGCTTGGAGTCGCAACCGACGGGCCGGCGCGAAGCGTGCTACTTTTCAGCGACGTTCCCGCTGAGGAGATGTCCGGCAAGTCAGTAGCGGTAACTGGGCACACGTCGACGTCAGTTCAGCTCTTGAGAATCCTATTCGCCGATCATTGGCGAGTACCCGATGTTGAGTTGCTAGGTCCCAACGACGACTGCGTAGCGGAGCTATTGATCGGTGATGCCGCTCTCAAACGGGTCTACAATGCCGATGAACGTCCCTACGTCTACGATTTATCATTTGAATGGAAACGGATGACGGGTTTGCCGTTCGTGTTCGCTCGGTGGGTAGCGCGCGGAGATGCTACAAAGCCGGAACTCGGAAGGTTCGCCGAGACGCTTCACAGTTCCTTCAACTACAGCATGTCTCACTTGCAAGACATCGCAGAACGCGCATCGCTCCCCGGCATGACGCCTGCCGACGTGAAGAGTTACATCGTAGGTTTCACGTATTTGCTCGGAGATAACGAATTCGCAGCCATTGACGAGTTCGAAAAGCGGCTCTCAACCTTACCCGAATGGCGGCCTGCAGTAGTGCCGTACTCAGTTTGAAGTTAGACGGTTTGGAGTTCAGACCCTATGATCAGCGAGATACGCGAAAAGGTGTTCGGAAACGAACGAATCAATTTCGAAGAGGGGCTATACCTGCTGTGCGATGCCGAACTGCTAGACCTCGCACCTTTGGCTACCCACGTCAAGAATCTGCACAATGTCCCCGACCGCGTCACCTACGTCATTGATACGAATCTGAACTACACCAATCTCTGCGACGCGTACTGCTCCTTCTGCGCCTTCTACCGTACCGACCCGTCTGACCCATCCGCCTATACCTACTCCGTAGATCAGATCATGGACAAGGTGGGCAGAGCGGCCGAAAAAGGCGTCACGACTGTATTGATGCAGGGCGGCTTGAATGATGACCTGCCGTACGACTATTACTTGGACATGGTTCGCGAAACCGTTCGCAGGCACCCAAGCGTCATGCCGCACTACTGGTCAGCACCTGAGATATGGCAGATGTGTGACGTGTCTGGCAAATCGCCGCGCGAAGTTATGCAAGACCTCTGGGATGCCGGACAGCGAACAATGCCTGGTGGTGGCTCCGAGATCCTGAACAATCGCGTCAAGCAGATCGTCTCCCGTTTTGCGCCTAAAGACACATGGGCGCAGTGGACCGAGGTCCACGAGGCGTCACACGAGGTCGGGTTCAAGACCACAGCCACGATGATGTACGGCCATGTTGAGACCGATGAAGAGATCGTCGAGACCTTGCAGCACATCCGAGACGTGCAAGACATCGCCGATGCCAACTCCACAAACGACGGCGGATTCACGGCCTTTATTCCATGGTCATACAAGCGAGAGAACACCGCGTTGGGCAAACAAGTTGAGCAAGAGGCCGGTCCCAACCAATACCTTCGCATCATCGCGTTGAGCCGTATCTTCCTAGATAACGTGCCACATATTCAAGCCTCTTGGTTCTCAGAGGGACGAAAAACCGGTCAGGTCGCGTTGCATTTCGGCGCTGACGATTTCGGCGGGACCCTGTTCGACGAAAACGTGATGCTTGCCGCGGGGTTCTACAACCGAACCACTGAGGACGAAGTCAGAGAGCTAATCTCAGACGCAGGTTTCAGACCCGCGCAACGCCTAACCAACTACGAAATTGTTCGAGAGTTCGACCGCGAAGTTTCCATTCCTGTAGCCGCCACCGCATGATTCGCGCCGGCACAAAAGCGATTGCTCGCTTGGTCGATAGCATCGCATCGAATGGCGCGAGTTCCAGTGACCTCTCGCATCTGATAGATGTTCGACCGTTGCAGAGCAGCGAGATCGAGGTGGTTGCCGCCAGTCTGAACCCGGCTCGTAACGCCGAAACACATCGAGCAAGATTGAAGCTTCAACATGACGGTACGCTGGTCTACTTGATCGCTTGGATCGGCGATACCCCGGTAGGACACGGAATGTTGCTTTGGAACGGTCCTACAGGCGCGCCAAAGCAACACCTCGATAGGCCATGCCCCTATGTAGAGGACCTCTGGGTACGTAAAGACCTGAGGTCGCGAGGTGTCGGCGCGCGCATGTTAGCCGAGATGACGATCCTAGCGATTTCGCACGGATACGACTCGCTTTCGCTTTCTGTCGGAGTCGACAACCGACGGGCCGTCAAGCTTTACAAAAAGATGGGGTTCGCCACGACACGGATTCCCAGTTTTACGTTGTCAGGGATCGTCTCCATGGCTAACGGAGAGACGCAGTTCTGGAGCGAAAAATGCCAGTACATGATTAAATCGCTGGATTTCCGCGAAGATCGGGAGGTCGAAATTGCCTGAAAACCCAAAAATCGTATTCGGCCACAGCCCAGATGCGGACGATGCCTTCATGTTCTACGGGTTGGCTAAGGAAATCGTCCAGATTGAAGGCTACGAAATCGACCATCACATGGCGGACATTCAGTCCCTAAACGTATTGGCAGAAACTGGCGACCTACCCGTAACTGCGATTTCCGCCGCACACTATCCCAAAATCGCCGACAAATACCGAATCATGTCTTGCGGTGCATCGGTAGGCCGAAACTACGGCCCGATGGTGGTTACCACCCGCACAGACTTGGACATCGATAACCTGAACGGTTGCACAGTCGCGGTTCCAGGAGAACATACAACCTCTTGGATGCTGTTCCAGATATTCGGACCCGGTCAAATCACTCCGCTATTCTTGGACTTCGACGAAGTTGAAGAAGCCGTAAAATCAGGACGCGCCGACGCGGGGATCCTTCTTCACGAGGGACAAATCCTCTTTCAGGAACGCGGATTCAGAGGACTACTCGATCTCGGGAAAACCTGGTTCAATGAAACCAGTCTGCCCATCCCTCTTGGATTAGACGTGGTCAACCGCTCACTCGGAGAAGATTTGAGCCAACGTATTACCGACGCGCTGAAATCGTCCATAAGACACGCTCATTCCCATGAAGACGATGCGTTGGACTACGCACTCACATTCGGGCGAGGGATCGAGCGTGAAGACGGAAGGCGATTCATCCGCATGTATGTCAACGACGACACGCTAGACATGGGTGTCGAGGGTCTGGCTGCTCTGGAAACTCTTTTCCGAATGGCTACCGAACGAGGGATAATCGACGAAATCCCTCCGTTGGATATCTTGCAAGCCAACTGACGCGCGGCGTTGGCCACGCGTCAATCACCTATTTCCTACCCAATATACGAGAATCGGCTCTGACCGACGCGCTCGAACTCATCCATCTTTCGCATAACGGCGCTAACCGCAGTCGTCGGTCGCGGAAGGTCTAATGGGTCGCCAATATCCCTCAGATAATCGACCACTTCTTGAGCGCTGATCTGTGGATGATCCTTGCCGTATGCTAACGCCGCCGCACGGATCCTCTCTCGCCTATCAATCATCGCAGCCTGGTCTTCTGCCGTACGCATTGGCGTTACAGGCCGCATCGGCAAAGACTCGGTTGCATCAGGCTGATTCGGATTGAGCGTGAAAAGCACGCGATCCATGACGCGGTCAGAAACAATCTGAAGGTCGATGTTGGCGCGGGTAGCGCACAGCGCCAGCAAGTTGCGGAGCTGAGAAATATCTTCACCAGGTTCTACGATTACCGCCTTAGCCTCGCCCGGCTGAAGTGAGAACATCGCCTCGTACAGCATCCGAACTTGAGGACTCTTTGCTCTGCTGAGCAGGGCAGTTCGTCGCATCTCTGCAAGATCAACTTCGACTATTTCTATCGGCATCGGCGTATCTCCATCAATCCTTTTGATCGTTTGACTGTTGATATCTCGGTTGGAACTCGGTTCGCGAACCCTACAGTAGACTCATGCCACTCGTCCAAGAGGCATTCTCGTCTGCTTGGCAGGTTTTACCTATCCACTCAAGATATATTATCTCAGTTTATATAGAAATCATAAGATAGAATCTTAATCGGAAAGTTCAGAAACTTCTATCCAAACACCTACGACTGGGTACAAACGTATCGGAATATAGGGAATGATAGACCAAAAATGGCAACCTGGGGAAGCCGTCAACTCGATTTTCCAGAATGTGTTGAGAAACCCCATGACAGCAATCTTGGTAACCATAAACGTTGCCATGTTTGCGTTGTTGACCTTCACCGGCGGATCGAGCGATCCCATCAACCTTTATCGATGGGGTGCAAAATTCGGTCCGGCCATACAAGCAGGCGATTGGTATCGAATGGTCTTACCGATAATCCTGCACTCCGGCTTCCTTCATGTCGCGGCCAACACCTTCGCTTTGGTATTGATCGGACCACGATTGGAACGCGAAGTTGGTTGGTTCGCGTTTCTCGCGATCTACGTAGTCTCAGGAGTTGGTGGTATCGCCGCCAGCTATCTTGTCTCGCCCGTGCTGAGCGTCGGTGCAAGCGGCGCTGTCTTCGGCATCCTTGGCGCATACGGCAGTTACCTGATCCGAAATCGCAACGAGTTCGGAAGATCAGTAAATCCATTGATACTCAATCTGGCGATTGTGCTGGGGATAAACATACTCTTCGGAATGTTCGTGCCTAGGATCGATCAAGGTGCACACATCGGCGGATTGATCGCTGGCGTTGCCATGGGATGGGCATTGTGCCCGAAGCGCATTGTGACCATCGAAGACGATTTCTTCATCTTCGGAACTCCGATGGTTGAAACTAGGGTCGTCATAGCATCAACAGCGCGCATCCTAGCCGCATCAGCAGTCGGACTGTTGATCGCCGCCACGATCGCTTGGTGGGTATCCACGAGCGTGGAATACGACGCGGGAGCCATGGGTGACTATTTGATCTATGAGGCGAGAACTAATTGACAAGCGTCACTTCGTAGCCTTGATTGAAAACAAGAACGGAATCGAGCCGTGATTTTCGTCCAATCGCCAACCATCTTCGTGGCGGCTCATTGACGGGAAGGCACGATACTCTGATACCGCAAACTCGTTCAGGTGCTCAATCTTAAGACCCGCGCCGATGATTGCGTTCACGATCTCCGACATGCTGTGTTGCCATTCGTGACTAGGAGTATCGATCTTTTCTGGACCGGTGTAGGTGTATCCCCCTCCGGGGTAGAGATAGCCCTCAGGGTTCGGGAAGTAAGAATTTATCGGCTTCAACTCTTGCGTGCCATCAGCAGACTCCACCGACTCGAAGATGTGGGAAACAGGATGACCGTCAAGGATGTAAAACGTGCCACCGGGTTTCAGATATCGAGCCACTATTTCCGCCCAACGCTTCATATCCGGTAGCCAACACAAGACGCCAACCGCGGTATAAACGATGTCAAACTGCTCATCCAAGACCTCCGGCAAATCGTAGATGTTAGATCGAATGAATCGGACATTCAAACCCAATTCTTCATTCAACTCACGAGCCAAATCAATCGCAGTATCTGATATGTCGACACCAGTCGCAATCGCCCCCAACCTGGCCCAAGACATCGTATCCATTCCGAAGTGGCATTGAAGATGAAGAAGCGACTTCCCTTTCACATCCCCCAACTCGGCCATTTCTGTAGCGGTCAACGTGATCTTGCCGGATTTGAAACCCGCCACGTTGTAGAAATCAGAAGCGGCATGAATCGGAGTGCGTTCATTCCAGTTGCGGCGGTTGATTTCGATTCGGTCATCCATAATGCGAAGCTAGCCTCTTTAATGCGTTGTTAACGATCATGTGCCTCAATGACATGTGAATTATAGGTAAGCGGCGCGGTCAGGTTTGGGTGCGATCAGAATCGATTACCATATACATCGCTACGTCTGCCAAGCGCTCGAAAATGCTTTGTGGAAGTTGGCGTAAGGTTAGTTTGACCAAAGAAGATAGTTGAGGCGCCGGACCTACAGATGAAGAAACTCACGCTCGCCGCGATCACGCTTGTAGCAGTCTTTTCCGCAACATGCTCATCGTCCGACTCAGAGCCAACAGCGGTTCAGACGGACGCTGAACGCCCCGCGGCTTCGACTCCGGTACCGTCCGACTCAGAGCCCACAGTGGTTTCTACGGACGCTGAGCGCCCCGCGACTTCGACCCCGGTCTCAGACCGCGAACTCCCTGGTGCTCCTTCGCCAACTCCCGAAAGGGCCTTGTCTCCCACACCAGTTACTCTTGATCTACCACGGGGAGTTTCGGGGGTTCTAGAACACTCTAGCGGTGCTCGTATCGCGGTGCCCGAGGGGGCTACAGCAGAGGAGACGACGGTAACCATATCGGAAGTAGAACCACCAGACAGCCCTGTGAACGTTGGTAGGGTGTTCGACTTCTCGGTCGGAGACGCGCATCTGTTTGAACCTGTAACCCTCAGCATCCCATTTGAGCTTGAGTCTGGGGTTAGCGCATCAGAGATTCAGGCGTTGCACTGGGATGAAGAGATTGAATCTTGGATTGTGTTGGAGGGAGAAGTTGTGGAATTGGAGATGGCGATTGTCGTCACGGTGTCTGACCTGAGCTTGTTCTCGACAGCCGGGCCTCCTGAGAGCGACTCTTCTGCCTCCGACAAGCCGGCTTTCATGCCTTGGCTGACCAAGGTCGAAGTTCCTGAAACACCACTTGTAGGGCAAACGTTCACAATCGACTGGTGGGCTCAGAACGCTGGGGGTTCTCGGCTTTCTGAAACTGACCAAAGCGCGGTGGGCTATGTCCGTCTAGTATCCCCAGAGCCGCAGGTGGAGGATGCGAGGATAGCGGCCTACACTGAGCGGACTTTCTTACCGGACAATCACGAGTGGAATCCGGGAAGAACATATTCCTCGAAAAAGCATTCCGAGTCTACAGGTTTCACCGTTACTCCGACGGTGCCCGGCGTGATGACGGTACGGATCGAGCTGGTCTTCGAGGGTGGCGATGGGGCAGTGTTGGGCAGCGACGTAGTGGAACGCGAGGTGATCGTCACCGACCACATAGCCATCCGCCCGGCGGAGGTGATTGTTGACGGAGAATCATACGAAGTTTCGGGATTGCCGGATGGCGATGGCAGGGTGGACTATGTAGTGAGAGGTCCCGATGGTCGGGTCAGCGGAACCTTGCAGGACAAGGCGGTGTTCACCGCGTATTATCAGCAGACGGCTCGGGACAGCCGGGCGAATGCCTGGCTTATGGAAAATTTGGGCTGGATAAAGTTCGCCGCTCGCTACACGCAGCTTGGTGGTGTCTTGTCCAGTGATGTGACTTTTTTCATGGACCAATTCTCAACTATGGGGTCGCTTCTACTTTCGCCCAATGTTCACTCAAAGCTGATCTCTGCGTCGCATGTGGCAAGCGAACTCGTGGTGAAGTTTCTGAAGGAGACCACAAAGCATCCCGAAGCTATCACTGAGAAGATTGCCTTAGACGCGTATGACCGTAGCTTGGACATCTTACTTGACGAGATTCCGCCGTTGCTGAAGCGGGTGAGGGATGGCAACCCGCTCAGTTTCAGTGAAGCGATATGGGTCGCTGAAAACTTAGCCTACGCTCATGCGTACCAGAAACCTTCGATGACGGCGGTGCGAATGATAGCCGCGAACAACATGGGTCTCGGATGGGACGGTGACGCACGTTGGACGTTTGCCGAACAAGGCGTGCATATAGCGGGTTTGTATCTGGGACTCGAAGCGGCGTCCGATACGTTGAGTATTGTAGAAACTGCGTCTCTGTTCAATGAACTGACCCCTAGCTACGCAGAATTCGAACCTTGGCAGACGATGGTGAAAGGCATCGAATCCAACCTTGAACGTCTAAGTTCTGATTATCGCGAGGAACTGGGACAGATCGGCATATCGGATCACGAACCATTTCAACATTCCCTGTTCACTCCGATAGAGATCCCGCACTACACCCAAATCGGCACACCAGTCCAGGAATCCACGCCGCGCGAAATCGGCACGGGACGATCCCTAAACTTAGCGTCGGTCAGCGCGGGGGTTAAACATACGTGCGGTCTTCTGATGGACGGTTCGGTCGCATGTTGGGGATCTGATTTTGATGGTCAGTCGTCTCCTCCGTCCAGCGAGTTCTTGTCGGTCAGCGCGGGGCACGATTACACGTGCGGTGTTCTGCGGGACGGTTCCGTGTCATGTTGGGGATCTGATGTTAATGGAGTGTCAACACCTCCACTTGGCGAGTTCTTGTCGGTCAGTGCAGGGTATCGTCATACGTGCGGTGTTCTGGAGAACGGTTCGATCGCGTGCTGGGGTTCTGATTTAGATGGCAAGTCGTCTCCTCCGTCTGGCAAGTTCTTGTCGGTCAGCGTAGGGTATCGTCATACGTGCGGTGTCTTGGTTGATGGATCGGTCGCGTGCTGGGGAAATGATGATGAAGGCCAGTCGTCACCTCCGTCTGGCGAATTCACGTCGGTCAGCGCGGGCGGCAATTACACGTGCGGTGTGCGGCTTGGCGGTTCGGTCGTGTGCTGGGGCTCTAACGATTATGGCAAATCGACGCCTCCTAACGGCGAATTCTTGTCGGTCAGCGCGGAGGTTGAACACACATGCGGAGTGCGGCTTGACGGTTCGGTCGTGTGCTGGGGCTCTGATGATAATGGCAAGTCGACACCTCCTGTCGGGGAGTTCACGTCGGTCAGCGCGGGAGTCAGTTACACGTGCGGCGTACAATCGGACAATTCGGTCGCGTGCTGGGGGAGTGATTTCTATGGTCAGTCGTCTCCTCCTGCCGGCGTTTTCTCGTCGCTCAGCGCGGGCGGTAATTACACGTGCGGCGTACAATCGGGCGGTTCGGTCGCGTGCTGGGGCTCTAATGATTATGGCAAGTCGACGCCTCCGGATGGCGTTTTCTCGTCGATCAGCGTGGGACGTGAACACACGTGCGGTGTGCGGCTTGGCGGTTCGGTCGTGTGCTGGGGCTCTAATGATTATGGCCAGTCGACGCCTCCGGATGGCGTTTTCTCGTCGGTGAGTGCAGGGCGTAGACACACGTGTGGCGTGCGGCTTGATAGTTCGGTGGCATGCTGGGGCTTTGATGACAATGGCCGTTGGACACCTCGGTCTGGCGAGTTCACGTCAGTCAGTGCGGGGAGTGGACACACGTGCGGCGTGCTGCTGGACGGTTCGATAGCGTGCTGGGGCTCTAATGATGAGGGCCAGTCGAGACCGCCGGTCGGCGAGTTCGTGTTGGTCAGTGCGGGGAGTGGACACACGTGCGGCGTGCTGCTGGACGGTTCGATAGAATGCTGGGGATATGATGGCAAAAACCAGTCGTCACCTTCTGCTGGCGAGTTCACGTCGGTCAGTGCGGGGAGTGGACACACGTGCGGAGTGCGAGTAGACGGCTCAGTCCTATGTTGGGGCGATGATGATAACGGTGAGTCGTCTCCTCCGCGTGGCGAGTTCTCATCGGTCAGCGCGGGGGGGGCTCATACATGTGGCGTGCGGCTGGACGGTGCGGTTCAGTGCTGGGGTGCGCGGGTGCGCGGTTTGACCGGGGCGTCTTTTTCACCGACCAGCGAGTTACCGTCGGTTCCGGATACCACTCAGGAAGCTACGCCGGAGGCTGACGGCACGGATCAACTGCTAAGCTTCTCGTCGGTCAGCGCGGGGGATTGGCACACGTGCGGCGTGCTGGTGGACGGTTCGGTCGCGTGTTGGGGCGATGATGATGATGGCCAGTCGACACCTCCGTCCGGCAAGTTCTCGACGGTGAGCGCGGGGACGTGGCACACGTGCGGTATGCGGGCAGACGGATCGGTCGCGTGCTGGGGCTCCGATGATGCAGGTCTATCGTCTCCTCCGTCCGGCAAGTTCACGTCGGCGAGCGCGGGGTCGAGCCACACGTGCGGGGTGCGTTTGGACGGTTCAGTTGAGTGCTGGGGTTCTGATCGTCATGGCCGGTTGTCTATTCCATCTGGCGAGTTCTCGTGGGTCAGCGCGGCGAGTTTTCACACGTGTGGAGTGCGGTTGGACGGTTCAGTTGAGTGCTGGGGCGCTGATACGAGTTACCAAGCGTCACCTCCTGATGGAGAGTTCTCGTCGGTGAGCGCGGGGACTTGGCACACGTGCGGAATGCGGGCAGACGGATCGGTCGCGTGCTGGGGCGATGATGAATATGGCCAGTCGACACCTCCGTCCGGCAGGTTCTCGTCAGTCAGCGCGGGATTCCTTCACACATGCGGTGTGCTGATGGACGGATCGGTCGCGTGCTGGGGCAATGATGAGCATGGCCAGTCGGCCCCTCCAGCCGAGGAGTTCTCGTCAGTCAGCGCGGGTGGGGCGCACACGTGCGGCGTTCTGCTTGATGGTTCGGTCGCGTGCTGGGGTAGTGATGGTTCCGGACGGTCGTCTCCTCCGTAAGGCGATTAAGCCTCCGGCGGCACCTTGGTAAACCCCCTTTTGTTCCCCCTTGGGCATCAAGGGGGAGGGATGGGGACGTGGTTGCCGTTCCCCTGTGGATGGGCGTTCCGCCGGGGAGATTCCTCGCTCCGCTCGGAATGACATGGGGGTGCACGGAATGACGGGGTGATGCTCTGAATCCCCCCTTCGCTTGCGTAAGGGGGTTAGGGGGATGCCAACCGGCAGGGCATCCCCTGCGTTCTCGCTTCGCTCGCACGCGTCCCCTTGCGCTGTAGCGAAGGGGACGGAGATTCCTCGCTCCGCTCGGAATGACATGGGGCTGCACGGAATGACGGCCGTTGTTCGCTTGTGGATTCTCGCCTTCGCGAGAATGACGTGGGGTGCTCGGAATGACGGGGGTGGGGGCGGTATACTTTTAGTTGTAAGGGGACGAGTGGATTCGACAGGGAGCGTACCGCAAGGTTGCGTGTCGTGGTGCCTGACCACGTTAAAACGGGCAAAAACACAAACGGCGAACGAGAAGTCGCCCTCGCTGCTGCTTAATCAGTAGCGACGTCCGTTAGGAGTTGTTCTCAGAGGCACTTATCGGGCGCCGAATATCTGAGGTGCGGATGTGCAACGCCGGGAGCATGTCCTAAGATAACCGGCAACCGCAACCAGTGACGGACGCCGTTGGCATCGTCCGGAAGCGGTATATGCAACCAACGGCTACACACGTAGAAGCTTTGACGGGAAACTTTCTGGACGGGGAGTTCGACCCTCCCCCGTCTCCACCAGAAAATCACGCTCGCGGCGATTCCGCCGCGAGCCTTTGCTGCGCCGTGGCTGAAAACCAACTCTCCATGCGAATCAGCCTGCCCAAGCGTCCTTCACTTTTACGCGAACAGCGTTCCATCAGCATCAACGGCGCGCAAATCGAATACACGCTCCAACGCAGCACTCGCCGACGGCGAACTATACAGATGCAGCTCGATCCCGAAGCCGGACTTAAGGTGCTGGTTCCTCACACGTTAACCGACAGCGAGATCGAAGACTTCCTTCTCAAGCGCTCCGACTGGATACTCGAACATCGTCCTACGGGAAGCAACGCAGACAACGAACACGATTGGGGAGATGGCGGAACTGAGATGTTGCGCGGCAAGAACGTCCAAGTGGTCGTCCAAGAGCGAGACGAAGACGATATTGGACGCGATTTACCTCCTACCGTCGCCAAGTCGTTGGAAGGTGACACAGTCGCGGTCATCATTCCACCAGGTATGGCGCCGGAGAAGAAATCCGAGATGGTGCGTCAATGGCTGACGGAATGGTATCGACAAGAGGCCTTGGACCACTTCAAATCAAGAGTCGCAGAGTTCGGAAGCATATTGGGTGTCCAACCTAGATATTTGAAGTTGAGCAATGCCAAGAAGAGATGGGGGAGCTGTAGCGGGAAACAGTCGATCAATCTCAACTGGCGATTGATCATGCTAGAAGATCGCATAATCGACTACGTCGTGGTCCATGAACTGGCTCACCTACTAGAGTTGAACCACTCGAAGGCGTTTTGGAAAATTGTCGAAGGCGTTTTTCCAGACCACAAAGAGTTGCGGAGACGGTTGCGCCAACACTCTCCATCAGCGCTTGGGTGAATGAATCCCCAGGCGGCATTCATGGAGCGAGAGCGATAGTTGCGCCCCCCCCGGCGATTAGGATGGCTCCTAGCGCACGCGTTAATGTGACCTTCTCCTTCAACACCACCGCGCCGTAGATAACTGCTATAAGAATCGATACCTCTCTGAATGGCCCAACGTAGCTGACTGGAGAGAAAGTGAGCGCGGTCAATACCAGCGTGTATGCCAAGAACTGCAATAGCCCGCCGAATATGATGATCTTCCAATGATTACGCGCTTCATCAACAAACGCGGCTCGCGTCTCTAAGCGCGACTGGATGACCATCATTCCCAATCCGCCGCCGAGCTGGAGAAAGAACATGTAGAGCGCGGGGCGAACGTGTTGAACCCCTTGGGCATCCACCACCGAGTAGATGCCTATAACTATGCCGGTTGAGATTGCGAGCAGCCACGCGGGCTTGATTCTGGGTCTGATGATGGTTTCGCTGCCTCGGAACAAGACTAAGTTGAGTGCAGAGAGCAACCCGCGCCTGATGGCGGCCGGCTCCACATCCGAAATCGTTATCAACGCGATCCCGGTAATGATCGAGACCGCCCCTGCCATGGCAATTAAAGACATCGTTTCGCCAATGACCGTTACCCCTAGAACCGGGATAATCGCCAGACCCAAGCCTCGGGCGATGGGGTAGACAATCGTCAACTCGCCAGTGTTGTACGCGTAGCCAAGCGTTGCGAAGTACCAGATGTGCAGAGCGATAGTGGCGGCGATGAACAGCCAACCTGTTCCGTCTGGGAACTCAAAGATCAGTAGATAGATCGCGTAGGGCAAGACTAGAATTGCCGACGCGACCGCCATCAACGCGGTTGTAACCGCTGGGCGAGTAGCGCTTCGCACCATCAGATTCCAAGACGCATGAGATATCGCAGCGATGATGACGAGGATTATTGCTAGCGAAGTCAATGAAGGAAGGTCGTCAAAGGGCGGCGAGTCTAGTGCTGATTGCCGTTAGGCTAAAATGCGCGAGGATGGCAAGGTTACTAGCAACAGTCAATTAATGGAGACTCCGGAGATGCACTATCAAGACGAACGAACCGACGGATGCAGAATATCCGACTCGTGGACATACCGCGGACTAAAGACCGTGGTTATGGAAAACGAACTGTTGCGCCTGAGCATCATCGCCGATAAAGGCGCGGATATCTTCGAGATGGTGCACAAACCCAGCGATACCGATTTCATGTGGCGAACACCGTGGAGCGTTCGCAACCAATCGCTTTGGGTTCCGTCAACCGGATGGGGAGAGGGTATATTCCACGACCTATACATCGGCGGTTGGAACACCATCGCACCCACGGGCGGTTTCGAGCAAGACTACATGGGCGCGGAGATAGGGCAGCACAACGAGACAAACATGATGCCATGGGACGCGCAAATAATCGAAGATTCACCCGAACGCGTCTCTGCAAAGTTCTCCGTCCGCGCCGTCAGAACGCCGTTTTGGATCGACAAGGTAATCTCGCTTGAAGCCGGTTCACCCGTAGTTACAGTTACAGACACGCTCATCAACGAAGCCGAGGAGCCAGCACCCGCGCAATGGGGCCAGCACGTCGCACTCGGCGATCCGTTCCTGACACCCAACTGCATCTTGGACTTCGCAGGCGGCGACTTTATCGTTCCCGTATCGCCCGACGGATCTATCCCACCCGGTTCTCGGCTGATGCCCGATCGCACCGGATCATGGCCCGTAGCCGAAGCACCTGACGGTTCTAAGGTCGATCTGACTGTGTTCCCGGCAAAGTCCGACCGATTGGTCGACTACCTATCATTCAACAACCTCGTCGACGGATGGTATGCGGTTACAAACCCGGATCGAGGTGTAGGTATCGGTTTGCGCTGGGACAGCGATGTCTTCAAGTACCTCTGGTACTGGCAAGTCTTTGGCGGACACAGCGGTTACCCCTGGTACAAACGCACCTACAACGTCGGCCTCGAGCCCTTCACAAGCCTACCCAGCGGAATGTCAGAACCCGGTAGCGAAGAATCTACTTCGATGATCTTTGAGCCGGGTGAGGCGAGGAGCTCGACGGTTAGAGCTATCGTCTATCAATCCAGAAGCGGTGTCGAAGAAATCCGCGAAGATGGAACTGTTGCCCCACGACCATGAGCCAAACCATAATCAGATCCATCATCAGAAGAAAAGAAAATATTGAGGAGCCGAACAAAACCATGTCACAGGAAAGCCTTGAAGATCTGGTCGCAATTTACAACCGCCTGCGCGACACGATGCCCAATGCGAACTTCACGGAAGCACGGGTCCACCACGCATGGCAGCATCAGGTCGCACTTGCCAGCCTCGCCGCGCAGATTGAACAAATCAAGTTGCTCCAAGACATCTACCGGGTGGCATAACCAACGCTGAGCCGTTCACGACCGCCAGATACGGTTCCAGTACGACCTAAGGAACTGCCAGTAGGTCATCTCAACGTTGTACCGACTCGAGTATTTGCGATAGTCGGCTACCGTCCAGATTATGGCTACAAGCAGAATGATCCATATGACTGCTATCAAGATCATCGGCTATTGCACCAAGTTCTCACCCTGGATGCCAGTCATCAGTTCCAACGGAGTGACTCAACCGACCATCCCGTGTGTTTTGACTCTTCCTTATACCTCATACCTCCGCCAACACCCGCGTTCCTGTTTTGTGGGCGTTGATCCAGTCCCAGTCTAGCGGTACGCCGATGCCGTTGCCGGTGGGGGCGTAGACGCAGCCGTTTTCGTCGACGGAGTCGAGGTTGTCCGAGTAGTTGACCCAGATCGGCGGTTTGTTCGTCCTTATTTTGGGATGCACCAGTCCGAGTTCGTAGTAGTTCGTGTTGCGTACAGCGGACATGAGATGTCGGTGTGCAGGGTCCGGCCCATGCGTCTCGACATCTAGTCCGACGCTCTCGCAGGCGTGGAAGATCTTCATTGCCCCGGTGATGCCGCCATCTTCATGGGCGCCCACGCGCACGTAATCAGTTCCGTCGGCGATCACGAAGTTCATGTGCTGCTCTGGCAAGCGTATGTGCTCGGTTTGCAGTAGGGGAGTCTTGATGAGTTGGCGCAATTTGCGATGTGCGAACGTTGAGACGCCACCATCCATGTAAACGTCTTCCCACCAGAAGAACTCAGCCTCGTCACAGGCCTTGCCGAGTTTCAAAGCATCACCGAAGTTCTTGACCTCATTCGCAGGGTCGATCATCAAGTCCATGTCTGGTCCGACCGCATCGCGTACGGCGAGGACGTTGTCTACCTCGCGCTGGATATTCTCGCCGGCGAGTCCCCATCCATGTATCTTGAATGCCGGGTATCCGATCTCTTTGCACATCACTGCGAAGTCTGCGAAGTCCTGCGGAGTCGTCAATCCGCCGTTTTCGTCGCCGTGCAACGTCGAAGCGTATGCGGGCAACGGTTTGCGCTCACCGCCGAGAAGTTCGAAAAGGGGCGCCTCGTAGATCTTGCCAGCGATGTCCCATAGACATATATCGACCACTCCGAGTCCGAGTGCCGCGGTGTGTCGTAAACCACGTTTCATAGCGTTGTAGTGGACTTCGCGCTGCATGGCATCTTTGCCGATCAGGTACGGCGCGACGGTCTGAATGTCCGCAAGCGCGTTGCCACCCGCGCCGGGGTACTGTCCGACGATTCCTTGATCGGTGTAGATCGACAGGATGCCGCCACCAGATTTCAGCGTCGCTCCCTCTTCGTACACCATGTTGAAGGTGTTGTAGTCCTTGCTGAGGTTCTCCATCTCATATTCGAACTGGGTTACTTCGATTCGGGTGATCTTTGCGGCAGGTCTCATTTCTACGCAGTCCTTGATTGCACTCGTCAGATACTCGGCTAATTTTACGCCTTTTCACCGAACCGAACACTCCATTTCGCCAGACCGAACACTCCATGTCATTCCGAACGCCTTTAATGTCATTCCGAACGGAGTGAGGAATCTCCCCACATGCCCCCGAACTGGACACTCCATGTCATTCTGAACGGAGTGAAGAATCTCACAACGCCAGTTTGCCCATTCCGATTGCGTGTGCGACAATTTCCGCATCATGAAAGCACTCAGACTACACGGCAACAAAGACATCCGACTTGAAGACATCCCGATCCCAGAGCCGGGCGTCGGCGAAGCGCGGATCAAGGTTACATATTCCTCAATCTGCGCTACCGACATTGAGGAGTGGCAGTATGGCCCGCTGTTCGCGCAGAGCGATGGTCCGCATCCGCTGACAGGTGAACAGCTGCCCATTGTGCTAGGGCATGAGATTGCAGGTCATGTCGAATCTCTTGGCGATGGGGTGGACACGTTGGAGGTCGGAGACCGCGTAGTCGTTAACGACATTCTTACCTGCGACTCCTGCTTCTGGTGCTTGCGAGGCGAACAACCCACATGTCCCAGCCTGTGTTGTGCCGGATTGATGGCAAATGGTGGACTTGCCGAATACATGAAGTGGCCGGCAAGGCTTTTAGTTAAGTTGCCGGACAACATTTCTGACATCGAAGCGCCGTTGCTAGAACCGACTTCTGTCGCAGTCCACGCGGCGAGACGATCCGGTGTGAAGGTCGGAGATAACGTCGCGGTGATCGGTTGCGGCACCGTAGGACTATTGACCGTTCAGACCTTTGTGGCGACTGGCGCGAGGGTGATCGCGGTAGACGTGCGAGAGTCGAGCATTGCAATGGCGAAAGCGCTAGGCGCGGACGAGACGATCAACGCTTCGGACGCTGCCGCCCATGATCAACTGTTGGATTTGACCGAAGGCATTGGCCCTGACATTGTAGTCGAGACTGCTGGAGCAGCGGATACGCCACGCATGGCTATCAACTGGACGCGTTCGAGTGGCACGACGGTTTTGGTGGGCATCTACGCCGCCACGCCAAGGATGGACTTCAACGAGATCGTAGGCACAGAAAAGACGGTTATCGGTTCAGTCGCAACATCGCCCGGTGACTTGGAGACCGCCGTGCGCCTCGTATCGGAAGGGAGGATACGAGTGAAAGACCTGATCTCTGTAGTTGTGCCGCTCGATCGCATCATTGAAGACGGGTTTGAGAAAATGCTCGATCCCGACAAAGACGTTTACCGGATTTTGGCATCGCCGAACGGCTAAGAGTGGTTTGCGTAACTATGGTCATTCTCGCGCAGGCGAGAATCCACGATAGTTGAGCCAATCGGTTCAAAGCGGAAACCATCATCAATTGCTTCGCTTTCTTCTGGTGGATACCCGCCTACGCGGGTATGACGATGGTTGCGCAGCGGGTATGGCGATGGTTGTGCAAAGAATTCCTAATGGCTGATGCCATGCTGGTGCATCCGCTTGTGAACCGCTTCGATGGCCTCGTTGAAGGGACGTTTCAGGTAACCGATGTGGTCATCCTCGCCGTGGTGATGCGTCACGTAGCCGTGTGAGTGCTGGCGTGAACTGTGGTCAATGTAGTCCAGCGAGCCATGCATCAGCGTCAGCATGTAGTTTGCTGTTGCAACATCGAACATGCTCCATGGTCCGCCGACGGACACGTAAATCGGTGAGGTATGCGAGAAGATGCCGCGTTCCCAAACATCGTAGTACTGGTAACCCTCGTAGTAGCCCGGCCCGCCAGCGCGAGCGGCAAGCCAAGAATTGCCGCTGATCTTGATCGGTTCATTGATGTTCAATCTCCGCGTCGGCGAATCGGACTCAGTTGACGCAACGACTCTTCCTTCTTGCACGATCTCCAAACGTGACATCGGCACGACGCTTTCTGCCCAAGCGGAAACTTCAACGGTCCCCGGTTTGGAAAGTTCTACCGTATCCCCAACCTCGTACCCGTCAACGCTCAAATGGATGATCGGCCCGCCGCTCAAGACTGTTCGACCTTTCGCTACGTTACGGCACCAGTTCTCGTAAGTGAACTCCTCGTCGTCAGGGATTCGCGTGTAAGTCCGGTACATACCGACCGGAACATCGCTCGACATCTTGTCAGTGCCACCGACTAGGGGGAGTCGGTAGCCACAGTTTAGGTATCGATACCACTCGTTGTGGAAGAACTCGCGTTGCTGGATCATTTCGATTGCATCGAGGCGACCAGTGGCGACCAATGCTGCGGGTTCGCCGTTAGGGAATGGGAAGTGCGGATTGATGACGTATCCGCCCTGCGCATGAGCCTCATCTGCCCAATATGCCAACGTTGTCTCCATCGGCCCGCCGATCTCTGCCTCGCCAGGTCCGTCGGAGCAGAAGGGCATCACCGGCTGCTTCAATCCCCACAGGATCATGTGCCCCATGAAGTGTTGCCGATTCTCCTGCGACGTGTAGACGATGTTGTTGCCTTCACGCGTGACGCTAGGGTGACCGGTGAAGTCCTCGACGTTAGTGAAAAGGCTTCCCCATTGGGATTGGAGCAGGTTTACGACGTTTAGGTCTTCGGCTTGAGATTCAAAGTGGCTGCCCTGCGTGGAGAGGAAGTGGACATGCGAATCGCCAGAGTACCATCCCTGCTCGTTCATGTTTATCCAGCGCTTGAGTCGCAGCGTGAGTTCCTGCTGTCCGGGTGCGATGTTGACTTTGGCACGTAGAGGTTCATACTCATACCCGCGCGCCACATCTACAATCACCTCGCCCCTCGGTAGCCAGCCTTGCGATGTGCCATCGATATAGGCGTAGCTGATCTGACCGAGTCGCATGTCACCGCCAACATCAATGTGCCATGTGTCGAGGTTGGAGTTGACTTGGTTGTGATGCCCGTGCGGTTGGTAGGGAACACCCTCTGGGGATCTGAAGTGGACGCGACACGGGACAATCTCACCAGTCTCATCATCGACAACCTTCACCTTCACCCAGTTCTTGCCGGGTTCTGCGAGCGAGATGTGGATCTTTTCAGTTTCGACAGCACCGTTACTCTGAACATCACCCCATTTCACGCGATCAATCGTCTCTCCGCTCTGCGAAACTTCGACAGTCGCGGAGGGCACCCCTGACAACTCAACGTATGCAGGGCTAGATTTGGGGTTCTGCGCTTCACCGAAACCCTTTTGAGGATCGGTCAGAAAATCGTCAGGACTCTGTTCTGGAAGGGGGTGCGTGTAAGTGCGCTCTCCGCGGTCGATATCGACATCTAAGTCAAACGGTTTTTCGGCTTGCGACGCGTCTTTCAGGTCGACTCGTACCGGCCGACGTGCGTTGCGAGAAAATGGGTGTTCATCAACCTGTCCGACAGTTACGCCAGCTATGATGAAACGCGGACCTCGCGGCACGAATTCTACAGACTCGATGATGCGGTCCGGCGTCGGGTTTCGCCATGCCCATAACCAATACCACTTGGGTTGCGCTTGAACCACCTCTGTTTGACGCCTTCCAGTTTCCTCCCAACGCCCTTCATGTCGCGAGATCAGGGCATCACCCTGGTCGGTAACGGCCAAGAATGGGTAACCGACGCCGTAACGTGATACCCCTTGCCGGTCGCCAACGGCGCTGATCTCGTAACGCTCACGTATCGGAACGGTGATTGTTTCGAAGTCTTTGAACCTGATCACATAGTCGGCGACATGAACACCAAGCGGGCCGTTGGCGGGTTGCTCAGTCTGCATCTGTCGATGTGCGAAGACCAGATTATACGCAGCCTTGCCTATCGGTACGGTTACGGATCCATCACCTTCTGCCATGGAGATGTAACAGTTGGCAGACGGCTTATTATTAGGCGCGCCGACGGTGAAGGGCAGACCTCGCATAGTCTGCTCTCCAAGTATCGGACCCTCGCCCGGTAAACACTCCACACCCGCGTTGCACCAATCAGATATGTCGATGAGTTTGTAGTCCATGATCGAGATTCCTCCCCTTGCCGACAAAGTACTTATGAATGTTAGCCAATTCCACAGAGGTACGTGGTACGCCCCTTTCGCTCCGCGAAGGGGCGCGATGCACAGCGATAAGGAGCATGTTGGTTATCGGACTATGTCATTGTGAACGTAGCGTAGCCCTAACCATGTCATTCTGAACGTAGCGTAGCCCTAACCATGTCATTCTGAACGTAGTGTAGGGGAGTGAAGAATCTAAAGCCCAACATCAGAGATTCCTCGCTTCGCTCGGAATGACATGGGTGGTCTCGGAATGACATGTGCGGTCTCGGAATGACATGGGCGATCTCGGGATGACATGGGCGTCGCAACATCATGGTTCATCATGTCAAATCACGGCAATCATGGCACTAAACCTATATGGATTCCCGCCTGTGCGGGAATGACGGGCAGTCGCGCGATAACATCTCTCACTATGAAAGCCCTACGTTACTATGGTCGCAGAGACATGCGGCTAGAAGATGTGCCGATTCCGGATCCTGTTGACGATGAGGCGCGTCTGCGAATCACCTACGCGTCGATCTGCCAGACCGATGTCGAAAGGTGGTGGCATGGTCCAACCATGGCTAGGTGGCAGACGGAGCCAAAGACGGTCGGCCATGAATCCTCTGGACATGTCGAAGCGATTGGACGCGATGTGCAAGGATTATCTGTTGGCGACCGCGTGATGGTGAACAACATTCGGCCTTGCACGGAGTGTTTCTGGTGCATCCGGGGTTTGCAGTCAAGATGTGCAAGCGCTAAAACTGCCGGGTTCGCGTTGGATGGCGGGTTGGCTGAGTACATGGTCTGGCCGGAGAGTCACCTGATCAAGTTGCCCGATAGTATCCCAGACGTACAAGCTCCGCTGATAGAGCCGACATCAGTGGCTGTCCACGCGACGCGCAGGACTGGTGTGAAGGTTGGTGACACGGTGGCGGTAATAGGTTGTGGGACTGTGGGCATGTTGACGATGCAGGTTTTGCGAGCTGCTGGTGCTCGAGTGATCGTCGGCGACCTGCGCGAACAGAGTCTCGATGTAGCGAAGAAACTGGGAGCGGACGCGGCGATCAACACTGGAGACTCCGACGCGTTGGAGCAGTTGTTAGATGCAACAGACGGTATCGGCGCGGATATCGTTGTCGAGACAGCTGGTGCTGTGGTTACGCCCCGAATCGCGATCAACTGGACGCGTCCTGGAGGGACTACGGTATTGGTTGGGATTCACTCAGAAGCAGTCGAATTCGATTTCAACGAAATCGTCGGAACGCAAAGAACTGTCATAGGTTCTGTCGCAGCTTCACCCGGAGACATGGAGAAAGGGATCGGGCTGATCGCAGCCGGTAAAGTCGCCCTCGAAGACCTCGTGTCGTCGGTGATACCGTTAGATCGCGTTATTGAGGATGGCTTTGAAAGGATGCGGCGTCCCGAGAAGGATGTGTTCCGGATAATGGTTTCGCCGAATCACTGAGGCGACAGATTTTTATTAGGCTTTGGCGGAAAGGGATCGTTTTCGCTGACCATGGCTTGAGCATCGCTTTTCTTTGTTCCGTGGATCGCTTGGTCGCCCCAGAGACTTTTCACGTAAGTCAACACGTCGAGGATTTCTTGATGGGTCAGCACATCGTCAAATGCTGGCATCGCTGATTTGAATCCTGCCAAACCTTCTTCTTCGAGATACGCGCCGCCTAAACTCACCTGCTTATACAACGTGCCATCGCCGTGATGCCAAGTGTGCCCGTCGCCATTGAGTGGAGGGGCAGGTAACGTTCCATCGGGGTTCGTGGTTCGCCAGTGGGGTTGACCTTCGCCGTTGGTCCCGTGGCAAGCGGCGCAGTTTTCGGCAAAGATGCGTTGACCACGTTCTGCCGGGGTGATCTGATCGACGACAGGTACCGAATCTTCGTTACTAGAGCAAGCGAAGGCAAGCGCCGACGTGAAGATCAAGGTTAAGAACATGGCAACGGTACGTCGTAACATGATTTCGAGTGGTCCAATCGGCAGAGGGTCAACCACTGGTGAATATATATTTCTGGATGGTTAGACCGATCCTGTCTGAAGCTGATGCGCCAAGTAAGAGGCGAGGTAATCACAGATGCATTACGACGATGAACGCACACACGGATGTAGGGTCTCGGATGCTTGGACGTATCGAGGATTGAAGACGGTCGTGATGGAGAACTCCGAGATACGGGTGATGATCCTTGCCGACAAGGGAGCGGATATCTATTCGTTCGTACACAAACCCACGGATACGGAGTTCATGTGGCGTTCGCCTTGGGGTGTACGGGATCCGCGAAAGTTCGTGCCTTCTACGGGTTCGACACAAGGCATGTGGCTCGACTACTACGAGGGCGGATGGCAGACGGCGTTACCGCACGGCGGCTATCCTGATGAGGTGTACGGCGCAGAGTTTGGTTTGCACGCGGAGTTGAACAACCTGCCTTGGGACGCAACGATCGTAGAGGACTCGCCGGATCGTGTCGCGGTCAACTTCAAGACCAAGGGCGTACGGATGCCAGTGGCGGCCGATATGACGCTGTCGTTGGAGGAAGGTTCGTCTACGCTGAAACTATCAAAGACCGCGATCAACGAGGGAGAAGAGGATGTGGAGATTGTGTGGTTGGAGCACATCGCGATAGGGCCGCCGTTTCTGTCTGACAAGTGTCGGCTCTATGTTCCTGACTGCAAGGTTTTGACACATCCGGAGACGTTCGTCGATACACAGAAGTTGGCACTAGGTTGGGAAGGCGATTGGCCGATGGTGCCGTCGGTAGACGGCGGTGAGATCGACTTCCGCGAAATCCCGCCGAAAGAGGATCGATCCTTAGACATGGCGTATATGACGGGCATGTCGGAAGGTTGGTATGCAGTTCATAACAAGCAGACGAAGGTGGGCTTTGCGGTGTCGTTCCCGTCGGATGTGTTCCAATATCTTTGGTACTGGCGTAATCTTGGCGGCGGATGGGGGTATCCGTGGTATGGGCGTTGCTACAACGTCGGACTCGAGCCCTGCACCAGTTGGGACAACCGCGGCTTGAAGCACTCTATGGAGAACGGTTCGGCGCGCCCATTAGCGGCAGGTGATACTTTGACGGTTGAGGTTACCGCATCAGCGTTCGTGGGCGATGGCGACGTGACGAGTGTTTCGCCTGAAGGGACATTAACCTGGGATTAGCTGATGACAGTCAAGCTCGACGGAAATCATTCGCTAGTTTGAACCGTTAGAGCCGTTTGTCTCCCATGGCGGCGGTGGTGGTTGCTTCCCCTGAGCTTCCAATAATCCGGCTTTGCGGCCCGCTTCATATACGTCCATCCGCTCCCGCTCTAGCACCTGTTTACGTTCACGCGCCATCTTGCTCTCCCACTGGCGTTCTGTCCACTCGCGTTTTCTCGCCATCTCGAGCTCCCACTCGCGTTCCTTTCGTCGGCGTTCTCTGCTGCGTTCAAGGTTTTCTTCGAGTTTTTCTGCTACCCAAGTTGAGAATGTCACGATCAACCTCCAGATTTCAGTTAGGAACAAAGATAACAGAGCAGCCGCCGTCCCGGAACCGACTACGATGGCAGTCAAGGATGTGAACGGGGCATCAATCCAGTGCCCGACACTCCGAAATTCCACTACTCCCAGTACTACGAACGCGATGTTGAGGAGCACGAAGAAGCCAAAGTACATGACTCGCCACTCCCGAGGAAAGGTCCACAGTGCTTCTCGGTTGAGATCCTTGACTGTCTCTTTGTCTAACAATTGTTCTTTCGCTTGCCAAGTCATCGGCGTCATCGATACCGATCTTAACTCATATATACCACAACAATTACGCTAGATTTCGATGCCATGGCAAAAAATCCAAATTGCGCGCCGAGCGTTGCCAGAAACTATCATTAACTCAACGCGATATCGAGCAAGCAATGTAGAGCGCGAGGTAAAAATTCATGCGAAGGCGAACGTTTGGAGATTCAGGTTTGGCATCGTCGGTCATCGGTTATGGCGGGTGGCCGATGGGCAGAGGGCAGTATGGCGATTTCGATGACGACGAAGCGATCGCCGCGGCAAGGAAGTCTTACGATTCTGGCATCAGCCTGTTTGATACGGCGGCGGTTTACGGTTGGGGTTACGGCGAGAAGCTGATGGGCAAGGCGATCGCACCGTTCCGAAATGACGTCGTGTTGGTTACGAAAGGTGGGCGCGAGTGGGTGCGTGACAATCCTGACAGAACTGCGGCTACGGTATCGATCAGCGACCGCGACACTTTGCTTCGGAGTATCGACGAGAGCCTTGAGCGATTGAACACGGACTACATCGATTTGTTCCTAATCCATTGGCCGGACCACACTCGCTCGTTCGAGGAGCCGATGCGGGCGTTGGAGGACGCAAAGGCAGCCGGCAAGATTCTGCACACTGGCGTTTCCAATTTCAGTCCAGAGATGATGGCGGCGTGCCGTGAGACGAGCCCGATTGTTACGAATCAGATCGGGTATCACATCTTTGATCGGCGTGCGGAGTCCGGGGTGATGCCTTTTGTGGAAAGCAACGGCATGGGCGTCATGGCGTATGGAACCTTGGGGCATGGACTGCTGACTGGTGCTTGGTCGTCTGATCATGCGTTCGGGGAAGACGACTGGCGAGCGAACGGAGCCAACTTTGGACTTGCTTCGTTCGGGCCGGACAATCTTGCCAAGAACATAGCGGTGGTAGAGAAGTTGAAGGGCATTGCTGCCGATCACGGCAAGACGGTGGCACAACTCGCTATCGCTTGGGTGTTGGCTAACCTCACCGTAACCGTCGCACTCTGCGGCATGGTGAAGGACTCAGAGGTAGATGACAACATAGGCGGCGATTGGGAGATGCCGGCTGAGGTCAAGCAGGCAATTGATGATTTGGTGATGTCTGAGGGGGCTGGCGTAGGTACTCCTGAGATGGAGATCGCGACTTAAAGGTTTTGGGATTGCAGATGCACTAGATTCCTCGCTGCGCTCGGAATGACAGGGGCGCGCCCGGAATAAAGTGTGAGGGAAAGCCATGCTCATCATCGATACGCATACCCATGCGGGTAACAATTGGTTCGAGCCGATCGAGGTGCTTGAGTTTCAGATGGATCGCAACGGGGTTGACAAGGCGGTGCTGATTCAACATGGCGGAACGTTCGACAATGGGTATCTGTTTGATGAAGCGGAAAAGCGGGGGGATCGGTTCAAAGTGGTAGTTCTGGTTGACCCGGATTCCGATGATCCCTTGGGTGATTTGAGTAGGGAAGCGGAGCGGGGTGCTGCGGGTGTGAGATTTGCACCGGATGGGGAGTTTGTGAACGCTGGTCCGTTCGATATGTGGCGTAGGGCAGGGGAGTTGGGATTGGTAGTTTCTTGTCAGGGTGACCCAGCGCGGTTTGCATCGGATGAGTTTGCCCGGGTTATGGATGCTTGTGCAGATACGCAGGTGGTGATTGAGCATCTGGCGGGTATTGCCGCTGCCAAATCGGATTGGGAGGCGGACTATGAGAGGGCGTTGGGATTAGCTGAGCGAGATAATACGACTATCAAGGTGCCGGGGTTAGGCGAGGTTTGCCGCCGTCCGGGTAGGTTGAAACCGGAGTTGGAATGGGATTATGTGCCTCCGGTGTTTGAGATGGCTAAGGATGCGTTTGGTGTTAAGCGGTTGATGTGGGGTAGCGATTTTCCTCCAGCAGCGGGACGTGAAGGATATGGGAACGCGTTGCGGGGTGTGATGGAGCATCCGGCGTTTGCGGGGGATGGTGAGTTGGAGTGGGTTATGGGGAAGGCGGCGGCGCGGGTTTGGGGGTTTTAGGTGCGCACAACCAATCTTCACGCAGCGAGGCTTGAAGATATCCACCGTTTTTATTCCATACTCGGATTGTTGGAGGACAAAATTGGCGGTCGCCGTTTCCTAGCTGAGTGTTCAAAAGCTTCGGGATGGCCGAGGCGCGGTGTTTACTTTTTCATGGAATCCGGCGAACAACGGTCCGACAGTGGCAGTGGGTTGAGGATCGTGAGAGTTGGTACTCACTCAACGAAACGCGGCGGTTCACGTACGACGTTGTGGAATAGGTTGAGCCAACACAGATCGGGCCGCGTTGGCGGTTCGATATTTCGTAACCTGATCGGCCGAGCCTTGTTCGGCAAGGGTGTAGTAGCGGCGCGCAACTCAGAATCCAACATCAGTGAAGTGATTCGGCAGATGCCTTTTCTTTGGTTGAACGTAGATGTTCCGGAAGACGTGACCGCCGGTGTCAGGTTGCGCAAATATGTCGAACGCAACGCTATCGCGTTGTTGAGCAGTTTCGGCAAAGACGCCATTGACCCGCCATCCGGAAATTGGCTTGGCAACTATTGCACCGACGCCAAAGGCAATCTGAATAAGCGCGTGATCGGGTCTGGACTCTGGAACCAACAACATGTTGACCCGAAGCGATCGCGTTACGACCCCAATTTCCTCGACAGGTTTAACAACCTCGTGACAAAATGGAGCTCGTGATTTGAATGTTGTGATCTCGTGTGCCGGATCGAAGGTGGCTAATGCGGGCACTTTGCGAGCATCGGACGGTAGGGCGATGGAGTTTGTGGCTCAGCCAGATGAGGTCTTGCGACCAGAACCACTCCTCCACTACGCCCGCCCGGACGATGATGCATCTGATGGTGTGACGTGGAGGCAGAAACTGCTTGAATACAACGTTTGTTCCGCCCAGTCAAACGAATTGAACCTGTTGCCAGCATACGAGCTATACAAGCCCAAAATCTACCGCAAGTTGGTGCGCGTGTTCGGCGTCGACAACGTCTACATCCTGTCCGCGGGTTGGGGTTTGGTTCGAGCGTCGTTTTTGCTTCCCAAGTACGACATCACGTTTAGTTCGCCCAGAGATTGTAAGGATCGTTACAAGAAGCGAGGGATGCGCGAGGAGTACCAAGACTTCAACCACCTCGACGAACATTCCGGTCAAGGCGTGCTCTTTTTGGGCGGTCAGAATTACCTAAATCTTTTCTGTGAGTTAACCAGGAACTACGCCGGTCACCGAATCGTTTACTTCAATTCGAATAAGGAGCCGAAAGACTCGGGTACCAACTTCGTGCGCTTCGAAACGTCAGCTAAGACCAATTGGCACTACCTTTGCGCCGAGAGGGTCGCAGACACTTACGAATCGAATCCGCTGGGTTTCGATCCATTAGCGGTTACTTGGTAGGTCGGGTGATCGGAGTCCATGGGGATGCGTGGATGGAGACGACCTCGAGTGGGTTATGGGGAAGTGTGCGGCGCGGGTTTGGGGGTGGTGATCGTTTTGGGCGATTTGACGTTATTCGGGATCATCCGCTCGGGGTGAACCCGATGTCTAGTTCATCCGCGACGGTCATCATTCGTCGGTCGCGGGTCCACAATTGCGTCGCGCCATGCAAAACGCTCGCAGCCAGCAGATGAGCATCTATGTAGCTGATGCCGGTGCCCATGAGTCGGTGATGTTCGATGAAGAACAGCACCTCGTTATCAGTCGCCACCGTAACTTGCGGCAATCCTTCGAGATGCTCCAACACGTCATATCGGTTGGGCAAGTTTCCACAAGCCAACTCGCCGATCACCATCGGATGAACGAAAATCTGGCGTCCGTCATGTAGCGACGCCATTTTAGGTTCGCTGCTTCGCAGATGGTCGATCCAGACCGATGTATCGACTAGAACCATCATTCGTCACGGTCGGCCCATGGGTTGCGGCGCGGTATGTACTCCAAGTCCGGCATGGTACCTCCGAGGGCTATCAATCGACGAGCCGACTCGCGTTGGACCAAAGCTACGAGACCTTCTTTAAATAAAGCCGATTGACCTTCAATGCCGGTGAGTCGGCGTGCTCTTTCGATCAATTCTTGATCGATGTTTACGGTTGTTCTCACTGCAATCGCCTCTCTTATGTGCATCGATATACACATCATTGTATGTCGTTATTGATGCTGATGGCTGCGGGCGCTAACCGCGGTATCGATTAGGTCGCCGCGCCTCCTTCGTCATCGGCGTCGCTCCGCTTACCGCGACCCCTTTGTCCTTCGGACATTTCCCCGTTAACGGGGGAAACCGTACGCGTTTAGGACCAATTGGTTTCTTGGAGGGATGGGACGGTGCCGTCTGGGGCTCGCCATGGGGCGGCGTCTTTGCGCCAGGGGTTGGCTTTGAGCCAGTCTTCGTTCATGGCTACGCCTAGTCCGGGGGCGGTTGGTAGAGGTAGGTAGCCGTCTTTTTGGACTGGGAAGTCGCCGATGGTGGCGTCTTGGAACCAGGGGTGGATTCCGCCTTCTTGGATCATGAAGTTGGGGGTGCATGCGTCGACGTGGAGGGATGCGATGGTGCAGAAGGGGCCGTAGGGGTTGTGGGGTTGGAATCCGACGTAGTGGGCTTCGGCCATTGCGGCGATCTTTTTGAGTTCGAGGATTCCGCCGGCTTGGACGATGTCGGGTTGGATCATCTTCACGATTTGGCGGGCTAGGAGGTCGGTGTAGTCCCACTTGGTGAGGTGTCGTTCGCCGGTGGCGAGGGGTATGTTGACCTGTTCGGAGACGCGGGCTAGGGCGTCGAGGTTTTGCGGTGGTACTGGTTCTTCGTAGACGAAGGGGCGGTATGGTTCCATGGCATTGCCGATACGGATAGCGTCGGCGGGGGCGAGGCGTCCGTGTACTTCGACGAGGAGTTCGACATCATCACCGACGGCTTCTCGGACGGCTTCGAGTTTCTGGATGGCGACGCGTTCGGCTTCGATGGGGATGAAGAGTCCGCGATGGTCGAAGGGGTCGCCTTTGAGTGCGGTGAGACCTTGTTCGGTGTGGCGAAGGGCGTTTTCGACGGCTAGTTCGGGGGTTAGGCCGTCCCAGCGTCCGTAGCACCAGATCTTTTCGCGCATTTTGCCGCCGAGGAGTTCGTAGACGGGGACGCCGAGGGCTTGTCCTTTGATGTCCCATAGTGCGATTTCGATGCCTGAGATTGCGGAGAGTTGGACTACGCCGCCGCGGACGTGGAAGTGGTGATAGAGAGTCTGCCAGTGCTGTTCGATGCGTCCGGGGTCTTTTCCGATGAGGACTTCGCCGAATTCTTCGACCATAGTGGCGACGGCTAGCGGTCCGGCTGTGGCTTCGCCCCAACCGGTGATTCCTTCGTCGGTTTCGACCTTTACGAAGACGTAGTTTCGGGCTTGGCCTCGAGGTGAGGATGAGGCGGGGATAGCGGTTACGTTGGTGATTTTCATGATTCAGATTCCTACTCGGCTCTTTCCTAGCACTTGGGGGTTGATTAGGTTTTCGGGGTTGTTGCCGTTTAGGACGCGGAGGGCTTCTTCGGCGGTTCGGCGTTCTAGTTCGATTGTTGAGGCTTGGGAGAAGAATGCAGTATGTGGGGTGATGATGATGTTTGGTGCGGATAGTAGAGGGTGGTCGTTTGGCGGTGGAGCGGGTTCGACGACATCGAGTCCGGCGCCGGCTAGGTGTCCTGAGTGGAGGGCGTCGGCTAGGGCTTGTTCTTCGATGATGCCGCCGCGGGCGCAGTTTACGATGATTGAACCGGGCATCATCATGGCGAGTTGGTCAGCGCCGATCATGCCTTCGGTTTCGGGAGTTAGTGGCGTGTGAACGGTGATGAAGTGGGAGCGTTTGAGCACGTCTTCAAAGGTTGTGATTTCTGTTCCGCCGATGTTTTGGCCAGGTTCGATTAGGGGATCGTATGCGATGATGTTCATGCCGAATCCGACGGCTTTGTCGGCGATGGAGCGTCCGATACGGCCGTATCCGAGAATGCCGAGCGTGGCTCCGCGGGTGCGGTGCATGGGTTGATCGAGTGCGACGGATGCCCAACCGCCGGCCTTGACCTCGCTGTCATGTTGACCAAGCCTACGGTTCAAGGCTAGGATCATGCCGATGGCGTGGTCAGTTACCTCGTCCATGCAGTAGTCGGGGACGTTGGTTACTACGATGCCTAGCTCCGTTGCTGTTGGAATGTCGATGTTGTCGACTCCGATGCCGTATCGTGATGCGACCATGCATTTTTCGGCTGATCTGAGGACGTTGCCGGTAACTTGGGCGAAGCAGAACATGATGATGTCGGCGTCGGTGGCGAGTTCGGTGAGGGTCTGCTCGGAGGTGTCAGGTGCGACGATGGGTTCTACGCCGCTGGCTCTGAGGACTTCGCTTTCGACGTCGATGTTTGGCCAGACGTAATCGGTGATGAGTGCTTTTTTGGTTGGCATGGTGGTTGTGTTGGTTGTTGATTGGGTAGTTGATTAGGTTAGGGTAGCAGTTTATGTTAACGACGTGCCCCCTTTGTCCGTTGGACATTTACCCCGTGAACGGGTGGAACCTAGTTGGGTTTGTGGTTCCAGAGTTGTTCGGCGAATGCGAAGGTTTGGGGTAGTCCGCCGGAGTGGATGAAGATTATTGGGGTTTCGGGGTTGACGTTGCCGGCGCGGATTTCGGCGATTAGTGCGGACATTGATTTGCCAGTGTAGGTGGGGTCTAGGATTATGCCTTCGGTTTTGGCTACTAGGTGTATGGCTTCGATTCCGGCTTCTGTCGGTACGCCGTAAGTGATGGTGTAGCCCGTGATTGTTTCGATATCACCGGGTTCTAGGGGTGTATCGAGGTTGAGGATGTTTGCAACTCGTGTAGAGCGGTCTAGGTAGATTTCTTGGTAGTTTTCAGGTGTGTAGTGTGGTTGCGCGACGGCGGTAGCGGACCATGGTTTGCCGGTGTTGCGTGCGTAGAGTCGGATTCCGGCGATGGAGCGTCCGCAGAGTCCCCAGAAGTGGATTGGGGTGTTGGAACCCCCTGCTTCGCTTCGCTGCGCGTCCCCCTTTTTGCTGTGCAAAAAGGGGGAGGTGAAGTCGGTCGTTGTGCGTCCCCTTGCACTTCGCGAAGGGGAGGAGATTTGGTTGTCGATTTCGTTTGCGGTTTCTAGGAATGCGATCATTCCTCCGATGTCGTAGAAGGGGTTGTGAGAGAGGATTGTTGCGTTTCGTCCGTTTTGGATTTCGGCGGCGAGGATTTTTTCGGCTAGGCGGTGTGCATCTTGCTGTGTTGGGACGCGGTGGATAATTGCGCCTGCGAGGTGGGCGATGAGCATGTTGCCTTGCATTGGTTCGTCGACCATGTCGTAGGCTGCCCAGTGGTATTTGATGCCTGTTTTTGCACTTGCGGCAGCGGCGAGTCGGGCATTGTTGGAGTCGTAGTGGTTGACGTTTACGATGGTGTCGATTCCGCGCTTGATCAGGTCTGCGAATAGGAACTCCATGTGCCGCGCTTTGTTGCCACCGAATGCGAATCCGGTAGTGTCGTCGCGCTTGATGAAGAGGGGCGGGACGGTATTGAGTTCAGCGTCCATCGACTCGGCGATTGCGGCTCGGAGTCGTGGCATTTCCTCGAAGGGGGTGTTCTTGTGCGCGAGTTGGATGCGTGGTAGTTCGTCGATGCGGTCGAGGATTGTTTGGGGGTGCATGGGGAAGATTGTAATGAAGGGCGATGATGTCTTTCTTCCTTCGCCTCTGGATGGGGGTTCCGCGGGAATGACGGGGGGTGGGTTTTGAACCATGATTGCCATGATTTTGAAATGATTGCCGTGATGTTGCCCGTCCCTTCCGCTCTGGATTCCCGCCTTCGCGAGAATGACGGGGGATTAGACGTGTGCATCCCCCTGGCCCCCTTACGCGGAGCGAAGGAGGGAGGTTCCTGGCTGCGCTCGGAATGACATGTGGCGCGTTGAAATGGCGGAGGGGGTTTCCGCTGGTTTTTGTGTTTTGGCTGCCCTTGGTTCAGGGGGGAGGGGCAGGGGTTGTGTTGTTGCCGTTGAAGTGGATTGCGACCCTTCGCGCGGGGTCGCAATCCATCAGGCGTTGCCGATTTGTGCGAGATGTTGAACTGCTGCTAGCTTTCCTCGTCCGGTCACTGCCCGCGTTGCCAGACCGCGGGCCCGGGTCGCGACTCGTAGGTTGAGCTCGGCCGCTTCCCATCGGGTAGTTTTGCACATCCTCGTGCCGTAGCCGCGACGCTTTGGCGTCAAGCGTCCGACGTCTGCCGAATCCACGACCGCTTACCCGGCCCTTGGCCGGCATCCCCTGCGTTCGCTCCGCTCCGCCTCCCCTTGCGATTCGCGAAGGGGGTGGATTCCCGCCTGCGCGGGAATGACGGGGTGCGTATGCGTATGGGGCATGCCTGCTGGCTCGTGTTGCCGAGGGTGCATTAGCCCTCGGCGACCGGGACTTGTTACATCGATCGTTTCTAACGGAGCCGCTGGGCGTTGCAACCGGCTTCAGCTCGGTCGAGGGGCGTCGCCACAGATCGTTTGAGCGCGCACGCGACGGGTCCGGGTCGCCCTTGCGGGTTCCCGTGCAGTCGCTTTTGATGTGTTGCTGTCTCATGACCTGACGCTTGTTCCCTGTAGCCCAGCGGCTAGATAGGTGTCCGCACTCGTCAGCACGGCTCTGCCTGAAGTCTTCACTTTTAATTATACATACGTATTGGTGCTTATGTGGGAAAATTGCGGGAAAATTTTTGGGGAATCATGGAATGTGGATTCCCTGTGCCCTCTCTTGACTGCCCGGCATCCCTCTGGATGGGCGTGTGCGCGGGAGTGACGGGGATTAGACGTGTGCATCCCCCTAACCCCCTTACGCAAAGCGAAGGGGGGAGATTCCTCGCTGCGCTTCGGAATGACATGGTGTGAATGCGAAGGGGGGAGGTTTTGAACCATGATTGCCATGATGGGGGAATGATTGCCATGATTTTCCCTTCCCGTCCCCTCTGGATTCCCGCGTGCGCGAGAATGACGGGGGGAATCCCCCTGGCCCCCTTACGCTCTGCGAAGGGGGGAGATTCCTCGCTGCGCTCGGAATGACAAGAGGCGGATCGGAATAACATGGTGTGAATGCGAAGAAGGGGGATGGGCAACCACTGGGGTTGCCTCTAGGGTGGGTGTGGTGACGGGTGTCTGGCGGTTCGGGCCGTGCAGGGATATGGAGTAGGGCTTAGAATCTTTTGAACTATCTTGTATTGACTTCAGAGGGAAACTTGGCACCAGAGAAGGGGACATTCGAAGATTACGTAGCCAGTTGCACACCGTTGCTCAAGCTTCCAGAGTTTGAAGCCGAGATGCGAAGGCGCGTATGCGAAATCGCTGGCAGGTTGGTTGGGTTCGATTACGATTCAGATCCCGCGAATAGCCTGATCGCGTTTATGAGAGAGGACGTTGACTTGTTCAAGGTTCTTCTTAAGATGACGAATCTTTCGCAGGAGAAGTTCAAGCGGATAGTTGCGGCTGAGCGTCATGCCCGTGGCGATTACGGTAACGAATGGGATTTAGCCCGAATTCATCGTAACATCGTTAGAGACGATGATTTCGCTCAAGGTGTAGCGGATCTTTTCTTGGAAGGTCGCGATAACCCGACACTTGCAGAGCATGTTGCGGACTTCTATCTTGACCAGTTGGCTTTTCCAGAAAAATGGGCGGACTTGCTGCAAGATCGCGATTTTGCTGCGAGAATCGCAAGAGAGATGCTAGCGGGTGACTACAGCGACAAGAAAGGCGATGAGATCGAGCGGATAGTTTCTGAGAAACTAGACGTAGCTTTGGCAGGAACCGGTCTGATTGGCGTGAAGGGAAGGGTGCCTTTTCTTGGCAAGGAAGTCGATCTCGCCGTTCCGGATGTTGAGAATCCAGATATCTTGATCATGATTTCGTACATGGAGACAACGTCTAGTTCCCAAACGACGCGGGCGAACGAACAGGAGACGATGTTCGATGGTGTCAGAAGATGGAACAATCGAAATCGGACCAACCGTGCGTTCATTAACGTGGTAGACGGTGGCGGATGGCTGGCGCGTCGTCCAGACTTGAGGAGATTACATAGAGATTCGCATTACTGCCTGAGCATCAATATGCTTGATCAACTTGATGAAATCGTGGCGCATCATGCATGAAGTGAACGGACACACCATAAACGAGTACCAAACGGATCGCTTGATATCGGGCGATTGTCTTGAGGTTATGCGGGACATCCCGGACGATACGTTCGATATGTCTTTCGCGGATCCTCCGTTTAACTTGGGTAAGCGGTACAGCAATTACAAAGACGGGCGGTTGAGTGATGAGTATGTAGGTTGGTGCCGCGAGTGGATTGGTGAGATGGTGAGGGTTACGAAACCGACTGGTTCGATTCTGGTGCACAACATCCCGAAGTGGTTGACGTATTACGGGGCGATCTTGAATGAGATGGCTCACTTCAAGCACTGGATCGCGTGGGATGCGATGAGTAATCCGGTTGGGAAGACGTTGCTTCCGGCGCACTACGGTGTGCTTTTCTACACGAAACAGCCGAAGGGATTCAAGTTCTACGAGGTACGTGCGCCGCACAAGCGTTGTCGGGTGTGCAAAGAATACTTGAAAGACTACGGCGGTAAAAGCGATCAAAGGCATCCGTTCGGCGCGTTGGTAAGTGATGTTTGGACGGACATTCACCGCATCAGACACAACAAACGACGTGATCCTCACCCGTGTCAGTTGCCGATACATCTGATGGAGCGTTTGATTCTGATGACGACTGATCCGGGCGATGTCGTGTTGGATCCTTTTTTGGGTACCGGGACTACAGCGATAGCGGCTCGTGCGTTAGGGCGTTACTGTGTGGGAATCGACATTGATAAGGAATACATCTCGATTGCGCGGGGCAAGATAGGGGCGACGGAGCAGACTGTGGAGGGTGATTTCTATGTCTCAAAGTTCCTAGGGGAGATGGTGACGGTGAGGGATGTTGATGCTAAGCAGTTGTTCCCGAAGCAGTACACGTCGGTGGATAAGAAGCGGGATCGTATGAGGTCAAACGGTCATTCGGAGACGGCGCGTGTCCCGGCGGATAGGTTGATGGATAAGGGTGCGCGTGAGGGGAGTAGTGCGTCGGTTTTGGCTGATGTGGGTGGTTAGTCGGGAAGTCTTTGGGTGATGTGTGTGGCGCGCTTTTGAACCATGATTGCCATGATTTTCCCATCCCTTCCCCTCTGGATGGGCGTTCCGCACGCTGAAGCGCGGGCTTCGGTCGGAATGACGGGGTGCGAGGGATTGGGGGGTACACTTGGGTTATGGCGATGGCGAATTTCCAGAATCGAACTCTTTATCACGGGGACAATCTTGAGTTCCTGCGTGGCATGAACAGCGAGACAGTGCATCTGATCGCGACTGATCCGCCGTTCAACAAGAAACGTGATTTCCACGCGAGTCCTGACAGTCTCGCAAGCGGGGCGCGGTTTACGGACCGATGGTCGTGGGACGAGGATGTTCACGAGGAATGGGTTGACAGCATCAAGGATGACTGGACGGCGGTATGGTCGGTGATTGAAGGTGCTCGAGGTTCGTACGGGGACGACATGGGAGCGTTTCTGTGTTGGCTAGGAGTGCGGGTAATGGAGATGCATCGAGTATTGCGCGATGACGGTAGCATGTATTTGCACATTGACCATACCGCTCACGCGTACGTCAAAGCGTTGATGGATGCAATCTTTGGACACGAGAATTTTCGAAACGAGATCGTCTGGGCTTATACGGGGCCTTCGAACACGAAACGATGGTTTCCACGAAAGCATGACACTATTCTCTTCTACGCCAAATCTGACGAAACAACCTTTAACCGTGATGCAGTCCGTGTACCTTACGACGAGGAGACGCTTGCGCGGCGAGGAAGAGTCGAAGGCAAACGCAGCATCATATCTCCTTCCGTTAGACACTCTGGTCGCTTGAGCGAACGTCAGGTTGAATCGGGTTACGGTCGCGGCAAGGTGGTAGAGGATTGGTGGACAGACATCACGGCATTGACGAACCAACGCGAATATGTAGGCTATCCAACGCAGAAACCGTTGGCTCTTTATGAGCGGATCATTCTGGCCAGCTCTAAGCCCGGCGAATGGGTTCTTGATCCGTTCTGCGGCTGTGCCACCACGCCAATCGCCGCGGAACGAACAGGTCGGCGCTGGGTTGGCATGGATATCTGGGATAACGCTCACGACATTGTAAAGAGGCGTATGGAAGACAATCGTCAGTTGTTGGAAGATATTCCAGAGATTGTCTACAGCGAAGAGCCGCCGGTTCGCACGGATGACAATGAGGTATCGGCTCCGAGTTTCCGGCTAAAGACCCAACGGCCAACTGAACCTTGGGAAAAGATATCGCACCGGGAAATGACCAGAATACTGGTCGACGCACAAGGCACATCGGATGGTGTGATCTGTGCGGGTTGCGGACGCACACTTGAAAAAGAGTTCATGGAACTGGATCACATCACTCCGAAATCAGACCGAGGCGAGAATCACATCATGAATCGGATTTTGCTATGTCGTCCGTGCAACGGCCGAAAGCGGGACAATTTGACGTTGCGCGGTCTGATGAACGAGAACAAGAAGGTAGGTTGGATGCGTGATGAAGGGTGGGCGACGGTTGCGCGGGATCGGGCCGCGGATCGCGCCGAGTGGGTTAGGGAGAACTTTGGGTCGTCGGAGTGTGAGGGGTGGTTGGGCGTCGGTTTTGGCGGAGGTTGATGGTTAGTGCTTGTTCACCTTGATAGCTTGCAGCCGCTTTGCGGGCACTGCAACTCGTTGAAGGGGAATCGTCCGATGGAGTATCTGCGGGCGCGGTTGGTGAGGGGGGTGTGAGGGGGGCGTTGGACTTTTGAACTATGATTGATGATTGAAGTTCATTACCAAGATAAACCGCTTTGAAGCATGAATAAGTGAACTTCACGTTGCGGTATCACCGCTGCCGTGCCTGCCAGTTCTCGTGCGTCAATGATGTCAAATGATTCGAGATCCTGACGCCACTGTTGATTCGGGAGCCAACTGTAGTTCCAGATAGGCACGCCCGATTGTGTAACCGCATCACATAGCCGCTCATCAAATTGAATTTTTAATCCGAAAGGATGCGTTATGCGTTGGAGCCAGATATCCATATGTCCAGCATGAGGCATCCGTCCAAACTTGGATACGATTTTGTTAACGATTTCGTCTCTTTTGATTTCGGGTGGCAAATGAGAAAACAGTTTACTGAAAATGGCAGCAATCAAAGGATAAGTTGCAGGGTTTCGCAAAGCGATTTCTGAAACGATGCTTATCAGTGCCATGGGATCTCGTAGATACTTGGCGCGAAGCAAACGTCTGTCCCATTCACTGAGAGCGCGAACGACGCTTCCTGAGTTAGGATACTGCAAGCTATGTTGGTAAATGATCAACAGGTGTTTTTGAAGGTTTCGATCGTAATTACGTCTACCGATCCATGCCAATTTATCTGACTTCACCGAATCCAAAATCGTTTCTGAGCTCGAGTTAGTTTTCTGAGGATTTAGCCTCAAACTCAGATCAAATAGTTCTGTTGTAATCAATTTCAATATTTGCTCGCCTTCCAAAGGATTATTAGTGAAAATACGATAATCATCCCGATATCGCAGAATGAAGTAATCATTGATATTTGTACTTGCGATTGCACGAGAGATACGCATGTCGGCATATCCCAACACCATTTCGGCTACAAAATCCATAAGCACAGATCCTTGCGGTATACCGTTCGTTTGGCCAAAGCGCATATCTTGGACATGATCGTCGATTGCAACACCTATGAGGCTCTGATTGCGTCTATGGTTTGGTTGTTTAGCAAATCGCTTTCCATGAAGTGCCCATGCAATGGAATGCGTGTATATCGAAGCGTAGCAGTCTGTTATGTCGGTTGCAATAACATATTCATATTCTAGTGCAAGTTGTATACTACGTTGTTCGAAATGTTGTCACCAGCTCAAAATCTGTGCCGACCTTGTTTTTTGGTGTATAGATTTTCGATCAACGGGAATACTTGCACATTCGATATTTGGATTTTGTTGAAAATTGCTGAACCTACTTAATATAGTTGCCCAAGCAACGGGTTTCGTGATTTCATTGGTAAGGGACACGTAAAGAACTGGATTAATGATCTCGATTGGCCGCCATGCGTATCGTCCATCTTTGTTGGTCAATAGGGTGTAGTTGACGTCTTGATGGTCGCGAGCGGGGCTTCGCCATCTGCGAGGTAGTCGTTGTTTGTTGATCGTGTTATCAACATAACCTAGTATTTTATCGAAGATAAAGTAACTCGGAAGGTCAATGGACACGTAGTGCTCTTGACGTAAGAAAAATCGTTTTGCATCTCGATTAGAGAGTTCTGTGATTGGACGAGACGCCATTTTTAGCGATGGGTTGGTTGTATTGGGCGATGTACTGGTCATTCGGCTTTGAGGAGGGTGTTGACTTCGTTTAGGAGGGTTGGTAGATCGTTTTTGATTGTTGTCCAGATGAGGTCGTTTCTGACGTCGTCGTATTCGTGGGCGATTATGTTTCGTAGGGATATGATTTTTCTGTGGTTGGTGATTTGGCTTGCGATGTGCTGGTCGTGGTGCTGGAGTCGGCTTGTGGCTTCTCCGATGATGATGAACAAGCGCTCAACCAGCAGGGACACTTTCCAATCCGCGTTGTATTCATCGAATGTCGTCTCTGCGGTAAGTGAAATGATACGGTGCGTCGCTTGTTGGATGTCCCATAGGAAGCATTTGGGGTCACGCCGCATAAATCTGCTCCCGGGTCTCGTCGACGGATTTTCGGAAGTATGGGTTTTTGATGGCGGTGTCGTCAACGAGGTCGACTTTTCGATTGAACAGGGTCTCGAGGTCTTCCTTGAGGTCGATGTGGTTGCCGTACCAGGGTTTTGGTGGTGCGTCGCCGAAATCGACTAGGAAGTCGATGTCGCTGGTTTGGGGGTTGAAGTCTCCGACGGCTGCTGATCCGAAGACTTCTAGTCGCTTGACGTAGTGTCGTCGGCAGAGTTCGGCTAGTTCGTCGGAGTGGTCTGCGATTAGGGGGATCATGGTTTAAGGATAGCGTGTATGAAGTGTGAAGGGGTTTTGAACTAGGATTTGCAGGATTATTGAAAGATGCGAATGATCCCCGCGCCCCTCTAGATTCAGGCTTTCGCCGGAATGACGTGGTTATTTTTTGAATTGGCAGCCTTCTACGAAGTGGTCGAAGAAGTTGGGGTTTGTTTCTAGTTCGATGTGGGTGATGGTGGTGGCGAGGTGTTCGATAGCGGCTCGTTTGGTGGCGTTTGTGAGCATGATGGTTGCGCCTTGTAGGGATGCGTTGCCGATTTTGGTTATGCGGTCGGGGTCGATGTTGGGGATGAAGCCGATGTTTATGGCGTTCTGGATGTTGATGTAGTTTGCGAAGCCGCCGGCTAGGTAGAGTCGGGTGTAGTCGGTGGGTGTGGTGCCTGTGGTTTCGAGTACGATGTTTTGTCCGCAGTAGTTTGCGGCTTTTGCTTGGGCTAGTGCAGAGATGTCGGCGCGGGATAGTGTGAGTCGGTTTTCGTGGTGGAATGTGAATTCGTCGGAGCCGTCGTTGAAGTTTCCGAGTTCGTTCATGATGTTGTGTCGTCGTAGTTCGGCTAGGAGGTCGATGAGTCCGGAGCCGCAGATGCCGATGGGAATGGTGTTGCCGATGGTTGTTAGGAGGGGGGCGTCCCGTCCGCCCGTTCCCTCTGGATTCTCGCCTTCGCGAGAATGACGATGATGGTCCGGGTCTGGGCATCCCCTGCGATCTCGCTTCGCTGACACCCCCTTTAATTCCCCCTCGGAGAGGGGGAGGGAATGGGTTTCGCTTTGCGAGGGGGACGGGCCGCCCGGCTCTTCTGGATTCTCGCCTTCGCGAGAATGACGGGGGGCGTCTGACGCCGGGCATCCCCTGCGGTCTCGCTTCGCTGACACCCCCTTTAATTCCCCCTCGGAGAGGGGGAGGGAATGGGTTTCGCTTTGCGAAGGGGACGGGCCGCCCGTCCCTTCTGGATTCTCGCCTTCGCGAGAATGATGGGGGGCGTCCGGGTCTGGGCATCCGCTGTGGTCTCGCTGCGCTGACACCCCCTTTAATTCCCCCTCGGAGAGGGGGAGGGAATGGGTTACGCTTTGCGAAGGGGACGGGGCGCCTGGCCCTTCTGGATTCTCGCCTTCGCGAGAATGACGATTGGGGATGGTGACGCGTTCTACTGCGCCGTTGTAGCCGGGCATGGCGTATGTTACGTTTCCGCCTTCGAATGCTGGTCCGGCGGGGCAGGATGCGGCGTGCAGGGAGTTTTTGTTGCCGGCGATGATTTCGGTGTTGGTGCCGATGTCGATTAGCATGACGATGTCGTCTTGTTGGTCGATGGCGATGGTCAGGAGGTCGGCTGCGACGTCGGAGCCGATGTGTGATGCGATTAGTGGTCCGCTGTATATGTTGGCGTTGGGGTTTATGCGGATGCCGAGTTCGTGGGCTTGTCGGTTGAGGGCTGTGGTGTCGCGGTTGCCGTTGCGGAAGTCGTCCTCGATGTGGGATTTGTAGGGTTTTTGTCCGATGGGTTCGACGTCGATGCCGAATAGGATGTCGCGCATGGTAGTGTTGCCGACGGCGACGAGTTCGACGATGTGTCGGCGTCTGATCTTGAGGGCGCGGACCATCTCGCCGATCTCGTAGTTGATGCTTGAGATTAGGACGGCTTGGAGTTCGCCGCGGTAGGTGCCGGTGTCGTACGAGATGCGATTCATGACGTCGGAGCCGCCGAATCGCTGTGGGTTCTCGAAGGATGCGGTGTATAGGATGTCGCCGGTTTCGAGGTCGACAAGGTTCATGGCGACGGTAGTGGTTCCGATGTCGGCGGCGATGCCTAGGATGCGGCCGCGGTAGCGGTCGATGATGCGGGGTCCGTGGGCATCGCCCGCGAAAATCGGTTCGCTTGCTCGCGCCCCTGATGATGGTCTCTTGGGCTTCGCGAAGGGGGCAGGTTCGCCTTTGAAGATGATGTTGTCGCCTTCGCGGACGGTTAGGGGGTCTAGTTCGATGTTTTCTTTGTTGATTTCTTCGGGGGCGATGGATTCGGTTAGGATGCGTGGTTGGCGTCGGAGGATGTTGAATTCGATGTCTGCTTCGATGTCGATGACGCGTGCTTGGCAGGCTAGGCGGTAGTTGTCGCGGAGGAAGTCTTCGGTGTCGTTGAGCGGTTCGAGGGCGTTCATGCCTCGTCGGACTTCGACGATGCATTCGTGGCATTCGCCGTTGCGGTTGCAGGATGTGGGTACGCGTACGGCGAGGTCGTCGGCGTAGTCGAAGAGGGATTTGCCGGCTTCGAGGGGTAGTGATGTTTGGTTGTGGATTAGGGGCATTTAACTAGGATTCTAAGGATTTTGAAGGGTGGTTGTGATGGGGGCATCCCCCGCTCGTATCGCTTCGCTCACTCGCGCCCCCTTACGCAAGCGAAGGGGGCTTTATGGGCAACCACGAGGGTTGTTCCTACGGTTGGTGCGTTGTGGCCCTACTAAACCCCTCTGTATCTCCCCTTGGAAAGGGGAGGGAGGGCTAATCGATTTCCCATGCGGAGCGGTAGTCAAGGTCGCCGTCTTTGGCGGTGCAGATTGGTTGGTCTATGGGGTTTTTGGTGAAGTGTTGGTTGCGGCATCCGAATTTGGCTGTGCATCGAGATTTCGCGTCTTTGTATGGGCATCTGGTGAGTGTGGATACTTCGGCGTGTTGTGCGATGTCTTTGAAGATGTTTGCCATGCGCTCCATGCTTTTGCGCGCTGCTTCGACATCGAGTTTGGGTGGTTCGTCGTCCTCTGATCCATCGCCGCTCTGGATGGTCGTTCCGCCCGCTGAAACTCCGGATTCCGCCGGAATGATGGGGTTGTGCGCGTGAATGGCGTGGTTGTTGTGGCCATTTTGCATGGCGTTGCAGGGGTTTTATGCGGCGAGTTCTTTGATGAGGTCAAGCAGGGTGGTTGCGGTTTCGACACATTCGACGGCGTTTTCACCGTATCCGTCTGCGCCCATTTCGTCTGCGAACTCTTGGGTTACCGGTGCGCCTCCGACCATGAATCGTACTTCATCTCGTAGTCCGATGTCTTCGAAGTATGCGATGGTGCGTCCCATGTTGGGCATGGTGGTCGTGAGTAGTGCGGACATTCCGATGAGCTGTGCTTCATGCTCCATTACGGCGTCTGCGAACTCTTCGGGCGAGGTGTCTACGCCAAGGTCGTGCACGGTCCAGCCTGCGCCTCTGAGCATCATGATGCATAGGTTTTTGCCGATGTCGTGTAGGTCGCCCTTGACGGTTCCCATGATTACAGTGCCGATGGGTTCGATGCCGGACGCGGACAGGATGGGTTCGATGTGTGCCATGCCTGCTTTCATGGCGCGTGCTGCGACTAGGACTTCAGGAACGAAGATGACGTTGTCACGGAACTTTACGCCAACGATTGCCATGCCGTTGAGAAGTCCGTTGTCGAGGATGTGGTTAGCGGTGTATCCGTTGTCGAGGCAGTGCTTTGTGAGTCTGTCTACTTCGAGGTGTTGTCCGACGATGAGGGCGTATGCGATTTCTTGCATGACCTCGTCTGCGAGGTCTAGAGCTTCGCTGATGTGCTTCTGTTCGCCGGGTCTTGTGACCCACTCGAACTCACGTTTAAGGCCTTCGTTGACGATTGGCATGGGGTTTAGGGAAGTGGTTGTTGAGGGGTGTTTTGGCGCGCTGTTTGTGATGGGCGCGTATTTTGGATTCTATATGTTGGGTTGAGGGTACGCCCCTTGAGTATGGCGTTCAAGTTCGCCTAAACTGTTCTATGATTTGCGGGATTGGCACGCTGCCCCAACAGGTTTGCGTCAGGTTGATTCCTAACGGTGGAAACGCTCCGTGTATCGTCTTGATACCTCGAGTACTGAGGAACTCAACAACTGGAACAAAATCGCGATCCGAGGACAACAACACTCCCACGTCATAGTCGTCGCCCCATGCCAGCTTGATCATGTCAGTGGCGATACGGGTGTCAACGCCCTTCTCCTCAGTGCCTCGCATGTCAGCCTGGCATTTTGGGCAGATCGCCAGTTCTGAGCGGCACTTGGGGCACACGGGTCCACGCTTCTTGCGTTGTCTAGGCAGCATCACGACTTGAACGCCCGGGAACCTGCTCAATGTGTTTGAAGCCCATCGACGCAACGGTTCGTCGTTCTCGTTGCTTGGGTCGTATGAGCCGTATACGTTGATACCTTGGTATCCGAGTGCTGCGTAGGGGTCAACTATCTTTAGAGATTCTTCGGCGACAATCCGTCCCATCTTGCGCCAATCCACACTGAACCCGGCGTCAAGGCGTTTGATCGACAGTTGAAAATTCCAGAAATCTACAAAGACCTTGACTCGGATCCTGTTTGCTGGTTTCGACTTAGTCGACATCGCTCAGTTACTTCACCAAACAAAAACAGGGACGCGTAATTGCGTCCCTAGTGTTCTGATGATCGAGCCGCCATTGAATTCCCTAGTTGCGGGTAACGGCTCGATGGGTTTTGATGGCTATCAGTCTAAGGGATTCCGGCGGTGTTGTCAACCGTTGAAGCACAGTGTCCCCCTCGCTTCGCGAAGGGGAGGTATAGGAGCTCAATTCTCCGAGTAGTCCCAGTGTTCGGCTGCCCAGTCTTCTACGGCTTTGGGGATTTCGAGGAGGTTTTCGAGTTTGGTTTTTAGGGGGATGGCGCATTCGGGTGCGATGAGTTGGACGCCGGCGTCTAGGCATTTGAAGACTTCGTCTCGGACTTCTTCGGGGCCTTTGGAGTAGAGGGTTACGGGGTTGTTTACGTTGCCGACTAGGTTGATGCCTCCATCTACTGCGTGCATCGACTCGTGAGGGTCGTTTTTGGAGTCGAAGTGGAATGCTGCCATGCCGGTAGTGGCGATGTATGGCATTCGGTCGGTTGTTGCGCCGCAGATGTGTAGCATGATCGGGACTGGTAGTTCCTCGACGAATTCGTGGTGCAGTTCCATGAGGAAGCGTCGGTAGTATTCTCCGCTTACGAGATCGCCCGTGGCGTGGTCGGGAAGAGTGAGGACGTCTGCTCCGGCCTCGATCTGTGCAATGCCGAACTCGATGGTGAACTGTTTCAACCTGTGGAGCATGTCCATTACCATCGGCGGGTCGTCGACCGTGGCTAGAAGGAACGGTTCGACGCCGAATACGTGGTATGCGAGTGTCCATGGTCCCATGGTCTTGCCGACGATGGCAACTTCGTCGCCGAATTCCTGCTTGAGTATGCGGATCGACTCGATGATTGTCCAGTTGTCCGGGTGCTCGAGGAATCCGCTTGGCATTTGGATGTCGTCAACGGTTTTCCAGATAGGTCTGGTCATGCGGACGGTGGGCCAGTTGTCTTTACCTTCCCACTGCATCTCGCATCCGAGGGCTGAGGACTCTTGGATGATGGAGAAGTAGGGCGCAATCGCGTCGAAACCGAGTTGGGTGTAGCCTGTGGCCGCGAGTCGAGCGTTCATCTCCGGGTCGCGGTTTGCTGTGGGGAATGGGGCGTCGACGAGGTCCATTAGCTCGACGGTTGCGACGTTCGTAGGGTTGGTCACGGGTGGTCGGTCTACTGGTTCACCTCGCAAAGCTCTAAGGGTTCGCTCTCTGGCGGTGAGCGTACCGGCGTATTTTGTGGATGGCATATTGACCCTCCTTGTCGGATGTGAAGGCGAATCGGTTATCGATATTTGGAGTGTTTGGGCTTTGAGTTAGATACTACCGCATTTGGAAATCGGTAGGTGTGCGTCGGTTAAGTAAGATGGGTGGATGTCACGAATTACAGGGCGTTCGATTCTGGGGTTGGCGATGTTTGCCGCGGGTTTTGCGGCGTTTATTGTAGTTGTGGCTTGTAGCGAGGGGGCGCCTACGCCGGTGCCGACGGCGACGTTAGTGCCTACAGTGGCGGCGACGCATACGTCTGAGCCTGAGGTGAAGGTTGTGCCGGAACCTACGGTGATGCCGACTCCCACACCTACGGTTACAGCGACGCATACGCCAGTTCCGACATATACGAGTACGCCAGAAGCAACGTCGACGTCCACACCGTCGCCCACCGCGTCCGCGACGCCTGAAGCTACGGACACGGCTACGCCTAGGGCAACTCACACGCCCACGCCCACAGCCACATTCATGCCGACGCCGACAGCGACTCCGACGCTCGTGCTGACGGCTACATTTACGCCGACGCCTACATTTGCACCTACGGCTACGGCGACTTCGACTCCGACGGCTTCGGCTACTCCAACCGCGACTCCGACGCTCGTGCTGACGGCTACATTCACGCCGACGCCCGTCTCGGTGTCTGACCTCCCCGGTTACTTACAACTGGAAGTAGGTACCGGCGTTACGGATGAAGATTTGCAGCCGTTGCTACGAGGGCTGTTGGCGATGCACGAATATTTGGGACGCTCGGGCGTGGGTGAACCGAAGCGGGTTTACACGTTGAACGTGCATCGGAACCGGAATAATCTGATTGGTTTTCTAGAGGACACGTTGCGGAACGCGGAGCGTCAAATAGAGGACAGAGCCGGAGAGATTAGGTGGATGGTAGAGGAATTGAGCTATAACGGCTACATCTACTCAAACGATGCGCCACTCGGTGCGAGGCTAGTCGTGTTCTTGGGGGCTTCACGCTACTCGGGGTATGAACGGGATGCTCTTATGAGTAGCGGTGCAGAAATGTTGCGTCGAACGGTGGTGCCGGTGTGGCATGGAAATCATCCGGCGTGGATGCGGTACGGCGGCGCTGAGTTGCACGACACTTTGTCACTGTCGGAGGCTGGCCTGATTTCGGATGAATCGGCGCGACGTGAAAGAGGGAGGTATGTGAACGATGCAAATGCAATCCAAAACTTTTTGGGCAACCTTGAGACCCAGCGGGGCTTCGAATCTAGGAATGGCGCTGGTGCGTATGCGTTTTTGGCGTCAGAGTTGTTGGCATCCCGCGCCGGCCCGGACGCATTGCTACGCTTCTTCGAGAATCTTCAGCTCGGCCAATCTTGGAAGACGATCTTTCAGAAAGTTTTCGGGATGTCTGTAGACGAGTTCTACGTTCTCTTCGATACCCACCACAGAGCAGGATTTCCGCTTGTGTCAGTGCCAGTGCCTGGCTTACCACCCGAGGTTGAGCCGAGATACTCAATCACAACCGTTACCGAAGAGTATAGCTGGGAGATCGACTTGCCGCGTGGTTGGATCGATGATGGTGAGAGCATCAGGAGCGAACCGGGTGGAAAGTTAGAAGTCCTAGAAGTCGAGCTGCGCGCTGGTACGACTTTGGAGGATTTTGCAGATTCAGTAATCGACAACTTGAGACAGGACTGGTGGTTAACGGCTTCTAGGTTCGAGGTCAACAAGGTCGATAAGCGGCGGGACGCGGGTAACGAGTTTTACATCGTCGAATACGTGGTTCAAGAGAGTCCTGAGTATTGTGCACTGGACGTGTGGGAATTGATCGCCGTTGGATCGTCTCTGCCAGGTTCTGTAAAGGGTTTCCGCGCTCAACACCGTCTGTGCGAGTATGAAGCGCGTGAATGGGAAAGTCGAAGGCTGGATCGGACGAGGAGAACAACGCTGGAGAGTTTCCGCGTCATCACGAGGCCCGCGACGTATTATACGCAGTTCATTGATATCGAAGGCATCATCGTCAAAGCGAACGAGATGGTTGAGGTAGCGTCGATGCATAACTCGGCAGATGTTATCCGAGTGATGATGTCCAGTCTCAGGGACGACATCAAGGGATGTCTGGTCAGGCAAGGGGCAGGGATGGCAATAGCGCCATTTGATGCGGCACTTACGACGTTACCCGAGTTTTACCCCCAAAAAGGTCGGCTCGACTGGGAAGCTGGCCTCGGCGCAGTCAAAGGGCAACCGGTATCGGGGTCGGATGAAACAGGGGTTATGACCGGTAGATATTCAGTTGTGTTACATGAGTTCGCGCACGCGATCGACGGTTTGTGTTTTACGAGGAACGATTTAAATGAGTTGGTCAGCATTTATGAAAACGCTCGCCGCGCGGAACTTCTCTCCGGCACATACGCCGTCTCCAATTATGGTGAGTTCTTCGCTGAGTTCAGCGTCCGTTACTTCGAGCCGTGGGACGAATCTGCTTGGAATGGGGCGTACGGTCGTCTGCCGTCCAGAAAACAACTGAGCGAAGATTTCCCTGAGGTTTTCGCGTTCCTGAAGGAGATATACCCAGGTTTCGAACCTGAGCCCTACGAACCATCGATAACTCCGCCGAGGCCTACCGCCACGCCGATCGCATTTGAAGCTACGCCTCCGGATCAGGAGGCATTGGTCGCTCTTTACAAATCCACCGACGGCGCAAACTGGAACAACAAAACGAACTGGTTAACCGACCTGCCCCTTAACAGGTGGCACGGCGTCAGTACCGTCGGCGGGCGGGTGACCGGGTTGCATTTGGGTGACAATGGATTGCGAGGTGAACTTCCGCCAGAGCTTGGAAATCTGACGCAACTCAGAGAGTTTTGGCTAGGAGGAGACAACGACTTGGAGGGCGAAATCCCAGATGAATTGAGTCAACTCAAACGGTTGGAAGTTCTGGATTTCGGAAGCGTCGGGTTGAACGGCGCCATACCGGCTTGGCTCGGAGATTTCATCCATCTTTGGTATCTGCATCTGGACGCCAACGATTTCGTCGGCGAAGTTCCGTCCGAGTTGGGTAACCTGACCCGATTGCGTTCGTTTACGCTCAACGGGAATTCCGGCTTAACCGGGCCGCTCCCGGAGAGTCTGGCGAGCGTCTCTGGAATCGACAGATTCGAATACCACTCGACTGGCCTCTGCGCTCCGTTCGAATCCAGATTTCAGAATTGGCTTCAGGGCATATCGGATTTGTACGAATCGGGCAACATCTGCCCGTCCGATTCAGCCATATCTGATGACGAAGGGGGGCAAGCGATCGTCCGGGACATCTTTGGTCGAGTCGTGAATGAGACGGGGATCGTTCTTGTCGATTGGGAAGGGCATATCGCCAACCCTTTGATGGCGTATACCATCGAATTTCCAGCCGGTTCTACATCCCCGATGCAAGTGGTTCTATCTTCGAGCGAAACTAGGCTGTATTTCGATTTGCCCAGCTCGGCCGGCGCGAACGGACCGAGCAAGACCTTAGTTCCAGACGAAACGACGCAAACGATCGAGTTTAGTATCTCGATCTTCCCGGATAGAGACACCGTCGATGAAAGTCATGAACTGAATATCCGATACTTGGACGCCTTCGGTAGGGTTCGTGAAACGGCAATCGACGTGCATGTGATAGACCAAGATTTGGACCTACCACTTGAGTTCAATATCATCGTAGATTTCAGCCACGACGAAACGGGCTTTTTCGATGATCCAGCCAGCAGGAAAGCCGTCCTGCAGGCTGCGGAGGATTGGGCATATTTCATTGCAGATATGGACTTAGACGAGGTGGGCGTGGGTGAAGAGGCGGTTTGGGTAAATGAACCAGGTGCTCCTGATCGGCGCAGGGTTTGGGGCGAGGGCCACCACGAGAAGAATCGCGAGGCTTACACAGGGATTTGGGTAAGTGTTTACGGGGGGCACCGTGGGATAAGCGGGTCGGGCGGCGGAGCACAACCGTTTTGGTATGGGCAGAATCAGACGGCACGCGGTGTGGAGCTGCCGATGAAACGGTCGGGTTTTATAGGCATTAATCCGGACGGGAGTTACGGCCTGTATCCGTGGTTGACATCGCTTGATGAGGAAGATTGGTGGTACGCCGAAGGAGGCTCCAATACGGAACCCGATCTTTATTCGGTCGCTTTGCATGAATTTGGTCATGTCCTGTGTTTCAACGAAGGACACGATGGGTTCGCCAGTTTCTGGGATGCCAAAGAAGTGAGTTACTCGCCATTGACGGAATACTACGGGGCCAATCCCCGCATGAACGAAAACTCCCATTTCTTTGAATCGGTCGATCCGGTCAGTAAACGAGGTGGCTACGGCAACGAGTACGGCCGTGAAGTTGCGGGTGGACGATGGCTCGTCACCAAGTTCGATCTTTTGATTCTGGAGGCAATTGGTTACACGCTCCGCGATACATCCCCGTTTATCGAGTTGCACATCGCCGACGAATCGTTGCCCGGCGGGACTACAAACGAGGCGTACATGCACACATTCGATGCTGTCGGAGGAATTCCCGCGTATCACTGGGCAATCGATTCGGGCGAACTGCCGGAGGGATTGTCTCTCAACTCGTTCACGGGGACGATTTCGGGTACTCCGACGGAGGCAGGGACGTTTGAATTTCAGGTGCGAGTGCGCGATCAGACGAAAGGGCACGTTGGAGTTACTCGCGCTTTGACGCTGATTGTCGGTGATTGATGCCGCGGTTGGATTCGGCGGCGGTTTGTCCTAGGGCTCAGTTGCTGGCGAATCCTAGGGTTTGGGTAGTCATCTGGCCGGAGAGTTCTGCTTGTTCGAGCATGGTATCGACGGCGCTGACGTTTCGGGCGTAGGGGAGTAGTAGGCGAGCGAATCGGTCGAGTCGTTCACCGTGTTTGAATCGGAATCGGTCTCGGTCTTTGCCGATGCGTTCACATTCGCCGTAGCGCAGGTATCCGCCTACAACGGCCATGATTCGCATTTGGGGTCGGTTGTAGTCGCCTTCGGCGGTGACGCGGTAGGTCCATCCGTCTTGGTCGGAGTGTTCGGGCGTTACTGTGAATGTCAGTTTCGATTTGGTGTCGTTGACAGTTATCGGACCGGTTGGTATCGGTAGGTCGCGTTCTACGGCTTCGGTGAATGCGAAGCGGAGCGGTCGGTCGTAGAACTCTTGCGAGACGAGTTCGGCTTGGTTGTGGGTGCCGGGTGCTGGTTCCACGTCGGCCAATGCGCAGAGTCGGTCGCGAATGGTTGCGATTCGTTCTTCTTTGCCTTCGATCTCTGCGAATGAGTGTATGGTGAGGGTTCTATCGCGCAGGTATAGTCCGACGGTGATGTCGTTGAAGTGTGGATCGACGGCGACGAGTTCGATGCATCGTCCGAGTGATCGGAGCGGAGCGGCGATTACGTTTTCGCGTGTTATGCCTTTTGAGTAGTTAACGGTTCTTACTCCTGTTGCTTGGTTACTTTACCGCTTGGTTTAGAGCTCGGATGTGGTCTGGGGTGGTGCCGCAGCATCCACCGAGCATCTGGACAGGTATTTCGGCGAGTATCTTGTAGCGTTCTGCCATGTATTCGGGTGTTTCGGGGTAGATGATGTCGCCGTCTTTGTATGCGGGGATGCCTGCGTTGGACTGTATAACGATGGGGCAATCGACAACGTTTCGCATTTGTTCGGCGATTTCGATCATCTTGTCGATGCCGTTTCCGCAGTTTGATCCGATCACATCGGCGCCTGCGTTGCGTAGGCCGGTTGCGGCATTTTCGGGTGAGGTTCCCCACATGGTGAAGAAACCGCGGGGGCCTTTGTCAAAGACCATAGTAGCCATGACGATAAGGTCTGTGTTTTCGCGAGTAGCGTTGATAGCGATTTGTGCTTCTTCAAGGACCATCTGCGTCTCGATCATGACGGCATCTGCGCCGCCTTCCTCTAACGCAGTGATTTGCTCTGCGAATGCGTCGTACATCTCAGTTTCGCTGACTTCGCCTAGTGGTTCGATGAACTCGCCGGTTGGTCCGACTGATCCTGCGACGTATTGGCTTGTCCCGGCTTGTGATTTGGCGTGTTCGGCAGCTAGTTTGTTGAGTTCACGTACGCGGTCTTGCGCGTCGTAGTGTTTAAGTCGGAATTTGGTTCCGCCGAATGTGTTTGTGAGTACGATGTCGGATCCGGCGTCGAAGTAGGCGCGTGCCATGCCGCGTATGGTTTCGGGCGCGTCGGCGTTCATCAGCTCTGGGCAACCGCCAGATTCGAGTCCGTGTTGCTGAAGGTAAGTGCCGGTGGCGCCGTCAAAGATCAGGATCTCGTTTTCGAGGCGTTGAAGGATTTCGTGAGAGGATGAAATCTGGGTGGTCATGGGTCTATTCTACCCAGTGGTCGATTGAGCCGGGGGTTGCGTTGCGGTTGCCTGGGTGGTGCATGTCTCGTATACGTGCGACGAAGTCTTGCGGCATTCGGGTGTTTATGTGTTGTGCGAGATTGTTGGCGGCTTGTTCGGGACTAAGGTTGGATTCGGTAGGTGTTCCCCATTGCCAAGCGTCTAGATATTCGTCGCTCCCGTATGATCCGTCCATCATAGCGACGGCGTCGGCGGCTTCTTGGAAGCGAGGATCAAGGGGGACTGATACGGCGTTTTCCTCGTTTTCGGCTTTTATCTGGACAGGTATCTCTTTCCAATAGAGGATGCTGATTTTCGTGGGCATGTCGGGTTTGTGATCCGTAGTTTCTGATTGATGAGTGAGTTCGATTTTATCGAGTCTGCGAGTCGTGAGCGAACAGATACGAATCTGAGAGTGGATTGGATTTTGACAAGACGGGATTTTCGGTTAAACTTTCGTGTTTAGTTGCGTTGGGATTCCAACGAAGCGGCTTCGCGTCGTACGCGTGATGTGCGATGGCGCGTGTAAGAAGTTGCGGCAAAGCATACATGGAGGTCATGTATTGAAGATGAATAAGAGCAAAAAGTTCTTGCTGGCTGGTGCGGTAGCCTTAGCCGCTCTGGCAGTTTGGGCTTGCGGCGAGACGGTCGTTCAGACGGTCGTCGTTGAGCGCGAGGTCCAGGTGCAAGGCGAGACAGTGATCCAGACGGTCGTCGTCGAGAAAGAGGTCCAGATAGCGGGTGAGACCGTTGTTCAGACCGTTGTCGTCGAAAAAGAAGTCGAGGTTGCGGTAACCGAGATTCAGACGGTCGTCGTCGAGAAAGAAGTCCAGGTGGCTGGCGAGACGGTCGTTCAGACGGTCGTCGTTGAGCGCGAAGTCCAGGTAGCTGGCGAGACGGTGGTTCAGACGGTCGTTGTAGAGAAAGAGGTTGAGGTCGAGGTTGAGAAGATTGTCGAGAAGGAAGTCGTCAAAGAAGTCGAAAAGATCGTTGAGATCGAGAAGCCAACAGCGACCGCGACTGCTAGCTTAGTCGGCACGATCGGCGCTCCAGATCCCGAGACCGAGGCTGGCGCCGTCGTTATCGGTTCAGCTGACATTGGACAGCAGGTTGGCAGGAACGCTAACCAGGCTTCCGACGCTCTGAAGAACTGGGGCGTTGCTGAGACTCTGTTCCGACGAGGTGCGAGTGACGAGACTCTTCCGTGGATAGCGACTACTTGGTCGATCAGCGATGACCTGACGACAGGTAGCGTGACAATCCAAGATGGTATTGAGTTCCGCACCAAAGACAAGAGTTACGGCATGTTGAGTGCCGAAGACGTTGCTTGGAGCATGAACGACTCCAACAACGAGACGAACCCAACATCTATCCACGGTCAAGCCGGTGACTTTGCCGGTCTGTGGGGTGAGTGGCGCGTTGTTGACGAGAGCACTGTGGAATGGGATTTCAAGGCATTTGACGGCACTTGGAAAGACGACTACGTCAACCAGTCCGGTCAGGCCTTCCCAGTTCTCTCGAAGGCAGCGTTTGAACAAGAGGGCGAAGAGTTCGTACGAGACACCATTGTTGCGTCCGGCCCGTATCTTGTTGACACTTGGATTGCGGACGATCGCATAGTTTTGACAGCGGACTCAGATCATTGGAAGTTCTCTCCAAAGACCGAGACGATCATTATGGTCCGAGCGGGAGACCCGACTAACCGAGCAACGCTGCTGCGCACGGGTCAGATCGACACGGCACAGCTAGAGCCGAAGGATGCAGCCAACTTGATCGTCGACTCCAGCAACTGGGGACAGTCAGGTACTGGCGGCGCAGTCCAGCTCGGATTGTTCTTTTCTGGAAACCTTTGGGAAACGGTAGACGCGGACGATGGTTCGCCGCTGCCGCCAAAAGGCCCGTTTGTACATGACCACGCGTGGATCGGTAACTCCGACAGTGACCGACACGGCGCTGACGATATGCAACAGGCTCGGAACGTTCGACATGCCATGGCCATTGCTATCGACCGTGAGTCTGTGAACCAGTCATTGCTAGCTGGTCTCGGCAACGTTGTTGATGTCGAATACTTTGCGAGTTCGCACCCCAACTTCGCTGGCGTGCAATGTACGCAGGAAGGCGAAGCATCGCACTTAGATGAGGCACCGGCAGGTACAGGACCGTGCACATACGGATACGACCCTGTGCAAGCTGTTCAAATCATCAAGGCGCAGGACGCTGACTGGCAGCGAGGTAGCGCTGGTGCAGACACTGGTAGCATCCTTGGGGAACACCGCTTTGAGGTTTCCGTTTATGCGGGTCCAGAACTCGGTGGTGGTGCCTCGGTAACTGGTGAAGTCGCAGACGCGGTCGCTGGTTACTGGGCCGACATCGGCATGACCACTTTCTCGTTGAAGTTCACGTATGTGACCTTCCGCCCGACAGTTGTCAACCGAGCCAACACGCACCCGTGGGTCACTTCGTGTGACAAGGGTCGAGAGTCGAACCCGTGGCACTTCCCGAAGGGTTTGGTGCAGACCAGCCTGACGCGAGGTGGTTTCGGATGTGGCTTTGAGTCGCCGAAGATCTTGGAACTCTACCAAGGCATGGCGGAGGCTCGCGACACTGCTGAAGCGACCGATTACGCGAACCGCTACCTCCAGTACGTCTACTACTGGAACCTCCAGCCTGGTATCGTGGCGGTCCCGCAGGACTGGTTCTGGAACCGCAATAAGATTGGGTCTTGGCCACAGGACCGAGCGGCAGCCAGCGGTATCAACAACCTCTGGGACATTGAGCTGGCCCAATAATCCGGCTCTAGACTAGAATTCTTGCCATCAGGAATGGTGATCATCGATGATCGCGTATCCTGATGGCAAGATACACTGTCCGACATCGCGCCTTTGTTATTGCGTCCGAGTGATGACAAGGCGCTTTGTGGACAGACCATGCATAAACAAGAGTTGTGAAGTTGGGTGGCTGGTAGTACGATGAACCGACGCACTAAATCGCTGATCTCTAACCTAACGAACCGATGCGCCGATTCCTGATAAGAAGATTTCTCTTCATGATCCTGAGCGCGATCGCTGCAACTGCGATCGTGTTTTCTTTGTCTCGTGCGGTCGGCGATCCACTGCTCCTTTTTGCCACGTCGGGATATGGCATCTCTGATGAAGCGGTAGCCGAGATACGGAAGGAACTTGCGCTCGACAGGGCTTATCCGGTTCAGTACCTACTTTGGTTGGGCAGGGTGTTGCGCGGCGACTTAGGTGAAACCTTGGCATTCAAGTTGCCGGTTGCCCGTACGATTACGGAGAAGATCCCGCATAGTCTACAGTTGGGGACGTTTGCTTGGTTATTCTCGGGCGTGATTGGTGTGGGATTGGGGGTAGTGTCGGCTGTTAAACGGGCTACATTGGCCGACTACGGAGGGAGGTTCTTGGCGCTGATCGGTCAATCGATACCCATATTTTGGTTTGCGATTATTTTGATTCAGATATTCGCCATATGGCTGGATTGGTTACCAGCCGGCTTGGCTGGAGATTCTACTCAAGAGCCGTCATTGTGGCAGTTGGAGTATTTGGTGTTGCCTGTGACGGCGATGACGTTGGGCGGACTTGCGGGATATCTGAGACTGACTCGTTCGGCGATGCTTGAGGTTCTCGACTCAGAATATGTGAAACTGGCGCGAGCCAAAGGGGTGTCGACTTCGTTCGTTATTTGGAAGCACGCCTTCCGCAACGCGTTGATCCAACCGTTGACTGCATCAACGTTGGCGTTCGCAGGATTTATCGAGGGTGCACTGGTGGTAGAGACGATTTTTTCGAGACCAGGGATTGGATTGATGGCTATTGAGGCGGTCCACGGCAACGACTTCCCGACTTTGCAGGGAGCGGTGTTGATGTTCATCATCGTTTATGTCGTTGCGACCTTTGCGACCGATATCGTCTACGCCTTGATTGATCCGAGGATACGGTTCGACTAGGCTTTCTTGAAATCAGGACAACAAGTGGCAACAGATCAGAGCCAAGAACAACGCTTTAGCGCAGAAACAGTAGCGGAACGGTTGGAAGCAGCGCCTACGACTGGTCTCCGTGCCGTCAGACGTCCATTGCTGTCGCAGGTATGGTACGTTCTGCGACGTTGGCCCGTCATTCCCATCGTTATTTTGCTGGCTGTAAGCTTCATCGCTTTCACTGCAGATTGGATATCACCTGCTGACCCGAACTTCCAGCGATTGGATTTCAACTTGTTGGAACCGACGTGGGGGCAACCGCATGAGGCGAACGATCTTGCACCCAACAAAGACGACTTTGACATGACCACAGATGCTGGTCAGATCGGCTACACGTTGGCTGCGAAAAAGGGTTTCTCCAGAAGTGACTACATCTTAGGAAGCGATGGTCTAGGACGGGATATTGTGTCACGGATCATTCATGGTGCCAGAGTCTCGCTAAAGGTGACGGGTTATGCATTGCTTTCCGGTGTGATAATCGGCACTGCGATGGGCATCCTAGGCGGCTATTACGGCGGTTGGATTGATGAGGTGTTGATGCGCTTCGTAGATATTTGGAACGCGTTGCCGTTTCTTTTGATCGCGATTATGGTTGGAGCCACGATCGGGGCGACTGAAACGACGGTGATCATTATCATCGCGATGATAGCGTGGCCTCCGTTTGTGCGGCAGGTAAGGGCGGATGTATTGACGATCAGATCTCTCGATTACATCAGCGCGGCGCGAATCATGGGTGCTAGCAACCTGAGATTGATGATGAGACACGTTCTGCCGGGCACCGTCAGTACTGTTCTCGTCATCGCGACGTTGAGAGTCGGCGGATTGATCCTGACGGAGTCGACACTGTCGTTCCTAGGGGTTGGCATCCCTGACCCAACCCCGACCTGGGGCAAGATGGTGGATGAGGGTTACCAGTACCTAATCAACGGAGTCTGGTGGTCGTCATTCTTCCCGGGGGTGTCGATCTTTCTACTGGTGATGGCGATGAACTTCTTCGGTGACTGGCTCAGAGACCGACTTGATCCGAAGTTGCGGCAGCTAGACTGACCACTGTGCGATCAATAGGCGTCCGCTTGGACCACAGTGCGCTTCACGTTCGCTTATATACTTTGCACGTCTACAAAACGGGATTTCGCGCGTCATTCGGATCGTGTGGATGAATATCGAGGCTAAAGAGTCAAACTCTCGAAGTTAAGGAGCAACGAAACATGTCGGTAGGATTCATCGGACTCGGGAACATGGGTCAGGGTATGGCGGACAATCTGCTCGCCAAAGGTGGGGAACCGATTGTCTTCACGCGTACGCAGTCGAAGATTGAGGCGATGATAGAGCGGGGTGCTACCGGAGCGAGTTCATCAGCGGATCTGGTGTCTAAGGTCGATGTGGTGTTGGCATGTCTTCCGAGTGTGCAGACATCGCTTGATGTGATAGTCGGCGAGATCGTTCCAGCGTTGGAACCGGGTCAGATCGTAGTTGACCACAGCACTGTAGATATTGGCACCTCAAGAAAGTGCGCGGAAGCAGTGGAATCCAAAGGTGCGATGTTTATCGACGCCCCGATTAGCGGCGGCCCAACGGGCGCGGAGGCTGGCACACTAGCCATAATGTGCGGTGGTTCGGAGGAGGCGTTTACGAAAGCGTTGCCGTATTTCGAATTGATGGGTGCCAATGTTCGGCACATGGGACCGAATGGTGCTGGTACCGCGATGAAGCTCATCAACCAACTGCTGGTAGGCGTGAACTGCGCTGCTGCTGCGGAGGCGTTCGCGCTTGCAAATAGTGCAGGGGTAGATATCAACGCTGCGGGTGAGTTGCTTGGTACCGCTTGGGGGAACAGTGTGATGGTAGGGCGTAGCTATCCAATAACTGCAGCGCGCGATTTCGAAAACTCAGCTGCACCGGTGCGTAACCTTGACAAAGACTTGAGCATCATCAGCGACCTTGCGGCTAGTGAAGGATTGGCTCTGGAACTAGCGCTGAAAGCGTATGACATGTTCCACGCCATGATGGAAAAAGGTTGGGAAGAGAACGACATCGCTGGAGTGTTGGAGATCATTGAGGATCGGTCGGCTTGAGGCGAGGAGCAGCGGAGTGCTTTGCTAAACTCTCGATTCCCGCCTACGCGGGAATGACGATGAACTCGGGAATGACGTTGAACTCGGAAATGGCGTTGTAGGAGAAGTGTGAAATTGGGTAGACATCAAATTGCGGTAATCAAGGGTGATGGCATTGGTGTAGATGTCGTCGATGAAGCGTTAAAGGTTTTGCACGCGCTCTCTGTCAAGCACGGCATAGAGTGGGACTTCGTCGAGTTTCCATGGAGCTCGGAGTATTACTTTGAGCATGGCGAGATGATGCCATCGGACGGCGTAGATCAGCTAAGCGGTTTCGATGCGATATTTCTCGGCGCGGTAGGGCATCCTGAAGTGCAGGACCACATCACGCTGAATGGCTTGCTCTTGCCGATCCGTAGAGCGTTTGACCAGTATGCCTGTGTGCGTCCTTCTGTCCTACTGCCCGGTGTCGAATCGCCGTTGAAAGATGTGAAGCCTTATGACATCGACTTAGTGGTGGTGCGTGAGAACACTGAAGGTGAGTACGCCAATGTTGGCGGTTTCCAATATCGAGATTTTCCCGACGAGGTCGCGGTGCAGTCGTCGGTATTCACTCGAAAGGGCTGCGAACGCGTGATCCGATACGCTTTCGAGTTGGCCCGCGAACGCAAGAAGAAGATGCATGTGACGTCGATCACAAAGTCCAACGCGCAAGGTTACGGCATGGTGCTTTGGGACCGAACCTTCGACGCTGTCAAGGAAGAGTATCCCGACATCACTACTGACTCGTTGCTGATCGACGCAGCATGTATGGACTTCATCCGTCGTTCCCAGAACTTCGATGTTGTCGTGGCATCGAACTTGTTTGGAGACATCCTGACAGACATCGGCGCGATCATCACGGGATCGATGGGGTTGGCATCAAGCGCTAACCTGGATCCGACGCGAACAAGCCCGTCGATGTTCGAGCCTACTCATGGTAGCGCGCCCGACATCGCTGGTATGGGCATCGCTAACCCAATGGCTCAGATTCTGACCGCAGCCTTGATGCTGGACCATCTAGGCGAATATGACGCGGCGTCAGATGTCCGATCAGCTGTCGAGAACCTGTTGACTGAAGGTGAAACCCTGACACCGGACCTGGGCGGTTCGTCCACTACCACTGCTGTCGGCGATGCGATCGCGGCTTTGGTGTCCTGACGGCGAAACAATGCGGAGGAGAGATATGGATCCGCTAGAAAAGGTTGCAATCGGAAATCAAGGCTGCGAGGTTACGCGTCTCGGTCTGGGCGGCGCACCTTTGAGCGGTATGGTTCTCGGCGACGGACTATTCGGCGGAACTGCGAGCGATGAGGCAAAGCGAATCATCAGGCGCGCATTGGAACTTGGCATCAACTATTTTGACACTGCTCCACTATACGGCGCAGGTCGAAGTGAAGTCAGATATGGAGCGGCACTCAAAGGCATCGATCGCGCGAGTTTCGCTATCTCTACCAAGGTCGGCAGGGTATTAGAACCTGTCGAAGGCGGAATGACCGCCGATGAATCGCCCGATAACTTCGCCGATCACTACTCCGTCGACTCTTGGACGCGCGACGATGTGTTGAGATCTATTGAGGACAGTCTGGCACGATTGCAAACCGATCGTCTCGATATCGTGTTGGTGCACGATCCTGATACGCAACCGTATGGCGAGAAACAAGCGATGGAAGAGGCGTTCCCTACGTTAATCGAGTTGCGAGAGCAGGGCGTTATCAAAGCTCTGGGTTGCGGGATGAACGAATGGCAGATGCCGGCGAAGTTTGTCCGAGCATTCGACATCGATGCCGTATTGCTGGCGGGCAGATACACGCTTCTCGATCATGACGCATACGATGAGTTTCTTCCGCTTTGCGTTGAGCGAAACACCAAGATCATCATCGGCGGGCCGTACAACAGCGGAATATTGGCACGTGACTTGGATGGCGAGGTGACGTTCAACTATGAGTTGGCGCCGCAGCATTTGGTGGATCAGGCGCGACGCTTAGACGCGGTTTGTAGACGGCACGGGGTAGATTTGAAGGCCGCGGCATTGCAATTTGTGCTGGGACATCCCGCCGTTGCGACCGTCGTGCCTGGCGCACAATCGGTTCAAGAACTCGAACATAATTTCACGCTCGTAGGCGAGGAGATACCTGGGGACGTTTGGTCGGAGATGAAGGCTGAGGGCTTGATACCTGAGGATGCGCCGACGGGGTAGGGGAACGTCAGTGAGATGCCTATTCTTTAGTTCTGCCAAGTTGATTTGAGGTAAACGCGTTGATGCGTATAGTTGATTCACATCAACGGTAGTTATCGTATTGAACTGACATGCTCTCGAACTCGCTTTATTACGGCGACAATCTGGACTGGATGCGGCAATGGCCGTCCGAGACGGTTGACCTGATCTATCTTGATCCACCATTCAACTCGAACCAGACTTACAACCAGCTCTTCGTATCTGGGCTGGGAGAATCTTCTGCTCAAGCTAGGGCCTTTGAGGATACCTGGCGTTGGGGCCAGCAAGCGGTCGAGGATCGTGATGCTGCGCTAATAGCTGGCGGGGAATTGGCGGCGGTAATACGCGGGTTCGAGACGATGTTGGGTAGGACGGGGATGTTCGCTTATCTTTGTCATCTCGCGCCTCGTACCTACGAGATGCGGCGGTTGTTGAAGCCGACGGGATCGTTGTATCTGCATTGCGACGATACAGCAAGCCATCACGTCAAGTTGCTATTGGATGCAGTGTTTGGCGCGACCAATTACCGTAACGCTATCTATTGGCGGCGTGCTACGGCGCATAATGATGCCAAACGGTTCGGGCGTGTCGTTGACACAATTTTCTTCTACGGCAAAGGAGATGTGATGTACTGGCGGGGAGAGGCGATATCGGTTAGCAGGACGGAAGCGGAGTTAGAGCGGCGTTACCCGTCTTCGGATGAATTCGGACGATATAGAACCGGCGACCTTACGGCAGCAGAAAAACGTGGCGGTGAGAGTGGTAGCCCATGGCGTGGTTATGATGTAAATGCGCGTAATCGTCATTGGGCAGTGCCGAAAATCAGTCGGTACGCCGAGTGGATCGAGGATAACTTCATACCGGGTTACCGCGCGATTGAAGGTGGGCATGATCGTTTGGACGCTTTGGATGATGCAGGTTTGATACATCATCCTGAGCGGGGATTCTGGCCGGGATTGAAACGGTATGCCGCAGCTGATACTCCAGCGGGACCGCAAAACCTGATCCTTGAGCCGATCGGTTTCACGAACTACAACAAGGGCAAAGAATATCTTGGGTATCCAACTCAAAAACCTGAAGGTTTGTTGAAACAGCTAGTTGAGGTTGCTTGCCCGCGAGACGGTTTGGTGATGGATCCTTATTGCGGTTGCGGTACTACCTTGCATGTTGCGCAGGCATCCGGCCGGCCTTGGATAGGGATTGATATCACGCATCTAGCAGTTGCGGTGGTGGAGTATCGTTTCCGCGAGCGGTTGAATGAGCAGCCTCGGGTCATCGGCCGTCCTGAGGACATGGATGCAGCGCGCGATCTTTTCACACGCGACCCTTTTCAGTTTGAAGCGTGGGCAGTATCTCGCATTCGTGGCATGTTACCAAACGAACGCAAGACAGGTGACCGCGGGATCGATGGTCGCGGTTACGCGACTGACAATGGGCAACGCCATTTGGTGATCGCGCAAGTAAAGGGCGGACAGAGGGTCGGCCCAAATTTTGTGAGAGAGTTGATCGGAAGCATGGATGACAGCGACGCGATTATGGGTCTCTTGATCGCGATGGACAACGATTCTGTCACGACGGGTGCTCGACAGTCCGTGGCAGTCGGAACTGTCGAAATCGCTGGAAGAACTTATCCGAAACTACAACTTTTCACCATCGAAGACTACTTCGCAGGCACGTATCCTAAACTGCCAGTCATGCTGACTGCGTTTTCCAATCGCGAACCTGACATGATCGACCTCGCCGATCAAGGAGTGCCCTTTGGTTAGCGGCTAAACACCAAGCCGTTAGTGCTCCTCCATCTCGACATGCGTCTCAACTGGGGTTCTACCGATTGCGAAGTCAAAGTCGCAGCCGTGTTGCGCTTGCATGACGTGACGGTTGTACATGTGGATGTAGCCACGTTCTGGCTGTCCGTTTGTTGAACTCGTTGATGTTTGGATTTCTGAGCGACGGCGATCTAGCTCAGCGTCATCCACTAGAAGGTCTAGGCGTCCAATGTCGGCGTCTAGAGAAATCATGTCTCCGTTGCGTACTAGGGCGAGTGGGCCGCCAATGGCGGATTCTGGTGATACGTGGAGAACGACGGTGCCGAAAGCGGTGCCGCTCATTCGGGCGTCGGAGATGCGAACCATATCTCGTATGCCTTGTGAGAGGATTTTGCGTGGGAGCGGCATGAATCCGGCTTCTGGCATTCCCGGTCCGCCGATGGGTCCGGCGTTTTGCATGACCAAGATGTCGTCTTCGTTGACATCAAGGTCTGGGTTGTCGATGCGTTTGTGTAGGTCTTCGGGACTTGAAAAGACTACGGCGCGTCCAGTGTGTTGCAGCAGGTTTGAGGATGCCGCGGAGCGTTTTATGACCGCTCCATCAGGGGCGAGCGTGCCTTTAAGTATCGTTACGCCGCCATCGGGGTAGAGGGCGTGTCCGGGGTCTAGGATTACGTTGTCGTTATGGCACTCGGCCTCTGCAACGTTTTCCCCGAAGGTTTTCCCGTTGACGTTTAGACAGTCGTTGTTCAGCAGGTGGAGGATCTTTTTGAAGAATGCAGGTGCGCCACCGGCGTAGAAGAAGTCTTCCATAAGGTATTTGCCAGATGGTTTGAGGTTGGCGATCACAGGAACTTTTTCGGAGAGTTCTGCCCATTTGCTGAGGGGGAGGTCGATACCTGAGCGTCCGGCAATGGCGGTTAGGTGGATGATTGCGTTGGTGGATCCGCCGAGTGCCAGGAGGGAAAGCGCGGCGTTTTCGAATGCTTTTTCGGTTAGCAGTTCAGATGGTCGTCTGTTCTGTTGAACCAGGTCTACAGCGGTTGCACCGGCGCGTTCTGCAAATACGCGGCGCCGGGAGTCTGCACCGGGTATTGCCGCGCCTCCGGGTAGTGTCATTCCGAGGGCTTCGCAAATCACCGACATCGTAGATGCGGTTCCCATGACCATGCAGTGTCCTGGCGAGCGGTAGATAGCCTCTTCCATGGAGTCGTATTCGGCTTGAGTTATGGTTCCTGCTCGGAGTTCCGACCAGTAACGTCGGCAATCGGTACAGGAGCCAAGTTCTTCGCCTCGCCAGTTGCCTTTGAGCTGTGGTCCGCCGGTGACGATGATGGCGGGCAGGTCAGCGGATGCTGCGCCCATAAGCATCGCGGGAGTCGTCTTATCGCAGTTCGAGAGCAACACCACTCCGTCGATCGGTAGTCCGCGGATCATCTCCTCTACATCCATCGCCATGAGGTTGCGGTAGAGCATGGAGGTAGGAGCGAGGAAGAATTCGCCTAGAGAAATTGTGGGAAACTCAAGTGGGAAACCGCCCGCGGCGATTACTCCGCGTTTTACGTGTTCGGCTATGAGGCGAAGATGTGCGTTGCAATGAGTCGCTTCGCTCCATGAGTTGGCGATACCGATAATTGGTTTGCCGGTGAAGGAATCTTCGTCCCATCCTTGGTTTTTGAGGCCGGATCGGTGCAAGAAACCTTCGAGGTCTCGTGGTCCGAACCATGCTTCGCTACGTAGGACTTTGCCGTTTTGGTTGGTCATGTTTCCCACCTGATGGGTATCGTCGCGCAACGAGATTCTATAGGTCAACGAAGGTTTAACATCGAGCTAGTGAATGTCAAACGACATATTTTGTTGGGCGGGGTCGTCGGAGCGTGCGTGGCGATCGCGTTTAGTTTGGTGCTGATGCTCCAGTTTGACGCCGCGCTGGAGATTGGATTTATGGCTGTAACGATACCTGTATGCGCTGTGTTAGGAGGGGTGTTCGGATGGGTTTGGTGGCGGTGGTTCGTTCGGTGAACAGCGCGGTATCGGTGTTCAGTTTGTGCCGAAAAGACGTTTCAGCCAGCCTGTGAAGCGTTCTATTGGGTTTCCGCTGGAATAACTGGTGCCTCGGGAGCGGTTGGACTTGCCGGATTTGCGTGCTTCGACACACTTGACGCACGTGCAGTAAGGGGGGTGTTCGTCTCGTGCGTATTGCCATCTGTCCATGTCGATATTTCCTCGATTACCAGTCTATCTGACGCTTGAGTTCGTCCAAACGAGCGCGTTCTTCGTCGGAGGCGTTTTCATAAAAACCTTCTAGACCGATGTATTCGCCGGTGAAGTTGGGGGGACGACGTTCGAGGAAGGAGTTTCGGCCTTCTTGTGCGTCTTGAGTGGTGTGAAGGAGCAGAAAGTTGATCATTGCTTGAACGTTCCAAGCCTGATCGACTGGTAGGTCTGCGAAACGGTGTACGAACTCCTTCATCTTGATCGCTGCAAGCGGAGGCATCTCTGCAATTTTGTGGGCGATTTGGCGTGCGTGGGGCAGAAGTTGATCTGGCGGAACGGCTTCGTTTACGAGTCCGATTCTGACGGCCTCTTCGGCATCGATAGTCTCGTCGGCCAAGAGCATCTTCATTGCATCTACGTATCGTAGTTGTTTCAACAGAAGGGTTGCACCTGGTCCGGCGCCGACCCACCCACGTGAGATGAGTCCGAAGCGGAAGTTGGCGTTTCCGATTGCGGCGATACGGATATCGGTCGATGCTAGTAGGAGATAGAGTCCGGCACCAACTGCCCATCCGTTTACAGCGGCGACAACGGGTTTGTGGATGCGTGGGAAGTGGTCTGCCATTCCGCCGTCGATGCCAGACTGCATTCCGTTGACGTAACCGCTGGGCTGTCTGAAGATGCGTTCAAGGGACAGGAAGTGATGTTCTTCCTCGGTCAAGTCTTCGCGTACGGCGAGATCGTGTCCTCCGCAAAAGTGGCGATGGCCTTCACCTGTGATGACGATGGCGCGTATGTTGCGATCTTCCCACGCATTTTTCCATGCGTCGCTGAGTTTAAGCGCATGTTGCTTGTCGATCACGTTTGCGCGGCTGGCGTTAGCAAGCGTGATTACTGCGACGTTTCCTTCGGTTTCGTAGCGGATTGTCATGATTTTCCGATTTCTGGTAGTTTTTGCCACCGAGGATACCAATGTGCTAGTACTTATGTATACTCAAGATATATACGACATCTGCGCTAGAGATAGTCGTTCAGGAAAGGAATTAGGAATTGCTCGCGAAAACAAACACATGCGCCGTTAGTGGAGTGGATGGACAGCTGGTCGAGGTCGAGGTGGACATCTCACCGGGTGTGCCACGATTCAACATTGTAGGGCTTCCGGATTCGTCGGTTCAAGAATCGCGTGAACGTGTCCGAGCCGCAATCAGGAATTCTGGGGCTGAGTTTCCGTTGAGACGAATCACTGTTTCGCTTGCTCCTGCTGACATCAAGAAGACAGGTCCATCGTATGATTTGCCGATAGCAATAGGGATCTTGGTGTGTAGCGGTCAGATTCCGGATGCGGTAAGTAAGTCGCTGTTTCTGGGGGAACTTTCGCTGGATGGAAAGCTTCGTACCACGCATGGTATGTTGCCGATGTTGCGAGCTGGGAAGGATCGAGGATATGACACGGCCTTCGTTCCGCGAGTCAATGCCAGAGAAGCTTCGCTGGTGCCAGGCATTGAGATTCGGCCTGCTGAGACGTTACGGCAAGTTGTCGATCACTTGAACGATGCAGTAGAGATGCCGTTGGTCAAGGGTGGAGGAATCCCTGAAATTGGCTCTGAGATGTCTGTGCACACAGGTTACGACTTCCGGGATGTGCGGGGTCAAGAACAGGCGAAGCGAGCATTGGAGATAGCGGCTGCGGGACATCACAACATCGTTCTGATGGGAGCGCCTGGTTGTGGTAAGACGCTGTTGGCGCGATGTCTGCCTTCGATCTTGCCGCCGATGACTCCTGAGGAAGCGTTGGAGGTTACGACTATCTACTCAGTGACCGGTCTCTTGCCGTCAGGTAGTCCGCTAGTCACTCAACGTCCATTCCGAGCGCCGCACTATACGATCTCGAATGCTGGGTTGATCGGTGGCGGTAGTATTCCGCGGCCGGGTGAAGTTACGCTGAGCCATCGCGGTGTGCTTTTCCTCGACGAATTGCCGGAGTTTGGAAATGCAACGTTGGAAACGCTGCGCCAACCGTTAGAAGACCGATCCGTAACGATCAGCAGGGCGCGGATGAGCTCAACGTATCCCGCGAGTTTCATGTTGGTAGGTGCGATGAACCCGTGCCCATGCGGTTACTTTGGTGACTCCCAACATCCTTGTACCTGTGGCGAACCCGCTGTAGCGCGCTATCAACGTCGGATATCCGGACCCTTGATTGACCGTATAGACATGTTCGTCGATGTGCCGCGAGTTGAGTATGAGAAGTTGTTGACACCTCCGGTAGAGGAAGGATCTGATATGGCTAGGGAGCGGATCATCTCGGCTGCCGAGTTGCAGCATGAACGCTTCAAGGACTCAAGCGTCATGGCCAACGCGTTGATGGGTCCGGTAGAGGTTTGGGATTCCTGCAAGATGTCTGACGACGCGAAATCGTTGCTTCAAAGCGCGATGAAACACCTACGGCTATCTGCTCGTTCATGCCACCGCGTTCTAAAAGTTGCCCGCACAATCGCAGATTTGGAACATGCCCAGCTAATCGAGAACCATCACCTTGCGGAGGCGCTGATGTACCGGCACAAGACGGCGTCGTGAGGCGGTTTGTCAATGGAGGAGGGCAGGTGGATCGTCTAAACCCCCTTGCATTTCCCCTTTGAAAAGGGGAAGGGACAGGGTGTCTCCCTTGAGCATCAAGATGGAGGGTTGTGCATGGTACCCATAGGGGACGCTGGCAGGAAGTCTGGCTAATAGGTCAAGATTTCCTGCCATGGCCAGTAGACCATCCAGACTTTGCCGACGATGTCTTCCGCAGGGACGTATCCAAAGTTTCGGGAGTCGTTGGATGAATCGCGATTGTCTCCGAGAACGAAGTATTCGTGAGGTGGAACGACGGCTGGGAAATCGAAACGCGTCTTTGCGTCGGTGTAGTCGGCAGTGTAGTTTGTGACGATGTCGTTGACGTAGACATCTCCGTTTTCAATGTGTACTTGGTCGCCTGGGAGTCCGATGACTCGTTTGACGATCATTTCATTGCCGTGTTGTTGCGGTTCGAATACGATGATGTCGCCGCGTTCAGGTCCTCCGAACAGGAAGTCTGGTCGTCCGTAAAGCGAGATTCCCCAGAAGCCGATACCTCCGAGTCGATTTACAAAGACTCGGTAGTCCTCGACCAAAGTGGGTTCCATGCTTGGGCCGTTTACAGTGTAGGTAATGGCGACGGTGCGGACGAAAATGAATACAAGAGCGAAGATGATAATCATCTTCGCGAATTCACGGATTTGCGTCCAGACGTAGTGCGTCATATCGTAAGCAATTCTATTGCGGTTGTGCATCGATACCAACGCGAAGATATCGATACCAACGCGAAGATCTTGAATGCAGACACCGGAACATCTGATATTGGCAATGGCGAAGTCGGGCGATGTTGATGCCTTTAATCGCTTGGTAGTGTTGCATCAGGATGCGGTCTATGGTTTCAGCTTGAGTTTGACACGTCAGCACGCGCTTGCGGACGATGTGACTCAAGATACGTTCATTTCGGCATTTCGGAGCATAGCGAAGATGCGTGGCAGCAATGTCCGAGCATGGTTGCTTAGGATTGCGCGAAACAAGGCTTACGACTACTTCCGTCGGCAAAGTCGTCGGCGTGAGTCATCGGTCGATGAGGAGGGTTCTGCGTTTCGGGAGCGTTTGCCCAGCGATAATCCGTCGCCTGCGGACGTAGCGATGAACTCGGAGTTGCGCGATGCGTTGGAGCATTGCGTCGGTGCCTTGGGGTTGGAGCATCGCGAAGTGATAGTTCTGATCGACGTTCAGGGTCGGAGTTACGAAGATGCGTCGGAGGTTTGCGGTGTGAACATCGGCACGGTCAAGTCGCGTTTGAATCGGGCGAGGCGGAGAGTACGTGATTGTTTGCGCTCGATACCCGGGTTGTTGCCGCAAAGATTGGCAGGGAACGAGTCTTGATTGCTCAAATGGAACAAGATAGCGTCGATCAACGTCGTTCATACATGGGAAGCGATAAGAAATCGCCGTTGGTATCGTTGCGCGTCATCCAGATAGCGAGGGATTGCGCGTCGTGATCGGGTGGCTGCGAAGATGGTTCAGAAGAGAGGATCCTGTTGAGGATCTGATCTCTGCGTACGTCGATTCAGGTGATGATGCTGATGATCTATCGCAAGTCGAGTCGCGGCTGCGTGCCAGTGGTGTGGATGTTGACGAGTTGCGTTCGGTGCGTGAAACGGCGACGATGCTGCGTGGGTTGGACACTGTGGAAGCGCCGAAATCGTATGCGTTGACTGCGGAGATGCTCTCTGAGCGCGGATATTCCGATCGGGAAATTGACGGGATATTGAATCCGCAACGTCGATGGGGCGGCATCAAATTAGCAACACCAGCAGTTTACGTTCCGTTGGTGATCGGGGCGTTGGCGTTGATAGGTGTGGCGGTGCTTACTATCGGTGACATCACGGAATATGCTATTGAGCGGTTCGATACATCATCGAGCGATACGGTAGTTCAAACCGTCATTGTGGAAAAGGAAGTCATCGGTGTGCCCGGAGAGTCGGGTGCTCCTAGAGAGCCCGGACAACCGGATTTGGCAGGAGATCCAGGGCCAACCGTCCGTCCGGCAGCCGCGGCAGCACCTGTCGCAACGGCAGCACCGGAAATCGAAAAAGTCGTCGAAAAGAAAGTCATCGTTCATACTGTGGTTGTCGAAAAAGAGGTCGAAGTACAGGCGGAATCGGTGGTGGAGACTGTGGTAGTGGAACGGCTCGTTGAAGTCGAAAAAGAGGTGGTCGTAGAGGTGGAAAAGGAGTTTGCTGTGGAGGCGGAGATGATGGAGGTGGAAGTTGCTGCGTCGGCGGAGGAGAGTTCCGCCAAAGATAGCGGCGAGATGGCGGATGCTGGTCCGGCTACAGCGCCCAAGGCTACCGCGTCGGTCAGTCCTACTCCAGATCCATGTTTGGTAATCCCTACTTCGACACCTACTGCATCGTCATCTCCGACTGCATCGTCTAGTCCGACGGTTACGCCAACGGTTTCGTTGATCCCGACTTGCACTCCAACTCCCACACCTACCCCCAGTCCAACTCCGATCCCGATGCAGCCAGCGAATGTCTCGCCGACGTCCACTGCGTCGCCCGCTCCGACGCAATCTCCGACTCCGAAGCCGTAACTTTCGGATCGTAGTGCATCTGGAGAGAATTGACGGATAATCGATAGAAGATCGGGAACTTTTCCGGCTTGTTCGGCGTCTTTACTGTATGAGCCGAAAATGAAGACGGCTTAAGTAACCAAAACTGTAGAGATAGAAAGCAGGTTCAGAGATGAGCTTCAAGAGAGCATACATATCGTTGGGGTTGGTGATCTTGATGGCGTTGGTCGGTTCGGCGGTAATGGCATTCGAACTGAACGCGCAGGGCGGGACTGCGACACCGCAGGCGACCGCGAGTTCGGTAGCAGGTGAATCAGATGCGGCGGAGATTGATCTTCAACCGGCTTGTAGCTGGGTAACCGATAGCATCACCGTGAACGGTGCTGGCAAAGTTACGGTTCCTGCGGATGTGGGCGTCGTGGATTTGGGTGTTGAAGTTATTGCGTCGTCGGTCAAAGATGCAAGAACGCAGGCTGCGAGTTCGATGAGGAAGGTTTTAACTGCGGTCAAGGCGAAGGGCATTGCGGACAAAGACATCACGACGACTGAGTTCAGTATCTGGCCCGAAACGACTTGGGTAGAGGAGCCGATTGATCTCGGTGGTGGGCGCGTCGTGCGTGGCGGTAGGTCGGTCGTGATCGGTTATCGGGTCTCGAATCAAGTGAGCATCAAGGTCAATGATCTTGAAAAGCTAGCTGATGTGATTGATGATGCGGCGTTGGCTGGCGGCGATGATGCTCGCGTATCTTCTGTCTACTTCACGGCTGAGGATACGTCGATGGCACTCGATAACGCTCGCAAGTTGGCGGTTGCTGATGCGAAACACCGCGCCAACTTGTACGCATCGGAGTTCAGCGTTGACCTCGGAACGTTGATCAGCATGAGTGAGGATGTGGGCGTCGATCCGTATGGTGGCCCGGTAGCGTTCGCTAGGGCAGAGAGCCTAGCGGCAGGCCCTAGCACACCGTTGAATTCGGGTGAGATCGAGGTTGAGGTCAACATCACTGCGAAGTTCGCGATCACGGAACCGGGTTGTGGCGACTGGTTCGTGCCGGAGCCGTGGATTGAGGAAATGGAAACGGGGATGATTGAAGGTGTCGGGCCTCGTTGCCAGAACGGTTGATCGTGGGTACCAGCAAAGCTGTCAATCGGATATGTCAACCCTATGGGTTGGCGAGATCATGGGCAGTCGAAAAGTCCCCCGGAGATTTTCTTCGGGGGCTTTGGTTGGATCAGGATCGAGCGGCGGTGTAGATTGATAGAATCTGGTTTCACGCTATCAGGATTCCAGTTGCCAATTCAGTTTGTGAGCGAGTTTAGTGACGGTACTTAGCGACAAGAGCATCAGAGAAGAGATCGAATCGGGACGGATTGGTATAACCCCTTTCAATCCTACCGACGTTCAACCCGCATCAGTCGATCTTCATCTCGACGACAAAGTGCTCGTGTTCCGCAACTCCACGGCACCGTACGTTGACCTCCGTGAAGATGTCCCCAACCTTAACGAGATGGTCGTGATTGAAGATGATCAGCCGTTCATACTTCACCCCGGGGAGTTCGTTTTAGGGAACACGTTGGAGCGTATTAGTTTGGACGACTCGATTGTTGCCAGGTTGGAGGGAAAGAGTTCATTGGGCCGTATCGGGTTGTTGATTCACTCGACAGCGGGGTTCGTTGATCCCGGTTGGGATGGACATTTGACCTTGGAGTTATCGAACGTCTCAAGGTTGCCGTTGACGCTTTACAAAGGTATGCCAATCGGTCAGATCTCGTTCCAGTACCTATCGACGCCGGCGGAGAATCCTTACGGAAGTGCGGCGTTGAGGAGCCGGTATCAAGGTCAGACAGAGCCGACTGCTTCACGCGCGCATCTTGGCTTTGATGAGACGTTGAGGGGGTAGGGCATACGTCTTAGATTCCTCCTCTGTTCGGCAAGACATGATCCTGCTTCGCTCCTTTCAGAATGACATGGCTGTGTGCCTTATAAAATTATCTTGACTAACCAATACTGCGTTGAGCATACCGATGACGACCCGATCCACATACCGAAGCTCTGCTACCGTTCTGCTAGAGCAAGCGCGAACCGAATTGGTCGCAGGTGATGTCCGTCAAGCGTCGGAAAAGGGATGGGGTGCGGCGGCTCAAGCTGTGAAGGCCATCGCCGATGCCCGCGGCTGGGAGCACCGCAATCATGCGGCTTTGTTCCGCGCCGCCGCAAGATTGGCAAACGAAACCGAGGATGAAAACGTAAATCGCTGGTTTGTTACCGCCAGCGGCCTGCACGTCAACTTTTACGAGAATTGGCTGGACCCCGATGCTGTGAGTGTGGGTTTGGACGACATTGACCGGTTAGTGCGCCGTCTGGCATCGATTGATTAACCGACCAACGCCGCGCTCACATTTCTGACCACTCTCACGACCAGTGGAAGTCGGTCTCAAACTCGGCTTTGCCTTGCACCTTGTCTTGCCGAACTCGGTACAGCTGACCGCCTCGGTTCGAGATTGAGTGATATGCCGGTGGGTCATCAGCAGTTACGCCGTCCTCGGTGCCGAAAGTGGCGCTAGTAACGTAGATGTCGGTGAAGTCGTCGCCGCCAAAATTGACCGCTGAAGTCTGGACAGCAGGGAACTTGATGCGCGACATCTCAACGCCGTCTGGATCGAACTGGATGATTTGTGCGCCACCCCAACACGCCGACCAGATATTGCCGTCGGCATCTACTGTCATTCCGTCAGGTATGCCTTCGTCGGCATCTAGTTTTACTAGGATGTGACGGTTGGTGAGTTCTGTGGTCTGTTCGTGGTAGTCGTATGCGTAGATTTCACCTGCGAGCGAGTCGGTGTGGTAGAAGACGGTGAGCTCTGGCGAGAATCCCATGCCGTTGCTGATGCCTAGTCCATCGGCGATGATTTCGTGCGAACCGTCGGGATTGAAACGCATCAATTCGCCGCGTGGTGCGTCCTCGAAGTAACTGCCAGCATAGAAGCTACCGTCGGGGCCGGCGGTTACATCGTTGAACTGCATACTGGCGCGCATTTCGGGTTCGTGGTGTAGCCACTGCCAATCGGAGTCGGAACGCCAAAGCATCACGCCTTCCCAAGTGCCAAAAGTCAGACCGCCGTTCTTGTTGACTGCGGCGCCACCGACGAAGATTCCGTTGTGGATCGTCTCGTTTACGTTGGTCGCAGGATCGTATTTGAAGTAACGTCCACCTCGAATGTCAGTCCAGTAGAGGACACTGGTTTTGGGCTCCCATACCGGGCCTTCCCCGACCAGCGCTTGTTCATCGGCTAGCATCTCGATCTTCATCTCGGACATCGTAGTCTCCTGTCTGCAACGGTTTACCTCAATGTGGATATTATCGTTGTTGCACGTTGACTGAAAAGCACGTGTCATTCCGAGTGCAACCGTACCGTCATTCCCGCGTAGGCGGGAATCCATAATGAGTTGGAACGGGTGGGTACAACGCGACGGAATTGGGCGACACCATCAATCTTTCACCCTTCTGGATTCTCGCCTCCGCGAGAATGACGTAAAGTGCGACGGGGTAGCCGCGCGGAAATGACAATATCTTGCGAGAACACGCAAACAAGGAATCACCATGACCGAGAACAGCTACAAGTCGTTGGCGCCGCACTACACGTTTGCGGACACTCTTGAGGAACAGGAAGCGCAGTTAGAGGCGAATCCTTTGCTGAGGCGAATGATCGCGTCTCGAGAGGCGAAGGCTGGCGATCCGCATCGTCCGATCTATCACTACGTCAACCCCGAAAACACTTTGAACGATCCGAACGGGCTGTGTTTTTGGCAGGGCAGGTGGCACCTCTTCTATCAGGGATATCCGCCGGAAGACCCGCGGGTGCATTGGGGTCATGCCGTTAGTGATGATCTTATTCACTGGCGTGATTTGCCCTACGCGATCTACCCCGATCCTGAAGAGTGCTGCTTTTCCGGTTCGACTCTCGTCGAAGATGACCGCGTTATCGCGATGTATCACGGCACGCAGGTCGGTAACATGGTTGCGACGTCGAGCGATCCGTTGTTGCTGAATTGGGAGAAGGTGACGGGGCAGGCGGTTATCTCGTCGCCTCCACAAGACGGCACCCCGCAGGAATACACCGTGTTTGATCCGTGCATCTGGAAGAAGGGCGACTACTACTACTCGCTCTCATGCGGCATGTTGCCAGACGGTCCGGGAGGCAAGCAGATTGCCGTCGATTTCCTGTTCCGGTCTAAAGACTTGGCGACGTGGGAGTATCTGCATCCCTTCACTGAGGATGATCGGTTCACTTTGGTAGGTGATGACGGGGCGTGTCCGTATTTCTGGCCTATAGGGGATAGGTGGATACTGCCGTTCTTCAGCCACATGAGCGGAGGTCAGTACCTTCTCGGCGATTACGACATGGAGCGCGACAAGTTCGTCGCGACGAGCGCCGGACTTTTCAACTTTGGCGCATCCACACCATCAGGCGTTCATGCACCGTCGGCAACGCCTGATGGAGAGGGTGGCGTCATCATCATCCACAACATGAATCCCGGCTATCCGTCCGATGGATGGAATCAGATCATGTCGTTGCCGCGACGTGTGACTCTCGGTGAGCGCGAAGACGAGTTGAAGATCGAACCTGCGGGCGATGTCGAGTCGTTGCGGGGCAAACATACTCATATCGGTGAAGCCGTGTTGCCGGCGAACGAGGAACTGGTGCTGGAGGGCGTATCAGGGAACGCGATGGAGTTGGTGGTAGAGATCGATGCCAAAGACTCGCCGATGGTCGAGTTGAACGTGTTGAGGTCGTCGAACCGCGAGGAGTACACGCGCATTGCGTTCTTCAAGGATCGCGGCTTCCGCATACATCGCGACTTGCCTAAAGAGGGCGCGTTGCTGGCAAGTGGATTGCCCGCAGTTCCACCGTTCGGTTCACCGCGACCTGTGCCTGTCATGCAGAGCATAGTGTCGCTAGACACTTCGTATTCGTCCACGTTGCCGGACGCATTGTCAAGACCGCCTGAAACCGCGCCGATTGTTCTCGAAGACGACGAACCGCTCCGACTGCGCGTCTTCATAGACAAGAGCATCGTCGAAATCTTCGCTAACGACCAGCAGTGCATAGCGGCAAGGGTGTATCCGGGGCGCGATGACAGCGTCGGTATATCCCTCCGGGCGCAAGGCTCCGACGCAACGCTCAAATCGCTAGACGCTTGGCAGATGTCGAACATCTACGAGTAGATGTTCTATCCCCGTCATTCTGGTAGGGATGTTGATAGCATGATCACCGTGCTATCATGTCATCATGATCGTATCGTTCGATGATGCAGGCACCGAAGATGTTTTTAACGGCAGGGACACCCGAAGCGCCCGACGGGCCTGTCCTCAAGCGATTTGGAGCGTCGCCAGGAGAAAATAGGACCAGTTGGATTCCGCCGCAACCATCGGCGACCTCCGCGCTCCAGCCGGCAATCGCTTAGAACGATTGAGCGGGAATCGAAGAGGGCAACACAGCATTCGCGTTAACGACCAATATGGCATATGTTTCGTTTGGACAGATGCAGGCCCAGACGAAGTTGAGATTACCGACTACCACTGAACGAACAGGAGAATAAGCATGGTTCGCATTCCCTCTGACCGTGAGCCCACACACCCGGGTGAGATGCTTTTGCAAGAGTTTCTGCTCCCCCTCGACATGACGCAGCGGCACTTGGCGACTGCTATACAGGTGCCCTTTCAGCGCGTCAACGAGGTCGTTCGCGGGAGGCGGGGAGTCACTCCCAGCACTGCGCTCCGGCTAGCCCGATTCTTTGGGACATCTCCCGAATTTTGGATCAATCTCCAACTGCGTTGTGACCTTTACTACGCCCGACGCGCCGAGGCGGAGCAGATCGAAAGCATTCAGCCCCATGAACTTGTCAATGCCCCGTAGCGAACCTAGGTATTTGGAGTTTTACTCGGGGTGCTGAAGTCCCGCGCTACTCGCTCCGGAAAAAGCCGGAGTGCTGAGGGGTGTGTGGTGGAAAGTACCATTGAAGTAGTGGGGGAGTGGCGGAATGGTAGACGCGCATGCCTTAGGAGCATGTGGCTGCGGCCGTGCGGGTTCGAATCCCGCCTCCCCCACCACTGAACCCCTTGATAGCTGTACAGATTGCATCCGCTCAGAGGAGACCGAAGAGGATTGTGGAGCATTTCGATCACCGGCAACTGGCGGATCACCTTCAGGTTTGAGGACGGCGACGTGTACGACGTCGATCTCGTCGACTACCACTGATGAGGAGAGACCATGCCCATGAAGAATCCGCCCCATCCGGGGCTCAGCGTCAGACAGAACTGCTTGGACCCTCTCGAACTGAGCGTCACCGAGGCAGCGGAGGTTCTGGGGGTTGCTCGTCATACCCTTTCGCGCGTATTGAATGGCCACGCCGCCATTTCGCCAGATATGGCTATCCGCTTGGAAAAAGCCGGATGGTCCAGCGCAGATTTTTGGCTGCGTCGGCAGACCTCCTACGACTTGGCGCAAGCGCGTAAAGGTGCAGATAGGATACAGGTACAGCGATACCAGCCACAGCCGACTGTTTGAACTATCAGAGGAGTGGCGGAATGGTAGACGCGCATGCCTTAGGAGCATGTGGCTGCGGCCGTGCGGGTTCGAATCCCGCCTCCCCCACCAAGAGAGTGTCTACAAAACAATGGCAAGTTCGCGGTTGTTGTGAGCCAAGAGGTCCGGATTGAACATAGCAAAATTACGTAAACGCGCAACGGAAGCGATCAAACCGCTCAAGTCGAGCAATTCAGAGTGGCGTTTTGGGAATCGCACCGATGCAGGACGCAATCTACCCGAGTATTACCTTGTGTATTTTCTGCTGGTTGATCTGCTCGAATTCGAACATTTCGGAATCCACGAAAAGGTAGCATGGTCGATTCCCGTGGACTTGGATGGCGAAACCGTCTTCATTGAACACAGGAAATTAGGTCTCGGCATCTTTATCGCTGACGGTAGTTGCGATGAGTCAGTCGTTGCCGAGGTTGTGGAACTCATCAATAAGGGTGTACGCGTAGCCAGGCCATACTTTGATTGGCGCGCCGATCAGTCGCTGAAAGGGTCGAATCTCAATGTAACTAACGATGCCGTCGAATTGTTTGAGCGGTTCGAATATCTAGCAAGCCTGTTCGATGACAAGCTGATTGAAGCGATAGAACAACGTGGCAAGGTTGTCACTAAGCGATTGAAAGGTGGCGGAATATCATATAGCCTTGCTGGATACCATTTGGAGCGTGAAGCAGATTGGCTCGCGCTAGCAACCATAGAGGGTTTCTTCAGTTGGACAGAGCATGTGTTTGTGCACCTCGCGATCCTGCAAGGCAGCTGCAAGACAGGCTTGGATGTGGACGAATTGGCGGGCGAAAGATGGAGAGATAAATTCAAAAAAGTACTTGACATCACAGATCCGCAAGTCAAACACTACTATGATGATCTCGTCGCGATGCGCAGTCAAGTTCGCAATGTTGAAGCGCATGGCTCTTTCGGCAAAAACGGCGAAGCATTTCATTTCCACTCCGGCGCTGGAGCAGTACCTGTGATGCTACCCCATCTCAGGAATAATCGTACTAGGGATTCTTCGGCGCAAGACTCAGTGAAGTTGGCGCGGGAATTTTCAGACTTCTTGCGAACCGGACCGACCGCAACCGCTTTGATTTTCCTGGAGAGTGGATTAGACACAAGACTTTCAGGTGCAGTTAACGGCGAATACAAGGTTGCGTTGGCTTCAGAAGAGGACATGAGATCGTTCATTGAGTACCGCGAGTACATCGAAGATGCGTATACGAACATGGATTTTTGAACCTTATGGCCGAGTGCAATCCGGTTTTACCCTCGGTTATCGTCCTACGCCACGATTCCCACGCTTGGTTCGTCCCTTGTGCCTGACTGCAACCAGTTCACAAACACGCCCGCCCACTGTACTGCGCCTAAGTTATCTTCTACTGTCTCGGGAGCTTCACACTGTCAGCCAAGATCTCGTTTCTGGTCATGCAGGTGGAACCGTCGGATGCTAGTAAGGCTATGCTGTAGGTGACCTCGTCGCGGTAACATATGCCTACAGTGGGTTGGTTGAATGCCTTAGATCGCTCTGAGTGGACGTTTTATAGTAGCCGTGGAACTCGTCAGGGCCTAAGGGACACAGTCTCGCGTGTAAGAGGACTTCCCCAAGGTATCGTTATAGAGGGCGGAACTCCCTTTGGACCTGTTCGCAGATTTGGGCGACCTCATCACTCACTTCGTTCGATGAAACAGCACATAAGAGCCGCCACACCTTGTAGGTCTCAAGATCATAGATTACTGCCGCGATGATGCCTTGAGGCGAGTCTTGACCGGGACCTTGGGCTCGACCGCGCCAAGTTGCCATCTGTAGGCCCGAGCGATCTACGGTTACGATGTCGACGTATTCAGCGCCTGCGATTGACTGTCTGGTCCAAGATGCCAAAACCTCCTCGGGACCCGCGTCGGGTGACGCTCCGTCGGAATATACAACGATGGTTACGTTCTCGCCATTCTTTTCAGGTTCCGATGCGCGCGTCATGGAAAATACCGGCAAGTCCGGTGGCGGCCCCACATCTTTCGCCATTATCGCATCGAACTGCTCTCGGGCGTATGGAACCAAGACCTCGAAACCAGTTGGGATTTGCCACTCTGAATCGAATGGGACAGTGACTGCCGTGTCTGCTCTGGAGACAGTTTGAGTGATCGCGGTGGGATCGGCATCAGTTGGGTTTTTGCAGGCGATGGCAATCAGAGCTAGGGTCACTGCAACTGCCGTCTTCCATCGGTGCGCGTCTCCCACAACGAACACTACCGGGCACCATATTTGTACCTCAAACCTTCTGCTAGTTGGGGACTTCCAACCAAGCATCTAAACGTTTTTCTTTGGCATGCCAACCATTCACTGCTTGGTGATACCCATAGTTGCTGACCATTACGTTCAAATACGGTATGATCTCACATGTTCCCGCTGGTGCCCAACCTGAGACTGGGCTTGGCGAGGTGGATAGATAGCCAAGACTGGGTTCCAGGCGGATTTTTATTCTCTGCCTTGCCCGTACGTCTACTCACTATTGCCAGAAGCGCAACACTGCGATGATGACGCCGCCGAGGGTGACCATTACGCCGGTAAGCCTGATTGTCAGCCGCATCTCAAGTTGGGCGAGGTCGGCTTTGGTGGCGTAGTACGACTTGAATTCGTCTCGTAACCGATCCAGTTCCTCACGCAGTTCCGACCTTGTGACGGGCTGATCCGATGTCGCCATTGTCTGTTCCTCAGGATGATGGTTATCACTTGCTAACCCCATGATACACCTTGCGTTTGAACCGCAGGCTGGCATCGGCGAGTTTGGCTACGAACGTTAGTCTAGTACAGCTCGCATCTACAACTAAACTGGGTGAGCCCGGCAGCCGCAACAGTTCTCGGGTTACCTCTACATTCCGCGAGGACTCTCAGGCAGCCGTCTCCACTAGAGGCTTGATGTTGCTGATGTCGGTTTTGGAGCGTGCGATGTCGATGTCGTAGATTCGCTGTAGGTTTAGCCAGTAGTCGGGGGTGGTTCCGAGTGCGCGACCGATGCGGAGTGCGGTGTCAGCGGTTATAGATCTTCGTCGTTTGATGATTGCGTTTATGCGGATCGGTGGTACGCCGATCGTCTTGGCCAGACGGTACTGGGATATGCCGAGTTCTTGCATGAACTCTTCGAGATGTTCGCCGGGGTGTATCGGTTCAGGAGTGTTCATTGTGTTGTTTCTTTCAGTGATAGTCGACGACTTCGATTTCCATAGCGCCTTGTTCGGTCCAGATGAAGCAGACTCGCCCTGATCGGAGGGTTTTCTGTCATTGATGATGACTTCGGTTCCGGTCATGTAGCTGGATTCTCCCGAGACGAGAAAGACCACCCCGCAACCTTTATCCTAACGACCCTCCCAAAACGCGAGCCCATAAAACGGCAACGACATCCGCGTGGTTCTATGCCCCGCGCCTCTAACCCCTTCCCGCGTATGATTGCGAAAGGCACGATCCGGGCACTGCGACCGGCCTTCCCTACTGCGGAGCCGGCGATATGCGCGTCAACGAACACACAAGGTACGAGCCGGCCGTCAAGCTGTGAAGGGACTGAGAGCCCTGGTGGCTAAGTTATCGAATGCCGCAAGTGATGTGTTGACTAATGAATGATTAGTCAAATAGACTATTGGTATGACTAAACGCCTACAGGTCCTTTTGGATGAGGAAGAGTACCAAGAGATCCAAGGAGTTGCGCGCCGGCAGCGGCTAACCCTTGCTGAGTGGGTCAGGCAAGCACTCCGCAGGGCGAGGAGCGACGCCTCAGGGACCGTAGATTCCAAGTTGCGTGTTATAGCTGCGGCGTCTCGACGCTCGTTTCCAACTGCCGACATAGAAGTCATGCTTCGAGAGATCGAACCCGATCAAAACATCACGTGATCTTCATCGACTCCAATGTGCCGATGTACCTCGTGGGAGCCGCGCACCCGAACAAGGATAAGGCCGTTACCGCGTTAACGGAACTAGTGCGGGCAGGGGAGCGATTAATCACTGATGTCGAGGTCTATCAAGAGATTCTCCATCGGTACACGGCGATAAATCGGCCGGACGCTATTGATTTCGCATTCGAGAGCATGGATGGATTGGTTGATGAGATTCTGAACTTCGGCATGTCGGAGATTCGCGCAGCAAGAGCCCTGCTCGGCACGGTACAGGGCGTCTCTGCGAGGGATGCGCTGCATGTGGCAGTCATGCAGAACGCCGGTGCCAGCCGCATTTTGACATTCGACATCGGCTTCGACGCCTTCCCAGGCATTGAACGCTTGGGTTGATGAGAGGCGTGTTACGCGTTGTACGCCGTAGCCGCACTCACCTTTGAAACGCGGTACCACAGCACCTTCAAAACTTATCCGCGTAAGATTGGGGAAGGTTTATTCCGGCCACTTCAGTCGGTAAATATGGCTACATATCCAGCGATATGCGCGTCAATGAACAAATACGATACGAGACGGATGACAAGCCACCTCGTCTTGTAACGCTAAGCGTGGCATCTCAAGGCGCTGTCATCGCCTTATCGAACACGGCTACCCTCGTGACGATATTTGCGGTGGCGTCTGGCAGTAGTGAAGCCTACCTCTCGTGGGCGCTTTTCGCGTCGCTAGTGATTGCCGGTGCCGTAACTGTTCACCAAGCGGTCAAAATGGGCCGCCTAGCTCCGGGTTACTTGCTCCTGATGGGTCCCGGATCACCTTTCATGGCGGTATGTGTGTTGGCGGCTATAGAAGGTGGTCTCGCGGTGATGTCAAGCCTGATAATAGCCGCCTCATTAGTCCAGTTCGCTCTCGCATTGTGGTTGGCACAGCTTCGGCGGATCATCACGCCGGTCGTCTCTGGGGTTGCCTTCATGCTTATATCAACAGCCGTAATGCCCATAGCCATCGCCAGATTCAATAATGTACCTGCAGATGTCTCTCCGATAGCCGGACCAGCCGTCGGAGGTGCCGCATTGGTCGTGGCGATGGTTTTGATGCTGCGTGCTTCCGGCATTCTTCGGCTTTTCGCCTTTCCCTTAACTATCCTCGCTGGCTGCGCTGTGGCTATCCCTCTAGGCGTCTACGACTTTCAGTCTGCTATCGATGCCCCGTGGTTTGGTTTGCCACAGTTCTCAGAGTGGCCGGGATTTAGTTCTATCCTCGACGATAATTTCCTCGCCCTTTTACCAGTGTTCATCATCGTCAGCATTGTGGTGGGGATCAAGGCTAGCAACGAGGGTGCGGTGGTTCAACAGGTCTCTTGGCGTCAACCAAGGGCAGTGGACTTTCGCAGTGTGCAGGGCACGCTCAACGTAAGCGGTGTAGGCACGCTGCTCTCAGGCATCGCTGGCACGTTGCCCACAATCATCTATCTGCCATCGTCTATCGCGCTCATCAACTTCACCGGCGTATCCGCCCGCCGCGTAGGGTATGTCTTGGGAGTCATGCTGATCGCGCTCGCACTGCTGCCCAAGATCGTGGCTGTTCTGCTAACAATCCCCCGACCAGTCACTGGCGCGATTCTGATGATCGTGATGGGACTGCTCTTCGTAGAGGGAATTCGTACCGTCCTGCAAGATGGTTTCAGCCAGCAAAAGGCGATCATTGTCGGGCTGTCACTCTCCATTGGCATCGGCTTGCAGACCCATAACATTTTCGGCGATTCTCTGGGCAGCACTTGGGGAGTAACGCTTGGAAGTAGCGTGGTAGTGGGTATTCTCGCGGCGGTGCTGATGTCGATGCTTCTCGAGATAACCGCATCTCGTCGCAGACGCATCGAGACTGAATTGGACATAACAGCACTGCCGGATATCCAAGAGTTTCTGCGCGGTTTAGCTTCCAGCGCGGGATGGAAGCAAGACTCAATAGCGCGGCTCGACTCTGCTGGCGAAGAAACGCTTGCGACGATGTTGCACCTGCGCGACGATCACGAAGATTACAAGACACCGCGCCTAGTTGTCATCGCGCGCCCATCAGCAGGTGCGATGGAGATGGAGTTTCTGGCCGTGTTTTCGGACGAGAACATCGAAGATCGAATCTCGTATATGAGTGAGCAGGCCGAGGCACCGGATGTTAGCGAACTCTCATTCCGTCTACTGCGCCACTATGCGTCTTCAGTACGCCACAGGAAATATCACGGGATCGACATCGTCACGGTGCGAGTCGATGCATAACGGTGTTCCTGCGAGTTGAATTGACCCTAGTACACTACTACGCTACAGCCTGAGAAAGAAACCAGAAGAAAGGTGTTGAAATGGCAGGATATCTGATTGCAGAACTCAACGTCACTGACCAAGGTCTGTTCGCTGAATTCGCCGAGAAGATCGTTGAACTTGTCAAGGAGCACGATGGCAGGTATCTCGTGCGTGGCGGTCAAACCGAAGTCATAGAGGGCGACTGGTCGCCTCAGCGCGTGGTAGTCATTGAGTTCGACAGCTATGACCGGGTGGCAGATTTTGTCCATTCAGATGAGTACATTGAACTTGCGAAGTTGCGCTCAAACAGCAGCGAAGCAAGCACGATAATCGTTGACGGCATTTGATGCCGAACTCGCTTTGACTGAGACGGTCGGTTATTCCGTGTCCAGTCCGGTTGCCGCATGAGGGGACGTTCAAGCTCTTTTGCGGGAAAGTAGGCAGGATACTAGATGCGTTTGACGGATAAGCAGTTAGGCGGTTGGTCGCTATTGGTTGGGACTGCGTTGGTAGCGTTGGGCTCGGCTCTCTCGCCAGGTCGCGGCGCTGTTGACACTGTGCCTAGTAACAGTCTGTCCGATCTGACGCTGGCGATGGCTCGCAACGAGCCTCTGGCTTACACCGTGACAGTTGTGGTCATCTTTGGTGCGCTACTTATGCTGAATGGATTGGTGACGTTGCGGCGATACGCAGCCCCGGTACCTCGTCTTGGACTTCTGGCGATGATTATCGGCCTGGTAGTGATGATGGTGATGCGAGGCATGGACTACATGGTCATCGGCTTGGGAGTGGCATCGCTGGAGGGCGATCCGGCACGGTCTGAGGAATGGCTCCAATCGGCGGTCGAGATGTTGCGGATGGCGTGGGGGATGCTCTTCACTGTCGGGGTTGCAGGTTTCACAGGGACAGCAGTATTGGCACTTGGACTAGTATTTCGACCTGAACCAATGCGTTTGCCGTCGTTGCTGAATGTAATCGTTGCGGTGCTGGCTTTGGCGTCGCTGGTGGTGTTCATCGCCGCGTGGCATTCGGACGCTTTGGAATTGGCACTCGCGCCCGCGTTCGCAGCAATGTCCATCGGCGGAATCGTCTACATGGGACTGTTGGGATGGGCATTGGCAAAATCGAACGACACTGAGGCGATTAAACCGGAACCGGATGCCGATTGAGTGTCGCTCCGAGAGATTCCTCGTTCCGTTCGGAATGACAGCCACTGCGCGCTCGGGATGACAGCTACTGTCTGCCCGGAATTATAGACGCTGTCGGTTAGGAGTGACGGAGGAGGAATGCTTGGAATGATGGCTGGACACTTGGGATAGGCGGTGCGTTTGACAGAACGGTTCGATGTGCGTGTTAAGCCCTGACTGCGATTTTACGCGACATCGCTATGGTTTCCGCGGTGCTTCTATACGCGCGCGCAACACACTGGGAGTCGTGCTAGATTTATAGTCAATGCAGTTGCTTTTCGTAACTGCCGGGTAACACTTACCTGCGAGGCGTTCAATGACTACCGCTGTTATGAAAGAAACCGACACGGCTCTTATGGCCCACCTTTTGCGTCGGGCAGGATTTGGAGCGACTCGGGATCAGATAGACGAATACGTCGCGAAGGGTTACGACGAAACTGTCGAAGAGCTTCTTCATCCGGAATACTCGGATCCTGAAGACCAGGACTTGCTGGATCGCTACTTCATCGCTTCTGTAGAGGCGAGATCGGTGGGTCACGCCGATCCACAGTGGGCGTGGCGAATGGCGACGAGCTCGAAACATCTCGAAGAAAAAATCGCTCTCTTCTGGCACGGTTTGCTCGCGGTCGGCGGTATCAAGCTCGATCATGGGATGGAGATGCTGACGGAGATTGATCTATTCCGCCGTTACGGGCTCGGGAAGTTCCGCGACATTCTGCTCGAAATATCCCGCAACCCGGGCATGATGTATTGGCTGGACAATCAGAACAACCACAAGGACGCGCCAAACGAAAACTACGGTCGGGAACTGCTCGAACTGTTTTCGATGGGCATTGATGAGATGGGGGAGGGCGCGTACACCGAAGACGATGTCAAGGCAGCTGCGCGAGCCTTTACCGGGTGGGCGTCCAAGCCGACAATGCCGCCGTTCTTCTTAGGTCCGTTCCCGATGGAGTTCCAGTTCGATCCGGACGATCATGATGATGGTGAAAAGGAATTCCTAGGCGAGGTCGGTAACTGGAACGGCGAGGACATCGTAGAGATTACCGTACGTCAGCGTGCAACGGCGGAGTTCATCTCGAGAAGGCTTTACCAGTTCTTCGTAGCCGACGACGCTGATGAGGCTGAAGTCCAACGGCTGGCGGATGTGTTTCAGGATAGCGATGGGGAGATACGCGCCGTGTTGCGGGCGATCTTCAAGTCGGATCATTTCAAGTCTGAAGCAGTCCGCTATCGCAAGGTAAAGAGCCCGACAGAGTTGGTGTTCGGTGTTGCGCGCTTGACGGATCGATTCGATCTTCCAGATATGGATGCGTCTCAGTTGGCCACTCACACGACGTTCATGGGACAATTTCTGCTCAATCCACCCAGCGTCGAGGGTTGGCACGAGGGCGAGGAGTGGATCGACAGCGGCGCGCTGGTTGAGCGAATCAACTTCGCCTCAACCGAACTGGAACGCAGAGATGCGCCCGGGATTCAGCGAATGGTGGACCGTGTGCGCGAAGGCGGCGACCTCAATTCCACGGAGTATGTGGCTGCGTGCCTCGACGCGATGGGTTGCGTCGATGTCTCGGACCGAACGTTTGGGCTTGTTGCGGAACATGCATCAGGTCAGTTGGATCCAACGAACGAAGACGAAGAGACGGAACGGGCCATCGAGATTTTCCAGTTGATCGCTTCAACACCCGACTACCAGTACTGCTGATACGAATAACGGCACACAAACACGCAGGAGATACTCCAATGGCAACAAATGGCCATAACGGAAATGGCAGAGCCAAGAATTTAGTTGTAATCCAGCTCTCTGGCGGCAACGACTACCTGAACACGGTCGTGCCTTACCAGGACGGTCTGTATTACGACTATCGTCCGACCATGGGTCTAAGCGGCGATAAGGTGATTCCGGTAGACGACCGGGTCGCATTCAACTCCCACATGGGTCCGTTCAAAGCTCTCTACGATGAGGGCAAGTTGGCGGTTTTGATGGGCATCGGATACCCGGAGCCAAACCGGTCTCACTTCCGCTCGATGGACATCTGGCACACCGCGGAGCCTGCAGTAGCATCCTCGGAGGGTTGGCTAGGAAAGACAACTAAAGCTATCGATCCTGAGGGTAAAAACCCTGTAACGACCGTCAACTTTGGTCGCGGCCTGCCAAGAGCCTTGGCATATCCAGACGTTTCTGTCGCATCGGTCGGAGCACTCGAGTCCTATGGCTTGTACACGGGTCTGGCGGGAGCTTCGAACCGCGACGCTCTGCTTGACACGGTCAGTCGCATCTATCAGCCCATGTCGGAGGAAGGACTTCCATCGTTGCGCCTGCTCCAGACGGGGCGTGGCATGCTCGACGGTGCTGACACCCTCAGGTCAGCACCAGAAAAGTATTCATCCACTGTCGAGTACAACGCTGAGAACCCGATAGCGCAGAGTCTCAAGGGCGTTGCCCAAGTGATGTCAGCTGACCTCGGCACTCGCGTCTTCTACACTCAGCATGGCAGCTTCGACACGCATACCAATGAATTGGTGAATCACGCCAAGCTGTGGGACGAGGTGTCGGAGGCTTTGGAGTGCTTCTGGGCGGATCTGAACGAGCTCGGCCAAGCGGACGACACGGTGATCTGGATGTTCTCCGAGTTTGGCAGACGGATTGAGGACAACGGTGCAGGTACGGACCACGGTTCTGGTGGGGTCGCGTTCATGATCGGTAACCCGGTCAACGGCGGACTCTACGGTGACTATCCTAGCCTTAAGCCATCCGATCAACTGGAAGGGGACGTGCACTACAACACCGACTATCGGGACGCCTATGCAACCATACTTGACGACTTCATGCACGTCGACTCCGAGTGGGTTTTGAACCGGAGGTTCAACCGAATGTCCGAGTTGGTTGCCAACTAACGGCTCTCCAAAGTACGGAAACATCAAGATGAGCGACTACTCGTATAGCCACACTCTGGGGATCGCTTCGTTCGAAGGTCGAGGCTTCATGAACCCTGTAGACGTCCGTTTTTCGAACGACGGCTACCTGTACGTTTTGAGCCGGTCGAACGCCGGCAACAGGAATGTAAGGGTGAGTGCGGTAACCCTCGACTCCGAATTCCTGTTCGAGTTCGCCAACTGGGGAACCGAACCGGGGCTGTCTACCCAACCGACCGCTATCGCCATCGGTCCGGACGGGCGTGTCTACCTGACCGACGAATATACGCAATTGATGTCGGTGTTCGAAAAGGATGGTACCTTTTCGCACCGGTGGGGCGAGACTGGCCCCTCGGAAGGTCAGTGGAACCGTCCGTCAGGATTGGCTTTCGATTCCGAGGGCGACTTGCACGTTGTGGATCACCTCAATGGCCGAGTCCAGAAGTACACCGTGGATGGACAATACATTTCTTCATTCGGTACATGGGGTACAGGGCCGGGTGAATTCAACTACCCCTGGGGTATTTCGATCGACGCCGAAGATTGCATCTGGGTTGTCGATTGGCGCAACGACCGCGTCCAGCGTTTCACGCCAGACGGAGAGTTTATCTTCGCTTTCGGATCGAGCGGTGACGAAGCCGGTGAGTTTGACCGACCCTCTAGCGTTCACGTCAGTGGTGACGGAAACGTCTACGTATCCGACTGGAGGAACGATCGCGTTCAGGTGTTCGATATGGACGGCGGGCATCGCGAGACCCTAGTGGGTCACGCTACGTTATCCAAGTGGTGCCAGGAATTTCTGGATGTTAACCCCGAGCAAGCCAGTTGGCGTGCCAATTCTGGCATGGCCGAACAGGAGAAGCTGTTCTGGCGTCCCGCCGGGATCGACACGAATTCCGATGGACTGGTCTGCATAGCCGACAGTTGTCGTCATCGGGTTCAGATTTACAGTCGCGTCAGGGAACCTGCGCTGGTCTGACGCGCTCTTGGTTGGCACGACTGATTTAGGCAGCGATACAAGCAGTGAACCAGTTCAAATTTCAACGGATCCACGTGAGCTGCGCTCTCACCACGGCCAAGCCGATCGCCGACGGCTCCTGTTAGAGAGAGGTACCGTTATGACTCGATATTCCGAGCTTTCTCACCAACTGGGCGTCACGCCCTCTGCCGGGTTAGAGACGCTTCGCCGCTTCGGCCTTAATACTGAGGCGTCGATGTCGGACGATATCAAAAACATGGGCGATTTTTCCGACGTTCTCGTTAGCGCCCACGCGCCGGCAGTGATCGGCGACTTACGCCTCAACATCGCCTCGACCGATGCCGACTTCCGGGCGACGTCGGTACAAGTAATCACTGACTACATAGGCCTAGCGGCCCGGTATCCCAACGTGAGGCAGATCAATTTGCACTTCGCTCCCAAGCGTTGGCACGACGACGCGCAGAAGGTGGGTCGAGACGGGGAGTATGACCTGTTTATCCTCGGCGCCCGCGAAATCGCCGCCTTCTGCGAGCGGCACAACCTTGAGCTCGTCCTCGAAAACAACAACTGCTACTGGACAGACGACATCAAGGACGCTCCCCACGAAGAGGTCGACTGGGCACAGCGCAACGAATGCTTCGGCATGTCGCCGGAGGACTGGCATCAGGCCGCAATCGATGTCGATCGCCACAACGTGGGTCTCTGTCTCGACTCCAGCCACGTCGTGACCTACGCTCATCGCTTCCCGGAAGACCAAAGGGAGGAGCGTGTGCTCGCATTCCTCTCTCGGCCCGACCTCATCCGCCACGTCCACTGGAACGACAACTACCTGTACGACTTCCGCGGTCGCCAGGACTCCCACGCTGCCCTCGACCACGGCACTCTACCTACGGAGATGCACCGCCGCATCAAGTACCTCGACGCGACTCTGCTCATGGAGCATTTCCACGGCGTCGACATCCTTGAAGGCGAGCTCGCATTCATCGACAGCCTCTAGCGTCCGGCGCCGAGGATGGAGTTGGAGCTCCCGATGTAGCTGCGATAAAGGAGCTAAGAATGGTCACATCAGGACTGACGAATTTAGAATATTTGCAATAGTAGCGTTGGGCCATCAATTTCCTAGGACTGATCTGCATAGCCGACAGCTGTCGGCACCAGGTTCAGATTTACAGTCGCGTCAGGGAACCTGCGCTGATCTGACACCCTCTCTACGAACGCTCACAGGTCGTCAAGACCGCCGCAACACTGCCTGCCCGAACGGGGTGTCTGCTAATCGCCACTGGCCGGACAGTTTGCCGCCGTCGATGATGAGTTCAGTGCCGGTCATGTAGCTCGATTCGTCGGAAGCTAGGAACAGGACGCCGTAGCCGATCTCATCGGGTGTGCCCATTCTGCCCATGGGCCTATCAGATGCTTCGGAATCGCCTATTTGTTGGGTGCCTGCGTGGAGCATCTGGGTGTCGATGGCGCCGGGGTGTACCGAGTTGGCCCTGATGCCGTCTCGGGCGTACTGTATCGCCGTGCATTTGGCTAGCAGGTGGACAGCGGCCTTGGATGCGTTGTACGCGGCGGACCACGCTTGTCCTACCAGTCCGGCACCGGACGATATGTTGATGATTGACCCGCCACCAGCGCGTCTCATGTGGGGGATAACTTCTCTCGTGCCGAGGAATGTGCCCTTACCGTTTACCGCCATCACGCGGTCCCAGTCTTCGACGGTCGTCTCTTCCACCTTGGCGTAGTGTGCCGCGGCGGCGTTGTTGACCAGCACATTGATTTTCCCGTATCGAGCAACGACTTCGTTGACCCCTTTTGCCCAATCATCCTCGCTGGTGATGTCGAGCCTTTGAAAGAACGCATCACCTCCAGACGAGGTGATACCGGCTACGACTTGCTGACCCTTGTCTTCGTCGATGTCGGCGATGCAGACTTTGGCACCTTCGCTAGCGAATAGCCTAGCCGATGCGGCACCGATCCCACTCGCTGCACCAGTTATTATTGCCACCTTGCCTTGAAGTCTCATGGTCCGTGTCTGTCCTTCATCTGTGTTTCCCTAGACGCGGCGCGCGTTTTCAATCCGCGAGGTCTTCAAGCACGATATGTGCAGCGTTGTGTCCTGGTGCGCCAGTTACTTCTCCTCCGGGGTGACCACCTGCGCCGCAGAGGTAGAGGTTCTTGATGGGTGAACGGTAGTCGGACCATCCGGGCAGTGGGCGTCGGGACATCATCTGCTGGGGGATCATGTCGAGGTGGCGGATGTTGCCGTCGGTGAGGCCGATGCGCTCCTCGATGTCTTCTGGGGTCAGCAAAGTCCAGTCGATGATGGCGTCTCTGAAGTTGGGCGCGTACTGTGTGACGTAGTCGATTAGCCATTCGCCGTACTCCTGCCGCATGTTCGACCATGGACGGTCGGGCAGATGCGGCGGCAGGTAGTAGACCCACAACGATAGAACGTGATGACCGTCGGGGGCGACCGTCTTGTCGTATACAGAAGGGGTCTGGAGCTGGATGATGGGGGTTTCGGTGATGCGTCCGTTTTGGGCGTCGTTCCAAGCGTTTTGACATTGGTCGATCGACGGGCTGAGAGTCATCATCGCCAAGTGCTCCGGGTTGAAGTCGGAGCCGAGGTGTCGGGAGAAGTCGGGAAGTTCCTTCATGGCGCACAAGAACTTAGCGGATGCCGCTTGCGTCTTGAGATCCTTGACTTCCTCAATGAAGTCGTTGTCTAGATCGGCCTCGTCAACGAGCTTGAGGTAGGTGCGTTTCGGATCGGCGTTGGACAATACTATGTCGGCTGCGATCACATCACCGTCTTCGAGTTCGACACCAGTTGCCTTACCATCCTTGGTGAGGATGCGCTTGACAGGTGCGTTGGTCCGAATAGACGCGCCCGATGCCTCGGCGGATCGTGCGAGTGACTGGGTTATGCTGCCCATGCCGCCGCGGACGATGCCATAGTTCTCGGTGTCTTCGCGGAAGGCGCTGAAGCGATAGAGCGCGGTGATGTATGCGCTGCCTGGTGCAGATATGTCGCCCATGTCGAAGGCGCCGATGGCGACTGCCGCCTTCACCTCGTCGGATACGAAGTAGCGTTCTACGAGTTCCCTTAGCGGGACGGTAAGCAGCGTTTCTAGAAGTTCTTCTTCGCCTTCTTGTCTGAACCGGGCTGCGAGTTCGGCGATCGAGGGAGGCGGGCCGAGGTAGTAGTCGCTGAGTATCCGGACGGCGCGGTGCCAGAAGTTTGCCCATTCAAACCAGGCGACGGCGTCCTGAGGCGATTGTCCGGCAAGATCCTCGACCGTCTTGGCGTCGTCGTGCCAGAAGGTTAGTGCTTTTCCGTTGGGGTAGGGATGGACACGCCCCGGATCTATCGGGTAGACGTGGAATCCGTGCTTACGCATCTCTAGGTCGTCAATGACCTTCTTTTGGAGTATGTGGCAGACGTATGAGCAGGTTGAGATATGGTATCCGGGGAACCACTCTTCGGTGACGACAGCACCGCCGACGATATGTCTGCGCTCGAGTACTTGGACGTTAAGCCCGGCACGTGCGAGGTATCCAGCGGCGACCAGGCCGTTGTGGCCTGCGCCAACGATTACGACCTTTGTGTTTTGGGCCATGGGATCTCCTGATGTGTGGTGTTTTGGCGAATCGGGGCTATATTAGACGGCAATGTTAGCAGAGGGCGACGCGCGGATGATGCGATGGGGAATGGGGGCACGCCACTCCCTATCGTCGTGCCGTGCCCGTGGCGACGGAGTCTGCAACCGCTGCAATGATGAGCGCGAGCACTGCGGGCAGGTAGAAGATACCAATACTGAAAACCGTCAGTACGCAGAATCCAAAGAGAGCAACGACAGCGACCCAGATCAGCACTTTGCGCCATACATTTCCAATGTCGGCGCGATGTACGGTCAAGACGACGATTCCAGTCAGTAGTAACGGAATGATCAGATATAAGACCACCGAGAAACCGTTAGCCTCGATCAGGGTTTCTGTGTAATGTGTCCATTCCTCGGGATTGAGAGTTGATGATGACGGCTCTGACCTTCCCTCTACGCCTGAGTGAGATACGCCTTGGTAAATGGGTCCGAATGCGAGCCAGGCACCTGCTGTCCATGCTAGTAAGTGGGCAGCCCAAGCCGCCACAGCCGGCAACACGTTGCTAACTATCAACATGGGTACAGTCTATTTCCAAGCGATGGGATCAGCCGTGGATTGTCGACTGCTCGGGCGCAAGTTTGGGGTTGGGAAGGTCCTGTTTACCCAACTCTCTGGCTTCCGGCTTTCGCCGGAATGAAATACTTTTGCAAAGCTATCGTTTCAGTTAGCCTCTGTTCAAGATAAAGGAGAGTTTCGCCAATGACCCGCGTTCTGATAGTTGCCTTCGACGGCCTCCAGCCTTCACAGGTGCGGGCTGACCTCACACCAAATCTTTTCAACTTCGCTGAGGATGGTGTGACGTTCGCTATGAACCATCCGGTGTTTCCGACCGTGACCCGGATCAATGTTGCCAGCCTCGTCACGGGCCGGCACCCCGGCGCGCACGGACTCGCTGGTAACACGGTCGTAATGCGCGACTACGATCCGAACAACATCGTTGAGGCCATGGAGCCAGTGCTCACTCGGGTGGCAGAGGAGACGGGGGAAGTTCTACTGGTGCCAACTCTGGCGGACATCCTGCATGAGAGCGGTGAAGAATTTGTGGCTGTGGGCGTCGGCACATCTGGCAACGCGTACGTTCAAAACCCACGTGCCGAGGCACTGGGTGGTGCCACTATCCATCCAGAGTTTTGCCTGCCTAGGAATCTGCATGATCGGATTATCAATCGATTTGGCCGGTGGCCGGCGAAAGCGACTCCTAATGTGGATCAGATGGATCACGGGGTCCGAGTGCTCACGGATCACGTCCTAACTGAACGCGATCCTGCGGTTGCGTTGATCTGGTTCTCCGAACCCGACAGTTCCAATCACAAATTGGGAGTGGGTTCGGGTCTCTCCAATCAAGCCCTCGCCTCCGCTGATGAGCAGTTCGGGCGGATCATTGGATGGTTGGAAGACAGTGGAAAATCGGAAGAAACCGACGTGATAGTGGTCTCGGACCACGGGTACGCGACCATCGATTCGGTCGTGGACATTGGATCCGAACTGCGTAAGGCCGGATTTCCCTACGGCGGTCAACCCGGCGGCGTGTTGGCCGCGTCTAACGGGGGAGCGGTGCTTTTCTATGCGCACGAAGCAGATCCCGTGACCGTTGAGCGGTTGGCAATATGGCTTTCCAAGCAGTCTTGGTGCGGTGCGATGCTGGCTGCGGAACGCGTCGGTATTGTGCCCGGCACGCTGCCTGGGAGCATAGGCAATATTGACGGTCGTAGGAGTCCTGATCTCACGATGTCATTCGCGTGGAGTTCCGTACCCAACGACGCCGGTTTCCCTGGTCAGACGGCATCCTCAGGAGGTCCGGTCGGCGTCGGCACGCATGGTGGGATGAGCCGCCACGAGTTACGGAACACCCTGATAGCGAGCGGCCCTAGTTTCCTTCGGTCAACTGTCTTTGACACACCAACAGGCAACATCGATGTCGCCCCGACTATCCTCCACATTTTGGGTTTGCCCGGCGGAGACGACATGGATGGCCGCGTCCTGCATGAAGCCCTCGATGGCGGCGGTGATGTATTGGAAGCCGAGTGCCGTTCAGTGACGCATGCTGCCGAACTCGGCGACTATCGACAGGAGGTGACGGTGACTACCGTGAGGGGTTCGGCTTACCTCGACGAGGGGAACGCTGTATTCCATTAGACGAAGGTTTTAGCGAAGGACTTTGCTGGAGCGCCTTTGCTATGCCCACGTTCTGTGTGGCTTAGCTGCGCGTGACTATCGGGGCTCAACTTCGTCGAAGAATGTCTCCGTAGCAGAGGATAGAAGGGTGGTTAGGTGAGTGTAGAGGTATGTCACGCCTTGGTCTAGGTAGCGTTGTATGGCTTGAGTGTTGCCAGCGGAGCCGGAGATTTTGCCCGCAGCAGCGATGGTTGCTAAGACGGTGTCCATGGCTTGGCGGACTTCAGGCGCGTCGGGGCGTCCAGGGTATCCGAGAGACTGTGAGAGGTCTGATGGGCCGACGAAGAAGACGTCGACGCCGGGGACTTGCACGATCTCGTTGACGTTTCTGACAGCTTCGGCTTCTTCGAGTTGGACACAGACGAGTGTCTCGTTGTTGGCGTGTTCGGCGTATTCGGACATGGACATGTCGTATCCGTATGATGCTGATCTGACGCCGGCGGCTAGTCCGCGTTCGCCGAGGGGGTGGTATTTGACGGCTTGGACGGCTCTTAGGGCATCGTCGGCGGTGTTGACGTGGGGTACCTGTACACCCATGACGCCGCGGTCCATGAGTTGCCCGATGGCCTCAAATCCGTTGACGTGCGGCCTGGCGATGGGTGTTACGCCTGCGGTTTCAGCGGCCATCACCATGAGTTCGACGCTCTCGACCGAGATTGACCCGTGTTCGCAGTCGATTAGCACCCAGTCGAATCCGAGTCGTCCGATGATGTCGACGATGTGTGGCGACGGAAACATGATCGACACGCCGAATGCGGGTTTGCCGGCGAGGAGTTTTTGTTTCATTCGATTTGGATTCATCGTAGGTATCAGGCTAAAAGATTGTTTGACCGTGGTGGTCCGAGAAAGTATCGAGGATGCACCCTCGCGATCTGAGAGGTACCGACAAGTTGGATGTGCAAACTGGCGGATCGGCGTATAATCCGCTGAACGGTACGCCAAACAAGGAGGTGCTGAGTTGTCCAGCACGTTTGACACCATCATTGTCGGCGCCGGTTCGGCCGGTGCCATTCTCGCAACACGACTTACAGAGGACCCTGACCATTCGGTGCTTCTAATCGAGGCTGGTCCGGACTACCCGGATTTCGACGATATACCTGACGATGTGAAGTACGGATACGGTCATACGGATCAGCCGTGGCGCAGGGCGCACAGCGATCATCGCTGGACCTTCGTGGTGCGATACACAGACGAGGCGATGCCGGGCTTGGTGCCTCGGGGCAGGGTAGTGGGCGGATCCAGCGCGGTTAACGGTCAGATTTTCCTGAGGGGCGTCCCGGAGGACTATGACAACTGGGCATCGTGGGGCAACGACAAGTGGGGTTTTGAGGAGTTGATGCCGTACTTCCGGATGGTGGAGACGGATACCGACTACGCGGGCGATTTCCACGGGTCAGAAGGTCCGATCATTGTTAGGCGATTTAAATCCGACGAGTGGAATCCTGACCAACGGGCATTCTACCAAGCGGCACGTGCCAACGGTTTCCCGGAGTGCCCGGACCACAATGCGCCAGACTCTACCGGTGTGGGTCCGACGCCGCTGAACAATCCCGGCCGCGTGCGTTGGAGCACGGCGATCGGCTATCTCAGCATCGCCCGGGAACGTCCCAATCTCACGATCCAACCGGAGTGTCTGGTCCACAGGGTGCTATTCGAAGGCCAACAGGCTGTCGGGATCCAGGCGGAAGTGCGTGGTGAAGCAATGGACTATGAGTCCGAGAACATCATCCTGTCGGCCGGTGCAATTGGCTCGCCACACCTTCTCATGCTGTCTGGCGTAGGACCGATGGACAAATTAGAGGCGGTCGGGGTGCCGGTGTTGCATGACCTTCCGGGCGTCGGAGAGAACCTCCGCGATCATCCTCAGGTCAGGACGGCATGGCGGACGCGCGACGGCTTCGAACAACCGGTTGGCGCGGCGGGAATGCAGGTAACTCTGCGGTACACCGCGGAGGGGTCGCATCTGCCTAACGACATGCTCATCCAAGCGATCTCGCGCAGTCCGGTCGATCTTAAGCCATACCAGACGGGGGCGAACGACGAATTAGGCGTTTCAATGGTCATTTGCATCGACCTTGCGATCGGGTCGGGAAGCCTGTACCTACGAGACAAGGACCCTCACATTCAGCCGTTCCTCAACTACAACTATCTGGAGAACGATTTCGACACGGCGAGGTTGCGCGAGGGAGTTCGGATCTGTCTCGATTTCGCGGAGCACGAGAGTTGGAACCGTCTGGTGAAGGAGCGAGTGGAGCCGTCGGACGCGGATCTCGAGTCGGACGAGGCGTTAGATGCTTGGATCAGGCGCCGAGTCGCGACTAGCCATCATGTATCTGGCACTTGCAAGATGGGGCCGGAATCGGATCCGATGGCCGTTGTCGACCAGTTCGGCAACGTTCGGGGGCTGAAGAACCTGAAGGTCGCGGACGCATCGATCATGCCCGACTGTATCCGTGCGAACACCAACGTGACGTCGATGGTGATCGGCGAGCGCGTCGCTTCGTTTATTGGTGAAGGTTTGTAGCGGATATTTGCCGCAGGGCTCGCTGTTCAGTATCGGAAGCACGTGGTTACGTGGTCATTTATCAGCCCTGCGGATTGCATAAAGGCATAGCAGATGGTGGGGCCGACGAATGAGAAGCCGTAGGCTCGGAGGGTCTTGCTCATGGCGCGGGATTGGTCGGTCTGAGCGGGTATTTCTGCGAGGGTTTTGTAAGTGTTTTGGCGGGGTTTGCCGTCGACGAATCTCCACAGGAACGCGTCTAGGGATCCGTGTTCGACTTGGAGAGTCAGTGTCGCACGGGCATTGGCTATGGCGGCATTGATTTTGGCGCGGTTGCGGATGATGCGGGTGTCGGCGCGTAGCCGTTCGCGGTCGGAGTCATCGTATCCGGCGACGGTTGCGATGTCGAAGTTGTGGAATGCGGCGCGGTATCCTTCGCGACGGTGCAGGACGGTACGCCAAGAGAGTCCTGCCTGCGCGCCTTCTAGAATCAACAACTCAAAAAGAGCGCGGTCGTCGTGAATCGGGACTCCCCAGTCCTCGTCGTGGTATCGCTGCATGAGTGGGTCGTCGCCTGCCCATTCGCAACGGATGATGGCTTCGGATTGCATACGGTAAGCATACTGCGCGTGGGCTATCATCGCGCTTTGCGGACTTCCTTTTCGCATAGCGAGAGGGGAGGGTTATGTTTAGGATCAAGGTAGAGGAATTCGTAACTAACCCATGACGAACGACATGAACTGGAAGCAGCATGAATCTGAAGATGCAATCATGGAGCCGGGTTTGCATGAGGGCGATGGGGTTGTGACACGGCGCAGGTTCTTCCGGGGGTCATCGAATCTGCCTGTGCGGATCGAGGTTTGGGAGTTGCCGCCGGCTGCGAGCGAGGGTAGCCACATTCACGAGGGCGAAGACACGTTGGAGGAGTTCTACTACTTCATCTCGGGCAAGGGTGTGATGTGGATGGATGATGAAGAGTTTGCAGTATGTGCGGGTGACGCGGTAATGGCCCCGCCGGGCATTGACCATGGTTTTAGGTGTGTTGGAGACGAGACGCTGAAGCTGGTGATAGCTTGGGGTGTACCGCAAGAGTGAGGTTGACTGCGCTGCGGTGGGCTAATCGAATTGCGGCGTATTTCTGTGTTCACAGAACCATAGTTGCTATTGGACGATCAGTAGGAAGTCAGCGATGCAGGCCAAGAAGAAGAGACTCACGCTCGACATGGATCCCGCGTTTCAGCGTCGGCTTAAGGTGACCGCGGCGCTGAAAGGTGTCAGCATGAGGCAGTACTGCCTCGGTGCGATCGGTAAGGAGTTGGATAGGGATCAATCGAACGATGGAGAAGAAACGGCATCCAAGACTCCTGTGGCTGATAGATTTCGGGAATCCCGGAGAAAGATGTTTGGAGATCGAGTGTTTCCGGGAAATTCGGCGGATTTGATTCGAGAGGCACGTGAGGAGAGGACTGCTCAATTTGAAGCCGCTATCACCGGCAAAAAACAGTCTGGACGTTTTGATGTAGGAGAGTTGATAGCCCTTAGAGACGAAATATTCGGCGACAGAGTGCTTCCTGGAAATTCGGCGGACTTGCTCCGCGAAGCAAGCGATATCTGCGCCTCGTAAACTGAGGGTTGGGCATGAGCCAGTCCGTAGTTGTAGAGCGCCACGATCCGTCCGCGATGATCACGATCAAAGAAGAGACGATGACGGCGTTGGGCGAGTACACGAAGGTTTCGATCGCGTTCATGGTTGAATCCAAGTATGTGGCGTTGCCGAATGCGTGTGCCGCGGGATGGACGTTGACGGAGGAACAGGTTTATCCGCCTTGGATCAAGGACTACGATGGTGGTGAACCTCCCACTCGGTGGTTGCGTTGGGACACGTCCAATTGGCGGATACTGTCGGCGTTTTCGGGTGATCAACGAATAGGGGGAGCAATCGTTGTTCACGATTCGCCAGAGTTGGATTTCCTTGAAGGCAGAGACGATGTAGCGGCGCTGTGGGACATTCGCGTCGATCCTGAATGGAGGGGCAAAGGGATCGGTGCGATGCTTTTCGAGAGTGTCGTGGATTTTGCAAGGAGCAGGAGATGTAAAGAGATCAAGGTAGAGACGCAGGATGTGAATGTTCCGGCTTGTCGGTTTTACGAGAAACAGGGATGTCGTCTCATCAGAGTCACTCCTAATGCTTATCCCGGTTGGCTAGGAGAGCATGAGTTCATCTGGCTGCTAGAGCTGTAGCAGAGGCGGGGTGAACTCATAGTGGAATAGCGATTTAGGTGCTTCGATTGCATCTTATGTATTATGATGTGAAATATATGTCTACACAAAATATTCAGGTAAATCAACGCATTCGCTGAACGTCTTGCGTAGTTGCGTCAGATCGAGAGAAAACTTGGATTAACCTACGCATTTCATTCCAATCGGGTTACAAAGATGCCTGAAGACGTGTCGCTAGAGGGTATCGTTGATGATTTAAGTGTTGGAATGGATATATCATGGTCAACGTACTGATACTAGAACCATCAGCGAGTAGGTTATCTTGACACAGTCCTTAGCCCGCATCAGCGCACGACGACCATTAGTGACGATCCTGATTTGGATCGTCTTTGTGTTGATCGCGTTGGGGATTTCAGCTCGCTTCCTCGGCACGGCAACGACGACGGAGTTGACGCTGGGAGGAGAGTTTGAATCGCAAAAGGCGGCGAGTGCACTTGAGAGTTTGCGGGGTGGACCAGAGCCGATAACCGAAATCATCATCGTTCAGTCAGACACGCTGACGGTTGACGATCCGGTGTTCGCGGCTAAAGTGAACTCCGTCTTTGAAGAAATCTATGGGCTAGGTGATGAGGTGGTAGGTGAAGGCGCGTTCAACTACTTCCTGCTGAACGTTCTAGCCCCCGAACAAGCTGTGAGTTTGGTCTCGGCGGACCGCAAGACCACAATCATGACGATTCCAATGGTAGGGACGTTTGATGAAGCATCGCAGAACGTTGAAAAGGTCATCGAGATAGTCGAACATGCAAACACAGACGATGGATTTCGGGTTCTGATCAGCGGCGCGTCGAGTATCTCCTACGAGACGAACGAGTTCTCGACTCACGATTTGGAGCAGGGCGAGCGTGTTGGCATCCCGATTGCGTTGCTGATATTGCTGGCACTGTTCGGTGCCGTCGTAGCGGCGTTAATTCCAATCGCATTGGGCATCATTGCCATCGTGATCGCACTAGGCATCGTGGCAGTGTTGGGACAGTTCTTGGATCTGGTGTTTTTCGTAACGTTGATGATCACGATGATCGGCTTGGCGGTTGGCATTGACTACTCGCTCTTCATCGTGTCTCGTTTCCGAGAGGAGATGGATCGGGGTTTAAGCGTTCAAGATGCGGTGGCGCGATCTGGCGAGACAGCTGGTCGGACGGTGCTGTTCAGTGGGCTCACGGTGGTGATCGCGCTGTGCGGCATGTTCATTATCCCAATGGGTTTCTTCCAATCTCTGGGTCTCGGGGCTATCTTGGTGGTGATGGTAGCGATGGCGGCTACTCTGACGCTGTTGCCGGCGATTTTGGCGGTTCTGGGTCAGAAAGTCGATTTGCTGTCGATTCCGTTCTTCCGACGCAAAGGCGGCGCAGAATCCGAAGACGTTCAGCACCATGGATTTTGGGAACGAACAACTGAGGTCGTAACGAAAGTTCCATGGCTCAGTTTCTTGATCGTTGCTGCGCCGATGGTCGTCGCGATTGTCTACTACTTCCAGATCGAAACAGGAATGAACGGCGTTGAAGCACTGCCTGACGGTGCAATAACCAAAGAGGCATATCTGGTTCTGGAAGAGAATTTCGCGTTCGGGCTTGCTACGCCATCTGACATAGTGATCGAGGGTGACATAACCGATCCGCAAGTGCAGATGGCGATAGGGCAATTGACGCAGTTGCTGGTTGAGGATCCGAGGTTCCCGATCCCGCCGCTGCCGGACCCGTCTTCATCCGATCGAATCACATTGCTGAAATTGGCGCTCCCTGGGCACCCGACTGGTGAAACTGCGACTGCCGCGATATCGGTGCTTCGCGATGAACACATACCAGCCGCGTTCGCAGGAGTGCCAGCAGAAGTAAATGTCGGCGGCCAGAGCGCGGTCACCGCTGAAGTGTTCGACGTGGTTGATCAGTACACGCCGATAGTGTTCGCGTTCGTGCTCGGTTTCAGCTTCATCGTGTTGCTGCTGGTATTCAGGTCGATCGTGATTCCGATCAAAGCGGTCATCATGAACCTTCTGTCGGTAGGTACGGCGTATGGTCTGCTGGTACTGGTTTTTCAGAGGGGGGTAGGAGCGGATCTACTTGGGTTCCAACGTGCAGAAGTGATCGACGCATGGATTCCGCTGTTTTTGTTTACAATCTTGTTCGGTCTTTCAATGGACTACCATGTGTTTCTGTTGAGTCGTGTGCGGGAACGCTTCGACCAGACAGGCGACAACACGGAGGCGGTGAGTTACGGTTTGCGTTCGACCGCTAATCTGATCACAGGCGCGGCGTTGATCATGGTCGCCGTGTTCGGTGCCTTTGCATCGGGTAAAACGATAATCAACCAACAGGTAGGATTTGGCCTTGCGGTAGCGATCTTTTTGGACGCGACCTTGGTGCGTTCAGTGCTAGTGCCAGCGAGCATGGAGATGCTCGGGAAGGGTAACTGGTATCTGCCATCTTGGCTGAGTTGGTTGCCGGACTTAAGGGTTGAAGCTGAAGATTAAGAGCGATTATTTGAATATGCTTTTTGCAATGTATGGTGTACACAAAGAACTCCGAACCTAGATGAAGGTACCAACAGACAATATTGAGGGTTACGAACGCGCTCGTACGGTTAACCCCGAGGTTGCCGAGAACTATATCGCACATACCTATGTCGGCGACCCAGCTGGTGATGCTGCGATGACATCGCTTGCTGGCTACGGGCACGGCGAGGTACGGGAGATTTTGCGTGCGGGAATGGATCGCGACTTTGAGGCTTTGAAATCAGCACCGGCATCGGTGCGCGAGTTCTTCGAGAGCATGGTCGATCCAGAGTGGCTGGACCGATCAGAGTTTATGTCGGGAACAAGGATGTTTCATCGCAACTCGAACATAGTTTTGGCATCGTTTGTAGGTGGCACTCTGATAGAAGGCTTCTCGACCAATATCTCAAAGTCGTTTTTCATTACTGGTCGGGTTCGCGACCAGGGCGTTAGGCGATTGCAGCAGAACAATCGTCACCTTGTGGAGTCGTTCTTGCCTGGTGGTTTGGAACGCGACGGTGATGGCTGGAAGCTATCGGTACGTTTACGGTTGATTCATTGCCAAGTTAGAAGGTTGCTGGGGGAATCTGATGAATGGGACGAGGAAGCGTGGGGCATTCCGTTGAGTGCGGCGCATCTTGGTTTTGCGCTGACCGCGTTTTCGGCCAGGTTGCTGAAACATATGAAAAGATTAGGTGCGACTTATACGGATGAGGAGCGTGACAGCTTCATGGCGGTTTGGCGGTACACCGGTTATCTGATGGGCATCCCTGAGACGATTCTCTTCAAGGAATACGAAGACGCGTTGAATCTTTTCGAGATCGGTGGGATGTGCGAACCGGAGCCGGGGATTGAATCGATCTCGATGGCCAACTCGCTAATCAACTCCGCTCCGCTATTCGCTGAATTGACGGAGCCGACGGAAAGGCGTAAGTTTGCGAAGTACGTCTACGCAGTTTCCAGGGCGGTAATCGGGAACAAGCTGGCGGATCAATTGAAATACCCGGCCACATCTACGCTCGGGGTACTGGTGTGGTTCCGGATCAAGCAACGATACGAACGAATAATGCGTAATCCTGCGATACGTAAAACTCCGCTTGTTGCACACATCGACCGGGCCGTATACGATCAGTTCAGTAACCTTCTATCGGTTTCAGCGTACGATGAGGCGGGAATTTCGTACGCGGTTCCGGATCATGTCTACAACGAAGAATCCAGTCAGTGGTGATGCTTGTTGAAGATGACGGGCGTTCATCGGTACGACGATAAAGGACTGAAGGATATTCTCAAGCCAAGCTTCGATTTCATTCGCCTTTGCTATAACTTGATCACGAGTTATCTCAATGCCGGCCTGAATTTCTGCAAACGTAACTGCCGAGACGTGAATCTGGTCACGAGATTTGTCTTCAAACCAAGCCGATACAGTACCGTACGGGCGAGGTCTTCTAAGTTCTGAAACTATGTTTGTATCAAGAGATGCTTGAGAACTAATCAAATGACGGTGGTGGTCTCAGGCGGTAATACCGACGAGGCGACACCAAGTTTTCAGTTCGCGCTTCAGGCGCAAGAAGCCATTCCTTGATATCTCGGTATCGTTTTTTGTCGACAGTTTGGGATGGGTCTAATGGAAATAGAACCGCAGTTGCAACTCCATTTTCTGTGACGTATTGCGCGCCCTCTTTCTGCGCGGCGGCGAGGAACTCCTCGGGATGTTCTTTGACATCTTCAATTTGCCAGTGTTTACTCACAAGTAACTCCCTTCAACGCAATCTCACTTATATGAACGTAAGTCTACAACTATCGGATCGTCGATCAGAATTTCATGGTTGATCTGAAGCGGTATCGCCTACTCAAGTTGATCGGTGCGTGTTTCAATGGGACTATGTGATGACGAGAAGTTTGCACTTGGATGCAGTTCCAGTGTAAGCACCGAATCGCCATTGAATACCAGTAAACGTAAGCCCGGAGCAATGATTCCATGAATCCGATCCCGCCGATCGTATCGATCGATTTTTTGATCGAAAACTACGACGCGATAGCGTTTGATTCGTATGGCGTCCTTGTGGATGGCGTTGATCCCTTACCGGGGGCTATCGAGTTTACGGACCGGTTGAATCGGTTGGACAAACCTTGGGTTCTGGCTACGAATGATGCTTCGCGTCTAACGGCCAGCAGGTTGGATGTGATGCAGGGGCAGGGTTTCGGCATTGAGGAAGACCAAGTGATTTCTGCTGGGTCGTTGCTTCGTCGGTTCTTCGAGGAGCGCGGTATCGTGGGGGCAAGATGCATCGCAACGGGACATGGCGACGCGGTAGAGTTTGTGCGTCTGGCGGGCTGTACGCCGGTAAAGTTGACTCCCGACGATGGCGCTTCAGCGTCTTTAGCAATAGCCGGTATCACTGGGTACGACTGGGTGAATGCGACGAGCGATATGCTTACTCTGATTATCCGGAGGATGGACGCTGGCGATCCGCTTCATCTTGTGGTGCCAAACCCTGATGTGTTGTATCCAGATGGATTGGATCGTTTCGCGATTGGTCCCGGCGGTTTGGCGGAGATGATAGAGACCGCAGTTTCCCGATGTTTCGGTGAGAACGAAGCGGTGAAATTTGCGAAGTTGGGTAAACCTTACGCTCCGATGTTTGATGCCATCAAAGAGCGTCTGAAAGGTTGCGAGAAGGTGGCGTTTGTCGGTGATCAGTTGCACACCGACATTGCAGGTGCGAATCGCGCCGGTATGGACTCGGTGCTAATCGGCACTGGCATCACTCGGTGGGAATCGGCAGACGACCTAAGGGATGTGCCTGATGATCTGATGCCGAGTCACCTTTTGCGTTCAATGGCTTGTTGACTGCGATTCGTATAATCCACACAACCCATATAACCTTCGATTCGATAGAACGACAACCATCACCCGGCGCTGTACCAGAGAGTCGGCGTACAAAAGCAAAAGGCTTAGGAGCGAATAACGTGGCAAAACTATCTGGCGGCGAAGCACTGGCGAAATCACTGGTCAGGGAGGGCGTGGAGGTCATTTTCGGCTTGCCGGGGGTGCAGATGTACGGCTTGGTAACTGGAATCCGTGATGAACCTGGCTTGCGAATGGTCACGACTAGGCATGAGTTCGCTACAACGCACATGGCTGATGGCTACGCGCGGGCCACTGGAAAGCCCGGCGTCGCGATGGTGGTGCCTGGAGTTGGTCTTTACAACGCGGGTTCGGGACTAGCGACTGGATATGCTCGGTCTTCGCCTATGTTGCTTCTCGCTGGGGAAGTGCCTAGAGCGCAGATAAATAAGGGGCTAGATGGGTTGCATGAAATCGTAGACCAAGTGAATTTGATCAAGCCTGTGACGAAGTATCAAGCGTTGATCAGGCGCCCACACGAGGCTCCTGGCGCGGTGCAAGAGGCATTCCGACAGATGCGTTCGGGCAGGCCTAGGCCCACTTATATTGACATGCCACCGGAAGGGCAGGTTGAGAGGGAAGATGTGGAATTGTTGGAGAGTGCGCCGGGAGAGCGGGCAGTCTGCGACGATGCGTTGATTGAAGAAGTGGCGAACGACATCTTAAACGCCGGGTCGGCGGTGATATTTGCAGGTGGAGGGGTTGCGCGGTCTGGCGCATTCGACGAGTTGATCGAATTGACGGAGTTGACCGGGATACCAGTAGTCAATTCGGCGGGTGGCAAGGGTGTTATCCCATACTCACATCCGAACAGCATCGGTTCGTGGGTCGGTGCGGCGGGTACGATCAAGGACATGATCGACAATGCAGATGTAATCGTTGCCATTGGAACACGTTTCACGCCGCGCAATCCGGCGGGTAGCGGTTCAAAAGTGGTTCATATTGACCCGGACGCGTCGATTCTGGATCGTCCGCATCCGAACAAGATGAAGTTGCAAGGCGATGCCAAGGCTACGCTGGCAAAGTTGAACACAGCGTTAAAGGATGCGGGTTGCGATTCTGAGATGATGTCGGAGCGTCATGCATTCGATAAGGCGGCTTTGGAGAAGGCGCGCGAAGAGGATCGAAGCGAAGACGCTGCGTATCCTTGGTTAGTTGCCATCAAGAATGCATATCCCGACGATGCGACAGGGATTTGGGGTATGACGCAGTTGGGTTACTACTCACGTCAGCATTTCGAGGTTGATCGTCCTTGGTCGTATATCGACTCTGGTTACATGGGTACGTTGGGTTACGCATTCCCGACGGCGTTGGGCGCGAAGGTCGGTGTTCCAGACCGCCCGGTGATATGCATTGTGGGAGATGGCGGATTCATGTATGCATCTGGCGAGTTGTCGACGGCAGTGAAGTACGGGATCAACCTCGTGACTGTGGTGTTCAACGATGGTGCATACGGTAACGTCGCGCGGGATCTAGACCAAGACTTCGGGGGGACTTATGAAGCGGATTTCGTGAACCCTGACTTCGTAGCGATGGCGAAGGCGTATGGGGCTCAAGGCTTCTTGGCGACGAGTCCTGATGAGTTGACGACAGCGATTCGTTCTGCTTTGGATGCCGATGCTCCGAGCATTGTGGAGGTCCAACTAGGCCGATTGCCGCGTCCGAAAGCATGGTCTGCCAGGGCGCCTTGGACGAAACCGCAAGAGGGATTATTGCCTTAAAAGTGCGGATTTGAATAGGGCGGATTTGAATAGTGCGAATTTGGCGCGACGCGGGGAATGCGGAGAATGTGCGGTGATCTGAGTAGATCGCGCGTTTAACGCGTTGCAAGTCGTTGAAACGGGTAGTCTGTTTTCCGTAGGATTTGCCGCATCTCTGATTTATCGGCTTCTGCATTCGGGAAAGGAGTGGCCCGATGTTGCTGTCAAAAAACCGGTGTCCAAAGTGCACTAATGGAGTGATGCGGTTGCAGCAAGACGTGCACAGCACGTATTTCACATGCATCACATGCGGCGCATCGATCGTTACTCGATGCCCACATTGCGACACACCTAGCATTGCGTTGAACTTCGATCAAGGCGTCCCAGTGATTCATTGTCGTGCTTGCGAGTGCTCTAACGCCGAGTTGGCATTGGAGGAGTGCAGCTATGAGCGTGTCGCGCTTGCTCGTTAATGACCTGTAGGTGGCTACTGTCATACCTGTGGAAGGGGATATGTGCGTTCCCCTCCCTTGCTGATCCAAGGGGGAATTGAAGGGGGTTTTAGACGCTCCACTTCACTTTTGCACGCTCATCACCCACCCTCGCTGGATTCCGACTTTCATCGGAATGACGTGGTTATGCACGCACCCGTATGGGAAAATGCCGGTGTTATGCGCAGGTCATTACCCAGACTGGACCAATCGCTAGGTCAGCACTGATAGGTGGTCGGTGTGCCATCCTTGCCAGTCGGTCCAACCGCCATCTGATGATTTTCTGACGACGGTGTACGAGCAATTAGGCATACGCGGTCGGCCACGGTAATTGAACTCGTGACCTTGCATGTGGTCTAGGATTGCGCCGATAGTTCCGCCATGGAGGAATCCGACTATTCTCTCGGCATTTTTGACTTGAGCATCGTTTAACAGTTCGGTGAAACCTCGCTTGATGCGCGAGGAGAACTGTGTGCCGTTTTCCCCACCGAATTGGGAAAAGTCCAAATCAACGCGATGATTGACAACCTTGCTCTTGAATTCGGATGTGGCTTCTTCGATGCGTCCGACCTCGATTTCATTCAGGGCCTCGATTTGGGTGAATTCGCGGGAAGTCATTTCTGAGTAGACTTGTGCGGTCTGAACAGCGCGGGGCAGCGCGCTGGAGTAGCAGGCATCGAACTCAATATCTGCTAATGCTTCGGCCACGGACTTTGCCTGTTGAAACCCGAGTTTCGTCAGGCCGTGATGGGGTTTGTACAAACCGTCTTCGGCGACGATCGTCTCGCCGTGTCTAACTAACCAGATTTCCATCATGGTGGTATGCCGTCGTTCTAGTTCAAGTAATCGTGGCGCGCAATTCGCTTACAATTTGCACCAAAGGTTTATTCTGCAACAAGCGAATGTTGACGTGAATTAACTCGCAGTCGTTAACGTCGTAAAGGATTGATGACATGAAAGCTGACGGAACGGTACAGATCGGATTCATCGGCGCCGGCTGGTGGGCGACCGCGAACCACATGCCTGTGTTTGCCGCAAGAGATGATGTTGAGATGACAGCGGTGTGTAGATTGGGTGCTGACGAGCTTCAACTTGTAAAAGACACGTTCGGTTTTGTCCACGCCACAGAGAACTACGAAGAGTTGCTGGAGATTGAGGAGTTAGACGGGGTAGTGGTGGCTTCTCCACACTCTTTACATTACGACCACGCGATCGCCGCGCTCAGGCGGGGTCTGCATGTGATGTGTGAAAAGCCGTTGGCGACGAATGCATCGGATGCTCGAGGGATGGTTGCCGAGGCGGATAAGCAAGGTGTGGAGTTGCTGATCCCGCACGGTTGGCACTATGCGCCTTACATCCAGAAGGCGAAGGAGATGATGGCTCAACAGCCAGTTGGAAACATCGAGTTCGTGATGTGCCACATGGCTTCACCGGTGCGTAGTCTTTTGGAGGGAAAGAAATTCCTTGCGGATGGCGGAGGTGCGGGTGACAACATGTTTGCACCGGCTGCGGAGACTTGGGCGGATCCAGTCGTTGCTGGCGGCGGGTATGCGTTAGCGCAGATGACACACTCGGCCGGGATGGCGTATTGGTTGACAGGTCTGAAAGCTGAGACGGTGTTTGCGTACAACTCGTCCCCTACCTCGCAGGTAGAGCTGTACAACGCGTTCTCAGTAGGATTTGAGGGTGGTGCGATCGGCACCTTTTCAGGTGCTGGTGCGTTGCCGCAAGACCAGACATTCCAGTTGGACATCCGCGTGTTTGGCGATGAAGGGGCGTTCGTCCTTGACATTGATAGAGCACGATTGGAAGTGCAACGCCATGATGGGGAGCACGTAAAGGTTGACGTTGGAACCGAGGCTGGTGAGTACTACGGTGGTGGACCGCCTGATAACTTCGCTGACATCTTGGGTGGCAAGGATGTGCCTAACTGGGCGCCTGGTTGGGCAGGGATGAGAGCGATAGAGATGATTGATGCCGCATATCGATCTGCGGAGTCTGGTGTGATCGAAAAGGTATAGGACGAAGGAAACAGGACTGAGAATTGACAGTAGAACAGGGAACACAACAGACGATCTTAGTGGTTGAAGACGACCCCGGTCTATTGGCTACGCTGCAGTTCAATCTCGATGCATCGGGATACCGAGCACTGACTGCCTCCGATGGGGCGACGGCGCTAGACATCCGAAGATCGAATGATGTTGATCTGATCATCTTGGATCTCTCGTTGCCAGTGATGGGTGGAATGCAGGTCTGCAAGGCGTTGCGCGATGGGGGAGACACGATCCCGATAATCATGTTGACTGCTTGGCACGAGGAACATGACCGGGTCAACGGTTTGCGAAGCGGTGCCGATGATTACATAACAAAGCCATTCAGCTTGCAGGAATTGATGGCCCGAATAGCGGCCCAGCTACGCCGAGCAAATGTGTTTTCTGGCGCGCCGTCTGGCAACACTGGGAGGGGAGACCACAAGATCGAAGTGGGAGACTTGGAGATTGATCTAGTGCGTCGGACTGCAATGCTTGACGGGTACGATCTTGATCTGAGGACGAAAGAGTTCGATTTGCTGGTGTATCTAGCGTCTCAACCCGGCCGAGTTTTCTCCCGTTCCCAGTTGTTGGAAGGTGTTTGGGGTGAGGAAGGTTCAGGTGGTTCGCGTACTATCGACGTTCACGTATCGCTACTCAGACGCAAGCTAGAGGACAACCCGTCACATCCGGAGCGTCTGGTCACGGTGCGGGGTGTTGGTTATCGATTCGTTCCATGAACGATGCCGGATCTGTGTCGAATCGTTGACTTTATTCCGCTTAGATGGCGCTACGCGACTGTCTCTGCGGTTCCACTGCTAGTCGGATTCGCAGTCTATTTTTTTCTGGATTTTGGAGTACTCCCGATCATTCTTGGGTCGGTATTAGCGGTTTTGGGAGTTTGGTTTCTGGGTAATCGTCAATCGGGATTTTTTCTGCGAACAGCTAATGGGATCTTGCGAACGCAGTCGATCGACAGAGCGAATCGTCTGGAGACTTATGGTCCTCATGAGCAGCAACGAATAATCAACGCAGTAAACCGCCTCGCTGACAGCGTGGAAGCGATCTTGGGTGAATCTGCCCGTAACCGCGTTTACCACGAGACGATTCTGAATGAATTGACGCTGGGGATTTTGGTAGTGGATGCGGACGGGATATTGCAATACGCGAATCCTGCGGCTGGTTCAATTCTTAACTTCACATTCGATAGTCAATCGGCTCTTCCTGCGCCATTGGCATCAAAGGTGAACATCTACGAGATCAACGATGCCGCAACTAAAAGCGCGGTGGATGGCGAAATTGTCTTAAGGAACGTGGTACTCTACGATTCTCAGCGTCATATCGAGGTGATTTCAAGAGCCTTGCCACCGGATGAAAGTGCTATTAGTCGGGCTATCTTGATCGTCAGTGACCGTACGGAAGAGATTCGTCTTGGGGTATCCATGCGCGAGTTCGTGGCAAATGCGTCGCACGAACTTAGGACGCCGATAGCGTCGATACAGGCATCGGTTGACACTCTGAAACTCGGGGTTTCACTCGAAGCGGAAACGGCTAATCAGTTTCTCGATCGGATAGATGATAGCGCGCAGCGAATGGCGGCTTTGGTGAGCGAGATGATGGACTTAACGATGCTTGAAACGGGACGGTCTCCGATGCACGTAAAGATGACGGACCCTTCGGAGTTAATCGACGCAGTGTTAGCTAGTCACGGGCCGATGGGAATCGTTCCTGTTCACCATATAGAAAAAGAGATAATCGGGGAAGTGCCTGAGGTGTTGGTTGATCAGGAGAAGATGGAGCGTGCGATAGGGAATCTGCTGGGAAACGCGCAGAAGTTTACGCCGCCAGCTGGAAACATACGGATTTCGTGTTGGCGCGAGGGCGATTCTGTGTTTATCGCGGTTGCAGACAACGGCGAGGGTATAGATCCAGACGAATTGCCTCATATCTTTGAGCGTTTTTACAAGTCGCGTCGTTCGAGTGGGGACCGTACGGGTTTCGGTCTAGGACTCGCGATTACGAAGAACATCGTTGAAATGCATGACGGGAGCGTAGAAGTGTCGAGTGTGATGGGTGATGGATCAACGTTTAGGGTGAAATTACCGATTTCGTAACTTCGTCTGGCTAGATTCGAGATATGTAAATCACACTTAAAAGTGGTGTTGCATCGTGAATCCTTGTTGAGCGCACGATTTGTGCGTTTCATGAAGAAACCAAGATAGGTATCAGGAGACCCGAGACCCGATGCAATATCAATTCGTTAGGCGACTGGTAGATGCTAGAAGCCTATTGACCGTCGGTCTGCTCACAGCGATGGTTTTTGTCGCTTGTAGCAGCGATGAAGAGTCGCAAGCACCTGCGTCAGCAGCAATCGCTCGACCATCACAGGAAGGCGCGGATGCGGTTGCCGTACCGCTTTCCGGTGAAATCGTCATTGACGGTTCATCGACCGTTTACCCAGTGACCGTCGCTGCGGCGGAAGAGTTCCGAAAGGAACACTCCGAAGTCCAGATCCCAGTCGGTATCTCCGGGACGGGAGGTGGCTTCAAGAAGTTCGCCGCTGGCGAAACGGTCATATCTGACGCTTCTCGACCGATCAGAGACTCCGAACGCGAGTTGGCCGCCGAGAACGGTGTCGAGTTCATCGAGTTGACGGCCGCGTATGACGGTCTTTCCGTTTTGGTCAACCCTGACAACGACTGGGCTACCTGCTTGACCGTTGAGCAGTTGAACGAGGTCTGGAAGCCAGACAGCAACATGACGAACTGGAACCAGGTCGATCCTAGTTATCCGAACCTTGATATCGTCCTTTATGGACCAGACGCCGACTCTGGCACTTTTGACTACTTTACGGAGGAGATCAATGGGGATACTGGAGTGATCCGTGACGACTTTTTCCCGGCAGTTGACGACAACGTGTTGGTGCAGGGCATCGCTGGAGACCGCGGCGCGTTGGGCTACTTTGGCTACGCCTACTACATAGCGAACACCGACAAGCTCAAGCTCGTTGCAGTTGACGGTGGTGCAGGTTGCATCGAACCGAACGAGACGACGATAAATGATGGATCTTACACTCCGTTGAGTCGCCCACTGTTCATCTATGTGAGCATTGCGGCACTCGAGCGTGAGGAAGTCCGAGCCTTCATTGACTTCTACCTCCACAACGCAGCTGACCTAGCTGCTAGCGTGGGTTATGTCGGCTTGCCCCAGCACATTTACGACGCAGAGTTGGCTCTGGTGGCAAACCCGGTGCCGGACGTTCAAGTCCAGCGCTGATCGAATCCGACGACGGGATGGCAGATATAGTGCCACCCCGTCCGGTCTTCGCAATGTGATATGCGAATTGAGTTTCAACCATATCTCCCGCTGATCGAGGTTTATTCGTGAATGAATGAGTTGCCCATGTGTGGTTGCTACATAGAAACAAATATGACAGGTGAGCGATGGCAGTAGATAATCCATCCGCGGGATTCGGCGCAGACCCTCAGAGAACCGGGGACTCTGGAGTTTTGGCGCGTCCGACGACAATGTCGTTGAGGAAAGATGAGGGACAGTTAGCGAGGCATCGGTCTCGCCGACATTTTGAACAGTCTGCTGTGCTGTGGGTTCTTCGTGCGGCGGCGTTGATCTCGATACTGACAACGATCGGTATTGTGGCAGTGCTGGTTTCTCAAAGCATCGGATTTTTCCAAGAAGAGGTTTGTGTGCTCAATGAGGGCGAGCCGATCAAACCTTGCGAACCGGGTGTCAACGGGACCATGACACGGGTAGGGGTGTTAGATTTTCTGACGGGCACGAAGTGGGCGCCATTATTCAAGCCGTATCGTGAAGTTGGGCAGTCGTTCGGCGTGATACCGCTACTGACCGGAACCTTTTTGGTTGCCGCTGTCGCGGGGATCGTTTCTCTGGGTTTGGGTATCGGCGCTGCCATATTTCTGTCTGAGTATGCGCCGGAGAACGTGAGGAGGGTTATCAAACCGATACTGGAGGTGTTGGCCGGCATACCGACTGTAGTGTATGGCTACTTCGCACTGTTGACGATTGGTCCGGCGTTGCGATTGGTGATCGGAGAGGACAATCTGGGTACGTTCAGCGCGTTGAGCGCGGGATTGGTGATGGGCATCATGATCATGCCGATGGTAACCACGTTGAGTGAAGATGCGATGATCTCGGTGCCTAGATCGTTGAGAGATGCCGCGTATGCCCTCGGTGCCACTCGATTTGAGGTCGCTACCAAAGTGGTTGTTCCTGCCGCTCTCTCAGGGATCGTGTCGTCGTTCATCCTTGCAGTTTCAAGAGCAGTAGGCGAGACGATGATCGTCTACTTAGCGGCAGGTGGACGTCCGAATTTGACCTTCAACCCGTTGGAAGCGGTTCAGGCGATGACGGCATTCATCGTTAACGTGGCATTGGGCGACACACCGCATGGTGAGATCGAGTACTACACGATATTCGTTGTGGGTCTGTTGCTGTTCCTGATCACGCTGGTGATGAACATCATGGGACGGTGGGTTGTTCAGCGCTTCCGACAAAAGTATGAGTGAGCGACAGGTTGGCTGAAAACATCAATTTCGCATCGCATCCAAAGACAGGTAGTTGAAATGACCCTCCAATCTCAAAGCAGTACTAGAAAGACCTACCGATTAGCCCGCGACAACGTGTTCGCCGCTCTGTTCACAGGATCGGTGGTCATTGGCGTGTTGGTTCTGGCCTGGTTGCTGATCGAAGTCTTCGTTCAAAGCATTGGATGGCTAGACTGGCAGTTCCTGTCGAGCTATTCCTCGCGTCATCCTGAGGAAGCAGGGATCTTGGCACCGATAGCAGGCACGTTTTGGGTGATAATCCTGACCGCCATCATGACCGTGCCGGTAGGGATAGCCACAGCGGTCTATTTGGAAGAGTTCGCGCCGGACAACCGCGTGACACGACTCATTCAACTCAACATCTCGAACTTGGCTGGAGTTCCGTCGGTTGTCTACGGTCTGCTTGGTCTTGCGATATTCGTGCAGTACCTCTTTGATGGTCAACGAAGCCTTTTGGCGGGAGCGTTGACTCTGTCGTTGCTGGTGATGCCGATCGTGATCATCGCGTCGCAAGAAGCGGTTCGTGCAGTTCCGTCCAGTTACCGAGATGCGGCTTACGCGATGGGTGCGACTCGATGGCAAGTGGTGAAGATGGTGGTTTTGCCGCAGGCAATCCCAAGCATGATGTCTGGCATCATCTTGGCGATGTCAAGAGCAATCGGTGAGACTGCGCCGATCTTGGTCGTTAGCTCTTTGGTGTTCATAACCTATGTGCCGACAACGCCCTTCGACCGCTTTACCGTCTTGCCTCTCCAGATCGTGACTTGGGTATCGCAACCGCAAGACAACTTCCGACACATCTCTGCCGCTGCGATTGTCATTTTGCTGATAATGTTGTTGACCATGAACGCTGCGGCGATCTACATCCGGGCCAAGTTCCAGAGGCGAGCAGAGTATTAGGTCAACTACTTGATCAGCCAAGACACACGATAGGATCAGGGCGCGGAAACGCGCCCTGATTTGGTTGTTTTGTGATGATGGCAGGATTGCGATTGAACTTGCCGTATCTAGAGCGTCAAGTCATCGATGATTGTGGCGTTGGGGATCTTTGTCAATACGCTTGGGTCAGTTTTAATCTTGGTTGATCTGCTGCCGCCACCCAAAATGACGTAGGGCTGCTCTAGGAGGGAGGCGTCGATGTAGATAGGTATGTCGGTAGGAAGTGCTAGACACGTAACGCCGCCGATCATCATGCCTGTAAGTTCGACCGTTTCCTCTGGCTTGGCGAATGAGGCTCGTTTGATGTCCATCAATTGACAGACCTTGCGGTTGACATCGAGTCTTTTGTCGGCGCGAACGACCGATGCGGAATGTTTCTTTTGACCGCGTTTGCTTGCGACGATGATAGTGTTGCCAGAGGTTTCGATTGGGAAACCGTATTTTTCGCAGAAGTTGAGTGTGTCTGCGAAATCGGGGTCGATTTCTACTATCTCGTAGTCTGCGCCGATGCTGTCAAGGAATGACGTTACTTGCTCTTCGATTTCTCGGCTTTGATCTGTCAATGCTCACCTCAGGAGTGTTGCGAGTTTTGGATAGCTCATATACCTAGCGTATTATCTTGAAAAGACGATGACTTGCTGGATGATCAATACGACGCGTGAGAACTTCGATATCACGCGGGAACGCGGCTTTGACCTGCTGGGGATCGATTCGTCGAACGGACGAAAGGCATCTCAGATGGCGGAGGGCGATCGTCTTGTGTTCTATGTCGGCAACGATCGCAGGTTCGCCGCAGTTGCAACGGTAACAGGGAAGAGTTTTCAGAACGGTGCGCCGATTTGGAAGCATCATTCCCCTAGGGAACGGTTCCGCAATCGGGTGAGCATCGAATTAGACGTGTTACCACCAGATGATAAATGGGTGGATGCGATGCAAGTAGGGCCAACGTTGGAGTATGTGAAGCGTTGGCCGCCGGAGATGTGGAATCTAGCATTATTCGGAATGGTTCATATCATCTCGAAGCGAGACTTCGATTTGTTGGAGAGAGAACTGCGTCGCTTACAGGATGACGCAGAGGCGGCGGATGAAGAAGGTGAAGATGTTTTGGAAGCCGTGGTAGAAGAATGAGTCGCTGACTGAGAGGGTGAACCATGATTGCCATGATGTTGCCTAGGCCCCGTCATTCCCGCGGGCCTGCCCCGTACCACGATACGGGGGCGGGAATCCAGTCTAGAGGGAAGATCCTTTTCCTTCCCCGTTTTACAAAGGGGTAATACAAGGTGGGTAGACCATGATGGTTCAAAACCCTCGATGCCCACAAGGGGCAGCGTTACGCAGGCGCACGAAGAAGGTTTTCAAGCGGCTAGAGGTTCGGCTTCAGTTATGCCGTCCATAAGGACGAAGCCGGTTTTTGAAGTGCTGGATTTCATCCGTGCTGGTTGTTCGTCGATGTCGAAGTTTGTGCTGTAAAGGCGGTCCAATTCGCTCATATCGGACGGTGCAATTTCCGGGGTTTCCGCGGCAGCGACGTATTCCTTCAGCATCTCGGCGCTTGTGATTGTTGGGGTGCATGAGGCCACGACTTCTGGCATCAGGCAAAATCGAATGGCTATCTGTCCGATCGTTGCGTCATAGTTCTCGGTTAGGAAGTCGATTTTTGCCAGTTTTTTGATTGTAGAGCGCATCCACATGAGCCTTCGGTATGAGCGATGGTCAGAAGACTCGAACGGCGAATCGTCCATTACCGTGTCTTTGGTGTATGTGCCATCAAGCATGCCAGAGGCGTGAGGGACTCGTGTGAATAAGCCGACGTTGTTGAGTGCCGCCGCGTCCATGATTGCGCGTGCAGGGTATTGTTCAAGGATGGAGTAGATGATCTGCGCCGGGACTTGGCGTTCGGAAACCGCCGCGATACCTTCATCTTGCCAACCTAGGTCGGGACCTATTGCTGCCGCATGATGACGGATTTTGCCTTCGGACTTTAGACGTTCAAGTGCATCGAATGTGTCGTCGCGCCGGATCGCGTCTAGGCGGGGATTGTGCATTTGAAAAAGGTCGATACATTCGATGTTTAAACGTTTCAGGGACTCGTTGCAGGAATTTATCACAGCTTTCGGAGACCAGTCGTGTGGTCGTTCGCGGTGTCCGGTTCGCGGCGCGTTCATGTCGTAACCGAACTTAGTGCCGATGACGAGGTCTTGCATTTCCGCCGGGGCAAAAGCCTCAGCAAGGATAGTTTCGCCGTAACCATCTCCATACGCAGGCGCGGTATCGAAGAAAGTGATGCCAAGGTTGCGTGCTTTGCGTAGAAGATCGATACCGAGTTCGTGATCGGTGACGCCCCACCACGTCGTAGCAACGCTCCAGACGCCGAAACCGATTTCGGATAGAGCGATGTCAGAGCCTTTGAGTTGTCGATGCTTCATGGTGTAGTTACGAGTTGCGCGCTTTTCTCCGCGATCAATTGTCGAATTTCTCGGACGCGTTGATCCCACGCGTAATCGGGCATTGCCGGACTTGAGGCGCTGACGTCGATTGATGGCTCAATGTTTACCCAAGACTTGCATCCTTTGTGATGGGGTTGAACCGTAATTGAGAGCGGATTATCGAGAATGTAGGTCTTGAGAATGATGAGGTCAGCGGCATGTAGTGGTTTCCAAGCGATGCGCTTGTTCACGAACTCATCGATCCAGACATGTAAACCAGACAACGCTTCCAATTGCTCAGTGTGGTTGACGCTCAGCACGTCTATAACCTCTGCCCAAACGGTGAAGGTTACAGTATCACCAGCTACAGGAGCGTTGTAATCGACCAGGTGCTTAAATTCGGGTTTCAGCAGTCGATCAACTTCGTGAAAGTGAGTAGGGTAGAGCAAGAAACGACGGTGAGTGATTTCGAAATGGCGATTGGTTTCTCGAATGCCGCCTTTTCGAATCAGGAACAACTGATCGCCTGATGCGAGCGCGTAGATGGTGGCGGACCACTCTTTAAGGGCGATGTTGAGTGTGTGTTGGTTCGACAATGTGGATGCGGTGCCAGTATTCGATGCTTGCAAACGTTGCTATTTTCGATTGTATTGGGTAGTTCGACTTCACCATGATTCTAGGTATGCCGGTGTCATACCGAGCGATTGCTCAGGAAATCTATGGAGATTTGCTTGATCTCTGCCAAACACTTCGCAACCACTCGAACATCTCTTGGCTCTGTCCACTTCGCGCGGTTCTTTTTGAAGGGTTGCGGGTAGGAGTCGGTTTCCAAAACGATGTATTCCAGCGGGATCCTTCTTGCTACATCTTGGAGTTCTGACGATCGCAAAAGGGGCTTGGCAAAAGAGATTTTTAGACCTAAATCGAGGATTTTCCGCGCGTATTCGTAGTCGCCCTGGAAGTAGTGGGCGGCGCCACCGAGTTGTCCAACATCATGTTCTGCGAGGATGGATAGGGCGGATGCGCGGGCTTCGAAACGCGAGAGATCATCGAGGTGTTCACGGACATGGAACACGACAGGTAGTTTGTGACGCTTGGCGGTCTTGATCTGTGCGGCGAAGGCATCCTCTTGCCACTCATGGTTCGGACTGTTGGGCATGTGATCGATGCCGATTTCGCTCATGACGGTCACGCGCTCATGCGATGCCATCGTGTCAAGCGCAGCGATGTTTTCAGGTGTGATAGGTGTTTCGAGGTCTGAGGGGTGGATACCCACGCCAGCCAACACATTCGGATAGGTCTCGGCAAGACGGATCGCCTTGAGGGAATCGTCGATCGTGGTTCCCGCAGCGATGACTGTGGAGACACCTGCATCGGCGGCGCGTTCAAGCATCCCTGGTACTTCCGATGGGTCGTGCTGCTGGATATGTGTATGGATATCGATCAGCATAGAAGCGATTCAGTTTAGTCGATCTCGGTGTCGCTGAGTATCTCTTTCAAGCGTTTGGCGATTTCGGCGGCCCAATCTGTAATTTCATTCCATTCTCGGTAATCACCTTCTGGTGTGATGCGTAGGATGGTGTCGACGACGCGCATCCAGAGAGGTAAGTTCCTTCGGTGGTATGCACCACTGAAGGTTGTGGATGTAAAGATGTTTAGGTTAATGCCTTCTTGAGTGAAGGCCTTCTCGATCCAGGCATCGTGTTCCTCGCGCAGCTTGCCAGCGTGCTTGACATCTATCATGCCGACGCTGAAGAGCGCGATCGGAATGTCCGCGATGCGTTCGTGGTTGGCGACTAACAGTAGCGTCGGTTCGGGCAACCAGCGGCCGGCGTAGAACGGTGAGCCGACTATCAGAGCGTCGTACTTGGTGATGTCGATCTCGAGGTTGGCATGGAGGACATCGGTATCGAACCCTGCATCGGTCAGCCGTTCTCCGATTTGGGATGCAATCTCAGTGGTTGAGCCGTATTTAGTGCCGTAGCTTACAAGAATACGTGGCATGATTCATCAGGTTACAGAAATCGGTTAGCAAAACCGCTGCGGTATAGTTGTGGATTATCCTCACAAGTTGCGCGTCTGATGGTCTACGTCATGGACAAGAAATAAATGATTGAATCGATCCTACTCGTAATCCACATTGCTGCCGGATCCATCGCCTTGCTGTCGGCGGCGATTCCTGTCGTCACAAAGAAGGGCGGCACGAACCATGTGAGGGCAGGAAGAGTATATGCGTTGACTATGACCGTAGTTTTCCTCACGGCATTACCGCTAGCTGTACTAGGTGCTGACATCTTCTTGCTGATAATCGCCATCTTCAGCTTTTACTTAGTGTTTGCTGGTTGGCGTTTCGCTCGTAACAGCCGTGTAAAACCTCTTTGGGTCGACTGGACGGCAGCCAGCATCATGGCGGTTACGGGCTTAGCGATGTGGGCTTACGGCGCTGTAGTAGGGCTATCAGGCGATTCGATGTGGGTTTCACTCGCAGTGTTTGGAACCATAGCGGTCGCTCTCAGCATGGCGGATATGCAATACCACCGCAATTGGTCTGATTCGACCTCCCAGCGAATCCAGCGACACTTAACTAACATGCTTGCTGGGACCATAGCCACGATAACTGCCGTGGCAGTCGTCAACTTAGATTTCGAACCTGCGTGGATAACTTGGATCGCCCCAACAGTGTTGATTACTCCCCTCATTGTTTGGTGGAACGTAAGGCTGAATCTCATAAGGATGCAGCGAACGTGACGCGCGGCGAATAAGTAGGTCTCGTAACTCAGAGATAACCTTTAAGCGCACAGGAAACGGGAACGGGATAGATACGAAAGGCATCACGAAAATGCGAGCAGGATTTGGACAGTTCAACACGCCAGGCCGCGAGTTCCTGAGGTTCGCAGCCCAATACGGAGTCAAGGACATTTTGCTTAACACCCCGCAACTGCCGGATGCTGGTGGAAAGTGGGCAGTGAACGACCTTGTGAAGTTGCGATTGCAGGTAGAGAGCGAAGGGTTGAAGTTGATGGCTTTGGAGAATGTCCCGACGCATTTCTACTTGGACATCATGCTCGGAGGCCCGAACCGCGAGCGCCAGATCGAGAACATGATCGAGACCGTTCGGAACATCGGCGCAGCAGGGATTCCCATCTTTGGATACAACTGGATGCCCTCGCATGTCTGGCGGACTAAGCCAGCGATTATTCGGGCCGGCGCGTTGGCAACCGCTTTCGACAACAATGAAGCGCAGAAGATGCCCAATACTCATGGCCGAGAGCATACGGAAGAGGAGATGTGGGAACGTTTGGAGGAGTGGATTCGGATCATTACTCCGGTCGCAGAAGAAGCTGGTGTTCGGTGCGGAATTCACCCCTGCGATCCGCCAGTTGAGAAACTTGGCGGCATTCCGCAACTGTTTAGGTCTTTTGAGTCTTACAGACGATTGATCGAGATCGTCGACTCGCCTTGCAATGGCATCGAGTTTTGTCAGGGCACGTTCTCGGAGATGGAGGATGCGGCAAACGGTGGCATCTACGACATGATCCGCTACTTCGGCAAGCGCAAGAAGATTCTCTATGTGCACTTCCGCAACGTATCGGACACCGTGCCGAAGTTCCACGAAGAATTCATCAACACTGGCCACGTCGACATGTATAAAGCGATGAAGATCTACCACGAAGTGGGGTTTGATTCCTTCTTCATCGACGATCATGTGCCGCAGACCTTCGAAGACACTCCATGGGGCCACCGTGGCAGAGCCTTTGCCAATGGTTACATTCAAGCAATGATTGAAGCGGTGAAAAAGCAGGAAACAGGATGATGCGGCAAATAGAAGCAATTAGCGGCAAAACTGGTTGGAATGAAAGGAAGTAAATATGGCTGATTTCAGAGAAGCGGTGCGTAGCGGACTGATCGAGTACATGGAGGGACTTGAAAAGGCTTTGGATGGGTTGTCGGAGGATGAGTTGCGTTATCAGCCGGCTCTTCACGCTAACTTCATTGAGTGGATCGTATGGCACATGGCGCGGGTTGAGGACCGTTGGGTGAATCTGGTCCTCCGACAGGCCGAAGACATCTGGGTGAAGGATAAGTGGTACGAGCGGTTCGGAATGGACCCTGACGACTACGGACGTGAGGATACGGCAGAGAAGATGCGGGCGATGCCGAAGACCGACATCAACGAGATGATGGACTACTACCGATCAGCACGGGAGGTGACGCTTGTACACCTAGATACGATGCCTGTTGAGGACCTCGACAAAGAGTTCTATCATCCGCGTCGCAAGATAGCGGTAAGCGGTGCTTGGGTTTGGGGACATATCTTGGTAGAGGAGGCGCAGCATCTGGGGCAGATTGCATATTTGAGGGGTATGATGCGAGGACTGGATGGGTAGTTAGGTGTAATCAAGACTCACTGTCCCTCAGCTTCCGAGGTCGCGTATTCCTGACTAGAGACGGCGTTTCAACTGACAGAGCATCACAATTCAGCGAGATTTGCTATAGCAGGTAGGAGCATATCAATTGCAATCCATCCACCAACACATCGAAGACAACATTGATCATTCCCTACAAACCCTATTCACTCTGGTCCGCCAACCGAGCATCTCTGCCCAACGACTAGGTTTCGACAAGGCACCCCAACTAGTCGCTGAAATCTTCACTCAGCACGGATTCGACACTCAGATTCTTGAAGCACCCGACAACGGTCTTCCGTCTGTTTACGGCTACGCTGCTGCTGATATGGATGCCTTCCGTTGCGCCCAAGCGATTTCCGGCATCGAGAACCCCGATGCTAATCCGCCGACTCTGATGCTCTATGTCCACTACGACGTGCAACCCACAGACCCTATAGAGCTTTGGGAGACGGATCCCTTTGAACCGACGAGAAAAGACGACCGACTATACGGACGCGGAATGTCAGACGACAAAGGGAACATCGCCGCTCGTTTGGCGGTCGTCAGGGCATTTCGTGAGGAATGGGGCGGGTTGCCGTGCAATATCAAAATCTTTGCGGAGGGTGAAGAGGAATCGGGATCGCCAAACTTGCCGGGTCTTATCCAGAACCACAAAGATAAACTCACAGCCGATGCCTGCATCTGGGAGGGTGGAGGTCGCAACGCACAGGACCGGCCGCTCATCTACCTTGGGCTGAAGGGCGTTTTGGCTGTCGAACTTTCAGTGCAACTCCTCAGAGGAGACGCGCACTCTTCATACGCGACGGTATTGCCTTCTGCGACGTGGACACTCGTAAATGCCCTCAACTCCCTCAAAGACCCGACTGACGACCGCATTCTGGTTGAGGGTTTCTACGACGATGTTCGAGCTTCCACCTCTGAGGAAGATCAAGCACTTGCTAACCTCCCAGACGACTCTGACGAGTGGCGTTCGACATTTGGCAACGACTCTTTTGTCGCTGGACTCGGTTCCGAAGATCTGCCGCGTAAGCATCTCTTCATGCCAACTGCGAATATCGCCGGATTGGACGCGGGCTACCAAGGAGAAGGGATGAAAACGGTTCTGCCTGCTAAAGCGAGTGCCAAAATGGACTTTCGACTTGTTCCTGATATGCGGCCTGATGACATCTTCAGCAAAGTTCGCAAACACTTAGACCGCAAAGGTTTTGAGAATGTCGAACTGAATCTGATCAGCGGTGTCCACCCATTCCGGACTGACATGTCTTCTAAATGGGCACAGATGGCGATTCAGACCTCGCAACAGACCTACGGGAAACCTGCCGTGGTCTATCCCACAATGGCAGGTTCTGGCCCTATGTATGACTTCGGTGAGGTTCTCGGCATTCCTATCACATCGGCAGGGATCGATCATCCAAGCCACAAGATCCACGCTCCGAACGAAAACATCACGGTTGAAGATTTCGTGCTAGGAGCGCAGAACATCGCTAGTTTGGTGCAACGGTTCGCGGGGGAATGGGTATCCAGTTGAGACGCACAGGTGCGGAAATTACGAGTTGGTTCGTCATTCCACTTGACGACTATTCCATAATAGGAATATAATGAGGTTATGTCTTGGGAGGTTGAGTATACCTACGAGTTCGAGGACTGGTGGCATGGCTTGACAGAGCGAGAGCAGGACTCGCTTTCGGCTGGCGTCGAACTATTGATGCGACACGGGCCGCGTCTGCCATTCCCGTACTCGTCGGACGTAAAGGGCTCCCGGCATGGTGCGATGCGTGAGCTACGCACTCAAAGCGGTGGACGCCCGTTACGCACATTTTACGTGTTTGACCCTAGGCGAGCCGCTATCCTCCTGATTGGAGGCGATAAGACAGGAAACGATCGGTTCTACAAGGAATACGTCCCGATCGCGGATGGCCTATACGACGAACATCTTGACGAACTGCGAAAGGAAGGGCTGATCTAATGGCAGGCCACAAACCATTCAGCGAACTGACGAAAGGCTTCTCGTCCGCCCGGCGCCGCCGCATCAACGAGATGGCCGAGCAGATGCTTGCACAAATGCCTTTGCACGAACTGCGTCGTACACGCGCCTTTACGCAACAGGAACTAGCTGAGAAGCTAAACGTCAACCAACCCGCGGTTTCAAAGATGGAGCAGCGAGCGGATACCAACATATCTAGTTTGCGCTCATACATCGAGGCGGTAGGCGGAAAGTTGAAGATCACCGCCGAGTTCCCTGAAGGTGAGGTCGGCATCACCAACTACGGACAGCTGGCAGACGAAGGCGAGGAATTCGGCAAGAGCGACTAACTGGTTGAATGCCTACTTTTTCGACATCGCACGTCTAGAATCTAAAACCTCCTACCGCCGACAAGAATCTCATTCGGAGCCAGCAAAGCTGTGGCAATCATCCAACCAACTCCTGACCACGTACTCGACTCTGCAACGATCGAAAAACTGAAAACGGTCAACTCCACCGCTGTTGTGGATATTCTGGCGCGCAACGGTCATGACCCGCGCTACGTCTACATGGCAAACGTCAAGACGATGAATCCGGGTGTTCGTCTCGTTGCGCGTGCTATCACAGTTCGATTTCTTCCGGCGCGTCCCGATCTGATGGCTGAGAAACCGGGCGGTGAGGAATCGCCCGAGTACGCAGCGTTTGAATTAGGCGGTCCGGGCGATGTGATCGTGATGGAGTCGATGCGAACTAAATGGATGTCGATTGGCGGTGATATCAAGTTCTTGCGCTTGAAGCAGCGCGGCATCGACGGGCTAGTCTGCGATGGTGGTATCCGAGATATGCATACGGTCAAGGACTATGGAATCGCGCTCTATGGGTACGATAAGACATCTAGTCTAGGCACACGCGTAGGCACTCCGTACTCTACGAACGACGCGATCAACTGCGATGGGGTGTTGGTCAAGCCAGGCGATTACATCGTTGCCGACGACGATGGTGTGGTTTGCATTCCGCGTGTGGTCGCGCAAGACATCGCGCAGAAGGCGATTGAGTACGACGATCTCGAAGAATGGATCCGGGCTCGGCTTGATCGCGAGAACCTGACGCCCGGCAAGTACTATCCGCCGGACGATGCAGTAATCGCGCAGTATCGGGCTGAACGAGATGCATCTTAGATGCAAATTGCTGCTTGTTGGCAGTTAACCCGCAACGATCTCGATACTCATTCCGTCGTATGCGTATCGGATGTCTAGTCCATCGTTAATCGATGGATCACGTAGACGTGCATTCATAGCGTAGTGATCGATACCATGTGCGGCATCAGTTAGAAGCGTACGGCGGGGACGGATGATCTTGGCGACCTCAACCGCTTGTTCCATGGTCAGGTGTGATCCATGTGTGCGTTTGGTTCTCAAAGCATCGATAACTAACGTGTCCACGTCTGAGATTCGCTCTAAAACCCTGTCTGGAACATCCGAAGCATCCGAAATATACGCCAGGTCTCCGATGCGATAGCCGTTGCACGAGTAATCCGCGCCGTGCGGTACTTCCAACGGTTCGATCGTAGTTCCGTATACGTCGAAAGGTTCATTGTCGATGGTCTGAAAATCGAGTATGGCGACCGTACCGCCACTGGTCATTTGGGTTCGATCAACAAGGTAGTAAGCGGTCTTGGATACGATTTCCAAATCTTGTTCCCTCAAGTAGATGGGAACCCGCGCATCTCGCCCACGTGCCAGCAGTGCTGCATGTTCGTCGCCTTGAGCAAAACGCATTGTGTTCGTCCAATCGCGCAGATCGTCTAGGCCTCCGGCGGAATCCGCGTGAGCATGAGTAAGTATGACAGCATCTAACGATCTGATCGCATGTTTGGGAAACCACTCGATCGCTGCTTGGTAGAAGAACTTTCCAGCATCGATCAAGATGTTGACAGGCGGCTCGTTGTCCTGTTCTCTTTGGATCACGATGCCAGTGTTGCGCCTACGGTTCTTGGAACCTGGACGCATCGCATCGGTGCATACTGGGCATGTCGGCGGATCGGCTGTAAGGCAGGTTACTCGTGGGATGCCCTCTGACGTTCCTGTGCCGAGGAACATGACGGTTGCCTTTGAGTTCGCGTTTGGCATTATTTCAGGGTACGACGCGAGGTCGCCAAGAACACTGTCTATAAAGTTATTCTTGAACAACGTCCCATTGTGTCGTTCCACTAAGCCCACGGAATAGCATGCAGTCGATAAACAGCAGAGAAGACATCATCGCCTCTCTCGATAACGAGTTCAAGGGCATCATTCCCGAGCACGATGAGCCGAATCACGCAGCACTTGGATTCGCAGTTGGGAACGCGTTGGGTGTGTTGCAGCCCGAGATTTTCGATGACGCGACCCAACGCGCCGCTGAGCCATTGAGTGACGCCATTGGTGAACCCGATCACATCGTTCTGTTGCTGCTTGACGGTTTCGGGATGAACTTTGTCAACGCGTTGCAGGAAGATTCCTACGTCCGACGTAACGCAACGGCGACTATCTGCTCAACTCTCCCTACGTCTACAGGGCCGAATCTGATGGCACTTGCCACAGGGAGATGGCCGGGTGCTCACGGGAACTTGGGCTGGGACGTTCATATCCCGCGTCTGGGAGAACGCATCCAACCACTGCCTTGGCGCCTGACTCGCACAGGTCAATCACTGAGCGAAATCGGATTCAGTCCGATGGAGATGCTTTTGGCACCGCCGATCCCGTTTGGGAACACAGGTGCATTTACCTTCGTGATTAACGAAGAGATCGCCGGCTCTGCCACTAGCCAAATGTATGGGCAAACCGATACCGTAGGGTTCTCTTACGATCGCGATCCTATAACCCATATTGTCGATTCCGTATTGGATAGGATTTCTCATTCAAAAGGGAAGACGTTTACATACGTCTATTGGACTGAGGTTGATAGTTGCGCCCATAAAAATGGCGAGATGCATCCGATCACTCGTGTCGCGGTGCTTCGTGCAGCCGCGCTCGCTGAGGCCTTAGGAACTGCGTTGACAGGCAAAGCGAGATTTATCGCCACTGCTGACCACGGACATCTCGACAGCCCTGCCGAGGTGTGGTCCACGATAAGACCGTCTGACGCTATCAGCCAACATCTTACCTGCGTGCCGTCTGGTGAGCCAAGGACGCTGTTCTTTCACCTCAAACCTGGAGAAGAGCGGGCGTTTGAAGCAAGTTTCGAAGATCGGTTCGCCGATAGATTCGCTTTGATGCCGAGCGCAACGGCTATCGATCTAGGATTGTTTGGTCCGGTCGATCTCGTATCAAATGCTTCCAGAGCGCGCATGGGAGACTTTTTCGCAATCTCGCGCGGTAGATGGTCGATATTTGCATCCGATAATGAGGAAGGCGAGACCGTAGAATCGATGCATGGCGGCATCACCGTCGCCGAGAGCATCGTGCCATTGATAGTGGTATAGACCCGAGAACTTTGCACCGCCCCTCTGGATTCCCGCCTTCGCGGGAATGACGGGACAACGGTGTTAGGCATAAGAGAGAAGGAAAAGAATGCCCATTCGTGGAAATCTGAAGAAACGACTTCAAGCTGGAGAGACAGTAGTCGGTCCGTTCGTCATTGTGCCGTCGGTGACGATGATCGACACGCTTGGCTACTCGGGGATGGACTTTTGCATCATCGACACCGAACACGGCCCGATCTCTCAGGAATCTGCAACCGATCTGGTGATCGCCGCGCAGGGCGTCGGAGTGGCGCCGATTATCCGAGTTGGCGACAACGATGAACGTCTGATCCTCCGTGCGTTGGACATCGGGTCCGAGGGTGTGCAAGTTCCACAGATCAACTCCATCCCCGATGCTGAGGCTGTGGTTCACGCGGCAAAGTACGCGCCTCTTGGCGAACGGGGACTTTCCATCTTCACTCGTGCAGGCAACTATTTTGACAACGACGGTGAGGGACACACAGACCGCCAAAACGACGAAACGATGACTGTAGTGCATATCGAGGGTAAAAAGGGTTTGGACAACCTTGAAGAGATTATGACGGTTGATGGGATTGACGTCCTGTTCCTAGGCCCATACGACATCTCCCAATCCCTCGGATATCCCGGCGATGTCCGCAATCCGATAGTAGAGACCGCGCTACGCGATGCCACAGCTAAAGCCCGTGCGCAGGGCAGAGCAGTGGGCTCCTACGCCAAGGATGTCGAAATGGGCAAATGGCTGATCGACCTAGGCATCCAATACATCTCCATCAACGTCGATGCGATCATCTACAAGCAGGCTTGCGAGGCGATTGTGACGTCGTTGAAAACTTAGGGCATGTGGGCATTAACGCGGTGATGCGCTTGGCATGTGCATGATTAATCACGCGTCGAATCTGGCACTGCAATCACGAAGTACATGACAGGAGAAACATTAACAAGAACTGGGGCGCGTCGTTACGGAGACGATTACCAAGACTTGGTTGCTGCGGAAGCCATGCTTCAAATCTTGAAGCATCCGTCGCGTTATGAATGGGTGAAGCTGGAAGCGAGAGAGGCGGGGAAACTTGACGACGTTTTGGTTCTACGGAAAGATGGCATCCTAAAAGCTACGCAGGTCAAATCTTCCCCAAACCCTCTGCGATCAGAAACCACTTGGACTTGGGAAACATTGCTGGCTCCCTCACCAGGCGGAACATCGTTGATTCAAGACTGGTGGAATTCTGTCAAGAAACTAGAAGATTTGTATGACGAAATTGAACCGAAACTTTATTCCAATCGACTACGTGGCAGTGGGTTCTATCTCAAACCCGACGGTCTGGTTGATCAAGACAGAACCGATGACGAACATTTGGCGTGCATCTCATCGCAACTCGGAGAAGACGCCAGTGATTTTCTAGAGCGTTTTCGATTTCGAATCGATGAACAAGATCTGCCCGAATACGACGAGAGCCTGCAACGAGAATTCCACCTGCTTGGCGTACCGGAACTAGGTTGGCTCAGCCTTCAAAGGGCGATCAAGTCGTGGATCAGATGCCAAAACCTTCCCCCGAACGGCGAGATCCGGCTGAAGCACATCCAAAACGCGTGTGGGTGGCGTCAGTTAGTTCCGCTTTCGCAGAACTTTGAAGTTCCTTCAGATTACACGCTCCAATCTGATTTTCACGAAAGGTTCATCGGCCGAGTCCTCCAAGGAGACGATTCGACGATTGTTCTTACTGCAAGCCCCGGTACGGGCAAGAGCACCTACTTGAGCTACTTGGTTCAAGAGTTGAAAGCCGCCGAACAACCAGTTATCCGGCATCACTACGCATTGCAATCCACGGCAAATCAACGCGAAAGGTTCAACGCGCGTCGCGTTGCGGAGTCGTTGATGTCGGATATCCAAACCGACTTGAACGAGTATGTCTCGGAATTACCGGTTGAAAACCCTGATCCGAATCATCTCCACGCATGGATTGAGGAAGTCGGATCTCAACTTCAAGAATCCCACAAGCGTCTAGTGGTGGTGATCGATGGACTCGACCACGTCTGGCGATACGAAGATTCTCGACAACAGTTGAACGAACTGTTCGATCAACTGATTCCGCTGCCTGAACGTGTGGTCCTAGTCGTAGGCACTCAACCGGTAGCGGACAATCAACTCCCGGTCTCGTTGCTCAACGTGGCACCTAGGGAACAATGGGTGACACTACCGAATCTGGACATTCTCGCCGTATCAAAATGGCTTGAAAACCACGATGAACTTATGGGGTTGGAATCTCAATCACATAACAAGCGGTTTATTCGAGCAGACGTTGCTACAGCTTTACACGCCAAGACTGGCGGGCACCCGCTATTGTTGAGATACGTGATTAAGCGCATCACGGAACAGGGCGAACCGCTGACGATCAATTCGATACAAGGCTTACCTGAAGGACCGGCGGATTCCGTTGAAACCTACTATCGCTCGCTCTGGTCGAGCCTGACCGAAAAAGGTAGAGACGTTGTATTGCTTCTTGCTCTGGCCGACTTTTCCTGGCCACAAGACGCTCTGTTGAAATGTCTCGCACTGGCTGGATACGAACGAGGCAGTTCCTTACAGGCATTGTCTTCAATTCGGCATCTGTTGGGGCGAGACGCGTTGGGATTGAAGGCGTTTCACACTAGTTTGTCGGTTTTCGCAAAGCAACGTCCGGAACTTGTTGACCGGCAGACGACGCTACGAAACGCAATTATCAAATGGCTCGAAAGCGATGCTCCTGATTATTGGCGTAGGTCTTATCTCTGGACGCTGAAGCTCGAATCTGGTGACGACCAACCGTTGTTGACAGGCGCGGACCGGCAGTGGACTGTCGATGCGGTAGCAGCCGGGCACCCGGAGCCGGAATTGACCAGCGTCTTGCAGACTGCCGCTTGGCGGGCGATTGAAGTAGGAGATTTTCCAACTTATGTTGACCGCGGCATTCTTGCCGACGTTGTTTCCTCGATGAAGCACCACGACGAAGCGACGCGGTGGATGTTCGCCACTCAATTGCTGATAGCCAAGGATGAATATCTGGAAGCTAGGTCTCTTGCCAGCATTGATCGCCTTAGCGATTCTCACCTTCTTGAATTGGCGAAATATATGCACATCTCAGGTAAGAATGATGAATTGAGAAACTGTTTCGAGGAAATCAATAGACGGAATCAGCGCGACATCGACGGTATCAACACGCACACGGACAGAGATGATTGGTATCTCTACACCGCCGAACTCGCTGGGATAGTTGACATCTCTACAAATCGTTTGGTCAACTTTTTGCGTCGTGCCCCATCCAGAGATATACGCGTATTGATAGCAGAGAGTTGGACATCTGGGTTGCGTAGAACTCACGAAGTTCATCGTGCCGTTGATGCTCTAGGCCAGGGTCTCGATAGCCAGACAGAAAAATGTCTTTCGCATCACGTGGCACTACAAGCGATCGTTGATCAACGGGGACTATCAGAAAATGAGTCGGCTAGGTTAACTCCGTTGTATCGGTCGCTATACTCTGCGTTTCACTCCCGTCAAACACCTCTTGTTTCTCTAGATGAACCGAGCGTTCCAGCTGATGAAGAGTATGTTCACTTTGAGGCCTGGCCTACACAGATAGCCCGATACATTCACGATCTGTTTTTTGTCCTACTTGTGCGGGAAATTCAGTCTGCCGGCTCTACAGAAGGCTGGGAACCGGCAGCAGAGGTAGACCATTGGCTTGGTATGGCGCTTGCAAGCTTGGGCGACGGCGCGCGATCCGTTGCTACGTCTTGGTTGCGCGAAGAAGAGTTACCAGTAACCGCAGCATACGATGCGACTTATTCGATTGCTCGTCCCCCGTTGGATTCAAACTTGAATCAGTACCGCCAAGATCGCGGTTTCAAGGCTGCCCTACAGACGATTACCGAAGATCTACTGGCATTTCGAGATGCAACAGGCGGCGACGGCAAACTGAGTTGGGATGAGGTGGCTTCGATCTCTACCCACCGATTGTCCGGGTTTAGTCAGATTCTAAGTAGCCTAGCCGAAGAAACAATTCATGTGTCCGAACCGACCTTAGAAAAACTTTGCGCTTCGATCGAATCAGAACTGGCATCGTTTGTGGAGCCGTTCAGCGAACGCGCTGAGGTCTACGCCATGCTCGCGAATGTCTGTGTCCGGCATGGGCTTGAAAATGAAGCCGCCAATTATCTACGGTTAGCTGCAGATAATTTGATCGGGTACGGCTACCACAAAGACCTCTTACTCCACACAGCACTGAGGTCGATCGCGGCGGTGGCTGAGAACTCGGACGTTGACAAATCGTGGTGGTTCGATCTCGCTCCCTTGATCGCAGCTGTGGAAGGATACACAGACGGTGACGAGACGCGTTATCTGCCCGCACAATTCGGCGCACATTTACTTCGCTTCGACCCTCATCTTGCGGTGGACTACGTGAAATCATGCGTTGCGGGCGAAACAAACCGTGATGTCGGAGATACGATGGAGCAAATGATCCGTCACGGGGATTTGGTCGAACCTGCGGCCAATGCCTTGTACAGCACATGCGTAAAATCAACTTCAATCTGCGTCCTCGAAAATCTCGCCGCAGACGGAGACGAAGTCGCTGAGGAAATGTTGATGTGGTTGCCTGTCATGTCCGATACGCCATCTGTTGATGTCGTTGCCGCTGACGCTACAGACCAAACTCCCCATGCTAATGATGACGAACTGTCTGATCAAAATTGGCATCTCGCATACCCGCCAGAAAATCTTGGTCAGCTCGTGAGGCAAGTTGTGTATGCTAGGTCTTTCGAACTTGAAGATAAGCTAAGTGCCTGGTTACCTCTCTGGTCAGAATCGGAAATCGCATATCAAGCCTTTCAGGCAGCGAAGTGCTACATCTTGGGCAATGAACGAATCAGGATTAGCAATGAAACAGTGTTTGCAGCGAGAAATCTAGGCGGACTTTCGGCAAGCTATCCTTGGCTAGTACGGGCCCAACAATCTAACTGGGGTTGGTTGGAATACTGGTCTAGCTTCGACGAAACCAAAGAACGTTGGCGAATCTTGAAAAAAGATTTTCCTGAGATGTGGCATGATTTTGCTGTGAAATCGATTCGGCCTTGGATTGGTGATTCTCTTTGGTTCGGTGGCACCGTGGCACACCTCGTCGAATATTTGGTATTCATGGGTCAAGTTGATGATGCCCGCGCGGTAACAACTCAACTGGTCGCAACGATATGTCAATTGACATCCGGACAACAGCTACCGTCCCCAGAATGGACAAAGTGATGAGGGCCGCAGTTCCGACACCTTTTTTTCAATTTGGTTCGCACGGCCAACAGCCGAATAAGCGAATGGCTATAGGTCAACCCGCCATTTCATTCAACCGGACCCCAAAACCAGGCTGATCGCTAATTGAAAGCTTACCCTTTGCAATCTCCGGATTTCCAACCCAAAGGTCATCGGTAGTCGCATTCCGAGTTCCCATGACCGTCTCCGCTAGGTTGTCGCAAGCGTCGTTCGCAGCGATCAGGTGTAGACCCCATACTTCGCCGCCGCGGTGAGGTACTACTGGGATGTTGTGTTTCGCTGCCAATTCGCAGATTCGTAATCCCGCTGTGATTCCGCCGCACCAAGTGATGTCTGGTTGCCAAATGTCGTAGGAGCCGTGCTCAGCGATCTCGTTGAAACCTGCGACAGCGAATTCGTGTTCGCCTCCTGCCAAGTTGATAGGGGTTATCTTGGGGCGCAGCTCGCTCAACTCCCGAACATCATCAGGTGTCAGCACATCTTCGAACCAATAGATGTTGAACTCGGAAAGAGCGTCAGCCATCCGAATAGCGATATCTGCGTCCCATGACATGTAGACGTCGAACATGATCTTGGCATCATCACCCATGATCTTGCGAGCCGCTTCAGCGGACGCTACAGCGTCGTCGGTTGTCCCGTTCCAGCGGTGGGTCAGCTTTTGACCAGATACTCCCATTTCGGCGTACCACTCGGAATCGGGGCCAGTGGCATAGACTTCGATGCGATCTTTGCGAACCCCACCTATCAACTCTGCGACGGGCTTGTTTTTAGCCTTTCCGAGGGTGTCCCACAACGCTAAGTCGACACCGCTCAGCGCCATCATCGCAATCCCTTTGCGTCCGTAGGGTATTGATTCGTAGTAGAGGATGTCCCATATCCGCTCAATGTCTTCTGGTGAGTTCAACTCCTGGCCTAAGAGCAGTTCACGGAAATGCCCGTTCACGATAGGCAAGGCGGCAAGCCCTCCTCCGCCATATCCATGTCCAACATCTCCAGTGTCGGTTCGCACTTCGACAACTATCTGCCAAAGATGCGTACGCCACGATGATGCAACGTTCTTGTAGTTTGGGTAGACCGCTTTCAACGATACGATTTTCATATCTGATCCCCTAAATGCTCAGGCTTCCTTGTTCTGATGATGGCGTCGCGACACTCGAACACGGCGTTGCAGATCCGTACACGCCATCGTAACCCGGTTCTACATCAACGTTGTCTTGCCTCGCATTGATAATCGCGTTTGCTACGTCTTCACGATGTAGGATGGCAGATATATCTTCGGCATTGGCATGTAGCAGCACATTGAACTCGCTACGGAGTGTGTCAGTGAGAGCAGTGTATGCTCGATTAACGCGCTTTGACGTTTTTCCAACCCCTAACGCGTACGACAAAAGCTCGATCAGTGGTATCAGATGACGATACGGTGGGTTTTTGCCGTCGGGATCACGCCACAAACCATCGGCATCTTTGATTGCCGGCGCTAAGCCTCTATCCGATAGCGAACGTGCCCGATGCAAGACTCCTAAGGTCATCGGGCGTCCGCACTCTGGACATATCCCGTTAAGCGCAGTAGAGACATCTGGGTGTAATCGGATATTACAGCTACGATGTCCATCCAAGTGGTACTTCCCGTGTTCGGGGTGGAATTCGTAGGTCTCTACAACTTTGCGGTCGCGGAACCCTTTAACAACGTCGTCATAGCTCGTCTCATCAACTTCCAACACCGTAGCTTCTCTACCCAACGATGCTATCGAATGGGCATCGGAGAATGAGGCTATCGAGCGGACCCTTGAATCTGGGACAGCCCAATGCATTGATGGATCGCTTGATAACCCTGTTTCCACGGCTGGAATTTGGTCGGTTAGGTCGCCAAGGCATTCGTAAAGCGAGTCGAAGCCTGACTTGGAGCCGAAAACTCCATACCATGGCGTGAATACATGAGCGGGGATGACTTCGGATCTAGGATCGGCATCGCGCACGATGCTGAACAATTCGCGAGCCGATATCTTGAATACTGGTCGTCCATCTGATTCCAGATTTTGCAATTTCGAGAACGTCTGGCACATGCGGTCGACCGCGTCAAAATCGGGTGCTGCAACTAGGAGATGAACGCGTCGGGAACGTCGGTTTTGTCTCCAGATACATGAAACCTCGCTCATTAGCATGAACTGCTTGCCGAATGCTGAGAAGATGCCCGATCCGGGGTTAGTTTCCACGAGTTCGGCTCTCATCTCATCACGCCACACCGGTTGAGTGAAATCAGGTGCCGCGAGCAAATCAATGCCGACGCGAGTTGCGGCACCCGCGAGAGTCTGGATATCCAACTTCGGGCTAGTTGCCAACGAGTAGCGCGAGTGAAGATGCAAGTCGCAAATGATGCGCATCAACATCGTCTCAGTCGTTTTTCGGTTCGAGTAAGCATAGAATCATAGTATTGGAGTTACGGGGAGTGGCGCAGTGGAAGCGCGCCTGCTTTGGGAGCAGGAGGTCGCGGGTTCGACCCCCGCCTCCCCGACCACTACGATACCTTGTCATTCCCGCGCAGGGGATCTGTGCGTAACCCTCCCCCTTGATGATCCAAGGGGGAATTAAAGGAAGATTAGATGACGGGTTCTGGTTTGTACGCCTCTCTTCCCTCCCCGCTGGATGGACGTTCCGTCCGCTGAAGCGCCGACTTTCGTCGGAATGACGGTAGTTATGCAAAGCCCAGCAGGCGGGGATCCGCTTTAGCGATGCAAGAGCATCTCGCCGCCGTCTACCACGATCACTTGCCCGCGAATCATCTCGGCATCTGGCGAGCATAGCATCGCCACCACGTTTGCCACATCATCGGGTGAAATAGGTCGCCCGGCGGGAGTGGGGCGGAGTGCCACTTCCTTGATTCCCAATTCATCTGGGAAAGCATCCAACGCGTCGGTTTCTACAAAACCCGCAGAAACGCCATTAACCACGATTCCCTTCGGCGCAAGATCAATCGCCATATAACGAGTGATCGCATCCAAAGCCGCTTTCGACACGCCTACAGGGAAATACTGCGCCAAAACTCGGGTCGAACCCGGGGACGAGATATTGAAAACTCTCGAACCCTCGGGCATGTGATCGGATGCCAACGCTGCGAGCCGCCATGGAGCCTTCGCGTTAATCGACTGAGTCCAATCCCAATGCTTTTCTGTGACCTCAACCGATGATCGCATTACGCCCGATGCCGCATTATTCACCAAGATGTCGATCTTCCCAAATCGTTCGACTACCGCATCGATTAGTCCCTCAATCGCTGAATTGTCCGCAAGATTCGCCCGATGCCGCAAAACAGCGATACCTTTTGTCGCAAATTCCTCTTCAGCGGCCCTAGCAGCAGCATGACTGCGTAGGTAGTTGAAGCAAATATCCGCTCCGCGTCCAGCCAATTCCATTGAAATCGCCTTCCCGATACCCCGTGACCCGCCAGTAATCAAAGCGGTCTTACCGCTGAGCGATCTGTTTTCCGAACTCATCCTGGCGGCCTATATGGCCAATCCGCCATCAACGCGTATCACATCACCAGTGATGTAGCGCGCCTCTTCCTTCGTCAGGAACGCAACCATCGGCACGATCTCTTCAACGTATCCGAATCTACCCATTGGGATTAGATCCAAGAGGATTTTGCGCGCACGGTCGGAGATCACCTCGCTCGTAGCAGTAGCTACGTAGCCCGGAGCCACTACGTTGACGGTTATGTTGCGTTTGGCCAACTCCTTAGCCACAGAATAGGTGAAGCCGTGGATCGCAGCCTTTGAAGCAGAATAGTTCGATTGCCCCAAGTTGCCACGTATACCCACGATCGATGAGATGTTGATAATGCGACCCCATCGCCCTCTAACCATGCCAGGCACTACCATCCGTGTGCAGTGGATCGTCCCCAAAAGGTTTGTGTTGATGGTGTGCTCAATCTGCTCATCTCTCATACGAATCAACAGATTGTCTGAAATTACTCCCGCGTTGTTTATCAAAATCTCAACTGGACCGTGCGCTTCTACAGCAGCGTCTACGATTTGCTGGCATCCCTCTTTGGTCGATACGCTTCCACCGACCGCGGTAGCGGTTCCACCTGTATCGCGTATCTCTTCAACGACTTCCAAGGCCTCATTCTCGTGGGTGTTGTAGTTTACGGCTACGGAATGACCCATGGATGCCAACTTGATGGCTATTCCCTTACCAATGCCTCGTGAAGCACCGGTAACGAGAGCGGTTCGTGGTTGGTCTGTAAGTTCCAATGTCTAAATCTCGTCGCTAATCAATCGAAGATGTTCACGCAATTTCAGCGTGAAATGCAGCCAAATCCTTCTGCTGTGCTGCAACGAAATCATTGTCGAAAACATGTTTGGCAGTCTTAATCGCAGTGGCTACAGCTGAGGCTTCTGCCGCTCCATGGCCAACTACTGCGATTCCATTTACACCTAGCAACGGACCTCCGCCGTATGTGACTAACTGGTTGGTCATTGAGTGGACTTCGTCCGCTAGGGCGTCATCACCGCTTTTCTCACGAACATGGTCGGAGATAACGCGTCCCAATCCTTCTGTGAGTTTCAGCACGATATTGCCAACGAACCCATCGCATATGACCACCTCAGCCTTGCCCAACGGGAGATCGTATGGCTCTATCATTCCTACAAAGTTGAGATTTGAACCGCGCAGCAGTTCGGCAGTTTCTTTGACCAGATCGTTGCCTTTTGTCTCCTCAGACCCGACATTTAGCAACGCAAGCCTAGGGTTCTCCTGTCCGTAGATGATTCGCGACATGACTGTTCCGAGCGTTCCGAATCCAGCCAGTTGTTGGGGGCGAATGTCGATGTTCGCGCCGAGGTCGATGATCACGGTATTCGGCGCATATCCGATGATCGGTCCTCCGAGAGTTCCTCTAGAGATACCTTCCATGGTTCCGTAGGTAACTGTTGCAGCGGCTATGGAAGCACCCGTAGACCCCATGCTGACGAATCCGTGTGCCTTGCCCATCTTCACTAATCCGGAACACACAAATATCGAGGCTCGCGGCTTTGAGCGGAATACTAGAGCCGGATTGTCGGTCTCCTCAACAACGCCATCCGACGGTACGACCTGCAACAGCGGGTGGCCTGATGCGCCGTGTTCCTCCAAAGCTGCTGTTACAGCGGCCGGATCGCCAACTAGCGCCACCGCGATCTCACCGGCAGACGCGGCTTGAATAGCGGCTGGCACGGTAACTGCCGGTCCGTGGTCTCCGCCCATCGCATCGAGGGCTACAACCATGTTTGGTCTTGCGCCACTTGTCATTGCAATCGTAGTCAGGATCAAGCGAAGTGAAGATTCACAACGCTCACACTAGTATATCCGCGTTAGTTGATCACACTAGCGGGTTCGTCACTTCATTGGAATGGTTGCGGAACCTGTTAACGCTTTCTCGCCATTTGGTTGGGTTATTGCTACATCGCATTCGATGAAGTCTTCGCCGCCGATCGTGCGGATCCGCTTGACCTTGCCAGCAACAATCACTTCCTCGCCGGGAACCACCGGAGATGTAAAGCGAGTCTTCACGGTTCCGCCTTTGTGCCATGTGGATGGGTAGTTGAGCGACATCATCTCCCAAACGAATGCCAAGTTCAACATTCCATGTGCGATCCGCTGACCGAAACGAGTATTTGATGCGAACTCTTCATCTAGGTGGATTGGATTGTGATCACCCGATGCATGGGCGTACGCAGTTACGCGATCTTGCGTTACGACGCGTCGGAATCCTACAAGTTCCTCGCCGATCTGTGTTGGTGATTTCATATCAGACATCCTAACGAGCGTTACTGATCATGGCATCATGATGATCGTTGAACTTGAAGTGGCGACGCGATTTGCAGATTCGTCAGTAAACACCGTATCGAAAATCGCCCAGATACTGCCTCTTCGGTTCGAGCAACTCTTCAGCGTGGCATTGGCGATGATTGTGTCACCGGGTCTGACTTGACGATGGACCGTCATCTGTTGACCGGCGTGTAACGTCTCGATACGGTTCTCGACAATCCCGATCTCCTCGATCAATCTGCTGAGTACGAACGCATCAAGGTGTAGCGGGTGCAAATGCCCGCCGAAGTCGTGAGGTGCACTACCGTCGCCCGTCGCGTTGATGTAAGCATCCGCATCCGCTTGTGATAGGTCAATGACGTACGGGCCGAATCCCTGTCCTGACTCCAACTCGCTCAAATCCATGATTTTGCTCGTGCTTCCTGAACGTCTTGCGCTGCGTTGCATGTCGATCGCTTCATTGACTAGATGATTGGCCAGATCAAACGAAGCAGGATTTTCGAAGTCAAGATCGGATATTGCCAGCACTCGATAGAGCAGCCCCGTCGATGCCAATACCTCTACCGCATCGCCTGCGGCGGGAACGTCGACTCCCAACGCGACCGCCATTGCCGACGCAGCATTGATGCCAGACCGGTTGAGTGTTACACCGGTTAACACATCATCTCGGTATGACAGCAACACCGCATAATCGGTCTGTTCAAGCCTTACTCGTAAGTGAGACCGCGGCGTTTCAAGCAGCTTGTATGCTGCTTCCATCGCTTTGGCTCTCTCTTTGCTGTTCATACACTCGCCAATTGCCAATTGACGGAATCAAGGTTGCTAGGGCGAGATCAATCCCATCGCCGCGAGCTTGTCCCAGACCCTGTCAGCGCTATCTTCAGGCTTCTCAAGATCTGATCGGAACATAATCTCAGGCTCGGTAGGGGGTTCGTACGGATCCGAGACACCTGTGAAGTTCTCAATCCGTCCTTCAAGTGCCATCTTGTAGAGCCCCTTCACGTCGCGCTCAATCAAAGCATCCAACTCGCACGATGCAAACACCTCGACAAAGTTTTCGTGTTTAGCGCGGATCTCGTCCCGAATTGCCTTATAAGGTGAGATCGCCGCGACTATACAGATCACGCCGTTGCGAGCGAGAAGTTCGCTCACAAACCCAATGCGGCGGACGTTTGTATCGCGGTCCTCTTTCGAGAAACCCAGTCCAACGCTTAAGTTCGTCCGCACAACGTCGCCGTCCAGTATCTCTACTTTGGCTCCGTTTTTCTGCAAACGCTCCATGATCATTTCACCGATCGTGGTCTTGCCAGCACCAGATAGACCGGTGAACCAGAGAGTAAATCCCTTGTGTTCCATGTATCACCCGTTCGATTCGTCGAATTTCAACCTTTAGATTCTAATTCCCGCCAATTCCCAAAGCAGCGTCGCTCATCTCAGTCAACACTTCGTCCAATGACTGAGACGTATTCGGTCCATTGACCTTCCGAACGATCTCGCCTTCTGGGTTGACAAAGAACTTCTCTGGAATGCCCTTGACTCCGAATTCAACTGCCAGATCTCCTTGATCATCTATCGCATTGGGATAGATGATGCCATGACGCGTCAGGAACTCTTGCACCTCGTTTTCTGTGTCCCAAATCGAAATACCTACGAACTCGACTCCGAGTTTCGACCATCTATCGTACGCCTCGACAAGAACCGGTGCCTCTGCTCGACAAGGAGGGCACCACGACGACCAGAAGTCCACCATCACAATCGATCCTCGCAAATCGCTTAAACGCAACTCACGGCCATCTAACGTCGTAACCAAGAAATCTGTATATTTGTCCGTCGTAACCGCTACTTCCCCCAGCGTGTCATTCACTCCTGGGCGTCCAGTTCCGCCGCCGGATTGAACCATACCGATGACAAGTATGACGACGAATATCAACAGTGGTATCCCTACCACTAACAAGGGTTTGGTACGACTAGGCATCAGAGCGTCGATTGATCATTCTCTGCATCAATAACTTGCTGCACCAATTTTCGCCGCCGAGATACGTACTCGGTATCGCCGATTTTTCCGAGTTCGTGCAAATCGTCCAACTGAGCAATTGCAGAGACCAAATTAGACCGTGTATCGCCTGTAGTGCCTGCTGATTCGATTTTGCTTGAAGCCGCTGTCTGGACTTGACGCCTCGACATCAAGACGACATATACGACGATACCAATCATCGCAATCACCACACTAACCACGATTGCGATCCTGGCCTCGTCGCTACCCAAGAACTCGATGAACTGGCTTTGCAAATCAGGTTTAGGTAGTCCCGTTATGCGGAGATCCAATTCTGCGCGGCGCTCGTAGTCTGTGCCCGCGTATTGGATGTATCGATCATCTCCGATTACGGCCGTGTCGCCCCGAGTTAAACCCAATCCCGTCACCTCGCCCGATCCTTCAGGCATCAACACCGTTACACTCTCGGCACCGAATGGCAGTCTAAACGGATATTCAAACTCGCCATTCGCGAAGGAAGCACTGTAACTGATTACCATGCTGTACTCCCCCGGCGGCACTGGATTAGAGATTGCAAAACCAGTATCAATCTCCATCACATTCCCGCTGGGGAGGTCAGACTCCACCGACAATTGCTGAAATCCCGCAGGGAGGTTGAATCTCAATAGATTGAAGCCGGTCAAATTCGGATCAGTTAGATCGGCCATATACACCTCATCTCCGGAGTTGACCAAATTCACTGCCGCAAGAACACCCAAAACCTCATTGTCCGCATCTATCGCAGGTATCACCATCGAGAACGTCGTAACCGAGATATCTTCGAGAGAAGCCGTCCTGTCGTAGACCGTTAGCGTTATCTCCTCACCTGCATCGGGTGGTAGCACATCAAGATAGGGCGTGTACGCTCCATCATCCGCTACCACGCGATAAAACTGTCCTTCTGAAACGTCAATTACGTCTAAAGAGAAACTCCCGTCAGGTTGAGTCACTCCCTCGGCTCGCTCAACGATGCTCTCCGCGCCCTCATCAATCACTAAAGCGAAAATAGTCAAACCATCAGGCGGTTCCCCTCCCTGAGTGCCGTTAACAACCCGACCTGAAAGCGTCAACATACCCTCGTTAGGCTGCGCGCTAGCGGTCATCGCGCCGGCAAGCACACCCAAGGCGGAAAGTGCGACTGCTAATACAAGCATCCATAGCGATGTTTTGATATCAATCATCAACGCGTCACGTCCACTATTCATCACGTTCCCCTCGCGTCTGGCGGATCCGTTGCACCTCTCGCTCAAGCGCCAATTCCGCCTCCAACAGCTGAGTCCGATGCTCTGCACGATCTCGCATCAATCTAGCAGCCCTTAAACGCAATTCCGCCAGTTGCTCTTCATACTCATCGATCGTGATATTCCCCGACTCGTAGTCATTTCGCAACGTCACTGGTTCGCGATAAAGCAAATGCCTCAAAGTATCCGCCGATGCCACTCGTTCAATCCGATCTGGCCCGGACGAAATCTCCCTGCGCCGACCCACAAACGGGTAGACCAACACGATCACGATGATCACAGCGAGAATAATTCCGACAATTGCCGCCAAAGCCCGAAATCTCCTAAGACTCCAACGCCACCGCAGGCGCATCGGTCGCAATTTCCTCACCCAATCGCCGACGCCTCGCAACTCTCTCTAACGCCGGATGAGGCCATAAGGCCACGACTGTGCCCAACAGAAAGATCGGCCCCGCAATCCACAACCACATCGCCAATGGATTGATGCTGACTCTCAACGATACCCGTTCATCATCCAGAAAGTCCCGGGGGATCACATACAAATCCTCAACTAGGCTGGTCTTTATCCCAGATCGTACGGATACTTGGTTGAAATTCCTGAAAAACTCATGGCTTGGTTCTAACTCATCTACCAATCGGTCGCCAGGTCTGGCTAGCGTGACAACCGTAAATCCGGCCTTGCCGATCGCTTTGGCCGCGGCTTGTTCGGCAGCATATTCAGACGGATCGATCTTATATACGTCAATCCGCGCCCACTGTGCGAATCGGTCGGGTCGATCATCAATCCGTTTGTCCACGTATTCGATCCGGTAGTTATCCAGAACCAGACTTTCTCCTAAGCTGATCGCCGCATCATAGCGTTGATCGAAAAACTGCGTTCCGATCACCCCGATCGCAAATGACAAGACCGCTACATGCACGATGTAACCACCATGCCGAGGTCGATTGCCGTTGATTAACCGCCACCATGCTATCCAGGGCATCTCACCCATGCTCACAACTCTAGACCGCGTTCCCATCCACCACTCCTCGATCACCGCGACGAACGCAAACACTATGGCAGCAAATCCTATAACGGCCCAAAACTCCCAGATTCCCATTGCCACAAGCACGATTACTGTAAGCGAAGCGCCACCCAGTGGAGCGATTAACCACCTCTGCAATGAACGCGTACTTGTGCGACGCCAAGGTAGCAACGGTCCAATCCCCATCACGATGACCATCAAAAGCAAGACTGGCCCATTGACTCGATTGAAATAGGGCGCCGACACACTTACATCAACATCTCTTGCCAAATTGGAAAACACTGGATACACCACACCCCATAGCGTGATGGCAGTCACAACCAAGAGCATGAAGTTGTTGACCAGGAACGATGCCTCTCTCGACATGAACGACTCCATGGCGCGTTCACTCCTCAATCTAGGGTACCGCCAGATGAACAACCCGAATGCAAAAATCAAACTCAAGACCATGAACGACAAGAACAGCAATCCCAACGACGATTCCGCGAAAGAGTGTACCGAAACCACGCTTCCACCTCGATTGATTGACATGCCCAACTGAGCCAACACGAACGCGATGTTGATCAATACGATGTTCCACATCCGAAACATTCCCCGACGTCTCTGCACCATGATCGAGTGTATGAACGCTGTTAGCACCAGCCAAGGCATAAACGCGACATTCTCTATCGGGTCCCAACTCCAGTAACCGCCCCATCCCAAAATTGTGTAGGCCCACCAAGCCCCAAGCAATATCCCAACGCCCAAGATGCCCCACATGATGATCGCGAATACCCGCGCAATGTCCACCCAATCATCGCCGTATTCACCAGATATGAGTGCGCCCGAAGCGAATGCAAACGGTATCGTGATGCCGACCAATCCGCACATTATCAACGGTGGATGGCTATACATCCCCGGGTGTAGCAACAGTGGGTTGATACCGCGCCCATCTGGCGGCACTACCGACAGCGTCTCAAATGGATTAGCCAACGTTGCCATCGTTGCAAACAAGAACGTCAACACAACCGCAAGGATCGCGATGGTGTAGGGCATAGCCCCCGAAAACCGTCTAGGCGCCAACCGAACGCTGATCGATGACATCAGTGCCAACGCCAAAGTGATGTACAACAAAGAACCCTCATTAGCCGCGTAGAACGCAACCAACGTATAGCCCCTGCCCATGACAATGTTCGAATTGTTCGCTACATATTTAATGCTGAAATCATTGGTCAGAAAAGCCACTATGAGTGCGGCAGACGAAACAAGCGCCACCAAAAGCGCCATGTAAACAGCGCGTCGCCCACTTACGACAAGCTCGGTAACCCCGGCCTTGACACCAACAAGCGAGGCCACAACCGCATAGGACGATACCGCGACTCCTAACCAAATCGCAGTTGTACCGATCTGATCCACTACCGCCTATCCTCAGCATCAACCTGAACAGACTCTTTCAAACTACCATCTCCAATTGCCGCGGCAATCTCTCGATCCGCACGCTCCAAGTATTCATCCACCTCCTCATCAACATCCACAGAATCCACCGTTGCAATCTCAACGCTTTTCTGTCTGTCCGGGATCCCACTATCTGTCCGTTTATGTTTCCGCATGTTAAGAAAAGCGTTTCCCACCAGCAGCGCGCCACCTACAAATATCACCGCTGGCATCACCCAAGCGAGGAAATTGAACCCACCCGCGTCTGGCGATGCCAACACTGCTTCACCATACCTTTCCACAAAATACGCTCGGATATCGGCATTGCTCTCACCATCCTCAACCTTTTGTTGAATTACCTTCTGCATATCGAGTGACAACTGCGCTTGAGACTGATCGAGAGTTTGCCCATCACAGACTGGACACATCAACTGCGTCGAAAGCTGGTATACACGCTGGTCCGTCGTTAGATCATCCTCGTTTACACAACCGCTAAAAACGATTAGACAAAACAGCGCGACGATTACTGAACCGATCGAAATCAGGGGTTCCGATCTTCCTTGCACTAGAAGGATGGTTGGCGTCCACATTCTGATGGGGTCGTTTAGCGTAACCCCACGCTTCATTGGAGACCCTTTAGGCGGCAAACCGCGCCAAGGGATTGAACCAACGGCTCGTATTCAGCGACCGATACCGTTGTTTTGATCATAAATGTAAGTCGCGATCTCGCGAATGTCTTCCTCAGGAAGCAGGTTGCCGAACCTAGGCATAACGATCACACCGTTCGTGATCAAGTTGATCATCGCCTCTTGATCGTACGTCGCCCGTTTCTCAATCAGATCTGCAGGTCCGACGTAAGGGGAGTCGTTGGTCTGTGCCCAGTAGCTATCGGAGGATGTGATGTGCTGCGCCGCTGGACCGTCGCCGGTTCCGGACATCCCATGGCACACCGAACAGTTTACCTTGTAAAGTTCGCGAGCGCGTGCCACATCGTACGGACGCTCTCGCTTTTCGGGAACAGTCAACACTTGGTCAGTGCCGATCTCGACGAACGGCACTGCATCTTCTGCTGGGGCAAGTCGCGGCGGCTCCTGCATCCGCGTCGATTGCGAGTAGTGCATCTCTGAGAAGATCTCAATCGGATAGGTATTCGATTCCTGCACCGCACACGCAACAGCGCTGACCGCGACCAATGCGACCGCGATCAACCACGGCATGAAGTGACGGGTTCCCTTTGGGACGATCTGATCAATCAACGATTTCACGCCTGCTTGATCTCCATTGCGCCGGCTCCATTCAACGCGTCGATTGCGGTGTCTGCCTTGTCATCGTCCGTGGTTATCACCACGCCGATCAAACCTTCGGTAATCCGAGTATCGTAAACACCTGGATTTACATTCGGCAATCGAGACTCGATCACTATGCCAACGACAGTAGAGATCACTGCCGACAACATCGACATCTCGTACAAGATGACCAGCATTGCAAAAAGCGACAATATCGGCTTGCCGCCGGTAACCAATGGATATGCGATCTGTGTGGCTGTCGTCAGGAACAGTGCCAATGTGAAACCAATGATCGCTCCAAATGCAGGGAAACGGAACAGGCGATGCGGCGGCACATGCTCACCGAATGCCCCCTCTGGATAGGGCGTACCGGTCAGTACGTCGAACGTACCGAGGGGAAAGCCCGCATTCTTCAGCGCGTCCATTGCGTCCGCAGCCTGATTCGGATCGTTGTATAGTCCAAGTACGCTCTTGCTCATCTCGGTAGTTACCTCAATCCTCTGACTAGTCTGCCTCGCGGACTATCGCTGGCACTCTGACTCGGCCGATCTTTATCGAATCGCCAAACGTCTGACTTTCTTTCTGTTCAAATAGTGGCACCAACGGGAAAAAGCGCGAGAACAACAGCATTAGGAAGGTGACCCAAGCCAAAGACCAGAACAGGATGAACCACTCCAGCCCACTTGGACGATAAGCCTCCCAAGTGTAAACAAACGGTGTCTTGCGAGCCAATCCAGGAACGATGATCAGGAATCTCTCCAACCACATGCCGATGTTGACAAACAACGACGACCAGAACATCAGCGCAATGTTGTTACGCACTCGCTTCTGCACCCACATCCCAACCGGGATTATGTAGCCCGTGAAGACGAAGGTGATGAACAGGATGTTCCACGGCCACTGGAATATCTGCAACTCGCGCAACGCTAATTCAGGTGCATCTAGACCGTAGACAGCGAATATCAATTCTAGGAAAGTGAATGCCAACCAACCAGTCGCTACCACGATCAACAACCTTGCCAAGGCATCGAAGTGCTCTGGTCGGATGAAATCCTCCCACTTCCATAGCCAACGCATCAACGCCATCATCGTCACCACAGCGGACACGCCAGAATGGACAGCTCCGATAACGAAGTAAGGCGCGAAGATAGTTGAGTGCCAACCCTCAACGGCAGGTGTAACAGCAAAGTCCCACGACACAATGGAGTGCACCGAAACGAAGATCGGCAACATCAACGCCGATAGCAAAATTCCGCCCACAGTCTGCAACTTCCACTGACGCGGATTGCCGCGCCATCCAAGAGCAAGAATGGTGTAGAAAGCTTTCTGCCACCCTGAGGTTCTGTCTCGCAAGTTCCCAAGGTCAGGCAGGAGCGCAATGTAGAGGAACAGCGTCGAACCAGTTAGATACGTGCTGATGGCAACCGGGTCCCAAATCAGTGGAGAACGCACGTTAGGCATGATTCCACGCGCAAAGTCGTAAGGCAGGATGTAGTAGATGATCCTCCAAGGCCTACCCGCGTGCATCAACGGGAAGAGCAAGGCGGTCAGTAGCGAGAACACTGTCAACAACTCTGCCGCTCGAGTAACCGGACGCCGCCATTCAGCTTGTGACAGTCGCAAGATCGCAGAAATCATAATCCCTGCGTGGCTGATACCTACCCAGAACACGAAGGTTGTGATGAACAACCCCCAGTAGACCGGCCTAGACAGTCCCGTAACGCCCAGACCCTTGTTAACCATGATCCCGATCAGGAAGAACCCGATCGCAACGATGATGCCCAAACCTATCACTGTCGGCGCCCACCACTTAGGCGTGTCTAGCTGACCGTTCAACAAGACACGGTTAGTATGGATCTGGTCGATTGTTCTACGTTGTTGCATAATCGGCTCAGTGCGCTCGCAGCCTGCCTAGGTTAGTCAGGTTTCCCGATCAACGATACCTTCGTCTTCATGTATTCCACAGGTCGGTAAAGAAGGTTGAATTGCTGCACATCCCAAACGCTCAGTATCGGCAACACACGAGTAGACAGCAACACTAACAACACCGTCGCCGCAACGGCACCAATCATGATCAAGATATCCATTACATCTGGATAAACCGCCGATGGGTACTTGGTCAAGAACCGCTCGTGAATCCGGTCCTCAGGTACCGACCATGCTGCGACATATAGTCGGACCCGGTCCAAGAACACGCCCAACAAGATCAACCCGGCACCTATGGCCGTTCCGTTGTAACTCCTCCGCACTCGGTTCCAAATCAACCACCACCAAGGCGTGAACCAGATGAATACCACGGCCGCAATGAACACCCAGAAATACGGGCCGAGAATTAAGAAATCGATCCACATCTTGTCCGATCCGCTACGGCCATACCAGAACACGATGAATGCCGAGATGAAGAAGTAACCCCACAATAGTGTGAAAGCGAACATCAGGCGTCCGATTGACCAGAACTGGTCAAGATGCAGATACTTGTCCAATCCTAGATACTTCCGTGCCGCCCAGATGCCGATAACTGTAACCGCCAACCCTGCTTGTATCGACGAAATTGCATGGTACATCGGGAAGATCGCGTCGCGCCAACCCGGAACCAAGCTCATCGCAAAGTCTGTGCTGATGATGAAGTGGATGAATACGAACGTGAAGAAGTAGAGCGTACCCATCATGCCGATCCGCATCCGCATTGTCCGCCACTGCACGGTCGAACCGATCCATCCTCGCGCCATCCAACCGCCAAAACGTTGCTTCCATCCAGTTGAGTGGTCGCGCATCGCTGCAAAGTCCGGCAAGCCATACGCCCAGATCAAACCCAACGCACAGATAATCAGCGTCAGCATCCCAACCAATGCCCATAGGTGAGGCGAGATGTCCGGTCCTTCAAACCAGATCGAACGTCTCCGCGCACCATCTACCACCAACATCGGCAGGTTCAAGATCAACGGAATCATCCAGATCGTGCAAACAATTGAGACTAACGAACACAGTGCAGCAAAGCGAGCAACGGGGCGTACCCAGTTTGCCTTTGCCAAAGTCGGAGCTATGGCAACTAACGGTGCTCCGCCGAATGCGCTGAACAAGAATGCGACGATAGCCGCGGTGTAACCCCACTCGGCCTGATCGCCCGACTCAGCCACAATCTTCACGCCAGTAGCTACCACGCCAACTAACGTCAAGATTCCCAAAATCCAGGCCCACGTTCGCACACCAGAACCGTTCGCCTCTGTTGTGCCGACCAACTCCGAGGTGATGACGTCAGGGTCAACACGCTCAGGGAGCTCGTGATGCTCCTCTTCGTGCGCCCCTTCATGGGCATCGGCGTGCGCGCCTGAATGTATAGCTTCGCTAGCCATGAGATTTGCCTGCTGATCTGTCGGTATCTATCTGCGCCAGATAAACAACGTTCGGATCCGTTTCTAAGTGTGGGAGTAGCGTGTAGTGCCGATCATCCTTCTTCATCTTCGACACCTTGCTGTCCTCGTCATTGAAATTTCCGAATACGAGGGCATCGGTTGGGCAAGCCTGTGTGCAAGCAGTCTGAATCTCGCCATCAACAACATTACGTCCTTCACGTTCAGCGTTCCTGACACCTCGGCGTATCCGCTGGATGCAGAATGAGCACTTCTCCATGATTCCACGACTACGAACCGTGACGTCCGGGTTCAGATGGTTTCTGAAAGCTTCCGGCCAAACCGGTTCCCAGTAGTTGAAGAAACGGACAATGTACGGACAACCGTTCGCGCAGTAGCGAGTTCCTACGCAACGGTTGTAGACCTGAACATTCAGTCCCTCGTTGTTGTGATACGTCGCAAAAACAGGGCATACCGGCTCACACGGCGCGTTCTCGCAGTGCTGACACATGATCGGGATGAAGCGGGCCTTGACATCTGGAAACTCGCCTTCCCAGTACCGCTCAACGCGTATCCAAGACATGACACGAGCGCGCTCGAACCTGTCCTGCAAGTTCAGCGGCACGTTGTTCTCAGCTTGGCAAGCCAACACGCAAGCTTGGCAACCAGTGCACTTGTCGACATCGACAACCATGCCCCAGCTGTAATCTCTCTTTTCCCGTTGCAAAGTCATGTGTTTAATCCACGATCATCGGCACAGCTCTCGCAGTTCCGTCGTTCAGTGATCGCCTCCTGCCCCTTCGTCGGTTTCCTCGCCCCTGTCTGGGAGCAAGAAGCTCTGTTGATACTCGTGATGGTTGGCAATCTCAGCGTCATGAGCGCTCTCGCCCGGCGCCACAATCAAGACTGGTACTCCCGGCTCGACTGGGAAGGCGGTTACTTCGCCCTCGAACTTCGCAAGTTCGCGCTTGCGTCCAGATCGAGCAACTCGCACCCGCGTCGCCGCCCATGCTAGCGATCCGCTGGCAGGTTCAACCTGTGGTGCCAATATATCGAACACGTTTGAGCCTAAGCCTTCATCGTAACGTCCGCCGTTTTCATGCCCAAGTCCAATGGGGACAGCGATCACGCCCGGACGCCCTCCTGGAGTGGGATATGCCAACGCCTCTATCTCGCCATATTCCGACTTGATGAACAGAACATCTCCTTGACGTATTCCAAGATGCTCCGCTTCTTTATCGTTCATCTCTGCCCAAGTAGCCCAAGCCGCGCTGCTCATCGGATCAGGGGTTTGCATCCCAAACGGAGTCGCAGACAATCGACCTTCGTACAAGCTGTTCGACAAAAACGGCACGAGGTGGAAATCCGAGCCATCGCCCAAGCCATCAGTGCTTGAGTAGTGTGCCGCGCTCTCTAAATCGAACACGTTCGGCGGAGTGTGGTCATCTGGCGTCTCTCCCCCAGCCTTAGTGTCCCACCAACCGCCGCGTTGCAACACGCCCTGACGGAACAGGCGCTTATTAGGCGCAGAAACAGAACCACGGTTCAGATCGTATAACTGGTCAATCGACAAATTCACCAGTTCCTCCATATCGTCAACACCCAGCCCGCCGTCTGCCAACCGTAGCAGTTCATCGCCGAAACCACGAGCATCTGAAATCAAGCCGTTGCCACTGAACAACTCCGTGTCGCCGATAACCGGTTGCTGGATCGTAAGCACCTCGTAACCCGGAGCCGGGTCGGGTATTGTGCTTCCCCAAGTTTCAAGGAAGGTCTTTTCGGGCAGGATCAAATCACAATTTGCCAACGTGTCGTTCATCACACTGCCGAAGCCGATCACGGTCGGCACTCCGTCTAGAGCGCCAACCACATCCACAGAGTTTGGCATTCCGTGAACGATGTCAGCACCTCGGACAATCACCGTTTGCACATTACCACCGCGCCACTGTGCCAGCTCTACTTCCCAATCGCTGAAAGAGTCGCCACTGCAACGGCCGGTGAAGCCTTCTAACACAGGCAATGGGTTGTATTTCACGCCGCCATCGGCACCAACCGCGCCGACCAGCGTGTTCAAGGCATGGGTAGCCGCGATATTGAATTGACCGTTTGTGTGTCCACCTGCGCTACCACCGGCAAATGCAAGACTCGGCCGATGCTCTGCAAAATGCCTCGCAGCCTTCCGAATCTTGTACGCCGAAACACCCACTCGCTCCTCGATATCCTCAGGGCGGAATCCAACCATTGAAGCCGTCGGAATCTGGTTGAAGAAGCGCGCTATCTCCGTGGACGATGCCAATCGCTCTTCAAGGATCACGCTCGCGATGCTCATCGCCAAGTGACCTTCATAGCCCGGCATCACAGGCAGCCACAGATCCGCATTTGCCGCCGTCATCGACATTCGAGGCTCGGCGTGGATCAAATAACCGCGTTCGTCCTTTGAGCGGAAATCGCCGTATCGGACTGAATAGCCAACTGATGATTGCCAAGTGCTAAGCCAGTCCGCGCCTATCGAAAGAACCGTGTTCGCGTTGGCAATGTCGTAGTAGGGCGGATCCTCTTGTTCGTAAACGAACCTGATCGCATCTTGCATTACGCCCTGTTCCGTCGGATCGAACTTGATGTGCCTACCGCCGTTCAAGGCCGCGAAATTGATGGCAATCCACTCAAGATGCCCACCTAAGGGGTTAGTTACGACCGCCATGTTGTCCTTGCCAGCCTCAACGGCTGTCTGCAAGACCTGTTCGGCGCGTGACCATGAGATCGGGTCGTACAAACCGCCCTTGCTCTGCCGCATCATCGGTTCCTTGATGCGGTCGGGGTGATACGTCAGCTGAATCGCGGCATCGTGGCGCGCGCTCTGCTTGCCGCGGTTAACGGGATGATCGGGGTTGCCAGCGATCTTCTTCGCTCGGCCCTGCATCACACGCACGATCAGACCATCCCCACCCGGCATATCCGGCCAAGTCGTCGCGTACCAGGCATCTTCTCCACGCACCAAGTCCTCCGGCATATCGACCGGACTCTGCACGATGAGTTCGCGTTCAGGCAGACCGCAGGCCGCGAATATCATCGTGCCAGCAGTAGCCTTTGCGCCTAGCGCTAGGAACTCTCTTCGACTTATCTTCATCTTTGGTCAGTCAGCTCGTGTTGGATATCTTCTAAATCAGTGGTGGCAGGATGCACAGTCGGTTGGCGCGTTATTGTCTCGATGGCAGTTCACACATTGTCCCATCTTTAGCGGTTCAACCTGGGTTACGGTTCCCTTCATCGACGCGACATCGCCGTGACACGTCGAACAGACACTCGCCGGACCAGTGTTGACGCCGGAAGTTGTGCCTGTAACTCGATCAGGATGCTGCAACAAGTATCGAACGTGCGGCTCGTGTACGAACCTCACATGGTCCGGCATCCTGTGAACCCGCTTCCAATTGATCGGGTGTGGATCGTCTCCAATCACTCCAGCAGCCGTGCGTATCTTGGTTAACGGCTCACTTTCGTCTTTACCGATCACTTGATGGCAATACGCGCAGAACTGCACAGGCGGAATTCCCGCGTTCGCTTGCGACGTAACGGTTCGGTGGCAGAACGTGCAGTCCATACCCAATCCTTGGACTTGATCGCCCAAGGAGTTCTCGTAAACTCCCGTTCCTGCGTGGATGGTGTGAGAGAAGGGGATAGGTTGCTCAATCGACTGGTCAAAACCCAAAACTGGAATCGGTTGACCCAGCCAAGCGGTGATCACAAACGCCAAGACGGCTCCCATTACCGCAACGACACCCAGAGTGCCAACTCCTAGGATCGGTATCAACACCTTCAACCACAAGGGGGTGGTGCGGTGCTTCTCGCGCAGAAACTCAAGCAACGACGCTAGCAAGATTTAACTCCTGAGCTCCTTGAGTTGCCTGACTGATGCACAGAACCGGACCAAACATTCATAAGCATTGTAGTTGTGATCACTGCCAATACCTGGAATACCTCACATCTAGCCACTCCATGTTCAACGCAGCGAACACGAAACAGACGATAACCCCAATGACGGAGATGACCCCTACAACGTAGAAGACTGGACGGAGATTGGACCAACCAGATGGGATCGTGTTGGTATCCACCAGAGATGTGATGATTGCGTGCGCCATGAGAAGACTAAACCCAGCGACTACGGAACATCCAAGAGCTGCCCAGAGAAACTTCAGCGCGGTGCCTATTTGCGCCCATTCGGACGGTGAAAGCGGTTGTGGGTCCATTCGCCGTTCTCTGTTCCAACTAACGGGCAGACAATCTCAGTCTGCCGTGAAGATCTTTCAGTTTTGCCAATCGACGCTATTCTAGATGGCGCGAGATTCTGCTACGCGCTCACATCTATCTTATTTACCTCAACGCGCTAGTGTCAACGCGCAAAACCCTTGCCGAACTACGCATTCTACCAACTCCTCGTCTAATCCACAAAAACAACATCGCTCAAAGACGGCAACAGCATGTACGGCTCGCCAAACTCACCTGCCGATTCCAGAGACCATTCCGCATCATTTCCGTATGCCCGTAACCGAAGACCGTGATTGCCCCCATAAACCAAGATCGACTCTCCAGCACCCGAATCACCAACCGGTACCACGCGAACCGCGCACCTGCCTTCATCAGACCACCCAACAACTTCGCACTTGCCATCAACGCCTGTCGCGCTATTCAACATCACACTCGCGGCCTCACGCTCGATCCCGCGCGCTTCAAATGTCTGCAACGGGAAGTACCCGCAATTCTCGTTGTCCTCAATGTCGATCCACACATGCGCCATCACTAATCTCCTTTCCAAGCAGAAAACATTCTAGCCGTACACGACCACTACAGAAGGTGAAGCAGAAGCATCCATTTTCTATCTTTCACTTTGGGGACCCCTTTGGGGACCCGTGGATAACCGCGGTCATTCCCGCGTTGGAGGCCTCCTAAATATGTAATCACCATGATTCCTGAACCCCATCCATCATTTCCGCGCAGACGGGAATCCAGAGGGCATGGGATAGGAGATGCGAAGCGAAATGCGTCGTCTCACCCCCTTTAATTCCTGTGGATTATCGCCTTCGCGAGAATGACGATAGTTGTGTGAAGGTCAACTGGACCATCGATGGGGATGGCTACGTACAGGCGATTTTCGTCTTGATTCTCAATGGACACTCTGCGAGATGGTTGGGTTGGGGAATAAATCCGTCCCAAAACTTGTAACATCAATCTGAAACGACCTCTGACACAAAAACCCCGCGACGGATGCATCCGCAACCTTGGCAGCTTTCGGGAAACCACGCAATGCGAATATCTAGAGAAAAACTCCGCTGGCTATACGAAACCATGTATCGCATCCGTCGATTCGAAGAGACGATGCTCGAACAGACCTTCCGCGGCAACGCAATGGGCGTAACCCATCCTTCCGACGGTCAAGAGGCGGTTCCAACCGGAATCTGCGCTCATCTAACCGAAAAGGACTGGATCGGCTCTACTCACAGAGGGCATGGTCACTGCATCGCAAAGGGTCTCGACACTAAGGCGATGATGGCCGAAATCATGGGTCGATACACCGGACAGTGCAAAGGCAAGGGTGGATCGATGCACATCGCCGACTTTTCTAAAGGAATGCTCGGTGCAAATGCCATCGTCGGCGCGTCTGTTCCCCTAGCTGTAGGTGCCGCGCTGACCGCCAAATATCGCGGTATGGAAAACGAATCCGTGGGCGTCGCATTCTTCGGCGATGGTGCGACAAGCCAAGGGGTAGTCCACGAATCCATGAACCTTGCCGCAATCTGGAAACTACCCGTCGTATTCGCCTGCGAAAACAACCAATACGCTGAGGCCACTCCTGCCTGGTATGCCGTCTCCACTGACGATATCTCTGCAAGAGCCGACTCCTACGGCATCCCCGGCGTCCAAGTCGACGGAATGGATGTTTTCGCCGTCTACGAAGCCGCCGGGCAAGCCGTCGAACGAGCCCGCGCTGGAGAAGGTCCGACCCTCCTCGAACTCAAGACCTACCGATACCACGGGCATTTCCACGCCGACGACCCCAAAAAATACCGCAAGTCCGACGAGGAAGAGGAATACCAAGAGCGCGACTGCATCAAAGGTTTTGAAAACCTCGTAACCAAACAAGGCGCCATGACTGAAGACGAACTTGAGGAGGTTCGCAACGATATCGAGCAAGAGATGCAAGATGCTGTAGATTTCGCACTTAATAGCCCGATGCCGCCAATCGAAGAACTCTACTCCGATGTCTACGTCAACTACTCCAATCCAGTTGCAGGCCTGCGCTAAAACCGATTTCCCAACTCGAAAAACTACTCGGAAAGACCAATCGAACACCATGACAACAGCCCAAGCTACCGAAGCTATCTCCGTACTCAACGATCCCGGTGTCCTAGTGCCAGGCCCCGGCTACGATGTGCCTGGAGCCGTGGTTCGTTACCGCGACGCGTTCAACCAAACTCTTCGTGACGAACTGAATCGCGATCAAGACGTGTTCATCATGGGCGAAGACATCTCTGGTGGTTTCGACCGCGATACCCACGAACCACTCGACGCTTGGGGTGGCCCATTCGCGGCTACCAAGGGCCTTGTTCAAGATTTCGGACCCGAACGCATCCGCGACGCTCCAATCTCTGAGGCAGGATTCGTCGGTGCAGCAGTAGGTGCCGCGCTCACCGGACTACGCCCAGTAGTCGATCTGATGTATTTCGACTTCGTGACGGTTGCCTACGACCAGCTACTGTCCAATGCTGCCAAGTCCCGATACATGTTCGGTGGGCAGACGAAAGTCCCGATGACTCTGTTCGCCCGATCCGGCGGCGGAACTGGACACGCAGCCCAACACTCCGAGAGCTTCTACTCCATGCTCGCTCACATCCCGGGCCTCAAAGTAGTCGTTCCATCCGATCCGTATACCGTACGCGGACTCCTTGCCTCAGCGATCCGCGATGATGATCCCGTCTTCCTTGTCAACGACAAGAAACTCATCAACATGGAAGGATTCTGCCCAGAGGAATCCTTCGAAATCCCTCTCGGTAAAGGTCGATATCTAAAGCACGGCGACGACATTACCCTCATCGGGATGTCCTACACCTCAGTAGTTTGCAAACAGGCCGCAGACGCACTCGCAGAAGAGGGTATCGAAGCAGAAGTCGTAGACATGCTGAGCCTCTCACCTTTCGACGAAGAGATAATCCTCGAATCTGTCATGAAAACTAACCGGGTGGTTATCGTGGATGAAGACACCCCACGCGCAAGCATGGCATCAGAGTTCGCCGCCATCATCGCCGACAAAGCATTCGACTACCTCGACGCTCCAGTGAAACGCGTTACCGGCCCCCACACTCCCGTTCCCTACAACAAAGGGCTAGAGACCGCCTTCATGCCTCAACCCGATGATGTTGTTAGCACGGTTAAGGCGATGCTGGACATCTAACCTCGCCCAGCGGCACAGATCCAGAATCAAGAACATCGCACCACATCATCCTCAGTCGCCAACCTCCGCAACATCCTAAAAGGGTAGATGCCCGTGGAGTGTCCATCAGTCCAAAGGAACTGCAGGGCATATCTGCCTACCTCTATGTAGTCAACCGCGATCACATCCTCAGGAACCATCGCCACATTCAGCAATTGCCGGCCTGTCATCTCCTCTACACAACCCGCACAGGCACATTGCAACCTCAGGTAGCGATACGGATACAAGCATGTCTGACCGTCAGACCAGTTTATCGAAACACCTTCGCCCACAAGGGCAACCTCAGTCGCCGCAATGTTCGTCTCTTCCATCTGAATTTCCTGATCTACCTACCGTTGCGGTCAAATCTGAACCGCGATTTGCTTCTCTCGTCTAACCTTGTTTAAGCGTATCCGACAACCAAATCCAATAATCGACACTCAGGAGCAGAATCGTGACCACAGACAACGGCAACATCGTAGTTGGCCTCATCGGTGCAGGTGCGAACACTCAACTTAAGCACATCCCGGGCCTCCGCGAACAAGCAGGCGTAGAGATCAAAGGGCTCGTGAACCGTTCAATCGAATCATCACGACGAGTCGCCGACGAGTTCGACATCCCCGAGGTCTACGAAGACTGGGTCGAATTGCTAGACGACGACGATATCGATGCTGTCTGTATTGGTACATGGCCATATATGCACGCGCCATTGGTCATTGAAATTCTGGAAGCCGACAAACACGTTCTATGTGAAGCGCGGATGGCTATGAACTCGGACGAGGCGCTTGAAATGCTAGATGCCTCGAAACGTGCACCTCACCTAGTCGCACAGATCGTTCCCGCTCCGCACACACTCGAAATCGACAGCACCATCATCAACCTCATCTCTGAGGGTTACATCGGCAACCTAGTCAACGTCAAGCTGCACGTTGGAACCGGAAGCGATTTCCCAAATCCAGATCTGCCGTTGCACTGGAGACACAACCGAGACCTTTCGGGGAACAACATCATGACCATGGGCATCTGGTACGAAGCCATGATGCGATGGTTCGGACCGGCCAAAACTGTCCAAGCCCTTGGACAAACAGTCGTCAAATATCGCCTTGATGGGGACGGGCGACGCCGCTCAATCACCATCCCTGACCACATCGATGTCCTCATGGAGATGGAATGTGGTGGGACAATGGTTTACACCACAACACAGGTCTCCGCATTCACTCGTCAACTCGATCTATCCATCCATGGCACCGATGGGGTCATCCGCGTTGAACTAGCTGACCCCAACACTTCCGATGGGGCAACCTACGCGGTAAGCGTCGCAAGACGGGGGGATAGCGAACTCTCTCCGATACACATCCCATCTGAAAACCGAGGTGCATGGCGAGTTGAAGAGGAGTTCATCAATGCGATCCGCGGCATCGAGCCAGTAACCCACACAAACTTCACCGATGGCCTCAAGTACATGCAATTCACCGATGCAGTAACTGAGTCTGTGAAAACAGGCAACCTAGTCCGATTGCCGTTCTAACGAAACCCTTGCAAAACCTGCCTGGGGAATGCGTGTAACTCCTCCCCTTGATGTCGAAGGGGACATCGCCCTCCCTCTCACTTTTCCAAAGGAGGTATAAGGGGTTTGAATCCGTGGTTTCACTTTAGTCCCTCATCGCTTCACACCTCTGGATTCCGACTTTCGTCGGAATGACGTGGTTTTGCACATGTATCGCCTGCGCGGGGATGACGATAGTTGGGTAAAGGGCTCATAGTGCCCCATTGTGTTTCCCTTTCCTCTAAAGGTTGTAAAAATCCCAATCCTTTCTGCCAACTGACTTGAAACATGCGAACAACTTATGTAACAATTAATACATGCAAACTGAATCTGATATCTTCCAAGAACAGATCGCTGAAATCGAACGGCGAACACCATTCGTCGATTCCAGCAAGTTCACGACGTTTATGGCGCACACCCCAATGCCGTCAGTGATCGAAGACACTTCGCGCGAGGTTGCCGATCCGAAACCTCAAGACAAAGAAGCAAAACCCAAAAGTCGAATTGCCTCGAATAACGGGCATGTCGATTCAGATCAAGCTGAACTCTCCAACCCCGCTGATGTCGTCGAAAAATCCCGCATCGTAAATGACAGTCTTAAGATCACACCAATACAAGAACGTCCGCGTGAACGAATGCATCAACTAGGCCCCGCTGGTATCACCACCACCGAGTTGATAGCCATAGTTCTTCGTTCGGGAATACGAGGAAAAAATGTCAAGAAAATCGCCGATGACTTGCTGAATCACTTCGACGGCCTGCAAGGACTAAGCCGCGTCAGCACATTCAACATGCGAAAGGTTGAAGGCATATCTGAAGTGAAAGCAGACGTGTTGACTGCCGCATTTGAACTAGGACGACGCGCGGCGTTAGAGGAAATAGAACTTAGTGCAGACGGCTACGGCAAGATCATGCCCAACGGCGAGGCAATTGCTTGGACCATGGCCAAACACTTCACCTCGTTGCTACGCGACAACAGACAAGAAGAGATGTGGATCGCATTCCTTGATGTCCGAAATCGCTTTCGCGGCAAAACTCGCATCTACATCGGTTGCTGTGACCAGCTAGTCGCCAAAACTGGCGAAATCCTCAGCCGTGTAATAGAACGCAACTTCCCCAGATACGCGTTGATCCACAATCACCCGTCAGGTCAGGGAGACCCCAGCGGTGCCGATATTTCCTTCACTGAACGCCTAGTGCAAGCCGGACATCTGCTCGACATTGAGCTAGTTGACCACGTAGTACTCGGTGAAAACATGCAAAGCTGCGTCAGTATGAAACAACGAAAGCTGGTAGATTTTGAGCCACTCTCGCGTGCAAACATCAAACTCAGCGAAGTTTCCGATGACGATCCCAATCCCTCGATCTAATCCACGTAAAACGCGTGACAGGCCCACCCCGCGGCAACTCTCCACCTTCGGAAGTACCCGAGACAGGGAATCCGCCATCTTCAAGCACACGCGCAATCTCTACACTTGGCGTGTTCGCAGATCGACTGCCATAGGCTCCGAAAATCAAAGCCCCATCTTCATCCACCGCTGAATCAAGCAGATGATGAGCCAAATCGGGCAGCAGATCTAATGGCACCAAGTCCCAGATCGCATAGACCCAACGAAATCTCCTCGGGGGCAACCAATACCAAGCATTTGCCAACCAAAAATGATGCGCAAGATCGGGAAATCTCCGCGTGGCCTCATGGAGCAAAAGCGGGTTGAGATCCAAGCCGTAGGGCATGAGCTCAATCCCACGTTCCCCCGCCCATCGCACTACCGACTCAAGCAGAAATCCATTCGCACACCCCAAGTCCAAGAACTCGCCGTCGCTATCAACAACATCAAGCAGAGGAGAGCGTTCAGCGTGCCAGCGTTCCGGACCTCCCCCAAATCCCGACTGCTTGATCGGATCCGATTCGCTCAAATAGGCCGATTCCAATAGGCGGATCGAAGCAAGATGTGCCTCAGGCAATTTGATCGGCTCTGGGCGAGGCTGTTTGAATTGAAAATCAGGCATCGGTGATACGATACTAATCGGAGTCGGATGTTGAGAAATAACCTTAGGCAACATTCGATTGGAATTGAACCAAGAGCAACGGAATCTGGGAACAGGTGCCATGAGTGAAACAGTGGCGATTGACCTCAATGCCGATATCGGAGAGTCATACGCGTCTTACAAAATGGGCATGGACGAAGAGATCGTCAAGCACATAACATCCGCCAACATCGCATGTGGCTTCCATGCTGGCGATCCCGATTGGATGGCAAAAACGGTCGCCCTGGCAGAAGAACGTGGTGTCAGCATCGGCGCACATCCCGGATATCCAGACTTGCCAGGCTTTGGACGCCGTGACATGGCTTTGACTCCCGATGAAGTCGCGCACGCCATCACATATCAAGTTGGAGCGCTTACCGCCTTCACAAGTGGCAAAAAGCTAGCCCACGTCAAACCGCATGGTGCCCTTTACAACCGCGCAGTTGGCGACAAAGACATCGCAGCCGCCATCGTTAGAGCGGTCCGGAAAATCGACAAAGATCTGATCCATGTCGTACTCGCCAACTCAGTATGGGAAGATGTTGCACGCAACGAAAACGTCCGCGTGGCACGCGAATGCTACGCAGACCGCGCCGTGACGCCAGAAGGAACCCTCGTACCCCGCTCTCAAGCCGGATCTGTCATCCACGATATAAGGGAAGTTACATCTCGCTCCTTGCGACTCGCCGCTGAAGGCAAAGTCACGGCATCAGATGGCAACGACATTGACTTTGCTGCCGACACTATCTGTCTTCACGGAGACACACCGGGCGCTGTCGAAATGGCAGCATCGGTGAGATCAACCTTCGAATCTAGCGGAATTGAAGTCAAACCACTCGATTCGATATTGGGTTGATTAAAGAATCAAGCATCGAACCCGACAAAGTGTCCGATTACCCGCGCATCATCCCGGCTAACGATTCTGCGATCCTGATCGAGTTCGGCAATTCGATCGACTACGAGATCAACGCAAAAGTCTACGCGCTCCAGGCTGAGATCGAACGCTCCAGAATCAGTAGATCAGTCATCGAATTCATCCCCTCATACCGATCGCTACTGGTTGAGTACGACAACACGGAACACGCTTATGCAGAACTGCACGATCAGATCAGTGAGATTGCAGAAAGCGTAGCAATCACAAAAGTTTCGACCAACGATAACGGGGGTGAGATACACGAGATTCCAGTCGCCTATGGCGGCGAATACGGCCCTGACTTGGAGACTGTCGCAAATCACGCAGGCCTGACAAGTGATGAGGTAATCGAAGTCCACTCAGGTACCGATTACCACGTCTTCATGCTCGGATTCGCACCTGGCTTCCCATACCTCGGTGGCATGGATGAACGTATCGCATGTCCGCGCCTAGCAACACCTCGTACTCTAGTTCCAGCCGGTGCAGTTGGCATAGCCGAATCCCAAACTGGCGTCTATCCCAATCCAAGCCCTGGCGGTTGGCAACTCATTGGAAGAACTCCCATGAAACTCTTTGACGTAGATGCAGACCCGCCATCCGCGATGCTTCCAGGCACGAAAGTCAACTTTGTGCCCATTTCCCGCGAACAATACGACGAAATCGCCAATTCAGGTTAATCAAGTTGCCAAACTCGCAATCACACATAGAGATAGTTTCACCGGGCAATCTTCTGACGGTACAAGACCTTGGAAGACGTGGCAGCCAGCGATTTGGAGTGTCGGTAAGCGGTGTTCTTGATCTACAGGCCGCGATCATGGCAAATCGGCTTGTAGGCAACCCAACCGCTTCAGCGATGCTCGAAGCAACGTTCGGTGGCGTATCTCTAACATTCGACAGTGAAACCAAAGTTGCAGTAACCGGCGCAACTGCTGATCTCTATCTGGACGAGTTCCCAATGCCAATTTGGGAAACAGTCATCATGCCATCAGGCGGCACTCTATCTGTTTCGATCCCATCTGCCGGTCTCTATTCCTACATCGCGGTGGCCGGGGGAATAGAGGTCGCAAGAGTCCTCGGCTCTAGATCCACTCACCTTGGGTCAGGACTTGGTGGCTATCAGGGACGCGCTCTCTCACAATCCGACGTGCTGAAAATAGGGGAAGAATCCACGAACTTAGACAGGCCGCGTGCAGGAACTAGTGTGCCAGTAGAGATGGCGCGTGCTTGCGACGACAACGAACGGCGCGTTCGAGTTTTATCAGGCCCTCAATTCGACACTTTCAACGAAGAATCCAAATCGACATTCTTGTCCTCGACTTTCACTATCAGCAACCTGACAAACCGCCAAGGCGCTCGATTGGAGGGATCACCTGTACCTGCGATCGATGGCAAACATGACATCGTCTCTGACCCTGCATATATGGGCGCTGTGCAGATCCCGTCTGATGGCAAACCGATCGTGTTGCTGGCTGATCGCCAACCCACAGGCGGATATGCGAAGATCGCGTCGGTCATCTCTGCCGATCTTCCGAGCGTGGTTCAACGTCCGCCGGGTTCCGAAATAGGATTCGAACTTACGGACATCGAATCGGCTCAGCGAGAGGCAGGGGATTTCATCCAGAATCTTCACGAGGCACCACTGGTTGAACCAGCGGATATCTTCGTGTCCAATTTCGAAATCGCTGGGAAAACCTACAATGTTGAATTGGTGCGTCCCACGTATCCAGAACTTCAAGATGATGTACATGAGGTTGTCTACGCAACATTCGACGACGAAACTGAACTGGTAGTAACGGTTGATAGCTCAGGCGAGGGTGCTATTTAACCATGCGCTGAACAAAGCCTTTGCGATGCGATAGATTTCAACTGCTAGTTGATAACGACCGAATCGGACAGCAAAAAACGAACCGCGGATATTGAATTGGAAATCGAACCCATAGTAGACGGGCTACAGGTTAGCGGCATAGGGATGGGCATGACAAGCGTCGTGCTAATCATCCTCGCGCTGTCGGTTCGCGGCATGGCTTGGATCGACGCGTACATGCGGCGGCGTGAAGCAGAGCAAAGCGCGATGGTTGAGCCCGAGCCAGTTCGATCGGAAGAATCTACAACCGAACCCGCAGAGCAACCGCGGACCGACGGTGCAATGCGCGCTGCCGCAATCGCTGTAGCCATCTCGCTTGCCCAACGCGCCAACTCAACGGCGCCAACTTCACAGCCTGCCGACCATAAGTCATCAACAAACTCCTCTTACGATGCTTGGTTAACCGAAGGCAGGTCTAGGCAACGCGCCAGTCGTGGCGTTGCCCAAACAAGCAAGGGGTGGCGATGACGGATCGTTACCGAATCACTGTAGACGGCGTCACATACGATGTCGAGGTCGGCGATGTATCAGATTCGCCCGTCCAAGTAACTGTGGATGGAGTCGATTACGAGGTCGATATACCTGATGCCACAAGCGCAAGGAGTCGCCCTATAGCTCCTGCCCGGCCCACATCGCGTCCGGCGGTGCGTCAACGCCCGGCAGAACGGCCGCGTCCGTCTCCGTCCGCCGCCGCAGATTCTCAAGACGTAATCCGCGCTCCCATGCCGGGACGCATCGTCAGCGTCAATGTATCGACAGGCGACAGCGTCTCACGAGGACAAGCAGTAGTAGTCCTCGAATCGATGAAGATGGAGAACACGATCGCTGCTCCGAGGGATAGCATCGTGTCGCAAGTCCATGTCTCCGCAGATGACTCGGTACAGCATGGGCAATCATTAGTGGAGCTTGAGTAGCCGATGTCAGGCGAAGGCGTGCTAGATCAGATACTCGTTGGCTTTGAAGCCATTGCCGACGATCCACGCATCGTAGCGATGTGGGTAATCGCCGCGGCTCTGCTTTACGTCGGTGTCGCGAAACGGAAGGAACCGCTGCTTCTGGTTCCCATCTCGATGGGCATACTGTTCGCCAATCTTCCGTTAGGCGAATTCATTCGCGCAGGCGGTGAAGGTGAGCCGACCGGTATTCTCCGGACATTCCAGACCGTCGGGTTGGAAACAGATATATTTCCCTTACTGATCTTCTTGGGGGTTGGTACCGCCACCGATTTCTCTCCCATGCTGTCTAATCCGAAGACGCTTCTACTTGGCGCCGGCGCCCAAGCAGGAGTGTTCTTCGCACTGATCGGCGCGCTGATACTCGGCGCGTTGGGATGGTTCGATTTCGGATTGTTGGAAGCCGCTTCAATCGGCATTATCGGCGGTGCTGATGGACCTACAACCATCTTCATAGCCACTCGAATGCGCGAGTTAGGAGAGGCGTTACCGCATATAGAAGTACGCGACATCGTCGGCGCAACCGCTGTAGCGGCCTATTCTTACATGGCACTCGTCCCTATAATCCAGCCGCCACTGATCAAATTGCTCACTACCGAGAATGAGCGGCGTATTCGCATGGAGTATTCTGCCCAACCGGTATCGCGCAGGTCGTTGATACTGTTTCCCATCATCACAACAATCGTCGTCAGCGTCCTTGTACCGTCTGCATCTCCACTTATCGGAATGTTGATGTTGGGCAATCTAATCAAGGTTTCCGGTGTTGTACCGCGACTCGCAGACGTTTCTGAAAACGCGTTGATGAACGCGACGATCGTGATTCTCGGACTGTCTGTCGGTGCGACGATGCCCGGATCGATATTCCTGCAACCTGAAACCCTCGGCATTTTCGTTCTCGGGTTGTTCGCATTTGCAACCGCAACGATGACCGGAGTCCTACTAGCCAAGTTGATGAACTTGGTCTCCAAGACCAAAGTCAATCCGATGATCGGGGCTGCCGGCGTTTCCGCTGTACCGATGGCGGCTAGGGTCGTGCAAGACATGGGGCAAAAAGAAGACCCAGATAACTATCTCTTGATGCACGCTATGGGGCCTAATGTAGCGGGTGTGATCGGAACTGCAACTGTAGCCGGTGTTCTGATCGCAGTCGTTCCTTCTCTCATCGGTTGATCGGAGTGCCAATCTAGCACTTAGCGCATGTAACATCGTTTTTCGTAGCTATTGACCGAGCATGACCGCCGATTCAGGGAGATTCACCAATGCCTGACCTCACGATGCGTGGCGTATACCCGATCCTGTCAACACCGTTTGACGAACACGGAAACATCGCTTTCGATGACTTGGAAAATCAAGTCGAATGGATCATCCAACAAGGTGTCCATGGCGTTGGCATAGCAATGGCCAGCGAGGTTTTCAAGTTCACGGAGAGCGAACGTGACGCTGTGCTGAAATCTGTCGTGGACACTGCGAAAGGCCGCGTCAAAGTGGTAATGAACACCGGTGCCGAAGGGACGGACCCCACAATTTATTACTCGAAGAGGGCAGAGGAATTGGGTGCTGATGCGTTGATGATCCGCCCGACGAGTTACATCCCCACCACTGCGTCAGAGCACATTGAGTACTTTGTCCAGATAGCCGAATCGGTGGGAATCCCGATCTTCATGCAAGACCAAAGCACAGCGCAAGTGCCACCTGGTATGGCAGTAGCGTGCGCAAGGCGACACGAAAACCTCTGCTACATAAAAGTTGAAACTCCCCCAACGATACCTCGTGTGGCTGATGCTCAAGACCTGACAAACGACGACACGAATCTCATTCTGTTTGGCGGAATGGGAGGCGCGTTCCTAATAGAGGAGTTGCGACGCGGTTCAGTCGGAACCATGCCCGGTTCGACATTGCCCGATAAGTTCGTTGAAGTATGGGATCTTTGGGAAGCTGGCGACGAAAGCGGAGCACTTGACGCGTTTGACAAGTATGCGTCGATCATAAGAACGCTCGCTCAAGGTCAAGGCTTGGCAAACTGGATCTATAAACACATCATGTGGCGCCGCGGCGTGTTCAGCAAGGAAGGTATCTACGCTCGTGGACCTTCGCTTAAACCCGATGCGACACACCTCAAGGAGATTGATGAGCTTCTAGACCGCGTGGGTTTGCTCTCAGTAACGGATTAGCGTCGTAACCGGTCTTTGATGAGTTGATGCATTCGAGCGACAACCGAACCAAACGCCGTATCGGTATCTACTGCGCCGCCTACCAGATTGAACGAGTCTGTCCAGATCGCTGTCGGCGCGCCATCGCGTCGCACCTAAATCACCAAGAAACTAAAACTCTCCAGGAGTCGCTATGGAAGTGATTCTTGGCACAAGCGTAGATTTTCCGGTCTGGCAGTTGGTGCTGATGGCTGTGATTTCGCTCGGAGTCGGGTTGTCAGGCGGTATCGTTGGTATCGCCCTAGGTGTCATTCGTCTACCAATGCTGACTCTGTTCGGCGTTGACCCCCTCATCGCGGCGGGAACGAATCTGATGATCAGCGTTATGGGTTCAACTTTTGGAACCCTCGAGGCGTTCTTCGATCAACGCGTCGCCCCAGTAGTGGTTTTGGCGATGGGGGGACCGGCAATAGTAGGGGCATTTATCGGAGGCTATTTCGCCGACATAGTGCCGATCTGGATACTCTTAACCGTGGTTACACTGCTGATGGCGTGGTCCGCACTTTTCTTAATCGCGTGGTCGCTCCGGATCATGCGGATCAGGCGTCGATATCCCGCTGCGCGTTTGCGCCGAGCAATGGCCGGTGGCAACGACGAGTTTACGATCCAGCTAGACGCGAAACGGGTAAGTCGTGAGGGTGCCGCAGGTTTTGCAATAGGACTTATTGGTGGTGCAGTTGGTCTTGTCCTTGGCGTGCTTAGGATGCCGGCACTACTAGCCATGAAGATGGATCCGCATAAAGCCGCTGGCACTAACTTAGCGATTACGGTGTTTGTAGGTATCGCAGGCTTTGTCGGACATCTTTTGAAGGGGAGCGTCGATTGGCATCTGATAGGGATAGTCGGAATACCCGGCGTGATCGGGATGTTCGTAGGTACAAGATTGGCTACTAGATTCGATGCCCCGGGACTGAGACTTGTTGTAGGTATCGTAGTCTTGCTCGTAGCCCCAGCGGTCCTCTACGGTGCGATTCGTAACGCAACTTGAAAGTAGCAACAAGCAGAGATACCACAAAACGATGCATGAAAGTCTTTACAGCGTAATGGAATCCGAACGCCCCCTGCAGATCGTTGGTGTCGTCAACGCGTACGCCGCGATCCAAGCGCAGAGAGCGGGCTTTCAGGCAATCTATCTCTCAGGTAGCGGTATCGCCACCGCCTCTTATGGTCTGCCTGACCTCGGTATGACAGGGTTGGCAGACGTGCTAGTTGATGTCAATCGGATCAAATCAGCATGTGATCTGCCGCTGTTGGTCGATTGCGATACTGGATGGGGCACTGCTTCATCAATCTCCAGAACCGTTCAAGAGATGGAGCGCGCCGGCGTAGCTGCCATCCACATTGAAGATCAGGTCCAAGAAAAACGATGCGGACATCTACCCGGTAAAATGGTCGTCGAAACGGATGAGATGTGCGATCGCATAAAGGCCGCTGTCGATGCACGGTCAGTCAATGACTTCATGATCATGGCCAGGACTGATGCTTTGGAGACGGAAGGATTGCAGAGTACTCTAGACCGTTGCGGCCGCTACGTCGAAAGCGGTGCAGACGCTATCTTCGCTGAAGCTGTTACAGAGTTGCACCAATACCGCGAATTCGCGTCCGTTACTGGCGTTCCGATACTGGCAAATCTCACCGAGTTTGGCAAGACGCCGCAATTTACGACCGGACAATTGCATGATGCAGATGTCGCGATGGCACTCTATCCGTTGTCCGCATTCAGAGCCATGAGCAGTGCAGCCGAAAGCGTGTACTCTGAAATCAGAATTGAAGGCACGCAACGCAACATCATCAATCTGATGCAGACTCGAGAAGAACTCTACGAAAATATCGGCTACCACATGTACGAGCGCAAAATCGACGACCTATTTGCAGCACGAGATCAAACGAATCACCCAAATGACCATCACTGCTAAAGGACTAGCTGGCGTAATCGTCGGCGAGACCGCAATCTCCACAGTCGGCAAGGCCGGCGCGGGACTTACCTATCGCGGTTACAGCATCGAAGATCTGGCTCAACACTCCACATTCGAAGAGGTTGCATACCTCCTGATCTATGGCAAACTGCCCAACCAATCCGAGTTAAACGCTTACAACGAGCGATTGGCGAAACTACGAGTATTGCCGCAGTCTGTATGCGACATGCTCGAAGCATTGCCTATGTCAACTCATCCGATGGACGTTCTCCGAACCGGAGTTTCAATGATCGGATCGCTTGAACCAGAAGGAAACGAGGGTAGAGCAGCAGCCTACGTAGCCGACCGGTTGATGGCAAGCATGACGTCGATGTTGGGATACTGGCATCGTTATGCTCATCGAAAGCAACGCGTCAACACGCAATCTGACGAGGTCGGATTAGCAGGTCACTTCCTTAGGCTAATCACCGACGCGTCGCCGAATGAGTCGGCAAAGCAAACGCTCGATACGATCCTGGTTCTCTACGCTGAGCATGAGTTCAACGCATCCACCTTTACCGGTCGCGTAGTCACCAGCACGTTGGCAGATACCTACTCAGCGGTCGTGGCCGCCATTGGGGCGTTGCGAGGCCCGTTGCACGGTGGAGCTAACGAGGCGGCGATGGAGTTGATCGCATCGTTCGACACGCCGCAAGAAGCGGAGAAGTCGATAAAACACATGCTCGAAGCGCGCCGCCTCATCATGGGTTTCGGACACCGTGTATACAAAAACGGCGACCCGCGCTCCGATATTGTCAAGGAGTTGTCTCGCCAACTTTCTTCGGAGAGTGGAAATACCTCATACTTCGAGATTTCTGAACGTATCGAGCAGGTAATGATGCGAGAAAAAGGGCTACATCCCAACCTCGATTTCTACTCCGCGACTGGATATCACCTCTGCGGTATTCCAACGGTTATGTTCACACCTCTATTCGCTGTGAGTAGAACGTCTGGATGGGTAGCCCACGTGATCGAGCAACGCGGCGATAACCGATTGATACGCCCCAATGCGGACTACACCGGGCCGCCAGCGCGCGAATTCATAAAACTTCAAGACAGGTGATGTCGATTTCCTACGATGACGTCATCGCGGATATCGCGGCATATGCCTGCCGTGATGAAGCGGTCGGTTCCGACGAAGCCTATCAAACGGCACGATTAGCGTTCATGGACTCGCTAGGTTGCGCCTATTTAGCCCTAGGTTTCCCTGCGTGTCGTAACTTCATCTCTTCCTATGCATCTCCAAACATTCCAAACGGAGTGCCAGTCCCTGGTACGAATACCACCAAACTCCCTGAACAGGCTGCTTTCGATATCACTACAGCAATCCGTTGGCTTGATTTCAACGATACGTGGTTAGCCAAAGAATGGGGACATCCCTCAGACAATTTCGGAGCCATACTCTCAGTTGCGTCTGATGCCGCGAGATTTCGCAGCGGTGCATCGCAAGCAGCCTTGCGTATGCGCGATGTGTTTGAACTCGCCATCCGTGCCTACGAGATCCAGGGCGTAATTGCATTGGACAACGCGTTCAATCGAGTAGGAATTGATCATGTTTTGCTCGTAAAAGTCGCATCAGCAGCCGTCGCAGCTGCTACCTACTCAGGCAATGACGATGAAATCGTCGCATCAGCAGTATCACACGCCTGGTTAGACGCTACACTTCGCACGTACAGGCACGCGCCGAACACCAACGCTCGCAAATCATGGGCTGCTGGAGATGCAACATCGCGCGGCTTAATGCTCGCATCGTTTGCCATGCGCGGAATGCCCGGCGTTCACACCGCGTTAACTGCGCCCGTATACGGATTCCAAGACGTTTGGTTCAACCGGCAACGAATCACCTTGCAACGTGCCTTCGCGTCATACGTCATGGAAAAAGTGCTGTTCAAAGTCAAGTATCCTGCCGAGTTCCACGGACAGACCGTCGTAGAGGCAGCAGTCGCTTTGTATCCCCAAGTCGCACATAGATTGGACGAGATACAGACCATAGAAATCAAAACCCAAGAACCAGCGATTCGTATCATCGACAAGACAGGTCCGCTTACTAGTCCGGCAGACCGTGACCATTGCATCCAATACATGACCGCAATCGCTCTCATTAAGGGCAATGTCACATCCGATGACTATGAAGACGAGGCATCACTTGATCCGCGGATTGACGGGTTGCGCGCCAAGATGATCGTGTCTGAGCGCACCGACTATACTCGCGAATACCTTGACCCGGATCGAAGATCGATAGCCAACGCCATCCAAGTGAACTTCAAAGATGGCAGCTCTACAGAGGAAGTAGAGATCCGTTTCCCAATTGGTCACCACCTCCGCAGATCAGAAGCAATCCCCCTGCTGCGCGAGAAATTCTTGTATAACCTGCATTCGAGTTATGGCGGTACTGGCTATGAAGACCGAGTTCAAGCGATGTTTGAAGATTTGGAAAAACTAGATGAGATTCCAGTGACGCATTTCTTGGAAACGTTGCAACTGCGCCCAGAAGATGAAGGAACCACGTTGAATTGACTGAAAAACTTACTGGAAGCGACCTGCTCAACCTCTCGCTGAAAGCCGAGGGTGTCGACACATTGTTCGGCATAGCAGGCGACCATATCCTAGACATGTTGGATCGAATGGTCGATGAACCTTTTAGGATGATCGACACTCGTCACGAATCAGGTGCGGTTCACGCCGCCGACTCTTACGCCCGAATCCTCAGAAGGGCATCAGTCGCTCTTTCAACCACGCCCGGCCACGCCAACGCAGTACCAGCATTGGCTAACGCTTTGCACTCTGAGGCCCCAGTAGTGAACATCGCCGGTAGTGCTGATTCTCCAAACCTAGGACGAGGTGCGATGCAGGAGATCGATCAAGTCGGCATCGCACGTCCTGTTACAAAAGGCGCGTGGCAAGTGCCGTCGCCGCAACGCATCCCGGAGTACGTTGCACTCGCATTCCGAACAGCACTAAGTGGTCGGCAAGGCCCTGTCCACCTTACCATCCCGCATGACTTTCAATCGGCAACCGTGGACGCATCAGACTTCGAGCGTTACGCGCCGCAAGAGTACTCCGTCCCGACAAAGGTATTGGCGGATCCCGAGAGGATCCGACAGGCGGTGCAGTTGCTCCATTCGGCGGAGCGTCCCCTGATCATGGCCGGTTCCTCAGCCGGAGCCACCGCGGACCCTGAAGTCGTCCACCGCGTAGTCGAGACGACCCGCATCCCGTTTGTATCCGAAGATTCTGCGCGGGCGTTGATACCTGATTCCCATCCTTACAGTATCGGTTTGGGATATCTTCCATTAAACCGCGCAGCCCAGATGGTGCGAGATGCTGATGTTGTGATGATGCTGGGGAAGCGACTGGACTACACATTGGGATTCGGTGGCACACCACCGTTCAACCCAGATGCCAAAATCATCGTTGTAGATCCTTCGCCTGCGGAAATTGGCAGAGCACGTTCTGCAAGTATCGCGATCCAAGGCGACCTCGGCCCGGTTTGCGAGCAACTGGCTGAAGAATCTCAAAAGTTGACTTGGTCAGCGAACGATGAGTGGGTCTCGATGTTGCAACGCACTCATGACGAGTGGCTTGCTGAATTGTATGAAATGGCAAGCCCCGCAACTCCGATGCATCCCATGTACGTAAGCGAGACATTGCAGAAATTCCTCGATGACGATGCTCACATAACGTTCGACGGAGGCGACTATTGTCACTTCCTACGTGCATCGATACCGCGCGAGAAGCCATTTCGATTTCACAACGTCTCCAGTTTCGGAATGATCGGTGTCGGCATCGCTTATGGTCTAGGCGCGCAAGCAGCATTGCCGGGTACTCAATGCGTAGTAGCAACGGGTGATGGCTCATTCGGATTCAATGGCATGGAACTTGACACGATGGTTAGGCATAACCTGCCCGTGAAGATACTGTTGGGTAACAACTCAATCTGGGGAATCGATTGGCAGATCCAGAAAGGCATCTATGGACGACCAGTGTGGACCGATCTCGCCCGGGGTACGAGGTACGATTTGGTAGCTAAGGGTTTAGGCGCGTTCGGAGAACACGTAACCACAGCGGAAGAGTTGGAGCCAGCGCTCAAACGCGCATTCGATTACGACGGACCGGCGTTGCTGAACATCGAAGTTGATCAGATCATCAGCCCCGTCGCCGAGGCAGCCATTGACCGCAAACTGGGTTCGCATGGTTAGTTGACCATATCGTCGGACAGGAGTATCTAGCATGACGACGCAAGTAGACAAGAGACAAGCGCCCGACGGGACAGCCGGCTATTTCGACCCCAAGTTCGTAGAGCGCAAACAGCTGCTTCCCGGCGTGACTGCCCGATTAATCTGGGGTGAGCGAATAATGATGGGCATTATCGACATCGAACCCGATGCGATAGTGCCTTGGCATTCTCACCCACATGAACAATGTGGACGTGTCCTAGAAGGCTCAGCGTGGTTCGAGCTAGAAGGATATGAAAAGGTGCAGCTGGTAGCAGGGGAGCACTATGTGATTCCGGGGAATGTCCCGCATCAAGTCACCGCCACCGGTGAAGGTTGCGTTGCGCTCGATATCTGGTCTCCTATCCGAGAAGAGTACATCTCGAATGACATAGGATTTTTTGATGGCGCGGATTAACGAATCTTTTTGGGTTACGGTATCCCAAACTTCATTCGGCGGATAACTACCTCATTCCGACGAAAGTCGGCGCTTTAACGGGCGTGCAAAGCGAAACGACCAAACCCTGCGGATCCCCGCTTTCGAGATCGTTGCACGACTACGGTCATCCTCGCGCAGGCGAGAATCGACATGAATTACAGAGGGTTAGATGACACGTTCCCCTTTGCTAACGCTCAGCCAATTCCTATGGATTCCTGCCTGCGCGAGGATGACGACAGTTACGTAGAGAAGCCCTTAGCGGGAATGAAGGTCGTTACTGCTTCGTCTCCCAGAAGATCTTGCCAATCTCCTCAAGCGACGCTTTGAATGCTTGGGCAGCGTCCATGTCGACGTTTTGCTTTACTTGGCTACCAAGCTTGCATGCATTCCACACGAGCTCATGGAGGTTCGGGTACTGCTCAAGATGCTCAGGCTTGAAGTAGTCGGTCCAGATGACTAGGATGTCGTCTTTTGCCTTTTTGGCGTGCTCTTCCTTAGCAGAGACGTAACGGATAAGACTGTTACGAGCGCCTAGCGAAGAGGTGTCTTCAGTCTCTAGAATCAACTCCGTCATGCGAATGCAAGTCTGAGCCGCCTGGACCGCATCATGAGGGTCGTAGATCCCGCATGGGATGTCGCAGTGAGCGTGTGCTACGCCGACCGGGGACCAGCGGTCAGCAAATCGTTTGATACTTCCTAGCATCGTCGTGATTCCTTTCGTGTCTCCGCGAGCCCTTCTCACGGATATACCGAGTGATGATCGATTGCCAGTCGAACATCAACATAAAGAATAGACTAATCCGATGTTCGGTAGCGTCAACAAGATATTACAAACCCTCGGCACGATCGCGGCAACCGTCGCTGATCATCTCACCAGCAAGTGGATAAGAGTTAGCGGACACTCGATGCACCCCGCACTCAGAGATGGTCAACGTGTACGCATCAGCCGCGTGGCTTATACAAGAAGACAGCCTAAACGTTGGGAAATCGTGTTTTTTGAGCATCCACAACAAGAAGGGTTCTGGGAAGTCAAACGAGTGATCGGTCTGCCGGGTGAGACAGTGCGTTTGGAAGCAGGAAGGATCATCGTTGATGAGAACCATTTAGACGAACCATTCATCCATGGCGACTCACCATATATCGACCGAAACTGGCACTTGGCTAGCGATGAGTACATCTTGATAGGTGATAATCGCAGACGGTCCACCGACAGCCGTTCATTCGGCCCGGTGCCTCGCGACCGAATCGTAGGGATGGCGATTTTACCTTAGGCACCGTTTACTATCCCATCCCATTTTGTGTAGCAAAAGGGGGGACGCTTAAAGCGCAGCGAGACGCATGAGGTTCACAGCGTTGCCACTTCGGTTACTCGGTTGACAACTCGCGGATCAGCGTGTTCACTCGCCGAGAGATTTCATGAACTAGAGATACGATCTCTTCTTCGTCGTTCATCTCTGATGGATCGGGTAATCCCCAATCGTCAACCTCGGCAAAATTGATAGCTGGACATACCTCAGCATTCACTTGGCACCCCATCGTGATTACGCGCTGTGCGCCTGTCAGCATCTCGTCGGTCAGTAACTTCGGCACTTCTCGTGAAGTGTCCAATTTGAACGACTCCAAAACTCGTTTGACTGCGGAGTTGACGCGCTCGCCAGGCACGGTCCCAGCAGATTGAGCCCTCAAGTCCAAAGCTAGTTTCTCGCTGCGGTCGTTGAACAGCACCTTTGCCGCTACACTCCGTCCGGCATTGTGTACGCAAACGAAAAGCACATCGACGCGTTTGTTACTCATATCGACTCCTAGCCACTTCTGGGAAATCTCTCTTCCGCCCCGGCAATCCAGCATCAATGACCAGTTTGAATACTAAGGCTCCAACTGGCGCGCCAACCAGTGGGCCCAGTATGTAGACCCAGAAACCGCCCTCGGGTCCGGGAATCGCTATATCGCCCCAACCGGCCAGCGCGGCAACGATCCTTGGTCCAAAATCTCGCGCTGGATTCCATCCCGCCTGCGTGATTGGCGCGAATAAGCTGATCAACGCTGCCACAGTGAAGCCGATGAAGAACGGCACCATGCCGTTGGTAGGTATCCCCGCATTTCGACGTTCTGTCAGAGCAAATATGACCATCGCCAAGATCGCAGTGCCAAATGCCTCTACTGCAAACGCGTGAAGCGGAGAAACCGAAAAAGATTCAAACATCGCAGGATTCGGGAAATACTCGCCGAATGCCATAGCTGATTTCTCGCTGCCATCCGCACCACGCACGATTCCATTTTCCGATTCAAATCGTTCAATGAACGGGTTGAAGAGCAACAAGACTGCGATTCCAGCGATCACGGCTCCGAGCAGTTGCGAACCCCAATACGCCAACAAGCGATTGAACGGGAACTGATCCCTGCGAAATATAGCGAATGCAAGGCTGACGGCTGGATTGAGATGGGCGCCCGACACCGCGCCGCTGATGTAGATTGCCAGCGTCACGCCGAAGCCCCAAACCGCCGCAACTTGCCATAACCCGACTTGCGCTCCCGTATATACCGCGGCCGCTACGGATCCGGTTCCGAACATCACAAGGACAAAAGTGCCTAGCGTTTCTGCCATACAGGCATGTAGCAGATTGGAACTCGGAGCCCCGTTCGAACCGCCCTTAATGAACTTCATCAACCAATGCCTCTTATCCACTTTGAGGCATCGATCGCGAAATAGCTGATGATACTGTCAGCACCGGCACGTTTGATGCTTAACAAGACCTCAAGAACTGTGTTTTTCAAGTCGATCCAACCGTTCTCAGCCGCTGCGTGGATCATCGAATACTCTCCACTTACGTTGTATGCATATAACGGATGGTCAGGAAAGTTAATCCGAGCAGACGAGATCACATCGAGATAAGAAAGAGCAGGTTTCACCATGATGCAGTCCGCTCCTTCTGCTATGTCTGCTTCGATCTCTTGCATCGCCTCCTCGTGTTGGCTGGGAGCCATCTGGTAACTCCTACGGTCGCCGAAACTCGGAGCGGAATCGGCAGCGTCTCGGAACGGGCCGTAAAACGCAGATGCGTATTTCGCCGAGTAACCCAAAATCTTTACGTCGTTATGACCGGCATCATTAAGCGCAGTTCTGATCGCAGCCACTTGCCCGTCCATCATTGCCGAAGGTGCGACGACATGAGCGCCAGCATCAGCGTGAGAAACCGCGGCTCTCGCTAATAAAGGTAATGTCGCGTCGTTGTCTACTTCGCCTTCGCGAGTCAATTGCCCGCAATGTCCATGATCGGTATATTCACACATGCAGACATCAGTTATCCCCGTGGCATCAGGAAATTGTGTCCTCAACTCGGAGACAACGCGTTGCACCGCCTCATCTGAAGACCATGCGTTCGTTCCGATAGCGTCTTTTCCGTCTGGAATCCCGAAAAACAAGAACTGATCAACGCCAGCAAGCATGGCGTTTTCAACCTCGCGCATCGCTTCGTCAACTGACAACCGACCAATACCCGGCATGGACGGCACTGGTTCGCGTCGATTTTCACCATTGACCACAAACATCGGATAGACGAACTCTGATCCGTCAAGCCGAGTTTCAGCGTTCCATTGACGCTCCGCATCGGTAGACCGTAACGGTCGAAACCGCCTGAATTCGGGTATCGCAGTCGATGACATGCCGACTTAAACTTTGCTTTGATGATGTGTTGCCAATGCGGAAATCATCGCTGGAATTGATTGCTCTTCGGGGATAATGTCCACTCGGATGCCGCGGGCCTTTGCAGTTTGTGCAGTTATCGGTCCCATGCAGACTACTACGCTGTTGTTAATTCCTGTTACATCTCCATCAAGTAGCCCCACCAGATTCTTGACCGTAGAAGAGCTGGTAAAGGTAGTGGCATCAATGCCGTCTACGAATGCTCTCCGCGCTGTTTCAGAGGAATCCTCAGCTGCAATGGTCCGGTATGCCGCGACCTCTGCGACCTCAGCCCCAAGCTGCCGCAGACCTCGCGGCAGCGTATCGCGACCGATATTCGATCTGAAAACGACAGCCGACTTCGGCGCATAACTCGATTCCTGGAACGTTTCTACCAAGCCCTCGGCAGTGAATGTGTTCGGCATCAGATCCGTCACGATGCCGTTTGACCTAAGCGCCTCCACTGTAGCCGGCCCGACCGCTGCGATCTTGTTACCTGCAAAAGCACGAGCGTCTTTGTCTAGCGCGCGTATACGTTCAAACACTTGGTTCACGCCGTTGGGGCTGGCGAATGCCACCCACTCGTATCTATACATTGCGGATATTGCCGCATCTAATTCCGAAAAATCTTCGACTGGCGCCGACCTGATGACCGGACACTCTACGACATCCGCGCCCAATGCCGCCAAGCCAGATGCCAATCTACTCGTTTGGCTTCTCGCACGTGTCACGAGCACTCGTTTGCTAAACAGCGGTAGGCTGTCGAACCAAGCGATGGAGTCTCTCAGATCAACGACGCCACCGATCACTAACGCGATAGGTGCAGTCAATCCTGAATCTCGTACCTTCTCTTCGATGTCCGCCAAAATCCCAACAACTACTCGTTGCCTTGTTGAAGTTCCGTGACGGATCGCTGCAACGGGTTCCGTGGGGGGCCTTCCTCGCTTCACTAATTCCGTGACTATCTCACCCAAGTGAGAGGCACCCATCAAAACGACTATCGTGCCGTTAGTTTTCGCTATGCCGCCCCAATCAACCGCGGTGTTCTTGGCTCCGGGATACTCGCTACCCGTTACGATGGTTACGGAAGACGATATCCCGCGGTGCGTAACTGGGATCCCTGCATAACTGGCTGCACCAATAGCCGAGCTAATCCCTGGTATCACCTCAAAAGGCACCCCGGCATCGCGAAGTGCCAGTGCCTCTTCGCCTCCACGTCCGAATACGAACGGGTCGCCACCCTTCAAACGGCAAACGTCACTTCCGGCGTGTGCGCGATCAATCAATAAATCGTTGATATCAGATTGAGATAGCATCACCGAGCCAGGGGATTTTCCCGCCGACACCAGATCCGCATCAGACCGAGCTTCATTTAGCAGTTGAACGGGGGCCAATCGGTCGTAAACGACTACATCCGCGTTTCGTAACGCGTGAAGCCCTTTGATGGTAATAAGCCCTGGGTCTCCAGGTCCTGCGCCGACAAGCCAAACTGTTCCAACAGTAGACATTACGCGCTAGATGTGGCTGATAGATGTGGCAACAGGTCCAACGCTCCCTGCTTGATTACATGTTCGGCAACCCGCTTTCCAAGCTCAAGACCTTCGTTAACTCCAGCCGATGCGCGATGACGTATGACTCTCGCCCCTGATGGCTCTGATACAAAGACGGCAAGCGTTACCGCGTCATCGTTGATCTGCGCGTGCGCGCCGATCGGTGCGCTACAACCGCCACCGATTGCCGACAAGAAGGCACGTTCGGTATCCACACTGATTCGCGTCCCCGAATGTTCGATGGAAGCGCACATAGCACCCGCATATTCGTCATCCACGCGCGTCTGAAGTGCCAAAGCGCCTTGTCCGGGAGCCGTGACGAATGACATACACCCGAGATATTCAGTTATGCGGTCAGACATTCCTAGTCGATTCAGCCCGGCTGCTGCCAAAACTAGAGCGTCAATAACCGAATCGCTCTCGTCCATCATCTCTAATCTTGTAGTAACGTTGCCACGAATCGGCTTTAAGATCAGATCTTCTCGCTCAGAGGCGATCAATGCTCGTCTGCGCGCGCTGCCTGTAGCCACGATGGAGCCTTTGGGAAGATCATTCAACCCTAGCCCGGATTTGCCAACCACAACATCTCGAGGGTCTTCGCGATAAGGCACCCCGGATACGGTAAGGCCGTCGGTCATCGTGGTGGGCATGTCTTTCAGGCTGTGGACGGCGATATCGATATCGCCTTCGATAAGTGCAGTTTCAATCTCTTTCACGAACACCCCAACACCGATTTGACCTACGGAGACATCCCTCTTGGCATCGCCGCTGGTTTTGATCGACACGCGCTCAATATCAATGCCGTCAAAGCGTTTGCTCAACGCCTCTGCGACTTCGTTGGCTTGGGCAATCGCCAGAACGCTGCTACGGCAACCCAATACGATCTTGCTGGAATCTCGCTTCATGTTTAGGCATTTTATGCTCCCAATGCCCGATCGTTGAGCGCGGCCCTTTCTTCCAGCGCATCGACCAACATCTTTCGTGCCAATTCCGGATTCCCATCTTGAAACGCGCTGAGCATATTATCCGTTATCGATTCCGCCCAGTCGTCCGGAGTAACAGGCAAGTGACGCGACCTAACGTCTATTCTTACGTCTGCGAGCATTGGTCCCATATCGGCCCATTGCAAGCAACGGCAATACTCATGGTCTGATATCCGTTCCCGCAAGCGACGTGCCAACGCCGGGCTAGTTCCTGCGGTAGAGACTGCGACGGTGACGTCTTCACGCTGTATCAACGCCGGTGCAATGAAGGTGCACAAATGCGTGACGTCCATCACGTTCAGCAACACGTTACGCTCAGCAGCCTCAAGAGAAATCGCGTCGTTGATCTCCTCGTCCGACGTATCCGCAACAATGACTACCCAGGCACCTAGTAAATCGCCAGGCCGATACTTGCGTCGTACCCATTCGATTTCATCCGCCTCTGCCATTGCGACGAGATTGTCAGACGTTTCATTAACCGGACTGAAAACCGTCACTTCGGCGTGACAATCGAGCAGGTACTTAACCTTGCGTTCGGCTTCATGAGGGTCACCGCCGAAGACCAAGCACCTACGGTCTTTGACATCAACGAATACTCCGTAGTAACGAGGCATTTTCCTTATCCAATCGCGGATACAGCCGCTCGTTCAACATCGATGTTGTCATCGACGAAGTAACGCACACGCGTCTTTTTGTACTCTCGATGACTGTATAGGAGTTGGTAATCTTTCAGTTCAGTCTCGTCCGCGATCTTGTTGGCGATCTCTTCACACTCCCCACGCGTCACGGCATGGATCATAGTGAAGTGTGAGAATCGCCAATCATCGTATCGAGGACGTTCATAACAGTGTGTGACCGCAGGATGCTTCGCCATCATCATGCCTACCTCTGCTGACCTCTCTTCGGGAACGTTCCATACGACCATCGCATTAGCGGAAAATCCCGCCCGCCGGTGGTGCAGAACCGCCGCATATCGTCGCATTAATCGGCGATTAACCATCTCGTCCGCTTTGGCGAAAAGTTCAGCAACGCTCAAACTCAACCGTTCTGCCATCGCATCGAACGGGCGCGACTCTAAAGGCAAGTCCTCTTGGAGTTCACGAACGAACTTGATGTCGAATTCACTTAGATCCGGATCGACAGTAGGGACGTTTGTTGTTGGGTTGCCGTTTCCGGTACCGTTTGCGTACTTAGTATCGGGCACAAAGTAGTTGCTGGCATTCGACACATTTTTCACCATGTCGAAGTTCACGCCGATTTTGAAGAAGCGAATTGTCGGCAAGATGCGAGCCGTTTCAGCACCCGCAAGACGTGTCAGTTTTTCGACCTCAACTTTGATCTCTTTACTGGGTGGAAGTGCCAATGTGAACCAGAGATTGAAGTCCCCATTACGGGCGTAGTTATGGCTTATCCCCGGATGCGCGTTGAGTATGTGAGCGCCGCGATCAAGAGCATCATCTGCGAAGCGCATCGCCACTAGTGTGGATGTGTAGCCCAGACGGCGAGTGTCAAATATCGCTCCGATCTGACGCACTACGTTCTTGCGCTTCAACTCGCCAACTCGATCAAGAACTTCGGACTCCGTGATACCACATCGTTCGCCGATAACCCGAAATGGCTCCCGCATCAACGGGAAATCCGACTGCAAGATGTTCATCACCTCGCGGTCTAAGGCGTCGAATTCGTCGTGCTTCAAGGCAGGTTGCCGTCTCGGATAAGGGATATCAGCCTGACGTTTGGCTAACTCAATGATTATAAATCTTGTGGGGCGTTACACCTTTGCAACGCTAGATCGGCCGCTATATTGCCGCTTCTGACAGCACCTTCCATAGTGGCAGGCAATCCAGTGTTGCTCCAGTCTCCAGCGATGTAAAACCCGGGCACATCGGTTGTAGGGCCAATCCGATGCGGTATGGCCCTAGGCGTAACCCTGATCGTCGCTTCAAGTGTCTTCACCACTGCGGAATTGACAATGGGATTGCCACGCGCTCCGGGAAATGCCTCGCGCATCGCAGAGATGACACGATCCAATACCTCAATTTTGCTCAAGTTGGTCCACTCATCAGCACCGCTCAAAGAGACCACTATGTGCTGTGTGCCTTTGTCCGATAGCAGGCCCCTCAAGGCAGAGTCGTTGAATACCCATTGGAGTCCCAAGTCAAGAAACGCCGTCACTCTATCAGTCATCACAGGTTTTTGGTACCAAAGATGCACTGCAACGATAGGAGAGTACTCAAATTCGGTCATTGCTGATGCGAATCGTTCTCCCGAAGTTGAGACGATGCTAGCAAGTGCATTCGGGGCAAGTGCCGATATGACAGATTTGCAACGTAAAACCTCTCCAGTTGACAAACTCACCTCAAAGCCCCTGGATTCGACTAAAGCAAGTGAAGTCACGCGAGTATTCATCTTCATATCTGCGCCACGCGATCTCAGAAACTCCAAAGCAGGGCTACCTATCAAGGTAGACAACCCTTTGCTGGGATAGCCGATAGCCGCGTCATTTGTCTTGCCCAAGAGTGCTAAGCGTGTGAAATCAACTGCATCGGTCGCCGCCACTTCGTCGATGTGGCAGTTGAATACAGGTAACACGAATAGCGACCAAAATCGGTCAATGGCTGTCTGAGATTGACCGCGAGATGAAAGCCAATCCGCGAACGATACTTCGTCCGTTGAATGATCGCCAAAATCACCGATTAGGTTGAGTTTAATCCTGAGGAGCAGGCCCGCGACAGCAATTCGCTCAGCAAAGCTCAAATGAGTGTATCTCAGCAACGCATACGCGTTTCCCAATATGCGATGGGCACGCAAACTAGCCACCCGACCGTTTAACGATACCGGCACATCAAGGACAGAAGCGAGTTCGATCTCGTCTCTGGTGCCAAGATCGTTCAACAATTGAAGAAACTCATTGCAAACACCAAGAATTACGTGTTGTCCGTTGTCGATCTCCTCGCCGCTCGCGCGATCAACGAATGAAAACGCTCGCCCACCAAGAAACGGACGCCGCTCTACGAGGGTAGGGCTGACCCCACATTGAATCAGACGCACTGCAGCCGCGATTCCAGCCAGTCCGCCGCCCAAGATGATGACGTCTCGATCGTCCAAAACTCGTTCCGAGAAGATGCTAACGACTTACCGACCGTAACGCGGCGCGCCACGTTACGCCGAGAGTGACGGACAGTTTTTCTGACGTCGATAACCTGACGCGAGTAGACAGGACATCGGAATCGTTTTCAGCGATCTTAGTCAAAATCCTTGAGTAGAAGCCGCTCATCAATTCAAGACATTGCCGACCACGAGTAGCCATCGGGATGACACTTTCACCGCTTTCATAGTAACTTCGCGCGCGATCGAGTTGGAACTCCATCAACTCCTTGAAGTTGGCACTGGGTACATCAGAAGCGAATTCAGTCTCGGAAACTCCGAATTCCCGCAACTCGACTTGCGGTAAGTAAACACGACCGTTGCTGTAGTCTTCGCGGATGTCACGAAGGATGTTAGTGAGTTGAAACGCAATCCCCAGATCGTTGGCGTGCTCCACCGCCTTAGGCGATGTGTAACCAAATATGCTGATGCAGATTACTCCGACGGCACTGGCTACACGCCTACAGTATTCACGCAAATCATCGAATGTTTCGTACCTGTTGATCTCGAGGTCCATCCGACAACCGTCGATTACGTCGATGAAGTATTGCTTGTCAAGATCGAATCGATCTATGGCATGTTCCAACGCTAGGAATATCGGGTGTCCTTCATACGAGGTTTGACTTGTGTTGGCCAGCGCGGATTGGATCAGGTCCAGTTGGGAGTTCGGGTCCATACCCTGTTGGGGTTCGTCGACGATGTCATCGCAAAGCCGGCAAAACGCGTAAGTTGCATAGATCGCGCGTCGCAGTTCTCCCGGAAGCGCAAGGAATCCGACATAGAAGTTTGAACTCGCTTCGCGAGTCAACTTGGCACATTCCCTGTACGCGTTTTCAGTTCGATTATCCACAGCTACATACGTCGGAGTTAGTCAGAAGTCTCATGTTCAACGCTGCGAGACGTTTTTGAATGCTTTGCCCGGAACTGGTGACATCCCTAGCGCTGTACGAGATGCGATGCTGAACATGATGCCTAGCTTCTTTGTGAACGACACCTTAGGGCGAACACTCAACGTGTCGTAATTCAACCGCTCGATCGCATCAAGCACCGCTAGTCCACCAGCAGTGATTGCCGAGAACTCCAAGCGAAAATCTCGCTCGAGGTGCTCATACAAACCATAGCCTGTACGGAAAAGACCACGAGTCCGATCGACTTCGAACTCCATCATGTCGCGAAATTCTTGAGTTGCTTTCCGACTTGAGATCGTCTCGGGGTCAACGCCATACTGCGACATGTCACTTTCCGGTATGTAGATACGACCTTTTTGGAAATCACGCCAAACGTCTTGCCAGAAATTCGCAAGTTGAAGCGCGATGCATGTGTTATCTGATAACTCGGACATCCTCTCCGAAAAGTAGCCGTACAAGTAGAGCACCAGATGGCCTACTGGAGTAGCCGAATAAGTGCAGTATTCGATCAACGCGTCAAAATCGCGGTATCGCGTGTCACGTTGGTCCCGGCGGTTCGCTTCGATCAGGCGCAGAAAAGGTTCTGCAGGAATACCGAACTCTTCGATAGTCTGCTGCAACGCTTGGAACCAAACAAGGTTAGGTTGCCCGTCGTAGCAGAGCATCAACTCGTCCTCCCAACGATTCAACGACTCCAGACGGTCACTCTCAACCTCATCACCAAGGTTGTCTACGAGTCTGCAATACGCATAAACGGCATAGAAGTGAGGGCGCAAGCGAGGTTTGATGAATCGGCTACCAACGTTGAAGTTTTCATAGCTGCCCATCGCTAGTTTGCGGCAGGCTTCGTACGCTGCTCCAACGTCTGGCGCATTGCTTGTGAAGTGTATCGTCGTATCCATCGTGTTCAAATCTGCAAGGGTCATTACGACCTTGGCGCCTAAGAACTGCGTCCGACCAAAAACTCGCCCAGTTGCCGAAAATCGATTTTTACGCTAGGTTCGAAGTCCAGTTCCTCAATGATTTCCTCAGCTGCCGTCCAATGTTGTGCAGACATCGAAGTGCAGAACTCATGCGAGCCGACCGTACTCATGATTTCTAGGACGGTCTCGACATCAGCGTCACGTAGTTCCGGTTTGCCGTATATCTCGCGAATCTCAGACGCGGACGCGCCGGTTGCCGTGCTCAACGCATGAACAGCAGGTAGCGATTTCTTCTTGTTGTAGATGTCGCCACAAACTGGTTTACCCGTCTCGTCATTGCCCCATATTCCCAAGATATCGTCTCTGATCTGGAAAAGCCGACCAAATTCGTAACCGACTCGGCGCAACCCATCTGAAACTCGCGCTCGTGCGCCACTGTTCGCAGCGACAAATCCACCAACATGCAGACTGGCAGCAATCAACGCTCCAGTCTTTCTTTCGATCATCTTGAGGTATTCATCAATAGTCACCTCGTTACGGCCCTCGAACGAGATATCCAAGTATTGACCTTCGATCATGAGCATGTAAGCTTCAGTGATCAATCTTTGCGCCCGAATCGCGGTACCTCGCTCAACCCCAAGATCGATCAAAGCTCGTGTAGCCCGATCTGCGACCTTTAGCATCGAGTTGCCCGATACGATCGCCTTCGGTTCGCCCCATACTACCCATAACGTCGGCCGATGATGCCGAAATCGGTCCTGATCCTCTATGTCATCATGTATGAGCGAGAAGTTATGGACGTATTCAAGGGCTATTGCCACTGGTAGAGCAAGCCGTATCTCACCGCCGACTGCGTCTGCACCGAGCATCGCGATTGTAGGGCGTAGCCTCTTTCCCTCGACTCCCGACAAAGCGGTGCCGTGTTTGTCCGCCCAGCCCATGTGATACCGATGCGTGACTGCAAGCGCGGACCTGGCATCGGCTAGTTCGTCACGCAGGGCAAGGTCGATTATTGGTTGGTAGCGTGCGAAAAACGACGGTAGGCTGGTGCGTTCGTTCACGGCAGTCATGATGTGCTTACTGATGATACTGAATGTCAATTCGACATCTGATACGTGTGCATAGCTCTAAGAACGCGACTACGCCCCGCATTGCAGCGGGGCGTAGGTTGGCGAGTGGATGTTCAGTTGGCTTACGCCGCGATCTGCAACCGCTTAGGCTGACTAACCTCACTCTTGGGGAGTTCGATGGTTAAAACCCCGTTCTTGTAGGATGTCGACGCGTCTTCTACGTTGACGCTGTCAGGAATCCTGAGAGCACGATAGAACTTGCCGGAACGACGTTCGCGAACGAGGTACTTGCCGTGATTCTGCGTCTCGTCGCTCTCTTTGGTCGCAGCGATCCGCAACACGCCGTCATCGATAGTTACATCGATGTCCCCTGCGTTGAACCCGGGCAATGAAGCCTCGATGGTGTACCCCTTATCGTCGTGAGCCACATCCACGCCGAGTTTAATCGGCACATCCAGGTTCGGCCTCGCAGGTGAAAAATCACCCCAGAAGTCAAAGGGCCAGACCTTCGTGCGAGTGGATGGGTTCCAACGGATCAATGATGTCATCTGTATATCTCCTTGTGTCTTGTCACGAGCATCACTATTGCTCATATGAAATTCATAATAAAACTAGATACGTATCGTGTCAAGAAAACTTTGAAGATGCTATAATGAACATCACGCCACACCTCGATACACGATACGACTAACCTGCGAAGTCCACGTGTGACGACAAAGGAGCGCGATGACAATCTCGCCTGATAACTTCACTCACGGAGCCAGAACCGCAATCGACGCCGCCGTCCGATTGATGATGCAGCGCAAAAACATTCAACTTGATGTAGAGCACATACTTTTTGCGATGACTGACGCCGCTGATAGTCCAGTGAGACAGATCCTAGACAACCTTGAGGTCGATACCGAAGAGCTAAGAATCGACTTGATGCGCTTGATCGATGCGAAACCAGTTGGAATTGGGCGGCATGTCGGAATGCAACAGCAGGTTTACATCACTCCGCGCGCTCAGAACATTATGAGCAAGGCACAGACGATCCAGCGGAAAACCTTCCGTGATGATCTTATGAGCATGGATCATCTGTTGATCGCCATAGTGGAAGAGTCGGACGGAGAATTGGCAAGGGTACTAGCCAAACACCGCATCACACCGGATCGCGTATACGTCGCCGATCACCAGGTTCGCGGCGCGACCCGAGTGACTACTCCAGATGCCGAACAGTCCTACGGAGTGTTGCAGAAATACACTACCGATCTGACTAAACTCGCAATCGAAGGCAAACTCGATCCCATTGTCGGGCGTGATTACGAAATACGACGCCTTCAGCAGACACTCATGCGGCGAACCAAAAACAATCCCGCCCTCATTGGCGACGCAGGTGTTGGCAAGACGGCAATCGCAGAAGGACTGGCACAGAAAATCGCAAACGGCGATGTCCCGGAGATGCTCAAGGACAAACGAGTGCTTGCGATGAGTATCGGCGTGCTTTTGGCAGGAGCGAAATTCAGAGGCGAATTTGAAGAGAGATTGAAGTCCGTAATCGACGAAGCACGCGCATCCGCAGGGAAAATCATCCTCTTCGTAGATGAACTGCATTCAGTTGTAGGCGCAGGCACCGGCAGCGAAGGGTCGCTTGATGCCGCAAACATGATGAAACCCGCATTAGCGCGTGGCGAATTGCAGGTCGTCGGAGCTACAACCCCCGAAGAGTACCGACGCTTCATCGAAAAAGACGCCGCGCTCGAACGCAGATTCACACCTATTTGGGTGGAAGAACCCGATGAAGAACCCGCTATCGAAATGTTGAAAGCCCTCCGACACAACTACCAGACGCATCACAACGTTGAATTGACAGACGACGCCCTGACTGCTGCTGTGCGTTTGAGCGATCGCTACGTAACAGATCGACAGTTGCCTGACAAAGCCGTTGATCTGATTGACGAAGCCGCAGCAAAGGCCAGAATAGAGCGTGAGCCCGCTATAACCATTCCCAACGATAAAGATGCAAGCAACCCATCGCCTTTAGTAATTGATGAAAAAGACATCGCCGCACTCATCTCGGAACGAGTTGGCGTTCCTTTAGACCAACTGGTAGAGGAGGAGGTCGCGAAACTTCTCAAGCTCGAAGACCGTTTGCACGAACGAGTGATTGGACAGGATCGCGCGGTTCAAACGCTAGCCGATGCGGTACGCCGCGGAAGGATGGGACTCAAGGACGCAACTCGACCTACTGGTGTTTTCCTATTCATGGGACCAACTGGCGTCGGCAAGACCGAACTCGCGAAAGCTTTAGCCGAGTTCATGTTCGACGACCCCAGCCACATGATCCGCCTCGACATGTCGGAATACGAAGAACGGCATTCCATCTCACGCATGATTGGAGCACCGCCCGGCTACGTAGGTTACGACGACGCTGGCCAGCTAACCGAAGCTGTGCGACGACGACCGTATTCAGTGATACTCCTTGACGAGATCGAAAAGGCGCACTCCAGCATCTATGACAACATGCTACAGATCTTCGACGATGGGAGATTGACGGATGGACATGGTCGGACAGTCGATTTCACCAACACGATCATCATCATGACCAGCAACTTGGGCACATCCGATCGCCGAACCAACGGATTGGGATTCGCTATCGGCTCTGACAATGATCAACGCAACACCTTCGACTCGCCCGGTTTAACCGAACGCCATCAACAAGCGTTGAGATCGAGATTCGCGCCGGAATTTCTGAACCGCATTGACGACATCATCGTCTTTGATCCCCTTGATCGAGAAGAGATCGATCAAATCGTGCTGAAGTTCATCAGCCAAGTTGAAGAACGCCTCGCGGACCGCAATATCACGATTGAACTGACCCAAAGCGCGCAAAACTGGATCGCAGAGCGAGGATACGACACTTGGATGGGCGCCCGTCCCATGACTAGAGCGATACAACGTTACATCGAATCACCATTGGCACTGGCATTGATAAAGGGAGACATCGACGATGGCTCTCACATCCTAATCAACATCACAGACGATCGAATCGTGTTTGAAACCGAATCGTCTACGGAGGAAATTCCCGCATCAGAACCAAGTTTGGCAATTGCAGGATGATGGAACCTTCCGCAAAATCCTGTCATTCCCGCAACCTTCCACGTCATTTCCGCAGCTTTACGCGTCATCCCCGCAACTTTACCCGTCATTCCCGCGCAGGCGGGAATCCACAGTGGTTTGGCAAGCACTGCCAAAACGAAACGACACATCTAAATCTCCCCTGACGCTTAAGGGGAAGGATTTCTCGAAGATCTTGGATGAGGAAACTTAGACGTTAGAATCGATGTAAGGTCTGGATCGAGCCAAACTCCACTATCACCGCTTCAGACTATCTCAGTGTGTTATCGAGAGACGACGAAGTCACTTACGACGATAATGTCGGCAAAAGTGACGGCCTTACCATCAATCGGCTGCGCCGTTCGGCATTAAGTTTTCTCGCCCGCCATCCTAAGTGGGTACAAACTGGGATTTGGAGCATAGTTTTTGGCTCTACAGCGATCGGCATTGGTCTTTGGTGGGGCGGTTTTCTACATGTTACCGACGTTGGCTATTTGGCCACCTTCTACCTGAACCTCGTCGGCGCGGCTACGATCATCTTGCCGCTACCAGGCGTGTTGGCGGCTTGTGTAGCGGCGGAACCGTCCCTTGGCATGCACCCGATCTTGATCGGCATGTTTGGTGCTGCTGGCGCAACGTTGGGAGAAACCACGGCCTACCTAGTTGGATTTGCAGGGCACAACGCGGCTATGAAGTTGCGTTGGTATCCGCGCATCCATGACTTGATGGAGCGCAACGGTGCCGCAACCCTGTTTGTCGTATCGGTGATTCCTACTCCGTTTTTCGACCTCGCGGGTATAGCCGCTGGCGTACTCGAGTACCCATATCGGAAATTCCTGATCTACGTATTTGCCGGAAAGTTGATCCGGTTGATCATCATGGCTTACGCATGCCGATGGGGTATCGAGTGGCTCAAAAACATCTTCGAGTTCAAATTGCCGATAGTATAGTTCCACCGCTTGCATTGATGGAGCGAACAAGGTACATGTTTGACAACTTTGTAACGGGAACTCAACTATGCCTGATAAAAAACCGACCGACCCGATCCGCGCCCACGACAAGATGTCTGTAGTTGTCGTCGCCGCAGGTAAATCGACTCGAATGCAGGGAGTCGACAAGCTGTTGTTGCCGATTAGTGGGCGGTCTGTGCTCTGGCACTCATTGACTGTATTCAACGAGTGCGAATGGGTCAATTCGGTCGTTGTGGTCGTGCAATCGGAGAGGATCGCTGAGTTCAGAGACAGCATCGCTAACGGAGGATTCTCCAAACGAATATCAGTTGTCGCCGGAGGAGACAGACGGCAGGATTCTGTGCGTAACGGAATTGAAGAACTGCAAAAGCTTGGCGATCAATCACCGTTTGTCGTCATTCATGACGCAGCCAGACCGTTTATCGACGTGATGATGTTGAGACGCGGGTTGACTGCCGCTGAACGCGTGGGAGCCGCTATTCCCGTAGTTGCCGTCAAGGACACCATAAAGCAGGTCGAGCATGGGTTGGTCGTTGATACTCCAAGCCGTGAATCGATGTTTTCGGCGCAGACGCCACAGATCTTTCGAACTGAGATACTTCGAGCCGCGCACGATACGGTCAAGTGCGATGTAACCGATGATGCGTCGATGGTAGAAACCGCTGGCGGACTCGTCGGGACGTTTGAAGGATCGTATGACAACATCAAAATCACTACTCAATCCGATATACCAATCGCCGAGGCGATAGCCAGCGGGCAACTGCATCCCACATCCTATAGGCATGGCATCGGATTCGACGGTCATAGGTTCGCCGATGGCGGTCCGTTGATACTTGGCGGTGTGCAGATCGATTTCGACATGCACCTAGAAGGACATTCCGATGGCGATGTCCTGATGCACGCGATCGCAAGTGCCATACTGGGTGCTGCCGGTCTTGGAGACTTAGGTAGCAACTTCCCTTCTAGCGATCAAAGGTACGCGGATGTAGCTAGTTCGCTGTTCATTAAAGATGCTGCCGCTAAGGCAGCAGAGCTAGATTGGCAGATCGACTACATGGACGCTACCGTAATCGCCCAGCGACCCAGATTGGCATCCCACGTCACTGCGTTTGAATCGAACATCGCAGACGCTATGGAGGTGGAGACAGACCGAGTCAATGTAAAGATCACATCAACCGATAAAGTGGGAGCCATAGGGCAAGGCGAGGGCATTGCCGCTCAAGCCATCGCGACATTGGTTGGGTAAGCTGCTGTCATCGTAGTATTCTCAATATCTGTCACCAGACCCGATAGATTCACAAGCCGTCTCGAACAATCCGAAGATGCAGCTATATAACACCCTCACTCGCAAGAAGGAAGAGTTCAAGCAGATATCCGATCCTGTGCGGATGTATGTTTGCGGCGTCACCACATACGACGAACCGCATCTCGGACACGCTTTGGCCACTGTCATCTTTGAACTCCTCCAGTCCTACATGCAGTACCGCGGAATCAACGTCAAACGAGTACAGAACTTCACAGATGTGGATGACAAGATCATCGACAGAGCGGCAGAGAATAGCGTCGACTGGTTCGATCTCACACAAGAGCATGTCGATTCTTTCTTCCAAGCAATGGACGGCTTAAACGTGCGTAGGGCAGACGTGCATCCACGAGTTACCGAAGAAATCGACAACATAATCGAGTTGATCGACAAATTAGTTGACGCAGATGCCGCATACGAGGCCGGCGGTTCCGTCTACTACCGTGTGCGAAGAGATGAAGACTATGGAAAACTGAGTGGTCGCACTGCCGATCGGATGGAGGAGCTGGCGAGGCTAGAGCCAGACTTGCTGAAAGAAAACCCCGAAGACTTCGCGCTTTGGAAGGCTTGGAAAACTGGTGAACCTTCGTGGGATAGTCCATGGGGACCCGGCAGGCCCGGTTGGCACATCGAATGCAGTGCTATGGCGCAGCGATACCTCGGAGACCAGATCGACATCCACGGCGGAGGATTGGATTTGGTATTTCCGCACCATGAGAACGAAGTTGCACAGTCGGAATCTGCGACCGGCGTAATCCCGTTTGCGCGTTTCTGGGTGCACAACGGGCTACTTCGTATGGCCGGCGATGAGAAGATGTCGAAATCTCTCGGAAACGTCGTAACCGTCAAAGAGGCGCTTCAAGCACACTCCGCTGATGCCATTCGTATGTGGATTTTCCAGAGCCACTACCGTAGCCCGGCTACATACGAAGTCGACAACTTGGTTGCGGCGGAACGCGCGGTGCGAAGGCTGAGACAAGCGGCGAACGTGGCAAATACAGGCAAGGGCAGCGGTGAAAGATACGACGCAGACCATGTCAAACAACGTTTCATCGAGGCAATGGACGATGATCTGAACACCCCCCGCGCTTTGGCTGCCATATTCGACTTGGCGCGGGAGATATTTTCCCTGCAATCCGAGGGTGCCGACATTGCACACGGACAGGAAATGTTGCAAGAGTTGACCGGAGTGTTGGGTTTGACACTAGAAGAGCCCGATCTCGGCGAAGATGCGGATGTAACCGAGATTGAGGCTCTAATCGCTCAAAGGCAGGAAGCGCGCCAAAACCGAGACTTCGCTGTTGCGGACGAGATTCGTGACCGTCTCACAGGAATGGGCATTGAGATATCCGACACTCCGCAAGGAACTACCTGGCGCCGAGTGTAAGGCGAACCCGCTGAGAAACAGCGCTAACTGAAGCGGACGTTAGCAATCGCCACCGCGACGAAGATCACTGTCAACACTATCGTTGCCCTGAAAAGCAGTTTCTCTATGCCGCGGCGGACGTGGAAAGTGCTCTCGGCCTGACCGAACACTGACGGGTTGTTGCCGCGTGCCTGAAGAAGTAGCACCACGATTAGCACGACGGCAAGTATGAGGAGCGATATCTGAAACCACATAACTACAAGGTTAATTCAGCATGACGCCGTGCTGGTGATGATTACAGCCCATTACTCGCTCATCGCATCGCTCAAAAGACGCATTACCGCTTGAGCGTCCGCCCGACCACGAGTCGCCTTCATCACTTGGCCCATGAGGAAACGAATCGCAGTCGTCTTACCAGACCGGTAATCGGCCACTGCGTCCTCATTGTTCGCCAAGACTTCATGGATGATGGGGGTCAATTCATCCACATCTCCTACCGCCGCTAAGCCCAGTCTCTGGATCACTTCCTCTGGTTCCGCACCGTTGTCAAACATCTCAGCGAAAACTCGTTTCGCCGAATTGTTGTTGATTTCTCGTTTCTGAAACTTCTTCACCAACACCGCCAAAGACGATGGCTCTACACGAGTTTCGTCAATGCTATCCACATCATGTTCGTGCATCATCCGCGCCATCTCGCCATTCAACCAATTGGCAGTTTCCTTCGCGAAATCTGCTTGGCCCCGCTCAGATTCACCTGAAACGCTACTCATAACCCTCTCAAAGTACTCCGCAGACTTTCGGTTCTCGACGAGCAGAGACGCATCGTAATCAGAAAGCCCCCAAACGGTCATGAAACGTTCTTTCTTTGCCAAAGACAGTTCCGGCATCCCAGATTTGATTTTGGCGACCCATTCCCGGTCGATATGCAATGGTGGAATATCCGGTTCTGGGAAATAGCGATAGTCATGAGCGTCTTCTTTAGAGCGTTGAGTTACCGTCATCTTTTCTCCATCCATCCAACCCCGTGTCTCTTGTTCAATGCGCTCGCCTCGCCCGATAGCCGCGACCTGGCGTTTGATCTCATACTCTACGGCTTCACACACCGCACGGACTCGGTTCATGTTCTTGACTTCAACCTTTTCGCCGAACTCCGTTGAACCAACCGGCCTGACGCTTACATTAGCGTCGCAACGGAAAGAACCTTCCTCCATATTCGCAGTGCCAACACCCAAGTAGCGGATGATCGACTGCAAAGTCGTGATGTACGCCTCGACCTGCTCCGGTGTACGCATATCGGGCTCGGTAACGATCTCCATCAACGGCACACCGGCTCGATTGATGTCGAGAAGCGAGTGCATCACTCCACCAGTTGGAGATTCGATATGGATTAACCGCGCCACGTCTTCTTCCATGTGCACGCGGTTGATACCCACACGACAAGGTTCATCAGTCGGCAAATCTAGCCAACCGTCGATACAGATCGGTTCATCGTACTGAGATATCTGATAACCCTTCATCAAGTCAGGATAGGTGTATTGTTTGCGGTCGAACTTGGTTATCTCTGCGACATCGCAGTTAAGCGCAAGACCGATCGCAATCGCCGATTCCACCGCACGCTTGTTGACAACTGGCAACGTCCCCGGCAACGCCATCGACACTGGGTCAACAAGCGTATTGGGAGATGCCTTCTGATAACCCGCTCCCGACCACGAGAACATCTTGCTCTTCGTGTTCAGTTGGACGTGGGTCTCCAAACCGATTACCGCTTCAAACTCGGTTGTTGTCATTGCGCTCATCCTGAATCTCGCCAATCGTTTCTATTCTGTAATATCCCGCTCACGTTGCAACAGAACATGGTTACCAAGCATCCGGGCCAATCAACGGCACGAATACACAATCCAAACCGTAATTTGCCTCAATGCCAGTTTCAGTTCTCACGATCGTAGCGACCCTTTGATGCCTGATCCGACCTATAGGTATGACCATCCTGCCACCCACCTTCAGCTGCGCTACCAAACTCTGAGGCACATCGGGAACGCTGGCGCCTACTATGATCGCATCATACGGACCCGCTTCTGGGTATCCGAGATGATCTTTGGATGCGTAAACCACCTGGACGTTCTCATATCCGAGGCGCATCAACCTCGTTCGTGCCGCATCTGCAAGCGCAACTATGCGTTCAACCGATATTACCTTGCTGGTTAGGAGGGAGAGAATCGCCGCCTGGTACCCCGAACCGCAACCGACATCAAGAACGCACGAAGATTTATCAGAGATGTTTAACTCGGAAATCATGTGAGCGACAAGACTCGGTTGTGAGATCGTTTGACCATTGCCTATAGACAGTGCACGGTCTTCCTGCGCGCGTGAGCGATCTTTTGGCGAAACGAATCGCTCGCGGGGCACACGCAACACGGCATCGACAACCCTCGGATCAAGTTCCCTGCGTGACACCAGAGCCTTTTCTATGTCCGTCCGCTCTGACAGCGTGCCATCACTACCTGCGGAGTCCAACCAACGCGATAGCCGGTCTTTGAGTTTGGGCAACTTCATAGACAAATCGTAAGCCATTCCACCGAAAACCTTTCACCCCCCCCCCCGTCGTTCCTCCTGCGCGGGATCTTTGCAAGCCCGTCATTCCGACGCAAGTCGGAATCCAGAGGGGATGGGTAGGTGTTTGAACCATGATTGGCATGATGTTCGTGCCCCCTTCGATTCCCCGTTGAGCATCAAGTAAGAGGACTACGCATAGCTACCAAGGAGGAATTACAGCGGTCGTAGACGCACCGATTTGTAGGTTTATGTGCGACTGGTAGAATTAGAAGAGTGAAGCAAACGGTTGCTAACAAGTCCCGAGTTGGCAACCTTATTCCGAAATCGGGTCGCGGTTCTTGACGACCCAAGATTACCCGCCAACACCGAATATCGGATGCAGAAACCGGGAGGCTAGTTGACAACTCAAGACAGACTCACGATCTCGCGGGAATCCAAGCTCGAAGATAAGGGCTACAAGTGGGGATTCGCGACCGATGTCGAGATGGAACTCGCTCCGAAAGGGCTGAACTCCGACATCGTTCGACTCATCTCTGATAAGAAAAACGAACCCGACTGGTTGCTCGAATGGAGACTCAAGGCATTCGAATATTGGAGCAATCTACAACGCGACGACGCTGAGCCGCGATGGGCCAAACTACGCTACCCCGAGATCGATTACCAAGACATCTACTACTACGCCGCACCCAAATCTCTTGACGACGCCCCAAAAAGCCTGGATGAAGTCGATCCTGAGATGCTCGAAACATTCGACAAACTCGGCATCCCCTTGCATGAACGTGAGCGACTCGCTGGAGTAGCTGTAGATGCAGTTTTCGATTCAGTATCGGTTGCCACCACCTACGCCGATCAACTGGAAGAGCAAGGCATCATCTTCTGCTCTTTCACTGATGCAGTGCAGAACCATCCCGATCTCGTCCAGAAATACCTCGGATCCGTAGTCCCATACACTGACAACTTCTTTGCCGCACTCAACTCCGCCGTGTTCTCCGATGGATCGTTCGCATACGTGCCGCCAGGTGTGCGCTGCCCAATCGAGTTGATGACATATTTCCGCATCAACACTGAGGGCTCTGGGCAGTTTGAAAGAACACTCATCATCGTAGATGAAGGTGCGTACGTTAGTTACCTAGAAGGTTGCACAGCACCGATCCGACGCACGAGCCAGCTACACGCTGCCGTAGTTGAACTGGTCGCACTTGACCGCGGAGAGATCAAGTATTCCACCATACAGAACTGGTATCCCGGAACCAAAGACGGAGAAGGCGGTGTCTACAACTTCGTTACCAAGCGTGGCATGACAGCGGAAGATGCAAAGATTTCTTGGACACAAGTCGAGACGGGCTCTGCCATCACATGGAAATATCCATCCGTAATACTGCGTGGCGACAACTCCGTCGGCGAGTTCTATTCGGTCGCCTTGGCCAACAACTACCAACAAGCCGACACCGGCACCAAGATGGTCCACATCGGCAAAAACACGAAATCGACCATCGTATCTAAAGGCATCTCCGCCGGGCATGGCGAAAACACTTACCGTGGTGGAGTAAAGATCCTGCCCGGAGCCGAAAACGCTACCAACCACACGCAATGCGACTCGCTATTAGTCGGCGATCAATGTGGCGCACACACCGTTCCATATATCGAAGTGCGAAACCCCAGCGCAAGGTTGGAACATGAAGCAAGCACGTCCAAGGTCAGCGACGAGCAACTTTTCTACCTGATGGCACGCGGCATATCCGAAGAAGATGCTCATCACATGATCATCACTGGATGGAGCCGCGATGTGATCAAAGAACTGCCATTCGAGTTCGCACTTGAAGCCGGGCAATTGCTCAAGGTCAGCCTTGAAGGCGCAGTTGGGTAGTAAAGTCAAAGTCCGCACAATCGACGTGCACCAGCCTACGAGGACGAACACAATACCGAGTTGGATACATCGTGCGAGAGAGTGAATGCTAAAGATTGAAAACCTGCACGCTGTCGTCACCGACAGCGATGAAGAGATATTGAAGGGCATAAACCTGGAAGTAAACACGGGCGAAGTGCACGCCATCATGGGGCCCAACGGTAGTGGGAAGAGCACCCTCGCCAACGTCCTGATGGGCAAACCCTCGTACACCGTCACCCAAGGGAACATCAAAATCGATGGCGAGAGCATAGTTGATATGCCGCCCGATGAACGAGCACACCTCGGCATGTTCCTTGCTATGCAATATCCATCGGAAGTCCCCGGAGTTCGTCCATGGCAGTTCCTAAAGGCGGCAAAGGACGCGATTGATGACGCGAACGGACAGCAGAAGATGTCAGTTCGAGCCTTTTCTAGGATGTTCGATGAGAAAGTTGAAGAGATCGGCATCAACTCCGATCTGATTAAACGCTCTTTGAACGAGGGTTTTTCCGGAGGCGAAAAAAAGCGCAACGAAATGCTCCAGATGCAGGTCTTGGCACCTCGAATCGCAATCATGGACGAGACCGACTCCGGGCTTGACATTGATGCATTGCAGGCGGTCGCAGACGGAGTCAACAAAATGCGCTCGCCTGATCGCAGCTTCTTGATCGTCACGCACTACCAAAGGCTACTTCACTACGTAACGCCAGACATCGTCCACGTTCTCGTCAATGGAAAGATCGCAGAAACTGGCGATGCATCGTTAGCAGAAAAGGTCGAAGCGAACGGATACCGCGACTATGTCGCGGCGAAGTGAGGACGCGGAGCTAGCCTGACGATGACCCTTAATGCCGTACGAATGCCAGACAACACTGTTCGGCACATTGATGTTTACCGTCAAGACTGGGAAAGATACACAGATGGCCTGTCAAACAACGGCCTAGCGACGAACCGAGCCCACGATCTTCGACGCACAGGCTGGGATGAGTTTGAGCGCATAGGCTTTCCTATTCACCGGCGTAGCAACGAACTCTGGAAATATACCGATCTACGCGCAATTGACAGGATACCGTTCAGATTCAGCACGACATCAACCCCGTTGAGACGCGATCAACTCACCGCGCAAGTGCCGTTGCCAACGGAGTGGGTCAACATCGTGTTCGTCGATGGTGTGTTAAACGAATCGCTGTCCGACATCATCGAATTGCCTACTGGATTCAAGTTCGGCACGGTATCAGATTTCGACGAATTGGGTAGATTGGCATCGTGCGACCAAAACGCATTCGTATCCATGAATTCTGCCTTTCTGCACAATGGAGCGTTTCTCGACGTCGAAGAGGGAACTACCGATCCCAACCCCATCCACCTAGTTTTCGTCACCACGGAATCTTACGAAGGGGAGCGCGCTGTCTATCCCAGAATCGCAGCGTCGATAGGCTCAGATTCTGAGGCGACGTTGATCGAAACGCATCTTTCGATGTCAGATGCCGCCCATCTTTCGGTGCCGGTAATCGAGATTTCATTGCAGCAAGACGCTGCGTTTAAACACTACCGAGTGCAATTGGATAACGAGAACTCGTACCACTTCGCAACTACGAGAGTGAGACAGAGCGCAGGATCAAACTACCAGTCAACATCGTTTTCAGTCGGATCATCAATCGGACGCAACGATGTCTTCACGATGCTTGAAGGTGAATATGCCGAATCGACACTGCATGGCGTGTACCTAACGACTAATCGTCAGCACCAAGACAACGAAATCAGCACAACACATTCCGCGCCGCATTGCACTAGCGACCAGTACTACAAGGGCATCTTGTCAGGGCGGTCTCGCGCCGTTTTCAGCGGGAAGATCACGGTAGAGCGCGGCGCACAAAAGACTGACGCCAACCAGAAAGATTTGAACCTGTTACTTTCGCATGGGGCGGAGGTAGATACTAAGCCGTCGCTGGAAATCTATGCCGACGATGTCAAATGTGCCCATGGCGCTACGGCCGGGCATGTAGATGAGGACACCCTTTTCTACTTGCAATCCCGGGGCGTAGACTACGATACAGCACAGGCGATGTTGATCCGTGGATTCGCAGCCGAGATACTCGACGAGTTCGCTGATGATACCTTGCGAGAGTTTCTTGAATGCAAGCTCGATAAGTTGATGCCAGAGCTTCAAGTGGCGTCCGACACCATTGGCACTGCCTAGCCGACATCCAAGAATCACTTCTCGCGGCTAGAATAGTCGCATCATATTTGCAGTGCATAAACGGAAAAACTAAAGTCGAATCGACTCATGCGTAGCGGATTTGGACATCTCGACGAAGTTAATCGCTACATCGTTGAGGATCATTGCCGCAATCCTCGCAATTTTCAACCTCTGTCTAATCCCGACGCTGTAGCAACGATTGACAATCCATTCTGCGGTGACGAGGTTACAGTGCAGTTGAGGGTAGAGGATGACTGCGTAGCCGAGGTCTCTGTGCAGGGCACGGGTTGCGCCATCACTCAGGCATCCGCGTCAATCATGGGAGAATCCACAGAAGGCAAGCAGTTTGCGGAACTAGCAGAGATGTCCAGCGCGGTCAGAAGGATGTTGTCTGAGGGCAAAGCGCCAGATGGCGCGGACGAGGATTTATTGGGCGATGCCGTCGCTTTGCGTGACGTATCCCGATTCCCAGTTCGGATCAAGTGCGCGCTATTGGCTTGGGCAACGCTAGAAGACGCGATAGCCAACTACAACTCATAGGTCATCCGCGCACCCGGTCGCCGAGCCATAGCCGAGTAAGCCAGAATGAATCACCGCGGTAGGTGCTGGGCGCGACGTTGTTGAGATGCGACCACCATAACCAATGCGAGACATTGGTTGCCGCGCGGAAGAGATGCGCGCCGCGAAGGATTTCGCGTTGAATCTCTAGCATCAATTCGCGTCTGATTGATGGGTCAAGCTCAATAGTCTGCTGTTCGATTAAGAGGTCGAGTTCTTTGGACGCGTAGCCAGTGGAGTTGCGCGGTGCGCCGGAATGATGGATGGAAAAAAGCGTTGAAGTCACGCTCGATTGCGGTGGGGGCGCACCCACATAGATATCGTAGTCTCGATTGATCCAAACGTCTTCTGCGAATGATCGGGTGGAAACTGGCTCTACGGTAGCAAGAAACCCAAGCGATTTGACAGCAGAAGCAAGAGACGTCGCAGTCTCGATGTACTCATCGCCGAACTGGCCCACGCGAATTTCCAAAGTTCCAACTCCGGGTACTGCGGCATCTTTCAAAACTTCTAGGGCTTTGGCGCGGTCGTTGAAATAGGAGTTAATTTCATCGGCAGGTAGCAACCAATCTGCATTGATGAGCGGAAGCCCGGTACTGACGAACGATTGACCATTATGAATGATGTCAATCAACGAGTTAGGATTCCATGAATAGAGAATCGCTGCACGCAGAGATCGGGAAGCCAAGTCGCCCCGCCGAGTGTTGAAAGCGATTTCAATTCCTGCGCTTGAGTCGTGGCTACGTGTCCAACGGAGTTCGTCAAAGCGTTCCACAGCCGCGATGAACTCCGGCAATTCAGGTTGGATTAGATCCATCTGACCGGTTCGTAGCGATGTGACGCGAGTTTGATCGTCTTCAATAATCGCGATGATTATGCCGTCAAGTAACGGAAGTTCGGGTATAAAGTAGCTTCGATTTGCCTCGAAACGCATCGCTTCGCGCTGGAAAAGCGTTTGCATCCATGGACCTGTGCCGATTGTCGGACCTTGATTGAGATCACCTTCAAGGTTTATCGCTTCCGGGGCGACGACCGCGGCTCTTGCATCGGCTAGTTTGTCGAATATCTCGGCATCCGGGAACTTCAAATGGATTTCTACCGTATCCTCACCGATCGCGCGGACTTCCGAGATGGTGTTTACCAACGGTGAATTGGGAATAGTTGGTTCGCTAAGCCTATTGAGACTGAAAACTACATCGCTCGCGTTCAAAGTTCTGCCAATCCCCGGGTTGGTATCGTGCCAAGCGACTTCCCGTCGGAGTTGGATGCTGAGGACATCATCGTTTTCAAACCGCCAACTTTTACAGAGATCGCAGATAATCTCGTGAGCAGAGGTTGAAGATAGAGGATCGTATGGGATGCTCATGCCTTCGATACCTTGCTGAGGAACGCCGGGCGGTATCCAACGGTAACGGAAGAGGCGAGAGTATGCTATGCCAGGCCCCCAAGCAGCGAGGATTGGAGACACGGATTTATGGATGTCTTGATGTGGCGGCGGTTGCGGAATCGCCACCTTGATCTCACCGCCTCGGGAACCCGTTACCGGAGGCGGTTCTCTACCTGATAAGACTACCGTTGTCGGCAATGCCGTAGTTTGGGGGACAGAAGTAGGAGTGGATGTCGGAACTATGACTGTCGGTGTAGGAGTCGATGGGATAGGTGTATTCGTCGGCTCACTTGTCGGAGATGCCGGAATCGGTGTGACTGTAGGTGGGGACGAAGGTGTTGGAGTGGGCAGAGCCTGAGTCGGTTCGACCCGTATGATAGGTCGTGGAGTTGGACTCGCAGTGGGTTGGCGGACTTCTGGAATAGGAGTGTTTGTAGGTGCGACGGTAGGTTCAGGTTTTGTGGTAGGTGGTGCAGTCGGTATAGGAGTATCAGTTGGGACTATGGTGGCCGTCGGTTGTGGCGTTGGTGTTGGGTCACCGCCAGCGCAAGCGAGCGTCACCGACACGAGGGAAATTGCAACGACAATTAGACCGACGAGGTATGAGAGTCTGATTTTCAAGAGCTTTTCCGCCTAAACCATTCGACGGTTTGGCTAATGCCGTCTTGGAAGGATGTATCGGATCGCCAACCGAGATCGTTCTCGACAGCAGAGACATCGAGCCAAATTTTGGGTATGTCGCCAGGTCTCGGCGGTCCATATTGAGCGGGTTTGGCGTTACCGATGAATTCGGAGAGGATATTGTGTATTTCGTTCACGGAGACGCCGTATCCAGTGCCGATGTTGTAAGGACCTGAGAGGTTTGAGTCGGCTAGGGTTAGCACACCATCGATGAAGTCTGATATGTAGATGTAGTCACGTTGGTCGTTGCCATCCCCGAAGATGGTTATTTGCCGGCCTTCGAGCATGGCTTGAGTGAAGATCGCGATGACTCCTGCTTCGCCATGAGGGTTTTGGCGAGGGCCGTAGACGTTGGCAGGTCGGACGATCGTGTAGTTGAGGTCGTAGAGATGGCCGTATACGCGGAGGTAGTGTTCGATGGCGAGTTTGGAGACTGCATACGGTGAGAGGGGTTGAGCGTCGATAGTTTCGCTAGCGGGTAGGGCGGATGCATCGAGGTCGCCGTATACGGCTCCGCCAGTGGAGAAGAAGATGAAGCGAGGTCGATGGGGTAGTTCTCGGATGTTTTCTAGGAGGTTGAGAGTTCCGTTGACGTTGATGTTGACATCGGTGAGCGGTTCGCGGGCTGAAACGGCAACGGATACTTGGGCTGCCAAGTGGTAGATGGCTTTGGGATTGAGGTCTGTGATGAGCTCAGGGATGCTGGAATCGCAGATGTCTAGGTCGATAAGGGTGGCGTCGGGATGGAGGTATTGGGTGTTTGATGAGGATAGGTTGTCGATGACGGTGACTTTTTCGCCGCGGTCGATAAGTGCATCGATCAGGTGGGTACCGATGAATCCGGATCCGCCAGTTACTAGAATGGTCTCGTGTGCGCGGTCTTGTTGTTGGTCGGTGTCCGTCATTGGAGAATATAGATGGTTCTTAGTTGCCAGTTAGCTAGACGAAGCTGCGGCTCTATCGGTTTCAAGTGAATCGTCATTCAATTATGCGTTAATGGAACCTGCCGACTTTGAGCGTTTACGTGCCGGTTTAGAGTCAGCGGGTAGAATCGGCAAGAATTGACTGAGGAACTAACTTGGAGATTGGATAGATGCCCGACATCAGATTGATCGCATCCCGACATTCGGCCTTTTACAGCCCCATGATTTCGATGATCGCGGGCGGGTTCTTGGAAAAGGAAGGCTTGACCGGGACATACACACCAGCCGGGCCGGGTCAAAACTCGGCGATTGAGGTCGCTGAAGGCAGAGCGGACATCGGTCAGTCAGCAGTATCCGGTAGTTGGGGCGCTCTTGACGCAGGAGAGAAACCGCCGGTAGTCCATTTTGCTCAGATCAATGCGCGCGACGGCTTCATCGTGGCAGCGCGAGAAGCAGATTCAGAGTTTAGTTGGGAGAAACTGCTAAATGCGAAGTTTCTGTATGTTCATGGGGGGCAGCCAGAGGCGATGCTGAGGTATGGCTTGCATCGAGTAGGGATCGATCTTTCAGACATCTCGGGAATCGAGTCGCCCGGCGGTGACGAGATGATGGCCCAGTGGCGAGATGATCAGGGCGACTATTTCCATGAACAGGGGGCATTTCCACAACAATTGGAGCATGAGGGCATCGGACACATCGTCGGTTCCATTGGTGAGATCGTCGGGCCAACGGCGTTCAGCAGTCTCATTGCTCGCTGGGACTACTTGGATTCTGACGAAGCGAAGCGCGTGTCCGCGGCCTATCGCGCTTCGCGGGAGTGGGTAAACAGTGCAGACCCGATGGAAGTAGCAAAGGCCGAAGAGCCATTTTTCCCCGGCATTGCTGTTGAAGCTACTGCTGCTGCCGTCGGCTACTATCAGCAGTTAGGAACATGGGACGGAGATATCACGATCCCGAAAGACTTGTACGAATCGGCACTAGACGTGTTTGAACATTCAGGCATGGTCGGTAGCCGGCACCCCTACGAAGACGTTGTGGTAGAACCACCGGCCAGCTGATATACCACCATCCCCGCACTCCATCCGTCACTACCGCATACCATTCGCCATTCCCGTATACCATTCGTCATTCCCGCGAAGGCGGGAATCACAGCGGTGTGGCGTCGAAGTGCAATACCCAAGCAATAAAACTACCAGTAGGTAATGTATCGATGCCTTGCTAAACTGGTTGCTGAGGAAGTGTCGATCGGATTGTCCAGAAAGTGAGGGATTTGCAATGCAACCGTTTCTAGTCGCAATCGATTCGGGATTAAACGAGGCATTCGACAAGTTGAAAAGGGCCTTGGATGGGTTGAGTGAAGACGAACTCCACTGGCGTCCAGCATTGGAGTCGAACACAATCGACTGGATGGTGTGGCACATGGCACGCGTAGAGGACAACTGGATCAACGTTCGACTTCGTAATTCCGCATCGATCTGGGATCGTGAGGGATGGGCTGAGCGCGCAGGCGTCGAAGAGCCAACTAACGGATTCGATCAGACCGCCGAGGACATTCGGGCTATGCCAGCGTTCAATGTCCCTAAGATCATGGACTACTACCAAGCTGTTCGCGAAGGCACAACTGAATACTTCGCCAACGAGATGCAGGAGTCTGATCTGTCGATCGAGCTTACTCATCCTCGCTACGATCCGATTAACTACGCATGGGTACTAGGACACCTCCTATGCGAAGAGGCAGAACATCTCGGACAGATCGAGTATCTGCGCGGCATGATGCGTGGGTTGGATAAGTAGGGTTAGCCAAGTGAAATCGTTCTTGCAGATAGTTGATGCCGGCCTCAAAGAGGTTTTCACCGATCTGAAGTCCACTTTGGACGGACTCAACGATTACGAGATTTATTGGCGCCCGACATTGGAGTCAAATTCGATTGACTGGATCGTTTGGCACATGGCTCGGACTGAGGACTACTGGATCAATACTCGTCTCTGTGAGCGCGAGACGGTTTGGGTAGGGCAAGGTTGGAGAGAGCGAGTCGGAGTATTTGTGGAGGGGACGGGATATGGGCAGACGTTGGAGCAGATACGTGCGCTGCCGGGGCTTGATGTGTTCGTGGTGATGGAATACTACGAGGCAGTTCGAGAGCGGACAAAGCAGTATTTCGCGGATGGTATCGAAGAAGAGGATCTAGGCAATGTGATCGGAGAGATAGATGGCGAACCCATGACTGTTGCTCCCGTGTTAGGTCACCTATTAGCAGAAGTGGCAGAGCATCTAGGTCAAATCGATTACATTAGAGGGATGATTAGGGGGATCAACAAGTGACGTTCCATAGCAACGAGGTTCATTAAGATGACTCAGCCAAGAATGCCGCAACTACAAGGTAACCCGATCTGGTTCAATCTGGCCACTCCCGATCCAGACGGTGCCAAGTCGTTCTATAAGGGAATGTTCGACTGGGAGTGGGCGGACGTTCCCATGTCGGGTGGCAATACTTACCACATGGCGATTAGGGGAGATGCGAATATAGCGGGGATGTCTGCTAACGATGACGGTAACGGTGTCGCTGGAGTGTGGGTTAACAGCGTTTATGTTAAAGATGCCGAAGACGTCATCAAGCGCATCGAGGCGAATGGTGGACGAGTGCTATCCGGGCCTCACAACGCTGACGGATGGGGCGTGACAGCGGCCGTTGCGACCCCAGAAGGCGCGGTGTTCGGACTTTGGCAGAGTTTGATGGGCTACGGCACGGACGTGTTCGCCGAACCGGGTGCGGTCTGCTGGCTTGAATATCACACGCATGACTTGGAAGCCGCCAAGAAGTTCTACTCTGAGGTGTTCGGTGCAGGGTTCGATGAGATGAGAGTTCCAGCGAGCGATGATTCAGGTGAGGATTTCACGTTGACGATGTTGACTATAGGTGGCGAACAGATGTCATGCGCTTTCTTTCAGTTGCCCGATGAATCGATGCCAGCAAGTTGGGCTACATATTTCATGGTGGATAACATTCACCAATCCGTTGCAAAGGCGCGGGCGCTGGGCGGAAAGCCTGTGATCGGCGTTACAGACGTGCCGCCGGGATCGTTTGCAATGTTGGCCGATCCACAAGGAGTAACATTCAGTTTGTGGCAGGCCGCGGAATGAATCGATTTCTTCAATGAAAATTGACACATATATTTGACTATTAACGCATCATGTCGCATAATCAGGTTTGTTGGCACCGAGTAGTTGACGTTGACGCGTAGACAGTTGTAGCTCGCTTCGAGCACCTCCGTTATTCCCACAAAAACGGAAAACCAGAAAAACCGAGCAATCTGGAGTGGAGGTAAGAGGCTAGTGGTTGGCGACGACATTTGAGGGCATGAAAGGAACCTCTGAGGGAGAGTAAACAATGAATGAGACGAGCAAGCATGTGCAGGGCACACCAGTTTGGTGGGACTTGGCATCGAGGGACGTTGACGCGATAAAGGTGTTCTATTCCGAATTGCTGGGCTGGGAATGGCAAGACCTAATGTCTAGTCCACAAGGTGTGTTCTCGCAGGCGCAGTTAGGGGATAAGGTCGTGGCAGGTGTGTACACCTACAGGGAAGGGATGCCCTTGCCAGAGGGTCCATTGAATTGGGTAAACGCGTTCTGGGTGGATGACGCTGATGCGGCAATGGATCGGGCGGTAGAGAAGGGAGCGACCGTTTTGATGCCGGCGTGCGATGATCCCGCAAGTGGCGGTAGGAAGTCGTTGCTGTTGACACCTGAGGGCGCGCCGTTCGTAGTTTGGAGCGGGGACAAAGGTATCGAGAATGAGGCATGGGGCGATCTCGGCGCGGTTTGCTGGGTTGAGTACTACACCCGGGACATTCCGGGCATCAACGATTTTGTTGGTCATGTGTTCGGCTCTCGTTATCAGCGAGTAGACCTAACGCGGCCGCCAACAGACTTTGAAGATGCCGAGGGTGAGATCGCCTACGAGTATCACTGGTTGAAAATAGACGGTGTAGAGCCGGACCGTGGCGGCATGATGGAGATGGATGAGTCTTGGGGAGACATGCCATCTCACTTCATGGTCTACTTCCACGTCGAGGACTGCGACGCATCCGCGGCTAGGGCAGCAGAGTTGGGAGGCCAGGTCTGTGTGCCACCCACGGAGATACCGCCGGGCAAGTTTTCAGTCATCAATGACCCTTTGGGTGCAACTTTTAGCATTATGTCGTTGCGTCCGATGGAGTAATAACGAGAAAAAGACAAGACACGTTGAGTGTAAATTCAACGCGCCCGAAGCAAAAACACCAAGCCAAGAAAGACAGAAACAGAATGCCAAAAATCGAAAGCTACAAGCAGGGGACACCTTCGTGGGTAGACCTTTCAACCTCAGACCAAGAAGCGGCCAAGAGTTTCTACTCAACCCTGTTCGGTTGGGAATACGAAGACAACGATGCGGGTAATGGAATGATCTACTCCATGGCCCAAATCGACGGGTCTCCCGCAGGCGCCATCGCTCCTCAGCAGCCAGAAGAAGCTCAACAGGGCATACCGCCGCATTGGAACGTTTACATCACAGTAGATGATGTAGATGCAGTCGCCGAACGTGTGACTGAGTTGGGCGGAACGGTTCTAATGTCTCCCATGGATGTGTTCGATGCCGGACGCATGATCGTCGTCCAAGACTCGGTCGGTGCCGTCGTCATGTTCTGGCAGCCGAAACAACACATCGGTGCCGAAATACGCGATGAACACGGCGCGCTGACATGGACCCTGGCATTGACTACTGACAAAGACGCAACAGCATCTTTCTACTCCGAGCTGCTTGGCATCAACGCAGCGATGGACGCTATGCCATCGCCAGACGGTGGAACGGTTCATCAATTGGTGGTTGACGACCAACCCGTCGCCAGCATCATGAACATGCCACAGCAACTCCTAGACATGGGTGTACCGCCGCACTGGGAGGTCTACTTCAGAGTTGACGACGCGCAAGCCGCCTGTGATGCCGCAACAGCGAATGGCGGAATGGTTTACATGGGACCGGCAGACTTAGGTCCGATGGGAACCATCGGGTACATGCAAGACCCGCAAGGCGCTCAGTTCGGAGTCCAGTCGCCGCCAGCAGGGTAGTCAGTCAAAGAAAGGAACCTAAACATGAAAGTCGAAAGGTACAAACAAGGAACACCGTGTTGGATCGATTTATCGACGACGGATCAGGACGGGGCCAAGGCGTTCTATTCGGAACTCTTCGGCTGGGAATACCAAGACATTCCGATGGGCGAAGGGCAGGTCTACTCGATAGCGCAGCTTGACGGATCAGATGCCGGAGCGATATTTACGCAGGTAGCTCATGAGGCTGAGGCTGGAGTCCCGCCGCACTGGAAGGTTTACTTCGCGGTTGATGATATTGATGCGACCGCTTCGAAAGTGTCTGATCTTGGTGGAACAGTGATCGCCGATGAGTTCGATGAGGATGAGTCTGGACAGATGATGATGGCACAAGACCCGACTGGCGCGATGATTCAGTTCTGGCAGGCGAAGGCAAATATCGGTTGCGAAGTTCGTGACGAACATGGAGCGCTGACATGGGTCGAGTTGCTGACTTCAGATCAAGAAGGCGCCGGCAAGTTTTACACCGAACTACTCGGCGTCGATCTCGACAAAGAAACGATGCCAACACCAGAAGGCGAACCGTACCACATGCTCATGGTTGAGGGCGTCCCTGTCGCTGGCGTGATGCCATCGCCAGAACATCTGGTCGAGATGGGTGTTCCACCGCACTGGGAGATCTACTTCAGAGTCGATGATGCGACGGCGACCGTGGAGACCGCTACGTCATTGGGTGCAACCGTACATTTCGGACCAGAGGTGTTGCCCATGGTGGGCACATTCGCGGTGATACAAGACCCGCAAGGTGCGGTTTTCGGCGTTCAGCAAGCCCCGGCTGGATAATCCAACCAGTCATCCAGCCATGCCCCAGTACACCAATCTCAATCAGGGAACGCCGTTCTGGGTAGACTTGAGTTCTCCTGATATCGCGGCATCGATGTCGTTCTACGCGAATCTATTCGGATGGGGCTACGAGGAGGCGCCGCCAGAGGACGTAGGAGAAAGACGTTACGCGTGGGCGAAAAACTCTTCTGGCTATCCAGCCGGGATTGCTTCGCAGAGCGACGAAGAGATCGCATCTGACGCGCAGCCGCGGTGGAGTATCCGACTGCTGGTCAACGACATGGAGGAAGTCACGAGGCGAGCTGCGGATTGTGGTGGTTCTGTGGTTGAGGCTCCATCGAATGTGGGAGAGTACGGGATTGGCGCGCAGATCGCGGATCCCACCGGCGGGAGAGTGAATATCTGGCAAGCGTTTCAGTCGGGCCCCATGATCAAGCATGAGCACGGTTCGATGCAGTGGTGCGAGTTAATGACCCCCGATCCAGAATCGGCGGCGGCGTTTTATCGAATGTTGCTGAAGGTCAAGACTGATCCCATGGAAATGCCCGACGGCTCGATCAACTCCATAGTCAGAACCGAGGATGGACCAGTGATGAGCATTAGCGCACTAAGCGGCCTCTCCGATGAACTGATAGAACGCGCCGACGGACCGATCTGGGTTACCTACTTCAACGTCGACAGTGTGGACGCGGCGGTAAAGAGAGCGGTTGAAAATGGTGCCGAGTTGCCAGACCCGCCTTGGGATGTGCCAGGAGTAGGTAGGTTAGCTTGGATCTACGATCCCCAAGGCGCGCTGGTGGGATTGATCACGCCGGGATAGGGCAAACTGGTGTCACAATACCCTGTGGCGTGTAACATTTCCACTCGAAACACATAATCTGCAAAGGACACGGCAAATGTCAACGGCTAATCTAGGACCACGACTCGAAGGCAAGGTAGCCATCGTCACGGGTGGTGGCGGTGCGATGGGTGGCGCGCAGTGTCGGCTTTTCGCTGAGCATGGAGCGGCAGTGTGCGTCGCAGACTTCAGGATCGAGGCTGCGGAAGCGGTGCGCGCAGAGATCGGCGAGCAAGGCGGTAAGGCCATTGCCTATGAATTGGATGTTCGTGATGAAGAGGCTTGGGCAAATTGTGTACGTGCTACTGAAGCAGAGTTCGGACCGGTGAGTATCCTCTGCAACAACGCGGGCGCAAACTTCCGAGTCAGCTTCGACGATCAAAGCCTTGATATGTGGAACATCATCATGGAGACCGGTTTGACAGGTGCTTTTTTGGGTATCAAAGCGGTCGTGCCTTCGATGCGTCGTGCCGGCGGGGGCGCGATTTTGAATATCGGATCATTGGCTTCAATCAGACCGGGTGCCGGGTCGCCCGGGTACGCCGCTCAGAAGATGGGAATGGTCGGTTTGAATCGCTCAGCGGCCGGAAGTTACGCCAAAGACAACATCAGATCGGTCATCATATCGCCCGGACACGTCGATACACCCTTCATCAGAGGCAACAACTCATACAGTCCAAACGACCCTTCTACCTCGATAGACAACCCTGAGAACTACGAAGGTAGGCGTTCTAACACGCCCATGGGTCGATTGATGATGCCTGAGGATTTGGCGAACGCGTTTCTCTTTGCAGCGTCGGATGAAGCCAGCGGAATCACAGGTTCGATGATTACTGTAGATGGCGGTGCGGCACTATGATTGAAGCATGAGAGTCCTGATCTCCGGCGCCAGCGGTTACATCGGCAATGCCTTAACCGATCGCTTGCTTAACCGCGGTGATGAAGTAGTCCATTTAGTGCGTCGGGAGCCAAATCCCGATAGTGACGCGGTTGAAGTTCGTTGGGATCCGAATGATCCAGACTCGGTCGATGTTGAGGCTTTGGGTTATGTAGATGCGGTTTGCAATCTGTCGGGTGCTTCTGTCGCCAAGCGTTGGACCAAAGACTACTTGGAACTAATCTCAAGCAGCCGAATAGTGTCAACTGGGACATTGGTACAGATATGTAGACGGCTTGAGACGAGACCGAAAGTGTTAATCACTGCTTCTGGAGTAGCGGTATATGGAGATCGTGGCGATGAGCAGTTGACGGAGGCAAGTTCTAGGGGCGAAGGGATTCTTGCGGATATCGCTGAACCGTGGGAAAAGGTGACTGCAAGTGCTTCGGATTTCGGAGTGCGGACCGCTACAGCGCGATTTGGGATGGTATTGAGTGCTAGCGGAGGGCCTTTGCCAACACTGGCGCGACCATTCCAGCGAGGTCTCGGTGGCAAGTTAGGTAATGGACGACAATGGACGCCTTGGATTCATCTCGATGATGCTGTGTCGGCTCTATTGTTCATCGCAGAAGATGGACGTTTAGAAGGACCGGTCAATGTCGTATCACCCGGTGTAGTACGAAACATCGACTTAACTCATGCGATCGGAGACGCGCTGGATAAACCAAGTTTCGGATGGTTGCCAGCCGTCGTTGCCCGATTAGTCATCGGCAAATACATTCAGGAATTGGCGATCAACAGTGCCTTAGTCATTCCAGAGAAGCTGATGGACGCAGGTTTCGAGTTCCAGCATCGCGATCTGAGGGAGTGTCTGCGCGAGGAGTTTAGTGATGTAATACCGAATGCTATTGAAGGTCCCGTAGAGGGCGATACGAACGATTAGCTCGCTGAAGCGACTAAACGTTGATCAGTTGCTCTGCTTTATCATCTCCCTCAGCACGTAGGGCAGAAGTCCGCCGTGCCCGTAGTATTCGGCTTCGATGGCTGTGTCGACGCGGCACAGAACTTGGAACGTCTTAGATGTGCCATCTTCCGATGTTGCGGTTACATTCAACGTCGCACCGGGTTCAACAGTTCCTCCGACGCCATGGATGCTGAATGTTTCACTTCCATTCAATCCGAGAGACTGTGCGGATTCGCCAGCTGCAAACTGTAGCGGGACCACTCCCATCCCGACAAGGTTTGATCTGTGAATCCGCTCGAACGATTCAGCGATGACTGCTCTAACACCGAGGAGCATCGGTCCCTTCGCAGCCCAGTCACGTGAACTTCCAGTGCCGTATTCCTTCCCAGCTAAGACGATTAGCGGAGTACCTTGGGCGTGATACCTCTCGGCTGCGTTGAAGATACGCATCGTCTCGCCAGTGGGATAATAGATAGTCCAGTCGCCCTCGTAGTCAGGCGTAAGTTTGTTGCGTAGTCGAATGTTGCCGAATGTGCCGCGCATCATCACGTTGTGATTGCCGCGCCGCGAGCCGTAGGAGTTGAAGGCTCTGCGTGGAACATCGTTGGAGATGAGGTGTTGACCTGAAGGTGCCGATGGCGGAATGCTGCCAGCAGGGGAGATGTGATCGGTCGTAACCGAGTCCCCAACGCTGACGAGGACGCGCGCGTTTTCGATGCTCTCTCGCTCTTCGGGTTCAAGTTCGAAACCTTCGAAGTAGGGAGGTGGTTGGATATAGGTGCTACCTACGTCCCACTGGAAGAGTTGCCCAGTTGCGGCTTCTAACTCTTGCCACTGTTCTGGGCCTTCATAGACTGCACCGTAGCGATTGTTGAACTGGTCAACGCCGACCGCTGATGCAACAGTCTGAGCGATTTCGTTTTGGCTTGGCCAGATGTCAGATAGGTAGACTTCATCCCCTTGCTGATCCGTGCCTAACGGATCGTTGGTCAAGTCGATATCGATGTGTCCGGCCAATGCGTAGGCGACCACAAGCATCGGTGAAGCGAGGTAGTTGGCTTTGACTTGAGGGTGTACGCGCCCTTCAAAATTGCGGTTGCCGCTGAGCACGGCAACGGCGGCTAGGTCGTGGTCTGTCACTGTGTCGGCTACTTCCTGCGGAAGTGGCCCTGAGTTCCCGATACAGGTTGTGCAACCGTATCCGACGGTCTGAAAACCTAGCGATTCTAGGGAATCAGTTAGTCCAGCGCGATCTAGATAGTCGGATACAACCTTGGAACCAGGTGCTAGACTGCTCTTTACCCACCATTTGCGTTCAAGTCCACGTTCTACGGCGTTGCGTGCAAGAAGGCCTGCACCGACCATGACGGACGGATTAGACGTGTTTGTACAGCTGGTAATCGCTGCGATAACGACCGAGCCATCGGTAACATCAGCGCCGTTGGTTGACACGTCTGGGAATGCGTCTCGGAAATTACCCGCGACATCACTTAGCGTTACGCGGTCTTGTGGTCGTTTTGGGCCGGCCATGCTTGGCTCAACATCGCCCAGATCGAACTCTAGGGCGATAGTGTATTGCGGGTCGTCGACTTCCGATGGGGTGAGATAGTTGGCTTTTGCATAGGCTTCGACAAGAGCGACGTTTTCTTCAGAGCGCCCCGTGCGTCTGAGGTAATCAAGGGTCTGGGCATCGATAGGGAAGAAGCCGCATGTTGCACCATATTCAGGAGACATGTTGCCTATAGTGGCGCGGTCGGCAACAGGTAGCGAAGACAACCCGGGACCATAGAACTCGACAAAGCGTTCTACTACACCGACTCCTCGGAGCATTTCGGTAATAGCTAGGACAAGGTCTGTAGCGGTTGCGCCATCGGCGAGTTTTCCAGTGAGTTTGACCCCAACGACTTCCGGCACGAGCATGTAGTAGGGCTGACCTAGCATTACGGCCTCTGCTTCGATGCCGCCGACACCCCAACCCAGCACACCGAGACCGTTGATCATGGTCGTGTGCGAGTCGGTGCCTACACAGGTATCTGGATATGCAACCGTTTCGCCGTAGATTTCGGTGGTTAAGACAGTTGAAGCGAGGAATTCTAGGTTTACTTGGTGGACGATACCAGTTCCGGGAGGCACGACGAGCATATTGTTGAAGGCGGACTGCGACCATTTCAGCAGTTTGTATCGCTCTACGTTACGTTCAAACTCAAGGTCGATGTTTCGTGCCAGTGCGCCTTCAGACGCAAAGTAGTCAACTTGGACGGAATGATCGATAACGAGGTCAGAGTGGACTACCGGGTTGATAATGCTCGGGTCCACCCCTTTTTGTGCAACAGCGTCACGCATGGATGCGAGGTCTACTACAACAGGAACACCGGTAAAGTCCTGCAAAGTGACTCGACCGGGCATGTAAGGGAACTCTTTTTGCGGTGCTTGATCTGGTGTCCAAGACGCTACCAGACGGACATCGTCCTCAGTTGCAGGTCCTATGTGTGCGTTGCGGAGGGCATTTTCCAGCAGAACGCGTATCGAGAATGGCAAATCGGCAACATTGCAGATGCCAGCTTTTTCAAGCGCACCTAGATCGTAGTACGAGTACGTTCGACCTTGTACTTCAAGTTCTGTGATAGCGTCGAATGGTACCTGTTTCATGCGGTTCTCTTGAGCGATTCTTGAGGTCTTTGGGCGGCTAGAACACTAATATCTAATGTATCAGCGATACGGAAACGACGATTCTGGCTTATCATTTTCAAGCGCAGAGCATCATCGTATCCAGTTCACATCGAAAGGCGGACGGTAAGCATGGGACACCCTAAAGATCAGTTGATCTTCGTCGGAACCTACACCAATTTGGGAGCGAAGGGCATCTATACCTGCAAGTTAGATGGGGCTACGGGACGCTTGACAGAGTTATCCGTAGCAACAGACAGCGGGCCTAACCCGTCATTCGTGACGCTTCATCCGAACGGTAAGTATCTCTACTCGGTGGCAGAAGTGAATGATTTTGAGGGCGATGACGCGGGTGGAGTTCATGCCTACAGCATCGGCGAGAACGGCAAGTTGTCCTTAATCAACAAGCAGTCCACCAAAGGCACGGGGCCTTGCCACTTGGTCGTTGAGGAGAATGGGAAGTATCTGTTCGTCGCGAACTATGCGGGCGGATCCGTCGCCATGTTTGAAATCAACGACGACGGTAGTTTGAACGTGGCATGTGATTTCCATCAACATGTTGGAGGTAGCAACGTAGAGCCGAGTCGCCAGAACGAGCCGCACGCGCACTCCGTTACAGTGTCGCCGGGAAACAACCAGTTGATTGTGTGCGATTTGGGTTTGGACAAGGTCTTGGTGTACGACATCGATCATCAAGGTGGGAAGCTCGTTCTGAACGATAACGCATCGGTCAATTCGCCTCCTGGTGGCGGTCCCCGGCACTTTGCATTTCACCCGAATGGGGAAAATGCGTTTGCTATAAACGAGATCGGATTGACGATCAGCTGCTACCACGTTGACCAGGAAACCGGCGGTTTAACCGAGACGCATTGGGTCGGAACTGTGCGACCAGATGTTACTTATGCGGATGGAAACAGCACAGCAGATATCCATGTGTCACCAGACGGCAAGCACATTTACGGCTCCAACCGAGGACACAACACCTTGGCGATATATGGCTGGGACTCAGACGCGCGGATGCTTTACTACATCGCGAATGAATCAACACGGGGTATGACGCCTCGGAACTTCGCGATCGATCCCTCAGGGACTTGGGTGCTTGCAGAAAACCAGGATTCTGGGACGATCCACACCTTCAGACGGAACGCTGATACCGGTAAGTTATCCCACGCCGGCCACATGATCTCGATACCAGGGCCTGTCTGCATTCAAATGATGGATGCTTAGGCATTGATCTAACCATCTCTGAAAGGTTGGTAAGAAATGGCATCAGGCTTTAATGGAACGCGTCCTTCGATAGAGGCTAGATCGATCGAACTGATCTACGATGAAGGGCTTCCGTTTCGTGACTTGAACAAAAACGGACGAATCGACATCTACGAAGATTGGCGGCTACCCGTTGATGTACGGGTTGCCGATCTGCTTTCTCAAATGACGCTTGAGGAGAAGGCGGGGATGTTGATGATCGACCAGCTGAACGCAGACAGAGGCGGACAGGTACCGGAACTGGCTGGTCGTCTGGTCAATCAGGAGAACATGAGGCGCTTCATCTTCCGGAACACAGTGACCAATGCCCCTAGCGATGCCGCGGACAACCCGTTTTTCGGCGCTCAGGTTACTCCGTATGAGACGGCACAGTTCACAAACGCAGTTCAGGAGCTATGCGAATCGACGCGTTTGGGTATCCCGGCGCTGTTCAAATCGAATCCTCGCAACCATTTAGAAGAAGGCTGGATGGGAGGACTGGACGCGTCCGTCGGTGCATTTTCCGCATGGCCTAAAGAAGCAGGTTTGGCTGCAACGCGAGACATGGACTTGTTGGGAGAGTTCGCACGTACGGTAGCGCGGGAGTGGGTGGCAGTCGGAATCAGAGGAATGTATGGATATTGCCTTGATCTTTCTACGGAGCCGAGGTGGTTTCGTATCACGGAGACGTTTACGGAGGACGCAGGGCTCGCGAGCGAGATAGCGACGGTATTAGTTGAGGGGATTCAGGGCAAAGAGCTGAATCATCGAAGCGTTGCGGTTACGATGAAGCATTTCCCGGGCGGAGGTCCTCAGGAGGGTGGGTCAGACCCTCATTTCCCGTTCGGCAAGTTCCAAACCTATCCTTCGGACAATTTCGAGTATCACTTGCAACCATTTATCGCGGCGATCAAGGCCGGAGTGTCTTCGATCATGCCGTATTACGGTGTGCCGGTAGGCCAGCGATATTTGCCGAATGATGTCGGAATGTCGTTTTCAAAGGGCATAGTAACCGAGTTGTTGAGGGAGAGACTGGGTTTTGAAGGCAACGTGAACTCTGATACAGCGATCGCAACCACAATGCCTTGGGGTGTTGAGGACAAGAGTGTTGGTGACCGAGTGGCGATGGCGATTAATGCGGGTGTCGACGTCCTTTCAGGATTCAGCGATAACGGTCAAATGATGCAGAACGTTCATGAGGGGTTGATTTCGGAGGGACGCGTTGATGAAGCAGTGACGCGTTTGTTGACCGAACAGTTCAAGTTGGGTCTGTTCGAGAATCCATACGTGGACCCGAACCGTGCGGGATATGTGCTCGGTGACCAGATTACGCAGCGGAAAGCTGATGCTGCTCAGCGAAGAGCTGTTGTGGTTCTTCGGAATGCGAACGGATTGTTGCCGTTGGAGATGCCATCTCCGAAACCAGAGCCCAATATGTTCGCCGCTTTGGGAATGCACACGGACGCGAAACAAGAGGAACCGATCAGCGATCCGATCAACCGACAGATCTACGTGATGGGCGCGAACGCTGACGTGGTTGGCGGCCCAGAGTGGAACGGATTCGAGGTAGTGTCGGGCGACTACGATGCGGAAAAAGGTGAGACAAGGCCGCCAGTCCCAGAAGGGACTGACTATGCGGTGATTCGAGTCGTCGTCGGTAATAGTAGCAAGGTCGGTGGCGGATTCTTGCCTGTTCCAGACCCGGAGGAGTTGGACCTGATCGCGTTTTCAGACATGGAAAAGTCCAGTTCGTGGGTGGTAACTCCGTCATTGGAGGACATTCAGGGTGTTGTGTCTGAGATCGGTGCCGAACGGACGATATTGGCGATTCGTTTCCGTCAACCGTTCGTGTTGGATGGAGAGAGCGAGTTGAGGGATGCGGGTGCGATATTGGCGACGTTTGGTGCGAGCGATGCAGCATTGATGGATGTGTTGACTGGCAAACATTCACCGCAAGGCAAAATGCCGTTTGCCCTCGCCGACAATGCAGACGCGATATTGACCCAGGATTCGGACGCGCCGGGGTATACGGAGGAAGCTCTGTTGTACCCGTTGGGATTTGGTTTGGAGTATTGAGAGGTTGATGACAGACAACCTGGTTCCCGAGGTCCGGCGGAAGAATGGTGGGAACGTTGGGAATCGTTGCCAAAGTTCGACGGCGAAATTGATTCCGTCCGCTAGATCAGGGAAGCGCGTCAAGAAAACGATAGGAAGTTGATCGAATACTGGGATCGGCGCTAACGCGAAAATTGGGCATGATACTATCGTTTTTCCCTTGAGCTCACTGCAATGGCAACCAAGGCTGCAACCAGTGCGGCGAGTCGGTCAACCGGATTTCATTTATCCACTTCACCCAGTCGTAACCGCGTCTTCCCGGGGCTACTAAGCGGAGTGGAGCGCCGTGTCCGTGCCACAGAGGTTCGCCGCCGACGCGGGTGGCGAGCATTATGTCTTTGAATTCGTTGGACGAGTATCGGCGCGTGTAACCAGTTACGGAATGAACGATGCAGCTTTGGCCGGTAAGGTCGATATCTGCGTATTCCAATAGGTCGTGGAGCATGATGCCGCTCCACACCTGTTTCGAGAACCAACCCCCAGTGCAATCCAGGGTGGCTTCAAGGTCGGTATATCTCGTTGCGATTTCGCCGTTTTCTAAGTCTGGAAGGGAAAATGAGATGGAGTTTCCGTTAGTGTCAACTAGATTCAAGCGCCATTCGGCGATGTCGATTGCGGTGGGTTTATCGTTCAGCCAAGAGGTAGTGGGAAAGCGATTGCCTTCGTAAGAACGACGTTCGTGAGAACCTGTGAAGCGTCTGTCAGCTCCGGCAGTCGGAATTTGTCGGATGATGCTTTCGGTAGCTAGCCAAGATGCCGTACCTGCAACTATGACTGATCCGAAACGCAAGACTTCGCGGCGTTCTGCGTTAAATCCGACGCGGAAACGAGCGGTATATGCCCAAGCGTGCCAGGCTATGAACGGCAGAATCGCGGCACCGGCGTAGATGTGAAGACTCATACCCGTGATACCTTCGATTTGCCAGAATCCTCCTATGCTCCATACTACGCCGATGCTGAGGACAGTTAGCAGTATGACCGATAGGGCGATGGCTACGTTGCGTGGTCTTCCTCTGGACGGACGGCGGAGCGAATTTAGCGCGAGAGCAGTCTTCCACGCGAGGACGGCAATGATGCTGTAGCCCAAGATGCCGTGAATCTGAAGTACGATTTCATGGTCCGCATTACCGCTCATTAGACCAACCGCGCCAGTCACCAACTCGCCGATCACGAGCGTCAGGAGGATTAGGTTTACCCACTTGTGTCGCATGTCAGACCGAAAGCGGGAGGTCTTGACCGAGGAATAGCGGTCTAGATTAGACTTTGTCCATCTTTTCCGGCGTCATGAGTTCCCAGAACTCGATGTGTTGGCTTTCAATGTGTTGGCGTATTTCAGCGCCGATCTGCAACGCTTCAGATGGGATGCTGCTTGATGACGCATACGGAGAACCGAGGGTGTCTTGCGTCCATTCAAGCACCACAGTATCCGGTTCACCGGGAACCGTGCCAGCGTTGAAGTAGACAGTGCCTTGTGAGCGGCCTGCCGACTCGTAGACGTCCTGTTGTTTGCGAACAAGAGATGCGACGAGTTTGCCTTCGCGGTATTTGGCTTTGTAGACCCTGCGGAGCATGTACATTCGGTTTCCTCGCTTCTAAGTCAACGTTGCTCGAGAGAGCAGACGGACGACCCATGCAAAACGCGAGTTACGCGTTGCGGTTACCATATTATTCTGAATTCCCCGACCTACCAGCTATACCCATTGAAGATAGGCATAAATCGAGAAAACGCGCCCGGAGAAAATCGGGTCGCTGTCACCCCAGACTTAACGTCGAAGCTAACGTCTGCAGGGCACGAAGTGATGGTTGAAGACGGCGCTGGAGTGAATGCCGGGTTTCCCAATAAGGCATACGTGGAATCTGGGGCTTCATTAGGCGGCTCATCTGAAAACATTGCTGGTTCGTCGGACTTGCTGTTGCATGTCGGGAAACCGAGTGTTGAAGAGATACAGGCGATGAGAAAAGGAACTGCGTTGGCTGCGACATTAGACGCCCGGCGTGATACCTCTACGATCGAGTTGTTGACCGAAGCTGGAGTAACCACCTTCGCGATGGAACTGGTGCCTAGGATTGCCCGCGCTCAGAGCATGGATGTTTTGTCTTCCCAGGCCTCGATTGCTGGGTACAAGTCGGCTTTGATGGCGGCGAACTCGTTGAGTCGGTTCTTTCCTATGATGATGACTGCCGCGGGAACGATACCGCCCGCACGAGTGTTGGTTTTAGGTGCTGGAGTGGCGGGGTTGCAGGCGATAGCCACAGCACGGCGGTTAGGGGCAGAGGTTTACGCGTTTGACGTCCGTGCTGCGGCAGGTGAACAGGTGGAAAGCTTGGGCGCACGTTTCATTACGCCGCCAGATGCGGATGACGCTGAGGATGTTGGAGGATATGCGCGAGTGCAGACACAAGATGAAAATGAGCGGCAACGTCAATTTCTCGCTGAACACGTCATTCGAGCCGATGCGGTCATAACTACTGCCGCGATACCCGGACGACAAGCACCGCTTCTGATCGGCTCAGATACGGTCAGGAAGATGAGGCCAGGTAGCATCGTGATCGATCTCGCCGCAGAGACAGGTGGGAATGTAGAGGCGACGGTTGCGGGAAAGGACGTTGTGTTGAATGGTGTAACTGTCAAAGGGCCGGTTAATGTGCCGTCGTCCATGCCGTACCATGCATCAGTAACCTACGCCCGGAATCTAGAGTCCCTGCTCGATTTGATCCTCGACGATGAAGCGAGATTGGTGTTGGATTTCGATGACGAGGTCGTCGATGCGATGTGCGTTACACACAACGGCGAGATACGGGGACACACGATAGGGCGATGATTTCAGGAGACGGTCATGTCGATTGAGCAACTGCTAGTAGCGATAACAGTCTTCGTGTTGGCGATCTTCGTGGGATATCTGACGATCACCAGGGTCCCGCCGACACTGCATACACCGTTGATGTCGGGCTCAAACGCGATCTCAGGAATCGTTATTGTAGGCGCGATTATTGTCGCTGGTTCGGTTGGCGGACTGCTGGGCATCATTCTCGGCGTAATCGCGGTTACTTTGGCGACCATCAACGTAGTCGGCGGATATCTCGTTACGGATCGGATGCTGCGCATGTTCCACCGTAGCGATGATGAGCGGCGTTGATTTTGAAGTATGGATAACAGCAGTCAAATATTCGACAACATCACGCTAGCCGCGTACATTGTGGCATCGGTGTTGTTCATCATTGGCCTGCTGTGGTTGCGTTCGCCAGAGACAGCGCGTGCTGGAAACAGGTTGTCCGCGTTGGGGATGTTGATCGCGGTGATCTTCACGGTAATCGACCGCGATATCGTAAGTTACGAGTGGATCATCGTCGGTTTGGTAGTTGGTGCTCTAATAGGTGCGATAGCGGCGCGTCAGGTGCAGTTGACGGCCATGCCTCAAATGGTTGCGATATTCAACGGATTTGGAGGGGCAGCATCGGCGATAGTGGCGGCAGCCGAGATATTGCACCAGAACGACATCGGGAATGTCGATCCGGTGGTGAGCGTAACGGTCGCACTTTCGGTGTTGATCGGATCGTTGACTCTGACCGGAAGTTTGATCGCTTTTGGTAAGTTACAGGGCATCATTGCGACACAACCGGTCTTGATACCGCTCCGGCACTTGTTGAATGCGGTACTAGGAGTTGGCGGTTTGGCGATGGCGGCATTGATCATCGTTGATCCGAGTTTGGAATGGGCATTGGTGGCGATGGCGGTCATTGCGCTGATCGTCGGGGTTTTGATCGTCATACCGATCGGTGGCGCGGATATGCCGGTAGTGATTGCCTTGTTGAACTCGTATTCCGGGCTTGCGGCGGCGGCTACTGGCTTCGTCATCGATAATCCAATGCTGATAATCGCCGGATCGTTGGTGGGTGCATCGGGATTGATTTTGACGCGGATCATGACGCGGGCGATGAACCGTTCACTCGGCAACGTGATGTTTGGCGGTTTCGGAGTTGCCGACTCCACTGGAGTCGGCGCGCCAGGCGCGGGTGTGCCAGATCGTCCAGTCAGATCCGTCAACGCGCCTGAGGCGGCGATCGTGTTGGGATACGCCAATTCAGTGATTTTCGTTCCGGGCTATGGTTTGGCAGTAGCTCAAGCGCAGCATCAGGTTCGAGACTTAGCGGACATGTTGAAGGAGCGCGGGGCAGAGGTACGATACGCGATACACCCGGTAGCGGGTCGAATGCCGGGACACATGAATGTCTTGCTTGCCGAAGCGGACGTGCCGTACGACGAGTTGAAGGACTTGGACGAGATCAATGACGACTTCCGGCGTGCTGATGTGGCGGTAGTGGTAGGTGCGAATGATGTGACGAATCCGGCAGCGCGGACCGATCGGAGCAGCCCGATATACGGTATGCCTATACTGAACGTGGACCAAGCACGTTCGGCCATTGTGCTGAAACGCTCAATGGCTTCGGGATTCGCGGGTGTGGAGAACGAGTTGTTCCACATGGAGAACACGATGATGTTGTTCGGCGATGCGAGAGCATCCGTCGAAGACCTGATCTCGGAGATGAAAGAGTTATAGCCAACCCTTTACAGGAGGAGTTTGATATGGCTATGAAGATACACGGCGTTGGCCAAATCTCGATCTCGGTTTCAAATGTCGATAGAGCGGTTGAGTTCTACCGTGACGTACTCGGCATCAACTTCCTATTTCAAGTCCCCGGTGCCAACCCGATGGCATTCTTCGATTGCGACGGGACCCGTCTCTACATCAATCAACCCGAGAATCCAGAAGACTCTGGAACCTCCGTCGTTTACTTCAAAGTCGATTCCGCACAAGAAGCGGCTAAAGATCTGGAAGCGCGCGGAGTGAAAATCGAGTCTGAACCGCACATCATCCACCAGACTGACAACTACACCTTGTGGATGACATTCTTCCGCGACCCGGATGGCAATCTAATGGCTGTGATGAGCGAGGAAGGGGATTTGATGGGATGAGACGGCTGCAAGGATGCGTCACTGTCGGTTGTTAGTGAGTAGCAGCCGCAAGCCGAGGGCAATGAGGATGACGGCGAAGGGTACCCAAAAGTATCTGGGAGAGAATTGGATGATGCCGAATGCCCAGAGGAGTATCCATACTCCAAGCCCTAGGAATAGCATCCCACATCCGATCTTCAGCATCCGATTATCCCTTTTCTCGCCAAAACCGAATTGGGAGTGGTAGACGCGGATCGGGCTCGTGCGCCTGAAACGATAACCGCTACCGCTATCCTTGCGACGCCTTTCAGGATCGGTGTTCAATCAACCTCAGCAGATTGCCGCTGTTTTTCGGCTTCTTCGTATGCTTTTAGTTCAGGGATTGTTAGACCGCGTCCCTCTTTCTTGGCTTTGAGCCAGCGCATAAAAGAGCGATTGCTCTCGGCGGACGGCAGACCATTCACGAATGCATAGACGCTCAAATCCTCGTCAAGGTCAGGCCAATGGAAGCCTTCGCCGTCAAGCAACATCTCCCAGTTTTCCCGCTCTTGCTTAGTGGCGTGTACGAGACGAGGATACAAACTCAAAGGTACGGTGAACGTCCGCCCATCGGCAAGTGCCACAGTCAGAGATTCATCCGTGAATTCCAGATCCACGGCCAATACTTCGTTTCGTTTATTGGTTGTGATGCTCATTCCATCTTTCCAGCATCGCGGCTTCGTTTTTTTCAATTATCCGCGCGATGCGATTCAGTTCGGGTTGATTAAATCCCGTATTTTTCGACACACTTACCGGTCCAAGCCAAAATTTCGCGTGGTTTCTGTCCCTTCGAACGTGGATGTGAGCGGGTTCGCTACCTTCGTCCGAATAGAACGAAAATCTATACGGCCCATCTCTATGGATTACCGGCATACTATAACCCAAACCCAAACGGCGGTTGCGTAGTCAGTTCTATCAGTAATTGTTTCCGAAAGTAGGCTTGGGTACTTTTTGTTCCATGGCAAGGCTCAAATTCTCACCAAGCACCATGCAGATGGTCTGGAGGTGTCATCGGTTCTTTGTTCCAGAGCGTTTCCAGCGTGTAGCGTGGTTCCCAACCCAAGATGCGACGCGTCTTTTCGCTGTTGAACTTGTGGTGCGGAGTCTCAGGGAATGTGAAAAACGTCTCGCAACGAGAGGGCAGACGTTCAAACGGGACTTCCAGAGCAGCGCGTATCGCGGTGCCGCAGTCCGTCCAAGCAGTCGTGAACGGTGTCATGTCTTCGTGGTGCACGGCTTCAGGAACGCCGCGCCCTAGACCCCAGTTCCAAGTGTGGCGCATGTTGTAGTACAGCATCGTGATTACGTAGATGCCGTACTGCTCGCTGAAAACGCGGCATATCTCTTGACCTAGACCCTTCGAGTGCGCGTAGAGACGAGTCCCGAACTGCGGAGGCATATCAGGATTCAAATCAAAATCCCAGTTTTCGTACGTCTCACCGACTAGTTGGAAGTGGGGACCAGTGTTAATCACGCGTTGGATGCCATGCACACGCGCTGCTTCCATCATGTTGTAGTTGCCGCGAGTGCTGACATCGAAGGCAAGCTTGCGGTCTTCGCGTAAGACAGACAGGTTGACGATCGCATCACAACCTTCGGCCGTTTCCACTACCGCGTCTAGATCATCGGAACTGATCTGACGAAAATCGCCATCGAATCCTTCGCCAGGTGGGTTGATATCAGTCAAGATGATGTCGTGTCGATGCTTGAGTGCTTTGACGACCCAAGGGCCTAGCATTCCGCATCCGCCGAGTATGAGAACTTTCATTTCGTGCTTCCTTCGACTAGTGAATAAGGCTCAGAAGCCCAGCATCTGGGATGCCTTAGCCGTGGTGTACCGCTGATTTGGGACAGCAGATTGAATGTGGATGTCTTGCCACTGTTCAACACCGGATTCCAGTGCCGCTACGACAGCGCGCCCAAGATCTTCGGTTGAAAGAGCAGAGTCTCCCGCGTTGTTGCCCAACGCGTCGTCTCGACCCTGGATCAACGGCCACCCGAGGCGCAGATTGACGACCTCAAACTTGCGATCGCGTGCGAACTCCTTGCAGATGATCTCGACGAGGTGGGCGCAAAGCAGGTTGATATCGCTCGCCAATGGTTGGCTCCGCCATAGTTCAGTAACTACCAGGTTCTCCTCATACTCGGCCATCAAGCGCAACGTGCTTAGATTGATCACGCGCTTGACACCCGCGTTTGCAGCAGCCCACAGGAGGTTGTAGGTGCGGCGCGTGTAGTAGTCGAGATGAAAGGTTGCACCCATATCTACCTCGTCTTGGTAACCGACATTGATGATGGCATCAATGCCCGATACAAGTTCGTCAGTCGCCTCGTCGTGTTCGAGAGCGCATACAACGACGTCTTGCGGTTCGTATGGTGCCATTGAGGTCAAGCGCAGGTCATGACCGGAGTCGGCAAGCTGCGCGACTATGGCTCTACCTACGCTGGTGGGGGATCCGTTGATTAGCAGGTTCATAGGCGTGAGGGGGTTGGTGGTTGGATGGTGACGGTTGCAGGTTCTCGCATGATGATATCGCGTGGAGGTGCTGTGCGTAACCCTCCCCCTCGATGCTCAAGGAGGAATTGAGGAGGGCTTAGACAGCGCATTTCGCTTTGGTTCTTTACACCCCGCACCTCTGGATTCCGACTTTCATCGGAATGATGTAGTCATGCACAGCACCTCTGTCAGGCTAGTCGCTACGGCAATTTCCGTGAAACGTGTTACAGTTTCAGCAACCGCAAATTGCTACCGGCTCCAAAGTCCCGGGAGGAACGTAATGTCGATGATTACCGTGCCTAGGGTGGGCGGATCGGCGCTGATTATCGGTTCGGCGTTATACATTGCCTCGACATTGATCCTGTCGATCATTGTTCACATCAACGGCGAGGTTAGCGATCTTAACGCGTTGGTCGACTCAATCGCTGATAACCCGTCATTGACTTGGTTTTCCACCGTGCTGGGCGGCGTTGGGTTGATGTTTATGTTGTGGGGTTTGCTCGTAATGTGGCAAACCGCTCAAAGCAAGTGCGCGCTGGACACGTTCGTAAAGTTCGGAATTTTTGGATTGATGGTTGCTTTGGTCTCGTTTTTCTTCTCCGATGCCCTCACTTACATGACGTCCCACGTAGTTGATCATGGGATCGGAGAAAGCGCTGATGCTGGTCAGGTGAGGTCTACCGCTGTGCACATGCAATCGATCGCTGGCTCTGTGCGCGTGATGGGTTCGATTTCAGGTTTGATGGGTTACGTTGTTTTGGGCTTCGCGTTGGCTAGGAAATTCCAGCCAGGAGCGCACAAGGTACTTGCTTACATCGTGGGTATTGGGGCTGTAATCTCGTTGATCGGCGTGGTTTTGACCGAGCCATTCCACGAAATCATCGATACCTTGGCACCGATATTCGCCGTGTTGTCGATGCTCTACTTGGTCTGGTTGATAATCATCGGTGTAGGTATTTACCAAGAGCGGTTTGGGCTCCGCATCGGTGTAACACCCGAGCATTGATCCATAATTCTGCTGCTTGATTTGACAGTCAGTACGGGGAGCTGAACAATGGGCAGAGAGCCAATCATCACGCGAATCGAACTCTCAAGATACCGAATCCCAACGCACGACTTGGCAACTAATGCCAGCTGGGCCATGGGTCAGTTCTATCAACCCGGCGCCAAAGGAACCCGCGGCAGAGTTGGCATCAAAATCCACACTGACACGGGAGTGACTGGTGAGTACATGACCGGCACCCCAGCGACGTACGAACAGATCACGATGATCGTCTACCTTTTAATCGGCAGAAGCGCACTACAACGCGAATGGTTTTACAACCAAGCAAAATCGACTCTTCGCAAGCACGACAGGATGGGTGTAGGACCCGTCGATGTAGCCCTTTGGGACCTGGCTGGGAAATACCACGGCGCCCCGATCTACCAGCTGTTGGGCGGACATCGCAAGAAACTGCCATGCTATGCAAGCACATATCACGCCGACCGCGAAACCGACGGATTGAGCAGTCCAGAAGCTTATGCCGACTTCGCACAGCAATGCTTCGAGATGGGATATCCAGGCTTCAAAATACATTCATGGGGCGAAGTCGACATTGACCGCGAGATCGCCACTGTGAGGACAGTGGGGGAGCGCGTTGGCGGAAAAATGGCGTTGATGACCGATCCTTGCTGCGTCTACGATACATTCGCAGACACTCTAGCCGTAGGAAGAGCATGCGACGATTACGAGTACTTCTGGTACGAAGACCCTATGCGAGATGGCGGAGTTTCCCTCTATGCCCACAAACAACTCAAAAAGATGATCAAAACTCCCTTGCTGCAAGGCGAACATCTCCACATGGTAGAGGCGCACACCGATATGGCAATCGCCGAAGCCACCGACTTCTGGCGCGCAGACGTAGACTACGATGGCGGTATCACTGGTGTCATGAAGATCGCACACGCCGCCGAAGGCTTCGGAATGGACCTTGAACTCCACATCTCCAGTCCGCCACATCGACACTGCATGGCAGCAATGCGAAACTCGAACTTCAACGAAATGGGTTTAGTGCACCCAAAGATAGTGGAGCCAGGCCCCCGCATCTACAAATCCGACTACGCCGACCAAATCGACTCCATCGACAGCGACGGCAACGTGACTGTCCCCAAAGACCCAGGCTTAGGCGTCGAATACGACTGGCAAGGCCTAGAGAAATATCGGTTAGACACCCTCATAGTCGATTAAAAGATCACTCTCCTTGGCGAAGCGCAAGGGGTTACAACCCTTCCTATTGATGCTCAAGGGGGAATTGAAGGGGGTTTAGACGTCGTATTCTGCTCTGCGTTACGCTCTCCCATCTCCTCGGGATTCCGACTCTCGTCATTCTCGCGAAGGCGAGAATCCAGAGGGGTTGAGTGAGCGGTACCAAAGCGGTATGCGTCATCTAATCCCTCTTTAAGCATCAATAGGTAGGGTTACGCACAGGTCTCGATGGGGAAAACAACAATCACAGTTCAATAATCACCGATACCATTCCCCGATGTTCCACAACTCGCTGTCCCATGCGTTCATCCTTACTCCTTTGAGAGAATTGAGGTGCGCCGATACTGAACCGCGATTGATCAACGGGATTTCGTAGTAGCTCTGCACGTACATGTCGTTAAGTTGCTTCACTAATTCAGTGCGTTCCGGACCTACCGGTGTCTCCGCTAAACGGGCATAAGCAGCGTCGTATTCAGGGTCGCATACTCGCCCTATGTTGCCCATTGACCAGTTGTTGGATCTTTCGGGAATATGATCGCAAACAGCGTTCGAGAGATACGCCTGCGGGTCGATACCCGAACCACCCGTGTACATCTGCACATCCGCTAAAAACCGTCGAAACGAATATTCAGCGTCGTCGATTGGATCGCCGCCGAAGAACAGACTGGCGTCGTGATGAACGACCTCGACATCGATTCCGATCTGCGTCCACCAATCCTTGACAAGTTTTTGCGTTTCCTGTCTAACGTCATTCGTCGAGGTCTGATAAACCACCCGTAACAGCGTTCCTTCATACTCGCGGACACCGTCGCCATCCCTGTCTACTATGTCGTTGTCATCCAATATCTGCTTTGCGCCGGCAATATCCTGATCCAAGCAATCATCGTTCGCAGACGACACATAGTTAGGCGGGCCGTTGATCATATTGCACGTCGGTCTGCCCGCAGAACCGTAGAGACGCTCCGAAATCAATGACCGGTCAATCGCCATAGACATCGCCTTTTGGATCGGTTCGAATGTCAAGAATGGATGCGGATTATCTCCGCCCAGATACTCCGAACGGTCATCGACAATCGCGGAATTAGGGTTTGTCTGGTTCAATACGAGCCGTTCAACACTACTTGAAAACGCCGTGACAATCCTCCCATTTCCTTCCGCTGCTATACCTTCAAGCACGTCTGGCGCAATCTGCAAGTTCCACGCGTAATCAGCCTCGCCAAGCTCGAGAACCGTCTGTGCCGCCGTCAACGCCTCGCCACCGCCTTTCAGTTCCACAAGATCGAAATACGGATCGTCGCCTCGATAGTGAGCATTCCGCTCGTAAACCACCATTTCATTTGGCGTGAAACTAACGATCCGATACGGGCCAGTACCAATAGGAGAGTTATTTTGCTCGGAACACACGCTTGCCGCCACACCGAGACAGTCCGCAAACTGCTCTTTGCTGATGATCGGATTTCCGCTCCCGACGAACGCAGTGTAAGGGTAGGGCTTAGGTGCATCGAACGTCAACTTCACCGTCAGACCGTCGATCGCTTCGACCGCTGAGATACCGTCGAACGAACTCACTGCCGTGCAACCAGTCTCAGGATCCGTGCAATAGACCCAGGTAAACACCACATCATCCGCCGTCATATCGCTACCATCCGACCATTTGATGTCCTTTTTCAGTTTCCAGGTGATCGAAGTATGGTCTGCCGAAACCCCACCATTAGAGACCGTCGGAATCTCCGACGCCAAAGCAGGCACGATATTACCGTCCGGATCGTAGTTCGCAAGCGGTTCCAACATGATCGACCCCGCTTCGACATCCTTCGTCCCTGCTGATTGATACGAGAAAGGCACCGATGGCGCCTGCCAATACAGCAGCGTCAACTTTTGATCCTCTTGGTCATCCGTGACCAGTTGGCAACTGAGCACCGGCAAAACTAAAAATATGGCTAGAACGATCTTGATGGGGTAACGCATCCTGAGCACCGGATTATCTGAGCTAAGCATTGGCAAAGGGGACTAACGAAATCGTAAACGATTCATATCTAGTTAAGCGACAACTTGATTGACATCAGCATTGGCGCCATTAACATCTGACCCGTCGAGCTTCGTAACCCTACCATCATTCAGATTGAGACGGATCTGCATCCGTGACAACATCCGTCTCCGCGAGGTCAGCAGCCCCAGGTGCAACGTCCCATTCATCTGCAAGATACTTGACGATGTCTTTGATCAACGAGAGCAGAGGCGGACCGAGAATGATTCCCCAAAACCCGAAGAAGTGACTACCAAGAATTATCACGATTATCACTGCCACCGGATGGATGTTCAGAGTCTCCGCTTGCACACGCGGAACCAAAAACGCGTTCTCCAGTAGTTGCACACCTAAGTAGAGCAGCGCCACCCAGAGTATCTTTTCCGGCGCAGTCGCAAGCGTGACCAGTAGTCCTGCAGCTGCTCCTATCCATGGTCCGACAATCGGTACAAGTTCAGAAATGCCAGCCACTACACCTAGAATCACTGCAAAAGGTATCCCTATCACCATCAGCCCAATCGTCACCGCAATTCCGACCGTCAAGCCTAGTATCAGTTGCCCGCGTAGATAGCCGCCAAGCGTTCGGTCGGCAATCTTAGCCATATCCAAGAGATAAGGCCGCAACACCCGAGGAAATGGAGATATCAAATAATCGCCGATCTGCTTGGAATCTTTGGCCAGATAGAAGATCAACACCGGCATCGTCGCCAACCCGATTATCAGGCTGAAACTCCCTACTATGAAACTCACCGTCTTAGGCAATATCTGGAACGCCGATTCAGCCAAAGTGCTACCCATACTCGCCAAGTTATCTTCTATCTGCATTCGCACATCCTGAGGAACCTGCTCCGAATACTCACCTATCCAACCCTCCACCGTTTCACGAGCGGACGCGAAAAACGTCGGGAACTCCTCAATGAATTCCTGACTCTGTCGCACAGTAGGCGGTATCGCCACCGCAAGCAGTCCCACAGTGATGCCTGTAGCTACCACGAAGATTGCCGTTACCGCGATCGTCCGACTCAGATCCAGACGAGATTCACGCCATGGCATTAGCTTTACGAGCCGATGTCTCAACGGCAACAACACGTAAGCGATCAACCCGCTCAGCAGAACCGTAAACAAAACTGCCCCAAGCAGATACATCAAAAACAGCATGACCACCAAAATAGCCGCCACGGTCAGCATGTGAAACCGCTTACGTTTTATCTCTTGATGCACAGCGAGACTCGTACCGGAAATACTTGTCCGATCTGATACCTTAAAGCACCATCAAGCCGCCGCCGGTATCGCCAACGCAGGCAAGGGCAGGGGAGGGCATTGCGACTCTTCTACAGCGCGCATCTCATCTTCTGACAACTTGCTGAAACGCTCCGCGGCATCCAAAACCTTCGGCAACAGAGCGATTTCCCCGCAACTCGGCGCAGTGTGCACCCCATGTGAGAGCACCCACCACAGCGAAGCATCGATGTCGGATTGCTCACGATGCGGGTCATACCAAGTGTTCGTCTGTTTCTCGCCGTCGCCCCAACCGCCTCGCGCGATCATCTTGATCGTCTGTACACCGATGTCGCGATCATTGGCATGAGCCAACAATTTCTCGCTCACCCGCCTATATGCCGCATCTCTAGCCGCCGCGGGATTCAATGGGAACATTACTGTGTCGAAATCAAAACGTTTCAACGCTTCAAGTATTGTCCCTGGCACTTCCGGACCATGACCGGTTATCCCGAGCCACTTCGTTATGCCTTGTTCACGCATCTCCAACAACGTCTCCAACGATCCACCAGGAGCCGTAGCAAGCTCCAACTGCTCCATGTTGCCCACCGAATGAAGCTGGAAAAGGTCGAAATCATCGACATTCATGCGCTGCATAATGCTCTCTACGTCCCGCCAAGCGCCTTCACGATCCCTCACAGCCGTCTTCGCACCGATGAATATCTCTCTCTGGCGGATTTCAGGCATCCACGGCGCCACCCGCTCCATCGCGTGACCATACGTGGGCGCAATGTCGAAGTGGTTGATGCCAGCATCCAGAACGAGTTGAATCGCACGATCCGCTGAGTCTTGATCGATATAGCCCAGCGCGTAAGTCCCAAAAGAGACCACCGTGCTATCGTGCCCAGTCCGGCCCAGAGTTCGTTTCAGCATTTTAGGCCTCGCTTTGAAATTATGGAGCGTCCAGCAAAGTCGCGCCATCCATTCGCGCCAACTTACGGTCAAAAGTGTACAGGGGAGTTGCTCGATGATCATCGGCCGCGGCGAGAATCGTCAGATCAGCGAAATCGATGCCGCCTTGCATGTATCTGTAAGCCGCGTGGGTCATCGCGTGATCACTTTCTACGATTATGTTGTCCGAAGCGATCAAATCCAAAATCGCCGCGCCAATCGTTGACCTAGGAAGCCTATATACCCGTTCAAGGACCCACGCAAATTCGATCATCACTTCTCGGCACAAAAAACCAGGGTTCTCAGTAGTGAGTCCCCCTAGTAACCGCTTCGCCGCTTCAGACTGTGTGGCATCATCGCCAATCAGTGCCCGGATGATGATATTGGTGTCAATAGCGATCACGATTCGATCCCAACGCTCTCTCTGTGACAGCTTCTGTGATACCCCGATCCATGTCTTCCAGAGTCTTCGACGGACCGTCGTATTTCAGCGCGCCAAATAGTCTGCTCACAGGTTTAGCTGGCATTATCATCACCTTGCCATCCAATATCGCATACCTAATGCGGTCCCCAGGTTGCACGCCCAGTGCCTGTCGAACAGGTTTGGGCAGTGTCGTTTGTCCTTTAGAGGTGATGCCGGATTCAATCATCGTAGTTCCCCTAGCCAGTCATTACATTTTAGAATATTGCCTTACTATGTCTAGTATATCAAGGATTTTTGTAAATTTTCCTTGTCAGTTGCTTGCGAACTCGGCGATACGGATTGATCATCTTACGATTCAGCGCGTCGTGCCCGCGGCCCGTTCAACATCGTCCCGATCCAGGTGTAGCGCACTCCGAGGTGGTAGATCACTAGCAGAATCGCGGTAACACCCACAATGATCAGCAGAAACTCCAAATGGATATTCAGATCGAGCTCGTTGGCCAAACTCTGCGCGAGAAAGATCAACGACAGATGCCATAGATATATCCAATACGATGCATCCGACAAATATCGCACCCATCCGCGCTCTTTCGACGCGATCAGCTTGAACAGCCCCATCGTACCAAAGCACATCGCCCAAGCGTAAACTACCTCCAAGACCGACGAAACCATATCCGCCCATGGCTCCTTGCTTACAAACTCGAAGTACAGCCCCACGACAAATATCAAGAACGTCGGCAAAAGCACAATTGTCCACTTGCTGCCAAACGATATCTTGCTCTGGTGCATGAACGCGCCGAACAAGAAGAAACAGGTATAGTATCCAAGCACAACCGGATGCGTCAATAACTTCGTCGAGGTATCAGGCCCCCAAGTATCCTCCGCCATCAACAGTTGCGGCACCAAAACCAGAGGTATCAAGACCCACCAGACGCGCTTATCGCTGAACTTCGATCCGAGTCGCGTAGCGATCGCGAAGACTCCCACAAGTAGCAGCAACACCCACAAGAACCAAAGCAGTTGCAGATCGTAAAGCCAAGCGAACGGAATCAGATACACCAAAGCCCAAAGCGTCAACTCTTCCCCGGATGTCGTTATCCACCACCAAGATTGAAGCGGAATGATCGTAAACGCACCGATCAACAACGGCAACCCCACGCGCTTGAGACGATGATTGATCAATGTCCGTAATCCGCGACGTTCCCAAAGCATCGCAGTAAAGAAACCGCTCAATAGAAAAAACACAGGCATCCGGAAACCGTGAATCGCATGAACGATCTCATCATACGGAAGATCGAACGACGCTTCTTTAGCCATCCCCGGCCAATCGATCGGAATCAAGAAGAGCGCCGCATGCAAAACCACTCCGAGCAGCATCACAAACGCTCTCAGCGCATCCAGTTCGTGATATCTAGACATGGCGATGTTGCTCGATCCGTAGCGTAGCGATCTGCGCGATCCTTCCCTACAATAACAACCCAGTAATCAAAGGTGTGCGATGCTAAGACTAGCTCTAATTCTGACGGCATCAGCCGCGCTATTCATTGGTGCATGCGATCTGAGTGATTCGGACCGATGTCCAGAGGATGCCTATGGATGGGTCGAGTACCAATTGTTCATGGGACGTAGTGGTCCGGATGGCGACATCGTCGATGATGCAGAGTGGGACACGTTCCTAGCCGATACCGTCACTCCTAGGTTCCCCGACGGCCTCACAGTTCTCGATGCCAACGGGCAGTGGCGCGGATCAGACGGCAGGATTCAAAAGGAATCGTCAAAAGTATTGATCATCTTCGTGCCTAAAGACGATGAAGACGCGGAAGACCTAATCGAACAGGTCTCAAACGAGTACAAACGCCGCTTCGAACAAGAATCCGTCCTGAAGACAGTAGATAAAACCTGCGTCGCTTTCTAGAAACTAGTCCTCAAGAGCCAATTTCAGTGGCGTGCAGGCCGAGTAGCTAACGCGGTCAGACCGTCCGTAGTCGATCTAGACAAGCCGGGACTTGTGCATCATGCCAAACCTCTGCAACAGCATTTACTATGCGACGCGACTCCCTTCGGCGGCGATAGTTGTGGGTCAATTCGCTTGATTGACAGCGCGATAATGATACTATGTATCAACAAAGTATCAGCCGCTATCTCTATGTCGAAAGCATGCGGCGGGAGCTCGAAACATGTCTGATTTGAATATCGAAAGGAGGAGTCTGCATGATCGACACCGAGAACAGTGAAATCGTGTATGACGTAGTGGTCGTCGGCGCCGGTGCCGCAGGAGTGGGTGCCGCGGTGGCTCTCAGGCATGCTGGCATCGAGAACTTCGTAGTTTGCGAGCGTCACACGGTCGGCGCATCGTTCGCCTCATGGCCGTCCGAGACTCGCTTCATCACGCCCTCGTATCCAACCAATTCGATTGGCATGCTCGATTTGAACTCAATAGCGATTAAAACTTCACCCGCTTACAGTTTGGAGGTCGAGCATCCGACGGGTGAAGAGTACGCGATGTATTTGCGAGTAGTCGCACGAATCTTCGGGTTACCTGTTCGCCAAAATACCGACGTAGTGCAGGTAGCAAAGGTTGAAGACGGCTTTCGCATCGATACGCCCAACGAGACCTTGCGAGCCAAGCACGTCATTTGGGCCGCTGGCGAGTTCCAATACCCGCGCTTGAATGGGTTTGTCGGTAGCGAATTGTGTCGCCACACCGCGACCATCCCCAGCTATGAAGAGCTTGACGGTGACGACTTCATCGTTGTGGGTGGATACGAAAGTGGTGTTGACGTGGCATACCACCTAGCATGTCGCGGCAAACGAGTTCGGTTGTTTGACAAGAATCGCCCGTGGATGGACGAGAGCTCCGATCCCAGCATAGCGCTTTCCCCGTTTACGCTCGAACGAATCCGTGAAAAACGGTTTTTTGAGCAAGTGGAACTGTATCCGTACACACCTATCGAATCGGTCACTCGCGTGGACGACACGTACGAGGTCACGGCTCGGGACGGGCTTCAGTTTCAAACCCGCGTGCCACCACTATTCGCAGGCGGATTTGAGGGCAGTCAAAAGTTAGTCGCAGATCTGTTTGAACGACGCGAAGACGGCTCTCTGCTCCTGAGCGAACACGATGAATCGACCATCGTGCCAGGAATGTTTCTCTGCGGCCCCGCAGTTCGCCACGACAATCACGTATTCTGCTTTATCTTCAAGTATCGACAACGATTCGCTGTTGTCGCCAAAGCAATTGCGACCTCGTTGGGGTTGCCAGCGGAAGTATTGGAAGGGTACCGCCAGTGGGGCATGTATCTCGATGACCTCTCCAACTGTGGTGAGGAGTGCGTATGTTGACGGGAAACGACAAAAGGACCGCCGTGCCTAGCGCAGTGCGAAGCAGACTAGCCAGGGTGCGGAGCATCAAATGGCTCGGGCAAACGACGGCCAGTGTTTGCTGGATTGGCAGCTTGCTGACTTCCGGGATCGGATCCACTGGGGATTGGTTGCAGTTGTCTGCTGCATCCGCATGGCTATTGGCCAACATCGCGGCGATTGTCACTGCTGATGCTGATTGATGTATCAGTAGCACTGCAACGGGTCCGCATGACGCGCGTTCTGAAGCGAAAAGCATCCAAGGCGTGGAGTGGAATTATCTCCCTGCAACCGAGAAGGCTAAACGACGCTTACCAGAGGCTGGACTGATCAAGGAATCGTCAGGAACCTACTCTCTTGTGGAAACCATGAGCGCTCATACCCCTTTGGGTATCTCGGCATGACGCTGAATGACAGAATCGTCCAGACCATCTACTAAGATCATGTGGAGGAAACGCACGTCAAAACCCGGTCTACCGTGGATTTCGAGACCTGCGAACCCATCGACATTGAAAGGGTCTAGATGCGCATGGTGCATCATGACTACAAACTTGGAACGTCGTGCATCGGCGGATACCAGCCTTTAGAACTGCACGAAGTAGGGCAACGCGTCAAGATAACACGAGGTAGTTGTGTTGGCAGCGCGCATCTAAATACTCCACAAAAGTTACAAGTGTCAGCGCGCGATACCGTATATAGTCCTCACAGCCTTCTACACATCTTTCTCTAAACTTGCAGGCAGTGGCATTGACGGCAACCTACAGGTAGGGCTTAAGGTCAGGCATTTTCACTGTACCGAAGGCTAACCGGGACTCGAATTCCCGAGGAGAAGCCTACGAAGCCCCTGTGCTGCATCGAGCCGCAGTTGCCGTATCTGGTGGGCCCGGTGGGATTCGAACCCACGACCTTCGGATTAAAAGTCCGCTGCTCTGCCGAACTGAGCTACAGGCCCGTGCCTGCTTAAGATTCTATCCCTCGAACGGCTCACCTTCATCCGCAAGCACAGAAGCAGACATCGAATTGCTCACCATCAGATCGTTGTCTCCGGCAACAGTTGCCCGCAACCTAATGCCCAACGCTCTAATCACCTTGAGCACCGTCGCCAATTCAGGATTCCCGTCGGAAGATAGCGATTTATAAAGGCTTTCACGCCCCATACCGGTCTCTCGCGCTACCCACGTCATTCCTTTGGCGCGCGCGATATCGCCGAGCACCGCGGCGATAACACGATGATCCCCATCTTCCAACGCCGCTTCAACATAAGCCGCAACGTCGGCATCGTCCCGAATGTGCTCAGCCGGATCCCATCGTTTTGTTGCTATCTTTGCCATTTCAGCAGTACCTCATTGTTTACTCAAACTTGCTTAGCAAGTTCTTGGGCAGTTCTGATGTCTCGAGATTGAGAGCCTTTGTCCCCGCCTGCAAGCAGGATCACAACTTCGCTTCCGCGTTCGCAGAAGTAGATACGGTATCCAGGCCCGTATCGTATCCGTAGCTCCGAGACTCCTTTGCCGACAGATTTCACATCACCGCGGAGGCCCGTCGATAGCCGGTAGAGCCTAACGTCGATACGTGATCGCGCGTTACGGTCCCGCAGCTTCTCAAACCATCGTGTATATGTAGGCGTAGTTCTTATCTCAATCATATCACAACAGTATCCCTCAGGATACATTTTCTCCTACTTTTTTCATCTTTACTGTTCGGGCATCGCCGTTTCTTAAAATTGATTCTGCGACGACCACACTCATTCTGCTACGACAATGCCTGAACGAACATTTACCGCCGACGAGATTCGTGAACTGTTCCTCAAGTTCTTCGAGGAGCGCGAACACCTGCGCCTGCCATCAGCTTCCCTTATACCTGCTGGCGATCCCACCCTGCTATTGACCACTGCCGGAATGGTGCCATTCAAGCCTTATTTCTCTGGCGAGTTGACACCGCCTTCACCGCGCATCACAACCGCGCAGAAGAGTTTTCGCACCACCGATATCGAGGAGGTCGGCGACGTATCACACCTCACACTCTTCGAGATGCTCGGAAACTTCTCGTTCGGAGACTACTTCAAGACCGAATCCTGCAAATGGGCACTCGAACTATGCCTAGACGTTTACGGCATGGAATTCGAGCGAATTTACCCCACTGTTTACACCAACGATGACGAAGCTTTCGACATTTGGCGAGACCTTGGATTCCCAGCAGAGCGGATATCCCGACTAGGCGATGAAGACAACTGGTGGGGACCAGCCGGGGACGAAGGCGCATGTGGCCCCTGCAGCGAACTCAACTACTACCTTGGCGACCTCAACGACATCCCCCACGTCGATTCGCCTTCCAGAGGCACAACATGGGGACCCGGCATAAGCGACGACTTCCTGGAGTTCTACAACCTCGTCTTCACCCAGTACTACCGGAATCGAGACGGCACCGACGATTTGCTGCCCAAAAAGAATATCGATACCGGAATGGGATTCGAGCGAACTTGCCAGATCCTCCAGAGCAAGGGCAACGTATACGAGACCGATGTATTCTCCCCTCTGATCGAACTCGTAGCCAATCGAGTGGGAAGACGATACGGCGAAGACGAAGAAACAGATCGCGCGATTCGAGTCGTCGCTGAACACGGCAGATCGGCATCATTCTTAATCTCCGACGGCGTCGTTCCAGGAAACACCGGCAGGGGATACGTACTCCGACGAGTCATCCGGCGCGGAATGCTGTTCGGACGAGAACTCGGACTACACGGCCCGATACTCCCACAGATCGCCGAAGCCACATCATCGCAGATGTCCCACGTCTATCCCGAACTCCAAAGCAACCTCTCATTCGTCCAACACGTCCTGCAACGCGAAGAAGAATCATTCGAATCGACGCTTGACCAGGGATCAAGAATGCTTGACGATGTCATCGCCGAATCCAAATCGGCCGGCACGGAAACCGTCCCCAGCGAATCCGTTGTGCGACTATACGACACCTATGGATTCCCTATCGAGATGACCGCCGAAATCTCCGCCGAGCAGGGCATCCGAGTCGACCTTGATGCCGTCGATGCCGAAATGGAAGCACTACGTGCACGTTCACGCGCATCCGCCAACATGTTCGCATCCGACACTGACGCCGACGAGCTGTACCGTTCATTCGGCATAGAAGAAATCCCATTCCTCGGACATCGCACTCTGACCGCAGACGCCGAAATCATCGGAATCGTAAAAAATGGACAACTATTACAAAACGCCAAAAAAGGAGAAAACGTCGAGATCCTGCTCGCGGAGACCCCTTTCTACGCCGCACGCGGCGGACAAATCGGCGATACCGGTTGGATGAGAAGCCAAGTCACACTCGTTCGAGTCGATGATTGCCAGGCACCATACGGACATCTAAACGTCCACTCATGCCACGTCGAAAACGGAACCGTGTCCATCGGCGATATCCTCACCGTAGAGGTCGATGGCGATCGCCGAGAAAAGATACGCCGAAACCACACCGCAACACATCTCGTCCATGCTGCATTACGCGAGGTGCTAGGTACTCATGTCCGCCAGTCAGGATCACTGGTAGACCCTGACTATCTCCGATTCGACTTCACACACATGGACGCACTGACATCGGACGAGATCCTAGAGGTACAAGACCGTGTCAATCTCGCAATCCGAGAGAACATCCCCGTTGAAGTTCTCTGGACAACTTACGGAAAGGCGGTTGAGGAGGGTGCACTCGCATTCTTCGGCGATACATATGAACACGACGTCCGAACCATAAAAATCGACGCACCGTGGAGCTACGAACTTTGTGGCGGAACACACATGGACGCCACCGGCGGGATCGGCAGTTTCGTCATCGTCGGGCAATCGGGCATCGGCTCCGGCATCCGGCGTATCGAAGCACTTACTGGGATCGGCGCTGAGGAAGAAATCCAACGGCGATTTGGAATCGTCGACGATGTCTCCGCCGCACTGCGAGTCGAAAGCAACCGCATACTTGACCGCACCCGAGACTTAATCACCGAACTAGAAGATGCTCGAAGGCGTGCTACACAACTCGAAGAGCAGTTGCTACGACGATCCGTAGATGGCGAAGCAACCGCCAAAGATGCACTCGATTTTCAACTCGATATCGACGGACGACACCTGCCAGTACAAGTCCGCAACATACCGGCTTCAAACGTCGATGCCATGCGCCGTACCGGAGACCACATGCGCGACCGCATTAAGAGCGGCGTAGTAGTGCTTGGAAGCATCATCGACGAACGCCCCGTGATAATCGTCATGGCAACCTCTGACATCGCTGGCAAAATCGTCCATGCCGGCGACATCGCAAAAGGTATCAGCGCCACCATCGGCGGCGGTGGCGGCGGAAGACCTGATTCCGCACAAGCAGGCGCACGCGACGCTTCTAGAATCGACGAAGCCCTACAAAACGCGCAAAATGTCATAGAGTCTTATGCCAAAAGAGAATTAGAAACGGCAGGTTGATGATGACCACTATTGACCGAAAGCACCGAAACGGAAGGTGCATGGGCATTGACTACGGACTAGCCCAAGTAGGCATCGCAGTCTCCGACCCTACACGCCTCATCGCTTCACCCATACGACCCACAACAGCTGAAGACGCTTTACGCCACATTAAATCCGAGGTCGATCAACGCGACGTTACCGAAATCGTCGTTGGCGTACCGCTCCACATGGACGGCAGCATGTCTCAGATGGGCGAAGAAGTCATCTCATTCGTCTCACAGCTACGAGCCATCGTGGATATTCCCGTCGTAATGCGAGACGAAAGATTAAGCACTGTCGAAGCAGAACGCGCCCTCAACGAAGTAGACTCACCAGCACGACGACGCAACAGGGCAAAGGGCAGAGTCGACTCCGCCGCCGCCGCAATCATATTGCAGTCATACCTAGACGGCGTCTAAAGCAAATCCTTCATCCAACCCCTCTGAATACCCGCCTTCGCGGGTATGACGGTAGTTGTGCGAACATCCCGAAGGCGAGAATCCAGAAAGGGACACGCCTTCCTTCACCCCTTTCGTAGAAAAGGAGGTTCACCAAGCGACGCTAAACAACTACCCGCGCCTAAAAAGGCATCAATCAGAAGTTGCAAAACCCTCGCCAGCGCAGTACTTAACCAAGACACAAACGAGTCGTGTCAATCCCTAAGCGATATAGCATTTACTTTGAACAACCCACAAACTCTTGCTCACGATCGAAAGAGACATGACCACAAGCAACTTCGGCATCATAGGATATCCGTTAGGGCACACTCTATCGCCAGTATTCCAGAACGCAGCACTGCAACATCACGGCATCGACGAACTATTCGAAGCATGGCCAACACACCCAGATGATCTAACCGCAAAGGTCGAATCCTTCCGCGCAGACGGATTTCTAGCGAGCTGCGTCACGTTGCCGCATAAGCAAGCCGTAATACCGCTAATTGATGAACTCGCAGACACAGCCGTCGCCGTAGGTGCCGTCAACTGGATCATCAACCACAACGGACGCTTGACAGGCCACAACACCGATTCACCAGGATTCCTGCGCGCACTGACCGAACTCGGAAACTTTGATCCGGCAGGCAAGTCATCCGTGGTCTTTGGCGCTGGAGGCGCAGCACGTGCAATCGTCCACGCCCTAAAATCTGCAGGCGTCGCTTCCATGACCATCGCTAACCGCACACTCTCTAGAGCCGATGAACTAGCTTCCCACTTCTCCGACAGTTCTCTAAACATCGACACCTGCGAACTTGCATCCGATCAACTTAACCATGCCGCCGCAAAAGCCGACTTACTAGTCAACACCTCTTCTATGGGCATGGATGGCGGACCCGCACCAGACGCTACACCCGTAAGTGCCGATCACATCCGACCCGACGCCGTAGCATACGACGCAGTATACGCACCACCGATCACCCCCTTCTTGAAAGAAGTAGAAAAAGCTGGTGCCAAATCCCTTGGCGGCTCAACCATGCTCCTGCTTCAAGGCGCAGTCGGATTCGAACTTGCCACCGGCAAACCCGCACCAGTCGAAGAGATGTTCGCAGCAGTCAAAAGAGCCACTTCCTGATATGACACACTTCAGATATCTCACAGCCGGCGAATCTCACGGACCCGGCCTCACCGTCATCGTTGAAGGCGTACCGTCAGGACTACCCATCAACGAGGATTACGTTGAAGAGCAGATGGCACGCCGCCAACAAGGTTATGGCTCTGGCGGCCGGATGAAGATCGAAAAAGACCGCGCTATCATACGCGGCGGTGTCAGACATGGCAAAGCACTCGGTTCACCAATCGCTATGTGGATCGAGAACAAAGACTTTGCCAACTGGACCGATGCCATGTCCGTCGCCGAAGTGGGCAACGACGTCGACAAGAAAACCCACACGCGCATCGTTCCCGGACACGCCGATTTCCCCGGCGCACTCAAATACCTCCATCACGATGTACGCAACGTACTCGAACGAGCATCTGCAAGAGAAACCGCTGCACGAGTCGCAGCATCAACCGTAGCGCGACGCATACTCGAACAATTCGACATCGAAATCCGATCACACGTCATCAGTTGTGGCGCTGAGAAAGCATCCACAATCAATCCTGCTGAGATCGACTGGAACGTTGTCGAGGCTTCGGAGGTCCGAACTTGGGACACTGATGCCGACGAACGGTTCAGAACCGCTATCGATACCGCCAAAAAGGAACGAACAACTATCGGTGGCGTAATGGAGGTAATCGCATTCGGCGTCCCAGTTGGACTCGGTAGCCACGTTATGTGGGACCGCAAACTCGACGGACGCTTGGCGCAAGCCATGATGAGCATCAACGCCGTTAAAGGAGTCGAGATCGGATTCGGGTTTGACAACACCGCAAGATGGGGCAGAGACGTCCACGATGTCATCGTCCCCGACCCAACCGACAAGCGGCGTTTCCGACAACTCACAAACCACGCTGGCGGAATCGAAGGCGGTATGTCCAACGGCAACCCTGTCATTGCCCATGTCGCGGTAAAACCCATCGCCACCATGACACGCCCCTTGCCGAGCATCGACATCAACACAGGCGAAGTCATCGAAGCCGCATACAACCGATCCGACATCTGCCAGATATCCAGAGCCTGCCCAATCGGCGAAGCAATGATGGCGCTAGTGCTAGCTGACGCCTTCCTAGAAAAATTCGGCGGAGACTCAATCGCTGAGACACGACGAAACTACGACGCATACATCGCATCCCACCAAGAGTTCGGCGTGGGTACACCAGCGTAACGCATGAACCCCAACGGAAACATACTGCCAATCCCTCCCCCTTGATGCCCAAGGGGGAATTAAAGGGGGTTTAGACTCATCAATCCGAAACCACCTCAGTTTGAACATTGAAAACTAACGGCAACATATACCTCATCGGCTTCTCCGGCACCGGCAAATCCCTCAGCGGCATCAAAGCCGCCGAAATGCTTAGATTGCCATTCGTCGATATGGACGACCTCATCGAATACCGCACCAAGAAATCCATACCTGAGATATTCGAGCAAGACGGCGAGGAAGAATTCAGAAGAATCGAGACAGACATACTACGCGAACTCTCAGGAAAATCCAGCCGAGTCGTATCCACCGGTGGGGGAGTGCCAGTACGCGAAGTCAATCGACAAATCATGCACTCCAGCGGAATCATCATATTGCTCACCGCAACCCCCGAAACCATACACCAACGGTTGACCGCAAGGCAGAACCGCAACCGAACCCTACGTCCGCTACTCGGAGACAACGCGCCACAGCAAAGAGTCGCAAAACTACTCGCCGACAGAACCGACGCATACGCATGTGCAGACCGCGCTATCGACACTGATGGCTTAACACATCGCCAAGTCGCAACGGAAATTCACCGCACTTGGAAAAAACTATCGGCTGGCAACACACAAATCAACAGGGCAGAAAATGCTTAACTACCGAATCGCTGCCCAAAAACCAGCCGCCACCGTACGAACTTCGCAAGGCGACTACCGAGTATTGGTCTCACGAAGCGCTATCGACGGCATCGGCCCAGAGATGCGCGGAGCCGGCATCGGTGGACGTGCATTCCTGATCGCCGACTACGCAATGTTCCCACTATTGGTTCGACGCGTTCACGAAGCATTGGAACGCGGAGGTTACGAGACGCATGCTCTCATACTCGAACTCGGCGAAGCCGCAAAGACCATCGAAACTGCCACCAAAGTCTATGAATGGCTCGCAGAGCAACGCGCAGAACGTATCGACTGCTTGATCGGCATGGGTGGAGGCGTAACTACCGACCTAGTAGGATTTGTCGCCGGCACATGGTTACGAGGCGTACCAGTCGTTCACGTTCCGACATCCCTTGCCGCGATGGTAGACGCCTCAATAGGTGGCAAAGCCGCTGTAAACCTGCCCATAGGTAAAAACCTCGTCGGCGCATTCAAACAACCACGCCTAGTAGTCCACGACATCGACTTCCTCGACACACTCCCCCGTCGTGAACTCGCCGCCGGATGGGCCGAAGCCATAAAAGCCGCACTCATCCTTGACGACAACCTACTAGATACCTTTGAAGCAAACGCTGAAGACTTGGCATCCCTATCAAGTGACCTCGTCGAACCCGTAATCCGACGTTCAGTCGAAATTAAAGCCGACATCGTCTCCGCCGACGAGTTCGAAACTGGCAACGAACGCGTACTACTCAACTACGGACACACCATCGGACACGCTATTGAAGCCGTTACCGAATACGGCACATACCTACACGGCGAAGCCGTAAGCATCGGCATGATGGTAGCCGCCGGAATCTCGCAGCGCATGGGACTCATCTCCGAAGAACTCGTAGAACGACAACGCGCCCTGCTAAAACGATTCGACCTGCCAGTCACACTGAGCGGAGTAGACCCAGACATTCTGATACAAGCCACCACCTCAGACAAAAAATCAAGAGGCGGAAAAATCCGATGGGTACTGCTAAGAGGACCAGGACACTCAACCACAAACAACGAAGTCCCCAACAAAACCGTCCATGCCGCCCTAAACGACATAATCTCCCTCTAGCCCCGTAACCTACCCGTCATTCTCGTGCTCCCACTCGTCATTCCCGCACTCTCACTTGTCATTCCTCGCTCCCACCCGTCATTCTCGCGCAGGCGAGAATCCATAGGGGAAGAGTAGGGTTTCCCTCGCTTGCGGGGGAAATGTCCGAAGGACAAAGGGGGAACAAGCACGTCCCCTTCGCGAAGCCCGAGAAGACAGACGACAGGGACGCGGACGAGCTAAGCGAGAACGCAGGGATGCCTCAACCATGTCATTCTGAACGTAGCGAAGCGGAGTGAAGAATCTAAATGCCAACTAGCACGAGAGATTCCTCGCCCTCGCCCGTCATTCTCGCGCAGGCGAGAATCCACAGGGGTGATGTGTGGAGGTTACGCACCCTCACCTTTTTGCCAAGCAAAAGGGGGAATAAAGAGGGTTCAGAAAAGGGCCAAATCTAACCCCCGGCAACTGCCGGAACGATGCTCACCTCGTCGCCATCTGATAGGGCAGTGCCGATCCCGTCGAGATACCGAATATCCTCGCCATTGATGTAGATGTTCACGAAATGCCGAAGCTCGCCATCATCATCGCAAAGACGAGCCTTGATACCCGGAAACGACCCGTCAAGCGAATCGATCATCGCTCCAACATCACTACCATCAGCGCTTACCGTAGACTGCTGATCCGTCAACCGACGCAACGGAGTCGGTATCTTAACTGAAACTGACATGCTCTCTGTTACTCCATCAACAACCGGCACACTGCGCGGCGTTCTACTTAGACTCTCGATCCTGAATGATGATTCTAGACCATCACCCGCTCAAACCACGACGCCAAAATGAAAACCCTCTCCCTTGATGCCCAAGGCGGTGCCGTGCTGACCCTCCCCATTTTTCAAAGAAAAAGGGGGAATACAAGGGGGTTAGACGTCTAATATGCTTTGTTTCCCGCTCACTCAAGCCCTGTGGATTCCCGCCTACGCGGGAATGACGATAGTTTCGCAAATATCTCACGAAAGTCGGTACTTCAGCCAGTGGAACACCCATCCAGAGGAGCATAACTACGTTGTTCCCGCACCCCAGCCCGTCATTCTCATCATGTCCGAGCCTGGCATTCTCGTCGTGCCCCAGCCCGTCATTCTCCTCGCACCTTGTCTCGTCATTCTCGCGTAGGCGAGAATCCAGAAGCGCAATGTAAGCTGAACCTCACCCGCCTGAAAACCAAACCACACAACCCGATCTAATCGCTCACGAAGACTCTTTCTCAGTCGTCCACTCCACCAACAACCAAATCAAACCCGCCACGAAAAACGCGACCACAATCGCTATCAGCACTGGGATCATCTTGCTACCTTCACTCCTCGAAGATCCATCATTTCAAACACGTCGCCCCAAGAACGAAAGGTCGCAACTTAAGATCAAAACCTCCGTTCGAGGCATACCTGACTCTACCACACCGCACTGAGCCTGAACACCCAGATAGAAACAGCGATTCTGCTAGAATCATCGCTACATGCTTCCCGCAAACACGGAGAAGACAACATGGCCGCAGCACACAACAACAAAGACGAAACCTTCGAACTCGCCAAAGAACTCTACGAAAATGTCGTCAAGCACCAACTGACCGACGATCAGCTAGGCATGTACATCGCAATCGACGTAAACTCCGGCGATTACGAGATCGGAGAAAAATCGCTTGAAATACCCAAAGCATTGCGCGCACGTCGCCCCAATGCACGTATATTCGCCATGCTTCACGGCTCATACACCGTCGGTTCAATAGGCTACGCACCACCAACTCCTGGATCATGGTCGCTGGTCGAGTAATCTCGCACAACGCCAACCTTAAACCCGTCGTCGAACTGCTCGTTTACGGGCGTTCCGAAGCAAGGGCACGAGTTCAAGCGATCGTGGACACCGGGTTTACCGAACAATTGACTTTGCCAGCGAACGCTATTTCCAAGCTGGGCCTACCTTTCGAGCACGAAGAAAACTTGACGATGGCAAACGATCAACCGGTCACGTTTCAGGCTTTCAATGCGAGAGTCGAATGGAATGGACAAATCCGAGAAGTGAAAGTGCTTGAAGCTGAAGGCGACCCGCTAATCGGTATGGCAATGCTACGAGACCACGACCTACACATCCGCGCCATTCCAGATGGAAACGTAAGAATCGAATCGATCGCTTAGTAGGGGAAAACGGCAGACTAAATGCCGGATAGTCTCAAGCCACCACTTCTGCCGGTTCGACAACTACTTCAACTTCAACCTGAACCATCTCGAAAGTAACTGACAGTGCAGGAACAGCGCCGTCAAACTCACTTGGTGTGTTCTCAATATCAGTAAGGCTTTGACGATGGTAGGCCTCAGCCTCCGCGACCGAAACGCGCGGCATCACAATCGGCTCGCCCTCTGCCAACGTTGTTTCGATGTATAACGTGACCGCCTCTCGAATCATCCCCCTTACTTTGTTCAAACTCGAACCTGTGCTTATGCAACCGGGCAAGTCGGGAACGTAGGCCGAGTAATTGTTTGTAGTCCGTTCAATGACGACGGCAAACTTTAGGGGCACTGGTTTCTCCTCCAAAGTTCAACCCCTCACGCCACCGCACCCATCAACATCTCATCGAACGAACGCACCGTCGCATCGATTGTCGTAACCCGGATCGAATCCGCAACCGCATCCATCGTCTTCAAACCGCTACCTGTGATCAGCGCTACAGTCTCCTCGTCACGCCTGATCGCGCCACTCTCCGCAAGCTGCTTCAACGCCGAAATCACAACACCGCCAGCAGTCTCGGCAAAGATACCCTCAGTCTCAGCCAGCAGACGTATTCCCGCCGCCACATCCTCCTCCGGCACGATGCAACCCTGACCACCAGATTCCGTAGTGACCTTCGCCGAGTAATACCCATCGGCAGGATTCCCGATCGCCAAAGACTTCGCAACCGTGTCCGGCACAACAGGGCGTGGGTGCGTCTGACCCTCCTGCACAGCGGACGCTACAGGCGCACAACCCTCCGCTTGCGCCACATGCATCGACGTCGCAGTATCCTCAATTAGACCTAGCTCCGTAAACTCCCGCAATCCCTTCCAGACCTTCGTCAGCAGAGAACCAGAAGCAACTGGCACAATTATGTGGCGAGGGGCACGCCAACCAAGCTGCTCGGCAACTTCAAAGCCCAACGACTTGCTTCCCTCAGAGTAGTAAGGCCGCATATTCACGTTCACAAAAGCCCAACGACGCTCATCCGCAAGCTCGCTACAAAGCCGATTCACATCGTCGTAATTGCCACGAACCAGAATCACCGAGCCAAAAATCGCTGCCATGTTGATCTTCGCACGCTCCAAGTCGTGCGGCACGAACACCATCGTGTTCAAGCGAGCCTTCCGACCATGTGCCGCCGTTGCGCCAGCCAGATTCCCAGTTGAAGGGCAAGCAAGCGTGTCGAAACCAAACTCCAAAGTCTTCGTCGCCGCCACAGACACCACACGATCCTTGAACGAGTGCGTCGGGTTAGCCGTATCGTTCTTGATCCAAAGGTTGTCCAGACCCAACACTTCGCCAAGATTGTCAGCCTTGATCAAAGGCGTCAAACCAGCCCCGATATCTACCGCGTTCCCTGCATCCGCAGGCAGCAGGTCTGCATACCGCCACAACGTGGACGGACCCCTTTCTATCGACTCACGACTGATCGAACGGCTGACCGCTTGGTAGTCATACGAGACCTCAAGGGGACCGAAGCAGAAGTCGCAGACGTAGAGCGGTTCGATAGGGTAGTCAGCGCCGCATTCCTTGCAGCTAAGACTGTTGACGTATGGCACGGGTGATAGTTCCTCGATTTTGCGCTGATGCCTGCCATATCACCTGCGCATGGGAACCTTACTGCGGTTAAACCCGTGCCGGGAGTGACAGCAGCAGCTATATGATCCTAAGCTCGCTGATTCACCGACTGTCCTGAACGCCATATTGGACCAGCGCTCCAGAACAAGGTATCAACTAAATCCTAACCTTATACAGCCAACCTGTCAATCTCCACCCCCATAAGAGAGTCCCCTTCGTTTCAGCGCAAGGGGACGCGTGCGAGCGAAGCGAGAACGCAGGGGATGCCCAGCACCACAACGTCATTCCGACAGAAACCAAACCCTAAACCACCACCTACTCAACCGCAGGGAAAAACTCCGCATGTTCACCCATCGTCGGATGATTGCGCTTCGGAACAAGCACTGTACGACGAACAGACAACACCCGCTCATTCCTTTGGTTGTAGCCGAAACAGTCTAAACGTATCACCCCACGATCACCCTTAGAAGTCTCCCACTTGTCCAACACCACCGCCTCCGAATAGATCGTATCCCCATGAAACGTCGGCCCCTCGTGCGTAACCTTCTCATACTCCAACGCCGCTATAGCCCGCCCAGAGACACTCGGAACACACTGACCAATCACTATCGCAAATACCAAGATGCCGTTCACCAGACACTTCTGATGCGCTGTGTGATTTTCAGCATAGTTCGCATCAATGTGAATCGGATTCTGATTCTGAGTCAACAACGAGAACCAAGTATCATCCGCCTCCGAGATCGTCCGCCCCGGCCAATTCCGATATACATCCCCAACCTCAAAATCCTCATAGAACCTGCCAAAAGTAGCGGCGCCGTTGCTGTTTTGCATCTTTTCTCTCCTCGCCAATCAATGGCTTCGGTTGACTTTAATCAATTTCGATACCTGCCCGTATCAACACATTCCTAGCACGCGCCACAACAGGCGCATCCACCATCTCGCCATCTAGCGAAACGCTTCCACGCCCCTCAATTTCCGCCATCCTAGCAGTATCCAAAACACGCTTCGCACGCTCTATCTCCCACGCCGACGGTGAAAACACCGCATCAATCGTCTCGATCTGCGCCGGATGAATCGCAAACTTGCCCACATATCCCAACCGACGCGCCAATCCAGCTTCACGACGCAACCCATCCGCATCGCGAAACTTCACATACGGCGTATCCAGTGCATCAACGTCAGACGCACGAGCCGCTACCGCTACCGCCGACCTCGCATATAGCAACGAAGCCTCACCATACTCCTCAATGCTTCCAACACCCGACGAATCCTCGACATCGACCTCTCTGCTGATACCCATGTCCGCACTGTAATCCTCAGCACCAAACGCTACCCATCTAACACGCTCCGACGCACAACAGATTCCATACGCATTCACAATCGCACTCGCCGTCTCCAACCAGGGCAAAATCCCGATACTCCCAAGTTCTATACCCGCGTCCCGTTCCAAGTCCGACAACATCGCATCCACCTCGCACACATCCTCTGCCGTCTTTACCTTCCCAATGCTGATGCCCACGATGTGCGGCCCTATCACCGCCTTCAGGTCATCCTCCGTCAATCCCGTCGAAAGCGAATTGACTCGCGGCACAACTGGTCTCCCGATCTCAGCCAAAGAGGGCAGAGCATCACCCGTAACTTCCCGCGCCTCTTCCTTATTCCCAACCGGTACCGAATCCTCCAAATCTGGTATATACGCCGACGCCGAATATCGACCAGCTTTGCCGAGCATGTCCGAACGATTGCCCGGTATGAACAACGGACAACGCAGATCCACGCGCGAAAATGATGCTGTTTGCATTGAGAACTCCTAAACGGTTAGTTTAGAACCTAGATATGTCCCCAAAGACAAACATCTTCAAGACAAACATCTTCTTGGCGCTAACCAGTCACGACGCGATCCGTTCCGCACTCATAACGGAACTGGAGGACGGCAACGACCTGATACTCGCTGACTACCGCTTGGTTCGCGACATCTGCGATGCCGAAATCCTAATCACCGACACCCCAACCATCGACTTCGATTTCGAAAAGCTGCCAGAAAACATCCGATACCTGCAACTCGTAGACTGCGGCTCTGGCGCACCCCACCAAACTGGCGAAAACTTGACCGTCGCAAACGCATCCTCATTCCTTGCAGAACCCGCCGCCGACCAGGCAATCCAAGAATGGCTCGGAATTGAAAACACCAACATTTCCGCTGAGACTGTCATCCCAGAGCATGACGTCAATCCCGCGCATGATGTCATTTCCGCGCACGACGTCATTCCCGCGCACGACGTCATTCCCGCGAAGGCGGGAATCCACAACGTCAGACCAGAAGATAAGCCTTCCAATTCTGACTCCGATTTGAATCTAATGAACCGCTCTGAAAACACCTCACAACCACAAGAAACACCCCCGACAATCGCCGGTATCATCGGATTCGGAACACTCGGCTACGAAATCGCCAAACAACTCAACCAATTAGACGCCAAAATCTGGATCAACGACATCCGGACTCCAAGACAACAATCATTCCAAAAACTAGGCGCAAGACGATCTACGCTCGACATGCTCCTATCTACCTGCGATGTCGTCTTCATAACCGTCCATCACGGACCGACCTCAAACCCGCTCCTGACCCATCGCGAACTCAGCCTAATGAACGTCGGCGCAACCATCTTCAACCTCTCCGGACCTAAAGTCATCGACCACTACGCGATCACAACTCTGAACTCCACCGAAGCAAGAGCAATCGAATACTGCGAGATCGCTCCCGACAACCGCACGCCGTCAGCGGCAGACCATCCGAAGAAGATAACCCGCTTGATCTTGGAAAACCTACACGCCCACACCTCAGGTCGCCCACCTCGATCCATAGTCGAACACGTAGACTACCCATCAGCCGGCGACCCCGCATTCTGGGCATCAAGAATGCACCCGAGGCAGACGCCGGTGTAGAGATTAGGAAACCAAACGGTTATGAAAGACCATGACGACATACCTCGGCTGACTGGCGAAGAGCAGTTTCGGATACGAGGGCAATCGATCGGCGAGCTTGGAAATCCGACGGTTAGAGGATTTTGGTCTTGGTCAACGTCCGACCTGCTAGACAATACGACACGCGGCTTTGTAGCCGAATATCTTGTTGCGAATGCTCTTGACAGTCGTGATCCTTATCGATTCCGAACCAAAACGTGGTCGAGTTGGGATCTAGAAACCGACGAAGGTTTGAAGATTGAAGTCAAAACTACGGCGATTTGTCAAACATGGCACGATGAAACCGATGCCGAAACGGTTCCGATGTGGAGCATTGCACCAATATCGGTCTATGACTGGGAAACCAAGTCATACTCTGAACATAAGTATCGGCCCGCTGACCTTTATGTGTTTTGCCTTCACGCTCACAGAGACCTCGAAACCTTGGACGCCACCGACCTATCTCAGTGGGAATTCTACGTCTTGAGCACCAAAGTGTTAGATGCTGAACGTCCTAATGGCAAATCGATTCGACTTAGTTCGTTGAAAAGGCTTGGCGCAACCAAAGTTAGTTTCCCGGAACTGAAAGCTGCTATCCTCTGCTAAGCCGAATAGCCCATGCCTAGGGCGCAACCCCCATCAAAACCAATGGTACCGCCGGCACACCACGCCCTTGCCGAATGATGTTCAACAAATCCCGTTCGTAGTAGGGAACACCCGATGACATCTGCGTCTCCAATTCCTTCATCGGTAGAATCTCAATCCCCACATCGATTGCGTCCGAAACGAAGAAACTCATGTGCTTCACAAAGATGTCGTGAGCTACCTTCGATGAGGTGTCGAACTGGACCTGTACGGCTATCCGGTCTTTGTAGTGATCGACCTCCAAGAGCGAAGAGATCGGTTCAGACCCTTGAAACTTGATAATTCGCCTCTGAATCTCCGTAGGCATTTGAGCAACTGTTCTTGTTAGTTCTGCGTCATCAGCTGCCCAAAACCTGACCGCTCGGTTTATCCAACCTAATTCTTCGAACCGATTGTTGAGTGCATCTTTTACGGATGTTGGCGAAAATCGTCCTTGCAACAAATGATCGTTAGAACTCAAAGGTGTATGAGCGCAGTCTGATATGTCTAAGCCTTCGATCCTCTCCTTGACCTCCCGCCACAACGATGGACGCCGAACAGACAAGAATTCGACGCCGTTAAGGTGCGAGTGAATCTCAACGATTCGCATCAATGCCCACCTTGTAGTTTGCTCGGATCGTAGTCTGGTTTCCACATAATCTCTAAAGCCTCTTCGACAACATCGCATCTACCGCATCGACGTATTCATTCCCGATTCCTGATCGTATACGTTCGTCTACGTCCTCTATATTTGGAAAGCGTTCGCGCAAACGCTCAATTTGAGTGACCGCACGTTTCATGTCTGAAGCAGCTACTGACTCCCGTAAATCGTTCAGCATAAACGTTAGCATCGCATCGAATCTCAGAGGTTCATCGATGCACCAACAATTGCAATCTGAGCCGTGGACGCGATCGTGCCAAGCGTGAAAACAAGTGTTACATGGGGCACCGTCGTTCTGGTTACATATCGACTCAGGACGCTCTGATTCCGAATACCCGTAATCGCGTCCGAACTTAGTTATGTAACCTAACTCCCAACCAGCCATTTTTCCGAATCCCTTCGTTCGCGCTGGCGCGCTTTGTAGAAAATCATATCGCATCCAAACCAATCTACCCGCCTACGCCCACCGTCCATGCTCCTGCGCCAGCATGAATCCAGAGGAGTCAATCTTAATCTGGTTTCCGCTTAGCTGAACCTGATATATGCACTATAGAGCCGTCGCCTAATTGTAGACTGTGGACTACAATATGGATGTGATCAGAGTACTCCAAACATCAACGTTCAGGCGGTGGTTACGCCGACTGAGAGATGATCGCGCCGTGTCGAAGATGTGATCGTGCTGTTATGCGGCGGCGACAAAGGCAGCCAGAGACGGGATATTGAGCGTGCAAAGCAGATAGCCACAGAACTGGAGAAATAGAATGACTGAAAAACTCACGGAGTTCGACGCTACCGAATACATCAATTCCGAAAAAAGGATCCGACTATACCTTGAAGCGTGCGTAGAAGATGACCCCGGAGATGGTAGCCTCATCCGAGCCGCACTGAATGACATCGCCCGAGTTCGAAACATGAGCGGGATAGCGCGAGACGCCGGACTCGACCGGTCGGGGATTTACAAAGCCTTGTCCGAAGACGGAAATCCATCATTTTCTACGGTCCTCAAGATCATAGGCGCATTAGGGCTGCGGATCCGCATCGAGACATCTGAACGATCACAAGGCTAAAACCCTCCACGCGTGATACACACTTTGAGTGCCTAATATCATTCCGAGCGGAGCGAGGAATCTCCTCCTGTCGCTATGCACAAGGGAGTTAGGGGGATGCGCAGATTCGGAACAGGATCGTTTCAATCATTCACTCATATCGCCGTTCAAAACGTGTTAGAGATTCCTCACTCCGCTCGGAATGACGCGGCGTCAGCACGTCGGGCGAATATGGATCATGCGTCTTCTTGTGGGGCTAGGGGTAGACCACCACGCCAATCATCCCAAAACCACGCCAATCATGGTTCACCCACCCACCGGCATCAACTCCGTCGGCTGCTTTACCTCTCCCGCCAACCGAATCCTACGCTGCGCCATCCGAACATCCTCATCCTGATACGCCGACTTCGATATCTTCACTGCACAAGCCTTGAACTCTGGCGTCTCAGTGATGAAATCATATGCATCCGACGTCACATCGTTAGTACGCGTGCCACCAGGGAACGCAAACGACATAAACACCAATCCCCGCGGCGACTTCTCTGTAATCCGCGCTGAAACCGTAACCTTCCCTCGCCGCGACGCCACATCTAACAAATCACCATCCACTAAACCCATATCCGCCGCATCTAACGGGTTGATCTCCAACATCTCATGCGGAACTAACAGCTGGAAACCCGACGCCTGACCCGTCTGCGTTCCAGTGTGATACGTAGATCGACGACGCCCCGTCGTCAGCAACCACGGATACTCATCGTCCGGCTCCTCCGCAGGCGGAATATGATCCACCGGCGCAAAGAAACCCGGGAACCCAGATGAAAACTCATCACCATGCAGATACTCAGTCCCCGGATCATCCTCATCACCGCACGGCCACTGAATGCCGCCCTCGCGATCCAACCGCTCATGCGACAACCCGCCATAGATCGGAGTCACGCTCCGCATCTCCTCGAACACATCTCTAGCACTCGTCATACCCTGCGGTTTACCCATACGACCAAACAACTCAAGCAGTATCTCAACATCCGTTTTCGCTTCACCCGGTGGTGCAACAGCAGGGCGTACCCGCTGCACACGACGCTCGCTATTCGCGAACGTCCCATCTGACTCCGCAAACGCCGCCGCTGGCAACACAACATCCGCCAACTGCGCCGTCTCAGTCAAGAAAATGTCCTGCACAACCAAGAAATCCACCGACCGCAAAGCATGTTCCGCATGGTTCGCGTGCGGATCCGAAACAATGGTGTTCTCACCCATCACATACACCGCCTTCACCCGGCCCTTAATCATCTGCTCCATCGCCGTGATCTTCGTTATCCCACGACGTCTCGGCAAAGGTTCGCCCCATGCATCCTCAAACATCTCTCGTATCCCAGGACGTTCCACCTTCTGATAACCCGGCAGATCAGTCGGAATACAACCCGCATCACCAGCGCCTTGCACATTGTTCTGCCCACGCAACGGATTCACCCCGCCGTAGGGAACACCCAAAGTCCCGCATAGCAAACCCAGATTCCCCAACGACTGAACATTATGCGATCCGCAAGAGTGTTCCGTGATGCCTAGCGTGTAGCAGATCGAAGCCTTCGGTGCTGCTGCCGCAAACTCACGCGCCGTATCAATTATCTCTTCAGCCGTTACCCCGCATATCTCCGCCGAATACTCCGGCGTGTACATCTGAACATGCCGCGCAAAAGCCTCGAAACCCTCAGTTCGATACTTGATGAACTCGTCGTCGTGAAGACCCTCATTGATGATCACGTTCGCAACAGCGTTGAAGAAGGGGATATCCGTACCCACCTTGATTTGAACATGCCGAGTCGCCCATTTCGTCAACTCAATCTTCCGAGGATCCACAACCACCAACTTCGCACCATTCTTCACCGCCCGTTTCATCCGCAACGAGATGACTGGATGTGCCTCCGTCGTATTAGAACCCGCTATAAGTAGGAAATCCGAACCCGCGAGCTCCTCAATTGAGTTCGACATCGCCCCTCTACCTACCATGACCGCCAGACCGGCGACCGACGGAGCGTGTCAAGTACGAGAACAGTTATCGATATTGTTCGTACCGATCGCAACCCGCGCGAACTTCTGCATCAAGTAGTTCGCTTCAGTAACCACGCGAGCCGAAGCCCAGCACACAACCGAATCCGGACCCTCAGTCGCAATCGCATCCTTGAACTTGCTAGATACCAGCCCCAAAGCCTCATCCCAAGACGCTTTGCGGAAAGTCCCATCAGGTTGCTTAATCAGCGGATGACGCAATCGATCCTCACTACGCACAAACTCCCACGATGCAAACTGACCCTTCACGCACAACGATCCAAGACTTGGAGCCGTGAAATCAGGCTCCGCTCCTATGATCTCGCCGTCATGCGTCAATAACTCAATGCCACAGCCAACTCCGCAATATGGGCAGACCGTCTGAGTCCGATCCACATCCTCAGCCACAATTTCCTGACCAACAACCTTCCGATCCGTCAAAGCTCCAGTAGGGCAGGTGTTGATGCACTGACCGCAGAACGTGCACGGTGAATCCATCAACTCGTTACCGAAAAACGTAAAGATACTCGATTCCTGCCCCCGACCATCTACCGTGATCGCCGCTGCCTGTTCCCAATCGTTGCAGATGTTCGTGCATCGGTAACACGCGATGCAGTAGTCATAGTCCCGCTGAATAAACGGGTTTTCATCATGCGTTGCCTTATCCCTAACCGCCAGACGCGGAAACGCATCTAAACGCGCTTCATACTCCTCGACCGCACGATCAAACTCCGTCGGACCTACCTTATTCGAATACGGATTCGCATTTGGCGACGCCATCTCTGAAAGCAACATCTCCAACAGCGTCTTCCTATACCCCTTGATCTCATCCGTATGCGTCGATACCGACATCCCATCTTCCGAAAACGCAGTGCAAGACGCTACCTGCTCCTTACGACCATTCACCTCAACCTCGACCAGACACATCCGACACGTCCCCTGAGGTCCAACCCGTTCGTCATAACAAAGCGTCGGAACCTCAAAACCCGCATCCCTTACCGCATCAAGAACCCGAACTCCATCTGCACACTGCACAGCAACGCCGTTGACGCGCAGATCCAACCACCGAGTGGCTCGCTTACCGTTTTGACTCTCTGAAGCCATTGCTATCGCATCACCCCATACAGGGAAACAAGATTCAGCACAATTCTAGCCAAACAAACCCAAAATCCAAAACCAAAGCCCTTCCCCTTGATACCCAAGGGGGAATTAAAGGGGGTTTTCCCGTTCGGATGCTGCGCCTATTCTCCGTCATTCCCATGCCTATTCCCCGTCATTCCTGCGAAGGCAGGAATCCAGAGGGGAGAGGAAACATCATGGTTCATCATTCCAAAATCATGTCAATCATGGTTCAAACACCGTCCAGCAGGGAATCGCATATCCGCCCTGCTCCGCACTTCTGCTATTCCGCGTCCCATCGGTCATTCCCGCGCAGGCGGGAATCCACAGAGGAGAATGAACAGGCATCACGGCAATCATTTCCCGATCATGGGAATCATGGTTCAAACACCGTCCAGCAGGGCAGGGGAGAGCATACCTCATTCGCTCCGCGTAAGGGGGGGGCTAGAGGGAAGCCTCCATCAAATCAACGTACAACCCCCTCTAACACCTCACATAGTCTTTCTACTCCATCTCGACCTCTGCAACCTCGTTTTTCGCACACGCCGTCACCAACCCATCCCGGACCATCAGATTTTTCTTGCCGCAACATGCCGCAACATGCCGAAACTGCCGTCATCACTTTCTTAAAACAAGTTCAATCAAAGTAATACACAACTCCAAACCGTAGAACCCCGCCTCTCAAACTGATACACGACATAGTTTTATACTTCGTCGAAACTAGTGCGACGCAACACGTAGCCATTCTTGAACAAGTTCAAACACCGTGTAAAATCCGAGTATAAAAGTTAGAAAAACCGTTGATACACGCTCGATACTTGCTCTAAACTAGTTCAAACAGAGTAGAAGAAAGAACACACCCCAAACGGGAATCAAACCCAAAACCCCTTGAAACGGGGATCGACATGACCACATTCAACTACCTCAGAGCAACGAAGGCCGTCACTGAAGCGGAAGAAAAACTTGGCGGACCACTGCGCGAAGTACTACGCCACAGCCTCAACGAACCCGGAATCACCGTCAGCAGCATCGCTACCGAAGTCGGCGTGCAAAAGGCAACCATCAATTACTGGATGGCGAAACTCGGCATCAATTACGGACGCATCGCACACTACTTCGATGAAGTCGTGCGTATCCTCTCGCAAGACGAAGCAGAGCTGTTAGACCTTGCTCTTGAGATGAGACTCACCCCAGACGACCTCGCCGAAATCGACACCGAAGCCACTAAATCCCTACGACGACTCCAAGAAATTGGTATCCCAGTCGAAGAGCTCGCCGCTTTGACCGCAACACAAGTCGTCGCACTACGTCGTCTCTCGCGAATGGGACTCACCGATGAACAAATCGACCTCATCGATGTTAGAACACTAGACGCGATCTCAAAATTGAACAGCGCCGGCATCTCGCCAAACGACATCTCGTCCCTAACTAACAAGGAAATCGACCTCATACGCCAAACTCGCGAACAGGGCATCAGCGTAGACGAACTGGCCGAAGTAACCAAAGAGTGGCTCGATCTCATTCAAGACGCAAAAAAACGACACCTAGACCCCCAATCAATGGCATCCGTCGATTCCCAATCCATTGCCGTCACGGAACGCGCCAAAGAACGCGGCATCGAACTCGATCAACTCGATCAACTCACCGCCGACGAACTCTCGATGATCGAGAAAATCCGACAAAAACAGCAATCCAACCCCGATCAGGTCAGCCACGTCCTCGGAATGCTGGACTTCGTCTAATCACTACAGACTCCGCGATGCGCTATCGTAGAATTATCTCCAGTCGGAACACTCACAAATCGGGAGAGATCGGCATTGCGTATCGCAGGTCACTCGCTTAAGCGCGTCAAATTCAACCGCAACCACAAAACGGTTGCAACACTGACCGTCATACTCCTAGCTTTCGTGCTAATCACAGCATGCACGGAAACACACAACCCTACTGCCACTCCAGTCGTATTTGATCCGACGCCAGCACCTCCCGGAACTAGAGAACTAGTCCTCGCCGGATCCGCTATCGACATCGCAGCACTATCGCAACCCAGAGAACTACCCGAAGGAAACGCTGCAAGCGGTGAGCAACTACACACAACACTAGGATGCGCCGCCTGCCACTCTACCGACGACGACACCATCGTCGGACCCGGATGGCAAGGACTATACAACCGCGCCGCCGAACGCACAGAACTTGAAGCCGAAGATTACCTCGTCGAATCCATCACAAAGCCTTCCGCATTTATCCCAGAAGGATTCACAAACGTCATGCCAGCATTCGACTACCTCTCTGACCAAGAACTAGCCGACCTAATAGCATTCGTAAAAGCAAACAACTAAAACTCCTAACCTCCCCTTTTGCGAAGAGTGGTAGTGGCAACCCTAGTGGTTGACCTGATCCACGTCAATCCCACCCCTAACTCCGCACCCCTGCTCATTCCGAGCACAGCCCTGTCATTCCGAGCGTAGCGAGGAATCCCCCTTCGCAAAGCGTAAGGGGCTAGAAGGATGCCCCGTCATTCCCAGGAATCTTCCCCGTCATTCCCGATCACACCTTCGTCATTCCGACGAAAGTCGGAATCCAGTGGGGCTGGGAGAGGGAAAATCATGGTAATCATTTCAAAATCATGGCCATCATGGTTCAAAAACTCCCATCATTCCCGCGCCTTCCCCGTCATTCCCGCGCAGGCGGGAATCCAGAAGGGCAGGGCAAACCTATCCCACATATCATCGCCGCCTGATAACCCGCCGAAAAACCGCCATCGATATTCACAACCGATACACCCGCAGCGCACGAATTCAGCATCGTTAGCATCGCAGCATAACCATCCAACCCAGTCCCAAACCCATTGCTCGTCGGCACCGCTATCACCGGAGCCGCAACCAACCCACCCACCACGCTAGGCAAAGCGCCATCCATACCCGCAACGACCACCACGACACGCGACCGCTGCAACAAATCCTGATGCGCCAGCAAACGGTGAATACCCGCCACTCCCACATCATTCACCCGCTCAACCTCGCACAACATCAAACGCGCCGTTATCTCAACCTCATTCGCAACTGGCAAATCAGCAGTTCCCGCACTCACAACCGTCAAACCCTTGTGCTGCGGTTCTAAACCCCTGTCATCGGCCCAGATCGCACCACACGACGCATCGTACTCCGCCGACGGTATAACCGACCTAACCTCATCCGCCGCAACCGAATCCGAACGCGTAACCAACACTACCCCCGACGCATCATAGATCCGCTTCGCAATCCGCGCTATCTGCTCTGGCGTCTTACCCTCGCCCATAACCACCTCCGGAAACCCAGTACGCCGCTCACGATCCAAGTCAACAGTCGCAAAACCCATATCCACACGCCTCCCACTGTCATTCCCGCGCTCACCTCCGTCATCTACAAGCGCACCCACGTCATCTCTACGTGCACCCCCGTCATCTCCACGCACATCACTGTCATTCTCGATCACACTCTCGTCATTCCCGCGTAGGCGGGAATCTCCACCATCCCCGCCACTACCGCGTAGGCGGGAATCCACGTCACCTCCAAATTGGGAAATTCCCCTTGTATCCTCTGCCATTTCGCTACTTTCAGGTTCGTTTTACCGCTGATCTCAAGATAAAACCGTCTTCGCTATATCATTACACCGAATGAAGGGCGAATCACGCCGCAGGAGCAACACGGTTTCCCAACGTGATTCTAGAATCTGCATAATCCGACAGACACATCACACATACACCAGCGCCCAAGGCCGATCAAAATGAAGATCACTTGCATACAAGACAACCTAGCCCGTGGACTACGAGTCGTACGCCGAGCCGTACCATCAAGGGCAACACTACCTATAACCCAAAACATACTCATCGAAACTGAGGACGCACGCGTTAAGCTAGCCGCTACCGACCTCGAACTATCCATCACTACTTGGGTCAGTTCACAGATCGACCACACAGGCTCCATAACCCTACCTGCAAGACCACTGCTAGACACCATCAGCAGCTTCAACATGGGCAGAGTCGAGATCGAAGTCACCGACGAGCCATACGGCGCGAAGATCGCCACCACCACCGAGCGCGCAGGCACACCAGTCACCATCGACACCGACCTACGAGGCGCCCCAAAGGACGATTACCCTCCATTTCCCGAAATCTCACCAAAACACCGCGTCAGAGTCGACTCCGGAATCCTGCGAAACGCTCTTGAACGAGTCGTTTTCGCCGCCGCAACTGACGACGCACGACCCGTACTAACCGGCGTCAAGATGGAAGTCGAAGGTGACAAAGCAACCTTCGCTGCCGCCGACGGATTCCGACTATCCATCGAAACCGCACAACTTATGGAAGCACCAGAAGAAGCCTTCGACGCTCTTATACCGGCACGCGCCTTACGTGAACTCGCAGCATTAACCGCAGGATCCGCAGCCACCGTCGAAATCATGGTCTCCGAAAGCGGAGGCGAAGCAATGTTCAGAATCGGCGACGAAGTCGAGATGATCACACAACTCATCGCCGGTACTTACCCCGACTACAAGAGCCTAGTCCCTCAAAACTCCGACACCACTATGACCATCCCGATCGAGAGCGTTGAACAGGTCGCAAGATCCATGGAAGTCATCGCACGAGAGGGCAGTGCAATCGTCAGAATGGTCGCAAGCGAAGACGAAGGACAAGGACGATTGACCGTATCATCCAACGCTGAAGACCTCGGTAACAGCGAAGGAATACTAGACATTGACCTCGAAGGCGAAGACGGAAAAATCGCATTCAACGTCAGATTCCTAAACGACCTCATCCAAAACGCACAAGGCGGAACATCCAACCCCGTAGAAACAACAGACAACGGAGACGGCACACCCGGCCCAGAGAAAATCATCCTCTCGATCACTACACCATCAAGTCCCGCCGTATTCAGACTATCCAGCCACCCCGGCTTTACGCACGTAGTAATGCCAATGTACGTCCAGTGGTAGATAACTTCCCCCCTTCGCAAAGCGCAAGGGAGCAGGGGGATGCCCACCCGTCATACCCGCATTCCCACCCGTCATTCCCGAGCAGACGGGAACCCATAACAGCAGGGCAGCAGTGATCGCGCGAAACACCCTGCTCCTAGTGCTACCACTATTAGCACTACTCACCGCCTGTTCAACCGATCTCGAACCAACAACACGCCCAACTGCGACTGCGGTACCGGAAGTTACCGCTGCTCTCCCACCAACTCCTGAACGAACATTCGACCGCTACGACTTCGAGTTCGTCGAGGCGTTCGGCGGTCACAAGTGGGAGCGTCCCATCGACATCGCCTTTCTGCCAGACGGCGAATCCGCGCTCGTCGCCGAGCAGGTCGGACAGGTCCACAGAGCGTTCATCGATGCCCGACGCGACCCAATCCTCACATTCTCCATCCGAGAACGAGTCAGCCGAGATTCCAACGAGGAAGGCCTCCTATCTTTGACCCTCGACCCGAACTACGAAACCAACGGCCGCGTCTGGATGTACTACTCCGTACAACGAGGCTTCAGAAGCACCCGACTCTCCTGGTTCACAGTCGACGAATACATCGCCGACTGGAGCAGCGAGCACATCGTATACGAGATCACCCAGCCATACGGAAACCACAACGGCGGAAAGATCATATTCGACAACGACGGATACCTCTACCTCGGACTCGGCGATGGCGGCTCACGCGGCGACCCCAAAGACAACGGTCAAGACCTGACCAACGCATGGGGAACCATCATCCGACTCGACATCTCACAATCTTCCGACGACGAGCCATACCGAATCCCACCCGACAACCCATTCATCGACGACCCCGAAATCCCAGACGAAATATGGGCATTCGGACTACGCAACCCATGGCGCATGACCTTCGACCCCGAAACCGACCTTCTATGGATCGGAGATGTAGGGCAGAGCTACCGCGACGAAATCAACGTCATCAGCACCAAGACCGATGGCGGCACAAACTTCGGATGGGCCACGATGGAAGGAACCGCATGTTTCCGCCCGCGCCGAGACTGCAACCAGACCGGCATGACACTACCCATCGAAGACTACCCGCCACGCTCCGGACACTGCTCCGTAATCGCCGGACCCGTATACCGAGGCAAAGCAATCCCAAACCTCACCGGCACATTCCTATACTCCGACCACTGCAAAGGCGAAATCCGAGTTATGAGCACCGAAAACCCCGAAACCGGCAGCACCGCCATCAAACCCATCGCCCCCGAAGGCACCGACTACGAAAACCCCGGCATAACATCCTTCGGCACCGACACCTCAGGCGAGGTCTACATCCTACGCTTCAACGGCCCCATCCTCAAGATGGTTCCCCGCTGAATCGTCCCCTTCGCGCAGTGTAAGGGGACGCGGAGCGAAGCGAACGCAGGGGATGCTCGGTTACGATTGGGATTGGTCGGAGGTCGCCTAGCAAGCGTAATTGGTGTCGTAGCCTCTTGAAGCGAACCTGCGACCCATCCTCCGACCACTTGAGATACGCCATCGCGACCTCAATTGTAAGCATACATCACCTTGCTTTGAACTTCTCAAACCCAGAAAACCTGCCTCATCATTGAACTCATCCCATAAACCAACACCAAAAAAATCACAGCCCATCATTCCCAATCATGGCAATCATGGTTCAACCACCCGGCCGCCGCTGCGGACGATACCGATAGTTCCGTATCCCCGGTACCAACCGCCAAATCGCAAACACAACCACCACAGAGATCGCACCCCCAAGAATCATCACCGGACCAGCACCGATTATCCCCCCCACGAACGACACCTCCATCTGACCCAGATGGTTCGCACCCATCGCTGAGAACGAGTGCGCGCTGCTCGCACGCCCTAGCATATTGTCAGGCGCGGTCAACTGCACCAAAGCCTGCCGCATCGTCATACCCACAGCATCCGTCCCTCCAAGCAACGCTACCAGAACCAACCCGATCGCAAAAATGTAGTTGAACGTCCATGACCAATCCAACAAACTCAGCGTCAGATGTGGATTGTCCACAAGATCGACACGATTGAACCCCCACGCGAACAACAACAACGCATAGATTAACGTCGCCCACAACACGATCATGCCCTTACGCCGCCAACGCTCTGTGATGAACACCACCATGCTTCCACATACCCCGCCAAGTGCATTCGCCGACGTCAGCATCGCCGTACCTTGCGCCCCCATCCCGTAGAGCTCGTGAGAGAAGAACGGAAACAGCATCCGGTAGAAACTCACGATCGTAACCCCGATGTCCAGCAGATACAGACCCGGAAGAATTGGATGCGTCCGTACAAAGTGGAAACCCTCGATGATCGTCTTCAGTTTCACTCCACCGCCGCTGCCTTCCTCTGGCGCACCGGACACCCGGATAATCAACGGCGCGATCATGCTCGCCGCCGCAATGATCGTCGTCACCAGCAGGGTAGGGCCGATCCCGTAGTTGATGTAAAGCGGACCGAACAGGAACGGCACCGTGATCGCCGCTACCTGCATCGTCGACGTCGAGATCGTAACCGCGTTCGTAAGGTGCGAGCGCGGAACCACCCGCGGCAACATCGCCGGACGCGCCGAACTACCCAGCATGTTCACCATCCCCGTCAATCCCGTTACCACCCAGATGTGCCACGGCGCCAAAACCTCTGAGAACGCCAGAAGCGTCAGCACCAGCAGCGACAAGAACGACACCGACTGCGTCATCGCCATCAGCACCTTACGGTTCATCACATCCGCCAGCGCACCGCCATAGATCACCACAGGCATCTGCAACAGCTGAACCGCACCCAGAATCCCCAGCTGCGCCGCCGAACCCGTCTCGTCAAAGATCCACTGACTCGTCGACAACAACCGCAACGTCATCGCCATCGTCATCGTTACCTGAGCCGCCCAAAGCACCGAAAAGTTGTAGTGCTTAAACGAAGACCAAGGCCTCACCCGCTCAGAACGAGCATGAGATATGCGAGTTGGAGTCGTCAATTAACAAAGACCGCGCCAGAACCGAAACCCATCGGCCAAGCAACCACAAACTCACTGCATGATACACCCCCACCCGTCATTCCGCGACCGCCTCCGTCATTCCGACGGTCTCACCTCGTCATTCCCGCGTCTTTTCCCGTCATTCCGGCGGAAGCCGGAATCCAGAGGTGCAGGGCAGGGCATCATGGCAATCATTCCCAAATCATGGCAATCATGGTTCAATTCCCCACCCGTCATTCCGCGACCGCCCCCGTCATTCCGACGGTCTCACCCTCGTCATTCCCGCGTCTTTTCCCGTCATTCCCGCGCAGGCGGGAATCCAGAGGCGCAGGGCAGGGCATCACGGCAATCATTCCCCCATCCTGCCCATCCTGCCCATCCATGCAAACTAACCCCCTTCGCTTGCGTAAGAGGCCCAAGGGGATACCCATCACTCCAATTCATCCCAACTCATAATCTCTCTATCATCTACAAACTCGCCCAGCACACGCCTAAGATAATCCGTTGAACTTGCACCCCACGTAAAGCTCAACATAAACTTCGCCCACGCTGGAGACGTCAAATTACGCGGACAACCATTTAGCTCCGACAACTCGCTTTTCGCTTTCAGAACCTCAAAAGATTCACGATGCAAAGAATCCATATCCAAACCCTCAAACGCAGGTGTATCGAACGCTGAAATGTGTATTCGCTTCCAATTCTTACGATCCTTGTGAAAAGCATCGTAAAACGTACCTGATGTACCCATCGGATTACTCAACATCAGCATCTTCGAATTCTCAGTCGTCAAACAACTCGATATACCAGCGAATACCTCATCCTTCACTCCTGACGCCTCATCCACAACAACCAAAATGTTCGCACTCTGAACCCCCTGAATCCGATCCATCGAGGACGTCGTTAAGCCGAAACCGAAACGCTTTTCCGAAAGCTCAAGACGATCAGAACTCATCTTACCCCCGATCAGAAAAAGATTCTTTTGATGAAGCCACCTAATCTCACGCCAAAGTAGCTCCTTCACCTGACGACCTGTAGGCGCTGTCGTCACTACCATCGCATCATCATGACAAATCAACCACCACAACGTCGCCAACGCCGCCGTAAACGTCTTACCAGAACCATTGCAAGAACGCACCGCAACATAGTCGTGATCTCGCACCGCATTCAGAATATCCGCCTGCTTAGACCAAAGATTCACTCCCAACACACGAGTTAACAACCATACCGGCGAAATTCGACCCACCACACGATCACTCTCCAACAACCTACCTACACGCTTAAACCCACCAGACATCGCAACTTTACCTCCCACAACTAAACGCCAAACGCCCGTAACAAGCAACAGACGTATCACCTATACTAACAACAATAACATGAAACCTCCCCATCCGTCACCCCCACGCACATCTCGTCATTCCGGCGATCCCACATCGTCATACCCGCGTCTTTCCCCGTCATTCCCGCGTAGGCGGGAATCCACAGTGGCAAAGAGAGAAAATCACGGCCATCATTCCCCATCACGGCCATCATGATTCAAATCCCCATCACACCCGTCATTCCGACGGTCCCGCCTCGTCATTCCCGCGAAGGCGGGAATCCAGAGGTGCAGGGCAGGGCATCATAGCAATCATTCCCCATCACGGCCATCATGATTCAAATCCCCATCACACCCGTCATTCCGCGACCGCCCCCGTCATTCCCGCGAAGGCGGGAATTCAGAGGTGAAGAGCTGAGCATCATGGCAATCATTCCCCATCCTGCATATCCTGTCCATCCATGCAAACTTCACCCCCTTCACTCCTCTCAAGGAGGCTAGGAGGATGCCCACTGATAACCTTTACATCCAATCCTCAAGCACCAAACAGGAGCAACATCAACCATGAGCCAATACAAAGGAAAATCCGTTATCGTAACCGGCGGCGCACTCGGAATCGGAGGCGGTGTTTCCAGAGCATTCGCTAACGACGGCGCTTCCGTAACCATCATGGACATCGACGACGATGCTGGTGAAGCCCTAGCCGCCGAACTGACAGGGCAGGGCAAAACCGCTCAATACATCTCCGCTGACGCCGGAACCATCGAAGGATGCCGAAGCACAGCCAACGCCGCAATCGAAGCATTCGGAGGTATCGACATCCTCATCAACAACGTCGGCATTCAACCACCATCATCATACGTCGACGCCGTTGACCTGCCCGAAGAAGCATGGGAACGAATCATCAACATAAACCTACGCAGCAGATTCCTAATGGCAAAATACTCCGTACCATCTATGCGTAAACGCGGAGGAGGCGTCATCATATCCGTCGCAAGCGTACAAGGACTCCTATCAATGCCATTCGTATCCGCCTACGCCGCTAGCAAAGGCGGAGACCTATCACTCACCCGGCAGATGTCCATCGACTTCGCTAAAGACAACATCAGAGTCCTCGCAGTAAACCCCGGAACAATAAACACACCAATGGTATGGAACGCGCTACAAGGCACCGGAGACGACCTCGAACAAGGACTCATAGACTCCGCAAAAACACACCCCATAGGACGCATCGGAGAACCCGAAGACATCGCAAACGCAATGCTATTCCTAGCATCCGACAAAGCAACATTCATGACCGGATCATACATAAACGTAGACGGCGGAATGATGGCCGTAGGCGCCTGGGCAGGCACAGTAGGAGCCGCCGGCAGCGACTAACACCCATCCCTCCCCCTTTTTCGCAGAAAAGGGGGAACTAAAGGGGGTTTCATACTAAACATCCCCACATCCTTGACGTCATCCCCGCGCTCCCACCGTCATTCCCGCGCAGGCGGGAATCCAGAGGGGTGCATACCTCCCCTTCGCAAAGCCCAAGAAGACCGACGATAGGGACGCGAACGAGCGAAGCGACGTTCGCAGGGGATGCCCGGGCGGACAGCGGGGGGGGGGGCGTCTGTCATTCTGAACGAAACGTAGCGAAGTGAAGAATCTCCAACCGCCGCCACTGTGAAACCTCGCAGCAGAAACCCCAAACCACCACCATCCATCACGCCCACCCCAGTTAAAAATCCAATGCAACGCGTAGCTGTATACATCGACGGATTCAACCTATACTACGGCCTTAAGTCCAAACGACTCGGATGGAAAGGCAAACGATGGCCTTGCTACTACTGGCTAGACATCCGACGAATGTCTGAACGATTTCTAAAGCCAAACCAGAGCCTCGAAATCGTTCGATACTTCACCGCAAGAGTAAGACACGCACCCGACGACCCCGGTAAAGTCCACCGACAAAACACCTTCATCGAAGCCCTTGACACCTTGCCAGACGTCACCATCCACGAAGGATACTTCGTCGAAAAGAACCGAAAATGCAGCCAATGCGGTTCGACATACAAAAGCTACGAAGAGAAAATGACCGACGTAAACATCGCAATGCGACTCCTAACCGACGCCCAAGATGACATCTTCGACATCGCAATCATCATCTCCGCTGACGGAGACCTAGCAGGTCCAGTCGCCGAGATCCGAAGACGATATCCCGGCAAAAAGGTCGTCATCGCCTTTCCTCCAGACAGGAACTCGGTTCGTCTCCAAAAACTGGCTGATGGATTCGTTCGTTTACGGCAACATACACTTAGGGCAAGCCAGCTGCCGCAAACGATTACTCGTTCCGACGGACGTATGCTACAGATACCTCAAGCATGGAGATGATCGCCTTGCCTTAATTCCACGTTGACATCTCTTAGCACTTAGTGATAGGATCTAATCATTACCCCCCCAGTAGATCGTATCGCTGGGCCCGACGCTCCCGTTACCCAACGGGAGCGTCTATTTTTGTTACCTCATCCCCATCCCTCCCCCTTGATGTCCAAGGGGGAACACAAGGGGGTTTAGAACATCACCACAAAACCCCACTTCAAACCCCTTACGCATAAACTTCATAAAACATGATCCTCCCAAACAACCGGGTCACCACCGTCAAGCGACCCTCCCTCCCTCACCTACGCATCCTCGCGTGGACCATCATCCTGTGCGCCGGACTTTACGCACTACTCGCTATTGATCCCGCAACCTCTACGGCAGCCCAATCCCCAACCGGCAGAGGCGTATTCCTCATCAAACTCGACCGATCAATAGACCCAGTTTCCCAACGATACCTAGTCCGAGAACTCGAACAAGCACAAGGAGAATACGCACTCGTAATCATCCAACTTGACACCCCAGGCGGACTCCTAGACAGCACACGCAAGATGGTCAACGCCATCCTCGAATCCCGAGTTCCAACCGCCGTTTACGTCGCACCCGCAGGTGCTCACGCCGCAAGCGCAGGCACTTTCATCGGTGCAGCCGCAAACATACTCGCTATGGCACCCGTTACAGAGATCGGAGCCGCTGCCGTCGTTGGAGGGCAAGGCGAAGAACTCGGCGAAACACTCCAAATAAAAGCAAATCAAGACGCCGCCGCTCTCATCAGAGGCATCGCAGAAAAACGAAACCGAAACGCCGAAGCTCTTGAAGCTACCGTATTCGAAGCTAAAGCATACTCCGCCGAAGAAGCCGTCGAAATCGGAATCGCAGACCTCGTTGCCAGCGACATTGACGAACTGCTCCATTGGGCTGAAGGACGTACCGTCGAGACCGCCGCCGGAGAGATCGACCTGCAAGGCCTGCTCAACTCAAGGATCGAAGAGAGCGAATACAGCATCTGGGACCGCTTCCTAAGCGCAATCGCCAACCCCAACCTCGCATTCCTACTAATCTCACTCGGCGGCATCGCACTCATCGTCGAACTATGGAACTTCGGAACATTCATTCCCGGCACCATCGGAGTCGTATTGCTCGTACTCGGATTCGCAGGAGTAGGGCAGTTACCCTTCCAATGGGCAGGAGTCGTATTGATCTTGATAGCCCTCGCTCTAATAGCCGCAGAAATCTTCGTAACCCCAGGCTTTGGATTCTTCGGCATCGCAGGAGCAATCGTCCTCATACTAGGCGGACTCTTCCTATTCCCATTCCCATCCGTAGACGCCCCAGAACTACCCGGCGGACAGATTAACGTCAGCTGGTGGATGCTAGGAGGCGTAGGCGCTTTTGTTCTAGCATTCGTCATCTGGATGATCTACGAACTGCGAAGAGTATCAAAACCAGAGTCATACATACCCGCAGGTACCTCAGACACCCTCGTCGGCACCTCCGTATTCGTAACCAAATCACTAGACCCAGAAGGCGAAGTCTACGCCGCCGGCGAACACTGGACCGCCCGCGCACAAGATCGCACCACCATCGAAACCGGCAAATCCGTAACAATCACCAAAATCGACGGCATAACCCTAATCGTCACCCCCAACAACGACTGACCTCCCCCTTTTTCGCAGAAAAAGGGGGAATATAAGGGGGTTAGACTGGCGCATCAGCCTGTCATTCCCGCAGCCTCCTACGTCATTCCCGCGTAGGCGGGAATCCACAGCGTCAGGGGACGCGAAGCGAGCGGGGATACCCACAATCCAAAACATCCGCGATAACCTTAACCTTGAACAAGAGCAAGGAGCACTAAAACATGGGAATCATCAACTTCATTCGCGACTACGAACGCGTCGCACGCTTTCGGCTCGGTAAATTCGAAGGAATGAGAGGACCGGGAATCGTATTTTCAATCCCAATCATCCACCAGATACAGAAAGTAGACACGCGCACCGCAGTACTTGAAATCCCACGACAAACCAACATCACTAAGGACAACGCTCCCATCGACATCGACTTCCTCGTATACATGCGAGTCGACATCAACCAATCACACCTCGCCGTACTTGAAGTCGAACACTACACTTCAGCCGTCGTCGGCCTCGCAACCACAACTCTAAGAGCCGTAGTAGGCGACATCAGTCTTGACGAAGTCCTGTCCCAAAGAGAGCGCATCAACGAACTAATTCGCACCCGTCTCGACCATGAAACAGGACGATGGGGTATCAAGGTAACCAACGTCGAGATCCGAGAGATCGAACCTCCAACCGACATCCAAGCAGCCATGACTCGCCAGATGTCCGCCGAGCGTATGAGACGTTCCATGGTCCTCGAAGCCGATGGCGAACGTGAAGCAGCCATCACCGTCGCAGAAGGGCAGAAGCAGTCCGAGATCCTCAAAGCAGAGGGTGCCAAACAAGCCGAGATCCTTAAGGCCGAGGGCGACCAGCAAGCGGCCGTGCTTCGAGCATCTGGTTTCGCAGACGCGCTCCAGCGAATCCAAGACACCGCCAGCGGACTCGGTGGAAACACCATGACACTCCAATACATGGACGCTCTCAAAGAGATGGCCGCCGGACCAGCAACCAAATTCGTCCTACCTATGGAAATGACCAAACTAATGGGCGGAATCGGAAACATGATGGGCGCCGCAAGCACCTCCGACGACCAAAACTAGCTTTTCGAACGCACCAAACAATCAATCCGCGTAAAACCCTAGATTCCAACCTTAATTTTTGCGTTCAAGTTTGGGGTAGCCCAACATTGACTACGCTTACCAACGCACCTTAAACCAATCCCTATATTGACACGTCAAAAAACACAACCACCCACTACAAACATCACAATAAAACACCAAATCTTTCGAAACCTGCGCGCAACATCCCCGGACGATCCAAAGCTACCAAAACCCTCCCTCTTGATGCCCAATGGCTCACTAATCCCTACCCCTTTTCGCAGAAAAGTGGAAATACAAGAGGGTTAGACGCGTCATTCCCGCGCGACCTGCCTCGTCATTCCCGTGGTACCTGCCTCGTCATTCCCGCGCAGGCGGGAATCCAGAGAGGGCAGGGCAGACGTATGCCCGCTTCGCAAAACGTAAGGGGACGAAATGCGATGCGAGCCGGGGATGTCCACCCCGTCATCAGAAGAACGCGCATCCGTCTTACGCGACGCGAATAGGAAGATTACTCGCCACTCCCACGCAGCCGAGAATCTAGAGAGGGCAGGGCAGCGCAAAATCTCACTCCGAAATTCCCTCATTCGCGGAGCGTAAGGGGGTCAGAGGGATGATCCAATCACTCAGAATCACCCCAATTACTGCCGAACAACAAACTTGCCGCAAACTTGCCGCAAAATCGGCAAGTTCGCGGATAGAAGGGTTATTCTTGCCGTGTTATGCTGTTATGAACGGCAAGTTCGCGGCAAGTTGCGGCAGAAACGGCAAGAATGGCTAAATTAGGTGATTTCGAATTTCCTGAAGTCGAACTCGCAGATTCCATCGAATTAGCGCGTCGGATTCACGAAGACCTTAGCGGTGAAGTCCGTAGAGACGGTCTGGCAGTGATTTTGGACATGTCACCCACCGGAGGCGCTTACGGCGCTCGAATCGGCGCTCTCAGAATGTGGGGACTCGCAACCGGGCGCAGCATCATCAAACTGACATCAGATGCCGAAAAACTCGCATCAACAGCCGATTCCAATGAAGAATCCGTTGTTATCACTACTCTGGCTAGATCAGTTCCGTTGTTCAACGAACTACAAGACCGACTTGGCGACGGAAGCCTTGATCAACGCGTCTTGACCGTCATGTTGCAAGAAATCACAGGCGCAGAAATGGATGAAATTACACGCCGAGTACCTATGGTTGAGAGGATATTCGGCAGCATTCGCGGCCTTATCCAAGGTTTCGACACCGAAAACAGGCCAGAATCTCAACTCAGCACCAACAACACTTCTCGAGCAGGATGGATCGAATTCAGATACGACGACGGCAACCTCAGATTCCGAGAAACCCCAGAAAATATCGACGTCCTGATCAACGTCCTACAAGCCCGCAAATCGCAACTCCGCGGAAACTAACCCTACCCAACTCAGAGATAATCCTTCACCTTCGCAGCAAGCCGTTGAGTCATCCCCGGGGTCGAAGCCAACTCGATTTCGGAAGCCTCACGTATCGCCTTGACGGATCCGAACCGCCGGATCAACGCACGTTTACGAGATGGGCCGATTCCCGGAACCAAATCAAGCGCAGACTTCAACGAAGTTCGCCCCCGAGTTTTCCGATGGTACGTAATCGCGAACCTATGCGCCTCATCTCGCACCTGCTGCAACACAAACAACGCCGGCGCATTCCGCGGCAACCGAATCGGTTCCGAACTATCAGGTATGAATATCTCCTCTTCCTTCTTGGCGATTGAAGCCAGCGGAATGTCGGCGACACCGAGATGTAGCATCGTAGCCAACGCGGCGGAAAGTTGCCCTTTACCCCCATCAATAAGCACAAGATCCGGCGTAATCCCAAAGGAATCGGACGGTTTCGTAGAATCAGCACCATCAACCGGCGGTTGCGCTGCTTTCTCGCGCGCTGTATTCAGACGTTTGAAACGACGGGTTAAAACCTCACGCATCGAAGCGAAATCATCGTTACCTTCAACCGTGTTGATCTTGAATCGTCGATATTGAGACGTCGCAGGCGCACCGTTCTCAAACACAGACATCGCAGCAACCGATGATGTCCCTTGGATGTGCGATATGTCGTAGCACTCGATGCGATAGGGACGATTCGAAAGGCTCAATGCCTCTTGCAGATCGTCCAGAGCACGCCCCATCAAGTCCGAATTGGACTGCCACTTCAATTTCAACTGCGCAAGCCCCTGTACAGCGTTCTCACGCGCCATATCGACAAGTTTCCGCTTGGGACCACGCTTCGGAACATTGACCTCCATCTTGGCGCCACGACGTTCCGTGAGTAACTCTTCAAGAACCTCAGCATCTTCAACCTCTGTCTGAGTGAGGATTCGCCGCGGCATATGCGGATTGCTGTCGATGTAGAACTGCTCAATGAACTTGGCGATGATGTGCGAATCGGGATCGTCGTAAGTACCCGCCATGATGAAGTTGTCACGCCCCACCATGCTCCCACGCCGTATGAAAAAGACATCGATCCATGCCTCATCGCTGCCTTTTTCACAAGCGATTACATCCATATCCTCCTGCCCAATACCCACGACTTTCTGGTCTTCGTAGACGATCTTCATCGCATTAAGCCGGTCTCTCAAAGCGGCAGCACGCTCGAACTCGAGGTTTTCCGACGCTTCAGTCATTGCCTCTTGAAGTTCAACGACGACCTTGTCGGTATCGCCTTGCAGGAACGAAATCACTTGGTCGATGACCTTGTCATACTCCTGCTTGTCGGCATAACCAGTGCAAGGCGCCACGCATCGCTTGATGTGGTACTCCAAACACGGGCGCTCCTCTTCACCCGTGATCTTCATCGTGCAAGACCGGTAGGGGAACAACTTTTTGAGCAGATCAAGAGTAGTCCGCACTGAGTAAGCGGACGCGTAAGGTCCGAAATAACGTGCCTTGTCGCGCTTAGAACGCCGGCGAGTGAAGTAGACGCGGGGAAATTCATCGTCAAGATCGACTTTGATGTAGGGATACGTCTTGTCGTCTTTCAATCGGGCGTTGAAGCGCGGCTTGTGCTGCTTAATAAGCGAGTTCTCAAGTAGAAGCGCCTCACGCTCCGACTCGACAACGATGTAATCGAAATCATGGATCAGATTGACGAGCCGCTTGGTCTTACCTCGGAGTTTGGTTTCGTTCGAGAAATATGACCGCAACCGATTCCGCAAGCTAACCGACTTGCCCACATACAGAATCTGCCCACTCTTACCCCGCATCGTGTAGATCCCAGGCTCGCGCGGCACTGCGGCTAGGCGATCGGTGAAGAGATCGGCGCGAGTAGGGGAGTCCGTTGTTGGCGACGTGGGCATGGATAAGTTGATTTTACGGGTTGAACCCGCAAGAAACCGGAATGCCCACGAACCGAGTTCTGTGGGCTATTTTCATCTGTGAATTAGGCTGTCAAAAGTTGCGAGTACAATTACGAAAATCTGATAGGCAATCACCTGGTCAACTAGTGCGTCATCGAAAGTATGGGTAATCAACTTCAACAATGGCTGTTGATAGGTGCAGTTTGCTTTGGCGCAGTTGCGGTGTTAATCGTGTTGTTGGTTCTTGCCGGTGTGGTTGCCGAGTTCCAGGAACAGACAGGCATCGATCAAACAGTTGAAACCGTCAGGACAACGCCTGGCCCAGGCGGGCAAGTCTTCGCAATCATGATGAACCCGCTCGTTTGGGCCGGTGGTCTCATGTTGGCAGGCGCTGTTTGGGTGCTTGGCAAGTTGAAACTCTAATCAAGCCGCCTCGCGCGACAAGTTCAGTTCTAGGAGTCGTTCGAGAATTGTGTCGTCATCGAGGTGGGCGGGACCTTCGGACCAGCCGTAGGCATCGAAGACGGCTTTGTTGAGAGCGTTATGGAGTGTGGCAAGCCATTTGGGGAAATTGTTGTAGAGGTTGGTAAGGGTCAAATCGGCGCGTTTATGTGATGTGATGTGGCGTGGGTTTAGCCATATTTGGCGCTGGTTGTGCAAATCTTTCGCGGCATCAGCTATTTGGTCTGATTGTTGTTGCGTCGGTTCTGGGAATGGGAATGTTTCGAAGCAGGTTGTATGCGTATAACGAAAACCGCTCTCGCGATCTCGGACTTGAGTGCCCATAGCTAGTGACCACACTTCATGTGGTCTGGAGTGTAAGACACCGAAGAAATAGTCGTCTTCCCTTGCAAAAGCACCCACAGCGTGATCAGGCAACGTTGGAGATTCTGCCCATTGGAACAATCTGTGCTTAGAGACTAGTGGAGTAACGATAAACCGATTGATTCCGTTTAGCGCGTTCCTCATCGCAGGACGTGGTCGCTGGTGAAGCCACCATGGAATGCCATCACCCGTCCGCATGTCATCTCGTTGTGGTTTAACGTGTTTACGCACGTAGGCGTACGGCGCGTCGTAAAGCATTGCCTCATTTTCTGGTGTACCGACACCAAAGTCGATAACCCAGCGATTTCGGGGGCGACTTGTGATGTCATAGCCGTTGATCATGGGTTTCAACACGTCCCTGTTAGGCCTTCCGTTGGGATTAGGGTAGTTATCCCATACTTTGACCTGGGCTTCTGAAACGTCGAAGTCTCCAACTGGAGTTATGCCTTGGAAAGCTATGCCAGCGTTCTCGGCAAGGCGGTTAGCTTTGGTGATGTTAACCGTGCCAGATGTGAGATTGGCAAAGATATCTTTTGTTCGTTTGCCGTCCAGTTCTTTTGCTGCTTGTGACCCGTTGTCAAACCCAACCATTGATATATGGACGTTTGCACCATCCAGGATCCAGTTCTGATCCGAGATAGCGAAGAAAATATCGCCGGATTCTTTGATGTTTTCCAGAACTATCCTAGAACGCCCGCCTCTAATTGCTTGGGTGGCGAGCATGCCGGCTCTTTTGGATTTGCCATCTGCGATTTGGGTTCGTGCTTTCTCGAACCAGTATGTGCAGAGATCTGCGCCGTTGGGGACGTTGTCGCCCCACGCATCGTAAATACGTTCGACTACTTCGTCGCCCATTTCAATGCGCATACGCCTGTTGCCTAGGAATGGGGGATTGCTCACAATGTAATCGACTTCGGGCCATTCGGCAGGTTTGGATTCGGGTCCGGTGTTGTCTACGATGGCGTCCCGGCAGTCGATGTTGTCAAGGGGATCGATGACTGGGTTACGGTCTTCGATGTTACCGACGCGAGCCCCATTCTGTAGGTGTCCGATCCATACAACGACGCCGGCGAGTTGGTGGGCGTATTCGTCGATCTCGATGCCTAGGAGTTGTCGGGGGTGCACGCGCGGTTCGGGAGGATCGATGCCGAAATCGAGTGCCCAAAGGATGATTTCGCGTTCGAGTCCGTGTAAGAGGTTTAGTGCAACGTAGAGGAAATTGCCGGAACCGCAGGCAGGGTCCAGGATGCGGACTTTGCCCAATCGATCTACGAAATCGTGAGTTGTTACGCTGGCTAGGTCTGCGTCGGCTGCCCTGATTCCAGATTTGATGGTGTCCCAATCTCTGCGGAGCGGCGCCATTACTACTGGTTCGACTAGTGTCTCGATGTCCTTACGGGAGGTGTAGTGCCTGCCTTGCTGTGCTCGTTTAGCAGGGTTATAGATGCGTTCGAATAGGGTTCCGAAGATCGCGGGTTCGATTTGCGACCAGTCGAGGGCATCTGCTTCGCGCACAAGGGGGATTATCGAGTTGCCGATGTCTAGATTGTGAGGTTGCCCATCGAACAGACCTCCGTTGAATTGTTTGATGGGTGGTGCTTCGATCGGGTCGCCGATGCTCATCTGATCGAATAGTCGGCTCAATCTCGCCGGGAATATCGTTGCGGGAGAATCTCCAAGGTCATAAGTGAACTGGGTCATGAGTTCCTTTTTTAGGAGTCTCACGTCGCTTGCGAACATACAGAAGAGGAGTTGAGATAGGAATCGCGCGATTTCAAAGTCTTTGCCGTCGTTGTATTTTTGGAGTTCGTCGGAGATTCTCCAGAAGACGCCGGCGGCGGCTTGTGTGAGATCGTCGGGCGTGTTCGATGGTTTTAGGTTTCCGGGCTCGTAGAAGCAGTATCGGAGGACTTGGTAAATGGATAGGGGTGATTCGCTGACGATACCGAGTGCGCTTTTCCGAGTGGCATTTTGCTCAATGTCACGCAGGTCATCGAGGGTGATGGTGTATGTGTCGGATACGGTACCGGTGAAGTTTGTGTGGATGCGGATGGTCTCGAAGTCGGAGACGATTAACAGTGGGGGATTGCCGAGACCATCGCGGTATCGGAGCGTCTGTGTGTAAGCATCGTCAAGGTTTTTGCCCGGTTTTTTGTACTCCATTACGAAGTGGTTACGGAGCCAGACATCGGCTACCCCGTTCCGATCGCCGGGAGTAGGTGCAGGTTGCTGGAACTGGAAGTCTTTGTTTTCGAGGTCGTCGGCGGGTATTTCGTGTCCGACGATCTCACAGATTTCGTTGAAGTGGGCCTGATAGTGGCGAGTTTCAGTGCCTTGATATCTGTCCCATTTGATTCGGAAATGGTGCGCTAGGGTTTGTACGCCGTTAGGGGCGTTGCGCGAAGGGTTGAATGGTGCGTCCATTAACAACATGGTTCGGTCTGGAATGGTGTTTGAGTGGCGGGGAATCTATACTACTCAATTTTCGCATGACGAGGCGATTTGATTCGAGTGGGATGGCGAAGATTTTTCCGATGTAGATTATCGGCTTGGATTGCGACGTAGGCCCTTGCAACACTCCCGTCATGCCGATGAATGCCGTGGTGGGGGTAACGCAAAGCGGGATGCGTGGTCTGAACCCCCTTCAATTCCCCCTTTGAAAAAGGGGAGGGGAAAGGGTTTTCCCCTTGAGTATCAAGGGGGAGGGAAAGAGTACCCCCTTGAACATCAATGGGGAGGATTACTGGCTACAGAACGATCGTGAAGACGGTGAGTGCCACGACGATGCCCGCGGCTAGGATGCCGATTTTGCGGATTTCGAGAGGAAAAGTGCGGGCGTAGACTTCTGAGCGGGTACGTTGGGTACGGCGCGGGGCTCTGGTGCTTTGTTGGGCTACCGGAGCGGGAGTTGCTGCTTGCGATTGTTGAGCAGCGGGGGGCGACACGGATTCCGACTCTGTTTGGTCGGGAGTTTCTCGGCGACCAGTGGGTTGTTCGGTCTGGACGAATACGTTAGGGCGTCGGCCTGTGCGGCGTCGATTGCGATTTCTTGGTGGCATTTGGTGTGCGTTGAGTGTTCGGGGATTCAGTTGTCTAATGATATCGATTCTAGATGATGTGAAAGGGCTAGAACCGTGATTGCCATGATTGGGATTGATGTTAGTGGTGTTTTCCCCAACCTTCATGTTTGGATTCCCGCCTGCGCGGGAATGACGAGTGGGGTGTTGGAATGGCGGTTAAGGCCGCTGGAATGACGGTAGTCACGCACAGGTATAAAACCCCCTTTAATTCCCCATTGAAAAGGGTGAGGGAGAGGGAATCCCGCTTTGAAAAGGGGAAGGGAAAGAGCATCCCTTTGAGCATTGAGGGAGAGGGTGCGGTTAGAGTTTGTTGTTTTCGTCTAGGGTTTTAGCGGCTTGGACGGTGGCTTTGACAGCGTATTCGATGCTGACGTCGGATGTGTTGAACATGAAGTGGTAGAGGAAGGGGTCGATAGGGCTCGTGCCGAAGGCTTTTTCGAAGTAACGGTGCTGTGCGGTGTCGGAGTGGGTGATGAAGTCTCTGGCTTCTTCGATGGTGACGTTTTCACGTTCTGCAACTCTTTCCGCCCGGTCTTCCATGCGTCCTACGACCCCCACGCGTAGGACATCGCTGCGTTCTCTGAGGATTGCGGCGCCGCCCCGGCTGAGAATCACGATGTTGCCTTGTTCCGCCACGTCTTCAATGACTTCCCGTGTGGTGGCGATGAATCGCTCGTCGTCGATCTCTTCGGCTGTAGTGTGTGGTTCTTCCTCGTATTCGCTGTATTGTCGGGATATTAGGTCTTCAACGCCGGGCCCAAAGTATGGGTCTCCGCCCATACCTGCTACGGCGGAACGTTCGAGTACGCGTTGAACACGTAGTGCTAAGCGATTAACCAGCGAAGGGACGCGCCGCTCTTGGTCGACGAGTGCGCGCATTGTGGCATTAACTCGTCTTGCGATCTGAGCGAGGATGAGGCGATCTACAAAGTCGATCTCAAGCTCTCTCGCGACGAGTCTGCCAAGGTCTGGTGCACCGGCACCAACTCTACCTTCAACTGTGATAATCGGCATGTTCGCTCCTTTTCTAGACGTTTCTACTGGACTGGTTTGCGTTCGAGAAACCGCTTTTCCGAATACTTACATTATCGCTTGAGTTGTTAAGCGCCGTTTGATTCGCTTTTCAGGTTTTACCATCAACTAGGTTGACGCGCGTTGGAATGGTTTTCTCGGCGTCGGTTTTTCAAGAATCAAGGCGGCAGATTCGCTATGCCAGTAGGCGCATTGACATCTCAGCGATGGAGAGAAAACTCGCCAGTGACGTTTACTCCGTCAAACCGTCCCGCGATTGGTTACAACGGAGTGGTCGGATCGACTCACGCGTTGGGATCGGCGGCAGGTGCGGAGATGCTCACGGCGGGCGGTAATGCGATTGATGCGGCAGTTGCTACGCTGTTTGCATTGAGCGTGGTAGAGCCGATGAAGATGGGCATATTCGGGGCTGGGTTCATGAACATCCGGCTGTCGCATGGTGAGCGGTTCGTGATCGACAACTACTCGCAGGCTCCGATGGCGGCAACGATGGATATGTATCACCCGTTGTCGGACGAGTGGCCGAACTACATGCGAGTGCGAGGGGATCTGAATCAGACTGGAGTTCTGGCTTCAGGAGTGCCTGGGTCGTTAAAGGCGTGGTGCAATGTTCAGTCGAAGTATGGGAAGTTGTCGCTTGCTGAGGTGATGCGTCCCGCGATCAGTTATGCAGAGCATGGATTCAGAGCTACAGAGCATCATTGCCACTTTGTAGCGGACACACAGGATTTGCTCCAGCGTTTCAGCGCAACAAGCAGCATCTTCATCCCCGACGGAAAAGTACCGAACGCGGGGGATTTGGTAGTGCAGCGGGATTTGGCCAGCACATTAAAGCGGATTGCGATTGAGGATTCGGATTATCTCTATGACGGCGAGTTGGGCGACGAGATAGTGAAGTATTCACAGTCTCAGGGCGGCATCTTGACTATGGATGACTTGCGGAATTACCGCTTACGTCAGACCGATCCAGTTGAAGGGAGTTATCGTGGCTACACGATAACCGGACCTCCGCCGGCATCAGCGGGCGGAATTCATCTGCTGGAGTTGTTGAACGTCTTGTCATTGCAAGACATTCATGGAATGGGTTTTGGGCGCGCTGCGACCCTTCACCTGATGGCGGAGGCGATGCAACTGGTTTTTGCCGACCGTAACCGCTACCTTGCAGACCCGATGTTTTGCGAGATACCAACAGATCGGTTGCTGTCAGAGTTCCATGCTCGCGAGTTGGGTAGTCAGATATTGCCGAACGCAGTGCTTCCAGAACTTGCCACACCAAAGTTGGCAGAATCGGATAGCACTTCGCATGTGACGGCCGCCGATCGGGACGGAAACATAGTTTCGGCGACGCAGACGATCAATCACATCTTTGGGTCGAAGGTAGTGGTTCCTGGCACTGGGATATTACTGGACAACACGATGGCGAATTTCGATCCGCATCCGAACTTGGCTAACTCGGTGGAGCCGATGAAGCGTGTTGCGAGCAGTATGGCGCCAGTTATTGCGTATCGCGGAGATCGTCCTGCCTTTGCGTTGGGATTGCCCGGTGGATTGCGGATATGGCCGTCTGTAGTGCAGGCGATTGTAAACATCGTTGATCACGGGATGACACCACAAGAGGCGATCGAGGCACCGAGGATGTTCACACAAGGACAGTCGTTAGAGTTGGAGAAAGAGTTTGGCACGGAGATCGCGAACGCGTTGCGTAATATCGGGCATGAGGTTGAGATGGTGAATAACGTGGCGGGTGGAATGAACATCATAGAGTTTGGCGATGATGGGATGCTTGCCAGTTCTTCCTGTTGGCGATCAGACGGCGGCGCGGTTGCCGTGAGTCGTGGAACAGCGCGTGCCGGTGTGGGGCTGTCTGTGATCGATCCGATAAAGAGTAGTTAACTCCAATGGTGATTTGATGGGGCAGTTGCAGATGTCAGAGGTTTTCGAGGCGCGTTCTGAGCGGTTCGAGTTGGTTTGCGCTAAGTGTTCGCAAGTTGCGAATGTGCCGTCGGTGCGGAACGTGTATTGCCAGTGCGACGGAATCTACGATATTCGGTACTTTGACGCTGTCGACGCTGTGAATGGGTTACCGTTGGCGTCTGAGGGTCTCTGCGTTGATCTGGGGCAGGGGAATACGCCGTTGGTTAGATTGGACGCGTTAGCGGAAGATCTTGGAATTTCGGAATTGGTAGCCAAGTTAGAGTTCTGCTCGCCGACAGGTTCGTTCAAAGACAGAGGCAGCGCGGTGCTGGTATCGGCTGCTGCGGAAGAGGGCATCGCTGAGTTCGTGGAGGATTCGTCTGGAAACGCAGGTGCTTCGATGTCGGCGTACGCGGCTCGTGCCGGGATGCAAGCACATATCTTCGCGCCATCAATCGCGGCGCAAGGAAAACTGGATCAGATTCAGATATTCGGCGCTGAGTTGCATCTGATCGAGGGACCGCGTCAAGCGGCAACGGATGCTGCGGCAGAATTCGCGGAGCGCGAGGGTATTCCGTACCTTTCACACGCTCTGAGCCCATGGTTTGCAGAGGGCGTCAAGGCGATGGCGCGGGAGATTGCGGATTCGGGATTTGCTGCGACGGACATCGTGGCACCGGCGGGGAATGGGGCATTGCTAATCGGGAGTTACGCTGGATTTGCGGATCGAAAACGTCCTAGAGTGCATTGTGTTCAGTCAGAAGCGGTGCAACCGTTGATACGGGCGATAAGGGACGAAGAATGGCACGCCAGCAAAGCACGTCCGACTATTGCGTCAGGCATTTCGGTGAGTATGCCGCCGAGGGCACAACAAGCGGCTAGGGCAGTGGTGAAGTCTGACGGTTCAGCAGTTGCCGTTTCGGATGACGCGATGTTGGCATGGCGCGATCGTTTGGCGTCGGAGATAGGGATTTTCTGCGAAGTTACTTCGGCGGCGGCTTTTGCGGGGTTGGAGGAATTGGTGGCAATGGGGCAGATAGAGACCGAATCGCGTGTTGTGGTGATCGTTACGGGATCGGGTTTGAAGGAGGGGTTGGGTTGAGGGGTACAGTGTCTGAAATAGAACTAGGAAGATCGCCGCCATGGAAGTAAACGGCTCCAGTTGATTTTGTCGTCGTCCACAGGATGCCCCAGGAATTCTTCTAGTTGGCGACGGAACAAAACCGTCCGCGCCCCGACCTGTGCGTTTTCGTCAAGCACGGTTGATGGTACGCTTTCCCAATCGAATGGTCGCCGTCCGAAATTATCCGTTTGCTCCCAAACGATCACCTTTTCGTCCTGTATCCTCCATCCTTCCATCAAGTTCTCGTCGTTATTTCGACGCTCTGGGTGTAGAAGATTCCTCAGTTGCTCTTTGATTCGGTTATGGCGTTGATTTGTGTAGTCATTCCATCGTGTCAGTCTGCACCAATCAAGAGTGCCAACCTCTGAGAATTCGGATATGATGCCGACTAAAATCCTCGTCGAGAATTCCAACCAGTCTTCTGGAAGGCGTCCGGAAGGTAGACTCGTCAGAGTTTCTGACAAGTAGCGTTTGTACAACTGGCCGTTTCTCAACACCTTCCTTACATCTCGGACGCCCTTCTGAGCTGATTCGCGTTCGCTTTCTTTGAATTGAGGGAGTGCGGCTGTGGTGTAAATCATCAGACAACGCTTGACTATGTCATCTGGATAGGACTTTTGGTCAGCGTTCATCGAGATAACGTAGCATGAATGTTCATCGTAAGCGTGTAATTGTTCTTCTTTGATGAGATCATAGCAATGGTTACGCAACGGACCCCTGTCCACATCGTCAAACACCATCGGATGCCGTTTGAATGCTACTTCTGTGTTGCGAAGTCTCTGCTTTGTGAAGCTCTGTTTTGAGATCGTGTGCGCCGACCCAAACATAGATGTCATGAGCGTGTCAATCAGGCTGGTCTTTCCGCAATTCGGTTTCCCATAAACTATCGCGAATCTTGGGTACTTGATGATGTCTTCATCGCGGATGAGAGCAAGGGATCGTATGTCGCACATAAACGGCGATAGATATAACCACGCCCACAGCATGAAGTAGTCATGCTGTAGCTTTTTCACGTCGCCCTCGAAGTTCTCTTCAAAGTTAGAAAAGTATCTCAGCATTGCATCAACCTCGCGCCTAACGCCTTCGATTGACCAATCGATCGAGAATGGTTTACCAGAAAGATTCGCCGTTCTGGCTGATCGATCAATACTGAAGTACCGATGGTCCGGTATTTCACCAGACTTCGCCAACCTGATCTCGCTAACTTCGCGCTTGATTTCGGGCGTGATATTTAGCTTTCCGCGCCGGGCCTGAGGTATGACCTTAGCAATGTGTGGACTCATGGACGACGCGATTTTCTCGATCCGACTGGCCTGTACGGCAATCCTCAATTCTTCCGCTTGAGGACGATCAATAACCAAAGTCGTGTCTTTGTTTGCAATTGCTGGCGTTTCTTCAAGTTCGATTTTCGCTTCAACGATTTTTTGATCGGGCAGAGTAACTTCATCTGAAGCCGTTTCTTTGACCCTTTCAAACATCTGGTTGTAGTGTGTCCAAGCCTCTGTATCGTTGTCATACATTACTAGCGTTTCTGGTTGAGAACCAGAGAATGCTCGTTCTGACAGGTTCGCCGAACCAACGATCACCCGCGTCACGGCAACTTCATTCTTACTTAGCAAGTAGAGTTTTGCGTGTGCAGTCTGTTTCTTCACGACTCGGAATCGAGCACGCCCCGAACGGACTTCAGAGAGAATCCGTGCTATCCTCTCATCTTTGAGGTTTTTGATTGCCAACCGAACATCCCCGATAGCGGTTTGTTGAAACGCGAGGAGATTCTTGAGGTCATGCAATGGAACTTCCGAGCCAAAAACGCACTCGAACAATTGGAATTCATGTTCGTCCAACATTCTGACGATCGTAGCTGCGCTCGCAGAGTAGGTGAGTACGCGTAGAGTGTCAAATCCGTCAAACAATGACCAATCAAACGGGATTTCACGTTGAAAACCTACGACAGCCACGCGAAGTCCACTACCATCGTCCAATTTCATGCCCGGCTGAGTTTGTTCCAAGATTTTTCCATTCAATGCAGTCATCGAACCTCGCCGCGAATTCCGATCCAACGTCCCCAGTATCCGGATCCTTTGGTCAACATAGATTGAATTCAGTTTAGCCCTCGACAGAATCCGGAATGTCGAGGTGTGTGAGGTCTGGGAGGTTGCCGCAGGTGGCTACTTGTGAGAATGTTCCGCCGGGGATTGATACTGCGATGGCGTGATTGCCGTCTAGGATGGTGCTGACGTGGCGTTCGGGTAGGTCGGTTTCTGATACGCCACCGATGGCATGGTCTAGAGTTTCGACCCATTTGAATTTGGAGAGGTCGCCGGCATCTTCGCAGACGCCTTCGCGGATGCTGATCTGTTGTACCGTTCCGGGTGCTGGGCGGACAGTGATCTTTATTCGTGTGCCGCGGTCAAGTTGGGTAACGACACCAGCGCCTTGCTGGGGGTAGTCTTGTAGTCCGAGGTTGAAGCCTATTTGCACCTTACCGTCGTCTTCGTCTTGATAGACAACGGGCGTAGGTGTCGTGGACATTGCCCCTGGCGTAGCGGTTGGTAGAGCGACGGTCGTAGGTTCGGCGTCGTTTTCACAGGCGATGACGGATATTCCGGCGAGTGCTGTGAGAGAAAGCGCGACGAAGAGTCGGGTGATTCGGATGCGGATTTTTTCAAGCATGGGAATCGATTCTATTTGTCGGTTGCTTCTTTGAACGCTTCAGCGAAGCCGTCGATTGAACCCCGTAGGACTTCATCCGGTACGCAGTATGACGCTCGGAAGTATCCGCTCATGCCGAATCCGATGCCGGGAACGACGAGGACGAGTTTTGATTTGAGGAGTTCGATGAATGCTGTGTCGTCAGGTATCGGCGATTTGGGGAACAGGTAGAAGCCGCCGTCGGGGAGGTTTGACTCGTATCCGATCTCGGTGAGGGCGGAGTGGATGATGTCGCGTTTGCGGCAGTATTCGGAGATGTCGACGGTGGAGTTTTGGAGATTTGCTACTACTCGCTGCATGATTGCGGGTGCGTTGACGAATCCTAGTGTGCGAAGCATGAATACGGCAGCATCAAGGAGATCGACTTTACCGGGGTCATCGGGGTTCACAGCGAGGTATCCGATGCGCTCGCCTGCAAGACCAAGGTCTTTCGAGTGAGACGTTGCGACGATGGTTCTGGGGTGATGCTCAAATACAAACGGGTATTTAGTGTCGGTGTAGATGAGCTTGCGGTACGGCTCGTCAGTGATGACGTAAATTTCGGTGCCGTGTTTGGCCTCGGTGGCTTGGATAACTTCGGCGAGTTGGGCGATAACCTCAGCGGGATAGATGACACCGGATGGGTTGTTTGGCGAGTTGATGATGACGGCGCGGGTTCTTTCATTCAGCAGGGAAGCAAGCGAGTCGAAGTCGGGCATGAAATCAGGTGCAGGTTGCGCTTCACGGTACACTCCGTTTGCGTGTTGGACGTAAAAGATGTATTCGGCGAAATACGGGGCAAAGATGATGACTTCGTCGCCGGGGTCAAGTAGTGCTCGGAGGGCGACATTTATGGCGCCGGCTGCACCGACGGTCATGATGATGTCGGTAGGGTCGAATGAGGTGCTGGATTCTTGTGTCAGGGCATCAGCGACGGCGGCTCTGGTTTCCATGAATCCTGGATTTGGCATGTAGCGGTGTTGGCCGCTGTCGGGTTCATTTGCGATCTTGGCTAGCACTTGTTTGAACTCTGGCGGAGGTTCGAGCAATGGATTGCCTAACGAGAGGTCGAAGACGTTTTCCGAGCCGTGTACGGCTTTCAGTTCCATGCCCTCTTCAAACATTCGGCGTATCCATGAGGATGCCTGCATCTGCTCTCTTGCAAGTTTGGAGATTGCCATTTTCTGACCTTTCGGGTCGTGGTTAGTTTCGGTGTCGGTTACGTCTTCGACGTCGAGTCGTTGGCCTTCCAACGCGTTGCTGGCGGCGTTGGTCTGGCTTTTCTTCTTGATCGGTTGTGAACATTCGGGCGAGGAAACCTGGCCCACCGCTGTTGGGAATTACGACGACGTAGGTTCCAGCGATCTTGTCGTGCCATCCTTGTCGTTTTTCATCGAAGATGACCCAGATGATGCCGATGCCAAAGGTGATAGTAGCGACGAATCTTCCGACCATCTCGCGGGGAATGACGATTGCGACTCCTGGTTTGTTGCCTTCCTCGTCAACTACGGATATACCGGCGACCCACTTCCCGATAGTGCGGCCGAAGATGCCAGTAGGGATGATGAAGTATGCGAGAAAGATGAAGACATCGATGATGGCGGTTTGGATGCTAAAGATGTTGAAGATACCTTCACTGCTGCCAAAGATAGGTCCGACGATGAACACGACCATCAGCAGGATTCCGATGTCGATTGCGAAGGCGTAGGTGCGTCGCAATGGCCCGGCGAATTCAAGTCCGAGGGTCGCAATAGTGCGTGGCTCAGTTAGTGGTTCGGATGGTGCGTCGATATGCGTCGCTTCAACATTGGGCACCGCAGGTTCTTCGGACTGAACCGGTCTGGGACGGTGTTTTCGTCTTGAGGTGTTCATGGTTAGGCGATAGAGATTCTATCGTTGGATTCAGGGGATGAACTGCGGCTGGTCGTTGAACTGGGAATTGATAGGTTATTTCAGGATTGGAAGATAGAGTGTGATGGGCTTACACTTGTTGGCGCTGGATGCGAGTTTTTGAGAGGAGCGAACATGGGCAGGTTAGATGGTAGGACGGCCTTGATCACTGGTGCCGGATCAGGCATCGGTGCTGCTTGTGCTGAATTGTTCAGCGCAGAGGGCGCAAATGTGTTTTGCGCGGATTTGGATGTGGCAGCTGCTCAGGATGTCGCGGATCGGGTGAATGGCAGAGGCGGCTCGGCGAGCGCAGGATCAGTGGATGTGACTAAGCGTGGGGAGTGTGAGGGGTTGGTCAATAGCGTAGTGGAGAGGTTCGGAGGATTGGATGTTTTGGTCAACAGTGCTGGCGTCACGCCCCGAAAGGCACCTCTGGAATGGGATTTCGAGGCGAAGTGGGACTGGGTTATAGATGTGAATCTCAAGGGAACGATGTTGATGTCTCATGCGGCATCGGAGGTTATGTTGCCAGCTGGTTACGGCTCGATAGTGAACTTGGCTTCGATCATCGGGCTGGTCGGCTATTCGACTGGAATGAGCGACGGTTTCAACCCGTATCCACACTCAAAAGGCGGTGTGGTTCAGATGACGCGTGATATGGGAGTAGCGTTTGCTAGGCGCGGGGTTAGAGTGAATGCCCTGTGTCCGGGTTTCACATACACGAATTTGACGAAGTCGTTGACAGATGATGCGGATATGCGTGTTCAGCTTGAGTCGCTGCATCCGATGGGGCGGTTGGGCGAGCCGATGGAGATCGCCTATGCGGCGCTGTATTTGGCATCGGACGAATCTTCGTTCGTAGTAGCTTCATGTCTGCCGGTGGACGGTGGGTATACCGCGCAGTAGCGTTTGAAACGAGAGATAGATGGAAATGAGGTCTGAAACGATGAGTTCGACTGGTTTGGAGCGTCTTGAATGTAAGGTTGCGCTGGTGACGGGCGGTGGTTCAGGTATTGGGGAAGCTAGCGCGCGGTTGTTTGCCGAAGAGGGCGCGACTGTTGCCATTGCAGATTTGAGTCTGGATGCGGCAGAATCGGTAGCTCAAGAGATCAAGGATGCTGGAAGTTCTGCAATCGCGATTGAGTTGGATGTGCGAGACGATAGCAGTTGCGCTTCCGCGGTCGATGTGACGGTTGATCGGTTCGGGAGATTGGACATATTGGTGAATAGTGCGGGGGTGGGTTCGCGGAGTATGCCGGAACTGAGTTACGAAGAACGATGGGACTTTGTGATTGATGTCAATCTAAAGGGCACGGTTATGATGGCGCGTCATGCCGTGGAGCAGATGAAGGAGCAGGGGAAAGGTGCGGTGGTAAACATTGCGTCGATTAGAGGGTTAATTGGCTACCCGGCGTTCATCACTGATGGTTTCAATCCCTATCCGCATTCCAAGGGTGGAGTGGTGAATGCGACGCGTGACATGGCAATAGGGTTGGCGAAGTCTAATATCCGAGTGAACGCGGTTTGTCCGGCATTTACAGTTACTGAGATGACACGCGGGACGCGGGAGAACTCGGAGATTTACGACAAGATAGTGGATCTTCACCCGATAGGTCGGTTCGCTCAACCGATCGAGATTGCGCGCGCTATCCTGTTTCTGGCATCGGATGAGGCGTCGTTTGTTACAGGCGCGTGTTTGGTGATCGACGGGGGATTTACGGCGCAGTAGGGCACTGTGCGCGATGGCGGTTGAACCCCACCAGTTGAGTACTATGTGTAACCCTCTCCCTTGATACTCAAGAGGGAATAGAGGGGGGTAGACTCGCCGTTTCGCTTTGCACACTCCTTGCCCCTCTGGATTCCGACTTTCGTCGGAATGACGTGGTTTTACAAAGGTCTCAACTGCGTATTGGCTTAGTCAGCGACCATACGTAGCTCGCGTGCCCGCGATGTGCCGTTAGTGTATGCGCCAAGGCCTGGCGTATCGGCGACGTCCCAGACTTCGTCGGTTTTGGCGATGATCCAGGGATCGGCTTCGTAGACGACGTTGGCGTCTTTGCCGTCGTAGGGGATACAGTGAAGGACGTGTCGGATGGCATTGATGCGCGCGCGCATCTTGTCTTCGGATTTGATGACGTACCACGGCGCGACATCTGTGTGGGTGTGGTAGAACATCGCCTCTTTAGCTTCGGTGTATTCATCCCAGCGGTTCTGCGAAGCGATGTCGATGGGGCTGAGTTTCCACTGCTTCAGAGGGTCTTTTTCGCGCCGCTTGAATCTCCGTTTCTGTTCGCGACGACTGACGGAGAAGTAGAGCTTGATGATGCGGATACCGGAATTTGCCCACATTTCTTCGATCAATGGAGTAACGCGCAGGAATTCGCGGTATTCGTCAGTAGTGCAGAATCCCATCACCTTTTCGACGCCTGCGCGGTTGTACCAAGATCGGTCAAACAGTGCGATTTCGCCTTGTGTCGGTAGGTGCCGGACGTAGCGCTGGAAGTACCACTGGCCTTCTTCTTCTTGGGTCGGTTTTTCGAGAGCGATTACCTTAGCGCCTCTAGGGTTCAAATGCTCCATGAACCGGCGTATGGTTCCGCCTTTCCCAGCCGCATCGCGCCCTTCGAAGACAATGACGAGCCTCTGTCCAGTCTCACGGACCCAGTTCTGCATTTTCACGAGCTCGATTTGGAGGGGAAACTTGTGTTCGTAGTAGCTCTCTAGGCTGATCCTCCGTGGATATGGGTAGTTGCCTTCACGAAAGAACTCGCGACGTTCTTCAGAGTTCAAGATTTCTGGATGCTCTGGAGATTTGTGGTTGCGTATACGTCCGCGCGTCATGAACTCCTCGAACGCGTCTCCGTAACGAGTGGAGTAGAAGCCATGGGCGCGTTCGTGGCTGCTGCTTTGATATCCGGTGTTTTTCTCTTGGGTCATTGGATCAGGATCGCGCTTGATGGCAATGTGCCAGTCGAGTTCATACCAATATACCAGTGAAATGTGGCGGATCCATCAATTGGGATATACAAGCAACATCGTATCGCGGTGTTTTCCGCTAAATCTCAGGGAATCGCGTTGACGATACAATGCTTGGCGGTGCGATTTTGCTTTGAATGAGACCTACGATCCAATCCGCAATCAGCGGAGATAGCAGGATGCCTTTCTTTCCCGCTCCGTTGGCGTAGAAAAGCCCCTCTGCAATGCTTGAAGCCCCAACGATTGGAAGACCATCGACAGCAACTGGACGTAGACATGCAGTGGCTTCGGTGATCTCGGATTTTGCCAGGGATGGAAGGTAGTCTGTCACGCCGTTGAAGATGTGATTGCGTCCTTCTTCCGTGATTTCGCGATTGAATCCTCGGTCCCACTCGTACGTGCCAGCCCAAACAGAGCCGTTGGGTTTTCTTCCCACATTGAATCCGTTGAAACCGATGCGGTTTTGAAGATCTTTGTCTGGTCGCGATAGTCGCAAGATTTCCCCTTTGATCGGTTTGACGGGGAGTCGCGGCATACCCTGTATCTGGTTAGTCCAAGGCCCTGTGGCTGCGACTACGATGTGTGTGTCGATTTTCTTGCCGTCTGCAAGGGTGACGCTTGAGATGCGACCACAGCGAGTGCCTAATGCTGCGACTTTGCCTGTGGTGATGGTTAAACCGCGGCGTTCTGCCTCAGACGCTATCGATTTTGTGTACGAATAACTGTCGAGTTCCCAACCGGCGTTGACCACAGAGGCGGCGATCATCCCACCTCGGATTGCAGGCTCCATCCGATAGACCTGTTCATCCCCGATGAGTTCGGCATCAAAGCCTTCGGACTGCATCCATTCGACGTCCGATTTCAGTTGATCGGCTTTAGCTTCGTCGTCTGCTAACGTCATCGAAGTTACTTTTTGAAGCTCCCAATCGTTTGTAGCAGTTGGAGAAAGTTCCTCGTAGAGTTCGATGTGTTTCGCGATGGATTTGCGGTATATCTCGGTCATCGGACCGGGTACGCCAGATCCGAAGTGGGCTGATAGTCCGCCCCAGGCGTAGCCTGAGGCGTTGAACGCGATGTCATCGCGTTCGATGATGAGCGGTGTTATGCCGGATCGTGTGAGATTGAGCGCGATAGCACAACCCACGGCACCTGCGCCGATAACGATCACATCAGCAGTTTGAGCATGTCCCAACTGATAGTTCCCAATTCGACTAGTCGATAGTGTGCATCGAATCATACCTTGTGCAGATATGACGTTCTTGCAATCGTGCAGCATGTGGATTTCAAGTAGGTTTCAAATTACGGAATTAGAATCTCTATCTAGTGGCAACCTGTGCATTTGTCGCGCTGTTGGGCAATGCTTATCACGGAGTCTCGTGTTTAGTTTCCGATGAGATCGGAGTTGATGGCAGATTGGATCGACGATGGGCCGTAACGGCAGGATTCGACGCGCCCCGGGGTTCACTGACCGCGCGGGAGATGACTTCGAACAGATCGAAGCGTCAGTTCGTGTTGCTAGAGAGGTGCTCTACGCACGCGGATATCAACCGATAGAGACGCCTCTGATTGAGCAGACAGAGCTGTTTTTGCGTAGATCTGGCGGCCTGCTTTCCAGTCAGTTATTTGACTTCATGGCCCCTGATGGGAGCAACGTCAGTTTAAGGCCGGAATTGACTGCCCCAGTAGTCCGCCATGCGTTGGAGCGAACAGACCGCGCTTTGCCGATGAGGTTTCAGTATGCGTCTCCGATATTCCGATACGCGGAACGTGCGTATGATGCGCCTTCTAATCCGATTCCGAACAATCGGCAATTCATACAGATCGGCGCGGAGCTAATTGGAGCCTCGCAAGCGCACGCTGACGGCGAGATAATCGGCGCAGCGTACACATTGGCTCGACGATTAGGCATTCGCGATGTATCAATCAGGATCGGGCACGTTGGTTTGATCCGCGAGATTTTGGGACGTTTCAATCTCTCAGATCGCGCTCGTCTGTTCCTCGCGAACAGCATGTCTGCTTTGTCCAACGGTGGCGACGACGTTTCATCCGTTGAATCCGAAGCGAAGCGATTGGGTTTGATGCCTACGGACGGTCAGAAGACAATCGAGACTCAGGCTTCAGCTGCCGAACTGCTATCGAGGCTAGCATCCGGTTCGGTTCGTTTGCCCGAGTCGTCGGATGTTACGTCTAGAACAGCGACGGATATCGTTGCAGGACTGCAACGCAAGGTTGAGTGGGATACAAGAAATGCCGATTTTCCGAACGCGTTAGCGTTGATGCGCGAAATCGCGCAACTAAACAGCGGCGAGGTCGTACACGAAGATAGACCGAAGCAAGAAAACTACCCAGAATCGCGCGAGACGACAGCACAGCGACACTTTGACACGATTGAGCGCGCAAGCAAATTAACCGATCAGTTCGGTTTGAATTCACTGACCAGCCTTGACGATTTGATAGCGCTAGTCGAAGCTGCCGAATTGAGCGGTGTGGACAGTACCGACATGTCGGTCGATTTAGGCCTGTCGGCGTCGATTGCCTACTACTCTGGGATGATTTTTGAGGTGAGGGCGGTTGAGAATGGCGAGAGCGTCGTTCTTGGAGGCGGAGGGCGTTATGATGGACTGGCTTCTGCGCTCGGTTCAGAACAGACGCTACCCGCACTCGGCTTCGCACTGAATCTCGACACGATTCTAGATCTGGTCGGGTCTGACGATGTGTCCGCACAGAAGCGTCGTTACATCGTGTTATCCCCAGTGAACAAGGATGCAGTTGATGAAGTTGTAGAAAAGGCGGAGAAGTTACGTAGCGAAGGACACAGCGTTGTATCACTTTTCGACTGTAGTGTCGATGCTGAAGCGTTGGTGGAATCTATGGGCAACGCGGAAGTGATTAAAGTTGGCTCGTCAAGTGAGATCGAGGCGGGTGCGGAATGACAGAGACGCTACGACTGGCAATTCCTTCGACAGGGGCACTTGAACAGGGCGCAGTTCGTCTTCTAGCGGACGCTGACGCGTCAGTGAGTCGGGTCAATTCCAGACGTTACACAGCCGAGATACCGTCGATACCGGGCATTGAGGTGATTTATCAGCGGCAATCGGATATCACTACGATCGTTGATTCAGGGAACGCGGACTTGGGAATCGTCGGATTAGACCGGTATTTGGAGTCGCGGCTAGAGGATGGAGACGCTCTCGTTGTTGCCCCTGATCTGGAGTATGGAAGTTCTCGGCTGTTGATTGCGGTGCCGGATTCTTGGTTGGACATCACTTCGATGTACGACCTTTCGGACCTGAGTTTGGAGTTCCACGAACGCGGGCGAGATTTGCGGGTAGCGACCAAATACCCACGGTTGGTGAAGCGTTTTCTCAACAGACGTGGAATCAACTATTTTTCGATGGTTGCAATCAACGGCGCACTCGAGGCAGCACCGAGGATCGGCTACGCCGACATCATCGCCGATATATCAGACACAGGCAACACTTTACGTGAGAACAACCTGCGTCCGTTGGTGGATGGTGTGGCGATTGAGTCGCAGGCGATCTTGATCGGGAATGCTGGGTTGTTAGCAGGATCGGATAGGAAACTGGGATTGGCCCGGCTTTTGCTGGAACGGATAGAGGCGCGTTTAAGGTCACGGTCGTACCGACGAGTTACAGCGAACGTAAAGGGCGAGTCTGAAGACGAAATCGCGGAGATGATCCTTGCCTCTCCAGAGCTTGCGGGGATGCGAGGTCCAACGGTTTCCAGAGTCTTTACGATAGACGGGAATCGATGGTTTGCGGTGCAGATCGTAACGCGCAAGAAGGATGTATTGCGAGTAGTTGATCACTTGCGAGCACTTGGAGGCACCGGCACATCGGTTACTGATTTGCAGTTCCTGTATCAGAGTGAGTGTGAGCTGTACCAGAATCTGGTTGAAAACTTAAGTCAGTTCTCTGGGGTGTCTGGCTGATGTTGAGGCGTATCAATGGCTTAGACGCAGCGATCGAAGCCTTCAATAATCGGACACCGGCCAGCGATGAAGAGGTACTCGCGACCGATGGCGGTGGGGTATATGGAGAAGTACTCGGTATTGAAGCATTTGCGGATCGTGTGATTGCGGATGTCCGAGAGCAGGGAGACAAATTCCTAAAGCGCATAACAAAAGCTTTAGAGGGCATTGAGATTGAGGATTTCAAGGTTCCGGCTGATGTGATTAAGGCATCAAAAGATGAGTTGAGGTCTAACGAGGTTGACGCATTAGAGTTGGCAGCAGAACGAGTCGCGGGTTTTCAGAGGCGGACATTGCCGCACTCTTGGCGCGATGTTGATGCAGGATACGGTGAAGTAGTTCACCCTGTCCAGCGTGTGGGTTGTTGCATTCCTGGGGGTACTGCACCTTTAGCATCGACGGTGATCATGACAGCGGTTCCTGCGAGGGTAGCAGGAGTGCCGTATGTGTGTGTGGTTACTCCGGCGGGGAAAGGTGGTCTGCCACATCCTGCGGTATTGGCAGCCTGCGACATTGCGGGAGTGGGCGATGTGTTTACTGTAGGCGGCGCGCAGGCGGTAGCTGCGCTTGCAGTTGGCACAGAATCGATACCCAAGGTAGATGTGATTTGCGGTCCAGGCAGTGCGTGGGTTACCGCTGCAAAGCGCCGGGTCTACGGGATGGTTGGCGTTGATGGGATTTACGGTCCGACGGAAACGATGGTGATTGTGAACGAGGATTCTGATCCTGAAGTTGCAGCGGCGGATATGTTGGCGCAGGCTGAACACGACGTGATCGCGGCACCGGTGTTGGTGGCGTTGTCCGATGCGATAGTCGATGCAGTTGAAAGCGAATTGGCGATGCAGTTGGAGATGTTACCGCGGGCACAGATCGCTCGAGAAGCTTTGATGGGGCGCGGGGCAGCGGTGGTGGTGGATACGTTGGAAGATGCGTTAAAGGTTGCTGAGGTCTATGCGCCGGAGCATCTTTGTCTAGGATTTGACGACGCGCATGAGTTACTTGAGAATGCTCGACATGCGGGCGGCATCTTCATAGGCGAACGTTCAGGTGAGGTGATGGCGGACTACGTTGCAGGTCCGAGCCATGTGATGCCTACAGGCGGTTCGGCGCGATTCTCGTCTGCATTGTCAGCACGCGATTTTGTGCGTGTTACCCCGTTCTTGGATATGGATGCAGAGACGTTTGAGAGTATTGCAGTAGCGGCGTCGGACCTCGCCAGGTTGGAGATGCTGGAGGGGCACGCACATGCCGCCGATATCCGACGCAGGCGGTAGTATTGCATAGTCATTGATCGTTGGAAGGCACAGACGATGAAGCGTGAATTGATAGAGATGATGCGTCCGCATCTGTACAACCCTGCGGGTTATGTCGGAGCTCAGCATTCAGACCACTTGGCGACTTCAATGGGTATCGATCCTGCTGATGTCATCCGGTTGAATGCGAATGAGAATCCGTACGATCCGTTGCCTGAGATAACGGATGCGCTGGTTGGGTTGCCGATCCACGAGTATCCGGACCAAGATTTGGTAAGGATCAGGTCGGCTTTGAGCGATTACACAGGTTGTCCACCGGAGCAGATCATCGCTGGTTCGGGTGGTGATGAGATCATCGAGTTGCTTACCAAGCTGTTTGTAGCCCCAGGTGAGACTATGATCGACTGTCCGCCTACGTTTGGGATGTATGAGTTCTGCGCGAGGATTTCTGAGGCGGTTCTTGTTCCAGTAGAGCGTCGAGACGATTGGGAGATCGACATAGACGCAACTACTGAGGCGATAGAACGGACAGGTGCGAAGTTGCTGTTTATCGCGTCTCCCAACAATCCGACAGGCAATCTATTGCCGGATCGTGATGCTAGAGCGATCTTGGATACGGGTGTAGTTTTGGTGGTTGACGAGACGTATTACGAATTTTGTGGGGAGACCACCGCGGGGCTGTTGGACGAGTACCAGAACTTGGTTGTAATCAGGTCTTTCAGTAAGTGGGCAGGTATAGCAGGGCTGCGGATCGGGTACGCGATCGCGTCAGAGTTGATCGTGGACCACCTGATGACGATCAAGCAGCCGTACAACCTAAACATCGCTGCGGAATCTGCTGGTCTTGCTGCTTTGTCGAATCGCCACAGGCTTATGGAGCGAATTGACATCTTGACAAGAGAACGCAAGCGGATCGAATCGGTTATCGATGAATTAAGCGGTGTCAGCTATTCGCCATCAAGAGCGAACTTCCTTCTGATGAAGTTCGAAAATATGAGTGGCGATGAGGTTTACGAATTTCTTGCGCGTAGAGGTATATTCGCGAGGAAATTCAGCGCGAGGCGTCTGGAGAACTCCATAAGAGTCAGCGTTGGTACTCCTACTCAGAACGACTTGGTCATTCAAGCATTGCAAGAGATCGCTTAACTCCACTGGTTGCACTTGTTCGCGAGTTTTGACACAGTTCGAGATTCGATAATTGAGGTTGAGGTGCTTGCATGAGTGAACGAACCGCAGAGATTGAGCGTGTAACTGGCGAGACGCAGATTCGCGTCGGCGTGAACATTGACGGGCAGGGGAGAGCCGATATCGACACGCCAATCGGCTTCATGAATCACATGTTGCACGCGCTGGCTAAGCACTCGATGATCGATCTTTCGGTTACGGCCTCAGGTGATATCGAGACTGGTTCTCACCACACAGTTGAGGATACGGCAATCGTGATCGGCAGATGCTTGGCTCAGGCTCTAGGTGACTGCTCCGGCGTGGTGCGGATGTCGAGCAAGCATGTTCCCCTTGACGAAGCGTTGTCGCACGCGGTGCTTGATCTAAGTGGACGTGGCTACCCAGTTATTGACATGGGTTCCACGTCTAATGCTGGCGACTTCTCACCTGACATGGCGCGCCACTTCTTCGAGTCGTTAGCCTACGAGGGCCGCTTCAATCTGCATCTGTCGGTGTTACGTGGCACGAACGAGCATCACATGATCGAGTCGGCGTTCAAAGCGTTTGCAAGAGCGTTACGGGAAGCGGCATCGATTGATGAACGCGCCGATGGTTCTGTTCCTAGCACTAAGGGCACTCTTTCTAGCTGACGGTAGCGTAGCGTTACAAGCGGCTACGCATCCGTTAAAACACCATCCTCGAAAGAGGAGAGTTCACGCGTCTAACCTAAGCGGTTGATCCGGAGGGCGACAATGACAGACCAGACTAACTGGCGTAGCACCGTTCTTGATTGGATCTCGATTATCGTGATCCTCGCGTCGGCTCTAGTGTCAACGTTTGATGCAGATATACCGGCGTTTTTCAACGCGAAATGGGGTCCGGAAAACGGTTGGATCGACGACATCACCTACGGCGTGGTGATTTTCTTTGCGGTGGAATACATAGTTCGAGTCATCACTGCGCCGAACAAGCGAGCATACGTATTTTCGTTTTTCGGGATCATCGATCTGGTCGCAGTTTTAGTCGGATTGGCTACATTGCCACAGTTCGCGTTCTTGCGTCTGTTTAGAATGTTGCAGATCGTCAGACTGTTGAAGTTGGCGCGTTACAACACCGCCTTGCAGACACTGGCACGGTCATTTGCATCTATGCGCGACGAGATCCTTGTGTTCATGAATGTGACGGGGCTGTTGATCTTGATGGCGGCGTTTGGTGCGTTTCACTTCGAACACCAAGCGCAACCCGAGCATTTCAGCCACATAGGGGACGCGCTGTGGTGGGCAGTTGCTACGTTGACGACAGTCGGATACGGGGATATCTATCCGATCACGGTTGGTGGCAAAATCATGACCGCGATCGTGATACTTTGCGGATTGGGCATCGTTGCCGCTCCGGCAGGAATCGTGGCATCCGCGATGGCTACTGCGATACGCGAGAAGAACCGTGAAGGCGCGGCAAATAACAGCGGAGATGAGGATCAGTCGAGTATTTCTACTGAGTAGGTCTCGATAACGGGGTTTGCCAGTAAGGTTTCGCACATCTCGCTGGCGGTTTGCTTGGCTTGATTAGAGTCTTTGGCATCGATGTGGATGTCGAAGAATTTGCCCGATTTCACCGACGCGATTTGGTCAAAGCCTATCCGCCCGAGGGCTCTGCTGATGGTCTCCGATTCAGGGTCGTGAACCCCGGGTTTGAATGAGACGCGGATATGAGCTAGAAATGTGCCGGCCATATCCGGTGATTACCTGACTGGCGTCATGCCTGCGACCTGAGGTTCAAAGCCGCGATCAAAGTAGGCGTCGATGAATTCTAGGATCTTAGGTTCGTTGATCTCGTCCAACCTGAGGTGGTGTCGCCATGCAGTGATGGTGATGACGGTGTCTGTGAAGGGGTAGGGCGAGATAACGAATCCAGTATAGGTATCGTCGTCGTTCCAGTCCTTGGCAATGCGCTGGAAAGTTTCGGCGATCTCGGTACACGCTTCATCAGAGCACTTAGTAGTGTCGTAGTGCATTCCTATCCCACCATGTTCAAGGTTGTGGATCAACACTTGGTCTGGAATGACGCGTTGGTACGGCCCCCAAGCAGTTGGTGCACGCTCGAAGTTGTTGGCTGCGCTACCAAGCGAGTTCCAGTGTGGGCCCGATGTTGGCGGGTAGATGCTGTAGCGCGTTTCTGGCACAACAGAGTCTGGGACATGAGCTCGACCGTCGTCTGGGTCTTGGGGAACGGGACCTCCAGTATTGTAAGGGCCGCGTGCGCCGCCGAGTTGCTGATCTTGGGAAACAAAGCCCTGCTGGAAGACAAGGGCGAAGATGATCACTACCGCGAATACTGACCCCAACGCGATTAGAACGGCGCGTTTTCGCTGCTTTCGCCGGTTGCTTCGTGCACGTCGTTCCTCTCTAACTTGCGAGCGCGACATGCCGCGTCGATGCTCGGGACGTGTGGAAGCGACTCTGTTTCTTGACTGTGCCATGAATAGACGATTCTATTTCACATACGGGGTTTACTAAATCAAACGGAGAATTTCATGCCAGTCAATCGCTCGAATGCGGAGATGTATCGTTGGCGTGTCATCTCCATGACATCGGCGGGGACTTTTGGTGGTGGCGGTTCTCGATTCCAATCGGTTTTCATCAGCCATTCTCGCAAGTGTTGCTTGTCATACGCTGGTGGGAACGCGCCGGGGTGCCATTCTTCCGCGTCCCAGAACCGGCTGGAATCTGGAGTCAAAACCTCGTCAATGAGCGTTAGATTGCCATCTACGAAGCCAAACTCGAACTTGGTATCGACAAGTATCATTCCGCGCTCAGCGGCGTGTTGCCGTGCGCGTTCGTAGATTGCGATGCTAGTCTCTTTGAGTTGCGTGTGCAGGTCTTGACCGACAAGGTTTATAGCCTCAGTTTCCGTCAACGGGATATCATGTCCCTCTTCAGCCTTAGTTGATGGAGTGAATAGGGGTTCAGGGAGTTTTTCGGCGGGGCGTAGACCTTTGGGTAACGGTGCACTGTTGAGCGTGCCATACGCTTCGTATTCAGCCCATCCTGCGCCCGCGAGATAGCCTCGAACAACGCATTCCATGTCGATACGTTCGGCTTCGCGTATCAGCATTGCCCGGTCGTTCCAATGTGATGGAAGGTTCGCCAGTGCGCCAGTGCGTCCTATTTCATCGACAACGTCGGCGTCTTCTGCCATGCCAATCATGTGGTTTGGGACGATGTCGCCGATAACGTTTCGGAACCAGAAGGCAGACATTTGAGCGAGCAGGACGCCTTTTTGCGAGACTGGATCGTCCATGATGACATCGAATGCCGAGATGCGATCAGTCGCGATCATCATTAGGATGCCATCGGCGACGCGGTATGTGTCGCGAACTTTGCCGCGGTGAACGAGGCCGGGAAGAGCAGTCGTGAGTACGGGCGTCTGAGTGCTATAACCGATTTCCTCAATGCCCAATCGGTCGAAAATCGGGTCTACTTGCTTGATGAAGTAGTTGTAGTCGAAGATGTCCGCCAAGGCACGATCGTTGAGATGCGCCTTTATGGTCTCTTCAGTGCTGATAATCGTTTGGAAGTCGGTTTCTTTGTCCAAAGCCTGCATCGCAGCACGTTGTACTGCGTCGTACGCGGTGCCGCGTTCGACACCGGCTTCGACTAGTGCGAGCATGACGCGCGGCGAGAAGACCAATCCGTGAGTGAGATCCATATTGCGGCGCATTCGATCAGGTTTAACCGTCATGTTGGCGATGATGCCAGTTGTCAGATCGAGAATGTAATCGAGTGCGAGTGAGGAGTCTGCGAGGACGACGCGTTCTGCTGATGAATGAGAGATGTCTCGCTCATGCCATAAAGCCACATTTTCAAGTCCGACGATAGAGTTTGATCGAATTACTCGTGCGAGGCCGCAAATCCGTTCGGAGAGTTCGGGATTTCGCTTGTGCGGCATTGATGATGAGCCCTTGCTGACGTATCCGGGCCTGCCGAATGGTTCTTCAACCTCGCCGACCTCAGTGCGTTGTAGGGATCGAATCTCGGTGGCGATCTTATCGAGGGTTGCGGCAACGAGGGCAAGAACTTGCAGATATTCGGCGTGGCGGTCACGTTGGATGACTTGGTTTGACACTTCGGCAGGCTTAAGCAGAAGTTGGGCGCATACATGTTCCTCGATCTGGATTGGGATGCCGGCAAAGGTGCCTACCGGACCCGAGAGCATACCGACCGATACGCGTTCCTTCATTGCCAGCGCACGATCACGATTTCGACGCATCTCGGACCACCAGAGAGCGAGTTTGAGTCCAAAGGACATCGGCTCGGCGTGGATGCCGTGGGACCGTCCCATGCAGAGAGTGTGTTTGAACTCTACGGCTCGTATTGCTAGGGCAGACATCAATGTCTCGATCCCTTGGATGATGAGGGATGTAGCGTCCGACATCTGCATCGCAAGCGCGGTGTCTTTGACATCGTTGGAGGTCAGCCCATGGTGTATCCATCGGCCTTCCTCGCCGAGGCTTGTTGCAACGGCGCGGGTGAAGGATACGAGATCGTGGCGCGTATCTTCGAACTGGCGATCGTATTCTTCGCGTGAGAACGTAGCGTTGCGGATTTTCCGCATGTCGTCATCGTTGATGACACCGAGTTTCGACCACGCTTCGCAGGCGGCAATCTCAACTTTGAGCCAAAGGTCGAACTGATGCTCCTCGGACCATATCCGGCTCATTTCTGGTCTTGAATAGCGGGGTATCACGATGTTCTGCTGGTTCGGAATGAGTTGCTTCGGGAATGAAAAATACTAATTCACCGATTCTCTAGATTGCATCAGCGGCGATGTCGGACCGATAACGGGAGTCCGTAAATTGGATGTCTGATGCTAGAGCGTACGCGGCCGTGCGCGCTTCCGCGACTGAGTGGGGAGATGATGCAGTCGCAACTAGCACTCTGCCCCCAGCGGTTAACAGTTGGTTGTCGTCGTTGGTGGTAGTACCAGCGTGGAAGACTATCGCGTCGTCGTTATTCAATAGATTGCCTTCTATGGGGTATCCAGTCTGGTAGGCGGATGGGTATCCGTCCGAGACGATCACAACAGCGACGGCGTAGTTGTCGTTCCAGACAACTTGACATTCGTCAAGACGTCCTTCGGAGACTGCCATGCAGATTTCAGCCAGGTCGGAATCTAGTCGGAGCATCAACGGCTCGCATTCCGGGTCTCCGAAACGGCAGTTGAACTCGATTACTTGCGGGCCGGCATTCGTAAGCATGAGCCCAGCGTAGAGGATGCCTTGGTAATTTGCACCTTCCCTAGCCAAAGCCTTTGCTGTCGGTTCAAGGATTGTTTCTCGGATGTGAGAAAGTTCCGAAGGAGGGCATAGGTTAGGGGAAGTGTAGGCACCCATGCCCCCGGTATTGGCGCCAATGTTGGTGTCGTAAGCTCGCTTGTAGTCCCGTGCAGCGACGGGTTCAGAGACGGTTTCACCATCAACAAAAGCGAAGACGCTTAGCTCGGGTCCGCGAAGTCTCTCTTCGATGACGATTGTTTTCCCAGCATCGCCGAACGCGTCTTGTTCGAGTGCAGCCGAGACTGCATTGATCGCTTCTTCGGGAGTTTCAGGGACGGTTACGCCCTTGCCAGCGGCGAGTCCATCGGCCTTCACCACGACGGATCCCGCAGGTTGGGCTTCAACATAGCTGATGGCTGCCGATGCGTTGTCGAATGTTCGACTTTTAGGGCATGGAATCCCGTTGCGATACATGATTTCGTTGGCCCATGACTTCGAGCCTTCAATGCGTGCGGCCGATCTCGAAGGTCCGAAGGTTGCGACATTGCGAGCGTGCAATTCATCAGCCAAGCCATCGACCAACGGTACTTCTGGGCCTACGACGACGAGATCAGGGCAGGTATCCGATACGAGATCAACTATTCCCACGACATCCTCGGCTGCAACATCTGCTATATCTGCGTGTTCTGCTATACCGGGATTGCCGGGTGTGCAAGTGATTTCAGACACTGTCTCCGACTTGGCGAGTTTCCAAGTCAGAGCGTGTTCTCTTCCACCGGAACCGACTACAAGTATCTTCATTGCGACGTTTCGATTGGGAACGCTTAGCGTCCTCGATAAGGATTTCCGATCACTCCCATTCGATGGTTCCAGGTGGCTTACTCGTGATGTCGAGGACCACGCGGTTGATTTCTGGGACTTCGTTTACGATGCGGTTGGACATACGAGCGATGGTCTCATAGGGTAGGCGTGCCCAATCAGCGGTCATGGCATCACTGCTTACGACGGCACGAATCGCCACGACGTACTGGTACGTTCTGGCATCGCCCATGACACCGACGCTTTGGGTATTGGTGAGTACAGCAAAGCTTTGCCAAAGCTGTTCGTATAGACCCGCGTCCTTTATCTCGTCAACTACTATCCAGTCTGCCGCACGCAGGATTTCGAGTTTTTCATAAGTTACTTCGCCCATAATCCGGATCGCCAAACCAGGTCCGGGGAACGGTTGTCGGTTGACTGATTGCGCCGAAAGTCCGAGTTCTCGACCAGCTTCACGCACCTCGTCCTTGAACATGTGGCGAAGCGGTTCGACGAGTTTAAGGTCCATCGTTTCCGGTAATCCGCCGACATTGTGATGCGTCTTGATCTTGTGAGCGGCAGAGCTTTCTGGTGATACGGATTCGATTACGTCAGGGTAGAGCGTACCTTGAGCGAGGAAATCTACCTCGCCTATGTCTCGGGCCTCTTCCTCAAAGATGCGTATGAACGTCTCGCCTATGCGACGTCGCTTCTCTTCAGGATCGGTAACTCCCTTAAGGTCGGATAGAAACCGTTCGGTGCCATCAACGAATCGGAGGTTTACACCGAGTTGGCTTGCGAAGACCGTCTGAACGCGTTCAGCCTCTCCGCGTCGCATTAATCCATTGTCAACGAATATGCAGGTCAGTCGGTCTCCGATGGCGCGATGGATGAGCGCGGCCGCTACTGAGGAATCAACTCCACCGGACAGCGCGCAAACGACTTTACCCTCGCCGACCTGCTGACGAATGCGAAATATGGAGTCACGGACGAAGTTGCGAGGCGTCCAAGAACCTGACGCGCCACAGATACTGTGTACGAAGTTTCTGATTATCTGCTCACCTTGTTGCGTGTGGGTAACTTCCGGATGGAACTGGATGCCGTATGCGCGCATCACTTCGTTTCCCATTACAGCGCATGGCGAGTTTTCGGAGAAAGCGAGTGAAAGAAAGCCAGGAGGCATCTCCGAGATGCGGTCTCCGTGGCTCATCCAGACCGGGACAGTAGTATCCAAACCAGTGAATAGCGGATGTGCGGCCCCATTGAGCCGTAGCAATGCGTGTCCGTATTCTCTTTCGATACCCGCGATAACAGAACCGCCAAGTTGGTGCGCCAAGGCCTGCATTCCGTAGCATATTCCCAAGATCGGGACTCCAGCATCAAACACCCATGAAGGGATCAATGGAGCGCCGTTGTCGTAGACACTGTTCGGGCCACCGCTGAGGATGATTCCTTTGACATCCTGCAAGTGGAGAACGTCAGGTCCAGCGTCGAATGGGATGATTTCACAGTAGACGTTGGCTTCTCGTACGCGGCGTGCGATGAGGCGGCTATATTGCGAACCGAAATCAAGGATGACGATCGACTCTGTACGGACGGGAACGGACGCCGATTCGCCGCTCAATCGGTCTCGCTCAGCGATCTCGAGGTAGGTGTTGAGCTCGATGTCGTCGGATGTTGCGACGCGGTGCGAACTGGTTTCGGGCTTGGTCGTAGTCATGTTTTGAGAGGCTTCAATTTTGGATTCTAATGTGTATGACGATGATCGTTCGTACAGTGGAGAGGTGATAAGCGGTTGTACGATAGTCAACGGTGCGGGTTATCAAGCGCATTGGTCAGGATAGGATGCCGTCAGAACAGATCGATTTGAACGAAGCCGTTGACGCTGTTAGGTCTGGCGGCGTAATTGCGTTTCCCACCGACACGTTCTACGCGCTCGGTGTGGATGCCATGAGTGAATCGGCGATCAAACGAGCGTTTGAGATCAAACAGCGACCTGCCACGACACCTATGCCGGTACTTATTTCTCAGGCGACGCAGGCTGATCGTTTGTCCCGAGAGTTTGGGAAATTGTTTCGATCATTGGCTGAACGATATTGGCCTGGTGCTTTGACCATCGTCGCTCCTGCTGCGGACGACGTTCCATCAGTTCTGACTGGGGGATTGGGTACAGTAGGCTTGCGGATGCCCGATCACGAGTTGGCACTGAAACTCATATCAGAAGCGGGAATCGGTTTGACAGGCACGAGCGCAAACATATCAGGTGAAAAACCTAGCAAGGACTGGCGAGTCATCGAAGAAGCGATTGGTAACGAATTGGATGCGATCGTGATCGGCGAGTGTGGGAAGGTATCGGCGGCATCGACAGTGGTTCAGGTAATCGAGGGCCAAGTGCGCGTGTTGCGAGAAGGTCCAATTTCGTTGCGGGAGATTGAAAACACGTTGAAAGAAACATCATGACCTCACCAGTTAATTCATTGCTTCCTACACTTGCGGAAGATCAACTTGAAGAGACGATCCGATCTTTCTTTGAGGGGCGGGATTTAGAGATTTACCAAATGATGTCGTGGCAACTGGGGCATATTGATGAGCGCGGCGCGGTATCAGTTGGCCCAACCGAGCGCAGGTTACACGGATCGTTGCTCTTGGCGGTTGCTCAAGCTTTATACGGCGATTACTCGATTGGTTTGAAGTACGCGGTATCAGTTGAGTTGATGCACAACTTCGCGTTGATTCATGGCGATGTCCAAGATGGCAACACTGAACGATTGGGCAGGGCGTCGGTTTGGTGGAAATGGGGACCATCGCAGGCGATAAACACTGGCGACGGGATGCACGCGTTGGCGAGATTATCGCTGTTTCAGCTTTGCGATGTTGGTGAGCCGCTTGAACGTGTGAGCATGGCATTGGAGATCGTCGATGATGCAGTCTTGCGACGGTGCGAAGGCGAGTTTCTCGACGTTGCTTTCCAAGAGCGGACATCGGTGCCAGTGTCGGAATATCTCGATATGGTAGCGATGCGAAGCGGATCACTCTACGGTGCTTCTGTCGAGTTGGCGTCAGTGCTGGACGACGATTTTGGGATTGAGCGACGCGAATCGTTCCGACAGTTTGGGGAATGTATCGGCGTGATCAAGCAGTTGGTCGCAGACTACAAAGCGTTTTTTGGCGGACAGGATCGCGACCCAGTTGAGCAGGGACGCATCATATCGAAGAAGAAGAACTTGCCGATAGCGCATCTATTCGACACTGTGAAAGACCCCTCGATTTTGCGGCGAGCAGGGGAGATGTACATGCAGCGCGTCATCGATCCATCTCGCATCTCCGAATTGACAGACTTGGCGGTGGATGCGGGTGGACGTGAGTTCACGCTTGAGCGGATCAAGTCGCAATTGGCGATCGCTGAGGAGGCTTTGTCGCAAGCTGGTGTTGATCCACAGAACGCGTCGAGTCTTATGGCGTTGGCGCGAGACATAGGGGACACTGATCAACTAAAAGCGATCGTCGATTTAGACGATTGAGGTTGCACTGAGGATTTCCCGTGTCAGTGGCATCGGCATTACCGAGGATCGAAGAAGCCTCGCTACGCGGCAAGAAGGTCTTGCTTCGCGCCGATCTGAACGTGACGTTTCGACCAGGCACGACGGAGATTGCGGATGACAGTCGCATTCACGCCATCGTTCCTACCTTAGAACTCTTGCGTGGCAAAGGTGCAACAGTGGTGTTGTGTTCACATCTCGGACGTCCAAAAGGCAAAGTTGTCCCAGAGATGCGTCTCGATCCGGTTCGCGAGCGAATGTGTGAAGTGATCGGTAGCGAAGTGAAATATGGAGGTGGACCCGTCGGTGATGATGTGCGAAGGGTAGTTGAAGGATTGAGCAATGGCGAGATGATGATGTTGGAGAATCTGCGGTTTGAACCTGGCGAAGAAGCGAACGACGATGAGTTTTCTCGTGGATTGGCTTCTCATGCTGACGTATACGTCAACGACGCATTTGGTGCTTCGCATCGAAGTCATGCGTCGATCGTAGGCGTTGCCGCTATCTTGCCGACATACGCGGGATTGTTGATGCGGTCTGAGATCGAAGCTTTGGAACGGGCACTGCTTTCAGACGAACGTCCAGCGGTGGCGATTCTGGGTGGTGCGAAGGTTGCAGACAAACTAGGAGTAGTTAAGAATTTGGCGCCGAAAGTTGATGCCGTATTGATTGGTGGCGGCATGGTGTCAGCGATCTTTGCGGCGCAGGGTAAACGTGTTGGTTCTACCAAGTTGAGCGATGAAGAGTTAAACGCCGCGAAGGCGTTGCTCGTTGACGAGGCGATCGCAAGTAAGTTGAAGTTGCCGTGTGATGTCGTGATTGCGGATGAATTCAACCAGAACTCACGGTTTGTTGTGGCCGATACTGACGCGATTCCGGAATCTGGTTACATTCTCGACATCGGTACCGAAGCCGTGATCGATTTCGTAAGTGTGATCAGCAGCGCGAGAAAGGTGATTTGGAACGGTCCAATGGGGCTCTTTGAGTGGCCTTCGTTTGCAAATGGCACGGACAAGATCGCTTCGGCAATTGCGAGCAACGAAGACGCGTTCAAGTTGGCAGGTGGCGGATCCACAGTTGAGGCTATAAACGCATTTGGCATAGATGGCAAGTTGACGCATATCTCAACTGGCGGTGGGGCATCGCTTGAGTATTTAGAAGGCAAAATGTTGCCAGGTATCGCGGTGTTGCACAGGCATTGATCCCGTAAGATGTCCGACGGACGATATCAACAGAAAGACTTTTCGGCAATGTCAGCGAGGTTTTGGTATTGACGTATTGGTGAAGTGGCGTTATCGTTAACTTGCGCGTCAATGACTGCCGACAACCGCATGGTCTGCCGGAGTTAAGTGAAAAGGCCCGAAGCTACTTTTGACAACTCGCAAACCGCTAATCGCGGGCAACTGGAAGATGAACACCACGCCGCAAGAGGGCGTGGCACTGTCGCAATCAATCTGCCGAACCGTCGGTGATTCGGAAGTCGTAGACGTTGTTCTATGCCCCCCGTTCACGTCGCTCATAGCGGTCTTTGGCGTAGTGCATCACACGCCAGTAATGCTTGGCGCGCAAAACGTCAATCAGCACGCAAATGGGGCCTACACGGGTGAGGTGTCCGCAGGGATGTTGCAGGGATTAGTGAGCCATGTGATCGTCGGTCATTCTGAACGTCGTCAAACATTCGGTGAGACCGACCAAATGGTGTCTGCAAAGGTTGCGGCGGTGGTAGATGCTGGAATGACTGCGATACTGTGCGTCGGGGAGGACGATGTAGAGAGACAGCGTAGACGCGCCGAACGGTTTGTAAGGCGGCAAGTGCGTCTCGGACTAGCTGGTGCGAAAGATCCGTCGCAAATTATCATCGCGTACGAACCGATCTGGGCTATCGGCACTGGTGTCGCTGCCACTCTAGGACAGATCGAATACATGGCCGCATCGATCCGTGAGGAAGTCAGTGAGGTATTTGACCAAGATGCAGCCGCCGATGTGAGGGTCCTCTATGGAGGCAGCACGAATTCAAGCAACATCGGTCAGATCGTTGCGAGCGACACTGTCGACGGGGCTTTGGTAGGTGGCGCAAGTTTGAGCGGCGATGAGTTCTCTTCAATGATTGCGGCAATGACCGAATCCGCCAACGCCGAGTGATTTCATTAAAGCGTGACCTTTAGGGAATTGGGGGACCAACGCATACGAGTTATCGCTGTCATCGGGGCAACAGCTGCCGGAAAGACGTCGCTTGGTGTGGAGTTAGCGCGACGATTTGATGGGGAGATAGCGAACGCCGATTCCCGACTCTTTTACCGCGGTATGGACATCGGCACAGCGAAACCAACTGAGATTGAACGTCGCGGGGTCAGACATCACCTGATAGATATTCTAGGGCCACAGGATACTTACAGCCTTAGCGATTTTCTGCGGTCTGCCAATCGCACGATTGACGATATTCATGGACGAGGAAAGCTTCCTATCGTTGTAGGAGGTTCCGGTCAATATGTCTGGGGGTTGTTAGAAGGTTGGAATGTACCGGAAATAGAGCCCAATCCAATGTTGCGCGAGGAGTTGGAAACACAACTTGCTGAGGAAGGAATCGAATCTTTGCAGCGACGATTGTGGGAAACAGGCGCAGATAACATCGACAAAGTTGAGGTTTTGAACCCAAGGCGTCTGGTTCGAGCGATTGAAAGGGCAGTGGCTACTGGCGATGCGATGGGAGGCGCGAGCAAGTCCGAAGTCCCCCCGTTTGATGCGTTGGTTATAGGGCTAAAGGCACCACGGGATGTTTTGCATGATCGGGTCGCAACGAGAGTGAACCGGATGCTGGAAGCGGGATGGATAGACGAAGTACGGCGGTTAATAGATGCTGGGGTGAAGCGCGAGTCACCTGCTATGTCGGCGATTGGCTATCGACAATTGATCGATTACATCGCGGGACGAACATCGTATGAGACGGTGCGCGAAGAGGTTTTGATCGGCAATCATCGACTGATCGGTGCGCAGCACAACTGGTTCAAACCTAGCGATAAGCGCATTTGTTGGCTTGATATTGCGGACTCGACCTACATAGACGGCGCGATTACGATGGTCGATGAATGGCTATCGGAAAAGACTGGGAAATCTACTAGCGGTTAGAATCGCTTTGTAATCGACTCGTCCAAAGGAAGGTGATCTGATTGGCGATTGAGTTTGCGAAGTTGCATGGTTGCGGCAATGACTACATAGCGGTAGACGGACGTTCGATTGAACGCGATTGGAGTGCCCTGACCGCTGAAATGAGCAGACCGGCATTCGGTGTCGGTTCTGATGGCATTGTTTTGCTTCAGGATTCCAACGTGGCACAAGTCAGGATGCGAGTGTTTAATCCTGATGGTTCGGAAGCCGAGATGAGCGGGAACGGGATCCGTCTGTTCGCCAAGTTTGTGCTGGATAGGAATTTGGCTCAACCTACCGACGGCGGTTTGACGGTTGAGACGTTGGGCGGAGTTCGAACCGTTTGGCCGGAGATGATGGATGGTCGTATGAAATCGGCACGCGTCGCAATGGGGCCTGCTACCTTCACTGCGACCGAAGTACCGGTCGAAACATCCGAGTTGGGTGGGATCAATGAGGTCGTTGCTGAGGCGGTTAAGATCGGCGGCGCGGAGTTAAATATCACATGCTTGGGGATCGGAAATCCACATGCCGTAGCGATTATGGAGGAATCGGTTGAAGATTTCCCGCTAACGGAGGTTGGACCATTCGTTGAGAACCATTCGATGTTTCCACAGCGGATCAACTTCGAGATCGTCAATGTTCATGCGAGAGACCGGATCAGAGCAAGGATTTTTGAGCGTGGAGCAGGGGAGACGATGTCCTCTGGAACGGGTAGCACGGCATCGGCTTTTGCTTGCCGACGGCTTGGATTGGTCGATGATGCAGTCGATGTAGTTGTCGATGGTGGCGTGTTGAGGATATCTTGGGATGAAAACGATGAGGCGTATCTTGAAGGATCTGCAGTTGAAGTTTTCACTGGGGTCTGGAACGAGTAACTAATGACAACCCTAAGTGTGTAGGTATCAGGTCGAGGGACAATGCCAGAACTAGCGAAACGAGTACAGCAACTACCGCCGTATCTGTTCGTGAATATCTCACGGGCGATAGCGGCGAAGAAGGCACAAGGCATTGATGTGGTGTCGTTCGGCATCGGAGATCCGGACATACCGACACCCGATGTTGTGCTTGACGCTTTGGATCGCGGAGCTCGCAAGACGCCGAACCATCGTTATCCAGAGAGTGAAGGATTGCCGGAGTTCAGGCAGGCGGTTTGCGAATTCTATGCCCGGCGGTTCGGAGTTGAATTGGACCCTAGTAGCGAGGCGATCAATCTGATCGGTGCTAAAGAGGGAATTGCTCACGCCGCTCTGTGTTTCATCGACCCAGGCGACATCTCGATTTCGCCAGACCCAGCTTATCCAGTTTATGAGATTGGAACGATGTTCGCGGGCGGTGAGACGCATTTCGTGCCTTTGCATGAGGATAATGGCTATCTTCTCGACTTTTCCGAGATACCAACTGATGTCGCACGCAAGGCAAAGACGTTGTGGCTGAACTACCCGAACAATCCGACGGGCGCAGTGGCAGACTTGGCGTATTTCGAGGAGGCTGTAGCGTATGCGAAGGAGTTTGATCTCTACTTGCTCCACGATGCCTGCTATACAGAGGTCACATTCGACGGCTATGTTGCGCCGAGCATCTTGCAGGTGTCAGGGGCTCGCGATGTAGCGATGGAGTTTCATTCGCTGTCAAAGACCGCGAATATGACCGGTTGGCGTGTCGGTGCAGCCGTTGGGAACTCGGAGATGGTAGATGCGCTGATGCGTGTGAAGTCGAATATCGACTCTGGACTCTCCCAAGCCATACAGGAAATGGGTATTGAGGCGCTGAGCCTGCCGCAGGATTGGATCGATGCGAACAACGAAATCTATCGAAGACGGCGCGATAAGGTTGTCGCGGCGTTGAACGAGATCGGTTTAGAAGCCATGACGCCGAGGGCCACCTTGTATATCTGGACACGAATACCTGAGGGCTATACTTCGGCTAGTTTTGCGGAGAAGATGCTCGAAGAGCGTGACGTAGTCGTGACTCCCGGAGCATCGTATGGACCATCTGGAGAGGGATACATTCGTCTGTCGCTGACCATTCCTGACGACCAGATTGATGAGGGGATTCGTCGGATATCTGGTTGGCGGGTTTAGTTCGACGGGAAATCGGGGTCAATTTGCCAAGGCGCAATCGATTACATGACGCTACCATGAGGCGCGAACGAGCGTGCCTTGTGGGTGTGCATGTTCGGCGAAACCGGAACAAGTGGACGCTGAAAGATTCGGTATCTGAGTTGGAAGCGTTGGCACGAGCTGCCGGCGCTGATCCAGTTGCCACAGTTACGCAGAACCTAAACGTACCGTCGCCTACATACGTCGGTTCGGGCAAGCTTGAGGAGCTTGAGGATACCGTCAATGAACTGCATGTGAAGACGGTCATCTTTGATGATGAGCTCACACCAGCTCAACAGCGTGTCCTTGAGGACCGTTTGCAAGTGAAGGTGATTGACAGGACAGCATTGATACTTGACATCTTTGCAGGTCGGGCTCGGACGCGAGAGGGTAAGTTGCAGGTGGAGTTGGCGCAGGTCGAGTATCTGATGCCTCGACTTGCAGGACAATGGTCGCACTTGGAAAGGTTGGGAGGCGGTATCGGTACACGCGGCCCTGGTGAGTCGCAGATCGAGACTGACCGACGTTTGATGAGGTCAAAGGCTCGTGACTTGCGTAGGGCGATTTCGAGTGTGCGGGATCAGCGCGGTTCACAGAGACGTCGTAGACTGCGTGGCGATGTGCGAACCATTTCGTTAGTTGGATACACGAACGCGGGGAAGTCAGCACTATTCAACGTATTGACGGGTTCTGATATTCGGTCAGTGGATCGGCCGTTCGAGACGTTGGATACGACAACTCGCCGGCTGTACTTGCCATCTGGAGCATCTGCGACGTTGAGCGACACGGTGGGTTTCATCAACAAGCTACCGCCGATACTCATTGATGCATTCAACGCAACGTTGGAAGAGGCGATGTTTGCCGATCTATTGGTGCATGTTACCGACATATCGAATCCGCTGGCTGCTGAAGCCGCTGAGGTGGTTGATGGAGTGTTGGAGGGTTTGGGACTTGCCGAAACACCTAGAGTGTTGGTATTGAACAAACTCGACTTGGTAATGGATTCGCCGCCGCATCGTGACGAAATGTGGGATGACGATACGGTGATGACTTCAGCGATCAAGCGATGGGGCATTGACGAGTTAAGGTTTGCCATCGATGCTGCGTTGGGTAACGGCGTTGGTAGTTCGGTTGGTGAGGATGCGGCAGAACCGATTGCGGTTTGAGACACCCTGATTGATTGTTTAGGCGATTTGGTCGTGGTCATGAGCATCTATATAACGAGATAGGTTACTTCGCACTAGACATGTTATGTAAAGCTAGTAGTGCCGCACAGTGCATTTGAGAGGTCTGGGCAATCGGTTTTGTCGTTGGTGTCGTATACCCTGATATCAATGCGTGTGTTGAGAGAATGCGTCGGTACGCACGGAATCAGATGAAACGAAAAACAATCCTCGACTGCTTTTCCATGTTGTGGCTGTCGGCTCTGTCCACAGTGCTACTGCTCGCGTTTGCGTGTAGCGCCGATGAGCAGCCAGCTGTTGAGGTTGAGACCGAGGATGTTGTTGCAACTGCTGAAATTGACGCGGCAGTTGCTACGGAGGCTCCTGATGCCATTGGCGAGGTTGAGGTTAAAGCAACGGCACCAGAGATCGAAGTTGAGGTTGTGGAAGCTAATGTGTTGGAAGATGAGGCGGCAGAGCCGTTAACTATCGATCAGCAAGCCGTACCGCGTGTAGTCGAGTTGCCCAAGACGCGTCAGTTACCGGATGCGGTGCCTGATGATGTTGCGGTTATATGGGAGGCGTTCCAGTTCATCAATGATGAATACGTGGACTACAGCCTGATCGATCATGCCGAGATGTCGGAGCAGGCGATCTTGGGTTTCATCGAGGCGTTGGGCGATCCACACATGACGTATATATCGGCCGAGCAGATGCGTATGAGTCGTGATGATTTGGCGGGTTCGTTCTTTGGAATCGGTGCTACTGTCGCTCCTGCTCCAGATGGCAAGGGTGTGATCATCCAGGCACCAATGGAAGGTTCGCCGGCAATGAGGGCCGGAATTAAGCCCGGTGACCGGATATTAGCGGTTGATGGTGTCGATGCGACGAGTTGGAGCGTGAGCGAGGCGGTGCTAGTGATTCGAGGTGAGGAAGGCGTGCCGGTCATTTTGACCATCCTGCATGTTGGTGACACGGATTCTGTCGATATCGAAGTAATTCGCGGGCGTGTGGAGTTGGAGTCCGTGTTCTCTCGGTTGATACCGGATACTCCTTTTGGAGAGATGGACATCAGAACCTTCACGGATGAGACGCCCAGAGAGATTCGGGAGCACATGACTGAGTTGCTGTCGCAAGGTGCTGAGGGCGTAGTAATCGATCTCAGGAACAATCCGGGCGGACTGCTTCACGCAACGTTAGATTCTGCGAGTGAGTTTATTCCGGAGGGGCGTTTGGCATACGAACAGGATAGGAATGGCGCTAGACGTGATTTCTATGCTCACGAGGATGCTAACTTTGCGAATGTACCGATTGTGTTGCTGGTGAATGAGTGGTCAGGGAGTGGTGCTGAGTTGTTCGCAGGGGCGATTCAGGACCATGGGCGCGCAGTATTGATAGGCGTGAAGACGTTCGGTAAAGGCAGCGTCAACATCACTCGTACGCTCTCGAATGGCGCCGGTTTGAACATCACGATACGGCGATGGTATACGCCGAATGGGAATGTGATTGAGGGGGTTGGCTTGACACCTGATGTTGTGGTTGAGACGGAGCCTGTTCCCGGACAGCGTGATGTTGATTGGGTTGAGCCACAGATGGATGCTGCTATCAAGCAGTTGAATTTCCAGACGCAGGTTACTACGGCGGTTGGACCGTAACGAGCGCGGACTGTAGTAATGCGGGCAACCACGAGGGTTGCCTCTACGAATTGTTTCGATAATTGTGGATAGATGAGGATATTGACCTCTGCCCTGCATCCCTGTAGATGGGCGTTCCGCCCGCCTACGCGGGAATGACGTTGATTTCTGGTTATGGCACGCAAGAATCGCAAGAAAAAGGTATCTGCCAATGGTGCAGCCACGTCTGGGACGATGGCTACTAACCGACGTGTACGGTTTGATTACCATCTGATGGATGAATTTGAGGCGGGATTGGTTTTGCAGGGATCCGAGATCAAGTCGATACGTGAGGGTAAGGTCGATATTTCGAATGCTTATGTGCGTGTTTCAGATGATGAGGCTTGGTTGGTGAATATGTATGTTGCGCCGTACGAGGCGGCGGGATTGTGGGGCCAGCACGAACCGTTGCGGGATCGAAAGTTGCTGTTGCATCGGCGTGAGATTGAGCTTTTGCGAGGCCAGGTTGATCAGCAAGGCTTAACGATCGTAGTTCAGCGCATCTACATCGTTCGTGGGGTAGCTAAAGCGTCAATTTCGTTAGCTCGTGGGAAACGTCATGAGGACCGCAGGGATACGATCAGACGTCGTGACCAGGAGCGAGATATTGCCCGTGCCATGCGAAGGTAGAGGGTTGTTGAACCATGATTGCCATGATTTTGAAATGATGAACTATGATGTTCTAAACCCTCGTGTTAGTTTCCCTTGAGCATACGCGTGACGCAGATTCATACGCCCCGGTGAGTCCGAGCGTAACCCATGTCATTCCGAACTTAACCCTCTGTCATTCCGAGCACAGCGAGGAATCTCCGCGCCTTGCAATAAGGGGAGGAGGCTAGTTGAAGTTGATTGAGGGGGAGTATTTGACTTGTCCGTTGGTTGATCCTGGGTGTCCCGGTGTGCTGTAGAGTGGGCAGCCGTCGCAGTTTGATCGGATTCCGCATGGGCTTGGTGTCAGGGTTGTTTGAGCGCCGAATGGTTCGCCAGGGTCGGCTAGGACGGACGCTCGGTTTGCGGTGGCGACCTCTGCCCTGTTCCGCATGATGTGTTCGATCCCGCCGTCGGTGCGGTCTTTACGTTCTTGGTTGAGGACCGTATCGAGACGGAGTTGCTTGGCGGGTTGTGGGCTGTGTCCGGGGAACGTTACGAATGGCCAAGCACGTTTACGAACTACGCCCATGAGCGTGAGCTGCTGCCATGTATTGATCTTGGCTTTTCGGCGGTTGGTAAGGATGCGTTGGATGCTGATCGGGCCGAGACCGGGAGTACGGAGGAGTTGTTCACGGTTTGCGGTGTTGATGTCGGTTGGGAATGCGTCTAGGTTTTCGAGCGCGATGGTCTGTTTCGGGTCGAGTTCTAGCGGTAGGAATCCGCCGCGGTCAAGTCCGAGTTTGATTTCGTTGTCGGAGAATTTGTAGACGCGTTTAAGCCAGTCGAGTTGATAGAGGCGATTGGTTCGTTGCATGGGCGTCGCGGGATGCTCTTCAAGCGGTGTGTATCTGACAGGACGGAAAGGTGCGTAATAGACGCGTTTGAGTTCCCAATCGGCGTAGAGCTGCGATATGCGGTTGAGAATGTCAAGGTCGGTCTCGTCTGCGGCTCCTACAACGAATTGCGTTGCCTGTCCGATCGCGCCTCGAGTTGGCCCACGTTTTAGTTCGTCGATCCATGCCATTGGTGCCAAGATGTCTCGCTCGTAGTGCTTCATATTGGAGAGTTTGTTCATGTGGTCAACGGTAGTGGTTTCGAGGTTTACGGAGAGTCGTGACCCGAGTCGGTGTGCGGCTTCAACGATGTGTTGCTCAGTGCCGGGCATGACTTTGAGGTGTATGTATCCGTTGAACTTGTATTTGTTGCGGATGATGTCAACGACCTTGACCATCCGCTCAGTAGTTTTGGAGCCTGTGCCAGCGACTCCGGAACTGAGGAATAGTCCTTCGACGGTTTGCCGTTCGACTAACTCGTTGAATGTTTTGGCGAGTTCATCGGGCTTGAATCCGTAGCGTTTGCGCGGTACCCAGTGGCTGTTCGGGCAAAAATGGCAGTCCATCTTGCAGAAATCGGTGTACATGACCTGCATGAGGTTTGTGAACTTACCGTTTGGAAGGCGCGAGCGGTATACACCGGGACCGGGATTGTTGCGCGGGATGCTGTATGGTGCGCGCTCTTTGACAGGTGTCGGGCTCTGTCCTGCTTGTGCCGACGGCAGGATGATGTCATCGGTCGCCATCTTGCCGAGATGCGCCATTTTTGTCCAACGGTCAGGTCTTTGTTTGACGAGCATGTCGATGTGGTCTTTCTTACGATTGGTCGAGATGGATGGTGTGTCGGCTGTTTGGTCTAGTCCGGGAACCACAAGTGGCATTCCACACTACGATGGTCAGGATCAGGTAAGACGTATGTAGGTCAACTTGATTCTTAGAATAGCATGTATGTCAGTGTTGTCAAGAGTGATTTCAAGATTTCCGACAAGATTTTTCAGATGTTTGTAGTGCGAAATTTGAACTTAAAGATAAGTGACGTTATAAAATCAGTAGTTGAATAAGTCTGCGCTAGGATGGCAATGATTGGAAACCATGAACTATGATGAATGAGATGTGTTGGTTAGGTTGTGCTTCACAGGTACGCCCTGCTTGCCGAAATTGGATTGCGACAAGCAGCGAGGAGTGAGCCACGTCTTGCCAGAAGATCTGCGGATTTTTCGCCATGTAGGAGTAAGGTAATCGGACTCCAGCGTAGAATCGCAATTCCGAATCATGTGCAAATCTTGAACACGTTGCTATTGAAGGATTAAGGATGACAACACCTACTATGCCTCGAAGACAACAGACAGAAACTAACCGCGAAGAAGTATTCAACGTTGAACTCGCTCGAATGCTAAAGGATCATGGGATATCGGCTGGGGCTGAGCGTCGGAGCCGACACGGTGTTCCGGATGTACGGGTCGAATTGAACACTGGCGACCAAGTGATCTTGGAATGCAAGTACGCCGGCTCCTTAAGCGATTTGGAATCTCAACTTGACGAGCGATTGACTTCTTTTCCCAGACATTTGGGTGTTTTGGGCATCGTATATCCTGATCGGTTCCGCCAAGCTTCAGATGTTTCATCTTGCCTTGAGGAAGCTGATGATCTCCAGTGGTGGTTACACGGAGTTCGGGGCGACTTGATGGGCAACCGACGTGTGCGAAGCGGATCGATCGTTGACTTGGCGGACCACCTGCGCGTACTTCCAGTGGATATCGAAGGATTTGATCGCGTCCAAGTTGCGGCATCGGTAGTAGGCTACGCGGTCGAAGAATCGGCGAAAGTGATAGCTGGTCATGCAAGAATCGCGCGGCTAATATCAGAAGTAATAGCCAAATCTGATAGTGAAAGGGACAAGGCCGCCGCTCTTCGTATCGGTTCTTTGGTTTTGTTCAATGCGTTGGCATTTCAAGATCGACTTGCCGCCGTGGACGAGGATGTTAAGTCTGTCAAGGAATCCTTAATCTTCAGACTTGACGGTTTAAGTGACGCGTGGTCGCAGATTATGGACGAAATCGACTATGTACCGGTATTCGAGCTGGCCGGGTCTCTGGTAGATGTACTCAAGCTTGCGCCAGAGCAATTTCAGATGCCCGTAATCGAACCCTTGGTTCAAGCCGTCAGAGACACCCGGACTTTGGAGGGACACGATCTTTCCGGTCGGCTGTTCCACACGCTGTTGTCGGATGCCAAGTTCACCGGCGCGTACTACACGTCGGTACCAGCGGCCACGATGTTAGCGCGGCTGGTTTTTCACAACTGGCCAGATGGTGTTAGCTGGTCGGCTCACGAGTTTCCCGCTTCCCTAAACATTGCTGATCTGGCTTGCGGAACTGGAACGCTCTTGATGGCGGTTGCTGCCGAGGTGGAGCGTAAGCATCGAGATGCAGGTGGATCAGAATCGGCAGCTTTACACAAAGCAATGGTTGAACAGGCTCTGCACGGTTACGACGTGCAACTTTCAGCGATTCATTTCGCGGCTACTAGCTTGGCGATGCTTAATCCCTCGATCGAATTCGACAGGATGAATCTATATGTGATGCCCTTAGGTGTGAATGGCGATCAGGCACTTCTAGGCTCTTTGGAGTTTTTGAATACGGATGAGGCGGCTGTCCAGTTCGCGTTATCTGACCCCGATTTCGGCACGACGTTGCAAGACGCTGGAGAAGTGTTTGGCGGTGGAACTCGCGGCGCGGATGAGGGCGTCACGGCGAGGTTACCGAATTTGGATCTTGCGATAATGAATCCGCCATTTACGCGGTCGGTCGGCGGTAATCTCCTCTTCGGCAGTATGCCGCAGTCGGAGCGTCGGCAGCTTCAAGGCGAGTTGTCACGTCGACTCAAGTCGATGAAGGCGTCGTCAACAGCTGGTCTCGGCGCGGCATTTGTAGCGGCGGCATCACCCAAATTGCGGCCTGGCGAGGGGCGTCTGGCGTTGGTTTTGCCAGTGACGGTTTGTACTGGTCCGTCTTGGTCGCAGACGCGGGCGTTGATAGAGAACGACTATGTATTAGACGTTGTGGTTTCGTCGCACGATCCCACGCGTTGGAACTTTTCGGACAGCACTGATTTGTCGGAAGCGTTGTTGATTGCGACTCGGCGACCGCTAAACGGTGACGGTCCCGAACATCGCATAAATTTTGTGAATCTTTGGAATAACCCGATAGGAGTGTTCGATGCGCATAGCGTAGCGGAGGCTGTTAATTTAACTGAACCGGCAAGGATTGAGGATACGGGCACAGCACTCATTGAAGTCGATGGGCAACATGTCGGCGAGGTGTTTTCGATTCCGGAGTCGAAACTCAATGGCAAGCAATGGATGGGTGTGCAGTTCGCCCGTGCGGATGTAGTTCGGAGCGCGTTGAGACTGTTGGAAGATGGTGAGGTTTGGGTGCCGGGCGATTTTACCGTTGGTAGCGTGCCGATGTGTCGATTGGATGAGATTGGGGATATCGGGCCTGATCGGCGTGATTTATGGGACGGTTTTGAGCGGACGGATAGCGTCACAGCGTATCCGATGGTGGAAAATCATGAGACTGAAAAGCGAAAAGGTTTCGTCACCGAGCCCGACAAGTATCTTGCCCCGCTCGTTACGGCTCGCCCAGGGCGTAACCTCAAACCTTCTGATCAATTGTGGTCGAAATCTGGGCGTATCCTAATTTCCGAACGACTGGGATTGAGCACTGCTAGGGTTGTGGCCATGCGATCGGAAAACCGTGTACTCTCGAACGTGTGGTGGCCTGTTAGGAATTCAACTAAAGCGAATGAGAAAGCCTTGGTCGTGTGGATGAACTCCAGTATTGGGCTATTGGGCCTTCTAGCCAGACGTAACAGCACGCATGGCGGTTGGGTAGCGATGAAAAAGGCCGATCTTGGAAACTTGCCGATCCTCGATCCGCGTGGATTGACGGAATCTCAGCTCAAGCGTCTTTCTGACCTGTTCGATAAGTTGGCAGATGCGGAGTTTGAACGGTTGCCGGGGATGGCAGATTGTGTGGCTCGGTCGGCGTTGGATGATGGGGTGTCGGAGATTCTGGACTTGCCGGACTTGCGTGGGTTGAGGGTGTTGCTGGCATCGGAGCCGGTGGTAAGCAATCGGGGGTTGTGAATGGCATTTGGTGACAGAAATCATAGTTTTGGGAATTGTATGACCGACTATCGACAAGGGTGCATATCCCTTCTACTCTTGCGTGCTTGTGGAATCAGCATCACTCTCCATCAGTTCGGGCGCGTAGGATACACCTGCAGCGGTCACCTTTAGCGAAGTTAGATCAAGCCGTGTTTTAAGGATTTTAAGTTTCACGTCTTGTCTCCAGGGACGGTCACAGAAAGCTTGTAGACTCAGATCTCCTAAACAGTACGCTCGACCTACCGCTACCCGTATCGATTCGTCGGAACTGTCCATAAGACTAGTCTGTATCGAACCAACTGGCCACCCTCCTTGCATCGTATCTGTTGAACTAGGAATTCTAACCCCCAGAATTTTCTCTGCGTACCCCCTGCGTTTCTCGTACTCAGTGAGGGATGCGAACGGCATTTTCCCCATCCAGATAGCGAGAGGAACATACAGCGCCAGAATTAGAGCACTCACCAATGCAGCCCACTGTCCCGATATCACTGCCAGTGCTACTGCTATGCATTCCCCCAGGAACAGTAAGGCGGCTAGGATTACTCCTGATCTGTCCCATTCGAATCTTTTAACTATGCGTCGATAGATTGTTACGCTCATCGACTGGCCTGCCAAACGTTGGCGTCTTGAAGGTCAACTCATCAGTATTACCCACACTCCCGCCTGCACGGGAATGCGGGTATAGATCCTACTCCCCTTGCTCGTCGAATGGTTGTGGGGCGTCGGCTAGGACGTTTTCGTGTATGGCCTGGGTTTGGCGATGGTTTTGATCAAGTGCTTGTTGGAGTACCTGGCGTAGTTCTTGAGCAATGTCGTCTGGCGGGTTTTCTGCGAGTGCTTTTGTGGCGAGTTGCTGAGCAAGTCGTGTGTCACGGCAGTCTAGTGCTAGCGTTGCCGCGCTCCGGTGCATTACGGAGTAAGTCGGTTCGTGGTACCGCTGCTTTTCAAGTTCTTGAATCGCTTGTAACTCCCAGTTGAAAGCTTGCCGCAAAAGGTCGTTTTTGCCTTCATCGTCGATGTTTTCCGCGTGCAACGGCATCGTAGCTTGAGCGACGAAATCCATCGATTTTCTGTGATATTGGAGCATCTTACTCATTTCATGTGGCTCCCGGCTGGTCGTTACCCTACCTTCGCCCAAGTCGTTGAGGTTGATGATTTCCACTGAACAGCTTTGTAACCCGATGTGACTGTCGCCCTAAAGAATCTGATCCAAGAACAGCTGCGTGCGGTCTTCGGTTGGGTTTGTGAAGATGTGGTCGGGGGTGTTGATTTCTACTAGTTGTCCTTCGTCGAACATTGCCATGCGGTCTGCTACTTCTCTTGCGAAGCCCATTTCGTGGGTTACGCATAGCATTGTCATGCCGGTGTCGGCGAGTTCTCGCATGACGTCTAGTACTTCTTTGATCATTTCGGGGTCTAGTGCTGATGTCGGCTCGTCGAATAGCATGATTTCGGGCTGCATGGCTAGTGCGCGTGCGATTGCTACTCGTTGCTGCTGTCCGCCAGAGAGTTCGGCAGGGTATTTTTCTGCCTGTTCTGGGATGCCGACGCGTTCGAGCAAGCTCATGGCGAGGTCTTGCGCTTCTGCTTTTGGCAAGTGTCGGACACGTTGTGGTGCCAGCGTGATGTTTCCCATCACTGTCATGTGCGGAAACAAGTTGAACTGCTGAAATACCATGCCGACCTCACGACGGATCGCATCGAGGTTTCTGAGGTCGTTGGTCATCTCGATGCCATCAACGATGATCTTGCCCTGTTGATGCTCTTCAATTCGGTTGATCATGCGGATGAATGTCGATTTGCCGGAGCCGGATGGCCCGAATATAACGACGACCTCTCCCCTCTTGACCTTCATCGACACGTCGTTTACGGCGCAGAAGCTACCGAACCACTTGTAGACGTTTTCGCAAACGATAATGTCGTCGCGGTCTTCAAGTGGGATGTCTCGAATGTTGGCTTGTGTTTCTGTGGTCATGGGTTCTTCGCCTCTTGGGTGGGACTTACATGGATGGGCGGGATGTTGATTGGTGAGGGCAACCACGAGGGTTGCACCTACATGATTTGTCGGCTATCTACGTCCTACTCCTAGCACTGTTTCGATTTTGCGGCTTACGTATGACATGGAGAATGTGAAGATCCAGAAGACGGCGGCGATGAAGATGTAGACTTCGTGTCCGTCGTCTACGAATTCGAGGTTGCCTTGTATAGTGACGCGTCCCATTTCGACAAGGTCTAGCATTCCGATGATGAAGACTAGGGAGGTGTCTTTGAAGAGGCCGATTGCCTGCCCTACTATCGCCGGTATGATGTTGCGGATTCCTTGCGGAAGGGTAATGAGCGTCGTTGTCTGCCATGCACGAAGCCCTAGCGCTCTTGCGGCTTCAGTCTGACCAGTCGCGACAGCGGCCATTCCACCGCGGATGTTTTCCGCCATATAAGCCGAACTGAACAGCGTTATCGTAATCATCGCAAGATAGAGCTCGTCGATAGAGACTGACTCGGGGAAAGTGAGCGGGAGAATATGTCGGGACATGAACAGCAAAGTGATAAGTGGCACTCCCCTAACGATCTCGATGAAACCTACACATGCGACCTTTAGCACTGGGAGTTGACTCCGTCGACCAAGTGCTAGGAGGATTCCTATAGGTATCGAACAGACGATTCCGACGGCGGCAAGTAGTAAGTTGAGGGTAAGTCCGCCTAGATCTTGAGTGGGTACGGGTTCGAGACCAGGAACGTACGTTGACCCAATTACGAGCAGTGCCGAGATAATGAAGAATGCAATGGCGGCGTATACCAAAGTGAGCGGGCGTCCGACGGCAGGTAACATCGCCAGTCCGTAACCGATCGCGACGGCGACGATGTTTAGGGCGAACATGACGCTGACGAACGTCTGGGGCTCGGATGGCGATTCGTCAGGCCCTAGTTGAGATAGTTCCAGCGGCGAATACGGCAAGAACGCAGCAAGTAGGGTAATGACGATCAGTATGATTGCGAAATTACGCGCGATACCGCCCCACATTCGCCATGTCATGCCTAGCAGAACGCTGATTAGCAAGAGCGCTGTCAACGGACGCCAGTAGAGTTCTTGCGGATATCGTCCGATGATGTAGAGCGGAAGTCGTGACGTTACGACGGTCCAGTCGGCGGTGAGAAATACCCAGTTGACGGCCTGTATCGCGGCTAAAGCCAATATCGCGCCTAGCACAATGGTTATGACGCCATCGATTGGTGAGTTGAACAGGTTTGCTCGTATCCAACCGGGAACGCCGACGGTCATAGGCGGCGGTGGTGGATTAGGTCTTGTCGTGGATTGGTTCATCGTTGCTAGGTCAACCCACTCCGGCGTATCTAGTCATCCGGTTGTAGATGTTGCCAATCAGGGAGTATGTGAGGCTCATAGCGAGGTAGGTGAGCATAACCATGCCGATGAGGGTGATCGCGGGTGCGATCTGAGTCATGGTAGTTGCGACGCTGACGAGGTCGGGATATCCGATGGCGGCGGCAAGGCTGGAGTTCTTTGTGAGGTTCAGATACTGGCTGATCATCGGCGGGATGATGACGCGTAGCGCTTGCGGAAAGATGACGTACCGTAGCGACGAGTTGGTGTTGAGTCCAAGTGATCGTGCGGCCTCGGTCTGCCCTTTCTGGACGGCTTGGATCCCAGCGCGGACGATCTCGGCGATGAACGACGATGTGTAGATGACGAGACCGATGAGTAGCGCGAAGAAGCTTCCGGTAAGTTTCGCTCCTCCTTGAAACCTCCCGAATCTGCCTTGTGGTTCAGGTACTACGAGATCCAACGGGGTAAATACGGCTAATCCGATCAGGGTGAATGCGGCGAATATCCCGATGCCTGCGATGATGGGATAGCTAGGCTTTCCGGTTTCGATCTCGCGTCGTTGCAGTAATTTGTATGCGGTGAACGCTGCTACGATGCCCAAAGCGGACAGAATTGCCCACAACCAGAATCCTCCTAGCGGAGTGGGCCAAGGGAGATAGAAGCCGCTGTTGTTCAAGTAGAAGGTGTCGAGAAATACGTATCCTTCTCTGACGTTGGGAAGTTCGAGGATGATGAGAAACCAGAAGAGTAGCTGAATGAGAAGAGGAATGTTACGGATTGTCTCGATGTAAGTGAGCGCAAGTTTGCTCAACAACCAGTTCGAGGAGAGCCTTGAGACGCCGATGATGATTCCGAGCAACGTTGCAAGGATTACGCCGAGGATTGAGGCTTTGATGGTGTTTAACGCAGCTACGCCGAATCCGTAGAGGTAGGACTGCGAAGGATCGTATTGGATCAGTGACTCGCCGATGGGGATCTGTGCGGCATCGTCGAGAAAGCTGAACCCGAAGGGGATTTCACGGTCTTGGATTTCGTACGCGACGTTGAACAGGAAAGATGAAACGATGGTGATTACGAAGATTGCAGAGACGATCTGCACCGCCCATTGGATGAAGACGACGTTGCGCCAGAATGGGATTCCGCCCGGGTATATGATGCTCTGCACCGTTGTTCTCTTGAATTAGCGTTGGTTTACTTTCAACTGGATGTAGTTTAGCGCGTGATAAAGAAAAGGGGGATGCCTGAGCATCCCCCTTTTGCGCGTTTTGGCGCGGGATTGTGAAGGATAGATCAGCGTAGCGGCGCTGCGTAGATCTGTCCACCCTTCGGGCAGTCCGTGCATGGAGCATTGGACCACAGCGCGTTGCGTCCGTTCTCTCGCGGAAGGTCGATGCCGTCCGGTCCGAGGTTGCGGTCGTAAATCTCGCCGTAGTTACCCACTGCATTGATCACGTCTTGCATGAAGGTTTCGCTAAGTCCGAGCGACTCTTGACCGATAGTACCTTCGGTTCCGAGCAGTCTCTTGGCTTTGACGTTGTCACCGCCAGCTACCTGTCCGACATTACCGCTGTTGATTCCATACGCTTCTGCATAGATCAAGCCAGACATAACGGTCTTGACGATGTCGAACCATTGGTCGTCACCGTGTGGAACGACTGGACCGAGCGGCTCTTCTGAGATGGTCTCAGGAAGGATCACGTGGTCTTGTGGGTTCGGCAATGAAGTTCGTAGTGCGGCGAGCTGAGAGCGGTCGTTGGTGAATACGTCGCATGCACCAGACTCGTATGAGCTGAGCACGACATCGGTGTCTTCAAAGACCTGCGGGTTGTACTCGAGGTTGTTCTGGCGGAAGAAGTCAGCCATGTTTAGCTCGGTGGTTGTACCGCTGGTAACACAAACGGCGGCACCGCCGAGTTCGTAAGCGGAAGTTACACCGAGGTCTGCCGGGACCATGAAGCCTTGTCCGTCGTAGAACATGGTCTGCGCGTAGTTACCCCACTGAGCGTCACGGCTGGTGGTCCAAGTGACGGTTCTGACGAGGACGTCAACTTCACCAGACTGGATGGTCGGGCCACGTTCGGCGGCGGTGATGTACTGGATTTCGATGGCTTCGGGGTCGCCGAGTACGGCAGTAGCGATCGCCCTGCAAAGATCAATGTCGAAGCCGATGTTACGTCCGGAGTCGTCAAGCGAACCGTATCCGGGAACGTCGTTACGGCTGGCACAGATCACCTTGCCGCGTTCTTGGACTTGAGCGAGTCTTCCGGCTGCACCTTCCTCCATGGCCATCTTGGCATCTGAGGCTTCCTTTTCGGCAGCGTCTGCACGTGCCTCGGCTTCTTGGGCTCTGGAGTTGGCGTCATTGAGGGCCGATTGCGCGGCTGATGCTGTAGCTTGCGCATTCTGTAGGTCTGCGTCTGACGGACCTTCGTCGCTCGTACACGCGGTGAAAGCGACTGCGAATACCGAAAAGGTCGCGAGCAGTGCGATCAGTAATTTGGATTTCATGTGTCTTGGATTCCCCTTCGTTGGATGGTCTTGCGAGACCAGCGGACTCTAACTAGGTGTTAACACCTTGTATCAATGCTATGACATAACGAAGCGTTTTGGTAGATGACGATGGTCTGCGATGCACTGGCGTTGATATGTAGATGCTTTCCAACTACAGATGCCTTCAGCGCAACGGCGCGGCGTAGATCTGTCCGCCGTTGATCCAAAGGTCGTTACGCCCTTTGCGTGGCAGTCCGATGCCATCGGTGCCTAGATTGCGTTCGTAGATTTCGCCGTAGTTGCCGACCTGCTTGATGACATCCTGCATGAAGGTCTTTTTTAGACCTAGCACGTCTTGTCCGAAATCGCCTTCGGAACCGAGTAGACGTTTAGCTTTCACGTCATCACTTGCGGCGATCTGATCTACGTTAGTGCTGTCGATGCCATAAGCCTCGGCGTATATCAGCCCTGCCATCACGATCTTTACGATGTCGAACCACACTTCGTCGCCGTGCGGAATGACCGGTGTCAGCGGTTCTTCTGAGATGATTTCCGGAAGGATCAGGTGGTCTTCCGGGTTTGGTGCTTCAGTCACAAGCGCGGCGAGTCCAGAGCGATCAGTGGTGAATGCGTCGCACTGCCCTGCCAAGTATGCGTCGAACGCGACATCAGACTGTTCAAAGACGGTTGGCGTGAAATCTAGGTTGTTTTGTCGGAAGTAGTCGGCGAGGTTGAGTTCAGTCGTGGTGCCGGAGGTTACGCAGATAGCGGCGTTTTCCAACTCCAGCGCGGAAGTGACGCCGGAGTCTTTACGCGCCATGAATCCCTGTCCGTCGTAGAACATGACAGGCGCGAAATTGCCCCAGTTGACGTCTCGGTTGGATGTCCAAGTTGTCGTGAGGTTCATTACGTCGATCTCACCGGATTGGAGAGCCGGACCTCGCGCGGACAGGTCTGTAAACCTGTAATCGACAGCATCAGCGTCTCCCAACACGGCCGCGGCGACTACGCGGCAAAGATCAACGTCGAAACCTATGCTCTGCCCTGCATCGTCTAGGGAATGGAATCCGGGGGTGTCGTTGCCAGTTGAGCAGACGATGCTGCCGCGATCATTGATCGCCTTGAGGCGGTCCGCGGACTTTTCGACTTGGTCAGCGCGTTGAATTGCTGCGTCACGTTCAGATATGGCACTGTTGCGCTCGGCAATGGCAGCCTCGGCGGTGGCTTGGGCACGCTCAACCGCGATCTCGTTAGCACCTCCATCGGATGTGCAGGCAATCAGTAGTAGGGAAACTGAGAGGAGAGTGAGGAAGGAGATTGTAGTGATGAGTTTCATGTTGATTTTGACTCTACCAATACTCATTGCCTCGCGGTCCATCGGTTTCGATGTTTTCAGGCAGGTTGTCAGGGTCAATATCCGCGAGCAATTCTTCGAGAGTCCATCTGGTTTTTCGTATGCGTAACACGTTGCCGTCAAGCTTGAGTTCTACCGGGGTGCCTTCTTGGATTCCCAATTCATCCGCGACTTCATCGGGTATCTTGACTGCGAAGTCATCTCCCCATTTCGAGATGCTGAGCTTTTGAGGCATTGTGATGGTCCCTTGAATTCGTTATAGACACATCATATTGTAACACATAAGTCTCTAAACATCTCCACGTTGACGCCGATTTGGTTGATTAGAGCCGCAACACGCCCCGTCAGACGTATTTCTCCTTATGATTCAAGAACCGCCGTTGGTATCCTATTCGATTTCCATGAATAACACGGAGCAATTGACGAGTTCGGCGGATAATCTGTCTGATCCCGACTTGTCATCTCGTACCCTTAGGTGGCCGACGTACGTCTCCGTTTCGGCATCGTAACGATCGTGTGAACCGAACATCAGCGTTAGACCGCATTCATCATTGACTTCGATCTGAACCGAGCAATGTTTCAGCAGGAGCTTCTGCACCTTCATTTTGTGTGGATTCGCTGGGAAGTGAGTCAACGTTGTACGCGAACGTTCCATCGGGGCTGATTTCAGCGATATCGATCTTTGAGACGCGTTCTGTCGCTTCGTTTGCTGAGGGCGTGTCACTTGTGATCAAGACCGAAGCGAGATACGCGGGTGCGAGGACGATTAAGGGTAGGATGGTCGCTGTGGTGAGGGTTGCGGCTAGACGGCGGAGTGATTGCTGTTTGGCGGTCATTTTCATGTCGTGCCCTTCCTGCAATCTGAATGGTCGGTCGCGAGTTGCCTTCAGTTTAGCGGGTTAGTTTCGTAAGTTTTCGGCGATAGCTGCCTTAAATTCGGACAAGTCGAGCTCGGATATCCGGTTCTCTCGGGCGGCTAGGCACGTCTGCCATTCAGCGTCTGATCCTGTCCATTCGAAAGCCACTTCGATGGTGTCGACGAGTCCGAGGACATCCACCAGCCAAGGATGGCTTTTTTCCTTGAATTCGTAGTGTGAGGCGCATTCTTCTCCCGGCAAACCCCAGCGCCCCGTAGAACTCCAATGGTGGATGTCCTTGTGGTCTACACCTTCCCAAATCACGTAACCGGCTTCGTATCGCACGATGAAGTCGCGGGGATCGAACGGCAGGCGTCCTGATTTATACGCCTCGATGCACTGTTCGATTTCAATCAGATCGGCAACCGGCGCAATCTCGAAAATCCCACCGTCAACTTCTGTGAGGACGATGGAACTGTAGTTGTCGCGGTGGCACTGAAAGGAGCTTCCATCATCGTTTCGCAACGTGTAGATATCGATGTTGGAACTCCTAGGATTCGTACTGAATTGGTATCTTTGCCCGACAACGGATACGACGATCAACAATGCAACGATGAACGTCGCGGTTGCTGCGATGGATAGCAGCGCTTTTTTCAATCGCCGCAACATCTCGGTTTTCATTAGTTATCGGTTTTGTGGTTGATCGGGGCAACCACAAGGGTTGCCCCCTACGTTGCGGGGAATTCATAAATCCGTTATACCGGCATCGTCCTACCAGTTTTTGCGCGGCCGTAATCAGCGATGTCTCTGGTCAGTGCACCGATCATCTTGCAGCCAAGTCCATCGATGAGTTGGTCGACCTGCTGCTCGTTGTTCATCTCTTCGTCTTGCCATGCGGCGTAGAAGGCAATGTTGTTGTTTTCCAACGCCGTCTTGACGATGTTGAGGGCATTCTCCATGAAGTCCGGGTACGGCGGATCGTGAGCGTCCGGATCGCCGAATGACATTCCCATGTCGCCGGGTCCCCACTCTGCGAACGCGATACCGGGAACGGCTGCGGTCTGCTCTGCGAAAGGCAGACAGTGGCGGTCTTCGATCTTTAGTCCGAGCATGAGTTCGCCGTTGGGATTCAACGGCCAAGGATCTGCGATCTGGACGTATTCCCTAGGATCGATGCCCCAGATTTCTGCGGGTTGGCGCTGCCCACCACCACCGCGTATTCCCTCGGGAATTATGTCACTGCCGATAGTCTGGAACGGGTACCTACATGCTGCGACGAACCATTTGGTTTCTTCAGGGCCGCGTACATGGGTGTGGAGCAGGCCGTGAATGCCGGTGGTTAACGCGTGTCGCATCTGCCAGGCGTTGTACTGCACCTCTTCGACCGAGTAGGCGCTATGGGGCAGAGAAGTCACGACGGTCGGTGTAGGATGACCGCTCGGGGTGGGTCCGCCGTCTTTGAGACCCCTCATGAACTGGTACAACCCTCCGATGTCGAAGTGGTGGTGCTCGAAATCAATGAGGACCATGTCGGCCCAAGTCTGCGCCATCTCACGTCCAGCGTCGTAAGAGAGTTCAGGCGTTGGAGTGTGGTAGAACGGCTGCCCTTGCTTCAGTAGGTCGATGCATTTGCTGATACCCATGATTACGGTTCCTTGTGATTATGGAGTGCGACGCGTATCGTCGCACGTGTTCATACTTTATCGCTTAATGGAGCGAAGGGTTGAACCGTGATTGCCACGATGAGACGAGATGCATCCACCTAGCCCCCTTACGCTCCGCGAAGGGGAAGATTCCTCGTTGCACTAGGAATGACTGAGTGCAAGCCAAGAGGGAGGTGTACGCCCCCTTCACTTGTGCAAGGGGGCGCGAACAGCGGTGTGAGCGGGGGATGCTCTGGCGGCGCGGGTAGGAGCAGTGCTAAACCGGCATCGTGCGACCTGTCTTGGCTCTGCCATAGTCGGCCCACTCTTTGTTTGGTGCACCCATCATTTTTACGCCGACAACGTCGATGAGGTGGTCGATCCTCTGTTCCTGTGTCATGTTGTCATCGGCCCAGCTGGAATAGAAACCGACGCCAGCTTTGTCAAGTGCGTTCTTGATGGTGTTACGGGCGTGATCCATGTAGTCAGGGTATGGCGGGTCGTGTGCATCCGGGTTGCCATGCGACATCCCCATGTCTCCGGGTCCCCACTCTGCGAAACCGATGCCGGGTACGGCTGCTATCTCGTCGGCTACGGGTAGGCTGTGGCGGTCTTCGATCTTGAGTCCGAGCAGGAGTTCGCCATTGGGATTGAGTGGCCACGGATCAGCGATTTCGACGTATTCGCGCGGCGACAAGCCCCAGATCTCGGCTGGTATTCCCTGCCCTCCACCGCCGCGCAAGCCTTCAGGGATGATGTCTCGTGCGAGGCTCTGGAAGGGATATCTGCAAGCTGCGACGAACCATTTGACGGCTTCGGCGCTGCGTGCGTGGGTGTGAAGCAATCCGTGGACGCCAGTAGTGAGGGCGTGTCGCATCTGCCAAGCGTTGTAACGGACTTCTTCGACGGAGATGGCATTGTGCGGGAGCGTGGTGACGACGGTTGGTGTTAGATGTCCGCTCGGTGTTGGACCGCCTGCCTTCAAGCCTCTCATGAAATCGCCTAATCCGCCGACATCGAAGTGACGGTGCTCAAAGTCGATGAGGATCATGTCGGCCCAGGTCTGGGCCAATTCAACGCCAGCGTCGTAGGTGAGTTCTGGCGTGTGGGTTGCGTAGAAGGGTTGCCCCTCTTTAAGCAAGTCGATGCATTTGTTAATGCCCATTTTTTGTTTCCTTTTTGGTTGGTGGTGATGTAGACGGTTGGTTTGTGGCACGGGGTGTATCTTGCCTGCCCCGCTTCTCTGGATTACGGCTTCCGCCGGAATGACGCAAAGGGTACCGGAATGACGCGAGGTGTTGCGAGCGGGTGAACCCTAATTTTTCACGTGAGCCTCCATGGGATTTCGAGTTCGGCGGTAATGTGGCGGAACCAGTCGATTACTTCAGGATGGTAAGGGATTCCGTGTTCGCGACGTTCGATCTCTTCGTCGTGTTCGGGCAATCCGGCGTAGACTACACGATCTTGCCCTGGCGCGGGTTTGCTGTCTTTAAGCGCCCGCATGTATTCGTCCATGTCGGACTTGAACTCTTCAATGTCGGTGAAGGCTTCAAGGTTGTAGGCGATGAAGTGATGCGATGCGCCTCGCCGTCGGTTTGGCCCGCCTCCGTTGCCGCCGAGGATGCCACTGAGAATCTCGATCATCACGGCCATTGAGTAGCCTTTGTGTGCGCCGAGTTCGCGGGTGCCGCCAGCGGGAAGCATCATGAAGTCTTCGGGGACTTCGCTCTCCTCCATTACCGGAGTGCCGTCGGCTTTGGCGACCCATCCGGGCATGACTGGAACACCGATGCGTTTTGCTAGGACGATCTTGTTTCCGGCGACGCTGCTCATTGAGGCGTCGAAGATGAAAGGTGGTTCGTCTCTTGTTGGCGCGGCGATACCGAGGGGATTCAGTCCGACTAGGCGTTCGGCACCGTGGACTGGTGCAACATTTACGCCGCCAGTGGTCATTGCAACACCGATCATGTCGCGTTCCAGTGCCATTGCGGCATGGTAGGCGCAGGCACCGAAGTGGCGACCGTTTATGGCGGTGATGGTTCCGATGCCGTAGACCTCTGCCCTGTCCATCGCCATACGCATCGCCATCGGGCCTACAGCTAGACCGTGACCACCATCGCAGTCTAGGGTTGCGGCGGCGGGCAATTCGCGGATGATTTTGGGTTCGGGAGTAGGGTTTATTCCGCCCTCGCCGAATGATGCGACATAGCTCCTCAGCATGTTTGAGACGCCGTGCGACTCGATGCCGCGTGCGTCTGCGTAGACAAGGACATCTGCCGACTGAACAGCGTCATCCTCTGGCATTCCCATCTTTCGGAAGATGTCTTCGACGGTTGCACGCATGTCGTCGATTTCGACATGAACTGCGATGTCGTGGGGGACGTGGAATCGTTCAAGCACTCAAATACGCCTTTCGCTGTTGACACCTTTGATGCTGACGGTCTACGGAACTGAGTTCGTCACGCTCGCGTCGCACCTTGATTTAATCGAGTCGAAAGTATACATGCGCAACGTTCATAGATAGCCATGATGGGTTATATTCGCGTGCAACGATGGGAACTCCCCTTGATTCAAGGGGGAGGGGCTTACGCCACCCCTTGGTTCAAGAGGGGACATACGACAGGAGAGTTAGAGATGCCGACTGGGAAAGTTGCAGTTTTCACCGCATCGGGAGTGCCGTTCGATATCGAAGAGCTGCCGACGCCCGAGGTAGAGCCAGGTGGAATGCTTGTCAAGAACACGCACGCTGTGATCTGTGGTTCGGATCTGCACGGTTGGCGCGGAGATGGCGACACTAAACCGCCGCCTAAACGTCGCGTAACGGGGCACGAGTTCACGGGGGTAGTTCACTCATTGAGTAAAGGAGTGGATACGGATTCGCTGAGGCGGCCGTTGAAAGAGGGCGATCGCGTAGCATTCCCCTTTTTCAACCCTTGCAATCGATGCTACTGGTGCATTCGCGGCGAGCATCATGCGTGTCCGCATCGTGGCAGGAACAACCATCAGGGCTTGGATGCGTATCCCTACTGCGATGGTGGAATGGCTGACTACTACTATCTGCCGCCGGGACACTATGCGTATAAAGTGCCGGACGAGTTGCCTTCGGATGCAGTGCCACCCGTCAACTGCGCGCTGTCGCAGGTGCTATTCGGCTTGGAACGTGCCAAGATGGATTTCGGCGATACTGTGGTAATTCAAGGTGCTGGTGGACTCGGGATATTTGCGACTGCGGTCGCTTCGGAGAAAGGTGCATCCAAAGTTATCGTCATTGACGGTCAGCAACCGCGCTTGGATTTGGCGATGAAGTGCGGCGCCACAGATACGGTCTCGATGATGGACTACCCTACTCCCGAATCTCGAGTTGAGAGAGTCCGTGAGTTGACGCACGGCGTAGGTGCTGATGTTGTCGTGGAGGTCGTAGGCATTGCTGCTGCGACGTTGGAGGGGTTAGACATGGTGCGATTTAACGGCAAGTACGTTGATATCGGCAATATCGGCGGCGGGAGCATCGAGTTTCCAGCGCGCAAGATCATCAACAATCAGACGCAGTGGCTAGGTACGACTCACTACAACCCGTGGATCGTTGAAGCGGCGTTGCAGTTCTTGGTTCGCGCCAAAGATCGAATGCCGATCGCAAACGTTGTTTCGCATAAGTATCCGCTGGAAGAGATTAACGCCGCGTTCGAGTTCGCTGAGTGGCAAGGTCGCGAAGGTGGTTCGACGGCAAACCGGGTCGCATTGACGATGTGAACCCCTTTAGTTCCTCTTCCCACATTGCGAAAAGGGGGAGAGAATTGCGATAGGAGAGTTAAACATGCCAATCGGAAAAGTCACCATATTCGAAGCGCCGGGTACTCCATTCGAGATCGACGAACTGCCGACGCCTGAGGTTGAACCGGGCGGATTGCTGATCAAGAACACCCACGCGGTGATCTGTGGTTCAGACCTGCACATCTGGCGCGGCGATATGTCAACGCACTCGAACCGCATAGTCGGACACGAGTTCACGGGCGTCGTCCACTCTCTAGGCAAAGGGATCGAAACCGATTCATTGCGACGTCCGCTTAAAGAGGGAGATCGCGTTGCATTCCCCTTCTTCAATCCTTGCAATCGGTGTTATTGGTGCATTAGGGGAGAGTTCCATGCCTGCCCTCACCGATCGCGACGGAAGGATTTGGAATCCTACCCTTACTGCGATGGTGGTTACGCGGATTATTACTACCTCCCGTCAGGACACTACGCGTTCAAGGTGCCGGACGAGTTGCCTTCGGATGCAGTGCCGCCCGTCAACTGCGCGCTGTCGCAGGTGATGTTCGGATTGGAACGTGCGAAGATGGATTTCGGCGACCGCGTGGTGATACAAGGCGCGGGCGGTTTAGGAATCTACGCGACGGCGGTGGCGGCCGAGAAAGGCGCGTCGCAGGTGATAGTGATTGATGGGCAACAACCGCGTCTCGACTTGGCGATGAGGTGCGGCGCGACCGATACCGTGTCCATCGTTGATTACCCGACGCCGCAAGCGAGAGTTGAACGTGTCAAGGAATTGACGCAAGGTGTCGGCGCCGATGTCGTCGTCGAGGTAGTTGGCATTCCTTCGGCGACGTTGGAAGGATTGGATATGGTGCGGGTTAACGGCAAGTACATCGACATTGGAAACATTGGCGAGGGCAACATTGAGTTTCCGGCGGTCAAAGTCATCAGCAACCAGACGCAGTGGTTCGGAACTACGCACTACGATCCTTGGATAATCGAAGCGTCGTTGCAATTCCTCGTTTGTGCACAGGATCGGATGCCGGTTGCGGATGTGATCTCACACAAATACCCGCTTGAGCAGATAAACGAAGCGTTCGAGTTTGCCGAGTGGCAGGGACGTGAAGGCGGGACTACCGCCAACCGCGTTGCGTTGACGATGTAGAGGTGCAGTTTTCAGGAAAGAGCGTGTAACTCGAAATCAAGTACGCGCTTGGTGCAAAACATATTCGATCTGGATGGAATAAGTCGTAATTTAAGATATTTCTTCATGCCAAATAAAATTTTCATCTCAACAGTACTTAGTTTCATTTGCCCTATCTTGCTAGCAACTTGTGCAGAATCTGAAGCGCCGTCCGCAACCCCTCAACCCACAGCGACACAAGAACCCACACCAATACCGACGCCGGTACGTCCTACCCCAACTAACACTCCGCGTGCCATAGTGCTGTTTCCTACCCCGACGCCACTACCATCGCCTACTTCCACGCCCGAACCCACCCAAGTGCCAACGACCGTTGATGGGGAGTATCCAGTTGAAATTATCAGAGTAATGGACGGCGATACTTTGGAGGTCGAGATTGATGAGATTCAAGTCGAAGGTTTGAAGAACCAAACGGTGAGAATTTTCGGGATTGACACGCCAGAGACGCGAACGACTGACGCTTTCGAAAAAGCTTGTGGCAACTGGTCGAAAGCGCGCGCAAACGACTTCGTTTCATCTGATGGGCAGTACATTTTAGTAACCGAGTTTGAGGATGGCGGTTTCAGCAGGATATTGGGTGATATTCGGTCGCCAGACGGTGTGAAGTTGTCGGATTTCATGTTGGATGAAGGGTTGGCGGTTCCGTATGAGGGTGGGACAAGGGATTTTGAGGATCATCTGGAGAATTGCGATGCGTTGGTCAAGTCAGGACACATCGCAGGACCGGAAACCGAGTCGATAGCTACTGCGGCTGAAGATTCAATGGCAACTCAAGAGCCAACGGTCGCTCCCGTTGGCGAGACGACTCCATCACCTACTGCGGTATCAACGGAGCAGCCGACGGTAACCGTCGAAAGTGACGAGGCAGACGCGACTTACGAGACCTGCGAGGAAGCTGAAGCGGCAGGTTTGCCACGCTTACCCGGGCAAAAAGGTGTCGGTTGGGGATTCCCAAAGGAGTTAGTTACTGGTGAGAGAGACGGTGATGGTGACAGTTATGTTTGCGAAACAGGCATTGAAGAGGTCGTAAAACGCGACGATCAATCGTACGGTAGCTGTGAAGAAGCGATTGCAGGGCTGATACAGATTCAAGAGGAGATGTACGATTCATCCGAACGTAGCCTGCTTGACCGTGTTGTAGGGGATATTAGTTCACGCACCAGTCAGATAATCTCCGAATTGTTAGACGAAAGCTCGGACACCGACGACGAATTTCCCGAGGTCTGCGCCAGATTAGTCGATTTAGGGTACGTTTCCGTTGTAACGGATACAGCAACACCTACCACTACCCCAGAACCAACGGCGACTGTCACTCCAACCATTGAGCCAACGCCGACATCGTTGCCAGAACCGACCGTAACTGCTATCGCACCGACAGAAATACCGACTGCCACGCCTACGGAAATCGCAACACAGACTTCCGAAATTTACTCCAACTGCGAAGAAGCCGAAGCCGCCGGGATAAGACGCATACAAGGTGAAAAAGGAGAAGGGCGTGGATTTCCGGCTGAACTAGTGCCGAGCGCGAGGGACGGGGACGGTGATGGCGTGGTTTGCGAGAAGTAGGTCGCTACTGTTTTGATCTATCGATGCGGTCAATACCGTTCAAGTGGCTGGTGTCGTTGAACGCGTAGGTTCGCCAAGCGTCTGGTGTGTAGGGGTGTTCTTTAACTACAGTGACGCTGGCGTTGTCAAAGACGAAGAACCATTGATTCATGGCACTGAGATTCAGCAGATGAGCCAAGACCGCTTGCAACGAGCCACCGTGACCGACGATCAAGATAGTTTCGTTCCCTTGTCGATGTTCGTAAAGGATTTCCCTCAAAACCCCGCCGACTCTGTCCCACGCGCCACGCATTGATTCCCCACCCGGGAACTCGATATCGAGTCGCATGCTCAAGTTCTTCCAGCGTCGATAGAACTCAGTATCTACGTTGCCGATCTCTTCCCAAGGCATGTCTTCGTAGTCACCGAAATGGTATTCACGAAGCTTTGGGGTGGTTCGAATCTGAAGTTCGGGTCGATTAGCGGTGATTGCTTTGGCGGTATCTAATGCTCTTTCAAGGTCGCTGGAGTAGACGGCGTCGAATTCTATGTCGCTCAATCGTTTTCCAACCGCTTTCGCTTGGAGTCTGCCCGTTTCCGTGAGAGGCACGTCAAGATGACCTTGCGCTTTGTCGTCAAGGTTGCCTTGGGTCTCGCCGTGGCGGACTAGGTAGATAGTGCGTGGGTAGGGGTTGACAATAAGGTCTGGCGTACTCAAGTTCGGGTCATCCATGTGAGTTGAAACCGTAGAGATGATGGGTATCGTTCCAGCTTTCGATCTGCCAGCCATCGTCGCGCCAAGTGGGTTCGGAGATAACGGAGCTCATGCTGGTATTGTCGGTCTTCAGTCGCCATTTGTCTTCTAGGCGCAGATTGCACATGTGGGCAGCGGCGGCTTTGATCGATCCGCCATGGCTGAAGACTAGGATTGTAGCGTCTTCATCGTGATTTTCAACTGTTTTGCGCATGAAACTTGCAACGCGATCCATGTGTTCGCGGTCCGTCTCCCCACCGGGGAAGCGGATGTCGGAGCCGATCTCAGGGTCTAGTATCTGTTCGAATATCTCGGCGTATTCGTCTCGCAACTGTTGCCACGAGTAGTTCTCGCAGTCGCCGTAGTTTTTCTCGCGGATATCGGGTGAAGTCACGATTTCGATATCAGGACGGTATTTGAGCAGAGGTTCAGCGGTTTGGAGGGTTCTGATTGAGTCGCTGGAATAGACGGCGTCGAAGTGCCCGTTTTTAAGGCGTTTGCCGAGAAGTTGGGCCTGTGCCCTGCCCGTCTCGTTGAGCGGCGCATCGTAGTGCCCTTGGGCGAGATTAGACGCGTTGCCGCCAGTTTCGCCATGCCGGACGAGTAGAAGAGTTGTCAATGGTGGAAACCTCGACTGAGTCGACTGCCATACGACTCAATGGTAAGTCGGCAGTGTGATGCGTGATTAACGTCGTTGTGTGGACGATCTGGGCTTTTCAAGATAGTTCAAGGAAAGCAACGGAAAAGAAATCTTGGGTTCGTTTCAACCTGGAAAGATCATGGTTCTTTGGGAAAGACGTGTTTTGGGAAAGCAACGGAAAAGAAATCTTAGGTTCGTTTCAACTTGGAAAGATCATGGTTCTTTGGGAAAGACGTGTTTTGGGAAAGCAACGGAAAAGAAATCTTGAGTTCGTTTCAACCTGAAAAGATCATGGTTCTGTGGGAAAGACGTGTTTTGGGAAAGCAACGGAAAACAATCAGGACTTCTCTATGAGCTGGCCCATGATGGAATGTATGACCGGTTTCTCGTTCCGGCTTCGGGGTCGCGTACGACGATCAGACCGGCATCAATGGCTTCTTTGAGCAACTTAGAGGCCCGAGAAATTCGACGCTCTGGGATATTGAATCGTTCTCTTACTGAACGATTGTTCGTTGGCTGGTTAGTCACGTACCGCAGGCAAGCGTGCCAGTAACATGCCCTCACGCGTTCATCCGGCTCCATTTCAGCGAGTGTTTTGTGAGCGAAAATTGTGCATCTTGTTGAGGTGTTTGCGACTTGGAACAGCGGTGCAGGTAGTTGGTGTGCTTCTATAAGATTAATGACTTTATCGATGCCGCTGCCTCTCTCCTCGCAAATTCCGAATCTTCGCATCAACGCTGCGGTCCCTTCGTTCCTTGATTTAGGAGGAGCGTCCAAAAACCGAAGAGTTTCGACAAGCGGCTCTCCCGGATTAGTGACCTCTACCCTATCTGCAAAGATTTCTACTAGAGGCCCGGAACCTGTTGCAAAGAAGTCTTGATGAATCAAAGCGTTCGCCACGATCTCGCGTACGGCAATCTCTGGAAACATCGGCATCTCCACGTTCAGTGCTTGCTCAATGACTTCGTTGGATGGAACTAAAGCCATGATGTGTTCGATGATGCGTTGAAAGGCTGCTCCGTAACCGAGATCAAATTGCCGCTCTCTGGCAGCGTTGAAGCGCCCTGACCCTTCGTACTTTATGACACGAACGCGTTTGCGAGAGAGATATTCAAATTCACGTAGATCACGTGCCAAAAGAATTGCAGCAAGGTTTGTGATGTTCCATCCGCCAGCATCTGAACGCGTGATCAACCGGTCGCGTTGCATCGCGTCCAAGATGTTGGCGTTCCCGTCGGGAAGTGGTTGATTGAGTAGATCGAAATATGACGCGTAATCGATTCGCAGCAAAGTTTCCTCGGAGGTTAGATTCAAAGCAGCGATGGCGTCCTCAAAGTTGTTCTGGCGAAGCACGTCCCACAACCGTGCTTCCATCTGTGGAACTTCGCGGAGCGGTTTCGTCGCTGAACCGACCCTGATGTACCCTTCCTTTTTGAATTTGGTTGGAAACATGCGCGATGGAGTTATCTCCAGCACGACTACCTTTTGGTCATCAATATTGACCGTATGGAATTGGAAGTCACAGTTGTCGCTGACACTCACTCGGATCGCCGGTTCGCGCGGCCCCTTCTTTTTCGATTCGGTGGTGAAGTTGGTGCCGACAATCTCATGCGTATCATTAGACACGCCCATACCAAGTATCCGAACGACTGGCCATGCAGAACGGCTCCGTTGGAAAGAGCCGAGATATCCTTGCCGATCATTTCCGGATCGGCGTTGTTGATTTTGAACTCGACCCATTCAGATTCGGACGGCAGTTTGCACAGCTCACGAACCAGATCCTGTAGATATTCTGGTTCGCGAAGTTCCACGGTCGTACTCTGGCGATGCGCTTGCCGTCATGAGCGCGTCACGGCTCGGTCGCTTTCAACTACTCGCACGGAAACTCTTCGCGGAGTTCAGCGAAGAGGTTTGCCATCGGGCCGCAACCGAGTGCTAAAGGACTCGAGATGTTCATCATCGTGTATCCCTCGCCAATCCATCGTCGGGCGACTTCTGGGTCTTGGAAGGTGGTAGCGAGGAATTTGCCAGTGCCTTTAACGCGCTGTGCAACGTCAGACATGATCTGCTCGACTCTGTCGTGATGAATTTGACCAGGGATGCCGAGGGTTGCGGAGAGATCGGTCGGGCCGACCAAAAGAACCTCGAATCCTTCGAGCGCGAGCGTGTCGTCAACCTTCTCGTATGCTTCTGTGCTCTCCATCTGGATGATGAGCAGCGTCTCGCTGTTGGCATGTTCCAGTACATCATCTTGGGTGACGTTGAGGAGCGAAGCGAACCATGGCGCTATGCCGCGCTCGCCCATTGGAGGATACTTGGCGTATCGGATGGCATCGGCGGCTTCTTCAGGGTTGTCTACCTGAGGAACCATGACTCCGACCGCGCCGACGTCGTACGCCTTTTTGATGTCGCCTGGGTCGTTCCACGGCACTCGGATCACAGGAGAAACACCGAGATTTCTTCCCTGCACGCAGATCGTGCCAATGCTCTCGGTGCCCCAAGGGCTGTGCTCTTGGTCGATCCATACCCAATCGGGCTTTAGGCTGCTGTAAATCGTGTGCGCCACGTGCGGTTCTCGCGAGAACATGCTGGTGCTGAGGACTGCCCCGCCCGTGGCGAGTTTGGATCTGATTGTGCTTGGATACATGGTTCTCCAGTTCCTTTGGTCAACGTCGGCCGACCATCAAGTAACGGTTTCGGCGTTATCAGGATATTAACAGCAGGGATTATCGTGGATGATCGGAGTGTTTCGCGGCGATTCGGTGATAAGTTTGAGTCGAGTTTGAAGCGTGACTGTGTCGCATTCTGAAAGGCGATGAGCAAATGATCGTAGTGACGACTGAACAATTAGAAGGCAAAGAGATTGCGGAAGTGTTGGGAATGGTGCGCGGCAACGCGGTGCGGGCGCGCGGCATTGGGTACGACTTCATGGCTGGTATCAAGAACATCACTGGCGGCGCGGTATCCGAGTACTCGAGTTTGCTTCAAGACACGCGCGAGGAGGCAACGCAACAGATGATCGCCGAAGCCGAGGGAATAGGAGCGGATGCTATCGTGGCAACGCGGTACAACACTTCGTCGGTTGGGCAAGGGTTCTCCGAGATATTTGCCTATGGAACTGCGGTCAAGCTGAAGCAACAGACTGCGTGATATTCCATTAGCCAATGGTATTGATTGTGACCTATCAGAGCGGATCAGACGAATCAGTACAGCTATCGACGACAGATTTTGTCGCGGGGCGTGAGATCCAAAGCAACTTGGGTTTGGTTGTAGGTTCCGAAAAACTTGGATGGGGTGGTACCGACAATGTTGAGGAAAAGACACAGGCGGCAATCGAACGTTTGACCAGCGCGGCACAAAACATCCAAGCCGATGCAGTTATTGGCTTGCGTATCGGCTCTGTCGCATCGGAATCTGACGACATGTACGCCAGCATCGTCTGTTACGGTACAGCAGTTAAGTTGAAGTGACGTTGAATCCAGCACTTCATTTCTAGGGAATTGAAACAACGACACACGAACGAAGAGAGAGACCAATGACTGAGATGATGGTTCGAGAGAACCGAGTGCTTAAAGCGGTGAAAGAGGGAAGGAAAGCGTTGGGGTACCAAATGACGTTTCCCTCGGTTTGGGATGTTGAGATTCTGGGCCGGATGGACTTCGACTACGTTTGGTTGGATGGCGAGCATGGTCCGTTCGGATATACCGAGTTGGAGGAAATGGTACGCGCTGTAGAGGCGGCTGGTGCGACCGCCGTTGCAAGGGTCGAAAACGTCGAAGCGTCCCACATCTTGCAGTACCTGGATCGCGGCATTCAGGGCATCATGGGACCGCACATCGCGAGCGGCGAGGACGCTGAAAAACTGGTCGATGCCTGCTATTTCGGTCCGATCGGTCATCGTTCTTTCGGCGGTAACCGCGGCACCAACTACTCGTTCACACCAGATGCTTGGGGCGACAAGCGAGATTTCTACCAACAAGCCAACGACAACATGCTGGTAGGCGCGCTGCTAGAAGATCAAGGTTCAATCGACAACATAGACGACATCCTCGCAGTTGACGGGATCCACTACTTCGGGATCGGAATGAACGATTTCGCGCAAGGCATTGGCTATCCAGGAGAGCCAGAGCATCCTGATGTTGTCAAAGCCGCCGATGAACTCTCGGCATACATCCAAAGTAAAGGCCGTTACATGAGCGGCGACATCATGAGTTCCGTTTGGATCCACGAGTTGCTGCTGGACAGCGCGCAACGGTTCATGGACGACAACGCTTCTTGATGGTGTGCCCTACACTTCTAGGATTCCCGCCTACGCGGCAATGACGGTGGTTTTGTCTGAATGATTAACGAGACGCTGATACAGCAACTTCGCGGCATAGTTGGCAACGAATACGTCATCTGGGGTTCAGATGATTTGTTGCTCTATGAATACGACGGCTCGATAGATCGTTCGCCGCCGGGTGCGGTTGTGTTGCCAGGAAACGCCGATGAGTTGGCGGAATGTGTCAAAGTCGCTTACGAGCACGACGCGAACATTGTCCCACGCGGCGCGGGGACAGGTTTGAGCGGCGGTGCGGTTCCTTTGCAGGATTCTGTCGTTCTCCCAGTTACGCGCTTGAACCGCGTCTTGGAAGTTGATGTTGATAACCGAGTCGCTATCGTAGAACCTGGACTCGTCAATATTGAACTCTCTGAGGCGGTCTCGAAATATGGGCTGTATTACGCACCAGACCCGTCTTCTCAACGTGCGTGCACAATCGGCGGTAACGTTGCCGAGAATGCAGGCGGCCCGCACTGTCTGGCTTTAGGAGTGACAACGAATCATGTGCTGGGCATCGAGGTAGTGCTGGCCGACGGTGAGAAGGTTTGGCTTGGTGGCACATCTAGAGACACCTTCGGATACGACCTGCGGGGTGCGTTTATCGGCTCGGAAGGCACACTGGGTATCGTGACCAAAGTCGCGGTGAGATTGATGCGGAAACCAGAAGCGGTATTGACGATGCTAGCCGCGTTCCGCTCTTTGGACGACGCATCGCAGTCGGTTTCCGACATCATCGGTGTAGGTATGGTGCCATCTGCCATAGAGATGATGGACCGCGTCACTATCGATGCATGTGAACCGGTCTATCATCCCGGATATCCCGATGATGCCGAAGCGGTTCTCATAGTTGAGTTGGATGGGTTACGCGAAACTGTGGATGAACAGGGACAGCAGGTTCGGGAAATATGTCGCGCCAACAATTCATCCGAGATTCGTGAAGCGGAAGACGATGCGAAACGTGCTGAATTGTGGGCGACACGAAAAGGCGCAATCGGAGCATTCGGAACGATAGCACCTAACTATTACTTGGTCGACGGGGTTGTTCCTAGAACCAAACTACGGGACATCATGCGTCAAGTAACTGAGATCGGTCAAGAGTTGGGATTGACAATCGGCAACGTTTTCCATGCCGGTGACGGCAACCTGCATCCCTGTATTCTCTTCGATGGTCGAGACAAAGCCCAAGTCCGACGAGTCATCGATTGCGGCGAGCGCATTCTAGCGGCATGTATCGAGGCCGGTGGCGCGTTAAGTGGCGAACACGGTATCGGTATCGAGAAACAGGCATACATGGGATTGGTCTTTACCGAAGAGGACATGGCTGCGATGGCAAAGCTACGCCCTGCTTTCGGGGCTGGCGAACGCTTCAACCCTGGCAAGGTCTTTCCCGGCGGCGCGGTTCATGGCAGCGCATACGGGATATCGGAAGAGGCGTTTAGGGCAACAGGGCCAGGCGGGTTGCAGGCCGTCTAGAAAAGTCCATTTTGTGGGTGTGGCAGGTCATCAAACGTTGGTGACAATGATGATGCTGCAACGCGAGAAAGGAAATACATGCCATCAAAGAAACTAAGAATCGGCATCATCGGCGCGGGTGGATTCGCCGCGGACCACATGGAAGCGTTCTCGCACATCCCAGAGGCCGAGATCGTCGCGTTCATGCGACGGTCTGAAGGTCCATTGCGGGAGATGCAGGAGCGGTTTGATGTGGCGAAGGGCTACACCGATCATCGTGAGATGCTTGATGATCCGGATATCGATGCCATAGACATCATCACCCCAACCGATTCTCATAAACAGTACGCTTTGGGTGCGATCGCATCTGGTCGTCCGGTGCTCTGTGAGAAACCGTTGGCTCTCAACGCCTCGGATTGCGAAGAGATGCTAGAAGCCGCCCAAAACGCGAACGTTATCCATGCTGTCAATTTCAATCAACGTGGCAGAACGCCCGTCGGACGCATAAAGCGTTATATCGATGCTGGGTACGTCGGCGATGTCTACCACGTCAATATCCGATGGGGCTTTTCGTCCCAGCAGGACACGCGCCCAGACGTTCCATCATGGCGCTTTCTGCCTGAGCATGGCGGCGGCAGCGTCTACGAGTTGATCCATGTTTTCGACATGGCACGGTTCTTGAACGGAGAAGTTACCCAAGTATCCGCAGTATTGAATACCGCCGAAAAGCATCGCAAATTCATCGACGCACCAGACGGCTTTGATGTCGCAGTGCCAGACTCATCCGCGTTCCTTCTTGAATACGCCAACGGCGCCTATGCCGTTATTCACACAAGTTTCGTTCAACGCGGCGAACCGCTCCGCCGAGGCGTTACAGTGGATGTTGCCGGTTCAACCGGCAGAATCGTGTCGGACGGCCTCTGGGGACTGCTCGGTACATCGGGCGAGAACGCAACATTGGCAGAAATCGATCCGGGTCTGCCCTATCCGCAACCATACGAGCAGTTCGTTGCCGGCGCGTTAACCAACGACCAATCTCTAATCGACACTGGATTTGAAGCAGGACTTGAGGCGGCACGCATCGTTGACGCCGCGCATCGTTCTTGGGATGAGAAACGATGGGTCGATGTGGAGCGTTAATTTAAGCGCGTCGCGATTACAACTATCATCTATGTGAGTATCGCCAAGCGTTGGAGGTAGCACTATCCCACTTGAATACGTGAAACTTGGTCGGACTGGGGTTAAGGTCTCAAACCTTTGCCTCGGTTCGGACAACTTCGGCAACCCTTACGGTTGCGATGAGCCTACTTCGCATCGAATCATATCGAAGGCGTTCGATTCGGGCATCAACTTTATCGATACGTCGGATTCTTACTCGATTGGCGATTCAGAACGGGTTATCGGGAACTTTTTCAGGTCTACAAGTTGGCGTGATCAGGTTGTACTCGCAACGAAGTATCGCTCGCAGGTTGGAGATGGTGTCAACGATATTGGCGCTTCGCGGTATCACATCGTTCGCACCGTTGAAGGTTCGTTGAAGCGTTTGAAAACTGACCGCATCGATCTGCTCTACTGCCATTCTTGGGACGCAGAGACGCCGATTGAAGAGACATTGCGTGCCGTTGATGATCTGATTCATCAAGGCAAAGTGCTCTACGCCGGTGCGTCGAACTTCCCTACTTGGGTTTTGGCATCGGCACTGTGGACTTCGGATATGCGTAATCTGTATCGAGTAGAGGCGATCCAGAGCGTGTTCAACATCTTGCAACCGGGTCTTGCCGTAGAGATGATTCCGTTCGCCCGTAAACACGGTGTCGCCGTAATTCCCTACAGTCCGCTGGCTAGCGGGATGTTGACGGGCAAGCATTTGGGTTCGTACGTCTCCGACTCAAAATTTGGCGACCGAGATGATTCACGCGGGGGCGTATTGAAGCGCAGGTACGGCGACGATTTGCGGCACGAGGTTGTTACGAAACTCATATCTGTAAGTGGGCGCTATGGTGAGCCAGTAATCAGGCTTGCGTTACAGTGGGTTGCTGAACATGAAGGCGTGACGGCACCGATATTCGGGGCACGCCGATTAGATCAACTAGATGGCATATTGGATGCTTGGAGTGAGCCGGCGAGTGAAGATGCGATGTCTGAAGCGCGTGCCATCGCTGACGAGTTCCAAACGGTCGAACCGATGAACTACCCGCCGCAATCCGGACAGGCTGGGGTGACTTTGACTAAGATTGCATGATGGATCCTTCCAAAGCCCTATACATAGCACTGATGAGGATCGCTTTGTTGATTCAGCTGGCATACTACCGGTCGATATTGGCAATGGTTAAGTATCTCCGCGATCACAGGAAGACGTTTTACGTCTTCTATGTGATCAGCGAAATCGGGCCGTACGTGTTGTTCGGTATGCTACTGTTGCTCCTCGGAATCCAACTTGCGAAATGGCTAGGTGGAGCATGAGCAAAAGGGAAAAGGACATCAAACGGTTTTACGAACTGCTTGCAAGACTTGAGGGACGCGTTGGTGGCAAGATTATGTTAAAAGATTGCGACGGGCACGAAGGATGGCCAAAAGGGGTATATTTTTTCTTCGAAGAAGGAGAGACTCGATACGGAAATTCTGATGGTCTTCGCGTGGTGTACGTCGGCACACACGGGACCAAATCTGGTTCTCCCAGCACGCTGTGGTGGCGGTTGACTCAACACAAAAATGACGTAGGACGATCCAGCTTGCGCGACCACTTGTATAAGGCATTGCGTAACCGATCTCGCGATAAAGGAAACCCAATTTTACGTCACAATCATCAGACTTGCGTGAGCCAATACGTTGGACGGATGCCATTTCTATGGATCAAAGCCGAAGGTGAAAATAGTCACAAACTTCGTAGCGAAATAGAACGAAACGCGATTGCGCTATTGAGTTTTTGGCGCAAAGATTCAGTCGGGAAACCTTCAGACGATTGGCTCGGAAACTGGCGCGAACACAAACAGAGGAAAGTAGAGAAATCAGGACTTTGGAACGTTACATATGTAACTAGAGGATATGATCCCAAATTCCTCCACGATCTAGAACGATGCGTGGAACAGACCCAACCATTTGAACCGAGGGAAGCCGATTGGAATGCCGCTGTCTGCCTGAACTAACGTCTACAACATCTCACAATAGTGCGGCATTATTAAAGCAACATGAACTACGTAAGATTAGGAAGAACCGGCCTCAAGGTTTCGGAGTACTGCATGGGCGGTGACAACTTCGGCGGGCAGATGGGTGAGGCGGAGTCGTTGCGCGTGATGGCTGCTGCGTTCGATGGCGGCGTGAACTTCATCGACACCGCCAACGTCTATGAGGAAGGTCGCTCCGAGACGTATGTTGGCAAGTTCATGCAGGGTCGGAGGTACGATGTGATTTTGGCGACCAAAGGCAATGGGCGTCTAGGCATCGGACCAAATGACCGTCAAGTCAGTCGTAAGTATGCGATGCAGGCGATAGACGATTCGCTACGCCGTTTGCGAACCGACTACATCGACCTCTACCAGATCCACGACTTCCCTACCGACGTGCCGATCGACGAGTTCGTTCTCGCGTACAGCGACATCGTGCAGTCTGGCAAAGCACGGTATATCGGCGTCTGTAACTTCGCTGCTTTTCAACTCGTTGAGGCATTGTGGGAATCAGAAAAGCTGGGGACCCGTCGTTTCGAATGTATGCAAACTCGTTACAGCTTGTTGGCTAGAGACCCCGAACGAGAACTATTTCCCGTCTGCAAAGAGTACGGTTTCGGTGTCATGGCGTTTTCACCAAGGGCCGGCGGTCTCCTTCTAGGCCAAGACCTCCACTTCAAGGCCGATGCGGGAAGCCGATTCTCTCCCGATTTCCGGCACTATCAATCTTTCCGAGACACGTATTGGTCGCAAGCCAATTTCGACGTCGTAGAAAAGATTGTCGCCATCGCAAAGAAATACGAGGTTTCGATGAACGCTCTGACCTCGCAATGGGTGATTAGCAACCCGGCGATTACGGCATGCATCATGGGTGCCCACACAGTTGAGCATGTACGGTCGAATCTAGAGGCCTGGCACGAAGATGTCCCTCAGGAGGCACTTGATGAAGCGACCGCGGCGAGCGAGGCCGTCAGAACAACCTACTCCGAAGTCACCAGTACTTACAATCAAGATCAGATCAGTGCTAAGCGATAGAACACCAGGGATTACCAAATGAGCCTAACCATTTATCTTTACTTCAACGGCAACTGCCGCGAGGTCTTCGAGTTCTATCGCTCGATCTTCGGCGGCGAGTTCGAAATGATCAGCACGTTCAGAGAGGGACCAGAGGACATGCCGTTGCCCGAAGAAGTCTTGAACCAGGTGATGCATGTGTCGTATCCGATCGGCTCATCGGTGCTGATGGGTAGCGACATGCCATCTGAGTTCGGTCCAACACCCGTGCAAGGAAGCAACCTCTCAATCTCGTACACCTCAAGCAGCAAAGAAGAGGCTGACGAACTGTTCGCCAAGCTCTCGCATGGCGGAACCGTAACTATGCCGATGGAGGATCAGTTCTGGGGCGCGTATTTCGGGTCTTGCATCGACAAGTTCGGGATCAGCTGGCAGCTCAACACGGAGCACTAAAGGACGCAGGTAGGGTTTGCGCGACTTCCCAGTTGACGGGTTACTACCCGCTGAAATCATACGTCCGACAAGTAAATCGGGCGTAGCTTCGTATCTTTCAGACCTCTATAGTCAAGGCAAATCGGTAGTGCCTTGGGGTGGCGGAACGCGCATGGGAATCGGCAACATACCTACCAGCTACGATGTGGCTCTTGACCTAACAGGTTTGAACTCGGAAATCGAGCATGTCGCGGGTGACATGACGTTGATCTGCGATGCTGGCACGAAGATATCGGATCTGTCATCCTTGCTAGCTGAATCCCAACAACGATTGCCATTTGAAGTGCCCTACCCCACTGAAGCAACGATTGGGGGTTCTGTCGCGTCGAACGCTCCGAGTCGGTTGGCACCTCGGTTCGGCGGAATACGCGACTGGGTGATCGGGATGTCGGTGGTGCTAGCCGACGGCACGCCGACAAAATCGGGTGGTCGCGTCGTCAAGAACGTTCAAGGCTATGACCTCCACCGGCTTCACACAGGAGCTTTCGGCACATTGGGCGTCATTGTAAGTGTGGCACTGAAGTTGATTCCTGTCCCAGAAGGAACGCAAACCGTCGCGATGTGGTTTGACCGATTGGGTTCTGCGGCGAATGCCGCAATAGACGTAGGCAACGCGAACATCGCCATCGAAGCGGCGCGCTTATATTCTGGTCCAACAGCGATTGGTGCCATCCGTGAGCTTGCAGCGAACCGCCACATGGATGCCGATGGCGTTTCTGGTGGCGGGACCTACCTCATGCTCGTGCAGATATCCGGGTCGCACGCAGCCTTAAACCGTCAATTGAACGAGTTGACGGGGCTTGCAGGAACTGTCCCGGCAACGGGCTATGAGGTATTGTCGGGTGTATCTGAAGACGACATCTGGGCTTACGCAGGTTCGACTGGTGAAAATACTAAGCTGAACTTCCGAATCGCTGCAAAGCCTACAGTCTCGACAGATATCCTGAGCCGATTGGAGCGAGTATTGGGTCGCATCTGCGCTGGCCATATCTCATCAATCATTGATGTCGGTTACGGTACGCTGCAATTTAGCGTGGAAGACATCGACGATTTCGACGCGATTACCTTTGTAAAGAATGCGAAGCAAACGATCCGAGAGGTTGATGCATCGTTGATAGTTGAACGTTGTCCCCTATCGGTCAAGAATGAGATCGATGTGTTTGGGATCGACACCACTTCCGCGCAGATCATGAAGAATATGAAGCAGCAATTCGATCCGGATAGACGTTTGAACCCCGGTCGTTTCGCGTTCAATATCTGAATCTAGGTACTTCAGATTGAAAACCACGCCAACGTCATCAACAAGAGGCTTCATCACTGCTGACGCCCCATCCGAGGACGACATTTACAAATGCGTCCAGTGCGGTTTCTGTCTCAATGCGTGTCCCACTTATCTTGAGACTGGTCTCGAAGCCGAGTCACCGCGCGGCCGCTTGACGTTGATGAAGGCGGTCAACGAGGGACGCGTTGATATGACTCCGACCGTGACGCGCCATTGGGATTTGTGTCTCCAGTGTCGGGCGTGTGAAGTCGCCTGCCCATCGGGTGTGCCATACGGTCGGATCATGATGGCGACGCGGGCTGAGATGAAGTCACGCGTCAAGCGTCCGCTCCGTGAGCGATTTGCGCGTGAAATGGGTTTCAATCGTCTATTGCCAAAACCGAAGTTGATGCGGACATTTGGCAAGTTGACGCGTTTCTATCAGCGGTCCGGTATGCGTAATCTCACGAAGAAAATCGGCGTGATGAAAGCTTTGCCAGATCGTTATGAATACCTCGACGATTCAATGCCACTAGTAGGCGACGGTTTCTTCATGGCGGATGGTCGCGTGTTGAAACCTCACGGACAGATCAAGGCAAGAGTCTCGCTGTTGGGCGGATGTGTGATGTCGATGATGCACGGAAAAACAATGGAGGCAAGCCTTCGCGTTCTAGTCCACAACGGCTTTGAAGTGCATCTCCCAGCAGAACAGGGCTGCTGTGGCTCGTTGAACATGTATGCAGGTGAGCGCACGACCGCTAGCGAGATGGCATCCAACAACACTGCTGCCCTGTTGTCGATGAAGCCTGACGCTGTTGTGTCTTCCTCTGCCGGGTGTGGTTCGACGATGAAAGAGTATGGCGAGTTATTGGACGGTGATGAGATGGCGGAAGAATTGGCTAGCAAAACACGGGACATCCACGAGATTCTGGTTGAATACGGATTCGAGCCTCCATCAGGACGAATCGACGCAAAGGTCGTATTTCAAGACCCGTGTCATCTACTCTCCACTCAAAAGATCAGCGCCCCACCGAGAGAGATACTTCAGTCAATCCCGGGCGTCGAACTGGTCGAAATGCAGGAGCCGACAGTATGTTGCGGGTCAGCCGGAACATACTCAATCGCGCAACGCGAGATGTCGATGCGTCTTGGAGACCGCAAGGCTAGGAATATAGTAGCCACTGGCGCGAACTACATGGCGACAGGTAATCCTGGGTGCGCGTTACAGTTGACCAACGCGTTGGATCGAGCGGAAGCTAAGGTGGAAGTGAAGTACGCAGTTGATCTATTGGACGAGGCGTATCGTACTGGTGGAGATTACGCCTAGATCACTGCTACAGGCGATGGATCCTCGGCGAGGGTTTGCGAAGCCGCTGCCACCGCTTCTCCCCTAGGGACTTCGTGTCCCAAACGTGGCAGGATATGTTCCAGCGCGCTGAGCAGTGCGAATACGTTTGCGGGAACGCAGGATTCTCCCATCAAGCCAATGCGGATAACCTTGCCCGCAAACTGACCGAGGCCTCGGCCTACTTCAATCGAGTACTCGTTGAGCAATGCAGATCGTAGTTCCTGATCGTCGACTTCATCGGGCAGTGATACGACAGTCAATTGGTTGAGACGGTTCGCCTCGTCAACCGGTGAATCGAGATGTAGCGCGGCGAGTCCTGCTCGAAGAGCTTGTGCGACTTTCTCGTGGCGCATCCAGCGGGTTTCCAGACCCTCTTCTTTGACGAGTATCAATGCTTCGCGTAGTCCGTAGACCATGCTGACCGGGCTGGTGTGATGGTGAACATGGTTGGGACCCCAATAATCGGCGATTAGAGATAGATCGAGGTACCACGAACTCGGCAATGTCTTGCGATTGCGGATGTAATCCAGCGCACGGTCAGAGATGGCCACTGGACTGATGCCGGGAGGAGCAGCCAAACATTTCTGCGAACCCCCATAGGCATAGTCAGTCTCCCAAGCATCGAATTCGACTGGTGTCCCAGCCAGGGAAGTCACGACGTCAGTCATAAAAAGCGCGTCGTAATCGTGCGCCAAACCCGACAACGCGCCCACATCTTGCAATACACCCGCCGATGTCTCGGCATGAATTGCGGATACCAGTTTCACATCCGGGTTTGCTACAAGCGCATCTTGAAGCATCTGTGGATCTATCGGTTTGCCGTAAGGAGATTCCACGCGGACCACGTCGACTCCCAGCCGTTCGCACATCAATATCTGACGTTCGCAGAAGAACCCATTAACGCAAATAATCGCCTTGTCGCCCCGTTCAAGCAGACTTGATAGCCCGGCTTCCATTCCCGCAGAACCGGCACCAGCAACAGCCATAGTGGTCTGATTGGTGATGAATACACGGTCAAGTAACGCAGAAACTTCATCGAGAATCGTGAAAAATGCGGGATCTAGATAACCGATGATCGGTTGTGACATCGCCCGAAGTACACGCGGGCTTGCAGAACTCGGGCCAGGACCCAATATGACGCGGCGCGGAACCGCGTTGCTCTGGAGATTTAGGAAGTTCTGGTCCGTTGCTTCCCCATTCGATGATTGGTTGCTCATGTATCTCTTCGACCTTTGTGGGATTTCTCTTGCTGAGATTTCACGATAATGTATAACGGCTACTTGGGCAAATGGAAAACTAGGTGACGCGATCTCGCGTGACATCGATTTGAGTAAGGAAACGTCGGCATGGATCTTGGATTAGCAGGGAAAGTTGCACTCGTTACCGGTGCCAGTGACGGCATTGGCAAAGCCGCGGCTACGCGCTTCGCAAGCGAAGGTGCAAGCGTCGCAATCTTAGCACGCACTCTATCCGACCTCAAAGCGGTCGCGTCAGAGATTAGCAGCTCGACCGGGAGCAATATAATTCCGGTTTCGGCTGACGTTTCAGACGAAGAAGCCGTTAAGAACGCGGTCGAAACGGTTGGCGAGAATCTAGGCGGTATCGACATTCTGGTCAACAATGCGGGTCAAGGGAACGCCAATCGCTTTGAAGACATGACCAACGAGATTCTCGACTTCGATTTTGGGGTCAAAGTCAAAGGCGCCATATTCATGACGCGCTACGCCCTGCCATACCTCAAACGATCCGATTGCGGAGCTATTTGCAACATAACCACAGCGGCGGGTAAAGCCGCACCCGGTGGCGCGCAGCCGACTTCCCTTTCCCGAGCCGCCGGCATCTCGCTCACAAAAGCGTGGTCTAAGGAGTTCGGTGAACACGGCATTCGGGTCAACACGATTTGCATCGGGTCTATCAAGAGTCGACAGAATCGCCGACATTGGGAAGTGGCCGCCGCAAAAGACCCATCGTACACATTGGAAGACCACTGGGCATCGTACGGACCGGGCATCCCGCTCGGTCGTGTAGGCGAGGCAGAGGAAGCTGGCGATGTGATAGCGTTTTTGTGCTCTCCAGCCGCGAGTTACGTTTCAGGCACAGCGGTGAACATAGACGGCGGTGCTGCGCCAGTCTATTGAGCGCCAGAAGAACCTCCCTCTTGATGATCCAATAGGGAATAAAAGGGAGTTAGCCATCAAATTGGGCATCAATTCGCTTCGCAACGCTCACATCAGCGCGATAATTTCAGTTTGATTAACAGAACACCTCAACGAACCGGATCGAAACGGTCCAGTATCAAGAAAGGAACCCACGACATGGATCTAGGATTATCAGGGAAGGTCGCGATCGTGACTGGTGCCAGCGACGGCATTGGCAAGGCAGCGGCGGCACGAATGGCTGCTGAAGGCGCAAGTGTAGCACTTGTTTCACGAACCGCATCCGATCTTGAAGCGGTAGCGGCCGAAATCAGCGGCGAAACCGGTAGTACAGTCATCCCAGCGCCTGCCGATGTTTCCAACGAGGATGCAGTTAAGAGCGCAGTGGAGTCTGCGGCAGAACAACTAGGCGGTATCGACATCTTGGTGAACAATGCCGGAACATCGTCAGCGTCGAGCTTTGAGGAGATGACGAATGAGCAGCTTGACATCGACTTCTCGCTCAAGGTCAAGGGCGCGATCTATATGACCCGCTACGCTCTGCCTTATCTCAAGCAGTCCGACAGCGGCGCTATCTGCAACACGACCACACCCGGCGGTAAAGCCGCTGCCGGTGGAAGTCAACCGACATCACTTTCACGAGCCGCAGGCATTTCACTCACCAAAGCATGGTCAAAAGAGTTCGGCGAGTACGGAATCCGCGTCAACACTGTCTGTGTCGGAGTGCTAAAGAGCCGACAGCACCGCGTCCGTTGGCAAGCAGCGAACGAAAAAGACCCATCTTACTCACTCGAAGACCACTGGGCAACATTCGGCGCAGGAGTACCGCTCGGCAGAATCGGCGAAGCCCAAGAAGCTGGCGATGTCATCGCTTTCCTCTGCTCACCAGCAGCGAGCTACGTTTCAGGAGCGGCAGTAAACGTCGATGGCGGCGCGGCACCGGTTTACTGAGTAAATTTAACCGTCAACGCAACGGTGGGATTTTGCCGACGGGTTCGTGGTTTTGCGCACGATCCCAAGCCAACAGTAATTGATTTTCGTGCATTGATACCCATTCACGGACTGTTCTAGCGATCCGAGGTGACAGGCCAGGATCGTTGATTTGAGCACCTCGGATTTCGACGCTCACATCCACACCCGAATACCAGACGTGGATGTGCGGCGGCGGATGGTCTTGATGAATGCGGAACGAGATGCCATCGAAACGACAGATCTCAGGCAACTGGAGTAGCCTCTGAAGCAAGCGATGTTAGTTCAGCGTATGTCTTACCAGTCAGACGCATATAAAACGTGTCAGTGCATAGTTCGACTTCGTCAGTTCCACCCCACTGGATCGCGCGATACGGAAAGACAACCTTGACATCTTCAAAGAATTCTCGGCTGTCCCACCGCTTAAAGACCCCTTTGCCTTCGAAGTGACCGAGGTCTACCTCGCCGCTGACACCGTCCTCAAACTCGATCCAGATCTTGTATTGGTCGAGGGCGTTTACTTTCGTGGGTTTGATCATCTTCGTTGGACTCGCTATCCAAATAGATTGACATTCTCAATCTCAATGATACGCCTATGACATCCCCTCAATATCCAACGCCGCCCGCACAAATATCTCCGTCCCAATCGGCAAACACGCCTCGTCAAAATCGAACTTGGCGTTGTGATGTCCTTCAGTCCCCTCTTTCGATGCCCCCAAAATGAAGTAGGTGCCCGGTACGCGGTTCATAAACTCTGCCATGTCATCGCCAACCGAGATCGGTTCAATCTCGCCCACCGAATCCTCGCCCGCTGACTGCATCGCCAAACTTGACACCCAGTTCGCAACGTCTGGGTTGTTTATCACCGGTGGAGTTCCGGCTAAACGTGTGTAGGTAGCCGTCGCGCGCATCGATTCTGCGACTTTGGAGGTTATCCGTTGGACAGATTCGGCGATTGTTTTGTGGGTCTCGGCGTTGTAGGCACGGATTGTGCCGTTCAACTTCACATCATCCGCGATCACGTTTCCCGCCGAACCGCCATGAACACTGCCAAACGTAACGACCCCCATCTCTTGCGGTGAAATCTCTCGCGCTACCACCGTTTGGCAAGCGTTGACGATGTTGGCAGCAGCTACTACCGGATCAACCGTCAAATGCGGCATCGCGCCGTGACCGCCATGACCCGTTACCGAAATCTCAAATAGGTCTGCGCCCGCAAACACTGTCGATTGATTGACTCCAACGTAACCGATTGGCGTCTGATTCCATAGATGCGTCCCGATCACGACATCGGCGTCTATCAACTCCATTGCACCATCCTCAATCATCGCTACCGCACCATTACACAACTCTTCCGACGGCTGAAAGATGAAAACCACGTCCCCCACGATCTGATCTGACATGCCAGCGAGTATTTCCGCCGCGGTGAGTGCCATCGTGATGTGACCGTCGTGTCCGCAAGCGTGCATCCTGCCGTTCGTAGATGCAAACTCAAGTCCGGTCAACTCATCGATTGGTAACCCGTCGATATCGGCACGGATCGCTAGCGTTCTGCCCGATTTACCGCCCCTCAATCTCGCCACAATCCCAGTTCCGCCGATACCTTCGCGTACCTCTAATCCTGCCCCTCGGAGACGGTTCGCTATGTAAGAAGCCGTCTCGCGCTCTTGGAAACCAGTTTCAGGTCGCGCATGAAGATAACGCCGCGTAGCGATTATGTCGTCGCCACGCGCTGATACGAGTTGCGAGATTCCATCAGCCATAGCCTAGACGTACTCGCCTTCCCGCGCCGCCGCAGTTGCAATCGACCGTTCGATAAATGCCGCTTGTGCAGCCGGCACGTTATCAGGATCACCGCTCCATGTCTTCAATGGCGTAGCTTGCAGTCCGCGTCCGTACGAGAACGTCAACTCCCAAGGCGCACCTTCCGAGTTGGCAAGTTTGTTGATCGCATCAAGGTTGACGGTAGCTTCCTCGTCGCCCTGACCGCCAGACAGGAACGCGATGCCTGGGACGGCGGCTGGTATGGTTCGGCGGAAACAACCGACGGTGGCACTAGCAACGGTTTCCGCATCCGCCCGATCTTCCGCGTCTGCCCCACTCAGCACCATGTTCGGTTTAAGCACCATGCCCTCAAGGTCTACGCGTTGGTCCTTTAATTCTGCGAATGTGCGGTTCAATGTTCGCTCGGTAACCCACTCGCAGGACTCGATGGAGTGGTCACCATCCATCAAAACCTCCGGCTCAACTATCGGAACCAACCCCGCTTCTTGTGACAGCGCGGCGTAGCGACCCAACGCGTGGGCGTTAACGTTGATGCAGTAGTCAGACGGTATGTGGTCCCCTATCGTGATCACCCCCCGCCACTTCGTGAACCTCGCACCCAGTTCGTAGTACTCGTTCAAACGGTCTCGCAGACCATCTAATCCATCGGTCGTCAACTCTCCCGGCGCACCAGCCAGCGGATTCGTCGATTTGTCTACCTTGATGCCCGGGATCACGCCCTCACTTTGCAAGAGTTCAACGAATGGTGTTCCGTCATCTGAAGACTGGCGCAACGTCTCATCGTAAAGAATCACCCCGCTGATGTATTTCCCATACCCTTCCGTCGTGAAAAGCAGCTGTCGCCACGCCCGGCGGTTCGGCTCCTCGTTCGCAACGTTGATTGATGCCAAACGACGACCTATCGTCCCCGTCGATTCGTCCGCCGCAAGGATGCCCTTGCCCCGCGCGACCATAGCGTTGGCGATTGAGTGAAGTTCGTTGCCCATGTTTGAAATACCTCCCAATCAGGTCGCGTCCATAGCCCTAGACGCAACCCTTCAAGAACGTCAATCGGTGTCTTGGTTTGTTGACATGATACGGCATTCAACGAGGTAAGACTTGGGAGGTGAAACTTTGGAATTCACGGCATTGAAAAGAAAACATCTTCCCGCGCAGATAGCTTGTGAATCGCGTAGAGTATCGACTATGCGCTAGGAACAAACGGAGACTATTCCGATGCCAGCAACACCGCAGAATCTCTTCCAATTCGCAATAGACAACTCGAATGATGAGTTTGCTAACCCGTCCGACTTGGCGATCCTCCTAAACGCTATCGGTTCCGCAGGCAAGTTCATATCCTCCGAGATCAACCGCGCTGCCCTGCGCGACATCTTCGGCTCTGTAGGTGCTGCCAACGTAACGGGTGACGAGCAACAGAAACTCGATGTGATCGGCGACAACGTCGTGGCGGACGCCTTGCTCGCAACCGGATTGGTATGCGCCATGAGCTCTGAAGAGAACGCCGGAATGATCGATTGTGGCGACGCTGCAATCACTGGCGAGTATGTCGTCGTTTACGATCCAGTCGATGGATCAAGCAACATCGACGTCGCCGCTCCGATCGGAACTATCTTCGGTATATACCGCCGACTCAGCGAAGGCGTACCCGCCGGAGATGTGGATATCCTGCGACCCGGAAACGAAATGCTAACCGCCGGCTACGTCCTCTACGGCTCATCCACAATCTTCTGCTACACATCCGGCGACGGAGTCCACTTCTTCACTTTGGACCCCACCCTTGGCGATTACCTACTTACATCTGAAAACATCCGTTCGCACGGTTCCTCTCATGTCTACTCCGCAAACGAAGGCAATTCCGGAAAGTGGAACAACCCCGACCTCAACTGGGTCGAACACGTCAAGTCGCAAGGCTACTCCGGACGCTACATCGGCGCACTAGTCGCAGATTTTCACCGCAACCTCATGAAGGGCGGCATATACGCCTACCCCGGCGACAAGAGCAGTCCAAGTGGCAAGTTGCGCCTTCTATTCGAGTGCGCTCCCCTAGCGTTCGTCGCAGAACAATCAGGAGGCGCGGCAAGCGACGGCACAACCTCTATCCGCGATATCGAGCCGGACCAGCTCCATCACCGCACTCCGATGTACATCGGCAAATCCGACGAAGTCGCTCTCCTCGAGAATTTCCACCAGTAGGGGCGGGTTTCAAACCTGCCCCTACGATCCCTCTCCCCCTTGATGCTCACGGCAATCTTCCACAACCCTCCCCCTTGATGCTCAAGGGGGAATTAAAGGGGGTTTAGATTGGACATCCCGCTGTGCCTTCCCATCTCCTACCCCTTCATCTCACAAGGAACACTCCGGCCGGCGGCGAGGACTGGCCGGATCCGTTATCTCCCCAGCATTCGACGGTGCCGTCCGTACGCAGACCGCATGTGTGGATGACCCCCCCTCTGACGGATGCGAACGCTCCGGCCGGCGGCGAAGACTGGCCGTATTCGTTCCATCCCCAACATTCGATGCTTCCGTCCGCACGCAGACCGCATGTGTTCCTGTTCCCCGCGCTGACGGACGCGAACGCTCCCTCTGGCGGCGAGGATTCGCCCTCGGAGTTCCTTCCCCAACATTCGACGGCTCCGTCCGTTCGCAGACCGCATGTGTGGCTGCCCCCCGCGCTGATGGACGCGAACGCTCCCTCCGGCGGCGAGGATTCGCCCTCGGAGTTCCTTCCCCAACATTCGACGGCTCCGTCCGTTCGCAGACCGCACGTGTATCTGCCCGCCAACGCCGCGCTGACGGATGCGAACGCTCCCTCTGGCGGCGAGGACTGACTGACGTCGTTGTTACCCCAGCATTCCACGGTTCCGTCCGTACGCAGACCGCAAGTGTGGCTGTACGCCGCGCTGATAGATGCAAACGCTCCGTCCGGCGGCGAGGACTGGCCGAATCGGTTCGATCCCCAACATTCGACGCTTCCGTCCGTATGCAGACCGCAAGTGTGGCTGCCCCCCGCGCTGACAGACGCGAACGCTCCCTCCGGCGGTGATGCCTCGCCGTCGGCGTTCCTTCCCCAGCATTCGACGGTTCCGTCCGTTCGCAGACCGCACGTGTGATAGTAACCCGCGCTGAGAGATGCGTAGGTTACGATGCCATCCAAATTCGCCGATGAAAACGAAGTATCGGCGGATGCCGCGGCGTTGCCGACGACCAGGTTTTCGTCGCCATAAAACGCAATGCTCTTTCCGCTGGTGTAGATGGAATCGTCAAACGTCAGCGCAAGACCGAGTTCGCCCTCCTTAACGCTGGAGTACGTCAGCTTGAAAAGCAGCCCAGAGTCGCCGAAATCGATCGGCACTGAGGACGATGCCTCATAGAACCCTGAACCGTCCGGTCCAGACATATTCCAACCCGCCAGCAGTCCACCGTCGGCAGATCCGACTAGCTCTACCGCGACCTGTTGATCGCCTCCCGGATTGAAACGGATACGGTCGATGTTTCGTGGAATATGTTGCGCCCGAATGTAGACGGTGGCGACTCCCGCGCTTTGGTCAAACGAAACCGGATCGTGCGAGACGACTCCCTGGTTGTCCGGTCCGAAGAACGATGCGACATCATACGGCCCGATGCTGGCTTCGGCAGTAAGTCCGCTGTGCTGCAAACGAACCTGAGTGCTGTACTGGCCAGTTCGGCGTAGCGTGATGTAGCTGAGCCGGTACTGCCCGCGGAGATCGCTGACGAGGATCTGCAACTGCGACTGGAGGAGAGAAACGTCGCGTGCTGCGTAGTATCCGCCGCCGGTACTGGACGCCAAACTGCGAAGTTCGGATGACTGGAACACCTCGCCTACGCCGAGCGCGTATAGCTGGGCTCTCCGGCGCGCCGCGATGCCGGCTAAAGAATCTCGAGTGGCGATGCTGCTGGTGTCGCGTCCATCCGACAAGAAGACCAGCGTCCGAACCGCGCGCGGGTTCGCGCTGACATCCGAAAAGAGGCGAGTGCCTTGTTCCACTCCGTCCCACACGCGCGACGAACCATGATCGAAGCCGCTCGCCGCGAACTCCGCAACGCTGGATCGGATCGCCGCCCGATCCGTCGTCAGCGGCGATAGCACGCTCGGATCGATGTTGCGGTCATGGAACTCCACCACTCCAACGCGATGGGCACTTGGCAGCACGGCGAGCGCGGCGTCGAAAGCCTCTAGCATCGCATCGATACCAGTGCGTCCGTCAGGCAGTCGCGCTTGGAACATGCTGTTGGTGAAGTCGAGGACAAAGACGACCTCGAGATCGATGTTCTCAGCGGTATGTACAAAGAAACTCGTCTCCGAGTAGTCGATCTCCTCCCAATTGTTAGTACCGGGTCCGCGCTCTAATACGCTGATCCCAGACTCGATCGTCTCTGCTGGCAGCACAACCGCATGACCGTCTTGGTCTCGCAACGCGAAGACCATCTGAATCTGGCTTGGGATATGTGTCGAAGCACTGACCCCAGCGAACGATATCTCCTTTAGCGGCGACGGAGTTGGTGTCGGTGGTACAGGGGGCGTAGGCGTTGTTGGCGGAGGCTCAGGCGTAGCAGTCGACGGAACCGGAGTCGCTGTCGCAGGGGACGAACTGCTAGAAACCGCCGTCGCTGTCGGTTGAGGCGTAGGTTGCGATGCAACCAGCGTCGCGGTTGGCGCGACTGACGTCGAAGTGGGGACTGGAGTCGCGGTATCAGCAACCCTTCCGCTGATAACCGGAACCGAAGTCACTGTCGGTTTAGATGCTTTTGCCGGCGCGGTCCTAGTTGCAGTTGGCGCAGGCGGAGCTGATGTCGGCGTCGGAACAGAGGTTGGTTCGGTACGAACTTGTGATGGGTCGGTGCCAGACTGAGGCGTCGAAGTCGGCGGAACCGACGTAGCGGTAGGAGCCTCTTCGTAGACCACTACGGTCTCAACGATCACCTTCTCCACCTCCACTTCAGCGGTGATGACCCGTTCGACAACCACCGTCTGCACGACTGGCTCCGTCTCGCTTGATTGACATGCCAAAGAAAGGAGCATCGCCGCGCAAAGCCCGGCAAAGGCTAGTAACGGGTAGACAGTGCGGCGATCGCGCCATCCGAGAACCAAACGTTTTCTATTCATTGGCATCAGGGTTGTTATCGCACCGATTCAGCCGCGATTGGCTGAGTGCTACTACATCAACCCGCGCTTCTTGAACAGCGTCGCCAACTTTGCGATGCCGTCATAGCACTTCTCCGGCGTCTCAAACGCGAAGCACAACCTAGCGCAGTTCTGACCGTCTCCGTTCGGTGCAAATCCAACTCCACCGTTGTAGCCAACACCCTCAGCGAAAATCTCATCGCGCGGCGAGGTAATGTCGGTACCTTCAGGCATCGTTAGCCAGGTGTAACACCCGCCCGCTGGCTTCGACCATTTCGCCCCGATATCCGAGAAGTTGTCGGTAAGCGATTCATCCATCGCGTCCCGCTTCTGCTTGAGCAATGGATTGAAGCGTGCGCGATGTTCGTCAAGACTGTTCCGTAAAAATCCCTCGATCGCGTACGCCGCGAACTGATTGGGGCCTGATCCGATCTTGCAACTGGAGGCGCGGCGTAACACCTCGGGTGGCGCAGTTATGTAACCCATGCGAAGACCTGGCGCGAGCAACTTCGAGAAAGATGCCACGTGAATCACGATGCCAGAGTCGTCAAGAGTTCGGAATGCAGGTTGCATCTCCCCTTCAAACCGAAGGTCAACGTAACACTCGTCTTCCAATATCGGGACTCCGTGCCGATGCGCTATCTCCAGAATCGCTTCTCGCCGCTCAACCGGCAAGGTCGGACCCATCGGATTCTGATGTTCCGCTATCGTGTAGATCATCTTCGGCTTTTTGCCTTCTGAAGAAAGCTTCGTGATCAGTTCGTCCACGGCTTCAGGAACCAGACCCTCGTCATCAGTTTCCGCACCGTAGACCGTGTTTCCGAACCTCTGGAGCTGTCCAAGCGTCCCGCTGTAGACGAAATGCTCGGTGATCGCGGTGTCACCTGGGTTAGTCAATGCTTGTATCGCTAGCCCGATAGATTCGCCCGAACCGGCAGTTAGTAAGATGTCGTCGATTTCGACTTTGAATCCGCGATCGTATTCGAGTTTCCATGCGACATATTCACGAAGCTCAGGCGATCCTGCCGGCTGTGGGTAGTAAGCCATGTGTCGCGCGATTTCGTCTCCGCGCGAGTCCATCGCCGTCTGCAACGCACCGATAAGTCCGTCCATTGGCGAGGTTTCAGGTGCCGGATAGGCAACTGCGAAGTCATATTCCGCGTGGTCAACTGTATTGATGGGCGTGTCTTGCGACCTCTCTGAAAAGAGGCCTTCGTAGCTAAAGCGAGTGCTGGTTGCTGTCATGTGCGGCATTCTCCGATCTGCTCGTTAACATCAACGCATTGTATTTACACGTAGATGCAAAGTCTAAATCCACGATAGACTTCCTGCATCACACACCGCGAACTATGCAGTTGAAACTCAATCGCAACTAGATTACTAGGAGGCGTAGCAATGCGTGGTATCAGGTTCTTGGGCGGCAAGCGCTCTGAAGTTATCGACTACCCAGATGAAGAACCGGGGCCCGGCTACGTGTTGCTCAAAATGCGCTCATCTGGTATGTGCGGTTCCGATCTGCACCGATATCGCGTGCCTCTACCGCCGGAAGAGGCAGAGCGAGCCCCGATACGACCCGGGCATGAGCCTTGTGGTGAAGTAGCCATGATCGGTGATGGTGTGGAAGGATTACAGATTGGCGACCGGATATTGCAACACCATTATGAAGGATGCAGAGCATGTCGATTCTGTAATGAGGGTTGGTCGCAGCTTTGCGTCGGGACAGGCCGGCTCACTCACGGATACCAGATTCATGGTGGTCATGGCGATTACATGATCGCGCACGCCTCAACGTGCCTGAGATTGCCTGATGAGTTGAGCTACGAAGTCGGGGCTTACCTCGCCTGCGGTGCAAGTACCGCTTTCCACGGCCTGAAAAAACTCCAACTCTCCGGACTCGATACGATCGCCATATTCGGCGCCGGTCCTGTTGGATTGGCAGGAGTTATGTTCGCCGCCGAAATGGGCGCACGTGTGATCGCGGTCGATATCTCAGGTGAGCGGCTGGAGATGGCCAAATCTGCCGGCGCATGGGAAGTTGTCGATAACAGCGACGGAACCGCTGTCGAGCAGATCATCGACCTCACCTATGGCGAAGGCGCCGACGCAACACTCGAAGCCATAGGTATACACGCAACCAGATTAGCTGCTGTCCAATCAACGAAGATATTTGGGCGTTGCTGCTTCGTCGGCGAGGGCGGCGATTTTCACGTAGAGCCAAGCCCTGACATCATCCATCGCCACCTTACGCTCGTTGGATCGTGGACCTTCAGCACACACGGCCTCGAAGAAGCCGCAAAGTTCGCGGCACGTAGAGAAGTCCCTCTCGAATCATTGATCACAAGCCACTGCACTATCGAGGAAGCACCTTCTTCCTATGAAAAGTTCGAAGCAGGAGCGCCAGGCAAGTTTGTTATCAACTGGGATTAACCTTCCCTGCATCGAAGATTCGCGTTTTCACACGAATTCGCCAACCCTGCTAAAATAAGAACTTCGCCGCGAGAAATTCACACCCCGTCTGCCCGAATTGCGCGCGAGCCGATACCTTCAAGCAAAAAAGAACTTCGCAATAACGCGCGTCGTAACACGTAGAAGAACGCCCCCCAAATCCGAGAAAATGGTTACGTTGAGGTCACCACGTACCGAGACGCCAGAACCACGTCAATTACGGAAATAGTAACAAACGGATATCTAAAGTCAACCGCCAATCTTAGGCGAAACCAGCAAAAACCAACCCCCGATCTCGACAACAAGGCACAACGAAAGGTAACCCTCAATTGGTAACGATGCCCAATACCCAAGTCGATGAGACCTCCGAAGACACGGAGATGACAGCCAGCGAAACTGGCAATGCCGTGATGCCGCAAACCGACGGTGGCACCTTTAGTTTCGCTGACCTGTCGTCGGACGACGAAGGCGCCCCCTCCATGGGCGTTACTAACGCTTCGACCGAACTTGAAGCGTGGGAAGCGGCGCGCGAAGAAGGTCCGGACATAAACCCCGCCGCCGGCACGGAGGACTCTGCAACTGATGACAACGTCAGGATGTACCTGCGCGAGATCGGCGATGTCCAGCTATTGAGCAAGGCCGACGAAGGTATGTTGTCGCAAAGAGTCGAGTCCGCCAACTGGCTCGAACGCATCGAATGGGATATCCGCGGCACACTCCTGACCGTTTACGGCTTTAAGGAATATCCACGCAATCGCGACCAATTGCCCGACAACCCGTCGCATGTAGACGCTGTTGGTGTGATTGCAATCGCGTTGCGTCGCCTGAGCCGCTTGGCAGAGATAGCAGACCAAATAGCTACCTACATGGCAAAGCCAAAGCCAGTCACTCTTGAGCAGTTGCTGGTCGACTTTGAATACCGGGCTATGATCAACTCGGCGCGAGACACACAGGTCAAGGACTTCAGCAAACTTCCGCCCTACGAGCTTCTGCTCCGTTACCTCGCGGACACCCTCGAGATCTACGAGACCACTGACCTCATGGCGCGTTACGGTGTATTTGACGAGACTGCGCAGAAAGGTCGAGGCAAGAAAGCACAGAAACTCAACACTAAAGACGCTCGCCTAAAACGACGTCTTGACAAGACGAGTCTCTTGGTTAGGGAACTTGCAATCCTTTCTAGCCTGCTCCCGCCCGATCTCAGCCTTGTCATGCCGCCAGAGTTGAAGATCGAAGACCTCGCCGTAGAAGAAGGCATCGAACCGTGGCACGAGTCATATTTGACCGAGGCCAGTTCGATACTGGAATCGCACCTTGCCTCCATAAGGCACGACGGTGACAAGTCTCGCGACCACCTTGGTAAAGCTAACTTGCGTCTTGTCGTAAGCGTAGCCAAGAAATACACCAACCGCGGTTTGACCTTTGAGGACCTGATCCAAGAAGGCAACATTGGCTTGATGCGCGCTATCGACAAGTTCGACTACCGCAAGGGTTTTAAGTTCAGCACCTATGCCACTTGGTGGATCAGACAGGGCGTGACACGAGCCATCGCTGACCAGTCTCGCACGGTCCGCATTCCTGTCCACATGTACGAAGCCCTAAACAAGGTACGGCGTGCATCCAGAGAACTGGCCCAAGAGTATGACCGTAAGCCGACGATTGAAGAAATCGCAGAACGCGTCGAGATGACGGTCGAGAAGGTTACCGACGTACTCAAGAACGGTCAGGAGCCGATGTCTCTAGAAACGCCAGTTGGCGAAGACGGCGACAACGAACTCGGCGATTTGTTGCCCGACCGCGAAGCATTGGCTCCGCCGGAAGAGACCGCGCAACGACTCTTGAGCAACGACATCTCCAACATCCTGTCGCAACTTGAAGAGCGCGATCGCGAGGTTCTGGTACTTCGCTTCGGCCTTAAAGACGGCAAAGAATACACCCTCGAGGAAATCGGGATACGGATGGATCTCACTCGAGAGCGTATCCGACAAATCGAGCGTACCGCTCTTAAAACTCTGCAACGCAGCCGCGCTGTCTGGGAGATGAAAGAGCACCTCAACTGACCTCGCTCTCTGCTGTGCACTGCACAGATAGGCAAGGAATTCTGGTCGGCTCCGCGCTTTGACACGCGGGGCCGATTTGTCTTTGAGTCGTCCGCTTTACCCTCTGTCATGCTGATTGAGGGGAATGTCAAGTCAAAGCAATTCATGCTGTGGCAACTCATCAACCAACACCCACGTTGTAAGATGTTGATTCGCTTTAAGCACGACATAATCCTCGACTTCTAAGTCGATTGGGGGAACTATGGCAGACGCAGACAGGGTGCAAGCAAACATCGGAAGCGATTGGAGTGACATCCTCACGGATGAAGTAAAGGAACTCGTCGCCTCGCTCCAAGACGAGTTCGGCGAGCGTATCGCTGGACTACGTGAAGCGCGCCTCGACATGATCGCAGCCGCAACTCAACGCGGCATTCAACCCGGTCACTTGGCCCCGAGCGATGCCACCACTTCTGAGTGGTCAGTTCCTGACATGCCAGACGAGCTCTGGAACCCTGGCATCGAGATATCCGGTCCTGCCCACATGACTTCGATGTTCATCAACGCCCTTAACCCGGGGCCTGAGGGTGAGCGCGCTGAGGGTGATCTCGATGACGATGAAGACTCTGCCAGCCACATCCTATCCGACACACTTTTAGCCGCACGCAACCGCAAAGGCGCAATAGACAGATCCCTAACCTTCTACAACGAGGCACGCGATCGGCATTACACCATCCAAGATGGCGAAATACCCTTTTTCATGCACCGCGAACGAGGTCTGCACCTAGACGACCCAGACCTCCTTGTCGACGGTAAGCCTGCTTCCGCGACGATCCTAGGTACCCTGCTCACCCTTTACCACGCTGGGCAAGAACAAACAAAACGAGAGCAAGGAATCTACTTCTACCTCCCCAAGACGGAATCTCCCGAAGAGGCGGCCCTGTATCGCGATCTCTTCGCATCAATCCAAAATCGAGTCTCCGGACTGAAAAACGCCACTATCCGAGGCATCCTCCTAGTCGAATCCCTCCCGCTAGTCTGGACGATGGAAGAGAGTCTCCACGCGCTTGGACCTTACGCCGCTGGTCTAAACGCGGCCCGTTGGGACCTCAAGGCATCCCTGCTCGAATACGTCATGGCCGATCGCGCCTCCCTTTGGCCTGATCGCTTCGGAGTGGCAGTTCCAACCACTCCCTTTATCGCTAATATCTTCCGACGTCTTGTTGCCGTCTGTATGAAGCACAACGCCGTCCCGATCGGAGGAATGGCCACTGCTCTGCCCCATCGAGATCAAGCCGTTAACGAAGAAGCCGCAGCAACGGTACGAGGCGACAAGACATGGGAGGCTGAACAAGGCTTCCTGCGCGGCTGGGTAGCCCACATCTATCACATGAAAGCCGCTGGTGATCCCTTCAAAGAACTCCGAAACAGCGGTTGGGAACCATCGTCCGACATAGCAAACCCCGACAACTACCCGGTCAACATCGAAACGCCCGAAGGCCCCGTCACACAAGAAGGCACACGTCAAAATGCACGGACCCTCATCGAATACGTTGAAGGGTGGATCGGTGGTCGTGGCGCCAAAGGCATCGACCGCCTAGCCGGACGACCCGGACGTAGACCAGCTTTAATGGAAGACCTCGCCACAGCCCGGATTTCAGTGGCGCAAATGGCACAACGCGTCATCCACGAAGCACAAGCCGAAGACACGGGCGCAACCCACGACCTCGCCCTTCTCAAGTCCATACTGACCCAAGAAGGCGAAGACATCATCCGTCTACTTGGTCCCAACGCACCTGCGGCAAACGTCCAACGCTACCAAGATGCCGTCAAGATATCAATGCAGTGGCTCAAGAACTACACCGAGTTCAACTTCCGCTCTTTGGGATCCTACAGCCGCAACGATTTGGCCGCCATTGCCTCAGCGGATGATGCGATTTGAGCTACATATCTGCAAGCACTGATGGAAAATATCACTGATATTGATCTTTGGAGGTCGTTTCCTCCAGACGAGTCCGCTCAATCATAGGCGTCAACTTAATCACGGACCCCAAAGTCTAGGAAATACGTTTCACCGTCAATCCTAGTAACGGTCGCGTCCCTTCGTCCGTACGCATCAAAATCTGCAGTTGTTAAACGACGTAGTTCAGTGATACCCATTCGATCTCGGATGTATCGGCCCAATATCGCGTTGGATTCCGGTGTATGGATGGCTTTCCTGTTCTGCTGGGCAACCCTGCAAATCATGTCTATGCCATCATCGGTTAAAACCGTGAAATGAACCCCGGTTTCGGGGAAAAATTCAGATCTTCCGATGTACGAGGGAACCCGAAGATAAGCCTCATCGAGATTGCGACGAATGTGATTTAGGCGAAAACCCCAGTTTACCCCAGCGGCTTGCGGTGGTTGTCCCGCGCCGGGACCTCTTTCCACAATGAAGGACAATGCAACGCTATCACCCGACGGGGTTGACAATCGTTCGTCTCGCCGCAATGCAATTTCGTCTTCCACGCTTTCGTGTGAACATTCGACAGAGCGTTGAAGACACTCTTCGAAGACATCCAAGGCGACTGTTGCGTCACACTCTTCGATTGCTTCCATTCTATCGGCCTGGAATACGAATCCTGACTGCGTGTAATTCGCGCTTCCCGTAAACGCGATCTGAGGTCGGCCATCTTGTAGCCAAACATATATCTTTGCATGTACCGCTGGCGGGTCAACGAGATAAGAACACGAAAACCTGTCGCTATAGGTTTGCGATTGCATTCGAATAAAACCATAGTGGTCTGACAAAGTGACACCAGATGACTTCGCCATTCCATACACCGCACTTACAATCGGTGGATTTACACCGCGCATTGACCTAGCCTTTAGCTTGGTACGATATAAGTGTCGATTAACCATCGTTGCGGACACGTACCCACTCAACACTTTGAGTTCATCACACCCATTGACAAACGGATCAATCAGAACGGTTTTTTCCAAGTTGCGCGTGATCATCTTGGTTGAATCCCCGCTAACGATTTAAGAACACTTTCAAAAATCGTCGCCACTCCCTTAGGTGGTACCGCCATACCGATCTGCTTGCGCACGCTTTCCCTAGAACCGAAGAAGATAAAATCGTCGCCGAATGTTTGCAATCGAGCTCGTTCTCGATTGGTCAATGCCCTGTTCTCCTTCCAATGGTACATGTGTGTGCCGCCTCCACCACTGCCTGTGATCGTATAAGAAGGCTGGTCTGGCACCAAACGGCGGTATATTTGACTGATCATAGCGCCGCTACGCATATTTAGCCGAAGGTGTTCAGGAAGATCAGCTGTAAAGGCGTTTTGACCAGGTTTTATGTGCTTGAGTCGTTCGACAACGCGAGGATGTTGCGCGGTGCGATCGTTGTTTGGGGTACTTTCCGCCAGATCGGCTAACGCGTCAGCGACTGTCATCGGATCACCGTACGTTGGTTTAGGCGGCTCAAATTCGAGGTTTAGATCAGTCCTAAATCCTACGATAATCATCCTATGGCGCTTTTGAGGTACCCCATACTCTTCAAACTTGTACAACTTTGGAGTTACTTTGTAACCAGCATCTTCGAATTCGGACAAGATCATTTCGAAATCGGCACTCTTGTTCACCGACGTAAGACCAGATACATTTTCAGCAACAAAAAACTTCGGCTCGAAATACCGTAACGCGGCTACCCCATAGCGATAGAGTCCACCGAATCGCCCACGGATTCCTCGCTTTTCGCCGACTATGCTGAAATCGTTGCAGGGGAAGCCGAAAATCAATCCATCAATCGGGGCAAGACGACTGAAATCCAAGTCTTCGACATCTTTGCAGACCACACTGTCCTTGCGGATGTCTATATTCAAGCGAAACGTTTCGCAAGCATCTCGATTGTTGTCAGTTGCCCAAACGTGGCGGAACCGCACTCCTTCATACTCCGCCATACTTGCTCCATGGGCCATGCCACCAGCACCCGAAAACAGTTCGCCCAAATTCCAGTAAAAATACCGCCCGTCTATCCCATCGCGCATAGCGAGCGCGTCCCAAGGCGTTCCTCCGTTGTCACTGCCGAACGGGATCTGCACGTCTCTCATGGTCATGTTTCTTACCTTACCATAATGATACACACGTTTAGATAGACACATGCGAACGATTTAGAACCAATTTACACTAGATTCGACCGTTTCGTAACCAGACGGCAAACTATCCATTGCGTCTCAGACCCATTGCGCAAGCCCATGATGGTGTTTCCCAACTCGCTGACTGCTCGTTCGTGACCCATGTTTGAGTACCCGCGGTCCATAGCGGGTGATAAGTTAGAAACAACCCAGTTACTTCTACCCCAACCGGTACCCATGGCACTCAACATCAAAAACCAAGAAACCTGTGATCTTGCCAGAGAACTCGCAGAATTGACCGACGACACTATGACCGGTGCCATTACTAACGTATTGCGAGAACGAGTTGAGCAAATCAAGCGCGAACGCGATCGAGACGAACTTCTGCAAAAAATCAGCGCAATCCAGGATCGTGTCGCGAAAACGTTAAAGCCCGGTCCTTCCGCGGAGGAGATCATCGAAGGAATGTACGGCGAATTTGGTGAGCCGATTTGATCAACGACACTTCGGCGACTGTTTCTCCTACGCCCTCGCCAAAACCACTGGCGAGCCACTGCTCTTCAAAGGCAACGATTTCGGTCAGACAGACATCGAATCTGCTTAATCCCCCAACGCACCATTGACACGTGGCATCAACTCTTTAGCGAATAACTCCAAGCTGTTGATCCAAGCGTCCTTATCATCCCAGTCGTAACCCATCATCACTAACGTCCCGAACTTGCCCGTCTCTTCCGTCATTTCCAGAATCCGCTCTAGCGCGTAGTCTGGATCGCCGGCGATGATCTGCTCGCGCATCCAGTAATCGACATCTACTTCGCTGTCCGGGGTGTCTTGATTCCGCTTGAACATACCTCTACCGCGATTCGAACGGTCCATTAGATCGCAGATATATTGGAAACCGCCGGTTACAGAGTTGTTCCTAGCCAGATTCTGAGCTTCTTTTTTGGAATCGGCGAGGAATACCGCACGTGCAATCTTGAACTCTGATCGATCCGGCTCATTACCCGCCTCTACTGCCGCAGTCTCGTAAGTCTCCCAAATGTTGGCGACAACGTTATTGGCGATCAAACTATGAGCAAACGGTTGAAATCCCTTCCTCCCTGCCGCCTTCGCCGTCCCAGAGTTCATCGAAGTTATCGGCATAGCAATCGGTGGATGCGGCTTCTGGTACGGTTTATGCACTATGCCAAGTCCAACGACATCGTCGATATTCTCTTTCATCGAGATGTTCCAATACTTGCCATTGATCTCCACCGGACCATCCGACTCCCAAAGCGCGAGCACCGCCTCAACCGCTTCACCGACCATCATCGGCGCATCGTCACGAGGAATGCCCAAAATCTCCAAGTCTGTTGCCACGCCGCCAAGTCCAAAACAGAGATTCAATCGACCCTTACACATGTTGTCCAACTGCGCCAGTCGAGTCGCGACATGTACTGGATGGTGCAACTGAATGCATACTGGCGCCGGACCCATCCTGATGTTCGACGTCTCTCGCATTGCCGCGGCGATGAACATCTCCGGTAACGGGATCGTCTCGTACGCCATCGTGTGATGCTCACCGATCCAGAACTCGTCGAAGCCCAGTTCATCGGCGCGAATGACAAGCTCCATGTCCTCGTCATAAGTCTGGGCGATCGGTTTAGAGGGATGGTGAAACGGCATGATGAAGATGCCGGATTTGATGCGAGGCATAGGGTTGAGACTTTTCGGGTTGGGATCGAATCGTTGCGTCAAGTATATGAGTAGAGTCGTGCAGTTTTAAGACGCTCAGTCCTCACCCGCCTCCGTCAACAACTTCCTCAAATCCACAATCTGATCCCTCAACTGCGCTGCCGTCTCGAACTCCAACTCGCGCGCTGCCCTCTTCATCTGACGCTCCAAATCTTTCACTATCCGCGTCAACTCATCCTTGGGCAGACCCATGTCCGTCCCGAACGGTTCACCTTCATCCGCCAAAACCGTAGGCTCTGGTTGTCGGACACGATCCGTAATATCGCGTATGTCCTTCACTATCGAATGCGGCGTGATGTCATTGTCCAAGTTGTGCTGCGTCTGCAACTTACGACGACGCTGTGTCTCTGAGATCGCAAACGTCATCGAGTCCGTGTATCTATCCGCATACATCACCACCTTCCCATCGATATGCCGCGCTGCTCTGCCGATCGTCTGGATCAAAGAAGTTCCTGACCGCAGATAACCCTCTTTGTCTGCGTCCAATATCGCCACCAATGAGACCTCAGGCAAGTCCAAGCCCTCCCTTAAGAGATTGATACCCACTACCACGTCATAGATGCCTAACCTGAGATCTCGCAAAATCTCCGTGCGTTCCAAGGTATCGATCTCAGAGTGTAGATAGTGCACTCTGATACCCAACTCGCGCAGATAATCCGCCAGGTCCTCCGCCATACGTTTCGTCAACGTCGTCACCAACACTCGCTGACCCTTCGCAGTCGTCGCCCTGATGCGATCAATCAGATCATCAACCTGATTCTCCGTCGGCAGTACTTCAATCTCAGGATCAATCAGACCTGTAGGTCTAATAATCTGCTCTACCCGCTGCTCTTCGTGTGCCGCCTCGTACGGACCCGGAGTTGCAGACACGAACACAATCTGATTTACCCGATCCTCAAACTCCTCAAACGTCAATGGTCGATTGTCGATCGCCGAAGGCAATCTGAAACCGTACTCTACTAGAGTCGTCTTACGCGCATAGTCCCCGTGATACATCCCTCGAATCTGCGAAAGTGTCATGTGAGATTCGTCGATGAACATCAAGAAATCTTCTGGGAAGTAGTCCAACAACGTCCAAGGAGCCGAACCAGCGGGACGACGCCCCAAGGGCCTCGAATAGTTCTCGATGCCCTGGCAAGTCCCCGTCTCGTGCATCATCTCGAGATCGAACAACGTCCGCTGCTCCAACCGCTCTGCCTCCAACAACTTCCCCTCGCCCCTGAACAGTTCCAACTGCTGCTCCAACTCATTCCGGATGTCCTTCAGAGCATCTCCAAACTCTTCCTCTGGCGTGATGAAGTGCTTGCCCGGATAGATGTCGTACTGCTCTTCTTCGCTTAATATCTCTCCTGTCAACGGATCGATCAACATGATCTGCTCAATCTCATCACCGAAAAACCCGATTCGCACCGCCAATTCCTCATCAGCAGGCATGATTTCCAGCACGTCTCCGCGCACCCTGAACGTTCCCCGACGCAGATCCATCAAGTTCCGGTCGTAATACATGCTCACCAACCGACGCGTAATCCGCATCAATCCCGGTTCATCGCCTACTCGCAGCCGCAATGTGATCTGATTGTACTCCTGCGGCGATCCCAGACCGTAGATGCACGACACGCTAGCCACAATCAACGTATCCCTGCGCGTCATCAATGACCGAGTAGCCGCATGTCTCAAACGGTCAATCTCCTCGTTGATGTCCGTCTCCTTCTCGATGTACGTGTCTGACCGAGGGATATATGCCTCTGGCTGGTAGTAGTCGTAGTACGAGACGAAATACTGTACTGAGTTGTTTGGGAAAAAGGTCTGGAACTCAGTTGCCAGCTGCGCTGCTAGCGTTTTGTTGTGAGCGATCACTAAAGTCGGACGCTGAATCTTTTCTATGATGCTCGCCATCGTGAACGTCTTGCCCGAACCTGTAACCCCTAATAGCGTCTGATGCTTTAACCCATCGTCGACAATTCCATTCGCGATTTCGTCAATCGCCTTCGGCTGATCACCTTGAGGCGTGAACTCATGCTCGATCTTGAACTCACCAGTCGTCGGCGCCGTAACCGGAACTGCGACTGGCTCTGCGATAGTGGTCATAATGCGATTTTACCCACTCAACATACGCCATTCAGAAATTACAGTTGCGATATACCTCACCCTTGCTTTCTAATCGCCGCCAAACCGCATGAACTCTAGGTTTCAAAGGCCTCCAAACGATGGCCAACACGACGACGATACTTCCCACGCGCAAGATGAGGAGGTCGATCTCCGCTACCGCGCTTACCAACACGAGCAAGACAAAGACGAAGACGAAGACGACTACTATAGCGACCCGCCACACCGAGTAGCCGATGGTTGGGCAACCGAGACTAGATCCGAAAGTCCTTGGTGGGTTAAAGCCGGCATCGCTATCGTATCGATCCTCATCGTTCTCGGACTAGTAGCAGGGCTTGCTGGTCCATTCCTAGGGTCATTCGGCTCTAATGAACCGGCGCGTGTCGAATACGTCCCAGCAAAAGTCATCGATGTTTTGGATGTCCGAACCATCATGGTAGAGATAGAAGGTGAAGCCGTAACAGTGCGATACATCGGTGTCGAGCCTCTTCCTATCGACAGCCCCTGGTACGACATCGGGATTCTTGCCAACCAACAGCTAGTCGCAAACGCCGAGGTACTGCTTGAAGCCGACGAAATCGATACCGACGATTTTGGACGTCTACTGCGCTACGTCTATGTAGAACGCAACTTTGTCAACGGACTTCTACTCCGAAACGGCATCGCCCTGCCGAGTGAGCAGCAAGACGGATTAGACCGCCACTACCCTAACCTGAAAGGTTGGAGCGAAGCCGCACGACTTGAAAAACTCGGATACTGGAGCGGGATGTCCCCTGAATTCACAAGCAATGCCCCGTCCGCAAGCCTCTCGCCTGAACTTCTAGGAGGAATTGGCGAGGATTATCACGTTTACACGGCATACCTCAGAAGCGAGGGCATCAACTGAAAATCCCGTCTCTTGCTCGCAAAGCCGCGCCGAGCGGGAATGGAACCAGGCGCACGGCACCGAGACGAAGCCGATTACGCGCCGGACTCGAAAACCCCATCGCACGCTTCAAGGTCGTCCTTGACCGCGACTACGCGCGGCTCTGGGGAATCGGCTTATCCACCAACACCATGCGATGGCTTGAGACCGTAGCACTAGGCGTCTACGTATTCGACCTCACCCAGTCCGCCTTCCTTGTAGGCTTCGTCGGATTCCTTCGCATGGCACCCATGCTTTTCCTCGGCGCATTCATCGGCGCCCTTGCCGACCGTGTAAACCGACGCGCCATTCTCGCCTCCGCCAACCTCGTCCTATCTGCGCTCTATCTGGTCCTCGGCTTCCTAATCCTCACCGACCGCATCGAACTGTGGCACGTCTCCGCCGGAGCCTTCATCGCAGGCATCGTATGGGCAACCGACTTCCCTGTACGTCGAGCCATGATCGCCGACACCGTACCTGTAGACCGAGTACCTTCAGCATTCGGTGTCGACATGGCATCTAGCAACTTCTCACGCGTCATCGGCCCGCTAGTAGGCGGCGCGTTCCTGCAAGAGATCGGGATGCAGGCCGTCTACTTCCTAGGCTCAGCCCTGTTCATCGTCGCCGCATCACTCGCTACCTCCATGCTCATCATCCGTAAACCACCAACCGCATCGGTCAGCATTCCCAAAGCCAACAGCAACTTCGATCTACGCACAGGTATCAAACACATTATGGGCGACTCCATCCTGCTCGTCACCATCATCATCACGATCACGATGAACCTGTTCGCCTTCCCCTATCAACAGATGATCCCAGTGCTAGGCGTAGAAAAACTCATGGTCGATCCTGTTCTCGTCGGACTCCTTCTCAGCGCCGAAGGACTTGGAGCCACCCTCGGTGCCCTAACCATCGCGGCAGTCGCGCAACCCCGACACTTCACCCGCGTCTACACCTATGCATCCCTGAGCTTCCTTGCCATTATCGGCGCATTCGCCCTGACGCCCTACTACTGGCTCGCACTGCCCCTACTTTTCATCGGCGGCTTCGGAATGTCAGGCTTCGGAGCTATGCAATCCATCATCGTCGTCTCATCCACCAGACCCGAAATGAGAGGCCGCGTCCTGGGTGTCCTAGCCGTTGCCATCGGCTCCGGCCCCATCGGCGCCCTACACGTAGGCTGGTTAGCAACCCAAATCGGCACCGATACCGCCGTCCTAGCCATCGCCATAACCGGCATGATCCTCACCGCCCTTCCACTCCTGATCTGGCGGAAGTATCTACGGAGTATTCCGCGGTACCGGTCAGGGTGATTTCGTCATCCCCGCGCACGCTGGAATCCAGAGGAGATTCCCATGACAATCACAGTTTCCCCATTCACAACCGCTCGCAACCCGGACGGCACCTACTCGTTGACGCTGGCTCAGTTGACAAGCGTATTCATAGCTGAAGCCGAAAATCTGCTTGGTCCCCGAGACTCGAAATTCACATACGTCGGCATTGAATTCGACACAACTCAAAACGCCACGCCACATATCTGGTTCCCCCACGTAGGCCACCCAGACCGTGACAAAGGAAAACCATCGAACCACGTCATCATCCGTCTAACCGAGAAAGCCCAATCCGATGCCAATCTAGCCATTTGGCAACTCGCCCAACAATGCGTCCGCTTAATCGACCCGTGGGACATCCAAGCCGAAGGACGACCAACCAACTACCTAGAAGAATGCATCGCGGCTTGGTACCAAAACACCATCATCCAAGACATCTCGCCCGAATCACCCTGCGAAAAAGCCAAATCCCTAGTCGAACCCTACATGCCCGAACTAGCCTCCACCATCAAACACATCCGCACCGAACACAACCTCCGCATCAGCGAAATAGACAACCCTGACATTCTGTTGAGGCATTACTCGGCAATGGCCCCAGCGACTGCTGACAAGCTATGCCAACGGTTTGAAACGGCTTAAGAGAGTTAGGTTGCGTTTGGTTAGTTCAACTTAATGGTGCGATTTTGCCCGGATTCAAACCGTTACTGCAACGGTCCCAAGCTTGAACCAACTCCTCTTGGTGCATCGAGGCCCATTCGAGTACCAATCTTCGCGATCTGGATGGCAAGTATCCTTCGGTAATCTCGAGGGTCTCAATATCTATCTGTGCCTCGTGCTCCGCGTACACCGCATGAAAATGAGGCGGCGGATGATCTGGAGTAAATATCCGAATAACTATCCCGCGAAAGCGACAAAGTTCAGACATGAGTCAGTTGATGACGCGTTTCATCGACGTTTGAACCTTTGACCTCCAAGTACGCCCAATCCGCGCACATATCAAGGTCATCACTGTCGCCCCATCCGATCGCTCGATACGGCGTAATCCTGACACTTTCGAAAACTGATCGATCCTCCCAGACCTTCCATACGCCACGACCAACGAAACTGGAGAGATCTATTTCGCCTTGGACGCCATCCTCGAATTCGATCCAAATCCGATGACCATCTAGGGCTTTGACTTGAGTAGGTTTGATCATGGTGATTCCAGCATCATACTGCGTTCTAGCATGAATCTATCATATCCCGTTTAGTGCCCTCCACACCATCGTCATTCCCATATCGTCGCGCCGTCATTCCAGCGTAGGCGGGAATCCAAAATCTCCGACTCTTGAAGCCCTTGCAGAAAAACACCATCTCAATGTATTATATTAGGATATATGTGATGTGATCATGCATCACGGCGATAGATGGGAGGAAGAAGGATGACCAGCAAAAATCAACAAATCGCAAACCGCACTATCTTCGAGGGTGACAACCTCGACATCCTGCGCGGCATGAATTCGGACAGCGTTGACCTGATTTACCTCGACCCGCCCTTCAACTCCAACGCCAACTACTCCGCGCCAATCGGAAGCACCGCAGCCGGCGTCGCGTTCAAAGATACCTGGACTTGGGATGACGTAAAAGCCTAGGAACACGGCCTGATCGCAGACCAAGAGCCGGCTCTGTACGACGTAATTAAAGCCGCCGGCTCTGCACATGGCAAGGGCATGATGGCATACCTCATCATGATGTCGTCTCGAATGGTCGAGATGAAACGAGTGTTGAAGGATTCCGGAAGCCTTTATCTACATTGCGACGATACTGCGAACGCATATCTGCGGATGATGATGGACAGCATCTTCGGCAACGAGGCGTTTCAATCCTGCATTCAATGGAAACGAACGAGCGCACATAACGACACGATCTTCGGAAGAGTTACTGACACGATTCTGGTCTATGGTGCATCGCCAATTAACCCTGTAACCCAAGCCCTCGAGTCTGATTACGTCGAAACTTACTACCGACATGAAGATTCACATGGCAAGTACCAAAGCGGAGACCTAACAGCTTCTGGACCGCGACAAGGCGAAGCCGGCAAGTCTTGGCGCGGATTCGATCCCACTAACAACGGCAGACACTGGAGCGTCCCCAAGACTCACAAGTACGCAAAGTACATCGAATCGAATTTGATCCCCGGTTATATATCCATCGACGGTATTCACGATCGACTGGATGCGCTTGATTCAGCGGGGTTAGTTCTTTGGTCACGGAACGGCGTACCCAGATTGAAACGATATCTGACACAAGATCAGGCGCAAGTCGCGACGAATTTGTGGACGGATATCAAGAACGCGTCCAGAAAAGAACGTACTGGCTTCCCAACTCAGAAGCCGTTGGCACTGATGGAACGCATCATCCGGGCGAGTTCAAACGTGGATGACATCGTACTTGATCCATTTTGCGGCTGTGCCACAACGTGCATCTCAGCCGAGAGGCTGGGAAGACAGTGGATAGGCATTGATTTGTCCCCATTAGCCGTTCGATTGGTCGAAAAACGAGCCCGTGAAGAACTAGGGATGATGGGCGGAATCCAATCCATCCACCGAACCGACATCCCGAAGCGAACCGACCTAGGCCAGCTACCCAATTACCGAACCCACAAACACACGTTGTTCGGCGAACAGGAAGGCATCTGCAAAGGATGTCTCGTAGCATTCCCCTTCCGCAACTTCACCGTCGACCACATAGTCCCGCGCAACAAAGGCGGACACGACCACATCGACAACCTCCAACTCCTATGCGGCGCCTGCAACAGCACCAAAGGCAACACCACCATGGCCGAACTCATCGCAAAACTCCGTGAGCAAGGCATTCGGGTCTGAGCTGCTCAACATTCAGCACCAATCCAATTAGTCAGTCTCAGGTTCTTCAGGATCGTCGCGTTCAGGCTCGTTGACCTCTGACCGAGATGGACTTGGCAATTGCATGACATTGATTTGTGGCAGCAATACCACGTTGTTGTCGCCATGAATCTCTATCTTGTTATTGTGAACAGTATTTTCCGGAATCTGAAAAGTGACGCCGTTGCTGTGCAATGCCACAACTCTGTCTATCGCGTGCTTAGCTTTTTCGCGGCCTTCGTTCAGCAATTCCTCATGATCAGAATACTCTTCTTTGAGGTTAGATATCATGTCATCAACGACTCGGTCCTTGATCGACTCGATATAGCGATCCCAAGTTTGATACACTAGGGACTCTTCATCCTTTTCCGCGTCTTCGTCAGTCTTGAAGTTTTTGAGCATTAAGTTCGCCATCATACGCCACGCATCGCTTGGCTTTTCTGCCATTGCGCTAATGACTTCTTTCGCGCAGGATATAACTCCGATGATGAAATCTGTCTCCAGTCCAACAAGTGCCTCAAAAACCACCCAGTCCGAACCTTTGTCGAATCCCTTAATCACAACCTGTCTATCTAGAGTCAAGAATATGCCGAATAGGTCCGACACTACATCGAATTTTTGTTGTGTTTCAGTAATCGATCCGCTCGATCCTATGTTCAATTCGACAGCAAATTCAAGCGAATCAGGTTTAGACCCATCTTCGAAATAATCCGGGTGCAGACGTTCTAAAATTCTGAGCACTGTAGGGAGTTGATTTGTGTAATCCCTTGTGTAGCTCTCTAGGGTGTGGTACTGGTTTTGCTCAAGCCGATGTTCCTCCGAATATGGACGCGTTTCGATCATTTCACCGAGAAACCTCTCAACATCGGTACCTTGATAACCGTCGATCAACCCGTCTTCGATCAGGAGGCTCAACGCTCTTCCGACTTGTCCCCAGTTCTGAGTTTGATACTCAGATGCGTTCAACATAGCCTCACCGCGAAGTTCAACGATGCCTTGATCGTTGATTGCGGATCTGATGATTCGTAACTTATCTTTGGTGCGCAAATCCCTTCTCCTTCAAGGGGACGATCTAGCTCAATCTATAACCATCATCCCCGAACTTATCCTTACATATCTCTTAGTATATATGTTCATTGGCATCAAACTTGAAATTGGCAGTGCACCCAAGTTTCAAGAGTTCAGCACTAGTGAGGTGTTGCTACTAAGTCGATCTGTCCTGGAACTCCAAACCTTACGCGTCGATAGATGAGTAACTGAGCATGGTTTGGATAGTTTTCAAACTACTAAGCCTAGAATTAGACTTTGCGAAGTACAGCAACCCCAGAAAGGACACCCACCATGCACAACTACGAAGAACTCCTAGCCAAGTCCAAAGAGTGGCGTGACTGGTACTACGACGGCGCGCCAAAGCCAAACCCGATCACCGAAGGGGTTACCGACGACGCCTTTGACCTCATCAACGCCACCCTCTTCGGACACATCTACCAACGTGAAACGTTGCCGACCAATATCCGAAGCATCTGCACCGTCGCCGCACTTATCGTCCTTGACAAACCTAACCAGCTACCCGGACACATCACCGGCGCACTCAACTACGGCTGGACGAAAGAGCAGATCGTGGAACTAATCACCCAGATGCTCTTCTACGGCGGATTCCCCGCAGCCGTCAACGCCCTAAACGCCGCCGAACAAGCCTTCAAAGACTACGACGAACGCCACGCCAACGACTGATTCCCCGTACGTCGTGACTAAGAGGATATCGACTCAATGACCAACCAATCCATGCGCTCCGAGCGCGACTCCATGGGCGTTCTTGACGTCCCCGCAAACGCATACTACGGCGCAAACACCCGACGTGCCGAACTTAACTTCCCTATCAGCGACCTACGTTTCAGCAGATCGTTCATCCGCGCCATCGCACAAGTCAAGCAATCCGCCGCCGAAGTCAACCTCGAACTCGAAGCCCTTGATGCTGATCGGGCCAGTGCTATCGTTTCAGCCGCGCAGCGTGTGATCGACGGGGAGTTTGACCACGCTTTCGTTGTCGATATATTCCAGACCGGCTCTGGCACCTCAACCAACATGAATGCCAATGAAGTCATCTCGAACGTTGCAATTGAAGCACTAGGTGGCGAACTCGGTTCACGTGATCCTGTTCATCCCAACGACCACGTCAACAAAGGGCAATCCTCCAATGACGTGATCCCAACCTCTATTCAAGTCGCCGCCGCCGTCGCAATCGCAGAAACCCTCATGCCTGCTATGCAGGAACTCGAAGACGGACTGCGCGCCAAGTCTGAAGAGTTCTGGGATGTCGTTAAAACCGGACGCACGCATCTCCAAGACGCAACACCCATTCGGCTCGGACAAGAATTCCTTGGATACGCCGGACAGATAGAGTTTGGTCAGGAGCGAGTCCAGCGTGCCTTAAACGAGTTGGCGGTACTTCCACTTGGCGGCACCGCGGTAGGCACTGGTATCGGGATGCACCCCGAATTCGCGCAACGCGTCATCGCCAAACTTGCCGAACGCACAAACATCCGATTCTCCGAAACTACAAACCACTTCCAATCACAGAGCACCATTGATCCAGTTGTGAGCGCATCTGGTGCGCTCAAGACCATCGCTGTCAGTTTGATGAAGATATGCAACGACCTTCGATGGCTAGGTTCCGGCCCTCGCGCCGGTATCGGCGAGATAATGCTTCCAGAAGTCCAACCCGGTAGCTCTATCATGCCCGGCAAGGTCAATCCTGTCATCGCCGAGTCGGTTTGTATGGTCTGCGCGCAAGTTATCGGCAATGACATGACCATCGCCATCGCAGGACAGTCAGGCAACTTCGAACTCAACGTTATGATGCCGGTAGCCGCGCACAACCTCTTGGAATCCATTGATCTGCTCGCCGCATCCTGCATCAACCTGCAACGTCAATGCATCTCCGGCATTGAAGCCACTGACCAAGGCCCTTCGATGGTCGCGCAAGGTCTCGCGATCTGCACTGCCCTAGCCCCTATCATCGGCTACGATGCAGCAGCCGCAATCGCTCACGAAGCATCCGAAACCGGCGAAACCATCCGACAAGTAGCACTCCGCAACACTGACTTGGACGAAGCAGCGTTAGATGAAGCGCTCAACCCCTTCACCATGACCGAACCCAACCCCAACATTAGCGCAAGTGGTTGAGACCGATCTAAAATCAATCAGTGAACTCGAAAACCATTACTGAACGGAGGGTAAATCTTGGCCGAAGAAAATGTGGCTGTTCTGATCGATTTTGAGAACGTGGGTGATCACGAGCAAATGCGCGGGTTGATGGATGAACTATCGGCAATCGGACGGATTACCGTCAAACGAGCATTCGGCGATTGGAAAACGCAAGAAAAGGAGAATCAACAGCGACTTCAATCCTTGGGTATCGAACTTATACATCATTCTCAAACAACATCCGGCAAGAACGCCAGTGACATAAGGCTGACCGCGGAAGCCATCAATCTATTGCATACTTCACCAGTGGATATCGGAACTTTCGTGATCGCATCGTGTGATTCAGATTTCTTCCCTCTAGTGACTATTTTGCGTTCATATGGAAAATCAGTCATCGTGGCGGGACGGAAAGACTCAACCTCAGTTGCGCTCGTGAACAGTTGCGATCGTTTCGTCGATCTAACCGACTTGTCACGCGATGCTAATGGCGAAGTAAACGACAAACCTGCTAACACTTCCCCTCCAGACGCACAGGTCAACGGACAAACCGTTGCTTCGCCGATTGCACGAATTGAACCCACGTCGGTTAAACCATCGAGGATTGCTTTTGAAACACAAGGATTGGTCAAAAGAGCCATTAAATCCGCAAGAGACAACGAAGGTAGTGTGAAAGGGGCTAAGCTGCACGGAACGATCCGCCGCATCGACCCTAGTTTCAATTTCCGGGAGCATGGATTTGTTTCCTTCACGGATTTCCTCGAAGACGTTCCAGGAATCGAAGTAAAAAGATCTTTCGGGCCTCAAGACATTACTGTCAAGATGGCTCAAAATCGCTGACTGCGGATAGGACTTCTGAACCGGCGAAACCATCCGACAAGTAGCACTCCGCAACACTGACTTGGACGAAGCAGCGTTAGATGAAGCGCTCAACCCCTTCACGATGACAGAACCGAACCCGAACATCAGTGCAAGTGGTTGAAGTCACAATCAAAGAATCGTCGAAACTCAGTTCTTTGAGGCCGTTGTATCTTGCAGCGCTAGCTGCAACAATCTTGGCGTGTTTCGCCTGCGAAGATCTCGAAGTCGCAGACTACAACTCCGAGTTCCGCCCCGTTCCCACGATTGGACGCGCTCCGACTGTTCAAGCCGCTCCGACCGCGGAAGTTGCCCCTACGATAGCGAAATTCGAGGGCTTCAAAACAGCGCCGACCGCAGAGAAGTTCGAGGGTTATGAACAAGCACCTACGCAGACGACCTTTGAAGGATTTGAACAAGCACCTACCGCTCAGAAGTTCGAAGGTTTCAGCGAAGGGAATCCCTGCGAAACTTTCTTAGAAAACCCAACTTCTAAAAACGCCAAAAACGCCGCAGAATGGGCTATGGAACAACTAGATGGCGCCGGAGGTGAAATCAATCCCGAAGACCATACACGCGTCGCCGCGGCATGTGAAGCTGCGTTAGATAAAGGGCCGTAGCATTCCATAACCCACGTCATTCCCGCGTAGGCGGGAATCCAGAAGATACGGGAGAGAGGGGAAGTACGTCCCCTTCGCTTGCGTAAGGGGACGCGAACGAGCGAAGCGAGATCGCAGGGGATGCCCGGCGGGGACGAGAGGTGAAATCATGACCATCATTCCAAAATCATGGCAATCATGGTTCAATCCCCCGTAGATTCCCGCCTTTGCAAGTATGACGATAGTTACCCACAGCACTCACACGCGCGTTAACATGGAGTCGCTGACAAACTAGGTTTCACACCACTGAAAGAACGGAGTCGCCATCGTGTCTGTTGACGCACGCATTCAAGAACTCGGCATCGACCTCTCATCGCCATCGAACCCCATCGCCAACTACGTCCCCGCTGTCCGTGTTGGGAATCTCCTTTTTCTGTCTGGACACGGCCCTAGACGCGGAAGTTCGCCAGAGATGGTCACCGGCAAACTTGGTACTGACCTCTCGATTGAAGAGGGTTACGAGGCGGCGCGGTTAGTAGGAATCCAGCTTCTCGCATCTATCAAGCGCGAACTCGGAACTCTCGATACCGTTGAGCGATGCGTTAAAGTTCTCGGAATGGTGAATGGCGCGCCTGATTTTGATCAGCAACCCGCTGTAATCAACGGCTTTTCAGACCTAATGGTTGAAGTCTTTGGTGAAGTCAACGGCAAGCACGCCCGATCAGCCGTCGGAATGGGAAGTCTACCTAACGGCATCGCAGTCGAGATCGAACTCATCGTCCAACTCAAAGAAGGTGCGTAAAATGCCCACTTTCAAAGTCGAAAAGATCAATCACGTCGGGATTCCAACCGACGACCGCGCTGCTTCGATCGCATTCTTCCGCGATCTGATCGGTCTCGAAGTTATTCCGCACGAGATTGAAGGTAATCCGTTGGTCTGGACTCGCACCGAAGACGGTGGCATGGTTCACCTGATCGAACCCAGAGACGGCAACCCCGCCGGTTTTCACGTAGCTCTGCAAGTCGACGACATTGACGCTGCGTTAGAAGCGATCAATGAAGCCGGCATCAAGATAACCTCAGGTCCCGGCGAACGCGCCAATGGACAGCGCTACTTCTTTATTGACGATCCTGACGGCAATCGCATCGAGATCGCTACTGCTGGCTACACCATAGACTCAGGCAGGTCTGTAGACGAACTCGGCTTCACCTACGACGTAGATGGAAATAAGCTGTAGTCGGGTATGTGATTCGTTTGAGTTCACCCCTTACGGACCAACGAGTCAACGCTGAGCCGCACGGCGTTCAACGTTTTTGAAAAACGATTGCATCATCTGCTTGGAGACTCCCGGCAACATCCTCTGCCCCACTCTTGCGATCATCCCGCCAACTTGGATATCCCCATCGGCCCGTACCAAAGTGGAATCTTCCGAAATCTCTTCCAAATCCACTTTACCTGTCCCATTCATCCAACCATGACGCGAATTTCCCTCGACTTGCAACACATAAGAACTCGGTTCGACACGTTCCGAAATCTTTACTTTCCCAGAGAAATTCGTGCGGATCGGGCCTATGCCTAGGTCCATCGATGCGGCGTACTCATCGGGGCCTATCTCTCGCAACCCTTTGGCACCTGGAATCATCGAACCTAGCGCTTCGACGTCATTCAATGTTTCCCAAACCCTCTGTCTGGGTGCGTTAACAGTGAACTCACCGCTGATTTTCACGATTCTTCCTCTCAGAAATTGACGATACGATAGTACGCGTCCGAGATTTTCGGATAAACTTGCGTCAGTTTCAAGACCATCATAACGTGAGGAGCGGGCTCATGAATGTAGATGTAACGATAACCATCAACGGGACGGAGCATAGATTACAAGTGCCTCCAAGAACGTTGCTCTCGCAACTGCTGAGGGACGAATTGGACCTCACAGGCACTCATGTCGGGTGCGACACGAGCAGTTGCGGGGCATGTACCGTTCTTGTCGATGGCAACGCGACGAAGTCTTGCACGATGTTCGCGGCTCAAGCCGATGGTTGCTCCGTAACCACCGTCGAAGGTCTGGCATCCAACGGCGAGCTACATCCGATCCAAGAGGCATTCCGCGAAAAGCATGGCCTTCAGTGCGGCTTCTGCACTCCTGGCATGATGATCACGGCGGTCCAAATACTGGAGCGAAACCCTTCGCCCTCTGAAGAGGAGATACGAAGCGGACTGCGCGGCAATCTATGCCGATGCACTGGATACCACAACATCGTCGCAGCAGTCCAACACGCAGCAGCGATTTCGGGAGGTGACTAACTATGACCACTGAAACCTTGATTGGCCAGGAGGTCAAGCGCGTTGAAGATCAAGCGCTGATCACTGGAAGAGGCCAATACGTTGACGATCTGAGGCTGCCCGGACTGTTGCATTTGGCGCTTGTTCGAAGCCCATACGGTCACGCAAAGATAAACAGAATCGACGTTTCCGCCGCCGCTAACGCGCCCGGCGTAGTCTCGGTTTTCACAGGCGCAGACCTTGCTGAGCAACTTGGAAGTCTTCCCGCTGGCTGGGTTCTTATCCCTGAGCAGACTGGCGGAGATCCTATGGCTACTCCCGAGCATCCACCCCTGGCGGTTGAGAAGGTTCGGTATGTAGGCGACGCGGTCGCCGCAGTTGTCGCGTCTTCACCCGCCGCCGCGTCTGACGCGGTCGCATTGGTTGACGTTGATTACGAGCCGCTTCCAGCGGTGACCGATGCTGAGGCAGCGACACAAGAAGGTGCGCCGGAGATCCACGAAGGCGTAGCCAACAACAAGTCTTTCGACTGGACGGTAGCTGCTGGCGACTACGATGCGGCTGCTGCTGAAGCGGATGTTGTGGTCAAGGAGCGGATCGTCAACCAGCGTCTCATCCCTAACCCGATGGAGCCGCGCGGCATAATGGCCGACTACAACGCGGGGACGGAGCAGTTGACGATTTGGACATCCACGCAGATCCCGCATCTGGTCCGACTGCTCTTCGCACTCGTAACAGGACATCCTGAACATAAAGTTCGGGTGATAGCGCCAGACGTTGGCGGTGGATTTGGATGCAAACTGTATCTGTATGCCGAGGAAGTGATCGTTGGTATCATCGCTAAGCAACTCGAAAAGCCAGTCAAGTGGATCGAGAGCAGAACCGAGAACTACGTTGCGACCACACATGGTCGTGACCACATCGCCGACGCGGAGATATGTGGGACTAAAGACGGGGTGGTTACTGGACTAAAGGTCCACGTCTACGCCAACCTCGGCGGATACCTCTCCACATTCGCGCCAGCCATCCCGACCATCCTGTTCGGACTGATGCTCGGAGGTTGCTACAAGTTCGAGAACCTCTCCTGCACCGTAGCGGGGGTATTTACCAATACCACGCCCGTTGACGCGTATCGAGGCGCAGGACGCCCTGAGGCGACCTACGTGGTCGAGCGAATGATCGAACGCTATGCCCATGAGATTGGGCGTGATGTTCTCGGCGTACGGCGTCGGAACTTCATCCGGCCATTCAGGCGCGGGCACGACATGCCGATTGGTGTTACATACGACTCTGGCAACTACCAGGGGGCACTGGCCGCCGCGCTCGACAAGTTCGACTACCAAGCGTTCCGCCAAGAACAACGCAACGCCAGACGCGAAGGCCGACTGCTTGGTGTCGGATTCTCCACCTACATTGAGATTTGCGGCATGGCGCCATCGGCAGTCGCAGGCGCTCTAGGTGCAGGCGCAGGACTATGGGAATCCAGCACCGTCAGGGTACACCCGACCGGCACCGTTACTGTATTCACCGGCACATCGCCACACGGACAAGGTCACGAGACGACGCTATCGCAGATCACATCATCCCGCATTGGCATCCCGATGGAGAACATTGAGGTTGTTCACGGCGACACTGAACGCCACCAGTTCGGCACTGGCACTTTTGGTAGCCGATCCTTGGCTGTTGGTGGTCAGGCACTGATGATGAGCTTAGATAAAGTCATCGAGAAGGCGAAGCAGATCGCAGCACACGAGATGGGTGTTGATGCCAAGCAGGTCGTGTTTGAGAACGGGACCTTCTACGTAGAGGACATACAGGAACGTGAGATACCGTGGGGGGATGTCGCCCTCGGCGCGTATCACGCGAAGAACTTGCCCGATGGCCTTGAACCCGGATTGGAAGCAGTAAGCTTCTTTGATCCGCAAAACTTCACCTGGCCATTCGGCACCCACATCGCAGTCATTGAGATTGACGAGATGACCGGCGAGACAAGCCTAGTTCGTTACGTAGCGATTGATGATGTCGGCAACGTGATCAACCCGATGATCGTCGATGGCATGGTTCACGGCGGCATCGCTCAAGGCGTTGGACAGGCTCTACAAGAATCCGCTGTCTACTCCGATGACGGACAGCTATTGACCGGCAGCATGATGGACTACGCGGTACCGACCGCCGAGGACTTCCCAAGTTTCGAGACTGGCCGCACCGTGACGCCTACGTCGGTCAACTCACTCGGTGCCAAAGGAGCAGGTGAAACTGGCACGATCGCTGCGTCGCCAGCGGTAGTAAACGCCGCGGTCGACGCTCTCAAACACTTGGGCGTGTCGCACCTGAACATGCCTTTGAGTCCTGAAAAGATGTGGCGAACCATTCAGGAAGCCAAAGAAGCACAGCGAGCGCGACGCTCGGCAGCAGCGAAAAGGGGTAACTGAACATGACAACCGGAATTACCGACCCATTCGCTTACCACGCTCCAACAACGGTGCGCGAAGCGTCGCAGACGCTATCCAGATATCGCGGCGACGCGAAGCTGCTGGCAGGCGGTCACTCGCTGATCCCTATGATGAAGCTCCGCATCGCATCGCCGCAAGCCATCGTCGATCTAGGAAGCATTGAAGGCCTAAAAGGTATCAGCGAGAACGACGACGGTAGCATCTCAATCGGTTCCATGACTACTTACTACGAGTTGATGACATCGGATGTCATCAACTCAAAGGCCTGTTCGATTGCGGAAGCGGCATCGCAGGTCGCGGATACTCAAGTCAGGAACTGGGGAACGATTGGCGGTTCGTTGGCGCACGCCGACCCTGCCGGCGACCTTCCTGCTGTAGCAGTGGCACTTGGTTTTGAGATCCATGCCGCGTCGGCTCGCTCTCAGCGCACGATCGCAAGTGATCGCTTCTTCCGCGGCTATCTAGAGACCGCGCTTAGGGCCAACGAGATTCTGACGGGTGTTACCGTGCCGGCACAGAGCGAAGGCAGCGGTAACGCCTACGTCAAGTTGGCAAACAAAGCGTCACATTACGCCATCGTGGGCGTTGCAGCCTCAGTGACGATCGACGGAGGCGGCATCTGCACCTCTGCGCGCATCGGTATCACAGGTGCCGGACCGCACGCTACAAGGTCACGCCGGGCGGAGAGAATCTTGGTCGGCAAAGAACTGACAGAGAGTGTCATCAATCGTGCGGCACAACGCGGAGGAGCCGAAATCGCCGGCATGTTCAACGACGATGTTCACGCATCCGCCGAGTACCGCGAAGCAATGACCAAGGTCTACACTGCCCGCGCGGTAACTGCCGCGGCCGAGTGTGCGTCGAACTGATGCAGGCATAGACGATGGAAATGAAAAAAGGATCAGGCCGCCTAATCGGTGGCCTGATCGTACTCATTATCGGAGTTCTGTTTCTCCTCGACTCGTTGGATATTCTTGACTTCGATGTTGTTTGGGACGTTTTTGGCTGGATCGTCTCGATAGGGATGATCGTATTCGGCTTGGGGATATTGATCGCGCAGAGATTCCAACGAGTCTTCCTGCCGCTAGCGCTAATAATCGCAGGCGCGTTTATTCTTCTCGGTAATCTCGGCTATGACGCTTACCAATACTGGCCGGTGATACTGATAATCGTCGGTATTGGTCTCCTGTTTGGGCATCACCGACGTCGTCGATCCACGAACAAACAGCCTAGCGGTAATTTCGGCGATTTGACTCGAACGACGATCGGAGACGATGTAAACATCGCTTGCACACTTGGTGAAGCCAATGAGCGAGTTGAATCCAACGATTTCAAAGGTGGCAAGGCGAACGTCACCATGGGCAACGTCGGTATTGACCTTCGAGATGCGGGTGTCGTTAATCGCCCTGCCACGTTGGAAGTAAACATAACAATGGGCGGGTTAGTTATCCGTGTACCATCCGATTGGGTAGTGAACATGGAAAACGTCGTCACTATGGGCGAAGCGGAAGACAAACGCTCTCGCCGAGATACGACATCTGGTGAACCTCATCTAGTGATCACTGGAAAAGTGACGATGGGTAGTATGGCAGTCGAGGATTGATCATGGTATCGCCTGCCGAATCGCACATTTAGTTCCCGCTGTCTGCCTCTTTGTTGTGTCCCTGATATCTGACGAAGCACGCTCGCAGATCGTCGACCTCGTGCGAGATTTCGTGCGCCGAGATGTCGAACCCGTAGCCTCCCGATACGACCACGAAGACATCTACCCTGCCGAACTCGTAGACACGATGCGAGAGATGGGGTTGTTTGGAATAACTATCCCCGAGGAATATGGCGGACTCGGTATGGACCACGTAACCCTTGCGATCATCTTCGAAGAGTTGAGCAAGGGCTGGATGAGCGTCTGTGGGCCGATCGGCACTCACCTGCTGATGTCGTCCATCATCACCGATCACGGCACCGAAGAACAGAAACGATGCATCTTGCCGCGAATGGCGTCTGGAGATATCCGCGGCGGGTTAGGCCTGACCGAAGTAGAGGCAGGAAGTGATGTGCAAGGTATCCGTACGTCCGCGGTAAAAGACGGCGAAGAATACATGCTGAACGGTCGCAAGATGTTCATTACCAATGCCGAACACGGAAATGCGTATGCGGTTCTTGCGAAGACTGATCCAGATGCAGATCCCCCTTACCGAGGCATGAGCTGTTTCATTGTCCGCAAACCTAACCCAGGACTGTCAGTCGGGCAGCACATCGACAAGTTGGGCTATCGCGGTGTCGATACGGGCGAATTGATCTTCGACGAATGTCGCGTTGGTGTAGAAGACCTGATCGGAGGTGAAGAGGGGCGCGGGTTTCATCAGGTGATGAGTGGACTGGAATCAGGACGCATCAATGTAGCGGCGCGAGCGGTCGGAGTTGCAACAGCGGCATTCGATGCCGCTATTTCATACGCCCAGCGACGAAAAACTTTCGGTGTGCCGATTGCTGAACACCAAGCAATCCAACTCAAACTCGCCGAGATGGGGACCAATATAGAAGCCGCACGGTTGCTTACAATGTCGGCCGCTGAGAAAAAAGATGCTGGCGAACGCGTTGATCTAGCTGCGGGGATGGCTAAGCTATTCGCGAGCGAGATGTGCGGCGAAGTAGCGATGGAAGCAATGCGGATTCACGGCGGCGCGGGCTACACCAAAGACTTGCCCATAGAACGCTACTACCGCGACGCTCCGCTAATGATCATCGGCGAAGGCACCAACGAGATGCAGAAACTCGTCATAGCCCGCAGACTGTTGGAGAAACATCGCGAATAGTGTCCCTCCCCATTGATGATCCAAGGGGGTTTTAGATGCGTGGTTTCGCTTTGTACATCCCTACCCTGACTCTCTGGATTCTCGCCTTCGCGGGAATGACGGCAGTTACGCACAGGTCTCGAATATCACCTCGTGTCCTGCCAACAGGAATCTAAGAAGCTCACGCTATGCGCGAAAATGGGTAGTAGAAATTCGACATCCCCCATCCGCACCCATGCTTGACCTGCTCAAAAGATACTTCGGTTACGAGGAGTTTCGTCCGCTTCAAGAAGAGGTCATCGCCAATGTGCTTGATCAGCGGGATTCGTTGGTGATAATGCCGACTGGAGGTGGTAAGTCCCTTTGCTATCAACTCCCGGCGTTGCGTCTCGATGGGCTAACGCTCGTGGTTTCGCCATTGATCGCACTGATGAAGGATCAAGTCGACGGACTTAAAGCCATCGGTATTCGGGCGGAGTTTCTTAATAGCACCTTGAGTTACAACGAGATGTCGCGCGTTCGCAGTGAAGCGATGCGGGGCGAGTTGAAGATCCTCTATGTCTCCCCAGAAAGACTGGCACTGGATACGTTTCGCACATTCTTGAGCAATTTGAAGGTGAGTTTAGTAGCGGTTGATGAGGCGCATTGCATCTCGGAATGGGGACACGACTTCCGTCCGGATTATCGGGAACTTGGCGCGTTGCGGAGAAGCATGCCTGATGTGCCCTTCATTGCACTAACTGCGACTGCGACTCCTCGTGTCAGAGACGACATCGTGGCGCAACTTGGTTTCAAATCGCCTGAGCGGTTCGTAGCGAGTTTCAATCGTGCGAATCTGACTTATGAGGTGAAGCCAAAGCGAAACGCGTTCGCTCAATTGGTCGAACTTCTCGAGGAACGACGTAATCAGGCTGCGATCATCTATTGCCACTCACGGAAAGAGACCGAGGAATTAGCGGTTGATCTCCAGCAACTTGGCATGGGTGCAAAAGCGTACCACGCTGGCATGGACGCGGAGATGCGAAGACGGACGCAGGAGGGTTTCATAACTGGCGAGTTTCCCATCGTCACGGCGACCATAGCGTTTGGCATGGGTATCGACAAACCGGACGTGCGGTTGGTGGTCCATTACTCATTGCCGAAGTCTTTGGAGAGCTACTACCAAGAGACCGGACGTGCTGGGCGTGACGGATTGTCGAGTGATTGCGTACTTCTGTACTCGTACAGTGACAAATCTCGGCAAGAATTCTTCATCAATCGCATCGATGACCAACTTGAACGTAAAAAATCACAAGACAAACTTGATCAAGTTGTCGAATTCTGTCAATTAAGAACTTGTCGCAGGCGTTACCTTCTCCGTTACTTCGGAGATGACTCGCTGTCGAACAGCTCCACGGAGAACAATTGTCGGGGTTGCGATATCTGCTCAACACCGAGCGAAGAGTTTGACGCCACGATCATCGCTCAGAAGATCATGTCAGCGGTCATTCGCACCGGCGAACGATTCGGAATTGGACATGTCAGCGATGTGCTGCTGGGTAGCAAACGCAAAAGAGTCCTTGAACTGGGCCACGACGAACTTAGCGTATACGGCATCGTCAACGACTATGGTCGGAACGAGATACGAGACATTGCCGGTCAGTTGGTTGACAAGGGATTGATGCACAAGAACAGCATTGAATACGCAACGCTAGGGGTAACGACTGAGGGCCGACGTTTCTTGCGAGACCAGAGCCGATTGAGATTGTCGCGACCAAAACAGGTCGAACGTGTCGGACGGAAGCGCGCAATCAGGCAATCAACCCACGATACAGGACTCTTTGAAAGACTTCGGTCATTGCGAATGCAGATCGCTAGGCAACAGGATGTGCCAGCCTTCGTCGTTTTCAATGACGCTAGCCTTAAGGACATGGCAGCGAAGGCTCCGCGGACGCTAGATCAACTCGCATACGTGTCTGGTGTAGGAACGGCAAAACTTAACCAGTACGGCGAACGATTCTTGTCCGAAATCAACCACTATCTCGAGACTGAACTAGCCAGTGCTAGCAATGTGCCAAGCAGTGAATATCGCAACGTCAACCGTAAAGGCTCTACTTATCAAGAGACGAAGATGTTACTAGACCAAGGCTTGTCGATTAATCAAGTTGCTCAGAAAAGAGGAATGGCACCTGCAACTATCCTGAGTCACGTCGAAATGATGATCCGTAATGGCCTGACTGTAGAACTTTCTCCTTCGTTGCCGCGTGCGGATGATATGGCGTCAATTGAGGTGGCGATTTACCAAGCAGGTGGCCCCGCCGCCAAAATCTCTGACATCAAGGAGATCATCGGGGATGAAATCGAGTACGCCGACATAAGATTGGTCAGAGCTCACTTGAATCAAACGAATGGTCAACACGTCGTCGAATCAAGCTAATCATCAGGAGCGTCCAATGCAACCAAGCGCAAATCCCAAGAAAGGCGACGTACTAGTTTTGTTAGGCACTCGGAAGGGTGCTTTCATCTTCTTCAGCGATGTTGACCGTTCTGAATGGAGTATGTCCGTACCTCATTGGCCCGGATCAGACATCTTCCACATCGTTTACGATGATCGCGGCGATGGTTGCATCTATGTCGTGGACAACAATCCGATATTCGGAGCTCAGATTCATCGATCCGTGGACCTTGGCGCTAGCTGGTTAAGCACTAGCTATGGTCCCAGCATCGAATCAACAACCGGTGTCAGCCTAAATCGCATTTGGCAAATCACGCCGGGACCAACAAATCAGCCTGATGTAGTCTATGCTGGCGGCGAACCGGCCTGCCTGTTCAAGAGTGCGGACGGCGGAGATACTTGGGAAGAAGTCGTGTCGATCACAAATCATCCGACTCGTGAGTTCTGGGAGGCTGGAATGGGTGGGATGAACCTGCATAGCATCATACCGGATTCAAGTTCGCCAGATCGAATGTGGGTGGGCATCTCGGCTGCAGGGGTTTTCAGAACCGAAGACAGCGGCGAGAGTTGGCAACCTATGAACAATGGAGTCCGCGCCGATTTCATGGGGATGCCTTTTCCTGAGATTGGACAGTGTCCACATAGGGTGGTCTCGCCTAATGGCGGTTCAAAAACGCTCTATCAGCAAAACCACTGCGGCGTGTATCGCAGTGACAATGGAGGCAATGAGTGGATCGACATTAGCGAAGGTCTGCCCTCTCGGTTCGGTTTGGCGGCAACGGAACATCCAAGAGATCCAGATACGTTCTACGTGTTGCCAGAGGACAAAGTAGTAGGCGATGAACTTGGAGGCGGGATACGATACGTTACCGACGCGAAGATGCGTGTTTTCAGGAGTCGGAACCGCGGTGAGAATTGGGAAGATCTGACAAAGGGTTTGCCGCAAGAGAATGCGTACCTCCACGCAATGCGTGATGGTATGGCCACGGATACGATGAATCCGTGCGGCGTCTATGTCGGAACATCAACTGGTCAGCTCTATTACAGCCGCAACGAAGGAGACGATTGGGAACTATTGGCAGACCTGCTACCTCCTATCAACTCAGTTGAAACCGGAATCGTGGTCTGATTCAAGAAGGAAGTCTGAAGCATGTGCAGAAGCATCAAAGTCTTGAGAGAACGGGACGTTGCGGCTGACGATGATGAGATCGCCGCGGCAGCGTTGCAGTACGTCAGGAAAATCAGTGGTTACCGTGCACCATCAAGAGCAAATGAAGCAGCTTTTGATGCCGCGGTTGATGAGATAACAGTTGCGTCGAAGCGTCTGCTAACGACGTTGAAGTATGGTGCGCGAGTTTGACGATAATGGTCAATTTCGCCGATAGAGCCGTTGCCGCGCCTCGAAGGTAGTGAGTTCAACCATAGCGGCTAATCCTTCGCCTTTGCCCATGGAGAGTTGCCTACCGAAGATGCGATGCACGATGTCAGGCGCAACATTGGCGACTTGATCAAGCGGCTGCCCCGACATCGTTTCGTCGAGAATCGCGCCCATTGCACGCGCCGAAATGCCTAGCGGGTTTTCGATGGCATAGTGAAACTTCAATGTGCCGTCGTCTTGGTCTTGCGCCCAGACGAAGGCCTCAGATTCGCACTTTGGAACGCGGCGATTTTCCGGGAACGGGCGCGTGGCTATCGAGTCAGGTACCTCGATGAATTCATCTGAGAGTTCAAGCAGGTATTGAGCGCGCTCTACCCTATCGAGCGCGTCAAGCTCTTCAAGCATGTCAGCGAGCGGACTTGGGATGTTGTCCATTGTTTTAGGAAAGCGGGTTAGACGCAACTTTTGAAGCTGCTTGATTGTGCGCGGGCTTCGCCGCCGTTCAACCTAGATTCCGGCTTCGGCCGAAATGACGATAGAGGTCACCGGAATGACCGTGATTGTGAGAACGGCGGCGGTTGTGTACAAACCTGTTCCGAGGAACCTACTTCGCAATCGGGACGCCGACGGAGTTGCCCCACTCGGTCCAGCTACCGTCGTAGTTGCGGACATTCCCATAACCAAGCAAGTTGGTGAGGACGAACCATGTGTGGCTGGAACGCTCTCCGATGCGGCAGTATACGATCACGTCGTCTTCGGACGCAAGTCCAGCGTTTGCTTCGTAGATCTCTCGGAGGGCCGTTGCATCCTTGAAGGTGCCGTCTTCGTTCGCTGCTGTTGCCCACGGCACATTTGCCGCGCCGGGAACGTGTCCACCGCGGACCGCGCCTTCGTTCGGGTAGTCGGGCATGTGAAGACGCTCGCCCCGGTACTCCTCGGGACTTCGAACATCGATTAACTTGCCGGAACTACCGATATGTGCCAATACATCGTCTCGGAAGGCTCGGACTTTGGAGTCGTCGCGTTCGGGAGCGGAGTATTCGGCATCATCATAGTCAGGCGCTTCCCGAGTGAGTTCTCGTCCTTCTGCTTCCCACTTCATCCGACCGCCGTCCATGATCTTGGCGTTGGTGTGGCCGAATAGTTGGAAGATCCAGAGTGCGTAACATGCCCACCAGTTGCTACGGTCACCATAGAGCACTACCGTCGTGTCGTTGGAAATGCCCTTAGACGACATGAGGCTGGCAAAGCCGTCGCGGTCGAGGTAGTCGCGTCGAAGCGGGTCGTTTAGGTCCGCCGCCCAGTCGATTTCAACAGCGCCGGGGATGTGCCCTGAGGGATACAGCAACGGGTCCTCGTTGGATTCGACGATCCTAATATCGTCGTCGTTAGCGTGTTTAGCTACCCAGTCGGTCGAAACGAGCGCATCTGCGTTTGCGTAACCGCGTGAATTGATGTCTGACATTTTCTTTCTCCTGATTAGAGTTTTCTAGGGTCTATCGTTGCGGTCAAACGTTCCCAAATCCGAAATACACTCGCCGCTAGCGACCCTGTTTTGGCTTGGATTGTTTGCACTACGACTCGATTCTATGCTAAAGAGGTTTATCGCGTTTCAACGTTGGCGATGGTACGCCCTAGTCAACAGTTGATGAAAGCCCAAAATGTGCGCTGAACAGAGGAAGTGACAACGACTACGAATCGCACAAGACCAAGAGCGATCGACCGTCGCCGATTCTCGATCATACCTCTAATCCCGACTGTCTACGCACCCTCGTTTCTTCTCGCCATCGGTCAAGGAGTGTTAATTCCCGTCCTTCCGATCTTTGCGAAGGACGAACTGCTGGCTACCGACGTGATGATCGGCTTGGTAGTAGGCGCGAAACACATCGGCACATTGGCGTTCGATTTGCCAGCGGGAATATTGGTATCGCGGTTCGGCATGTGGCGGACGATGTTGGTAGGAATCCTGCTCTTCGCAGTAGCGGCGGTAGCGGCGGCAAACAGCCCGAACTTCGGAACCTTGTTCATCGCCAGATTCGCGGCAGGAGCTAGTTTCGCCTTTTGGATGATATCTCGGCACGCATATATCGCGGGTGCTGTACCCACAAGGCATCGCGGCAAAGCATTGTCTCTCTACGGCGGAACTAGCAGGGTCGCTGCGATCATAGGTCCTGTGCTAGGCGGAGTGCTTGCCGAGTACGTAGACATACGCTCGCCTTTCTATGTCCAAGCGGCAATCGCGTTGTTAACTGGTCTGATGGTGCTGTACACCATGCTTAAGACTGGCGGCGATGTTGTTGATCCGAAGGGACATCGCAACGTCTTCGCGAGTATTGGTTCTACGATGGTGGCTCATCGCCATGACTTCTTTACCGCTGGGTTGGTTGCGGTAATACTCCAGTTCGTGCGAGCAGCTCGCGAGTTTCTGATACCTGTATGGGGAGACGAAATGGGACTTAAGACAGATCAGATCGGATACGTGGCATCTGCCTCGTACGCCGTGGACTCGACGATGTTCCCAATTGTCGGATGGACGATGGACAGGTTTGGACGGAAATACGTCGGAGTCCCTGCCCTGCTGATCATGGGACTTGGATTATCGCTTCTGCCGTTCGCGGACGGGATGACGATGTTGATGATCGCAGGCGTATTAGCAGGGCTGGGTAACGGCTTGAGCAGTGGTTTCGTGCTGACGTTGGGTTCAGATCTGGCACCGTTAGATGATCCTGGCGAGTTCTTAGGAGTTTGGCGTTTTATATCTGACACTGGCGGTGCGATTGGTCCACCGCTAATCGGTGGAATTGCTCAAGTCATGGCACTCGGCCCGGCGACATGGTTCACTGGCGGCGTCGCAGGATTGGGCGCGTTGGCACTGGTTGTATTGGTAAAAGAGACTGTGGCACGAAGGCGGCTGTTGAGGAGGCGGAGGTAGGAGTTTATCCGCTATCCTCACCATCCCTAATATCGTATCCTGATTTCTGAACACCATGGTCGGATCGTGTTTAGATCGAATATCTAAAGGTTTAGAAAGTGAGTTATCGTTGCCAAAAGTCAGAGATGCGATCAGATTGATCGAAGAAGATGGTTGGCGCCTGAACCGAATTCGAGGGAGCCACAGGCACTATAAACACGAAACGAAACTCGGAACCGTAACTGTTGCCGGACACCCGAGCAAAGATATTGCGACCGGAACATGGATCAGTATCCTTAAACAAGCGGGACTGAGATAAGGAGAGCAGAAATGGATTACGTTGTGGTGATTGAAAAAACTGGAAATGGGTTTTCAGCTTATGTTCCCGATCTGCCCGGGTGCATAGCGGCGGCAGATACCGCTGAAGAAGTAGAAGATTTATTGCGCGAGGCGATCATGTACCACATCCAGTCTTTGGAAGCGAGCGGTGACCCCGTTCCCGAACCCCAGACTACGTCGTCCGTCGTGCACGTTTAAAAATGACCACATATCCAAGCCCTTTACTGCACCCTTCTCGTGATGATCCAATCGTAAATTGAAGTTGGCTAGACTTGCCCTTTCGATTTGTGTTTCGTCCATTTCAACGCTCTATAGAACGGCTCAAAACCAAGGTAAAATCCTGATCAGACATGGCTACTCAGACGATACCCGAAAATATCTCGAGGATTTTCCTATCGCATGTAGCCGCATCTTCGGACAAGGCAAGCGTACCTGTGCATAGCGCGGGAGCAAAACTTCGCGCTTTGGTTCATGGCGACAACTTAGATGTGTTGGAAAGGTTCGGCGAAGATTTATCTGGGGAGGTTGACCTCATCTACATTGATCCCCCTTTCGCTACTTCAAACGAGTTCCGCGCTGGAGAATCTATCGGTTCTACGATGAGCGCGCCGAACGATTGGGAACTCGCATACTCCGACTCATTCACACTCGACGGATATCTCGATTTCTTAAAGCCGCGTATCGCCGCGGCACGCGACACTCTTAGCGACATCGGTTCGTTCTACATTCACACTGACACCAAAGTTGGCCACTACGTCAAGATTTTGATGGACCAACTATTCGGTAGGGAAAACTTCCGAAACGAGATCACTCGCATTAAGTGCAACCCCAAAAACTTCCAACGAAAGGGATTTGGCAACATCAAGGACACGATCCTCTTCTACACAAAGGGAAACGACTATATCTGGAATGAACCACGCGTTGAACCAGAAATCGATGCGATCTTGGCGCGGTACAACAAGGTTCTACCCGATGGCCGTCGTTACACGACTATCCCACTACATGCGCCCGGTGAAACCCAAAACGGGGCTACTGGCCAGCCGTGGCGCGGAATTCTCCCTCCCTCAGGTAGGCATTGGGTTCATACCCCGTCAGTTCTTGAGAAACTTGACGGCGACGGATTGATCGAGTGGTCATCCACAGGAAATCCGCGCAAAATCATGTTCGCTGGCGATGCGATTACTTCTGGCGGCAAGATGCAGGATGTTTGGACGTTCAAAGACCCGCAACGCGCAACTTATCCCACTGAGAAGAATCTCCAACTGTTGGAGACCATAGTTGGAGCATCATCCAATCCCGATAGCGTCGTAATGGATTTTTTCTGTGGCTCTGGAACGACGCTTATCGCCGCACACAATTTGGGACGCGGTTTCATTGGTATTGACCAGTCCAACATCGCGATACGGACGAGTAGTAGCCGACTAACTGGGATTATTGACGGCATCGCTTGCCACACCGATAGATGCCGCTGGTGTGTTAATTGGTCGTCAACTCGCCAACCGTCGCTTATGCAAAACGCACATCGCGTTGCTTGAAGTGAATGGTGTTAACTGAATTGGCGTTTCGGCCTAACCTATCCCCTGCTCTTCCAACAGCGCGCGCAGATCGCGGATACAAACTGAGTCGGCTTCTAGGTCGCGGTTGTCAACCCATTCTTTGCTCTCGCCGCTCATGCCTTCGACCGCGCCGACGGCTACGATTTTCCTAACCATCTGCTTTGCTTCTTCCACGCTCGGCAAAAGGTTCACGCCGTTCTTAAGCGACAACGCGGCGATTAGACCGTAGCCACCCCAATTTGAGCAACTGGCAATGATTAGTTCGGTGGTTGTGGTCACGCACGGATTTTTGGGGAGGAATTCGTGTTCGATTGTCGGAATAACGTTTTGGAGGTTTCCCATTCCGATCTCGTTCCCGCCGTCGCCGATGCCTACCGAGTATGGATGCTGATCGAAGAGGTGGTCGATCTTGGCGTTGTACGGGGTGAAGTCAACGCCTCGGAAGTTGCGATACGTGCCATCGCCAACTAGTCCTGCTCGTTCTATGGCTAACAGCGCGCTCGGTGAGTGTTCCTGCACCAGTTCGTTTGCGAATTTAGCGGACTCAAAGTGGTTAGTGATGGGAAACTCAATGACTTCATGATCAGCGATTGATCTAACGACTTCCGACGATAGTTCGTCAGTAACGTACGCTACTTCATTTCCAAGTTTGGCAAGTGCGTTCCCAATGGCCACAGCACCAGGCGGTCCGTCGGTCTCAGTAGCCTTGGCGAGCATGATGTAGAAGCCTGTGACGATAAAGACCTTTCCCGGGTGCTCAAGAAGCAGATCAGCGCATCGTTCCATGTAGTTCTCGCGCATGTGCGGCTTGAGCGCGGTCATGCCACGAATATCGTCTTGCAAGACGATGTCTTCGATTTTCGATATGGGGTCCATGGTTTTCGTATACCTTCCGTATCGGTGCTAGTAAATCGCCATGCGAATTTCACAACACCGCTAGATCTTCATCGTGCATATCCGTTACGAACATGTAACCCGGCGCGTGAGTAATCATGAGTTCGGGCTTAGATGCCATTGCAACTGCTTGAGGCGTTACGCCACATGCCCAGAACATCGAGACATCGTCGTCCGACTCCGGTTCCCACGCGTCGCCGAAATCTGGCTTTGATAGGTCTGATATGCCGATGTCGGCCGGGTCTCCAATATGAACCGGGGCGCCATGCACTGCCGGGAATCTTGATGTCGCTTGCACTGCCCTGACGACCTTTTTCTGCGGCACCCAACGATGGGTAACAACCATCGGACCACCGAATGGACCTGCCGGGGCGGTTTGAATGCTCGTCTTGTACATCGCGACGTTTTTGTCGGTGCCATAGTACGGTAGGTTGACACCGTTGCGGATCAAGGCGTGTTCAAATGTGAAGCTGCATCCAAGAAGGAAGGTCACGAGGTCATCGCGCCAATAATCGGCGATGTTATTAGGTTCGTCAGTCAGCTCGCCGCCTTGATAGACGCGATACTTGGGAACATCGGTGCGAATGTCTGATCCGGGTGCTGTAAGCATCGCTTCAGTCTGTCCTGACTCAAACACTTCAATCACCGGGCAAGGTTTGGGGTTGCGCTGACAGAACACTAGAAACTCAAACGCGAGGTCTTTGGGCAAAATGGCGACATTGGTTTGGACGATGTCGGGTGCTGCGCCAGAGGTGGGTTGAGCGAACTCTCCGCTACGAGAGGTCATTCGGACATCGCGGCCCGTCATCGTGGTTGGGTCAATCGCCGTTGCGATCATTTTGCATCTCCAGTGAGAATAATCATCTGAGTTTCCGTACTTGGGTAGAGTCTATTGCCAACGATACTGCGATGCACGGTTCTGGAATCAGACGTTTAGAAACCGGACATCGCGATGGAGGTTCAACATGCCCTTGAGAATCGGATTGGCTGGCTACGGGCGTCGTGGTCGCGGTCATATTCGCGCAGTCGAGGAGATCGAAGGTGCGTGTATCGCGTCCGTATCCGATCCTGTCGATGCTGCTCGTAAAGCCGCGATCGATGAGTTAGGTAACGTCACGACACATATGACGGTTGCTGAGATGGTCGATTCGGGCGATGTAGACGCTGTGATAGTTGCTGCTCCTGCCCACTTGAACGGCGTTGTGGCAATGGATTCGATTGAGCGCGGTTTTCCGGTTCTGATCGAGAAACCGCCTGCGTTGACGGTTGCAGGTGTGAACGAGCTTAAGAAGGTCGCCGACCGCACTGGCTCTAAGGTTATGGTGGCTTTCAATCGTAGATTCAATCCCCTCATTCGAGCCGCAATCGACATGATTTCGCAAACTGGTGAGTTGCGGCAAATCGTCGCTGAATTCCATAAAGACATCCATGAGTTCACCAACGAATCTAGATTCTCACCCACGATGTTCGACTTGATGTTGCTGGAGTCGCCGATTCACTCAGCGGACATAGTCACTCACTTTGCAGATGCGCCAGTGCGACATGTCGATGCAGTTGTGAAACGCACTGCCAGCCCGTACCGCGATGTTCACGCCGCTCTAATCGAATTCGAGAATGATGTGGTGTGTCAGTTCACCTCCGCATACACGGCTGGCGGTAGATTGGAACGCTATGAACTGCACGGCGATTACATCTCGATCTACTTAGAAGGAGTCAACAGAGGATGGATTCTCCGCAACGGTGAGGAAACAGAGCTAAAGGTTGATCCTGATTCCGAGATTGATACGGTAGTCCAAGCACGACATTTCATGCAAAGTGTCATTGATGACGTCGAATTCCCGCCACCCGCCGCGACACTTGAAACATCGATCTCCACGGTGAAACTGTGTGAGAGTATCCTTGATAGCGTTAGTTGAAGCCCATAACTGAGCGGAACTGACTGGGTATGACAACCGCCGAACAGTACAAAACAACATCGAATCTTCTTTTCGATCAAGCCTTAGTGGAGCTAGAAGCAGGTGATTTGATCCAAGCGTCTGAGAAGTTGTGGGGCGCAGCAGCACAGGAATTGAAGTCGGTTGCCGAAAATCGCGACTGGGAACATGACTCACATGCTCATTTCTACAACGTCATGGCACAAATCGAACAGGAATTACCGAATTCTCACGATTTGCGTCGGGGCTTTGACACAGCGACTCACCTGCACATCAATTTTTGCGAGAATCGGATGAGTCACACCGATATCCGAAAACGTCTCCATGATGTGCGTCGTTTCATTGGGCAGGTTGATAGCTTGAACTTTTGAATTCGATGATCTTGATAGTCTCCTACATCGCCCACAGTGACGGGGGTGCCGCAGCATGGAGCGGCACCCAGTTTGCACGAATATAGACTGATGCAATCGACAATTCCAGCTGAAACCACAGAATGCCAGTCATGAAGATCACCCGCGTAGATCAATTTTCACCGAGAAACCGCACCCGTCTGGTTCGTGTAACAACGGACACCGGGATTGAGGGTTGGGGTGAAAGCACACTCGAAGGCAAGCCTACTTCAGTGCCTGCCGCGATTGACGAGTTTGCAGGGTACCTCATCGGCAAAGACCCGCTCCGAATCGAGCATCATTGGCAGCAGATGTATCGATCGTCGTTTTTCCGAGGCGGCTCACACAACATGACTGCGATAGCCGGGATAGATGCTGCGCTATGGGATATCGCTGGCAAGCATTACGGTGTCCCGAGTTACATGCTGTTGGGTGGCAACGTACGAGACCGCATTCGCGTATACGCCCATTGGGGCATTGGTGACCTGTCAGACGAGGGTTTGGAATCTTCGCGCCAGCGGCTGGACATGCTTAGCGCCATGGGCTATACAGCGTACAAGGCCGGGCCACCCGGTTTCTGGCGCGCTCACGAACCGCCTTCACGCGTCGACAAGTTCGTGGAGATGGCGTATTTGATGCGAGAGTGGGTAGGTGACGATGTGGAATTGTGTTTCGATTTCCACGGCAAGATGACACCCGGTTTGGCAATCGAGGTCTGCAACGAACTCAAAGGGATGCGGCCTATGTTCGTTGAGGAACCTGTACCGCAGGAAAACGAAGACGCGCTCAAACTAGTTTCAGACCATGTGCCCTTCCCTATCGCCACCGGTGAACGACTGTTGACTAGATGGGAGTTCCGCAGGGTAATCGAGCAACAATGCGTGTCGTTGCTCCAACCTGATGTCGCTCACTGTGGTGGAATTACAGAACTTAAAAAGATCGCCAACTACGCCGAGGTCTACTATCAGCACATCATGCCCCATTGTGCCATTGGACCGTTGGCACTCGCCGCGTGTATGACTGTCGATGCTGTTGTGCCAAACTTCCTTGTTCAGGAACAGGTTGACGCAGCATTGGGAAACGGCATCATAAAGAACGATTGGGAGGTTAAAGATGGGCACATCGAATTATGGGACGCTCCCGGTCTCGGCGTAGAGGTAGACGAATCAGAGGCGACGAAGCCATTTGATGGCGACTCTATGGGCTATCACCGCGAATTGGGTGGTGAATCCTATTTCGCAGACGGTTCGGTCGCTGACTGGTAGGCAGAAATCGCCGCATCGGAGGGTGCGTTGAGTCTAGACATTGCCATCATCGGCGGCCTAATCGGAACGATTGCCGCGGTTCTCTTTCTGCAGGCTTGGGAAGTGGCTAGACCATCCCATGACCACATCAGGATCGTTCAATTAATCGGTTCTGCTTTCACACAGAAACCGTTTGGACAACAGCTAATGGGACGTACTGTTTTGTTCGTCGTTGGGATTTGCTACGGTATCTTCACATCCGCGGTGATTTATGCGTTTGAAGTCGAAGCGATGGCGTGGCTTTACGGTCTCTTGATATCAGTGTTGCTTTGGGTACTGACCGGCATCACCCTGACATACTTTCGCTTACTGCACCCATTGATCCGTAAAGGCGAGATTAAGGCACCCGGTCCATTTGGTCTGGGATATTCCCGACAAAGCGCTGTTTTGCTGTTGGTTGCACACATGATATTTGGTTTGGTGTGCGGCGTAGTCTACGGCACTATCGGGTTATCAAGCGAAAACGTTGCCGCCGTAAGCGGACTTTAGAAGATCGCCTTCTTCATACCGCTCAAATCTGAGAGGATGAAGGTCGAATGTCGTTTCCCCAGCCTCGGTAGCCAGTTCTGCCAGAGAAAGTCCGATGGCGGGCGACATCTTGAATCCGTGTCCCGAAAAGCCAGCACCCACAACTAGGTTGTCTATGCCGGGTACGTGGTCAATCACTGGATTCCAGTCTGGTGTGACAGTAAATAGACCCGACCACCCACCTGCCCAAGTTGCGTTTTCATAGGCTGGTATCACTTCAGCAACCCTTGAAATCGCTTCGATTGCGACTTCAGTATCGACGCCTTGGTTATAGGTGTCACGATCCACAGGGTCTTCGCGATAACCGATCAATGAATAGCCCGGTGTGTCAGGTCTGGCGGAAAGTCCCGTAGTGGCTTCTGCGATTGTGGGATGAAACGGATCAGCGTTTTCGCCGAATTCGCTGTCGTGTTGCAATCTGATGACTTGGTGTCGCACGGTGTGAAGCGGAAGCGGCGCGCCCAAACTCTCCAAGAACTCCATGCTCCACGGGCCAGCCGTCAACACTACTCGATCAGCGAAAATGTCACCTCCATCGGTCTTTACGCCTATTGCGCGATCTCCGTCTACGATGATGTCGGTAACTGTTACACCTAATCGGACAACTGCACCCCGTTCTCTAGCTGATGTAGCGAATCCGCGCGTGACCATGTGTGAGTCAGCGAATCCGGATTTCGGCTCCCAAACCACGCACTCGTTATCACCAAAACGCATATAGGGCCATCGTTTTTCGGCATCTTCAATTTCAACCACCTCTGCGGCTATACCGATGGATTGCGCCAACTCGACATTGCGAGTGGCAGGTTCCCTATTTCCCTCGCCTGGGACCAGGATCCACTGATTCTCCCTATATCCGCTAGGCGATCCGGTCAACTCCTCGAAATCCGCCATTACTCCTCTGCTCCACCAAGACATCTCGCTAGTTATCCGATTGGAATAGTGCATCCGCAAGATTGTCGTAGAACGACCAGTAGAACCCGATGCGAGAGTATCGCGTTCCAACAACAACGTCTTGGTCACACCGAGTTCCGCGAGGTAATGGAGCGTGGCGCAACCCATCACGCCACCGCCAATCACGACCGCATCGTAGGTTTCACTCATCATTCTGCTCCGATCTTGACTTCAGGAAACCGATGGTCGGACCGAAGTCCAAGGCCGCGCTAATTCGTACGCCCTTGATGCCCTGAACACGATGGGGTCGTCATTAACCGGTCCGATGATCTGCAACCCTAGTGGCATTCCGCTGTCGCTGAAGCCGCAGGGGACAGATGCGGCTGGGTTCCATAAGATGTTCCACAACGCGGTAAATGGTATGGCCGACGGATTGGCTATGCCTTCTTCGAGCTTGTGACCGCCAACTTCCATCGGAGTCTGTCGATGATGCCATGCTTCGACAGCGGTAGTCGGGGTAACCAAAAGATCAAACTCATCAAAGAGTTGACCGACTTGGATACGGTGTGTTTCAGCTTGGCGGAGCGCCGTTGCGTAGTCGGCACCGGTTACTGAATAGCCAGCATTGACCATCTCCATCGTATAGTCGGTGAGTTCGACATTGGGGTCTTCTGCTAGATGTCCGTACATGGCAACTTGCCCGGCGGTCCAGATCGTCCACCAATATGTCGCTGGGACAGGATCGAAGCTGATATCAGTCGTCGATACTTTCGCTCCGGCATCCTCGAATCCTTTGATCGCTTCCTCAGTCACGCGAGCCACATCATCGTTAAGGTATGCGTAACCCAAGTCCATCGAGAAACCGATCTTCATGCCTTGAACTCCGTCTTCCAGATCATCGATACAGTCCGGAACAGGCGATTTGAGAGAACCGGGATCGCGTGGGTCATGGCCGGATATAGCCATGTGCATCATGGCAGATGACCGGACGTCCTGCGACATTGGCCCTGTAGTGCTTGTGCAGTTGTAAGACGGCATGGACCGACCGCCGTATCTAGGCGTTCTGCCATGCGTCGGTTTGTGTCCGAAGATACCCGTGAATGATGCCGGGAGTCTGACCGATCCACCGCCATCCGTCCCGGATCCGAGAGAGAACATCCCAGAAGCGATCGCCGCCGATGTTCCGCCGCTAGAACCTCCGGGATGCCGTGTTATATCCCATGGATTGTTCGCAGTTGGGAAGACGTCGGTGAATGTCTCGGCGCTATTCCCGAACTCCGGTGTATTGGTTTTTCCGAGAATCACCGCGTCGGCCGCGCGTAGACGCTCTACGACTGCTGAATCGAAGTCTGGTACCCAATCTGAGAACGCGGAACATCCAAGAACCGTTCTTAGTCCTTTCGTCAATTCGAGGTCTTTAACCCCTATCGGAATACCATGCAAAAGACCAGGATCTTGACCCTCAGCACGCTTCCGATCACATTCTGCGGCAGTTGACAGAGCCCCTTCTTCATCCAACGTGACGAAGGCGTTGAGCTGAGAATCCAACGCTTTAATGCGCCGTAACGACGCCTCAGTTAACTCTTGGGACGATATCTCCCCGTCCAAGATCATCTGGCGCTGCTCATGCGCCGGTAGGAACATCAACTCGCGGTCGTTCATACGTGCCCTCTCAAATGTAACGGTGCCGGGTTATCGGCGCCGGGTGGTTGGTAGTTGCATCTCAATCACAGACTTCATCTTTGTTAGCTCGCCCATATTCTGTTTGCGCATCATCGGTTTGCTGATGAAGCCCGTAAGCGCAAACATTACTGAAGTAAACGTGCTATCCGAAAACGCCGTCCGTGTCATTCTGAACAATGTGCCGTTTCCGGACGACTGACATAGGTATTGGGTCCGGATGGGATAGTTGCCTTCAATGGTGTGAAACTCAAATGAACCATTCCTAGGATCGCAGACATCAACTTCCATAACGATATCGTTCTCTTTGCCTCCATACTCGTACAGCATGTCCCAAGTGTCTTGGGGGCGCGGTATTTCGGCCTCTTGCCGGCGTATCCAATCGGCACGTCGAACACCGTTCATCCAATACACCAAGTTGCCTGGCTCGACGATCCACAGAAAAGCCTGGTCAGGGAGCACATCGAGATGCACCTCTACAGTAGTTGAGATTTCAGCCATACTTTGTCACCTTGAATCTGTTTATGATGCGTACCTCAATTTGGCGCATTAAGATGCTGAACCCTTAGTTCATGATGGCGCCGCCGTTGACATTCAGCGCCTGACCGGTGATTTCTGATGCATCGTCTGACGCCAAGAATGCAACAGCTTTGCCGATATCTTCGGGGGTCTGTTCCCTGCCCAGTGGCATGGTTCCCTTGATCTGCATTTCGAAGATATCGCGTGGCGTCATATCGGCTAGATCGGGATTGAGTTCCTTGTGATTCTCAGCGATCGCCTGCCACATAGGGGTCCATAACCTACCCGGACAGACCGCATTGACGTTGATGTTGAACTGTCCCAAACTCATAGCCAACCAATGTGTCCATTGGATCGCTGCTGCCTTGGACACCATATATGGGCCTTGAGCGCTACCCCGTCCTACGTCCGGCACGCCGCGCGGTTGCCGCCCGCCATGCGATGCGATTATGACGATCTTGCCATAGCGCCGTTCTTTCATGTGCTCAGCAACTGCATCGGCAGTGTTTACAACACCTCGCACATTGACCTGCCAAGTCATATCCCAATCTTCGGAGATGTAATCCTTGCGAGAATTGAAATCTCTACCTCCGATGACTCCTGCGTTAGGAACGCAAATGTCGAGTTTCCCAAAGGTGTCGATAGCGCATTGTGCGACTTCGGATATCGAATCGATGTCAGTTACGTTACCACCTGCTGCGAACGCGTTTCCCCCGCCTTCATTGATCTCGGCTGCTACTTGCTCTGCGGATGTTACGTCAATATCCGATATGCATACTTCAGCACCGCGGGACGCTAGGATCATACTGATACCGCGTCCTATTCCCCTTCCGCCGCCAGTTACCAAGGCGCTCCGTCCATCTAGCTGTTGCGATGTGGATGTTGACATCAATTGTCTCCCATGCTGGTTCTGGAGTGGCTATAGAATTCAGTCTGCGTAAATGATACGGCAAACACACGATTCAGCGAGGTAACAATGGGCTCAATTGCAGATTCAGCCTTAGGCAAAGCGCGAACTTTGGCAAAAGCGTACGCTCATAAGTTAGAGCGGCCAGTGGTTTACACGCAAGGCGTCGCATTGACCGCGCGTCTCCAACTCGCCGCGTTGGACACGTGTTATCCCGACCCACGTGCCGAAATCGAATCGATAACGGCTGAATACATCGACACTCCAGACTCCATATTCGATCCCAGCGATGGTACCGCGAACTACGCCGGCGTAAACTGGGCATCTCATCTATCCGATGATTCTCGTTATCGGTCTTTGCTTATCGAAACGGCTGACCGATTCATGGATCGAGATGAAGACGGTTTTCCGAGTGTATTGGACCGAGACTTTCGTGTCGAAGACATGTTCTTCGCAGGCACTGTTTTGCAACGCGTCTCGAAATTGACTGGCAAGACCGAATACACAGAATTTGCAGCGGATTTCATGCTTGAATGTGCAGATAAGCTTCTACAACCATCAGGACTCTATTGGCATTGCCTCGCATCGCCATATTTCTGGGGACGAGGGAACGGATTCGCATCGCTCGGTTTCGCCGAGACCTTAGTGGGATACAGAGGCAGCAAGCGAGAACGACTCATCGAACGTCACATTGAGCATCTTTCAGGCTTGAGGATGCATCAAGACCCAGAATCGGGAATGTGGCGACAGGTGATAAACGTTACTGACTCGTACACTGAACATAGCTCCACGAGCATGATTGGAATCTCGATCGCGCTAGGTATCAAACACGGTTGGTTACCGAAAGAGGATTGGGGTGACACGCTTGCCAATGCTTGGAGAGGCGCGTCAGACGGTATTGACGAAAACGGCGGTGTGCGAAGGGTATGTGTCGGAACGGGTCCCCTAGCCACTTTGGACGATTATCTCATTCGCGACTCGGTTACCGGGTTAGACGACCGCGGTGGCGCGATGGCGCTCTGGTTCGCTGTAGAGATGATCGACTCTGGTCTCTGATTCTGACGCGGATCAGGATGCCGCGCGAAGTTCGTAACATTCACTCTTTACACTGAGAATATGCGGCAAAACCAACAACTCCGCTAACGTACCAGAACTTCGAAACTACCGAAAGTCGACGACTCACATTGAAACGCAACCTCGATAACGTCAATCTAGAGACCGTTGTAAGCCTATCCAAGAGACGAGGCTTCATTTTCCAGAGTAGCGAGATATACGGCGGCATTGGAAGCCTCTACGACTACGGTCCAGTTGGGACAGAGCTCAAACGCAACGTCAAGGATCAGTGGTGGAAGTCGATGGTGCGCGACCGTGAAGATGTTGTCGGAATCGACGCATCAATATTGATGCACCCTAACGTATGGGTCGCAAGCGGACACGTCGACAGTTTTACTGACCCCTTATCGGAATGTAAGGAGTGTCATCGACGCCATCGTGCAGACATGCTAGAGACGGACAACTGCCCTGAATGCGGCGGTGAACTGAGCGAACCACGCCACTTCAACTTGATGTTTCGGACACACATCGGTCCAGTCGAAGGCGATGAAAACATCATCTACTTGCGGCCTGAGACGGCGCAAGCGATGTTCGTAGATTTCGATAATGTAGTCAACAGTAGCAGAGTCCGCATCCCTTTCGGCATCGCGCAGCAAGGAAAATCGTTCCGAAACGAAATCACACCCGGCAACTTCACTTTCCGGACTCGCGAGTTCGAGCAGATGGAGATGGAGTTCTTCTGCGAACCGGGAACTGATGAAGAATGGCATCGCTATTGGATCAACTTTTCCATGGACTGGTTCGCAGGATTGGGACTAAGACGCTCTAAGTTGCGAGTTCGAGAACATGGGGCCGACGAACTGCCCCACTACTCCAAAGGTAGCGCTGATGTAGAGTTCCTATTCCCTTGGGGTTGGGGCGAGCTCGAGACGATCTCAAACCGCACCGACTACGATCTCAAGGCGCACATCGCAAAATCGGGTAAAGACCTCTCTTACTACGATCAGCCAAACAACAAACGCTACGTGCCTTATGTGGTTGAGCCCGCAATGGGGGCCGACAGGTCTGCCCTCGCCTTCTTGGTCGACGCATACGATGAGGAAGAGGTAAACAACGACACGCGCGTCGTCCTTCGATTCCATCCGAACATCGCCCCGTATCAAGTTGCAGTTTTGCCATTGAGTCGTAATGCGAAGTTGACGCCAAAAGCGCGTGAGGTCTACGACATCGTTAGATCACGATTCAACGCACAATATGACGAGACACAGAGCATCGGACGACGATACCGTCGTCAGGACGAGATCGGTACGCCGCTCTGCGTGACTGTTGACTTCGACACCGTTGAAGCTGATGATGCAGTAACGATTCGCCATCGTGACACGATGGAACAGGTAAGAGTTCCTGTTGCTGGACTGCCGCAAGCATTGCAGGAACAGCTGGACGGTATCGCCCTAGATGTCTTGAGGGACTAGCACAAGGGCTTTCTTTGGACTGTACTCAAAACTAGCTCTGAAATCGGCACGTATCATCTAAGAGAAAGACACCAAGTCTGATTGGATATGAAACGATGAAATCGCGATTGCGCCGTTTGCCCATTCCGGCGTTCATACTTCCAATAGGCGCGTTTATTGCGGGAATGTTGGTATTCGCATGTGGGAGCGACGTTGCGCCAACAAATGAGCCGCCGACTCCTGTTCCGACAGTCATATCAGAAAGTGCGGAATCGGCAGCCGAAACGAAGTCTATGGATTTGCCGGATTCTTTCGAGTCTGCAACGGTTGACGGTCTAGGCGATACCCAAGGCTTTTACGGGACGACTTTTGCTCACGGCAAATTCGATACTCGGGAACTCGCTGGCAAACCTATTGTCATCAACTTCTGGTTCCCGTCGTGCCCGCCATGCCGCGCCGAATTAGAGCATTTCGAAGAGGTCTATCAGCAGTTCGGCACGCCTGCAGGCGGCGATGTCCAATTCGTCGGGGTGCAGCAACTAGGTCTAGACTCAATCGAAGATGGTGCTGCCCTCTTTGAAGAACTCGGCGTTACGTTCCCTGGATTGCCTGACAACGGTTCGTCGATCCAAATCTCATACAACGTATTCTCTTATCCGACGACCGTATTCCTCGATCGTAGCCACAACGAACACCGTGTATGGCAAGGTGCAATAGACAAAGAGAATCTCGTCAAGATTGTCGAAGAGGTCGCGGCAAGCAGTACGGCGCTGATCGAAGAAAAACCAGAACCGGAGACGGGGGACGCAGTAGATGTTGTGTTGTCCGCGCAAGAAGACGAACTAGCGGAACCTGAAGTCGTTTACGCCAACACCGAAGTATCTACAGGATTTGGTGACGCGCCCAGTTTCAACGGCGACACGTTCCATCACGGACCATTCGATCTCAGCGAATACGAAGGCAAACCCATAGTCATCAACTTCTGGTTTCCCTCTTGCCCGCCGTGTAGGGCCGAGATACCCAACTTCGAGCACGCCTATCAGACTTTAGGGCCGCCTGGCACCGACCAGGTCGTATTCGTGGGTGTTCAGGCGGTAGGCTTTGATAGTGCTGGGGACGGGGTCGAATTTCTCGCCAAGATGGAGGCCAACTATCCCGCAATTCCAGATATTGGCGGGGCAATTCACATCGCATACCAGATCGTCGCCGCACCTACCACTTTCTTCCTTGACAAAGACCACAACGTGTTGAGCGTTCACCAAGGCTACATCCAACACAACCAACTTCAGGACATTTTGGACCAGTTGATATCAGACAGCTAAAAGTTCAGATGGCTTGGCTTTAATCCAACTGACGCAATCTCGGGTCTAACCTATCTCTGACCCAGTCACCCAAGAAATTAAAGGCGAGAACTACGAGGAATATCGCCACTCCAGGGAACACTGTCTGCCACCAAGCGTTCTCAACGTACTCCCTACCCTCGGCGATCATCACGCCCCACGCGGGGGTTGGTCCCGGGATTCCAGCACCTAAGAAACTCAGTGATGCCTCAGCCAAGATCAGCTGCCCTACCCTCAAACTCGCAATCACGAAGATAGTGTTTACTAGTCCCGGCAACAGGTGCTTAAATATGATCCGGAATGTCGACGCGCCAGCAACTCTAGCAGAGGCAACGAAATCACGCTCCTTGAGGCTTAACACCTCGCCCCTGAGATTTCGTACATACCCGCTCCAAGCCAACAATATGAGTAACACGATGATCAGATTGAGACTCGCCTCGAAGATGATCACCGCCACCATCGCCAACAACAAAAACGGCACCGAGTACCAGATATCGACCATTCGCATCAATATCTCATCAATGATCCCTCCGTAGTAGCCAGAGAGGACACCGATTGTGACTCCGAGTATCAATCCGGAAAAAAGAGCAACCGAAGTGACGACAAGGGAAATCCTAGCGCCATGGATAATCCGGCTTAGAACATCTCTTCCGACATGGTCTCCACCCAAGATAAATCGATTAGCCGGATCCTTACCTTCGCTGTCTGGTGCACGGAACATGGCCTGGGAGTAGTCTTGACCGTCCCAGTATTCGGAGTTTGAGTTGAAAATGCGAGGGGGAGAATTCCTGAATCTGATGTCCTGCTCGATTTCGTCATAAGGTGCAAGTTGATCGGCGAATACGCCAGTGATTATCAATACGATCATGATTAGTGCAGGAATGATGGGCCAACGGCGCAACACATACCACAAAAATCCGGGGGTTATACGGAAGCCGCGAGCAACTGGCGCGGTATCCGCGCCTTGAACGATAGTGGTATCTCTTGCGGTGGTTTCAGTGGCCATTGGGTCGGATGTTTGGTTATCAGTAGCGAATTCTCGGATCAATAAGGGCGTAAAGCACGTCAGTCAAGAAGTTAACCAATACGAACACTGTGGCAAAAAACAGCACTGTTGCAGTAAGAATCGGGAAGTCGTTGTCCTGCACCGCCTGCACTGCCAATCGACCTAGACCGGGCCAAGAGAAAACTGACTCTACTACGACGCTACCGGTTATCAAGCCCGCCATCATCAATGAAGAAACCGTCAACGGCGGGATTAGCGCATTACGGAAAGCGTGTTTCCAGATGATTTTGGTCTGCCCAACGCCTTTCGAACGAGCTAACTTCACGAACTCTGAATCGAGCACTTCAAGCATTGCTGATCGCGTCAGCCGCAGATAAACAGCAGCCGCACCCCAAGCGACGGCGAACGATGGCAAAACGAAATAGCGCAGATTTTCCCATGTGAAGAAGAACTCATCGGCGGTTCCACGGGTTCCGAACGGCAACCAATCCAACCGCTTATTGAATATCAATATAAGCATCAACCCTAACCAAAAAGTCGGCAATGATTGTCCGATCAGAGCGTAAGCGCGGCCCAAGTAGTCCCAAAGGCTACCGCGCAATACAGCTGACAAAACCCCTAACGGCACCCCCATGATCGTCGCGAGCACCCATGAAGCGATGGCCAATTGAACCGTTGCCCCCATTTTCTCGCCGACAACCCGTGTAACCTGCTGCTCCGCCAAAAGAGTTTTCCCGAAATCGCCCTGCAACAAATCCGTCAACCACAAAAGGTATTGAACTACCAGCGGTCGGTCAAGACGAAGTTTCTCTTTGAGTGCCTGCTCCTGTTCGGGAGTAACACCGTAACCGCCGGGTTTAGCGTAGAGCAACAGTGGGTCTCCTGCTGCCCTAGACAGTCCAAAGACAATTGCCGTCGCTGCGAGCACCGATAGGATGCCTGCAAAGAATCGTCTTATCAGGAATTTACGCACTGGATCGTTGTGTTAGGTCGATGCGCGCAATCATCGAAGTCGCATCATCCATCATGCCGGACCACAATGCACATCTAAACATGCAGTGCAGCCCGGCATTCTAGCTACCGCCTAGTACTCAGGCTGAGCACTTTCAAAGCGATATCTGTCCGCTTGCCTATCGGGCCGGAACGATCAGCTCTGGCGAAGTGTGGGGCGCCTGAGGTCCGGGGCGCATCGGCCATTCCGCAATCGAGTTCGGGTTGTAAGCCGAAACGAACGGCAGCGCGATGATTCCGATCTTCAACGCCTGATCGTACAAGTATTGCGCCATTGCGACGTTGTACTCAGTCCGTTTTATCGGGTCAGGCTCTGCTGCCACCTTCTGAACAGTGTCTAGGATGAACGGTATCTCCATGTGACAACCGAAGCCGCCGCGGGTTAGGCTCGTTTCCTCCTCTCCTGTCACCCAGTCGTACGGTTTCCACAAGTCGGACCTACACCACTGTGTCGCAGGTGTAGTTGTACTCCTTGCTACCAAACTCGGGCGAACGATTGAGTAGGCAACCTTGACGATGTTGGTCTCGATCCCGAGTTGGTTGATGAAACCAGCTGCGGTGTCTGCAATCTCCGCCCAGTCACGCACTGAAGTAAAGGCGTAGATAGGCATCGCGAATCGGACGCCGTCGTCGTTCTTAGCATACCCAGCTTGGTCAAGATACTCGTTTGCCAATGCCGGATCGTACGGGACAATCCATTTGTCGTTCCAGTCAACGTTGTTCACGTGGAACATTCCGACGTGGTACTCGGAGGCGTTGCCGCCATAGAGCGATTCGTTGACTAGCGACCTGTTTATCGACAATGCGATCGCCCAACGGACCAACCTAGCCTGCTCCATGTCGTCCATACCGGCTGGGTTATTGTTGTCGTCCGGCTTGTGGGGGTTGCCAATCCACGGGATATCGTGCACGAACGTCACATGAGTGATTGGTTCACCAGTCTTGACTGCAGTAGATTCCCAGTAGTTCCCGGCCATGTTGAGGGGCACACCGCTCTGTCGACCAGTTGTCAGCACACCGAAACCGTCCCGCGTCAGATCCTTCATTTCACGGACCGGCAGGACTGCCCAGTCTGCACCGCCCGATCGTAGCGCGGAGATGCGCGCCACAGTCTCGGGAACATCGATCAATCGCAATGTCCCTACCTCGGGAGCTTTGTCCCAATGGGTGTCTTGAGCGATCAGCGTTGCGCTGTCAGATTGACGCCACTCCTGCACCGTGTAAGGGCCAGTACCGATAATGTTCTCTCGCATCCAGTCGGCACCCATTTCGTCGTAAACCTTCTTCGAGAACACGCCGAATGCGTCACCGGCCTGGTTGAATAGCAAGGTAGTCCAACGAGGTTCAGGAGCGTTGAAGTTCAGGATCAGGGTACGGTCGTCCGTCGCCTCTGCTTCGTCCATGAACGCTGCGAAGTCACCCGCCTGACCATGAATACTCTCGGGAGTGATAGCACCGTTAGTGTCGTTCAGACTCCAGGCGAAGTCGTGTGCTGTGAGTTCACCCCAACCGCCATGGAATTGGACACCGCTACGAATCATGACAGTAGCTTGCGACCCATCGGGGGCAATTTCCCAGCTTTCTGCTAGCCATGGACCCACCAGACTACCGTCGTCGTTCGGACGGAAGAGTTGCTCACTAACACCCCAGTACATCAATGACTCGGGGGCCTGCGAGCGGTTGATACCCACACCTGGTGCTACGCCTTCTGGGATCATGACCAACGTGCCGACCGCAGACTCAGGTTCAGGCAGTTCTTGACTAACAGGTTCGGGTGTGGCTGTGGGCGCAGCCTCTTCCTTCTCCACCATTACCTCAACAACTTTTTCGACCTCAACCACCTTTTCAACTTCAACTACCTTTTCCACCTCGACCGTGACTTGCACTTCCTTCTCTACCTCGACCTGTACCTCTTTCTCGACCTCAACCACTACCGTTTCCTTAACGACAACAGTCTCGGGGTCACCGGCACATGCCCAAGCAGTTACAGCGACCAGAGCTGCAAGTGCATAGAGCATATATCTGGGTTTAATTCGCGATCTCAAGCCAATTACCTCCTATGGTTGTATTGACCTTGAATGCCGCACGAACGCAATGCATCCGCGCAGTATCGACCGTCGCATCAGTTGTTTGTGCGCGACGTTCCGCGCAGTATACATCAATCTGGTCGCCCGCGAACCATCATCAAAGAGAGTATCTGTGATGGAATCGCAGAGCCGAAACTTCATCACCAGCACAGAATCGGATATTTTCCCGTGCTTGATGTCATCTGTTAAGATGTTTAGAGCAAGCCGTTGCCGATTCGTCTAGTGGTAGGACACCAGACTCTGGATCTGGGAGCGCGGGTTCGAATCCTGCATCGGCAGCCAAAAAGAGAGCGCGGACAACATAGTCCAGTTCACGCAGGTAGCGGCGGCCCGTTCGTCTAGTGGCCCAGGACACGGCCCTCTCAAGGCTGAAACAGGGGTTCGACTCCCCTACGGGCTACCAACTCAGCTTGGTGCGTTCTCTTCCTCATGGGATGCAAGGTTGGAGTTCAAGTGTGTTGAACTAACATCCCTTAATACGACGCGTTGACATCCTAAACGTGGATGCTTGGAGGTTGATATGAGAGCCGGAGGTATGCGAGGTGGGATGGGTGCACCAGGACCAGACATGATGCTTGAACCGCCCCGTAATCGCCCCTTCCCACGAGACACTTTCAAGCGAGTTGTTAGGCTTTATTCCGATTACAAGTGGACCTTGGCTGTCGTCGGATTACTGGTCCTTGTCACCTCGGCTCTCGGAGTCGTAACTCCCCTACTCATTCAACGTGTCATTGACGATGCGTTGCCGCAAGAGAACATGAGTCTGTTGGTCTGGCTCATTGGCGGGATGGTTTTCGCCGCCGGCATATCTGGCATCCTCAACTTCATTCAATCCCGACTTAATGCTGCCGTCGGTTTCAAAGTCATGGAGGATATGCGGCATACCGTTTACAACCATCTACTCAAGCAACCGATCTCGTTTTTCTCGTCCACCAAGACTGGCGACATTCAATCTCGCCTAGCTAATGATGTTTCGAGTACCCAACTAGTCCTTACCGACACCGTCGTCAATATCCTCTCGAGCGTTACCGTCGTCGCCGCCGCACTGGTGGCGATGCTGATTTTGTCATGGGAATTAACCATCGTCGCCGTTTGCACCATGCCGATATTCGCCTATCTATCGCGCATAGTCGGCGCGCGTAGGCGCAAGCTTACTAGCCAGATGCAACGCACATTGGCAGATTTGACCGCCAAGACCGGAGAAACTCTGTTTGTCTCTGGCGTTATCGTCGCCAAAACGTTCGGCCGTGAAACAGAGCAACTACGTGAGTTTCAAGACACCAATACCAAATTGACCGACGTCTCGATCAGGCAATACATGACCGGACGCGGGTTCTTTATCGTCGTGCAGGCATTCTTCACCATGGCACCAGCCTTCATCTGGTTGGTAGGTGGCATCCTGATTCTCGACGGTAGCGATCGCGTAACCCTCGGCGACATCGTGGCATTTTCTACTATCCAAGCCAGACTTCTATTCCCTATGGCCAACCTCCTGCAACGAGGCGTCGAAATCCACGGATCCCTTGCCTTATTCGAGCGTATCTTCGAATACATGGATATCAAACCCACTATCCAGGACCCCATCGAACCGACCCACATTGATCCCCGAACTGCTCGAGGCGAAGTCGTATTCGACAACGTTTCCTTCACTTACCAAGCGTCCGAACTCGAACGACTCGAAGCCAAACACCAAGCTCAGGCTGTTCAGCGTCCGGCCGGCAGATTTGGAGGAGGAGACCAAGGCTCTACTTCAGTTAGCGGCAATGGACAAATGGGCGGTGAATTATCGATGCCACCACCGATGCAGGGTCGCGACGGTAGCGGCAATGGGAGGCCGCTACCCCGCAACGAGTCAACAGATGTCAACGTGAAGGGTGGGGAATCCGATGACGAACCGTTCTCGCTGACCAACATATCGTTCACTGCCGGTGCGGGCGAACTCACGGCGTTGGTTGGTCCCAGCGGATCGGGAAAGACAACTATCGGTTACTTGGCTTCCCGTCTTTACGATGCTGATCTAGGCGCGGTGCTAATCGACGGAGTGAACATCAAAGACGTCACGCACCATAACCTGACACAACTCGTTGGCGTAGTTTCCCAAAACCCTTTCCTATTCCACGCCTCTGTAAGGGAGAACTTACTTTACGGCAGACCTACGGCTACCGAACAGGAACTGATAGAGGCCGCGAAAGCAGCACAGATACACGACACCATCGCGGCAATGCCTGAGGGATACAGTTCAATCGTGGGCGAACATGGCTACATGCTGTCCGGCGGAGAGAGGCAACGCCTAGCAATTGCGCGCGTCATCCTAGCCGACCCGCGGATTCTCCTATTGGACGAGGCCACAAGCGCGCTCGACACACTGTCGGAGCGTCTGATACGCGAAGCCATCACAAGGTTGCGAGAAGGTAGGACTACCATAGCCATCGCCCATAGGCTGTCAACGGTTATCGCCGCCAATCAGATTTTGGTTGTGCAAGACGGCAAAATCCGAGCGCGCGGACCGCACGAAGAACTCATCGGGAAATCGAACTTGTACAGACGGCTATACGAGGAACAGTTCACCGTCGTGCCGGATGTTCAAGCCGCAGCAATCATCCCCGTCACCACTCGCTAGAGCATACTGATCAATCGTCGTAGCGGTTCGAAAGCTACCGAGTCGTACGGTAGGTAACCTGCAGCAACCGCTTCTCCGATTCGTATGTCGGGATCATCTTGGATCGACAAGTACGCTTGCAACCTAGACTTGGATAAACGCAAAACGCTCGAATCGGTGCTTTCGACACAAGAGATAAATTCGTCCACGCAACGTAACCCCGCCTCATCCCCGACGGATTCCAAGCAAACGTCCTCTAACTCGCCATGATCTCTTTCGTGAGGAATCAGCATGTAGGTCACTTTGGCGCCATCGGAAGTTTCGGCGAAAGTTAACGGTTGGTCAGGAGCAGGCAATGAGGCGTTTTCGAGAGCTCCTCGAATCCTGTCCCGGGCTGAAGTCCGATCTTGATCGACATCCATTGTGACGGCAATCGACTCAACGTTCGCGAAACCGTCTAGGGACGTTAAGTCGTGAACGAAATTCCGGAGTTTATATTTGCCATCGTATCTAAGGATTTGCACATCGGTAACATCCATCTTTTCGCATAAAGCGTCGAAAACGACCTTGTCATCTATACCCTCGACGAGCAAAAGCTTTTTGCGGGCGATCAAAAACTGTGGCTCTGCCACCGGGAAATCGGGGTATCCCACCTATCGAACCTCCATATGAGCATCGTGCGCCCGATTTAGCTTGTCGATGTCAAAATGATGAGCACGCACTTTCCCTTTTTCACGCCCAAGCCTGTAGTAAGACAAGCCCCGAGTTTCCGTCGCACCAATCGCGGTGCGTGCCGCGTCAACACACTCGTTACTATGTGTCACCGCGAAAATCTGCACGTTGAATCGCTCTGCCAACTCATACAGTTGAGAGAACATCGTCCCCAACGACCTGAAATGTATACCGTTTTCGATCTCGTCGATCAATAACAACCCGTTGCGTACGAATCTGGTCAACACCGCCAATTGAAAAGCCCTGTTAAGACCTTCGCCCACAAGAGCGATGGGCAAAGCAGGTCGCATTCCATCAATCTTCGCGTAGATGTCTACACCCTTGGATCCGGGTATCGGCAAAACGCTTCTGATCCGTGGTTCGATGCTGGCGAGAAGTTCGATAATTTCGTCGTCCGAACCGTCTCGTTGCATCTGTCCAAATAACGACGCCCACGTTTGGGCCAACGGTACTCGGTGGGAAAGGAAGTAGGTCGGCATCGGATCCTCAACAGGGTCCGAACGTCCTTCTATTCGATCGTCGAACTGAAACGGTTGAGGGCCTGGGAAACTATACCGAGTCAACCACGCACTAGATTCTGTCTCGGTTTCGTCGGAATTGATACGGTGGAACACTAGTTCCTGGTTACTTGCGGTTCTGGTTACGCCGTCTGGCAGAGGAAATTCCGGCTCAGCACCAACTGCTCCTTGAGGCATACTTACGCGTGCCCGTGGCCTAATGTAACCATTCAGTTCGTTAGACTTTCCTTTTTGCAAATCTAACGCGTTAATTGCGAATGATTTCCGTACGTCGAAGTCCAAAAAAAGATCTAGGAAAAGATCGTCGACGCTCGGTAAGGACATACCACGGGTACCGCTAATCGCGTTAATGGGGTCCGGCCAGTTAGGTGCAGCGAACAGGTACAACGCCTCCAAAACCGACGTCTTCCCTACTCCGTTTCGCCCAGAGATCAGGTTGACCCGCGACAGGCCAGAGAAGGACACGTTCTCAAGTCCACGAAAATTCTTTATTTCAAGTTTGGAAATCACTAGGACATCTGCGTTTTCGTACATCCGCTAAGAGTAGATTCTATCGAATACGATGACGACTACCGAATGTAATCAACTAACGACACCAGACTCCGTCGTCGTACCACTCGCCGTGAATTTGAATATACGCGCCACCGACACGCACGGTCTCGGAAAACTCATCGTTGATATATAGATCGTAGTTCATGTCGAACCTGTCGTCGCGCCCTTTGGTCACTTCAGGATCTCTAACGTCTAATGCGTCGGGAGTGGTTTCGAAACGAACCAGATAGCGTTGCACGTCTTCGGTGAAACGGGCAACATCGCGCCTTGACCGGTAACTGGGACTACAAGATTGAAATGCAGATTCCCAATCTCCAGAGTTAATCCACGCTGCTTGCCTTTTGAACAGACCCGTCAGCACTGATTTCGCCTCGTCGGTAAATGACGGTGTGGGAGTCAATTCAGCTACCGTTGGAACTGGCGTAGGAGACGCTAGACTGCCTACTGTGCCGCAACCCGCCGCGAACAGACAAACCACAACTATGAGTGGCAATACGATATGTTTTGTTAGTGTAGCTATTTCGCTTCAATCCCCGCGGAGTCGGTCGAGGTCACGACCGTTTCTTGAGTTTCTGACTGGACGCTGTTCAACGCCCAACGTCTATCCATCGTGAATCCAACGTCGAGAGACAGGTGTCGGTACTCCCGTGAAACTCGCTCGTAGATTCGTTGTCTGATCTGGTCGTGACGACGTGTATCGATGATTTCTCTGGTGTTGGGTGAAGTAATAACGTAAACGTGCAGATGGATGTATCTTCCGATGTCAACGATACGAAGATGGGTTTCCAGATGCGGAACATCTGAGATCGCTTCTTCCACAAGTTGCGCAACCCTATCTTGGATGTCCTTGGGAGGGGCCTTGCCGACGATTTGTCGCATGTTGTCTCGAATCGTCTGGAAAGGTTGTGGTGCCGCGATGGCAGCGATCGCCAGCATGATGATCGGATCGGCGTACGGTGCGAAGCCCGACCAATCGGAGTTCTGGATCAGCAACGTTGCCACAAACGCGATGCCTACGGCAGAGCTAATCAGCGTGTCAACAGTCCAGTTCTTAGCATCAACATCAACTATCGGCGATCCTGACTGTTCGGCGTAACGCTTGAGGACGACAATGACAGCAATACCCCCAATAACTGCAATGACGGCATAGATTATCCCTCCAGCAGCCGAGACGTCTTGGCCGCCTTGCAGAATGGTAGTGACCGCGGTCCAAACCGCATAGACCAGCGCAAACCCGATCAACAAACCTTTGAACAGGTTTAACATCGGCTCAAACGTCGCGTATCCAAAGGGGTAAGATTCGTCACGTGGACGCGAAACAAGATGGGAAACATACAGAGACAAAAGTCCCACCACTGCAAAGGTCAGAGAGAACAGACCGTCCAAGAAAACAGCGCCAGAGTGACTTGCTATCGAGATTGCGATTCCGAGCAACCCAAACGAGCCACTTGCGACGATGGTGATTATGATCGAGCGTCTTTCGATTGCTTCTGGGGTCATTTTGAGTTGATGGAGAGGTGAAATCGCTAGTGCTGTTGAAGGATTCTACGATACTCAAGTTCATCCAGGGATTCTCAGAGAAACCCCAAGGTTACCTGAATTCACCGAGATGATTAGAGACGCACCAATTCAATTCGGCTGGAAAATAAGGACGTTCGTTTTGCCCGACGGATCGGTAAACGTTGTAACATCCCCATCGGGGTTGCGGGCGCGCAGGGCGTTTAACACTTCAGATGCTTCTGATTCCCAAGGATGCGTGAAGATTATGCATCTGAACGTTAACGGGACCTGCATTCTGTGTTCCGCCGCTTGCTGGTGATTCAAAAACGTCGGCGAACCCGGCACCTCTGGACCGTCATTTGGGTCGATACGCACACTACCTGGTTCGTACGAATTTAACACCCGCCTTATCAAGTGCTCGTCCCGAGAAATGAAAGCTATTCGTTCCAGAGGTTCGTCGCCACATGTTACTGAACGCAGAGCGCCGATTCCTGCAGCTGCAGGACTCGATTGATGGACCGCGGGCGTTTCTTCCCGGAATCGTTGGACGTTCAGAACCAGCGTTACGATTCCGACTACGACGATGAGAGCGACTACTACTGACTTAGGGTTAGTGAGGAGTTTGCTCGCGTCTGATAAACGGATATTGACTTCGGTCGGCCAGATGAATCTGCTCACGAGCAAACCTGACGCCAATGCAAGGGACGGCACTACAACGAACATTCGTGTGACAACCACATGGTAATACGGAGATGCGATTCCAGCCGCTATGAACCCAACTCCGAACCATAAACACAATAGTCGCGATGCCGGATCACGGAACGTTCCCACGGCAAACGCCAAAGCGACTGCGCTGATCAAGCCTGAAATCGGATCAAACAAAGGTCCGGAAACGTAGTGGGATATCCGCTCATTAAAATGAAACGCGAGGATGTTCAACTCGATATTCGTCGCCATGCGAGACACCAGCGAAAGGTCGGATGTTTCGCCTTGCAGTCCCACCACATTTTCAAGTGAGACGGTTACAAAGTACATCCCATTCACGATCAGAGCGGGAATAAGCGCCAACGCGAAGCCAACCATCAGCAACAACAACGATCTGAACCTACCGACGCTTAAGGGGCTAATCAATAAGAAAAGCACGACTATAGGCAATGCGACGCGGACGGCGGCGAAACTGTAGAAACAGAGCCCTGCTAAAACTCCCGCGATGAAAAGCAGTAGCGGGTTCCCACGCCGCGCACCCAAGGCGAAGATCGCGAATGTCCACACGATCGGCAAGATTGAATCAGGTTGGTTGTAACCAGTGTGGGCCAGCGCGAAAATGTAATGGCTGAAACCAAGCATCGCCGCAGCAACAGCGCCAGCGACTCGCCCTCCCAAGGTCGTGCCAAGTAGGTAGAGACCCGGGATAGCTAACACGACCATCACCACTGAACTGAATTTCCAACCGAAATGGTCGGTCCCAACGACATTCATAATCGCGCTCTTCATCGCTATTCCGAGCATCGGATGGGTGTTATAAGCGCCGTACTGAGAGAACAGACGTTTCAAACCATCGTCGGATAACCACTTGCTTGTCTCGTAGAACGCATACTCGTCTCCTATCACGTAACGCCAATCCGTGAGGTCAGTTGAATTTACGACCACGAATACGGCAATGATCACTGCCAGGATGGCAATATCTACGATTCGGACTGATCTATAAGCTTGGCGGATGTGAACCATTGAACGTGGCAACGGCGGCGAAAGCCCAACGCCAATTCCGATAAGCGCGAATATCCACCACCAAAAATCGGAGCCCGATTCCGAGTTGCTCAGCAATCTGAGTGCCAAAAACGCAAACGAGGCAATACCGATACCGAACCCGATGCGCTGAACACCGCCTTTAGAGAATCTCAAGTTGGCATCAAGATTCGGCACCCATTTCGATTGCGGCAACCTGCGATGGAACAGAAACGCGGATGCTACGATAATTAGCCAACCTGTGACCATCAAAACCATTCCCAAGTGGGAGGCGCCGCCGCTTGATGATGCACCGTCGGTTAAGACTAGTAGACTAACCGCCAAGATTCCGATGCCTACCAGCATAGCCTTCCAGTCGAGACCATCCTCGTAAATCATCGACAAAAATCCACTTTGGAATCTTGTCGGGGCCCGATTCGTATTACTCGCGTTCACCACTGGGATGTCGCCTCAAGAACATAAACATCAAAGCTAAACACGCGCTCTAATACAGTTACATTAACGCCCGTTCTGCATGATCTCGATGAAGTCGTCAATCGGGATGGCCGAGTATGTTGTCGTATCGATCGTGCCGCGGGCTCCAAGTTCGATAGCGATCCTTGACATCTCGCCGTTGTCAGGTGCTTCAATGATTGTGACGAAGTCGTAATCCCCCATCATTGCGTACTGGGCGACGACGTGACAGCCCCTCATTTCCACCTCGTTGTTGACCTCAAGTATCCGCTCCGGATGCGTCCGAACGCGGTCGCGCCCGCGTTCGGTCAACTTAGAGAACATGATGTACGTGTTGACCTTTTGTGTGGGTTCGTCTGACATGATTTCTGCCTGCCTTTGCGATCATTCCATCTTGGAACCGACAAACCTCGACAAAGCTCGTGCGGTTGGATCTGTATGAACGTTGACGATTGCTGGTACGCCTGCGTCGAAAGCACGTTCCAATGCCGGTCGAAGCTGTGACGGTTCCCGAACTTCTTCGCCATGACCGCCTAGCGCTTCTGCGATGGCGTCGAAGCGCGTCCAGCCCAGTTCGCGTCCGGGTTTGCGAATTCCCTCAACACGGGCGGTCCACCCTTCATTGTTTGATACGACTACTACGATCGGGAGGTTGTACCGAACTGCGGTGTCGAAATCTTGGATATTCATTCCGAGAGAACCGTCGCCGTGCAATGAGACAACCTGTTTCTCGGGTTTTGCTAGTTTGGCACCGATTGCGAAAGGTAATCCGACACCCATGCAACCAGTGGCGCCAGAATTGAGGCGGTGTCCGGGTTCATAAGTCGGTATCGACTGTCGACCATAATGCAGGATTTCGTTGCCATCTACAGTCAAGATTGCGTCCCGATCCATGATCTCCCGCAACTCTTTGCAGAGCCGGAGCGGGTGTATGGGGACTTGATTAGAGTTTTCGAGTTGCTCGGATCGTTCGCGTCTGTCAAGTTCGATGTTGCGGAGATACTGCACCCACTTCGACTCAGCTTTTGACTTCATTCCGGTTCTCGCTACCCCAGCGTTGATATCGCGCATCGCCGATTTTGCATCCGCAACGATTCCTATGTCCACGTCTCGGTTATGCCCTACCTCAGACGCGTGGATGTCGATCTGAATGATTTTGGCATCGCGTGATATCCGTCTACCGAATGTCATTATCCAGTTGAAACGAGTTCCTACTACAAGTACGGCATCGGTTTCTCGGAATGCCGTCGAACGCGCAGCCGGGAATGAAACTGGATGGTCTTCGGGTATCAACCCTCTAGCGATAGGCGTCGTGTAGAACGGGATGCCAGTTCGATCAACGAACTCTTGCAACTCGTCCCAAGCACCAGACCACCACGGTCCGCTACCTGCTAACAATATCGGGCGTTCTGCCTCGGACAAGATTTTGACTGCTGAAGAAATCGACTCGGAGTCAGCTGACGGCGGCGAAACTTTAGCTGCGCGAGTTGGTGACACCGCATCAGATTCCTCCAACTCGCCATACAACACGTCTTCGTTGCACTCTACATAGACAGGACCCGGACGATCGCTCATAGCGGTTCGGAATGCGGTCGAGATATGCTCCGGCAAACGGTTGGGATACGTTGGACGGATTACTGATTTGGAGACGGGAGCGAAGATATTGGGTAGGTCAACCTCTTGGAAACCATCGCGGTAAACGTCTCGCAAAGGTCCAGCACCGCCGAGGGTGACCATTGGTGCCGCGTCGACGAATGCGTTGTAGATGCCGGTGAGCAGGTTCAGCGTTCCCGGACCAGATGCCGATGTGGTTAAGCCCGGAGTGCGCTTCACCCTCGCGTAGGCATGGGCCGCCATGGCGGCAGCCTGCTCATGACGAAAATCGACAGTCCGAATACCGAAATCTTCCGAGTTGTTTACGATCTCATAATTCGGCCCACCCATTAGATAGAAAAGCGCGTCAACGCCTTCTTCCTTGAGAGTTCGGGCGATCAGGTAGCTTCCATCTACTTTTGGCATACGTAAAAGGTTACATCCACGACTTGTCCTAGCACAGTGCGATGTCATTCCGAGCCAAGCGAGGAATCTCCCCCTTCGCTGCATACAAGGGTGCCACGTGCAACCCTCACCCTTTTGCCGACGCAAAACGACAAGGCAACCTCAAAGCAGGTAAATCACAGACAACGCACACATCATAGTCCATCATTTCAATCATTCCCAACACAGTTCCCAACCCCCATCCGTACCCTCCCCCTTGATGCCCAAGGGGGAATTGAAGGGGGTTTAGCGGATGTACCCCTAGAAATTCGTTTCCCGCAACCGCATGGCTCCCGTCTCTGGAAACGATGCTAGATAACGTAGCGGATCGTCATGCCTTCCAGCGGCATCATCGCGCATCGCCTCTGTGATCAACGCAACACCCGATACGAAGTCGTCCTTGTGGATGTATTCGGAAACGATTGATCCGTCGTCTTCGGTATTGTGCCATGCTCCCAAGGGGTATGATGTGCCAGTTACTCGATATCCATGGGCCTTGAACGCGCTAGCTTCGCATCCGCCAGCGCCCATCAGAGCGCGTTGAATCTTGATACCCTCTGCTCCATCGTATTCGCCAATCCGACGTGATGCCGCGTGCAACACTGCTTCAGCCTCATGATCAAAAGTGGTCATGCGGTCTCCGACTCGGATAATGACACCATTGCCCTGCTTTGCCGTATCGCTTTTAAGGCTAGTTTCAATCGAAACGATTATCGCGTCTTTGGGAAACGTCTCGTCGCTCGCCGCTAAAGCAGCGCCCACAAGACCTACCTCTTCAGCACGGGTGAATAATCCGACGATCGGGCGACGGTTCGATCCGTCAGCATTGATTTTGATGAGGGCGAACATTATCGTGGCACACCCTGCGAGGTCATCGAGTTGACGAGCACGGATGAACTCCCCATCCACACTGAAACTCGGCAGGTCAAGAATCACGGCTGCCGGGTAGATGAGATCCCATGCACTGGAACCGAAGCCAGTAGATTCTGGGCGTATCGTAACTTTGTCTGCTCTTGCGAATCGTCCCACTCGACGCAAGTTCTCTCTGGATTCAATAGTGCCGTGTAATCCAACTCCATTTCGTCCGATCACATGCACTCCTGTGCCCCGCTCGTAAGCACGAAAACCTAGACCGCCACGCGGCTCCGCAACGATTACTTCCTCATCCTCGTTAACATCAACCGCCTCGATCGCTTCGAACCCTGGATGGTCCATGTGGGCAACGAAGACTAATGGAGGGATAGAACTATCCCCTTCAAGCCGTGCGATTACGTTCCCCCATCGATCTCTTTGTGGGTTGACATTGTTCGCCACCAAGATGTTGGTGATTTCACGCGCCACTCGGTGTTCGTGATACGAAACCGTCGGCTGTAGACACAGCGCTTCCAAGATTTCCAAAGAGTCCATGGCAGAGAATCATAACGCCATTGCAGAGTGTACTGGCGGTGTTACAATCCGCAACGACGCTAACAATATCGCCTACTCTGGCTCTGCCAAACAACCCCGAGGTACAAACCAAATGCCGAATGTGATGGTCCTGTCAGGCCCCGCACTGCCATTGCTCAAGATGGCCGAAGAGATGAAGCCTGATGGCTACGAATTGACCGTCTGCACAGCCGAAACTCAAGATGACGAGGTTGAACGCGTCGCCGCTGAAGCCGATTTCGTCTTGGCATTTGGACACGGTGTATCGGAGAACATTCTTCGGGCGGGCAGGAATTTGAAACTCGTGCAACTATGCTCCGCGGGTTACGACGGCGTAAACCTTCGGATCGCGGGCGAGTTGGGTATACCTGTTGCCAACAACGGCGGCGCAAATGCCATACCAGTAGCAGAGTTCGCTATGACGTTAATACTCGCCTGCCACCGACACTTGCCGATCGCCCACAACGACACGCGCGACGACGCATGGATGCGACCGGAAATCGACGGCTACGATTCGTACGAACTTCTCGGGAAAACAGTCGGCATCGTCGGAGCTGGACGCATTGGTTCAACTCTCGCAAGACTCCTGCGCGGATTCGAGACCAATACCCTGTATACAGACTTGGTTCGATCTGAGAAGGCGGAGAGTTATGGAGCGAAACGAGTAGAACTCGATGAGCTTTTGATGGAATCGGACGTTGTGTCACTTCACACCAATTTGAATGCGTTGTCTCACAAACTGATAGGGGCTCGCGAACTCGGACTCATGAAGAAATCCGCTCTGCTAGTGAACACATGCCGCGGCCCGGTTGTTGATGAGACTGCGCTCATCCAAGCGTTGCGAGACGGCGAAATATGGGGCGCAGGACTTGACGTCTTCGAGATCGAACCGGTCGAAGCAGATAATCCCCTGCTCTCGATGGACAATGTTGTAGTAGCCCCACATGTCGCGGGCAAGAGTTGGGAGTCATATCCCAGACGCGTAGACTTCGCTTTCTCTAACATGCAAAGAGTTTGGGCAGGAGACACTCCCGAAAGCGTCGTCACCGAAGATTGACAGGTAAACTTCCTTTAGCAACCTAGACATTAGGAGACATCGCATGGCAGATGACGGAATCAGAATTCTCTACCTAGGCCCGCAAGATGGCGATACGCACGACGCGAGCCAGACCGAGCAACAGTCGCGGGCAGCGCGCCAATACGGCGCAGAGTTCGTGCAATACTCGGGCAGCAGCGAGGGCGAACTTATCGAGGCATTGAAAGACGCCGATTGTGTGATTAACCAAGGACACGGATGGGATCCTGACCTGTTTACCCACATGGGAAACAACGGACGCTGCAAAGGGCTAGTCTCTTTCGGACATGGCTACGACGGCATGGATTTGGAGACCGCGGCGGTCAATGGCGTCGTACTCTCCAACACCGCATCGTTCGGCACTGAGGAAGTCAGCAACCAGACGATGATGCACTTCCTCGTATGCTCCCGCAAGTTCGTACTCCACGACAAACTCGTCAAAGCCGGTCAGTGGACGCGACAATACCTCCCGCCGATGGGACACATCGCCGGACAAACCTTCGGTATCGTCGGCATTGGTAACATCGGGCGTGCAGTGGCACGCAAAGCGCAAGCGTTCGGTTTGAATGTCATTGCATTCGACCCTTACCGATCTTCTTGGGATGCAAAGGAGTACGGAGTAGAAATCGTGCCAACGCTTAAGGAACTTGCAGAGCGATCAGACTACGTCTCGCCGCACGTCTACCTCGACGAAGGCACTTATCACATGTTCAGCGACGAGTTCTTCTCGGCGATGAAGCCAACCGCCTACTTCATTAACTGCTCCCGCGGACCAGTCGTCGATGAACCCGCATTGATACGCGCCTTGCAGAACGGTGAGATCGCAGGCGCCGGACTCGACGTCTTTGAGCAGGAGCCAGTAGACCCCGACAACCCGTTGCTAAAGATGGATAACGTCGCCGTCACCAACCACTACGCCTCCTACAGCGAAATCGCATGGGAACGCGCCAACACCCAGCTAGGCGAAGAGGCAGTCCGAATCGCAGACGGATACTGGCCCATGTCTCTAATAAACCCCGATGTCAAGCACCACTCCCCGACGAGAAAAGACCCTATCTCATGGGAAGTGATGATGGCGAATCGATAGCCCACTGACTACCAATCGATAACCGCAATTAGCTCTGAAAGGAATCCAAATCCGATGGCAGAACACAAAGTACTCATCATGGGTATCGATGAGAACGATCCCCTAGACTACGAACGCGCCGAGATGGCCGACCTTGATGTGGAATTCATCAAGGCTAACCCGCAATCCGAGGGTGAAGCGATTGAGCTAGTGCGCGACGCTGACGCCCTGATGATGCGCTCAACGCCGTACCAAGGCGAACAGGTCATTCGTGCCGCCGAAAAGGCACAGGTGCTCGCCGTCTACTCACACGGCTTCAACCAGATCGACACTGATGCCTGCAACGAGATGGGCATCATCATCACCAACGGTGCTGGCATGTGCATGGAAGAGGTCTCTAACCAGGCCGTCACCATGATCCTATGCCTTAACCGGCAACTCATTCAATTCAACGAACGAACGAAAGCCGGTAAATGGGGGCGCGACGACGTCCAACCCATCGAGCCGATTGACCAGCAGGTTCTTGGGCTAGTTGGACTAGGCAACATCGGACGACAAGTGGCGCGCAAGATGTTCAACGGATGGCGCATGAAGGTCATCGCATACGACCCCTACTGCCCGCCATGGATCGCGCAGGAATACGCCGTCGAGCAAGTCTTCTCCCTCCACGAACTCTTCGAGCGATCAGACTACATCTCTGTGCAGATCCCGCTTAACAAAGAGACGCATCACCTGATGCGAAAAGAGCACTTCGACTGCATGAAGCCGACCGCGTACTTCGTCAACGTCTGCCGCGGCGGAGTCGTCCGTGAAGTCGACCTAATTCAAGCCCTCCGAGAAGGCAAGATGCGTGGCGCCGGTCTCGACGTCTTCGAACAAGAGCCGGTAGACCCCGACAACCCGCTCCTGAAAATGGACAACGTCATCGTCGCCCCCCATTCAGCTGGGCAATCGACACGCTCCGCATGGCTCGCCCGACAACGCGCCTCCCAACAAGTAGCCGCCGTACTTCGAGGCAACTGGCCATCCGCCGGACAAAACCCCGAAGTCGCAAGCTCCCTCAAACGCCGAGACCGCATGCAATCCCTAGAACCCAAACTAGAAGCATCCCGCGAAGTACTCCCAATGGCAGTGCTACCGGAGGGGAGATAGGTAACTAGACAAACCAAAAAGCGCGTCTGTCATCCAGTAAAGTGTCGGGGTTCGTAACCCACGGAGTGTCAAAGCATTATTGCTTGTCTACGCCCCGATCCGATCGTTTGGTTTCGCAAATGGCTAAGGTCTACAACCGCGCCAAAATGGATGAACGTAGTCAGAAAACGTTCGTAGCGATTGCCCCAGTAGACCATCGCGCAGGACATTGGCGCGCCTTTGCCGCCATCCCGCCCGTTCTCGAGAAATCGCAATCGGGTATCGTAGAGGAACGCTACAGCTGTAGCGTTGCCAAACACGAAATCTTTCCAGTGACGGGTATTCGTCGCCACTGGTACTAGAGCCAGTACTTCGGCACCGTACCTAGCATTGCTCTCTGCGCACCTGCGAATCCAATCGCGTATCGTGGTACCCCTCTCTCGATCTCTTCCGTATGGAGGGTTGACAAAGATCGAAGGATAATCCCAAGATTCCAATAGTCCGTCAGTCGACGGTAGCGAATACTCAACTTCAGCATCCACTATTGAATAGGGATTAGAGCATGGATCCAGCGAGACAGTTCCGCCAAAGAAATGATGGATGGCTTTGACGTATTTCGGAGGCGTACACCATTCCTGGCTTAGCGCATTAGTGTTGGTCCGTCCAGCGGTCACAGCAGTCAACCTCTCTTTTCGGCGAGTTTTAGCAAGTCCGCTCTGAGAGCCCCCAAGTCGGTATCACTCGGAGAAATCACATTGAACCAACGCTCAATCTCTACCTGGTGATCAAGGAACCACTGCGTAAGCAGTGCGTCCGCCTGAACGTCAATGCCTACCTTAGTGAAACGGTTATTCCCGCGTCTACCTGTGTAGCTCTCGCGGAACGCCTGACCAATCGGAGCCAATTCAGCAGGAGGTTGAAGTAGCAAATTTAAGATGAACTCTGTTAGTCCTGAGTCTGTGAGAAACAATAACCAGTCGTAGGACTGAGATAGGACCTGAAGTTCCTTGTTTGGATTATCAGACGTAAACCAGTTGCCATGGTTACTGACAACCCCGACAGTCAGGATGAAATCCGGGACATCGCTTGGTTGTTCTTCGTCGATTAAGTGTCTGAGCACGTCCGCGTAAGGGCCCGTGCGGATACTGCCGTCCTCTTTCTCGATGAAACCGTTGAACATTCCGTTTCGTAATCGCACTTTTTGAAGTGAAGATACCGAACGCGCAACGTAAGCTCCTTGCTTTGCCTTTTCGATCGTCTGAGGACCCGTCTTCATCCCTTCTTCGACACCTACACGCTTACACTCAACAATTGCGAACGGCTGGGTCGAAAGGTCGCATACGATGACACGATTTCGCGCCGCTTCAATATTAGCCATGAGCAGCCGGTCATCTGTCTCGGACAATATTGCAGCGTTTTTCTTGATCCCTCGGCTACTAAGAATCTGAACCTGTTTAACAGGTTCTGAACTCATGAACGGCAGTTTTCGCTTGACCTTGGCAGCTGTGACTGGAACGGCAAGATCCGAGATACAAACCTCGTACTTGTAGCGAACCGGATGCAAGGAAAATTCAACGTTGTGGTTGATCGCGGGGTTGGCAAACTCAGGTATCCGGCGCTCAATAACAACGTTGTCCTCGAATCCCCATGTCTTTAGAGCGTAGTACGTAATGGTTTCGACTAGCGTACCTAGAGCCCGTCCAGCGGCCTTTTTCCGATCCGCGGCGTAGTGGAACACCTCTTCGGCGAGTGCTAATTGAAGGGCGTCGATTGAAGCGTAAGACACTGTGGGTTAGAGCTAGATGTCGCCGTTAAATGATGTCATCGTGTTTGTTACTATACGCCACCGTTTACCCCCCATACCAAACCATCAACACGATCATCCCCGTCGCAAAAGTGAACATCGCGAACGGCCACAGAGTATATGTGCCCAATCTCCGTACCAGCCAGACGAAGAGGTAGACCGCTAGGTAAGATGCTGCGAACGAGATGACGAAGCCAATCGCTAGTTCGTTGAGGCTAGGCAGAGTTTCGGATGGTGAAAGTATGACTTGGAAGATCGAGACCGCAGCGGCGATAGTGATTACTGGGACTGCGAGAAGATAAGAGAATCGGACGGCAACTACCAATGGCATCCCCCGCGTCAAGCCAGCCGTGATCGTCGCAGCCGAACGAGATATCCCCGGTATCAACGCCGCCGCCTGTGCAAAACCTACTACCAAAGCGTCGACGTAGTCGATGACTTTGGGGCGTGTACGCTGGTCTTTGCCAGTCAATCGCTGACCCGTGAAGTAATGTCCGAGCAGCAACGCTCCACCGGTGACGATGAACATCCCTGCCGCTACCTGTGGCGAACGTAGTGTGTCTGATGTGAACAGCGGGTAGAACGCTGCGCCTATCGCAATCGCCGGCAATGAGCCCAAACCAACCGCCTTCAACAGATTCTTGGAAGGCATCGACATCTGGATCGACAAACGACGACGCATATCTCCGATCGTCCGATACCGCTCAAGTATCTCCGCCGACATCAAGTCATCGTCTCCGCCTAGTGGGATGTCTCTGTCCCGCCGCAACGACTTTACGATCAACACCCAATCGCGACGGAAGAAGATGGCTAGTGCCAACAATGAACCGAGATGAACCGTCGCATCGAAAGCAGCCGGCGGCGAATCCCATCCCAGCACCCATGACGCGATGACCATGTATCCGCTACTGCTGATCGGCAGAAGTTCCGTGAAGCCCTGCATGAACGAGAGCGTGATTATCTGGATGATGGTCATGGCTAGCCGGGCACCCTGCCCGTCAAACTATTCTCTAATCTGACTCCGCAGAATGAGCGACGCGCCATGCGAGTTGCCGCGTGGTAAATTGAATCTTGCCTCGCAATCGAATACGAGAATACAAACTACCGAAATGCCCAAGAAACCGCCGATCGTAACCCGCATCGAAACTCTACGAAACCCCGCATTCTCCAAAATCTTCTGGGTGCGCGTCTACACAGATGACGGACGCATCGGACTCGGCGAAACGTCATTCGGACCCAAAACCGTCGAAGCATGGTGCCACGAAGACGCTGCCGAGTATCTGCTTGGCAAAGATGCGACACAACTCGATCTACACTGGAACGCACTGAACGGGTACGGCGGCAAGGTCAAAGGACGCGCAGCCGACATGAGTGGATTGTCGGCAGTGGACATGGCGCTTTGGGACCTCTATGCCCAACGCGCCGGCATTCCGCTCTACGAAGCACTCGGCGGATTAAGTCGCGCTGCAATTCGCGTCTACAATACCTGCGCCGGATACTCCTATGGCGTAAACCGCGTTGGCAGACTCGCTATGGGAGACATCGACCATCGCCCTGAGCACCAATACGAAGACCAACACGCCTTTTTGACGGATGCCGGTGCACTTGCCGACGACCTGCTATCAGAAGGCTACACCGCAATGAAGATATGGCCATTCGATCAAGTGGCGGAAAAGTCAAACGGTCAATTCATATCCGGCACCGACCTCGAGATGTGCACCGAACCGTTCCGACTCATTCGCGAAAAAGTGGGAAACAAGATCGACGTCATGCTCGAGATGCACTCCACATACAACCTGCCCTCCGCTATACGCATCGCAAAGAACGTTGAACCCTACGATCCATTCTGGTTTGAAGACCCTGTTCCTATGGACAACATCGACACGCTCGTGGCATTCAGGAATTCGACGCATATCGCAGTCACAGCGTCGGAAACCGTGGCGACTCGTTGGGCATTCAGAGAAATGTTTGAGAAACAAGCTATGACCATCTGCATGTTCGACATCTCTTGGGTCGGCGGCATCTCAGAAGCCAAACGAATTGCGGCGATGGCAGAGGCGTATCACATGCCCATCGCACCCCACGACTGCGTTGGGCCGGTAACCTTCATGTTCTCAGTGCACCTATCCCTAAACGCACCCAACGCGCTGATCCAAGAAACTGTCCGAGCCTTCAACGCGTCATGGTATCGAGAGGTTGTAGACCAACTACCGGTCATCGAAAACGGCTTCGCACTACCCCCAGAAGGGATCGGAGCGTGTCAGACGCTCCTTGATTCCTTTGTGAACGACCCGACAACCGAGATGCAAGAGAGTAACCTATGATTGCAAGCAAGCCTTTCGAAGTAGGTTGACTCGAAATGGATGACGCTTGAGAATTCTAACCACTAAGTGACTCAACGCCTCAACAAAAGGAGCGAATAAATGGCATACAAAGTAGCCGACCCGATCCAGATGTTCGTATCGCCCGGACCCAAGCCAAACGGCCTTCAAGCCGCTGATGACGGACTGTGGTACATCGACCAAGGCAACGACTACGTTTACAAGCTAGACTGGCAAACTGGCGAAACACTGTTCGAAGCACCAACCGAGACTGTCCACTCCAGTGGCATCACCCTCGATGACGATGGCAACGTTTGGATCGCATCCACATACTCCTGCGACATCTTCGTCGTAGACCGAGAGACCGGCGCAACCATCGACAAGTTCCCATCTCCCGGCGCCGGCATCAACGCCACCCGTGAACACTTCGACGACTCCATGGGCCGCGCCGCTCAGCCAACGGGTGACCACGGTCTCGAGTGGAAAGACGGACACATCTACATCGCATCTCCACCATCGCAGTTCGTTCACGTCGTTGACGCCTCCACATGGAAAGAAGTCCACCGCTTCAAAGCACCCGGATACCGCGTTCACGGCATCGCATTCGCTGAGGAAGAAGGACACATGTGGGTCTCCGACACATCATTCGGAATCGTATGCCGACAACGCATCGAAGACGGACGATGCTACGACGTCTTCCGAGTCCCCCACCCCGTCCAAGTCCACGGCATGACCATCAAAGACAACCGCCTATGGTACGCCGACGACCGCGGCCCCATCGGCTGGCTATCCGTAAGCATGGAACCAGACTTCTAACCCACCAAACCTACCCCTTCATGCTCAAGGGGTTTTAGACAACACGCCACACCGTCATTCCCGCAGAGCCTGCCCCGTACCACGATACGGGGGCGAGAATCCAGAGTGGATGAGAGAGGAACGAAAATCCCCCCTCGCATTCACACCATGTCATTCCGAAGCGCAGCGAGGAATCTCCCCCCTTCGCTCCGCGTAAGGGGGACAGGGGGATGCCCACACGTCATTCCCGCGCACGCGAGAATCCAGAGAGGAAGGGAGGAAAAAATCATGGCAATCATGGTTCAAAACCCACCCCGTCATTCCCGCGCACGCGGGAATCCAGAGGGGACGGGAGGGGAAAATCATGGCAATCATTACCCCATCATGGCAATCATGGTTCAAAACCTCCCCCTTCGCTCCGCGTAAGGGGGCCAGGGGGATGCCGGGCAGTCAAGAGAGGTCACAGGGAATCCACATTCCATGATTCTCAAAAAATTTTCTCGCAATTTTCCCACAAAAGCACCAATACGTATGTATAATTAAAAGTGAAGACTTCAGGCAGAGCCGTGCTGACGAGTGCGGACACCTATCTAGCCGCCGGGCTACAGGGAACAAGCGTCAGGTCATGAGACAGCAACACATCAAAAACGAGTACTCGGAAACCCGCAAGGGCGACCCGGACCCGTCGCGTGCGCTGTCAAACGATCTGTGGCGACGCCCCTCGACCGAGCTGAAGCCGGTTGCAACGCCCAGCGGTTCCGTTGGAAACGATCGATGTAACAAGTCCCGGTCGCCGAAGGCTAATGCACCCTCGGCAACACGAGCCAGCAGGCACTCCCGCTACACGTTCGCACCACGTCATTCCCGCGCAAGGGGATGCGGAGCGGAGCGGACGCAGGGGATGCCGGCCAAGGGCCGGGTAAGCGGTCGTGGATTCGGCAGACGTCGGACGCTTGACGCCAAAGCGTCGCGGCTACGGCACGAGGATGTGCAGAACTACCCGATGGGAAGCGGCCGAGCTCAACCTACGAGCCGCGACCCGGGCCCGCGGTCTGGCAACGCGGGCAGTGACCGGACGAGGAAAGCTAGCAGCAGTTCAACATCTCGCACAAATCGGCAACGCCTGATGGATTGCGACCCCGCGCGAAGGGTCGCAATCCACTTCAACGGCAACAACACAACCCCTGCCCCTCCCCCCTGAACCAAGGGCAGCCAAAACGACCAAAAACCAGCGGAAACCCCCTCCGCCATTTCAACGCGCCACATGTCATTCCGAGCGCATCGAGGAACCTCCCCCCTTCGCAAAGCGTAAGGGGGCCAGGGGGATGCCCACACCTAATCCCCCGTCATTCCCGCGCAGGCGGGAATCCAGAGGGGAAGAGAGGGGAAAATCATGGCAATCATTCCCACATCATGGCAATCATGGTTCAAAACCCACCCCCGTCATTCTCGCGAAGGCGAGAATCCAGAGGGATGTACGGGCGGGGCAACATCATGGCAATCATTTCAAAATCATGGCAATCATGGTTCAAAACCCACCACCGTCATTCCGAAGCGCAGCGAGGAACCTCCCCCCTTCGCTTGCGTAAGGGGGTTAGGGGGATGCTCATTATCCCCCCTTCGCTCCGCGTAAGGGGGATAGGGGGATGCCCAGCCCCGAAACGCGCCAAAAAACAACCATCCATCAGTCGCATCATGGCTCAAAATCATCAGTTATCGTTGTAACTCAAACACGAGAGGAAACTTAAATCCCATGACCAAAGTTCTAGTAACCGGCGGCTCCGGAAAGATGGGCCAAGTAATCATCCATGACCTCCTGGCCAACGGCTACGAAGTAGTTAGCACTGATCGGAAACCGCCGAAATCAACCGATGGTTTCGAGTTCATCGCCGCTGATGTAACCGATCCCGACGAAGCCATGCGCGTGATGGACGGATGCGAAAAGGTCATCCACATGGCGGCGATACCCAATCCACTCATCGCTTCAGAGTGGGAAGTGCTTCGCGTCAACACAATGTCCAACTGGGCCGTACTTGAGGCGGCTGAAAAACACGACATCTACAACATTGTCATGGCGTCCAGCATCAACGCTATCGGCGCCGCATTCTCACGTAATCGCGTCCCACGCCCCTATTTCCCACTCGACGAAAAACAAGGTACACTCTGTCAAGATTCTTATGCGATGTCGAAATGGTATGGCGAGATCATGGCCGACACGTTCATTCGACGAAACCCCGGCAAGATGCAGATCGCATCCATGCGCTTCCACTGGCTAGGTAGCAAAGAAGAGCAACTCGAACGTAAGAACGCGCGCAACCCCAGCAGAACCAATCCCCTGCGTCGAAACGCTATGGACTTCTGGGGATACTCCGACATCCAAGAATCCGCAGCCGCATGTCGCCTAGCCATCGAAAAGGAATGGGATGGCCACGAAGCATTCTTCATCAACGCAACCGACACTTTCCTAGATGTCCCCACAGAAGAAGCCATAGCAATGGCATATCCCGAAGCCGAAATCCGATCTCCCCTGCCCGAATTCACTTCGGCGATCAGCCCTGCCAAAGCCAAACGCATCTTGGGATGGGAACAGCAACATTCATGGCGAGACCTATAGGATTAAGCACCCAGCCATACAATTCTCGCGATTAACAAGGAAATCATCATGCCGAAATCAATAGTCGGAAAAGTTCAAACCGTACAAGGACCTATCGATCCCACTGAAGTCGGCGCTACTATCACACACGAGCACCTCCTGATTGATTTCATTCCCGTGCTGCAGGAACCTACAGGCGCCAGCAACCTCAAGAGAATACACGATCCCGTCAGTATCGAGAACCTATGGTGGGTGCGACACAATTGGAACAGCAACATTGACAATCTCAGATTGCTAGATGTCGATGTCGCTATTGACGAGGCGAGAGAGTTCTACACCGCTGGCGGTTCAACTATCGTCGATGTCACATCCATAGGCATCGGGCGAGACCCACTTGCACTACAAAGGATCTCTCGCGCCACCGGACTCAACGTTGTAATGGGAGGCGGACATTACGTCTACCTCACCCACGGTGATGACATTCAAAACGCCAGCGTTGATGAACTAGCCGAAGGAATCATCCAAGATGTTCAAGAAGGAGTCGACGATACCGGAATCAAGACCGGAATCATCGGCGAAATCGGCAACTCGTGGCCATGGGAAGACACCGAAAAGAAGACGCTCGAAGCCGCCGTCATCGCCCAACGCGCCACTGGTGCACCCCTGCTCATTCACCCCGGACGAGACAACTACGCGCCGATCGAACTCCTAAACGCCGTAGACAGTTGGGGCGGCGATCTTTCTCACACCGTAATGGGACATATCGAACGCACAATCTTCGATTACGGCGTCCTCGACGAGGTGGCAGCAACTGGCGCGTATATGAACTACGATCTGTGGGGCCACGAATCAACCTACTACCCCATGAATCCCGCAACCTACATGGCATCAGACCAGCACCGACTCGAACAAGTCGAACACTTAATCTCGAACGGACACGTCAATCAGATCCTTCACGCTCACGACATCTGCTCAAAGCACCGCATAAAGAAATACGGCGGTCATGGATGGGACCACATCATCGACCGCGTCGTCCCCCGAATGCGCGCCCGTGGCACATCCCAAGACGACATAGACACCATGCTCATCCACAATCCCACGCGAATGCTGACATTCTACAAACCTAGCGACTGAAGACTGCCAACTGTGGTCTAACGCCAGCAATTCAACAGATGCTTGCGGAACGACGGTCTTGCAATCTGGTTCGATTTAGAATCAAAGACATCACGTCCCGCGCCCCCGTAGCTCAATGGATAGAGCGAAAGACTTCTAATCTTTAGGTTGCGCGTTCGAATCGCGCCGGGGGTGCCACTCTTCATTATCAAACCCAGTAATGGCACCAACTCCCGACGACGCGCACATCATCTCTTCTGCGCGCCAAACCGCTATCGCCGTCGACTCATGCTCATTACTAAGTCCCGATTTCCTCTCCACGTATCACGTGCCAGTAGCGCAAATGCGAATAAATATCGGCGACGAATCCTTTACCGACAACTCTCAAATCGACTACGCCGAAATGTACCGTCGTATCGCAGATGAACCCGATATGCGTGCATGGGTTTCAGCACCGATTCCTCAACAGTGGCTTGAAACCATCAGAAGCGCATCACAAGACGTTGACGCGGTTATCTGCCTGACGGTTGCAGCAGGCCTTAGCGCATCTTACGATTCGGCACGCGTCGCCGCCGACCTAGCCCGTAAAGAGAATGGCAGTATTGATGTCCGCGTTGTTGACTCCGGCACTATCTCCGGCGCTCTTAAACTTCTAGCTACCGAAGCCACCAGAGTCATTGAACTTGGACTCGACGCGAATGAAGCGGTCGAACACATCCAGCAGACCAAATCCGACCTACGCACCATCGCCACCCTAGACGATCTAAACCGAGTTCAACACATCGCCAACGCGCCCCAGATCCTAATCCGATTGGCAAAGACACTGAACATCAAACCAGTCGTCGCATTCTCAAATGACAACTTCCGCATCATCGCAAAACCGTTCTCAATACAAGACGCAATCCGCCGAATGATCCGAGGCATCGCAGACGACATCGAAGCCTCACCCGCAAGTTTTGTAGTGCTACACGCCGACGCGCCAGATCGCGCTAAGACAGTAGCCAACCAGATACGCACCCTGTTCAATACCGAAGCTGTCAACATCTCAGATTTCCACCCCTTCACCGGCTTCTACGCAGGCCGAGGAGCAGTAGGCATCGCGTGGCATGACCAATCACACCTAAAAACGTAGGATTTTTGCCCACGCGTTAGTATCCTAGAAAACGCCATCAATCATTAGTGATTACGCCCGCCCGCCAGAGTCGATCCGAGCCAAACTCCAACGTGGAATTCTCAAACTACGAAATATCACCGCCCTTCTACGACGAAATGTTTCACGCCGAAGGTTTACCGCGTCAGCACTGCGTCGAACTGCACTCGACCCTCACAAACCTATCCGAGATCGAACTCAGCACGATGCAGGATCGGGTCACTCGATCCTTCTACAACGAAGGCATCACTTTCATCGTATACGGCGATGAAGCCGCTGGAGAGAGGATCATTCCTATCGACTGTATCCCCAGAGTGCTTGCAAACGCCGAATGGCGACACATCGAAGCCGGACTCGACCAAAGAGTTCGCGCCTTAAACCTGTTTCTTGAAGACGTTTACAACGACGCAAAAATCATCTCCGACGGCGTGATACCTGCCGATGTCGTCCGAGATTGCCCTCAATACCGTGTTGAAATGCGCGGACTTTCAGCACCGCACGGCGCATGGGTCGCTATATGCGGCACAGACCTAGTCAGAACCAACGACGGTTTCCGCGTACTAGAAGACAACCTGCGAGTCCCCTCAGGCGTCTCTTACATGATCGCCACACGCAAAACCGTAAAAGCTAACTTACGGAACGCTTACCGAAGCTCCCAAGTTCTTGATGTCGAACACTACGGAAGACTCTTGTTAACCACCCTGCGCGAAATCGCCCCTCCTGGTGTGACCGATCCCACTATCGCTCTACTCACACCGGGAGTTTATAACTCAGCCTTCTACGAGCACATGTTCCTAGCTAGAGAGATCGGAGCTGAACTCGTTGAAGGACGCGACCTGATCGTAAACGACGCTTATGTTTACATGCGAACCACGAATGGATTGCGCCGAGTCGATGTCATATACAGACGAGTCGACGATGACTTCATAGACCCCCTCGTCTTCCGTCCCGACTCCTATCTCGGCGTCCCTGGTCTAATACACGCTTATCGACGCGGCAACGTAACCCTCGCAAACGCGCCAGGCACCGGCGTTGCTGATGACAAAAGCGTCTACGCATTCGTTCCCGACATCATCCGATACTACCTACACGAAGAACCGATCCTCGCAAACGTCCAGACCAACCTTTGCCGATTGCCAGAAGGTCTTGAATACACTCTTGACAACCTCGAAAATCTAGTCGTCAAACAAGTCGGCGGTTCCGGTGGTTACGGGATGCTCATCGGACCTCACGCTACAAAAGATGAGCGCGAAGATTTCGCCAAACAAATTACGACCGACCCTAAAAACTACATCTCACAGCCCGTTCTAGACCTATCCAGAGCTCCATGTTTTATCGATAATCAGTTCCAACCACGTCACGTCGACTTGCGACCATTCGTCCTGCGTAGCAACGAAACACGGATTGTTCCGGGCGGACTTTGCCGTATAGCCTTGCGCAAAGGTAGCCTCGTCGTCAACTCAAGCCAAGGCGGCGGAGCCAAAGACATCTGGGTACTACCCAACTGATCGAAATGCTCTCTAGCAGTGCAAGCGGAATTTATTGGATGGCACGCTACATGGAGCGTGCCGGATTCATGTGTCGAATGTTGCACATGCAGTCGGAAGCGCTAGTTGATCGACCCGTTGGCGAAATCCAATTCGGATGGCGACGTATTTACAACTCCATAGAACGTAACCCCCTTGGAGGTGGTATAGGTACTGAAAACGTTGAAGACTATGAACTCGTTGACGCTTACTTGCTTACCGACGAGTTAACATTCGTCCGCACTAACCCCGAATCTGTGCTTAGTTGCTTAGAACGCGGCAGAGAGAATGCTAGACAGATTCGCAACTGCATCAGCGACCAGATGTGGACAGCGTTAAACACCGAATATCTGCGAATCCGCGATGTCAAACTCACCGATATATGGCTAACGTCACCAAGCTCCTTTTATGCAGAATTACTAGCAGGAATCGACCGTTTCACCGGCGTGGCCACATCCACCATGTACCGAGACGACGGTTGGCACTTTTTCCGCATCGGACAGTTCATAGAACGTGTGCAGTTCAGTTGCTCTCTAATCCTGACCCAAAAAATCCTCCAATCGCAATACATCGAACTCTCAGAGGCAAGCTGGCGAAGTCTCTTGCGGATTTTCCACGCCTCCGGCGCATACGACCGGACCTACAGCATCGAGATAAAACCCGACCTAGTCCTCGATCTTCTGGTTACTGATCAACGAGTCCCGGAATCCCTGCTCAGATCCGTTGATCGCACAACCCAAGAACTCGCATCGCTAAGTGAAGGTCCGAACCCATCAACTACAGCAGCCCTGAGACGATTGGCAGGACGACTTGGTGCCCTGCTCCGCTACGACTGGCCAGACAGCGAGGATCGCGAATCGGTCTTGAGGCAGGCATCAATACATTCCAGACAGCTGCACAACCTACTATCAGAGTCTTTTTTCAATTACGCCATACAAGGAATGCCCAGGGGCGAAATGCCATGAGTGAGTTGGCGCGGTACGTCATTGAGCACGTAACAAGTTACTCCTACATAAAGCCTGTTGCAAGATCCGCTATGTGGCTATGCCTACAGCCGCGTGACGATTTCGACCAGCATCTGAAGCAATTCGAGGCCAGCATCGAGCCTAGCGTTTTGTTCAGTCCGGAAACCGATTCCTTCGGCAACAACCGGCACGTCATCACACTAAACTTCCGACACGATTCGCTGACTATCACCGCACATTCCGAAGTAGAAAAGGTCGATGAAGCAAGGCTACCCACCGCACTCGGACCTGGAGCATGGGAAGAAATCGACACATGGACAAACTCGTTCGAACACTGGGACTTCACACATGACAGTGCCATGACCCGAAACTCCCCCGCGCTAGAAGAATTCGTCGCCGAAAACCGAATCGGTTCTGGTAGCGACCCTGTTGAATCTCTTCTCAGACTCGGAGATACGCTTTACCGCAACTTCGACTATGCACCCGGGGCTACCAACGCAGGATCCACAATCGATGACATCCTGATAACCAAACAAGGGGTCTGCCAAGACTACGCACACGTCATGATCGCAATCGCTAGATCTTGGGGCATTCCTACCAGATATGTCTCCGGGTACATGCACATAACCGGACTTCAAGGCGAAATCGTGCCCCAATCTGCCACTCACGCATGGGTCGAATGTCTTTTGCCAGATGTAGGATGGTTCGGATTCGATCCCACTAACGCGACCGTTGCAGACGAAAGACACGTAAGAATCGCCGTCGGAAGAGATTACAACGACGTTTCACCTACACGCGGCGTACTTATAGATGGTGAACCTTCAGATCTGGATGCGACCGTCAAAATACAAAAAACCTTCTCGAAACCTATCGCTATCTAATCTCACGCTATCGCCCGATTCCGGGAAAGATGGAACTAAAGAAGCTACATCAAGGTTCAAGAGGAAACATCCCATCACTGACCATCATTCCGATCACATCACACTTCAAATCACCCATCGCAGTTAAACATTTCCGCAAATACAACCCGACATGACACACCTACTCGAACAAGTCGCGGCGTGGATACAAGAACTTATCGCCGCCATTGGATATCCCGGAATCGTCATCGTTATGGCGATCGAGAACATTTTCCCACCAATCCCCTCAGAACTTGTGCTCCCCTTCGCAGGAGCACTCTCTGCTAAAGGCGAGATGAACTTCTGGGCAGCCGTCGCCGCCGGAACCGCCGGATCACTTATTGGCGCAATCGTCCTGTACGCTGTCGGATACTTGGCACGTGAAGCAGGTGTCAGATCCCTAGTCGCACGATATGGCAAATTCCTCTTCATCTCTGAAAATGACCTCGACAGAGCCGCCGAATGGTTCGAGCGATACGGTGAAGCCATCATTTTCTTCGGACGCCTAATTCCACTCGTCCGAAGCATCATATCCGTTCCGGCAGGATACACACGCATGAATCCCGTACGCTTCATCATCTACACCATCTTGGGAACCACCTTGTGGAACCTCATCCTCGCCTATGCTGGGCGACTGCTGGGCGAGAACTGGGAAGAAATCCTCGCTTTTATGGACACGTACCAATACGCCACGTTAGCCGTTATCGCGATTGCAGTGGTCTCATTCGTAACTTGGCGCATCATCAAACGCCATCAATCGTCAGAGGCTTGACAAACTCAACAGCTGCAAGACGCGTCTGAGGTCTTGACAACTTCATCCTTTGAGCGCAAGGGCATTAGAAACCGCTAAAACAAATCGCTAAGAATCCTTCTTGACTCATTGGATCGTTAGCAAAACGCGAATGGTGTTATCTTTGCTACACTACGTCTCAACAAGATCCTGCCACTAGTGTCAGGTTCGGGTGTTTGCACGCAAGACAATAAGAATCGCAGGAGTTAAACCTTGACTATCAAACACGCAGGGATCGCGCTGATAATCGGAGTTGTCTTTTCATTCGCCTCCGGTCTTTTGTTCCCCGGAAACGTACTGATCAATCCTGTTGATCAACTGGACTACGCGCAAGCCATAGGAGCGATCGCGGATGCACCTGAGGTAGCGCACGTGATGATATCCCTTTCGATCTTCGGAATGCTCTTCACGGCCTTTGCGTTCATTACAGGGATTTATCCCTTAACCAACCAGTCGACCGGTGTGGCGAACACGCTCCTTCGTTTCGGGATCATGCTCTCGGTATTTGAATGGTGCATCCTCATCATCGGCGACGGAATGCGGCACATCGCTGTTCACCTGACGCAACGAGCATCAGCGACGACTGATGCCGCAGAAGCAACCATGCTATCAGGATTATCGTTGGACGTTTGGGTCAGCCTGGTCGCAGTTTTCATGGCATTCGTACCGATCTTCCCGATCGCCTCATTTCTTGTGGGTATAGGGCTCGCCGCACGCATTCCCACGACGAACCTCCCAAAACTCGCTTCATACGGCCTCGTCATCGTTGGCATTGTCGGATTCATCATCTACTTCCTAGCGACGCTCGCGCCTAGCGACGACCCGAATGTTTACCTGACGATCTACAACCTCCTCCTATTCTTCGGTGCCATCTGCTTCGCCGTTCTGGGATACGGAATGATTAAGGGCCAAGACGGTTTGACAGAGGAAGCGTAGACCGTCAAAGGTCTCGAACCAACAAGCGAGACCTTCGCCCTCCTGCGCCTTGATGTCCCGGATAGGAATCCGCGGTGGTTAGACGCGCCGTTTGGCGTTACCCACCGCGGTCAACCCCTCTGGATCCCGACGTTCGTCGGAATGACGGTATTTTCGTAAAGATTTCGCTTTCTACGGAAAAGCGCGAGTGTTGCGATGGTTTCTCGTTAGACGGTAAATATCAGCCCTGTTCGTGGCGACGGTAGACCGCGTCAATCTCCTGATCCAGCTCCTCTTCCCAGATGCGCACCATCGAGCGTAGCCGCATATTCTGATACGCTCCCCAGATCGTCATCGCCGGAGGCACTAACAAGATCGAAACGATCAGGGAATATGCAATTGTGATCGCCGTCACAATGCCGAACTGCTGAGTTGCCAACAGCGGTGACGCTATCAACACTCCGAGCCCAAGCGCGGTAGTCAGCGCAGAACCCAACAACGCCGATCCAGTCGTCGAAAGCGTACGCACGGCCGCAGTGTGCGGATCACGCAACTGACCGTACTCCTCTCGGTATCGGTGTATCAGGTGAATCGTGTAATCAACGCCTATACCGATGGATAAAGCGGTGATTATTGACGTGACGAGCGTGTAGGGAATTCCCAAAAGTGCCATCGTCCCGAGTACTGAGATCAGAACCAATACTGTGGGGCCTACCGCAATCAAAGCCAAAGCAGGCTGACGAACCGTCACCCAGAAGAAGGCACCCAGAACTATGATCGCAACCGCAACCGTCGTGCTGATCGACTCCGTTTGCTTGTCCCTTATTGCATCTGTGACGGCAAACGACACCACCGCCTCGGATGTCGCCGTGATTGCGTCGTCTTCCCCGAACCAAAGTGCCTCGATCTCTTCTTGAAGATGCTTTGTTGCGTATGGGTCACCCGTGTACGCTGGAAACTGCAACAATATCGAGTCGATCCCGTCTGGGTTGTTCACTAATACGCGCGACAACGCCGGATCCTGTCCCTCGATATCGTCAAGGATTGCCTGAAGTGCTACTGAATCTATCTCGACATCCGCGGATGCCTCTCGGAACCGTCTCGCGATCTCCGCGTCATACTTATCTCCTGGTTCCCCGCTGTCTGTAGTCCAGTCACGCAACACCAAATCGTACGAAACGAGTATCGGACCCGCCGCGGCCATTGGTCGACGCTCAGGATCCTCAAAGGCAGATTCGAGATCGCGAATGTTAATCAACGTGCGCGTCTCCGAAGCCTCTGCCTTTACAAGAACACTCGCCATCTCTGTCGAACCCCCGACCGCCGTGTCGAGTGTGTTCAAATCCGACAGCACACTACCCCCTCGTGGCAAAAGGTCACGAATGCTGTACTCCGACTTAAGGCCCGTCGCAGCGTATCCCAAACTAATCGTCACCACTACAACGACCACTATGTATGGCGCGGGTCTGCGCGTGAGACTCCTGCCAAGCGTCTCAGCCAATCTTTCTATACCCGGCAATGCCGTGGCGATGGGACGCGGCGATTTCAGCGTACCACGCGCCTCACGGCGACGGTCAATTATCGTCCGGCCAGCCGGCAACAGCGTCAGCATAACTATGAGGCTCAAACCAACACCCAGACCCGCCACGACGCCGAAGTCTCCTACCAATTCGATCGGAGAAAACAGTCCAGCCAGTAGACTGACTATCGTAGTCACCGCAGCCAGCAAAAGCGGCACCGTAACGTTTTGTAGTCCAACCCGGACCGCCGGCACAACCGATTCACCGGCAATACGCTCCTCACGGTAATGTGAAACCGCTTGGATCGCGTAATCCACAGTCAGACCGATAATGATAATCGGCACCATCGACGTCAAAGCATTCGGAGGGCCTACAATCCCTAACCCGTTCGGACCCAACCAGCCCTCAGCGCCAACAATCCAGATGATCGAAACAAACAATCCCACAAGGGTCAAAACCAAATCCGAGATCGTGCGCGTGAACAGCAGGATTAGCAAAGCGATCAGCAACAGAGCAACTCCGACCAGCGGCAGCAATCCCGTTTCGGTGCCTCTTATAAATTCGTCCTCAATCACTGCGAACGAAACGCTGCTCACCTGCAAAGGCCCTTCGCTCGCTACCGACAGTTCGTTGATCGTACGCTCCACATCCTTAACCCGATCATCGCCGGTGTTTTGCAAATGGACACTTGCTATCGCGATCTCTGTGCCATTCGAGTCGGTACCCGTCATCGCGTCCAAAAAAGCACCAATTTGCGGCGCACTACGTACCGCGTCAATCTGCGACTGCGTAACCGAATCGAAATTCGGTACCTGCAATGCACCTTGTAAAAGCAACGAAGGAGCAAAGATAGGATCCTCCGGAGCCAATAGCTCTACTACTTCCGAATCGCTGCCGATCTCGCCTAGCAGACCCGACATCTGCGAAAGACCGTCCGGCGTAAGTGCGTCTCCGCGGAAAAGCAAAGTAACCACTCTGACCTCACCCGAATCCCCGAAAAGCTCATCAATTTCGGCTATCGCTTCGCTGATTGCACTCCCTCGAGGAAGCGCACCAGCAGCTTCCAGTGGAGCAGCACGCAAACTCGAACCCATCCCGAGCAAAACCGTCACTAAGACCAAAACCAGCAACGTGGCCCAAGGACGCACCGTCACCAGCCAGCTGAACCCGCTGATTATAGTGTTCAAGAAATTACCCTCCGTATCGCGAAACCGCTCAATGGATCAGGGCACACCTTGCCATAATCCAGTAAATACGTGATTTCGCTCTACGAAAGTATAAAAATCAACCTACCTGAACGATCACCACGCACGGCACGCCCTTGGACCATCAAGAGAGAGGGTTTCACAAAGGTCTCTTAAACTGACCAATATGGTGGGCCCGGAGGGAATCGAACCCCCGACCGATCGGTTATGAGCCGACTGCTCTAACCCCTGAGCTACGGGCCCACGAAACACCACACACACCATATCGATTCTACAGGTAATAGCTGGTTTGAAACCTACACCTACCTCTGTGGATTCCGACTTTCGTAGGAATGACGAGCGCGCCCTGTCATTCCGAGCGCAACGAGGAATCTCACCCTACGCAAAGCGTAAGGGGCTAGGCGGATGCTTGCCTTCATTCCCATCATGGTTCAAAACCTACGCTAACATTCAAAATGCTTACTACTTAGACCAACCGCAGGGGCAACGCCATGCAAATCACCGATGTTCGCCTAGACATGTTCAAATGGCCGAGGGAAATACCCATCACCAACGGCCTATACACCTACACTCACAACCTCCTCAACATCGTCGTCATCGAGACCGACGATCCAAGCATCACCGGCATCGGACTAGCCGGCGGCATAGAGGCAAGCCCAGAAGTAGGCGACGCCATAATCGGACATTTCAAGAAAATGCTCGTAGGTATGGACCCTCTCGATAATGAACGAATATGGCGCGAGATGTGGCGTCCAAAACTCGTCGGACGTCGTGGCATCACCACCCGAATGTTGGGAGGCATCGATATCGCCCTATGGGACATCAAAGGCAAAGTCGCCGGACTGCCCGTATACAAACTGCTCGGAGGATACACCGACCGCGTGGACACGTATGTCGCCGGCGGATATTACGAAGAAGGTAAAGGGCTCAAAGAACTCGCAGCAGAGATGGCATCAAACGTCGAACTCGGCGCACGAGCCGTAAAGATCAAAGTCGGCGCAGTCCCTATAAACGAAGACATCGAACGCGTACGCGTATGTCGCGAAACCATCGGCCCAGACGTCCGCCTCATGGTTGACGCCAACAACGCATACCGACATTACGAAGCTATTGAATTCGCTCGAAAAGCCGAGAAATACGATCTCTTCTGGTTCGAAGAGCCCGTGGAACCAGACGACTATATCGGACAGCGTGAGATCACCCGCGCTACATCGGTTCCCGTCGCCGCTGGCGAGAATGAATACACAAGATACGGGTTCCGCGACATGATCGATCACCGCGCTGTAGACATCTTGCAACCCGATGCCCTAGTCCTAGGCGGCATCACCGAGTTCATGAAAGTCGCCGCACTAGCCCAAGCACACGACCTCGACATCGCACCTCACGGCTCACAATACGTCCACATTCACCTCGTCGCAGCAATACCCAATGGACTCATCCTCGAATACTACCGAGACACTGTAGACCCCATGCACGGGAAAATCTGGCAGCACGAACTCTACATCGAAGACGGATATGTCCATGCGCCAGACCGACCTGGCTTGGGACTCGAACCCAAATGGGATGTTCTCGAAGAGTTTAGGGTGTGAACCTCCTTAATATCCCCCCTTCGCGGAGCGTAAGGGGGTTAGGGGGATGCCCACCGTCATTCCCGCGCAGGCGGGAAGCCAAAGGGAAGGGGAAAATCATGGTAATCATGATTCAGAACCCGTCAACGACTCATGATTAAAATCGCCCACACCACAGTTCACCTGCACCATGGTCATAAACCTCTTAACCATCTTCGCCGTCGCCCTTAGGCTTGGGCTCACATCATTCGGCGGACCGATCGCTCACATTGGTTTCTTTCGTCAGGAATATGTCGAAAATCGGCGATGGATCTCCGAAACGCGTTTCTCAGACCTCGTCGCCCTCTGTCATTTCCTCCCCGGGCCTACCAGCAGCCAACTAGGAATAGCCGTCGGAATCACACGCGGCGGAATCCTAGGCGGAATCTTGGCATGGATCGGTTTCACCGCTCCCTCAGCCGCAATTCTCATCGCTTTCGGATTTGGCGTAACCCACTTCGACAACATCCTCGAGGAACAATGGCTCAACGGACTCAAGATCGCCGCAGTCGCGGTCGTCGCTCAAGCCCTTTGGGGAATGAGCACCAGCCTCACTCCAGATAAAACCCGCGTCACCATCGCAATTCTAGCCGCCATCGCAATTCTCCTATCACCGCTCCCATTCACCATCGTCATCGTGATCATCATCGCAGGAGCGTTCGGATGGTACCAACTCCGGCATCTCGTCAGCAAGGCACAAACCGACGAAACATCCTTCTCAATCCCAAAAACCGTTGGCATAGCCTCTGCCCTGCTTTTCTTCATCCTCTTAGTCGGACTCCCCTTAGCAAACGTCTTCTTCGAAATCGACACCCTAGCAATTTTCGACAGCTTCTTCCGCAGCGGGTCATTGGTCTTCGGCGGCGGACACGTCGTATTACCTACCCTAGAGGCCGAAGTCGTCCGAAAGGATTGGGTAACCACCGAACAATTCGTCGCAGGCTACGGGGCATCACAAGCAATCCCCGGACCACTCTTCACATTCTCCGCATACCTCGGAACTGTCATGGAAACCGGACTCGGCGGTATCCTTGGCGCATTGATCGCACTCATCGCCATCTTCCTACCCTCTTTTCTCCTCGTCATCGCCATCCTCCCGTTCTGGAACCAACTCAGCCAAGCACACCGATTCAGAGCCGCCCTGGCCGGTATAAACGCCGCCGTCGTCGGAATCCTTGCCGCTGCACTCTTCGACCCTGTCTGGACATCCTCTATTAAACAACCATCCGATTTCGCACTCGCAGCAGCAGCATTCGGACTCCTAGCATTTTGGAAACTTCCGCCGTGGCTGGTAGTCATTCTATGTGCAGCAGTCGGCGCGATCCTGCATATCATCGTTTGAGCACGCCCAATTCCATGCTTCACCATCACCATTCGCTGTATCGTTATCGTTATAGCCCTTAAACCATAGAACGCTCACAATGAAATCACCCAACGCCCAAAGATACCCCTTAACCGCCTGGTTGACCATCACCCTAGTAGCCACTGCATTATTCGCGTTCAATGCATGCAAAGCCGAAGTCAACGTAGCCATCGACGAGGATGGAGCCGGCGAAATCGAACTCATTGGCGCAGTAAACGACGCTATATTGTCCCTGGCAAGAATGACCGGAGACGATCCTTTCCAAGACTTCCTAGACTTTGAGACCGAAGAACTCACTGGCGACGGACTCGAAGGCACTACTGTAGAACCATACTCGCAAGCGGGTTACACCGGAATCAGAATCCGTGCCAACTTCGATCCGTATGACCCTACAATCGCTGCATTCTCAAACGACGATTCGACGCTTGGCAACCTTACTGAGACGATCGGACTCGGCGAGTTCAGATTCCAACGAACCGAACAAGACGACGGATGGCTCGTCCGACTCGAACAAACCACAGACTCAGACTTGGTTAACGGATTCGGCGATCTCGTTGGCGACGTGCCATTCGATGTTGGCAACCTTGACCTGCCTTTCATCTTTTCACTCAAACTGCCAGGAAAATACGTCGAACACAACGCTGACAGAGAACTCAACGACACCCTCATCTGGGATACCAACCTGCTAGACGGAGTGGACATCTACGCAGAAAGTCGAGACCCCGGCCTCCAAATCGACTTGGTACCAACCCTGATCACGATATTCTTCATCCTATTGCTTGGTGGCATAGTGGTCGGTGTTATCGCCAGCCGCCAGCGACGCAAGAGACGCTCCGAAGAAGATGCTGAGGTGAACACGAGCACTCACGTCTAACCGACAGCGCATACGCAACAAACAACTCAGAATCGTCGCAAATAGTAGCATGTACATAACGACGGAAATAGATTTGGAATCACAACACAATCTGCGACACAAAACGAACGTCGCGGGGAGCATGTGAATCATGGAATCAGTCTTCAAAGCAGCAGTTCAAGAACTAGACGACCAAAAACCGATGGTCGTCGCCACCGTCGTCCGCACCTCTGGCTCAACACCTCAGAAATCGGGCGCAAAACTCCTCGTGCGTCAAGACGGCAGCGGTGTCGGCACACTTGGCGGTGGATGCGTCGAGGGTGACATCTGGTTCGCTGCGCAAGAGCTACTAAAGCGCGGCGGAGACGCTGAACTCCGCGACTATCAACTCAACGAAGACCTTGCCGCACAAGATGGGCTCGTATGCGGCGGAACTATGTATTTCCTCATCGACCCCATACGCGAAACCGATCCCTACCGCGACTTCGCAACCCAAGCCGTCGAAGCATACGCCGGCGGATCACCCATGGCTATTGTCAATGTCACTGGCGCACCTGAATCCTCGAAAGTCGCCGTCGGTGCCAAGATGTTGGTACGTGAAAACGGAGATACTCAAGGCGGTCTCGGAGACAGAATCCTAGAAGCCCTAACCGTCGCGAAAGCCCGCGAACTCATGGCTATGGGCAAAAACGATTACATTCGCCTCGATGACGGTATCGAGTGCTACATCGAGGCATACACTACTCCCCCAACTCTCGTCTTGATTGGTGGCGGACACGTCAGCAAAGCTATCGCACCGATCGCAAAAAGCGTCGGATTCCGCATATTCGTCTTCGACGACAGAGAACAGTTCTCCAATCCAGAGCGATTCCCTGAAGCAGATATGACAGCGGTCGGCGACTACCGCGACGGCTTCGATGTGTTACCAGTCAACGCCAACTCGTTCGTGGTGGTTGCAACGCGCGGACACCAGTTCGACGATGCAGCCGTCTCTGGCGCCCTGCGAACCCCGGCGTCGTACGTCGGACTTCTCGGCAGCAAGCGCAAGACTATCCTCATCTTCGAAGAACTAATCCGAAACGGATACGACCCCGAAGAACTTCGACGCATCAACGCCCCCATCGGACTCGACATCGGCGGTCGCACCCCCGAAGAAATAGCCCTCAGTGTCATGTCCGAAATCATCGCATTCCGACTCGGCGGTAAAGGCGGGAGCATGAAACTACAAGAACGTCTACTCGACAAGGCCATTGAACGCGCCACCAAACCGCAAGCCGTCGATCATGCAATGGCTGCGGGCGGGTAGTCAGTCTTTATCGTTAATTGCGCGGCAGTAATTCCTCAATGGGCGTAGAGGCAATACTTCTCTCAGCCGGTGAGTCGTCCCGAATGGGCAAACCCAAAGCCCTTCTCGAATGGTTCGGGGCAACTCTGGTCGAAGCGCAGATCGACTCACTTATCGAAGCCGGTACCGATCGCGTCATTATTGTCACCGGTGCCCATCACCACGAAATCGCGGAAGCATTGCCAAAACTTCCGAACATCCTCATCGCCAACAACCCTAACTGGGCGTTAGGCAAGACAACATCCATCAAAACCGGCATAAAACACCTCAGTTCCGAATGCCAAACCATCATCATCCTTGCTGTCGATCAGCCCCGTCCTGCGTGGGTTACCAAGCAAGCCTTAGACTCGCACAGAGCATCTAAACGCCCGGCAACATCCCCACGTTACTGTGGACATGGCGGACATCCCCTACTCTTCGATATCTCTCTTCTAACCGAGTTGTCCAACATCTCTGAAGAGCGCGAAGGACTCCGAGAAGTTATGAAAAGGCACGACCAAGACATGAATCGTGTTTACTTTGACAACCGTATCGTTCGCTTCGACTTGAATACTCCAGAAGACTACGAAGCGGCGCTGTCTTCATACCAGTCGTTATCAATGGACCACTAGATATGGCAACAGACCTAAACGCAGCTCGAGAGTACATGACCAACGCCGGATTAGCTGGTTGGCTAACTCGCGACTATCGGTATACCAACCCGATCTTTTTTGCCGCGCTGGGATACCAGCCGAACAATCTCACGCGGCCAGTCTGGCTTTGGATACCTGCTGATAACGAACCTAGAATCCTCGCGCATGATGTTGACCTCAAGCGTTTCGACCTAGATGGAATCGAAGCCAAACCGTACAGCAACCGTGACGCGATGGTTTCGTTGCTACGCTCTCTGTTGCCGAAAAACGGCGCGATCGCGATGGATTACTCTCCGATGTACGAGTTGCCTCGTGTGGCAAGAGTCGACGCGGGTTCTATTGAGCTGGTCAGATCGTTCGGCTTGGAGGTGGTCTCTTCCGGTGATATCGCCCAATATGCCACGGAACGCTGGAATGATGCTCAGTTAGCATCGCACCGCTACGCGATGTCGGAGTTGGTGGAATCGATGCATGAGGCCTTCAAGTTCATCGGTGAAAACGTCAGTTGGAAACTTTCAGAACACGACGTAGCCGAGTTCATTCGCGGAAGATTCGACCGCGCTGGCTTATTCACCGACGAAGGCCCTGTAGTCGCATTCAACGCCAATTCATCCGACCCGCACTATGAACCCACACCCGAAAACTCCGCAATAATCAGGCGTGACGGATGGCTATTGATCGATGCATGGGCTAAACCAACCTCTATCGAAACGTTCGTTAATGGAGAATCCGATCGTCGCAGCGAACCAGTCTTCGCCGACATAACTTGGGTCGCAAAGATTGGGGCACCGCCAACCGACGATCAACTCAAAGTCTTCGACTCCGTCAGACGAGCCCGCGACTCTGCATTCAAGTTCATTCGAGACCGCCATTTGCGAGGTGAAGCGACTCAGGGATGGCAAGCAGACCGCATCGCCAGAAATTCCATTACCAAAGATGGTTACGGCAAATGGTTTGTGCATCGACTCGGACACAGCATAGGCCCCGAAGTCCATTCCAACGCCGTTAACCTTGACGATTGGGAAACGCACGACACTCGCCAATTGATACCCGGCATCTGTGTATCCGTCGAACCCGGCATCTACCTTCCGCAGTTTGGAGTCCGTTCTGAGATGGACATCTACGTCAGCCATAACGATGTAGAGATAACCGGTGAGATACAAGAGCAAATCCACCAAATTCCGACTTGAACAATTGATAAGCCTCGGAACTCTCAAGTATGCGATTTTGACATAACGTTAGGCGATGGATCGGTCAAAATCGCAATCGCCGAAACGAAGGCACCGATCGCTGTTCCGCACGCCTAAGCCGTTTGCAGCGTTCTCATATCCTTCGTTTCGCCTGCTGTGGTTCAGCGCAAACTTCGTAGCACTTGGTATATGGGCCGAACGCTTAGCTGTCGGATGGTTGGTACTTGAGCAGACTGACTCGGTGTTGCTATCCGCCGCGACGTTCGCCGCAGGTTCTGCACCCGGTATCATCGCAGCGCCGATTGGCGGCGCCGTCGCTGATCGATTTCCTCGGAACCGATTGCTACCCCTCACAGCACTTATTAGGGCCACTTCGATACTGTCAATCGCACTCGTCGCACTGAGCGGATTCTCCAGTCCGTGGCCGATATTCGTGATAGTCGCGTTTGAAGGGGTTGTCAACTCATTCGACATGCCCGCCAAGCAGGGACTTATCACCGACATCGTACCGCGCGAAGCCCGGATGAACGCCATATCAGTTCATTCCATCGGGACGCGGGCAGTCGCCGCTGCCGGCGCACTTGCAAGCGGAATCATCGCAGAGTTCGTTGGAATCCCTGCCGCACTATTCGCCGCAGCCGGATCGGTATTGATAGGTGGTGTGGTCGTAATGTTCGTGCCGACAATTCGAACAACCATCCGACAAACCGGATCATCCATGAAGAACATATTCAAGGACGCTATAGTCGGCATCAGAGCGATGATGCGAATCCCGACAGTGTCTACGCTCCTCTGGATGGCGATAGTCGTGGAGATTTTCGGGTTCGCCTACGACTCTGTCATGCCTGCCATGGCGCGCGACGAGTTGCAAGTCGCCGAATCAGGTCTAGGCACATTGAGGTTCGCGGCCGGTTTAGGCGCGGTGGCCGGGGCAATCGCGCTTTCTTTCCTCGGCGACTTCAGTCGTAAAGGGCCACTACTACTAGGCATTGCTATGGGCTACGGACTTGGTTTGATGGGCGTTGCAGCCAGCCCTAATCTGATCACGGCCATGCTTCTCGTCACGATGGTTGGAGCCGCCGCGTCGATGTTCGACGCGATGGAGTGGACCCTTCTTCAGGCGAACGTCCCGAATCGTCTACGTGGACGCGTAATCGGTGGATGGGTATTCGCAATCGGATTCGGGTGGGTTGGACATCTAACGATGGGAGCAGTCGGCGAGTTGGTCGGTGTGAGATGGGCGATTGGTGGAGCCGGATTGATCGTCGCGATCACGAGTTTGATCGCGCTGGCGATATCACCGGTCTTGAGACGGGCGTGAGACTATGTTTCTCGGGGATTCCATCGTTCTATAGCCCAATCTAAGATCGCTCTTCCACCTGGGGCTTTGGCATTCAGAGAAAAAGATGCGCCGCGCGCCTGGCCTGAGGTATATCGGTATACTCCGTCACATTCTCCAAGGTCCCTCAATACCTGACTCCACAGTTGACATGGATTTTCCCTGTCAGCTTGACGTAGCCCAATAACGATCGCTTTGTCACATCGGACTCTTTTAAGCACATGACTCTTGACGAAATCCATCGCTAATTTCGTCGATGGTAACTGTATGTACACCCCGCTGAGACTGTGGTACGGGATAAGTTCGATGATGGTAAGCTTCTCGCCCAATTTGGATCGAGCTTTTGCGTAGGACCATCCGCGTGTCTTAGCAAACTCCAAGATGATGCCGCTTAATCGCGTGTGCCAGTATCCGTAACCACCTGACCAAGCATATTGAGGGTCTAGGTGAAGATTCCGCTTAGCCGGCGAAGTGTGCTCCTGCCTCAAGTTACGTAGCAGCGCTTCACGAAACTCAGGTACGCAGTATTCTCCAAAGTAGTCGGTGGGTGAATAACCGGGATTCAATGTTAGAACGTAGATTTCGGCATTCTTTAGATCACCCATGAATGGTTGGGGAAGCAGGCCCAAGTGAAACGCAGTCCTATCTTCCGCCCCGAAATCCGGTGCATCCACCACATCCGTCCATGAATCTCGCACAATGGCGCTCTGATTGTCAGACAATTTGCCTAGGATGGCACGATCATGGTTTAGCAAATATCCTTGAGATGGGACTGGGCAAGCACCTTCTTGCACAGCCCATTCTTTCCATTCGTCGAGAAGACGCATCGTTGGTTCGATACCTCAACTTGACTAAACAACCACTTTTTCAATCGCCAACAGTTCGTCCATATTCTTCCCCGTCAGTTCCATATAGAGCGCGTCACCGCACATAGACAAATCTCCCGGCCACGCGATTGCGTCGTAATCTGGAACTTCAACCGCTTCGAAAAACTTACGATCTTCCCACGCCTTGAACACGCCCCTGCCTGCGTGTCTGGAAAGGTCAAGTTCCCCCTCAACACCATCATCAAACTTAATCCAGATGCGATAGTTGTCGAGAGCCTTTACGTCCACGGGCCTTGTCATCGTCCTTCGATCTCTTTCGATACCTCTTGCGTTCAGCCAATCGGCATAACCAAAATCCTACATCACCGCGCCCCACAAGCCTGCAAACACGCTTGCATGTGCCCCCTTGACTCGGCAACGATGGTGCAACATTGCTCTACGCTGTAGCCCTTCGCGCCGATGACCTCAAGATTGAGTGCGCCGTCGTAATCGTGTTCGTGCAACACTCGAATGAAACTCAACAGGTCAATGTCCCCACGCCCATTCGCCTGATCTTCCGGCATGCCGGGGCCGGACTGCATACCTTTGCAATCCCGTATGTGAACGTGTTTGACGCGGGACATCACCGCAGCTATCGCTTCCGCTGGATTCTCCCCTGCCCTGTGGATATGAGACGGGTCCATGTCGATGCCGAACGCGGGCGAAGAGATGGCTTCCATGACTCGGAGTGTAGTCGGCGTGTTGTAGATGCTTGCACCAACGTGCGCTTTGACGCAGACTGTGACGCCGTGTTCCTCGCCGATCTTCGCCATTTCGGACAGCGAAGCGATAGATGATTTCAGGCTCTCTTCATCGTCAGACGTGCCGCCCGGCCCGGTATTCACAACTGGTATACCCAATGCGGACGCGGCACGACAGGCACGCTCCATCACCTCAGGATCGCGTTGAGGCTGCTCCATCGCCAGCAATTCGAGGTCGTACTTTTCCGAAAGATCACGGATCTCGGGAACCAACTCTTGCCAACGATCTAGAACAAGATGCTCGCTCATACCATCAATCGCCGACAGTTCGATGCCGTCGTAACCCGCCATCGCGATGCCACGAAACGCCGCTGCCATGCTGTGTCCACCGAAAAGGACGGAGTTTGCGCCGAGTTTCATTGTGATGTTCCTTCGATTTCAACGACTGTGCCACTCTCCCAAGATTCGATCGCGGCTTCGATAATCAATTGCGCCTTTAGAGCGTCTTCACCTGAGCCGTCTATATCGGCTGGATCAGCATCTTCGAGGTTCTGATCTATCCACCTAGTTATCCGACTCTCGAACGTCTCACCGAAACTCATCATGTCACCCAGATATGCGTACGTCTCCACCTGTTGAGACCGGCGCGGGTAGAACTCCAAATGCTCACATGCTTCCAACAGCACGAATCTCGCCTCTGAGCCTACTACTTCTAGCCGCTCCAACCCATAGCTTCCACCCGCGTCGTAGCTCCCGGTCAGATGGCCAATTACTCCATTTTCGAACTGCATGTTCACTTGCACGTTCGACCATATCGCCCTGTCCTTGCCTTTTTTGAAGAATGCCTGAACCTTCGTTACGTCACCGCAGAAGTATCGCATCACGTCGATAGAGTGCGGATGCAGAGCGCGCATATGGAAATACGGGGAACTTTCGTTTGGATTGTTGATCCACATCGTCATGTTTACGATGTTCAACTCGCCCAATCGTCCGGCATCCACCCATTCTTTGGCGCGCAACGCGGCTGGAGTGAAGCGATGGTTGAGGTTGATGCCGTATCGCAAGCCCTTAGACTTGGCAAGCGTGACCATCTCGCGCGCTTTCGGGATTTCGTTGGAAATCGGCTTTTCACCTAGAACCGGAATGTCCGCGCCGAGAAGTTCCATTGTTGGCTCGTAGTGGTCGCCACCATTCTCCACTCCGGCCGTGCAAACGCTGGCGATATCGATTTCAGCGCCACCTATCATCTCCTCAACCGATGTGAATGCTTGACATCCATAGCGCGCCGCCGCTTCGTCGGCCTTCTCTGCAAATGCGTCGCACACTGCCACCACATCGCAACGTTCGTCTGCGGCGTAGATGTCAGCGTGTCTGGTTCCGATACCTCCCAGCCCGACAATTGCTACCTTCAAGGCCATGTATGCTTACCCCCTCTTCTTTTGCCTAGTTATCTCGACTTAGCCTGCAAACGCCTAGCGGTAGACGAATCCCCGATGTAGAGACTATCGTAGGCTTGCTGAGACGATTTGAACTCCCCTACACCTTCGAGTCCGTGCCAATCGCCTTGGTTATGGATGGGATTGGCTAATCCAGTCTCGCGTTCCCGCTTAGCGATCCAACTCTCCATCCTTTGCGTCAGGTTGTCAACGACATCGGGATGGGATTCCGCCACGTCCACCGTCTCCAGCGGGTCTTCGATCAGGTTGTATAGCTCGACCGGCGGTTTGAAGTGGAAATCGGGTTCTAACGCACGAATCAGTTTCCATTGAGGAGTGCGCCAACCGTGCTTTCGCATCCAAGTGCACTCAGTGATGTACATCTCCGATTCGTGCGATGCTACTTCTCCCCTGACCATTCCCATCAAACTCCGACCATCAAACTCGATTTCGCTTGGGATTTCAGCTAACTCCAACAGTGTAGGCATCAAGTCTTTGTGCTGGTTGTAGCCGCTGATCCGCTTTCCTGCGGGCATCTTCGACGGATAACGAATGATCAGAGGAACGTGCAGGTTGGAGTCGTACAATCCGTGATGATCGAAGAAACACTCGTGTTCATAAAGCGTTTCGCCATGGTCGGAGTTCAACACGATGATAGTGTCATCAAGTACTCCGCGAGTTTCGAGATAGGTGATGATGGTCTTGATCGCCGCGTCCATGTAAGCGACGGCGCCATCGTATTGCGCTATCACATAGTCTTTGTCGGTGATACCCGGCGGCATCCAACTTGCGTGAAAGTCCCGAAACGGCTTGAACGACAACACGGGTTCCATCGAGTCGTTGGACGGATCGCACTCATCGCCGTGATAAAACATCCGCTCGAACGGCTCCGGTGGCAAGTACGGTGCATGGGGATCCATGTGGCGCAGCAACGCGAAGAACGGCTCGTCAGCGTCACACAGTCGGTCAAGTTCAGGCAATAATACGCGGTTCAGATCCTGTGCCTTGTCACTGCGCCCCTCTGACCATGATCCCCAAGCATTGTAGTCGAGGTACGTATCGAAACCTCGCGCACTTGGATTACCGCTCAATCCGACACACGTCGTGTTGTATGCCTCGCCCTTCAGCAGTTCCGAGAGCATCGTCACTTCCGACCTGACCGGTCCCTTGTGCCTAAGCGCAACCACCTGAGACGAGAACACGTCAAGACCGCTCATCATTGACGTGTATCCGCTAGTCGTCGGAATATGCGCGCTGAAAGTGTTCTCGAACAGAGTCCCCTGCACAGCAAGCTGGTCGATATGCGGCGAAGTCAGACGCGGGTAACCGTAGCAACTCAGGTTCGGCGCTCTCAACGAGTCGACGCCGATGATCAGAATGTTGGGCTTGTGATTAGTCATCAATGATGTCCGATCCTGTAAGTTCGTTGTCTGTACGCTAGTCGCCTAGATGTAAACCTCTGCACCAACCCGTTGCGCTATGGCGACGATCTCGTCGTAGCGCGCTTGCAGGATGGGAATGCCGTTCTCTGCGCGATCCTTCATCGCCTCTTCTTCAGGGTCTCCTGCGACCATGACGCGTTCGGCGCCTGGTTCGGTGGGCGATTCATGGAGGGCGCGAATCATCTCGTCCATCATCTCTTTGAACTCGTCTACGGGGCGGAACGCGGCGATGTCGATAGCCATTGCGAATGACATGTTTTTGCCGCCGCCTATGAATGAGCTGTACCCGCCGCCTGATAGAACGCCGCAAAGGATGTCTACCATCATGGCTAGTCCGTAGCCTTTGTGCGCGCCTTGCTCACGGGAGTTGCCCAGCGGGTTTTGTGCCCAATGCTCTCCCCTATCGCCCGGAGGTTCAGTTACAGGTTCGCCTTCCGCGCCGACAGCCCAACCTTCGGGTATGGAGACTCCTAGTTGACGCGCCAAGCCGATCTTGCCACTGGCGACGGTGGATGTCGCCATATCAAGAACGAAGTCGGTCTCATCTCCGGCTGGTGCTGCAAACGCGATCGGATTGGTACCGAGCATGGCACGTCGACCGAGAGCGGGTCTGACTGCCGGTCCTGCGTTGGTCATTGCGATGCCGATCATGTCGCGATCCAACGCGAGCATCGCGTAATAGGCAACCATACCGATGTGATGACCGTCTCGGATAGTAGACATACCAACGCCATGCTCGGCAGCCTTATCCATCGCCATCTCCATGCCGATATGCGCGGCTGGATGTCCCAAACCCCAACCGCAACTCAACAACGCCGTCGTATCGGACTCTGAGATGACTTCGATTTCTTGAGGCGACTTGAAGGTGCCTTCGAGTATCGACTCGGTATAGCGAACAACGTTCGTCGCGCCGTGGGTGTCGACTCCCCTCAAGCTGGCGAGTGTTAACGCGTCAGCGGTGATCTGAGCGTACCGGGTTGGAGTTCCAACCGCTTCGAAGATCGCAGCTACCTGCTGACGGAGTGGTTCCGCAGGTACGCGAACTGCGTTGTCGTCAGGGATTTTCAGAAAATCGAGGGCCATTTGGTTTCCTCCCCTCTAGATTCCGGCCTACGCCAGAATGACGGGTGTTTTCATATTTCGCTACTTCAATGGAAGTCCCACGTCTTTTTCTCGCGCCAACTCTACTATCCGCTCACACGCTGCAATGTCCTCCAACGCAAGACCTTGTGATTCGAAGAGGGTGATCTGAGAGTCGTCGTTTCGACCTGCAATCTTGCCACCCACGATGTCGTGAATCGGAATCACCAAGTCCCACGAGAAACGTCCGACTTCAGCGGCGCGCATCAATTCGCCGCATTCGATCTTTGCCTGCTCAACATCGTCAACGGCAACGATGTCGGACATGGAGACCGCACGGGTGTCGATCTCTCGCTTCAGCCACGAGTTGTTGCCCGCGGCGTTAATGTGGGTGCCCGGTTTCAGCCACTCGCCCAATAGGACCGGTTCTTGAGAGTTCGTGATCGTCGCAACTATGTCAGCGTCCGCCGCTTCTTTGCCGCTTGCTACTGGCGCAACTTCGATTCCCAAAGCCGCCGACATCCGCTCTGCATAGCGGTTTCGGTTCTCTTCCGAACGGCTGTAAACCTTTGCGCTTCGGATGTTACGAACGTGTGCGATTGCCGCCAACTGCGTTTCCGCTTGATAACCAGAACCGATAATGCCGACGGTTTCGGCATCTTTGCGCGCCATGTATTTTGTCGCAACACCAGATGCCGCACCAGTGCGAACCTGCCCCATCAGATTTGCCTCGATCACTGCCATTAGAGAGTTGCTGGATGTGTCGTAGAGCAAAACGTGGAAGTTGATGCCGCCTCTACCGCCAGGGTACGACTTCAAACCTGCTATCTGATGCCCTGACCAGGTGGCGAACATTACGTTGTAGGCGCCAGAACTGGTTGGTAGTCTCCGACGCGACTCGTTATGTGCTTTGCCTTGCGAACGGGCAATGAACGCCTGCTCAAGCGCATTGACAGCGACATCCATAGTGAACAGCGATTCGACTTCAGATTCCGTGATGAACAGCGGTGTGGTCATATCAACTCCGTTTGTTTATTCGTTTTCGTCTGCGTTTGGATCGTATTGATGGGCATGCATGTGGTTCAAAGGGCCGTGTCCGCCGCCGATCGGTGCCGCGTTCGCCATCGCGTTCCAGACGTATCGCTGCGCCAGGTCTACCGACTGGGATAAGTCCAAGCCATGCGCGAGGTGCGCCGCTATCGCAGATGCGAATGTGCAACCAGTACCGTGGTTGCTGGTCGTGTCAATTCTCAACGAAGTGATGTGCCTGACACCTTCGCGAGTCACCAATACATCGTTTACCCGCCCACTACCATCGTCGAAGTGTCCGCCTTTGACTACAGCGGCATCCGCACCCATCATCACCAACTCGCCGCCCGCAAGTTCCATGTCATCTACGGAGTCGATCTCGATCCCAGTCAATACCTCTGCTTCAGGCACGTTCGGCGTTATAACGGTAGCCAGAGGAACCAACCGGCCCTTGACACTTTCGACAGCGTCGTCTTGTAGCAGTTTGGCACCGGTGGCGGCGACCATCACAGGGTCTACAACTAGCGGATTGAGTTCGTGCTTTTGAACCGAATCGGCGACGCACTCTACGATCTGGGCCGACGACAACATGCCAGTCTTCACCGCGTCTGCGCCGATATCCGTGACGACTGCTTCAATCTGGTCGGTGATGACTTCTAACGGCACTTCAGCAACCGCGGATACACCGAGCGTATTTTGGGCCGTGATTGCAGTAATGGCGCTAGTGCCAAATACCCCAAGCGCGGCAAAGGTCTTCAGATCTGCTTGGATACCCGCTCCACCACCAGAATCGGATCCGGCGATGGTAAGCGCGCGAGGTGGGTTTGCAGTGGCCATTTCCATATAGAATACGCAAGCGGAATGAAGGATGCACACAAAAACCACCTCTCAAAAGTCGAAGCATTGATCTTCGATGTCTTCGGGACTGTCGTCAACTGGCGCGACTCGATAATCTCAGAGGTGTCCAATGCGGCGGCCGAGCACGGGATGACAGACGGCGATTGGGGCAGATTTGCGGACGAGTGGCGCGCCTGGTACGGAAAATCGACCTGTGAACTGAGTAGTGGCGACGGACCATGGCGGTTGGTCGATGAAATTCACCGAGAGAAACTCGATGTGTTGCTCAAAGAGTACGGTTTGTCTGAGGTGATGAGTGAGGAATCGAAGCAACACCTCAACCGCGCCTGGCATCGTCTCGACGGCTGGCCAGATTCACCTTCAGGACTGCGACGTCTTAAATCGAAATACATCATCGCAACTGCCTCAAACGGCAATCTAGCCCTGCTCGTGAACATGGCGAAACATGCTGGTCTGCCTTGGGATGCCGTAATGTCGCCCGATGTCTACGGTGCATACAAACCATCCCCAAAGGTCTACCAGAACGCGTCGAAACTGTTGGGTCTCACAACAGACCAAGTGATGATGGTAGCCGCGCACACTGGCGACCTTGAAGCCTCAACAAAAGAAGGTCTGGCAACCGCTTTCGTTCACCGTCCACTAGAACACGGCGCGGACAAACCCTTCGCCCTGCCCGACACTTCCGCGTTCGACATCACCGCTACCGATTTCAACGACCTAGCCGACCAGCTCGGCTGCGATTAACCACAAACCACGTTATCCGATCAACAACCACCACACTACAAGAGGAATCCACACTATGCCTTGGACATTTGAAGACGCTGCCCCAATGATCGGGACGATTACTGAGGGCAATTGCTGGACCGGATCGCACATGCTTTACAGCAACATCGCGCACAACAGGATCATGCGACTCGATGTCGAGTCTGGTCTAGTGGATGTGTTTGCCGAGAATACAGAAGGCACGAACGGACTGAACTACGATGCTGACGGCAATCTCTACGGTTGCGCTAGCACCGGACGCAAGATGATCAAGTTCAACGATGATGGCAGTTTCGAGACAGTATTCGATAGTATCGACGGACTCAAGTTCAACGGGCCGAACGACCTAGCGATAACTCCATCCGGAGCGATCTATTTCTCTGACCGCGTCGGCGATTCGAACCCCGAAGTTGGCATCACCTACTCTGCCATCATCTCGGCCGAGAAGGATGACGAAGGCAATTGGGTATGCACACGCCGAACATTCGACACCACACAGCCCAACGGCCTCGTCTTCTCCAAGGACTACAAGACGCTCTACGTTGCTCAAAGCGACTTCCGAGCCAGCGAGAGTCGCGACTTGCGAGCCTATCCGGTGAACGACGACGGATCACTAGGCGAGGGCAAGATCATTCACGACTTCGGTCCGCATCGCGGCATCGACGGTATGACGCTCGCATCCGACGGTAGCATCGTAGCCTGTACCGGTTGGGAGATTTCGGGTCCCGGCGGCAACGTAACGCATTTCGACCCCGACGGCATGATTATCGAACAGCATCCAGTTGTCGCGCAACGTCCTACCAACTGCACCTTCGCCGATGGCGACCTCTACGTCTCATCAATCGAAGGTCATTGCCTAGTGGCGCGGGATACTGGTTTGACTGGACATCTGCTGTATCCGCAATGACATTGCCGTCATTCCGGCTAAGGAGACCTGTATATAACTCCCGTCATTCTCGCGTAGGCGAGAATCCAGACGGGCGACAGGGTGACGACATCGCTACGAACCGAAACGCATATGCCTGAAAATATGCATAGATTCCCGCCTTCGCGGGAATGATGGAAGGTTGATATGACTGACACTTGGGAATGGGAACTGATCGCTAAACACGATTCGCTCACCGAAGGTCCGACTTGGGATGGTAGCGGATTGCTTTACAACGAGTGCTACGCCTCAACCACCTATCGTTGGGACCCGAAATCAGGCAATAGTGAGGTGTGGCGCACGGATACTAACCAAGCGAACGGTATGAAGTTCGACCGCTCAGGGCGGCTGTTCGCATGTGAGGGTGGCGGCAATCGGGTGGTCGAAATCGACACTTCCGATCCGAATGCCTCGCCAACTGTCATCGCTGACAACTTAGAAGGTGCCAAGATCAACATGCCCAACGACCTCGATATCGATGGTCAAGGACGCATCTACTTCTCCGACCCCAACTACTCGGACAAACCCAACAACCTGCCACACGAATCGGTCTACGTCGCGGAACACATCTTCGGCGGCAACTGGACCGTCAAGCGCGTCACATTCGACACCAACCGCCCCAACGGCGTGCTACTCTCTGCTGACCAATCCATCCTCTACGTCGCAGAAAGCCCTGTTAAACCGGAACTAAACCGACAACTACGCGCCTATCCTGTCAACTCCGACGGCACACTCGGCAATAAAACCGTCCTATTCGATTTCGGTGTCGGTCGCGGTATCGATGGTATGGCACTCACCACCGATGGTCAGATATTAGCGACTGCCGGCGAGGCTACTAAAGGCGCTGGATCAGCAATATACGTCTTCCAACCCGACGGCCTGGTCCGTGCCACACATCGCACTCCAGCAAACAGCCCGACGAACTGTACGTTCGGAGGTCCGGGATTAGATGTGCTGTTCGTGACGTTTGCGACAGGGCATGTCTATCAGGTCAAGAACACGGGGATGACGGGGCATCTGGCTTATCCGCGTCGGATGTTTTGAGGGTGGTAGTTTGGGCGGCTATCGCCAGTTGCTAAGCGTTACTTGGTTGTCCAGCAATCGGTTGGTACTGCTCCAAATCGCCCATCGGATCGACTCCGGGCGGGAATTTGCCAGTGAGCTCAACAAGGAGTCGATGATCCAAGGGAGCTTTGTGGTTGACTTGGACCACTCTGAGTTCTAGATCTGAAGCTCGCTCACCATGTTCATCGAAAAGGACGTCAACGAGGTATCTTGGCAACCATCCCAAGAGTTGCTGATCTGCCGTATACACACTCAACGATGATGCTCCGTTGTGACCGTTGCGCATTAAAGAGAGGAAGAGGCTATCATTCGAGGTAAGGTCGTTAACCGTCTCAATTGCGGAGGGCCGGTCGGCGCGCAACCCATGAACAACAAAACGGACGCGAAATTCTCCGTTGGGATTGGGTTGGATGGCTGGGAAAGTCTCGAAACTATCTGCAACGCTCCTGCCGCCCGAAACAGCTAATTCTTCGATCGTGTCTGCATCTTGCGGATCAAGTCCCAACGAACGCAAATACTCTGGTCGGTCAGGCCGACTCGGGTTCATCGCGCGATAGCGAAACATTGAGAACACGCGACGAGATCGGTGGATGTCCTGAAATTCAGGGAACCCTGGTACAGGGATTACAAAATGTGGCGCAGCTTCTTTTGCTTCTCGCGCACCGTGCAGATAGTGGAACGCATACTCCACCGGTTCTGAAGAGTATCGAGTCAAACGTCCGACAGGATACCACTCGAAATTGTGTCGGTCTTGCCACGCAAGGTAGAGATTCGTCATCTGGCGTTCTCTAAAAGTTCTTTCTTGCTCGTAGTCAGGGCTCGATAAGCGAATTCCTTAGCGGTCGCCGACATGAATTCACTAGGTACCATATCAACAATCGTACGAAAATCGTCGTCTCTCACAACTGCGATCGCGTCCAAAGTCTCGCCTGTATAGGCTCGCCATTGTTTGCACAGACTCTTTGCAAGTTCTAATGGGGACGGTGCGTGCTGGCGCGTTCCATCGTCATAGACTCCGCCTCGCCCCCTTCGCAGATACCTTGATACCCCGTTTTCGTGCAACATTCTCCGTCGGGCTTTGTCATTCAGTTCTCGTCCCAACGAAGACGCGTGGTCGTAAGAAGGCGCAGCGGACACCCAAATTTGGCCGAGTTTGCGTTCCCACTTCAACATCCAATTTTCGTGGTGTCGATCAGTATTACCGATCAACCCATCAAAGATTGCGTAGGATGCCACATCGCGCAAAATCACGTTGACTTGATCATTCCAGTCTTCGGTGAAGCGCTGAACAAACCGCTTGACAGCCTTCACGATGTTGTTGACGTTATGGTCCCGCTGGCCGAATCGCTGTTCCCCATCGTATCCATCGATGGTCAATTCCAAAAGAAACCAACCCTCGAAGAAAGTCGGCTCCAGACTTTCCGACGAATATGGAGCATCGTCCCAGTTGATTGCTCCGAAGTCAGGCGCAACTTCGTCAATCTGGTCTAACGAGTCGTCAACGTATTCGTACAAATCGTACCATGTGCCGACGTCGAACGATTCACAAACAGTTACCAACTCGCCACCAACTTTTGCCAAATCGACACGCGCGCAGTCGACTCCTATAAGTGATCCGACTTCAGCGGCTACCTTTTCGGCCCAGTGCTCGCCGGTGTTAGGCCTTGGGTACTTCAGCAACCAAGTGTTCGCTTCTCCTTCGATGGATATCCAAAACTTCCGTCTGCTACCTTTGGATTCCTTCCTAATCTCCTGAATCTCGGACCAGACTGGGAGTTGGCGAACTTCGTACTTCTGCAACACACTCTAATCACTTATAAAACTCATCCGTCCACGCGGTATTTACGTCGAAGTCCTGGGGGATTAGGTTGCGGCTCTTCATGTAGTCGCCTACGGAGTCCCATTGCGACTGTGAGAGGGTGCCGAATTTGCCGTCTTCGCTGTCTAGCCATGCGGGGATTAGAAGCGGGATGCCTCGACGGTCTAGCGATTCGCTGGATTCGTCGATGGAGTCTTGGTTCAGTTTGACTAGGATGTCGATGCCACGTTGTCCATCCTCGGCGACGTATTCGAAACCTTTGGTAAAGGCGGTGACGAAGCGTCGAACCACATCGGGCTTTTCTTCGATCATCTTGTCGGAGGTGATGAGCATCATCTCGTAGTAGCGCGGTACGCCCCAATCTTCGGGGTAGATGATCTCTACGGGGTGTCCCATGTCTTCAAGGACGAATGACTCGTAAGACCAGTAGGCACCGATTACGGCATCCATCGTGCCTGCCGCTAGGACTTGCGACAGAGCGTATCCGACATCGTGGAGTTCAACGTCGTCGAGCGTGAGGCCGTCGGCTTCGAGCATGGCAGCAAGCATCAACTCGTCCCACTCAATTCCGGGGTATCCGACTTTCTTGCCCTTGAGATCGGCGGGGCGGGTGATCCCGGAGGATTTAAGCGCCATTAGAGAGTTGACCGGGCTTTGAACAATGGCTCGTACTGCGACGACGGGGACGCCCGCGGCTCGCGCGAGGGTCGTGTCTGTCTGGTAAAAGATTCCGAAGTCGCGCTGCCCTGCTCCCACGAGTTGGGCAATGGCTGCGGCGTCGGCAGGCACGCTGACCTCGACCTCAAGGTTCTCTTCTTCGAAATATCCTTGGTCTATCGCGGCGTAGATTCCAGAGTGGTTGGCATTCGGCGGTGACCAGTCAAGCTCGACCGATACTTTTTCTATTTCTGGTTCCGACGTGCAAGCGATGAACGCAAGCAGCGCCACTCCTAACAGGATCAGACCTGTAATCCGTTTCACGATTGTCCTCCTTGGGGGTTCGACCCCGGATAGTTACGCAGGATACGCGACTGTAACAATGCTATTGCGATAAACATCAACGCCGCCATTACAGAAAGGGTAAATATAGCAGCAAACACGAGTTCTGTTTGAAACTTAGGCGTCGAAGTCTTAATCAGCCAACCGAGCCCGGATGCCGCGCTTATCCACTCTCCGATCACTGCTCCGATCACTGATACAACCGCTGCAACCTTCAGCCCCGCGAAAAAGTAAGGCAACGCAGATCGGACGTATAGCTTGGTGAACATCTGCCATCGCGACGCACCTAGTGTGCGGAACATATCGACCATGTCGGAATCAACAGACTTGAAGCCGGTCATAAGATTGATCGTCACGGGGAAGAAGGTAAATAGAACCACAACCACGATCTTGGGCGCGATGCCCGTACCTATCCAGATCAAGAGCATTGGCGCCAACGTGAAAACTGGGATGGTTTGCGACGCTATCAGGAATGGGTATACCGACCTCTCAAGCAACCTTGACCAGAACATAGCGGTCGCCATGGCGCTTGCGAAAGTTATCGAGACTGCAAACCCGATCAATATCTCTTGGGCCGTCACATAGGCATGGCGTAGGAAAAGGTCTGGTTTGTCCGCCAGTTCTAGCAGAATCAGGGAGACTGGTGGCAATATCCAAGTTTGCACATCAAGAACTCGAACCAATATCTCCCATAACACGAGCCCTAGGCATGCCAATGCCATCGCAGAACCCCATGCTCGTCCGAACGATCGGACGCGCATTACTATCGTGCGATCGCTAACCCCAGTGCTGTTCACACTGAGCGATTGAGGTAACTCTCGTATTTCTTGCTGTGCGCTCACGATAATCGCAGTTTTATGCAGTGGTCACGCCATCCAGTGCTGACAGAAGTCGCCATTTGAGATCAACGAATTTGGGATCGCGCACTACGTCTTTCGGCCTGGGTCGCGGCAAATCGACATCCAACTCCAGCAAGATCCGACCGGGACGCGGAGACATCACAAGAACGCGATCTCCTAGCATCAACGCCTCTTCCACGTCGTGGGTAACCATGATCGTTGCACGATGGGATCGATCAAGAACATCAGATAGCCAACGTTGCAACTCAGAACGAGTGATGGCGTCTAGTGCCTTGAAAGGTTCGTCGAGCAACAGAACATCGCGTTCGGGCAATACGGCTCTGAGCAATGCAACTCGTTGCCTCATCCCACCAGACAACGTCGCTGGGTATGCATTTAGGAAATCGTCAATTCCGAATTTAGTGGCTAGCTCCGTCGCTTTATCCTCCGCTTCTTGCCGTAGCACGCCAGCGATTTCTAGTCCCAAGATTGCGTTTGAAAGCACATTGCGCCACGGCAATAGAAGATCGATTTGATGCATGTAGGCGACGCGTCCGATGCGTTGAGCGTCGTTATCGCCTTTGAGGTTTACAGAACCGCTGTCTGGATCGATTAGACCGGCAATCACGTTCAATAATGTGCTCTTGCCGCAACCGCTAGGTCCCACAATGACGACGAATTCTCCGAGGGCTACGTCTAGCGAAACATCGACCATCGCTTCCACTGACGGCATGTCGGCGCTTGCGAATGACTTTGACGCGTCGACGACGGAGACTACAGCCCCTCGATCCTGATTCAACGAATTTCGTCCAGCATCTGACGCGGACTTTGAACGATCAACAGTGGCTCTAATTCCGGATTGGTCTGTGACACGTTGAGAACGGTCTGTTGATGCAACTTCCGATGTTTGCGACATCGGCTCTTATTTCCTCCGCTGGCATTACCCAGATCAGGTTGTGTGGGTCGACGGATTCACGTCCGCCCTCTCAGCCCGGCTATCCGAGCTCCCCAGGATCAGATCGGGACCGTCTGTATGGCGCCCGCTTGGTAATTGTTCGATTATACCAACCTGAAGCATCGATCTAAAAGCGCGTAGTTGCCACGAGGTGAATTCGTCTTTACAATGCTTTGCCATGGGAACGCCAGACATCGCACCGCGAGAAAACTTCATCAGATCCGTATCGCGTCCAGCATCCCAAATCAACCTCTCACTCTCTTGCCTCTACATCGCTGCGGAGAGCTACCCTAGCCTTGACGTTGCCCTATACATGGGCAAGGTCGGCGAAATAGCGGAACGTGTCAGGCAATCAGCACCGGTACGGCTATCGCTATACGACACGTTGTATTCATTAAACGATCTGTTCTTCGGTGAGCTTGGTTTCCGCGGTAACGCAGGAAACTACTACGACATCCGCAACAGCCTGCTTCCCGAAGTCGTTGATCGGAAACTAGGGATACCGATCACTTTGTCCGTCCTGTATATGGAGATCGGTCGTCGCATCGGTGCCAACCTTTCGGGAATCAACATGTCGGGTCATTTTCTGCTATCGGCGGGAAAAGGTGAATCTCTAGTTTTCATCGACCCGTTTCGACAGGGCAGGCTTCTGTCGAGGTGGGAGTGCTTGAGAATGTTAAGCGGTTCTGGCAATCCTCCGAACGATTCGAGCAGATTGGATCGGCTAGAACGTGCCTATCTCCCTCGTGCGGACAACAAGATGATTCTTGCGCGAGTGTTGAACAACATGAAGATGATTCACACACATACTGGTGACTACGGTGCGGCGATCGCTGATTCCGAGCGCATTCAATACCTGATGCCTTGGAACTGGCGGAATATCGGTGATATCGCGCATCTTATGGGGAGATCTGGCCGAGCGCGTGATGCCTACGACATGCTATCGCGCATGATCCAGATGATGCCGCCGCATGAAGATGTATCGTTGCAACTCGACTCACTGGAGATGTTGAAGCCGTTGGCAGAAAATGATGGCATTGTCGATCCGGAAAAGATCCACGAGATACCGTTCTTTCGTATCTGAACCATTAGCGGAATAGAAATCACCGCATCAGGATTAGGCGAAAGAAAGCCATATCTCACGGAATACGGCGAATGATCAACTACCAAGAGCTGACAGATCAAGAATTGCTGGCTGAAATATCGGAGAAGAACACCGATGCTTTCGCAGCACTCTACGATCGATATGGGAAACGAGTTTTCGGGCTGGCAGCCCGCATTCTCAACGATTCAGTCAAATCCGAAGAGGTCACCCAAGATGTGTTCATGCGCGTTTGGAGACGTGGCCACACCTACATGCCAGACAAAGGCAAGTTCACTACCTGGCTGTTCCGTATCGCCCATAACCGAACCATCGATGAACTCCGGCGTCTCCGACGTGACAAATCTCGTTACAGCGACGACATCACTGAGCGCTACGACCTCGAATCGGACGAGATCACGCCTCCAGAAGCAGCAGTCGCCAACTCGGAATACGAGCAGGTACGCGCTTCCCTAACAGTTCTGCCCGAGGCGCAACGGCAGGTTGTTTATCTTTCATACTTCAAAGGCATGACCCAAACACAGATAGCAGAGTCCACAGGGCAACCGCTTGGAACTGTTAAGACACGAATGCGACTCGCGTTGAAGAAGTTGCGCGTCGCATTGGAAAACGAAATCTACGGCGACGACTAACCCTCGGTGAACTGACAAGATGACTCGAGACGAAGAAATCATCGAAGATTTTCCTGCGTATGCTCTAGGCGCACTAGGTAACGAAGAGCGGCGAGCGGTAGAAGACCTAATCGAACGCGACGCCGATGCTGCCAAAGAATTGGCAGAGATGCTGGATACGGTTGCCGAATTCTCCGCTCGCGTCGGTGAAGCGATACCGCCGATGGCTGTGCGTGAACGCTTGGTTTCAACCGCAAAGGCTGAAGGAGGCGGAACATATCAAGATTCCGCATTCTCCTCACTTGTTTCACACCTCGAAAACCGCATCGCAATCGAGGAAAACGAGCGTGAGCACGATGTGAAAAGTGTCTGGCAACGATTAGGCAGTTTAGTGACAGCTGGACGATTGGCGTTCGCCACTTCGCTAGCCTCGTTTGTCATCGTCGGGATCATGGCCATCCAGCTGGGCGTTGACAATGTCGAACTCAACCAGAAGGTCTCAGATATGGACCGCGATGTCGCCGCGGCATACGCTCGTGCGGAAGAGATATTGAATGAGATGTCGTCCACCGAGGAGTTGTTGAATTACGCCCACGAGCGAATATCTCGACAAGATCAAGAAATCGTTCGGATGACGGAGCTCAACGATGCTCTGCGCTCTTCGATGAACGATCAGATCAGCTTGACCTACGCGACTCTCCGAAACGAGTATCAAAGCCCAGAATGGCAACCGGATGCTGGTCTAACGGGTAATGGTTATGCCTATCTGCTTGAACACCAACGCAAACCGCTTGGAGCTCTGGTGGTCGGTGGAGTAGAACAAGCTCCACCAGGCGAGGAATATCGTCTTTACCTCATTAGAGAAGATAGCGAGCCAACTTATGTCGCTTCTTTCGACATGAACCGAGCGGGGTACGGAACAGTGCTATTCAAGCTGACCATTCCGATGAGTCTGTACGATGGCGCACACATCACGCGCGAACGGACAGCAGACCCGCCTGACCCATCGTTGGCGTCGCCTCAAAATCTCTATAAACCACAATAGCCGCCATATCGATTCGGCGTCCCAACTCCGCACCTCATCAAGACTTGCCGCGCCTAACCTAGAATTGCATTAGTGCGATTTGCAACCGTAAATGCTCTTGTCGGCATCTGCGGTCTCGGAGAACCTGTTGATGCGCGGCATCTATTTGGCAACAACATTGTCGATTTTGGTTTTATCGTCAATTCTGTTCACAGTCGTCGCCTGTTCATCCCCTCCGGAACCTACACCTACTCCGGTGCCCGTCGTTGAACCGACGGCAACACCGACGCCAGTTCCGATAACCCCGGTCGAGGTCGCCGAAAATGCCGCTGCTGCGCTCGAGCAATCCGGTAGCATGTGGTTCGTTCTAGAGCATGAAAACGGATTTACTGAATCTTTGGGTGGATTGGAACTCCATTACATCGAAGGTGCGATCACTGAAAACGCTCTCAGCGTCAAAGCGGAAGCCAATCTCGGACGGATCTACATTGAGGTCGATGCTGTCTCGATCGACGATGAAACTTGGATGACCAATCCGCTAACTGGTGAATGGGAGCCGTTCGAAGATGAAAACAACCCTCTAGGTTTCATTAAGCCAATCGAAGCCGTAATGAATATCCTAAAGAACCTCATCGAACCCGAATTCAGCGTCGATCCGAAATCAGACGAGCCGTACAAGATCAGCGCCTCACTAGCTGCCGAAAACTTGAAGTCATTGCTCGGAGAGATCAAGCCAGGCGCAGTGGCTGGCTGCGACGTTGTCATCGACTCTGAATCGTTCCAGTTGAAATCGGCCACGATCACCGGCGATGTTCAAAACCAAGACACATCCGAGACTATCCGCATCGTCGACTTGAGCCGATACGGCGAAGATTTCGGAATCGAACCGCCGATCGAATGACCCGATGCGTCAAACTTGAGAACCGTCCGATTTGATGAAGTGGGTCAAAACTGAGGTCAGTCCGTACCTCTTATTCCTGCCGCTCTGCTACGGCGTCTTCATCGCGGCCGATGACATGACGTTGGTCGTGACGATCCTGCCCGACATGATGCAGAGCCTCAAAATCCCTGTCAACGACATCACACGCGCCAGCTGGTTAATCATCTCGTTCCTTATCGGATATTCTGCGACGATGCCGATTATGGGGCGCCTCGCCGATAGATGGGGATACCGTTTCGCTTTTTTACTCGCTTTAAGCGTCTTCATGTTGGGTTCTGCCGCCGTCGCCCTCATTCCGATGATGCAGGAACCGCTTGATGCGAATCCATTCGTAGACCAATACCGTTGGGCAATCATCGCCCGTGTCGTTCAATCGATCGGTGCTGGCGCGGTAATTCCGATTTCCCTTGCAGCAGCGGAACCTCTCGTTGGAAAAACTAGACGCATCGTCGCATTCGGACTGGTCGGAGCGGCTGCGGAGGCTGGGAGCGTTTTCGGACCGGTTTGGGCTGGCGCTATTGCCGATTGGATCGGGTGGGAATATACCTTTTGGTCCAACATCCCACTGTCCCTTATAGCCGTTGCAGCATTAACGAAACTGCCGAAAGGAAGCCGGCATGATACGACCGTAGATTGGATCGGCGCGTTGGCGTTCACTGCTGGACTTACTACACTGACTGTGGGGCTGTTCCGAATCTCAGAACCCGATCTGACTATGATCCTGCTGTTCGTAGCCACTGCTTTACTGGTCGCAGTTATCGCCGTATCGAACCGGATCGCAGACGACAGAGCCGTACCCCGGTCTTTGGGTAAATTGCAGGATTTCATCTTCTCAAACGTTACGCACTTCCTTGTCGGCGTTGCGTTGATGATCGGTTTAGTATCTGTACCGTTGGTTGCGGGAACAATCTACGGCCTGTCTGCCCTAGAATCTGGTCTATTGCTAGTCAGAATGACCGTTGCGTTGGGAGTCGCAGCGTTCGCCGGCGGGTTGATCGCGACCCGATTCGGAGTCCGAATCCCTACACTTGCCGGGCTCATTCTCGCCGCTATGGGCTTCTACTTCATCTCTCGATGGGCAATTCAGCTAGAAGAGCCGCGAGCCTCTTTCGACCTAGTTATCGTCGGCATTGGTTTGGGGCTTTTGATTGCGCCGATCGCGGAGACTGCCCTACGGCGCGTGCCTGAGGAAGACAAAGGCATCGCATCTGGATTGTTAACACTTTCGCGCAACATCGGCATGACCGCGGGCTTGGCGGCCGTTGCGTCTGTAGGTACCGCGCAGTTTCTGTTGACTGCACCGGGCATTAACGAGTTGATTGAACGTCCCGACGCTGCGAATGAGGCCGGAATGGCCATATTCTCAAACTTCTTCACCTATGCCGCCGTTTCGTGTGTCATTGCAATCCTTCCTGCTTGGATAATGACGCGGAAATTCGGCAACAGCGACGACTAGAACGACGGGAACTAACTGATTGAAATCGCTTTCGTAGGTGATACAGTGTTAGGAACTTGCGAACTACCCAAGAGGTTGTAGTAGACATGCACCACCACCCTTACGAATTTGAATCGTCAGTGCGGCGACCCGACGATTTCGACGAATATTGGCAACAGACCGAAGCTGAAACCTTGGCGGTGCCGCTCAACCCGAGGCTAGAACCAGTCCCGATGCGCTCAACCTCGGATGTCGAAGTTTTTGAAGCACGTTACGACAGTTATCGAGGGTTGGAGATTGCTGGTTGGTACTGCCGCCCCCGCGATTTTGAAGGAAAGCTGCCGGGCTATTTGTTCGTGCCTGGATACGTAAGCGAGCCCAAGTTGCCGACTGACCTAGCGATGAGGGGATACGCAGCGTTTTCTGCCGCGCCGCGTAACAAACTCCGGAGCAACACGGTTTTCAACCCGGGGTACCCAGGCCTGCTGACGCACAACATTGACAAACGAACGGAGTACGGCTATCGCGGCTTCTACATGGATGCCATCCGGGCATTCGATTTCCTCAGTGATTTAGATGAGGTAGATTCATCCCGGATTTGTGTGCAAGGCGGTAGCCAAGGTGGAGCACTCACCCTCCTGGTATCGTCGCTACGCGCTGGTAAAGTTGCATGTGCGTCCGCTGGTGCGCCGTATCTCTGCTCGATGATGGATTCCGCATCACTCACCCGATCCTACCCGTACGAAGAGATCAACGATTACCTTCGCCTTCACCCCGACCGCGAAGATGCAGTACGTGACACGTTAGACCTGCATGACATACACAACTTTGTAGACAGGATCGAGTGCCCGATAATCGTCAACATCGGTCTAATGGACGACGTTTGCCCACCCGAAACTGGTTTCGCTGTCTTCCGACAGATCGGCAGTGAAGACAAAACCCTCTACACCTATGAGGATTGCGCTCACGATTCCGGATCCGGCGTTGGACATGAAAAGGTCATGTACGCATTTCTTGAAGAACATCTCAACCCAGTCGCGCTGTAACCACAAACGGAGACTCAACCATGAACAAATACTGGTCAGCGCGGGCAGAAGCTGCTATCGACGCGGCAAAAGGCGATGTCTCGATCGAGGCTTTGCCCATCAGGACTAACGAGACCTCAAAGGCCTATTCGGTGCGCTTCAACGGCGTCGGTGATTACCCTCTATATGCTTACCTGCATGTCCCGAAGTCAGACGGGCCGCATGTGCCGCTGTTCCAAGCGCCGGGTTACGGCAGCGTCGTCGCGGTGCCGGCTTACGAACGGCGTGCAACATACGTTGTGATGGCACTTTGTCACCGTGGTCAACGCCTCTCGAACTCTCGCTATTCTGCCGCCTATCCCGGCCTACTGACCGATGGACTGCCGTCAGAAGAGACCTATGTTTGGGGCGACATCATCTCCGACTGCATCACCGCAGTTCAGATATTGCTTCAGCAACCCAACATTGATTCCTCACGCCTAGCCGTTTCTGGCGGAGATATGGCCTATATCACTGCTGTCCTAACTGAGGGCGTTCACGCCCTCCAAACCGGCGGGTTGATGTTCGCCGACATTGACAATCGTACCGCTGGCGATCCCGATTATCCGATGGCGGAATTCAACGATTTCAAGCGTTCGTACCCCGATGCGTGGGAAAAAGCGAGAGCAACATTGGTCAACTACGATCCGATGGAACTGGCAGACGGTATTGACGCCAAAAAAGTTCTCTTGTCAACTGGCGCGGGAGAGAAGGACTACTACGACCAACTCGCAGCAAACCTGTCAAGCGACACTACAGTACGCGTCAACTTGGGCAAAGGGCATCTCGATCACATCGCCCAAGAAGATTGGCTCGCTGAGGCATGTGGGATCGAGAAAGGCCCCGCGCACTATCCTCGAAATTCCTGATTAATTGCTATACCTGAGTTCACCATCAAAGAACCCTTGATTTTGTTTGAAGTCGGTAGAGCGATGTCCGAAGGACGTGACTTCAAGAACCCGGTAGAAGGTTGGTGGAAAATCGACCCTGAAAAAGCGTCAGAATATCGATTGGTTCTGGGCAAGAAAGCAAACAAGATCGTTTGTGCCTTTCGTCCAATTCTGAGTTCTTGGAGACAACGTGAAGATGGTCGGTGGGGTTTTGATTCAAACTACGCGAAAGACGTGTGGATTCAATATGTTGGAAAAGAGGTACCAATCGAATATCGCACTCGTGCCCCGTTTCAATATATCGATCCCTGACTGACCACTAGAAGTCAAACAAGTTCGGCTGTCGTCTTTCAATTTGCCGCATCTCCGATGTGAGCCGTCCCAGTCCATAGTCTTTCGGATCGACGTACTTCATCGCATCAGCGATTAAGCGGTGTCCAGCTTGGTCACGTATCAACTGATGCATCTTGAGGCACACACGACGATAATCGGAATGCCCCGATGCACCTGTACGTAGCTCCAGCATGTGAAAAGCCTGCCGAGCGTTCATCTGGATGTTGTATCGGATGCGATAGCCAAACGGAACAACATATTGCGCCACTTCGGCACCGTGTTCCTTTAGAACGTCCCAGTACAACTCGGACATCTCGGACATAGAGTCGCGCCATCGCGTCTCTACTCCGCTACCGACCTCTTCGATCTCTGGGGGCGTGGCATATCCATGTCGAGGTGTCAATCGCTGCCAGTCGATGGTCATCATGCGGTGCCGTTGGAGATCGCGGAAGCTGCCGAAGTCGGACAGTACATCGAAACGATAGTAGATCCTTTCCATACCTCGCCCTGGCTTGTGCCGACGATTCGACCGTTCTCCAATGTAAGTCGAAATAACTTTCTCGCGTTCTTCATCACTCATGTCTATCGCCGTTTTCAACAAATCCTCTTCGGATCGGTTTGAATACGGATACAAGGCAGCAGCAATGAGCTTAATCTCCGCGTCAGGATCGTGGTCCAACATCCTCACCTCGTCCCGTTCCAAATCGAATTCTCTACTATCCTCAGGCTCTCTCTCATCCTTGATTATTTCACTCATCTCTAGTGCAACATTCCTAAAGTAGCCGCTCCATGCTCTACCTCGATCCTCAACATCTACCCTCGAAAGGAAACCCGCAATTACCTTTCGCAACTCAACGAGCATCATCTGGGAATACTCCCGTGCCTCAGCTAACTGACTCGCGTTCATTCGCATTAACAGGGCTTCGTATGCCTGACCGGTGGCATAGATTCCCAAGTTCGATGTCGTAGCCGCAGGCAATAGACCTCTAGCTGTATCACATGCTCGAGCACGCGTTGCCCGACGATACGCGCCTCGAGTTTCCCGCGTCCCTTGCGGGAATCGGCTCTGGAAATACGCGGTCAGAGCACGCACGACAAATGAATAACTCTCGAAGAGTCGGTCCATCGTCTCCGAATAGCGGTTCGCCAATGTCCCTTGCGCTATCTCAGGTGGTGTCTGATATCGAAATCGCGCCGTTCCATCAGCATCTTTCATCGGGACGTCGTAGTAGATATATCGCGTGCTTTGCTCTAAATAAGCAGCCAAACGTCCGCGCTCAAGCACCTTTGTCAAGATTGCCGATGCCTGTTCGCAAGCGAGATGTGCACCACCCAACTGCGCTACCGAGTCATCCCCGTACTCCACGAACACGGTCTCATACAGTTTTTCGGCCCGTCCAATGCCCTGCCCGTCATCGGCGACCTGTTCGGCAATTGCTTGAATCCCGATCTCCGGACGTTCGTAAAATTCCTTCAAAAACAGCCGACGTAAAGACATGTGCGTCCGGCTGTAACGGGCAAACATCGCACCCTTGACGATCTCCGGGAGATTGACGACCGCGAATACTGGTAGATCGGTGTTGGTGAAAAAGCGGCTCAGAACAGCCCGCTCTTCATCGGTGAATGACTCTCGAGCGTACACGGTGCGTCAATCTTCGCACAATGCTCGATAGCTTGGCGGCTACTACGTTTTCAGTCGATCAGAGGATCAGACGCAACGGCCGCTCAAGGTTGTCTTTGACTTCGTTCAGCAACACCGCAGCCTCTGCACCATCGCCTACTCTGTGGTCCGCAGAGATAGTGGCGTTCATGATCTGTCGAACCACGACCTCATCGTTCTGAACCGCGGGCGTGGGTTTCACCGCGCCAACCGCCAGAATGCCAGCTTGCGGCGGCACTATGATCGCCGCAAAGGTATCGATGCCAAACATTCCTAGATTAGACGTCGAGAATGTTCCGCCAGTTAACTCTTCCTGCGTCAACGTGCCACCTTCGCCTCGCGCACGCCGTCCCAGATCCTTGGCCGCATTGGCAATATCTACTAACGACATGCTGTGAACACCGATCAAGGCTGGAACGATCAGCCCCGCGTCAAGCGCTATAGCAACTCCTATGTTGACGCTGTCATGTCCCTCCAAGCGATCCTCATGGAACGTAGTGTTCCACTTCGGGTACTCGACAATTGCCATCGCAAGCGCCTTGATGATCATGTCGTTTACTGATACGCGTACGCCCGAATCTGCAAGTTCAGCATTCAACTGCGCTCTAAACGACATCGCATCCGTCATGTCCACGCCTGAAGTTACGTAGTAGTGCGGGGCTTCATCCTTGCTGCGACGCGTTACGCGTGCGATCGCTTGGCGCATCGTGGTCAACTCGATATCCGAGCCGTCAATGACAACAGAGGGAGCAGAGATGCCTACCCCCGAAGCAGCGAACGCAGGAGCAGGTTTGAAATCGAGGACATCGTCACGCGTTATACGGCCGCCGGGACCGGTACCAGGTATGGCAGCCAGATCGTATTCCTTCTCACGCGCCAATCGACGCGCAAGAGGCGAGGCCTTGATCCTTCCGCCCTCAACAGTCGGCGCAGGCGGTGCTGATACCACTGGCGCAGGTGTGGACGCAACGGAAACTGGCTCCGGTGCTGGTTCAGGTTCTTGAACCGCGACCTCAATCTCTACCGCAGGCTCGGGTTCAGTCTGAACTTCTACTTCATCCGTCTGAGGTTGATCGACTGTGGGTTCATCGATTTCGGGCAATTCGTCATCCGCACCGCCAATGTACGCCAAAAGCGAACCTACCGGGGCCTTCGAACCATCGCCCAAGACTATACGCCTCAATATCCCTGCGTTGTACGCCTCCATCTCAACGACGGTCTTGTCGGTCTCTATCTCAGCCAGCTTGTCGCCACGATTCACTTCATCTCCCTCACTCTTCAACCACTTCACGACGGTGCCTTCCGTCATGTCTGCACCCATCGCTGGCATCGTGACTTCGTGGATCAACTCTCAACTCCTCAATTAGTTTGACTTCGATTTTGTTATCGCGAGAACAGATCGCTTCTCGCGCTTCAGAACTTGATCACTTTCTGCGCCGCTGCTACAACATCAGCAGCAGTTGGCAAAATATCTTGTTCAAGCCCGCGGTTGTAGGGCCACGGAACGTCCTTCGACCCAACGCGCATAATCGGGCCGTCGAGCCAATCCATAGCGCGCTCTTGCACTTCCGACACAATCTCAGCCATCGCGCCGCCATTCCTACGTGCCGTGTCCAGCATCACTGCCCTGCCCGTCTTTTGCACCGAAGCAACCACCGTGGCGTAGTCCACAGGACTGATCGAGCGCAGATCGATAACCTCGCAATCGATCCCCCGTTCAGACATTGCTTCCGCCGCCTCTCTAAGGATGTGCACACCGTAGCCGTACGAAACTAGAGTCAAGTCGTCGCCTGCGCGTTCAACCCTTGCCTCACCAAGCGGTATCTCGTAATACGTCTCCGGCACTTCCCCTCGCGAACCGTACAAGTGGGCATGTTCTGCAAAGATGACTGGATTATCGGACTTGATCGCTGTTCGCAGCAGACCCAACGCATCGCCGGGATTCGAGGGACACGCGCAATACATTCCAGGCACTTCCGACAACCACGTCTCGAAACTCTGGGAGTGTGTAGCTCCGAGCTGTACCCCAGCTCCAGTCGGCGCCCTGATCACCATCGGCACCTTTATCTGCCCTCCCGACATATAGCGAATGTTGGCGGCCATATTCACTATCTGATCGAATGCCACCAACGAAAAACTGATTGACATTAGCTCCACAATCGGTCGCAACCCCGCACTAGCCGCTCCAATCCCTGCGCCAACAAACGCCGCCTCGGAAATCGGAGTGTCCTTGATCCGTTTGTCCCCGTACTTCTCTATGAATCCCTTGGTTATGGAGTACGCCCCGCCATATTCACCTATGTCTTCGCCCATGATGAAGACACTGTCATCAGACTCGATGGCTTCCGCCAAACCTTGGGTTATGGCTTCTCTAAAAGTGATTTCAGGCATGGTAGTTATCGGTCTTTGCGTATCGACTGCGATTTCGCCTAAGCATAGATATCATCAAAAGCTTCGGAAAGGTCTGGATCTGGGCTGTTGATCGCAAACTCTACCGCCGCCGCGATCTCATCGTCTACGCTCGCAGACAGTTTTTCAAAATCCGACTCGGTGGCAATGCCGTACTCGATCAATTGCTTTGGATAGGTGCTCAAGGGATCGCGACGACGCCATAGATCGACTTCTGATCTCTCGCGATATTGGTCACCGGGATCGGCGAACGAGTGGCCCACAAATCTGAATGTCTTCGCCTCAATAAAAATCGGGCTCCCATGAGCCCGAACATTGTCTATTGCAGCCTGTGTAGCCTCGCGTACCGCAAGGACGTCCATTCCGTCTACCGATACAACATCAATGTCGTATGCGCCCATCGCATCGCTGAAATCTGATCCACGATGACGGACCCTGCCGACCGCTGAGCCCATCCCGTACAGATTGTTCTCCATAAAGAAAATGACAGGAAGTTGCCAGACCGACGCAAGATTCAACGTCTCGTGGAATGTCCCTTGATTGGTTGCTCCATCTCCAAAGAACACCATCGTCACGACATCAGTGTTCATGTATTGCTGCGCCAAGGCGATACCCGCAGCCAGAGGCAATTGCGCGCCGACAATGGCATGACCACCCATGAATCGTTTAGCAACGTCGAAGATGTGCATCGACCCGCCCTTGCCTTTGCTCAAACCGGTCCGTTTGCCAAACATCTCCGCCATGATGCGGTTTGTATCGATCCCACGCGCGATGGCATGTCCATGGTCGCGGTAGTGCGTCACGATGTAGTCGCGAGGTTCAAGTGCGGTAATTGCGCCGATGCCAGTAGCTTCCTGACCTACGTAGAGATGGAGGAAGCCGCGGACGTGTCCCAGCGAATAGTGTTGACCGCAAGTTTCCTCAAACCGTCGGATGAGCAGCATCAGCCGGTACATCCGCAGGAGTTCGGAATTGTCAATGCTCTCAGAAAGGCTTTGCGAGCGTGTTGGATCGAAACCGTTGTTGCTTGAGGCTTGAGGAGCGGAACCTGTAAATGCAGGCCGGACTATGCCAGTCGCGGAGATCCTTGGTTTTTCGGCTTGTTCCATAATCCCGATTAGGATTCGAGCCCTGTGCGCGGTTCTTGCCGTGCAAAGCGATGAACGACGGATTCGTTTGAGTTAAGTCGAATCCCGATTCTATACCAAACCCATCGATCTCCGATTGTTAAGCTATCCGATATCGAAGAGACATCACGCGCTCTGCAAGTTTGCCGCCAAAACTACGTTCTCGAGTAGCATCGCCACAGTCATCGGGCCAACACCACCCGGAACTGGAGTGATAGCAGACGCTTTCTCTTTGACCGTTTCGTAATCGACGTCACCTGTCAATCGATACCCACTTCGGCGACTTGCGTCTTCAACACGCGAAACTCCGACGTCGATCACCACAGCACCATCCTTAACCATGTCAGCGGTCACCGTATTCGGCATTCCCGCCGCCGCGATCAGAATGTCCGCTCGCCTAGTATGCGCTCCTATGTCCTGCGTTCCTGTATGGCACATCGTCACCGTTGCATTCGCTCCCGGGCCTCGTTGAGAAAGCAGTAAAGCCAATGGGCGTCCCACTAATGAACTTCGTCCTACTATCACTACCTCAGCACCATTCACCTCTACTCCATCCTCAATCAACATTCGCTGGACACCAAGTGGCGTAGCCGGTACGAATCGAGGTCTACCCAGCGATAGCAACCCCGCGTTCTGCGAGTGGAGACCATCTACGTCCTTCAATGGTTCTAGTCCGTTGATGATCTCGTCTGCGTCGATGTGGTCAGGTAGAGGCAATTGCACTAGGATGCCGTGATACCGATCATCATGGTTCAGATCTTCGACCACTCCAGCAAGATGGTCGAAACTCACACTCGCGGGTATTTTGAGAGTCTCGGTCACGATTCCCACTTCGTCACAAGCCCGTTCCTTGCGCCTTACGTATGAGTGGGAAGCCGGATCATCGCCAACCAGAACTACTGCTAAACCCGGCGAACCGCCATTGCCGTCCCTAAATGCCCTGACCTTCTCCCCAACCTCGCCGTGTACTTTTGTCGCGATGTCGTTACCGTTAATGATGCGAGTCTTCATTTTGGCAGTTGACCAGATTTCGTGGATGCTCTACGGTTTAAGTGCGTACGCGTTCGATTCAGAAGAAAAGACCAACAGTGTCGTTCGCGTATCTGAACCATGATATACACCGGCGTCGACTTAATAGAAATCGGGCGTATCGCTACAGTCCGCGATCGCTATCCGATCCGATTCCTAGACAAAATCTACACCACTGGCGAACAGCGGTATGCGCGCAACCGCGCTCCTCAATTGGCGAGCCGTTTCGCCGCCAAAGAAGCTGTCATGAAGGCTCTCGGCACTGGAGTGAGAGGCATTCCATGGAAATCCATAGAGGTGACTCGAAAACGCGGAGGTCCGCCGGAAATAACATTGCATGGACCAGCACGCGAACGTGCTGACAAGATGGGCATTGAACGCATCGCTCTGAGTCTTTCGCATTCTAAGGATTTCGCTGTAGCATCTGTTGTGCTCGAAGCTCGAGACGACGCTTGGAGACCTTAATTTTTGGGAGGCAACATGTCTAAGACTCGAAAGGTCGTCACTGCTTCTGAGATGCTGATCATCGAGAAGCGATGGTTCGAATCGGGAGAAATCACAATCGAGCTACTCATGGATCGAGTCGGCAAAGGCATCGCAGATTGGGTGATCAGCGACCTTAATGGACAGCCTCAAGACTCCAACGTTCTCGCGCTTGTTGGCAAAGGAAATAATGGCGGGGACGCAATAATCGCTGCAAATTACCTGCTTGAGGCAGGTGTCAACACAACGATCGCCCTTGTTCTACCCCGCGACGAAGATGATCCTTTGATTGCCTCGTACACCGAAGCAGGCGGAACAACGGTCTCGCTACAGGGACGGTCTGGCAAACGCCGGATGAAAAACTTATGCGGCAAAACAGACTTGATTCTCGACGGGGTTTTCGGTTTCAACATTTCACGCCCGATTGAAGACCCTATCGCGTCCTTATTGGAGATCGCTAAAGACAGTGACAAGAGGACCATCGCCATCGATCTGCCCAGTGGCGCAAACCCGGATAGTGGTGAATTCGACGCTAACGGTCTTCCCGCTGATGTGTGTTTGACCGTGGGACTGCAAAAACTCGGCCCTGCGATCCGGTTTGGCGACGCATGTTACGGCGAGGAGATCAATGTGCTAGATGTCGGCATTCCTACAGGCCTGACGCAGTTTTTCAAAAGTGAGGTCAACGATTTCGACTTGGCTCGCGAACTATTGCCAAACAGAGATGTTGCCGCCCACAAAGGCGATTTCGGACGCTCGCTACTTGTCTGTGGTTCCAACACATACGTCGGCGCCGCATCGCTTGCCGTTCAAGCATGTCTTCGCTCTGGCGTAGGATTGGTCGCTCTTGCCACTCCAGAAAGCGCATACCAGGCGTTTGCCGGCAACGTGCCCGAAGCAACCTACATACCGTTAGGTGAAGATGTCAACGGGGTGCTCCCTGGCCCAGCATTTGAACAAATCCGACAACATATCCCAACCGTGGATTCTGTGCTGATCGGGGTGGGCATATCCCTCTCGTACGGTGCCCGAGAATTGATATCAAGACTAACCTCAAGGCACGACATCTGGAAAGGCCAGACAGTCGTAATCGACGCAGATGGCTTGACTTTAGTGTCGGAAATGCCGAATTGGTGGGAGGTATTCAAGGGCAATCTCATCATCACTCCGCATCCCGGTGAAATGTCCCGCTTGCTTGAGATACCCATATCCGAAATCGAGGCAGACCGTCGAACAGCGGTTCAGACCGCGGCAGAGCGGTTCAACTGTGTCGCGGTGCTTAAGGGCGCGACAACTTTGATCGCTGCGCCCGATGGTCGATTACGCATCAACATGATGCCCAATCACGGTCTCGCACGCGGGGGAAGCGGCGATGTCCTCGCTGGCTTAATCACCGGGTTGTGCGCGAAATCTGATCCATTCGACGCAGCTTCATTAGGCGTCTACATCCATTCATTGACTGGAGAATCTGCGCGTGAGCAACTCACGCCTTACGCGATGACCGCTGGAGATCTAGTTGCACATCTCCCCAATGCGTTCCGTGCGTTAGCATCGTAGCCATAGGATACGCCTATCCAGTCGTCGGACGCTAAACATGTCAAGGAACAGCAAACAGACTCTAGAAGAGATCGTTGACGAATACGTCCAAAGGGCGCGGTCTAAACTTCGACCCACGGAATACAAGCGAAGCCAGAAGCAGGACCTGACTCTCCATCACGTTATCGAGAACGATGAGTTCAGAATTCTAGACCATGTCATCGCAGTCAAGGACCGTCGAGTGGAGTGGGTATGGCGATCGCAAGATTTTTGGCCGACTGACCAGTTGACTGATATCACTACTGCCGATGTCGACCTGAGAAACTACGGCGTTATCCATGGGCACAATCGCATCTCTGGTGTCAAGTTCACCATCGGTCCCAGGCACTACGCCGGACCTGACCCGGACGCATGTCTTCCCTATGTCAACGACTACCTACATCTTGAGGCACATTACCGTTGGGACGACGATAACATGGCGTTGCAACGTGCGCGTATCGGTGTTGACTTCAATACAAAGGACGCACTGACTTTACGGGCGAGATCGGTGGAAATTGAACTTGCCCGTTTCTGGAATCTCGAATTCCGATACCGTTCATCTCTCGGTTCGCGGCTTTTGGTCTCTGTCGATGGAGACGAGAAACTGCGTATTGACGTTCCCACTACTCTGAATAGCGGCGAAGTGCAAGAAATATACGAAAAAGTGATGACATTTCACCACGGTGAATCAAACGGCGTGCTTCCACCGCAATTCATCGTCGAAAGAGAATAATCAGTTCTTCTGGATAGCGTCCGATCCTTCGCGCAAGAATACCTCCAATGAATACCCAGCTGCCCTCACCCTTAGCAGATCGAAGGGTGGTACTCTGTGTATCCGGTTCGATCGCGGCATATAAGTCCGCATACGTAACCTCGCAACTTGTGAAACTTGGCGCTCGTGTAGATGTTGTGATGACCGAATCGGCGCAACAATTCATAGGCAGCGCCACATTTGCAGCCTTGAGTCACAACCCAGTGACCATCTCTCTGTGGGACCGCAACTCAGAAATCAGCATTGACCACGTGGCGTTGGGCACAAAAGCCGACTGCATCGTAATCGCTCCTGCGACCGCTAATTTAATCGCCAAAATCGCTCTAGGCATTACCGATGATGCCATCACAGCGACGGTACTAGCATCTGGCGCGCCACTTGTAGTCGCACCTGCTATGGACGCCGATATGTTTTCTGCGGCTTCAACCCAGACCAACGTATCAGTGCTACGAAAGCTTGGAGCAACTATCGTCGGCCCCGAATCGGGACGCCTCGCATCCGGGCTTATAGGCGAAGGCCGAATGAGCGAACCGGATGACATCGTCGACGCGGTCCGCCAAGCGATCGGCAAACGTCATGGAGACCTTAATAACCGCCACATAGTCGTTACCGCAGGCGGCACTCGCGAGCCCATCGATCCTGTCCGCGTCATAACTAATCGCTCAACAGGCAAAATGGGCTACGCCATAGCCGAAGCCGCACGGGATCGAGGCGCAGACACGACGCTGGTAACCGCAGCAACCGGCATTAGGACTCCATGGGGCGTAAACACAATCGGCGTAAGCACAGTTGATGAGATGCGGGACGCTACAATACCCGCATCCATTGAAGCCGACATACTCATCATGGCCGCCGCCATTTCTGATTTCCGACCAAAAAGCCCTGCCGACGCGAAGATCAAGAAACGCTCGCACCATGACTTAAGGTTGGCACTCGAAGAGATTGCAGATTGGATGCCCGATGCTACCGGATCGCGCCTGATAAAGGTCGCATTCGCCGCGGAAACTAGCAATGCGGCAGAAAAAGGCGCGGCGAAAATGGCCAGCAAAGGCGCCATGCTTACTATTGCGAACGATGTAACCGAACCAGGCAGCGGGTTCGGAACCGATACCAACCGAGTTGACATCGTCCGATCAGACGGATCGATTGAGTCACTTCCTCTCATGAGCAAATACGATGTAGGCAATGCGATACTAGATAGAGTGAAACCATACCTGCACAACATCGACTAATCCCATCTAGGCTTACCATGCGACTCTACTGGCGACAAAGAAAACGCGGATACGACCTGATCGTTGAAGACGACGACGGCGACATGTTCAACGTCGGCGGCGTCCGCCATACCCGTCGCGGCGGTATCGAAGCGATGGCAAAAACAATGGGCTACGACCCGGGACGCGCCATCAAGAACTTGCCATCTATGGAACACGGTATGCAGTTCGTCGAACAGTTCCAACCATGGCGAGATTTCTTTCCCGGCTATCCCCTTGAACTCGAAACCGACATTGTCATCCCTGATGACCTGGCATAACTACCCTCTTACCGTTTGACCGAGTTCGAAAGACTCATTGAGCAAGCCCACGCTCTCGCATCGACGGTCTCGTATGCTGTCGAACGCATAGACAAAGAACGTCGTATTCCTGAAGATATCGTCCGGCCAATAATTGACGCTGGCTTCTTTCGCCTGCTCCTACCGAAGTCTTTAGGCGGTTACGAACTCGCGCATCCAGATTTCCTAAAGATTGTCCGTATATTCTCCGAATCCGATGCCAGTGTTGGCTGGTGCATCAACCAGAACAACGTCTTCTCAACTAATTCCGTACGCGTAGGTCAATCAATAGCCGAAGAGATTTGGGGCGACTCACTCACAGTCGTGACGAACGGTCCACCGAGACCTGATAGCACAGCAACGAAATGTCCGAACGGATATCGACTGTCAGGGAATTGGGACTTTAGCAGTGGAATATCACATGCATCATGGGTGGCTGCCCTAGCACCTGTACGAAACTCTGACGGGTCACAAACCAACGAGATGCGTACGTTTCTCATCGACAAGTCAGAGATAGAAGTAATTGACGAGTGGTTTGTAGGTGGCTTGCGCGGCACTGCGAGCCTCAGTTTCAAAGCGCAAGACGTATTTGTTAAGTCAGAACGTTCTTACGGCCAGAACGAACCCTCGCGCGAATCCGGGGCCCTGTACGTGATTCACACTACTCCTATGTTTGCCTCAGGCTTCGCAACCGTCGCACTCGGTGTAGCGCGAACCGCCTTGGACTTCGCAATCAACCTCACCAAACGAAAAACCCAGCAAGGCGCAGCCAACGTTCTTAGCGTCGATACGACGACCCAACGGCTAATCGGCCAATCAGAAGCGTCGTGGCATTCGGCCCGCGCGTTCCTAGATGAAGCTGTCAATCAAATGTGGCAGTGTGCCGTAGAGAACCATCGGCTTGACACCCAAGAACGTATCAATGTCCGACTAGCTGGAACTCACGCCATCAGGACGTCAGCTGACATCGTCGATACCGCCTATTCCCTCTGCGGTTCATCGGCGATATTTGATTCGACTACTATTCAGCGTTGTTTCCGAGATGCTCACGCCATTCGCCAGCAGATCCAAGGACGCCCTAACCATTACGACACCGCCGGGCAGTTCTACTTAGGGATTGAACCCAAAGGCATCTTCTAGTTCTCGACTTGCCAGCTACGATCTGCCGATTGTGCTTGGCAACTCTACAGGATCAGAGCCCTCCGTCTCGATCATCCAAGTTGCCAACAGACGCCGCATCTCAGATACCACTCTGGCATTTTTGGGATCGTGCGCGACGTTGTAAAGCTCCCAAGGGTCATTTACTAAGTCGTAAAGTTCGTCCTCAGGATCGGCTCCTGAATCGCTTCCTGTTCCATAACCGCTTGCTATGGGATCGGTAACGTACTTCCAGTCCACAGTGCGGACCATCTTGCGTCGACCTTGCGCTTCCCTACCCCACAACGTCTCTATCAACGTCCGGTAGCCCCAAGGCTTTTCGCACTTCTCGAGATCATCCAACGTTACGGCTGGACCGCCCGCGCCATACTCCGAAAATGCTGCAATGCGTGGTTCGGTATCAGTCGCGGTAGGCAATGGGTTCCCTTGGATTCGGCGCAACAGCTTATTCTTGACGTTTCCATCGTCTCCAAGAGTCGAACCAGCATCTCCTTCAGTTACAGCACCGGTCAATACACCGGCCCAACCATCATGTATTCCTTCGAACCTGGCCAAGCCCTGCAACTCCAATAGCGTCGGGAAAATATCGACTGTGTTCACCATGGACTCATCGATTTCCCCGCATGGCACGCCACCGATGGGATAGGACACTATCAAGGGCACCCGAGTCAAACAGTCGTAAAACACGCCACCCTTTACTGCCATGTTGTGCTCGGCCATAAAGTCGCCGTGATCGGCTGTGAAAACGATGATGGTGTCATCAAGCATCCCCAAATCCTCCAACTTGGAGACAATTCGACCGATCCCATCATCAACCAATCGCGTCATCGCTTGGTAGACCGAAACTAATGCTCGTACATCTTCATTTGTGTCATCATCCAATCCCATCATCGCGTGAAGTACACGATTCACCATCGGTGCAGGGCTCACTTTTCCGCTGGGTTCATAAGGCGCGTCAGCCAAGCGGGTGATACCACCATCATCGTCAAACTCACCGAGGCGAATTGGAGGCAGAACCACGTCCTCAGGAGAAATTAAGTCCACATACTCCCGAGGAGCCTCGAAAGGTTCATGCGGATCCGGATACGAAACCATCAACGCGAACGGTCGCGACTCACCTTCACAGTCATCTTCGCGACCAAAGTTTTCACCGACAGCAACGCGTTCCAAAAAGGCCTCAGTTTGAGCGGTAATCACACTCGATCCATAATCCTCAATTGGATAGTCCGTGACCGCATACGCAATCGTCGGACTCTGGGCATTCTCATTAAGACCAGTCCTTGTTTCGTGAGCCGCGTTAATTGCCTGCACTGGACGAACCCAGTCCATGCCCTGAGTACCGGGCACCGCACCCGCATATCCGCCAGCAGGTAAACCACCATGCGAGATATCGCAACGAACATCAAAAAGCGCCAGATCATCTTCCGACACGAAGCAGTGGTTCTTGCCGATCAATCCCGTCGTATACCCAGCATCGCGCCAAATCTGAAACGCATGAGTTTCACTATCGGGCATCAAAGTCTCATTGCGACGGCAACCCGTCGAATGTGGATATCGCCCTGTCATCACTGAAGTCCTCGCCGGAACGCACAGAGGATGCGGCGTAATCGCGTGCCTAAACATCACTCCACGCGCCGCCAATCGATCCAAAGACGGAGTTTCAACACCGATCTCGGAGTACATCTTCAATCCAGACCACTTCAACTGGTCTGCCATGATCAACAACACGTTCGGACGTTTCAACTCGCTATCTCCGTTACCTTGATTTCCTGATTTCAGTCAGTCGCGAGCGCTGATCTTCAGACAAATACTTCAACGCTTCCCGCGTCGTAACCGTAGACGCCGTTTTTACTCGCGGCACCATCCATTCGTAGACCAAATCAGGCGAATGTTTCGAAACTTCCCGCAGTATCCAACCTGTGGCTTTGCGAATAAAGAACTCATCCTCTTCTAGCATCGCGTCCGCATAACCGGCGAACTCATCCCAATCCTCCGTACCGCGACGCAAACGTGGAAGCAACGCAAGCATCGCCGTCCTACGAACCCAAAAGTCATCATCTTCAGCCCACTTACACCTAATCTCAGATGCCGCACTTCTGTCCAACAGCACTGGCGCGACCACATTGATCGACAGATCATCGATCAATGCCCAAGTATGCGACCGCCTCAACAAAGCCTCGATAAACTCTATGTCGCAAACTCCAAAATCGGCAACCCTTGCCGCCAAGATATTGACCGCCAACTTCCGCAACTCATACACCTCACGCGCCCACAACTCTTCAACCAACTTAGCAATCTCTGACTTCGAAACATCTTTCCGCTCTCTAGCGAACCGACGCGCCATTTTTCGGATTACTGGAACGCTTACGCCGTAATGACGCAATTCCGACTTCAAATAGCGTTTCTCGTTGACCGCTCGGTCATCAGAGCCGAGGGATTCTAAGTCAGCCGCCAATTCGTCCGCGGCCTTAACCGCATCCATGACCATCGAATCACTGTGCCTCACAAAGGTCCCAAGCCAATGCGATCATGCACTTTGTCCCGCTAATGAGCGATTCAATCCCCACAGACTCATCGGTGCCATGCGCTCTAGACAACATCGGGTCATCGTCGGGGTGAGTCCCAGCGAACCCATAAGTTATGATCCCCAAGTTCCTAGTAAACCGCGAGTCTGTGAATCCGTTGCTTATAGCCGGTATCCACTGAATATCATCTCTCGAAACCGCCAATGCTTGTGCCCGTTTGATCGCCTCAGCCAAGTCCGTCTCAAACGGCGACGAATTCGGGACTGACATGTAATCAATCTCAAACGACACGCCTTCCACATCTCCAATCGTCTTCTCGATTTCGCTTCTGACATACTCCTCATCTTGGAACGGCAACGTACGCACATCGCAAGTAACAGTGATGTTCTCAGGCACACTGTTCGATTTGATACCGCCGCTTATCATCGTCGGCGTCCAAACCATTCTCGACAATGCTCGCAACATCGAACTCAATCGCGGTGAGTTGTCTTCTAACTCGGCTAGAATCCGATCTATGTTCTCAGGCGTCGGGCGTTCCTCCACTCCGAACAGGTTCAAGTAGTCGAATATCGGCAACGAGGTATCGATTTCTGGTTCATAGTTCTCAATCCGTTGCAACACTCGCCACAACCGCTCTGAAGCATTTACGCCTTGCCATGGCACTGATGCATGTGCGCTTTCTCCGCGCAACATGATCTTTATCTCCAGTCTTCCCTTTTCGCCAGTACCCAGAAGATACGACAATGCGCCGCCCTGCTCAACCGGTGTCCCTCCGCCCTCGTTCACTGCGAAATCGCACTCCAACGACTCCGGGTGATGGTCCGCCAACCAACCGAAACCCCAACGTCCACCGTGCTCCTCATCCGCGCCGCTTACTAACCGCAGTCCATGTTTCAAAGCGACAGTATTGCGCTTCAAAATCGCCATCGCCATCATCTGCGCCGTCAGCAACGCCTTGCAATCCGACGCACCTCGACCGTAAATCCGACCGCCAGACACTTGCGCCCCAAATGGCTCCCAGGACCATTTAGTCTCATCCTCAACCGGCACCACGTCGGTATGCGACATGAACATCAACCGACACCGCGCTTCACTGCCCGGATAAACGGCGATGATGTTCCCTCGTTCCGGGTCGCGAGCCAGAATCTCCGTATCTGTGATGCCCTCTGCGTGAAACCAATCTTGGATGAACTCCGCCAACGGAGTCTCATTTCCCGTCGGCATCTGACCCGTGTTCACCGTTGGAATCTGAATCATCTGACGCTCAAGTTCCACGATCTCTGCCGCGGAGGCATCTACTTCATCTAGGAGTTGCTCTAGTGTTGCCATGCTTGCAGTCCAGTTCATTTCTTGGTTCGATAACCTGATTATTCTCTCATTTTGGTACCTACGAGAGTGTCGTTCTCTCCAGCGTTATTACCCGATTGATGATCGACACATCGTTTCAGGACTTTAGGTTACCTTACGTTTGATATCATATGGGTAAGGAGATCAAGCCGTGTACGTGAAAATCACATCCAAGCGCCAGGTCACATTCCCCAAACATGTTCTCGATACCCTAGGAGTCGGCCCCGGCGACCAACTCGAACTTGAAGAAGCCGGCGATGGATACATCATGCGCCCACGCCGCATCAGGTTAGAGTTGCTTGGAACTCTAAGAGACAAAATTCCTGACGGACACGAACCGTTCGATATTCGGAAGTTCCGAGACGGTACCTATGATTCTGCGCTACGGGATTGACACCTCAGTCCTAGTCAGGCTGGTCACGAAACTACCTCCAGACGCATTCGAGTATTGCGTCAAAACATTGACTCACTTAGTTGGCAATGAAAGGGCTGAAATCTATGCGTCGAACCAAGTGATTGGAGAAACTTATGTAGTGATCCAACATCATTATGGAGTTTCAAAACCAGATGCCAGGCAATCAATATTAGATGCTCTTGGTAGCGGACTGGTTAGACCGTTGAGCGGTCAAAGGACTATTTCGGTCCTGAAAGAATCTGGGAGCGCGGGCCTCGTCGACAGATTGATCTGCGATAACTACTCGAATGCTGGCTATGAGACCTTAACGCTAGATCGTCAAATGGCGAAACTACCTAACGCGCGATTGCTCTGACACCGATACTGCAACGGGCAAATTGCATTCATTTACGATCTAAACCTTTACGAACACGTTGCTCTTGGACACCGTTAGCCGAACTACCATCATCCCGAGCGTAAATGTTCGGTATCCGACCATGCTCACGGTCAGATTTGGTTCGTTCCCATTCGCGCTCCAAGTCAGCAGTGTGTCCCCGGAACCTCGGCATCACGTACCTCGCAAATAGCTCCTGCGAATACATGATGTGGCGCATCGGCATCCACTCGTGAGTCGTCATCATCAAACCACCGATGCCGCCAGTCTCTTCCACTAAAGCCTCGATCTGATCTATGGCATCGTCTGGCGTTCCAATGATCCAGCGCCTGCTTTCGACAATCTGATCAAACGTCAAATCTTCTGGACGTTGGTCTTTGTCTATCAACCAGCTACGCGCAGTGTTGATCGTATAGAAGTAGTTATGCACGTCGCGTATCGCGCCGTGTCGTGCTTGTTCAAAAGCCTCTTCTCGAGTATCAGCCAGATGAACGTATGTCACGGCGCGCCAATCCTCCTTTTTCGGCGATGTGCCATGTTTCGCTCCAGCATCCACGACCTCATCCCAGTGCCTTGCCAAAGGAACTGCATCTGGCGGTCCGCCGCCTGCAATTGAAAAGCACATCATCTCGTATTGCGCCACGAAATCCAAAGACCGCTTGCTTCCAACCGATGGCGTCGCCAATTTCAACCTCGGCTGCTGGTATGAACGCAGTTGTAACGCCATATCGTTGATCGACCAGTACTTTCCTTCGTACGAAATCGGATCTGGCGATTCCAACAACTTCACGATCATGTCTGTCGACTCACGCATCATCGCGTTCAAGTCGCTGCCCTTTATGTTGAAACGTTGCACATCAGTCGGCAATCCACTCGGGCCTACACCTAAAACCGTCCGTCCACGCGTGAGATGGTCCAAGAATGCGAACCTCTCGGCGACATGGAATGGGTGATGGAACGGCAATGACACGACGCCAGTTCCCAGTGTGATGCGTGTTGCGGTAGCCGATGCTTTCGCCAAGACCATCTCCGGCGCCGGCATCGTCTCCCAAGCGGCCGAGTGATGCTCGCCAATGAAGTACTCGTCAAAGCCAAGTTTCTCGGCGTAGTTGATCAACTCGATATCGCGTTCAAACGCCAACGAAGGATTCTCGTTTGGCGTGTGTAACGGCATCATGAAGAACGCGAATTTCATCGTTATCTCTCCGATCCTGTAGTTCCGCTCTCGCTATGTGATTTTAGATGCACGCGTTGCCGTTGAAACGATACCCAACTTTTTTCGACAATCGCATTTGTAGCCGCCTATCGATTCTCGCTGGTGGAATCGATTTCGACGCCCGTAGACGAGCAGAGATTACAAGAGACATGCACAAGATGAAAACAACAACCATTTTCCTGTCGTTGGTATTTCTGTTGATCGCCATAGTCGCGTGTAGCAACGACCAAGTCTCCCACGATGTCGCATACACCTTAGACAACGAGAAAAATCACATGTATCTGCTCGATCGGGCAGGGGAAAAATCGAAAGTCTCTAACGACGCGGTCTCTAATCCCAAATGGTCGCCAAACCTGAGATCGGTGGCGTACTTGGCGAACGCCGAAGATGGCAAGGGGCAGTTGAAAGTGTGGCATCGCGACACCGATAATGCCGAACGTGTGGCAGATGCTCCTGGAAACGTAGAGGACTTCTTCTGGTCTCCCGATTCTCGTATGATCGCGTATCAAGCGAATTCAGCAGACGATACACGCTCTGAGGTATTCGTGCACGACTTCGAAAACGAACGCACTATTCCATTAGTCTCAGAGCTAGCCGGAAACGTCGAACTCGGTAACTGGTCTGGCGACAACCAGTGGATCGTGATGTGTCTAAATGTAGATGGATCACCAGGTCTCTACAAGAGATCGGTTCACGGCGTCGACGAAGTTCAACTCACCGATTATGAAGACAGTCGGCCGCGTTTCTCTTCCGATGGCAAGCGTGTCGCTTTCGCCCGCAAGCATTCCGACGGTTCAACCGATATCTACACCTTGGACGTAGATACTGGCAACGGGCCTAGCGTAGCCAAAGCGTTGACCGACGAAGACGGTGACGAAACCCATTTCGAATGGGCACCAAATGGTCGGAACATCATCTACGTTTCGGAACGCGATGGAAATGCCGAGATCTACTCTGTTGACACTAGCGAGAAGACTACACGGCGCATGACTCAGAACCGCGTCAATGATGCCGATCCTAAGTGGTCTCTAAACGGTGAACAGGTACTCTTCAGATCGGTCAACGACGGCAAGTATCTTCTGTTCGCGATGGACTTCAACTCTGGCTCTCAAGTACGCATCCTTAACGAGGATAGCGACATCCTTCAAGCCGATTGGTAGAGCCTGATTTAGGATCGAGATCCAAACATTCGCGATATCCAAGTCTCTCTTCGCGCATCGCCACGATCACTTACTTCTGCTTGGTCTCTGGCTCCATCAGCGGTACCTGCTGTCACTGGGCTCGGTACATCACTAAGCGATCTATCCGATCCACCTCCCTTTGGACTATGTTGGTCTGACGGAATCTGCCTCCTGCGCGAGCCAACCGCCAATCCGCGTCTCTCGGTTCTAGCAGTAGATTTTGGACGCGCCTGAAGCACCGACGCTAAACTGCGTCGCGTTTCTGTCCGCCTGCCTCTGCCCGTCTGCTTGGCCTCACCATTCCCATTTGATCCGCTGTTAGATGATGCCGCGCTGTAAGCGTTGCGCCTGTCTGCATACCGTTCGGTGAAGGGTTTTCGGTAGTTGGTCGCACCTTTATTCCCGCCCTTGTCTTCACCGTTGGGGGAGGCCGCCTCGTCAGTTACCAACTTCCTTTTCTCTGCCGCCCGGAAGTTGCTGCTCTTCTGGCTTGCAGACATCCAAAGATCGTCGAAATAGTCGCGATCAAACTTGATCAGCACATCCGAGAAACGCGCCGCTTCCGACGACAAGTTCGAGTCAAATGCCGCTACCTCAACCTGCTTGCCCGTATCTTTCACTACTTGCAATGCCGGATAGAAATCTGCGTCCCCACTCACCAATATGGCCGTGTCGTAGTGGTCCTCGTACGCGTGGGCGATCAAGTCCGAAGCAATCATCACGTCCACGCCCTTTTCAACCATCGTATTGCCTCGCTGCTTCCAAATCCCGAGTTTGACCTCTAGATAGTCAGTCTCATACAGGGCATTCAAAAATCGGTCTTGCGACGATGCTAATCCCGGATTGTCGGGCGACTCTTGGCGAATGTTGTAGTAATAAGTTCGGATCAACTCACGATCACCGCAAAGTTTCTCCGCGAATTTCTTGTAATCTAAGTCTCGTTTGTCGATATTCTGCCTCAGAACATGGTAGAGGTTGCTGCCGTCGATGAATATCATCACCCGACGGCGCGAACTGCTACCGTAGCCTTGGTTCCGCATGATTTCCATTCCTTCTCATCTCAGCCGCCACCTCCTGTTTTAGATGTATGTCTCAGGTAGTACGATCGCCGTCTTTGACGACTGGCAACACATCAGCCAAGCAACTTCTCCGTAGGCGACTCGAGGAGTTGTAGCGATTGAGAAAACCGTTGGTTAAAGTAGATTGCCCGTCGAACCGGGCTTCTGCACTCGCCTACTATCACAATCACACATTCTATCACACACGCGTACATCCAATGTTATCGATCAATTTGCACGCCATGGCAATCCTAGTGCGATCTACATTTTGCAATGCCTCTTAATCCCACCATCTCACTCCGCGTAGGGATGCTGTGTGTAACCCTTGCCCTTGATGCCTAAGGGAGAATTGAAGGGGGTTAGATCCTTGATTTCGCTTTGGCCGCTCATCTCAACCCCTCTGGATTCCGACTTTCGTCGGAATGACGTGGTTATACACAGGTCTCGTAGGCAGATGTTCTCTACCTACGCGGTGCATCCAGACGGCGCTTGCAGGCAGCAGAAAACCTAGATGTTGTCCGCTTTCGCGCCTATCGAACCAAGTTTGCCAATACTCCCTGATTTCAAGTTAAACTACATCCACAAGTATCGAGCGATACATGATTGCGAATGGAGACCCAAAATGACAATGACCGCGACCGAATCAATGGTCGGAACTACGATCCCCTCGCCCTGTGAAATGCCGAACGGTTTGCAGTGGTACAACGGCGAACTCTTCGTCATGGACCAGCTCACCGACAACGTCTACGTGATCGACGAAGCTGGCAACCATTTGCGCACCATCTACACCACGACTGAGAACGGATCGGGCATCACCGTCGGCGACGGGCATATCTGGACCGGATCCAACGGCACAACCGTCTCGCGACCCTACCGCAGCACTGACACTCACTTGGGATACGTCATCAAGGTCGATCCTGACGCTGGAAAGACTGTAGACCGATGGCGAACTCCTGATGGCGGCGGCATACATGGCATCGAGTGGGACCACGACGAGAACCTGCTTTGGGTAACTGCTTTCAGCCCCAAAGCAATAATCCTCGTTGACCCGTCTGACGACTTCAAAGTTGTCCACAAGTTTGAGGTCGAACTCGAACGACTTCACGGACTCGCACTCGAGGGTGACGACGGCATCTGGTGCGCGCACACCACCGACAACGTCGTAGTTCTTTACGACAAGGAATCAGGCACAGAACTTGACCGCGTCGTTATGGGTCCAGAGGATCCATTCATCCACGGTTTGTCCAAGAAAGACGGTGTTCTATGGTTCGGCGACGCTAACTTCGCGGGAAGCCATGGCACTGCGATCCGCGGCGAACCATCAATCGGCACAATCGCTCGCTAATCATCGGTCTCCCCCGCTCGCGGGGGAAATGTCCAAGGTGTCCCTGTGCCATACCCCGATACGAGGGACAAAGGGGCTACCCGACAAACAGTGCTTCCACTCGTCAACCGTAGGGGCAGGTTCAAACATGCCCCTACATGCCAAACCCTTATCACACTGAAATCGAACAATGACCGTAGTTGATAGCCACCACCACTTCTGGGACTTAGACATAAGACCTTACGACTGGATGCCCGAAGGCAGCCCGTTACGAGTCAACTATGGACCTGACGAACTCCGTCCATTCCTAGTAGAGGCCGGTGTCGATAAAACGGTCATCGTTCAGGCGCACGCTTCCGTCGAAGAAACCAAGTGGTGCCTCGAAATCGCAGAAAATACCGATTTCGTCGCTGGTGTCGTCGGATGGGTTGATCTGAGCGACCCGAATGTCGGCGAAACGCTCGACGATTTGCAGCAAAGCCCCTATTTCAAAGGAGTACGACATCTTTGGGAAATGGATGAAGACCACGGTTGGCTTGCAGGAGACGCTCCAATCAACGGATTGAGAGAAATCGAACGCCGCGATCTTTGCTACGACTTCTTAGTCCGTCCATGGAACCTCCCTTACGTGCCGCGAATAATGGAGCACGTACCTGATCTTAGAGCGGTCATAGACCACATTGCCAAGCCGAACATCAAAGAAGGCGAAATCGAACCGTGGCTAACTCGTCTGAGGGAAGTGGCATCAATTGATGGAATGCGATGCAAACTATCCGGCATGACAACCGAAGCCGACATGGAAAACTGGACTAACGCGGACCTCCTGCCCTACGTTCACCACGTCGTGGGAATGTTTGGCGTTGACCGCATTATGTTCGGCTCCGACTGGCCAGTTTCGACACAAGGCACCCCCTATGCCGGCTGGGCAGAAGCCGTACGCGACATGCTCAAAAACCTCCCGCAAGAGCAAGCCGACTACGTATTCGGAAACACCGCAATCGAGTTCTATAGGTTGGATGTTTGAACCATCAAAACAGAAAATCGCCCTATCTTATACTGACAAGTTAAACACCCACTTGATGACCATCTTCAATCAAAATGTCCCGCTATTAGAAGCCCGCGATCTATCGAAAAGTTACGGCTCTGTCCAAGCCCTCGATTCTGCTTCTTTCACGGTCGATCCGGGCATTACAGGCCTGCTAGGTCCCAACGGTGCGGGAAAAAGTACCGCAATTCGCATCTTCCTTGGGCTGACAGATGCCACTTCTGGTTCTGCCCTAGTGATGGGTGCCGATGCTCGTAACCCACAAGCTCGTACCAGGTTGGGTTACATGCCGGAACATGATTGTCTGCCGCCTAACCAATCCGCCGCCTATTTCGTTACTCACATGGCAGAAGTCAGCGGCATACCGCCGTCTCGCTCACGCGCACTAGCAGCCGACACCCTCAGGCATGTTGGACTCTTCGAGGAACGATATCGACCGATAGGGGGCTACTCTACGGGTATGAAGCAGCGCGTCAAACTTGCTCAAGCTCTCGTACATGATCCAGTCCTGGTGCTTCTCGACGAACCTACTGCGGGACTCGATCCGACGGGACGCACAGAGATGCTGAACCTTATTCGGCGCATCGCCAGAGAATTTGGCATCAGTTTGGTTCTGTCAACTCACTTGATGCAAGATGTCGAGCGAACCTGCGACAACATCGTTCTTTTGGATGGCGGTCAGGTTAAAGAATCTTCCGACGTCGCTTCTTTAACTGAGGAGACCGAATTCGTCTATGTCGAGGTTGCCAACAACCGTGAGCAGTTCATGGCGGAACTATCAAGCAGGAGGCTTAATCATGTGCTCGAAGGCAACGCCATATCTATCTCCGATGTAGACGGTGCAAAGTTCGACGACATTCGCGACTCTCTAGTCGCATCCGAAGCCAGACTCGTCCGTATGGGACCGCGACAACGTTCACTCATCGACCTATTCCGTAGCAACTGACCTGTGAATACAGACCAGACAGAACGCACCGGCACAGTATTCGACATCGGATACCAGTCCTATGCTGGTGAACGCGAGGGACGTAGCCGTGCTTGGCAAACCATGTTCTGGGATGGCCTGAAAAACGGTATGGGTATAGGTCGCGGCGGATGGGCGAAGTTCTTGCCGTGGCTTGTCGTATCGCCCGCCATCTTGACCGGTCTCGTATTCGCTGCCATCGCCGCATTTTTCGAACAGTTAGGCATTGAAGTCGATGCTGGTGGAGGCGCAGAAGTTGTAGACCTTCCAAGTCATGACGACCTTATAGGCGTAATCGGTTTCCTGCTCCTCATATTCGCCGCCTTCGTCGGTCCAGAGTTGATTTGTCCTGACCGCCGAAACCGTGTTATTCACCTTTACTTCGTGCGACCAATTACTCTCTTCGACTACCTAGGCGCAAGATGGCTCGCACTCGTCGTACTTCTGCTCGCAGCCAGTTTGCTTCCTCACATTACCCTGTGGGTGGGACTGCTCATTGGCGTATCTGACTCCCTCGGACACATCCAGGACAACTGGACAGACATTCCTCGCTTCGTCGGAAACAGTGCCGTTTTCGCTGTTTTCATCGCATCCTTCACCTTCGTCGTTAGTTCCCTAACCGACCGCCGTATGATCGCGACGCTTATCATCATCAGCGTCATCATGATCTCATCTCTTGCCGAACTCATCGTTGACCTTTTTGAACCTTCCGATGCCATCAGAGACACTGTTGCCCTAGTTGACCTCATCGAAATCAACACTGGCGTCACACCCGCAATATTCTTTGGGACTTACAACGAAAACTTCGACCTCAACATCATCTTCCCGATCGCTTGGATCATGCTGCTAACCGCGGGCTCCATCTTTGCAACATGGCGCTTCTACTCCAGACAGAGATAGTTCAGTGCAAACCCAGATAGAAATAGAACCTCGCACGAGCAACGGTGCCATCGTGTCGTTGGATTCCGTGTCTAAATGGTTTGGCAACGTCGTTGCTGTCAGTGATGTAACCCTCACGATTGGAACTGGCATCACTGGCCTATTGGGACCCAACGGTGCCGGCAAGACCACCATTCTGCGCATGGTATGCGGCCTATATTCGCCTTCCGAAGGCGAAGTTCAACTTCTTGGTACCGACCCACGCTCCGACCACAATGTCTACAAACGAATCGGCATCATGACTGAAAACGAGTCTGCTTACGAATTCATGACCGGGTTGGAATATGTTCGATTGTCGGCTCGACTAAAGGACCTGAGGCACGAAGAGAGCCACTTGCGAAACGCCATCGAACGCGTTGACATGTCCTTTGCTCTAGACCGCAAAATATCTACTTACTCGCGCGGCATGAGACAACGCATCCGCCTCGCCGCTGCACTAGTAGGCGACCCTGAACTCCTTATCCTTGACGAACCCCTAAACGGTGCGGATCCAACGCAACGTCTACGCTTTCAAGAGATCCTCCACCAAACTGCCGAGGAAGGACGTTCAGTCATCATCTCATCGCACATCCTCGAAGAGGTAGAAGAGGTCAGCGAAAGCGTTGTCCTTGTAGTCAATGGCAAACTAGCCGCACAAGGCGATTTCCACGCTATCCGTGCTGCACTTGATGATCGTCCCTATCACGTCAAGATCGAGTGCTCAGATCCAAAACAACTGGGCGGCGAGTTGGCGAAACTCCCTGCCGTACAGTCAATACAGTTCGAACCCGATGGCTCAATCGTCGCGCTGACCACGAACGTGGCTGTATTGCAACTTGATCTACCCGTCATCGCAAAAAGACTCAACATCCGACTCTCCCGAGTCCAACCGATCGACGACTCTCTAGAAAGCGTCTTCTCATACTTGGTGGAAGGCTGATGGGAACAATCACAGAAACCATCTTTATCCTCACACTCCGACAGACCTTGTCGTTGCGTAAAACCATCGTACTGCTACTGATAGCTGCGATTCCGCTTGTGATCGCTGTTAGCGTTACCGCATTTGGCGTAGATTGGGAAGAAGCTGCCCGCCAATTTTTCATACAGGGAATCGTGGCTAACACAACCATGCCACTGGTTGCCCTGATCGTCGCCGCAGCCATATTCGCAGACGAGATCGAAGACCGTACGTTTACGAACCTTATGCTCTCTCCAATTTCCCGATGGCAAATCGCGCTTCCGAAAATCACCGCCGCTGTCCTCATCGTCGCAATTCCGCTGATCATTAGTGTCGCAATATCGATCCTACTCATCCACACAGAAGAGGCGTACTCTAGCGCTGTGGTCGGCGTATTTGGCATCCTGATAGGAACTATCGCATTCGTATCACTATTCGCATTTGTCGGCACCATAACCACACGAGCAGTTGTATTCGGCATCATCTACGTCTTTGGATTCGAAGCCGTCATTTCTACCGCAATCCCCGGACTCAAATACATCAGCATCAGCGGCATCACCCTTTCGATCATGCAGGAACTCAACTCGACGCTCGTAAACGCTCCCAAAACCGGATCGAACGTCCTTCCACCTATTGAGTACTCGATCGCGGCAATAATCGCCATCATTGTCATCTGCAACATCGCCACTGTATGGCGCCTAAAGCGCATGGACGTTCACTAGTCCTCAAGGTTTCCCACACTCGTGGGGGAAATGCTGAAGGCAAAGGGGTAGTTCCCTTCGCTATACTCTAGTGTCAATCCTTCGTCGACGCACCCGCGTCGTGCTCTCTAATGGCAGACACTCAGACCATCACGCAACCTGCGCCCAAAACTCCCGCATGGGATCCCGCCGCGCCCGAAAATGCGTGGTACAAGTGGCGCGCATTTTGGGCGGTCGGACTCTCACTAGTCACTATGGTGATGAGCTTCAGCATCATATTCCTCGCGCTGCCAGCCATCGCCGAAGATTTCGGGATCACCTTCAAAGAAGCGTCTTTGCTCGTGATCGCTCAGTCCCTAACCATCAGTTCCCTCATGGTTCCTCTCGGCAAAGTCGCCGACATGATCGGTCGCAAGAAGTTCCACCTCATCGGAATGGCGCTTTTCGGCGGAGGAGCCATTGCTTGCGCTTTCGCGACCAGCCTCACGTTCCTCATCATCACTCGAGTCATAATGTCCATCGGCAGTTCGATGGGACAATCAGTCTCTACAGCCATTACGACATCAGTATTTCCCGCCAGCGAACGCGGCAAGGCATTGGGGAGTCAAACCACCGCCGTCGCTATCGGAGGCGCGGCAGGTACCGTCGTATCGGGAGTAACACTCCAATTCCTGCCATGGCAAGCACTGTTCATCTTCATGGCGATCCCAACCGCCGTCGCATTTTTCTGGGGTCTCTACATCCTTAAGGACGAACGCATTGGGTCGTTCTCAGGAGAAAAACGTCCCCCCTACGACTGGTTCGGTGCCGTATTGTCCGCCGTAGCTACCGCAATCATCATCCTCACGATCACTAACCCGTTCGCCCTCACCTGGGGTTCGCCGATAATCATTGCCGGCGCGTTTACCGGCATCGCCACCCTCATCGTCTTCGTATGGTGGCAGCTCAAAACGCCGCACCCCATGGTCAATCTCCGACTCTTCAAAATCAACGTCTTCAAATACTCCATCATCACACGATACCTCGCTTTCATGCGTTCATCAGCGACACTCTTCGTCCTGCCGATATACCTCGTCGCGTTTCGCGGATGGCCGGAAATTCTCGCATCGGGAGTCATGCTGATGATGGCTATTGGAATGGGCATCGGGGCGCAAGTCTTCGGACGACTGTCAGATCGATATGGAGTCCGTCCGTTCATGATGGGCGGATTCTTATTCCTCGTCCTAACCGGCATCGCGCTTGCCATGTTGGACGACACCTCGAATCTTATCTACATCGCTGTCGTAGTCTTGATCAACGGTCTTGCTATGGGCGCATGGTCTGCGCCCAACGCCGCCGCAACCATGGGATCGGTGCCGAGATCATCGTACGGGCTTGTCAGCGCGATTATCAACCTCACTCGCAACCTCGGAAACGTCTCCGGTCAAGCGGTCATAACAGCAATCATCGCCGGAGTGATGATCGCACGAGGATTCAACATCCCCCTTGCAGAACTCGAAAACACCCCAGAGGCTGGTTTCGCATTCATGGACGGTTGGAAGTACGCTTACATCGCAGCGACGTGCGTAGTAGCCTTAGCTTTCATCACATCATTCCTGACAAAACCAGGCAAAAACGAAACCCCAAGCACCTAATTCGGAGGAACCCCGTGAGCGCAGAATCTCTAGAAGGCAAAATCGCACTCGTAACTGGTGGCGGAACTGGCATCGGCAAAGGCATCGCTCGCATATTCGCAAACAACGGCGCAAACGTCACCGTCGCCGCCCGCAACCTCGAACGTCTCCAAGCGTCCGCCGACGAAATCTCTGCCGAATCAGGCACCGAAGTTACCGCTCTTTCCATGGACGTAACTGACGAAGACAGCGTCGCCGCTGTATTCGATTCTGTCATGAACTCCCACGGACGCCTCGACATTCTCGTCAACAACTCTGGCTCCATCGAGGGCGACCCTATCGAAGTCCTATCCTCCGAAAAGTGGCTCCGCGTCATGAACACCAATGTCACCGGCATGTTCTACTGCACCAAGCAAGCCTTCAAAATCATGCGACCACAAGGCGGCGGGCGAATCATCAACATCGGCTCTATCGCCGCGCAACGATCCCGACACTCTGCGGCCGCGTACACCACGTCCAAACACGCCGTCTGGGGACTCACTCAATCCGCCGCCATCGAAGGACGAGACATCAATATCTCAGTCTCAGCACTGCACCCCGGAAACACTATGGTTGAACGACGCGCCGACGCCCGATCCGGCTCCGGCCGAGACGAAGGCCCAGAACCCATGATGGACGTCGAAAACATTGCCCGAACTGCCCTCCTAATGGCAACCCTCCCGCCAGACGTCAACATGCTCGAAGCCATCGTAATCCCCAACCAACAGCTTTACATCGGGCGAGGATGAAGCAATGGGAAACTTACCTCTCCGCGATATACTCACATACGGCAACAAAGCCTAAACCCAATCAGGAGATAGCAATGTACATCCTAATGGTCAGACTAAAGGTCAAGGACGACCGAGTCGACGATTTCATCGAAGCCTCTATCGGCGACGGCGTAGGATCCGTTCTCGGTGAACCCAACTGCTACCGCTTCGACATCATCCAAGACGACGAAGACCCCACGAAATTCGCATTCTGCGAGGTCTACGAAGACGAAGCCGCGTTCCAGTACCACACTATGGCCTACCACTTCCACCAGTGGCGCGACGCTTCCGCTGACATGTTCGCAGAGCCGCCGGAAGTCTCATTCTGCCGATCCGTCTATCCCAGTGGCCCTGCCGAGTGGGACGCATACCGACCTGGCGCTGTCGATGACCCTGCGTTCCAGAACGGCACCCTGCACGTCATCCACGCACCTCAATACGTCCAAGCCGACAAAGTAGACGACTTCATCGCAGCCGTCACTCTTGACGGCATCGGCTCAACACACGAAGAACCAGGATGCCTGCGCTTCGACGTCTACCAGAACGTCAACGACCCAACCGAGCTCTATCTCTATGAGGTATATGCCAACAGAGACGCTTTCGACTACCATGTCGGTACACCGCACATCAAACAGTGGCGCGACACCGTAGCCGACTGGTACGACGAAGAACGCCGCGACGCCTCAATGGCCGGCAACATGGGCGCCCGCCGAGGCCGAAACGTCTGGCCACCCGACAACTGGAACTGGTCTTCCGGAAAGCCTGCGTTCTAAGGTTGTTTCCACTTGATGCGAATCCAACGGTAGGGGCGGGTCTGTGACCCGCCCTTCCATATTGCATAAATAGCACGAACCGTATGGGCAACTCTTGTGGTTGCCCCGTACCACCCAAATAATCAAAAACTAAATATCATTCTCATCAACTCTTATCACGCTCATCGCAGTTCAAAATCCAACCACATGTCCCCCAAACTCCGCGTAGTAGTAAACCGCCGCCCCGACGCGGAACCTAACGTCGCGCCATTCCCGGTCACCGAACCGGTCGAATGGGTCTTCACCGAATACGTAGACAACAAGCCTTCTCCAGACGCGCTTATCGGCGCTAACGTCTACATCGGCACCGACTTCACCAAAGAGATGGGTGCTGCCGCCGATTCTCTCAAAGCCATACTCGTTCCTGCTGCAGGATACGACCGCATTGATCCAGACGCAGTTCCACGAGACTGCACTGTCGCAAATGCGTACCACCATGAAGCACCTATCGCTGAGTGGGTGATGGCAGTCGCCGTCGCGCTTGACCATGAACTCTTCAAATCGGAACGCACATTCCGCGCCGGTTCTTGGGAGATGTGGCCCGGAAGACACGGCGCGTACCGAGAACTTATGGACCGAACCTTTGGCATCATCGGTTTCGGTGCCATCGGACGACGCGTGGCGAAACTTGCCCAAGCCTATGAAATGCCTGTCATCGCAGCCGGACGTGCTGACACTGCAACTGGTGAACTCTACGGTGCCGAGTACGTCGGAGGAGGTAAACAAGCTCGCGAACATGTCCTCTCAAACTCCGACTTCGTCCTCATCTCAACTCCACTCGGCCCCGCAACCGAGGGTCTGATCGGATCCCACGAACTCTCATTGATGAAACCCTCCGCGTACATCATCAACCCCGCGCGCGGGCACATCATCGACGAAAAAGCACTCTACAACGCCCTAAAGAACCGCACAATTGCCGGGGCTGCGATCGACACATGGTACCGATACCCGGAATCTGCAACCGACGCTCCACGCCCATCCGATCATCCTTTCTGGGAACTAGACAACATCATCATGGTTCCCCATCACTCTGGCGCAACCTACGGCACAGCTTCCCGAAGAGCCCAAACCACAGCCCAAAATCTAGACCGTCTAACCCGTGGTGAACCATTGATCAATATCGTGACTGAACTGTCGCGTTAGGGTGCTGTGCGTAACTACCGTCATTCTCGCTTAGGGAATGGACTATGGACATGCAAATCGAAACGACGAGTCTAAGCTCCTTCAATTCTCCTTTGGATCATCAAGGGAGATACGCACATCACTCTAATGAGAATTAGACCTATCCCTCCGCGGCACCAGGCATTCCGGGTTCTAGTGGAACCGATTCTGGCGGGACACCTCCAGCTAGGAATCCGCCGTCTACGGTTATGGTCTGACCGTTCACGTAGTCGCCGAGGTCAGACGCTAGGAACAGGCAGGCATTAGCAATGTCGCGAGGCACGCCACCGCGCTGATTCGGGATGTAGTCACGGGCATAGTCTACGTAGCCCTCCAACTTGCCCCTTGTATGTTCTTCTTCAGGGGGTAGGACTCTGCTGTCTATATATCCTGGTGCGACGCAGTTGGAGGTGATGCCAGTTCCAGCTAGGTCTACTGCCATGCTGATAGCCATGCGATTGAGGCCCGCTTTAACTATCCCGTACACCGTGTCTTGTGGCCAGGCTCGGTAGCTGTGAACGCTGGAGATGGAGATGATGCGTCCACCGCTGCCCTGCTTTATCATCTCTTTGACCGCTCGTTGGGCACAAAAGAGATAACCCTTGAGTGCGTGTCCCACGAGGAAGTCCCAGAACTCTTCTGTGATGTCAGTGAAGTGAGGATCGGCAGATGCGACGGCGTTATTGACCAAGATGTCGATCTGACCATGAGTTGAGATGAAATCATCGAACATCCGATTTCGGTCATTGGTGCTTCCGACATCGGCTTGGTGCCATGTTGCAGTACGACCCATTCCTTCGATTTCGGCGATTATGCTGTCCGCGTTTTCATCGCGTTCGATGTCGTTAATGCCGACATCTGCACCATTCTCGGCGAAGACACGAGCGATGCCAGCACCGATGCCGCGCCGTGAGCCGGTAATCAGAGCTTTTTTGCCTTGTAGCAGTTCCATCGTTGGTTCACCTCCTTGCTCAGCGGATATTTGCGCGTAGGGATAACTGATCATTGGTTTGAAGCCAACTTTAACGCCATTTCGATCGCTGCTGACATATCCGGCAATCGAAATTCACCATCGCCATTCCTATCCGCCGCGAGGCGCGAGAACAGGATGCTAGCTTCTTTGACAGGAATGCCAGTTGCCTGTTGCACTGCATACGCATAAGCACCAAGTTGCGGGATGTATGGCGCGGCCATCTCGGTGATTGAGCGGTTGAAACTACGATCGGTCTTGAAATCGGCTATTCCCAGAGTGCCATCTTCGCGAAGGTAGATCAAGTCAACGCGTCCTTCGATAGTCTTCGATGAACCGTTGCTAGTGGGCAGTGGAACGGCAACAGGGGTTTCGATCCAGACATTTTCGCTGTCTAAAGATGCCGCTTTTTGAACCAAAGGCATTTGGAGAGTCGCTTCAGTTAGTCTAGCGACCTCGTCTACGTCTTCACCAACTCCGTGTTTTTCGGCTTCGCTACGTGCGATCTGATCGATGTTTGCATTTGGGATCTCAAGTACTCGTTGGATTGCGGCGTGAACAGCACTGCCGATCTTGGTTGCAGCGCGGCCGCGACCTGTGAAATCCTCCGAATCTGGGATAGGCGTGTCGTCGGGCTTATCTTCAAATTCGATATCGGCGGTTGTATCGATACTTCCCTTGATATTGCTTGGGGAAAGCCATGCTCTCTCGGACGCTTTCGAGAGGACGACTTGATGTTCTCGCATCCAAGAATCACGATCTATTGTGTGATGATCAGCTTCCGAAGTTTCCGTTGTGGTCAGATGATGCTCGTATTCGATGGTTTGCCACTCTCTCGGAAACGGCGACCACAGTGACGAGTTATCGCCTTCCACGAAGTATTCGATCTGAGCAGCAAAGTTTTTCCGGTCTTTCGCTTTACGATTTCGGCTTACTAAGAGGTAGTCCCGGGCGCGTGTAGCAGCTACATAGAGAAGTCTGGTTTTTTCCAACGAGTCGGCTAACGAATTGCGTCCTAGCAGGTCTTCATAATCACCTGTTTGGAAATACCCAGTCTGTTGGTTACCTCCGATGCGAATGCCGATACTTCGGTTTGATCCGTCAATAGGGGACGATTCGGTAAGTAACTCTGGATAGTTCTTTCTGGGCGATCCACACAGGTCGGCGAGTATCACTATGGGAAACTCTAGCCCTTTAGAGGCATGCATGGTCATTAGTCGGATTTTGCCCTGATCGAATTCAAGCGAAGGTTCTTCTCGCAGATCCTGATTGGCGTCTTTGAATTGAGTGAATCTTTTGAGACATTCACGAAGCGATGCAGCACCTTCTTCAGTAAACCTACGGGTAAGTTCGACTGCGAGATCAAGGCGGCGTAGCCCAGGTGCAGGATCTGTCTCGAGATACATCAACTCGCGGGTTTGGCGTTCACGGATGAATCGTTCCAATAGGACGGCAGGTGAGAGCTCATCACGCAGAGTGTTGTATTCCCTAAGCACTGCCATAGCGTCATGTACTGTTGCCTTGCCGATTAGTTTCGGAAATTCGGCAGTGCAGCTGAACTCGCCATCTGCCCTATCCCATTCAAAGAGATCAAGGTCGCTACATCCAAAGAATACAGATTTGAGAGCACCAACAGTCGCAGGTTGATCAGATGGGTCATCCATTGCCGTCAGGCAGTTCAGGATGTCGCGGAACTCTTGAGTGTGTAAGACCGCCGCACCGCCAATTTCGGCGGAATAAGGCAAACCTAGTTCATCGAGTTCTCTTGTGTATGTTTCCCAGTTTGATCTGGTGTTAGTCAGAATCGTGAGGTCACCAGCATGTGAAGGTCTGGGTTTATCGTCGTTTTGACGGTCTCTGACTGTAAGTGCCCCTGCACATACGGCACGAGCGATGATTCCGACCTCTCCAGCGTCGATTTCACGCACTTCATCTACACTGCTGTCAGCAATTTCCTCTCCGAAGTGATGAACCGCCCCAATATCGTCTGGAGTTGCCGTCTCCTTCGCCCTATCCAGCGCGATGTAGTTGGCTTGGCCATCTTCTGACAACATCCAATCCTCAAATACGTGGTTGACCCAATCAATGATGGGGCGAGTAGAACGTCGGTTCTCTTTGAGGGTGAGGTATTTGCCGCCGGAGTTTGTAATGTCATCCTTAACGGCTTGGCTAACGTTGACCTGTGCGCCTCGGAATCTATAGATAGATTGCTTGGGGTCTCCTACGACGAACAGTGAGCCGGGTTTGATGTAGTTTTCACGGGGTGGGATGGTCAGGAGACGGACCAATCTAACTTGGTTCGGATCGGTATCTTGGAATTCGTCGACCAAGACGCGTTGGTATCGGTTTTGCAACCTCCACCTGATGTCGTCGCGCTCATCAAGCATGTCAACGAGCCATGTCATGGCATCGTAATAGGAGACGGTACCAGTGCGTCTGCGTTCTTCGACTACGGTGTCAACGAACTGTCTAGCATATTTCGATAGTTCTATAGTTACTGCTTCGCGAGCGGCATTGAGAGTGTCTTGGATAGTGTCAATGAAAGATTGGATTACCTCGAGTGCGGCTGCTTTCCCTTGACTTCCGCCCCAATTTCCTTGTCGTCCTTCTGATTTGCCGACTTTGATATTGGGCCAGGTGACCAGAAGTTCTTGAGCTTCACCCTCGGACTCGGCTTGGCGGCCTTCGATGCTCCGCGAATACCAGTCGTTGGCTTGTTCGAATTTATTGAAAAGTTTGTCTTCAGGATCCGAACATGCCTGCATGGTTTCTCGGAGGCTTTGAATCCCTCGCGGAAGGTTTTCGATGCTATGTATGGCTATCTGAGGCGATGGTACGAGAGCGACATGACGGAGGTCACCATGTTTTTCGTTCATTGATTTGGCAAGGTCACTTATGCGTCCGAAAGGGCTACCAAGGTTCAATCTGAGCGATGCAGTAAGTGCTTCGGCGAACCCCGTATCTGTTTCCAATTGTTCAAGCGACCATTGCCGCCATCGCTCACCGAACATCTGGAGTTGCGATAGGTTGTCTTGTACTTCGATTGCAGGAGGTAGATCAGCATCTAGCGGGTGTTCTCGCAATATGGAATAGACGAGAGAGTCGATGGTTTGAAAAGCGGCAGTGTCGATACCTTCCAATGCAGCCGCGACATGCTGATCATTAGGATTGTCCGCCCGAAGTTTTTCCAGTTCACCTCTTATGCGCGATCTAAGTTCCGATGCTGCGGCGCGAGTGAAGGTAATCGCAATGATCTGGTCAATCGGGACACCGCCTCTCAGAAGCGCCGTAATGCGCTGTACCAACGAATGGGTTTTTCCAGTGCCGGCCCCAGCTTCAACATAGATGCTTGATGCAAGGTCGGATTGAATGACCGAAAGAGAATCAGCGTCGTTAGTGCGGGACACGCCGTTCGTGGTCATTTTGATGTGCCCTCTGCCAATGCAACATAATCTCCGAGTTCCGGCGACGTTTTTTTGCGGTCCCATGCGACCAAGCGGTCAGATGTGCAAACATCGTCATACGGACAGTATTTGCAGTTGTCCCATGATGACCCTTCACCGTAGCGCGATCGTTCGCCAGGTCGGGACGGGAATGTGCCTGATCGGATTCCGCGAATGATAGTTGGCAGTACCTTCTGGAATCGATCTTGTGCTTCGGGCAGCCCAACCATGTTGCTAGGACGGAGCCGGGAAACGCCGCTTAGGAAAACAAACCAGAAAGCAGCTTCCACATCCACGGTATGGCCTAGGATTTCATTGGCAACTATTGAGTAGATAGGGAGTTGGAGTTTCTTACCTGCGTCCGTGAGGTCCTTTTCAACTTCCGTGTAGCTCCGCCTGCCTGTCTTGAAATCTAGGACTAAAGCCCGGTCACCCTCTGAGGAGATTGCGATCAGATCGATCCGCCCCCGGAGTTGGATGGATGCCCCGTCGTCAAGAGGTATCTGACCAAGATTCGTACCATCTCTTCCGAATGATTCCTCAGTTTTGAACTCTCCATCGTAGCCGATCAAGACGTCGAGATTAGTGCGGTGCCAGGTCTCGAGGTCACGGAGAAGTTTTACCTTCTCAAGTTCAAAGATTGCGCGGTGACCGATGAATTCTTCTCTTTGGAAGCGGTCTATTTCGTTCAGCGCGACTTCTCGCAGAGCTGACAGCCCCTCGTCAGAACTATCGGCTCCGTGGTTTTTCAGAAATTCTTCAAGGATTGCGTGGACCAGAATGCCTTTATCGAGCGGAGACAGTTCGAGTGATTCTTCTGGATCGATGCGCTCATCAACATTTACTACATGCCCGAGGAAATAGCGATACGGGCATTGGGCGTAACTCTCAAGAGCAGTCGCAGAGGTGTAGCTTTCGGAAAGTTCCTCTACAGATATGTCTCCCAAGTTGCCATTGAAACATCCAAATATGTCGTTTCTACGTGACTGCGATATGCTGTGCCCTGCCGCGATTGGTGCAAAGGCCGGGTCAGATAGGAGTTTGGATTTAGTCACCGTGTTTTCAGCACGTATAGCGATGTCTCGGAGGCAGAACTCGTACTCGGATGATGCGCTGAAATCCGGATTGTCAATGTCGGTGAGAGACGTTACAGACTCAACGTAATCGCTCTGTGGTGCCATCAATGATTTGACGGAAACGTTGGTCTGGTTGTGAGCCTTTTGCACCTCGTCTACGAACCAAGGAGACGGGTAAGCCTCGTTAATCGCACCCATGAGGGCTTTGTTCCAGTACAAGCGATTTGATGGTGCACAAGATAGTGCCATCTGGAAGATGGTTTGATCAAGCTCTAGATGGTCACTTCTGGTCAGGAGTCTTGAGCCATCGGGATCTAGTTCCCTCCGTAGGTTGTCTGGTAGGAGCGGATCAGTTCTACCCGGACCTGGCAGACTGCCCTCAGTCATGCCGAGGATGTGGATACTTTTGAAGGCAGTCCCTGTCCCGGCAGTCAGAGGTGCTACCAATACAGATGAACCCCATCCGGATGATGCGTCTATGTAAGTTCTGAGGATGCGTTCGATTGTGCGGCGAAATCTCGAGAAATCGACTTGTGATTGTGTGACACCGTCGAGCGCACTTACTGTCTTGAGAACTTCTTGAATTTGGTCGAATCCGTCGGTTTCTCGCGTATCCTGTGCCAAGTAGATCGCGATGATGGATTCCAGCCACTCGACCCAATCGATCCATCGTGTTCCTATCTCATTGGAGGTGTGTTCAGTTAATCGAGTTACGAATTTCCTAAGGTGGCGAGCTGATTTCGACATTGCATCAAAGGTTTCTGGGTCAACAGTCCGCTCATCGGAATCCATGGATTCCGCCGCTCTTTGAGCCCGCCTGTACATGCCTCGTGCGTATCTGTCTAGGGAGTTTTCCCAATCGGATTCGGAACTGAATCTGGATATTTTGGCATTCCGAGATACGACCTCCCAAGGTACTGAAGGGACCCGATTTTTGGTAAAAGGGTCCATCACGGGAGAAGAGCTTGTCCACGAAGTAAAGGTATCTCGGCGCATATCTTCGGACAGCATTGTCAAGAATAGCGAGACGAATTTGCCTACAGGAGTCTCGGCTAGAGTCTTCGTGGACGGCCCACAGTTCGCGATCCCAGCGGCATCTAGCGCATCTTTGATGCGCGATGCGTAGTCCGACGAGGGATAGAAAACTGCCATCTCGCCGAACTTAGTGCCCTTTCGAGCATCTGAGATCATATTGCGGATCAGGACGCGAGGTTCATCAGCAGCCCCCAGCGTTGAATAGAACCGCGTCGTCCGTTGCGATGCGGAGCGATTCGTGTCATTGGAAGAAGAGACTAAGATTTCCACAGTCGTCGCAAATGGCAGATTTTGCAGGGACTCCCAGAGGTCTGTATAGGCATCCGGCCCAGTCGGAGAGCGAACAATGACCACATCAGGAGCCAATGTTTCCGTAACCAGCCTATGACTATTGGATGCCGTTTCAGCAGCAATAGTTGCTTTTCGTTCACGGGTAAGGTACTTAGCCGTTTCCCTAGCGTATTTGCGCTGAATTTCTAGCAGTTGTGGATAGATACCTATGCCAGTTTTGGATGAGACCTGCTTGAGTGCTTCTTCAGTGCCGATGCCTAAAAGAGCAAGTTCCTCTAATGTACGTTGAACTGCGGCTATCGTTGATTCGTTTTCCGTATGATCACTGAGTGGTCCGGGTGTGTCAAGGCTCGTGATGGCGTTATGCATCAGTTCGAAGGCAACGAGAGGCGACATAGAAGGTTGGTCAGGACGATCTGAAGTGGCGTCAAAGAGAATGTCGGCAACATCCTCAATACGCATGAATTCGACGTTGAACATGCCAACTCCGCTGTATTCGCAAATACGGTCAGTAACTGCGCGTTTCAAAAAGAAGGCGGAGTAGCTAGAAGGCGCGACCACTAAGATTCGCGAAAATGGTGTACGTTCTCGAATTTCGTCGATGATATCCGCGATGTACTCAACCAGAGGGGCGCCGTTTACCACGGTCGTAAAGCAACCGTTATTTTCAGATTGGCTAGACATATAAAACCTGTGGCGCCCCCGGTGAGAATCGAACTCACGCACCTGGCTTCGGAGACCAGTGCTCTATCCACTGAGCTACGGGGGCGTGGTTGTGCCCGTAAATGATATACGGCTCACCAGTGGCTATCTGAAGACAACCGTCAATGCGCGTCGGCAGGCGCACGATCTTTGGGCCGCGGTCGCCCTCCCCCAAAGGCTTTTACCAAGAAAATCGGAGCGATTATCGTGGTGACAACAGTCATGACGATGGCGACTGTAAAGATGTCGCGGCCGATAATTCCACTCGCTCGTCCGATTTCCGCCACGATAAGTGCCACCTCTCCGCGGGGCAACATCCCAAGACCGATACGCCATGAGCGGTGTTTGCCAAATCCAACCGCCATCACAGGAAGACCAGCACCAGCGACCTTGGTGATGATCGCAATAACGGTAACGGCAAGCGCAAACAACGCGAGTTGCCCTAGATTCTCCGACTCTGCGATCGCACTGAGATCGACTTGCATGCCGATTATGCAGAAGAAAACCGGCACGAGTACGCTACCGCCGTTGCGAATCGCAAACATCGTGTATTCCTTCAAAATCGTAGCCGAGAGTGCCAAGCCCATGGAGAATGCGCCGATGATCATCGCCAAGCCGAAGTAAACCTCTGCGACGCTTGCGGCGATAAATCCGAGTGTGATAGCGAGTACCAGTGTTGATCCATCCGACTTGAACCACATCGTCATCCGTGAGATGCGGTTGGCCAAGATACTTCCTATAAGTGTCAATCCGAGCCAGAATCCGAAAGCCTTGACAATGAGCAAAACGATGGAGCCGGCATCTGTATCCCCGGCATTGATGCCTACGATAATCGCGACAATTACGATACCAAGCACGTCATCGACTACCGCGGCTGCCAAGATAACAACGCCCTCAATGGAGTCGAGCCGACTAATATCGCTTAGCACTCTGGCAGTGATCCCAACCGATGTGGCAGTCAGGATGGCTCCTACGAACAGCGCTGGGATCGCCTCTTCGACTGAGTTGAATGTGGCGTATCCGAACCACAGCGTGACGAGCGCGCCTAGAGCGAATGGAAATACAACACCACCAATTGCTACCGCCATTGCTGGACGGATAAATTTCAGGAACTGTTTGCGGTCAGTTTCGAGACCCGCTTCGAAGAGAAGAAGAACAGCACCAAGTTGTCCCACGAAGTAAAGGGTAAACGGGATCGCGGGTTCGGGTACGTCGGGGAGATGACCAGTGGCATCTACGGCCGCTAGGCCAACTTCGTGGAAAAACGGTCCAACGAAATCGAAGAAGCGGATCCCGCCCAGAGCGTGAGGACCGATGATGATGCCTGCGCCTAACTCACCTATGAGAGCAGGAATCTTAAGATAGCGTTCTGCAATCTCGCCGCCAACCTTGGCTGCGACAAGAATCACCGAGAGCATGATGATCAACTCGGCTGACAGGTAGAGTAGCGATTCTCCGTGCAATTTGCGGTTACTTGTTACTTATTTCGGTTTAGGATGGCGTGGGCTGTGGCTCAGCTACCTCAGACACCATACCAAGTTGAGATTTTATATCCGCTCTGTGATAGCGAGTTTACTCAGGGATTGAATACCTTTGAAGGTCTGATCATTCCCGAATCTAGTTCATTACTAGCCAGACCCAAAAGATCACCTGAACTAGCGTAAACGCGCACCAGTGCGATGCCGATCTCGGAAGTAGGCCGATCGATATGTACTTTTCGTCCGTGCAAAAACGCCTCGGTTGAGTTCGAATCGAGCACAATCGCGTTAAATCGCTTCAACACATGGTCTGGTTTTAGCAGATGACGTGCCCATAAATCTCCCTCTACCTCTGCAATCAATGTCTCGATCGAGACCGCATCTTCGATCTGGAACTCCCCTGCCCTTTCTCGACGAAGAGAAGTCATGTATGCGCCGCAACCCAGGTTTTGGCCTATATCATGCGCAAGGCTACGAGCGTAAAAACCGCTGCCACACTCGATGCGGATTGAGAAGTGCGGAGGTTCCCAAGCAGTTGGCATCACAGATTCGACATTTACACGTCTAGGGTCGCGAGCCACGTTCTTCCCTTGTCGTGCAAGTTTGTAGAGAGGTTGACCATCTCTTTTAATTGCGCTAAACATGGGTGGAATCTGGTCAATTTCCCCACGAAACTCGGCAAGACACAACTTTAGGTCTTCTAGTCGAATCGTATCGTAAGCGTTCTGCGCTGTTATTCGTCCTTCAGAATCGTACGTATCGGTGGATGTACCGAGACAACCCGTCATCAAGTACGTCTTGTCGCCGGACAGTACAAACTCCGACAACCGAGTTGCGTAACCAACACATATCGGCAATACTCCTGTCGCCAACGGGTCTAAAGTGCCGCCGTGACCGATTTTGATCCCTTGACGTCGAAGTTGAAAAGCAGACCGCAACTTTGCGACGACGTCCGAAGATGTCCAACCGGTTGGTTTGTCAACGTTCAAAAAACCCGCAATAGGGCTAGGTTGGATACCCATGTTCTGACCGTTTTAGAAGACCTCAGCGTCGCTCCACGCCGTCCGAAATGAGTTCGATCATACTCTGACCGTCTTCAAGCGAATTGTCAACAGTGAATACGATCTTGGGTGTTCGCCGCATGTTGGCACGAGCAGTGAGTTCACGTCGGATGAATGCGGTGCGATTTTCGAGGTACTCGATCGCTTCGCGAGGTTCCCCTTTAGGGGCATATACGCTGATGGCCACTCTAGCGGTCGTCAACCCTCTATCACAGGTGACTGCCATGACGGAAACCATGCCAGGCGTCTGAAGTTCCTCATCAATGATTTGGCCTATGATGCGCTGGATATTATTCTCGACGCGCTCGATTCTCCTAGTCATATCGATCAGATCGAACGAGTGGAAAACCTATCGGCTCGCAACAGCTCGCATCTCGTAGCAAGTAATGATGTCACCCTCTTCGTATTCGTGGAACCCATCAAGGACAACTCCACCTTCGTAGTTAGTGGCGATCTCGCGGACATTTTCGTCGAAGTGACGCATAGACGAGACCGCACCTTCGAAGATGTCATCGCCTCGACGCGTGACGGTCATACGAGCGTTGCGACTGAGAATTCCGGAATTGACACGGACACCCGCAATGCGTTCCCGCCTACCGTATGGGAATATCTGCAATACGGTGGCACGCCCAAGTACCACTTCCTCTTGCTCAGGCTCAGTTAGACGTGCTGCTGCTTGCTGGACGTCGTTAATCATCGTGTAGATGATGTCGTACGTCTTGATAGGTACACCCTCTTGGTTTGCCAGCCGCGCAGCGGCCGGTTCCACAGAAGTCTCGAAACCTACGATCATCGCATCAGACGCCGACGCGAGCATCACATCAGATTCCGATATCGGGCCTGTGGCTGCGTGCAAGAGTTTGACTTGCACATCCGGCGACGAAAGGCCGTCAACGGCGCGGCGAATCGCGTCGATAGTGCCTTGTGCGCCTGTTTTGGCGACCAAGTTAAGTTCCGCAGCGTCGTAGCTTTGGCGATGCCTTAGCACCTCCGCCAGTGTAGAAGGTCTCGAAGTATCGTGACGACGTTGTTCTTGACGAAGCCTAGTATCTATTCTGAAGCGAGCGTCTCTCTCGTCTTCAACCACTTCGAACTGCTGCCCAGATTCCGGCACACCGTTCAGTCCAAGGATTTCTACGGCGGCGGAAGGCCCTGCTTCATCAACCACTTGCCCAAAACCGTCAACCATCCGGCGTACGTGTCCAAATTTATCCCCCGCAACAATAGTGTCTCCAATCCGTACCCCTCCCGAGCGGACCACGACAGTAGCAAGGGGACCCCGGAATCTGTCGAGGTACGCTTCTACAACCACTCCGATAGCCGGCCGGCTAGGATCTGCCGTGAACTCAGATACTTCAGCAAGGAGAAGGAGCGAATCGATGAGGTCTGATACCCCGTCCCCGTGTAACGCAGAGACCGGTACTGATAGAACGTCGCCACCAAGGTCCTCGACGATGATGTCTTGCTCAAGCAACTCGGTCGTGACTCTTGTGGGATCAGCAGCGGGAAGATCCATCTTGTTAACCGCCACTACTATTGGCACTTGGGCAGCTTTTGCGTGGTTTATCGCTTCGATGGTCTGGGGCATTACACCGTCGTCAGCAGCAACAACGATTACTGCGATATCGGTTGCCTGTGCGCCGCGAGCACGCATAGCGGTGAAGGCTTCATGACCAGGGGTGTCGATAAAGGTTACGAGTTGACCATCGTGGTCGATCTGGTACGCTCCAATGCTTTGTGTGATACCGCCTGCTTCGGCTTCAACAACGTTGGTGCCTCTGATGGCATCTAACAGCGTGGTCTTGCCGTGATCAACATGTCCCATAACAGCGACCACCGCCGGTCTTGGCTCGGCCTTTTCCTCTTCATCGTCAATGCCAACTCGATCCGAGGCTTCTGATTCCTCCATTTCGGTCGGCTTTCGCACCCTTACGCCGAGACGGACTGATACCGTGGCCGCTACTTCAAAATCCACAGAATCGTTCATCGCGACCATCATGTTGAGTCGCATAAGCTCCTTGATGATTTCGATAGGTGAACGACGAATCACTTCCGAAAGTTCAGCAACGCTTATCTCGGCTGGCAGATCGACAGGACCGCTGAATTTGACTATTTCACGGCGCGGCGCTGGACGGTCGGCAACCGCATTTCCTTGCCGATGCCGACCGTTGCGTCGTGGCCGTGTTCTTTGTGATCTTGCCATAAGCTCTATTCTGTTCCAGTCCTCAACACCGCGCTATACAGAGTTTACTCGTTGAGCCAACCGCTCTAAAAGGTCAGCAGGAACCTGATTTCCGAGTTTGAGTGCTCTTCTTATCTTATCCTTAATTTTCCGTTCGTCGAATTTCGTCGCGTCCAAACAGACATAGCATCCTCTGCCGGCCATTAGTCCGCGCTCGTCAAGCATCACTGAACCATCAAGGGTTCGAACAATGCGCAGCATATCTTGCTTTGGCTTTTTGTCGCCACACAGGACACAGTTCCGCATCGGCACGTGTTTAACGTGCGCCATAGATACAATCTCCAGTTACCTATAAAGGATGGCTTGATTTAACGCCGATTGCGACGCGAACTTCCTCCGCGCCTACCTCTACCTGAACGTCTACCATCCTCGTCGCGATAACCTGAAATATCCTCGGCGAAGCGTATACCAGTCTCGGGCGTTTCTGCGGCAACTTGTAAGTCGTCGGGAAGTGCCCACAACTCGTCCGAGTCGATGTCTTGCTCGAAGGATTCCAACTCCGCGGCTTCCCGCTCGGCTTCCAAACGTTCCTGTTCTTCGAGTTCAAGTTCCCTAAGTTTCTCTTCCAATTCGAGGAGTTCGAGATCAAGATCCTCTTCTTGCTCTTCCTCTGCCACTGGTTCAGGATGCGGCTCTGGACGTTCAACTTGGGGAACAAATAGAACGGGACGCGCTGGAACTGTTTCGTCGATCTCCTCTATTGGTTCCTCTTCTACCGCGATGTCGTCTTGTACTGCGACTTCATCGTCTGAATCAGGTTCATCGAACGCTTCGGCGGCAACCTCGTGTACCAGTTCTTCTACTTCGTCTGCAGGTTCAAACTCAGGCTCAGGCTCGTCTGTTATTTCAGGTACAACGACGACCGCTTCTTCACGCTCAACCTCATCCACAACATCGAGCTCGGGTTCAGGGACAAACAAAATCGGTTTGGCCGGTTCGGGCTCAGGCTCAGGTTCAGGTTGAACTGCGGCAGCAGCAACGGCAGCCTCTTCAAGTTCCTTTTGTCTGCGCAGTTCCTCTTCCGCGGCTGCTTTGGCAGCGGCGACCTTATCGGCCAATGCCTTTTCAGCGGCGATCCGTGCAGCCTCCTCTTCGGCGGCAATCCGAGCGGCTTCTGCTTCGCGTTGACGCTGACGTTCGATTAATTCCTCAGCGTAAGCCGCCGACCCTTTAATCTCGATGTGATATCCCGTCAATCGAGTGGCGAGAGAGACGTTCTGACCGTCTTTGCCTATAGCGAGCGACAGTTGATTTTCGGGGATTATGGCCTCTACATCTCGATCGTCTACCAAGATCACATCCTCAACCTGCGCCGGTCCTAGCGAGTTGGCGATAAACACCGAAGCTTCGTCGCTCCATTCCAAGATATCGATCTTTTCACCCATCAACTCAGTGACTATGTTTTGAATGCGGATACCTCGCAAGCCTACACACGCCCCGATCGGGTCGATATCGTGCTTGTTAGAGTAGACGGCTATTTTGCTTCTGGCCCCAGCTTGGCGCGCTATTGACTTGATCTCAACAAGCCCAGATTTGACCTCAGGAACCTCTAGCTCCATCAAACGCCGGAGCAGTATCGGATGCCTTCGAGACACGATGATTTCGGGCGTTCCGTCTCCATCGCTGTTTTGGTCGCTGACGCGAACGACGTAAAACTTCAACTCCATACCCGGCCGATATCGCTCGCTAGGGCTTTGTTCGTCTCCCGGCATGATGGCATCAGCTTTGCCAAGATCGACAAATACGGTCGGACGGTCTCCGACTGAATCTCCAGAGCGCGAAGACGCTATTCGGCGAATCGGTGCCGATATGATTTCGCCTTCTTTGTCGGAATACTGCTCATAAACAAGCTGACGCTCCGCGCTCCGCAAGCGTTGCATCAGGACTTGAGTGACTGTGCGAGCCGCAATGCGCTGGGGCGTAAAATCGAGCACTCCAGTGATGATGTCGTCACCCGGTTGGGCATTGACACTCATCTCGCGGGCATCCTCAACGATTATCTGCCCCCGAGAATCGAGTTCATCCAACTCTTCGACGACGTGAACGACGGTGTTGATAACAACCTCGCCGCTTTCAGGGTCGAGTCTGACTTTGACATCCTGTTCTTCGGCTGCTGGGTCACGTCGGTATGCGGCGGCGATGGCTTCTTCAAATGCAGAGACGACCGAATCTTGCGGAAGGTTACGTTCCGCAGATAGCTGCATTACAGCTAGCAGCATGTCGCTCTTCATGTTTGCAGACCTCCATCGATGGCTTCGATGTGTAATGGGCAGGTTCCCAAAAAAAGAAAAAGTGGGCACCCGCCCACTTCCTCAACACATCGCAACAGCAATGCGCGTTCTTATCAATTTCACTCTATCACGTTGGTTTACGCTTCGCACACTCTTCACGCACTCATTACACAAATACGCCCAAAGTCGATATTCAGTTTGCCTAAGCCGCCAATATCGCTTGAATCTCCTCAAATGCTCGGTCCGTAGGATGGATCGCAGCATCGCTCGGAGCAGCAAGCCGATGTTTGATCTCGACGCCGCCGTTTTGGATACTGCGCGGACTAACCACGACACGCACTGGCATCCCGATCAGGTCGGCATCGGCGAACTTCGCTCCTGGCGCCTCTTGTCGATCATCGAGCAAAGTGTCAATACCCGATTCTTGCAACTCAGTGTAGAGCGTCTCAGCTAACTGTCGTACTTCATCATTGTTGTGCATGTTGACCGCTACGATCACCACATCGAAAGGAGCGATAGACCTAGGTAGCGTCATGCCGCGGTCGTCGTGGTTGGCTTCAACTGCAGCAGCTAGCAATCGACCTGTACCGATGCCGTAACATCCCATGAAAACCGATTTGAGTTCTCCATTCGCGTCGTTGAACTTGACGTTCATCGCATCACTGTAAACCGTTCGTAGCTTGAATATGTGCCCAACCTCGACGCCTCGGTGCTGTTTCAGGTGTCCCTTTGGGCAACGCGAACACTTATGACCCTCAACAGCGGCCGCGATATCGCCAACGTTTTCTGCATCCCAATCTCTTCCGTAGTTGACGTTGCGGAAGTGATATCCCTCCTGATTTGCACCAGCAAGGAGGTTCATGTTCTGGACGGCCGATTCGTCGGCTATGACAAATTCGCTGTCGACGCCCATCGCTGAGGCTGAACCGGGTACGAATCCTGCAGCGGTAACCTCCTCGGGCGTCGCCATGCGCGGCTCAGCACCACCCATCATGTTTCTTAGCTTGGTCTCATTTACCTCGAAATCGCCGCGAATAACCACTACATATACCTGATCATCAATAGTGTAGAAGACCGCCTTTGCTGTCTTAGATGCAGAAACGCCCTCTGCTTCCGCTAACGCCTCAATGGTTTTCACGCCGGGAGTAGCGAACTTTTCAACCTCGCCAGGCTCTTCTTTGGAGTTGATGCTCTTAATGAACTCGGCTTTTTCAAGGTTCGCTCCATATTCGCAGCTTTCAGAATCACAGGTCAACACGGTATCTTCGCCACTATCGGCGATAAGGGCGAATTCTGCGGAATCCTTACCACCGATGGACCCGGAGTCAGCTTCAACCATCACTGCGTTGAGGCCGCATCTTGAGAAGATGTTGTGGTATGCCTGCGCCATAGCCTCGTAACTCGCGTCCATTCCGGCAATATCGGCGTCAAAGGAATAGGCATCCTTCATCTCGAATTCTCTCACCCGCAAAAGACCGCCTCGCGACCGAGTTTCATCGCGGAACTTGGTCTGTATCTGATAAAGAATCAGCGGCATGTCGCGGTAGCTCGTGATGCCATAACGTCCCATGATCGACACGGTCTCCTCATGAGTCGGAGCCAAAACCATCTCACGTTCCCGTCGATCTAGGAACTGTGCGAGCGGCGGTATATACGTGTCTGCCCTGCCGCTTTCCTGCCAAATCGAACGCGGTTGAACCACCGGCATCGTGACTTCAAGACCGCCTGCGGCATTCATCTCCTCGCGGATGATGTTACGTATCTTGTCGAGGCTCCGCTGCCCTAGCGGCGTGATGCTGAAGATGCCTGCAGCGATCTGTTGTATGAAACTGCCGCGAGTGAGGTACTTATGGCTGATAGTTTCTGCCTCAACTGGTGCTTCACGCGTGGTTTTGATGTAGAACTGTGATGCTCGCATTTAGTGCCTGTTGTCTCTAGGGTTTGACAAGCGTCGGTTCCAGCTGATTTATGCTCCCCATCGGTTTTCAACATAGTCGTTGACCATCCCGATGAAGTCCTCTGCGATTGTTGGTCCTGAAAGCATTCGATCTCGCTTGCCGTCAACGAATACCGGAGCGCGTGGACTTTCGCCACTTCCCGGCAATGAAATACCGATATCAGCGGCACGAGATTCTCCCGGACCGTTCACTACGCACCCCATCACCGCCACATTCAGCGTTTCCGATCCGGGATAACGAGTTTTCCAATCCGGTAGGTTGACATCGATCTGTTGCTGGATATCACTTGCCAACTCGCGGAACAGCGTGGATGTAGTTCTCCCGCATCCCGGACACGCTGTAACAGATGGACGGAACGTGCGGATGCCCAATGTTTGGAGGATGTCTTGACACAGCTTGACTTCGTTGGCACGATCGCCACCAACCTCAGGCGTCAAGCTGGCTCGGATTGTGTCGCCTATCCCGTCATATAGCAAAACCGAAAGCGCGGCGGTTGTCGAAACGACCCCCTTCTGCCCCATTCCAGCCTCAGTCAAACCCAAATGCAGAGGGATGTCGGTAAGTTTTGAGAGCCTCTTGTATGCCTCCACCATCTGACCCAGACGCGAGACTTTGCAAGAGATGATCATTGAACTCTCGGGCAAACCAACATCAACAGCAGCAGACGCACTGGCAATCGCGCTCTCCACTAACGCTTCACGTTCCACGTCATCTCCACTTAAGGGATTGGGCCGACGGGCGTTATCGTCCATTTTTTGGACTAGTAGCTCTTGATCAAGACTCCCAGCGTTTACACCGATCCTAACGGGTTTGCCGTGATCAAGTGCTATCTCTATGAAAGCGTTGAAGTTCTCATCATGTCTCTTTCCACGCCCTACATTGCCCGGGTTGATGCGAAATTTCGACAATGTCTCAGCGCATTCCGAATGATCGCGCAATAGTCTATGTCCAATGAAATGGAAGTCGCCTACCAAAGGGACATCACAGCCAAGGTCGCTGAGGCGTTTCGCAACCTCTGGCACTGCTCTAGCCGCGTCGTCGTTGTTCACGGTGACGCGAACGATCTCACTCCCGGCATCAGCAAGGAGCTTCACCTGTGCGACGGTTGCCTCGACATCGGCAGTGTCCGTGTCCGTCATCGACTGGACAACTACGGGACTACCACCACCGATGGGGACATCGCCAACCATGACGCGGTGCGTTCGGGAACGTGGAGTTGTGGGCGCGTCTATCAGTTCAATCATGCTTCTTCCTATTATCCGCTATAGGAAGCGCTCACCGTCGATTAGCCGGGCAATATCCGAAAACGAGATGACCACGATGAGCGCGAGGAGAAGGACAAATCCCGCAAAGTGCACGAGATTTTCCTTTTCGGGTGGCACACGCTTGCCGCCACGAATGATTTCCAAAAATACGAATGCCAACCTTCCGCCATCAAGACCTGGGATCGGCAATAGGTTTATGACTGCCAACGAGATGCTTAGCGTAGCCGCAAGTGTGAGGATTATTGTGACGCGCGCGGAAACAGAAATATCTGCCGTTGCCACTTCACCTGAAAGTTGGCTCAATCCAACGGGACCGACCGCAACAGGACCTTCGAATTGCGGGTTCTTCGAACCAGAAATCGCACCGAATATCGAATTTTTAGCGAGCGCGATGATCTCGAATGTTTCATTGATGCCCTCTGGTACGGCTCGAGTAATCGGCACGCCTCGCGAAGCTATAAGGGGATTTGCCAGTTGAAGTTGCACCCCAGCAGCACCTTCTTGCAGATACGTCACAGAACCTAGGTTCAGATTGAACTTCCTGGCGTCCAGATAGTGCAATCCTTCGACGTCTCGAACCTCAGTGATTCTGATCGTGTCGTCGATTTGAGCGGTCGATATGAACTCGTTGATGTCCGACAGCGAAATCTCATACAGGTCATCGCGAACCGACCCATCAGGCACCACCGTCAACTCGTCATTTGCACCTACAGAGGGGTCGTAGGCGCGCGCTACGCCGACGCGCATTTGTGTGGTCGGATCATCGATCTCAATCACCACTTCATGCCTCGGCGGATCCCACCTCGGCACTAAGGTCACGAACTGCGTGTCACCTTCAAGGTAATGAACAGTCGGTTCGGCCGGCCTCGCAAAGGGATCCGGGATGCCTCGTTGAACTTCCCACACCGTCTCCTGACCAAGCTTTTTGATCACAGCGTTTTGAAGGTCACTGAAATTGGATATCGGGGTACCGTCAACCGAGATAATCTTCTGAAGCGGTCTAATGCCCGCTTCGTAAGCAGGAGAGTTAGGCATCACGTTAGCGACCACCACATCGCCGGCAACGTACTGCACCGGGATCATAACAACGATGGAAAAGACGATAAATGGAATTACCGCATTCACCGCTACTCCGGCTACTATCACCGAAATCCGAACGATTGCCGATTTGCTGGCCAAACTGTCCTTCGATTCGGGATCCTCTTCGCCTTGCATCTTCACAAAACCGCCGACGGGCAACCAGTTGATCGACCAGACCATTTCGGAGACCGTGATGCTGTGCTCATCGATACGCTTTATCTTGCCTACGAATACCGCTGCTGAAGTCTGGGCATGAGATACGTCTTTGCGATCAAATTCTCTGATCTCAACCGCGTCGACTTTCCCTTCCTCTCGTTCGTCGCCCCAAACCGTGACCATCTGACCAATCTTTAGCGATTCGCGACCACTGACGGTGCTATAGGTTGTTTGCGGATAGGTGGAAACGAGAGTCGAACCCGTCCAAATTCCAAAAGCGCGGGGAGGGAAACCGAAGCCAAATTCAAGCACCTTGACGCGATTCAGTTTCGCTACGATGTAGTGCCCAAACTCGTGGAGTATGATCAACGGGCCCAAGATCAACAGAGCGACGATCAGTCCGTATATGAGTGTGGAGCTCATTGAGGTTGACAGGGTTGGATCGTATTCAATGAATCAGATTTACAGGTGTCGTTCTAAGGTTGAGTCGTATGCCCATCGAGCCGCGGCGATCGCATCATCTACAGTGAAATCGTACTTTGCTTTGTGCGATATGACCGTCGCTTCGATTTCATCTGCAATATCGCAGAACCTGATCTTGCGCTCTAAGAAAAGGTTTACAGCCGCCTCATCCGCGCCAGCCAAGACAGCGTTGTAGGTGCCCCCGATCCGCGCATAAGTCATCGCAAGATCGAAACATGGGTATTTCGACGGATCCATCGCTTCAAACGTCAACTCTTTTGCCTCAAGCAGATCGAACTTCGGCAAAGTGTCATTGGCCCGTCTTTCGGGATAGAACAGGGCGAACTGTATCGGATGCCGCATGTCGGGATGGCTGAGTTGTGCCTTTATTGAGCCGTCGTGCATCTCTACTAACGAATGAACGATGCTTTGACGATGTATCACAACCTCAATCTCGTCGAATGTGGCATCGAAGAGTGATGCAGTCTCAATCACTTCAAAAGCCTTGTTCATCAGCGTCGCAGAATCGATAGTTATCTTCTTTCCCATCGTCCACGTCGGATGATTAAGTGCTTCTTCGGGTGTTACCTTTGCCAGTTCGTCAGGTGACTTGTCTCTGAATGCTCCTCCAGATGCGGTAACAATGAAGCGTTTAGGTTTGCTCTTCTCTCCGATAACGCATTGCCACAGCGCGCTGGGTTCCGAATCTATCGGCAGAATCGTCCCCCCGTTTTCGTCAGCGACGCGCTTCAAATGCGCCCCGGCCATAACTATCGATTCCTTATTGGAAAGGCCTACCGTCTTGCCCGCGCCTAGGGATGCCACTGCTGACGGCAAACCTTCAACACCGGCGGTAGCATGCATCACGAAATCGACATCAGAGTGCGTAGCCAAGTCAGAAATTCCGATACGCTTGGCGTTCCCAATCTGAGTGATCGTATGATCCTTGCAATAGAAATACCTAGCACCAAACTCTTCGATTTGCTCGGTCAGCCGTTTGACATTGTTTCCTGCAGATAGACCCAATACGTCGAAATCATCGGGGAATTGGCGAAGGACGTCTAGCGTCTGCGAACCAACAGAGCCCGTTGATCCAAGTATTGTGATCCGCTTTTTCATGCGAGCCATCTTTCGATGAAGTATACGAAGACGAAGTTGGGCGCCAGCGCGTCCAGTCGATCCATGATGCCGCCATGCCCCGGTATGATCCCGCCTGAATCTTTAGCCCCAGAGAGGCGTTTAATCCAAGACTCGCCCAAGTCTCCCACAACTCCAATCACGGCAATCGACAGCCCCATAACCAAAATTCTAGTGAAGGTGTAATCGAGAAACAACAGATTCGAGAGTACCCAAGAAGCAATCAATGCCGTCGCAATTCCGCCCGCAAATCCTTCCCATGTCTTACCCGGGCTGATGCTAGGAGCCATTTTACGTTTCCCAAATGCCTTACCGACGAAATACGCGCCCGTGTCTGTCGCGAACACTACGAGAATGACGAAAGCAAGAAGCTCTCGGCCTTGATCTAGGCCAACCACGAATGGCAACATCGTCACAGCCATAACTGTGAATGCGCCGTAAGAAAGAACCAGATTCCGCCTTATTTTGTCGATTAGAGGGAAACGCGAAGTGACGACCATTTCAACCACAATAATCAGAGCGATAAAGCCGACTGCGACAGCCGTCCGATCCGCGACAGTAACCTCGATGTCCAAATATCCCAGCCCAGCCGCAAATGCTCCCATTCCAGCCACAACAGCACCGGAAACCATAGCCGAGACTCTAATCCCTTGCGACGCCGACCCGCCAATCGCCATTTGACGCGTTTCAGACCCAACGACCGCAGCGACAATAATCGCAACCACGGAGACCGCCCAAAAACCCATGTAGAGAACCAATCCTAGTAACGGGAGGCCAACTCCTGCTGAAATCAAACGAAGCGTCAATTCGGATGATTTAACTGCTCGTTCGGGATCAGAGGGATTTTTAGGGTGAGACACGCGAATAGTTTCGCAGAACTATCGCCTTTCAACTATCGCGTTTCATTGGGACGTCTGCCAAAGCGTCGTTGGCGGCGAGAATACGCCGCGATCGCTTCATCCAACTCGCCTTCATCGAATTCTGGCCACATCGCCGGCGACGAGTAAAACTCAGAATAAGCCGATTGCCAGATCATGAAATTGCTGATGCGGTACTCGCCCCCCGTCCGGATGATCATGTCCGGGTCTGGTATGCCCGCGGTGAATAGGTAACGTCCCACCAAGGACTCGTCGATCCTCTCAACAGACACTCCGTCGGCGATGATCTTTTTGATCGCGTTCACGATTTCATGTCGACCGCCGTAATCGAATGCTAGGTTGAGCGAAAAACCATCATTGTTGTGCGTCAACTCTTCCGCTTCGTTGATTTTGGTGACTAGATCAGCCGGAAGGCGTTTCCCATAACCTACATGGCGTAGCTTGACGCCATCCGCGTGGAACCGTTGAACTCCGCGAGTAACAGCTTCGGATGCGAGTTCCATGATCGCTTCAACTTCGTCAGTCGGACGGTCCCAGTTTTCTGTTGAAAATGCGAAGAGCGTCGATTCCTTTACCCCTCTTTGTGCCATAGCTCTCGCAATTCGCTCTATGTTTTCATAGCCAGCACGATGACCATCCGCGATGCTCAATCCATGCTGTGCTGCCCAGCGCGCGTTGCCATCCATAATGATGGCTATATGATGCGGGACGCGGACATCCTCCGCCGTCCCGTTACGATCTAAAGATGATGCGGTCGCAACCCCACCTTCCGCTGTTTCCATACTCATTGCAACCTCCTGAAAATACGCAGCGAAATGGAACCCCCTTTAGGACGCCTGCTATGCCAGGATTTGGCCCTCTTTGGTTTCAAGCAACTCACCTACTCGATCTACAGAATCGTCGGTGATGTCCTGCAAAGACTTCGAAGCTCGGATGCATTCGTCCTCTGAAGCCTCGCCCTCACTCTGAATCTCACGTATCATGCTTTGGGCATCGCGTCGAACGTTGCGGATCGACACTCGAGCCTCTTCAGCACGTCGTCTGGCCATTCTGACCAGTTCTTGTCTTCGTTCCTGAGTCAGTTCAGGCAAAATCAATCGGATCGTTTGACCGTCAACTCGAGGATTCAACCCGAGATCCGAGGTCTGAATCGCTCTCACTATGGCAGCCGCTGCGTCTGGATAAAACGCCTCAATCTTGATTGTGCGCGCGCTTTCAACTGCTATCAACGCAAGTTGATTCATAAGTAACGTGTCAGTAGCACCTCCCATATCAACGCTGACCTGCATCTTTGCTACGAGGGATGTTGACGCTTGGTTGGTGCGAAATCCGTCAAGGTCTTCTTCGAACACACTCACGGAGGAGTTCATGCGACTCTGTGCATCATCTAAGGTTTCTTCCAGCATTAGAACTCCTATCTTCGTTTATCGGCATACACGGACAGTTGCCGGAATAGAGGATGCCGGCGATCTCACGATTAAGTCTGAAGTTACTCTCTTTTATCAGGCGTATACCTGTGAAGCCTGTTGCGGCATGTGCAACTGTTCGCCCGCTGCATCGATCGTTATGCGTGTCCCTACGTGTCCTCCGCTAACGATACCCCCAAGGTTGCCGGGTTTGAACATATCAAACACCAAGATCGGCATCTTGTTGTCCATCGCCAGGGATAACGCGGTCGAATCTAGCACTCGCAAGCCGAGTTCCAGCGCCTTGTGATGAGTGATGTGATCAAGCTTTTTTGCCTCTGGGTTCATGGCCGGATCGGCATCGTAAACACCATCTACACCATTTTTCGCCATTACCAACACGCCAGCATTCATCTCAAGCGCGCGTAGACTAGCGGCCGTGTCGGTTGACATGAACGGATTGCCTGTCCCGGCCGCAAAGATGACGATTCGACCTCGCTCGATATGGTGCAACGCGCGCGACCTGACATACGGCTCAGCTACTGTGGGCATCGGTATTGCTGTCATCGTTCTAACCTGAACACCATCGCGCTCCAGCTGATCGTGCAGTACCAGAGCATTCATTACCGTCGCCAACATTCCGGCGTGATCAGCACTAGAGCGGTCCATGCCTTGTGCTTCATAATCAGCACCGCGCCACATGTTACCACCACCTACGACAACACCAATACCTACACCAGCATCGTGAACCTGGCTGATTTCGCCTGAAATGTACCTGACGGTGTCGTTGTCAATGCCGAATTGTTTGGTGCCCTTAAACGACTCACCGCTCAGTTTCAGCAAGATACGGCTGTAACGCGGCGTCAACCGCATACCGTGATGCTCCTTTGCTCATTCGCCCAAAGCGAATCTTTCGATACGACCGATCTTGACGTTTTCTCCGACCTTCGCGACCAGTTCGGATACCAGATCCGACACCTTGACGCTACCGTCGCGGATATACATCTGATCAAGCAAAATCTCGTCTTCGGAAACTTCCCCTGCGTCTTCAGGGATCGATGCGCGGTCAACGTAGCGTGGACTCATGGCCGCAACCTGCATAGCCAAGTCGCGTGCCAATGCCTTGAACTCCGGCGTTCGGGCGACAAAATCTGTCTCGCAGTTCAGTTCCACTAATGAACCCACCCTCGAACCAGTGTGGATGTATGCCTCAATAACGCCTTCAGCAACTTCTCGACCCGCTCGCTTCGCTGCCGACGCGAGTCCCTTCTCCGCTAGGGTTTTGGCAGCGGCCTTCATATCGCCATCGGCATCTTCAAGGGCCCGTTTCGCATCCATGATGCCAGCACCAGTCTGGTCGCGCAGTTCTTTGATCTGCGCAGTGCTGATATTAGCCATGTCGTGACTGCTCCGTTTCGATAGATGATTGTGTCTGTCTTGTCAAAGGACAATTACTCGTCCGAGTTTCGTTGCTTGGATCGCTCTGCCGCTGCTGCCCTAGCTGCCGCCATCGCCGCTTCTTGGGCATCACGCTCCGCCTGCATCGCTTCTCGCTCGCGGCGCCTTTCCGCAGCAAGTTCTCGACCTTCCGAAATCGCAGCCGCAATGTGGCTCGAAATCAACGAGATCGAAGCATGAGAGTCATCATTGCCTGGAACCGGGTAGGTAATACTGCTAGGGTCGCAATTGGTGTCAACGATCGCAATAACCGGGATGCCGAGGTCGTTCGCCTCCTTGACGGCATGCTTTTCGCGATCAATCCCGACGACGTACATAACGTCTGGCAATTTTGAGATCTCTTTGATTCCGCCGAAGAATTTGTTCAGGCGCCTGACCTCCGTCTGCTTCATCAGAAGCTCACGCTTCGTATGAGCCTGCACCTCGCCTTTTTCAAAGTCTTCCTCCAATTGGATCAGAGCCTCGATGCGACGAGAGATCGTGCTGAAGTTAGTCAACGTGCCTCCGAGCCAGCGGGAGGTAATGTACGAAGCATCAACTGACTTTGCCAATCGTTCGATCTCATTCTTGGCTTGCAACTTCGTGCCAACCATGAGACACTCGCCACCGCCAGCGACAATCTCGCGCACAGCGGATTTAGCCTGTTCAAGCGCATCAATGGTTTTGTCCATATCAAGAACGTGACGCTTTTGGTGCTTGAGGCGGATATACTCGCGCATCTTCGGATGCCAACGTTTCGACAGATGGCCGAGGTGCACCCCGGCGCGATAAAGCCCTTCGACACTTAAGGGCTCAAGTTCTTGGATTTCTTCGGTGGCAGCCTCTGTATCGGCAACCATGGTTTCGGTCGTCAAGGTTGTACAGTGATCTCCTGATCGTGGTGTTTTCGGCGTTCCTCAAGCGCGCAAAGCGCTTCCACAGCGTCAAAATGACCTTTGGAACCAATGTTCGATGGTATCACAAGTTGCTATTTTCAAGAAAACAGACAGCTTGCCAATCAGTCGATTTACGTATGATTTTCCGTTTGAGTCGTTATTCTTGACAACATCAGCAACCGTGCTCGGACGTGTCCGTCACGCAACACACCAATCTTCTCAACACCACTGGAGCAATGCCATGAAGTTGCCAGGTCCATCCGCACAACCGATTTCAGTGGGCCAACTCGTCGCCGCTATTAGTGCTGTGGCTTTACTGGTGATCGCATTCGCCATGGGAGTGTTCCAAGGACCGGGTGCGAACGACACAGTCAGCAACGTCCTTGGAGTTCAGAGCACCTCAACTTCATGGGTTACGAATCTGGGCGACATCCTGCCGTTCGGTTTCGCATTCGTCGCCGGTATGGTCGCTGCAGTGAATCCATGCGGGTTTGTGATGTTGCCCGCGTACCTCACCATCTATCTGCGTGATGAGTCTGATGTCGAAGAGGGCACGGGATTAGTTGGCACTGCTAAACGCGGCTCCAAAGCGGTTTATGTCAGTTTGGCGATGGGTCTCGGATTTGTAGCACTTTTCGGTTCCGCTGGATTACTGGTATCAGCAAGCCAAGAACTTGTCAAAGAATCCTTACCGTGGATCGGATTCACCTTAGGTATTTTGATGACTCTGATGGGGGCGTACATCCTCCTCGGCGGCAAGATCTACACGGGGGTAGCGCAGAGAATGGCAGATCGTGTCGGCGATCCTAGGGTTTCCTCTCTTGCAGGGTATTTCCTCTTTGGAGTCAGCTACGCCCTAGCCTCTTTGAGTTGCACACTACCCATTTTTCTCAGCGTGGTAACTAGTTCATTCGGCCGCGAGGGTTTCTTTTCTGGGTTGGTGCAATTCGTGGCATACGCTGGTGGCATGGCATTCCTGATCATGATTGTGACCATTGCCATTGCACTATTCAAGAGTGCAATCCTGAATCCGCTACGACGCTCTATGCAATACATTGAGCGCGTGTCAGCCGTGATACTCGCTATCGTCGGCGCATACCTCGTCTTCTACTGGCTCACCGAAGGCGATCTATCGACCTACTTCGGCGCCAGCTAGAAGTTAAAACTCGGTCTTCGCGAAACTCAGGCCGCTTCCACTGGGTTGTGAAGCACGCCGATCTTGTCGATCTCCACTGTTACGTCTCCTCCGACATTTATCGGCGGCGTCGTGCCAGAGGTCCCAGTCCACAACATGTCACCAACTTCGAGAGTGACGTAACGGCTGATGAAACTTATCGCTTGAGGGATGTTGAAGATCATCTCTGACGAATGGCAACGTTGACCTTCTACACCATTGACAAGCCCCCGGATGTTGGCGTCATGCGGGTCGATATCTGTGACGATGAACGGGCCCGTCGGACCAAAAGTGTCGGCAGATTTCGCTCGCCACCACTGAGTATCCGCGTCAGGGCCGCCCTGCCAATCTCGTGCGCTGACGTCGTTACCACAGGTATAACCGAACACGTAGTCCATAGCGTCGGCTTCGCTGACATTCTTTGCTCGCTTGCCCATGATTACGACCAATTCAGATTCGCAAACCACCAAGCCAGAGTCGGATGTCAACTTGATCGCATCGCCAGGCCCAATGATTGCAGTAGGCGTTTTATAGAAAGGTTCTGGACGTGTCGGTTCTTGCGCGCCTAGGAGGTGCGAGCGGTAATTGCGTGCCAAACACAGCATTTTGGGCGGATTCGGGTTTGGTGCGAGTATCTTGACATCAGTCAAGTTGTAAGAATTGCCAGTCGTCTCGTAGGTCTGTCCTATCGGCGAGTTAGATATCTCTGTTACGGTGTTGTCATCTTCGACAATCCCGTATGCCGCACCGTTTCCATTCTCAAATCTGACGAACTTCAATCTTCTACTCCCTTTGCGCTGGTGTGTAAAGTCTCATCGCAAGTTTAAGTCAAATGGCAGACATCGAGGGCACACGATAGTTGAAGAGAGTTTAGCGATAAAATCCACTCATCTACCAATTGGCTATTCTGCAAGGCGGGCGACATGCTGGACATCAAGATAGTTGGCGGAACGGTGCACGACGGGAGTGGCCTTCCCGGCATACTTGCCGATGTGGGCATAAGCGGCGACACCATCGAAACAGTCGGCAACCTCGTCGATGCCGAGGCCAAGTTAACGATTAACGCATCCGGCAAATCCGTTACGCCCGGCTTCATCGATCTGCACACACACTCAGACGCTTCTTTCCTCATCGACCCGTTAGCCGATTCGAAACTCACCCAAGGCGTAACCCTTGAATACTTCGGCAACTGTGGCATGAGTTTCTGTGCCCCGCTATTTGGAGCAGCAAAAGACCAATTGCAGGAACGTCTATCAAGGGGTGGAGAAGGAACCTTTGATGTTGACTGGGAAGACTTCAACGGTTACTTGAACGCGCTGGAGCAACGCCAGTCAACCATAAACATCGCGACGCAGGTAGGTCATGGCACAATCCGTGCAGCAGTAATGGGTATGGACAATCGCGGCCCAGACATTGATGAGCTCGTTCACATGGTACGCCTTGTCGAAGAGAGCCTAGATGCCGGAGCACTCGGAATGTCAACCGGCCTCTGGTACGCCCCAGGCTCATACTCGCTCACTGACGAGGTCATCGCGCTGAACCAACCAGTCGCTGACAGAAACAAGCTCTATTCCTCACATATTCGCTCTGAAGCTGACGATCTGTGCGGCCTCTTCCCTGCCCACGCTGAAGCCATCGAAATCGGACGACGCACTGGAGGACGCATACAGGTATCACACGTCAAAGCAGTCGGGCCCAAGTTCTGGGGACGCGGCCCCGAGATCCTCGAAGGATTCGAGCGTGCCCGCGACGAAGGTATTGACGTTGCGGGGGACCAATACCCATATTCCTGGTCCAGCACTGGATTCAGCGGAGCTATGTTCGCCCGATGGTCGCTATCAGGTGGACGACAAGCGACCATCGAACGATTAAAAGACGACGACCTTCGCGCCAAGATGCGCGAGGACACCAGGTACTACATCAGCCGCAACCACGGCGCCGCGGGGTCTGTAGTTGCACATTTTCCGCCCAATTCCGACTACGAAGGCATGAGTCTCGAGCAGATAGGCGACGAAATGGGATGCGAGCCAGCAGAAGCCGCTCTCCGACTATATGAACAATCCGACGGCTCATACGTCCTTAACACCATGGAAGAAGCCGATGTTGAGGCAATTGCTCAGTGGCGATTGATGGCGGTATGCTCGGATGGAAGTTCGCTACGAACAACCGGACCGCTTTCAGCTGGCAAACCCCACCCGCGCAGTTATGCGACTAACTCCAGACATCTGGAAACCTTCGTCAAAACTCGCAAGCTTCTTTCATTCGAAGAAGCCATCTATAAGATGACCGCACTCGGCGCACAACGCCTGCAACTGACGAAACGCGGAAGAATCGCTCGGGGAATGTACGCAGACATCAACGTTTTCGACCTAAACAACGTCAGACAGAACAACTCGTTCACCGATCCTCACCAATACTCAACCGGTATGGACCACGTGATCGTCAATGGTGTCCTGGCAATCGATAATGGCGAAGTTACAGGAGCGACTCCGGGCAAAGTCATTCGAGATTTCGATGCATAGCATAGCTATTGAGTCGTCGAGTTAGTCCTAAATGAGGTGAGAAATGACTTGGGACCTGGTTATCAAAAACGGCACGGTGATAGACCCCAGCCAGTGTCTGCACGCCAAACGAGACATCGCCATCGCGGGCGGCAAGATCAGAGCCATCGAAAAATACATCAGCGACGGAGACACACATGATGTGATCGAAGCGGATGGGTTGATCGTAACGCCCGGTCTGGTAGACCTGCATGTCCACGTCTGGTGGGGAGTGGCACATCTAGCTGTAGAGGCCGATCCGTCATGTCTCTATAGAGGTGTCACAACTGCAATCGACGCAGGGTCATCTGGTTCTAACACCATCGCTGGATTCCATCGATACGTCATACAGAAAACCGATACGCGCGTCTTGGCGTTCCTACACATCTCCGGTATGGGACAGTTAGACAGCGAAATCGGCGAACTTGAAGATGTCCGATGGGCACGCGTCGAAAAAGCCGTAGAAGCCGCGAAGATGTTCCCCGAAACCATCGTAGGCATCAAAGTGCGACTCTCGGAAGCAATTTTGGGCAACAACGATTTGATCGCTATGGAGCGCGCTCTTGAAGCATCTAGTCAACTGGGAAAACCATTGATGATCCATATCGGCGGCACGGTAAACCCCGTTGAGCGATACCTTGAGCAGTTACGCCCCGGCGACATCGTGACACACAGCTTTACCGGCAACCCCCCTGGGATCGTGGACAATACCGGAAAGGTGATAGATGCAGCGCGCGACGCCATGAACCGCGGGGTCAATTTCGATGTAGGACATGGCGCGGGTTCGTTCTCGTTCGATGTCGCCGAGAAATGCGCCGCCGACGGATTTGCGCCCGGTACGGTAAGTTCAGACGTTCACCGATACAACATTCGCGGTCCCGTCTACGACTTACTCACAACTCTTTCCAAATACCTCTATCTCGGATATTCACTCAACGAAGTTATCGCGTTCTCTACGCAACGTCCATCCTCTGCGATCAGGATGTCTGACACCATCGGTTCGCTTCGCGTGGGTGCCGATGCCGACATATCGATAATCAAATTGTTGGAAGGCGACTTCGAATTGACCGATGCCAAAGGTTCAACCCGACAAGGGAGACAACTGCTAGTGCCAGTCGAAACGGTCAAAAATGGACGCCGATATCCGCCACATCACTCCGCGCACCCACATCTGGCAGGTCATCATCACAGCCACTGAAATTCATGGCAGCAACGAACCGCACCCGCCCATGTTGCACATCCACGCCCTTACAAAGCGATACGGCGCAGCAACGGTTCTACATGACCTGTCGCTGACCGTAAATCCCGGCAATGTAGTAGCCGTATTGGGCGAAAACGGTTCGGGCAAATCCACGCTGCTAAGAATCGCGGCAACCCTAACAAAGCCAACATCCGGTTCAGTCGCCGTCTACGATACAGATTCCGTCAGCAACCCCACTGAGGCGCGTAGACACATCGGCGCAGTCATGCACTCGCCAATGCTCTATTCAGACCTCACGGTGCGAGAAAATCTGACCCTATTCGCCACGCTTTACCAACTCGAAGAACCCGGGCGTATCGTCGAAGAAACTGCTGAACGTCTCCGCTTGATGCCGCGATTGGACGAAAGAGTCAGAAAGCTGTCGCACGGCTACCGAAAGCGCGTCTCTATTGCACGGGCAATACTGCACTCCCCCGCTCTCTTGCTACTCGACGAACCCGAAACTGGCATTGACGCACCATCTCTAGAAGATTTAATTGGCATCATCGAAGAGTGGAAAGCCAATAATCGCGCCGTGTTGATCGCCACCCATAACCCAGAACTCATCGCACAGTCCGCCGATGTAGTCAATCGGCTCCACAACGGGCACCTCGAACCAGCCACCTAACCGCGACCTCAGATTGACCGCTTCTCTCGCAATAATCTGGGCGCTAACGCTCAAAGAGTTACGCATTGAATCGCGTAACCGCGATATCGCAATCGCAATCGTGATGTTCGCATCTCTAGTGATCGCAATCTTCGCAATCGCAATCGAACCAACTAATCGAAACGCAATCGAAGCCGGACCCGGAGTACTTTGGGCTGCCATAACTTTCGCTGGCGTGGTCGGGCTCGCACGCGCCACATCGCATGAGTTGGAGAACGAAGCCGTAGGTGCTCTGATGATGGCTCCCATATCGAGAGACCTGCTCTTCATCGGCAAATCGCTCGGAAACTTCATCTTCTTGACCATCGCAACTGTCATCGTCTTTATCGTCTTCACCTTCTTGTTCAATCTAAGCGTATTCCGTATTGAGACGATCACTATCGCGCTCCTGACAACAATCGGCTTCTCCGGCGTGGGAACGCTTTTCTCTAGCCTGACCTTTCGCGTCAGAGCGAGTGAAGTCTTATTACCGATGCTGTTCTTACCAACTGTTTCTCCACTCCTGTTCGCTGCAATACGGGTAACCGCTGCTGCTGCCACTGAGCAAGCATGGTCTGAATCGCTTCCATGGATCCAACTCGCCATAGTTTTCGACATCCTGTTCGTTACCGCATCCGCACTTCTTTTCGGCTACGTTCTGGACGATTAAACCTTTGCTGTGGCTGTCCCCAACTCGTATGCAGAACTATCGGCTATGAAATTACAATCAGCTAGTGAGCGGGTGAACTTGCTGACTGAGATCGCCAAAAACTAATGGGATTCCCGAAAATCCATCTTCGCGCGGTTTTGCATGTTGCAACCCTGCTCGCAATGGCATTTGCACTCTGGATGATGTTCGTCTGGGTGCCTACCGACATCAATCAAGGCGTCGTTCAGCGCATCCTATATCTCCACGTTCCCGCTGCCTGGGCTAGCATGGTCGCCATCGTCGGAGTCGCCGCCGCCAGCATCATCTACCTGATCACCAAGAACGAACGCTGGGATCGGCTGGCCGTGTCAATGGCTGAGGTCGGCGTAGTTTTCGGCGCTGTGATGCTGATCTCAGGCATGATCTGGGCCAAGCCGGTATGGGGAGTTTGGTGGACTGGCGAAGCAAAACTGACCACCGCGCTCATCCTGTTCTTCATCTACGTTGCCTATCTGATGTTCCGTGCCTACTTCCCAGCCGGCGATCAAAGAATGCGACTCTCAGCCATCATCGCCATCATCGGTGCCATTGACACGCCAATCATCTATTACGCCTCTGTGTTATGGCAAGAAGCACATCCCCCGTTAGTCGTCGGCCCAATCGCCGAAGAAGAGAATCTCGTTGCAGCACAGATTGGACTGACTTTGCTTGTGAGCGTCATTGCATTCACGTTCCTTTTCTTCTCCCTTCTGACCGAACGAATCGGGTTGGCGAGGATGGAGAGTGAACACGAAACACTCAAATTCAAACTGCAAAAATCGAGTGCCGGAGCAAGCGCGTGAAAAATACACCAATAGCGATCACTGTGATCCTGTTATCGGTACTCGCCGTGTTCATCCCGTCGAGCTTGGCGAAAGCGCAGGCACCAACCATCTCAACTGGCGTAGTCACTCAGATCGAGACCGATGATGCAGGCGCGCTAACCGCTTTCTCCATTGTTGAGGGCAACGGGGATGTCTCGCGCTTCACGGTATCCAACTCAAACCCAAACACTTCATACGGACTTGAAAATCGCGTCGGAGACCGTTGGGTCTCAGACCAATCGTCAGAACCGCAAGAAGCCGCCACGCGTCTGCGAGACCAACAGATGCGATTAACTTCTATCACTGTTCAATCCGACAGCAACAGCGTGGCTACCTCGGTAGTCCAAGCCGAATCCGCCGATGTAGGCACCAATCTGGGATACCTCTTGGCAGTCGTCGCAATCACATGGATCGGCATCATGGCGTATGTCATATACATGAGTGCACGGCAACGATCATTGTCAGCAGAATTGTCGCGTCTAAAGGAATCGCAATCGGACGGCGAAGCGTTATGAAAGTCAGCGAACATCAAGAAACGTCGCATTCTAGAGCTGAAAATTCTGGTGCAGCAAAGTCAACCGTCCTACTCGGCGGCAAAGGAATAGTCATCGCTGTAGCAGTGCTCTTTCTGGCCGGCATCGCATACTTCGCAACCATTGCATTCAACGCCGCCACAGTCCGATTCATGAGCGTCGACGAAGTCGTCCAAAATGAAATGACAAGCGACACCAAGTCCATCGGAGTTCTGGGCAAGCTAGTCCCCGGCTCTTACATCAAATCGCCAGACGGAGTTACTGCGAACTTTCGTCTGAAAGACGAATTCGGTTCAACAGAACTGCCAGTGAGTTACTCCGGAGAAGTCGGACAAGTCTTCTTCAACGACCACTCAGAGATCATCCTCAACGGCACTCTCGGATCAGACGGCGTATTGAACGCGGAAACCCTGACAGTGCGATGCCCTTCCAAATATCTCACCGAACAAGAGCAGATGGAACTAGACGGACAATTGGAACCTCCGCCCTATCAACCCAACTATTTCGACAATCAGCCTGACGCTTAACCGGCTGTCGGCGGCATTACATCCGCAGCCGCAGCCTTCGCAATTGTGGATTGAAAGTCCCAACGACGAAAGTCACGAACAATACAAATCCGCAGCCGATAATTAGCGCCACTGACGATCCCAAACCGTCTGCCAACGCGCCGAACACGAAGCCTCCAGCGGGGAACCCGCCCCAAGCGAGTTCATAGATACCCGCCAACCTGCCTCTGACGTTGTCGGTAATCGCCATCTGCATGGAGATCGTTCCCAGACCGATGTGTATCGCGTTCATCAGCCCGAACAATAAGGCAAACACGAACCCGAAATAGATGCTGGTGATAAGCGCGAAGACGATCGCGCAACCAACGGTCAGGACATTTGAGATAAGCAACCCGTAGCCGGTCCTCTTGAATCCTCCGCTGAATCCAAGGAATAATCCCCCGATAAAGGCCCCGACTCCTACAGCTGCGAACAACTGGCTGTATTCGCCCGCGCCAACGCTGTAAACCTCCCGTGAGATTGGAGTCAAAAGGTATATGAAGCCGCCCATCAACAGCGCGTTTACGAAAGTGAACGTCAAATTGCCATTCAAGATCGCGTTGTGCCGAACCACACTCGCAATCTCTACTACATCATCCCAAATCGGTTGATGCGCCGTTGAAATCCCGGTCGAAATAGGACGATACAAAGCCACAATCACGAGATTCAGAGCCATTACCCCAGCGATCGTGATGTAAGTCCAATCGTAGCCCCAATGATGGACAATCGCACCCCAGATCAGCGGCGCAAGTACACGTCCCAGATTGAAAAACGAGTTATCGAAGAACACCGCGCGAGGCAAGATGTTGCGAGGAACCATGATCGGAAGAAGCGAAAATCTAGCAGTCCAGTCCAGCGCCAGCGCAGAACCGTGAATCGCTCCAGCCACCTGGATATGCCACGGCTCGATATTGTCGGTGATGAGTAGCAGACCCACCGTCAACATCGAACTAAAAGTCATCACGGAACCACACATCAACAAGACCTTGCGACTGAAGCGGTCCGCAAGAAATCCGCTTACGATGGAGGTCGATATCGAGGCGACCACAACTGCTGCTCCGAGTATCGCTAGTTGGAGAGCAGAATCAGTGAGGTCGAAGATGACGTACGTCTGGGTAACGGTGACCATCTGGTTTCCGACACCCCAAACCACTGTCCCAATCAGAAATTTCCTAAGTTCGAGCGACGACATGGTACGCCCTAGCCGGGCGACTTCAAGCCTCGCCTTACCAGGGCGTTTCCGCCGAATCGCTGTGCCGTCTCTTTCCAACTAGCCTTTAACCTTTGGTGCTAAAATCCAACCCAGATATGATCAGCGCCAGTCCTGAAATCGTCAATATCGCATACGCGTCTCTCGCAGCGTTCTTTATCGGAGCGCTTCCAGCCGCATACATCGCCGCACGGCTTCACGGAATCAACATCTTCGATGTCGGATCGCGTCAAGCAGGAGCCACCAATGTCTGGAAAAACGTAGGCCGAAAAACTGGCTTTATCGTGTTCTTAATCGATGTCGCAAAAGGCATCATCGTGATCCAACTCTCGCGGCATGTCTTCGAAACTACAGGTCTATGGTTGATGGTGCCATCCATTGCGGTCATTCTTGGACACTGGTTCTCACCCATGACGCGGTTCAAAGGTGGCGATGGTGTCGCAAGCCTCGGTGGATTGGTCGTAGGGATGTTTCAGTTGGCAGCATTACCCGCTGTTCTGGTTGCCATACTATTCGGCATTCCACCTCTACGCTACAAGTTTGCCCACCCGTCTTTACAAGCCGGCGTTACCGGTTGGGGAGTCCTCTTATTGACAATCGTTATCGTTAGCCCGGCCAACAATAGACTTGAGATGCTACTCCTTTACGTCGGAATCTCGGCTCTCGCCATTGCTGTGCTCCTCAAAAGTGTAAGGTTCCATCGACAGAATGCCCATCTATTCGAACAAGACGACGATCTTGACACCGGCGAAATCGACGAACGTGTTGCCGCCGAATCCGAGCGTTAAACTGACGGCAATCTCAGTTTGTCGCCAACCGAATCCTGCCAAATCCTGATACGAGCCGCCATATCGCGTATACGATCTCGACACTCAGGGTCGTCGAAGCGGTTTTTCAATTCAAACGGATCAGTGTTCAGATCGTACAACTCGCATTGATCGCCAGGACTGAGATTCAACTTCCATCTATCAGCAGTAACCACCGACCGCCAAGAAACCCTTGACATACGCTCGATGTCCGGTGTGCCTAGAGGAACTGTCGGCGAATGTTCGTACCACTGCATGAACACATCGTCGCAAAGTTCTTTCTGCCCCTCCAAAACATCTACTCTGCTCCGCCCTTGCAAGTGATCAGGCATATTCGACTCATCAACACCCATCAATTCCAGCAATGTCGGCACTATGTCTACATGACCGATGTTCCCTCCGATCTTTTTCTGTGAACGGCTGATCCAAGGCACACGCATCAACAACGGCACACCGGCAATTTCCTCGTAAAACGCCCGTTTCGTCCCCAACATCCCGCGATCACCCAGTCCGTCGCCGTGATCGCTCGTGAAAACAACCACGGTCCGATCCGCCTGCCCAGATTCCTCAAGCGCGTCCAAGACCTTGCCTACTCCGCGATCCATCAACGTCACTAACCCAAAATACCGCGCTCGTAATGCCTTCCAATCTTCAGCAGTTTGCAATGGACGCGATTCTGCTCCTGCATCTAGGGACGAGGAAAACCCTGGACTGACACGAAATCGATCAGTAACTTCACCGCTCAAGTGATGCGCCGCCCGTCGACGATGCCATAGCGGAGTGTCATCATCCGGCATCCGCAGAAACGCGGGACCCACAGGAATCTCGTCAGGGTTGTACATGTCGTTGAACGGACCGTTGTACGGCGGATGAGGTTCAAAGAACATCGAGCACATCAACCAAGGCTGATCGGTGTTGCGATGGATGAAATCGGCAACGTTATCACCGAGGAACGTAGCCATCGTGTGCTCTTCTGGCAACATGCTCCGTTGTTGCTGTGAAAATGCGAAACCGCCGTCCGTTCTCGTATGCGGTTCGTATCCGTGAGACGTTAGGAACTGGAAATACTCGGAATGTCGGTAACGATCCTCTCGTCGGCTATGCGTCGGGTTAGATTCATGTTCGTCCTCGGTAGCAACCCATTCATCAAAACCGTGTTGACCAACCAGATCGTTGCCGAGGTGCCATTTGCCGAACTTCGCGGTCGTGTAATCCTCAGGAGCTAACTGGGCAATTGTAGGTGAAGATTCAGGAAGCGGAACACTGTTCTTGATGACCCCGGCAGTGTGCGGATATAGCCCGGTAAAGAGAGAGGCACGTGCCGGCGAGCAGATAGCAACCGTAACGTAGCAGTTCTCGAAAACGAAACTCTCATCAGCCAACGCATTGACGTTCGGCGATTGCACCCAGTCATTGCCGTAGCAAGCCATCGTGTCCCGACGTTGCTGGTCGGTGCAAATCAGCAACACGTTCGGACGGTCAGGCAAGGCACAACCTCACATTCTGAAGTTATCGGGCGACGCAGGCACGGTTTAGTAGGAAGATGAGGCGGTCCAGCGCGCTAAATCGCGTACGTTGCCAATAGCTCATCAGGAGTCCGATTCGGATTCGACGCCGAGATCTCATCCACTCGATCTTGAAGTGTCGGACGTTCCTCTTTGTAGATCAGTCCCAACGGAATACCCGGCCTGTCGATAAGGTCTTCTGCCGACTGGCGACTCGTGGGGTCATGGTCTTCCGGAACCTCCCAAGCCATACCCGGAATACCTTTCCTGCGATTGCCCTTGAGAATGTCGTAGGTGTCGTTATACGTCGTGCATGGAGACTGCACATGCACGATAGAGAAGCCCTTATGGTTCATCGCTTCTTGGATGAAGTTGGCGAGGTCGCGCGGTTTACTCGAATAGTGCGATGCGATGTACGACACTCCGATGGTCATGTAGTACTTCAGAGGCATCATCTGCGCTTCGATCTTGCCATACGGAGTCGAACTCGTCGTAACGCCCATCTCAGTCGTCGGTGAAGACTGCCCTTTCGTGAGGCCGTATACTCCGTTGTCCATCACCACACAGGTAACATCTACATTTCTCGCAGCCGCCGGACCGATATGCTCACCCCCAATCGCGAGGAAATCACCATCCCCCGCTACGATCACGGCCTCAAGATCTGGTCGCCCCATCTTGACCCCGAACGACAAAGGCAACGTCCGACCATGTATTCCATGCAGTCCAAACGGCTGATCACCTTCCATCAGGTGAACCATGTTGCCAGAACACCCGATGCCCGCGACGATAACGTAGTTTGATTGCGGTATCTCGTGCTCCGCTACATGCCGTTCCAGAGCCCATTCCAAAGCGCGTCGCACCCCAAAATCGCCACATCCCGGGCACCAGACGAAATCGTATTCAGGGTTGCGTTTGCTCACGCCAAAACCGTTCCTTTCTCAGCCCGCAACTTCGATACGCGGGCTCCGATACGTTCCACGAGCGTTGACGGTTTGAACGGCAATCCCGTGTACTGCGTTACTGACTCTGCACGATAGCCTTGCTGACGAAGCAGAGCAGACCATTGACCTAAGTAGTTGAGTTCTGGAACAATGACCATGTTCGCTCGCTCCAACGCCGATTTCATCGCTTCCGGCAATGGATTCAGAGCCATCGAATAGAGCCATCCCACATCGATGCCATTTTCCCGCAGACGCTCATAAGCCTCTCGCGCCGGACCTTTCGATGAACCCCAAGACATGATCATTGCGATCGCGCCTTCGTTCTCAATCTCGTAATGTGCATCGTTCAGCAATCCAAGCTTGTTGAACCTGCGCTCCGTCAATCTGATGTGATGACGGGGTAGATGCGTCGTGTCTCCTATCTCATCGTGTTCCGATCCATTCGCTACGTATGCACCCGGACCTCCGGGAATCGGCATCGGCGACAAACCATTCTCATCCCAAGACTGGTATCGAGCATAACCGTTGGTGCCCTGGTAGACAGATCGCCTTTCGACCCCAACTTCCGCTAGATCAGGTCTGCGGATGTTTTCACCCTTCTCCGCCTGACCGAATTCGCTCATCAAAATCACCGGTCCCTGATACCTCTCGGCCCAGTTAACCGCCAAAGCACCTGCCTCGAAACACTCCTCAACTGAACCCGGCGCCAAAATCGGGATACTCATATCGCCATGTCCCGGATTGAAACACGCCATCAAGTCGCTCTGTTCAGACTTCGTCGGCAAGCCAGTCGAAGGGCCGCCACGCTGCACATCCACCACAACGCACGGTATCTCCGCCATCCACGCTAGACCTATCCCCTCGCCCATTAACGACAGTCCGGGCCCCGCCGTCGCAGTCATCGCCTTCTTGCCCGCGTAACCTGCCCCGACAATCGCGCTGATCGCTTCAATCTCGGAAGATACTTGATGCGCAAACCGCCCCGGCCCAATCAAGTTCTGCTCCATCCACACAAGGATCGTCGTCGCAGGAGATATCGGATATCCAACATAGAAGTCAACGCCAGCAGTCATCGCGCCAAGTGCCAACGCAGCGTTGCCGGTAATCATTATCTGCTCGTAATCCGGCGCGTCTGGCGATGCCAACGTTCCCACCGAGAAACCGCTGTTTGCAGCAACATCAGCCCCAAGACGGATCGCCTTCTTGTTCGATTCAATGATCTCTTCGTCCCCCGGACGCCCGCGGGTGAAGCGTTGAGTGATGAAAGCATCGATCTCTTCAAGCGAAAAACCGATCAGATTCGCAACCGCGCCGATGGTTACCATGTTCGCAGCGCGGGTATTACCAGTAGACTTCGCCAATTCGTCCGCATCGATCCCAAAGTACTGACCACCTCCCGGCAACTGGAACTCACCAGAGTTGTAGATCGCCACCCCGTTCTCGGACAGGTCATGCTCATGATTGTTGTAAGCGTATTCGTCCAGCGAAACCAAGACATCCACACTGTCGCCCGAACTCAATACCGGCGAAGTGGAGATGCGAACCTGAGACGACGCAGGGCCGCCCATGATCTGCGACGGAAAGGTCGAAAAGGTCGATACGTAGTACCCGGCGTTCGCCGCCGCCCTCGCCATTGCGTCGGCTGAAGTGACGAGACCTTGCCCGCCTTCACCGGCAAACCGAATTACAAAGTCCTGGCTATGATTGTCCGACATGTCTCTATGAGATCGTCTCCCCGCTTGTGCGCTTCATGTTCTCAGTCAGTAGATTTCGCACTCTTTGCGCCGATAAAGCGACATCTTCATAATCGTAATGATACCTGCGCCCACATCTGATGATGGCTTGATTGGAACCCGAAAATCACGCGTCGTTTACAATCGCTTGCCAGAGTAGCAGTTACTCAAAATGAACATCCTAAAGCCCAGAGCGATGAAAACCGTCAGACGATGGTCCGCTGGCGGCGTCGTAGCGCGCGAAAACGGTGATAGAAGAATCGAGATCGCTTTAGTCGGACGTCTCGACGACAACCTATGGGCATTGCCCAAAGGTACGCCAGACCACGAAGAGAGTATCGAAGAGACCGCTATCCGTGAAGTCCAAGAAGAGACCGGACTAAACGTAAAACTCCTATCTACAGTCGATTCCACTCACTACTCCTTCATTCACTCCAACAACAACCGCCGCGTAAGCGACCGCGAGGACCCGCGCTCCAACATCAAGGTAAACAAAACCGTGTACTGGTTCTTGATGGAGGCTAACGGCGGGTGCTTCGAACGCCACGATCACGAATACGATGTCGCATGTTGGGTAGACATAGAAAAAGCCATCAACCAGCTGACCTATCACAGTGAAGCAAAGATCGCTCGATCCGCCGCCCGTGTATACCGGAAGATGCACGAAACCCAAGACGCAGTTCGCATTAAAGGACAGATCGCAACTGTTCGGTCGAAACGTGTATCAGACGCGTGGAACGAATATGTTTGGCGATCCAATCCTAGACTTGCCGCTCTCGATGCCGCCGCACCACTAAACCTGCAATACATGGACTTTGAACGTTTCTATCGCGAAGACCTCCGAAAAGGCAAACGACGTTCACTCAGATTCTCAATTGAAGACGAGAACGGCAATCACATCGGCAACTGCATGTGCTACGACTACGACGAGAGGCTTAAGCAGGCAGAGTTTGGAATCATGATTGGCGATAGCGAATACTGGGGACGCGGATACGGAAGCGACGCGATCAAGATCGTGTTGGAATACGTTTTCACCTCCACCAAAATCCGACGCCTTTACTTAAACACCTTGACATCCAACAAGCGCGCCCAACGTGCATTCGAACATGCCGGATTCCGGAGATACAACCACGTTTGGCGCGAAGGTAAGAGCTTTGTCCAGATGGAGATACTTTCTCGCGAATGGCACGCCATGTAAACACTCCTATTGATGCCCAAGGGGAATTAAAGGGGGTTAGATCCGCCGTTCCGCTGGTATCATTCAGTCATCAATTCGCACCGAACCAATGAATAGCGAGTGGAGAGTGACAACATGCCCAAACTTCTACTTCTAACCGGCGGTAGGCACCCCTACGAGGAGACGACTCCCGTCGTGACCGAGTTCCTAAAGGATGCCGGACACGATGTCGACGTGTCCGAATGCGCCTCAGAACTAGCCGACGATCTATCCGCTTACGACGCCGTAGTGATGAATACCCTACGCATCGAAGAGACCGAAAACGACCTGGACAATGCTCAGCGAGACGGACTCATGGGCTACGTCTGGACTGGTGGCGGGTTGGTCTCAATCCACATTTCGGCAGCCTCAACTCCAGACTGGCCTGAAATGAAGAAGATGACCGGTGGTGGATGGATTTTGGGAGAAAGCTGGCATCCGCCGTTCGGTTGGTTCCAAGTTCACGTCAATAACCCAGACCACCCTCTGGCGAAAGACGTCGAACCGTTCTGGACTTACGACGAGTGCTACTGCGGCCTCGACATCCAACCTGGCATCGACGTCTTCATGTACGGCGTCGTTGAAGACGAAGATCGCCCACTAGGATGGTCGCACCAATACGGCGACGGCAAAGTAGCCAACATCGCACTCGGTCATGCCGGCTCCAGCGCAGAACACCCCCAATTCCGCCAACTAATCCTAAACAGCATCAACTACGTCTGCTAAAACGAGATGCATCCCTCTAGCTCCCTTACGCTCCGCGAAGGGGGGATATGCACGCCCTCTTCGCTTGCGTAAGGGGGCGCGAACGAGCGGAGCGATGTGAGCGGGGGATGCACGGGGCGGGGACGTGGGGCGTTGTAGTTCTTCAAACAGGCAGAGCATCCCCTTAACCCCCTTACGCTAGCGCGAAGGGGGGAGATTCCTCGCTCCGCTCGGAATGACAAGGGGTGATGGGATCATGGCAATCATTCCCCCATCACGGCAATCATGGTTCAAACCCCTCCCCTCTGGATTCCGGCTTCCGCCGGAATGACGGGGGCGCGAACAAGCGAAGCCCAAAAAGACCGACACAAGAGCGGGGGATGCCCGGGCCAGTAGGGATCAATCCTGCCTAGGAGCAGGATTGATGAGGTCCATACCAATCGTTTCCGGCACTACCGCTGCCAACTCATCTACAGTCCAGCGTCCGTCTTTGTAGATGGACCGATGTGGCACTGGATGGTTCATCAGACTGACGCGGTTTCCTGTGCAGTGGAAGATGTTTCCCGATACTCCATCAGCGGCATCAGTGCAAAGCCAGACCACCATCGGCGCTACGTCGTCAGGATCTGATGTGAGTGTGCCCTCAGCTGGCGGAGGGAATAGTCCAGCACGCATCGCTCGAGTGCTGTCAGGTACGCTGTCCGTCATGCGCGTACTTGCCCCTGGCGAAATAATGTTCGCAGTAACGTTGTATCGCGCCAACTCTTTCGCCACAACTCGGGTGAAACCCGCGATCGCATCCTTCGCAGCACCATAGTTAGACTGGCCGCCTTGACCATATAGACCCGATACCGACGAGAAAGTCACGATTCGGCCGCTTTTCTGAGCACGGAATATCTCTGACGCAGGACGCACAACCGAGTATGTCCCTTTTAGATGCACCGCAATTACGTCATCCCATTCCTGCTCACTCATGTTGAATATCATGCGGTCGCGCAGGATGCCGGCCGGTGTAACTACGATGTCAAGCCGACCAAACTCGTCCAATGCCTGTTGAACGATATTGGCCCCGCCTTCAGCTGTAGACACAGAATGGTACGACGCAACTGCACGCCCTCCCAGCTCGCTGATCTCTTCTACAACCTGAGCCGCCGGAGTCGAGTCTTCACCCTGACCATCCAACGCCGCTCCTACATCATTCACTACGACTGAAGCACCTTCGCGCGCCAACAGCTTTGCTACGCCACGCCCGATTCCACGCCCTGAACCAGTCACGACTGCGACCTTACCTTCGAGACGCTTGCCATTGACCGACTTGATCACGCTCGGAGCAGGCGCACTCGAACCCGGATTGATCTCCGCGAACTCACTACCGCCCGTTATGCTCTTCGAACCTTCCAACAACACCTTTGGCGCTAACACGTCAAGTTCATCAAGTTCCCAATGACCCGGCGGATTCGAGGAATAAATGGTGTTCACGCGGCGAGGCAACGCGAGATGCGTAACGTTTCCGCCGTAAACAAGGAATACCTGACCGTTGACCTGTGCCGCACCATCGGTAGCCAGATATGCGACGAAAGGCGCAACATCGCGCGGTTCCCAAGACGGCTCATCATGCGCAGGCAACGCACCACGCTCTATCATCATCTCCTGAACATTCCCAGGTATCGACGCGATCATGCGCGTCTCGGCACGCGGCGCGATGCTGTTGGCAGTAACTCCATACTTGCCCAAATCGCGCGCCAAGACTTTGGTAAACCCCGCTATACCACTCTTCGCAGCACCGTAGTTTGACTGACCAATCGATCCTACGAGTCCAGACCCAGAAGAAAACGTGATAATTCGCCCACCTCTTTGTTGTCGGAATATCGGCGCCGCATGGCGAACTACCGTAAACGTACCCTTCAAATGCACAGAAATCACATCATCCCACTCCTCCTCCGTCATGTTGTACAGCATCCGATCTCGCAAGATACCGGCGACCGTAACCACGATATCGATACCGCCAAACGTGTCTCTAGCAGTCTCGATAATCCGCTGTCCACCGTCCCAAGTCGTTACCGATTCCGTCGATGCCGCCGCATGGCCGCCAGTAGCGACGATACCGTCCACAACCTCCTGAGCCAGCGAAGTTGAACCGCCGGTACCGTCGAGATTCGCCCCTATATCGTTGACAACTACGCTCGCGCCGTTCGCCGCCAACTCCTCTGCTACTCCCCTACCAATGCCTCTTCCTGCACCGGTTACTACTGCGACTTTCCCTTCAAGCTGCAAAATTCATGCTCCTATCATTTCTGGTTTCATTCGCCGCGCAACACAAGCGCGACCGTGGCCTTACCCGGCGTGGTTACATCCCCATCCGCATTGCGGAATTGGACATCCAAATCAACGAGTCCTACGCCGTCCTCAACTCGCTTTGACGTAATAGTCCCTGTGCATGAGACCTCGCCCGCGTAATCTATCCCTCGATACGAAGTCTCGAGTGTCTTAACAGCATCTACACTTCCCGCCCAATCGCTCAACCACTGAGACAATAATGCAGTCTTCAACGCACCATGAATAATGATGTCGTCATGACCCGCGCTTCGAGCATAATCCGTGTTGTAGTGGATCGGCGTGAAATCCTGCGAAACAGCAGCATACTGCACAAGCTGACGCGGCGTTACAACCTGTGTAACGGACTCAGGACCGCCACCGATCTCTACGTCTTCAAATGCGATCTTCGTCATAGCATTTTCCCTCTGCAAACTTCGCTCCGACAACTAGACTGAACCAGCGGCTCTGCCATACGAGATGCTAGTCGATTCCTGTGTCGCCACCAGTTCGCCCTGCCCACCGCGATAACTCACCTCCGTTATCTTGAAAAGCATCGTGCCAAACCGGCCGCTCTTCTCAAACATATCGGTCATCTTACGTACAACTGTAATCTCATCTCCAGCAACCACAGGGCGATTGAAACTGAAACGGCTACCGCCATCAAGAACATCGTGAAACGGCTCAGGGAACGGTGGATCGAAAGGCGCCGTGATGAACGACCTGAGTATAAGCGGATTGGCTACTAACGGACGCTCACCGCTTCCATCAACTGGGTCGCTCTCTACTGGAGGTAGTTCACCCCTAATCGCCGCATTGAAGCGGGCCACATCGCGATGCGACACGCGATAAGTCACCGGGGGCGATTCCGCACCGATGAAAGATCGCATCTTTTCCGTAACTACAGAACTCAATTGTCCTCCAGGAGTTTGACAGCCTTAGATCAGCCTCTCATTCCCACGACTCACAAAGTTTAACTAACGAGATCGACGGCGGCGTTGACTCCGACGCCCTACACGGTTGCCTGATCTACTCGATCGACGAACCGCCTCTTCCCGCAACTCTCTCGCTGTCTTAGTCCGCTCGCTCGCGCCCGGTTTTCCCCACGCACGATCGCGGATCAACATCAATACAACTACCGACGTCAACATCGTCGAGGACGGCACATAGAAAATGCCGATCTCTTGCGAAAACGCAACTATGAACACCCACAATAAAACCGTCCCAACGATCAAGTTCAGCTTGTGCCGACGTTCCGATTCACCGTTCGGAGGTACCGAGAGTATCGATCCCAATGTGATCAATACAGGCATCAATCCGATGGCGAGACCAATCCAACCGTTCGCCTCTGCAATACCCACAGATCGCGTCGTAGTAACACCATCAGCGCGTATCTCCACAATCTCAAACGACGGCCATAGCGCAAGATACGCGAAAGCAGCGAGACTCATCAGCAACGCAATAACCGCGAAGACGAACGTACGATCTGGCATCCGATCAAGCACTCAACACTTCCTAAATCTTCTCCAAGTTCGCAAGACTCGCCATCAAAATCTTCACCCCTTCTTGCGAAAAAGCCACCGTTACCCGCAAATCACCATCTACCGGTCGCGAATTGACGACGACTCCAGTGCCAAACTTGCTGTGCTTGACTCGCTGACCAGCCTTAAGCCTCAAATCTTCCGGCAGATCATCAATGCCCTGCTCCGTAAACTTTTCCCTATCGTTCCTACGACGCAATGGCGCGAATCGATCTCGTTCAACCGCAACACCAGTACTCGAAGAAAACGCTAAAGGTGGTGGCGCAGCACGCCCCGTAACACGAGCATACTCGATTTCCTTGACATGCTCCTCTGGAATCTCTTTCAAGAACTGTGACGGCGTACTCGCTTGGCGATAGAACGAAGATGATGTGTAGAGCGGCCACATGATATGCAATCGCCGCTTCGCACGCGTCATGCCGACATAAAGCAACCGCCGTTCCTCCCCACATGCGGCTTCATAATCTTCTTGAGATTGAACGTTCAGTGCCATCGCATGTGGTAGCAGACCCTCAGTGACGCCGGCAATGAAGACCGTGTCAAACTCCAATCCCTTGGCCTGGTGCAACGTAATCAACGTAATCGCACCAACCGCCTCACTCTGACCCGTCAAGTTCGATACATCGGCACCTACTCCTTCGTCCATCGCATCGACGTTAGCAAACAAAGAAGTATGCTCCAATAAATCCGACAACGCGCGACGTGGATCATTGCCGTTCTCGGGGCTTGAGTACTGCTCAGCAAGCGATTTCAACTCGTCGAGGTTTTCAAACCGCTCGTGCCGAGTCTCTTCATCTTTCTGCACCCAGTCGTTATACCCGCTTCCCTTCAACGTGTAGTCCAACAGGTCGTTAGGATAGAGCACTTCCGAATTGAGCACCAACATCTTCAAAAAATCGGAAAATGCTCGAACCTTATTCAAAGCAGCATTGCCCAGTTCAAGTTGATGCGAAGCACTAGGGTCGGAAGCCAACAACACGGCATCCAAAAGCGTGACGCCGTTCAACACACTGTATTCTTCGATCTTGCGAAGCGTAGCCGGACCGATACCCCGCGGGGGAACATTGATGATTCGGCGTAACGAAGTTTCATCAGTCGGATTAACAACGATGCGCAGCAGAGCCAACGCGTCCTTAATCTCCCTTCGCTCGTAGAACCTCATCCCGCCTATCAAACGATACTGCACTCCCCTCCGACTGCACTCCGTCTCCAAAGCACGAGATTGCGCGTTGGTTCGATACAACACAGCGATATCGTCAAGATTTCTGACCCCGTTTCGAGACGCGGCCGATTTCGCACTGCGCTCAACAACATCCAAAATCACCGATGCCTCATGTTCAGGATGTTCCGTTACACCGACTTCAACAGGTTCTCCCTGCTCGTTGTTGGTAAACAACACGCGCTCAACCTTGCGCGGATTATGCGCTATCAAACCAGACGCGGCAGCGATGATCGTCTTCGTAGACCTATACGATTCGCCAAGCTCAAATATCTTGCACCCGGGAAGCACCTCGGCAAGACGATCCATATTCTCAGGACGCGCATTACGCCACGAATAGATCGACTGGTCTGGATCACCAACTACGCAGATGTTGCGGTGAGCATCACCCAACACTCTCACCAACTCGAACTGAAGCGCATTGGTGTCTTGAAACTCGTCCACCATGATGTGCTGATATCGGTTCTGCATGTCAGACCGAATATGGTCATCCTGAACCAGTATCCGATAGGGCTTAAGGAGCAGGTCGTCGAAATCCACACCGTTGGATTTATGCAGAGTGGCCTCATAAAGTTGGTAAATCTCAGCATGTAACTCATGGCGATAACCTGTGCCGATACTCGCGAACTCTTCCGGCAACTGGTTATTGTTCTTCGCTTTGCCGATTGAAGCCAACACATCGCCAACCTTAGCTTCCACCTCCATATCGGCGATGATCAGCTTGAGCAAACGCTCCTGATCATCCCGGTCATAGATCGTGAAATCCCTGCTTAAATCCGCCGCGTCGTGATGGATGCGAAGAAACCTAGCACCAAACGAGTGAAACGTGCTCACATTCGTCTCTGCCGCATTAGGCACGAACTGTTTTGCCAAGATGTCGCATCGCTCACGCAACTCAGCCGCTGCCTTGTTGGTGAACGTTACGCCTAACGCACGCCACGGCGGCACTCCCGTCGCCAAGATGTAAGCCATCCTATGAGACATCACCCGCGTCTTACCGCTACCTGGCCCTGCCACTATGACCAACGGCCCATCAATATACGAAGCCGCGGCACGTTGAGCCTTCGAGAGGCCTTCCAACACAGCATCAGGGCGCAAAGTTAAGGTAGTCATCAATCGTTAGGGTTACGTGCTATCCCAAAGGAAATGTTAGAACAAGATTCGTATTTTCGCTCCACGCTCAAGAATTATTGAACTGAAAACGCGCATCGCCATTACAACTCCCGAGAGACGCCTTTTGTTGGCACTGAAAAGTCGTATCAAATCCGCCGCGCCAAACCTTCAAAGTGTGTAAAGCACGACACCGAACCCGGCGTATCCTTCCACTCCAACCATCCCTGAGAAATCCTCTCTAACTCCGAACGCTTCGCGATGCCATACTCAATCGCCTTCGCCGCGATATCTGAGTGCAAAATTCGCTCTGCCCACTGCTCTCCCCACCACGCCTTACCGCTCTCTTCGTAAAACGTCCAAGTGCTGGTAGTGATTTGGATATCCGACAACATGCCAGTAGCCTCCATCCACTCAAGCACATGCCGCCCTGCATGAGGCGTGCCGCCGTTCCGCACTGCCACAGCGTCGTAAACCTCGCGAAAATCTCTAAGTGCCTGTGAATCGGGCCATACCGCAAAGGTTCCCCAATCGACTTCTCTAACTCCAACCAATCCCCTCGGTTTGATAAGAAGAGACGCAGATTTCAGAGCACCGACTGGATCGGCAAGATGTTGCAGTATCTGGTGCCCGTAGACCACATCGAACTGATCCGGCTCAATCCCAGTCTCATAGATGTCATCTACCATGAACTCCAAATTCGTCGCGCCAGTCTCCTCAAGCCGCTTTTCCCATTCTTCACGTAAGCCGTCGGAGATATCGATACCAACCACAAAACCTGCATCACCCACCCTCTCGGCGAGACCGACTGTTATCGTACCCGGTCCACACCCGAAATCCAGCAACCGCATCCCGGGTTTCAGATAAGGCAATAGGAACGCGGCAGCATCATTCGCAGTTCGCGCCGAATGGGCCGACAACACCGTGCGATGGTGACCATGCAGATACGTCTCGCGCGGTATCGACATGCCCTCTATTCTCCCGCGGCTAAATGACTACCGCGTCGGAGGTTGAACTGCCAGTTCAAGGATCGGATCTATGATGTCCCGCTCAGCAAGCAATTCCCTCATGCGACCAAGTTTGTCTGGATGCGTGAATCCAGCAGGCACTATTTCATCGAGTGCTTCCATCGTCGCATCAGTGTCACCATCCACTACGATCAACGGTACACGCTTAGTTCGCGCTTCATAGAACACATAGTCAATCGGTTTCTCGCCGCCTGTCAACACCATCGCCCGCGTCGTATCGCTCTGCAACGCCGATATCTGCACATCCGGACGTCCTGCACGCACCACTACGCAGGTATTGTCTTGAGAACGAAAGTAAAACGGACCCCAGTCCAGCACCAAACCGCCGATCAGAACGTTGTCCACCAACTCGTCAGTAGTATCAATCTCAAACATCAACTGTCCCTGCAAGTGGTCAATCACTGAATCGACCGTATTCGCCGCCAATCGACGGTCTTCAGGCACCCAACCGAAGCAATTCACACCATCGTCCTCAAGCGCGGCCAACATCCGTTCCGCGTGAACGCTGCGGTACCTCGGCACCTTATTCAGAACCACACCCGCCAATCGTTCACCGTAATTGACTGCTGCTGCCCCCACGTCTTCATCCAATCCGGCCACTAGCACAATGTTGGCATCCAATCTCTCCGCCAAAGCCAAGTCAGATTGCGAGTCGCCAGAAGAACCTTCGATGATCGATACTGATGAAGTTGAAGCATCGATTTCGTCGGCTGAAACCCGCTGAACTCCTCCGTCATCTATGAACAATCCGCCCGTATCGGCTGCGGAATTGACCTCCACCCCGTCAAACCTCAACCGTGAAATGATCGCTGCGGCAAGAGCCGACTTGCCTTGGGATTCTCGGATGGAGGAGATGATGATTGATGGCATGTGGAAACTCAGGCGGCTAATTTCAGGCGTTCATCGGCTTGGCAAGTCTGGGATATGGATTATACCAGTGGCGTAACGATAAAATAGGATTAACACGCCGTGCCGAGGTAGCTCAGCTGGTAGAGCAATGGACTGAAAATCCATGTGTCGGCGGTTCGAGTCCGCCCCTCGGCACCATCCCCATGCTTCTCCCGTCGCCGCCTCGCCGTATGGCACTCTGAATGGTTGTGTCTTGACGGAACTCAATATGGTGCCGAAGGTGGGAGTCGAACCCACACGGGCTAAAGCCCAAAGGTTTTTGAGACCTTCGCGTCTACCATTCCGCCACTTCGGCACCGCAACTACCTTAATTCTATTTGCGAGGCGATTCTAAGCCCGCACTTGCACCGACATTCCGCCACGCGCGATTGCGATTCCTAAAGCGCACGGATAACCTATGTCGAAATGACATTCGACGCGTGAACATTGAGAATCTCAATGGCTTCAGACGACCATTCGGCGCACCATCAACCCGATACCCGACTACCGCTTACTCTACAGCGGCCTATCGTCGTCATCGACATTCAAACCACAGGACCAGATCGCCGCACCGCCCGTATCGTCAGGCTAACAACACTGCGAATCGATCCCGACGGTTCGGAAGAGTCCCGTTCACACCTCATCAACCCTATGGCGCCAATCACTCCGGGCGCAACCAACTTTCACGGCATTACCGATGAAGACGTAGCCGAATGCAGACCATTCATCGCCTACGCCAAGGGCTTAATAGATTACCTCGATGATTGCGATCTGGCAGGCTTCGGCATCCGACGTTTCCACCTCAGAGTCCTCAAGCAAGAATTCGAGCTAGCCGGAATCAACTTCGATCTGAATAACCGCGTCGTGCTAGACGCAATGGAGATCTATCACAGGCTTGAACCTCGGGATCTAGATTACGCCTACCGAAGATTCGTAGGTGGCGAATTCGATCGAACTACCGGACCCGACGCCACCGTGAACGCCACCCGTGCAATACTCCGCGGTCAACTGACACAATACCCAGATCTCCCTAGCGCCCCAGACACTCTAGAGCGATGGGCGACAAGCGAGGAAACTGAGAACTACATCGACGACCAAGGCAGATTCACGCTTTCTGACCAAGGTGACCCCGTCATCAACTTCGGCAAGTACCGCGGCTATACGCTGTACGACCTGAGCGAAACCGACTCCGACTACCTGAGATGGGTGGCGGGCAACGAATCCTTCACCGATCAACAGCGCCAGATCGCGGGCGACGCGGCAGAAGGAATCATGCCGGATTTTGAATAAACCGCAACTGGGAATCAGTTCGGGAGAGAGGAATGGAGCGGAAGACGGGGTTCGAACCCGCGGCCTTCTCCTTGGCAAGGAGATGCTCTACCACTGAGCTACTTCCGCTCGTTGTTATTGATTATGCATCATCAAGTCAAATCGCGCTGAAAAGCACTTGCTATCAACCCTTACATCAATCCGACATCTTGACGAGCAGCTTGCCGAAGTTCGCTCCGTTCATTAGTCCGATAAATGCACGCGGCGCTTCTTCGAAACCGTCCACGATATCCTCTCGATACTTCAACGAGCCATCGCGCACCCAAGACGCCAACCGTGTCCTCGCCACATCGTGGTCGTTCTGGAAATTGAAGACCAAGAAACCCTCAATTCGCGCCTGCTTGGTGATCAGGTTCCAAAGATTACGCGGCGCTAGTTCAGATTCTTCAAGGTTGTACTGCGAAATTTGACCGCAAACAAGCACTCGACCTCTCAACGCCAAGTTCTCAATCGCCGCATCGGTTACTGTGCCGCCGACGTTGTCGAAATAGATGTCAATCCCGTCTGGTGCAAGTTCGGCGAGACGTTGAAAAACATCCTCTGTCTTGTAATTTATCGCCGCTTCGAACCCGAGTTCGTCCGTGCAATACGCCGCCTTCTCGTCGGAACCCACGGTCCCGATCACCCGGCACCCGTTCATCTTGGCGATTTGTCCCACGACCGCACCTACTGCACCTGACGCAGCAGATACCAAAACCGTCTCGCCCGGACGAGGCTGTCCAACAGCCAACAGTCCGTGATATGCAGTCAGTCCGGGCATTCCAACCACACCCAACGCCGTCGATATCGGCGCGACCGATGGATCAACGATTCTGGCGGTGTGTGCGGGAACTACCGTGTACTCCTGCCATCCGATCTGACAAGCCACGATATCCCCTACGCTGACATCCTCAGATTGCGAGGCAATCACGCGACCTACGCCTTCTCCGACAATCACATCGCCAATGCCCACCGGCACCGCGTAAGACCTGCGATCGCGCAACCGGCCCCTCATGTATGGGTCGAGTGAGAGATAGAGAGTCCGAACCAATATCTCGCCATGCTTCGGATCATCCACATCGGCTTCTACGACTGTAAAATCACTCTCTTGCGGGTATCCAACAGGTCGATTCGCCAATGTCCAACGTCGATTAACTAACTCAGGCATCGTTACAACTCCGAACTCCAGACAAGATATCGTTCAATTCGCCGCCGAGAGCAGAAATCACTCCTCTGCCTCGTCATCCTGATCCTGCGTTTGATCCCCTGACGGCTCGCCACGAGCCTTGGCGCTCCGCGAAGCCCACCAGTAGAATGGCGTTGCCAACACGAAGAAGACCACTAGAGCGGCTACACCCGGCGCCCAACCTACGACGCCAGAGCCATCGAGCGCATTATCCAGCCAAGTCTTGACACCAGCGCCGACCAATGCCGCCAATGTAACTCCGAGGATGATGAACACCCACTCGGCGAATTCGTTGGGAATATGTAATCTGTTCATGCGTGAACACAGCTCCTGTCAACTCAATACCATCTTAACGCACCATCAACCTCCAAAATGACCTTCACTCAAGGCTGAGTTAACGTCTAAACTCTCGTCTCAATAGGTTGTATACTTCGCACAGCAACCAACTAACCGCGCTACATCACAGCATGACCGCAACGGCAAATCAAACAGCACCACGGGCGACTCGTTCGCTATCTGAGGAGATAGTGCTCAGCGTACGCGATCTTCACGTCTACTACGGGACCGAAGCAGGAGATGTTAAAGCGGTCAATGGCGTTTCGTTTGACCTTAGAGCTGGAGAACGTCTGGCACTCGTCGGTGAATCCGGCAGCGGCAAGAGCACTATGGCGACTGCTCTAATGCGAATGACCCGCCCGCCAGGCAAGATCGTGTCTGGCAACATTGAATTAAGCGGTCGTGACCTCCTCCAGTTGAGCGAAGCCGAGATGCGACGCGCAAGGCTGGCAGAAATCGCACTCGTTCCGCAAGGTGCTATGAACTCGCTTAACCCCGTCATACGCATCGAAAAGCAAATCATCGACGGCATCTTGGACCACGTTGTCGAAGATTCACTCGTTGCATCCATACGCTCCGGCAACTCTGACTACATGACGTCTGACAAATTCGGAGCATTGAACAGAAAACCGACGCGCTCCGAACTCCGCGAAAAAGTCGCAGACCTCATGACTAACGTCGGACTCTCACCATCAGTCGCCGGAATGTACCCGCACGAACTCAGCGGCGGAATGAAACAACGCGCAGTCCTCGCCATCGCCACTTGCCTGTCCCCAAAAGTCATACTCGCCGACGAACCCACTAGCGCACTCGACGTAGTTGTACAGCGGCAGATCATGCAGACACTGGGCAGACTTCAATCCGGAATCGATGCCGCTGTCATCCTCGTCGGACATGACATGGGCCTAGTTGCGCAGTTCGCAGATACTATCGGCGTCATGTACGCCGGCAGATTAGTCGAACTCGGTCCTGTGGACCAGATCTTTGAAAATCCGCAACACCCATACACGAAACTCCTGATCGAAAGCCTCCCTTCATTCAGCGAGAAGAAAGAGTTTGTGGGCATACCCGGAATGCCGCCTCGCCTGCTAAACCTCCCGTCAGGTTGCGCCTTCTATCCCAGGTGTCCATCCGCAATGGACATCTGCCGCGACACCGATCCTTTTGAGATCGAGATCAAAACAAACTGGCGCGCCGCGTGTCACCTGCATACAGAACCAGATTCAAATGGCTAACCTTCTAGAACTCCAAAACGTATCCAAGATATTTGGTGGCGGACTATTCAACCGCTCGAACGTCACCATTGCCGTACAAGACGTCTCGTTTGCAATTCCCGAAGACCGTCCCGCGATCACCGCCATCGCTGGCGAAAGCGGAAGCGGCAAAACCACTCTAGCCCGCCTACTTTTGGGAGTCATACCGCCTACCACTGGAAACGTCTTATACCAAGGCGAAGACATCCAAAATATGTCTTCACGCGAATGGCTTAACTTCCGGCGCGAAGTCCAACCAATTTTCCAAGACCCATTCGAGGCATACAACCCCTTCTACACCGTCGATCACGTACTCCAACGCCCTATCCGCAACTTCAAACTTGCGAACAACGCACAGGAACGTGAGGAACGTATAGCCGAATCGCTCCGAATGGTCGGCCTACAACCTGACGAGACCCTCGGACGTTATCCCCACCAGCTCAGCGGCGGACAACGCCAACGCGTCATGGTCGCAAGAGCGCTGCTCCTCCGACCGCGCATCATCCTCGCCGACGAACCGGTATCAATGGTTGACGCATCCCTCAGAGCAACCATCCTGCGCAGTATCCGAGACCTCAACCGAGACTTCGGCATATCCGTCATCTACATAACCCATGACTTAACCACCGCCTACCAGATGTGCGACAACATCATCGTCATGTACCGGGGTGCCGTCGCTGAAGCCGGAAGCGTCGAAGAAGTCATCCAAAACCCCAAACATCCCTACACGCAACTACTCATCGACTCCGTTCCCCAACCAGACCCCAAAGCCGCTTGGGGAGACGATGATGATGAATCTGTCGACCGCGTAGATGAAGCATCGACAGTTGTCGATCAATGCAAATTCGCGCCACGTTGTAAGTTCGCATTCAACGAGTGCACCGCCTCTGCTCCACCGCTTCACGTCATCGGACCGAACCAACTCGCGAGCTGCTTCCTCTATCCTGAAAGCCCCGAACTCGAAGATGCGGACATCGGTCATTCATTTGAATATCCCGTGTTCGAAACTGCCGAAGCTGCCAACTGATATCAAACTGCGCCTCTACCCCGCGGGCTCTTCAATCTCCAAATTCTGATTGGCTTCAACATCTTCGACGACCTGTTCAACGCCGCTCGGCCATAACACCTCAATGCGGTCAACCTTAGCCGCTGATCCAATTCCGAAATGCAGATCAATACAGTTCATGCTCAAGAAAGACGAACTACCCAACACGTCTTGAACCTGTGTCTTCAACTGCCCTGAACCATCCACATCCGCCGTAAGCTTTATACGCGCCCCAATCCCATCCGCGTTGCTTCCAGTTCCATCGATCCCCTGACGACCTGTCAACTTCATCGTGATCCAGTTCCCCTGGCTCGCGCTGCTCATCCACAAGAACAACGGGCCTCGGAAAAAGTCAATTGTCTTCTCGGCGATGAATACCGGTCCGTTGCTGTTCGTCCCGAGCAGGTCCACCGTCCCATCGCCATTCAAATCGCACTTCGCCAAGCCCTTGCCATTCTCATGAAACTTACGATCCATACGCTGACGGTCAGGATCAAACTCTGGATCATTCGGATCAAGCACCCCATAGTTCACGCCCTGAATATCTAGCAGTTGAGCTTCTACAGTGATGTCTTCAAACTGCCCTTCGCCGACTCCGCGCAACATACGCCCTGAACCCGTGTACTTAAACCCATTCGGACCTTCACCCCTTCCACCCATAGCACCAAGCCAGTACAGGTCTTGGTCTCCGTCATTCTCATAATCGAAAAACGCAGTCCCGAACCCGAAGTCATAAGCTGCTAAGCCGGCCGGCTGCTCTGCATCATCCCACTGCGCAAGAATGTTATTCGGATTTAGAGACTCTGGTGGAAACGCACGACTAGTCGCGACTCCCGTCTCTGGCGCAACATTCTTGAAGTCCCCAATTATCCCGATTTCTTCGTCATCCGTCACACCATCATTTCTCAGCAAGAAGTGATAGCAAGTTCCCCAGCCATACGCGTGGCTATACGCACAATCTCCAGAAGGAACTGGCGGAACATCGTAAAGCAGGAAGTGATACCCGATATTCGTGACGAAGATATCCAAGTCCTCATCCGAGTCATAGTCACCCAACGCAAACCCCATCCAAGCGCCCACACTGTCTACTCCCATCTCCGACTCAATCGAAGTAAACACGATCTCATCGCCATCGGCATCGTTCCGATACACCTTCAATGTATCCCCATCATCCGCTAACCAGAGGTCTAAATCCCCATCCGAATCGTGATCGAAGAACATCGAAGCTAATGTCTGACCTGTCGGGTCTCCAATCCGATTCCCATCAGCATCCTTTAACGACGCGTCATAACCCCTGACTATCTCACCAGTATCCGGGTCCTTCCACTCCAAAGGCTCGCCATCTGGACTCAGCATCTTGATCGGCGGACTCTTCAAACCCGCATCATCAGTTACATCCCTGAACGTCAAATCGCCGTTGTTGATGTACAGCCGGTTGTAATGCCCATGATGCCGAGGGTCATCAAACCGAATGAAGTCCTGATCCAACCTATTCCCGACGAAGACATCCAACCACCCATCGTTGTTCACGTCGCCACACGCAATAGTGATCGCCGACTGCACATTGATTGATTCTCCAAACGCACTATCGGTTACATCCTCAAACCGTCCGCCTTCAACATTCCTCAGCAACCGATCCTTGATCGCATTCGTCAAAGCCTCATCACCAACCGCCGATCTGTAATCCAACTCATCCCCGATCAACCCGTATCCAGCGACATACAAGTCCTGATAGCCGTCGTTATCAAAGTCGCAGGCAGCAACCGCTGTGCTGTTCGACAGCGCCAGATCCGCCCCTAACTCCTCGCCAACCTCCGTAAACACGTTAGCGCCGTCATTCCTGAACAGAAGATTCGGACCACCTGGCGCTTCAGGAAACTCCGAATCCGAATTCGCCTGCGTCACGTAGAAATCCATGTCACCGTCGCGGTCAAAATCGAAGAATGCCGAACCCGGATGCCAGTTGTTCACAAATGCGTTCTTTCCCAACACATCTCGGGCAATGTTGGTAAACGGCATTACTGGCTCCATCCCGGCCACCGTCACGGGTTGCACCACCGGAGTAGGAGTTGACGGCGTTTTCGTCGGTGTCGACGGTCTCAGCGTGGGAAATGCCGTCCTTGTTGGGATTCGCGAAACAGTAGTGGGCGGTGGCATGGCTGTGGGTGCCCGCTCCACCGCTGGTGCCGGTGCTTCCGACGATTCAAAAACCAAGAACAAGATAATCGCTAAACACAATAAAACTGCGAAAGCCAAAAAGAGCGTCGCCAAAGACAACAGGAATATTGAGCGCCGAACCGACATCATGCCAATACTCTACTTGATGCAAGAAAGCGGGTTGCGATCCATTAAACCGCAACCCGCTATCAGTCAACTTGACAGCGTTATCGCCATCAGTCGATTTCTGACTAGTTCCCGGTCGGCTCCAAGTTGAGCGTGATCAGGTACCAACCGTTCCACGGCGGGTATGGCGCAACGTAGGGGTCTTCTACGCCAGGCCAACCTTGCCAGTAATGCGTGTTGTGAACGATCACGTGCAACTCTTCCGCAATGTGGATAACCGGCATGTCACGCAGGAACAGCTCCATGGCTTGCCGTGCCAACTCCACGTATCGCGGGTCGTCCGGCGAGTGCAACATTCCTTCCATCTCGTCCAAGAGGGCGTCCATCTCAGGATTCTCGTAACGTCCACCTTGGACTGCTCCCTTGTAGTTCTCGCCTGGAGGCGCAGAGTTCTTGGAGTGGTAAGACTTGAACGTGTCGTACGGCTCATTGATCGATCCGCACTGCACCCATACGACTTCGGTTTCACCCATCCTTAAGCGGTCGCCGATCGTTGCCGGCTCGCCCTGCTTGAATATGGCGTCGAAACCGCCAGCCTGCAACTGCTTCTCAAGGAACGGACCCTGCGGCCTCATCCACGACGGAATCTCCAGCGTGATCTCCACGCGAGAGCCATCCTTCGTCCAGAAACCTTCAGAGTCTTTCGAGTATCCGGAATCTGTCATGCGAGCCTCGACCTTTGCCGGGTCGGGGTCGTTCGGGTTGTACTTGTCCAAGATGTCCTGCATCAAAGGCAAGTACTGCTTTACGCCGTATGACGAGATCGGAACCGCGACCGGAGGAACACCACCCTCGTACGCGAGGCCAGTAATCTCATTTCGGTTGATCGCGTGGTTTATCGCCCAGCGCACGTTCACATCGTTGAAGTGCTCTTTCTGGTTGTTGAGGATCAGCACGAAGTTACATCCGTCTGGTGCACCCCATACCGGCCCCTCGAAGTTCCAAGACCTAAGAGCGTCGTTAAAGCCCTTGGCTGCCTCGAATGTGCCCTTCAAGAGCGGAGGTCCAGCGTCAAGCTGGTTGTTGATGTAAAGCTGACCAGCGATGTCGTCGTTCGCAACCGGGATGTACTGGATGCGCTCAACCTGCGGAGCGTCGTGGAAACCGATCTCAGATGCCCACCAGTCGTCGCGGCGGTCATAGATCTGCACCTCGGGCGTGGACAAAGCAAGCCTGTAGGCGCCAGTGCCCAAAGGCCAACCCTTCTCTGGGTCGTAGTTGTTGAACGTCAACGGGTCCTCGTTTTCCCAAACGTGCTTAGGCACGATCGGGACGTGGTTCTCCCAACCAAATCCGAACTGGACCTGGAAGAAGCGAGGGTCGGGACGTGACAGATTAATCGTCAGGTTGTAGTCATCGTGGACCTCAACGCTGCTGATCATGTCGTTCCAGTGGTTCGACCGGTTAAGGTCCGGTGCGTTGTCCCGCACCATGTCGATGGTGAACTTGACATCGTGCGCAGTGAACGGAACTCCATCCGACCAGCTCGCGCCTTCACGGATTTTGACATCGATCGCATCGAGCGAGTCGTTGTACTTGTAAGACTCGCCGAGCCAAGGAACGATGTTTCCTTCGTTCAAATTCGTGTAGAAGAGATACTCAATTAACCCCTTCTCAGAAGCGTGTCTCGCGTGCGAGTTGCCAGGCAGCCACCAGTTGAAGTTCTCAACGTTGTCGTGCTGTGTTCGGTAAGAGTCGCTCCAGTGAGTGATCACTAGCGTCTTGTTACGCGGGACGTCTTTCAATGCACTCGGGTCAGGAGTCGGTGTGACTTCCTTCTCGACGACAACCTGTTTTTCGACCTCAACGGTCTGCACCACGGTTTCGCCTTGTACCACAACCTCTTTCTCAACCTCAACGGTCACGACCTTCTCGACCGGCACTTCCTCCTTGACGACCACCGTCTGGATGACCGTCTCAGTGCCTCCGCAAGCTGCCAAAACCGTTAAGGCGATCAACGATGCGGTCGCTACCAAAACAGCTAGCGGACTCATCCTCTTTAATCGCATGATCTTTTTGACCTCCTAACAACGCCGATTACGACATCGTCAATTTGGACATCTCGTTTTGCGATTTCCATCGCATATTGGAACGCAACGCGAAATCACGCCGCTTAGAAATTCCAAGCGACGCGCTAACGTTATCGGAAATCCCTGTATTTGTCAACAGGGATTAACAGATTTCAGCGCGACTAATCCCGACGGTCCGCCTAGCCTTGATCAGACACGGGCTGACCGTCGGGAAAATATCCAAACTCTATGGATTTTCGGCCTATATTCCCTCGTCACTCTGTAGGTTCGAGGTTCATCGTGATCAGGTACCAACCAGTCCAAGGCGGATACGGAGCAGCATACGGATCTTCGACTCCCGGCCAACCTTCCCAATACCGGGTGTTGTGCACAATCACGTGCAACTCCTCAGCGATGTGAATGACAGGCATGTCGCGCAAGAACAACTCAAACGCTTGCCGAGTCAACTCGACGTAACGAGGATCGTCCGGCGAGTGAAGCATTCCCTCCATCTCATCCAAGATCGCATCCATCTCTGGGTTCTCGTAACGTCCGCCTTGCACCGCTCCTTTGTAGTTCTCACCTGGCGGCGCAGAGTTCTTGGAGTGGTAAGACTTAAACGTCGTGTACGGTTCGGTAATCGATCCACACTGCACCCAAACCACCTCGGTCTCACCCATCCTTAGACGGTCACCGATCGTTGCCGGCTCACCCTGCTTGAATGTCGCATCGAAACCGCCCGATTGCAACTGGCGCTCAAGGAAAGGTCCTTGAGGTCGTAGCCAAGACGGGATTTCTAAAGTGATTTCGACACGCTCGCCGTCTTTAGTCCAGAACCCTTCAGAGTCCTTGGAGTAACCAGAAGCCGTCATCCTCTCATCAACTTTCGACGGGTCAGGGTCGTTGGGGTTGTACTTGTCGATGATGTCTTGCACCAACGGCAAGTACTGCTTCACACCGTATGACGATATCGGAACCACGACAGGTGGCACGCCGCCTTCGTATGCCAGACCTGCAATCTCGTTACGGTCGATTGCGTGGTTGATAGCCCACCTGACGTTGACGTCGCTGAAGTGCTTCTTCTGGTTATTCAAGATCAACACGAAGTTACAGCCGTCGGCTGCGCCCCATACAGGTCCCTCGAAGTTCCACGACCTGAGGTCGTCGTTAAAGCTCTTCGCAGCTTCGAATGTTCCCTTCAACAGAGGAACACCAGCATCGGTCTGGTTGTTGATGTAGAGCTGGCCTGCAATGTCGTCGTTCGCGATGGGGATGTACTTCAATCGCTCGACCTTGGGCAAATCGTGGAACCCGGTCTCGGCTCCCCACCAGTCGTCACGACGGTCATACAACTGTACCTCAGGCGTTGACAACGCCAGCCTGAACGCGCCTGTGCCCAACGGCCATCCCTTATCAGGGGCGTAGTTGGTGAAAGTCAGCGGATCCTCGTTCTCCCAGACGTGCTTCGGAACTATCGGGACGTGGTTCTCGTGTCCGAAACCGAACTGCTCTTGAAAGAATCGGGGGTCCGGACGAGTCAACTTCATCGTGAAGTTGTAGTCGTCGTGTACGGTGACACTCTCGATCTTGTCTTGGTAAAGTGTCGAACGATTCATGTCTGGAGCGTTGGCGATCACCATGTCGATTGTGAACTTAAAGTCGTGCGCTGTGAATGGCACACCGTCTGACCACTTGACACCTTCACGGATTTTCACGTCAATCTCGTCAAGGGTGTCGTTGTACTCAAACGATTCACCCATCCATGGGACGATCTTCCCGTCGTTCAAGTTCGTGTAGAAAAGATGCTCCAACAGACCCTTCTCGGCTGCGTGACGAGCATGAGAGTTGCCCGGCAGCCACCAGTTGAAGTTCTCAACGTTGTCGTGCTGCGTCCTATACGAACCGCTCCAGTGAGTGAAAACCACCGTCCGATTACGCGGGATATCCCGAATCGCGTCGGGATCGGGAGTCGCCGTGACTTCCTTCTCTACGACTACTTGCTTTTCAACTTCAACAGTCTGAACAACGGTCTCACCTTGGACCACAACTTCTTTCTCAACCTCAACGGTCACTACCTTCTCGACAGGCACTTCTTGCTTGACGACCACCGTTTGGACGACCGTCTCGGTGCCTCCGCAAGCCGCTAAAACCGACAAGGCAATCAACGATGCGGTCGCCGCCAAAACGGCTAGCGGACTCATCCTTTTCAATCGCATGGTTTCCTTGACCTCCTAACGTCGCCAATCACGACATCGTAGATTTCGGGATCATTTTCTACGATTTACGTCGAATCGTTGTGTACAACGCGAAATCGTGCTGCTCAGATATTTCCAAGCGATGCGCTCAAATTATCGGAAATCGCGAGAATTGTCAACGTCTTCCGCAAAGAAAGACTCTTGACTAATCTCCCCAATCGGTTTAAGTTAACGTCAGCGTTTACGAAAAGCCGAGAAAGTTCGCATCGGCTCCGGAAACCACGACCGCAAACTGGCACATCATGAATCCCGCATACATCGTCCGAAGATTAGCTCTTTTCGTCCTCACGGTCACGGTTGTAGTTACCCTAATTTTCCTGCTAACTCGATTAGCACCGGGTGACCCGATAGAAGCCAAAGTGTTGGCCTTAGAGGCGCAAGCCGGCAATACCGGTGGAGATATCGGCCCCATCGTAGAGGCATACCGAGAAAAGTTCCAACTCGACGGACCGTTGCACACCCAATACCTGACCTATCTCACCAATCTGTTGAGAGGTGACATGGGGTACTCGATGTCAAGTTATCCGGCAACCGTGTCTGACATGATTTCGGCCGCACTTCCTTGGACCATTGGCATCGCACTAATCACGACCGTAGTTGCGATGCTGTTCGGTTCGTTGGTAGGTGCGTTGATCGCTTGGCGGAAATCGTTCCGGTTGGTTCAGGCGACGTTGCCCGTGTTGATGGTCACCGCCGCCGTCCCATTTTTCCTCTTCGGCTTGGTTCTTCAATTCTTCTTGGGTGTTCATTGGAAAATCTTACCCACGGCGTTCGGAGTAGATCCCGGTTTCTTGGTCGGCTGGAACCTCGAGACATTGTGGCAACTGACCAAGCACGCAGTACTGCCCGCAGGCGCCGTCATCGTCGCAAGCACCGGCCTCTGGGGACTAGGGATGCGCGCCATGATGGTCACAACCGCCGGAGAAGACTACATGCTGATGGCCGACTCCAAAGGCTTGAAGGAACGTCGCATCTTTCTGACTTACGCTGTCCGCAACGTCCTGTTACCTCAGACCACCAGCTTCGCATTGTCACTCGCCAGTGTCGTCGGGGGGCTTCTACTCGTTGAGATCGTCTTCAACTACCCGGGAATAGGGCTGTTGCTTAGAGATGCGATCGGTAGGAGCGACTACTTCTTGATCCAGGGCATAACTTTGATAACTACGTTGGCCATTGCAATTGCCCTGTTCATCATGGATATGATCTATCCCTTGATCGATCCAAGGATTTCGTACAACCGATCATGAACATCGACCAGACAACCGAGCTTTCAACCTCGGCAGACGATACTGTTTCCACTGCGACCGCTAAAGCTGGCTTTGCAGCTCGCTCGTTCCAGTTCTTCCGATACAATATGAAGATCACGATCGGGCTTTTCTTGGTCCTGATCGTAGTCGCGTTTGGTTATATTGGTCCCTTATTCGTGGATCTCGAGCGCGCCGAAGTTGGCGCGTTTATCCCGCCTGGCCAACCACCATCAGCCGAGAATTGGTTGGGTACTGACGCACAGGGGCGGGACATGCTTGCATGGCTCATCGACGCAACGCCCGATTCATTAAGAGTCGGTGTCATGGCTGGAGCCCTAGGGGTCATCATCGGTGCCTCGGTGGGATTCATCGCTGGTTACTACGGCGGGTGGATAGATACAGTTCTGCGAACAATCACCGACATTTGGCTGGCGGTCCCCGGATTATTGGTTCTGATAGTTCTAGCGAGCCTTAGGCAGGAGGGTATGACGCTAGAACTGATGGCGATTTTGATCGCAGTGTTCTCATGGATGGGTGCAGCGCGCGTCATTCGCGCTCAAGTGCTGTCTTTGAGGGAGCGGCAATATGTCGAAATCGCCAGAATGTCCGGTGAAAAGGGCATCTACATCGTCTTCTTCGAACTTATGCCCAACTTGATGCCCTTCCTTCTCGCCGCATTCGTAGGTTCACTTATCGGCGCGATTTTGGCGGCTGTAGGTCTAGAGTTCTTGGGACTCGGTGCGACGAATATATCGACACTCGGCAACATCCTGTACTGGCAGAACTTCTACAACGCCGTCATCCGAGGAATGTGGTGGTGGTGGGGCTCTCCCATCGTCATCTTTATCTTACTGTTCGCCGGCCTGTTCATAGCCTCGATCGGCTTGGACGAGTGGGCGAACCCGCGATTGAAGGAACGCTCGTAGTCCGTAAACCCTCGTGCTTCATTCGCGCCTCCTTCGTCATTCCTACGGAAGCGGAAATCCATCGCCGGATGACTGCTCTTAATCTCTCGTGAAAATCACCGACATCCGCCTCTCGATCTTCGAGTTGCCTACTCAGTCTCCTTTTTTCAATCTAGAGACTGAAGCCCTCGGTGATCGACAGATATGGCGCTCAAGACCCACCCGGCCAGGTACCACTGAATACCACGTCCTCCACGTTTTTACTGACGAGGGAATCGAAGGCATCTGCACTGTTGGAGATGCGCGTTACACGACGATGCGGCTAATCAACTTGGAACATCTCCGACACCTGGCTATCGGAGAAGATCCTCTAAACCGAATCCGTCTCGAATCCAAACTTAGGCACGCTACACGCCACGTCTTCACTATGCCCGGCTGGTTCGGCGCGTTCGACAACTGTCTTTGGGACATCGCTGGCAAAGTCGAAAACAAACCCGTCTACCAACTTATCGGCGCGACTCGCGACTCCGCCCCCGCGTACTACAACTACCGTGGCGGCGGAACATTGGAAGCCGCAATCGAAGACATTGAAAATGCCCTGACTCTAGGCTTCAACGCTGTTAAAGACCATCTCTCTTGGCCCGTCGCCAAAAACGTCTACTGGTTTGGTGAGATACGAAGTGCTTGCGGCGACGACATCGACATTATGCACGACGCAGCAGGGGCAAGATACGACCTCGCCGATGCCATCAAAGCCGGCCACGCCCTTGAAGAGTATGGATACCGATGGTTCGAAGAAGCAGTCCCTGACCGCGACTTCAACGCGTTGCGCGAGCTCTGCGACACTTTGGACATTCCTGTGATGGCACTTGAAACCCTTATGCACGAGCCGGAAATTTCTAAAGTTTGGCTCGAACAAGGCGCTTGCGATTTGGTTCGTGCGCACGCTCGACACGGTACTACTGCCCTGCTTGATCTCGCCTATCACGCGGCATCTCGCAACACCAACGTCGAACTCAACGGGCCCGGTGGGCTCTTCGGATTGGTGCACACGCATCTCACCTGCGCCATCCCTAACACTTCCTACTATGAATACTTCCCCGGCGGCACGCGCGACGAGCTTGGACGTGAAATCGGGCTATTGAACCCGCCAATCCCGAAAAATGGTCATGTAACTCCTCCTAATCGGCCTGGTTGGGGAGCAGTTTGGGACCGCCAATACTTCGATTCAGTTCGGATGGCTGAACTCTGATTCTGGTTGATGCGTCATCACACGCCAGACGACGCCAGTGGACGTGCGCGAGTTGGGGGAACTAAAAGAATAGAGGGCAAACGCGAGGGATTATAGCCACAAGGCGGGTCAAAGGACAACCGCCAGGCGGGATCAAACGCAAAGGAGGGCAACTACAAGGGTTGCCCCTAACGTCATTCCCGCGGTCCTGTCCCGTACCCGGATACTGATGCGGGAATCCATATAGGATGGGCGATGGGAAGAACTATTTCCCCTTAGCAAAGCCCAAAGGTGTTAGGTGGATGCTTAATCACGCGCATCCCCTGCGAACTTCGCTTCGCTGATTCGCGTCCTCTTGTGCTTCGCGAAAGGGATGGTAGTTGCGCGCAGTACGGTTAAAGTGCTACGCGAGTATGACATTGGCTCCGCAACGGGATTTTCGCTTGTCTGTCTCTTGGTTTTCTTTCCTTTTTGGTAGCGTGCCGGGCGCTCAGCCGAGGTTGTCGGCTCAGCGCCCGGTACGCTGGATTGGTCACTACCAGTAGTTACTGCCCGAAACGAGATTCCGCCAGTCGTTAGGTCAATGACGCGTAAGGCACAAGTAACCGTGCCCTATCACACGAGACGCCCAGACTGGGGGCATCCGTTCCGCGGCATCGACCTCGCATCCACTCGAATCGAGGTTCTGATCCCTGCTAGACTCACGTCACGCACGTCGGGTTCCGAGTGCGGCTCGTCAACGAGGTGTACTGTCAGAGGGTGTCAAGTCTCCGCCCGTCTGCGCCGCACAGCAGGGTCCGGGGAGATCGCCGGACCCTTCGGAATGCTTCGCGCTCACGCGGCTCTAAGCCCGTGCTCAACGTTCGCCTTATGAGTCTGATTATGATACATGCATATCGCGTTGTCAAACGCGTATGGCAGATAATTGACAGCGAATTTTGAGATTTGTTCCAGTACGTGCGGGTGCTGACTACCCTATCCATCCCTTCTCCACGGGGCATGCCCACTCGCTTCGGATTGTGCCATTGTTGTCTGTCTTCTTGAGCTTCGCGAAAGGAGCTTTGAACCATGATGTTTCTTTTCCACTTCCCTTATGGATTCCCGCCTGCGCGGGAATGACGACGAAGACCAACGGGAATGACAGCGAAGGCCGGCGGATATGACGGTGGTTTTGTGGAGGTCTTTTTGGGGATGTATCTGAAGGCGGAGCATATTTCAGCAAGTCTCGTCCGAATCTAGTCAAAATCTGTGGTATAAATCGTTGCACACGTCGGCATTGTTGACCTCTCGCTGCTAAAAACATCCGATTTTCGACGTAGACGAGAGTGTTTGGCCGACTTAAGAACTATTCAAGGAGGGCAAAAATGAAGCTCTTTGATAGACGAAGGCGATGGGTAGCAATGATCCTATTGCCTGTCTTGTTGGCGGTTCCGCTCATCATCGCTTGTGGTGAAACGGTAACTGAGACTGTCATCCAAACCGTCGTGGTTGAGAAGGAAGTCGTAGTCGAAAAAGTTGGTGAAACCGTTGTCCAGACTGTTGTCGTCGAGAAACAGGTCGAAGTCGAAGTTCCTGTTGTACAGACAGTCATCGTTGAGAAAGAGGCAGCGGCTGCTCCTAGCGACCTTGTGACTGGCAACCCACAAGGCACCATGATCATTGCCGAAGGCGGCGTAGGTGTCCCGGTCGGTTATCCTGAGCAGTGTGTCCCCGGCTGCGGGAACCAGAAGTTCCGCATGGGTGCATACGAGACGCTCCTATGGCTAGACTCCAGCGCTAACGCAGTTCCGAGACTATCCACCGCATGGACCGTCGCAGACGATCAGTCATGGGTCGACTTTGACATCCGCCGCGGTGTGCAGTTCCACGGTGGCTACGGTGAAATGACTGCCGAAGACGTTGCTTGGAGCTTCAACAACGCAAACCCGAACACTAACCCCGACTCTCGACACGACCAGGCCGGTGACTTCCGTGCCATGGCCAAAGAGTTCGAGGTCATCGACCCCAGCAAGGTTAGGATGCACGTAAACCTCTGGGAAGTGGGCGTGCTGCGGCGTAATCTCAGTCCGTATTGGCAGAGCATGGGCGTTCACTCCAAGAAGGTCTTCGACGAGTTCGGACCTGACGGCATGGTCGACGTCTTCATAGGGACTGGCCCGTTTGTCTTCGAGACATGGTCGTCGGATGACCGAGCGGTGTTGAACGCGCAAAGTTCGCACTGGCGCAAAGTTCCCGAAATGGCGCGCGTAGAGATACTAGCCGTGCCAGAAGCGGCAGTCCGAAAGACCATGCTTGAGACTGGTCAAGCGCACGCGGCAAACATCTCGCTTAAAGACGTTCCATCTCTGGTCGAACAAGGCTTCACGGCCAATCCCACTGCTGCTCGAATGAACGGACTGTATTTCGGTGGAAACTACTGGCAGACCCATCACTACGCGGAGGGTACCGAACTCGATCGACCTGGTTATGACACATCACTGCCTTGGGTCGGAGAGTATGGAAATGAAGAGTCGATGCAGTCGGCGATCAAGGTTCGTCAGGCACTGGCTGCCGCTGTAGATCGCGAAGGCATCAACGCTGCGATCCTCAACGGACTCGGTTACGTGAACCACATCACCAACCTTTCCGTGAACTCGCAGACATGGACCGAAAATGCAGAATCGCATGGTTGGGCATACAGTTTCGACCGCGATGAAGCCAAACGGCTCATGCAAGAAGCGGGTTGGGGCGACGGCTTCGAAGTAACGATCTGGACCGGCGTGGGAACACACCAAGAGATCGTCGAAGCGATCGCTGCCGAATGGTTAGCCACTCTTAACGTAAGAGTAAGCCTTGACCATTCGCCATACTCTGAGCATCGACCCAACCTTGTTAACCTGTCGTTCAACCAGATCCAGTACCGGACCTGTGGCGACAGCTTCTCGGCTTTGAGCGTCGACTTACCGAAGTCGAACGAGACGACATCGCATAAGATCGGCGGCACGATCTGCGCTGCCAGCATCCTGCCACGGTGGGACGAGATCTTTGATCAGATGACCAAAGAGCTTGACCGTGGCAAGCGTATCGAACTTGCGATCGAGCACTTCGATTATGCCCGCGAGGTCTCCATCAACGTCGGTGTAAATGAGCAACCAGCTTTCAACACCTTCGATGGTGAGAAGATCAAGAACTGGCCCATCCCACCGCAGATGTGCATCGGCGGTTGCGGTTGGTTCAACCTCGAAGAAGTCGATTGGCAGCCATAGCCAGGTTCGTCTGAAGTTAGATGTCGTGCTGACAAAGCACAGCATCTGATCCGCCATGCAGGGGCAGGTTTGAAACCTGCCCCTGCCGCTACTTACCCGTTGCACGATGCGTAGTTTCCTAGCACGCCGAGTCCTTTACGGAATCATCGCTATTCTTGGCGCCCTGCTCGTAATCTTTGTCCTTTCGCGCCTTTCAGGCGACCCCTTGGATCTATATTTGGACGAATACGGTGGCGCATTGGCGGAAGAAACTCGCGAGCGTTTCAGACAAGAGCTCGCGTTAGATCAACCAGTGGTGATTCAATACGTGATCTGGGTCGGCCGTTATCTGCGCGGTCAATATGGCGATAGCCTCATCCATCAACGCCCCGTCATAACGGTAGTAAAAGAACGTTTTTGGACTTCGGTACAACTCGGCATCATCGCCTGGACCTTTGGAACTATCCTCGGCGTCCCCTTGGGCATCGTTTCTGCAGTGCAACGAGGCAGACCGCTCGACTACCTAGCCCGCGGGATCGCCCTCGTCGGGCAGGCTGCACCCGTGTTTTGGGTCGGAATCATGGCGATTCTAGTTTTCTCTGGTGAACTTGAATGGTTGCCGTCTGGAACGCGTGGCGACGGCTTCGCGGTAAGGAACTATATATTGCCATCAATTGTTTTGGGATGGTTGCCGGCAGCGGCGTATCTAAGATTGACGCGCTCATCCATGCTGGAGGTGCTGGAATCTGAATACGTCAAGTTCGCACGCGCCAAGGGTGTCGAATCTAGCACCGTAATCTGGAAACACGCCTTCCGAAACGCAGTCATACCGCCACTCACCCTGTCTGGCTTGATCCTTATTGGGTTCATCAACGGAACTACCGTCATCGAAACTGTTTTCTCCTGGCCCGGGCTAGGTCGTGTTGCCGTTCAAGCCGTTCAAGGCAACGATTTTCCCCTTATCTCTGCCATCACATTCTTGACCGTTGTCCTATACGTCGTTGTGGTGTTAACGATGGATGTCCTATACGCGATATTGGATCCAAGGATCCGCTACGCATAACCGATTGCGATGACTACCGAATCACGACAACAAAGTATCAGCGACGCTGCTGCGACCCCAACGGTCGTCCGTCGGCATTTCGCGCTAGGTTGGATTGGTTACGGTTTCTACATTCTGCGCCGTTGGCCGATCATACCTGCGTTAATCATCCTGACGCTTTTGGTATGCGCGATCTTCTCCTATCAGATCGCCCCCCATGATCCTTACGTCAACAATCTCCAAGACCGCAACACGGCACCTCTAGCAACCGGGAAATCTGGTCAGTTTTACATACTGGGGAGCGATTTCATCGGTCGCGACCTGCTCAGTCGCATCATCCACGGCGCGCGGATCTCTGCGATGGTGGTAGTGGTATCCATCACCGTAGGCGTGAGCGTCGGAACAACCTGTGGTCTTCTCGCCGGATACTTCGGCAGGCACATAGACGAGATCATCATGCGTATCGTCGATGTCTGGGCAGCTCTGCCCTTCATCATGCTTGCCTTGATTGTCGTCAGCATCTTCGGTCAAGACCTGAGGATATTGATAGCCCTGTTGGCGCTAATCTCATGGCCCGGTGCTGTGCGTCTGGTAAGAGCCCAGACGCTGAGTTTGCGCGAATCGGACTATGTACAGTTCGCCCGCGTTGCTGGCGCATCATCAACCCGCATTCTGCTCCGCCACATCCTTCCCGGCGTCATCAACATCGTGGTAGTCAGTGCCACTCTTGGCGTAGGAGGCATCATCCTCACTGAAGCTACCTTGAGCTACTTAGCCGTCGGCATTCCACCTCCAACGCCGGCATGGGGCGCGATGGTTGCTAACGGACGCGAGTACATCGGAGATGCTTGGTGGCTCTCTGCGATACCTGGCATGGCGATCTTCTTGGTTGTGATGGCCGGCAACTTCCTCGGCGACTGGATGCGCGATCGGTGGGATCCGAATTTGCGGCAGTTGGATTAGGCTTACTCAATGCGCATTGTGTGGATCGGCCGAATTCAACGCATTAGAGACCTGTGTACAACTGTGTCATTCCTAGCTTGGCTTGGAATGACATAAGCGGGTGCTAGGAGAGACATGGTGGCGATGCATTAGGCGGATTGTGCATCACGCTTATGATCCAAGGGATAGGGTTTCCTACTTGTCCCGTTAGCAGATTGAAAAACATAGGTCAGGCCTAGTACATCGATTTCCCGCATGGAATCAGTGAAGTCTATAGGACAACTCGCATTTGGGTTGACTGCTGACATCTGCGTTGATGAACTCCTTTACGGGAGTGCCTAAACAAACTAGAGTACAAACCCGCATCTGCCGCATACGCCCTGGCTACCGTGTCGGTTTGACGTTTAGCGCGAGTGGATTTACAGTTGAGGGTTGCTCTACGAAGCGCAGCGTTTCCGTTTCAACGAGTTGTTGGAGTGGTTAGCAAAAACCGATTAGCATCATGGTGCTAGTTGTTTTGGTTATCCGACACTGATGCTTAACGTTGCGATTTAGAGCGAAGCAAAAAGAAGTACATGGAGGACATGCATTGAAGATGAAAAAGGGCAGTAAGTTCCTGCTTGCGGGTGCGGTAGCGATTGCCGCTCTTACGGCTTTGGCCTGCACCGAGACTGTTGTCCAGACGGTCGTCGTGGAAAAAGAGGTCCAGGTACCCGGCGAGACAGTGGTCCAGACCGTCGAGGTTGAGAAGGAAGTTGTTCGTGAGGTCGAGGTCACTCGAACTATCGTCGAAGTAGCCACAGCTACTCCGATCCCGACGGCAACGCCGTTGCCGATCGCACAGATCGAACCGGCACCTCAGCCCAAGAACGAATACGGTGAGATCAGCGTCGCAGTCTTCAACATCGCACCCGGCGTCGGCCTAGGTAGCGCCCAGGCACCCGTGGAAGCGATGCAATACTGGGGCGTAGGCGAAGGCCTGTTTGCAGTCGACTCCGACGGTCGAACGATCGGCAAACTAGCCACTGACTGGGAACTCGCATCTGATCTGTCTCACGCAATCGTCAACCTGCGAGGAGACGTCATCTTCCACGACGGTTACGGCTCATTCGGCGCTGACGACGTCGTCTTCACGATGAACGATGGCAATGCCAACACCAACCCGACCAGTATTCACGGTCAGGCCGGTGACTTCGCTGCGATCTTTGCTGAAACCGAGAAGATCGACGAGAACACCGTTCGATTCAACTTCACCGAGGGTGGTTTCGACCCTCGCTGGAATGGTAACTTCCTGAACGAACAGGCGCAAGGCACGGCGTTCTTCTCCAAGGCCGCGTATGACCAAAACGGCGCGGACTGGCTTCGCGAGAACATCGTCTCCACCGGACCTTTCGAGGTTGTCGATTGGGTACAAGACGACCGAGCGGTTCTCTCCGCGGTTGACTATGACCACTGGTTTGCGAACCCTGAGATCCAGACGCTGCGCTTCACCGAGGTCCCCGAACCGTCCACTCGTGTTGCGTTCCTGCGCACCGGCGATGTCGATGTCGCTGATGCTGTCCCCCTAAAGGACATCCGCCCGCTGGTTGAGAGCGGTTTCAAAGCTGAGAGCATTACCCGCTCTGGCCGTGTGCACCAGGTCATCTTCTCTGGGAACTACTGGGAAGAGAACCACGCCCGCACTGGCGAGCCGCTAGAGCGCACTGGTTCCGGTTACTGTGTGCACGACCTTCCATGGGTCGGTTGCAACATCGAAGGTAAGCAACCTGGTGACATGGAAGAAGCCCGAGATGTACGCTGGGCGCTGGCCAAGGCCATCGACCGCGAACTTCTGGTCGAGACGATTCTTGACGGTTTCGGCACCGTCGGATCCATCGAGTATGTTGACACCACCGCGAGCTACTTCCAGGACCGCTGGCTCATCCCGTACAACCCGGATGAGGCTGTTGAGCACATGGCCAACACGGCGTGGCCCACTGGCAAATTCCCGATCGGTATCTGGACCGGTGGAGAACTCGGCGGCTCTAGCGGTACCAACGCTGAGTTGAACGACGCCATCGCCGGCATGTGGAAAGAGATTTGGCCGGATATGGACCTGCAGGTCTTCAAGTCCGCCTACTCTATCATCCGCCCGAGTTTGGTAGGTCGAACCAACACCATCCCTTACGCAGGTGACTGTGACGAAGGCTCCACGGCTATTCCGTTTGACTGGCCGCACGGTCTGACTGAGACTAGTTTCACCCGAGGCGGTTTCGGTTGCGGTATCGAGATCCCTGCGATCGCTGACACCTTCAAGGCAGTTGCGGTCGAGGGTGACCCTGTTGAGCGCATCCGCTTGAACACCGACTTGGTTGACTACCTGTACGACCAGATGATCTTTGCCGGCACCGTTCAGGTTCCGGTATTGACGGTCTACAACCCCAACTCCATTGCGGAGTGGGTTGGTACGTCATCCGCGTTCGCTGGCTCCAACGAGTTTGAGAACATAAAACTCGTCCAGCGCTAAAGCGACCAGTTTTCGGCACCGGGCAATTCGTTGTTGCCCGGTGCCGCGCTACACTTTTACATCGTCTTGATGCTGAGCCTTAAACTGGGATCGGTACGATCTCGATGATCGACGTTTGACACATGCGGAAATTCCTGGCCCAACGTTTCGTGTTTGCAATGCTGTCGCTGGTCGCAGCGACACTCATAGTTTTCGTATTGTCCAGAATGGCCGGGGACCCGTTGCTTCTCTACGCCAAGCCCGGCGGCTACGGCATGAGCGAAGAGCAGATCGCCGCCCTCTCCGAGAAGCTGGCTCTCGACAGACCTCTAATCGTCCAATACTTCATCTGGTTAGGCCGAGTGATTACCGGCGACTTCGGTCAAACACTTCTCGCCGAGCGCGACGTTCGCACTGTGGTCTTCGAGAAACTCGGCGCCACCATCCAGTTAGGCGTCGCCGCGTTCGTCCTCGCGACCTTGATCGGCATTCCTCTTGGAGTCCTGTCCGCGATCGCCCGTGGCACAATCTGGGACTACTTTGGTCGCACCATTGCCCTACTCGGTCAAGCGACGCCGGCATTCTTCATGGGTATAGTGGGCATACTCATCTTCGCTGTCACTCTCGACTGGCTTCCACCTGGAGGCAGACCCGTTGATGAACCCTTCTGGCCACACCAAGTCAAAGCCCTTGCCCTGCCAATGTTTACCCTAGGTCTCTTGCCCGCGGCGAGTTACCTCCGCCTCACGCGATCCTCCATGCTTGAAGTCCTCGACTCCGAGTTCGTGAAACTTGCCCGCGCCAAGGGTTTGGATGTAAACACCGTGATCTGGAAACACGCCTTCCGCAACGCCCTGATCCCGCCGATAACTGTCTCGGCGTTGATCCTAATCGGTTTCCTTGAGGGATCCGTAATTGTGGAGTCGGTATTTGCGTGGCCGGGCGTCGGTAGACTGGCGGTTGACTCCATCCACAACAACGACTTCCCGTTGCTTACTGGTGTGATCTTCATGTTCGCGATTCTGTACGTCGCCGGTAGTTTCTTGGCGGACATGCTCTACCTCGTAATCGACCCTAGGATCAGGTACGACTGAAGATGGCAACTGATACTGCCGGTCTCAACAGCGCCGCTCAAACGCCGACGACATCGGATGAGAGCAGTTTCGCCAGCAAGTTCCGGTACGTCTTGCGCAGGTGGCCAATCTTGCCAATGGTTGTGGTTGCGCTACTCATATTTATGGCTCTGTCCGCGCCGTGGCTTGCACCGTTCGGTCAGGATGAGCAGAACCTCAGGGCACGCCAAGCACCACCCATCTGGTACACGCAGTACTACGAGGAAAATGAACGCCTCACAGACCGTTTCATCCTAGGTGCCGATCACTTAGGTCGCGACATCCTAACCCGCATCATGTACGGTGCCCGCATATCTCTTGCGGTCGCGGGCATCTCTCTAGTCGTCGGTGTGTCTGTAGGCGCAACGATCGGCATGGTTTCGGGATTTTACGGCAGGTTGTTCGACGAGTTGATGATGCGATTGGTCGATGTTTGGAACGCCTTGCCATTCCTGCTGATTGCGATTTTGGCGGCTATCGTGTTCGGGCAGAGCGTGACAGTGCTTCTGGTGCTATTGATATTGGCTACTTGGGCTGGAGTAGTACGAAACGTGCGCGCAGAGGTTCTTACGCTCAAGACACGCGACTACGTCGCCTACTCACGAGTCGCTGGAGGATCGGACTTCCGCATCATGTGGCGACACTTAACTCCGGGATTGATCAACACTGTCGTCGTATTGATCACACTACGCGTAGGTGGCTTGATTCTTACTGAAGCTGGATTGTCGTTCTTGGGTGCTGGCGTACCGTCGAATATCCCCACTTGGGGCAATATGGTCTCCGACGCCCGACAGTATTTGAATACTGCGTGGTGGATGGCGGTTTTTCCGGGCATGGCGATATTGCTGATTGTGATGTCGGTAAACTTCATCGGCGACTGGCTTCGAGATCGCTGGGATCCAAGGTTAAGGCAGTTGGATTAGGCTTACATGGCGAGCACCTGACCAGTTCGATGCGTCAGGATAGATACACGCCCCAATATGTTAAAGCCACGGTTAGAGACTCCTCAACCCATTGTTCGAATCTCCGCGCTTTACCGGGCATGTCTTGCGCCGCAGTGAAGGTGAATGGCTCGATTGTGCAGTTCTTGAAATCTGGCGTGTTGGGTTCTTCCTGGTCTTCGGAATTACTCGGTACCGGACCAAATACCTGTGCAAATGCGGTCGCTGCCATGATCCCGGTCAACTGCCGTCCGACATGGTGTAGGGAAATTACGAACACGAGGCGAGGCGCGCGAGTACGATCCTCTGGGTTGATGGTCAATTTGACGAAGAATCTGTCTTCATTGAAATTGACCCAATGTTGCGCCTTCCTAGCCGTTTGCAGCACTTGGTATTGATACCAGTATCCTTTGTCATTTTCAGGTCCTCCCTGATCGGTTGTCGCATTAACTACTAGTCCCGCTTCAGCAAACCGATGGATGACTTCCGAGGCACGGTTCTCTAAATTGACCTCAGTAGCATCTCGCAAAGCACGGGCCACTTCGTTCACACTTCGTAGCAATGCCCTGTCGCGCTCGAAGCGGGTTTCGACCCGTTCGGCTAGGTTATCTAGCACCTGTGTGAAGACGTTCGGCACCCGAGTTGTTACCGGTTCGCCCAACGCCTCAAGGATGATTTCCCGTTGCAGGCGGGCGATGAAATCGACGAACGGTTTCAAATCACCCATATCCGCACTTTCTAGCCTGTCAATGTATTGGTCTTTAAGTTTTCCGGAGATGATGATCGGCAAATAGTTTTTTCGAACTAAATGCCAAGTCAACAATGCGCGTGCCACGCGTCCGTTACCATCTTGGAAGGGATGTATCTGCGTGAACCGATGGTGTAGCCAAGCAGCCGATGACAGCGGATGAAACTGGCCGTCGCTTGATCCATATAGGTCGTATTGGGTGATGAGATTGTCCAACTCACTATCGACTTGTATCGGTGGGCAGTATTCGTGGACTAATCCGTCGGTACGAGTGGGATTGTTAGGTAGACTCTTGAAGCCGCCGCGATCCAATGGAGTTTCAATTCGGGTTCCGAATTGGTCGTAAGCGAAGTAGGTTTCTTGGTTGCGAAGGAGGATCTGATGAAGTTGCCTGATGTAGTTTTTAGAAAGCGGCATTTGCTGTCGAATAGCATCCGTCACAAATTCGGCCGCGTCGCGGTGGTCGTGCAACACTGCGATCAAATCTCGCGGATCGCGGTCGGTATCACCAAATTCGATGAATTCAACCATCAACCCTTTTTCGACCAAAGTCTGCGTCGTACCTCGGTCGATGTTGTAGATACCCTCGATAATACCCGTTTCGATTGCCCATCTACGGTGAACGCGTTCAATAAACGCCTTGTAAGCATCAGGATCGTCCTTCTCTCGGCGACGGCGATAGGTTAGCCACTGCGCCTGCAAGGCATCAATCTCTTCGAAGTCGAAATCCAAGTCTTCGGCTTCGAATCCGGTGATTGGTTGCCATCTGTGCGCTATCAACTGAAACTTATCCTGTGGGTGTCGTCAGACTGCGATTGATAATTTCGTTCCCAATATTAAGCGAACGCACAACCATCAATCCAAATAGTCCATCTCAGGACGCAGGTCCCACCTGAGGACATCGGGCGGATCGACGTTCTTGGCCCATGCTTCCATGAGTTCTTGTTCGGATTTTAGGATGCGCATTCTAGTCGCGATGTGGTCGGGGTCCCAGCCGTCTAGGACGCGGTCGGTGAGTTCGTCTCGGATGGGTTTGCAGGTGGGGTCTTGGGCTCGGTCATTTAGTTCGCGGGGGTCTTCGGCTAGGTTGAAGAGTTGCGGTTCGAAGCCGTGGTAGTAGTTGAGTTTCCAATCGCCTGAACGGACCATGCGGTTTTGGACGCCGCCGGGGCGGGCGTGGATGTCTGCGCCGCCGAGGTTTGCGGATATGCCGGAACCTACCGACGAATCGTTCATGCAGTATTCGCTATAGACCGCATCTTTCCACTCGGCGGTGTCGGGATTGTTGACGAGGTCAATTACGCTCATACCGTGGGACCGTGGCAACTGTTGCGCTCCAGCCGCGTCTAGCATGGTTGCGGCAAGATCGAACTGGTCTATCGGGCTATCCACTACCCTGCCCTCTGCCAAACGTCCTGGCCACGAGACTATCGCCGGAACTCTTGCCGCATCCTCGTAGAAGGTCTGCTTCCACCATAGGCCGTGCTCTCCGACCTGCTCTCCGTGGTCAGAGGTGTAGATGATGATGGTGTTGTCCATGAAGTTGTTGGCTTCAAGGGCATTGAGGATATCGCCGATCAGCTGGTCGGTGCGGTCGCAGAGGGCCCAGTAGGCGATTCGGGAGCGCATGATCTCCTCGTCGGTAACTTCAACGATGCCAGTGCGCTCACGCCACCACTGGATGTAGGGATGGCAGTCCTCGACAGGCTCGGCAGGAACGTTCGGCATCCCGACCCGACCTTCATACTTGTCGTAGTCAACGGCACGCGCCACGAACGGCTGGTGTGGCAACATCAAGCCAACGGAAAGACACAGGGGCGAGTCATTCAAACCAGACCGTTTGGTTATGCCCTTGTTGTTGATGTAATCTACCGCTGACTGCGTCACATACTCGTCGTGTACCTCGTAAGCACTCTGCCCGCGTCCCGATGCCTCCAAACTCACCCGCGCCGGGCCCGCTGTGCCGTGCAGTTGTCCATGATCGACATTGCGAGGGCTCCCCGGATAGTTCGGGCTGTGATCGCCAACGTATCGACGTGAAAATCCGTGCAACTGGTCAGGTCCGTTGTAGTGCATCCTGCCGATCTGAACCGGATCGTATCCTGCCGCTCCGAGCGAATGAGCGTATGTAGGCACTGCGGAACTCAGAATTTGATCATTGGTCCAGACTTCCGTCTCGTGCGGATAGCGTCCCGTGACCAGAGACGTTCGTGACGGTACGCATATCGGCGAACCGCAGTATGCGCCAGTGAAGATCGCACCGCTTGCCGCCAATCGGTCGAGATTCGGCGTCTCGACAATCTGATCACCGTAGGCACCGATGACCGCTGGATTATGCTGGTCAGACTGAATGTAGACGATGTTGGGGAGGGCGTTGTCGGTCATAGGGATTGTCGTCGCATTTGGGGCTCGTTAGGTTGCAATCGTCGCACGATTTGCGATCGGCATGTCGTCATAAAGGTAGCAAGCAGCCACACGGTCATTGTCGGTCGCGAAACCCGGCGGGTGCTCTGAGTGGCATTTTTCCATGACTTGGGGGCAACGGTCAGCGAATTTGCACCCAGTTGTTTCGCCTGAATCATCTATCGACATCATCTCTTCCGCACCTTCTTCCCACGCCTGGTCTGTCCTCATCTGGGGAATCGATTCGACCAACAATTGGGTATATGGGTGCTTCGGATCGCGGATCACCTGCTCAACACTGCCCTGTTCGACTACCGAACCCTTGTACATCACCAAAATGTCATCGCATATCTGATAAGCAGTTGTCAAGTCATGGGTCACGTAGACCACCGAAATACCCAAGTCACGGTTCAAAGTTCGTATCGATTCGAGGATGGTAGCGCGGAGAGACGCATCCACCATAGACACCGGTTCATCGGCGAGAATGATCCGCGGCTTGAGCAACAGCGCACGCGCGACCATCATGCGTTGTCGTTGACCGCCGCTCAACTGATGCGGGTACCGTCCTAGCATTTCGTCGGGGCGCAGACCTACGGTCTCCAGTGCCTCTCTTATCAAGTGGATCCGCTCATCCCTAGAACCGGCAAGCCCGAATTTCTCAATCGCGACGTGTAGCAGGTGATCAGCTTTGTAGAACGGGTTGTAGACCTCAAACGGGTCTTGGAAGATCGGCTGCACCTCACGTCGGAAGTTGCGTCGCGCTGAACCTGACAGCATCGACACGTCCTGGTCCTCGTAAATCACACTGCCCGTCGTAGGCTTGATGACACCGAGCAGCAATCGCGAAAGTGTCGTCTTACCGCTTCCGCTTTCACCTGCTACCGCCGTAATCGTGGGGCGGTCCGACGTGATCGCAAACGACACATGGTCAACTGCAACCGTCACGTTCGATCGATTGAACAATCCGCCACCGAACACTTTGGTGACGTTTTGCAACTCCAGAAGATTAGCCAACTTCACTACCCGCCATCTCTACTTCGTGATCGAACAGGTGGCACATCACCCGGCGTTTATCGCCGATATCTACATCTCGGGGCGATATCTCAAGGCAAGCATCTTCGACTGAGGGACACCTTGGCGCGAACACACATCCCGGAGGCAAGTCTACCAACGGTGGCGGAATACCTGGTATCCCTTCCAATCGCTCACGCTTCTCCTCCAAGTCCGGCACGCTGTTGATCAATAGTCTGGTGTAGGGATGCTTCGGCTCCTCGATGATCTGCTGAACCGTGCCGATGTCCACTAGCTTGCCGGCGTACATCACGCCGATGCGGTCTGCGAACTGCGCCACCAATCCCATGTCGTGCCCGATGAGGATCACCGCCGCGCCGGTGTCGCGTTGAACGCGGCTCAATGTCATCATCACCTGACGCTGCACCACAACATCCAAGGCACTGGTCGGTTCGTCAGCCACGATGACTTTCGGATTCATACTAGTGCCAGTGGCTATCGCGACGCGTTGCTTCATTCCTCCGCTCAACTCATGCGGGTACATCCGCCCAACACTTTCGCGCAACCCCACTCGACGCAGGAGATCGTGAACGTGAGACCTCATGTTCTCTTTTGTGTCTTTGATGCCATGGTCCACCAATCCATCGAAAATCTGGTCTTCGATACGCATAACGGGGTTCAACGCGTTCATCGCGGATTGCGTGACCAAAGCGACCTCTGCGAGACGTGCCAAACGCATCGATTCTTCATCAAACGGCACCAAATCTCTGCCGTCGAGCAGGATCTGACCGCCATCTATGTATCCCGGCGGCTTGGTCAGCTTCAACAACGCCATTCCGAGGGTCGTCTTGCCGCAACCGGATTCGCCTACGAGCGCCAATCGCTCGCCCTGCTGCAATGTGAAGCTCACGCCATCCACTGCCTTCACGACCCCAGCCTCAGAGTCGTAGTAGACCCGTAAGTCGTCGACCTCGATCGCTGGCAGTAGAGAATCGCCGGTACCCGAACGGCGCAGATCGTCTACCGTCGTCGGCAGTTCGAAACGACCTACGACCTCGCGATACGCGGTCGCGTTAACGGTTTCATCCGTCGCCAACTAGAACCGCCTCCGAAGTCGCGGATTCGCCCACTCATCCATCCCTCGCGACAGCATAAACAATCCGATGAACAAGATAACGATCACCACTATCGGCGGTGACCACCACCACCACCATCCATTCACCAGCGATCCGTACCAGATGTTGTGATAGATCATCATTCCCAAAGTGTTGGAGCTAAAGTCGCCAAGACCCAATGCTTCAAGCCCGATGGACGCCAATATCGCCGATGAAACCGCCAGCACGAAATTTGCCACGATAAACGGCATAAGGTTCGGCATCATCTCCTTAACTATCACCTCAGGTCCGCTCATTCCCGACAACCTCGCCATCTCGACGTACGAACGTTGCTTCATCACCAATACTTGTGACCTCACCACCCTAGTCGGTCCAAGCCAAGCCAGCATCGCAATGATCAGCGCTAGTTGAATAAACGTCATCTCACCTCCACCTACATCTCTCCACGCGATGGTGATGATGATCAGAATCAATATCCCCGGTATCGTCTGCAACGTGTCGACAATGAATCTGATCACCGCGTCCAATACACCACCGTAGTAGCCGGCCGCAAATGCTAAAAGAGTTCCCACAATCGTTCCTACTGACCCAGCGATCAGTCCGATCATTACTGTCTGTGGGATTCCTTGCGAAAACGAAGCCAAGATGTCTTTACCTAGACGATCCGTGCCGAGCAGGTGTTGACGCTCAACATTGTCATAGGCGAAACACAACTCCCGCGGGTTTTCAGAGGTGTAACATGGGTGCGGATTTTGCAGGGACGGCTTCTTGTTGGGAGGCGCGAAAGCCAGGTCCTTCGCATCTTCTGGAGCCGTCATAATCGTGCCGAACGCCCAGAAGAGCACGATAATCCCAAGCATTACGAATCCGGCAATAATCGACGGATTGCGTTTCATATAGCGTCCCAAACCGGCGGCGCGACCGAACGCCACTGACGGGTCGGTGCCAGACGGTGGGGCTATAGATTCTGTCGATGCGGTAGTTGCCATACTCGTTCAATTGGCTGAGTAGCTGATTCTGGGATCGAGCAATGGGTATATAACATCAATCACGAGCATTGCGAAAGCGATGGCGAGAACGATGATGAATACCACGCCTTGTATTACGAAGTAGTCGAATCCCGTGATCGCTTCGTATAGCACTCTACCGATTCCCGGATATCCGAATATCCGCTCTACCAATATCGCACCAGATACGACGTGAGGCAGCGTTAACGCCAAGGCAGTGGTCTGAGGCAAGACCGCGTTTCGCACCGCGTAGCGGAAAAACGTTCGCATCTTGGTCAGCCCCTTAGCCTCCGCCTGCAACATGTAGTCTTCGCCCTGCATCGTTATCATCATCGATCTCATACCCAACGCCCAGAATCCGATCGACGCTAGAACGATCGATAGGGCCGGCAGGAGCGAGTGCCTGAACACCTCCAGCATGAATCCGAAGTCGCTCCAGTCGGGTAGCGTCGTCGGCGCGTAGCCGCCGCCTAGCGGCAGCAGCTTGGCTTGAAACGCCAAGAGCCAAATCAGTATCAGGCCCAAGAGATAGTAAGGGACTGCAGCGAGTAGAAAGAATGGCGGCAGGATGAGCTCGAACGCGGCCTTGGGGCCATGCTGCCAAGCCAATACCGCACCACCCAAAGTTCCCACCAAAAACGCTAGCAGTGTCGACGTCACCAGCAGTCCGATAGACCACGGCATCGCTTGGTTCACGAGCTCGCTCACGCGCGTAGGGTACTTGGTAATCGAGTTACCGAAATCGAAGCGAACAGCGGTCGATAGATACGTTAGGTATTGAAGAACTAAAGGACGGTCTAGTCCGAACTTAGCGTTGTAAGTTTCGATGAGGGCCTTGTAGTCTTCTGCTCTTGTCGTCACGCCCTCGGCTGCGAGCAACTCAAGGCGAGTGGCAATCGGGTCTTGTCCGGTGAATCTGGGGAGAAAGAAGTTGAACGATGTGGCGACGAAAATCACCGCCACGAACATTCCGATCCGTCTCGCCAAATAATCTACGGTCATCTCATTAACACTTCGCCGTATTGCGTCCCGATACGCGCCGGTTCCAAGTTAACAGAACTGGTCGGCGTGACGGCGCGCCAGTTGGGAGATTGCGAATAGTTGCGGCACCAGTGGATGGGAGCAAATACCCATCCGTCGGTGCCGCAACCAATGCTGATTCCGCTAAAACGCGGACTTATTCCCTGCCGGTACCTTCCAGCTTGCTCAGGATGTAAGGGAAACCTGTGTGCGGGTGAATCCCGTTCATGTAGGGCTCGTATCCCTGAGCGTCGCCCGGCCAGTTCTCCCAGTAGTACTCGTTACGAGTTACTCGGTTAAAGAACTCTACGAGCGGGACATCCGGCTGGTCTTCCAACCAGATCCTAAGTGCCTGTTCGGTAAGATCCAGAACTTTGTCGACGTCAGGTTCCTCGGCCATCGATGCAACCACTGAATCGAATTCGGAATTCGAGTAAGACCAGCGGTTAGCTCCAGAATCGGTCGTGAACATCAGCAACGACCGATAGATGTCTCCCGACTGCGAACCGTTGTGCCCGACTAGCGTGCACTCGTAGTCGCCACCCTTACCATTTCGGGCCCAGACGTCCGGGGGTTGCGCCCAAGATGACTCGATACCGTGCTGCTCAAGTAGCGCGGCAACAACTGGACCAAGGTCCGTGAAGTGTGCCGAGCTGATGATGTTGCACTTGACGACTTCCCCATTGGCGTCGGCCCAGAAGCCGTCGGAGTTTTTGGAGTAGCCGGCCTCGGTCATGAGGGTGTCGGCGCCATCTTTGTCGTACTGACCAACCTCGAACTCTTGCCTCAGAGGCTCCATCGCCTCGTTTACGTGCTTCAGGCCAGCGTACTGCGGCCACGGCCAATCGTTGATTCTGCCTTTGTTCAGGTAAGCCTGCGCATTGAGGCGGTCTCGGTCGATGTACTTGGTGATCGCTTTTCGAACGTTGGCGTTATCGAGGTGCGGCTGCAGGTTGTTAAGGTGCAACGATATCGGCCACCATGAGACCATGCCGTACTCACCTTCTGGGTCGCGGCCCGTGTAGGTAGTCGTGTTGGGATTCTCGCGCAGGATCGTCTCAACCGTGTCAACACGCAGGTCGTGTGTCTCGTCGATCTGGTTCGTGATCATCGCCTGAGCGAACTGCGTGTCATCGTCAATGTTGTAGAGCACGTAGCGCTCAACTTCTTGGAACGGCACAAAGCCGGTGGCGCAACCCCAGTAGTCCTCACAATTCTTCACGCGGTCCAAGACTCGGCGGAAGTTGTCGGAGTAAGACAGTCGCCATGGGCCTGTCGTGACAGGACCAGCGCCGTCGTTGTACGCGTCGTATTCGGCCCAGTTCTTGTTATTCCAAACGTGTTCCGGGACGATGTACGTGCCAGAGTCGCCCTTGTAGATCACGACTTCGGCGTGGAATCGCGGTGCCGGGAAGTTGAAGTGGATCTTCACGGTCAGATCGTCAACGATCTCAGCTTCTTTAATGAAGGTTTGGAAGACTCCGCCGCCTCTAACTTCGCTACCCAATTCGACTAGGGTGTTGAACGTGTACGCCACGTCCTCGGCGTTGAACTCTTCTCCGTCACTCCACAATACGCCGTCGCGCAGGTTGTAGGTCAACTCAGTTGCTGCCGCATTGTAGGAGAAGTCTTCGGCTAGCCACGGGTAGCTATTGCCGTTCAAGCTGTCAGCGTAGAAAAGCGGCTCGTGGAAGAATATGACACCCTTCTGGTGAGTTCCGCCAAGCGCGTACGGGCTCCACATACGGAGTGCAATCCCACCGCCAAAGCGAGTACCGACCACAACGGTCTTGTTTCGAGGAACTGCCGAAACGACTTCGACTTCCTTGATAACTTCGACTTCCTTCTCAACCTCGACCTCTTTGACGACTTCAACCTCTTTGACGACCTCTACTTCCTTCTCAACCTCGACCTCTTTGACGACCTCGACCTCTTTCACAACCTCCACTTCCTTCTCGACTACCACGGTCTGGATAATCGTCTCGGGTTCGGAACTGCCACACGCAATGGCAAATCCAACTATCGCCAACAATGGCAACAGAAGCAACCTCTTGCGTGTATTTACCAAATTCGATCTCAATTGCCATCCTCCATACAAGGTTTGGATCTCCGCTCACCGCTCCAACAACTCGTTGAAACGGAATCTCGGCGCTTGGTAGCGCAACACTCTAATCTAAATGTCTTCGCGCTACGCGTCAAACCGACACGGTAGTCAGAGCGTATACGTCAGATGCGGGGTGTTGTACTCTGGTTTGTTTAGGCACTTACGTAAAGCAGTTCATCAACGCAGATGTCAGCAGTCAATCAATCAGTCGCAAAGACGAAATCCGCCGTCTATTGGGCATCAATCCTCCTCGCATCGGCAATCTCAGTTGCCTTGATGTTCATTGCGTGCACTACAGACGAACCCACACCAACATCCACATCCGTGCCCGCATCCCCAACGCCAACTGCACAGCCTCAATCCCAAACTCAGCAGGCACAGCCAAACACGGCTACTGAATCCCTCGACGCGATGATGAATGAGCCCATCATGCCGTTCACAAACATTGCCCCACTCGTTTTGGTAGACCCGGAAACTGGTGAAGACTTGTGGATGATCGAAAACCGACACCCCGGCGTCGCTATCTTCGACTACGACCGCGACGGGGACATGGATTTCTACGTGACTTCCGCTGAAATCGATGCCTTGCTTCCTGATACAACTGGTGGCCCGAACCGTCTATTCCGCAATGATGGCGACCATACCTACACGGAAGTGGCAAAGGAAGCCGGTGTTGATCTGCCCGTCGCCAACAGCACTGGCGTCGCCGCATGTGACATCGACAACGACGGTTACCAAGACCTATACGTCGCCTCTTATGGACGCATTGGCGACAACTTGGACTATCGCGCCGCTCGTTACTACTCCGAACTTCCGGCGATCATCAAAGACCGCGTTTTCAGGAACTTAGGCGACGGAACCTTTGAAGAGATTACGGATTCTGCTTTGGGAAATGCTGCGAATCTCCGCTCGGGTTTCAGCGTAGGCTGCTCCGACGTGAACAATGACGGCTGGATCGACATCTTCGTAAGCAACCGCGTAGACCAAGATTTCCTTTGGTTCAATCGCCCCGATCACCACGGCCACTACAACGTCTTGTATATCAACAACGGCGATCTGACATTCAGCGATGTGACCGAGGAGGCGGGTCTAATATACGGCCCCATCCTCATGCGAGATCCATTTGGCGACGACATCGGTTGGCCAGATCCCGTCACTGGCGAGGTCGTCCCGGGATACAACCCAGATTTGATCGACGCATCTGGCGAATATGTCGGCGAGCCTACTGGTCAGACCCTTGCGGCTCTCTTTTTCGACCACGACGATGACGGTGACGCCGATCTATGGCTTGCAGACGACGGTAGCAGGTTGAAAATCTTCCGCAACGACTCCACAAAAGACGACGTTAAGTTCACTCAGATCAGCCGTGCGATGGGCATTGACCGAATGGGCGCATGGATGGGCTTTGCACTCGGCGACTATGACAGCGACCTTGACCTTGACATCTTCATCACTAACATCGGATATCACCCTTTGACACGCGAAGCGCCGACCACTCCTTCCGGTGACTGTGCCTACGGACACCAATATGGATGGGGAACCTGCTTTCATTTCCTGCTTCGTAACGACGGCATCCGCGAAGTCGAAGGCGTCGGCACCGTGGGAGTGTTCAACGACATCGCAGGAGCAACTTTCGTGGCTCCAAACAATGTCATGCCGCCAATGGCGTTGGACCCGAACAACATCGATGGTGAGTGGCAAGTGCCCACAGGTTTAGCCGCCTACGATTTCGGTTTTGGAACCACTTTCTTCGATTATGAGAACGACGGCGACCAAGACCTCTACTGGCTCGGGGCCATGTCAGACCGTGGCGAAGCCCCTTCTGGACACCTATTTCCCGGAGCGGGACGTCTCCTACGAGGCAACGGTCAAGGCGATTTTCAAGACATCACCGTCGAAGCACGGGTCCTCGACATCTTGGGAGTCGACTACTCCATACTTGATCCCGATGACCCCAACTTCAACCGCGGTGAGCAGCGGATCAGTCCTGCATTCCACGAAAATGGGAAAGGGCTGGCAAAAGGCGACCTCAATGGCGACGGCTACGTTGATCTCATCGGAACCAACAGCAACGGATGCAGGCTGGTTGGCGCAAGCGATTGCAACTGGGAACCCGGTCCTTTATTCATGTGGATGAATGCAGGCGGAGACCGAAACTGGATAACAATGCGTCTCATAGGCGGTATGCTTGGGGGCGACACTGGCAGCAACGCCGACGGCATAGGTGCCCGCGTTTACATCGAATACACGAATCCTGACGGCACCGATTCTGAGCAGGTGCAAGAACTTATCGGTAGCTCAACTTTTCTCTCGATGAACAGCTTGGAACTCACTTTCGGAATTGGAAAAGCAGATAAAGTTGACAAGATAACAATCGAGTGGCCCAGTGGTATTGATCAAGTTATTGAAGATGTCGTTGCCAACCAGCGCGTCGAGATCACTGAAGGTCAAGCATTACCCTGATCAACAGATACTCCTAAAGCATCCGGATATTCAGTGCTACATCCTCAACTCCCTGACAAGTTAGACCCACAGATCGAGCGCGCCATTGCGATGACTCGGATTATCCGCGCACCACTCCGCTCACTGTCTACATTCGGGTCTACCGTGATCCACTACCACGTCGTATCGCAACCTGTATACGAAGGAATCTTCGAGGACGAACATCAGGACACCGTGGTTCGATACGGCCTGGTGCGTGCCGATCGCCCACAGATCGTTACGCCCGGATACCTATCGCGCTCAGAAGGCTTTGGACAAGAAGCATCCGAGTACCTTGACTTCCTCTCTAACCGCTACGGCTCTGACGCGGCAGGTCTACTCTACAAATATAAAAACGAACCCCAAACCACGGAAACCGTTTCTGGCGAACCACGCCAAATCGCCGCGAAGATCCGCGATGAGATTGAAGCGGACGACAAACCGCTCCATACCGTTTTGCTGGGCGTAGACGAACTATGGGACGTCTCAGTGATGAAATTTATCTATGAATTCACTAACGAATCGGCAAGGGCTAACTTCGATGAGTTGAACGAGCGTAGCCTCCTCGATGACGATGGCGGACTACCTCGCGATGCCAGACGGCGCATCGACGACCTTTTCCAAAGAGCAAATCGGAGGGAAATCGACCCGTCCGTGGTTCACGAAGAACTCACCCGATGGGGCGTATTTGAGGAATACCAAGAGCGATTCTTCAGACTCTTCCGACGCTAGGCTTCGCGCACCTCTACACCGTCATTCTCCATCGCTGCAATCGCCCCATCCGCATCACCTGGCTGCAGATCAACGCTCTTCATGCAACTCCGGTAGACGACGGTTCGGAAACCTCGCCTACGAGCGTCCAACGCTGTCTCCTTAACGCAGTAGTCGGTAGCAATTCCTACGACATCTACCTCATCGACTCCGTTTAGTCTCAATATCGAATCCAAAGCGGTGTCTGACTCTTTTGCTGTCTCCGGGTCGCGCATCGAGAATCCCGAATAACCATCCTCGCCGCCTGTGCCTTTCCTGACAACTTCTGCATCCGATCCCACATCAAGTTCCGGGTAAAACTCCGCACCCCAGCTATCGGCCACGCAATGCACGGGCCAAATGCCACCGTCCTTTGCGAAATGCGGCGTAACCTCGGGATGCCAGTCCTGGGTGTAGACGATCAACCACCCCTTATCTCGCGCCGTTGCGATCATCGAGTTGATGCTCGGCACAACCGAAGGCGCATCTTGAACATATAGATTGCCCTTCGGGTCAACGAAGTCGTTTTGGACATCCACTACTATTAACGCTCGATTAGACGTCGACACCATACATCCCTCGTTCGTTCTCTGATTGCTCTATCTCCCTGAAGTTTCGCATATCCTAATTGGATTAGATTAATTCGCGCGCAGACTCAACGCGATAGGAATGAAAGGCATCCAAAGATGACAGGTCGATACAAAGCTGCGATCGTGGGATGTGGCGGCATCGCACACGCCCACATGGAGGGTTACTCGAAAGTTGACGCGGTCGATGTCGTCGCATGTGTAGACCCCATCCCCGAAGCTCGTCAAATGTACATGGACGATTGGGGCATTCCGAATTCCTATGCCACTATCGAAGAATGTGCCTACGATGCTGAACCAGACATCGTGAGCGTCTGCACATGGCATCTACTTCACGATCCGCTAACCGTCGAAGCGGCCGGTTATCCCTCGATCAAAGCGATCATCTGCGAGAAACCTATGGCTATTGGTATGGGACGCGCCAATCGTATGGTCGAAGCCTGTGATGCCAACGACACCAAACTCGTGATCAGCCATCAACGCCGCTTCACTCCCGGCTGGAACAAAGCCAAGGAACTTGTCGAACAAGGTGCTATCGGCATCCCTCTGCGCGTAGATATCCGCGTCAAAGAGGGTCTTGCCAACTGGGCCACTCACTCTATCGACGGTGCCAAGTTCATCCTAGGTGACCCGAAGCCGCGGTGGGTGATGGGCGCAGTCCAACGAACCACCGACAAGTATGAACGAAACACGCCTATCGAAGACGCCTGCATCGGTCTCGTGATGTTTGACGACCCGCTTCAGTTCTTCATCCAGTCCGACCTCTGGGACAACGACTGTGACGCAGGCAAGTTCTTCATCCGAGGAACCGAAGGCATGTTGCATGTCCGCGAGACGATCCTGAAACTTTTCAATGCCGAGACCGGTGGTTGGCAAGATGTCGATCTTGGCTTGCAAGAGGGCGACCAAGCGATCGGCGGAAATATGAACGCTAAGCAAGTTGAAGAGTTGGTACGATGGCTGGACGGCGGGGCCGAACACCGCAACGCTGGGCACATCGCTCGCGACACTGTCGAGATCATGATGGCGATGTACGAGTCGGCCCGACATAACAAAGTCATCTACATGCCCATGGAAGAGCAGGAGTATCCGCTCGAACTCATGATTGAGGAAGGCAAGGTAGTCGTCGAGGAACCCGGCCGGTACGATATCCGAGGCTTCTTGGATCGTAGCAATATCGACGAGGTGCGCTACACCCAACTCAAAGATGATGGCATGAGCCACCATCAAATCATGCGCATTCTCCACGACGAGATGGCGCGTGGTTGATTCCGTTAAGGCACCGTCTCTGGACGTTGTTCGGATTTGCCAGAAACTTTTCCAAAACTCCGTAATTCTCGATGAGGCGAGAATCCAGAGGAGCATAGCGAGTCAAGACTTGTGAAAGTCTCTACTGACTACTTGGCATCTTGGAGTAGATGTGGTGTGCCAGTCGTCCGATCGGCATCGACTGCAACCAGACCTTCCCGTGTCCTTGAAGTGTCGCCAAGAAGAGTCCCTCGCCTCCCGCCAACATCGACTTCAAGTTGCCAGCGCGTTGGATGTCGTAGTTAATCCCTTCTTGGAACGCGACGATGCATCCGGAATCGATTCTCAACTGCTCGCCCTTCAGTTCACGTTCAATAATGGTGCCGCCCGCGGACATGAAGATGTGGCCGCTGCCTTGTACCTTTTGCAAGATGAAACCTTCGCCTCCAAAAAATCCGGCACCTAGATTGCGTTGAAACGCTACCGTAATCCCGGTATCAGACGAGCCGCACAAAAACGCGTCGCGCTGTGCAAGTACCGTTCCGCCCAATTCAGCAAGGTCTATGGAAACTATCTTGCCGGGGGCTTCCGAAGAAAACGCCATGATCTGGCTTTGGTTGCCTATGTTTTTGAAGTGCGTCACGAAGATGCTCTCGCCAGCTAGCATCCGCGCGCCTGCATTCATGATGCCTCCAAGCAATCCACCACCGCCACCACCGGGACGCTTGCCCATCTTCGACTCAAACTCAATGCCGGGCTCCATGTACATCATCGCGCCAGCCTCGCCGATGATTTCCTCGCCCGGTGCGAGTCGAATCTCCAACATCTGCAAGTCATCACCAATGATACGGTACTGGAAATTGCCAGCATTCGCCACTGCAGTCGCTTCGTCTGTCTGTTGCATAGTCAATCCCTGCCTTTCTGTCAAACCTACTTCTACTTATAAATGGCTTCATACGAGTCTCGCGTTGATTCGGTGAAATCTGACTCTTTCACTCCTCATACCTGATTTGAGAACTTTGCCAAAGGGTTCAGCGGCGCGCATTCGTCAAACTCAACACATCGAACACCATGTTTGGATAATCGCGCCTGAATCCTATCTTGGCTAGCATCTCTGCGCCAGACGATGAGAGTACCGGTTCTCCATCCCACTCGCCAATGACAACCTTACGATCAGATGTTGCGCGGGATATCCGATCGATCAGAACCTCCATTGACCGGGAGATATCCTGGTCCGACGCGTCGCCAACTTGGATTCGCGCTCCATTTGAGGAAGCGACCAAAATCGGGCGCCCATCGCAAAACACGATCCGAGTGTTCCCCTGCCTGTGCAATTCCAACATCACGGCATCCGTTTCTCGCGAGTCTGAGGCTAACCTGCGGTCGAAAACATACGCTGGATCAGTTGCGGAAATCGTGGAAATTATTCCGCGATCGGAACCTTCACGGATCAGATCGATGAAATCTGTCTCTGCGAACTGCACACCTGGCAAACCGCTGACAAAGTACCCACGCCGCACCTTGCCGCGAAGTTCCATAAGACTCAACGCTGAATAAATCGGTCTCCATTCCCATTCCGATCGATCCAACTCAATCGCACGTTTGGTCACCACGCCGTGCCGCGAGAGCAAAATCGATGCCCGTTGAGTTGCCAACTCTTCGTTCGGCATCTCGGGACCCAAGAACGAATATCTAGAGGTTACGGACCACCGCACTCCTGGAATCAGAATCCCGTTTGTCCGTAACCGACGTTCGTTGAATCTACGCCGCGCCGCGCGTCGGTTGCCTGTGTGCCGCAACCTTCCCCCCTGGCGCACCATGGTCTCATGATCCCTATCCTTCACTAGCGACGCACGAGCAACAGCCAATGCCACTGACCAAGAATCAGCGGTTACCAATCCTTTTGATACCAAATCCTTGATCGCCTCCGATAGTTCATGGGAAGCCAATTTGGACAAGGCAGCAACCATAGTTTCAGAATCAACTACGCCCTCGCTCAAGATGAACTCATATACGCCCTTGCTTCTTTCATCCAAATCTTGACCACTATCAGTGATTGCCTTGAGAGTCTCTGCAGGTAGCACGACACGTCCATTTCCAGACGGCACAAAAGCGATGTTTCTTGCGTCGCGCGAACCTCCGCTGCAAAATACCCACTGGAAATCACCATTCGCAAGGACTTCATTCAACACGTTGCTCGAAAATCCGTCAACTCTCGCTGGCAACACATCCCGAATCCAGTGCTCAGCAGCAATCGGTACTCCCTGTAAGATCTCCAATGCGTCGCGAGTTGCCTGATGTACCTCTTCATCGGTATCGTCGGAAGTATCTACACAGTGCCTTCGCAATAAAGCCGCTTGATATTCCATCGGGTCCGATGGTTCCACCTCAGATCGCAGTATCGCTAACGTACGCTCTTGGATCCGCGCCAACGTAGAGAGGTCGAGCCACTCTTCGACTCCCGCATCCGTGAAATAGCCCTTAGAAGCCCTTGCATCTGCCATCAACTCGTCTAACACGTCATGCAACACGGATCGATCGATCGGATACCGCGCTTCGATCACTGCTATCGGAACTGGGCCGCTTCTTGCAAGATAGCGCGCCAAGACTTTTCTTGCCGATGCAAAATCGCACGGTTCGTCTATCGCAAATCGATACTCATCAGCCAAGGTAGATGCCACCCATCGCTGTTCCACACGTCCGTCTACGTAAAACTCAACAATCTCTGCCCTGCCTTGTGAATCAAGTTGACGGATCCATTGCCACCATCCGTCTTCGCTTCGATCACCGATCTCCTCATCAGTCAAATCACCTACCTCAAGCAAGAGTTGCGCCAACTCCGCGGCTGTCCGCACTTTCATCCCTGCTGTTGACCTGCCGACTACCGCGGACACATCCTCAATCGCTTCAGTCCTCAACAACCCCGCAGACTCCGGATTCCGAAAGAGTCGGGCGAGCGCATCTCTATCGATATCCAACGCTTGCATTCCGCGCTCAGCCTTCGGGGTGTCCCACTGATACATCCAAAACGCTTTGAAATTGAAGTCCAACCCCCTCGCCACTGGTGATGGGACATCCGAGTCTACGAACCTCAAAGAAATCGCACCTGAACTGATCTCATCCAAGATTCGCTCCAGCCCCGGCATGTCCATGAAATCTTCCAAAGCATCCCGATACGTCTCCAAAACTATCGGGAAATCGGGAAACGACTTGGCAATTGCTAACAGGTCCTTAGACCTCATTCGTTGCAACCAAAATGGTGTCCGCCGAAACTGACCGGGACTCGGCAACAACAATGCCCGATATGCATTCTGGCGGAACACTGCGCCAAACAACGGCGAATCGATCATGCCATCGAGAATGTTCTCCTTCACTTCCGCGCTGGTCATCTCACCGATAAAGTCAACTGGCGCAGAATCATCCGACTGTGGCATCCGGAACATCATCCCATCATCCGATACCTGCACCTCAGGCTCAACCTTTTTCCGTCGCATCAACTCCCGAGATATTGCCACAGACCACGGCCCGTTGATCTTACCGCCGAACGGAGAATGTACTACAATCCGTAGATCACCGATCGAATCTTGATATGTCTCAACGATCACCGTCTTGTCGGACGAAATATCCCCTGACCATCGGATCTGCCTTCTTACGTAATCGATGATCTGCTGGGCACCGACTTTGTCAATTGGGTACTCGGACATCAACCACTCCACTACCTTAGGTGGAGCGTGCTCATCATCGACATAGGGACGGATTCGTCGCGCCACCTCGGATCGAAACCTTGCCAACGAATACGAAAGATCCAACGGTCGCCAAGGGAAATCTCCCCGCCAAAACGGCATCCTTGGTGCTGCGCCTGGTGCCGGCTCTGCAATCAAGCGATCATTCTCAATCTTGGCCACTCTCCACACCTGACTGCCCAGCATGAACGCATCGCCCTCGCCCGACTCGTAAACGAACTCCTCGTCCAGTTCTCCTATCCGCGTCTTACGGTCCGGCAATACCACGGAGAACGCGCCTCGGTCTACGATCGCACCTCCATTGCTGATCGCCATCATCCGAGTTCCAGGCAGATGCTCTAAAACGTCTCGAGTCTGGTCCCAATGCACCCGAGCTCTTAATGATGAAAACAACTCGCGAGGGTAATGTCCAGAGACCAACCTCACAACCCCTAAGAAATTCTCGTAACTCAACTCCACATACGGATATGCCCCTTTCACCAATCGATACAGGTCTGACACGGACCAGTCTTGAACCGACACCGCCGCCACGATCTGCTGCGCCAAAACATCCAACGAGTTACGCGGTACCGACACCTCCTCAACGCGCCGCTCCTGCATTCCTTTAGCTACGACAACCGCTTCCATTAAGTCCTCGGGATGCGTCGCATAGACCTTCCCGCAACTAATTGCTCCGACACTGTGCCCGGCCCTTCCGATACGTTGCAACCCTTGAGTGACTGTCTTTGGCGACTGCAACTGCACTACCAAGTCGATACTACCTATGTCGATACCCAACTCCAGCGAACTCGTCCCTACCAGTGCAGGAAGATTTCCCGCTTTCAACTCCGATTCGATCTCACGGCGCAATGAATCTGACAGACTCCCATGATGTGCCATGAATGGGCCATCAACGCCATCTGAACCGAAGTTGCCGCCACCCACTACCGCGCCTTCATCCTGATCGTTTTGCCTCGCTTGCCATACCGCGTTTAGCCGTTCTGCCGTATTCTCTGCTTGCCTTCGACTATTCGCAAACACCAGAGTCGTATCGTGCCCCTCAACGTCGTCTAACACTCGCGGTATCAACTTCGGCCAGATCGAACCTGGATCCGCGCCGGCTGCTTCGGCCATTCCATGCACGCTTACCTCAATCTGCTTTGAACCCGGACAGTCCACTATCGAAATTGGCCGCGGCTCGATGTTCAACTTATCGTCCGCTTCATTAACCAACCGAACTGACTGCCCACCCAAGAGTCGTCCCACCTCGCTCAAAGGGCGTTGCGTCGCTGATAAGCCGATTCGCTGGAACCCGGGCGCGACCCGCTCCAACCGTTCAAGGGTGATGCTCAAATGGACCCCGCGCTTGTTGGCACACAAAGTGTGAATCTCATCCACAATCACCGTTTCAACGGTCTGCAACATCTCCCGCGCACGAGGTGATGTCAGTATCAGGTAGAGCGACTCTGGCGTGGTGATAAGAATATGCGGCGGATTCCTCGACATTCTGGCCCGCGCCGACGAAGGAGTGTCACCTGTCCGCACATCGGCACGCACTTCAGGAATTCCAATACCTAACTCCTCAGCAGCTTTCTCGATGCCCCGCATTGGCTCTTCTAGGTTTCGCTCGACATCGTAGCCAAGAGCTTTCAACGGCGAGATATAGAGCGTCCTAATCCCCTTACGTTTCGACAGTGCAACGTCAGAGTAGAGCGCATCGAGTGCAGAGAGAAATGCCGCCAACGTTTTACCAGATCCTGTCGGCGAATGGATCAACACGTTTTCGCCGCGCTTAATCAGTGGCCAGGCCGCGATTTGCGGCTCAGTCGCAGTACCATGCCGTTCTTCGAACCACTTGGCAACAGGCGCGCTGAACAGACTCAGCACGTCAGATTCTGTAGGAGCAACTCGTACCATGATTCACACCATCGGTACGATTTTAAGCGAGATCCATACAAAAGTCCGTCAGTACCGTGTCCCCCACGTCATTCCGGCGAAAACCAGAATCCAGAGGCGTGGCGCAAGTGCGGCACAGTTCGTAGGGTATGCCAGACCGATTCCGTTATTTGCTTTGGGGGCGGCTTTTGTGATTCAGGTGAAGGCTTGGTTCGCTTGATTCGCGAATCCTAATCATCTTCCGCACTCCATGACTAGTTTGGCTATGTTGCAAGGGGTCGCTACCCATTGGGAGTCGGATCCCAGCCAAACCGTGTAACAAGAAGCTAACGGGAGAATCACAAACAAAAATATCGTCGCGAATATCGCGTATTTCACGGGCAAGGTATCCTTACTATTCGTTGATGGCTTCGCAAACCCTATCACCGATTCGTTCAGGGCTTTTCGCGTGTTTGCCGTCGATTCCCCGATGCCGAGGAGGATTCTCGTGCCAATCCGCGCGTTTTGCGCTTTGCTTGCGAGCAGTGGTCTCGCCGCCGCGTTTGTAGCATTGACCAGTTGCACTCAACCGACAGAAGTTGTTGAGGTTACGGTGCCAGTAGAAGTTACTCGCGAGGTGCCTGTGACGGTGAGCGTCGATCTTGAAGTCGTAGCCACGGTGGAAGTTCCTGTAACTGTTGAAGTCGACCGCGAGGTTGTCGTCACCCGCGAAGTCGAGGTCACGCGAGAAGTCGATGTTCCTGTCCCCGTCACCGTTCAAGTGGTACGCGAAGTTCCAGTGACAGTAGAGGTCGAAGCCACACGAAGAATTGAAGTTGCGGTAACCCGCGTGGTTTATCTGACCCGTGAGATTGAGGTCACGCGAGAGACCGAAGTTACTCGTGAAGTGCCGGTAACCGTCATCGTCGAGAAGCCGACGCCAACTCCCACGCCAACCACCATCGTTGAGAAGCCGACGCCAACTCCCACGCCACGCCAACCACCACCGTTGAGAAGCCGACGCCAACTCCCACGCCAACCGTTTCCGGACTCACAGACGAAACGCTGGATGATTTGACGAACATGATGCTGAAGCTAATCAACGACGAACGAGAAGAGGAGGGGTTGAGTCCGTTGAGTCTCAGCGATGATTCTGCCGCGCAAATTGCCGCGCAGAAACACGCGGAGGACATGATGACCCGCTGCTACCTGCGCCACCACACCGGCAGAACTTCACATTGGGATAGATACATCTTGGCAGGCGGCGACGAGTATCGGTATCGGTTAATCGCGGAGAACATAGCTGTTCAGGGAATCGAATTAGGCAATTTAATGACTCATGACCCAAGTACAGGAGAAACATGGCGTTCAATCCGATGCCTTAATCCCAACGTCAAATACTTCAACGTCTCGATTCATGGGCATCTATCAAGAGTGCATGGAGCGCTGATGGACAGCCCCGTCCATCGCGACAACATTCTCGATCCAGAGTTCGAGGAGGTCGCACTGGGATTCGCTTGGAAATACCCCGCTCTGTGGGTCGTGCAACTCTTCTTCGCCGAAAATTAAGGCGCGCCCTCTGTCTCGATGTCTTCGTCTACGCTTCATCGCTTGCACCGTAATCAACTTGGACGATCAAGCGAACAGACGACCACAGAGTTTCCGAATTTCAGTGTTTCACCATCCCTATGGATAGACGTTCAGTCCGATGAAACGCCGGCTTCCGCCGGAATGATGTTGGTTTTCGTTTAAGCGCGATATGCGAACCTTGAAATGGGTCTAATTCCCACCAGCCGGCCACATCCGACGACCAACCATCAAACACAGTGTCGTGTAGAGCAGATCCATCGTGGGGAAATGAATCAAGTGAGAGTTGACTGCCAATCCCGTCTCGCTGGACGTGTCAAGCAACCAGAACCACTGCCAGAAAAACAGGCTCGCCAACACGATTGAGCCGTAGAACACGAACGATGTTCTCAGATAGGTGAGCGTATCGACTTCATCTTCTCGTATCGCACGCTTGCGAGCGATACCGACAATCAAGATGATCACGACGCCGACAGCCATAAAGTAGTTCACGTACCTCCAGATCACGTAGTCTGGCGAACCATCGTGATACAACGGCGTAACCGCCAGGTTGACTGCCACCACGATTCCCGAAATCACGAGAAACGCGGCGATTATCTTTCTTACTAGATCCATCTCTGATCCTCCGTTCTCTTACCTGCTACGCATTATGCCACCTGAGTCGAATCCGTTCCAAAACGGTTTCTAATCTGGTGCACAACTACCGTCATTCCCGCGAAGGCGGAACCATGGAATAACTACGTCATTCCGACGAAAGTCGGAATCCAGAGGGGTAAAGGTGTGGAGCAAATGAGGGTTTCCGCTTTGAACCTGACTCATCCAACCTCATTGGATTCGCGCCTACGCGAGAATGACGGTAGTTCCGCGCAAGCCACTTTGGATATCAAGAGTGATGTTATGCACGGTCTCCCTAGCATCTACCAAAGCTCCAATGACTCCGTGAAAAGAGCGTGCAACTCTCCCGCGCCAGTTGGGCGGGGTGCGAGTTTGGTTACCCGATGCTGCGGCAAAGTGCCTTCAACAAACGCATCTATATCCGAATCGTCGTAGCCTACTCCGCTCAAGCCATTCGGCATTCCCAAGTCTTTCAACAGCTTGATGATCTGCTGAGCCAAAATCTCGCCTGCGTCCTCGGCATCAACTCCTTCAATGTCGGCACCCATCAATCTCGCCGCTTCAAGATGTCGAGTCGGGTTTGCCGACGCGGTGTATCTGAACACTGCTGGAGCGTTCAAAATCACCGACAAGCCATGCGGAATTATCGGCTTATCATCGGGATATCCATCGGGCTGAAAGTCTCTGGCATTTCCCGCAACTGGATAAGACATCCCATGGGGCAGGTGTACTCCGGCAGTCCCGAAACCAACACCCGCGGCAGTCGCCGCCAAGCACATATTCGCGCGCGCTTCGTCATCGTTAGGGTCATTAACTGCGCGTCGGATGTTTTGGGAAACAATCTCAATCGCCTTCGCAGCCCAAACATCGCTCATCGGATTGGAACCCTGATACGCCGGACGATGCGCGGGGTCTATCGCCGCTTCACGCTTGGTGTACGGCAGAGCAGTGTATGATTCAAGTCCGTGACATAAAACGTCGAACCCGCTAAACGCAGCGACATTACTGGGCATCGAACGCGTATTTTCGGGATCGACCAACCCCATGCTCGGCTTCAAGGCACGATTGGCGATACCAGTCTTAGCATGAAGCTCTTTCATGTCGAAAATCGCTACTCCGGATGTCTCTGAACCGGTACCCGCTGTTGTTGGAACTGCGATCAATGGCTTCAACGCGCCCGGCACGGGCGTCCCCTTGCCGATTGGCGCATTCACATACTCCAGAAACTCCGCCGGGTATGTGTCGTATAGATTCGCCGCTTTTGCGGTGTCCATTACCGAACCTCCACCTACCGCCACATAGCCGTCAAACTCCCCTTGTTCCGCAAATTCGATAGCATCCGCAAACGAAGCATCTGTAGGCTCAACACTCACATCCGCATAGACCGCACAATCGATTCCCTCGTCCCGTAACGACTGCAACGATGTCGTGACCGCCGTCGTCTCCAATAACGACTGGTCCGTCAAAACCATCGCGCGGTTCACTCCCAACCGCTTCATCTCGAATCCCAACTCTCCGGTGACACCAAACCCAAACTTGATGCTTGCTGCATCCATTGCAAACGCCGTTTCAAGTTCCTGAGACATCCGGTTACCTCTGTCGATTGTCTACCAATGAATCACTACGTCCTTCAACCAGAGTTAAAGTATGCACCAACACGCCAAACCTCAGATTGCAGTGTCTACCAATAGAAAAGAACTCAGCGTAGACTTATACGAACTTACGATGTCGCAGGTCTTTTGGCGGCGCGGCATGGACAGTACCGCCACTTACAGCCTGTTCTTCCGAGGCTACCCCAATAATCGCTCTTACTATGTCGCGAATGGTATCGACCAAGCTATCGATTTCCTAGAAGATTTCCACTTCGAGAAATCTGACATCGAAGGGATACGAGAAGTTACGCCGCTGTCGGAAGATTTTCTCGAATTCATGTCGCGATTGCGGTTCACTGGCAACGTCCGAGCGGTACGCGAGGGAACTATAGTGTTTGCTGATGAGCCGCTGATCGAGGTCACGGCACCCCTCATCGAAGCCCAGATCGTCGAGACGATGTTACTGAACATCGTCACCAGCGCATCCCTATTCGCAACCAAAGCTTCCCGCATCGGCCATGCCGCGGCAGGCAGACCGGTGGTAGATTTCGGCACACGCCGCACACACAGCGAAGAATCTGCTGTCGTTGCCGCGCGCGCTGGATACATCGCGGGTTTCGCCGGAACCAGCAACCTTAAAGCAGCCGCGATCTATGACATTCCGGCATTCGGAACCATGGCCCACTCCTTTGTTCAAGCATTTGGGAATGAAAAAGCGGCATTTGAAGCCTATGCCAACGAATTCCCCGACTCCACTACCCTACTAGTCGATACCTACGACTCCCTCGAAGGTGTGAGAAACGCCATCCGCGTCGCCCAAACCGCGCGCAAACAAGGCGTATCCATCAACGCAATACGTCTTGACAGTGGTGACTTGGCTCAATTAGCCAGAGATGCCAGGAGCCTTCTCGATCAAGCCGGATTCCCTAAGATAGAAATCATGGCGAGCGGCGGCCTGGACGAACACAGAATTGCAGACTACGTTCGATCCAACGCTCCTATCGATGCCTTCGGAGTAGGGACTCGTTTCGGGACATCGACCGACGCTCCTTATATCGACTCGGTATACAAATTAGTCGAACTGGACAGCACACCTATCATCAAACTCAGTGTCGACAAACAGACTCTGCCTTGGGCTAAACAGGTCTATCGCCGATTCCAAGATGGTCAAATGAGTGGCGACATCATAACTGCGTCTTCCGCTCTTGCTGCACCTGAACAGTCGACCGGGCTTCTGCACGTCGCAATGAGATCAGGCAAACGCACTGTGCCCAAGGATACGCTGAAAGCAGTTCGCGAGCGCGTAGCAGAGAATACCGAAAGTCTTGACTCTAGGTATCGCTATCTTCATGACCCGAAATCCTACCCAGTGGAGATCTCAGCCGAATTGGGACCTCTTCAACAATCCAATCACTAAACCACCTGCACGGAAATCAGTCAAATGCCCAAGAAACCACTGCCAACACATGCCAGAGCCGTAATCATCGGCGCCGGAATCGCCGGATGTAGCGTCGCCTATCACCTCGCGCATCTGGGATGGAAAGACATCGTCGTTATTGACCAAGGTCCGCTCTTCGAAACTGGCGGTTCGACGTCGCACGCGCCCGGTCTCGTCTATCAAATCAACCCATCAAAGACCATGGCAAGTTTCGCTAAATACACGGTTGACCTCTGGTCGGAACTAACCCTGGATGGAGAATCTTTGGTGAACCAGGTGGGAAGCCTCGAAGTTGCTTGGACGCCTGAACGATTGCAAGAACTGAAACGCAGGGCCGGTTTCGGCCTCAGTTGGGGTATCGAAGCGCATGTCATCAGCACCTCAGAAGCACGCGAAATGGTGCCAACGCTCTCGGATCGCATCTTGGGCGCGCTGTATGTACCTTCCGACATCCAAACTAGAGCGATACGTCCGGCTGAAGCGATGGCTCGCGGTGCTCAAGGAAACGGCGCGCAGTTTTTCGGCAACGTCAAAGTTACAGGATTCGACATAGCCGGCGGACGGATTCGAGAGGTGCAAACCGACTGCGGCGACATCAAGACAGACTTAGTAGTTTCGGCAGTCGGCATTTGGGCACCCAAGTTAGGCTCATTAGCTGGTGTCCCAATTCCTCTTTCACCGATGCAACACATCTACGCTGTGACGACGCCCGTTGAGGATCTGGCAAACGCTACTGACGAGATTTCCCAACCTTTCGTCCGACATCAAGATCGCTCAATGTATCTCCGCCAACACGGAGATTCATACGGCATAGGTTCTTATTTCCATGAACCGCTTTTGGTGGATTCCAACGATCTAAACGATTACTCCGACGCGTCAAATCCTCCTGCTGAGATGCCGTTCACCGCTGACCATTTCCAAGCGGCGTTGACCGCGGCAGGCGAGGTCATGCCGACTTTGCAAGACGCCGAGCTGACCCGCAAATTCAACGGTCTATTCTCCTTCACGACAGACAGTTTCCCAATCCTGGGTGAAGCACCGCAGGTGAAGGGATTCTGGTCAGCTCAGGCGGTATGGATCACACAAGCAGGCGGCGTTGGTCGTGCCGTCGCAGAGTGGATCGCAAACGGTGATCCCGGTGTCGATCTGCGCGAATGTGACATCGCACGCTTTCATCCGCACGACTACAACCGGACATACATCAACGCGCGGGCTTCACAGCAGTACCGCGAGGTTTACGACATCATTCACCCGCTACAACAGATTTCGAACCCGCGAAACTTGCGTATAACTCCGTTCCATCAAAGACATGCTGAACTGGGTGCCGTGTTTTTTGAGAACTCGGGGTGGGAACGTCCGCAATGGTACGAGTCGAACCGCGATCTAGTAGATGAACTGCAACCCGCCGGCGCGTCTCGGCAAGGATGGGAGTCGCGGGAATGGTCTCCGATTGTCGCTGCTGAACACGTCACAACTCGGCAGAGAGTAGCGATGTTCGATCTCACGCCCTTCGCGAAGTTCGAGGTCAACGGACAAGGAGCGCTCCCCGCGCTGCAACATCTGACAACCAACCAGATGGACAGACCCGTCGGCGCTGTAACTTACACCTCGATGCTGACACCTGACGGCGGTATATCCTGCGACCTCACTGTCACGAGGCTGTTCGAAGACCGATTCTTGATTGTCACTGGCGGAGGCACTAGACCGCGCGACCTCAAATGGATACAGTCTCATCTACCCGAAGACGGTTCCGCAACGGTTACCGACATCTCCTCAGGACTATGCGCCATTGGACTTTGGGGACCAGAAGCGCGCAACCTACTAAGCCGAGTCTGCGATGACGATATCGGAGACCGAGATTTCAGATACCTCACCTCCAAGTCGATCAACATCCCTGATGTTCCTGCATTGGCTCTTCGCATCTCATACGTCGGCGAACTCGGTTGGGAAATCTACGCTCCTGTAGAGTATGGACAACACCTCTGGGACATTCTTTGGGAAGCAGGACAATCCTTTGGCGTTATCGCGGCCGGTTCCGCTGCGTTCGATTCACTGCGGCTCGAAAAGGGATACCGACTGTGGGGCAATGATATCCACACCGACTACAGCCCGTATGAAGCCGGGATCGGATTCGCCGTGAAGATGGGCAAAGGTGATTTCATCGGCAAAGACGCGTTGCAGGACATCCGCAAGAAAGGCATCGCACAAAAACTTTGTTGCCTGACCTTGGATGATCCAACCCGCGTCGTCATGGGCAAAGAACCGATCATGGAGGGGCGCAAAGTGTTGGGATACGTGACGAGTGCGGGTTACGGACACTCCATCGGACGCGGCATAGCATACGTATACCTCCCCATCGAACATGCAGAAACAGGTACCTCAGTTGACATCGTCTACTTCGGAGAGAGAATCGCTGCCACTGTGCAAAACGAACCGCTTTACGATGCTCGCGGCACCAAAATGAAATCCTAGTGAAAACATGCTTAAAAGAACCCCGCATTTGCGCGTAAAAACGTGTTAATATCACGCCATTATTTACCAACCCGCTCAATGAAGGGGGAGGTTATCGAATGGCACAGACGCTAATCATCGACGGCCTCAAGCGTCGCACTAGGCCCATCAACTTGCGACAAAGCGGAAACAGCGACGCACGTATGCTGATTTCCACCCGTGTCAGAAAGTCACCTTATTGGCATCTATCCAAAGCTGCCGGGTGCAGGGCGTATACCGTCTACAACCACCAGTATCATCCGCGCTCATACGTCGAACCCGAGGATGGCGGACTGCTCGCGGAATACGAAACCCTGACCAACCACGTCAGCATGTGGGACGTTGCTGTTGAAAGACAGATCTGCGTCAAAGGCCCAGACGCAGCGGATTTCGTCAACCTCATCATCACGCGAGACGTTCACTCGCTGATCCCCACTATGCAGGCGCGATACGTCATCCTATGCAATCAGTACGGCGGAGTCATCAACGATCCTGTCTTGCTACGAGTCGCAGACGACGAGTTCTGGTTCAGCATCTCCGATTCCGACGTGCTGCTTTGGTTACAGGGAGTTAACTCGTTCGCGAACTACAACGTCGAAATCAGCGAACTCGACGCCTCTCCGATGCAGATACAAGGTCCCAAGTCCGCGCCTCTGATGGAGAAAATGTTCGGTCAGCAAGTTAGGGATATCCCCTACTACGGGCTCATCCACGCGACCTTGAACGGTCGGACGGTGACGATCTCACGGACTGGATTCTCAGCGGAGGTGGGATTCGAGATTTATCTGCACGATTCCACGCTTTACGCCGACGATGTTTGGCCCTTCATCCTTGAAAACGGAGAGGAATTCAACCTTGGCGTCATCGCGCCAAGCCACATCCGACGTCTCGAAGCGGGCATCCTATCCTACGGACAAGACCTAGACATAGAGAACAATCCGTACGAAGTCCGACTCGGCTGGCAGGTAGACCTCGAAAAGAAAGCCGACTTTATTGGCAAGCAAGCACTCGCCAAGATCAAGCAGGAAGGCGTATCGCAGCGGCTAGTAGGCATCCGAATGGGCGGCGAGCCTATCACCTGGTACAACGAGGACTTCTACCTCGTCAAAGACGAAGACACCGGCGACGATGTCGGCTATGTAACGAGTGCCTTCTGGTCGCCGAACCAAGGATCGAACATAGCCCTCGCGGTCATGCCAAAGTCCCATTGGAGAATCGGTACCGATGTGAAGGTGCAACTACCAGCAGATGGCATCGTTGATGCAACCGTCGTCAGAGTGCCGTTCCGAGACCCAAGCAAGGAAATACCGAAGACCGAACTATGACGAAACCTTTGCGAAAGCCTCAACCTTGATGATCCAAGGTGGACTTTGCAAAACCACCGTCATACCCGCGAAGCTGGGTATACAGATAGGTAGCGCGAGGGGGTATACGATGCATTCCGATTTGGTACCGCTCGCCCATGCGCTGTGGATTCTCGCCTGCGCGAGTATGACGGTAGGATTGTGCAACGGTACCACCCGTCCGACGAGAGACGATACGAGAGACGATACGTAAGAAAGCGAAAGGATGAGAATGAAAATCGCTGCAAACCTCACGATGATGTTCAACGAACACGACTTCATGGATCGGTTCACCGCCGCCGCGAGCGCCGGATTTAAGGGCGTAGAGTACCTCTTCCCTTACGACTATCCTGCCGACGCTATCGGCGATGCACTTGATGCGAACGGATTGAAGCAGGTTTTATTCGACTTTCCGGCTGGCGATTGGGCAAACGGTGACCGCGGCATCGCTGTCCAACCCGATCGCGTCGGCGAGTTCCAAGACGGCGTCGGACTCGCGGTCGAGTACGCTACGGCGCTGGGTTGCAAACGCTTGACCTGCCTCGCCGGAATTCCCGACGATGGCACTGATCCCGAAGTCGCTGAGCAAACTATGATCAGGAACCTGCAATTCGCCGCCGACGCGGCCGCTCGCATCGACGCCATCGTTTTAGTCGAACCTCTAAACACCCGCGATGTTCCAGGCACTTTCGTATCCACATCCTCGCACGGCGCGCAGATCGTCCGAGCCGCCGACCGCGCAAATGTCCGCCTTCAATTCGACGTTTACCACACTCAAATCATGGAAGGCGACATCGCAACCAAATTCTCCGAGCTTTTGCCCATGATCGGCCATGTCCAAATCGCCGACAATCCCGGACGACACGAACCCGGTTCAGGCGAAATCAACTACCCATTCGTTCTCAATCACATTGCTAACAGCGGCTACGACGGTTGGATCGGAGCCGAATACATGCCGGCCGGCAACACGCAAGATGGACTTTCGTGGGTTAAACCCTACCTATGATCTTCGCCCTTTAAGGCCGGGTTAGAAACTCGAAGCCCCTGTTAAGCAGTAGCGGTCAACCGAGGGTCTTCGCCTCTCTGCAATCGCGCTGCAACATCTGGGAAATAAGTTTCTAGAACTTGGTCCACGATGCCTTGGGCGTCCAACCTTAACTGTTGCCTCTGATCCGCTGCGGTTCCGTGTTCTATGAACGCGTCTGGCATCCCAACACGATGGACAAAGACATCTTCAATCCCCGCATCTGTCAGCACCTCAACCACAGACGATCCGAAACCTCCTGCTAGCACATTCTCTTCAACCGTCACGATTCTGCCGGTTTTCCGTGCGACACCAAAGATCAACTCGGTATCTAGCGGCTTGGCATACACCGGGTCCACAACGGAACACGAAATTCCATACTCAGCAAGCTGGTCAGCTGCTTCAACAGCCGCATTGTTTGACTTGCCAAGAGCAAATATGGCTACGTCCTCGCCATCCATGATCACTTCACCCTTGCCGATTGGCAATTCTCGTAGCTCTGCATCGCGTAGCACACCTACAGCCTCACCTCGCGCGATACGAATCGCAAACGGCCCGTCATACTTGTAAGCCGTGTAAATCAGATGCTGCAACTGATTCTCATCACGGGGTGCAGCAACAACGGCATTCGGCAGACACCGCAGATACGTTATATCGAACGCGCCATGGTGCGTCTTACCATCCTCGCCTACGATGCCAGCGCGGTCAGCGATTAGCGACACATTCAAGTTCTGAAGGCAGATGTCATGCAAGATCTGATCGAACGCCCTCTGCATGAACGTCGAATAGATCGAGACAAAGGGTTTCGATCCGGTTGACGACATGCCAGCCGCCATACTTACGGCGTGTTGCTCTGCAATTCCAACATCAAAAACTCGGTCCGGAAACTCCTTCATCACATCTACCAGGCCTGTACCCTCAAGCATCGCAGCACTTATACCGACCACCGACTCGTCGTTTCGCATGATCTCAGTAAGCGTCTCAGAAAACACTTTCGAGTATGTCGGCGCGCCTGACCCGGAACCTAACGGCGAACTCGGCTGGTGGAATTTCACCGGATCCTGCTCTGCTGGCTCGAAACCGTGTCCCTTGTGCGTCACGATATGCACCAGCGGCACCGAACCGCGCGATGTCATCGCCTGTTGGAGCGTCTGTTCCAAAGCCTTCAAGTCGTGACCATCAATCGGACCCAAATACTGGAATCCCATCTCCGTCCAGAGCATGGTCGGCACAATCAGACCTGCGAGACCTGTATTGAACCGTTTCACGACCCGATACATCAACTCGCCGGTAGGCACTCGCTGAGAGATTGACTTCATGCGTTCGATCATCGTCTGAAACTCTGGGTGCGTTATCAGACGTTTACGCCAATTCGTCAAAAATCCGATGTTCTCCGAGATCGACATCCCGTTGTCGTTCAACACAACGATCATCCGCTCGGGGTTTAGATGAACGATATTGTTGAGCGCCTCGAAACTCGAACCTGATGTCATCGCGCCATCACCCACGACAGCGACTGTCCACGCCTCATTACCTTGGTTAATCGCACCCTGGGCAATGCCAAGCGCAATCGACAGACCAGTGCCCGCATGACCAGCCGCTAAGGTGTCATGATCGCTCTCTTTCGGCTCGCCGAATCCCGACAATCCACCTTCCAACCGAATGTCCTGAAACTCATCTCGACGACCTGTTACCAGCTTGTGCGTGTACATCTGGTTCGTCGTATCCCAAACCAGACTGTCATTCGGACTATCGAATACTCGGTGCAACGCCAACGTCAATTCCACCACACCCAAGTTCGACGCTAGATGACCGCCACGCTCAGTTATCACTGAGATGATCGTCTCACGCACTTCTTCAGCCACCTGACCCGCTTCCTCTAGTGTCAGTCTTTTCAGGTCTGCAGGATCATCTATTCGATCCAAAATCCGGTTAGTCATCTCATCCTGTCTCAGAATTCAAACTGGTCAAAGCCGCACAACCTGCCCGATTTCCGCACAGTACCAGCAATTACGCATACTTAGAAATATACCACACAGATTCCCAAAACACATACCTTTTGGGGCACTCGCTCGTCCCGTGTGGATTATTGCCTACGGGTGCTGTGCATAACCCTCCTTCTTGATGCCCAAGGGGGAATTAAAGGGGGTTTTAGGTGCGTGGTTTCGCTTTGCATGCCTCTGTCCCGCCGCCTATGGATTCCGACTTTCGTCGTAATGACGCGTGGGAGAAAGACAGATGCCTCCTTCGCAAAGTGTAAGGGGCGTGATGTGAAGAGAGCGTGGGATGCCCTGCCGCGTCTTCGGAGAGCATCCCCCTAAAATTAGACACGGATTACTAACGCTCGTAAAATTATCTAGTCTCAACACGATAGACCAACGTGAATCCGCTGTCAGTCTGGCGCAAGCAGATTGGGCATAGAACGGAACGCCATTCCAGACTCAAATTGCAGAACATCACTCAAAAATTGCGGTTCAACTACGACATTGAAACTCTGAAGGGCGATATCTTCGGCGGACTCACCGCAACCGTCGTTGGACTCCCCGTCGCCCTCGCATTTGGGGTCGCGTCAGGTCTTGGCGCCATCGCTGGTATCTACGGGGCTATCGCTGTCGGATTCTTCGCCGCTGTATTCGGCGGTACCAAATCTCAGATTTCCGGACCCACCGGACCCATGGCCGTCGCTATGGCCGCTGTCGTAACCCTCGCTGGCCCCGACAATCTCGGCGAAGCTTTCGGCATTGTCGTTCTAGCCGGGGTTATCCAGATCCTCCTCGGCGTACTGAAAATCGGACGATTCGTCGCATACACGCCATACTCGGTTATCTCTGGATTCATGTCCGGCATAGGCGTCATAATCATCATCCTTCAAATCCTCCCGTTCATCGGTGCTGAAGGTGTATCCGGCGGACCCGTCGGCGCGATCCGCGCCATACCTAATGCAATACCGGACGTCAATTTCGGCGCACTGATCATCGCCGCCGCCACTCTGGCAGTAGGCGTCCTATGGCCAGAGAAACTGCATCGATATTTTCCCTCTACACTCGCCGCGCTAATCACCGGCACTCTGCTCGGCGTTCTCTGGCTCACCAGCGCGCCCGTCATTGGCGAAGTGCCCTCCGGACTTCCGAGCCTTCACATCCCACAAATCTCCGGGGAGTTCCTCGTAAAGGCTGTGCAACCTGCCATCATCATCGCCCTACTCGGCTCCATCGACAGCCTCCTAACTTCGCTCATTGCCGACTCTATGACACGTACGCGGCACAACGCCAACAAGGAGCTAGTCGGACAAGGCATTGGCAACACCATCGCCGGATTCATTGGTGGACTGCCGGGTGCAGGTGCGACCCTTGGAACCGTCGTCAACCTCCGCGCCGGCGGTTCTACTCCAGTCTCTGGCGTAATTCGAGCCAGCATCCTCCTCGCACTCGTGCTAGGACTCGGTCAATACGTCGAGAACATCCCTCTTGCAGCTTTGGCAGGAATCCTCCTAAAAGTGGGTTGGGACATCATTGACTGGCGATTCATCACACGCATCCATCGCGTCCAACGCGAACACCTAATCGTCATGGTCATCACGATGGGCCTAACCGTCTTCCTTGATTTAGTTACTGCCGTTGCGATTGGACTCATCGCCGCTGGCATGGCTACCGCGAGACAACTCGAACGACTCGAACTTGACAGCATCATCTCCGTCCCGATCCTTGATCAAGTCTTCTTCGCTGGATTCAGAGTCGCAAGGACGATGGACGTCTTCGCATCGCGTGTTGGACTGGTTTCTTTGCGCGGAAGCTTCACCGTCTCGTCGTCTAGCCGACTCATCACGACTATCAGCGAAGACATCCGCGAACACGAAGTCGTGATCCTAGACTTCACCGATACGGTCTTCATTGATGACAGCGCAGCACTAGTCGTTGAGCAGATGATCGACATCGCTATCGCAGAAAACACCCAATGTATTCTCGTCGGCCTAGGCGGAGTCCCAGAAACCGCTCTCCGAGCACTCAACGCAATCGACAACGTCCCCGAGGAGCACATAGTCAACAACTTGGATGATGCCAAAGTCGTAGCACTCCAAATGCTGGGCCTAGACACCACGCCTGAAGTCGCGTAGTAGTCGGGCATCCCCCTAACCCCCTTACGTAAACGAAGGGGGGAGATTCCTCGCTCCGCTCGGAATGACATGGGGTACATCGGAATTACGGATGGGAATGGCGGTCGCCCCCTTCGCGGAGCGTAAGGGGGCGCGATGCGAAGCAAGCGGGGATGTCCCGCCAACAACAAGCATCCGCCTAACCCCCTTACGTAAACGAAGGGGGGAGATTCCATCACAGTTCACACTTTGCGGTATCATCATCAACCAACCGATCGGAGTAATCCATGTCTGAAAAACTCCAACAAGGCGATCGTCTGCCACAACTCAACTTGAAGCTCGTCGACGGCGAAGAACTCGACCTGCCTCGTGGCATGACCTCTCGCTACATTGCCCTCCTGTTCTTCCGCGGCGCGTGGTGAAGCTATTGCCAAAGGCAGCTAGGTAGCTACCAAGAGCGTCTCAGCGAACTCAAAGCCCTCGGTGCCGACGTAATCGCGGCAACCCTTGGCACTCAAGACGAAGTCAAAGCAATGCGCGACGAGCTGGGACTCACCTTCCCAGTCGCATACAACGTCAACGAAACCGAGTTCGACACCATTGGAGCATGGTGGACAACCGATCATCACGGACGCTACATGCAACCCGTTGAACTTCTGATCTCGCGCGGCGGCGTGGTCTTCGGATCAATGTACGCCTCCGGCCCAGTCGGACGAATGTCCGTTGATGAAGTCCTAGTTGCCATCAAATCGCGCGAACAACGCAACTAGGCGCATCCCCTTAGCCCCCTTACGTAAACGAAGGGGGGATTTGCTTACTATGGATTCCCGCCTGCGCGGGAATGACGGTTGGGCGAAGAGGGGAGATTCCGTCCCAGTTCGCACTTTGCGGTATCATCATCAACGCTAGCAACAGAACCTTGCAAGACCGAAAGGCGCAATCCAAAATGGCAGACCGATCATTCGCACCCGTAGATGTCTCAGACGACATCCTAGACCGCTTCCGAAAACTACCCATCGCCACGACATGGGCAGCCGTCGCAAATGTCGCCGGCGTCACACTCCCATTCATGGAAGGCGTCCGCAACTTCACGCCCGGTAAACGTCTTGCCGCACGTGCCCGCACCCTCCGATTCCTCCCTCCACGTCCAGACCTCGACGTCGAAACCAAAATCGGCGAAGACTCGCCTGAATACCGTGCCATGGCGCGTTGCGGGCCCGGCGATGTGCTTGTTGCCGATCTCATGGGCAAGCAGTGGGCAGCAGTCGCAGGCGATGTCAAGCTCCTCCAACTAAAGATGAACAAAGCCGACGGACTCGTAACCGACGGCGCAATCCGAGACCTCGGAGTACTCGAAGATGAAGACTACGGCTTCGCCGTCTATGCCCAAGAACGTAGCCCGTACGGTGGACGACCATGGGCCGACCCCGCGTACGAGAACTGTGACATCCAATGCGGCGGCGCACTCGTCAGACCCGGCGACGTAATCGTAGGCGACGATGACGGATGTGTAGTCGTCCCCTCATGGTTCGCAGAAGAAGCCGTCGTATGGGTGGAAGAACACGAAGGCGTCGAAGGCTACGTCAAAGAGAAAATCCTCGCCGAAAACGTCCGCCCCGGCAAATACTACCCCCCAACCGACGCCACCATGCAGGAGTATCTGGACAGTCTGAAATAGACCCTCTCCATCATTCCCGCCCCTCTTACGTCATTCCTGCGCAGGCAGGAATCCAGAGGGGCGGTGTGGCGGGAGGATAATAAGGACTCATGGCTGAACGCATCTACAACAGAACCGGAAACGGATCGCTAGATCCCCTCATAGAGGAGCGATTTTCGACCGAAGACGAGTTGCAGGCATTAATCGCCGAACACCCTGAGATACTCGACGGCGAGCAGATTCGACCGGGCGATCCTCGGCGTTGGCTCTTGATAACTCGCGAAAAAGGCATAGCCGATTCGTCTGAATCTGGTGCTCGGTGGTCTGTTGACCACTTGATCGTTGATCAAGATGCTGTGCCGACTCTCGTAGAGGTCAAACGGGGATCCAACTCGGAACTCCGTCGGACGGTCGTCGGGCAAATGCTCGACTACGCGGCAAACGCGCGGCAAACTTGGACGGCAGGAGAATTGCGGCAATCGTTTGAAAAAACCGCTTCTGAAGACGGCGTTGATCCTGATGAACGACTTCGAGAGTTACTCGAAACCGATGACGAAACTGATGAAGGCCAATTCTGGGAAAAGGTCGAGACAAACCTGACCGCCCAGAAAATGCGTCTGTTGTTTGTGGCTGATGAAATTCCCGACGAACTTGAGCAGATTGTCAGGTTCCTCAATGCTCAGATGCCCAATGTCGAAGTTCTAGCGGTCGAAATCAAACAGTTCAAGGGCCACACTTCGCAAACGCTGGTGCCGCGCGTAGTCGGCAGAGTTGCTAATGTGACTGCAATCCGTTCGTCTGGCACGCGTCAAAATCTGACGCGCGAGGCTTTTTTGAGCGAATTTGACGAAGATGGGTCGCGATCGGTCGCAGAACGCTTTTTGGAGGTTGCAGAAGCCTCCGGCGCAATCCTAAGGCGGGGCACTACCTCATTCACGGTCCGTGTCCGCTGCAAGCTCCTGCGCCAGCGGATCACCGTTGCTTGGTTGTGTTTACCGTCAGTCGAAAGTGGATGGGGAGGAAGTAGAGATTTCACGTTTGGCACCGCGCTATTTGGCGACGACGCGCCAACCGAAAATGAGTTGCGTTCCGTTCTTGAACGATGGGTAGACCAATTCAAGAATGATGACTTCACGAAGCCTGTCTCTAAACCCGTAGGGTGGCATATTGAAGGGTGGTATGTTGAGCATAAAGATGCCGCGGAGCATATTGATGTCCTTGCCAACAGGCTCGAAAACGTGATTTCGGAACTACGGTCGCTGTGACATCTCCGAGTATTCAATCTTCATACCGCCATACTCACCCGCGCCTTAACCGTGTTACCGAGTTGCATACTCATTAGCTAGTGGGATAATGGTTGAACAACTGCACGATCGAATGACCAACTAGCGCGGAGGTCAATCCATGTCATTGATCGCCCACTACCTCGATGCCGAGAACCAGATCCATCGCAACATCGACACCGACGAAGTCATATCCGCATACAGGTCCCAGACCGGTCTTCTGTGGCTAGACTTGCTGGCGCCAGATGATTCCGAGCGCGATCTGCTGTTGGATGAGTTCCAGTTCCACCCGCTTGTGGTCGACGGTGCAATAAACCCCGATGTCCGCTCCGCACGCGTCGAAGACTTCGGCGACTACATCTACGTAAATGCGAGAAGCGTCGACTACACCGCCGAGACCGAAGTCGTTCAAACCACCGACATCGGTATGTTCATCGGTCATAACTTCGTCGTTACGATCCACAATGCGGAAATGCCGAGCGTCGAAGCCGTCAAGCAACTTGTCGAGATTGACGGACGCCCCATGATGAAAGGATCCGGTTTCTTCGCTCACGCACTCTTCGACTCTCTCATCCAAGCAATCCTTCCGACTCTGGATCGAATGGTAGACCGCGCTGACGCCATTGAGGAACAGGTGCTGACCGATCCCGATCAATCCGCATTGATCGCATTGATGGCGCTCAAACGCTCTTGCCTTAGTCTCAACCGCGCCCTATCTCCTCAACGCGAGGTGTTGAATCGTCTTGGTCGCCGAGAATTCAACCTCATCGGGCAAGGTGTCGACCTATACTTTCGCGACCTCGCTGATGACTTGACGCGAGTCCAAGCATCAAACGATGCCATCAGAGAGCGCACCGATACCTCCCTTGCAACATACCTTTCTGTAGTGGGAAATCGACAGAACGAGATCATGAAGGTGCTCTCGATCGTCGCCACCGTGTTCCTGCCATTAGGTTTGATAGCCGGACTTTTCGGCATGAACTTCGAGAACATGCCCGGTGTCGGGTTCAGATGGGGCTATCACATAGTTGTCGGAGTCAGCGTCTTCGCCGCCGCGTTGGTCGCTTGGATGTTCTGGCTCAAACGATGGGTCATTGCCGGTGCCGGATTCTTCCGTCCACGCCACCTTAGGAGATTCGTCCCGCAAGCCGTTGACCCGGCTCGACTCGCCGGACACCTAGGTCGCACTGTCGCCCGAAACATTCAACGCACAGAAGCAGTCGATAGGTCCGAACAGCGGCCGTCACCGAGATGGCGCCCTTCAGTATTGCAACGCATCAACCCCGCAAACCGTCGCCGCGAATCTGAACAAGAACCGCCACCATCGGATTAATCTAGCTGCTAAAAAGCCAAAGTTTAACGCCAAAGAAAATGCATGGTTGTGGACGCGAACATGCCGCGACATCGAAGCATCTTACGGTTTGCAATGCTGACAATCGGGCTATTGAGTTTGGCAACCTGCACCACCGAATCGATACCCTCCACTCTAACCCCCTCCGAACATGCCACCCTCGTCGATTATGCTCTCACCCTAATCAACCAATCCCGAACCGACGCCGGTCTGAACGAACTAGTCCTTGATGACAACCCTGCCGCGCAATCTCACGCTGAGAACTCGGCGGCTGATTGCACTCGCGGGCATTGGGACACCGATGGCTTGAAGCCCTATATGCGTTACACCCTAGCGGGAGGTGAGCAATACTCTGCGGAAAACGTCTTTGCTATAGATTTCTGCCCTGAAGATTTGGACAACTACCAGTTAGAAACGCCAAGGGAACAGATCGACTTTGCGATGGGTCGTTTTCTGGATAGTCCGGGTCATCGCCAAACCATCCTCGATCCGCACCACCGCAAAGTCGGCATTGGCTTGACATACCAAGCCCCTACGATCTGGTTCGTTCAACTCTTCGTTGGCGACTACATCGAGTACGAGACCAAACCTACGATTGATGGCGGAATGCTGTATCTCAGCGGTCGTGTCAAAAACGGCGCTGATATTTCCAACGACTCTGCGAAGGTAACCATCTACTACGATCCACCGCCGGAGCGTTTGACTCGCGGGCAACTCTCTCGGACGTATTGCTACAACAACGGCACGATTGTAGCCCGCGTGGAGCCGTCGCGAGAATACGTTGCACCCGTACCTTTTGTACCTGTGCCGGAATCCTTCATACCGCCCGACGCCGTCGTGTCAGAAATCCGTTCAAAGCAGTGTCCAGATCCATACGACCTCATGCTAGATGTTCCAGCACCGATGTCGAACGAGGAAGCTCAGGAGAATTGGCAACAGGCGCGTGATTTGAGCCAGACCACGACCTGGGACCTAATCGGATATTCATTGATAACAACGTATGAATGGACAGTTCAAGACGACAGTTTTGAAGTGTCGGTCGACGTGACGGACTTGCTCAAAAGGCACGGCAACGGCGTCTACACCATCGTCCTCAGGGCCGAAATCAACGGCGAGCCAGCACCGATCTCAGAATATTCCATCTTTGTGCCGTCGCTACCAAGATCGTTCCAAAACCCTCCCCCTTGATGGTCCAAGGGGGAATTAAAGGGGGTTTATATCTCGCATTTTGCTTTGCGTTCCCCTCTCTCATCCCCTCTGGATTCTCGCCTTCGCGAGAATGACGGTGATTTTGCGAAGGTCGTCCTCTCCGCTGAATCCTTGATCGGAATCTTTTTGGATTCAGTGACAATAAGGCTTGCGTAATCTTTCGCATGTACTATAACTAGGTCTTATGCGTGAAAAACAAAATGCAACATCGTTGGCAGAAACGCCATCTATCGATGACGATTCTCGGTTGTCGATCTGGACGATCCGCACCGAGTGGATCGGCTGGTTCTACGCGTTGTTCGTTCTACAAACCGTTCCACTCATCTACGCCCTGTGGTGGTCTGAAAAATACAGCGGCGCGCACGATAACATAGCAAGCACGATAACCGCAGTGGTAGGCGGATCAGCATCCCTCATCTTTGTAGCCGCAATCGCAACAATCATCGAACTGGAGGCAGTAATGGTACTCAAAACCCTACTCGAACGGCATTTCGAAAAGAAGGACCGCGAAAAGGCCGAACAAGAGCGAAAGGCCGAAGAGGAACGCGAAAGACTACGTGCCGAGCTCGAACGAGGTATTGAACTAGGCCGACAACTGGAACGGGAGGAACAAGCAGCACGTCGCAACGGAAACAACCACAACGGACAGAACGAGAACTAGCTCACCCCAACAACCTACCCTTCACTACATCCATATCCAACTCAACTCCCAATCCCGGCCCGGACGGCGGCGTGTAGTATCCGTTCTCGAATACTAGTGACTCCCAGTAATGTCATTCTGAACGTAGCGCAGCGTAGTGAAGAATCTGATGGATGGTCGCAGGGCAAAGTTACTGGATTCCTCTCTCCGATTGGAATGACATAGAAGTCGACACTGCCTACTTAACAGGCCTAAACGCCTAACCCAACAACCTATCCTTCACTACATCCATATCCAACTCAACTCCCAATCCCGGTCCGGTCGGCGGCGTGTAGTATCCGTTCTCGAAGACTATTGGCTCTTTGAAGATGATTTTGTGCAGCGGGCCTTGGTTCGCTTCTGCGATCATGAAGTTGGGCGAGCAGGTGTCTAGCTGAATCGCCGCTGCTGCTGCAATGGGTCCGCAATACATGTGCGGTGCGATGACGGCGTAGTGCGCTTCGGCAATCGCCGCGATCTTTTTCGACTCCAATATGCCTCCGCACTGTCCGAGGTCAAGTTGGATGATCTGCGCCGCCTGCTTCTCCAACAGGTTCGAGAACTCCCATTTGGTAACGAGACGCTCACCAGTCGCAATCGGTATCGACGTGTGCGCTGCTACCCTCGCCATCTCCTCGATATTCTCTGGCGGCACTGGCTCCTCGAACCAGAACGGGTGATACTCCTCTAGGAAGTCAGCAACTCGTATCGCGCTGTAGGTAGTCAGCTGTCCGTGAGTGCCGATTCCTACCTCCAGATCATTGCCTACAGCATCTCGAATAGCCTTCCATATCTTGGCGGCTTGGGTGATCTCTGGCAGTCCGACATCGCGCGGACCGGGGAATAGCGGAGTGAACGGGTCGATCTTGCACGCCGTATTGCCCTCTTCTAGCAGTTTCTCTGCGATAGGGCCGGCCGCATCTGGATTCGCCATGAATCCGCCTTCTGGCTGTGGCATGTAGGCGTAGGCGCGTAACTTCTCATGGAACTTTCCGCCTAGCAAGTTGTAGATCGGCTGGTTCGTCGCCTTGCCCACGATGTCCCACAATGCCATCTCCAACGCGCTGATCACAGGTGTCGCATACAAGCTCGGATGCCGAAAATCATGACGTTCCGCATACATCCTCTGCCACAGCAACTCGATGTTGAAGGGATTCTCGCCGATCAGGACGTATCGACCAAACTCCGCCATAAGCGAGGTTATCGATCCCAAATCGACCACATTGCCCGAGTAGCCACTGCCGGTGACGCGTTCTCCGAGACCAACAATCCCTTCGTCGGTGACGATCTGCACGAATGCCAAATGCTTGCCACCGATATACGGCGGATCATTCTCAACGACCATAGGTTTAACGTCAACGATCTTCATCTGGGGCATCCTATCACTGTTGGGGAACTGCGGCAATTCTAGCAATGAAGAGGCATCGGCACATAAATTAGAATCAGGTAGACGCAAACTTTGCGAATGCGATCTCGTGGTGGGCGTAGTGTAGCGGTTAACACGTCAGGTTGTGGCCCTGAAGATCGAGGGTTCGACTCCCTCCGTCCACCCCACTCCACATTGCAGGTCTGCGAAAATCCGCATCAGTGCGCCCGTAGCTCAGGGGACAGAGCATCTGGCTTCGAACCAGAGGGTCGGGGGTTCGAATCCCTCCGGGCGTGCCACAAGTCGGCTACTGATAGGCAATAATTCTCCCTAGTTCTTCAAACTCAACTGCTTTCAGAGCGATTACCCAAACGTCATGGAAATCAACGCCGGCATACTTGCGGTTCTCACCTTCGGATTCCTTCTCGGTCTCAAACACGCCACCGATGCCGACCACGTCGTCGCTGTAGCCAGCATCGTCTCCAAAGAACGAAACATCTGGCAATCGGTTTGGCTTGGCGCGTCATGGGGCGCCGGACACTCAGTGCCACTACTAATCCTCGGAAGTGTGATCATTTTAGCCAAAGACGCCGCGCTTTATCGTTATGAAGCGATCGCTCCGTACCTTGAACTCGGCGTCGGCATTATGCTCATCTACCTTGGCATCAGCACTGCTTGGAACGTCATTCGCGGAAAACTGCATCTCCACCAACACGACCACGGTAGCGGGCCACATATCCACGTTCACGCCTCTCACGAACCTGCCAGCCAGCACCAACCCAACAAGGAAACTCATAACAACCTGTTCATCTTTGGCAAACCCGTATTCCGCGTCAAGTCCTTCATCATTGGAATCGTTCATGGACTGGCAGGCAGTGCCGCCGTAATGGTCGCACTCTTGCCGACCATCAACACCGTATGGACTGGTCTCGCCTACATCATCGTTTTCAGCATCGGCACCATGCTCGCTATGGCTGCCTTATCCATATTCCTGTCACTACCCTTCAAGGCCACCTCTGCCAAACAAACTCTCAACCGGTCCATCACCCTCACAGCAGCCACTCTGAGCATGGCTGTCGGCGCAATCCTAATCGCTGAATTCCTCCTCGACACAACCATCATGCCTTATTGAGCATGTTTCCGCTAACTCGCCACAGAACCTTCGACCACTGTATCGCACCATTCTCTGACTCCCCAGAAGTCACGTCTGGGCCATCTCGGAGCGTCTAACTCCAACATCCACAACATATCCATAAATGTGATCGCTATACGGTAGCCCAATGCCGCGTCCGGTGCCTTGTAAAACGCCACGCAAGAGTTCAACAGGTCTATCATCATGTCCGACGCTATCGCAGCTCTCCGACCATCCGAAACTTCCACCGGCACATCGGCCACCGCGGCTGATTCTTCACAGACCTTCGCGAGATCTGCTCCTTGAATAATCCCCAGTTGATCCGCCATTGGCGAATCGATCACTTCGGCTAGCGATGCCCTCACTGCGTTTTCAGTCTTGGGCGATGGATCGTCGAAATACCATACGCAGTTGCCCCACATCCTTATCCCGATCAACGAATAATCCAGCAATTCCATCTGCTTCTCATCAATCGGATTCCACCAACCTTGAGGCAGATCGACAGATGTCGGAGTTACTACAGCGAACTCTGATGACACCTGGTACGGCTCCCGAGTCTCGGGGATAACATCCGTTGAATCATCACGTATCGTTCCGCAAGACACGACTCCAAGCGCTAGAACAGACGCCAGCGCAATTAATAGGATCGAATTCGAAGCCTTGCTCAACTTACCTAGCTAACGACGCCACTAAGTTTGCCAACGTTCGGGTCGGCGCGCCTGTAGCCCCATTCGTGCGGAACATTCCGCGATTACCGGTGATCATCGATACCGCGGCAATGTCTATGTGCACCCACGGCGTATCTTCTGCAAATTCGGAGATGAAGTGGGCGGCAGTTATTGACCCCGCAGGAGCACCGCCACTGTTTTTCATATCCGCGATGTTCGACCGGTTCAACCGCTTCGACGTCGAATCCAACGGCAACCGCCACATTCCGTCTCCTGCCGCGTCAGCGGAATTCAATACCGAGTTCACCAATCCGTCATCATTACCAAACACTGCCGCGTTCCCCGTCCCAAGCGCAACTCTAGCCGCGCCGGTCAACGTAGCAACGTCAACGATTCGAGCCGCGCCATTATCTCGCGCGTACCCAAGAGCGTCGGCCAAAGTCAATCGTCCCTCCGCGTCAGTGTTGTCTATCTCTATGTACTTGCCATTCATCGCTTGCACAACATCGCCAGGGCGTTGGGCACCGCCGCCCGGCATGTTTTCCGTCATCGGAAGCACTGCGTGAACATTGATACGTGGCTTTAACGCGCTAACGATCTTCATCGCACCCAAAACCGCCGCGCCACCACCCATGTCTCCCTTCATCGTAACCATCCCACGCGAAGGCTTCAATGATAGACCGCCAGAATCGAACGTGATGCTTTTCCCGACCAACCAGACATTGTTGCTCGCGTCCGATGGATCACCTTCATAAGCCAAATGCACAAACTGAGCCGCGCGATGCGAGCCCTGAGCTACGCCTACATACGCATTCATACCCATTGATCGGCACTCGTCCACTCCCAACACCTCAATCCCCAATCCATACTCTTCTGCTACCTCTCGAGCAATGCCCGCCATAACTTCAGGAGACAATACGTTAGCCGGCTCGTTCACCAAATCACGCGCGAAGTTCTGAGCTTGCCCAGACGCGATGCCAGAACCGACGCCAGATCGGATCTCTGGCAACCTACCGTCATCAAACTCCACGACGTTCAACAACTCCAACTTATCGCCTGCGTTGTTAGACGTTTTTTTGTACTTGTTAAAAGAATATGACCCGATGATCGAACCTTCGGCAACGGCCTGAGCCGCGACGGACGTGTCCAAACCGCCGATTCCTGCACCATGCACGATCGTCGTCGCTGCCTTGGCAACACTCTTCAACCTGTTCACTGCAACCGCAGAGACCTCGCGAACGTCGTCGTAGCCAAAACCTGCCGACTTACCAAGTCCCATCACTAGCACTCGCTTCGGAACAAAGCCGCCGTATCGACCCGTAGGTGTGTGAATCAACACGTTGTTGCCGCGCTTGCCCGTGATCTCGCCGTCTGCTATCAAATCGGTTATGAGTCCGCCCAATGCGCGGTCAACCGCTCCGGTAGCTCCGCCAGGTTGTTCAACTCCTTCAAACAAGTTGACGATCGCAGCGTCCGACGCAATCTGCGCGATGTCACCGCGCATCGCTTGCAATTTCAAGTCCATTTCAGCGTTTCCTTGACACGAATCCCGTTCATCGACATCGTTTCTCAATTCTAGCGAAACAGACTGCACAGCGTTAATTCGCGATTTTCGGAGGTGTTCTCGTACAGATTCGTCGAAATGCCTCGATTCAGACATGCATCTGCGAGTTAATCCATCGAATCTGAACGACAAAACCAAGCATATCCGTTTATCAAACTAGTTCAAAATAAATTTTGAAAAACGCTTGACTGAATCGTTTCTTAGGTCTAAACTAAAAACGCGAAGCGAGAGATTCCCATCTCAAGACAGCCGAACCCTTGAGATCAGTTCTCATCGCTAGATCAAAAGGAGGCTTGTAATGCTCAGCCAAGGCGACACTTTTCAGCAGGCGCATCAAACCGTCAGCGAAGACAGCGCATCGACGCAACACCGCATCCAATTTGCGAACTCAGTGCTTCTTATCACTCGCCCCGAAATCACCGGCGCACGGCACTCTGTGACTGTCATTGACACGGGGCTGCGCTTGAACGAGCCAGTCTTCACACGCGAAGCCATCGCTTGATGGGCCGACACCAGACAGATACCGGACGCGAACTCCGCAGACCGGCAAAAGATATCTGGTTGATAACTGCCTACGCTACGCCGATTCCAGTTGCGCCAAATCAAATCTAACCGCTTGTCTTTCTGGAGCAACATCCCCTATCGAAATATCGATGCAACGAACCTGAAACACCCTGATGGAAGTTCCAATGCCCCGAGTACAGATCAAACCAATCGACACCAGCGCCATCAAACTCGATGTCACCTATGCCTACAACGTTGAAAAATCAATTTGGAGAGAGTTCAATCTCAATGATGGCAAGAGTCCAACCGATCGTCAGAATCGCGTCACCATGGCAAACCATGCCGTAGAGGTGAAAGTGCCCTCGATAGAAGATGGCGAATATGACATCACCGTTATCGGCACTGGCGTCGGTGTGAATGACCCGATCTTCACACGCGAAGTGCTCGGAGTTAAGTCAAACCAACTCACAAGAAGTATTCCACCGAAGCTAGTGAACCGCGTCGTCCTCCCTAGCCTCCATTTTCTACATGCCGGCAACCTCATCTCTTACAACAACCGAGGTGATGCCGAACCGATATGCCCCAACGCGGAGTACATCATCCCGCGCGAAGAATGGGAAACTGCAATGGGCAACCATCCGTTCCACGTAGCAGCGTACCGTGGTGTCCGTGCTGACCTCAAAATGCTTCAAAAGCTCGAAGCCCGCATTACGCTAGTAGACGACCTCGAAGATGAAGTCGCCCCCGGCATCAAAATGGAGCGATGTGGAGGCGTTACTCCGGCAAACTCCACTGTCCTAATCTCGTGCGGATCAGAATCCGTCATGATCTCACCGCTGCTCTTCCCCACCCCATTTCATATTGATCCAAGCGTCCAGTTCGGATTTGGCATGAACCAAGCCCTCGCGTTCGACGAAAAACTCCGTCTTCTCGACAAGGCTGAACAAGAGCGCCTCAGCATATTCTTCCCCATGGATCCGCTCCGCCGAGCCGTATACATAGACCGCGACCGAAACGGCAATCGAGTCGGAACTCCCTGCGATATCTTGTCCCAGCTTGACCCTTTCGCGCTGTAATCCACACAGGCATCAAGCAACAGGATCAGCGGAACGCGTTAGATCGCGCTCACGATAACCGCGCCGTCAACATCAATTCGACTTAACTCGACTCGTTCAATTAATCCGTCGCCGCCTCTACCCTTCTCTACTGCGTCAAACCGCACTTTTATGTAATTGTCCGTCAGTCCCGACTCGCCACGTTTACCTTCCCACAACACTGGACGAACTTCCCCGAGCATAGACTTCCTGAATCGCGCTGAGCTTGAAATCGCAATTTCACGCAACTCACGCGCACGCTCTGTTTTCAACAGCGGATCGAGATGATCGTCGAAGTGATACGCGCTTGTCCCTGGTCGCGCCGAATATGGAAACACATGCGCGTCAGAGAACTCCGCCGAACGCATCACTCGCAATGATGCTGCATGATACTCTTCCCTCTCTCCCGGAAATCCCACAATCACGTCAGTCGTTATGCCGCAACCATCTACACGTTCTCGCACCAGATCAACCTTACGCAAGAACTCGGTCGACGAATATGTCCGACGCATCCGCTGCAGAATCTCATCACTTCCACTCTGCAACGGCATGTGGAAATGTGGGCACAACCGACCTGCTCCCTCGTCAGTCCAAACATCCAACAGATCTTCATCGATTTCTGGTGGTTGCAAGGAAGAGACTCTGATACGTGGCATGTCTGTCCGCGCAAGCACCGATTTCAGCAAGAATCGCAAATCCACTTCATCGCCCAAATCAAACCCGTAATTTCCCAACTGCGTCCCCGTAAAAATCACCTCACGACAACCAGCATCTTCCAACCGTTGAACCTTTTCAACAATCTCGTCAACGGACACGCTTCGCTCTCTACCTCGGACTCTCGGCACAATGCAATACGCGCAGACTTGATCGCATCCTTCCTGTATCTTCACCGATGCCCGAGTCCGTCCCAACAATGCGCTGACGAGAACAACGTCTCGACCGTCTGCGCAAGGGGTCAATTCCAAACTCAAACGCTTTGTTACAGCTTCCACGAGTTCGGACTTCCCACGGTTTCCCACTACCAGATCGACACTGTTCAGACTGGCAGTCTCATCTGCCGCCCGTTCCGCATAGCACCCGGTCATTACTGTCAACGCACTCGGATAACGACGCTTCGCTGCTGATATCGATTGACGCGCCTTTTTGTCCGCGACGTGCGTGACAGTGCAAGAGTTCAAAACGAAAATATCCGGCACCATCTCATCATCACGACCTCGCACCGCAAAGCCGGCACGCAAAAACTCCGCCGCCAACTGTTGTGAATCGGCGGTGTTCAGCTTGCAACCATGAGTTTCGATCTCGACTGTGACCATATCCGATTCGATTCTACGAAGCATCCTCTTAGCAAGCCCACTAAAGCTAGAGCACAAGCCAGATATATACTTCATTCAACGAATAGCAATAGCGCAACACCTACGCAAGGGGAAACACCAAACATATGACCGACCGGGTAGTCGTCACTGGAATCGGACTCGTAACCCCATTAGGTTCCGACCGCGAAACAACTTGGAAAAACCTGATCAACGGCGAGTCAGGAATCGACTACATCGGCGCCTTCGACGCTGAGGGGTTCGAATCTCGTATCGCAGGCGAAGTCACCGACTTCAATCCTGAAGCGGTTTTAGGCCGACGCCAAGCCCGGCGTATGGATCGATTCGCGCAATTTGCTGGTGTCGCGAGTCTTGAAGCGCTCGAACACGCTGGAATCGAAATGGAAGACGAAGATGCTGATCGAGTCGCAGTACTGATCGGTAGCGGCGTGGGTGGCATCATCACCATCTCCGAACAGATAGAGGTCCTCAATGATCGCGGTCCCAGGCGCGTCAACCCGTTCCTCGTGCCGATGATGTTGGGCGATATGGCTAGCGGGCAAGTCTCTATGACTATCGGGGCTAAAGGCCCCAACTACTCCGTAGTCTCTGCTTGCGCCACCGGCACCGACTCCATTGGCGAAGCAGCGGAGATGATACGGCGCGGTGTCGCTGATGTCGCCATTGCAGGTGGTTCGGAAGCCGCTATATGTCCGATAGGCGTGTCTGGCTTCAACGCATGCAAAGCCCTATCCACTCGAAACGACGATCCGAAAGGCGCGTCCCGACCTTTCGACGCAGAGCGGGATGGTTTCGTTCTCGGCGAGGGAGCAGGAGTCATAGTCATCGAATCGCTTGAACATGCAGAAAAACGGGGTGCGAACGTTCTCTGTGAGCTAGTGGGTTACGGTGCAACCAGCGACGCACATCACGTCACACAGCCGCACCCAGAAGGCGAAGGCGCGGCGGAAGCCATGAAGATCGCAGTCAAACAAGCTGGCGTTGACCTGGCAGAAGTTGCTTACATCAACGCACACGGAACTTCCACGCCTCTAAACGACAAATTCGAGACGATTGCAGTAAAGAAAGCATTTGGAGACCACGCTCACAATCTCTGTATGAGTAGCACGAAGTCAATGACCGGGCACCTACTAGGGGCCGCCGGTGGTATCGAAGCAGCATTTAGCATCCTCGCAATCTCCGAATCCGTCGTCCCGCCGACTATCAACTTAGAGAATCCTGATCCCGACTGCGACTTAGACTACGTCCCTAATCTCGCCAAACGTGGACGCGTCCCTGTAGCCATGTCCAACTCACTCGGCTTCGGCGGACACAACGCATCAGTTCTCTTCAAGGAATTCGACAGTTGATCGCGCGGCGTACAGCCGCGTCACTCCGCACCCAACCGGCTGATGACATACCGGCACCGCTTCAACCTATAGACGCGCGTTGGCGAGTGTCTGATCCACCGCCTGATGGCTTCTACTTTGATCTCGAAAACATCGCACCCCGCGGTGCTCTTTCCCTAGCATCTTCGCTCCTCTATCACCGCAATATTCGTACTGAGCAAGATGTCAAATCGTTCTTCTATAACGGACTGGAATCGATGCACTCGCCGAGTGTCATGCCCGGCATCCAACAAGCCGTCGGTGTCATCCTAGAAGCGGTCCGAAACAATGAAGGCATCGGAATCCTAGGCGACTTCGACGCTGATGGCATCACCGCAACCGCCATCATCGTCCTGACCCTGCGCAAACTCGGTATCGAGCCAAAATACCACCTTCCTCACCGAGAAATCGAAGGACACGGAATCTCGCTTGAAGCCTTAGAGCGATTCCATAAACAAGGAGTGTCCGTTGTCATCACCGTTGACACGGGCATCACAGCCTTCAACGAAGTGGAATACGCCAAAACTCTAGGCATCCGAACTGTAATCACCGATCACCACATCCCTCAGAATGAAGAACTCCCCAAGGCCGCTGCTATCGTAAACCGCCACCTCTCAGATGACTCGCGTCTTGCCGATTTTTGCGGTGCTGCCACCGCATTCAAACTCGCTATGGCGCTTCTCGCGGAAGCAGATATGCAACCATCACCTGAACTTATACCCCTCGCGGCCGTTGGAACACTGGCAGATCAGACCGAGCTTCTGGGCGACAACCGCATCATCGTCCGAGAAGGATTGAAGATGCTCGACACTAATGCGCCGCCAGGGTTGATCGAACTGACGCGACTGATCTCCAACCAGATTCGTCACAACGGTCCGTTCGACGCCGAATTTGTAACTTACCAACTTGCGCCGCGCCTAAACGCACCCGGACGCATCGACTCGGCCGAACCGAGCCTTAAACTCCTTATATCCACCGACATTTACGAAGCAATGCAACTTGCTAATCTGCTAGATGATGCCAACCGCAAGCGACGTAGCATCGCAGAGAAAGCATGGCGCGCCGCTCAACCCAAGATCAAGAACGCAATGAGCAGCGGACAAAACATCATGGCAGTGGAAGTCGATGCAACATTGCCAATGGGCGTACTCGGACCGCTCGCCGGGAACGCGTCCGACTACTCAGCGTCTCCGGCGTTTGCATATCAGGTCGTCGATGGAGTAGCAAGGGCTAGCGCACGAAGCGTACCCGGGTTCGATATACACCAAGCTCTTGAAGGGATTGCCAACAAACTCCAACGCTTCGGAGGCCACTCGGCGGCAGCGGGTTTCGCGGCCGATGCCGCTCATATTCCTGAAATCATCACCCACCTAGAAACCCAAATGTCGTGGTCCACGCTAAGCTCCACTGTGGACGAACGCGTCGTCAAAACCGCCGACGCCGAGATCAATCTACATCAGCTTGGTTACTCGTTATGGGAATTCGTCGGCAAGATGGCACCATTCGGGTCTGGAAACCCTGAACCCGTTTTCCTTATACGCAATGCCGAAACAACCAACATCAATTACATGGGCCGCAATCAAGACCATGTCCGCCTTAACCTGAGAGACGACACTGGACGCTCTTTCCGAGCTGTCGGATTCCGTATGGCCGATGACCTACCACCAACCCGTGTAGTCGATGCGGTGGTAAGCCTAAAAACCGACTACTACAGGGGCAACCGCCGACAAGAACTAAGGCTGCATGACATCGCGGCTAGCAAGCCGGTCCAACGTTGATTAGTACAGGTTCGGATACCCTTTCGGGCGGTTGGATCGAAGATTCAATCGGATAGATCTCGCAAAGCATTGAAATTCACTGCCGCCCGATAGTCTCGGCTTGCAACCGCGTAGTACAGACTAAAGTCTGTGGTAACAAGCCATTGCGACGCTACTTCGTCAAACTGCACTTCTTCCAATCCAAGATTTTCGATGCCCTCATCAGACATCAACTCGGAAACGTATTCCTTTGCGATCTTGACTGCTTGCTTTACTTCCATCGCCAGATCTTCACTCTCGTACGGCATCGCACCTCAGTGGTATGGGCTTGAAAAATCCATCAAAACCGATGCTATCGCGCCAACTCCCTGCGCCGTTCTCGCTTGGAGCGGCCTGCCGTAACACGATCAACATCGACGACTTCCCGAATACGACGCCTAGGCGCTCCATCACCGCCGATAAATCGTACCTTCCAAATGATCCAAGGGATAGTCACGATCCAGACCAATATCGCTATGAGGTGCGCCTCTTGTAGACCCCAGAACTTCACATCGTCCAATCTCACGAACTGAATGCCGAATCTCGCCGTCGCATATAGAGCGAGATAGATCATGAAGATGCTTCCCGCAGGCCTCACACGTCCCCGGAGCAAGAAGATCACACCCAAGATGATGATGTTCGTGATCATCTCGTAAACGACCGCTGGATGAACTGGTCGGTCAACATCGGTGCCGAAAATCTCAGGATACTGGTCGGTCACCGCACGCGCTGGACTATCAATATCGGTGAAATACCAGGCCCAGAACATATCCAACGGACGCGACCAATGCTCACCATTGATGATGTCCCCTATTCGACCAATCGTCTGAGCTACCAGCAGCGGCGCGGCAGCGATATCCATGAAGCGACCGATGGGTGCCTTTGCGAAATAGGCATAGATCAACCCTGCTATCCATCCGCCGAGAATACCGCCCCAAAGACCGATTCCGCCGTTCCAAACCGCAAATATCGACAATGGATCATCACCGTAGATCGACCAATAATCCAAGACATGCACGATTCTGGCACCCACGATGCCGCCAAGTACCCCCCATAACGCCGTGTTGTAGACCTGCTCTTGGTCTAGCCGTTCCCTAATCGCAGCGCGCCCCGACATCCAGATCGCTGTGCCTACCGCGATAAAGGTAAGGAATCCGTGCCACGAAAATGCGGTCGTCGTGCCACCGAATATGTACGGGTCGAACGGTATATTGATCGCTTCAAACACTTAGTATCTGATCTCCGTCAGGCAATGCTCACTCGATAGCACACGATTCTATCGCGTCGCCCCATATTCCTGAAACCGCAGATCACATTATGGAAGACATACCCAACCTCAATTGCATCGTAACCGACTAATCCACAAGCGTCGTTTTTCTACGATTCGACACATGGATACACACGTAACCGCATTCCTAGAGCATTTGGGGGGCGAGCGCGGTCTCTCACAACACACCGTTAACGCATACCGTAACGATCTCGACGGGTTAACCACCTTCGTAGAGGAAACTTGCGGTGCGAACCGAAACGCCGTGGATTGGAATCGATTCGACGAAAAGGATGTTACTCAGTTCGTCCAGAACCTTGACGAACGCGGCTACTCCAATGCCACTAAATCCCGCAAAATCGCATCTCTGCGATCCTTCATGCGATTCCTCAGGGAAGAAGGAATTACTAGCGATCTCTCAACTCGTCGATTGAAGGCACCGCGCGGCGGCAAACCGCTTCCCAAATCTCTGACCGTAGACGAAGTCGAAAATCTCTTGAACTACGTCGCTAACGCATCTACGCCTACCGAACTCCGGGACTGCGCCGTCATCGAACTCCTCTACGCTGGCGGTCTGCGGATCTCCGAAGTCATTGAACTCGACATCAACAACGTCAATTTTGATAACTCTACGATCCGTGTTTTTGGAAAAGGATCGAAGGAACGCATCGTCCCAATCTACGATCCCGCCATGGATGCCATCGCCGACTATCTGACCATAGGACGACCTAAACTAGGTCGGTTCCAAGATCCCGACGCTATGTTTCTTAATGCCCGCGGATCCCGAATCACGCGTCAGGGTATATGGCTACAACTCAAAAAGATGGCCCTTGCCGCCGGCATTGATCGACACATCACTCCTCACATGCTTCGTCATAGTTTCGCTTCACATCTTTTGAACGGTGGAGCATCCCTTCGCCATGTGCAAGAACTTCTAGGTCACGAAAACATTGCAACCACGCAAATCTATACACACCTCACCACAGAACACATCCGACGTGAGTACGATGCGGCACACCCGAGGGCATAATCGGGTGTATTCTTGATCCTTGCTGGATTTGCTTGGAAGGCTGTGATCGCGGCGCAGATCACCAAAGCGGCAACTTTCTAGGCATTGAAAAAAGAGCTCTAGCGACGGTGCATACAACCGCATTCTTGACATTTGGATCCGAGTTCTCTGACATCGCTACCGCTCTGCCCTAGTGCGGCCTTCTGTGTCCAAACTCAAACACATCTCAGATATCCAATGTCGCAAACCCGATTGCCAACATGATGTATTGCCCTAACGCGAATCCTAGTGCTGCCGCACCCAATCTCTGTAACCATGTCACCTCGTATTGCCAAATCGAGGCAATGCCGAAAAACAACATCGGCGCAGGTGCAAATACCCACCCCATCTCGCCAACGTAATCCTGCAACGTCGTCGCAGTCGGCCAAGTAAGGCTCAACAGCAACGCCCCGAGAGCAAATCCGCCAACCGCCAAGATCAGAAGGACAGCATAAGACGCCCGCTCCTCGTCATCCAAGTCCTCGGACACATCGCGGAAGAAGACGTCTTCATCTTCATCCGACTCAGCATCCGGATCAGGTGGGCGTGGATTTTCGCTCTCGGTCTCTTGCATGAATGAACTCAATCAGGCTCTTCATCGGTGATTTGACGAATCAGTCCTCGAACTCAGCCCAAATGGACTTCGCGTAGTCGAGCGAAATGCCGTCTTTATGCCACTGGTCGCCGTTTTGGGTGCCCTCGATCGCCATGTAACCGCTGTAGCCCGCATCTGCCATCGCCGAAATAGCGTAACGGTAGTCTACTTCGCCATCCTGCAACGGCACGCGAATGAACACAGTACGTTGGTTTTCTGGGTGATAGACGCGGTGTAAGTTCTTGCAGTGCCAGTACTTGGATATCGGTGCCATTGCATCGATCGCAGCGTCGTAGTCTTCCTCCGGCACGTCATAGTTCCACACGATGTTGCCCATGTCCGGGTTGATGCCGAAGTTCTCGCGGTCAATCATATCGTGGACGCGAACCGCGGACCATGAGTTGTCAACCGGCGAATTCTGGTGGACTTCAATCGTCACTTCGATCTCTTCATTCGAGTCACAGACGCCTTGGAACACCGAGGCCAACTCATCGTATACCCACATCTGAGCATCCTTGCTTGAATCCTGAGACACCGGCCAACCGCTCACACTACCTGGTATCGATCCTGGGGGGTGCCCCGGGTACCGCGCCGGAGCACTTAACGCACCATTTACTACTTCTGCTCCGACGTAACCCGCATACTCAGTGGCGCGCATCAACTTCTCTCGGTTCTGTGGACCGTGCTTTGCCTCTGTCAAGGTTCCGCCAGCGCGAATAGCTCCTATGTTCACGCCATGAGAGCGGACACGATCTCCGAAATCTGAGATCGACTTCGCATCTCCAAGTTTGTCCAGAACTTCGAATCCACATTCGATAGCATCGAAACCCGTGTCCCTTGTCCGGTCCAAAAACTCAGGCGTGTAGTTATCAGGGTGCAGATTCCAAGAGTCAACTGACTGAGGATAGAGTGTGAAACGTCGATGGGCGTAGCAGAAACGCATAGCGTGCTTTGATCTCCTTGGCTTGCATCTCCACCCTGCAAGGCAGAGAACTTGACCTATTGCGTTCGCAGTTTAACACTGCATCGTAGGCACAAGTGCTGTCAACGCGAGATCAGATTCTCTGTGTAACATGAAATCGCCAATGCCTTCCAACGTTTTGGCGAACCATAAGCCGCGCACGCAGGAGCCATCCGCAATGAAAATCACTGACCTACGCGCATACGTCGTCCGAGCGCAAGAATCGCGTCCTTGGATGTTCGTCGAAATCGACACCGACGAGGGCATCACTGGATATGGAGAATCCACTAACGTCGGCGGTGGCGGTGCTATCGTCATCGCGCAGACTTATGCCCTACTCAAGCACGATCTCGTCGGGCAAGACTTCTCAGATGGATTAGTAGGTCAAGATCCGAATCACATAGACCGCATCTGGCACCAGATATACCGACGCTTCGGGACTCTTGGTTCGCGTGGTTTCGCAACTACGTTGGCGAGTGGCGTGGATATGGCGCTTTGGGATATCAAGGGCAAGGCGTTGGGTAGGCCTGTCTATGATCTGCTCGGGGGTCCGATGCGAGATTCGGTGCCGCTTTACAGTCATTGCGGTCCCGCCGACGACATTGATGCTTGTGTGGCTGATGCGAAAGCACAGGTTGCGCTTGGTTATCAAGCACTGAAACTAGACCCCTTCTCGCCGGAGATGGGCGCGAAGCATCGTCGATACATTGACGGCAAGATATCCGCAGCCGGCGCGGCACATGCCGAAGACCTCATGGCGGCTCTGCGCGATGGCTTAGGACCTGACATCGAACTCATGATTGACGCACATGGAAACTTCGATGTTTCTACCGCCACTGACCTTTGCAACCGCATGATGCCCTACAACCTCACATGGTTCGAAGAGCCGTTGCAGCCAGAGAGTTTGGAAGCACACCGTCAATTGCGCCGAAACACCGACATCAATCTCTGCATCGGCGAGCGGAAGTTCACCCGTTGGGATTTCCTGCCATATTTAACCGAGGGCCTGGTGAACTACATCATGCCGGACATTTGTTGGACAGGCGGAATATCTGAAATGAAGAAGATCGCGCATCTGGCGGAGACCTTCTACATTCCTATATCGCCGCATGACGCATCAGGGTCATTCAACGTCATCGCTGGCGCCCACGTTCTCATGAACGTACCCAACATCTACCGATTGGAGATGAACCATCACGCGGTGCCGGCCTACAACGCGTGCCTGACCGAACCCCTAGACATCCGAGATGGACATCTACATCTATCAGACAAACCGGGACTGGGTTACGAGCTTGACCGCGACTACATCGAGGGGCACCTAGATACTCAGTGGGCATCCCTAATCTCATGATCTTTTACAAGGGTCTTCGCCGTGGGGTGTTGTGGATAAACCTCGGACTTTAACCCTCTCGTTCCAATCTAAGGATTGTGGACTCTTGCAAGATTGCGTCGGGAAACTCAAACCCGACGCCATACTTCCCTTCCGTCGCTACCACACTATACGAGTCGCAAACGTCTTCCGAAAGGGGTTCAAATCCCCATGCCATCTCGTAACTCGGAATCGTGTAATCGGTCGTATCCACAATCAGTTCAATATCGAGTCGAGTATTCTGGCTCCAGTCAGCGCGTACATCGGCACCTATCAGCGACACGGTCAACGTCAGCATATCCTCGGTTTCTGACACCACTTCTAGTTCAACTCCATCCCCGTACAAATTGATGCTCGAAAGCATAGTGAGCGGACTAGTAAACGAATCCCTGAAGCTCAAGGCATTCTGACCGACTAGGCTCTGGGTCGAGTGCCACTCTCCATCTACCAACGTCCAAAACTCGATCAACTGCAACGGCGATCTTGACCGAATGATGTAAAGGTCTACCGTCTCGTTTTGGAAATGAACCCAACGCGAAACCCTCGGGCGCGCACTACCAATCGAGTATCCAGAAGCCTCAAACAAGAAATTACACCCAGTCCAACCGCCAGATATCTTGTAGCTTGCGGATTCCGAGTCCATCAACTTTGCGTGAGCACGACGCAAAACATCTTCAGCCGTAACCTCGTCAGGCACGGCCTGGTCAACCAACTCGTCCTCAAACACTACTAACTCCAGTACCTCACTAAACCGCATTCCAGGCTCTACCAATGGATCCGAAACAATCCGAATCAATGCTTCATCGGTCACTCCCAACGTCGTGTAGTCCAACGCGTCGTAGCTCATCAGACTCATGCGGTCATCATGACGATGCAACATGCCCGTCAATCCATGTATCAACTCGTGCAACGCAATGCTGTAAACCATGTGGTCTCGTCCTGCTTCGGTGAAGACCGACACTGGTGGCCAAACCACCAATTGCGCTCCGATAATCGCACCATCCGAAGCGATCTCGAAACTCGTGCATCCTGCTGCTTTATTGCATCCCAATCCACTGATTCGCTCGCTGCGCGGCAACCCCAAATAGGCATGTAAATCAGCCATCCACTTCGCGTCCACACGCTCAAACTCAATGTTCAACAATCGACCTAGATAATCTAGGACCTCATCGAATATCGCTTCATACCGATCATCCCCCGTGGACCAAACGTTAATCGGTTTCCCAACTGCCCACTTCGTCACGAAATCGTTACGCCAACCGCCGCATCCGACACCAGAGTCTCTGTCAACTTCGCGACGAAGATTCGATGTGTCGCTGAAACAATCCCACACTTCTCGATCTACACCCAGTATCCGCTTTGGCACTAACACCTCAGAAGTCAGTGGTTCCCCATCTTCAATCGAAAAATGTAACTCGGTCTCACCTTCCGGCACTCTAATCGTATGCCGCGTCACATTCCGATCATCCTCCCCGTCCAGAGACACCGAATACTCGCCACCACACCTTTCCACTACCTTGCCCGACCGCAAACACGCAATCGAAATCTGCATCTCTCCGCTCACCATCTCATGCCTTAGATTCGTCATCGTCGTCTCGAAGACCACATTCGCAGATCCATCGCTCCAGTACTGCATATCTTGCGCTTCCGAAACAGCCGACAATGCCCACTCCAACGATGGCGCATCCGGCACCTCAAATACCGTTGTTGCGACATTGTCATCGCCCCACCTAAATCCATCATCGTTCGCCCCCGCATACACAGTCGCATTCACCATCCCAACTGGTACCCAGACCTCCAGCGTTACTGTCGCAGTTTCACCGGATACGATAGGCCGCGTCAATCTCGAGTGAGAACATAGACCATCCTCACACTCGACACCAATCAACAACTGGCCACTGTCATCAACACCCACGTTGCTGATTCCCAAGGTAACCAATACCAGACCAAGCCCTTCAGCGCGCCATCTAACTACCTCCGCAGATTCCACAGCCACATCCAACTCCACAAATTCCACGTCGAACTCAACCTCTGCAAGGTTGTCGACGAACATAGACTCGACAGATGCAGTCGAAGCTGACACTCTGAGGCGATACGCCCCGGGTTCTAACTGAAAGTGGACTGTCGCTTCAATACTGCCACCAATATCAATCGAATCCGAGATCGTTCCGAACGCTACGTCCTCAAAGTCGTTTACTTCACCATCTTCAAGCCTCTCCCAGCGTCCGTTCAACTCAATTGTTCTAGCTATGCGTTCACCGCTATTCATAACCTCAACATCCAACTCAACTGTTCCTCCCTTAACCACCCGTTGATCTTTGAAGCCGACAGCCAAGTCGACAGCCGACACGCTCACACTCGTCTCATACGCTGTATCTCCGATCAATACGGCTACGGTACGCTCTCCTGGCTCTAGTTTGAACCTGAAGGTGAATTTCGCCTGTTGCCCCGCCGCCAAGTCAGTTACCACATAGACCAACGTCTTCTCACCACCGTCAACCTGATAATCAACCCGTCGAGCTCCCGCAAAGTCGGTGTCGCTCGTATTCTCAACCGTCACCAACGCCTCATACATTACCGCCGACTTATCGTCACTAATTTCAATTATAGATACGTATGTAATATTTAGCAAGTGGATGGATTCCTGTGCATCGACAGGTCCAGCAAACCCTAGAGCAAAGAAAAGCCCCGCCAAAACTGAGAATGCGATCCGTGATCTCATACGGATCATCCTAATTCGCCTTAATCGCGGCTAGGTTAGGAACTCAATTGCTGATAACTCGCGACCCACCGCGCACTTCCGACGGAATGGCCAAACTTGCACCGTACTCGATGAGATTCGCTTCGACGCTGTATCCATCGCAGGCCAGTCCTCTAACACCGAACAGCCAATCCATGGTAAATGTCGTGATCTCGTAGTTCGTGAGATCAATCTTGAACGTCGCTGACACCAATGCCTGTTCAGCCCACTCAGGTGCCGCGTATGCCCTGATCTGCTCGATGCGGAACTCTATCTCTTCCTCATCGCGGTCTAACTCCATGAGTGTATCGGTTCCGAAATGCAGCACTGACGCAAGCAAGACCAACGGATCCGAGTACTGCGGTGCCCACGGGGTTTCTTCTGCCAACTCTTGCTCATCCGTAGCTGCGAAGCGACGCCATGACCTAGTGCTTCCGTCCCAAAACTCCGCCCGGCCGTCCTCGGATCGCCAGAACGCATACATGCGCTCGGATGCATCCGCTATCCGATAGTACAAGCCCCTATGCGAGCTAAACTCCGCAATCGTAACCTGCGACGGACCAAAGTTGTCGATGCAAGTTCCGCCCGTCCAACCACCGCGCATGTTGTACAACGCCGAGCCTTTGTCGTGCAATCTCAAACGAGCCTGCTCAAGAATCTCTAGATTCGTCAACGGATCAACTTCCGCTGGATCCAATACCTCATCCGAAAACACCACTAACGACTCAACATCTGATGTCGTGAACCCGCTTTCAACCAACGGACTAGTCAATATCCGCACCAACTCGCGGTCCGAAGCAGACATCTCTGGGATTCGGAATCCTTTGTCAATACTCATCACACTGTCAGGAACGCTCCGATAGCTCATCGGCACTATTATCTGCAGCAAACCGTGTAACATCGCATACTCGATCGTGTCGTTTATGACCTTGAGCTGACGCAAACCCGCATCCTCAACTTGGAACAGCACTATCTCTGCTGTGACTATCTCACCGTTTTCGTCTGTCTCGTAGTTAGTGCATCCCCAGAATCCGTCGCACCGCTCAAAACCCAATGTCCGCGCATCCTCATTGCTGATGCCGACATAGGCCGCAATATCCGCCCGACGCTCTTCTGCTACCAGCTGATAGTTAAAGTTCAACTGTGGTGCCAACTCCTGCAACAAGTCTTGGAACTGCTCCGAATATGCCGACAAACCATTGATCCAAACCGTGACTGGCCGTTCCTGCGACCACTTCTGAATCACATCGCCATCCCGGCCGCTACAGTTACCACGCGGAAACTCATCGCTCTGGCGCGTTTGAGTGAAACAATTCCACAACTCTCGATCAATGTTTACTATCTTCGCCGGTACTGAAACATCAACGGAAGTCGCCAAGACCTCATTCACGCCAACAACGACCGGTCCCTCCAAGCGCAACTCAATCTCGCCTGACGGCGCACGAATGTCCAACGTCCCCTCTACCGGACCGTATCCATCGCGCAAGTCTAACGTCACGACATCACCGCATCCTGATATCGCCTCATCGTTCTCATAGCACGATACCGCTATCGGGTAATCTCCCGGTATAGGCTCAGCACCGTCGTTGCGCAACGATACGTTCACCGTCACCGATGCTTTGCCGTCTTGGAAGTAACCGTTCAATGACGCCTCGGCGCCAAACACCGGAACGATATCTGGTTGCAATGGCACTTCTACGGTTATCGGTATCGCATTTTGGTCGCCCCACAGGTATCCGTACTCCAACTCACCAGCAAATAACACTATCGAAGTGATTCCTTGCGGCACGATAGCCTCTATCGTTCCAGACACTTCTCCGCCAGGCGGCACATTCTCTACCACGTTTTCGCCGCTACACGATCCATTTTCAGCCTCGGGACATGCCACGCCGATCAAGAAACTACCGCTGTTCGCTACACCGATATTATTGACCGTGTAGTTGATATCCACTTCCGCTGTTCCCCCTCGTATGAATCCACGCACACTCGCACTACCAGCGCGTACATTCAAGGAAACGAAGTCCACCTCCACATCGAAAGTCGCGGTATTGTTCGACAGGTTCGCCTCACGTTCGTCTGCCGATGCCGTCACTTCTATGGTGTGCTGCCCTCTCTTCAACTCAATGTTGAAGTCAACATCCTCTGATGCTCCAGGATCCAGCGGCTGCACCGTCGCTACCACATTGTTAAGCGCTATCAACTGTACTGGACGCGACTGCAACGTTCCGTGGTTCGTCAACTTCACGCGCACCGCTACCAATTCGTCCGCCAATACCTGATAAGAAACCGGCACTATCGAAACATCCGAAACCAGCAGATCCAACACCACCAGCGAGTCTGAATCATCCACCCTCAACTTCACTTGCTGCTCGCCGGGGTCTAAGCGGATGTCAAACACCAACGTAGTCTCTTGCCCGGCATCCAGAGGCGCAATCTCTGCCACCGATTCCAGGTCCACACTATTCACTGACGCCATAACCGAAGTGTCATCGTTTCTAGCAGCCTCGCCCTCGTTGACCACCTTCAAAGTAAATCGCACCGCGATCTTGTCGCCCTCAGGTCCTCGAATATCCCAATCCAAAGCCTCGATGCTGTAAGACGCTGGAATCGGGGTCGCCGTCGGAGTTGGGGGCACTGGAGTGGAAGTCGGTGGAATGGGCGTTGCTGTGGGGGGCATCGGCGTTGCCGTGGGGGGCACTGGCGTAGCAGTTGGGAGTACCGGAGTAGCAGTCGGCGGTACTGGAGTTTTCGTAGCCGTTGGTCGAATCGGAGTGGCGGTAGGCCGAACTGGGGGCGCTGTAGGCGGCAACGGAGTAGCAGTAGCGGGAACTTTGGTAGCAGTCGGGACCGCGGTGGGCGGAACCGCAGTAGGTGTTCGCGTCGCAAACAACTCCGGCGTTGGTTCCTCTTCTTCACCCGAAGAGCACGCATTTAGCCAAATCGTACCCACCAAAAACACCAACACTAATCCAACCAAAACCCAAACTACGCGGGATACCCCGGTAGCCCGTTCACGCAACTGTGTCAACAACGAATTCAACTCCCATCAATCCCCAAGTACAACGATCGACGGCGATCATCGACATCGATAAAACGACAACAACCAGAGTCTAGACAACCGCTACCGAGCAAATCCACGCACAACAACGCAATTCCCACGCAACCCCAGTCATTCTTCAAAGCTCGCCTGCACAGGAATGATTGCAGTTACGCACAGGTAGTCTTCGTGCGATAAACTGCGCTCAGACTCACAACCCACAGGAGCAAACAAACCGTGCTCGAACAATTTCATGTCCCTGAGCAAGATCGCGTATATGTCGAGGTAGACCGCATGAGAGCAGCCACTGAAGCACTCTTCATGCGATGCGGAGTCGATGAAGCTGGCGCAAAGGCCTCGACGGATGTTCTCCTCACCAACGACCTGCGCGCGGTCGAAACCCACGGTGTCTCAAACATGATGCGAAATTACGTCGCCTCATACATGGCAGGAACACTAAACCCCCGTCCCGACCTCAAGATCGTCCGGGAAACCGCCACAACCGCAAATGTGGATGCTGACGGCGCACTCGGCATCCAGATAGGCGCCGACATGATGCAGATCGCCATCGACAAGGCGAAGGAATATGGGACCGGTGCCGTCACCGCCTTCGATTCCGGGCACCTCGGCGGGTGCGGATACTACGCTGCTCAAGCCGCCCAACAAGGAATGGTGGGGCTTTGCATGACCGGCGGGCACGGCACCCGTGCCTCTGGTGGAATGCTCCCCACTTTCGCCGCCGAATCTCGTCTTGGCACTAACCCAATTGCGTGGGCAGCACCGGCACGAAACCAACACCCATTTCTCTTTGACGTCGCCTGCACCCAGATCGCAAACAACAAAGTCGGACTAGCAAGACGCATCGGCGTCCCGCTCGAACCCGGATGGATCACTGACACCGACGGCAATCCGTTCAACGAACCGGTAGAACCTCCTGACGAATACTTCCTTTTGCCTTTCGGGGGTACCCGCGAAAACGGTTCACACAAAGGTTACGGATTCGCCGCCGTCTGCGCCATCATGTGCCAGACCCTTGCTGGCATCGGCATGTCCGGGACAGGCAACCAATACCAAGGCGGATACCACTTCTTCGCTGCATTCCAGATCGAGGGCTTCTGCGACCACGACGAATTCCTAGACAACATGGACGATGCCTTAGCGCACCTGGCCTCTGCGAAACCTGCTCCCGGACATGAACGCGTTCTCTATCCCGGCCTCATTGAGGGAGAAGAGACCGACCGACGTCTCGATGAAGGCATACCATACCACCGAGAGGTCATCGAATGGTACGAATCCATTGGCGCCGAACTAGACGTCGATATCGACCTACCCTGACAATAGGCATCTTCGATTACAAGAGTTAAGACAGAAAAGGACATTTAGCTAGATGGAACGAGAGTACGTGAACTTCGGCAAAGGCGGCGTGATGGTGACGCGCATGGCTTTAGGGCTTGGATTCAGAGGCCAAAACGATGCCAGCGATGCTAAGAACACGATAGCCGCGGCACTAGATGGCGGTTTGAATCTTATTGACTGCGCCAACATCTACGGACTGGGTGATGATCGTAGACGGGCGGGTACCTCTGAGATCATCCTCGGTGAGTTAATGCGGGCAAGGGGCGACCGCGACGACATCGTCGTAACATCCAAAGTCTCAAGTCCCGTCGCTGCTGGTGTCAACGACCACAACACATCGCGGTGGCACATCATGCGCGAAGTCGAACGGTCTCTAAGACGTCTCCAAACTGATCGCATCGATGTCTACCTCATCCACCACTTCGACGATACGGTCGGCTACGAAGAACGAACTCGCGCTCTGGAAGACCTCGTCCGAGATGGCAAAATCCGATACACCGGTGTCTGCAACTACCAGGCATGGCAGGTGGTCCAGACGCTGAGAGTACAAGACCGCATCAACGCCGGGAGTCTCATCACCGTGCAGAACCCGTACAGCATGTTGAACCGCGAACTTGAAGACGAGATGTTCCCGATGGTACGCACTACTGGTATCGGCATCATGGCATACAGCCCTTTAGCGGTGGGGCTGTTGTCTGGCGACTACGTCCCGGGCAAGATGCCTAACAGCATGTCGATTTGGGGGAACCGACGCTCTCACGCTTTCGACCGCGTGGTTCGAGGGGCCGCCGCGGATGTGATACGCGAGAACGCCGCGGTCGCAGAGCGCATCGGGGCTACGCCTGCACAGGTGGCGCAAGCGTGGGTACTCTCACATCCAGAAATCACAGTGTCAATATCCGGCGCAGACACTCCCGGTCAGATGCAAGACAATCTCGGTGCGCTAGAAATCGATCTACCGCCAGAAGAATTAGACAAGCTTAACCGAGCATCTGATCGTCTCCGAATCATTCTTGACGGTGCTGGTTTCGAGGACGACAGATAGGTAGCATGAGAAATGTATAGTTAAGGATAGAGATGGGCTTTGCCGTTCTCCTGCCGACTAATTCGACTGCACTCCCAGACCATGCCGCGTTGCCGCGTTAAATAGAAATGTGTAGGTCTCATGGAAAATAAATCTAGGCAAGACTTGATTCGACGGTTCTCCGAACTCGTCGAGCACTTAAATCGCGCGTATCATGTCGAAGCGCTCGAAGAGTGGCGCAAAATCGACATGACGATCCCTCAGATCAAGACATTGGCTCTTCTTGAGAACACCAACGGATCAAGGATGGGAGTTATCGCGCAGCACCTCGGTACCACGCTATCGGCCAGTACCAGCGTCATCGATAGATTGGTAGATAAAGGTCTGGTTGAACGGATAGCCCAACCGGGTGACCGCAGAGTAGTGGTATGCAAACTCACGAGGTCCGGAAAACGCACGTTGAGGGGGTTTTGGCAAGTCGGCAGCTCAAAGGTCGAACCTATCGCGGAAGGCCTCAATGATGCTCAAATCGAAACCATAATTGAGGCATTCGAACTGATTCGAAGCGAAGTCGAAAAGTTCTACGACGCGTCTGATCAAACTTAATCTACAAGTAGCATTCCGTCGCGCCAGGCATCAACGCGGCTGATGTTACAATCAGCATTTGCGACCAAAACCATGCCTAAGCGAACGTACCAACCCAAAAAGCGCCGACGCGCTCGCGTCCACGGCTTCCGATCTCGGATGTCAACCCGTGGCGGTCGCGCGGTTCTGGCGCGCAGACGCGCTAGAGGTCGCAAGCGCCTTACCGTTTGAGTTAACCGATTCGCTTGGACAGCGCCGCTTTAACGGCACCCGAACATGAAGAAACATGGGACTCGCAAAGCATCGGCGTTTACGACGTCGTGAAGAGTTCCGAACAATACTGAGAGACGGTAATCGCGTCCGAGACCAACTGCTTTCAATCACCGCGGTCCATTCTGAAGAATCCGATGCCGAACCACGATACGGCTTCGCAATTCCAAAACGGGTCGGTGGCGCGGTTACGCGAAACCGCATAAAGCGAAGACTCAGAGCGATTGTCAACTCAGCGGACCACCCTAGAGGATGGGACTACGTCATATACGCCTTTCCAACAGCGGCGAATGCAACATTCCAAGACCTGTCGGACTCGGTAAACAGACTTGTACGGCGCCTAAAGTCTGGAAGGCGTTCGCGGCCCGCGAGTCGTCGCGCCCGGAGATCGAGGTGAGCGCATGATCAAGAAATCTGTGTTGGCGACTCTCAACCTCTACAAACTCGCCATCTCCCCTTACCTGCCCAGCACATGTATCTACCAGCCTACTTGCTCTGAATACACCGCTGAGGCCATCGAAACCCACGGTGTCATCAAAGGCGTCTGGTTGGGAATCAAGCGCATCACACGATGCAACCCCCTTACCACTGGCGGACTTGACCCTGTCCCCGCCATCGACGAAGATTCCCTTCCCTCATCGGACAGCGCGGAGACTCAGGCCCGATGAGGCATGAACGCGGAGCAATAACATGGCGACGCGCCTTGACCGCGTTGCTATTGGCATCTATCTCCGCCGTTTCGTTAACCGCCTGTCTGAACGACCTGACTCCTCAAGGCCGATGGTCCGCCCCAGTGTCTGACGGAGACTTCATATATATCGGAAATCTTGAAGGAGTCCTTGTCAGACTCGATGCCGTCAGCCATTCTTACGATGTCAACTGGCTCTATCCCTACGAACTCGACGGCGTGCGCAAAAAACCAAAAGGTCTTGGCGCAATGTACGGAGCTCCCGTCATTGAAGACGGTACCGTCTACGCCGCGGGCTACACTTGCACCGGCAGCGCATGTGACGGTGAGGTGTTCGGCGTTTCAACAGACAGCGGCGCCATAGCTTGGAACTCTGGCGGATTCCAAATACGGACCAAGCTAGTAGGACAAATTCGACATACAACCGATGGCCTGCTGCTCATTGGCACAGGCCCAGTCGATGATCAGCGTGAACCAGCGGGCTATCTTTACGCTTTCAGTGCAGACCCAAACGCCGGACGTCGCGTGGCGTGGCGCGTCTCCTTGGATGGGGAAGTCTTGGGTGAAGTCGCGGTTGACGAAGTCACCAACACTGCTTATGTCGGAACCGCCGCCGGGACGTTGTACGCAATTGATATTTCGGAGGGCGACTCTGCCAATCGCGTCAAATGGCAGTATTCCGCCGGTGGCGCGATCACAGGGCCAGTCGTTTTCCACGAAGGCGCTATCTACTTCGGCGACCTATCAAGCCGCTTCTACCGCCTGAATCCCAGAACCCAATCCCCAGATTGGCAGTTTGAAGCCGAGGCATGGGTATGGGCAGAGAGTATCCCTGACGACCAAAAAGGTGTCATCTACGTCTCAACTCTCGGTGGACACATATATGCCCTCAACATCTCAAACGGCGAACCCGTATGGAGCGCCAGAATCGACGGTCAAATCGTCGGTGCGCCACTACTATTTGACAGAACTCGAAACGAATTTACCCAGCGGGTTCTTGCAGTTCCGTCTGGAAACGAAGACGTCCACGTCATTAACGTCAGCGATGGGCAAATCATCGGTACGTTCCCTACCGACAGCGCAGTCAAATCAGCACCTGTATTGATCAACGACTTCGTGTACATCCACACCTTGAACGGCGACCTCAAGTGGTACTCGCCAAGCGATCAAACCCTCCAAGGATGCGTCGCCCTGAAGGATGGTGGCCGATGCGAATGATCACAACAACATCCTTCCCTCTTGACGCACAAGGGGTGTGTGCAGCTTCCTTCCTCCTTGATGTTCAAGGGGGAATCAAAGGGAGTTTAGAACCGAGGGGGAATCGCTAATGGAATTCCTCGGCCTCATCTGGGACCAGGGCATCATGCGACCCATGATCAACTCGCTTGCCCTGCTCTACCACTACCTCTTCCTCAACTACGGTCTCAGCATCATCGCCTTCACCATTGTCGTGCGCGTTCTCATGATTCCGCTGACGGTTCGACAGACCAACCAAATGAAGAAGCTGCAGGGCTTGCAGCCTCGGATGAAGGCAATACAGGACAAATACCGAGACAAAAAAGATGCCGAGAGTCGCCGCGCACAATCCAGCGAATCCATGGCACTCTATCGAGAAGCTGGCGTCAACCCTATCGGATGCCTCGGCCCGATGGTCATTCAAATGCCCATCTGGATCGGATTCTACCGAGCAATTATTCGGACCATGCCCACTACGCCTGAGGGTATGGCAAATCTATCTGCGTCCTTCTACGCATGGAACCCTGCTGGCGCGGATGTGCCCTTAAGTCGCCTATTCCTCGGCATCGACCTTGCTGACACCGTGTCGCAGGTCTACTTGCCTCTCAATTTCGTCCTACCTGTTCTCGTCGGCGCGTCCATGTTCATCACCACCAAGATGACCACGACCATCGCCATGGACGAGCGTCAACAATCCCAGCAACGAATCATGCAATGGATGATGCCGGTGATGATCGGCGTCTTTACATACCAATTCCCTGCCGGTCTCGGCATCTACATATTGCTATCCAACATCGTCGGCGTAGTTATCCAATACTTCGTCGGCGGCAAACAGCCAATCGAGCTGTTCGGAAAACTTTACCTCGGAACCGCAGAAACGCGAGCTCTAGCGATAGCAGTCAAAGAAGAGCAAGCAACAAAAACGCTGTCCGAAGGTGACATGGAAGAGGAGGAATCAACCGATGACGATTCGACGAGTGTTCACAGGCAAGAACGTTCAAGAGGCAACCGCCGTCGCGCTCGAAACTCTAGACGCAGAGCTCGAAGACGTCGACATTAGGGTCATCAACCCAGGGCGTGCCGGAATCTTCGGACTCGGAGGTGCACTGGCCGAAATCGAAGTCGCCAAACTCTCGGATGTACTTGCCGAAGAGGCACACGAAGCCGAAGAACGGCAACGTCAGATGGACGAAGCAACCGGGGTAGCCGAGGAAGCGCAAGACCGTCCAGCAAAGCAACCGCGCCCGGCACAATCTCGCCAACAGCGACAAACGCAACGCCAACGACGAGACCAAAGCGATGACTCCGAGGAAGATACTCCTCGACAACGTCGGGAACGCACTCGCACGCAGCCGCGACGTAATCGCCGAACAGCACCGAACCGTCAGCGCTCCGAACGCGCCCCGAACCGCGCCACACGCCAATCCAGGCAACCGCGTCAGCACACCGAGCCGGATCAGCAACCAAGCGTTGAAGACCAGGTCGTTCAATCCGCCGAAAATGACCAGACCGCACCAGTTCAACAAGAGCGTGTACGACAACGCAGACCCGAGCCTGTACATGAACCCATTCAAGATCGTGAAGAACTCGAAACCGTGACCAGCGAGATCTTGGCGTACCTCATTTCATCAATGAAGGTCGATGTGGACGCCTACGTATTGGACGAACTTCGAGACGGATCCGTTGTTTTCGAGATCGAAGGTGCCGACGCTGGACTGCTCATCGGACGACGAGGCGAAACCCTACGCGATGTCCAGTTCATCGTACGAATGCTTGTAAACCGACGCGTTGAACAACGCGCCAACGTCATCATAGATGTCGAGCGATACCAGCTTCGAAGGACCCAAAAACTCCATACCATCGCCGAAAATGCAGCGCGCACCGCGTCGAGAGGACGTGCAAAATCTCTCGATCCAATGACCCCAGAAGAGCGCCGCATCGTCCACATGGCACTCTCTGACAACCCAAGTGTAGTTACCGAAAGCGAAGGTCAAGGCCCTGATAGACATGTAGTAGTTAAGCCTCGCTAGTGACTCTCACCAGCTACCAAACTCCGTTCGTTCAGATCGTCTCGCAACTGTTGAATTCGAGCGGTTTGGTACTCGGATACGCATATCATTAACCTTTGCGAAGGAGACGAGATGACCGCAAACGACAATGTAACCATCCGCGACATTCGGACCATCATGACCGAGCCGGACAACATCCGACTTGTCATAGTCAAGATCGAGACCTCCGAACCTGGCCTTTACGGCGTCGGATGCGCTACCTTCACCCAACGCCCTTCTACGGTCAAAGCCGCAGTCGATGACTATCTCAAACCTTTCCTCATCGGCAGAAACGTAGCCGACATCGAAGATATCTGGCAGTCCTCCTATGTATCTTCATACTGGCGCAACGGTCCTGTCCTCAACAACGCCCTGTCCGGCGTAGACCAAGCCTTGTGGGACATCAAAGGCAAAATGGCTGGAATGCCCGTATATGACCTACTAGGCGGACGCGCCCGCGAAGCCGCGCCCGTTTATGTCCACGCCAGCGGAGCATCCAAAGAAGAGACGGCCGATCGCATGGCCCAACACATGGATAAAGGCTTCCACCACATCCGCGTACAAGTTGCAACCCGAGGCTACTCCTCATACGGCTCACACGGTGCCTCCGGCGACGGCTCCATAAACGCAGGCGATGTATCCCTAGGCCCAATCGCTGCAACCACATGGACACGAGATTACGACTCCAATCAGCTATACGCGCATCCGGGCGGAATCTTCGAACCCAAACCCTACATCCGCGGCGCGCTTGAACTCTTTGAACACATCCGCGATCGATTCGGCTATGGCATTGAGATCCTGCACGATGTACACGAACGCATTCCGCCTATCCTAGGCGTCTGGTTCGCTAAAGAGGTTGAGCAGTACCAACTGTTTTTCCTTGAAGACCTCTTCAGTCCCGAAGACAACGAATACTTCCGAATGGTGCGACAACAGTGCGCCACACCCATAGCTATGGGAGAACTCTGGAACAGTCCTCACGAGATCATCCCAATGATCAAGGACCGCCTAGTCGATTTCCTTCGGATGCACATGTCGCAGATCGGCGGCATCACCCCCGGTAAGAAATTCGCCGCGATGGGTGAACTCTTCAGCGTTCGCACTGCATGGCACGGACCCGGCGACACTTCACCCGTCGGACACGCCGCAAACCTCATGCTTGATGTCAACTGCCACAACTTCGGCATCCAAGAATACGCAATACCCGGAGCGAACACTCGAGAGATGTTCCCCGGCTTCCCGGAGGTACGCGACGGGATGATGTGGCCAAACGGAAAGCCCGGTCTAGGCATCGACATCGATGAGGAAATGGCGGCAAAGTTCCCATTCAAGGAACGCGCTTTCGGCGGGGCTTGGGACACCGTCCGCCGTGCCGACGGCAGCATGGTAAAGCCATAAAACCGACAACGCCGGGCAAACGTAGGTCATTTCGTCACGGCGAAGGCTTAAAACCAAGCAATGGACGAGGAAATCCGCCAAGAAGAGAGAGGACTGCGCCGACACGTCCTAGCGCGCATGCCGGCCTACCTCGCCACAGCAATCGGCGTAGCAGTTGCAATGGGCGTAAACGCGCCTTTGCGCTCTCCTGACGACCTCATCGCCAACGCCGGTAGCGTCGCCATCATTGGAATCTTCGGCGCCCTGCTCTACGGAATGATCTGGGCTAGACTTACAGGCGAGGTCCAGCAACGCTCTCGAACATTCAACATCATCATCACTGTGCTCCTTGTCGTCGTTGTCGGCATAGCTTGGCTAGCGGAGTACATCGGTGAATTCGCCAACACCATCCGTTACGTCATTCCGCTTGCCGCCATCGTGACCATATTCGCCAGCATCCTCACTCCGATTTTGGATCGATGGAAAACCAACATGCTACTGATTTGGGTAGCAATCGTCTTGACCATCGCGATGTTGGTTGCGGGATACTGGCTGACGGTGAACGAATTTGGGTTCACTGAGGCGCCCAGTCTTTCATTGCCCCCGCCACCAGCTTAATCACTCCATGTTTATGTAGTTTTTGAGTGATTGATGGGATGTTGCCGCAGTACCGAAAATAGAATCTTAGGGAGTGCGAAATCCTGAAATTGAGGTAGAGAGCCGATGTCGTATTTGTTTGGCCGTCCGTTTGTCGGCCAGTTGATGCGAGCAACTATGTTTCTAATGCTTGTCGCAACACTTTCGTGCGGACTGCTCAACGATGGGGATGGCGTAGTCAAGGTCGGCACGGTGATGCCAGTAAGTGGCGACCTCTCGACACTAGGTCCGGCAGCTCAAACTTCGATGAGCCTAGCATTCGATCTTGTCAACGAAGCCGGAGGAGTAAACGGTTCCCAGATCGAAGTGTTCCACCGAGACAGCGGAACGAACGCTACTCTCGGCACCGATGCCGCGAGCGGATTGGTGAACGTCAATCACGTCAACTTCATCATGGCCGCTCACGCCTCGCCAGTTACCATCGCCATCGCAGAATCGGTAACCATCCCGAATGGAATCCTGCAGATCTCTCCCGGTTCCTCATCAAAAGCGATATCTGTGCTGGACGACAACGATATGGTCTTCCGCACGCGGGTGAACGACGGTATCAAGGCTCAAGCATTGGCTAAATTGGCACAAGCCATCGGCTACAAGCGCGTGGCAACGACCTATGTAAACAACGCGTACGGCGAGAGTCTGAACGAGTCGTTCATCGAGAACTTCGAGGCTGTAGGAGGTACCGTTTCAGCCGCCGTGTCCCACGAACTCGGCCAGGCGAGCTATGTATCGGAACTCAGCGACGCGGCGCAAGACGACCCCGAAGTGCTCATCACCATCGCATATCCCGACTCTGGCACAACCCTGCTACGCGAGGCGGCCGAGGGCGGCTACTTCGACCAGTTCATATTTGTCGATCAGACAAAGTCGCAGTCCATGTTCGACACCATAGGGGGCAATCACTTCGATGGCTCCTTTGGACTTGCCCCTGGCAGTCCAGAGACTCCCGCGGTTCGAGCATTCCGCAGGGTCTATTCGGAACGTACCGGCAACGATCCCACGGCGCAGGTAATAGCCGAGGCGTTCGATGCCGCGATCGTCCTCGCGCTTGCGATTGAGCAGGCCGACACCGATGATCCGGTTGCAGTGCGCGATCAGTTACGGTCCGTAGCCAACCCACCTGGAGAGGTCGTCGGACCGGGAGACATACCAAGAGCCTTAGAACTGGTTCGAGACGGCAAAGACATCAACTACGAAGGCGCCGCCGGCTCAATCGACTTCGACGAAAACGGCGACGTTATGAGCTCGATGCGGGTTTGGCAGATGGTAGATCAGAAGATCCAAGACACCGATATCTTCGCATTGCCTGGCGACGATATCGATTTGTCATCAGTGAAATAACTGGAGTCAACAGACGATGGGACTAAAAATGACCAAATCCCCGTACATGAGGCTACTGTCAACCGCGTCGCTACTGGTGACCGTGTTGCTCACCTTAACCATCGGTTATGCCTGCTTCCTTGTTGAAGACTCGGACGGTGGAGATACTACGATAGGCACCGTCTTGCCAGTGAGCGGTGATCTTTCCACGCTCGGTCCGGGAATGCAGAAGTCTATCGACCTTGCGTTTGAACTGGTGAACGAAGCTGGCGGCGTAAACGGAGGGAACATATCAGCTATCCATCGCGACAGCGGAACCAGCGAACAAGGTGGAACTGATGCCGCGAGCGGTCTCGTCAACGTCGATGGAGTCAAAATCCTACTCGGTGCCGTCTCGTCAGGCGTGACTATCGCCATCGCAGAATCGGTAACCATCCCAGGCGGCGTCCTGCATATTTCACCCGCCTCATCATCGAACGCAATCACCTCCCTTGACGACAACGATATGGTCTTCCGCACGCGGGTCAACGATGCTGTGAAGAGTCAAGTTTTGGCAGAGTTGGCTGTTGCGGCAGGTTACGATCGCGTATCCACGACTTACGTCAACAACGCCTACGGCGCAAGCCTGAACGAATCATTCATCGAAGCCTTCGAAGCTATGGGCGGCGTTGTAAACACCGCGGTCTCTCACGAACTCGGACAAGCCAGCTATGTCTCAGAGCTGCGCGAGTCGTCCGAAGGCGCCCCCCAGGCCCTAGTCACCATTGCCTATCCAGACACGGGGCAGATCCTCTTGCGCGAAGCAGCGGAAGGCGAGTACTTCAACGACTTCATGTTCGTAGATGTGACGCGAAGCCAGTCCATGTTCGACGCGATTGGTGGCAACTACTTCGAAGGTGATTTCGGCGTTTCACCTGGCGCACCGGCATCACCAGCCGTCGAAGCATTCAGACGCCTGTACTCCGAACGCACCGACGGAGACCCTTCAGCATCGCTAATCACTGAAGCCTTCGATGCCGCCGCCATCATCGCACTGGCGATCGAGAAGGCGGGGAGCGACGACCCGGCAGCAGTGCGCGATGCTCTACGTTCAGTTGGTAACCCACCGGGACAGGTTGTAGGACCCGGCGACATCGCAAAAGCACTGGAACTGGTACGCGAAGGCACGGACATCAACTATGTCGGTGCTTCTGGCGAGATCGACTTCGACCAACACGGCGACGTCGTAAGCACCATGCGCGTGTGGAGCGTCCAAAACGGGCAGATCGTCGACTCCGACATATACGCATCGCCAGGCGATGAGATAGACCTGTCAAGCGTGTTGAGGACAGACGATGATCAGCCTACGGGTGATGGGACGGTAAAGATAGGAACAGTGTTGCCTCAGACGGGCGATCTGTCATTTCTGGGCAAAGAGCGTCAGTTGGCGGTATCGTTCGCGTTCGATTTGGTTAACGAGGCTGGTGGCGTGAATGGCAAAATGATCGAGGCTCTGCACCGCGACAGTGGAACGGACCCAGAGGTGGGCAAAGCGGCGGCGAGTGCGTTGATAGAAGACCATGGGGTCCCGGCGATAATCGGCGCCGCATCGTCTGGCGTGACAATGGCGGTCGCGCAGTCGGTGACCATACCGAACGGCGTATTGCAAATTTCGCCAGCATCGTCATCGAGCCTGATCACCACACTAGATGACAACGACTTTGTATTTCGGACTACGATCAACGATGGCATTACAGGCAAGGTTGCGGCAGAATTGGCACGCGAAATCGGTTGGGAAAAAGTGGCAACAACGCACGTTAGCAACGCCTACGGAACTAGCATGTCCTCCAACTTCTCAGACCATTTCGAGTCGCTGGGCGGCGGTGTCACCGTACAGGTAAGCCATGATAAGGGTCAGGATACGTATGCAGCGGAGTTAGGGCAGGCAGCGGAGGGTGATCCTGAGGCATTGATAGCAATCGCATATACGGATACTTCGCACACACTGCTGCGTGAGGCGTACGATGACGGTTACTTCAAAGAGTTCCTTTTCTTCACACCGGCATATAACCAAGAGCTGTTTGACGCTGTAGGAGCGGAGAAGTTTGAGGGTTCCTACGGAACGAAAGCAGGCGCGGAACTGACCTCGGCGCGGAAGTGGTTCTTCGAGAACTTCGCGTCCCGCAAGAACGGCAACGTCGAGATACCACTGGTCAGCGAATCGTTCGACGCTGGAGTGATGCTTGCATTAGCGATCGAAAAAGCAGATTCGGAAGACCCTGCGACGATACGTGACGCTTTACGTGAGATAGCGAACCCGCCTGGAGTCGTGGTTGGACCTGAGAATGTGGCGGAGGCTCTGGAGTTGGTTCGCAACGGTGAAGATGTCAACTACGTTGGCGCGGCTGGAGAGTTGGATTTTGATGCCAATGGTGATGTCACTGGAACTATCGAGATTTGGCACATCAAGGATGGCAAGATCGGTTCAACCGGAATGTTCGTGTCACCCGGCGATCCGATTACGCTACCTGAGTCTCGTCGCGATGATGCTGCTCCAACAGAGTTAGAAGGTGTCGTGAGGATTGGCGCATTATTACCATATACAGGCGATTTGGCGTTTGCCGGTCCGCACGGCGAGTTGGCGATGTCGTTGGCGTTCGATCTGATCAACGAATCGGGCGGCGTGAATGGCAAGCGCATTGAAGCGACCCATCGAGACAGCGGCACGAGTGTGCAACTAGGCACCGATGCTGCCAGCGCGCTCGTCAATATCGACAACGTCCCAGTTATCGTCGGTGCCGTCGCATCTGGCGTCACATTGGCAGTTGCAGAGTCCGTAACAATCCCTAACGGCGTGGTGCTGATTTCTCCCGCTTCATCCTCTAATGCCTTTACGACGCTCGACGACGATGATTTGGTGTTTCGGACTACCGTCGCCGACTCAGTGAAGGGGATCGTCGCTGCCCAGTTGGCGCACGAACTTGGTTATGAGCGCGTGGCGACGACCTACATAAACAATGCTTACGGCGTTAGCGTGTCCGGCGTGTTCAGCGATCACTTTGAGAAGCTGGGCGGCGAGGTAACCGAGCAGATAAGTCACGAACTCGGTCAGCCTACCTACACTTCCGAGTTGCGTAAAGCGGCATCCGACGCGCCAGAAGCGCTGATTCCTATCGGGTACACCGAGACATTGCAGATCATGTTGCGGGAAGCGGTAGAAGGCAGATATTTTGAGAATTTCATGTTCTTCTCGCCTGCATATTTTCAGAGTCTGTTCGATGCCGTCGGCGTGGAGTACTTCGATAGTAGCTACGGCATCACCCCAGGCGCACCGCTTACGCCAGCGCGTGAATGGTTCTTCAACACCTACGAAGAACGCAAAGATGGCAATATTCAAATCCCGCTGATGAGCGAAGTATTCGACGCTACAGTTTTGGTCGCTCTAGCAATAGAGAAAGCAGACTCGGAGGACCCAGCGGCGATCAGAGATGCACTGCGCGATGTGTCACGTCCCCCAGGCGAACAGGTTGGTCCGCAAGACATCGCACGAGCTTTGGAATTGATCCGCAACGGACAGGACATCGACTACGTAGGCGCAGCTGGAGATTTGAACTTCGACGAAAACGGCGACGTCAGCGGCACGATAGAGATTTGGAACATCAAGGATGGGATAGTCGGTTCAACCGGCATTTTCGCCTTGCCAGGTGAGGCAATCGATCTACCGTGAACCACGGTGCATCCCCTAACCCCCTTACGCTTCGCGAAGGGGGGAATGCCCGTCATTCCGGCGGAAGCCGGAATCCAGAGGGGATGGGATAGATTCCTCGCTCCGCTCGGAATGACATGGGGAGATGGCTGGAATGTCGTGAGTGGTTTAGTAGTTGGGCGCGCGGGTAGGTTTTTGGATATAGAATCGTATACAACGTATCGTTTAGCAACGAAATGAGGGATTGTGATGACTAAACGGACTTTCCGGCTATTGAGTGGTCAGATGTTGAGGGCGGCGATGGTTGCTGTTGTATTTGCGACAGTTGCGTTAGTGGCGGTTGCGTGTACATCCGAGGATCCCACGGCAACCCCGGTACCCCCAACAGCAACCTCTGTTCCCCCCACTGCAACTCCAATCCCTCCAACCGAAGCAACCAGCGAACCGATCAAGATCGGCACGCTGATCGACGCTACAGGTGACCTCGCCGCCTTCGGACCGCCGATCGTACTCGCAACCGATCTTGCGGCACTCTTGATCAACGAAGCCGGTGGTATCGATGGACGCATGATCGAGATGGTTCACCGCGACAGCGGAACCAGCCCTCAGATCGCAACCGACGCGGCCAGCGCACTGGTAAACGTAGACGGCGTTGAAGCCATCGTGGGGTCTTTGTCATCTGGCGTGACCCTGGCGGTCGCAGAATCAGTAACTATCCCTAATGGCGCGGTTATCGTCTCTCCCGCATCGACTTCACCGGCAATCACCAACCTTGATGACAACGACACGGTTTTCAGAACCACTGTCTCTGATGCATTGCAAGGGGTGATCGCGGCGCAGGTAGCCAAGCAACTCGGTTACGAAAACGTCGCAACGCTCTACATCAACAACGCCTATGGCGAGGGCTTGTCGTCGATATTCAAAGAGAACTTTGAGGCTCATGGTGGCACGGTATCTGCGACGGTTCCGATCGAGGGTGGTCAAGCCAGCTACGCTTCGGAGTTGCGTCAGGCATCGCAAGGCGGCGCAGAAGTGTTGATGGCGATGTCGTACGCAGAGACGGCGGGCGTCTATCTCCGTGAAGCGATCGAGGGTCAATACTTTAAGGACTTCATGTTCGTAGATGGTACGAAGAGCCAAGATATGTTTGACGAGCTTGGCGCGGGCAATTTCGAGGGCAACTACGGGACGGCGCCAGGCGCGCCGGGTACACCGACTCAGGAGACGTTCAAGGATCTGTATGCGTCGAAACTCGGTGGAGACCCGTCCGACATCTTCATCTCGGAAGGGTTCGATGCAGCGGTGATACTTGCGTTGGCAATAGCTGAAGCGGGCTCAGAAGACGGTGCCGACATCAAAGCGGCCATGCGTAAGGTCGCAAACGCTCCCGGCGAGCAAGTTGGGCCTAATGACCTTGCGAAAGCGTTGCAACTGATCAGCGAAGGGAAAGACATCGATTACGTCGGAGCAGCCGGAGACCAAGATTTCGACGATAACGGCGATGTTCAGAACACGATAGAAGTCTGGAAGATCGACGGCGGGCAAGTGACGTCTACTGGCATCTTTGCGAGTCCGGGTGACATGATCAATATCGCCGCCGAGCCGAAGATGATGGAATCATCCAGCGAACCGATCAAGATCGGCACGTTGATTGATGCGACTGGCGACCTCGCTGTGTTTGGACCGCCGATAGTATTGGCTACCGACCTCGCTGCATTGTTGATCAACGAAGCGGGTGGAATTGATGGTCGCATGATTGAGATGGTTCACCGCGACAGCGGCACAAGCCCTCAGATCGCGACCGACGCGGCAAGCGCGTTAGTGAACGTAGACGGCGTCGAAGCGATTGTTGGATCGCTTTCGTCCGGTGTTTCGCTAGCAGTAGCGGAATCGGTGACGATACCGAACGGCGCAGTATTGGTCTCCCCTGCTTCAACGTCACCTGCCATATCGAACCTGGATGACAACGACCTTGTGTTCCGCACTACCGTATCGGACGCGTTGCAAGGCGTGATTCTCGCTAACGTCGCATCACAACTCGGATACGACAACGTAGCGACGATCTACATCAACAACGCCTACGGCGAGGGACTATCAACCGTATTTTCGGAGACGTTCGAGGACCTCGGCGGCACAGTATCCGGGGCGGTTCCGATCGAAGGCGGTCAAGCAAGCTACGCCTCCGAACTACGTCAGGCATCGCAAGGTGGCGCAACCGTCCTCGTCGCGATGTCTTACCCGGAGACGGCGGGTGTTTATCTGCGTGAGGCGATCGAGGGTCAGTACTTCGAAGAGTTCATGTTCGTCGATGGCACTAAGAATCAAGAGATGTTGGACGCACTCGGAGCAGAGAACTTCGAAGGCAACTACGGCACGGCACCAGGATCGCCCGGCACGCCATCTCAAGAGACGTTCGCGCACCTTTACGAGTCGAAGGTAGATGGCGACGCTTCAAACATCTTCATCTCTGAAGCATTCGATGCGGCGGCAATTCTGGCACTAGCCATAGCCGATGCGCGCTCGGAAGACGGCGATGACATCAAAGCTGCGATGCGAAGAGTAGCCAACGCACCGGGCGAAAAAGTCGGTCCGGGCGATTTGCCGTGGGCTTTGCAGCTCATCAGCGAAGGCGTAGACATCGACTATGTCGGTGCCGCTGGCGATCAAGAGTTCGATGAAAACGGCGATGTATTGAACACCATCGAAATCTGGAAGATCGACGGCGGTCAGATCACATCAACCGGCATCTTCGTCAGCGCAGGCGAGCCGGTAGATCTGGAAGCCGGCTCGATGATGATGGACGACGGCGGCGACTCGATGTCGTCTCATGCCGGAGTGTTCGCAGTCGGTTCTGGGTCGAAGGGTCTGTTCAAGGTAGACGAAACCCTTCGAGGTGCCGACGTTGTCGTATCCATGGAGACAGAGACACTGATGGGGGTCGTTGATTTCGCCTCCAACAGTGCGTCGGTATCTATCGATCTCCACACACTAACGAGCGATCAATCGCGTCGAGACCGTTACGTGCGTGAGCAGATGTTCCCGAACGAACCAATAGCCTTTGTCCACTTCCCTGACCTCGGAGAAGTGCCGACGGGATTCTTCGATGGCGGCATGGAGCATAAGACCAACCTCAGAGCTGGTGTAACCGTCAACGGAAATGACGCTTTTCTGGATTTCGACATCACCGCGCGCCTCGACAATGGAACTGATTTGGTGATCCTCGGCACGTCGGAATTTGTTTGGGCAGATTTCGGAATGACCGCGCCAATGAGCCAGATTTTCCAAGTTGAGGACGATGTCACGGTCGAGATACTCCTGCAAACCACACTGACTAACTGACGAGTTTGGTCCCGAACCGAGGAACTGGATTGGGAGTCTGATATGGAAAAGCCTCGCGCCGCGCTGTTCGATTTAGATGACACCCTCTTGGATCGAGGCCCGGCATTCGAGGCGACATTTCGGGAGTTCTTCGACACCCAACCGGACATCAACTCAACAACGGATTGGGGCGAAGCGCTAGATTTCTTCTGGTCGCTCTCGCCCCATGGCACCATCGACGCGCAGGATGCCGCGTTGCTCATCACCCAGCGATGGCCCTCAGTTCCGTTAGAGCCTGTGGCGTTTGAGGAGTGGTTCTTTAATACCTTGGGTCGGCAAGCCAAGCCTATCGACGGAGCGCTGGAGTTCGTCAAAGAGTTGAACGATGCCAGTTTCCCATGGGCGGTCGTCACCAACGGCAAGAAGTCGCAGGTCATCAAACTCATACACAGCGGCTACGCCGATGTTGTCCCCTTCACCATAGTTTCCCGCCTATTCGGAGCAGATAAGCCCGACCCGCGCATCTATCACGAGGCTGTCCGCCGACTCAAGCTGTCATTTGATGGCATTGACGACATCCAGCCATCCGAAATCCTCTTCGTTGGAGATAATCCATACACGGACATTACAGGGGCGGTAGGCGTAGGTATGAAGACGGCTTGGGTACGCGTGACCGAGCGGTATCCGGATGACGCGCCCGCGCCGGATATGGAGATTGGGAATGTGGTGGAGTTGAGGGAGATGCTGGTAACCTAGTGCTGAAGGAGCGAAGAATTCAAAAGTTTAACCATTAGCGAGGTTGATGAGGATGTCCTAGCCGCGATTAGGGATGTAGCGGTGCGTGACAACGTTTCGGAGAATGAAGCGGCACTCAAGCTGATTCGAAGGGGTGCTGACCTCAATGAACGCGCTCCAGTTAAAGGCAAGATCGGTAATTCTTTGGACGAATTCATCGGAACCTGGACCGAAGAAGAAGCGGCAGAAATCATGGAAGCGATCCAGGAGTTACACGTGATAGACGAAGAGATGTGGCAATGAAAATCCTTTTGGATGCCGATGCCTATTCTCGCTTGAAGTTGCACGATGTTGAGGTCATCAAAAAGATCCAAGACGCCGACCAAGAATTGATCTCCGCAATCGTTGCCAGCTGATAAGGATTGGGGGAGTGGTTGATTCGAGGGTGTTGCTGGTAATCTAGCAAAGTGTCAAGCATCTGATCCAGAGTTAGGAAACCGATCATGACCGAAAGATTCTCGCAGCGACACGGGTACGGAGAGACTGCTAAAGAGATTGTTGTGCGTCACGACGCACCTCAAGAACTACGAGAGGCAGTCGTCGCTATAGGTTACGAAACCTACAAAGACGACCCAAAGTGGATGCGCAGCGTGGTGTGCAGAGCCTTGCGAAAATTGCCAAACCCGGGCAATTGGTCAGCAGGTGCAATTCAAGAAGAAATCTACGATGAACTTGGCTTCTGTGAATGGTACGAGGTATACGACATTATTGAAGCGATCGAGAAGGAGGCGAGAGATGCTATGCCACAAGATCGACCGACAAAGTTCGCTACTGAACTAAATGGGTACTTCGTGAGTCATGGCATAGGTTGGCAGTTGAGAGACGGTGAAATATGTGCACGCGGCGATGACGCATTCGAATTTACGCGGCGAAGGGTCGACGAGCTACTTCGGGATAAGGGACTCGATACCTCTAGAACAGAGTTGCGCGAGGCGATCCGGGACTTATCTGTTCGCCCTAAAGCAGATGTAACAGGTGCGATTCAGCACGCAATGGCGGCACTCGAATGCCTTACGCGTGAGCTCACAGGAACCGATAAGCTTACTTTAGGTGAAGTCATCAAGAGGAATCCAGCGATGATTCCTCAGCCACTTAACGAATCGGTTCTTAAGGCTTGGGGCTACTCGTCAGAGCGGGGCCGCCACTTACGAGAAGGAAGAACGCCGGATTTTGCGGAGGCGGCATTGGTAGTCAGCATTTCGAGCGCCGTATGTATGTACTTATCCGAAAAATGAAGCAAAATTGTACGCGCAAGATGTCGGCTTGCTTCAACTCTCGTTGTAGTCGAGTACTGTGCTGATACATTTGCGGATTGAGCCACAACCTAGTTAGAAAGCAGGATCACGCCCCATGTCATTCGGAGTTGCGGTGCTTGGCACCGGCCGCATCGGCGGCAATTACATTGATGTCGTCAAGAAGACGCCCGGCGCCGACATCAAGGTCGTCGCGGAGCCTAGGGAAGACGTTGCCGCGTCGTGGCAAGATCGGCATCCCGATGTCGATTTCGTCGCCGACTATCGTGACGCTTTGGCGCGCGATGATGTTGATGTCGTCATCGGCACACTCCCCCACTGGCTCCACTACCAAGCGGCTCTGGACGCAGCATCCGCTGGCAAGCACATCTACATGGAGAAACCGACCGCTGTCTGGGCATCGCAGGCGGAAGAGATGCTGGATGCTGCACGAGAGAACGGTGTCAAGTTGATGACCGCCCACACGCAACGCTACTACCCTGCTGTTCGTGCTATGAAAGGAGTCGTAGATAGCGGCGACCTCGGCTCGGTGATCATGGCGTACGACGTTTGGCACAAGCCTTACGGACCGTACAACCGTCCAGAGTGGATGCTAGAACGCAAGCGCGGTGGCGGTATGGGGCAGATGGACGGTACCCACCAGATTGACCGTCTCCTGTGGATTATCGGATACGACGTAACAACCGTCTCCGCTCAGCAAGGACAGTTCACGCATCCCAAGTCGGAGCATCCCGCTATTGACTGCGACGATACTGGCATGTACTTCATTCGGTGGAAGAGCGGGATCGTTGCCTGCGTGAGCCGAATCGCATGGGACCGTGGTGCTACAGAGTACGGCGGTGACTGGTTCTTCACCAACGGCATGGCGCGTTTCCGACTGCCTTACGGTGGCGGTGATGCGCCTGCGCTTTACATCGCTGACACGTCGGGCGGTACATGGCGCAAGCAAGATGTGCCACAACGCGACAGTCTATTGGACGAGTTCACGGAGTTCATTCAATCCCTTGAACGGGGCGACAACGACACGCCCATACCGCAGGTACACGGTCTGAATGTGTTAAAGGTATTGGAAGCAACTGAAGAATCTGCGCGCACTGGGCGTGAAGTGGTTCTGGATATGGAGTAACAGACCAATGGAACCAGCACAACTCAAAGCCACACTCAAGGCGGGGAAACCCGTATTCGGATTCATGATCGCCGCAATCGAAGGGTTGCGGTGGTCAAGGGTATACGCCGGATCGACTCTTGACTACATAATCATCGACTGGGAGCACACCTCGCGCAGCCGCGCTCGCATCGCCGAGATAGTTACCAGCATCAAGAGCGCTGGCGTCACCTGCATAATCCGTACCCCTAACACCGACGATACTTACGTCGCTATCGCTCTTGACGCAGGTGCGGACGGTGTACTAGTACCGTACTGCGAGACCGTTGAGGAGGTACGAAGGTGTGCCAACAAGGTACGGTTCCATCCACTCAAGGGAGAGTACTTCGAACGCGTCGGTTTGACAGGAGAACTGCCTAGCGAGAAGACACGCGAATACCTCCACAACCGGCACAAAGACCACCTCTTCATCATGGGCGTCGAGTCTGAGCCGTGCGTCAACCGATTGGACGAACTCCTGCAATGTGCCGAGATCGACGGAATCTTCGTCGGCCCTAATGATCTTACGACTTCCCTCGGCATACCGGACGAAGTAGACAATCCCAAGTACCTTGAAGTCCTTAAGCACATCATCGACACGGGCGAAAAATACGGCGTGCCGACGATGGTGCATCAGCAATCCATCGAAACCTCCACAAAAGCAATCGAGCTAGGCTCTCGATTCGTTCTCCACTCCAGCGACGTCGGAATCCTGCTCAAAGGCATCCAAAACGATTTCGCCGAGCTTCGCGATGTTGCAGCAAGCAAGTTCGGCGAAGTAGTGGCTCGCGAAGCTGAGGACACCTTAGAAACCATCTGACCCATGTCAGAAGACGAGCTGTTATTCCTGCGAAGGCGGGAATCCAGCGTGGAGTAGTCGGGTTTCCCTCGCTTACGGGGAATGTCCGCAGGACAAAGGGGAGATCGCGAAGTCTCCCTAAATGCACCGTAACGTTTTAGATTCAGATATTGTGCCGTGCGTTGAGCGCGCCACTTGAAATATCGAATCCGAGAACTCGAATGTCTGACTCTCCATCCCACGCCGCCGAAATCGACCCCTATCGCCTCCCAACCTCGGTAATCCCGAGCCACTATAACCTGCATCTTACGCCGGACCTCCAATCTGAGACCTTCACCGGCGAAGTAGAGATCGCCGTCGAAATACTTGAGCCTAGCTCCGCAATCCTGCTCAACAGCAAAGAAATCGAACTCAAGTCGGCTCGGCTGATTGGCGGTGTAGGTGAGATTAAGGCTACTGATTTCACATACGACGAAGAACTGGAACGCGTCACTCTCAAACTCGATGACGAAGCACTGCCCGGCTCCTACACTCTGTCAATTGAATTCGATGGCATCCTGAACCGCAAACTCGCAGGTTTCTACATCTCAACCTTCACCGACGATTCAGGCGAAGAGCGCAAAATCGCGACAACGCAGTTTGAGAGCACCGACGCCCGCCGCGCCTTTCCCTGTTTCGATGAGCCGGCGATGAAGGCATCCTTTGAAGTAGCACTGACAGTCCCTAACGATCTCTTCGCTGCATCCAACGGCCCAATCGTCTCGGAAGAGGTCTCTGATGACGGTACCGAGCGAACTGTCAAGTTCGGTACTACCATCAAGATGTCTACCTATTTGGTGGCATTCATCGTCGGTCCGTTTGAGGCAACCGATCCTGTGGATGTTGACGGTGTACCGCTCCGCATCATCCATCCCATCGGCAAAGGCCATCTCACTCCCTTCGCACTCGAATCTGGCGCTTTCTCGCTGAAGTACTTCACCGACTACTACGGCATTCCTTATCCCGGAGAGAAACTCGATTTGGTCGCGGTACCAGACTTCGCGTTCGGAGCGATGGAGAACTTAGGTTGCGTTACCTTCCGAGAGGTCATCCTCTTGGTCGATACTGAACGGGCTACTCAACCAGAACTCCTGAGAATCGCCGATGTCATCGCTCACGAACTCGCCCACATGTGGTTTGGAGACCTCGTGACCATGGAGTGGTGGAACGGCATCTGGCTCAACGAAGCATTCGCTACGTTCATGGCTGCAATGTGCACCGACGCGTTCAATCCCGAATGGCGACGTTGGGACCAGTTCAGCCTCGAAAGATCCGCCGCATTTGATGTCGATTCACTACAGAAGACTCGACCAATCGAGTTCGCGGTAAAGTCCCCCGCCGACGCCGACGGCATGTTTGATCTTCTGACGTACGAAAAGGGCGGCTCGGTTTTGCGAATGTTGGAGCAACACCTAGGCCCCCAGCGTTTCCGCGACGGTGTGCGCCACTATTTGAAGAAGCACGAGTACGGCAACACCGAGACATCCGACCTTTGGGATGCCCTCGAAGAGGTTACCGGCGAACCCGTCCGAAGCACGATGGATGCATGGATTTACCAGCGTGGCTATCCAATCGTGAACGTAAAGCAGTGCGACGGTTGCACCAAGACGATCCTTACTCAGCAACGCTTCTTCTACAAATCGCCCGAAGAAGCTGATCAAACGGTCTGGCCGATACCTATGGGCATCAGATACTCCGATGCTGAAGACAACCTCCGCAGCATGAAGATGCTGATTACAGAGAACGATGTTGAAGTTGCCGAATTGGCTAGTGCTCGATGGGTTAACGCGAATGGTGGCAGTAACGGCTTTTACAGAGTCAGCTACTCTCCCGAGTTGATGACCTCGTTGCGCGATGCAATGGGTGAGATGGAGGAGATTGAGCGCTACAGCTTGGCGGACGATCAATGGTCTGCGATGCTTGCGGGCGGATCGTCTGCCATCGACTACCTCCGGCTCGCGGAAGGCTATTCCGATGAAGACGACCTCGACGTGTGGACGTTGCTGGCAGGCAACCTTGCGAGTTTGGAACGGATTGTAGAGAACGACGCTGCCACATCGGAAATTCGCGCGCGGTTGGCTAAGTTATACGGTTCGGCACTATCCCGACTCGGTTGGGACGCACGCGACGGCGATTCGCCTCGCGATCTGGAGCTGCGCGGTGTGCTAGCGCGATCATTAGCGGTCTCTGCCCGTGATGCCGACGCGCTGTCTCGGTTGAGGCATCTGCACGACCAACATCTGGCAGGCGAGTCGGTCGAGCCCAATCTGGTATCAGCATCCACCAGCGCCGTCGCTGTAGTTGGTACGGCAAACGACTACGAAACCTTCGTCGGCCGATTCAAAGATGCGCCAACGCCACAAGAAGAGCGACGCTACATGGGCTCCCTAGCCGCATTCCCCGGCGAAGGTGAGATGAGCAACACCTTGGATATGTGCCTAAGGGACGATGTACGGTCGCAAGACGCGCCCTACCTCATAGCCACATGCCTGATGAACCGACATCACGGATTCAAGGCATGGGAGTTCGTCAAATCCAACTGGGATCAGATGCTGGATACGTACCCTGACAACAGCATCGTACGCATGGTCGGCGGCATCCGATCACTCTCCAAACCCGATCAAGCAGCCGACATCAAACAATTCTTCCAAACCCACAGTGTTCCGACGGGCGAGTTGACGCTAGAGCAATACTTCGAGCGGCTCGACGTAAACGTAGCGTTCAGGCAGCGGGAGGTTGGACCGTTGACGGAGTGGTTGTTGGCGGCTTAGAGACGAAGCGAGAAGTTCTCTCGTTACTTTTTTCTCGTAGGTCTGATTTGAAGAAGCAAGTTGAGAAAGGCTCTGCTGCATGACTGAACAGAGATACGAACCGCTGGACGAGGACTGGCAACGGGGATTGGCCGTAGTTGCACATCCCGACGATCTGGAGTACGGGGTAGCCAGCGCCATCTCTAAGTGGACTTCAGAGGGTAAGGAGTTCACGTATCTATTGGCGACGAGGGGTGAGGCGGGTATCGACGCGATGCATCCGGGCGAGACTCGGAGAGTGCGTACTCAAGAGGAGATCGACAGCGCGAAGGTGGTCGGAGTGGACACTGTGGAATTTCTGGACTTTCCGGATGGAATGGTGGAGTACGGCTTGCCCCTGAGACGCGACATCGCCAAAGCTATTAGGCGGCACAAGCCGGACGTGGTGGTAACGATGAATTTCGAGATGCGCTTCCGCGGTGGAGGCACTAATCAGTCAGACCATCGCGCCGTCGGGCTCGCGACGCTGGATGCAAGCAGAGACGCAGGGAATCGTTGGATTTTCACGGAGTTGAACGAAGATGGACTGGAGCCGTGGAACGAGGTGAAGATGGTGCTGGTAGGTGCCTCGCCCAACGCAACTCACGCGGTGGACGTGGGGGACCACATCTACCGAGGAGTGGAGTCGTTGGAGAAGCACGACATCTACATCAAGGGCCTTGGTCGGGACTTCGACCCAGAGACGTTCCTGACGATGACCGCCAATGCTGTAGGCGAGGAGTTCGGGTGCGACTACGCCGTGAGCTTCGAGGTCTTCGCCCTGTGATTGAGCGGCTGTGAGGTCTCCACACATCCTCAGGCAGTGCAGGGGTGCGGGTACCCTCTCCCTTGATGAGACCTTTGACAACATCTAGTGTTCGCTTGCCGTGTGCATGCCCGTCATTCCGAGAAGCGGAGCGACGAGGAATCTCGGATTAGGGTGCGGCTCGCTTCGCCTGGAGTTAGCAAATCCTCTTAAGACGCGTAATGCAAGAGTTCTTTTCACGGATTCTGAGTTCCTGTAGATATCAGCCTTGTCAAGAGCCAGCGAGGAGGGTGACATGAAACGTTTTACTCAGCCCTTCCGCACGAACTCTACAATCTGCTCCGGAGGCGTATGCTCCCGCTCAGCGCCTTCTTCCTCCGGCACATCATCCACAACCAAGTGCCGAATCGGGTAGTTGATCACGACTCCCGCTTCGTTGAATCGCTCGTGGATCTGCTTGATCAACTGGCTCTTCAACTGGAACGAACCCGCACGATCCGTAGCCTGCAAGAAGACCCAAAAATCGATGTTGGAGTCTCCAAAGGTGCTGAATCCCGCTCGCGGCTCGGTTTCGGTTACCGCATGTTCCGAATCCACCACGATCTTGTTAGCAACCTCCATCAAGATGTCCTCAACCTGCTGTAGGTCAGATGAGTAACTCACTCCACCAGTAACGATCACATTCATCGCCAACGCCGGGCGTGAGTAGTTCGTGATCATGTTGTCCGACATCATCGAGTTCGGGATGATAATCAGGTTGTTGAAACGGGAACGCAACTTCGTGCTACGCCAAGATATATCCTCCACAAATCCTGACGGGCCACCCTCGATCTCAATGAAGTCGCCGACTTCGATCTCGCCTTCCGAGATCACATACGTACCTGCGAAATAGTTGGAGAGCGTCGGTTGCGCGGCAAGAGCGATGGCTATGCCGCCGATACCCAAAGTCGCCAACAACGGACTGATCTCGATCTCGAATATCGCCAGCACCCACAGTATCCCCAGCGAATAGATCAGAATCGGCAACATCCGCTTGAACGACGGGATCAGTTGGTTGTCCAGTTGTGTTGATGTCCGTATGGCTACGTGCTCCGAATAGAAGTCGAGTAGAAACCGACCTATACGGATACCCAGGAATGCACCCACACCAACTATCGACGCCGAACCTATCTTGCCCACGATAGGTGCCACGTTCGTCTGGATATCGCCTTGGATGTGCCACTGGTTAAGCGAGAGATACGCGGAATAGGTGATTCCGGCAATCAGAATCGCCAGTTGAGCCGGACCGTCCACCGCTTCTGTGATGAGGTATGGAGGAGACGGGGCGTCTTCCCCGTATACGCGTCGAAGTCGTGCTTTGAAGAGTTTCAAGCCCAGCTGCAAAATGATAGCTGCGACAAGGGCAACACCAGTTACCGCCGCGGCTAACGTGAATTGGCTTTCAAACATGGTGCAAGAAGGGGAATCAGTCTCTACGGTCCCTTAGTGACCCAGGCTTGATTGCGCGGTTCGCCGATTGCCTGTAACAACGCCGTGATGTAGCCGTAGACGAACGCGAACGCGGTTCCTTGCGGATCGCCGCCAGCGATGTGTGGCACATGGTCAGGCATCAGCATGTATTTGTAACCGACCTCTTGGTAGACCTTGGCGCACTCGAACATGTCAATGCTGCCTTCATCGGGGAAAACCTCCATGAAGTCGAGTTTGTGCCCTCGGATGTTGCGGAAGTGCACGTTGAAGATCTTCTCCCGGCTTCCGAAGTATCGGATGATGTCGAAAATCTCCTCACCAGGATCGTCCAACATCTCAGTAACCGTACCTTGGCAGAAGTTCAATCCGTGATACGGACTCTCGTGCATGGCGACAAATTTTTTCAAGCCGTCAGGTGTGCCAAGAACACGCGTTACGCCTCGGAATCCCGGAGGGGTGTAAGGGTCATGCGGATGACACGCGATTCGCACTTTGTTCTCCGTCGCAACTGGCACAACACGCTCCAAGAAATAGTCGATGCGCTCCCAGAACTCGTCTTCCGACACCTCACCCGCGATACCCGGAGCGTCGTCATCTTTAATCTTCTCGAATCTCATCGTAGAGTTGCTGGAACCGCCACGCCCCGGCTCACGCTCTGACCTAGGGATACCGATCAGGTTCATGTTGTATTTGACCGCTGGGATTCCCACTGCCGCGCAGTTTTCTATCAGCGTGTTTACCACCTCGATCTCACGATCGCGATCGGGATCGATACCGAGCATGATGCTTGGCGCTTCCGCCTTCTCGATCGGCGTAGACGAGAGTGGCAACTGAATCATGTCAAGCTCAATGCCGAACGAGTTGACGTGTTCACGCCAACGCGCGAGATCGTCTTGGGTCCATGTATGAGCATTGCCATCTCGGGGATCGGCGCATATGTTCACCACTCCGAGCTGCGCCCACTGGCGGAGGTCCTCATCATTTCTAGGAGATACCTGTGTGCCTACGTACATAATCTTCTCCGTTTCGTTACCTTTGCGAAACCCTCCCCCTTTTCAAAGGGGGAATGCAAGGGGGTTGGATGCCGCATCACCATTTCTGACGTGCAAATATACACCATCAAGCTGGTGAAATCCGGCAAATCGCATCCCCAACACATCCAACAACGTGCGAACATGGTATTGGCAACTTGAAAGTCCCAATCACAAGAAAAAGTAGGAAGCGAACCATGAAGGTCACCAAAGTCCAAAACGTCCCTGTACACACCGACGGCGGAGGCGTATCCTTGTTCGTACGCATCGAAACCGACGCTGGAATACATGGACTCGGAGAAGTTGGAACATCAAAAACGGGACGCGCAATCATGGAAGCCGTTGACCACCTCGCAGAAGTCGTCGTCGGATCCGATCCTTGGGAAACAGAACGACTCTGGCAGCTGATGTTCCGCGGCAACTTCTTCCCCGCAGACCGCGTCTATGGATGCGCCATCAGTGCCATCGACATCGCCCTTTGGGATATAAAGGGAAAATCCGTCGATTTGCCCGTTTACAAGCTTCTCGGCGGACCCGTGCGCGAGAAGGTCGTCTCCTACCCTCACACCCAAGGCGCAACCACCGATGACCTGGTCCAGAACTGCCTAGACCGCGTAGAAGAGGGCTGGAAATTCGTCCGATGGGGACAACCCGAAACATCCGGTGCATTTGAACAATCCGGCACCTCACGCCTAGAACCCGTCGAGTCGATGCGACTCGCCGTCGATCAGATGTCCAAGGTCCGAGAAGCCGTCGGCCCCGACATCCAGATTCTCCTGGACGCACACACCCGGCTCGACACTGCGCACACCGTCCAGATGTGCAAAGATCTTGAAGAGTTCAAGCCCTACTTCATCGAAGACTTGATACGATCCGAAAACCCCGGCTCCTACAAAAACCTCCGAAATCAGATCAGTGTCCCCATCGCCGCCGGCGAGCAGTGGGTATCCAAATGGTCCTTCCGACAGGTCATCGAAGAAGAGCTCATCGACTACGCCCGCATCGATCTCTGCATTGTCGGTGGAATCACCGAAGCAGCAAAGATCACTCACTGGGCAGAGACTCACTACATCGACATCGTGCCGCACAATCCGCTAGGACCCGTATCCGCCGCCGCGTGTGTGTCGCTATGTATGGCATCCACCAACGTCGGCGTCCAAGAGATGCCGCGCCAACCCGGCACATCAGACACCGACCTATTCCCCGTCCAGATTGGATGGGAAGACGGCTACTCATTCTGCAACGACGCACCCGGACTCGGCATCGAGATGGACATGGACGTAGCCGAAGCCAAAGCCGGTGACCCGCATGGCTGGACACCTCAACTCCGCCGCAACGACGGCGCATTCACGAACTGGTAATGCCTCGTCATTCCGGCGAAAGCCGGAATCCAGAGCGAAAAAGCAACTAGGTTTCCTCCGCTCGCGGGGGAAATGTCCGAAGGATAAAGGGGGCATCCCCACATGAAAGTAACCCAAATCCGATCATTCCCCGTTAGAGACGACTCCGGGCGTCTCTACTTCATCGTCCGAGTGGATACTGACGCAGGCATCTACGGACTCGGCGAAGTCGGCGTAGCAAGACTCGGACGATCCATCGCTATCGCCATCGACCACCTCGCAGAAGTCGTTGTAGGCTCTGACCCTTGGGAGACGGAACGACTATGGCAGAAGATGTTCCGCGGCTTGTTCTTTCCCGCCGAACGCGTCTACGCCTGCGCCATTAGCGGCATAGACATCGCACTCTGGGACATCAAAGCAAAATCCATCGGGATGCCCTTGTATAAGATCCTTGGCGGCCCGACCCGCGACAAAGTCGTTTGCTATCCCCACGTAGGCGGCGAGACTACCCAAGAGATCGTCGACGATGCGATGAAACACGTCGATGAAGGATGGCAATTCGTTCGCACTGGTCAACCTACCACGACTCCGCTAATCGGCGAATATGGCGGTAGACACGCCGCCACCGCAGAACTAGACCCGCTAAAGTCGATGCGCATGGCGGTTGAACAGTTCGGCGCACTTCGTGAAGCAGTCGGACCCGAGATCCAGATCTGCACCGACTTTCACACGCGCCTAGACCCAACCTATTCCATCGCTTTGTGCCGCGACCTCGAAGAGTTCAAACCCTTCTTTGTCGAAGATGCCGTACGCTCCGAAAATCCTGCTTCATACCGAAACGTCCGCCGACAGACCAGCGTACCACTCGCCGCCGGAGAACACTGGTGGTCGAAGTGGCCATTCCGAGAAGTCATCGAAGACGAAAGCATCGACTACTGCCGCATCGACCTCTGCATCGTGGGCGGCATCACGGAAACCCTAAAGATCACCAATTGGGCAGAAACCCACTATATCGACATCGTCCCGCACAACCCACTTGGACCAGTCTCAACCGCCGCCTCCGTCTCGCTCTGCATGGCAGTAACCAACGTCGGAGTCCAAGAGATGCCACGCCGACCCGGCACCTTCGCCACCGACCTATTCCCCCAACAAATCGAATGGGAAGACGGCTATGCATGGTGCCCAGACGTCCCCGGCATGGGCGTAGACATGGACCTAGAAGTAGCCGAACAACGCCTATCCGATCCCCGCGGCTGGTCGCCGAGATTGCACCGACCGGATGGGGCGTTTACGAATAATTAGCGCGAGGAGAACGTCACTTTGTACCACGTCAACGAAGATTATCCTACTAACCGCGCAACCGTCCACGACAGTTCGACTTGTTCGCACGCTCAGATCAGGCAGAAGAAACCTGAAAATGGGCAGTGGCATGGCCCTTTCGAGTCGTTTGATGAAGCCAGAAATTTCGCTAGGAACACTGGACGTAGAGACATCAAGAGTTGCCCCGATTGCATCTAGTGAGCTTTCCGATTACCCCACGCTCATCCCCCCATCCACGATCACATGCGTCCCCGTCATGTACGAAGCATCGTCCGACGCTAGAAAGGCTACTACTGCTGCTATCTCTTTCGGCTCGCCCATGCGTTTCATAAGGGCGTCTTGACCAAAGTCGATGTAAGACTGTTCGCGGTCTAATCCCAAAGAGTCGATATGCATGTCCGTGGCCCGCGTCTTGATCGAACCTGGACAGACTGCGTTGACGCGTATGTTGTCTGGGGCGAGATCCATCGCTAGGCAGCGTGTAAGTTGCGCGACTGCGCCTTTGGATGCGTTGTAGGGGATGAATTCCGGCTGAGCGATGAATGAGCTGACTGACGCTATGTTCACGACTGCGCCGCCGCCAGCCTTGCGGAAAGTGGGCAATATCTCACGAACCGTGTTGGCATATCCGATCACGTTTACCCCAAACACCCTTGCCCAGTCTGCATCGGTAACGTCTTCTACTTTGCCAAACACAAACGCGGCGGCGTTGTTGACCAATATGTCTACCGTACCGAACTCCTCGACTGCGCCCGCGATCATCGCCCTCACCGAGTCTGAATTCGATGTATCCGTCTCGCAGAAGACCGCATTTCCGCCCTCACTGTTGATGTCGGCAGCGGTCGCATTGCCGTTGTCAGGCTCCAACTCCGCTATCACCACGTTCGCACCTTCACTAGCGAATCGATGACATATCGCCTCGCCAATGCCAGTGCCGCCTCCAGTTACGATCACCGTCTTGCCCTCAAATCGCCTCATGTCAATGCTCCTTTCTCTGATTCGCCGTCGCCAGATCACCGGTCAGCGAAACTTTGCCTTTGCCCTATGCGTATAAGATTATGCGCAGTCCTTGCGACTTGGGAACAGTTGAGACTTCGGGAGCGAACAGATGGGGATAATCACTAGAGGCTTCTTCGGCAGACGACGCCAAGAGGAAGACGAGGACAAGACGGCGCAACGTGTACCGCCGGGTCAGTATGTCGATCGCGGATTCCCCGTCCTATCCGCTGGTCCAACCCCGAAAGTCGATACCGCGACTTGGACGTTCCGCATCGACTACAATGGCGAGGACATTGGCGTCTGGGACTGGGATCAGATGATGGCACTTCCGCAGACCGACATCCACACCGACATCCATTGCGTAACCAAGTGGAGCAAACTCGATACCGACTGGCGAGGCGTCACGATCGACGATTTTCTAGCCGACGCAGGCATCGAATCACCGCCCGCTGATTTCCTGATGGCATATAGCGACGGCGGATACACGACTAACCTACCAACCGCCGATGTTATCGATGGCAAAGGTTTCCTCGCCCACACCTTCGACGACGCCCCACTCGAACCCGCCCACGGCGGGCCAGTCCGCATGGTCGTACCTCACCTTTACTTCTGGAAATCCGCCAAATGGGTACGAGGAATCCGTTTCATGGACTCCGACGCCCCCGGCTTCTGGGAAGCCTACGGCTACCACATGTACGGCGACCCCTGGCGCGAACAGCGGTATCACTACGACTAGGTAGCAACTCCAAGGTTGCCACTGCTCGCGAGGGAAATGCCGTCAGGCAAGGGGGTATGTCTAGCGAGATGTGAACGCACTCAATGTCACGATGATGATAGGTTTTGCGAAGGTCACTTCACTGGATAAATCCGTAGTCCCACATGCCGAGCGAGAACGTCGAAATCTCGATCATCGTGCAGGATAGGCACACCAGTCCGTATGGCGACCGACGCGATTAGGCAGTCTACCAGCTTGCGAAGAGTCTCTCCTCGACTTCGACAACGACGATATAACAGTGCCGCGTTCTCATAATCCGCGCGAATTGTCGATATTAAGGTCGCCCGCGCCAACAGCCGCCGCAGGCTCTGTAGATGCGATTCGTTTCGAGCACCCGCAAGCACTTCCATCCGCACAACATCGCAGATCGCAACCTCTTCGGACAAAAGATCATCAACGCTCATGCAAACAGCAGACCGGGTATCCCTAAGAAACTCGATCCATGCCGACGTGTCGATCAATATCACGATGAACCGTCAGAACGCATCGAGTCAAGGTCGCCTTCCCAACCGCTCCCACGGAGCCAACGCGCCTCCTCTAGCGTCATCGCTTCTGAAGCCAGCGTTTGAAGCGCGAAGTTAACCGCCTCACGCTTGGTCTCGAACTGATACCGCCGCATAATCTCGGTGCAAGCGCGATCGTCAATGTCGATATTGGTGCGTGTCATACACTTACCATACACCAATAACTGACAGAATACGACACACGCTTCATGGATTCCGACGCACCCTGCTTCTGGGAAGCCTACGGCTATCACGTGTACTGAGACCCTTGGTCGAATAGCGATATTACTAGGATTAGGCAGCAACCCAGGGTTTCACCAGCTGATCGGGTCCCGCGTTTTGAGTTCTGGGAACAGCGAGAAGTCGCGGTCCCGGGTCAGGAGTGCTTCGGCTCCGTGGGCGACGCATATCGCGGCTATCCTAGCATCGTGTACAACTCCCCCTACCACTCGGGGACGGCGCACAAAACTCTCCAATATCCGCTGAAAGTCCTCGGTTTCACCAATCAGCCGTAGCGAAGGAGAGGCGGTCCAGGCGGTGAGTTGACGCCACGCTTGCTCTGGACTAGTGGCGCTATCCTTCCATAAGCGAGGGTTCGTCACAACGCTTAGGAACTCATAGCAGCAGGGCCAGGGAATAGCCCACACATCGTTGCCTTCCGCCAATCCGCGTATGATCGACGCAGCCGTATCGTGGTGTCTCGATTCGCGACGGTGTGCGTAAACCAGCATATTCGTGTCAACTGCGATCACTGGGAACCAGGCTCTCCGTAAATGACCCCGCGGAGGTCTTGCCAAGAGTACGCTTCCAGAGGGTCGTTCCCGCCCGCTTCGCCCACGCTGTGGTCGGGCAATCGGTAACTTCGGTGGTTGGTCGTAGTGGAGAGTACCTGTCGCAGACCTTCTTCAACCACGGCACGCAACGGGCGTCCTGTACGCTGTGCATGATGCTTCGCGCGCATCAGCAACTCGTCTTGGATGTCAAGCGTTGTCTTCATGATTCCCATACTAGCCATATCGACTTCAATGGTCAACCCATATCATAACTTTTCAAAGTTGATGCCACCTAACTGCGCTAACTCTCAGAACGTCAACGCCACCTTCACAACCCCATCCCCACGCGACTCCGACAACTCAAACGCTTCCGTCACCTGCTCGATAGGCATCAAGTGCGTAACAATCGGTGCCATGTCGATCTCGCCCTCGACGATCCATGAGAGCGCTCTCCGGAACGTCTTTAGCCCTGGCTCCTCCTGCGCGCCCAAAATCGAATACGCGTTGGCACGCTTCTTGAACATCTCGGTGTAATCGAACGGTTGCGGATCGTTGCTGTCAGGCAAACCGAAAAGGACGCATGTGCCTTCGTCGGCGACCAGATGGAAAGCGTTGCTCAAAGTCGGTGTCGAACCGACTGCTTCGATCACGATGTCGGCACCTGCACCGTCGGTCAAATCGTAGACCGCGTCTTTAGCCGCGTCGCCGGTCGCATCAACCACCTCGTCAGCACCGTATTTGGTGGATAAACCGCGCCTGCTATTGACCGGTTCGATGGCGATAACGCGTGATGCCCCACGCCGTTTCAAAACGAAATCCCAGAACAGTCCTGCGCTTCCCTGACCTAACACCGCGCACGTAAGCCCTTCTAGCGACTCCGGCAATCTTTGCGTAGCGAAGATTACTGTTCCCAACTGTTGCGTCATCAGCACATGTTCTACGGGTGCACCTGGGGGCATCTTGAGTGTGTGTGCAGCATCGACTGCTTGATACTCGGCAAAACATTTGGCGTACCAGATGTGCGGAACGGTCAGCACTAGATCGCCCGGTTCGAGCTCGTCTATGCCCTCGCCATCGGGATATCTTTCTGGCGGTTCAACAACGATTCCTACGCCTTCATGTCCAGGATGCCCAGGCGGCGCAGGATAGTCCGGCATCTGCCAACCCTTGCCGACCATGTGCAGATCCGAACCGCACAATGACGCCATCTCCGTCTTGACCAACGCATCGGTTGGAAACGGTTCCGGGTCAGGCGCATCCGCGACAAATCGAATGTCATCTACACCAAACGATTGGGCTGCTCTCATCGACTGTTCCTTTTGAGATTAATGAACATGCGAGGGGTCGCGCCAACTAGTTGTACTCCGCCAACTCGTCACCGTGCGCTTCCCACATCTCGTCGAACATCGATCGTATCTGGTCAAGCGAAAGGATTGCACCAGTAAGCGGATCCAAAGCAATGGCATGAAACGCCGCTTCTCTCGACCGCTTCAGCACCGCGGTGACGCCCATCTCCTGCACGGCGACGTTTGCTCGCGACAACGAGGCGCACTGTGGCGGCAACTCTCCTACCGGCATCGGATGAAACCCCAATTCGTCGATCAAGATCGGTACCTCGACACACGACCCGAACGGCAGATTGTCAACAAGACCGTCATTCGGCACATTGCCGTTGATGACGATCTTGTTGCCAGTCTCCATCGCTTCCATGATCCGACAGGCATATTCATCTGAGCGACTCGGCCCAATCGGATCATCGGAATACGCGTCTCGCTCAAGTAGCGTGAGGTGATCGTCAACACGTTTAACCCGACGTTGCAAATCCTGACGTATCTCGTTCAGCCTAAACTCGTCCATCACCGCATCATCGGTCCGGAAATATGGAACATACTCCGACATGTGCCGAGTCGACTCCGTGACGAAATACCCGAAGTGCTTCATCACCTCGAAGCGCACAGTATCCAGAGCGAAAATCTCCGGATTATTCATCGCATCACGCAGCGCTGGGTAGGCATCTTTGCCATTCCGCTCGAACCGCATGAACCACGCGAGATGGTTGATACCTGCGACCCATGCCGATACTTCCTCGCGAGGCGCGCCGATGTATTCCGCCAAATCATGAGTAGTGCGCTGTACGCTATGGCAAAGCCCAATCGTCGGAACATCCGTCTCCGACGTTATCCCCCAACACGCCATGGCCATTGGGTTCGTGTAGTTCAGCAACGTTGCGTTTGGAGCAACATCGTCTATATCATGCGCGATGTCGATGAGAACCGGCACGGTCCTTAATGCTTTGAAGACGCCACCGGGGCCGACAGTATCCCCAACCGCCTGATCGATGCCGTACTTCCGCGGAATATCTATATCTCGCTCAAAAGTGTCACCAACACGGATCGTTGTCAAAACATAGTCGGCACTAGTAAGAGATTTTCGTCGATCGGTTGTCGTTTCGACCTTGGCACTTGATCCGACCTCAGTAAACAACTTCATCGCGAAGTCGCCGATGACTTGAAGTCGCTCATCATCAATGTCCATCAACGAGATATGGGAATCTTTGAGGGACGGAGTGGAGGCTACATCTTGGAGCAGTCGGCGCGCGAAAACGACGCTGCCAGCACCGATCAACGAAATTTTGGGGGGCATATCAGGGACATTACCTCACATACGGGCGGGTTCGACTATCATCACACGATTTCTGTCAGATCAATTATGCCGCCATCCTCAATACGTACTCTCAGTTCGAGACCTTCCATCATTGCCATGCCTATAAGAGGAAACCTGCCCATGCAAAGTATCTCAATTGGACGTGATTCGCCGAACCAATCGACATCGACTTTGTATAAATCGTATTCTCTTTCAATCCCGTCTGCAAGAAAAACCCTCGCCTCGCCGATCTTTTGAAGGTCCATCTGTTCAACCGTAGTATCGGGCAGTGTCATCAATCCGGAAAAACCAGTATCGATTACAGTTTCCAACCGCGCTGGAACGCCACTGTCGCTGAAAAGATGCACGACACACACTGGATAAAGCGCACCACCGAATCGACTAACGTAGCCTTGCAACATCATTCCAGATCGTGCGGTAAATGACCCAACGTATAGGCGTGCATCGATCCGTGCTTCATGAGAAACACTTCAGCATCGGCAATCCGTTCGTGCAGGGCCGTCATCGCCGAAAGTGCATCATCATGGACTTCATATTCACCAGTGTTGACCTCGATTGCGAGGAATTCGCCGAGTTGAGCATCGCTAAGTTCGTGCTTGATTCGAGCGTTGTATAACTCCTCGGCTCGATCGCCGATGGAACGTTTTGTAGCAGCAGATCGTGCCATTGATGTCACCGTGAATGTCTAACCGGGGGTTTGATTTTTATGGTACGTGTTCTCGCAGCAGCAACATTCGCTTCTCTAGTGAAACACCACCATCTTCAACTCCGTCATCTCGTCGATGGCGTATGGTGGCCCTTCCTTGCCGAAACCGCTATCCTTCAAGCCGCCATAGGGCATCATGTCAGCGCGGAATTGGGTGCCAGAGTTGATGTTAAGGTTGCCGGCCTCTGCCTCAAGTGCGAAACGCATCGCGTGATCAACGTTCTGTGTGAAGATGGCCGCTGCCAATCCGAAGTTCGTGTCGTTCGCCAAGTTGATAGCATGGTCGATATTGGCGGCGGGAGTCACTGCCACCGTTGGTCCAAATACCTCGTCGCGGGACACCTTCATGTCAGGGTCTACGTCTGCGAGTATCGTAGGAGTCATAATCGCGCCGTCGCGCGTACCTCCTGAGACTACGCGCGCTCCGCCATCTACTGCTTCGTTGACCCAACTCTCAACTCTCGCAGCGTCTGCTTCTCGAACCAATGGACCCATGTTGGTCGAGTCTTCTTTCGGATCGCCGTAAGACAATGCTTCGACTTGTGGCACTAGCGCGTCGATGTAGTCGGTGTATGCCTCTTCTTGCACTATGACGCGTTGCGTTGAGATGCAGACCTGACCAGCGTTCGCGTAACCACTCTGTGCGGTGGCCGCCGCTACCTTGTCCATATCTGCGTCCGGCATCACTATCAATGGCGAGTTAGAACCTAGTTCCATCGTCACCTTCTTCAATCCGGCCATCCTAGTGATCCGTTCTCCAATTTCACGTGAACCTGTAAACGTAACTTTTCTCACGTTAGGCTGCGACACTAATGCATCGCCGATAGTCCGTCCTGAACCGGTGATGCACTGCACCGCCATGTCAGGGATGCCCGCTTCCAGCAGTATTTCGGTGAGTTTGAGAGCGGAGAGTGGCGTGTCCGATGCTGGTTTGATGATGATGGCATTACCGGCGGCTAGTGCCGGACCGACTTTGTGAGCTACGAGGTTGAGTGGGAAGTTGAATGGCGCAATCGCCGCTACTATTCCGACAGGAACGCGGACAGTGAATCCAAACTTGCCAGCATTACCCGGCGACGCGTCGAGAGGTATTGTCTCGCCCCGCAATCGCTTCGCCTCTTCAGCCGACCACGTCATGGTTTGCACGCAGCGATCAACCTCTAAACGTCCCTCTGAGATGACCTTTCCTTCTTCACGCGTGATGGTCTGCCCTAGCTCTTCTTTCCGTGATTCGATGATTTCGACCGCCCGCATAAGAATCTCGTAGCGATCCATTCCTGTAAGTTGTGCCATCTGGGCACGGCCGTCTTCCGCAGCCTTTGCCGCCAATACGACGTCTTCGACCGAACCACTCGGAACGGTGTCGAACGCTTCACCTGAGAAGGGATCAATGACATCCATTCGGTTGTCGCGATCCACCCATTCACCAGCTACGTACATCTTCATTTTTATTCCCTCGCGGATTCATCGGGGTTAAGTCGAGTTCATGCGGGTTAGGTTAACACTTTCGCAACGCATAGTCGGAGGCTACGCTCTGATTCCATAGGGTGCTGTGCAAAACGTCCCAGCTTGATGATCCAAGTGGGAATTAAAGGGGTTCAGACAACACATTTCGCTTTGCACCCCCTCTCACCTTCCTCTGGATTCCGACTTCCGTCGGAATGACTTAGTTACGCAAAGGTCTTCACAGTGGACGTCAAATGCCGCGCGCAGTCAAGTGTCGAAATGATGCGATAAACTTCGCAATACGCGCATTGACGCGACCATCTAAACGTCGGAACACAGGAGCCGATTCGAATGTCCGAATCCTTCGAAATCTACTCAGATGAGTTTGCCCGAATACTCGGTAATTCCCCAGAACTCACACTTTTGAGCAGCGACTTGGTTTTCGCCGAGGGTGTCTGTTGGTTACCCTCCCGCAACTACGTGATAGTCAGCGACTTCCCGAATAACCGCATCATGAAGTGGGACGAGGCTTCAGGACTTGGCATCTTCCGACAACCGTCGGACTGCGCGAACGGCAACACCGTTGACCTTGAGGGTCGAGTTTTGTCATGTCTGACGCGCGGTCGAACTGTGGTTCGACTCGAGCATGACGGTTCTCTGGTCCCAGTTGCCGCCCATTACGCGGGCGGCAAGCTGACCTCACCTAACGATGTCGTTGTGAAGTCTGACGGTTCGATTTGGTTCACCGACCCGGATTACGGCTTTTTGCACCCCGAGTTCGGACACGGAGATAAGCCGGAACAAGATCGAAACCGCGTATTCCGCGTCGATGCCGACACTCTGGGGATATCGGTCGTTTCAGAAGACTTCGACAAGCCAAACGGAATCGCATTTTCTCCCGATGAATCGGTCCTATATATCGGAGACACTGGCCGCACACACGGCGAGTTTCGCAACCATCGAGTCATGCGTTTCGACGTGACACCCGGTGGCGAGTCGTTGGTCAATCCAGTCGTATTCGCTGACATTGAACCCGGCGTGCCGGACGGTTTCCGATGCGACACCGACGGCAACCTGTACGTATCTGCAGGCGATGGAATCCAAGTCTTCAACCCTGACGGCGATATGATCGGTAAAATCTTGACGCCAGAGGTAGCCGCTAACTGCTCTTTCGGCATGTCTGACCGGCAGCGTCTATTCATCGGCGCAACATCCTCGCTGTGGTCAATCGACTTAAACGCGCAGGGGGCATAGGGCTTCCTCCGCTCATGGGGGAAATATCCGGCGCCTGCCCCGTACTACAATACGGGGAGACAAAGGGGAATCCGCTTCCTTGATGATTCAAGGAGAGAACTAAAGGGGGTTTAGATTGACCATCGCACAAAACAAGACATGGAGCGAACGGACAGTATTCAGGTCCGATGATGATCTACGTTCCGGTGCTGTAATCATCCATCCCAGTTTCCGCGATCTCATCGGCGGGGACGATGTCGATATCCAAAAGCACTACACGGGAACTGAATGGGCAGAAGGTCCGGCTTACGTTCCAGCGCACAACGGCGCTGATGGCTTTGTAGTCTTCTCAGACGTTCCCAATAATCGGATGCTGAAGTTCGATCCCATGACTGGCGATACGATGGTCTTCCGCGAACCTAGCCACTACAGCAACGGCAATACTGTTGACAACGAAGGCAGATTGGTAACCTGCCAGCACCTCAGACACGCCATCAGCAGATTGGAACATGACGGCACACACCACGTCTTGGTCGATAGCTTTGACGGCAAGAAACTCAACTCACCTAACGATTTGGTCGTCAAATCCGACGGCTCGATATGGTTCACCGATCCGCCCTACGGCATATTGAGCGGTCGCGAAGGCAACGCTCGCAAATCGGAACTTGATGGCAACTACGTGTATCGACTAGAACCCGAGACCGGCGACATCAGCATCGTCGTAACCGAACTCGATCGTCCGAACGGCCTGGCATTCTCCCCCGACGAATCGATCCTCTACGTCGCAGACAGCGGCGAGCCGCGCAATGTCGCCGCATTTGATGTCAACACCGATGGCAAATCGCTGAGCAACTTCCGCATCTTTGCAGTAGTGAGGCCCGGCATCGCCGACGGTTTCCGATCCGACATCCAAGGCAACATCTGGACAAGCGCCCACGACGGCATCCACTGCCTCACCCCCGAAGGCGAACTCATCGGCAAGATCCTCATCCCCGAACAACGCACCGCAAACTGCACCTTCGGCGACCAGGACCGCAAAACCCTCTACATCTGCGGCGACGTTTCGCTGTACTCCGTGCGTCTAAACATCGCCGGTGCTTGATTGGGTTGCACAACAACGAACTAATAGAATCATTTGGGTTGCCGATTTCATAAATCGGCGTGCCTGCATCGCCAAGAGACCTGAACCAGAACGCCTTGCCAAACTCCGAATCAGTTTCCGAATCCGCCATTAGCAATGACATCGCTTGGCGGTCGATAAATGCCATCCGCTTTCTCTCGATCGATGCCGTCGAGAAGGCGAACAGCGGACACCCCGGCGCACCAATGGGGTTGGCGCCAACCGCTTACGCACTTTGGCAACATGCCCTGAAGCACGCACCGGGAACACCAGATTGGGCAGACCGGGATCGCGTCGTCCTCTCGGCGGGTCATGCGTCGATGCTTCTCTACTCCATGCTCCACCTCACCGGGTACGACCTGCCTCTCGACGAGATCAAAGACTTCCGACAGTGGGAGAGCAAAACGCCGGGACACCCCGAATACGGCCTCACCGCCGGCGTCGAAGCCACAACCGGTCCGTTGGGGCAAGGTCTGGGCAACGCCGTCGGATTCGCTCTCGCTGAGAAGATCCTAGCTAACACATTTAACCGGCCAGGTCACGAGATTGTCAATCATCGCACTTACGCCATCTGCTCCGACGGCGACATGATGGAGGGCGTGGCATCGGAAGCGGCATCGCTTGCCGGTACTCTCCAACTCGGAAAACTCATCGTCATCTACGACGACAACCAGATATCTATCGAAGGCGACACCGACAAAGCCTTCCGAGAAGACGTTTCCGCTCGATTTGCGGCTTATGGCTTCCACATTATTGATCCAGTAGACGGAAACGATTTGGCAGGCATCGTCGACGCACTTAAAGCCGCCGAAGTCGAACCCGACAAGCCCAAACTCGTAACCGTCCGCTCCGTGATCGGTTACGGCAGCCCCAACTTCGCCGGAACTGGGGCGGTTCATGGCAAGGCCATGGGTGGCGACGAGGTAGCTCTGACTCGAACTCAACTCGGTTGGGATTACGAGCCGTTTGAAATCCCTGATGATGTCTACGACCACATGCGATCGGGTGTAGAAAGCGGTCAGACACTATCCGACGAGTGGCACGCCATGTTCGAGGACTACAAGTCCGAGTACCCCGAACTGGCAGATCGATTCCTCATGGATCTTCTTGCGATGTTGCCGGATGGTTGGGACGATGGTCTGAATCGATTGGTCGGTTCAGTTGATTCTTCAGTGGCAACCCGCGCTATTTCAGGTCAGGCATTACACGCGATAACCCCCGCGTTGCCTCGCCTTATTGGTGGGTCGGCCGACCTAGCAGAATCTAACAACACAGAAGTTGATGGCAGAGGTTCGTTCTCGCCGGAAATGCCGGATGGCAGAAACTTGCATTTTGGCGTTCGAGAACATGGCATGGGCACGATCTCCAACGGCATGGCATTGCATGGCGGGGTAATCCCCTATGCTGCTACATTCCTCATATTCTCCGACTACTTGCGTCCTGCGATCCGAGTCGGCGCGCTCTCCCACGCGCCTTGCGTCTGGATTTTCACCCACGATTCGATTGGTTTGGGCGAGGACGGCCCTACACACCAACCGATATCACAGTTAATGGGTCTGCGGATGATTCCCAACCTGACCGTGATCCGACCTGCGGATGCCGACGAGACTTTTGAGGCGTGGAGAATCGCGATTGAGAACCGTCAGGGTCCGACTGCTTTGATTTTGACACGCCAAAACCTCCCGCAACTATCGGCCATCGGCGGCCAGAGTCTCGCCCGTGGATACGTCCAACGCGGCGCCTACATAATCGCCGACACCGACGGCGACCCGGATGTGATCATAATCGGTACCGGTTCGGAGACGCAACTGGCACTAGGTGCGGCATTGCAGTTGCAGAGCGAAGGCGTTTCGGCGCGTGCCGTCTCGATGCCCTCATGGGAATTGTTCGCTGCTCAGGACGATGAATACAGAGAGTCTGTCTTGCCAAGTAAGGTTCGTGAACGAGTCTCCGTAGAAGCAGGCACAACTATAGGTTGGGAACGCTACACCGGCTTCGACGGCGCAGCCATCGGCATTGACCGCTATGGTGCGTCCGCGCCCGGCGATGTCGTGATGGCGAACTTGGGTTTTACTGTCGAGAATGTTGCGAGCGTTGCCCGGAGATTGCTTTAGGCGCACTGCTTCAAGTTCGAGGCCGATAGGCACTTGCACACCACCACCCGTACTCGCGCTCACCCCCTCGCGCTTCGTGCCCTGTCATTCCGAGCGCAACGAGGAATCTTCCCCTTTCGCGAAGCGTAAGGGGGTTAGGCGGATGGAACTAGGGTTCGACAGATTCGAGAAACATACGCCTTAGAGTTAACGGCTACTACGATGCGCGGTTGTATCATTACCGCGTAGTTGGCACGCTTGAGAGTCGTGCACGGAGTAATCTCGGGGACTAGACTTCTGATGCGAGTAGCAGTTGGCGCTGATCATGCTGGTTTCAACCTGCTTGAAACTGTGGTTGCTGCGATCAATGGCGCGGGACATAATGTCGTTGATGTCGGGGTTTCCGGCTACGATGCCAATGATGACTACCCTGATCGCGCGGCACCGGTTGCGGCGGCTGTTGGGTCTGGGGATGCGGACAGGGGGATCATAGTTTGTGGCAGTGGCATTGGCGCGTCGGTAGCTGCCAACAAGTTCAGAGGTGTTCGAGCTTCTGTATGCCACGACACATACTCCGCCGCACAAGGTGTTGTGCATGATGACATGAACGTTTTGTGCATCGGCGGGAGAGTAGTTGGAGAGGCGATTGCTACTGAACTGGTTCATGCGTTTCTATCCGCCAAAATGGGCGATGAAGTCCGATATCAACGTCGTCTCGACAAACTAAACGCCATTGAAGCGTCGAACTTTGGATCGAACGAGTAACTCTGACGTACGGTACGATCTTTGGCTAAAAATCTAGGAGCAATCAGAAGATGGTAAACGGCACTGACAACACCATCACTCGCGCAGCAGAGCTAGGTCAAGCGATCTGGTTGGACCAAATCAGCCGAGACATGATCGACGGCGGTGACATCCAAGAGTTGGTGGATGCTGGACTGCGTGGCATCACCACCAACCCGACGATCTTTGACGGAGCTATCGCTGACAGCGCCGTCTATGACGATCGCCTCGCCGAGTATGCAAAGGATGGAAGTACGCCAGAGGTCATATTCGAGCGCATCGCGGTTGAAGATGTCCGCGATGCAGCCGATATCTTGCTACCAACATACGAGGCGCTCGACTACCGCGACGGTTTCGTTTCTATCGAGGTCAACCCCCATCTCGCACACGACACCGACGGTACTATCGCCGAAGCTCGAAGACTCTGGGAAGCTGTAGATCGTCCTAATGTCATGATCAAGGTACCTGGCACACCAGAAGGCGCGCCCGCGATCACCACATTGATCGGAGAGGGAATCAACGTCAACGTAACCCTGCTCTTTTCCATAGATGCGTACATCACCGCGGCGAATGCCTATCTAGACGGAATCGCCAGCTACATCAACGTCGGCAACGGATCGCCAGCGCGAATAGCATCCGTCGCATCCTTCTTTGTCAGTCGGGTTGACACCCTAGCCGATGAGTTGCTGCCGGAAAGTAGCGAACTAATCGGCAAGATAGGCATTGCGAACGCTAAGTTGGCGTATCAAGAGTACCAGCGAATATTTGCACGCGATTTGAACGACAACACGCGGTTCTTCTCCCTAAACACGATCGGAACGCAGCCGCAGCGACCGTTGTGGGCATCTACTAGCGTCAAAAACCCTGAGTACCCGCCTACTCTCTACTTTGACAGGCTTCTCGGACCCGAAACGGTCAACACATTGCCTTTGCCGACCGTCGAAGATGTGCTCAACACTGGGACTGTTACCAAGACGCTGACAACAGAAGTCAATGTTGCCGAGGCACAAATATCGCAACTTGCCGAAGAAGGCGTGTCGTACGAAGAGGTAACGGCACAACTACTGGTTGAGGGTGTCCAGAAATTCGCCGACTCTTGGGACAGCCTGATGGACCGCATCGACGCCAAAGTCTCCTCTTTGGCAAGCGTCTGATAACCGAGACCATCGAGGGAGTGACGCTTGGTCTCGAAACGTCAAGATGGGAGTAGTCCGTCCGCTGCTATATCCGACATGGTTCGGCGCGTATGGATGCGTGAAGATTCGCTTTGGCCCGAACCTTCGCCTGGCGGTGGCGGCGATTGGATGGGTTGGCTAGACCTGCCGGGCTTGATGGACCCCAGCGTCGCCAATCCGGCGCAACGCGAAGCCATGTCCGGGATGACATCGCTCAACGTCTTAGGAATGGGAGGTAGCAGCCTTACGCCTGAGGTACTTCGCACTCTTTTCCCGGACACCGAGATCGCATTAAACGTGTTCGATACCGTCAATCCAGCTCAAATCAGCGATGCGCTTGAAACACTGGAACTTTCGACTGCCGCGTTCGCTGTGGCGAGCAAATCTGGCACCACCGTCGAACCTCTCTCTCTCGAAAGCGTGTTCCGTTCCACATTACGCGATCTCGGAATACACAAGGTAGCCAAGCACTTCGTTGCGCTCTCAGATCCAGATACGCCTCTCGCCAAACGCGCAGCGGATGGAGAATTCGCTGCTCACATCGCTACACCGCCAAACGTCGGGGGCAGATTCTCCGCGCTGTCAGGTTTTGGAATGTTCCCTGCTTCGGTATGCGGAATGCCTACCGATGAGATGATGCGTAGCGCGGTGGCTATGACCGATCTATGTCGCAGAGAAGACGCGAGCAACCCAGGAATCGAACTCGGACTTTTCATGGCCCGTAACGCGCTTCGGGGACGCGACAAAGTGACCTTTGCGATGTCTCCGAGTTTGGAACGTTTCGGACTCTGGTTGGAGCAGTTGTTGGCAGAGTCTACTGGCAAGAACGGACGCGGGCTGATTCCGATTGCAGGTGAGCCCGTGCTACCAAATCGGTCCTATGGCAACGATAGGCAATTTGTCTGTATTGCTCTTGAAGGTGAAAGCGTCCCAGAGAATCTTGCTTATGATGACCATCCGACTTATCGGATCGAAATACCTGATCTTCCGTCGATAGCTGGCGAGTTTTTCCGATGGGAGTTCGCGACCGCCATTGCTGCTTGCGCTATTGGCGTCTATCCATTCGACCAACCCGACGTTGAAGCTGCCAAGCAACTCGCGCGTAAAGCACTAGAATCCGACACTGGACTTCATTCAGACTCTCAGACAGTGGATGATGCAATCGAAAAGATCATTAGCAACTGCCGAGAGGGTGACTATGTAGCAATCGCGGCATATCTGCCCGAATCCGACGAATTGACAGAATCGGTATCTCGGTTGCGGACAGCAATTAGCAACGCAACCGGCACGGCTACGACGTTCGGTTACGGCCCGCGTTACCTTCATTCCACAGGTCAACTCCACAAAGGCGGACCAAGATCGATACAACTACTCGTTCTGACTCAAGAATCAGACATCGACATTTCAGTACCGGAGCAGTCATACACGCTCGGAGAACTGCTGATGTCGCAGGCCATTGGCGATGTGCAGGCTTGCATCGAAAAAGGACGGAATGCGATAATGGCAGAACTCAATGGAGATGCGGTCTGTGAGATTGAAGCGGTCGCTCGCACAATCTGATAAGTAGTCGATTTGACCATCGCAAGGCGCGAAATTGAACCCCGAATTCATACTCAATGCAACCGATATCGAACGTGGTCTGGGTCTAGATCGGTCCGACCCGGAAGATCGAGCGCGGATTGTCCAACTCATCGACGTTCTAATCGACGCGATAGAACTCTCTTTCGAGCGCGGATTGGCTAGGGGCGATTCCTTGATCTGGCTCGATACCGACATCGGTGAAGGTTCAATCTTCCGCGCGCTATCATCGGATATCCCTACCATGCTCACCTTCGAGTTCGACGTCCGAGACTACCTTGAAGCCGCCATTGAGGAGATGAATGAGGTTAAAACCAAGTTCAGGCCTGATGTGTTGCTTTTGCCAGTGCGAAACGCAGCGCAGGACATGGGCACGATCAGCGTTTCGAACACTGTGAGCCAGATGACGCGTTCGATGTCACCGATAGATAAGCACATCGGCATCTATGACTTTGCCAACACCTTTGAGGTCACAGTTGCTTGGGATATCCGCAAACCGAGGGGCGAATGGCCCGATCCAATGTTGCAGTCCGAAAACGCGCTACGGACCATATCGATGTTCCAAGACGCCAACCTTGATCCGAGATTCTGGATCATGGACTTACCATCGGTTCGAGTCGTGGCTGAAACGTTGAGCGCCCGCGCCCACATCGACGATCGATCCGATGTGATGCCATGCTTCACAATGGACACCATCTTCCCGCTCGCGTTTGGCGATCAAGCGGCAGTCGATACCTTGCCTAACGTTGTTGCATCGACAACCGGCGTGATCGCCGAGATGCCCGGAAACGCTAAAGTAATTGTCGGCGTCGAAACTTATGCCGCGTGCCTACGAGAGCTGATGCGAGGCAAAGTCAATGCCGATGATGTTGCAAATGCAATATCAAGTAGATTGTCGGCAATTTCACACACGCTCCGATCGGAGCGAATTCCCGCATAAGGAGCATCTCATGCAGATTGGGTTAGTTGGACTCGGCAGGATGGGCGGCAACATGGCACGTCGTCTTATTCAAGACGGTCATGAAGTCATCGGTTTTGATCCAAGCACTGAGGCGCAGGAGGAGTTGGAGTCCTACGGGGGCACCGGCAAACCTTCATTGGCAGAGCTAGTGAATGGACTAGCCACACCGCGGACGATTTGGGTCATGGTTCCTGCTGGCGACATCACACAATCCACCATCGACGAGTTGTCTGGTTTCATGTCGCCTGGCGACACCCTCATAGACGGCGGCAACTCGAACTACAAAGAGTCGATTCGTCGTGCTGGAGAGTTGGCGAAACTCGGTATCGACATGCTGGACAGCGGCACTAGTGGCGGCGTATGGGGGCTGGAGAACGGATATTGCCTTACAATCGGCGGCTCCAAAGAGGCGTACGAACGAAACTTGCCGATATTCAAATCACTCGCTCCACCTGAAGCCGATGGAAACCTCTACGTAGGTCCAAGCGGCTCAGGTCACTATGTCAAGATGATTCACAACGGCATTGAATACGGGATGATGCAGGCATTCGCGGAAGGGCTTGAACTACTTGAAGCCAAAGAGGAATTCAGTCTCGATCTTGCCGCGATATGCGAAAACTGGCGATACGGTAGCGTCATCCGTTCATGGCTGTTGGATCTGACTGCCGACGAGTTGAAAAACGATCCAGGTTTGGAAGCATTGTCTTCGTATGTGGAGGATTCTGGCGAGGGACGGTGGACGGTGGATGCGTCCGTCGAACTTGCAGTGCCAGCGCCAGTAATCACCGCGGCACTTCAAATGCGTTTCCGTTCTCGGCAAGAAAACCCAATCGGCGGACGTGCTCTTGCAGCCATGCGAAACGCGTTCGGTGGACACAGCGTCATACGATCAGATGGCGGATAAGAACCCCGTCATTCTCGCGAAGGTGAATCCATAGGGCAAAGGCAGAAGCCGGGCAAACATCCCAATGGCGGTTAACGAAAACGAACAGTTCACGATCGTCATTTTCGGTGCGTCCGGTGATTTGACGCAACGAAAACTCGCGCCAGCTCTTTTCCACCTACATTCAGTCGGCGCATTGCCGGACCAATGCCGTTTCATCGCGTTTGCACGGTCGGATTTGGACGACGAATCTTATCGTCGGATGCTGTTCGAAGTGGCATCCGATAGCTACTCATCCGATGCTGCGAGCTGGGTCGAGTTCGCCAAAGAAGTCCAATACATCCCCGGCTCTTCAAACGATGTCGCCTCTTTGCATCGGCTTGATCGACTGCTCAAAGAGATCGCCGCGGGTTCTGCCGCCGATAACCGTCTCTACTATTTGGCGCTCTCCCCTACTCTGTACGAAGGCACGATAGACGCATTGAGCGATGCTGACATGTTGGATGAATCAGATGGGGTGCGGCGGCTAGTCGTCGAAAAGCCCTTCGGCGCAGATCTTGATTCTGCGCGCAAACTGAACGAAGCTTTCCATGCTCGCGCGTCAGAACACCAACTCTTCAGGATCGACCACTACCTCGGCAAAGATACGGTGCAAAATCTGATCGTCTTTCGGTTCGGCAATACGATCTTCGAGCCGCTTTGGAACCGCAACTACATCGACCATGTCCAAATATCGGTGCTAGAAGACCTAGATGTAGGAGATCGCGCGGGATATTACGAACATTCCGGCGTTCTGCGCGATATGTTCCAGAGTCATCTATTGCAGTTGCTCGCATTGGTAGCGATGGAACCGCCTGCCACTAATCACGCCGATTCGCTTCGTGACGAAAAGGCAAAAGTCTTGAGCGCGGTCCGCAAACCGAATCCGCAACAAGCGGCTGGGAATTCCATCCGTGGACAATACAACGGGTATCGGGAGTTGGACGGCGTATCTTCAGCATCGGCAACCGCGACGTACGGCGCGTTGCGTTTGTACGTGGACAACTGGCGCTGGCAAGGCGTTCCGTTTTATCTGCGTTCCGGCAAAGCTCTCAAATCCAAATATACAGAGATCGCGATCCAATTCCGCCAACCGCCACACCGCATCTTCGACGTTGAAGACGCCTCAGGTCTAGTGCCAAACATGCTGCGAATCGTCATTCAACCCAACGAAGCGATACGCCTAACTATCGACAACAAGCGGCCGGGCCCACGACTGCGTCCTCAAGCCCAAGAACTCGAATACAAATTCCCAGTCGGGATGCGCGATGCCTACGAACGATTGTTGCTAGACGCCGTAGCCGGCGACGCGTCGCTCTTCACCCGATCCGACGAGATCGAACTCTCATGGGCAGTCGTTGACCCCTATGTCAAAGCATGGGAAACCGAGTTAGCATCCCAACTCTACCCCTATGCACAAGGCAGCTGGGGCCCGATAGCAGCCGACCAATTCATCGCACCTGATCGTTATTGGTCGAATCCGGGAGTATGACCTTCGTTAAGATGCCGACGCTGATTCAAACTAGCCTTAAACACTCGCGTTGAACCGTTACAATGACTCGATAGAGGAATAATCATGCTCCAAGTGCAAGACAAAGAAGCTGAAACCCGTCTATCGGAACTTCTCCGCACTGTAGAAAACGGCGAAACAGTGGCAATAACTCGCAACGGCAAAGAGGTCGCGCATCTGGTGCCCGCGGCCGTGGATCAGCTTGACGAATCAGAATCCGACAATGACGAAAAACGTGCCGAACGCAAGGCCGCAGTCGAACACTTCCTTAAGCGACGCGCAGAGTGGACACACAAAGGGATGTCCATCCAAGAAATCTTGGAAGTCCGACACCAAGGTCTTCGACCGTGACACGAACGGTTATTGACAGTTCCTTGGCGGCAGCATGGCTACTATATGATGAGTACCACCCGCTGTCTGAAAGTGTCATGTCGAACCTGCGGGGAGAACGAGGGATCGTGCCTCAGCATTGGCACTTTGAAATCCGCAACACTCTCTTGGTGGCAGAGCGCAGACAAAGGATCAACCGATCCGAAATCGAAGAATGCCTTGACACCCTAGATCAATTACCGATAACCACGGACCAAGCCGCGGACTTTAGTACATGCTTCGAACTCGCCCGACTGCACAACCTTACGTTCTACGACGCACTCTACCTCGAACTCGCAAAAAGACGCGGCGCCAGATTGGCAACCCTTGACAACGCCCTGTCCCGCGCCGCCGAAGCGGAAGGCGCTTTATGGACACCGTGACTAAAGCCGACTAACTGACCATCGCCTTCGCTCACGTAGTCGGTCGCGCGGACTGATCAAGGCTATCCAATAGCCTGTATCAGCGAACAACTCTCTCATGATTCGTCGACTTTCGGATGACCATAGAGATAGTGCTTGTAGTTGATAGCACCATCTGTAGGAACATTATCCCACGCCGAATCGGGTATCGCTTCATGGATTTCGCGCATCATGCGCAACACCGAGTGTTCCCCTTTTTCAGATCCTATTCCCGACTCGCGCTCGCTATCGACACCTTCCGAAACTCCATTCACACCAACCGATGCCGACTCGCTAGCATCGCCGTTTTCCGCACTCTCTATAAGCGAAACCGATAACGTAACCACATCCCCATCTTCAAGATCAAGCGACTCCGAAGGTTCAAGAACCCCATCCCTGTAAGTGGCTTTAACCGATTGAACCATCGTTGCTGCTTCTAGAAGACTATCGCTGTCTGACTATTGTACGACGCAAGAGAATCACGCCACTTTCGCCCTTCCTCCTCTTCCTCTCTGTGGGAAGTGCCCAAGGTATGTTCTAGAAACGCATGAAAACTCGTCCAACTGTGGTGGATCGATCGTCCAGTTGCTCTGCATCGAACAACTCAAAATCAAAACCCAGCTTTTCATAAAAGTGTTTTAGTTTATCGAAATGGTCACCATCCACACTGCTAATCTTCCCATCTATACCTAAGTTCCCGCGTCGCTTCGATACCTCAATCGCCGCCTTGACCAACATGGACCCGACGCCGCGGTTTTCCATGAGACTGTCGACTTGCACATCGATAAGCCGACCTATCTTTAACAGGCGATCAGTACCCGTTGAGGCATCGATATCAATCTCGTGTGTTATCACATGTGCCCAGCATCCATAGTTGTAACCTTCCGGTCTGCCGTACCAAGAAACCATATCGTTTTCTTCATCTTGAAGGAATAGCCAATTCAATCCAGTTCGGTCTCGCCAAGAAAAGGACGTCGTTTTGATTCCGTCGTCTACCATCTAACTTCCCCTCAATCAAAGAGCGGTTCTTGCCGTTCGTACAGCAACGTCAGTGTTATCGCCGAAAGCATATACGTCGCCCTCCCATAATCCCCTGCATCGGGAAATCGCCGTTCATAACGGTTTTCAGGATGCGAAAGTCTATGTCTAACCCAACCCGGCAGAAACAGCACTTCTTCGGCGCAAGATCCATCGCGCTTTTGGCGCTTGTACGATCTGAAGTCCTCTGGAACCAATTTGACCTTACCCTGCAACAGTCTCTCGAAATAGCCGTGGCTATTGTCCTTGGTCAATCTATTCCCGATCTTCGCACCCGCGTCGATCATTGAAAGAGCGCGCAATCCCCGAAGGAATTCATCGGCAGACGGAAACGTCGAAAATGCTTGCATAGTACGCTCGAACAGATGTATGGTCGGGCCTATGTACCCAAACACATTCGCGTGTGGTACAGCCACTAAATCGATCAACGTATTTATCTTATAAACATCCATTTCAAGCATTTCCAAAACATTGGGCGAGACAAAAATATCATCCCAAACCTGCTCGCAAATTTCGTCAACATCGTCTCTCAACAGGGCGTCTTTGTGTCCTCTGATTCGTCTGATGTCTCCCATACGGAACTTGGCATCGGGACAATAAGCATCGTAAAAGGGATCGTAGGTCGTTATCCCACCAAAGGACACAGTCTTCCATGTCTTGCGGCGTTCGATCAAATCCTCATCTTGCGCGAACTCACTCATCCCCCCAACAACTCCCCCACAACACCCTCCACCTGCTGGCCCTCTGCCGACTCCCGCAACCACTTTCTGATCTCCCGACGCGCAATCGTAACCGTCAACTTCGGATACCGCTGTCGCAGATTCTCCAACTCTCGCTCTACCCCATCCGTCGCCTGCCGACCAGCATCCGCAATCGTCGCATGTGTCGAATCCGAAGTATCGAACTCCGGTATCGGCAACCGCCATAAGTGTTTGTGGACGTGCCGTGCACCAAACTGGCCTTTGGGCATGAACGGTTTGATCGCGTTATACAACTTATCGCTGTTGATGATTGCCGCCAAATAATGTGCTTCATCCTTGCTAGAGCAAGTTACCCAGTTCAAGATGTTTTCGACTATCGCTTCATTGTTTTCAATTATTGCGGCCGTCGGCGTACCAGACTTTGAGTAAGCAATTCGGAACGGGCGATCACCCGGGTCTGTTTGCCATGCCAGCTGCGCCGATAACTTGCCGTAATAGTCAAGCTGCTCGATCAAATCAAGCGGGTAGCCCGGACGCTTGTTCTCTTCCCATGCGCGATATACCTCGCTCCACCTGTTACGCACTCGCCGCCCCATCGCGTTGGCAGCGACACCGTTGCCATTTGAAGGATCGTACTCAATCCTTGCCGAGCCGCGTTTAACTGGCAAAATGACCTTTAATGGTTCCAGCGTGGCGTACGGTACTAGTGTTTCGCCAAGATGCGCGTCAAATACGTGTTCATCTTCTATGGTGTAGCCGGTCAACGCTGGCAAATCCAACGACTTCCAAGGCTCTTTGTCATAAACGCCACGACGTGGGTTTGTCGTAATTGTGTTGGGAACTTGCACAATCGCTGGATTAGTTGTCTCGTTGACGAAAAACAGGACACGCGGAAACATCGTCGCTCCATTGCGAGTCCACCCCGCGTAGAGAGAAATGTGGTCGCCCGAAGTATCTGAGATTCTCGCGTCGATCTTTTTGACAGAAGTGGAACCCGTTACGCCAATCCACTGCCGAACCGTTCCCGCTAACGGTCTCGCCTTCCCTTCCGCGCCTATCCGCTTGGCGAATACCACCGACGACGGAACAGGGAAGAAGTTGTTAGGCTCCAACCGCTCCATATCCCAAGCCTTCCGAACTTGAAAGTTAACATGCAAAGTCCTCCCACTGCCTCGCGACTTCCATTCTCCCGTCCGCCACTTGGTGTGCTGCCCAGCCTGCAACGCGCTGTGCGGCATCACCATCCCGATCAACCCGCCATCCCGTAGATACAAATCTACACACCGCGCATAAAACAGCGATGCCACATCCTGATGCGTCGCATATCGACCACCTGCCCAAATCCCATACACGTTCCGGCTCTGATTCACCAGTTCGTCGCGCAACACATCCGTCGTCTGGTTGTAGTTGATCCACGGCGGATTCCCAACAATCACATCCACCTTATTCCGCGCCAGAGTGATCGGACGCACCAAGTTCCGTGTGTAATACGCCCAGATATGATCCCGCCCCTTCCGGTGTAACTCACCAAGTTTGCCAATCGTACCCGATAGCGTAGCCTTCTCAACTTCATTCAAACCAGCCACCGCACTTAACATGTACTCTGGATTTTCGCCTCTCTCTATGCAACTAGCCACATCAATCATCATCTCATCGAAATCCTCGGCGCGGTTGACGAGTGAAACCGGAAACAGAAGCTCAGTGCCATCTTCGTCGTTGACGCTGATGCTCACGTTCTTTTCAGCGAAGAGGTCACCACTCCGATATCGCAACTGCAAAGAGTCGCCCAAGTAGATGGGAGCCGTCACCGCAGTGCTCATACTCCTAGCGATCGCGGGTTGCGCGGCGATAGCCCACGCTGCACGCGCCAAGTGTGTAGCAACTGGATGCACGTCGATACCCGTAATCGAATCCCGCAGCAACTCGAACCACTTTGTCTCTGGCAAGTTCTGCTTCTTCGCCGTTTCGATGAAGTGCTCAACACACTCAGCGATAAACGTCCCAGAACCACACGCCGGATCTAGCACCCGTTGATTCACCGGGTCCGTAACCATCTCCTTCACAATCGCTTTAGTCAACCAGCGCGGCGTGTAATACTCCCCGAGATCACGCCTCTCCTGCGCCGGTATGACCGTCTGGTATAGCGTCGCCGCAACGTCAGTTGGTGGCGATGACCAGTCGAAACGAGCCACCCGGCGTGCAATCGTCTTAATCAACGGTGTCGCGCCTACCTCGATTGGCCACGAGAAAAAATCCGATTCCACAACTCCATAGATACCCGTAGCCTCCGCAAATTGCCGCCCTCTGACCAGATCTTCCGGATCGATAGCCGCTCTTTTACTCACATCCATCCCGAACGCCGCCTGCACTACTATCCCCACCACAATCGTCAGATACGTGTGCCGCACAAAAAGATCGTCAAATTCATCGCCCTGCACAACCTCCCCCAGAGCCGTCCGTAGCAAATCCTCCCACAACCGACGCTTCACTTTCACAGTTTCAAACTCCGCGTACTGTTCATACAACGCCTGCAAAGTGTCGATCTCCCGTTCGTACAACGGACTGCTTGGGCTGAATTGTTCCTGTATCGCTTCGCTTGTAGGTTCGATCTCTCTGCGAGCGACCAGCGCGTTGTCCCGCAACCACTCATACAGCGTGTACCACTTGTCCGCGTCCGTCAAAATGAACGCGTACGGCGGAGTCGTCTGGATCATCACCGCGTTAGGCCACCGCAACAACCAGTGCTTCCCGTCAGTGAGAATTCCGATCCGCACGCCCTTGCTCGCATCCATCGCCGCCGTTAGATAACCGTCCAGTTGTGCAACGTGGTCTGGATCCGGGACGATGCCGTTTCCGATCCTGCGCTTCACCTCTATCAATGTGTCCAGAGCTGCAAGATCGACCGAGTTACCCGAACCCTCTGCTGGTGAAATCTCCTCGTTGATATCGCCCGACTCTACAAGCCCTGTCCGCACCAAGAAATCCCGAATCGAAGACGTGATGTTCGCCTCTGTCTGCAAATCATCATGCCGCCGCAACAACTCCGTTGCGATTTCTCTACACTCAGGATTGTCGTAACTCAGAACCATAACCTCATTATCCTTCATTAACCCTGTAAACTTCGATCCCATGTCAGTCTCCCCGATCTACACCCTTCTAACCGCCGACCGCGTAATCGATGCCAAAGGCGGACCGCCAATCGACAAGGGAGCGGTGCTAACGCGCTGTTCCGAGATCGTCAGTGTCGGACCCGCTCACCAGGTACGCGCTCCTGAGGGTGCAGCAGTAACACACCACGATTACCCCGGCGCAACCATCCTACCCGGAATGGTCGATTGCCACACTCACAACAACGGCTTTGGTGATGGTCGCAACGGTCAAGATCTGGCCGCGTTGGAAGACGAAATTCTGACCGTTCAATCGGCGAGCAACGCGCGTCGAAGCCTCTTTTCAGGTGTAACTACGATACGAGAAAACGGCCCTAAGAACATGACTATGTTCAGGATTCGGGACGCGATCAACGAGGGTCTGACTGTCGGGCCTAGGATGATTCTGTGCGGTCGTCCAGTGTCGATTATCGGCGGTCACATGGGATATTTCGGCGGCGAGGTAACTGGAGTTGAGGCGGTCCGGGGCTTCACTAGACAGTTAATCAAGGAAGGAGCGGACTACATTAAGATAACCGCGACGGGCGGTAGCACTCCAACGTCGTTTCCCCTTCTACCCTCTTTCAACGTGGACGAACTGAGGGCTGCTACCGACGAGGCGCACAAATTCGGCAAGCTGACTGCCACGCACAGCACGTCGACGCAGGGCGTCATCAACTCGCTCGATGCCGATGTAGACATGATCATCCACTGCGTCTACAAAGAGCCAGACGACCGCGATAACTTCCGAGTCGATATCGCAGAACGCATCGGTGAACAAGGCGCATACGTCAATCCGACCCTTCATGTAGGGCGATCGAAGGTATGGTCGTTGATCGAAAAGCAGCGCGAGGAAGGACTCTCTGATGAAGAAAATGGCGCGTTGGATGCGGCTAAACAAGAGCTCGATGTTCGACTAGATCAAAACCGCCGGATGATCGAGATGGGCATCAAAGTGATAACCGGCTCGGACTCATCGTGGGGCGACTACCAACTGGGCAACACCGTCTACGAGACGGAACTTCTAGTTGATGCTGGCTATTCACACATGCAAGGCGTTATGTCAGTAACCAAGTGGGCCGCTGAGGCACTGGGCGTAGATGAAACTGTCGGGACATTGGAGTCTGGCAAGCAGGCGGATATTCTGGTGGTTAACGGCAATCCGGCGGAAGATGTCAACGACCTCTGGAACGTCGCAGATGTCTTTTTCAGAGGTGAAAAAGTGGACCGCGGCTCCGAAACATCCTTAGCAGCAGTGAGGCAAACACCCCACCCTCATTACCACTAAACTACCTTCATCACCCCTGAACTAACGCCATTCATACTGAACTACCGCCATTCCCGATGAAGTACTGCCATTCCCGATGAACTAACGTCATTCCCGCGAAGGCGGGAATCCAGAGGGGTAAGGATAATGCCCCACAAGCGTCTACACCGCGCCAAATGCCCTCAGCGATTTAATCTGAGTAGGCAACACTCGCACGGAGGTCGAATATGAGTGAAGATAATCCGCAATTCACGATCCTACAAGCGGCAAGACTGGTCGATGGCAACGGCGGCCCGGTCGCCGAGCAAGCCGCGATCATGGTTGAAGGCGACAACATCAAACAGATCGGCACTAAAGAAACCGTACAAGCACCAGAGGGCGCGTCTGTTCGCGAGATAGATTACGGAGAGGCAACTATCCTCCCGGGGCTGGTAGATTGTCACGTCCATCTGATCGGCATCGGCGACGGTCGGGCCGGCGATAAACTCGTAACGCTGCCAGACGAGGTGCTAACCGTTCAAGCCGCTCAGAACGTCCGAAAACACCTCTACTCAGGAGTAACAACCGTCAGAGATTGCGGCGCAAAGAATCGCACTACCTTCCTTTTGCGTGATGCGGTAGAGATGGGCATTGTGCCATCGCCGCGGTTGGTCTTAGCGGGTAGACCCATAGCGATCATCGGTGGACACCTCTCATATTTCGGTATCCAGGCCACTGGTGAGACCGAGTGCCGAGCAGCGGTTCGACAACTCATCAAGGAAGGTGCCGACTTTATTAAGGTAACCGCCACCGGCGGTAGCACGCGGACGAGTCATCCATTCAGGCCATCGTTCAATATCGACGAGTTCTCAGCGATAACCGACGAGGCGCACAAATTCGGGAAACACGTTTGCGCCCACTGCACATCCTCCGGAGGCATGGAAAACGCACTCGAAGCCGGCATCGACACAATGATTCACGGCGTGCACAGGGATCACGATGGCGCCGACAACTACCGACCTAACATTGCCGACCGGATCGCTGAGCAAGGCGTATTCGTAAACCCGACATTGGGTCAGTCATTGTCTCGGATCCGGCAATTGGAAGACAATCCAGAAGTGGCATTGGAATCGGAAGACGTGGATGTCATGAGACGCGGCTCAGAAGGTCGCATGGACCACGTCGCGAGGATGCGTGACGCTGGTGTCGTGATGGTCGCCGGTTCCGACTCAGCGTGGGCAAACTACCCGATGGGCGACTTCCAGACCGAGATCGAAGCACACGTCATGGCCGGCATGTCGAATATGGATGCCATCGTCTCGGCGACTCGCGACTCCGCGATATCGTGCCGCGTCGACGAGATGGTAGGTACGCTCGAAGTTGGCAAGCAAGCCGACGTTTTGGTTGTCAATGGCGATCCGACCCGCAACATTTCCGATCTACGTAAAGTCAGCGACGTGTTCTTGGCGGGTTCCAAGATCGACCGTCGCAACCTAGTCTGATGCGAAATGCTGGCATAATTGAAGTATGGCTGTCGAAATCACAATCTACGACGTACCTGAAGATCTAAGGGACAAACTCGCGAAACGCGCATCCACCCACAATCAATCGATGGAGGATTTTATTCGTGGCGAACTCGAACGGATCGCGTCCCAAACATCGAGGAAAGAAGTGCTTGAGCGCGCTAGGCGACGAGCGACCATCGCAAACCGCCAAATTGGCTCTGAAACGATCGTCAGAATGATCAGAGAAGACCGAGATAGATGATCGTCGTAGATGCTTCCGTCTTGGTCGCGGCTCTCATTGACAACACCGACCACGCTGTCTGGTCCAGTGACATTATCAACGAAGGCGAGCTGCATAGCACTGCGATGGTGTCAGCTGAAGTCGCTAACTCACTCCGTCGAATGGAACGACTCAACAAAATCACTGAACTGGAAGCACAGCTCGCTTTAATCAACTTGCCGCAACTGGGTCTAAACCTTCACCCCTTCGATCCTGTTTCCAACCGAATATGGGACTTGCGCCACAACCTTACCGCCTACGATGCCTGGTATGTCGCCTTGGCCGAGGATCTGGGTTGCCCACTGGTAACCCTCGACCGACGAATCAGTCGTGCCGGTGGAGTTCAGTGCGAGGTGTTGACTCCGTAAGACACAGATGGTTGAACACGCTCTGATAAACTAGCGAACAGCCCACCAAGTTGATATCACCATCCAACCGATTGAGGTTCGCAAAATGGCTCAAACCGCAAACGTCGTCACAAGAGATCAGGTTTACGAAGCGCTCAAAGATGTATACGATCCCGAAATTCCTGTCAACGTCGTGGACTTGGGTCTTATCTACGATGTCGATGTCGAAGACAACGAGGTCTTTGTGGAGATGACGCTGACAGCGCAAGGATGCGGCATGGGGCCTTACATCGCGCAGCAGGCCGAATGGCGCATCGCCGAACTTGAGCATGTCGAAGATGTCGAAGTCGATCTGGTGTTCGACCCGCCGTGGAATCCCGATATGATCACCGAAGACGGGAAACGACTCCTCGGCATCGACTAACCGCACTCATCACGTCTAATCACTTAACCCCGCCTTGACTACTCCGCGCAAGACTACGCCGGCAGAAGAAGCGCGTTTGGCGCAAGCACGGCGGCAGTTCCAAGAGCGTAAGCGTATTGCCGATTCGCTTAAGTCTATAGGGCGCCGCATAGGGGTTTACAGCGGAAAAGGCGGCGTTGGCAAGACAACCGTCGCAGTGAACCTAGCCGCTACCCTTGCCAAGCAGGGAAAGAACGTCGCATTATTCGACTGCGACATTGACTGCCCCAACGTTACTCGCGTCTTACGCATTTCCGAGGGTCCGGTTGAGCGCGATGGCAAGATGATACCTTCTTCGAGATTTGGCGTGAAGGTGATGTCGATGGCCTTTTTCCAGCAGAATGAGGAAGAGGCAATTATCTGGCGCGGACCGATGATTCACAACGCCATCAACCAATTCTTGCAGATGACAGACTGGGGCGAGCCAGATTACATGGTCGTCGATTTGCCACCCGGAACATCCGATGCGCCGCTCACGGTTATGCAAACTTTGAATCTTGATGGTTTCGTTATCGTCAGCACTCCACAAGAACTCGCCGCGCTTGACGCAAAACGGTCGATCAACATGATCCGCAAGATGAACTTGGATGTCCTCGGTGTGGTCGAGAATATGTCCGGCGGACTGTTTGGAGAAGGTGCCGCAGAAGAACTCGCCTACGAAATGGGACTGCCGTTCCTAGGTGCAGTAACTCTCCGTCCCGACTACCTAGACGCGCTCGAACCCCCAGCCTTGAGCAATGAAGACGTAGCGGCTGAGTTCGACTACATTGCGTTAGGGGTTACGCGGCAGTTAGCTGGCTCCCGCGTCTGAACCACTCGCCAACAACTCCACCGTCTCGCGCAAACCTCGCGACGTGTCTACCGTCTCCGGCCTTTCGTGTCCGATTGGCGATGCGGTTACGTGCCTGAATACATCAGCCGCGCCCTTGTGCAAGTACGGTGTTGCGCCAGCCGCGCCGAACGTGGCTGATATCTGTTCCATCTCGTCGATCCAGCGGAATGCTTTTGCGCCGAGGCTGTTGACACCCTGCATGTTTTTCAGGACACCCTGTTGACTAGATTCCATCTCGGCGATGAACTCGTCGTATATGCCGAGGTTCATTGCGGAAATCAGTGCCGAAGCATTTAACGCCGCCGCGCCTTTGCTCAGCGAGGCATAGCACATCTTGATCGCTGAGGCACGTCCAACTTCTCCTCCCATCATCGGCACCGAGATTCCGCGTCCATCTAGCTGACCCATGATCGCCTCGTGTGGACCGGACGCATAAAACCGAGGCGGCTCTCCCCTTCCTGGCGGGCTACCGATGATGCCGCCGTCGATGTATCTGCCTCCGGCCGAGTCGATGATCTCTGCCATCTGTTCGGCAACCGCCGGTGCGACTGGATTACAGTCAGCGAATGGGAGCGATTTGCCAGATTCTCGGATAACACCCGCCACTTGCTGTGCCACTTCCACAGCGCGTTCGGGAACCAGAACGGAGAGTACGATGTCGGCGCGGTCGATCATCTCCTCGAAATGCGGGACATCGGTTATCCCTGCGATTGCGGATAACTCTCGCGTCCTTTGGCTTCGGTTGGTAAGGCACGTTATGACATCGAGACCGTTTTCGCGGAGCGCGCGTCCGACGTTGGATCCCATATCGCCAGGGCTTAGTATCGCTACAGTTTTCACAGTTTCCATAGGTTTCGTGCTCCTGTCGTTTCTCTCAGCTAGGCGACGCGCTATATTGACGCTCTGTTAAGAGCAGCAACTACTCAACATCATCTCGCCCTATCCCGAAAATCGGGAGAGGGTTATGGAACGGTCAGCGATTAACCGCGTACGGCTGCCGCGATCGATTCGCCTACAACCTCGGCTTCGCCGGGGTTGAGACCGAAGACATGGATCATCAACGGAGCGTTATCAGTCGTTCGAGTCCAGATTGGCGGGTCCATCGCCTTGAGCTTGTCGACCAAGTCTTCGTTGTTGAATCCGACCACATCTTCATCAACGCCTATAGTTACGCCGAATGGCTGGTGGGCGATGATGTTGTCGATCAGTTCAGCCTTAACGCCGGGAATGCCCTGTAGCGGCTTGATGATGGCCAAGCTCTCTTGCTCAGCAGCAGCCAATCGGCTCTCGTGATCCAGGCTGACCCAACGTTGCACCGCAGCGACGCAGCCCATAATCTCTTGCCGGTCTACCTTGTGCGGACGCCCGACACCTCGGATGCGTCGGGATTCGTAGCCGACGAACGAGTGTCGGCTGATAGCGTCGATGATCTCTTCTGTGCCGAGGGCAAGACCGGTCGAGTGTGGCGCGCCCATGTATTTGGCAGCGATGCACTGGAAGTCAGCGCCCATACGGACATACTTGCCGAAGTTCTCGAGCGGGAATATCTGTCCGGCCGCGTCGACGGACGAATAAACTCCAGCATCTTTGGCGATCTCAATGACCTTGTCTAGCGGGACTACGTTTGGATCTTTCGGTGCCTGCTCTACAACCGGGACGTGAAGCGCGCAGGTCTTGTCAGTGATCGCAGCGCGGATATCGTCTTCGTTCGTGCCGTTCTCGTCGCCCGCAAAGACCAATTTGGCTCCAGCGAGTTCTAGGCAGCGATCGTACCAGTACTGTTCACGATGTTGAATAACGATCTCGTCCTTCAATCCCGTAGTATCAGGAAGTTGCTGGATAAGTTCGTCATCTGCACCGGCCATGTAAGCCGCGGATGCCAAAGTGAGAGCAGAACCTGCTCCAGAGGTGATGTACGCAGCAGGTACACCTACGAGTCGGGCGATCTCGTCGCCGGCTGCCTTTTCGAGTTCGATAAGCGGGATGAATGCGCTATCTGCGCGATCCATCGCATCTTTAACTTCCTGCACGGGAGTCGATCCGCCCAAGAGAGTCACACTACCGGTAGCGTTTATCACCGGCCGAGCACCAAGCTCCTTGTAGATCGCGCCCCACTGCGCTGTAACCATGTTCAACCTCCGAATCGATTTCGATTGCACAAACCACCAATCTAACAGTCCTTACGTGGCTTGTCGATTTTGTATTCTAACGTTGATTCGCGAATTGCACACTACACTTTTTGGCAACGCGAACGCGAAAGACATGCTCCATACAAACACGCGAGGTTCGTTAGCAGATGCTGACCGATACGACTGAGATAACGCTGGTTACGGAGGCCAAAGTTGCCGCTAAGCACTGGGCACCAGAAATTCAGAACGGGGCGCCGAGAAACGCGCCGTTGCTGCTACTTTCGTCGGAGGTGGATACTGGTCAGTGGTCGGAGTTCTCAGAGACGGCATCTAAATCGGGAGATGTCTACGCGATCTGGGATGTCTCGATTTATCAGTTGATCCAGACGATCTGGGCAGTCGGAGAGCCTGCTACTCTGATCGCGCAAGGCAAAGAGGCTTGCAACAGCGCACTGACTGCGTCGCGGTTGTCAAAGGGTGGAGTTCGAGCGTTAATCCTCGTAGATTATGGTCTTGACGAGGGTGAATATTCCCCAGTTGACGTTACGACATGCCCATTGGTATTGGTTCGTGGACGACAAAGCGAGGTCGCCGATCATCGCCAGGTCGTTGCGGCGCGTGCTGCACTGGGCAGCAAGTGCAAATTAGTTGAACTCGAAAACTGCGGAAGTCGGGCAGCCGAGTCATCCCCGCAAGACTTCGCAGCCACCGTAGACTGGTTTCTTAGGGCAGCGTCCGAGTAGTATCCACGCAATCGGAGTAAACATCCCCCTAACCCTCGTCATTCCGACGGAGGTCGGGATCCAGATGGGTTGGGAGAGGGGTGAGTACGTCCCCGCTTCAGCGTAACGGGACGCGTGCAAGCGAAGCGAGAACGCAGGGGATGTCGGGGCGGGGTGGGGCCGTAGCAGGCAAGTATCCCCTGGCCCCTTGAGCTCAGCGAAGAAGGGGGAGGGCAACCACGAGGGTTGCCCCTACATGGATTCCCACCTTCGCCGGAATGACGAGGTTATGTAAAGGTTCCCTGCGCGGGAATGACGCGGTTTTTCAAACGTCTCGCCGATTCGGCAATCTCAAGAACCACAAGGCCGCGAACGCGGAACTCAACCCTAGAATCAGCGCGATGCCCCACCATGTCGCGTTCAGCGAACTTCCCCCAGTATCGGGCAGTTCTTCTGGCTCCATTGTTGCGGTAGATTCTGGCTGCACCGTGGCACCGGGCGACGGTTCCGCCGTCGGTTGTGTCGTTGGATTCACCGTCGGTTGTGTCGTGGGCACTGCCGTCGGTTCGGGCGTCGCTGTAGGTGTGTCGGTCGGTTCAGGCGTGGGGGTCACTCTTGCATGTAGCGACATTGTGGCAGTTTTCTCTGCCGTCCAACCGTGAACATTTGGATCTAGGTCGGCGTCTCCTCGAATTCCGGGATGCTGGCGTCGGTCGTTTTCTCCGGGTCCATCTGAGAACGCGGCTTCAGCTCCGCCAAGACATGGCACCGTCGCCGCGGTCTCGTCATTATTTTCAGCACCAGAGTCGAAAACTGTAGCTATGACTGATGTCCTTCGAATCTCGATTGAAGATCCGGTGACTTCCGCCGATGCGAGGATGTAGCCATCGTTCGTGCAGGCGAACATGCCAAGGATCGTGACGTTTGTCCCTACGAAGGCACGGGCATTGCCGCTAAATGAACGGCCTGGCGCGATGGGGCCACCTGTCTCCCACTGCGTTACTGAGACGACACCAGGAGTCGCGGCAAGGGTATCGAGCAACTTCGCTCCGTCGCCGCTCTCCGAGAGCCGATCAATACCCGGCAACTCTACCGGTCTCCGGTACGAGATGACATCTACATTCTTGTCATGCACCACTACAACTGGCGGCGTTATCGGCTGGGCTATGGTGTTGTTCTTTAGGGTGGCACCCACTTCAAAGGCTCGTTTGGGCGTGGCACCTCGGCGGTCTACAACGAACTCCATCACGGTACGTTCCCAGCCGAACACAGCACCCAAGTCGCCTGTAACCGCGATGCCGGGATGCGGTTCGATCGTCCCTTCGCCGTCAGCAGTGTTGAGGTTGGAAACCCCTGCCCCCTCAAGGCACGGCACAGTTCGGCGCGACTCGTCGTTGTTCTCCGTTCCGGCGTCATAGGCCACGCCAGAACCGAATGCCGGGGTGTTGGCGTCGGTGATGATCGCAGTACCAAACGCCAGTCCGTCATTGGTGCATGTCAACATGCCCAAAACGCTGATGTGGTCACCTGGTTCGGCGGTTAAATTGCTGAATATCGTCTGCTGCGACTGCGGTTGGATAATGCCGCCAAACTCTACCACGTCTTTCACACCGGTCCGGTTTCTCAGTGATTCCATCAACGCAGGTTTAGAACCCGATTCCGCAAACTCTTCAAGGCCTGACAGACGTTCAGCACTTGAAGGTAGCAAGACCGCGTTGCTGTCATGGATAACCACAATCGGCGGAGATATGGGTTGGCGATCGGTGATGTTTCGGACTGTGAGTTGGTAATTAATCGCCTGCGTCTGAGCCTTTGCAGAGTAAGTTTGGAGAGTTACCGTCGCCGATAGAAGCGCGGTAACAATCATGGCTATGGCAAATGCGCGTTTCAAGACTGCACCTCTTTTTGACATGACACTGTTCATGGCGCGCTCAATCGTCTCATCCAACAAATACGAACCGATCGCAGATACCGTTCTGCGATCGGTCCAATAACAAGGCTAATACACGACGTGAGTCACAAACCATACTTGCCCTGCAACTACTAACGTCGTTCTGCAGGATACGACGCAGTCAGAACATGATGACTGATCTAGCGACTTCACCCGCCTTCATCGCGCGAAACGCTTCGTTGATGTCCGATAGATCCAAGCGTCGGGTAACCATCTCATCTAGTAGCAGTCTTCCTTGCTTGTAGAACTCGACGTATTTCGGCATGTCCACTTTGAAGCGATTCGATCCCATGCTGCAACCTTGGATCTTGCGTTCGCGCATTCCAGTTGTGGGAATCTCTATCTTGGTGCCTTCGGGAATCATGCCGATTAACGTGGCGGTGCCACCAGTGCCCAGAGATTCCCAACAGGCCTCCGCAGTCTCTTTCAATCCGATTGCCTCAAAAGTGTAGTCCGCTCCGCCGTCAGTCAAGTTGATGATCGCTTCAACTGGATCGCTGTCCGAGGCATCGACGATGTCGGTTGCTCCCAAGTCCATCGCGGTCTTTAGTTTGTTTTCGGAGATGTCTATAGCGATGATTCGTAGCGCACCCGCTATGCGCGCACCTTGGATCACACCAAGTCCGACGCCACCAGCGCCGAATACTGCGACGGTAGAGCCGGGTTCTACTTTCGCGGTGTTGAGGGCACCACCGACACCGGTTGTAACACCGCATCCGATGAGAGCCGCGCCTTCAAATGGCATGTCTTCACGGATCTTGACTACGCTGTTCTCGTGTACAAGCATCTTCTCCGCATAAGTAGCGAGGTTTGCCATCTGCACTAATGGTTGATCGTTCCACGAGATGCGGGGCGATTCGTTTTCGCCGCGCATCGGCTTGGTCTGGCAACGCGCAGGGTGACCAGTGATGCAGTGCCTACACCTTCCACAGTAAACAGATAGGCATAGGATTACATGGTCACCCGGAGCAACATCCAAGACTAGATCGCCTACCTTCTCTACTATGCCGGCACCTTCATGTCCCATGACGGCTGGTGTCTCCATTGTGTAGAGGCCTTCCACAAAGTGGAGATCGGAATGGCATACGCCAGTAGCCATCGTCTTGACCAACACCTCATACGGACCGGGATCGTCTACGTATATGTCTTCGACCGTTAGGGGTTCGTTGACTCTGCTAAATACTGCTGCGTCAGGCATATCTCCCGCCTTTCATAAGACTTTTTCGTCGTTCGCGCGACTGGTTATTCCCGCGTACGCGGGCGCTTCTTCATGCGGATGGCACGTCCATCCAGATCATCGGTTAGTCGTCCTCAAGCGTTGATGTGTCGCCCTCTGGCAGTCCGAGTTCCCGGGCTTTCAGCAAGCGGCGCATGATCTTGCCTGAGCGTGTCTTAGGCATGATGTCGATAAAGTCGATCTCGCGGGGGGCAACGCCTGCCGACAGTCGGTCGCGTGCGAAGCGCATCAATTCTCGTCGGAGTTGCGGACCCGCTTCGTAGCCGGGGTTGAGGGTTACGAATGCCTTGACGATCTCCATGGCGATAGGATCGGGTTTGCCGATAACACCAGCTTCGGCCACTGCGTCGTGTTCAATCAGAGCCGATTCGACCTCGAATGGCCCGACGAGATGTCCAGCTGTGTTGATGACATCGTCGGCTCTGCCTTGGAACCAGAAATATCCGTCCTCATCAACACTCGCCTGGTCGCCGGTGATGTACCAACCCTTCTTGAATCGAGAGTTGTACATCTCGTCTTGTTGCCAGTAGGTGTACATCATCGAGGGCCATCCCGGACGGACTGCGAGGATACCCGGTTCTCCAGCACCGATCTCTTTGTACTGGTCATCAAGCACGCCCATTGTGATACCGGGGAATGGTCTGCCCATCGAGCCGGGTCTTACCGCCATCGATGCGTAGTTGGCGCACATAATCGCGCCCGTCTCGGTCTGCCACCAGTTATCGTGGATCGGCATTTTGAAGTGGCGATTGCCCCATACAACGGCTTCCGGATTCAACGGCTCGCCGACTGAACCGATGAAGCGCAACGATGACATGTCGTACTGCTCAACAACTTCACCACCAGCGCGCATCAGCAGGCGAATCGCTGTGGGTGCGGTGTACCAGACAGTTACGTCGTAGTCCTGAATGACCTTGTACCAGGCTGAAGCGCTGAATCCACCTTCATAGATGATCTGCGTCACGCCATTGGTCCAAGGCGCCATCATGCCGTATGAGGTCCCGGTAACCCACCCAGGATCGGCGGTACAGAAGTAGATGTCGTCGGGTTTGAAATCGAGTGCCCAACGTCCGGTGATCCATTGCTGTATAACCGCTTGGTGGCGGTGGAGGACTCCTTTAGGCTTGCCAGTCGAACCAGACGTGTAGTGCATTATGGCGAAGTCGTACTGCGTCGTCTCAGCCATCTTGAAGTCATCGGGGTCAGCATCCGACATCAACTCGTAGTAGTCAAGATCGCCTTCAACCGGCGGGTCGTCCGAGCGTCCGTCTTTGTTGACGATGATGACGTTTTGGAGGGTTGCAATGTCAGGTAGGATTTCGGCGATTTTGCCGCGTAGGTCGGGGCTAGTTACGAGATACTTCGCTCCGGCATCCAACATTCGGTCGCGCACTGGATCCGGACCGAATGCGGAGAATAGTGGTGCAATCACGCCGCCGGCCTTGAGAATGCCCATGGCGGCGATGTAGAGCTCAGGCAGGCGGTCCATGAAGATGAAGACGCGGTCTCCGAGTTCGATGCCTAGCTTCTGCATGACCGTGCCAAAACGATCGGACTCGCGCTTGAACTCAGAGTAGGTGTACCGCTCCTCTTCGCCGTTCTTACCGATCCAGATCATCGCGAGCTTGTCTCCATCGCCATGAGCTACGTGTCGGTCCACCGCTTCGTAGGCATTATTCAGCCCGCCGCCGGGCAACCAGTCCATCTCTTCGAATGCGTCCCGCCACCAATCGAAATCGGCGCGTGTTGCGGCGTAGTCTTCTAAGTTCGGTTGCTGTGCGGGATCGGCAACTGCTGTCTTATCGATCTGTTCGAAATCCAAGTTGTTTTCTCCGTGTGTGTCTCTCAGTCGTTCTGTTAGTTGTAGCTATGCGGCAATGTTACCGCGTGAAGATTTTTTTCGCATTTTGAGTGAACGGAGCGGCATTGCAAGCACGAGGTATGGGTTATGTGAGCGAAATGTAGAATCAGGTGTAGACGATTCTAGACGTGCGTAAACCCGTAAACCGCGGTCGCACCGCACCTAACCGAGATAACTCAACCATGAAAGTCCTGTTCCTCGAAGACGAGCTCCCGACCGCGCGAGCGGGCGATATCCGTGAGGTGAAAAACGGATTTGCTCGCAACTACTTGATCCCACGCGGCATAGCAGTTCTGGCCACTGAGCATCAGTTGCGAAGGGCCGAGAAACTTCGCGCAGAGGCTGAAGAGCGTCGGTTGCGTGAACTCAACGAGTGGCGCGACATCGCTGCTGAGTTGGCAGAGAACCCAGTCGATTTGACCGTTCGCACCGGTCCCACCGGTCGCTTGTACGGTTCGGTTACAAGCGCAATGATCGCCGCACGACTGTCTGAACTTACTGACAGAACCATCGAACGAAAGCGTGTGCGGTTGCTGGAACAGATACGAATGGTCGGCACCTACAGAATCCCAGTCCGTTTCATGGATGAGATTGACGGTACTATCGACCTCAATATCGTCTCTGATGACATCGTGGAAGGCGAGGAAGAGGAGTCTACAACCGACCAGTACGCGATCACCGACGAGATTTTGGCAAGTGGCGAGATCGACATACACGGATGGGAAGAGCCACAGGCAGTAGACTCGCTAGCCCTCATCTCTGGACGCATCTTGGCTCGCAACATCCCGCAATTCCGAATCATCCACGGCAAAGGCGAAGGCACGCTTAGACAAGCAGTTCGCAACCGCCTTGACGCGATGAAGACCGAGGGAACGGTAATTCTGTGGGGTCCCGGCCGTACCGACGGCGATACCGACGCTGACAGCCTAGAAGCCGTATCGTGGTTCACGGTTAGTTAAGTCTTCTCATTCCGAGCCCATTGTCATTCCGAGCGTAACGAGGAATCTCCCCTTTTCGGTATATGCACGTAACTACGTCATTGCGACGAAAGTCGGAATCCGGAGGGGAAAGAGAGACACGCAAAGCTAAACGGCGAGTCTACCCCCTTAACCCCTATGGATTCTCGCCTGCGCGAGAATGACGGTAATGATGCAAAGCTCTCTATTCGCGGGGTGAAGAGCGGAAGGCACCCAGGATTCAAGGGGTAGGATATTGCAGTGGTTCACTGCTACGGGTAGGATTTGAAGAACCAACCTGCGACGCATCCCTGATTTCAAGTCGATACGTTCCTAATGCAAGAGCCGACTACCCTATCCGCGGACGCGAATCCGCCCGCCAACCTAGAAGCCGAGATTTCGATCATCGGATCGTTGCTGATCGACGGCGATGCCATTCTGCGAGTTGTGCAGGAACTCAAGCCAGAGCATTTCTACTGGGAAAACAACCGAGAGATATACCAAGCATGCTTCGAGTTGTTCGGCGAGTCGGTGGGTATCGACCAGGAGACGGTTCGTAGTCGGCTCGCGGCCAAGTCGATCTTGGAGGATGTCGGCGGCGACGCATACCTGAGCGCGGCAGTGGCGCAGACGCCCCACGCTGTCCACATCGTCGACTACTCGAAGATAGTCCGTGCCGCATATCTCCTACGGCAGATCGGCGAAGCAGGAACACGAATCACAGAGATCGGCTCCGATATTGGCAACACCCGAGATGCCGACCGAGCATTGAGGGAAGCCGAGCAGATCATCTTCCAAGTCGGCAGAGATCACGACGCAGCCGATTTCATGCCCATCGGACAGGCACGTTCCATCGTCGAATACTTGGACCCGTCGACGGAAGAACTTCACGGCGGATCGAATGAACCGATTGCAACTGGATTTCAAGTGCTAGATGGGGTTCTTGGCGGATTTCACCGTTCAGACATGATCGTTCTCGCGGCTAGGCCAGGATTCGGTAAATCTACACTGGCATTAAACATCGGACTCAACGCTGCAAAAGAGGGCTTGACAGTTGGCATATTCAGCCTTGAAATGGGCATCGACCAAGTAGCGCACAGGTTGGCCGCTTCACATGCCCGCGTCAACATCCAAAACATCCGCAACGGTAATCTGCTACCACACGAAGGCGACCGAGTCAGTGATGCTTACGGCTTACTTGGCGACCTTCGCATCTACGTAGACGATGCGGCGTTGCAGACCGCCAGCGGCATGTCGGCAAAGGCGCGTCGTTTGAAGTTGCAGTCCGGGTTGGATTTCCTGATCGTCGATTACATGCAACTGATCAGCGGCTCATCGAATTCTCGTGAAGGAAATCGAGTTCAAGAGGTGAGCGAAATCTCTCGATTGCTCAAAGCGATTGCACGAGATTTGAATATACCCGTGCTTGCCGTGTCACAGTTGAATCGCGCCGTTGAGCAACGATCCACGCACGAACCGAGGTTGGCAGATCTCAGGGAGTCGGGCTCCATCGAGCAGGATGCAGACGTGGTGATGTTCATCCATCGCAACGACAAGAACGTGTCCGAAGAAGAGTGGAACAAGCGCAATCCGACCCAGGTCTACCCTCGAGGATTGACCGACATCATCATCGCCAAGCACCGACACGGGCCTACGGATACAGTAGAGATGTCGGTGCGTGACGAGTGGGGTCTATTCTCGTCTCCAACCGAACCGGGCATTGATTGAGAGGTCGGCGATGACCCTCCGGCCAATCAAGGGATTTCCGCTAACCGACGATTACGCCACTACGCGCGTGCCAAACGCGGTTTTGGGTCGGGTGCTGTCAAGCGTTGATGACCCTAACGTCATCAAACTGGTTCTGCGCGCTGTCTGGTTATTGGAACGACAAAATGGATACCCCCGATTCATCGCCTCCGAACAGTTGAGATCGGACCGTGTGCTATCAGTGATTTTTGGCGATGCAGAGATATTCGAGCGCACTTTAGAAGACGTTGTCGCGCTTGGGGTATTGGCTAGAGTTTCAGTTAACGGAGTTGAGCGGTTGATGCTGAACACCGAGTCAGCACGTCGTACATCGGTTGAGATGATGGAAGTTGAGGTGGTAAAAGAAGGGGGAGATGATACAGATGGCTGGGATGCGCCTGCCGAGAGGTCGATGCCAGCAAACGCATTTCGGGCGTATGAAGACAACATCGGGACATTGTCGCCCATGATCCGCGAGAGCATTATGTCATCATTGGAAGATTTCACGGATGACGAGATAGTCCGCGCCATTAGAATCGCTGTTGAGAACGAAAGCCGAAGTTGGTCTTATGTTTCGGGGATTTTGAGAAAATGGAGAAACGAGGGCATACCCAGTGAACAGCGATCAGAACAACTCGAAGGCCGAACAGACGAACGGGACGTTTCAGAGGTTGAACTCAACCGGTATATCGAATACCTCCGAAGGCAACAAAAACGGAGCGGCAATCAATCCTGAAAAATCACCACGAGCTCAACCTGAGGTCGAACCGGATTGTAGGAAGTGCGGTGACTCGCTGTGGGTTTTGACCGCATCTGAGGATGAATCTAGCATGGTGGTCCCATGTGACTGCCAAATCGATGTCACTGGCCGGGGCGATCGCTTGCGTACATACGCACAATTGGGATTCCTAGAGAGGATGAATTTCGGTACATTACGTAGAAACTTCCGCGGTGTTAACGACGTACCCACATTCCTAAAAGCAAAAGATATGGCCAGAGACTTCGCTGATGCCCCAAAAGGGTGGTTAGTTTTTGAAGGCGCATCTGGATCGGGAAAAACGCATTTCGGCGTAGCTATCGTCAACGCCTTGATACGACGCGGTGCACCTGCCAAATACGTATCTGCGCTCGACATCCCTGATTTGATACGGAGTGGATGGTCACAAGGGTCCGAGGATTTCGAATCCGGCGAGTATACTCCGCTGCTGGATGCACCAGTTCTAGTTATTGACGATTTCGGTGTACAGCCTTCAGCGGAATGGGTCGACACGAAAATCGATCAGCTTTTGACACTCCGATACAACGGACGCGCGCCGACGGTCGTTGCGCTGGCTAAACCACTCGCTGATCTGCCCGAACGCCATGCCACCAAACTTAGTGACCCAAGGCTGACGCGTGTCATCAAATTGACGCAGGGTGAGAGTGATCGTGCTGGGTTGACAGAGTCTATGCTCAAAGAAATGTCGTTTGAGACATTCAAAACCGAAAAAGTTCCTGGAGCCAGTCCAGAAGACCACGGATATTTGCGTTTGGCGCTAGGAACAGCTAAAGACTTCGCCAAACGCGACGCCGAGTCACTGCCGTGGCTTTACATTCAAGGCGCGACCGGGGTCGGCAAGACTCACATCGCCGTCGCAATCGCTAAGGCGTCAATGAGTGAGGGGATCTCGGTCGCATATTGGAAGTTGCCGGATTTCTTCGATCGCCTTAGACAGACGTATTCAACCAGTGACCACACGGCATTTTCTTCGTTGTTCGATACTGTGCGAAACGCTGAGTTGCTCATTTTGGACGATTTCGGTTCGTACCGACTGACGGATTGGTCAGTTGAAAAGTTATATCAACTAATTTCGTACCGCCACGAGCGTCGAATGAGGACGGTCGTGGCTGGGCACTACGTAGTCATCAAGCATAGTCGCAACGAAAATGAACGAGACCAAGATTCCAGTTCAAATGTTGCGAAAAACTCGGTACACACATCAAGTACTTACGGTGACACATATGATGATAAACCCCGCATCACGTCAAATCACCAGTGGAAATCGATCATCTCAAGGTTACGCGATTTTAGAACATCTACTGTAGTAGAGCTGCCAGTACCCGATTACCGCGCACCTGATACCCGCGATCGTGACGGTTAATACGTGATTTAAGGCGCATGGTTAACTCTTCGATGAACAGAGGTTGGCAGATCGCAACGGTGCGAGCGATTGAGCGCGAGACTGGCGATGTCAAAACGTTCTCGCTTGAGCCAGTGAGTGGCGAGTTTTCGTTTGTAGCTGGTCAGCATATCGACGTTCGTTTGACTGCACATGATGGATACCAAGCGCAACGGTCGTATTCGATAGCATCGGCTCCTGAGCATCCTGGGTGTATCGATATCACGGTTGAGTTGCTTGAGGATGGCGAGGTTTCTCCGTACTTCCACCATGTAGTGGAGACGGGCGACCAGATCGAGTTTCGTGGTCCGATAGGCGGACCCTTCACATGGAAAGCTAAGGCAAACTCACAGTTGCTACTGATCGGTGGCGGCTCAGGGGTTGTGCCATTGATGTCGATGTTGCGGCATCGAGTGACATCAGGGAACGCATCCACTATTCCCACGGTGCTGCTCTATTCGTCAAGAACAGACCACCACATCATCTATCAAAGCGAGTTGGCGGAAATGGACACTGCCGATGAAAGCTTGTCGGTGTTGCATACGCTGACACGTCATCAGCCGCCGGGTTGGACAGGTAGACGTAGGCGCGTCGATATCGAGATGATGCGCGATGCCTTGGAGACGCTTGAAGAGTTGAGCGACGATGGAGGTCACGAGGTGCTTTGCTATATCTGCGGACCGAGTGATTTTGTTGAGAACTCTGCTCAGTACGCAGTGGAAATCGGAATACCTCCGGAAAACGTCAAAACAGAGCGCTTTGGGCCTACAGGGACTTAAGGCTCTGATCGATTGGAGTTGAGTATGAGACGCCCAAACTTTGTGATGATGATGGCAGACGACATGGGTTATGGGGACTTCGGTGTCTTCAGCGAGGGGCGAGTCCGCACGCCGTTCTTAGACTCACTGATCGGCGAGAGTGTCTGTCTATCGCAGAACTACACCGGGAGTCCGGTATGCTCGCCGTCGCGTGCGGCGATGCTTACCGGGAGGTATCCGATACGCACAGGCGCGGTTACGCCTCAGGAGACTCTCGGCTATGACCGCATAGCGTTGCGCGAAAGGACACTTGGCGATGTCTTCAAGGCGAACGGATATGCTACCGGATTGATCGGGAAGTGGCATAACGGCGCGTTAGACCCTCGTTATCACCCGAACGCTCGCGGATTTGATGAATTTGTCGGTTTCAGAGGCGGATGGGCCGATTACTGGCGATATAACTTGGACCGCAACGGGACAATGGTACCGTCGGACGGGACGTATATGACCGATGTATTGGCATCGGATGCCGTGGATTTCATCGATCGTCATGCCGATGAGCCGTTCTTCTTGAGCGTGATGTTCAACGCTCCGCATACGCCACTTCATGCGCCGCAGTCGTACGTTACGCCCTATATCGAGGCTGGCTTCTCTGTCGCTGTGGCGATTGTCTACGCAATGATCGAAGTGATGGATCGCGGTGTTGAGCAGATATCGGAAGCGTTGCGACGTAACGGGTTGTTCGAGGACACGGTCTTCATGTTCACATGCGATAACGGACCTGCGTTTGGAGTGCGTTGGGACCATGTGCCACCCGGAGGAACTGGCGACACGACGCGGTTCAATTGCGGGTTGAATGGGGCTAAGGGGTCAGTATTGGAAGGCGGCGTGCGAGTGCCGATGGTCATGCGATGGCCTTCAGGTTTGGATAGCGGTGTGGAAAATCACCAGCTGGCTCATTTCATCGATTGGTTGCCGACATTCATGGATATGGCAGACGTGCAACCGATAGATGGGATGCGGCCGTTGGATGGTGTATCGGTGTTGCCGCAATTGAGGGGTGAGACGCCTCCGGATGCGCCTCGTCGGTTCTGGCAGTTCAACGGTTACTCTCCAGTTGGCGAGAGTAATGCCGCGGTCAGGGATGGAGATTGGAAGTTGGTACGCCCTGCTCTGCCCTTGGAGCCATCGACTGACGAAGGACGCCGCTTGGCAGAGGAATACGTGTTATTGGATATCGCCTACAAATACGAGCCGGAGAGGATTACGGAGATCAGGCGATGGCCAGAACCTGAGAGGGTCATTGATAATCCATATACGCCATTGCTCTACAACATTGCGGATGATCCGCTGGAGAAACAGGACTTGTGGGATAAACATCCTGAGCGCGGCGCCAAGATGCTGAACGATCTAGAGAACTGGTTCGAAGAGGTCGAGTCGGAACGTCGGACGATACCCGATGACGAGAGGATCGGGGTATGACCTATTGCCAAAACTTGAGAATCGCTACTCCAACACCTACTGCGGCAATAATCAACCCACCAAGTTGCCAGATGGCTTTTGAACGTCGGCTTTAGTCGCGAAGTGATCGTACGCGCCTTTTAGCTGGTTCACCTCTGATTCGACGTTCAACATTCGTTGGCCGATAGATGCCATGCCTACTTCCATTGACGGCAAAATATCTGTTAAGCCCATGATAAACATCATGTTTACCTGAAACTAGCAGCAGCAGGCCAACCGTTGAGTTCAGATCGCGTCACTCCTCTGAATTAAGATTGAAAGTGCGTGGCAGTTGGGTTGGTGGGACTGTTTGATTGCCAACGTAGCTCAGTGGTAGAGCAGCAGTTTCGTAAACTGCAGGTCGTGGGTTCGATCCCCACCGTTGGCTCCATCCTCATGCCTGATACTCCCACTAACCGAACCTCAATCACACACCTCTGAAGTTCGTCAGTGGATAGATGCTAGACTTGCACTATCTTAGCGGCATGATACCCATTCGATTCGATGGAGCAGACGATTTGAGCGACCAGTTGCTGATTGCTGAACAGCCCGACCTGCGTAATGCGCTGATGGTTTGCGCTTGGTCCGGCTGGTCTGATGCTGGCGAATCGGCCACTCGGGCACTGCACCATCTGACGCAGGAACTTGAAACTATAAAGTTCGCCGAGATCGACGCCGAGGAGTTCTATATCTTCACCGAAGAACGTCCGATGGTAGAGAACTCATTGGATGGCGGACGTCGTCTAGTGTGGCCTAAGAACGAGTTGTTCTACTTAAAGTCTGAAAGTAATCACGTCCCCGACATCGTCTTTTTGATCGGGACTGAACCTCATTTGAAGTGGCGGACTTACACGTCGTTAGTGGCGGATTTAGCGAAGGCGCTGAACGTGGAGATGCTGGTTACCGTAGGTGCGTTGCTCGACGAGGTGCCGCATACTCGGGACGCCGTTGTAGTCAGCACTACAGTGCATGAGGATCTTGGTCCGCGCTACGGTCATGTTGAGTATGCGCGTCCCAACTACGAAGGCCCCTCTGGGATGACATCAGCAACGATCGACGCGTTCGCGAAGCATGAAATAATGTCGGTCTCGATCTGGGGTCACGCGCCGAGGTATTTGCAAGGGGCGCAGAACCCCGCGATCACTTTGGCTATCGTCGAAGAAATCGAGAGATTTGCCAACATCTCGGTTCGCACCGGCGAATTGGAACGCGAAACAGAGGAATTCAGGACGCGAGTCGATTACGCTTTGCGAAACACGCCAAAGGCAGTCGAGTATGTCGAAAGTCTAGAAGAAAGATACGACTCCGAGATGGATGTTGCGGATGATCCGGAACCGGCCGCTCTAGTAGACGAACTCGATGAGTTCTTGAGGACTCGCAACCCAGGCGTCGATGATGACGATTCGCAACGCGGATGAGAACTCCAGACCAATATCCGTACGTAACAACGTTCCACAAAGCAAAGGCCCACAAAGCAAAGGCTAAAAGACAGCTATGAAACAAGTGACATTACTCGGCGTCGGACAGATCGGCGCGTCTATCGGGCTAGGCCTCAAGACCGAGCATGGCGGAAAGTATCGTATCGTCGGGTACGATCCTGACCAAGATACCCACGCGCGGGCCGAGAAGATCGGTGCGGTCGATTCATCAGAGTGGAATCTGGACACCGCCGTACGGGATGCCGATGTTGTCATCATCTCGTTGCCAGTAAATCGGGCTTACGAGACCATGGAGAACATCGCTCCATATTTGCGAGAGGATGTAACGGTTACGGACACTTGCAGCACCAAGCGATCCATACTTCATTGGGCAGAAGAGATTTTGCCGGAACACGCTTCATTCGTTGGCGGTCATCCGTTGGTTAAAGCGGATGCGACGGGACGCGATGAGCCGTCGCCGTACCTATTCACACAGGCACCGTATGCCATCATCCCGCACCCGCGAAGCAGGTCTTCAGCGATACGAGATGTGCAGGAGATCTGCAACGACCTCGGCGCACGTCCATTGTTCATGGACCCAGATGAGCACGACAGCTTTTCGGCCGCCGTCGCAGGTGTACCCGCGTTCGTAGCCGCGGCGGCATTGAACGCTGCTGCAGATTCTCCATCATGGCATGAGATCAGCAAGTTCGTCGGCAAGGACTTTGTCTCTATGAGTCAACCGATGGCTAACGATCCGGCGTGGGTCAACGGCATGGCATCGACGAACCGCGACATGCTGATCTATTGGATCGATCAGATCAACTTAAAGCTTTCTGGCATCAAGAAGATGTTGGAAAGCGAAGAAGACGTTGAGAATCCGGAAGGCCCCTTGGCGGACATATTGGTCAACGCGTGGGAGAATCGTTTGCGGCTCGATCTCGGTATTCAGCCTGCGCCGCCTACCACGATGCAGGAGACTGAAAAACTCCCAAGCAGCGGGGAAGCTACGGCTTCAATGTTGATGGGCGGATTCATAATGAAGGCATTCCGCGGCAACCGCGACAAAGACGATCCGACCAAGTACGACCGTCGGAAGCTGTGACCACAACTAAGAAATTGAGTTCGTAGAGGTCTGTTGGAACATGGATCTGACGGTTAGCGCACCCCGTAGATTGGCTGGCGAAGTCGTTGCACCCGGGGACAAATCAGTCTCGCACCGTGCTGTGATGCTCAACTCCATCGCTGAAGGTCAGGCTACGGTCAGGAACTTCTCGCCGGGCGATGACTGCACATCTACGATGGGCATCATGCGCGCATTAGGTGTCGAGATTGAACGTACCGCTGTTGATGACGATGCTGGCGATACCTTGGTAATCAAGGGTGCTGGTGCCGATGGGTTACGTGAAGCAAAAACTGTTTTGGACGCGGGGAATAGCGGCACAACCATGCGGTTGATGTCTGGGATACTCGCGGGGCGGGATTTCAAGTCCGTGATGACAGGTGACGACTCGTTGCGGTCCAGACCGATGGGCCGGATCATCAAACCGCTCTCGATGATGGGTGCTGTCATCCGAGGACGAGAGAACAACACGCTCGCGCCACTTGAGTTTGACGGTGGATCGTTGAGCGGTATTGACTACGACTTGCCGGTCGCCAGCGCGCAACTGAAATCGGCGATCTTATTGGCGGGGCTGCGTGCCGAGGGCAAGACTCAAATCACCCAACCAGAGGCTTCGAGAGACCATACCGAGCGGATGTTGAAAGCCATGGGAGCCGATATCGAGGTCGATGGACTGAGCGTGTCTGTTGGGCAGTCGGAGGTTGATTGTATCGATGTAGACGTGCCGGGCGATATTTCGAGCGCGGCTTTCTGGATGGTCGCCGGGTTGATACATCCCAACTCGGAAGTAGTGATCAAGAGTGTCGGCGTCAATCCAACACGAGCAGGAGTGATAACCGCGCTTCAGGACATGGGCGGAAACATTGAACTGGTAAACGAACGGATTGTCGCTGGAGAACCGGTTGCAGACATCGTAGTAACTTCAAGCAATCTGCGCGGTACAGAACTTGCGGGTAGCATAATGCCGCTTTTGATGGATGAGGTGCCAGTGATTGCAGTTGCGGCTGCGATGGCAGAGGATGAGACGGTCATACGGGATGCCGCCGAGTTGCGGGTCAAGGAAACCGACCGCATCAGTGCCACAGTGGATTGGATGGTCGAAGCCGGTGTTGAGGCAGAAGCGCGAGATCACGGCATGGCAATAGTAGGATCGGGAAGCATTGCTGGCGGGACATACCAAACTCAGGATGATCATCGGATCGCCATGGCTCTGGGCATCGCAGGTCTCGTCGCGGAGGATTCGATAAAGATCGTGGATGCCAGCTGCGCTAGCATCTCATACCCCGAGTTTTGGGACGTATTGCAATCGTTAGGCGGTGTCGTTGACTGAAGACGCATCGTCAACGTTGACTGGTCGATATAATCCGCTCGTTGTGGTGATCTCGGGGCCATCGGGCGTAGGCAAAGACGTTTTGATCGAAGGCATGGCAGGACGGGGACTGAACTATCACTTCACCGTTACGGCCACGACGCGAGACCCGAGACCCGGGGAACGCGAAGGCATAAACCACCACTTCCTGACCGTCGATGATTTTCAGCAACGCATCGCAGAGGATGAACTGTTAGAGTGGGCGCGGGTGTATGGAAACTACTACGGCGTGCCTAAGCAACAGGTCAGGGATGCCTTATCTGCCGGGAAGCATGTCATTATTCGTGTAGACGTGCAAGGTGCTTTGAGGATTAAAGAACTTGCACCTGAAGCCTTGATGATCTTCATCCATCCGCCTAACATGACCGTATTGCAACGCCGCATCGAACGGCGAGGACTCAACAGTTCTTCAGACATCGAAACGCGGCTGGATGCGGCCGTAGAAGAGACTGAGAAATCGGCGATATTCGATTACCAAGTTGTTAACCACGAAGGCCGATTGGATGCCGCGGTGGATGAAGTGATCGGCATTGTTCAACGAGAATCTAGGCGCGTGCCGCCGCGGATAGTCAACATCTGAAATAAGGAAAATCGGTTGGGTCAAATGAAGGTCGTCTTAGCCCCTCAAGAGTTCAAAGAGAGCCTGCGCGGTATCGAGATAGCGCGTGCGATGCGTGAGGGTGTCTTGCGGGTATGGCCGAATGCTGAAACGGAGCTGATTCCTGTTGCGGATGGTGGCGACGGCACTTTACAGTCGCTTGTAGACGCATCGGGCGGCGAGATTTTAACCGCCACAGTTAACGACCCGCTGGAGCGACCCATAAATGCGATTTGGGGCGCTTTGGGAGATGGTCAGACTGCGGTGATCGAGATGGCGAGGTCATCTGGGCTCGCTTTATTGACACCCGAAGAGCGTAATCCGTTGATAACCACCACGTACGGCGTCGGTGAATTGATGTTGCGCGCGCTGGATGCGGGATACCGTCATCTAATAATCGGCATCGGCGGAAGTGCTACCAACGACGGCGGTGCTGGTATGGCGCAGGCATTAGGAGTGAAGTTGCTCGATTCTGACGGCAATCAACTCGTCCATGGCGGTGGTGCCCTATCCGAGTTGGATCGAATCGATGTTTCGGGGCTTGATCCTCGTCTGGTCAATACAACAATTGATGTTGCTTGTGATGTGAACAACCCGCTTTGCGGCGAGACTGGAGCATCGGCAATCTTCGGTCCTCAGAAAGGCGCCGATACGGACACAGTCAAGTATCTCGACAAGGCATTGCATCGGCTAGGCACGTTATTGAAGCGCGATCTCGGCAAAGACGTAATGGGTGTCCCTGGTGCCGGCGCTGCCGGCGGATTGGGTGCTGGTCTGATGGCGTTTACGAATGCTAGGCTGCGTCCGGGTGCAGATATCGTGATTGATGCGCTTGATCTCGATGCACGTCTCGATGGCGCGGCGTTGGTGATCGTAGGTGAAGGTCAGACAGACCATTCGACGATCTTCAACAAAGCCCCAGTTGCGGTGGCGCAGCGCGCGAAGGCGCGAGGTATTCCGACGGTAGCTATTTCGGGAAGTCTTGGCGAGGGCTATGAATTGGTGCATGAACACGGCATAGATGCTGCCTTCAGCATCCTCGCCGGTTGCATGTCGTTGGAAGATGCCATGTCGGAGACGGCGACTTTGGTGTCAAATGCTACTGAGCAGGTCTGCCGCGCAGTAGGGGTTAGCCTCAGGATTTAGTGTCTAACTTCCGACGCGGTCACGATGAGCCAAGTTATCCAACAAAATCAACCCGCATCCCCGGGTCCGACGCCGGATTCGGAGCGTATCACGAGCCTGGATCTGATCAGAGGGATCGCGGTGCTCGGGATTTTATTGATGAACGTGGTCTCACTCGGGCTCGGTGACGCCCCTTATCTCAACATCAGCGCTGGCGGGTCTGAAACATGGTTGGACTGGGGAATCGGTATTTTTGGAGAGATATTTGTCGATCAGAAATTCATGGGGCTGTTCTCGTTGCTGTTCGGTGCCAGCGTCGTGCTGTTCGCCGATCGCGCTGAGTTGAAAGGTTCGCGTCCAGCCTTATTAAGTCTGTGGCGAAACGGGCTGCTACTCGCGATTGGCATAGCGCACATGGTGGCATGGCAGGGCGATGTCTTGACCGCATACGCACTGGCTTCCCCGATCATCATCGCTTTGCGTAAGTTACCACCAAAGCTGCTAATGTCGTTGGGCGCTGTCGTGGTGCTTTTGACAGTGGGGCTAGACCTTTGGATGCAATCGCTAGTGAACTCCTCCCAGTTGCCTGTAGAAAGCTTTTGGGTAGCCAATGGGGATGCGAGCGGAGATTCGAGTGGTGATGCGGCATACCTCGGGATCCTCTTCAACTATTTCGCCCGTGCGGTTGGCATGATGCTCATTGGTGTTGGCCTATATCGTACCGGCATCGTTGAAGGAAGGAAATCGACTCGGTATTACAGGAACATCGCGATAGCAGGCCTGGGGATAGGTTTGACGTTGGCATTGTGCGGCGTATTGCTGTTAGAGGTAAACGACTACTCTCCCGAAGTCGCGTTTCTGAGTTTTATACCGAACACGTTGGGAACGATCCCCGCGACGCTCGGTTACATGAGCCTCATCATTCTTTGGGACAAGTCTCGCGAGAGCAGATTGAAAGCCAAACTACGCGCGGTGGGGCGGATGGCATTGACGAACTATCTGATGCACACAGTGTTGGGGTTGTTGGTCTTGAACTTAGTGTTGCAGAGCGTCGATTTGACTAGATCAATACTGTTGTTGTTCGTGATCGCTGTCTGGGCTTTGCAGTTATTGTGGTCGGACGCATGGTTGTCACGGTTCCGTTTCGGGCCGTTTGAGTGGCTATGGCGCGTCGCCACCTACCGACGCGGTCAAGTCTTCAGACGCACATGACGGGGATCAACCCACTAAGACGATATGGGTCTCGACGGGGCCGTGGATGCCGTGAACTATCGTGGCTTCGATGTCGCCAGTACGCGACGGACCAGAGATAAGGTTCATACCAGCGTGGCGGTTTCCGGTGTGGATATCGACGTGTTCTAGCAGGAATAGTTCATCGAGGGACGGTAAAACTTGTCCTCTTTTGATTACAGCGATATGGACTGGCGGCGCGAGCGACGTTAGTCTGGATACGCCTTTCTTGGGGTGGATTACGAGGGTTCCAGTTTCGGCGATGACGTAGTCGCCGCCAGTGATGCCGACATCGGTGCGAAAGACTTCCTTACGGTGCGATAAACGCATATCCTCGCGTTCATCCTCGGACAAATCTTCGTCTAGGGTCATATCACGGAGGTTGACACCTTGACGTTCGAGAGTAGCGCGGATTTGGGCTTCGTCAAGGACTTCGTGGCCCGATCGTAATGCGTCCTTGGCGCCGATTTCATGGCAAATCGATGCGACGACATCGCCCACGTCTTCGACGGTTTCGGCGCGGTAGACTTTCCAGCCAGTTGTCGCCAGCGCGTTGGCTGCCTCTTCAAGAAGATTTAAGGATCGTTGTGCAGCATCATCGCGTGCTGTTTCAGCAGCGAGTTCGGCTTCCCGGAAGTCGGGGAAGCGGCCGGGGTGTGCGCCTGGCGCACTCGGAGTTTGCCCACGGCCGAGTGCGGTGTTGATGTTGGAAATGAAGTCTTTGCGATCCACTGGTCTCAACTTGGCTTGCGACTATTTGGACGAAAAATACCGAACCACTTGAACCGTATGGAAAGCAGATACGGTCAACTGGAGCACACCGAGAACCAAGAGCAAAATCCTCAACCATGTCGGATCGGTAAGGACAAATATTCCAAGAATCAAAGAGATAGTGCCGACGATTATCCCAATGATGTATCTAGGGATGCTGGGAACGCTTTCCCCGTTATCCACATTGTTTTCGTTCATCTCTTTTCTCCAGTTCTCCGATGAGTTGGTAATTCATTTTTCGCTTGGTCTCGCTCAGCGAAGAGTTTTCCGAATGATTTTGGTGCTGGCGCGGGGAAATCGCGACTGTCCGTCCATCCAGAAATCGGCGGCGGCACCTTCGCCAGCCATCCATCCCGCTTTAACGGTGCGGTTGCCAATTTCCCGATTGTAGAACCAGCTTCGAAGCGCGCGCGGCTCATCATTCCCTGCCGCCATGCCTTCCATGTCATTCGCTCGCCGATACCCGATGCGCGTTGTGCAGGATCGGGTTGACCTTGCGCCGTCTGCGCTCTTAGCTCTAGCAACATGCGAGGGATGTTTATCTTGACGGGACATGCTTCGTGGCAGGCTCCGCAGAGCGATGATGCTGCCGGGAGTTTCGAGCCGTCTTTGAGGCCAGTCAGGACTGGCGAAACGATCGATCCGATTGGGCCGGGATATACCCAACCATAGGAGTGTCCTCCGACTTTGCGGTATACGGGGCATGAGTTCATGCAGGCACCGCAACGGATACAGTTGAGGGCCTCACGGAGCGAATCGTCTCGTAACAGCCGGTCGCGTCCGTTGTTCATGATGACGAGGTGGAACTCCTCAGGCCCGTCCTCTTCGTCTTGTGCGCGTGGACCGTTGACCATCGTCACATAGCACGATATTCGCTGTCCAGTGGCGGAACGGATCAGGATGCGAAGCATGGCACTGAGATCAGCGACGGATGGGATTAGTTTCTCCATGCCCATAGCGGCAACGTGGATGCGAGGCATAGATGTGGCCATTCTGCCGTTGCCTTCGTTGGTTACGAGAACGATGGAACCTGTTTCGGCTACCGCGAAGTTTGCGCCGGTAATGGACATGTCGGCGCGTTGGAACACTTCTCGGAGCATCTCACGGGCCTGGCGAGTCAATTCTTCGGCAGTATCCCGTCGTTGCGTATTCGACTCCTCCGCCAATAGGTCTGCCACTTGTTCCTTAGTCTTGTGAATAGCCGGAGCGATGATGTGGTACGGCGCCTCGCCTGCTAGTTGAATGATGTATTCGCCTAGATCGGTCTCGACGACCTCAATGTTGTCTGCCTCCAAAACGTGGTTCAGTCCCATCTCTTCGGAGACCATGGACTTGCTCTTGATGACGGTTTTGACATCGTTTTGTGCGGCGATGTTTCGGACGTATGCGTTGGCATCATCGGCATCGCTTGCGAAATGCACCTTTCCGCCGTTCTTCTCAACGTTGCCGGCGAGCATCTCCAAGTAGTAGTCTAGGTTGGCGATGGTGTGGTCTTTGATCGCCTTGCCAAGTGTGCGTTGCGCCTCCCAATCGTCGGTGTCTGCCGCTGCTGACAGGCGCGCGTGGTGGAAACCGTTGTATACGACCTCATGCGCCTGTTGGAGTCGCACATCGGCAAGTGCCCGTGATGCAGCGGTGTTGAATGCTTTGGTGGCTAGTTGCATGGTCAGGAAGTTTTGCTCAGATTGGATGTAGGATCAAGCATCTCGGCGATGTGGACTACTTGGATATCTGATCCTCTGCGTCGCAGTCCGCCCTGCATGTGCATAATGCATCCGGTGTCTCCGGCGATAAGCGTAGAAGCGTCAGTCGCCTGAACATTATCCAACTTTTCATTGAGCATAGCTGTGGAGACATCAGACATTTTGACGGAGAATGCTCCGCCGAATCCGCAACAGACTTCGCTACGTTCCATCGGCTTGAGTTCTAGACCTACAACGTTGCTCAACAGAGACGAAGGCTGCTCATCAACGTGTAGCTCTCTGAGGAGATGACAGCAGCGATGGTAGGTGGCATCAACATCTTTGCGGATATTAAGGTCTTCTATGCCTAGTACATCAACTATGAACTCGGAGAATTCGTAGATGCGTTTGGAGAGTCGTTCGGCGCGTGCGAGTTCGTCTGGGAGTCCGCGAAAAAGATCGGAGTAGAAGTTTCGGACCATGGCGACGCATGATCCAGAGGGACATACGATAGGGCCTTCGGTTGCTTCAAAGATGTCCAAGAATCTCGAAGCCACGGGCCTAGCATCATTTCGGAATCCGCTGTTGAATGCCGGTTGCCCGCAGCAGGTCTGGTCGGCTGGGAAGTGGACTTCGATGCCGCGTGCTTCGAGGATGTTGATGACGCTCATACCGACATTCGGCATGAACTGGTCGACTAAGCAGGTGACGAAGAGGTTGACGCGGCGCGGGGTTTCTGGCGTGTTTTTTATATCCACAACACATTCAGCATAAAACCCGACGGCGGTCTATTGGCTACTGTCTCGCGATTAAACTTGGGGCGATTAAACTTTGGGCGATTAAACTTGGGATAACACAGTGTCGGCGTGCTTTTGGAATCATCGGTACGTCGTTTGAAACACCCGCAAATCTGATTGAGAGGCTCGCAAATTGAGTAATGGTCGGCAGGATGTAACGATAGTTGGAGCGGGACTTATAGGTCTATCGACGGCGATGCAACTGTTGCAACGGCATCCCGGACTGAAACTCACCGTCGTCGAAAAGGCCGATGCACCAGCCTCTCAACAGTCTGGGCACAACAGCGGCGTCATCCACTCCGGCATCTACTACAAGCCTGGATCCTTCAAGGCAAAGTTCTGCGTGGAAGGTCGCGCATCCATGACGCAGTTCTGCATCGACAACGAGATTCCCGTATGGACGTGTGGCAAGCTGATCGTGGCTTCGAATCCTGCTGAAGAAGCACGACTCGAAGACCTGTTCGAGCGCGGAACCAACAATGCCGTCGATGGCCTCAGGATTGTTGATCGCGAAGAGATGGGCGAGATCGAACCATTCGTCGAAGGAACTAAAGCGTTGTATGCGCCCAAAACTGGCATTGTCGACTACCGCAAAGTAGCGGATGTCTATCGTGAAAAGGTTCAATCGCTCGGTGGCGAGATCCGATTCAACTCGGAAGTCAAGAACATCAGCAACGGTCTACGCGGGTCGGACGGCACAAACTACACCTTGGAGACAACATCCGGGGAGATCGATACCAAGTTCTTGGTGAACTGTGCAGGGCTGCATTCTGATCTGATTGCGGCGATGAGCGGAGTAAATCCCGGACTTAGGATCATTCCCTTCCGGGGCGAGTACTACACGTTGCAGAAATCTAGCGAGCACATGGTCAAGGGGCTGATCTACCCAGTGCCGGACCCTGCATTCCCGTTCTTGGGAGTGCATCTTACGCAGACGATGAAGGGTTGGGTCGAGGCAGGGCCAAATGCGGTTTTGGCCTTGAAGCGTGAAGGGTATCGGAAACGTGATTTTTCATTCTCAGACTTTGGTCGTACGGTAACCTTCCCGGGTTTCTGGAAGATGTCGATGAATAGTTGGAAAGTCGGTCTATGGGAGATGAACCGGTCATTGCGAAAGGAAGTCTTCCTCAATAGCTTGCAAAAGTTGATGCCCTCGCTGAAAAAGTCGGACCTTGCGCCCGGTGGTTCAGGTGTAAGAGCGCAAGCGGTCCACCGAGACGGTACGCTACTAGACGATTTCCGCATCGACGAGAGCGCTACCGCCGTCCACGTCCTCAATGCACCCTCACCAGGTGCAACATCATCGCTAGTAATCGGCAACTATATAGCCGACAAGGCCGAAGCGGACTTTAGTCTTTAGTTCTTCCTTGGCACCAGATGATGTCATTCCGAGCGTAGTGAGGAATCTCGTCTCTTCGCGAGAAGCCACTACTACGTCATTCCGGGGAAAGTCGGCGCTTCAGCGGGTGGAACGCCCATCCAGAGAGGATGTGAGAGTGGAGCGCAAAGCGAAACGACCCATCTAAACCTCATTATTTCGACGTCACGCCAATCACAGTTCATCCCCCACCAATCCCTGTTCAAAAATCTTCGCCATCTTGCCTTGAGGTTGGCTCCTTTACTGATAACGTACGTGCAAAAGACGTGCAATCTGAAACATCAGGAGTAAAACCGTGCGATGGCTACGTCCGATACCCGAGGACCTGATAACTTGGCACCTGACCCTGTTCGTCGTCTTGGCGATGACAGGGCTGGCGCTGGAGGCAGCCGAAAACCTACCGCTGCACAGGCGGGACGACGTCGTGGGATTCACGAATACGATGATTGACGGCTCTGCATCGGTTATCTTATTAGCAGCGACGGTCAGCACCGTGATCGTGGAGGGAACGATGATATTCGCCGAAAGATACCTCAAACACAGATTTGAAAGAGGCCGTGAAGTGGGCGTGGAAGAAGGCCGCGAAGAAGGCTTGGAACAAGGTGTTGAGCAAGGCGTGGAACTCGAACGTCAACGCTGGCTGGACTGGTTCGCTCGCAAACAGGCAGCCGAAGATGCCAGCGAACCCTTCGACGAACCCATGCCCGGCCAGACCACCAACTCTAACGGAAAAGCGTAAGCCCTCTGCCCTTTTGCTTCGTAAAAGGGGGAGGGTTAGGTGGTCAGCTGGCTAGCATAAGCAGTTCAGCCGATTCTAGCGATTCCTTGATTCGCATCAGGAATTGGACTGCTTGGGCACCCTCTACAACTCGGTGGTCGTAAGTCACGGCTAGATACATCATGGGTCTGATGGTGATTTGTCCGTCTACGACTACAGGCCTGTCAACAATGTTGTGCATTCCCAATATGCCGACTTGTGGGGGGTTTAGTATCGGTGTTGACATCATGGAGCCGAAGACTCCGCCGTTGGTGATTGTGAATGTCCCGCCTACAAGGTCTGCTAGTGAGAACGATCCTGTGCTTGCGTTTTCGGCAAAGCCGCGTATCTCACTCTCGATGTCTGCGAATGTCTTTTTGTCGGCATCGCGGATAACGGGTACGACTAGGCCGTGGTCGCTTGCGACTGCGACGCCGATGTCGTGATACTCCTTGTAAACGAGTTCATCTCCGTCGAGTTCGGAGTTGAGAATTGGAAACGCTGTCAATCCGTTGATGACGGCTTTTACGAAGAACGACATGAAGCCGAGTTTGACGCCGTTCGTTTCCAAGAACTGGTCGCCGAAGTCGCGGCGGATGCGTATGACCTCGTGCATATCGACCTCGTTGTAGGTCGTGGTCATTACGGCCTCTGCTTGGACTTCTGCCATGCGTCGTGCTGTTGTTAGTCGTCGGCGTGAGAGTCGCTCTCGGCGCACGGGTTTATCGTCTTCTTCTTCGCGTAAGCGTGCGATCTGCGGAACTGCCTCGGGCGCTGGCGCAGGTTCTGATTCAGGCTCTTCTTCTGTATCCTCTTCAGGCTCAATCGTGGCCTCAACTGTCTCTTCGATCTCGATTTGTGCGGGGGTTTCGTCGATCTCGATTTCTTGCAATTCCGGTTCTCGTTCGTCGTCAGTCGAATCGGTCACTGGTTCGATCTCAGTTGAAGTCTGCAACTCAACGAATGGGCTTAGCTGGATTTCGACGTAACCAGTGTCCTCTTCTTCAGATTCACTGCCCTCTTCCGCGATTTCGTTGGTCTCCGCGTTAGTTTCGTCCGCAGATTCGATTTCTTCGACGGCTTCGGATGCGGGTTCTTCTTCAACTGCATCGCTGGCAACTGCGACATCGGACTTGAATTCGCATAAAGCATCACCCGGGCGCACTACGTCATCGACCTGCTTCAGGATGTTGCCGATGGTGCCGCTCTGAACGGCGTTGATCTCTTGAACGGCTTTATCTGTGTGTAGTTCGACGATTGGCTCGCCGACATTGACGGTATCGCCAACATCCTTGAACCACTTGCCAACGGATGCTTCAAAGACTGATTCGCCGAAATCGGGTGCGACTATCTCTTCCATCTATGGGTATCTCCTATCGGATTTAGCACTTCGCTATTTTGTCTGGATGTGATCGGGTTGCGTGGACTAGTTTTCCGGTTCGAGTTTTAGTGCGATTTGTATCAATCTGTCTTGCTGGCGTCTGTGCAACCAGTTTGAACCAGAAGCTGGGCTTGGGCTGCGCGGGCGTCCAATATATCGAATCCTAGACTTGGCGATCGATGCCAACGGTGTTCTTACGAAATCCCATGCTCCACGGTTGCGCGGCTCCTCTTGCAGCCATACGACATCTTCGTAGTTGGCGAATGATTTGAAGGCATCCGCTATGAGTTCATCTGGGAAGGGATATAGCTCCTCAAGAACGATGACGCCAATATCTTTGACATCAGCGATTTTGGGGTGGGTTGCCAAGTCGACAAAGACCTTTCCACTGCATAGCACGATGCGTTTGACCTTGTCGGGATTTGAGTTTGAGAGCGTGAATTTGCGGATGGGTCGGAACGTACCTTTGGTCAGGTCTGCGATGGAACATGCTGCCATGGGATGCCGCAAGAGGCTTTTGGGTGTCATGACAACCAATGGTCGCCCTCGTTCAGGGTCGCTCAGGAGTGCTGCCTGACTCCGCAAGAGGTGGAAATACTGAGCGGATGTCGTGGGGTTAGCGATTCGCATGTTCCCGCTGGAAGCGAGATCGAGGAATCTTTCAAGATGCGCGTGAGAGTGATTTGGTCCCTGTCCTTCGTAACCGTGTGGAAGCAGTAAGACCAGGTTCGACTGCTGTCCCCACTTTTCGGCGGCGGAAACGATCATCTCGTCGATGACGGCTTGAGCGTTGTTTACGAAGTCGCCGAACTGAGCTTCCCAGAGTACTAAACTGGATTCGGAGAATACGCTGTATCCATGCTCGAATCCTACGGGTCCGGCTTCGGACAAAGGACTGTTGTATATCGAGAACTTTGCGCCTTCAACGGTTTTTAGAGGACAGTATGTATTTCCTGTTTCGGCATCCCATACAACTGCGTGTCGTTGGCTAAAGGTACCGCGGGCGCAGTCTTGCCCGGTCAATCGGACAGCTATGCCCTGCTGCAAAACCGATCCTATGGCTAACGCCTCGGCTTGTGCCCAGTCAATGCCGTTTTCGCTGTCTTTGCCAACACTAGCGCGCCGCGAGAATACGCGTGCAACCGTGGGATGTAGGTTGATGTTTTCGGGGATCTCGCTGATCTGTTGGTTGAGGGCGATGAGACGATCTTTCTCTACTGAGGTGTCCGGATATTCTTCGCCCTGCATGGGTTCAGGTGTCAGCCCTAAGTCGGCAGGTTCTTGGCGTTTGGTACCTGCTCCCGGACTGTCTACCGCTTTCATCGCGGCACTCAACTGATCGTGAGTTGCGGAGACGAATGCATCAACCTCGTCTTGGGAAACTACTTCGTCTTCAAGGAGTCTTCGCGCCCATCGTTCTCGCAAGGTCGGGTGGTTGGCGATCTTTCCGTATGCTATGGGTTGTGTGAATCGGGGTTCGTCATTCTCGTTGTGGCCGTGTCGTCGGTATCCGACGAGGTCGATGACGAACTCTTTTTGGAACTGCAATCGGTATGAAACTGCCATTTTCGCGACTAACGCGCAGGCTTCGAGGTCATCGGAGTTGACATGCACAACCGGGATTTCGTAGCCGCGTGCGATATCGGAGCAGTATTGTCCTGAATATCCATCACGCGGTTGAGTAGTGAATCCGAGTTGGTTGTTTGCGATGACGTGTATTGCACCGCCGACTGAGTATCCTTCGAGGTTGACTAGGTTTAACGCCTCGGCAACGACTCCTTGTCCAGCAAAGGCGGCGTCGCCATGGATCAGTAGGGCCATCGCCTCTTGGTGTGAGTCGTCATTATCAGATGCTCTATCTTGTTCAGCCCTGACAGCACCGAGAACGACTGGGTCAACCATTTCGAGATGGCTCGGGTTGGGAAGCAGCCGAAGCATGATATCGGTGGAGCCGTCTTGGTTCACGTCAACGTCGGCTCTCGATCCGAGGTGGTATTTGACGTCGGTCATCCAACCCGCGGCTTCCATGGCCGCTAGGTGAGCGAATCTGCCTTCCAAGAAGCCTGTTAGCAGAGACTCGTATGGTTGCTCGAGTAGATGAGCGAGGACGTTCAATCTGCCTCGGTGTGGCATACCCATGACGATCTGCTTGACATTGAATGCCGAGTGCAGGATTATCTGGTCAATCAGTGGTATTAGGGCGTCTAGTCCCTCTAGTCCGTACCATCGTTTGCCGGGGAATGTGGCATGGAGATACTTTTCGAATCCTTCTACTTTGGTTAGCAATTCAAGGTGATACCGCTTTTGCGAATCGGTCATGAATTGCATCGATGCTTGGTTTTCCACTTGATCTCGGAGCCAAGTGCGCTCTTCGACGCTGTGAATGTGACCGAATTCGTATCCGATTGTTCCGCAGTAGAAGGACTTGAGTTCTTCAACTGCTTCGCCGATCGTAGCGTTTGCCAACCAAAGTCGTGGCTCGTCGTGTGCTTCGGTAAGGAATCTGGAGGATGCTGCAAGAGTTTCGGGTAGTATTCCGTAGGATTCGGGTCGCAGGTGCTGGTCGGATCGCGGAATTACGCCCAAAGGATCAATGTCGGCGGCGTGATGTCCGTCATCTCTGATCGCGGCGATCAATCGCTCTACACGAACGATTTGGTCTGCGGATAGACCTGGTTCGACAGCGATCGTTGTTGCAGGATCAAGTGTTTGTGTGTCTTCTGAGACTGGTTGCTGGTCGGCGACATCGACTTCGTCCACTTCATCATCTGAAGTACCCGCGTCTGGGATAAGTTCTGGTTCGGGCGCCTCTGTGGCGATGGCGTCTTCTTCTGTATCGGTCTCGTTAGTAGAGTCTGGGTGCCCGTTAACGTCATAAGTAAAGGTCGGTTCGAAATCGGGATTGAGAAGTATGCCGTCGTATTCGAGATCGGTTTGGATTCCGTCTTGGGGGTCCGAGGTCAGAGATGCGACATCGCCCTCCAATAGGCTTTTGGCATAGGCTTCGTTGAAGCCAGCGAACACCCCGTACAGATTTTCGGATGCGTGATCGCGTGATTTGCTGTTCGGTTTTTGGGTCATGTCTTGATCGTCAGGTTTCCGCCACATGCCTGACGTGCTTCAACGTGTCCTCCTAGCCCTACTATTACATTGTCGCAGTTTAGAGATGTAAATATCTACCTCAACGCATCCTGCTGGGCGATCGCCAAAAGTCTGCGCTTTCTCCGAGTATCTGTTTGAGTTCTTCAGTCGCAGCAGAGAGCGCGTTGATCGCATCATCGGGCAGGTCGTAATCGAACGTGGGTGCGTTGAGCGCGACTTCATCGGCGTTGCGGGCACCAACCAGCAGACTCGTGACACCTTCTTGTGCCAAGAGCCATGCGAGTGATACCTTCGCAGGATGTTCACCAACTTCGTCAGCGATCTTTAGAACGGAGGCTATGGTTCGAAATGTTTCTTCCTCGCAGCCATCTTCACCGTGAATTGCCTGGTCCCGGTCTTTGTTGAAATGGCGAGTTCTGGATAAGCCCGGTGGGACATCGTCTGCGGTTGAATATCTACCGGTTAAGAGTCCTTGCTGCAACGGGCTGTAGCAGATGATTCCGACGTTGTTTGCCACACATTCGGGTTTGATCGCAAACTCAAGCGCGCGCCAAATTAGGTTGTACGGGAGCTGGTTGGTGACGATTGCGCCACATGCCAGTATGTCGGTGAGGTCTCGGACTCCGAAGTTGCATACGCCTAATGCTCTGATCTTGCCGCTATCTTGGAGTTTCAGAAGTTCCGACATCGTGTCTTCGATAGCGACGTCGTGGTTGGGCCAGTGGATTTGATACAGGTCGATGTAATCGGTCTGCATCCTGCTTAGACTTCCTTCACATGTTTCTGCGACGGTTGACGGGTGTAGGTATGCGTTGCCGATCTTTGTAGCGATCACTGCTTTGCTACGCTTACCGTTCAAAGCTTTGCCAAGCACCTCTTCGGAGTTGGAATCGTCGGAGTATCCCTCGGCGGTGTCGAAGAAGTTGACACCTGCATCGAGCGATGCATGGACCGCGGCGATCGAATCGTTATCGTCTTGTGGTCCCCACACTTTTCCCCCTGCGAATGGCCAACAACCTAAGGCCATCCTCGATACCTTGATGTCGGTGTTTCCAAGCTTTGCGTATCGCATCCGTAACCTCCTATTCTGGATTCGGTTTAATGTTTCGTTTCCCAATGTGTGCTGTGCGTAACTTTAAGATCATCTTCGATACTTAGGTTGGTCATTCCCGCGGGAATGACGGTAATTGTGCAAAGAACCCCAATCTGATTGGCGGGAGTGCAAGGGAGTCGAACCCTCCGCGCACACCGAAGGATGCACACCAGCGGATTTGAAGTCCGTGAAGCCCACCGGGACTCATCCACTCCCGCGTGTTTGCTAACTCACGATAACGATATTAAAGCCATGCGGCCCCCGTTTGGCGGCTAAGTGGGTTAAACGCGCAAGAAGGGCGGTCGCAGAGACCGCCCTTCTCTCCTTTTGCTTAAATCCTTGGTTTCGCAGCTCAAGCGGCCATCTGCAAGACACCTTGCAGCTTGTCCTTTAGGACGGATTCGGGAACAGCGCCGACGACCTGCTCAATCGGGCTTCCGTCTTTGAAGATCAACAACGTCGGGATGCTGCGAACGCCGTATGTCCCGGATAGGCCTGGGTTCTGGTCAACATCGACCTTTGCGAACTTGACTACACCTTCGTAGTCGTGCGCCAACTTTTCTACGACAGGGGCGACCATCTTGCAGGGCCCGCACCACTCTGCCCAGAAATCGACTAGGACTGGAATATCGGATGAAAGGACTTCAGATTGGAAATCAGCATCGTTTACATCAATTGGATGTGCCATTCTCACGAGCTCCTTTTGTGTTTATTTCAGGATGTCTGCCAAAACGTCGCGCAACCTCATCAAAATCGAACTGCCGCGCACTTCAGATTCTAGCACCGTTTATCGCTGTCTCGATTGCAGTTGCAACCAGACCTTTGCAAAACCCTCCCCCTTGATGGCCCAAAGGTGAACGCTATTCCCTTCCCTCTTGATGCCGAAGGGGGAATTGAAGGGTTTAGCAGCATCATTTCGCTTTGGGGACTTCCCATCTAGATTCTCGCTTGCGCGAGAATGACGGTAGTTTCGCGAATATCTCGTTGCGACCGGTTAGCTTGGTTTCAAACGGCTACGAGTTCGCGTTCTCTTGCTTTGGCGACGACTTCAACGGTGACTTCGCGGACATCGAGTCCAGGCACTGTCGGTGAAGGGTCTGGGTATTCGCACTCTTCCATGTATGTTGCGAGCTCTGCGAACAACGTAGTGGTCTGGATAATGCCTCGCAAAGCGTGATCGGAGACAGTAGCAACGCCTTGGGCTACCAAGTCGCCTCGAACATCTCTGACGGCTACAGTGTCGCCTTCTGAGATGCCGAGGGGGTCGAAGTCGTCCGGGTGGAGTTCTATCCATTCGACGCGGTCGATGAAGTTGAGGTAGTTCCGCTCACCAAGAGTGTTTTCACGCTCTGGCTGGTGAAGAGTGCGCCCGGGTGCGAAGTAGTAGCCATCGCGGATGAATTGCGAGAAATCGGGCTTGTTGATCTCGAAGTCGGATTTGGTTTCGGCAGCGTCTGCATGGGTGTGCGTAATGATGCCGCCATTTTGCAGCGCTTCGTGGCTCAGTTCATGGTAGTCGGGGATAGTCGAGCAGATGGCATCGAATATCTCGCTTGCCGACTCGTAGTCGAATCCGGGTTTATCCATCTTGTTCGCTAGTCCGCATAACATCTGCCATCCTGCGATTTCGTCGAATCTGGATTCGCTGGTGTTTCTCACCAACTGAACGCGAGATTCGATGTTGGTGAACGTTGATGTCTGCTCTGAGAATGGTGCGGCTGGGAAAACGATATCGGCTTTGGACGTGATCTCGTTGTCGAAGACTGACGAGACAATGAGAGTTTCAAGGGATCCGAGAGCCTCGCTCAAATCTCCGAACTGGCGTGCATTGGGGTTAACGCCGTCGGCCATAACGATTGCGGCTTTGATTTTCCCATCCCGCATAGCGCTGAAGAGGTCTTGCACGCCTGACGGCTGCTCCGAGGGAAACTCGGTGCCCCATGACTCGGCGAGGCGCGCTGCTAATGGGGATTCTGCCTCTAACGGAGCGCAACCGATTTGCTCAGAACCTCTTGCGTTCGCGCCGAAGAATAGCGGGTACACCCCTTGTCCTGGACCGTCTGCTGTGCCATTTAGAAGTCTGAGATTCATCACGGCATCGACTAGCGCGTCGTGCCTTGATTTCGGAACTGTGTCGGCCCCAAGCAATACCGCCATCTCGCGGTGGCTTGCGAGTGCTGCTGCTGCTTGTGCGAACTCGTCCATCTCTACTTCGCAATATGCAGAGATTCGACTGAGGTCGTAGTCCCACAACGCGGCCTTGAATTCTTCGGCGTTAGAAGTTCGCTCGCGTATGAAGTCGCCTTGTTCCAAAGTTGTGTCGAAAACGGCGCGTGCTACACCCATGACTGCCATGTGTGCGGTACCGATGCGTGGACGTAGCCATACATCTGCATAGCGAGTCAATTCGGTTTCGCGCTGGTCGACGACGACGATCTTTGCGCCTCTTTTTGCGGCCATTTTGACCGGCACTGCCAAGACGTTCTGATCTTCCGTTGGGTTACCTGAAACTACCAATACGGAGTTTGCATTCTCAATGTCCCATATCGGGCGTTTGGTGTGTTCCATATCCCATCGATCGGATATGTGTTGCGTCACATCGCCGATGAAGTTGTGAGCATGGTCGACGTTGTTGGTCTTTAGAGCGACGCGTGCGAATTTCTGCGCGATGAAGTTGTCCTCATTACTACCGCGCGGAGATGCAATGACTGCGACCTCCTCGGGTTGGTACTTCGACAGTGCATCGGCCGCGGTGGTAAACGCTTCATCTAGGGTTGTGTTAGTAAGGATTCCACCCTTGCGGAAATAGGCGCGCTTTAGACGCGATCGGTGATTCACGTAGTCATAGCCGAACTTACCTTTGAAACATGCTTGGCCGCGGTTGACTTCGCTGTTTACATCGCCTCGGAATCGAATGATTTTGTCGAACTTGTTGACTTCTGCGACCATCTGACATCCGACCGCGCAGTTGGTGCATGTCGTCGTAACCTGACGGCTGGCTTTTTCCCATTTGTATTCCCGCTCTACCAAAGCACCAGTGGGACACACATCGATACACGCGCCGCAGAACTCGCAGCCAGATTCCATCAGCGATGTGCCGTGTGAAGTGCCGACTAGGGATACTCCAGAGCGCGATACGAGTGTCAGCGCGTTGTCGCCGCGAATTTCATCGCAAACTCGCACGCACCTGGCGCAGACGATGCAGAGGTTGTAGTCACGGTCATATAACGGGTCATCGGCGTGTATCGGCAGATCACGCCGGTTGTAGTTGAGCGGTGTCCGTAGATCGAGTTCAACCGAACGAACGGTGTCTTTGAGTTCGCATCGCTCGTTCTTTGGGCATATCGTGCATCGGTCGGTGACGTCAACGTGGCGTTGGCAAACATCCTGCGGGCCGCACAACTCGATCCGGTGACAGGTCAAGCAACCGTGCGGATGCTCTGACATCAATAACTCAATGATCCCTCGTCGTAGATCGCTAACCGACTCGTTCTTAGTCTCAACGACCATATCGGGCATCGGCATCGCAGTGCAAGATGCAAGTGTCATCTTCCTGCCGCCCGCCTCAGTGTCCACGACGCACGTGCGGCAGGCGCCGTATGGCTTCATGTGCGGAAAGTAGCAGAGATACGGGATGTATATTCCGGCATCAAGCGCGGCTTGGAGTATGGTTTGACCGGGTTCAGCCTCAAGTTGCTGTCCGTCAATGGTGAACTTGATGGGATCAGGCATATTTTCTTTCGCCGTTAGGTATCATGCAGGGTTTTGGGCTAGATTTCATGGTCGGGTACGACTGGGCAATATCATTGATCCATCGCCGAACGGTCCGGACTTTTCCAACTCTCCATTGAAGCGCTTTTGGAACTCGTCCTCGAAGTAGCTGATGGCGGAGGATATGGGGTTATATCCGAGTTGCCCATGTCCGCAGAGGGATCCGATCTTCATGTTGTTACCGACTGTTTCGAGCAGCTGCATGTCACCGGGTTTAGCTTCGTTCTTACACATTCTGTCTAGCACATCGAGCATGTGTGTATTTCCCAGCCGACATGGGAAGCATTTTCCGCATGATTCGAACTGGTTGAACGCTACTAGGTTGCGTATGAGGTCTACGATGTCGGTGCTTTCATCGCCGACGATGATTCCGCCGGAACCGAGTATGGCTCCAGCTTTTGCCATTGCGTCGAAGTCGATCTCAGTGTCGAACGCCTCCTCGCCGAGAACACCGCCGAGCGGGCCTCCTGTCTGCAACACCTTGATTCGTTCAGAGCCGTCAGAGGCGCCGCCGCCGATGTCTTCAAGAACTTGGCGTATCGTCATGCCCATTTCGACTTCGTACATACCCGGGCGTTTAATGTGGCCTGTGAGACACACCAACGCGGTCCCTGAGGACGACTCTGTACCTACTTGTTTGAAATCATTCCCACTTGTCGCCACGATGCCGGGGACGTAGGCGATGGTCTTGACATTGTTTATATTGGTCGGTTTTTGGAAGAGTCCAGCCTGCGCGGGGAATGGCGGTTTGTATCTAGGTGTTGAGCGTTTGCCCTCAATTGCCTCCATCATGGCAGTCTCTTCGCCAGCGACGTATGAATCGCCAGTGAGAGAGACCTCCATATCGAAGCTGAAGTCTGAGCCGAGGATGTTTTCGCCGAGAATGCCGTTTTCGTATGCCTCTTCGATGGCGTGGCGGGTCGCCTCGATAGGTATTTCATGGCCTTGTCTTATGAAGACTACGCCGTGCGTAGAGTTCGTGGCATAGCCGTTGATGATGAGACCTTCAATCAGACGGTGAGGGTCGCTCTCCAATATGCCTTTATCGTTGAACGCGCCGGGGTCGCCTTCCTCGCAGTTGCATAAAACGTACTTTACGGGAGCTTTGCTCGGGGCTAGGAATGACCACTTCAACCCGGTTGGAAAGGCTGCGCCACCACGCCCTCGAAGCCCTGATGTCTTGACCTCCTCCAAAACGTCTTCTGGTTTCATAGAGAGCACTGCTTTGTTAAGCGCCGCGTACCCGTCTTGAGCGATGTATTGGAAGATGTCGAGGGGATCAATATTGCCAAAGTTTGCAGTGAGTATCTTTCGCTGTAGTTGATTAGCTGGCAGTCCGTCCCATTTGAGCAGATGCGAGGTGTAGTCGTCGGCATGGCCAGAGTATGCGTATGCCGAATCGTGCATCGGATGGTCATCGCGCCCATCTACGTAGTGGGCAACGATGTCCGATGCCATTTCTGGCGTCACGTTCGCGTGGAAGACGCGATTAGCGCCAGGAACGACAATGTCAACGACGGGTTCGAGATACATCAAACCATGTGCGCCGACCATCGACAGATTGATTTGTTGCGTTCCGTCAGGTCCGAAAGGTTGTAGGGCATCGAAGACTTGCTCAGCGCCAGCGGCTTGCCCCGATGCTCCAAGTCCGACGCGCACCCAAGGCTTATCGCCTTCTACTAGAAGACCCCAACTTTGACGCGCCCTAGCGCGCAACATCGCGTACTGCGTCTGCTGGCTCATCGCGACCGCGTAGGTGTCTACAGGTGCTTCAGTGCGGGATACCATTGGAAAGCTCCTGACGCAGATCGGATATGAAAGAGCGAGCCGATTCTGGATTCGCCCTGCCCTTCAAGACATGATCTCTGGCGATCACCGGTGCCTGGGCACATGCTCCCAAACATGTGCTGTAGCGTAGCGTGATCTTACCGTCTTCACTAGTCTCTTCGGTTTCAACGCCCAGTTCGTCCTGCACCGCGGCGATCAACTTCTGGGCACCCATGAGATGACAAGTCGGTCCCCAACAGACATCTACGGTGGTTTGTCCAGGTGGAGAGAATCGGAAGTTGGTGTAGAACGATGCAACGCTCCAAACGTCGTTGATGGTGGAGTCGCAAAAAATCGCGGTCTCTTCAATGGCTTCATCGGGTACATAGTGCAGTTCGTCTTGCACTGCGAGAAGCGAAGATAATACTGTGATGCTGGGCGGCCGTTCTTTTCCGGCGCGCTGAGATTCGAGAGCCGCTCGAATGCGTTCTCGCAGTTTCGGGCGGCTTTCCTGTTGAGTCGTCGTCAATCTAACTCCAGCATTGTCGATAGTCCCGCGTTCTATCGAGATGTGTCGGTAAGGCAACAATCTCGTCTAGATGGAATCGTAACAGAGCATCCCTAATCGGCGCGTTAATCGATCGCACGTTAACTCACTTATTCGCGCCTTCAGCCTCTGCCGCCGCCATGTCACTAGAAACGTCGCGTCGCAAAGTAGGCATCATCACGACCTGCTCGACGATCGTCCTTTGCGGCATGGCAGCACACAAGAAGATTGCTTGAGCGATGTCCTCCGCCTGCATCATGGTCGATCGATCATCGGAATCTGGCGGGCGCGGTCGATTTTCGAGTATCGGGGTATCCACTTCGCCTGGCATGATTGCACAAGCGCGGACACCGTGTTTGGTGAGTTCCGTGTTCATCCCGCGGATCATGTTTAGGGATGCTGCTTTCGCGGCACTGTATGGCGCGCCACCCATCAGGCCAGGGTTCAAAGCTGCCATCGACGAGACCGTTATGACTGTCCCTTCGCCGCGTTCAATCATGTTCGACAGCACGGATTGAGTCAGGCGGTAAACGCCTTCGACGTTGACTCTGAAGACTGAGTCCCATTCTTCAGGGCCTACGTATCGGATTGAACGGACGCGGCTGCTATGTCCGGCGTTGTTGACGAGGATGTTGACCTTGCCGAATCTATCCAGACTCCACTCTCCCAATGCGGCTGCGGCATCGCCGTCTTCCAAGTCGGTTGGCCTGACCTCAACCTCTACACCATGCTCACGTGCTAGGGTTGCCACCTCGTCGAGCGGGGGCTTGCGGCGTCCTGCGATTACGAGGTCGGAGCCTGCTTCTGCGAACATGATCGCAGCAGACCTGCCGATTCCCGTGCCTGCGCCGGTGATTATGGAAACCTTCCCATCCAAAACGCCCATGCGTCTGCTCTCCTCAGTAGTTGAACTTCGAGTCGTTGTATTCAATCTCGATATAGGTTAACCCACAAATTCACGTCGAAATGTAGCCAGGAGCATTCTCAATTCGAATGCCAATCGCGCCATCCTTTGGCTGCATCGGTCTCGATCATCTTGGCCATTTCCCTACCCATGCGGATCGAGTAGTTGGTTCCGCGGTCTTCGGGATAGATTTGGGTTGTGTTTGCCAGATATACCCGCTCGAACGGGGTGCGATGCGAGGGCATCTGTTCGCCGTATCTTGTTCCAATGATGGGCTGCGCCGCGCTTACCGCGTTGTAATGCACATCCTTCACCCAAGATCGGTCAAACATATTGTTGAATTTCGGCAAGTGATCGAGATAGAGGTCCGTCAGGTCATCCGGGGATAGGCTGAACAGTTCGTCGCGGCGATGCAGATAGTTAGTCAGGTACACCACATGGTTGCCGTTGTACCACTCTTTGGGGAGCATGTTTGTGTGTTCGATGATGCCTAAGAATGGGACATCGTCGGAAGCTATGTTCATCCAGTAGAAGTCGGTTAGGGGATGTTCAAGCTCCAATATCACGACTACGGCGGCGAGATACTGCACGGATTGCAGACGCTCAAGGTAACTCGCAGGTATATCGTCCAAGATGCTTGGAACGGAGAAAGACGGGACTGTTGCAAGAACGCAGTCGAAAGTCTCTGCAACCTCTTTCGCGTCGGATACAGACCGGATGCCGATCTGACCGGATTCATCGCGCGGTGCTATTTTGACAACCGGGTTCTCCAATCGAACTTGTCCGCCGTTGGACCTGACGCGTTCTGCCAATGCATCGAAAACGATGTCAAAGCTGCCAGTTGGATATCCCAACACCTCTTTTGCTAACATTCCTTCGCGTGACGCGAATCTGGTCTGTATCTTGGACCAGAACCATGGCATCCCGACCTCACGGTAGAACCTTCCGAACTTACCTCGTAGCAACGGGTTCCATAACACGTCGTAGGCTTGGCCTCCGAGTTTCTCGCTCAACCATTCGTCCGCGGTGTACGGCTCCAACCCCTGCCAGTTCTTTATCCGCTGCACTCGTAGCGCGAAGAGGCCCATCTTGATGCGCTCGTATATCGGTATGGCATTGAAACGAAGCAGATCGAATGCCGACGTGGTGCGATGCAATCCGCCATCCACGTACGTGCCGACGTTAGAGGGATACCACTCCATCGCGTTGCCAATACCGAGTTCATCCATCAAGTCCAATATGGCTCGGTCATTGGTGAAGAGATGGTGATAACCGCGTTCCAAGGGGTACCCCCCTACCGGAATCGTTGATGCCTGACCACCGATGAAGGGTGCCGATTCGTATACGACGACCTCGTGTCCTGCGTTACCGAGATCAAATGCGGCCGCTAGACCTGCCGCGCCTGCTCCGACAATTCCGACCTTCACGGGCTCAACTCCGCGTGTCGCCGCTCGCTATCGTTGGCATCGATGTCGGATGCGGCAGCCTGTCGCCTGACTGACCTTGCGCCGCGCGCCAAGTTTGCCATGGAGGTCTTGTCAGCGAGAAGAATCAACGCGCCAGCCAACGTTACCGGTCCCCACAGGATCAGGTGGACAGTGAACGCGTATGCAAGCGCAACTTCTCCAGTCACGCCCAAGGCCGTCAGTGCCGCTGCGCCAAAGAAATCGAAGGCGCCTAAACTGCCCGACGTCGATGGCATGACTCCCGCCAAATTCGCCGCCGCGCCAAAGACTACGATCGCTGCTATGAACTCAAACTGAGTGTCGAACACGGATCGAATATCGAAACCCAAAGCGATCACGTAGTACATGGCGATCTCGGCTAACCATACCGGCAACGAGAGAATAATGACTTTGACCAATCCCCTCCAAGTCCGCACCACCGTCAGTCCCGAGATGAGATTCATCGCCATTCCGACAATCCGCACGCGGATTCGAGCCGGCACGAAAAACAGCATCCCAGCTATCAGGCTCCTGACCTTTTGTGGCGAAACGATGATGACATAAGCAACTACCGCGAATACGCTGATGAATGGCAACAACGCGGCAATCACCAGCACCGGCACTCCGCCGGGCACATCATCAGCGATCGATCCAACGGTTGACTGCAAACCAATCGCTCCGAAAACGGCGACCACTGCGACCAGTAGCAGCAAAGCGATCACGTCCGACGCTCTCTCGAGCGCGACGGTGCCAAAGGTTGCCATCGTGCTTACGCCCTCTCGCAAGCTCAGATAGTAGGCACGCATCAACTCGCCGATACGCATCGGTATCAGATTATTTGCCATGTAGCCAACGACGACTACCGGGAATAAGCCGCGTTGCGTCGTACCGCCAGTAATCGGGTTCAGTAGAAAACGCCACCGAACTGTGCGGAACCACAAAGCGAGTGTGTAAAAGACTAGCGATGGTGCCGCGTATGCGAAATTGGCGTTGGTGAATGCGTTGCGAAGTTCACCGTAGTCGTCAACGAGGAATACTGCCATGATGCCCAAAAACGCGACGCTTCCAAGCAGGCCTATCCAAAATGCTCGGCTCTTGATCACTTAGTAATGGCCATTTCAAATGCCTCAGTCGTGTTCCACACTCAACGATCCACTACTATCGCAGAGGCGCTTGTGGCGTGTCATCCCTGAAGTAGACGTACGAGTCGATGTAGCCGATGTCCTTGGGCAGCTTGCGGTGGAACCAGAAATCGGCGATAGGTCTCAAGAGTTCGCGGTTGGTCAAGCCGTTCCACACATCGGCGGGAGTCTTGTTCTTGTAGACCTCGGGGAACCACCAGCGATGAATCATGTGCCGTCCGTAATCGAATCCGTCTGGCAATGAATCTTTGACGTTGTCATGATTTCGGGCATTGATTACGACGACGGTACGGTTGTCGTTTACAGTGGCATCCTCCCCTTCCAGACTCACATATCCGACACCTTCGTAGTCGCGGAGATACCAACTCCAGGGCCATGCGAATCCGTCTCTGGTATCAATTGCCACACTGAATTCGCTCTTGTTCCAAGCAAGATCGCGCACCAAATCGATCTCTTTGGCGGTCTGATGCAGGTCTTGAGTGGTCTGCGTGTATATGAGCATCTCTTTCGGTATATCTCCGTGCGTGTATACCGCGATCATTCCGGCACGCACTGTGAAAGCAAACATCAAACCGACCAGAACCACCGCCGCCACGCTGACGACTTGTTTGAAGCCGCGCGCCATGCCCGCTTGAATCAAGAGCAACACACAGATCCCGCAGAAAGCGATCAGGGCCCATAGCTCGAAGAACTGCGCCAAGTCGCGGGAGTTGGAGATGTCAAAGTTGTCGTAGAACTGGAAAAACGCCAATCTGTATAAGGCAATCAGGAATAGCGGAACCAGTGGGAGCGCAAGCCAACCTCGTCGTTGCCAAACGGCTTCCCAATCGACGAAACGCACCAGCGATCCGATTCCGTGTCCAGCCACGAAGATGAATGGAACCGTTAGCTGCGCGAGCAACCAAGGCATTTTCTCGCCTGCTGCCGACAACGCGAGGAACGTAGCAAAGGCCCAGAACAGCAGGAATCTCATCATTCTTGGCGCGTTCAGCGTCAGGGGAACAAACAACATCGTGACGTATGCCAAAACGACGAAAGGCAGTATCAGCAGTTCCGATGGCGGCTCTAGATTTTGGTAGTACTGCGTGTATAGAAGGGTGGTAGATATTGCGAAACTGATGATGCTGATTGCTACTAATCCGATAGAGCGCCATCCAGTCTTAATGGCGTAGTAGGCGGCGATGCCAACCGCGGACAGCATGGGCAAGAATTCGTAAACCGAACCCATGATGAAGTAGTAGTACCAGGGCTGCTCGCCTCGGCGAACATCGTGCTGTGCAAGCCAATATCCAAGCGACTGCCATACTCCGGTGATTACACCGGGATAGTGGCTTCCGAAGTTCGTCATAATGACGACGTAGATTGCCCAGAAAATCGCCAAAGCCACCCAGAAGCGCCGCCAATTCCACCAAGCACCTACCACGATTCCGCCGGCCAAAATGACTAATGTGATCGCCGCGGCTACCGCCGTCCCTGCTGTGCCGTCAGGAGCACCGGTCACAACTCCCGGGGTGCCCTCAACTGCGGCTAAGGTCAATCCGAAGAGGTCTTGGAAAAGAGCGATTCCCGCTGCGAAAAACGGGGCCGTCAATCCGACTAGCAATACGAGGAGATGTCCCTGCGCGCTGATCTCGCTCAACTTCATGTTGCCTAAAATCACATCTCGGATTTCATACCGAGTTGTCCAGGCGAAGTAAGCTGCGAAGATGACGACGAATATGTATGCCGTCTCCTTTGTCGCCATAGCCATAGCCAAGACCGCCGCGGCGATGTAGAACCATCGGAATCGCCTCTCTTCGATGTAGCGCCACATGGCGACGACTAGCAACGCGATGAACAACGCCATCAATATGTCGTTGCGTGCGAATCGAGAGAAATAGAAGAGCGCGGGCGAGAATGTGAGCATGACCGATGTCAACAACGCGCCGATATCGCCCAATTGCTTCCGCATCAAGAGAGGCACTAGGATCAGTGCCGATCCAAACACTGCCATAGACAACCGTAAGGTGAACTCGGAATCTCCGAATAGGAAGAATGCACCTGCGATCAATTCAAACAGCAACATCCCGTGTGTCAACGGGGAGTGTTGATACTCATTGCCGATGGCGATCTGGTATCCGAAATATCCGTGCAGGCTCTCATCGTGGTGTACCGCCATGTATCCCAATCGCACCAACCGCATCCCGAGCCCCGTCAAAAACAGCAGCGCGTATAAGGCGTATTGAGTGCGAGGAGAGAACGACAACGCTAATTGTGTCGCACTGTCCACGGCCGCTTCGCGGGTGCGAGAGACTATGCGGGTTGCGCGTGAAACAGTACGGGCTACCGAGCCGTCTGTAGTCCATCCGGCGTCGGTCCACCGACCGCGCGAAGTGTTGTTAACTTCAGTCCGCGTATCGCTATCGTTCGATCGCATATCTGCCGCGTCCATTCCTACTCTCCCAAGGCGAATATGATCACTTCTTGGTTTTCAAACACTCGGCTGGCGATACGGTCGAATTTCGAGACATCTAGTTCAGTATATTTACCGCGTTCATTTGGGCTTACGATCAGATAGTTCGCGTCGTATCTTTTGAGGAGATTCATAGTCTCATCATCACTCTCATCATCATTGGGGCTGTTGTATATACGCTCGATATCGCGTTCTCGATCTATCCACCATTCATCTCCACCACGCCATTGAGATTGGTGATGCGACCAACCCAATATCGTCGGACGTCCTGTCCAACCTGAGAATCGTGAGAACTGGCTGTAACTCGTGCCGGATGCCTCCACGATCACATCATCGTTGGACACGTTATTCCGAACCCAGTCCATGGCTTCAGGCACCGCGGTTCCGCTTTTTTCGAGAAACTTCAGGCCGTCGAGTGTGAACTCCGTGTTAGTTTCGGAGGATTTGGTCGCAGTCGCCGCGAAGGGATAGTAAAGAGAGACTGCGATCAGCAGGGTAACGATGAATACTCCGGCTACGCTCACATATCTCAGTTGACCGACGAAAGTCGGGTGTCGACGCATCCAGTAGTAGATGCCGTAACCGCCTGCAACGGCAAAGAATATCCATACCTCGTAGTAGAACTTGAAGACAGTGTTGTGGCGTCCGCCGAAGAAGTCGTGGAGGCGAAACAGCTCCGCCACATAGAGAAGCAGCGCCGCTATCGTGATTATCACGAGCAATATCTGCGCGCCATCATCCGCGCCTCGCGTTCCACGCCTATAGGTGGTGACGAACAACGCGATGAACAACGCGCCCAGAAGTGCCGACAGTGGCAGGCGCGTTATCAGGTCTGCACCACCGGCATTGTCGTTGAACGTGTAATGGGAAACTGTCCATACGAAGTAGAGGAATGCAACAAAGGCGATTGAAGCGATCCAAGGCAGTTTCTCGGATGCGACATTCGGCATCTTGATCCCTGACGCGGATTGTCGCAGGGTATCCCACTCTCGTCTTAGCGTCGGCACCAAGAGCGCGCCTGCGAATGTTGCCATCACCGCGATCAGACCGCCCCATACTGTGAAGAAGTGGATCGGTCGGGTGGCGTACTTAGTTGGGATGATGGGCGGAAATTGTATCTGGCTCTGAGCGGTTACGAAGTAGTAGTTCGAGAAGAGTGCCGCGCCAGTCGCTGCGAGTAACAGAAATGGAGGTGCTGCGATCCTTATGGTGGCTATATGAGCACGACCATTTTCTCGATACGACTTGAGGTAGATTACGGCACCCAACGCTAGGAGCATCCACAGCATGTCCCAAGTGTTGATGAACCCTGTGGAACCTACGGCCAAGATCATCAGAGCTGTAGGTACTGGATTCCGTTTGAACCAGTGGAATCCCCATTTTGCTCGCGAAAAAAGCAGGTTCGCCACTATCGAAATCATTGTCAAAACGAACGGAATCGACATCACATGCGGATGCAGGTCGCCCAGCATGAAACTGAAAAATGGAAACTCTTGGATGGTGAAGTCGAGTTCTGCACCGTCAGGTCCGAATCGATTGATGATCCTCGATGAAGCCCACCACCACCAAAAGCCTTCGGGACGCCACCCGGAGCTTGGATCATCCAGATCGACGCCTTTAATTCCAAGCCACTCGTAAAAACCTTCGGAGCCGATTCCAGCCAATGAGAGCAACTCCCAAAAGCCGTTCAAGTTGGAAATCAAGAGGAGTAACACAGCAGCGATCAATCCGCCAGCAAGCGTCTGTCTGGTGGTTGCTCCATCGCGTCGAACCAGATTTGCGACGAGCGAGAATATAGCGGCGGCGGCCAAAGCGGCGATTGAAGCAAGTGCCAAGTTATAGGCAATTGCTGGTTCCACTCCGGACATCTGGGCTATGCCGCCGAACATCCAGTAGCCGAGGTAGTAGTACGCGATGGGATGCCCGCTCAACCAAAGATCCGTAGGCGGCATGTGCTGTGCGCTGACGACCGCGTTCAGCATCGTCAGATCCATCGGCTTCTCAGTGTGATCAATGTCGGGATTCATTGCCTTGACGATCACAAAGATCGCGAAAAACACTAGGAACACCGTCTCAACCACAATGAGATGCAGCCAACGTTTACGTACGAAATCCAATAGTCCCGATCGTTCTCGCCAAACTAACCAACTCCAACCTGCTACGGCAACCACGCCGGTCAGCATCCACCAGACCCATGGATCGTTCGGCAACACTTTCAACAGGCTCAGCATCCAAACCGACGCGCCTAGTACCAGCATCGCGATAGGACGAACGATTCCGAACCCGCGATCCATAAGGTTGGGCAGCGCGAGATACGCTATTGGAATCGCTGCTATGCCAATCAGATAAAGGGTCAGCAGCCAAAAGATCAGATCAGACATTGAGTCAAATACGCTAAGTCAGGGAGTCGAATCGTACGGTGTTTGCGGCACATGCTGTTCATGCGCTATTTGACGGCAAGATAGTCTCGGCGAACTGCTGTGGATCGAACGGGGCAATGTCGTCAATCCCCTCGCCAGTGCCTATGTATCTGACCGGCAATCCCATCTCGCCGCGTATCGCCAGAATCACACCGCCCTTGGCAGTGCTGTCAAGCTTGGTCAAGATAACGCCATCGCAACCGATTGCCTGTGTGAACTCTTTGGCTTGCGTTACGCCGTTTTGCCCAGTGTTTCCATCAATGACCAGCAAGACGCGTGGAGTGAAATCATCCGCGTGTCGATCGAGGATGCGACGCATCTTTTTCAGTTCTTCCATGAGATTGTGAGCAGTGTGCAATCTGCCTGCGGTATCGATTACGACGAAGTCTGCACCGCGTGATTTAGCGGCATTTAATGCGTCGTAGACCACGGAGCCCGGGTCTGCGCCCGCTGACGAAGATACGAACATGGTATCTGTGCGCTCTGCCCAGATCTCAAGTTGTGAAATGGCACCGGCGCGGAAGGTGTCAGCCGCGGCGATCAGTGGCACACGTCCATCTGTCTTCGCGGCTTGAGCCAACTTGCCGATACTCGTGGTTTTTCCTGATCCATTGACCCCCACTACCATCACTGCCACTGGACCATCTTCGTCAAAACTCCCGTCGGCAGTATCGTCGCTCAACATGCTGGAAATCTCAGACCGCAAAAGATCGTACACCGCATCAGGGGTTCGTGCGCCTGTCCATTTCGCCTCATCTCGTGTCTTCTCAACGAGTTCCATTGAAGTCGCGACTCCCACGTCTGAAACGATCAAGCCTTCTTCCAAATCCTCCCAAAACTCGTCATCAACCTTAGAGCGTCGGAATACGTTGCCGACTATGTTCGTCCATGATCGTCGAGTCTCTTGCGACGATTCGGAAGTCTTGTTGCTTTTACCGAGTAAACGCAGCATTCCGGCATTCAGAACGAGGTTAATCCGACCGTCTGTAAATCAATCTACGGCTTGGAGTCTCTTCACGCTTGCGGAACGCGTGCAGTCCCAACCAGTTGCCGAAACGACGCCAACCCTCCGAACGCGATCGGTCTGATGGTTTCGAAGCGACATAGTCTGCGGAACTACTAGCAGTTCTCGAAGATTGTCGTGATTTCGGTGCCATCTGAGCGAATGCGACAGGGATACCTTTGGAGAACAGTTCGTTGGCTTTCGCAGCCGCGCGCTTCTGAGCCTTAGATTTGCTCATGCCAACACCGTTAGCGACCTCACGCCCCCCTACGGTCACGCGCGCCAAATAGCGATGTTCTCCGTTCTCATTGATGCTGGTTAACTCTGTCTGGTAACGCGGCGTCTTTAATCCAGCGCCTTGCACCAATTCTTGAAATGCTGATTTCGGATCCTTCTCGACACCATGTTTTGCGACATGCTCAATCTGATGACCTAAGTGCGTGAAAACGAACCGAAGCGCTGCATCAAGACCCTGATCGACGTGGATTGCGCCGATGATGGCCTCGAATGAATCCTCCAAAACCGATTCGCGAACGTTGGGACTGTATACAGTTTCGCCTTTGCCTCGCAAGATATAGTCGCCAAGATCAAGATTGCCAGCCGCTTGTGCAAGCGAATCCTTGCAAACGATGTTCGCTCTGCCCATGGACAGCTCACCTTCGCTGGCATCATCCGAACGCTCAAAGAGCGCGTTCGCCACCGCAAAGTTCAACACCGCATCGCCGAGAAACTCCAACCGCTCATAGGAACTCATCGGTGCGGCGACGTGCTCGTCAGCCCATTCGTTGATGAATGACTCGTGGGTTAATGCCTGTTTGAGCAGGTTGCGATTGGTGAAAGTTACTCCGAGCTTGACCTCAAGCTCATCTAGTTCCGTTTCTGAGTTCGTCTCCAAGGTCAACGATCAAACCTCGACACCCTGTGGCCAAGGCGGTTGCGGTCGTTTCAACTCGCCGAAATAAGGACGATTTCGAGCCATTAACACCAAGTTCTCGAACGCGGCCATGGAATCGCCTTCAGGTGGTGTGAATGTCTTGAGGAATGCGGCTGATCCATCCTCGAAGATAAACGTCGGTGTGCCGAATATGCCTTGCGCTACGGCCTCTTCGTGGTCCCTACCGATCTCAGCAAGCCGATCTGGAGAGTCGAGATCTGCGACGAACTTTTCTATGTCGAGTCCGGCGCGTTCTGCGGCGTCGATAACCGGTTTTCGATCGCGAATGTCTCCGCGCTCTACGAATTTGTAGTGCTGCAACTCCAGCATCCACTTGTCATGTGCTTGCCATCCCTGCATCTGCGCTGCGATTCCGCCGCGTAATGCCCACAAACCTCGGCTCACGTAGTCCTCTCCCTGTTCCCAAGCCTTCCAGTCAGGACCGTTCTCGGAGTTGATCTGCTCAAGCGCGAAGCTGCGATAGGTAATATCTAGATCGTCGCCCATCTCGTCTTTCACCCGGGATAGCCAGATCCCAGCTTGGCGTACCCAAGGTCAGGTGTAGTCGATGAATACGTCTATCTTGATAGGGAGGTCGTTGATCATTCCGTACCGACCTTTCTTTGAGCGGGCTCTAGGCTGACGCATTTAGCGCCATTATGACCGCTTTGCTGACCGATTTACGCCTAAACTTCAATCGATTCTACCAGTCAAACCCGATCTAAAACCGTCGAACATCTCTCAAATACGAGACATAACTCTGGCTGCCCGATGCCAATGGCTACAGATTCCAATGATGCAACTTGGTCTTTTGATGACCTTGTTCGTTCCGGGCGGTTACAGAAAGACTCCGCCGACATTCTCCGTTCGATATCTGAAGCCGCTGATTCGACCTCAACGAAGGTCTACTTGGTTGGCGGGATGGTCCGAGAGATCGTTTCTAAGCGGGATCAAGTAACTAGCCTTCCGGACGTAACCATGATTGGCGAAGTCGTGGATTTCGCTGATGCCCTACTAACCAATATTTCGGGAAGCGTATTGGTTTCCACGTCTCGGCTTCATACAGCTAAAGTCAGGGTCGGCGATCTTGCTGTGGATATCGCATCTGCTCGCATGGACACCTATGATCCACCAGGATTTCTGCCTCAGATCACTCTAGTCGATGACATCGAACTCGATTTAGCGCGGCGCGACTTTTCGGTCAATGCCATGGCGATGCCGCTTCAACTGGACGGTCTAGGTCCGTTAATCGACCTGTTCAACGGAATGTCCGACACGGAAAATGGGATATTGCGTGTCATCCGGCGAGATTCATTTCATGAAGACCCGTTGCGGATGATGCGCGGCATACGTCTTGCGGCTCGATACGGTTACCGATTCGAGCGAACAACTGAAGTCTTGATCGCCGAAGGCTTGGATGATCTGCGTCTTATGACGAAACGATCTCCTCAAAGAGTGTTCAACGAGTTTCGACTGTGGTTTGCAGAACACGAAGACCTGGACACGTTGCTAGACCTCGCGAATCAACACGGGAAACTTGAAGCCCTCGGCATCAACGCAAGTTTCCCGCCCGGCATTTTCAAGCGTATTTGCAGGAATGAATCTGATCTAAGCCGCTTTGCCGCTTTCGCCTATCTGCTCGATGAAGATTCCGCATCCTCGCTGGCTTGGCGTCTATTGATGCCATCCGATTGGAGCGAAACCGCCAAAGATGCCGCAATCGCGCGCGCTGTAGCGGAACGATGCCGCCACAACCAAATCACCGACATCGAACTGTATCGATCATTGATTGACCTGCAAGAAAACGTAGTCGGAGCAGCGATGTTCGTTGAGACTGACGGTTTAGTTGCGTATCGCTTCCGCGACTTCCAGACGCGGCTCCGACACATCACATCCGAACTCAACGGCGAAGATTTGATCAATCTGGGTATGGAAGAGGGACCAATGATCGGAGAACTCTTAGCCGAGTTGCTTGCGTTGCGGATTGAAGGCGTGATTTCAACGGTCAGCGAAGAGCGTCAGCATGTTCTCAACCACCTAAACGACGGTTGATCTCATCCCTGAACATGTAGAGTTGCGCCCATGCCGCGTATTTTCCAAATCGGTCCCGCGCCCACTCACCGACTGCATCGTTCTTGATACTGTCATCCAATCCGTAAAGCCGTATCGCTGCTCGTCGGACATGTACATCGACAGGAAATGCCTCGCCTTTATCCAGCGAATATGCCAGCACGCAGTCCGCCACCTTCGGCCCTACTCCATGCAATTCCATCAGCGCATTTTTCGCGTCGTGATATGAAGCATCCCGTAACTCGATTAACCCGCTGTCTCCCCAACTCACTAAAGCCTTTGCCGCTAAAGCCAGATGCTTACCCCGATAGCCTAGACCGACCGACCTCAAATGCGTCTCGCCGGCGTCTGCCACAACTTCAACCTCGGGAAACTCATAGGCCCAGTCTTCTTTTCCTAACTGATTGCCCAACTGCGCAACCGACGCGACCATCTGCTTGATCCGAGGGATGTTTGAGTTCTGCGAGCATATAAACGCTGCCAAACATTCCCAAGGCTCTTGTCGCATTACCCTGATCAACGGCATCTCGGATACGTACTCGCCAAAACTTGGTTCTGACGACAATGCTCGGCGCAGTTCTGTCGCGCTGGCATCGACCATCAGATAGTCGTTAACCTTCTCCCGCACATCACGCTCAATCCTCTCGTCGTCCCACGAAACCGAAACTCTGCGTCCATCGCTAGAAATCCAGAGAACTTGCTGTCCTAACACGCCTCGGTAGACGCCCTCATCAGACGGGTACCACGTAAAGGCTTGCCCGCCGTCCAAAGTTTGTGTGAGGTCGAAAGGCTCTAAATCTAAACTGATAGTGCTCATCATCCAACCTTCAATTCCTTGACACGTAAATACGAATTTTAGACTGAGATGCCAGATAGCCAACGCTGAATGTAGTCGGACAAGGTCTGGAGCGTGACTCTACGCACTGTGCCTTGAGGTATGGATCTCTGGAACAATCTTCCGTATGATTTCGAAATGATACGTCTATCTAACACAACAAAAACTCCCCTGTCGGTTCGAGATCGTATCAATCTTCCAAAGCCCTGTCGGAATTTCGTGACTGCTTCTGGCACGAAATATCCATTGAACGGATTTTCCAAATTTTCCGAACGTGCCTCATGGATCGGGTCGCGCGGTACAGGGAATGGTAACCGCGTCATAACCAGAGAATTGATGGAAGCATCTTGCAGATCGATGCCTTCCCAGAGGCTCATCGCGCCCAATGCAACTGCGTCATCGGAATCGTTCAACAACTGCATCACCCGCGATGCCGGGCCGTCTCTCCCCTGCCCAAATACTTGCGTCTCTTCGTTCTTGAATCGATTGAACAACACATCTCGCGTCGTGTTCAGCGCTGAGTTAGCGGTGAACAGGGCCAAGGTTCTGCCCTTCGTTGCTAAGGCGATATCGTGCACGGCGTTCGTTACGGCTTCGTTATATCCCGGCGTATTCGGCTGTGGGATGTCTTCTGGCACTAATATCAAGGCGGCATTTTTGAAATCGAAAGGTGACCCGATGCTCAGAGTGTTATCCGCATCGAAACCCAACGCTGTCTGAGCGCGTTCAAAACTTCCGCCGTCGCTGATCGTCGCACCAGTCAATATGTGGGCACGGTCCTGACTGAAGAGACGCGATCGCAGATCGCCTGATACGTCCAATGGTGCGCCGTTGAGTTGCAACTCCATATTTCGACGCTGGTTCACTGAACTCCAATAGACGAAGTTGTCGTCTGGTTGCTCAATCAGAAACATCAACCACTGGTTCACATCGGCCAACCGCTCGTACAACGCGTTCATGTTTATGACTGCTGCGTCTGGTTGGCCGTCTGAGGTGGCTAAATCTAGCAACGACCGCAAACTTGTAACTGCCGAACTCAATGTCGGACGTAGGTTGACCCAGTGCTCATCCACGCCTCTACGCCACTCCTGGGTGATTCGCGTCATCCCCAATATCCGCATCTCTCGCGTCCGTTCGCGACGCGTCGCATAGCTCGTGATGTCCCGCAATGCGTCAAATACCCGACTCGCTTCCAAGGTAGCCCTGTCTGCCGCTTCTACGATGCGCCGCTGTAATTCTGGCACCGATGAAAGCACCTCTTCACCGCCACCCCGCGCAGTGGCGATGCGAACCAAACGAGGTAACATTCCTTCGCTCCGCGTCAATGCTCCCAAATCGTCGATTACCTGAGATTCTCGAATCTCGAATCCGAGATGCCGCGTGGCCACGTCTCGCAAGTGATGCGCCTCGTCGATGATCAATACCTGATGTGGTGGCAAGATATTGTTCTCAGCGGCCATATCGCTCATAAGCAAGGCGTGGTTGACGATCAAAACATCGGCGTGTTGAGCGTTTGTTCTCGCCTTGAGCATGAAACACGGCGGGCCTTGGCATGGGAATCCGCCGCCAGTCGTGGTCGGAGGGCATCCTTCTGCTGAAATCCTGCTGAATATCCCCGTATCCCAGCCCAACGACAACTCCGATCGGTCGCCGGTCTCTGTATCTGCTAACCAATTTAGGCACTGGGACAGTACGCGTGCTTCCGAGTGTCTGTGGTTGGGCTGCGATACGGCATCGCGCCAGCGTTGAACACAGAGGTAGTTTGATCGTCCTTTCAGCTGTACCGCGTTCAACTCGACACCCGTCTCACGCTTCACAATTTCGCGAACCGTCTGAAAATCCTTGTTTAGAAGTTGCTCCTGCAAGTTAAGTGTGTTGGTAGATATGACCGCTTTGCCACCGGTATTCGCGACCATCAAGGCTGCGGGTAAGAGATATGCCAACGACTTCCCGATTCCAGTCCCGGCCTCAACGATCAGCTTCTCTCTACCTGCAATCGCTCGGGCAACTTCAACTGCCATCTCTCGTTGACCTTCACGCGCCTCGAAGGATGGCATAGTCGATTCGACCAAACCACCCGGCAGAAACGCCATCTCTGTCTGGATCACATGCTCGTCGGATAGCTCGCCTTTGTCCTCTGGTTCTGTCTCGCCCCAAGACGTGAACCTCCCCGGTAATCGCAACCGCTCTCTCAGTGCCGCCTCATCAATACCCAATCTGCCGACCGATTCCAGTAGTCCATCTCCGGCGGAGACCATGTTCGTCGCGAGTTCACTCACGCTCCAGCGTGAATTTGCGCCCAACTGTGCGATTCTTGTCAAGGCAGCAGCAGGCATCTCTTCGAACTTCGATAGAAAGATGAGGAATAGGTCGCGGGATGCTAACGCGTCTGATAAAGCTCGGTGCGGGTCATCGTGCACAATGCTGAATCGCTGCGCCAATCGTCCCAATCCGAACTCCGGACCTTGAGGCAGTGCGACACGCGCCATCTGCTCAGTGTCGTAACTTAACTTATCGACGTAGATACCGTGCGAGCGGAGGAATCCAACATCGAACTCGACGTTATGCCCTACTAGCCTGGCATTGCCTATGAATTCTTGCAGGTCATCGCGCACGGCGTTCCAATCTGGAGCGGTATCAACATCTGTCTGCGTGATGCCGGTCAATGAGATGATGAATTCGGATAAAGCGGTGCGAGGATTAACAAGCGAGTGAAATTCATCGATCTTTTCATCTCCTCTAAACTTCACCGCTCCGACGTCTATGATTCGGTCTGACGCCGAGTTCAATCCTGTGGTCTCCAAATCGAGTGCCACTAGCGTCTCGGCTCGCGGGGATACCGCGGTCGTAGTTTGGGATCGTTCGGAAGTCAAAACTATAGCGTGTTCAAGCTACCGAATTTCGAATCAAAATCCCGCGTTCGACAAGATCATCTCGATGTTCGACTCATCTGGCACTAATTCGCCCCGGTCGACTCGTCTCATCGCGTCTACGATGGAGGCTGTAACTGGGGTTTCGACACCTACTTTTCTGCCCATCTGCAGAACGTGTCCATTCATGAAGTCGATTTCGGAAGGTCTTCCATTGGCGACGTCTTGACCCATGGAGGGGTGCCAATCTCCGGTACCTGCGCCGGCCGATTCTGCCATCATGTTGTCCAATTCTTCGTAGATCTCTCCATCAGTCGAAGCGGATACCCACTTTTTTGGTGCAGATCCACCGAAGTTGACTACATCTAATCCGAGAGCAAGTCCGACTTTTGCCGATTCGGATGCCAGTCTGATTTGGAGTTCACGGCCTCTTTGAGAAGATGCGATGGTTGCGGAGCCACAAAGTGTCGCTCCAACGACTGGGTTTCCCATACTGTTTTGGCATAGTTTGGCCCATCGTTCACCATAGAGATTAGTGGTGGTTTTGCCGGCGTCAATCGGATCGAGCATCTCGATCAACTCAGAAATACGTTGCGAATCAGAGCCATTGTGCTCTCCTGCTCGGAAAACTATATGCCCGAGGTCGCGCCTTCTCTTAGTACCTGCGCGTTGCGCCATCCCCGGTCCTCCAACGCGTACGGCGATCGAGGACATGATCAGACCGACGCACCGTCCGGCACCAACGGCATCTGCCATGTCTAAATCCGGCATACAGTTCTGTGAGGAAACGAAATATCCGTCATCGGACACGAATCGTTCTGCGAAGCGGGTTGCCCAACCGGTGTCGTAGGCCTTCATTGCGATGAATGCCAGGTCGAACTGCGGTTGGAGTGCTAATGCTTGCGACTGGTGCAAGTGGAAGGCTTGTGGATGCGACACGAACGGTTCGTGGGGGCCTTCAACTCGTAATCCTTCGGAGTTGATAACGTTTACTTGCTCTGCCCAAGCATCGGCGAAAACCACATCATGACCTGTGTGCGACATCCATCCGCCGATGTAACTTCCAACGGCGCCTGCGCCGACTATCAATATCCGCTTCTTCCCGCTGTCCGTGCTCAACTGTGCTTCCCTTTTCGCTGTGGATTCTAAGTGTCTGTTAAATAACGATAGACGGAATCCAGTAGAATGGCTAACGTCAATCTACACTACCAACGACTTGGAACACCCAAAACGGAGTACAACATGGCAGCGAATGTCGGCGATCAAGCACCTAATTTCAACCTACGATCAACTGACGAAGAGATGGTCTCCCTAAGCGATCTGCGCGGTTCTAACGTAGTCCTCGCATTTTTCCCGGCAACATTTACTGGCGTATGCCAGACCGAGATGTGCACTTTCCGCGACTCGCTTTCTGAGTTTAACGATATGAATGCCAAGGTCTTTGGCATCTCTGTAGATCCGCCGTTTTCTCAGGCAGCGTTCCACTCCCAGAACGAACTCACGTTCCCGCTCTTGAGTGATCTTGGCGGCAAAACTGTATCTGCGTATGGTGTGGAACTGCCCAACCTTGCGGGCATTGAGGGCTATAACGTGGCGCAACGCTCGGTCTTCGTGATCGACGGTGACGGCAAAGTCGCGTGGTCATGGATATCGGATTCTCCGTTGAACGAGCCATCGTACGACGATGTTAAGGCGGCGGTTGGGGGGATCTAAAGCACGCCCAACCGGAAACCGACAGAGTACGGAACTGGGAAAACGCAGTTCCTTGATTTGGCTATCCGTGCTTAATCGATAATTGAATCTGAGGGTCACGGTAAGAGATTCAGTTCGTGAAGGAATGAAGCGATGCAGGACGACGAAGTAACAGACGAGATCAAGGAAATGCTCCAGTGCCTGCTGGATGAACGTTTCAAAGGCGAGCTCGAGTTTGGTCCTATAGTCGTCTTGCCTCGTTTCGACCATGACGGTGAGGAATACCTGCATTCGTACATCGTCTTCGAGGGAGACCAAAAGAAGTTGGATCCGACTTGGACACTGGGCTTGTCTAGACGACTCTGGTCTCGCGCTGAAGAGCTCGGATACCCTGGTATCCCCATTCAGCTGTTCGTCGAAAAGTCCGAGTGGTCTGGGTTGGAGAAGCATTTGGCGTGAATCCCGACGATCTTCTCAACATCGCGGAAAATCTCGCTTCTGGATATATCGAACCGCGACTAGGGAGACCACGGCAGGCCGAACTCCGAAGAGCGGTAAGCGCTGCCTATTACGCGTTGTTCCACACCTTGGCCACTAACTCCGCGGACTTGCTTGTTGGCAACAGGTCATCGACCCGAACCAGGCAGGCTTGGAGGCAGATGTATCGTGCGTTGGATCATGCGAGGGTCAAGAGACAATGCGCTAAGCAAATTATCACGAAGTTCCCTCAGGAAATTCAGAATTTCGCAGGTCACTTTGTGATGATGCAGGCGCAACGACACATGGCCGACTATGACCCGTTGGAGCAATTTTATCGATCATCCGTTGCTCAGTTGGTGGAGGAGACGAAATCGGCCATCACTGAGTTCAAAATGGCTGACAGCGATGATCGCAGAGCATTCGCCGTATTCGTGTTGTTCGACCTGAGGCGAGGTTGAATGCACTCCCTCTCAGTGGTGTCCGAAATCGCAACTGACATCCGACGAAACTGCCTTGATACTCTTCACTCCGCTTCGCTCCGTTCGGAATGACGTGTGGCGCGTTGAAATGGCGGAGGGGGTTTCCGCTGGTTTTTGTGTTTTGGCTGCCCTTGGTTCAGGGGGGAGGGGCAGGGGTTGTGTTGTTGCCGTTGAAGTGGATTGCGACCCTTCGCGCGGGGTCGCAATCCATCAGGCGTTGCCGATTTGTGCGAGATGTTGAACTGCTGCTAGCTTTCCTCGTCCGGTCACTGCCCGCGTTGCCAGACCGCGGGCCCGGGTCGCGACTCGTAGGTTGAGCTCGGCCGCTTCCCATCGGGTAGTTTTGCACATCCTCGTGCCGTAGCCGCGACGCTTTGGCGTCAAGCGTCCGACGTCTGCCGAATCCACGACCGCTTACCCGGCCCTTGGCCGGCATCCCCTGCGTTCGCTCCGCTCCGCCTCCCCTTGCGCGGGAACGACGTGATGCGGACGTGCAGCGGGTATGCCTGCTGGGTCGTGTTGCCGAGGGTGCATTAGCCCTCGGCGACCGGGACTTGTTACATCGATCGTTTCTAACGGAGCCGCTGGGCGTTGCAACCGGCTTCAGCTCGGTCGAGGGGCGTCGCCACAGATCGTTTGACAGCACACGCGATGAATCCGGGTTGCCCTTGCGGGTTCCCGAGTACTCGTTTTTGATGTGTTGCTGTCTCATGACCTGACGCTTGTTCCCTGTAGCCCATCGGCTAGATAGGTGTCCGCACTCGTCAGCACGGCTCTGCCTGAAGTCTTCATTGTTAATTATACATACGTATTGGTGCTTATGTGGGAAAATTGCGAGAAAATTTTTGGGGAATCATGGAATGTGGATTCCCTGTGCCCTCTATTGATTGCCCGGCATCCCTCTGGATTCCCGCCTGCGCGGGAATGACGGCGGGGCATCCCTCTAGCCCCCTTACGCGGAGCGAAGGGGGAGATTCCTCGCTGCGCTTCGGAATGACTTAGGGTGTTTGAACCATGATTGCCATGATGGGGTAATGATTGCCATGATTTTCCTGTCCCGTCCCCTCTGGATTCCCGCCTGCGCGGGAATGACGGCGGGGCATCCCCTGGCCCCTTACGCTGTGCGAAGGGGTTTTTCTTTTATTCGGCGTCTGGAATCGTGTTGCCTTTGAAGCGTGCGGTTACGCCGCCGTCAATTAGTAGTTCGGAGCCGGTGATGTCGATCAGTTAATCCGAGTTGACAGAGTTGGGCTAACCCGATCGCGTTCCAAATCTCCTGATTGGAGAGCATCGCTCAACATCGCTTGAATGTCTCTGCGGTGTACTCGCGTGTGATCGGCAACGGCGATGGTTCTCGCGAGTAACTCTATTTTGCGGACCGTGAGGTTGTGGATGTCGTAATGCAATCTATTCGCGGTCTCGTCGGGTGTTTGGCCGAGGGATTGTGTGATCTCAATCCCTTGTGCCACCAACTCGTCATCATCGAAGATCGCGTAGTCTAGGTTGGCTACGTTGTCTCGAGTTGCCGCTAACGCCACGATGACCCTTTGGATGTCTTGGTCGTTATCGGCTCGGAATACTGATAATCGGTTGTCTCTGGTTTGAAGATCAACCAACGCATCGGCTTGGGTTTCGCCCGGTGCGATCCAGTCGATGTCAGGGAAGGTTGCCCAGCGGCGTTGTCTTACGACGCGAAGGTACCGAGTCATGCAGGGGCACGCAATTGGTTGATGACCGCAGTTAGGTTGTCTCGCATCTTAACGGAAGGTTCGCGGTGTAGAGCCGCTTCCATCGCCGGGATCGCGGATTCGTCTTCTAACGTCTCAATCCCCAGCGATGCGGCGTCTCTGATCCTCACATCTTGCGACTCCAGCGCGCTTGTCAAGATTGCCAAGCGTCGGTGGTGTGTGCTGGGATTGTCTATCGCTCCGAGTTGTGTGAGGGTTTCGGCCACTACTTCGACATTGGTGTTGCCTGTAAAAATGACGTCTTCAATCGCGGTCAAGGCTGCGTCGCCATGCTCTTCGATTGCCGATGCCAATCCCCTGCTGAAGTTCGATTCCATCCCGTCTTCGAACACTTCATCCTCTGCATCTCGAACTATCCGCTTGAAGTAACGGGCGAGTCGATCATCGAGGCTTTGTGGTGCATCTCGTTCTAGTGTTGGTGTCGTGGCAATCGCAGACATGGCAAATCAGGTAACGTCGTGCTTTTTGGCTTGTGATGATTTTAATGGATAGGGAAATTCCCTGCGAACATCGCTACGCTGCACACCCTTTAATTCCCCCTCAGAGAGGGGAGGGAAAGGGGTACGCCTCTCTGTCCCTCTGGATTCCGGCTTCCGCCGGAATGACGGGGGTGTTGAACCATGATTGCCATGATTTTTCCATCCCGTCCCCTCTGGATTCCCGCCTTCGCGAGAATGACGTGTGGGCATCCCCCTGGCCCCCTTACGCGGAGCGAAGGGGGGAGATTTTGAACCATGATTGCCGTGATGGGGGAAAGATTGCCATGATTTTTCCCTCCCGTCCACTCTGGATTCTCGCCTGCGCGGGAATGACGTGTGGGCATCCCCCTAACCCCCTTACGATTCACGAAGGGGGGAGTACGCATCCCCCTGGCCCCTTACGCGGAGCGAAGGGGGTTTTTTCTTTTATTCGGCGTCTGGAATCGTGTTTCCTTTGAAGCCTGCGGTTACGCCGCCGTCAATTAGTAGTTCGGAGCCGGTGATGTAGGATGCTTCGTCGGATGCTAGGAAGCATATTCCGTTTGCGACTTCTTCGGGTTCGCCCCATCGGCCTAGGGGTACGCGTTCCGATCTCCATTGGCGTTCGGATTCGGCTTTGTATATGTGTTGTGTGAATGGTGTGTGGATCCATCCGGGTAGGATTGCGTTTGATCGGATGCCGAACTTTGCGAGCTGTATCGCTGAGGCGCGGGTGAAGTGTAGGATTCCTGCGCGTGACATTGCGTAGGCTGATCCGTATTCGCCTGCGAATTTGGCAGCCATTGAGGACATGTTGATGATTGCTCCACCGCCTGCTTTTTCCATTGCTGAGATGACGGCACGAGTTCCGAGTAGGATGCCGGTGGTGCTGATGTCCATGACGCGTCGCCACTGTTCGACGTCTACCTCATAGAGGGTTCCGCTGTCTTGTGCGCCGGCGAGGTTCACCAAGATGTCTAATCGTCCGAAGGCGACCAAAGCCCGATCGACGACGTCTGCCCAATTCGCTTCGTCAAGAACATCGAGACGTGCATATATCGCGTCATGCCCTTGCGAGCGCATCTGCTCTGCGGCGACGCTGCCTTTTTCGTCTTGAATGTCGGTGATGACGACTCTTGCACCTTCTTCGAGCATCTTCCAAGCGGCACATCCTCCGAATCCCATACGTTCACCTTGCAGTGACGATGCTGAACCGGTAAGCAATGCGACCTTGCCTTCGAATCTGTTTCTCGCGTTCATGTTTGATGGCTCCTGGGGTGATCGTGATCTGTCCGAAACTATCGTCATTCTCGCGCATGATGAGATGGTGCATCCCCCTGCCCCCTTACACTATGCGAAGGGGGGAGATTCATCGCTGCGCTCGGAATGACGGGGGGTGTTTGAACCATGATTGCCGTGATGGGGTAATGATTGCCATGATTTTTCCCGTCCCTTCCCCTCTGGATGGGGGTTCTGCTGGAGTGACTGGGGATTAGACGTGTGCATCCTCCTAGCCCCCTTACGCAAGCGAAGGGGGGAGATTCATCGCTGCGCTTCGGAATGACGGGGGCGGCATGAGTGGCGCGCATCCCCTAGCCCCATTACGCTATGCGAAGGGGGGAGATTCCTTGCTACGCTCGGAATGACAGGGGGCGTGAGTGGCGCGCATCCCCCTAGCCACCTTACGCTTTGCGAAGGGGGGATAGGGGCTGTTCTTGTTATGCCCGGTTTTGTAGGGCGATGACGGCGTTTGGTATCAGGAATCCGTAGATGCCGAGGGCTAGGGCTAGGTTGAATGCTGCGTGTATCCATCGGTCTCGTAGGAAGAGTATGGCGATAGTGCCAAGCATTATCAAGACTACGGCTACAGCCATCAGGTACTCTGAGCTTGGGATCAACTCTAGGACTGCGTCGTCGCCGATTGCCGCGTCAGCGAGTAGAGCCGCTATGATGCCTGCCATTGTCCAGATAACTACCAATCCGAACACGAAGATGGTGACCAGATTTGCGGATCCTCCCTCCTCAATGCGTCGTTCGATAAACCGTGGCGGTCTGGACGTGAACAGTATGGCTGCATGAGCTGATGCTATTAGTCCCATTAGCGTACCGACTAGCATTCCTGCCAAGATGTCCAACGCGATGGTCATGAATCTGCACCAATCTCTATCCGTGGGGCTAGTCCGACAGAGAATGCGTCACATCCCATCCGCGTCTTTGCGAGTAGAGCCCAAGCAGTTCCTACCTCTTTGCTGGGTGCGATTGCGAACATCGAAGGTCCGGCACCTGTCAATACAATGTCTGATGCGCCTAGCCGTGCGAATGCCTCGAATGTTTCTTGCCAGTGCGTAAATGCGTGAGGTGCGAGTTGTTGAAAGACGTTGAACATGAAAGTGGGATGGCAATCGCCTTTTTCGATCATCCGAGCTGCCAATTTGCGGGTCAGGCTACCGGTGGTGTGCGTCGTTGGACTCAACATGCCGAACATGCGGGCGGTCTTGCTGGCGTCTGAGTATTGCGTTGCACGCTCCTCTCTCAACCCCTCTGGATTCCCGCCTTCGCGGGAATGACGTGTGATAACGTCGGAATGACCTGTGGTAACGTCGGAATGACCTGTGGTAACGTCGGAATGACGTGTGATAACGCCGGAATGACCTGTGGTAACGCCGGAATGACCTGTGGTAGCGCCGGAATGACCTGTGGTAGCGCCGGAATGACGTGTGGCAACGCCGGAATGACGTGGTGAGACGATTACGAACCATCCGTGTTCGGGAGCCGGCAATCGCTCTAATCTTTCTCCTCGTCCGCTAACTATCGCCGTACCACCACATACGAGAAACGGCACGTCCGAACCCACTTCAGTCGCGATCTCGACCAACTCTGTCTCTGATAATCCCAAGTTCCACAATCGGTTCAATCCTCGCAAGGTGGCGGCGGCGTCTGCTGAACCACCTCCCAAACCGGCAGACACTGGGATGCGTTTGTTCAAGTTGATCTTTGCGCCTTGTCGAACTCCTGCCACTTTCTGCAACGTCTCGGCAGCCTGCAGGACTAGATTGTCGTCTCCTGCCAATGTTTCATCTGAGCACTCAAAGTCGATTGTTTCGCTGTCAGAGAACTCCAATACGTCATGCAGTTGAACCGTCTGGATGATTGATGCCAAGTCGTGGTAGCCATCTTCGCGCTTGCGGATTACCTCGAGCGTCAGGTTAAGCTTCGCGTATGCGTGTTCTGAGATCACGTTTACCCCCCTTTAATTCCCCTTTTGCTTCTCAAAAATGGGAGGGATTGGGTGTTCCCCTTGCGCTCTGCGGAAGAGGAAGATTCCTCGCTGTGCTCGGAATGACACGGTAGTAGCTCGAAGTGACATGGTGTCAACACGTCGGACAAATTATGCATCACGCGTGGTCATCAAGGGGGGTGCAATCGGTTCGCGGAAGCGCTGCCACTGGTTCAACAGGGTTCGCCATTCGTCAATGCTCAAGGTTGCAGGCCTGCGTTCGCTATCTATCCCTGCTCCCGCTGTCATCGTCTTGACCTGTTCAGTTGTGATTCCCAGTCCGTTAGACAACGAGTTGTGAAGCTGTTTACGACGTCCTAAAAAAGCGGATCGTGCCAACTTGAAGAGATCGTCAATGCTGTCCCTAGAAACCAACGGGGTCTCGCGCGGTACCAATTGGATCACGGTTGAATGAACTTTTGGCGGAGGTCGGAACGCGCTTGGAGGAACAGTGAACAGGGATTTCGGTTCTGCGTAGATTTGCACAGCTAGCGAAAGCAGGCTCATCTTTCCCGGCTCAGCGCACATATCCCTTGCGACTTCGCGTTGCAGCATCACGGTCATACTTTCGGGTCTGTGATCGCGTTCGAGAAATGACCTCACGATTGGCGTTCCGGCGTAGTATGGCAGATTCGCAACGACCTTGTATCGCTTTGTTCCTGCCAACTGAGGTAAATCTTCGAAATCCACGTCACGAGCATCGGCGCACACAACCTTCACATCTGGATTCGATGCGAACTTGTCTTCCATTAGAACCGCGTATTTCGGGTCGATCTCGACCAATACGACGGAGCATCCAGCGTAGTTGGCGGTATCAACGATGTGATGCGTCAAGGCGCCGTTTCCGGGTCCGATTTCAATCACCACGTCGCCGGTGGATATGTCGGCTGCGTCGACGATTCGTCGGGCGATGTAACTGTCGCGTAGGAAGTGTTGGCCTAGACGTCGGCGGGGCATGTTGAGATTCGGGAATCGGAATATGAAGATGTTAATGCGGCCGCGCACCTCGAATTCGGCAACGAGTCCGAACGTAACAGCCGTCTCGGCTCGAATCAGATCGCCTCGCGTCGCCCAGAGCGTACCGATTACCGCTGCTTCCTTCCGGATCTGACGGGGTTCACGGGACTCTGCCGCGCAAGAACCCGACTCTCAACACCGAGTATCGAATGTCATAGGTTCGAACTGCGAAACCTCCATGAGGGTTCCGGCCCTGCTGAGCGGATTGCAGGTATAGGGCACCGCTAGCTCCCCGCTTGGCACGGCCGCATAACTGAATCGTAAACCATAGCTCCACTTTCAACGTATCGACTTACATGAACGCGTTACGTACCAAGGGATTGATATGACTTGGTTAGACTCGATTCATATGGTCACAGCAAACGAAAAATCCGCAATAACCAAGGCCGTTATCCCAGTTGCGGGGCTCGGCACACGATTCTTGCCTGTCACTCGCAGTATCCCGAAGGCGCTTCTGCCTGTTCTGGAGAAGCCGCTGATCCAGTATGCGGTTGAAGATGCGGTGGAGGCTGGCATCACTGACATCGCGATAGTTGAGGATGCGCGTAGTGTCGGTTCATATTTCCACTCGATGCCGGATCTTGAGGAGAAGCTGCGCGAGGGCGGGCGTGATGACTTCGCAGATCAGATGGTAGAGATATCTAGTCTGGCTCGCATCACGTCTATCAAGCAACTCGAACCTCTCGGGCTTGGGCACGCCGTTCTACTCGCTCGCAACTTCGTTGATGATGAGCCGTTTGTGGTCATCTTGCCTGACGAAATCCTTTGGGGTGAACATTCGTCTACCGCGCAGGTGCTGGATGTCCGTGATCGCTACGGTGGGAATGTAATCGCGGTAACCGAGACATCGTGGGACGATGTCCATACAAAAGGGATCGTTGCGGGTCCGAACGTGGAGCCGACGGTGATCGCGATTGACCAGATGGTGGAGAAACCGCCTCGTGATGAAGCGCCGAGCAATCTCGCGATCATCGGACGCTATGCGTTGGGGCCTGATGTGTTCGAGCATTTGAGCCGACTTCGCAGAGGAGCTGGGGGAGAAATTCAACTGACCGACGCGATAGTCGAGTGCATGGAGCATAACCCGACTTATGGTGTAATTGTGGATGCTGCGCGATACGATGCGGGTGTTCCAGAAGGTTTGTTCGGTGCGAGTCTGCATCAAGCGGCGAAAAACCCTGCGATGCGACAAATGATCGTTGATTTTGCGGCTGGGCTACGGGATTGAGGCTATGAGCAAATTGGATATTGACAAGCACAACCGTTTCAATATATGATGATGAAATCGATGTTAGTATGAATGCAAAGGCAACTGAATCATGGCAACAGAAGAACAACCCATCACAAGGTCGGAGCTTCGCGAGGAACTAGACCGTGTCTTGGTGCACTACGCCACAAAAGCTGATCTCCATGCAAGCTTGTCGGAACTTGAAACTCGTCTGACTAGATGGATGATCGGAGTTCTCATTGGCTCGACGGTTGCGGCGTCGGCGATCGCGACACTGATTCAGACTCTTATCAGAAATTAGTAGAAATCTGCTCAGCTCAATTCCGCAACTGCAAAACTGCCATGAATGCTTCTTGTGGCACCTCGACCGAACCGACCATCTTTGCGCGCCGTTTTTTGCCTTCTTTCTGACGCTCTAGGAGTTTTCGCTTGCGGGTAACGTCTCCGCCGTAGCATTTTGCCAGCACGTTCTTCCGCAATGCCTTCACGTTCGTCCGTGCCACGATCTTTCCGCCGATCGCTGCTTGTATCGGTACCGCGAACATCTGACGTGGTATCAGATCTTTCAGTTTCGAGGCCAGTTTTCGTCCAGTATCAGCCGCTTCTGACGAGTGTACGATGCTGCTGAGCGCGTCAACTTCCTCGTGGTTGACGAGAATGTCGAGTTTGACCATTTTCGCTTCACGATAGCCTGAGGTCTGGTAGTCCATTGACGCGTAGCCCTGCGTGGCGGACTTCAGCATGTCGTGGAAATCGACCAAGATCGCCGATAGCGGGGCCTCGTATTCCAGCATCACCCGCGCGTTACGACCTGCGCCGTTCATGGAGCCCGACATCGTTCCATTGGCCGATCCTGCCGCCTGCGTTTGCAAGTATTCCATCCGTTTGAACACGCCGCGTTTCTTCGTCACCAGTTCCATCACATTCCCGTAGTATGCCGCTGGGACGATGATGGACAAGTCAACCCAAGGCTCTAATATCTCGGCATAGTCCTTCTTCTCGGGCAACTTCGACGGGTTTTCGACGTAGATGATCTCGCCGTCGTTCAAGAGCACCTGAAACTCCACACTCGGAGCTGTCGTGATCAACTCCAACTCGTACTCCCGCTCCAGCCGCTCCTGGACTACCTCCATGTGCAGCAATCCCAAGAATCCGCAACGGAATCCGAAACCTAAAGCGGATGACGACTCTGGTTCAAACACCAAGGCGGCATCGTTCAATCTCAACTTTCCGAGCGCTTCGCGCAACTCCACATAGTCGTTCGCGTCCGAAGGATAGAGTCCGGTGAACACCATTGGTTTCTGCTCTTGGTATTGCACACGAGGTTCGGCTGCTGCTTCCTTGACGAGGGTCATGGTGTCGCCAACCATCACGTCGCCAACGTCTTTGATGCCCGTCGCTACGTATCCGACCTCTCCGACTTTCAGTCCCTCTGGTGCACGCATCACCGCTGGTGAGAAATATCCCACCTCCAAAACCTCGCCGTTTGCTCCTGAATCCATGAACTTTGCACGATCACGCGCCTTGATTTGCCCATCTAGCACACGAACATAGGCCACTACGCCTTTGAAGGAGTCGTATTTGCTGTCGAAAACCAACGCTTGCAAGGGCTCATTCAACTCGCCGACTGGAGGCGGTGTCAACTCCACGATACGCTCTAACAGTTCTTCAACGCCTTCGCCAGTCTTGCCTGAGACCCACAACATCTCGTCTTCGCTGAAGCCGAAAGTGTCTACCATCTCCGAAGCCACACGTTCCGGCTCTGCATTCGGCATGTCGATCTTGTTGATCGCGGGAATGATCACCAGATCGTTATCCAACGCCAGATAGACGTTCGCCATAGTCTGGGCTTGAATGCCTTGCGACGCATCAATGAGCAATACTGCCGCTTCGCACGCAGCGAGGCTGCGGGAAACTTCGTAGGAAAAATCGACGTGTCCGGGAGTGTCGATAAGGTTCAACTGGTATTCGTTGCCGTCGTTTGATGGAAAGCGCAACCGCACTGCCTGCGCCTTGATGGTGATGCCGCGCTCGCGCTCCAAGTCCATCGTATCGAGATGCTGCTCCACCAACTCCCGTTCGGAGACGGCGCCGGTCAGCTCGATCATGCGATCGGCGAGGGTAGACTTGCCATGATCGACGTGCGCGATGATGCAGAAGTTGCGTATGAGATGCTGGGTGGGCATGGGTTCAATGTTATCGGAATGCTGATTGAACTAAGCCGAGTTGATAGACTTGAACTAAAGCAACCACATCCGCCATGACCTCTCCTGCCCCAGAAGAACCCAAGACCGACGTTCTCCACGGCCCAAACCTCATCTTGGATGTGGAGAACTTCGGCCCTATCGCCGAAGCCAAGAACATCGAGTTCAAGCCGATGACGGTGTTCGTGGGGCCTAGCAACACGGGGAAGACGTATCTCTCCATCTTGCGATATGCAATTGCTAAAGGTTTGGATGATGCGAACGCTCGCTTTAACTCTAGACGCATGAAAACAGATTTCGAACATTTATCTATTTTGCGAGCTAGTTTACGCGATATGCCTCATATCGAAAACATATTACAGCAGCTATCGCAACCTCATCGTGGTGAAGATATCTTCGTGTACGCTTGGAAACAAGGCCCCAATGAAATCCAATCCATTATCAATGCCATGCATTCAGATTGGCTCACTAACGCTTCGGACGCGATCTCAAATTCGATAACGGAATTTTTTGAAATCAAGCAAATCAACGAATTAGCAACACAAACCATATATCCCTACTCTCAACCATTTTTTAGCTTGAGAAGTAGCAGTCTTGGCGATCTCAACCCAGCACAAAAAATATTTAATCCGCAGTGGGAGATAACTTATGAAAATAATATCTTGCAAACTGATTCGGAGTTGCCATTGCTTTTCATTGGCGAGAATCTAGCAACAAGGCTAATGACTGATCCAGATGAACTCGATATCGATTTAAATCAACTTGCAATGTCACGGTTTCGCCAAAAAGTTTATGAAACATTTGGAAACCCCTTTGAGATTTTAGCAGGTATGACATATTTTCCAGCGAGCAGAAGCGGCATAATCGCTAGCCATCGAACTCTTAACCGTAATTTGGTCGCAAGTGTTTTTAGTTCCAATTCAGGTAACGAAGTAATGGTAAGACATAATCGCGTTGTCAACGATTTCCTTGAGAATCTTTTGCAAATTGAACCCTATGAAAACTATTCAGTTCCACGCTCCAAAGAACTTGCGGAGATAATTGAAAATGCGTTGGTTAATGGTTCTATAGTAGCAGACCCTGTCGAATATGGCCCCCCAGATCTGGTCTATTCACAAAACGATCTGCGGATACCGTTGAGTAGATCATCTTCCATGGTTACCGAACTGTCACCAATCATTTTGTTCTTAAAATACTTCATTGATTCCAGGGAAACACTTATCATCGAAGAACCTGAAGCCCACCTCCATCCAGCCGCACAACAGAAAGTCGCTGCAACGTTGGCGTTGCTCATCCGCAACGGATTCCGCGTCCTAATCACCACCCACAGCCACTACATGGTCGAACAGATCAGCGACTTTGTGGCTGCTTCAAACCTGTCGCTTGAAAAACGGCGCGAGTTGCTGCGCTTAGGCCCGGTGCTTGAAGAACAAGACATCTACCTCAATGAAGACGAAGTTGGCGTTTACGGATTCGACAATTCGAGCGGTAGCACTTTCGTCAAAAACATTCCGTTCGATGAATCCTACGCATACGCGCCAGAAGACCACCGACAAGCATTGGCTGAACAGTTCAATCGTAACGTGCGAATCATGCGCGCTCAACGTAACGGTCACAGTGTCAACGGACATGATGCCTAGTGAGCTGGTTAGATCAATTAAGAACCAGGTTCCGGGGACGCAGAGCAATCCTCAATAATCCGAACCAACAGATAGGCGCTTGCAAAGTCAACTTGAGTGGCTTTCCCGCGGATCGTTTGATCATTGACGTTGATAAGTTGATCTCAAACGATGTATTCGCAAATCAAGTCATCGCTACAAATGAGCAGCGTTGCGATTTGATCGTCTTTTACGACCGTTCTGGCACGCCGTCGATTACGCTCTTAGAGGCCAAAGGCACTCGCTATGAAGCATTCGGGGACGAATTCAAAGCAGTCGATCAACTTCGATCATCCCAGACGGTACTGAGAAGAGCATTGGATCGGTGCACTATCGACCTGCCGGAATTTGCGATACATGGTGCCGTAGTCACGGGTTCCATGAACTCTGGCGCATTGATGGGGAACGATCTGAGAACCGCGACTCTAACTGCCGAAATAGATATTACCGTCGTTAGTTCCGGATGGGATGTCTACCGTGAAATGTTTGGCCGATAATCTGCATTATCCACCGCAAGTAACCCGCTAAACCACCCCCATGCCCAACTCCAAACTCCCTACTTCACTCCACATCCTCGGTGCTGGTACTCCGACGCCTACCGCTACGCGTTTTGGATCGGCTTATGTTGCGGATGTTGATGGGGAGAAGATCATGTTTGATTGCGGGCCGGCGGCTACTCATAAGTTGGTGCAGTCGGGGTTGTGGCCGACAGATATCGACAATCTGTTTTTTACGCATCATCATTTCGATCATGACATCGACTATCCATGTTTTCTGTTGTGTCGTTGGGATCAGTCGATTGGGAAGGAAAACACGTTGAGTGTGTATGGGCCTACTCTGACTGAGCGGATCACTCACGGGGTGTTGGACAAAGAGGAAGGGATATTTGCTCATGACTGGATCGCGCGTGTGAGTCATCCGCTGAGTCAGAAGATCCATGTCAATAGAGGCGGTACTCTGCCGCGCAAGCCTCCGGTGGTCTATGCTCGCGATATCGGACCGGGCACAGTTAGGACTGCTGACAAGTGGGAAGTAACCGCTGCTCCGGCTGAGCATGTTCAGCCTTATCTCGACTCGCTTGCGTATCGTCTAGATACTAAGGGCGGCAAGTCGGTAGTGTTCACTGGCGATACGCAGCCTTGTGACTCGGTTACGGAACTGGCGCGAGATGCCGATGTGATGCTGTGCATGTGCTGGGATGACCAAGAGGTGATGGATGCAGACGGCGAGGCGTTCGGTCAGTGCGGAACTATTGGTGCGGGAGAGATGGCACAAGCCGCGGGTGTAAAGAAACTCGTGCTTGTTCACATGGGTCCGCACATTTCGCAACACGGGCCGTTGGAGAAGGGTATCGGCGACATCCGAGAGGTGTACTCGGGCGAAGTTGTTTACGCGGAAGAGCTTATGAAGCTAGAAATCTAACCGGTCAGTGTGGGATGGTCAAAGTGTTTTTGGCTAGGGGGTTTTGCGGGGGATGCAGCGCGTGGTCATTAGGTTACGATCAGTTGAGGTATTAGCTTTGAAATTAGATGCTTGAACCAGATCAAGAGACGAACAAGCGGCTGATCATTTTGGCCATCGACGATGCGTGGCGTGGTCTGCGCTCTTCGTTTAATGAGTTGCGTAGCGAGGATGTTGTCGAGCCGGGGGCGTGTGGTGAATGGTCTGTGAATGAGGTGCTTTGGCATATCAGTTCTTGGGAGTTGTTGCTGATGGATGCGTTGGCGACTCCTGATGATGGGTATGACTATCCGGAGCCGAATGCTGACGATTTCAATGCCGATGCGGTCTTGGAGATGGCGAGTGCGTCTCCGCGTCAGGTTGTAGAGCGGTTGGAGGATACGCATCGTAAGTTGCGAGATGCATTAGCCGAGATGCCGGCGAGTTTTTTCAATCAGGATCATCCGAGACGTCATCTGATCGACGAATGGTCGATTCTGCATTATGAGGAACACGCGGCGCAGATTGCCGCGTGGCGAGCGGGTCGGCAGGGGTGAGGAGGCTAGCCCCTAAGTCCCCAGAGTGTCTTGGGCGTAACTTCCGTCATTCTCGGCGGAACGACCATCCAGAGGCGCGGGGTTTTTGAACCATGATTGCCATGATTTCGGAATGATTGGCGTGATACCCATCCCCTGCGAACATCGCTAAGCTCCTTCGCGTCTCCTTGCGCTAAAGCGAAGGGGACGTACACATTCCTGCCCCTCCGCGGAGCGCGCTCATGTCATTCCGAGCGCAACGAGGAATCTCCCCTTTCGCGGAATGCAAGGGGTTAGGGGGATGTTCTGCCCGTGAACTAGGGTCAGTTCAATCATTTCATTCACGGTTCAAACGGTGGCAGAGATTCCTCGCTAAGCTCGGAATGACATGAGGTGCGTGCTGGAACGACATGACATCAACGCATTAGACGAATTACGTATCATGCGTAGGGTTACGCGCAACATCACTGTAACATCGATTGATAGGCGTTTATACAGGTACCCACTTCCGCAGGCTCACTACTTCCCGTGGCGGGTTGAGGTTCGATCCTGTGTTGGTGTACGAGACTTCTGCGATGTAGACAGCACCAGTAGAGTCGGTTGCGATGCCATGCGACGCGATGAATTGGTCGTGGCCCTCGCCTGCGAGGCCTGCGCCGAAAGAGTCGACTTCGTTTAGGTCGCTGTCAAGAACGACGACGCGTTGTCCGAGGTTGGGTACTCCTGCTTGTACGGCCGGTGCGCCGGCTTCGGCGACGTATATGCGGTCATCATCACCGCGCCCGGTGGATGACGCGATGGGCCTGTGCATGTGCTTTTGGCCTATGTAGTCGCCGTCCAGGCTGAAGATCTGAATGCGGAAGTTTTCGCGGTCAGCAACGACGATTTTGTCTCCTCCGAGGAGGCAGATGTTATGCGGTAGGCTGAACTGTCCATCCATCCAACCCGGTTCGCCCCACGACATGATGTGATTGCCGTCCGCATCGAACTTGTGGACGCGTGAGTTGCCGTAACCGTCGGATATGAAGATATCGCCTGTTTCCGGATGAACGACGATGTCGGTTGGGCGGTTGAATGGGTCTCCCTCCTGCCAAGCGGCAGGCTTTCCTTTTTCACCCAATCGGAAGATGATCTCCCCAGCTGGAGTGCGCTTGTCGACGAAGTGACCATCGTCATCCGCCATGTATAGATTGTCTTCGTCATCGATGAAGATGCCGTGAGGACGAACGAATTCGCCTTGTCCCCATGTCTCAATGAAATTTCCATCGGCATCGAAGATCATCACGGGCCAGTTGCCACGGTTGAAAATATAGACGCGGTCCTGGGAATCGACGGCGACCGAGGTGGCTTCTTTGAAGCACATTGGATGTGGAAGTTTGGCCCAGTATGGGACGGGTTCGTATGGCATTTTTCTGAGTTCCTATCGAGTTGTTCGAGCAGGCCGGGTTTTTGTGGCTACTGTCCGTTAACGGGTGCCCACTTACGTAGGCTGACGATTTCGCCTTTTGGCGGTTCGTCCATGCCGCAATTTTCAGGGCTGGAGTAGAAGTTGGTGTAGGCAACTTCAGCTACGTAAACGTTGCCTTGTGAGTCGGTAGAGATGCCGTGGGGGGCGGTGAATTGGTCTACGCCCATACCGGGTTGGGGATTGCCCAATCGCTCGATGAGTTGTCCGTCTTCGGTTAGTACTGCAACCCTAGCGCCTAGGTCTGGAACTCCGCGTTGCACGGCTGGTTGGATCATCTCGCCGATGTAGATCTTGTCGTCGCTGTTTTTCCCTTGCGTTAAAGACATCGGGTGGTGGATGTGCCACTGGTCAACGTATTCGCCGTCGAGGGTGAAGATTTGGACGCGGAAGTTTTCGCGGTCTGCGACGATGACTTTGTCTTCGCCGAGCATCGAGATGTTATGGGGTAGGCTGAACTGTCCGTCGTAGGTGCCAGGTTCGCCCCAAGAGAGCATGTGTTTGCCATCGGGGTCAAAGCGGTGGACTCTGGAGTTTCCGTAACCATCTGATACGAATAGTTCGCCAGTGTCGGGATGAATTGCGATGTCTGTTGGGCGGTTGAAGTATCCTCCGCCTTGCCACTCGCACGGTTCGCCCTGCACGCCAATGGTCATCTGCTCGACGCCTTCTTGATCGAACTTGCGGACATAGTGGCCGTCGTCGTCTACCACGTATATGTTGTCGTCGTCGTCGATCTCAATGCCATGGGGACGCGTAACCGTACCGTGCAACATGGTTCGGATCAGGTCGCCTTCTGGGCTGAAAACGCAGATCGGATCGGTGCCTCTGTTGAAGACGTATACGTTGTCTTGAGAGTCTACGGCTACGGAGGTTGCATCGCCATAGAAAGATACGCCCATTGGCATTTTGGGCCAGTGCGGTACTGGCTCCCACTTTAGACCGTCAGGGTTGGAGATAGATGTTGATGATGGCATTGTCTGACGTTGCTCCTTGTGTGCGCGGCGGCTTGGTGATTTGTGAATAGGATACGTTACTGTTCGGCAGAATCGGTGCGTGACGATTGTTCACAAGGCAGTTCGTGCCGCTCTCCGCAATGCGATATCGAACGTCCTGAAGTCTGTTGCTCGTCTGCGACGACAAGACGCGAGGTGGCAAAGATCTCGCGAACTCAGTGTCGGGTGCTGGTCGGCCAAACGTGCGGCTAAGACTACATCCTCTTTTTCTAGTGGCCAAACTTCGATCACCGCTTGATCAACTAACTCCATCGCCAGACTGAGCCGTTCGAACCTCGCGGTTGAGAGGTACGCGTGCAGAAGTTCCTGGAGGACTTCAGCGGATGTTGCCAGTTGAGTGTTCGTGCCTTGGGCGTTAGCGAAAAAATCGATAGCAGACTGACGGTTGGGGTGAGGCGTACCGACAGCGTACATAAAGACGTTGGTGTCAACGAAGATCAAGGTTTGGGTAGACCTCTACTCTTCGATTCATTGATAACGGCCAAGTGCTCTTCCCAATCGGGTTCGCGCTCTGGTTCATTTTCGGAGCCATCGAGTGCGTGGCACCGCTCGAAGAACGCTTTGACGTCTTCAACAGACTGGAAGCGCTTTACCTTTTGCTGGTCCGCTAAACGTTCGTGAGCTGCGGCTCTCATCCAAGCACTGAGGGTCATCCCTTCTCGTTGCGCTTGGTACGTGAATCGGACCTTGTCTACATCTGGCATTACAAGCTGCACTCTTGCCATCGTCTCAATCTCCTCAAGGGTGTGTATGTGTAAGGTTATTACACAATACATTCGCTTGGCGTGATCCCACTTCGGATTGGGTAGTTAACCTCGAGCGGACTTGAGCCACGCGGCCCATTGGTCGGGAAGCCATTGGACCATGTTGATGTTAGATTCGACATCTTCAGTGATGAGTTTGCCGGCGGCGTGCGTGGCTTGTCGAACGCGGTCTTCGGCGGCGCGGACTTCAGGGTGGTTGGGATAGCCGGGGTATCCCATGGATTGGGCAAGGTCGTTGGAGCCGAAAGCGATGAGGTCGATACCGTCGACCTGCAGGATTTCATCGATGGTTTCTACGGCGTTGGCGGTCTCGATTTGAGCGGCGACTGTGACCTGTTCGTTGAAGCTTTCCATGTAGTCAGGCGATTCGTGTCCTGCCATACCGTATTCGCGGCCGCGTGATGTGCCGAAGCTACGTTCGCCGACGGGGCCGAATCGTGCGGCTTTTGCGATCTGTTCGGCTTGTTTTGCGTTATCGACGTGGGGGCAAAGTATGCCCATGAGACCGCGGTCGAAGGCTCGCAGTATGGTGTCGGTTTCGGTGTTAGGAATTCGCGCGGTGCACGTCATCCCGTGTATTTCACCAGCTCGACACATATCTTCGATGTCGTTCCAATCAAAGACGCCATGTTCCATGTCTAGATGCAGTACATCAAAGCCTGCGTATCCAGCCATCTCTGCAAGTGCGGGTGATGGAAAAGTGAATGTAATGCCGTAAACTTTGGTGTTGTTCTGGATTGCTGCTCTGATCTTGCTGGTTCGCATGGTGTCCCCCGATACAGTCGTCGATTTTTGTCGTCAAAGTGAAGTTTATCTGGTGATCAGATTTTGTTCGACGCGATTCGCGGTGTTGACGATCGGATAGTTTTTTGATGAATCTCGTTCATTCCGTCCTTCGGCTGTACCGCGGCTACGTTGTGGCTTTGCTAGTGTTTCTTTCGACTGGTCTTTCCATCGGTATGACGCAGTATTCGTTTGGGGAGTTTACGGGTCCATTGCAGGAGCGGTACGGGTGGAATCAGACTGAATTGAATCTATCTCTTGCTTTCTCTTTCGTCTCGGGCATCCTAGCTCCGATCATCGGTTACTGGATGGATCGTTTCGGCGTCCGACCGGTGATGTTGGTGTCCTTGGTGCTGATTGCTATCGGCTTCGCGCTTCGACCCTTCATGACGGAACTTTGGCACTGGTTGGCGCTCGCGACCCTCGTCTATGCCGGTTTCCCAGGCGCTACAGTGCTACCGGCCGGTAAGATGGTCGGGCTATGGTTCCCTAACTCGATGGGGCGCATGACCGGTATTGTGGTTTCGGGCAACAACTTCGGCGGAATGACGATGCCTCCGTTGGCTGCTGCTATCATCGCTCTATTTAGTTGGGAATGGGCATATATCATCTTCGCGATCATCATGGGCGGGCTGGCCATTGCCGTCATGCTTTTCCTACGCGAAAAGCCGCGAGACGTCGAAGTTGAGATGCGGCGAACTGGTCGGCCTAGACCTTCATCAAGTGCGGCGTCAGCGCGTGCTGGAATGTCAGTAAAGGATGCTGTTAAAACCTGGGCGTTCTGGTTAACACTTGTGGGTCTTGTTGCTGCGACATTCACGTATCAGGGTGTGTTGACTCAGTTGCGGCAGCATTTTGGCGAGAATGGTTTTGCGCCCGCCGCCGCGACTTCTGCGGTGACGTTCATCGCGACGATGGGGATTGCCTCGAAGATCGCGTTTGGGCGTGCAAGTGAACGGTTCAGCGCGCGACGGATGACGGTTCTGAGTACCGGATTCCAAGCCGTTGGTGTCACGCTCATGATCCTGCCGTTTGGCGGAGTCCCGTTGATCGTTGCCGGGATCTTTGTTTACAGCTTAGGATTCGGTGGATTGGGAGCCTTGATTGTGCTGGTGGTACAGCAGACGTTCGGACTGCGAGAATATGCGAGTTTGATGGGGTTGTATCAGTTCGCGCAGATTGTCTCGATTGCGGGTGGTCCGGTCCTTGCCGGTCGAGTGCATGATGATACGGGTAGTTTCAACTTGGCGTTTGCGACGATCGTTGGGATATTTGTGCTAGGTATGGTTACGCTGTGGTTGGCGCGTCAACCGAAGTGGGAGTGATAACATTACATCATTAAGAATTACATCACTCGCAAGGAATCAGGCATGGTAAGAACTCAAATTCAACTTGATGATGTGGCGTACAGGTTGGTGAAAGCTAGAGCGCATTCTGAGAATCGATCGATGGCTTCGGTGATTCGAGATGCTGTCGATGCGTACGTAGCAGTGCCAGAAAAACGTGTTAAGTCGCTCTCGGAACTTAGTTTCGTCGCGTCGGGTAGATCAGATCCGAACGATAAGCGATCTGGTTCAATCCACCATGACGACATATTTGTGGAGTCTATCCTCGAATGATCTTTGTTGACACTTCGGCATTCGTGGCAATCGCGGACGAGACTGATGATTCACACCGGATAGCGATGCCAACTTTTGAGCGTTTAGTAGCCCGAGGTGACGCATTGTGGACGCACAACTACGTGGTCACCGAGGCTATGGCGGTGATCCAACGCAAAGTTGGACTCGAATCTGCGTTGAAGTTTCAATCTGACGTTGGGAGAATCGCAACGGTTTATTGGGTGAACCGACAAGACCATGAAAAGGGTGCTGAATTATTGAAGGCACGGAATCGAAGAGGGCTGAGCCTCGTTGACTGTGTGAGTTTCGTGTTAATGAAGGAACGGCGGTGCAAACTGGCGTTTGCATTCGACGAAGATTTTCGTAGGGAAGGCTTTGAGTCTGTCAGCCGAGCAGATACGAATTGACATCTAGTCGGGCAGGTAGATTCAGGTTCCGTCCGTAAACCGGATTATCAAAGGCACGACGATTGCGGTCACGGCTAAGGTGGCGATCACGCCTGCGAACAGGGCGTAACGCAGGCCGTAGTTCGACATCAGGGACGGATCGTAGTATCTGTCCACTTCGTTATCGCGATACATTTCTACGAGACCGTTAAGTAGAGTTTTTCGCGTTCGCCGTCCGAGCATCAACGCAGCAACCGCGACGATGTTCAACACAACAGTCATTGCGATGAAGACAGTCAAGATGATGTCGTAGGTCGCAGTGTCGCCTTCTTCGTCCATAGCCGCTGCTGCGATGCCAGAGTTGATTGCGAGGACGATGAGGTTGAAGATGATTGCGGTCAGGACAAATATCGTGTCGGTACGGCTACTCTCACCGAGTTCTTTGACGATGTGTTCGTGGACTTGATTCAGCATTTGGGTTGCTCCGTTTTTCGTGCTTGGGGATAGTTTTGAGAAATTATTGTCGTTCTCGCGCAGGCGGGAATCCAGAGTAGGTGGGTGAGCGGTCCCAAAGCGAAACCACACATCTAAAACCCCCTTTAATTCCCCCTTGAGTATCAATGGTGATGGGTTTAGATGGGGATTTCAGATACGGTCGATCACCACTTCATATAGTTTCTGCTGTCGTTCGATGGCTGACTTGTAGATGTTCAAATTGTCATCTCTTGGCCTGGAAACATTAGCAATCCTCGGCATCACGTCGTCAAGTTCATCCCATTCTCCTATGGCGTTCAGTGCCAGTATCGCCGCTCCCCTGCTGGTTGCTTGCTCTTCCGCTGGCACGTGAACCTCGGCCTGCAAAACGTCTGCCATGGTTTGTAGCCACCATGGGGAGTTGGTCATGGCGCCGCCACCTGCGATGAAGATCCGGTCATCTGTCATCTCGTCTCTCAACAAGTCGGCCACTAGTGAGAAGCGGTAGGCGACTGATTCCATCAGTGCTTGGAGAATGTCGAGGCCGGTTGTTGATACACGGGCGCCGTGAATTACGGCGCTGGCGTTTGTGGACCATCCCACTGCCCTTTCGCCTGCGATGAATGGTAGTACGGTTAGGTTGTGACCGTCTGGCTTGGCGTTGGCGAGCGCGTCGTTTAGCTGATCAAGTGGCGGTAGTTTGAGGTTGTTCAGTGCCCATTCGATGACGTTTCCGCCTTCGCTGAAGGCACCGCCTAGGAGGGTACGGTCTCCCTTGAGGATGTATCCCCATAGACCTTTAGGGACTTGTGGTGGTGGTTCATTTCCGGGATGATCGACGACCAATCGCATCGCGGCGGTGGTGCCTACGGTGAGCGCGACGTTGCGTCGGTCTGTACATCCGGAGCCTATGTTTACGGCTGCGCCGTCGCCGACTGCGAGGAAGAAAGGCACGTTGGCGAGTTGCGGCCAGCGAAGGGTGTAGACGGGGCAGAGTCCTGTTTGTGCTTCGCTGTATGGGGCGAGTCGAGGAAGGTTTGATGGTTGGAGGTCAATGGCTTTAAGCAGGTCAGTGTCCCAATCTAAGGTGTGGCGGTTCAGGAGTCCGCTCCATGCGGATACGCTGTAGCTTGCGGGGATGTTGGTTGATCCGAACCATCGGGTGAAGAGGAATGTGGAGATGTCTGTCCATTTGGCGATGCGATCGGCGGTCGCAATGTTGGTGCGACGGAGCCATTTGACGCGTCCGGGGACGTATGAAGTGTGTTGCATTACCCCGGTGCGCTGATAGGCGGCATCAACATCAATGGTGGATTGGAGGTTGTTGACATCTTTTGCTGATCTGGTGTCGGCGTATGTGAAGACTGGAGTTATGGGATTGTGCCGATCGTCAACGCCTAGGATGGTGCTTGCCATTGCGTCGAATCCGATGGCGGCGATTTGGTCTGCGTGGTCGCCGGCTAGTTCGAGGGCGATGTCAATGGCGGACTCGGTTGCGTTTTGGATCGTCTCAGCGTCTTCTTCGTGGGTTCCGTCTGCGGCGGTGCGTTGTTGGTGTGGGATTGATGCTTGGGTATGTGTCAAGGCGTTTGCTTGCGCGTCGTACAGACCGGCCTTGACGGCTGAACTGCCGATGTCTACGGCGAGGATGTATGGCGTCGGTTGCACGTCAGATGGATGGGAATGCGTAGGTTTCCAAAGCATCTTCATCGACTTCCACGCCCAGACCTGGCTTATCGGTTACTTTGTAGTAGCCATTTACTGGATCGTATGGGTGCTTGAGGATGCGGCTTTTGACGGCGTTGGCGTGGTGCGAGTGTTCCATGATCATGAAGTTTGGGCATGATGCGGAGAACTCAACGGTTGACGCTACGGATAGTATTCCGCCACCGCCGACATGAGGAGCGACGGGTATGTTGTAGGTGTCGGCGAGGGTTGCGATTCGGTGTCCTTCGGTGATGCCGGTTCGGGCAATGTCGTGCATGAGTATGTCGTAGGCGCGACGTTCGAACTGTTCTCGCATTTCGTATCGGGTGCGTGTCCACTCCCCTATCGCCACGGCCATGTCGAGCGCTCGTGTGATCTCAGCTTGTCCGGGGATGTCGTCGGGTACGGTCGGCGATTCGAGCCATGTGAAGCCGAGTTTTTCGAGTTCGCGTCCGAGTAGGATGGAGTTGGCGACGGTCTGGCGCATGTGGGTGTCGACCATGAGCATGATGTTCGGACCGACTCGGTCTCGGACTGCTCGGGCGATTTCTGCTACTCCTTCTACGTCGAGTAATAGGTGTAGTTTGAATGCTTTGTATCCGTAGTCGAGGTGTTCTTCGGCGGCGTCGGCAACTTTAACGGGGTCTGTTCCGCCGAGTCCGCAGTATAGAAGGATTTCGTCTCGGTATCTTCCGCCGGCGATTTTGTGTGCGGGTTTACCGATTGCTTTTCCGACGATGTCGTAGAGGGCGATGTCGGTGCCGCCGATGGCGTCGATGTAGAAGCCGGTGGGGTGCCCTCGTTCACGCATTGCGCCGTAGTTGCGAGTCCAGATCGCTTCGATGTCGAAGGGGTCGCGGCCTATGATCAGAGGGCGGACGAGTTCGTGGACGATGGTGGCGGTAGTGTTTGGAGATACTGGTGATTGGGCTTCGCCCCATCCGACTATGCCGGTGTCGGTCTCTATTCTGATGACGGTGGTTTCGTGGTGATGCGAGTATATAGAGGTGAATGCAGAGCGGTCAACGTAGTAGTCTCCGAACTCGATGGTTGGCGGACGTGTGGAACCTTCCGATTTCTCATCGGCGCGCTGACTGATACGAATAGGGTATGCTCTGACATCGGCAATCTTCATGTAACGTCTCCATCGGCACTATTGCGATCGTTGCTGATTGCATGGTAGCCCATCCTGTCATTCCTGAGTAGGTGGGAATGACAGAGGGTAGGGTTTTGAACCATGATTGCCATGATGATCCACTCATCCCCCGTCCATGCATCCCCCGCTCACATCGCTTCGCTCGTTCGCGCCCCTGTCGTCGGTCTTTTTGGGCTTCGCGAAGGGGGCGTACACCTCCTCCCCCTAGGTGGATTCCTTCGCAGGAATGACGGGGCGTTGACGCGGGAATGAGGGGGTATTGTATAGGGTGTGGATGTTGCATACTTTGTTTATGGGTTTCATGGAACGTGCGCTAGAGTTGGCGGAGCAGGTCGCCGGCGGGCTTGCGCCGCGTCCTCCTGTTGGTGCGGTGGTAGTGGCGGAAGATGGCGAGTCGATCGTGGGTGAGGGGGCTACTCAACCACATCCTGGGCCTCATGCGGAATCAGTAGCGTTGAGCATCGCCAAAGATGCGGCGCGAGGTGGGACGGTCTACTGCACTCTTGAACCGCATCAAACCTATTCAACCACGCCGCCTTGCACTCAGGCGATTATTGATGCCGGGATCAAGCGCGTCGTATGCCCTACCGTCGACCCAAATCCACAGGTGCGAGGTCATGGATTTCAACACCTGCGGGCAGCAGGTATCGAGGTCATCGAGGAGGTGAGCGTCGATAGCAAACGGCGAGGTGATGAACTGATCGAGGGTTTTGCCAAGCACGTCAAGACGAGACTCCCTTTCGTCACTGTGAAATGGGCGATGTCGCTAGACGGCAAGATAGCGACGCGTGGGCGCGATTCGAAATGGATAACTGGCGATGTCGCTCGCGCCCATGCTCACCGACTGCGTTACAGATCAGACGCTGTGCTCACCGGCATCGGCACCGTTCTCGCCGACGATCCTCGCCTCACAGCACGGTCGCCTGATACTGGGAAACGACTACGCGGCAGACCCTACCTTCGGGTTGTCATCGACAGCCATGGACGAATGCCTGTAGATGCGAGTCTTTTAGAGGAATACGGCGATGTCTTGCAAGCGGTAGCGGTCAATGGCGTATCCAATCGACGCAGCAACGTAGTAGCCTTTCCGAGCGATGACAAAAAAGCAGTAGACATGGCTGAGGTCATGCGTCACTTAGGCGGTCTCGGCTGCCATAACGTGTTGGTAGAGGCTGGCGAAAATCTCACTGGCGCGCTCTTCGATCTCAAACTAGTGGACAAGGTAGTGGCATACATCGCCTCAGACAAGATAATTGGCGGGAAAGCGGCACTCTCTCCAGTCGGAGGGCATGGATCTCCAATGATGGAGAAAATCTCACGACTTCGAGACGTTCGAATCGAGCAATTGGGCACTGATTTAGCGATAATCGGATATGTGGAGTATCCATAGGAGATGAATCGATGTTCAGTGGCATAGTCGAGGAAGTTGGGCGGGTTGCGAACTACAACCCGTCGAATGGTGCGCTTTCGATCAAAGCGCCTCGAGTGCTTTTTGGTGATGATGGTCTGAGAGTTTCAGACAGCGTATCGGTGAGCGGTGCTTGTCTTACGGTGACGAGCCTGATGCCAGACAGCTTTATAGTGGATATATCGCCTGAGACCAAACGCTGCACCTGGTTCGCGGAGTTCAAATCAGGTACTCACGTGAACTTGGAAAGGGCTATCAAATACAACTCTCGGATAGGTGGTCATCTAGTACAAGGTCATGTCGATGGCATCGGTCGGGTCGTTGAAGTTAAACATGAAGGTGACGCCAAACTTATCACGGTTGAATCTCTGGAAGATATAACGCGATATGTGGTTGAAAAGGGCTTTGTCGCCATTGATGGTGTGAGTCTCACAACCTTTGATTGCGCAGCGAACAGATTCACTTTCAGTTTGATTCCATTCACAGCGATTCACTCGACTCTCGGAGTGTTGAGACCCGGCGACACGGTTAACATCGAAACTGACTTGACTGGGAAATATATCGAACGGTTTGTAGCCGTCGAGGGATCGTGAATCTGATGACATCCGAATCTCGGCGGATAGGGTCTGACACATCTGAATCGGTTGAGCGCGCGATTTCCCGAATCCGCGCTGGCGGGATGGTCGTCATGGTCGATGACGAGGACCGTGAGAATGAAGGCGATTTCGTCATGGCGGCGGAAGATGCGACGCCTGAGGCGATCAATTTCATGGCTGTGTACGGTCGCGGTTTGATCTGTGTGCCGATGGAGGGCGATGACCTCGATAGGCTAGGGATGCCGATGATGGTGCGGCACAACACCTCTCCACACTCAACGGCGATGACTGTAGCAGTGGATGCTGCCTTTGGGGTCACGACTGGGATATCGTCGGCAGATCGCGCACACACGATTCGGTTGCTGTCCGAGCCTGAGGCATCTGCTGAGAACTTTGTTCAGCCGGGGCATGTCTTCCCGCTTCGGTATCAAGAAGGCGGCGTCTTGGTGCGTGCCGGACATACAGAGGGTTCGATAGACCTCGTTCGTACGTCTGGAAAACATCCAGCGGCGGTTGTTTGTGAGATCATGAACGACGATGGCACGATGGCGCGTCGTCCTCAACTTGAAGATATCGCCAAAAAGCATGACATCCCAATCGTTTCAATTGCGGACCTCATCGCGTATCGTCTCAACAGAGAGTCTTTCGTGCAGCGTGTAACAGAGACGCATTTGCCAACCCGCTGGGGCAATTTCAAGTGCGTGGCGTATCGTAGCAACGTCGATCCTGCCGAACACGTCGCGCTTGTTATGGGAAAGGTCGATCCTGAAGTTCCAGCTCTTGTTCGCGTCCATTCGGAGTGTTTGACTGGCGACATTTTCGGTAGTCGGCGTTGCGATTGCGGCGAGCAGTTGGATGCGGCGATGTCTCAAATTGCCGAAGAAGGCGTCGGCGCACTCGTTTACATGCGACAAGAAGGACGCGGGATCGGACTGATCAACAAGCTCAAGGCATACCGACTCCAAGACAACGGACTAGATACTGTCGAGGCCAACAACCGTCTCGGCTTGCAGACTGATCTGCGTCATTACGGAGTGGGTGCTCAGATTCTTCTGGATCTCGGTATCCGCAAGTTCCGATTTCTCACCAATAACCCGAAGAAAGTCGCTGGATTAGAAGGCTTCGGTCTGGAAATGGTCGAACAGATTCCGCTGGTGCCTCCTGCCAACGACCACAACCGTAGGTATCTCGAAACTAAGCGGGACCGGATGATGCATCAGATCGAGCTGGGTGATGAGGACGAGCAGCCGTCAGGGCCGGTTGCCAGTCGGCGTCGGACTCGGTTGGGCGGATAAACGCTAGGAGAGGTCGATGGCTGAGATCGAGAAGGGTGCTGGTGAAACGCCGGCGGAGTTTTTGGATGGATCGGGTCTGAAGATCGGGATTGCGGTTGCGCGGTTCAATTCGGATATCACCTTCAAGATGCGGGATCTGTGTTTGGCGCGGTTGGAAAAGTTGGGAGTGAAAGTTGAGGAGTCGCAGATTTTCGAGGTGCCGGGTTCGTTTGAACTGCCCTTAGCGTCCCGCGCGCTGCTAGATCCGCCGGTGTCAGCAGACGCAGTCATCGCAATCGGAGCGGTGATCCGAGGTGAAACTGACCATTACGAACACATTGCGAACGCGGCGTCTGAAGGCTTGCTAAGGGCATCAGAGGATAGTCTGCGGCCGGTGATTTTCGGAGTATTGACTACGGATACGGTAGGGCAGGCGGTAGAGCGGATTGAGCAGGCGTCGGGCTATGCGGATTCGGCGGTGGAGATGGTTAATCGGTTGAAGGGGGTGAGGGAAAGGCGGCGGGGGATTGGGTTGGTGTGAGCCGACGGCTACTAAAAATCAACCTTCATCGCTATTCGCCATCACGTCCACCAGCTCTTGCACCGCGTCGGCTGATGCTTGCAATGCCGTGCTCTCGGCTTTGGTGAGCTCGACCTCGATTATCTCTTCTACGCCAGCCGCGCCTAGTTTCACTGGCACACCCACGTAGAGTCCGTTGATTCCGTATTCGCCTTCTAGCATTGCGGCGCAGGGGAGGATTTCTTTGCGGTCTAGGAGGATGGCTTCGACCATTTGGGCGCTGGCGGCTGATGGTGCGTAGTATGCGGAGCCAGTTTTGAGGAGGGCTACGATCTCAGCGCCGCCGTCGCGGGTGCGTTGGACGATCTCTTCAAGGCGGTCGGCTTCTATGAGTTCGGAAACGGGTACGCCGCCTACGGTTGTGGCTTTGATGAGGGGAACCATGGTGTCGCCGTGTCCGCCGAGTACGTAGGCTGAGACGTTGGTTACGGAAACGTCAAGTTCTTGCGCTAGGAATGTTCGGAAGCGTGCGGTGTCTAGGATGCCTGCCATTCCAACGACGCGCTCTTTGGGGAAGCCGCTGACCTGCTGGGCGAGTTGAACCATTGCGTCGAGCGGGTTTGATACGACGACGATGATGCAGTTAGGCGAGTGTTTGGCGACCTGTTCGGTGACGCTCTGCATGATCCGCATGTTTGTCAGCAAGAGGTCGTCTCGGCTCATTCCCGGACGTCGTGCGATGCCGGCAGTGATGACTACCACGTCAGAGTCGGCGGTTGGTTCGTAGTCGTTCGCGCCGGTGATCTGGGCGTCGGTGCCTAGGACGGGACCGGACTCTAGGATGTCGAGCGCTTTGCCTTGCGGCATGTCTTCGACGACATCCACAAGCACGACATCTGCGTAGCCGCGTTCGTATATTCGCTGTGCGGTGGTTGCGCCGACGTTGCCGGCACCTACTACTGTTACTTTGAAGCGCATTTCTAGCCCAAATCCTCGCTAATCTAGTAAGGGCAACCGTCGCGGTCGCCCACTTTTACCTATCTAATCAACTCTAAAATCTCTCCTCAATCCTCCCCCTCTCTGAGGGGGAATTAAAGGGGGTGCGACCGGGTATTACACGTCATTCCGGCGGAAGCCGGCGCTTCAGCGGACGGAACGTCCATCCACACACAACGTAGGGGCAACCCTCGTGGTCGCCCTCCCATCCTCTCTCCTCTCTATAAGGAGAGAACAAGGTTGAGAGTAACCGGGGTGAAAAGGCCGGATTTCCCCGCTGTTCGGTAAAATGTCCGAAGGACAAAGGGGGCACACCAACCAAACATCACTCTCCAACCACCAAATGCCCGTTGCGCCAAGCTAGTTCCCCACTGTTAACCTTCATCCCTAACATCTTGCCACCTTGCAAAACTAAGTCGCCTAATTCTTCTATCATTCCTGATAATGACAATCCATGGGCAGTGACCAACGGCATCAGTGCCTATCTGCCGCGGATACTCCCCTACGGACGAATTAGCGATGTCAGTAAACAGAGACAAGCCCGACAATTGGAAGGCAGATATAGCTCGGTCGGTGGATATGTACAACGACTGGTTCGTTGAGTTCGCACCGAGAGCTTATAGGACAACACGCGTCCAGACAATCGATCACGTTGAATCTGCATTTGACGCCACAAACAATCTGACAAACATCGGCGTAGGCCTGCTTAGAGCCAATCCCGGAATCCTGCCTGTTCTACGAATGGCGACCTGTCCGCCATTAGCTGTAGATCGTCTCATCGGACTCGCTGGAGTTACGCCGAATCTGGTCAAACTGATGGAGAGAGAACAAAGGCTTCCACCTCGGATGTCACCCAAGCAGATTACGTCGTCCCTCCGGAGCATTGCAGAGATAATCCTGAAGATGGCTGACCCGGACATTATTGTATGGAACGAAAGAGGGGACGCGCCTTCGGATCAGGAACGGTACAGAGCCGCGACCATCATTGCAGACCGCTTGTGCGGAGCGGTGGCGAATCCCATCATCCGAAACGCACAGGAAGCGCGGCAACTCGACGCCATCGAGAAATGGCTGACCAAAAGAGGTTACAACGAGCTCCCGTCGAAAGAGCGTGGAAGTTTCCAACAAATGCCGCCAGGCACCTTCTCGTTCAGGATGAACGTTCCCGCTGAGCAAGAGGGAACTGGCGCGCAGGTCAACGTACCGGTGGATGCCGTCATCATGCCAAAGTACGCAACCACCAGCGAACTTCCATTGCTAGTTGAGGCCAAGTCTGCGGGCGATTTCACCAACGTGAACAAACGACGCAAAGAAGAAGCCGTCAAAGTAAGTCAACTCCGCCGTATGCACGGAGACGACATAAGATACGTCCTGTTCCTGTGCGGATACTTCGACAGTGGTTACTTGGGCTACGAAGCGGCCGAGGGTATAGATTGGGTGTGGGAACACCGAACAAACGACCTCGGGAGGTTCGGTCTTTAGATGATGAAAACTTATAGCGAGCAAGAAAATCGTCGGCTCGCGATTCAATCTGGGTTAGACGCGGCAAAAAGTTCAGCCGACAGGAATAGGATGGGGCAATTTGCCACGCCAACCGAACTCGCCACACAAATCCTCGAGTACGCTAACACGCGGTTTGACAACGCTGAACCTTTGCGGTTCATTGACCCGGCCATAGGAACTGGGTCCTTCTATTCCGCTCTGATAAACGTTTTTCCAGAAAGCAAGGTGAAGCGCGCAGTGGGTTACGAGGTCGATCCGCATTATGGCCAACCTGCAACAGACCTATGGCGCGACACTTTGTTGGAAATCCGTATTCAGGACTTCACATCCGCTATGCCACCGCTTAGCGCAGAGAAATTCAACCTTCTGATTTGCAATCCGCCATACGTTCGACACCACCACATTGATGCCTCCGAGAAGCAACGTCTGAAAGCACAGGTACGACTAGCTAGCGGCATCAACATGAACGGCCTAGCGGGCCTCTACTGTTATTTTTTGGGCTTGTCGCATCAATGGATGACGCGAGGTGGACTAGCTGGTTGGTTGGTCCCCAGTGAATTCATGGACGTCAACTATGGAGTCGCGGTAAAGCGTTACCTGCTTGAACGTGTAAATCTGTTACATATCCATCGTTTTGATCCCAGCGAAGTACAGTTCGGAGACGCTTTGGTTTCTTCGTCAGTCGTGTGGTTCACCAGAGATAAGCCGCCCCAAGACCACAAAGTTCGCATGTCGTATGGCGGTTCGCTACAGAACCCCAAGCTGGAACGACTAGTTCCAGCGGAAACGCTCCGCCTAGATCGGAAGTGGACTCATCACCCGATGAAAGACTATTTCAATGAACCGTCCACTCCGAAACTGTCCGACTTTTTCACCATCAAGCGCGGCCTAGTAACTGGACACAACAAATACTTCATCTTGCCAATCGAAGAGATTGAGAAACGCGATTTGCCTTTGGAAGCATTTCGTCCCATACTCCCGAGCCCGCGCTACTTGCAGGGAACTCGAGTTTTGGCAGATGGTAGCGGTAATCCTGTTTTAGACCGCCAACTGTTTCTGTTGGACTGTAAGTTGACAGAAAGAGAGATCAAGGAACGACTACCGAGGTTGGGAGCTTATCTTGAGGAGGGAAAGACGCAAGGAATCGCTGATCGCTATCTGTGTAGGCACAGAACGCCTTGGTACGCTCAAGAAAATCGACCCGCAACACCTTTCCTCTGCACTTACCTCGGTCGAAACAACAAGAACCGACAACCTTTCCGATTCATCCTGAATGATTCAAACGCGACCGCACCCAACGTATATCTGATGCTGTATCCCAAACCGCCCATTGAACACGCAATCGCGGAATCACCGGAGTTGAAGTACCAGATATGGGAGTTCCTTAACCGCATCGACACGAGAGATGTTTTGAGTCAGGGCCGAGTCTACGGTGGCGGGCTGTACAAACTTGAACCCAAAGAATTGGGAAGAGTCAAGGCCACCGAACTCGCATCAGTCCTCCCTAAACGGCCTCTACAGCAAATCTCGACCCAACCGACCCTCTTCGAACCAGTCTCAGCGTAGAACATCACAAATCGGCTTCCGTTCTAGGATGTTCGGCTTCCGACCTTATTACATTCTGCGAAGTAACTCATGATAAACATCCGATAAAAACGACAGGCTGGCATCCGGATTCAGCGCCTGTATCTCAGCTATGCTGGCCAATTCTTGGTATGGCATAAGTTCGAAATTTCTGTAACCGCCGTTCATCAAAGTATGAAAACGAGCCAACAACTCTTCGTTCGTGAGCGACTTGACGTCCAACGTATAGCCAACGCGCTATTTCAAGTTTTGAGCAGGAAGCGGACCATCCGGCATTTCCATAGCGACTTCCCTTTGGATCTCGACAATTCGCTGTGCGGGGCCAGTGAACTCATCTCGCCACAAGCCTCCTAGGATTTGGGCCACAACAGGCGAGCTGAACTGGTTCGGCAATTGTGATCGAGCTTCTTCGTCGTTCAAAATTTGGATCACACCCTCCGACATCAATTCCGACATTTGCATTCCGCTGCTTCCCAGCGTTTCGTTGATCCGTTTTTCGGTAAACTCTACGAAGTTCAAGGCCGACTTGCGGTTGAATCCGTTTTCTGCGAATGCTGATCGCACATGTTCGCGATACTGGTTCTCATCCAATTTCAACTCTGATGCTCCCTCCTGATTCACTTTGTTGAAACGCATACTCGATTGATCTTAAGAACTCCCACTTCAACCAACATACCCCTGCCACTTAGCTTCGAGATCGGAGTCGTTGACGGTGTCCGCAACGTAGGCTCCGTATTCGTCGCCGGTTGCGCCGGTGTCGCGGCCGGTGGTTACGATCTTGCGTTCGTATTGTCCACAGACTTCTAGCGCCATGTCTAAGCGACGTCCGAGGTCGGCGTATCCGATGTGTTGGAGGAGCATAGCGGATGCTTTGAGCATGGATGATGGGTCGGCGTATTGGGCGCGGCCTTCGGTGACCATGCGTGGTGCGGAGCCGTGAATGGCTTCGAACATGGCGTATCGAGTGCCTATGTTCGCGGCACCGGCGGTGCCTACGCCGCCTTGGATTTCTGCGGCTTCGTCGGTGAGGATGTCGCCGTAGAGGTTGGGCATGACGAATACTTGGAAGTCGGAACGGCGTGCGGTGTCTAAGAGCTTGGCAGTCATGATGTCGATGTACCAGCCGTCCCATTCAATGCCGGGGTACTCCTGAGAGACGCGCTCGGCGACTTGCAAGAAGCGTCCGTCGCTGAGTTTGACGATGTTGGCTTTGGTAACGACGGTTACTCGGTCGCGTCCGTTCTGCTTGGCGTGCTCAAATGCGGCTCGGATGATACGCTCGGAGCCGGGTTCTGAGATTAGGCGGAAGTCGATGGTGAAGTCGTCGGTAACGTCGATGCCGTCGGAGCCGAGGGCGTAGAGGTCTTCGGTGTTTTCTCGGAAGAATACCCAGTCAATGCCTTCGGATGGAACACGCACGGGGCGGACGTTGGCAAAGAGGTCTAGCTCTTTTCTCATACCGACATTTGCGGATTCAAGGTTTGGCCAGCCGTCACCCTTTTCAGGAGTTGTGGTCGGTCCCTTAAGGGTTACGTGGCAATCTTTGATCTCCGCCAAAACATCGTCCGGAATCGATTGCAAGTGCGCCGCGCGATTCTCGATGGTGAGACCTTCGATGTCTCGGAACTCGATCTTGCCGCTTGCTACTGCGTCGGAGAGAAGTCGTTCAAGAACGCCGCGGGCCGTATCTGTGATGGCAGGGCCAATTCCGTCGCCGCCGATTAGGCCGATCTTTATAGTGTCGAGTGCGTTGTAGTCGACAAAATCAGCCGACTCTTTCATGGCCTCAACGCGTTCGATCTGTTTTTCGAGCAGATTGCCGAAATGCTCTTTGGCACGTTCTATTGCGGTGTTTTCCATGCATCATTCCTTTGATTACTTGGGATCATTCCCATTTGTGTGGTTTACCTTCTTTCGGCAGCAACTTTCCGGTGTCTTGCCGAATCGCGTGAGTCTCTTCGGTCTTGCGGGCGTTTTTGGAGGTTACGTATCGCACACCATCTAGGCCTTGGGTTCCTAGCGCTTCGATGTGTCCGATAGCTACGAAGAGCACATCGGCGGCCTCGTTGCAGACCGCAACGTCGTCGTTTTCGTCAACCGCTTCGCGTAGTTCACGGACTTCCTCTGTGAGGATCGCTTTGCGACGGTTTACGATGCTTGCTGGATTGGCTTGTTGGAAGTGTCCGGAACCGAAACCCCATCGGTTGTGGAAATCCCAGACCTCACGCGCCATATCGGATATTGCTTGCACGAACTCTTCTTCACCGACGGTGTTCGGAGCGTAGCGCGGTTGGTCTACGATGTTCAAAGTGGAATATTCCCGTGCTTCTTTGACGGCATGTCGTCAACTTTGTTTGCCAGCATATCGAGTGCGTCGATGATACGGGGGCGCGTGTCTCTAGGGTCGATTACGTCGTCGATGTAGCCTCGGTTGGCAGCGATGTATGGGTTTGCGAATTGCTCGCGGTAATCGGCGACTAGCTCTTGGCGTTTGGCGTCTTGGTCTTCAGCGGCGGCGATGTCTCTACGAGCGATGACGTTGACCGCGCCGTCGGGTCCCATGACTGCGATTTCAGCAGTAGGCCATGCAAGGTTCACGTCGCATCGTAGTTCCTTGCTGCCCATGACTATGTATGCACCGCCGTATGCCTTACGAAGTATTACCGTGATTTTCGGCACCGTTGCCTCGGAGTATGCGTAGAGCATCTTCGCGCCGTGTCGTATGATTCCGCCTTGCTCCTGCGCGGTGCCGGGCATGAAACCGGGAACGTCGACAAGAGTGAGGATCGGGATGTTGAATGAGTCGCAGAAGCGTACGAAGCGCGCTCCTTTATCTGACGCATCGATGTCCAAGACACCAGCGACCTGGTTGGGTTGGTTCGCCACGATGCCGATGGTAGAGCCTGCCATTCGTCCGAATCCGACAACGATGTTGCGCGCAAATTCGGCGTGGATCTGCATGAAATCACCGTCGTCAACAATTGCTTCGACCACATCCAACACGTCGTAGGGCATGTTCGGGTCATCTGGAATGACGGATGTCAAACTCTGTGATCGGCGTTGTACAGGATCCTCGGACGCGATTGCTGGTGGTGAAGATGCGTTGTTTGACGGTAAGAATCCAAGCAACCGTCGGATTTCTGCGTAGCAGGTGTCTTCGTCTTGAGCGGCGTAGTGTGCGACACCAGAGGTCGTAGCGTGCATAGCTGCACCACCCAAGTCCTCGTGATTGACATCCTCACCGGTTACCGAACGCACTACGTCGGGTCCGGTTATGTACATCTGCCCTATCGACTCGACCATGAATATGAAGTCGGTCATCGCGGGCGAGTAGACGGCTCCGCCTGCTGACGGGCCGGCAATCACCGTAATCTGCGGGATGACACCAGATGCCAACGTGTTGCGTCGGAATATCTCACCATAGCCGGCAAGCGAGTCGATACCTTCTTGGATACGGGCGCCGCCGGAGTCGTTTATTCCGACAACTGGAGCGCCGACCTTGATGGCATGGTCCATAACTTTGGAAATCTTTTGCGCGGCGATCTGCGATAGAGAGCCGCCGAGAACGGTGAAGTCTTGGGCATAAGCGAAGACAGTACGACCTTCCACTTTGCCCCATGCCGTCACTACTGAGTCGCCTTCGAATCGCTGGCGGTCAAGTCCGAGGTCTGTGGACCGGTGGGTATTAAAAGTGTCGATCTCGGTGAAGTTACCGTCATCGAAGAGCTTTGCCAAGCGTTCTCGTGCGGTAAGTTTGCCGCGTTTTTTCTGCGATTCGATACGCCGTTCGCCGCCGCCAAGTTTGGCTGTGGTGCGCCGGGATTCCAACGCGGATAGACGGTCATCTAAACCGTTGGTTGCGCCACTGGTTGCGGATGAAGTTTCGGTTTGCTGTGTAATCTCGATTCGCCTTCTGTTGATCTTCAATTTCGTAGTTGTTCCAACTTAGAATCCTAACTTACGACGGATACTCTCTGCGAGTTGTGTATCGACTAGCTGGCTCTGGTTATCGGCTTTGCCTACCGAAAAGACAGAAAAGACACAGGATTATCTCCCCTTGAAGATCGGTGAGAGGATTTTTGAGTGGGGTTCACGCACGTACATCATGGGAATCTTGAACGTGACTCCAGATTCATTTTCGGGTGATGGCACGATGCGGAATAGTAGCGATTGGGTTGCGGCTTCTGTGGATGCCGCGCTGCGAATGGAGGATGAAGGTGCAGACATTATCGACATTGGAGGCGAGTCTACTCGTCCGTCGTCGGTTTATCCTGATGCTCGTCCCGTGCCAGCAGATGAGGAGATTGAGCGTGTGTTGCCAGTGATTACGGCTTTGAGTCGACGTTGCGATATTCCCATCAGCATCGACACTCGCAAATCCGAGGTCGCTGATGCGGCTTTGGCAGAAGGCGGGTCAATGGCGAACGATGTTTCGATGCTGTCGGACTCGGAAATGGCGGTTGTGGCGGCTAGACATGGAGTGCCGATTGTGATTAGCCATATCCGCGCGCAGGCACAATATGAGGATGTCGTTAAAGAGATCAGCGATGAGTTGGCGAGTTCGGTTTCACGCGCTGTCGATTGCGGAGTGGATAGATCAAAGATCATCATTGACCCTGGGATAGGCTTTGCAAAGAACGCTTCGCACAGTTTGGATGCCTTGAGACATCTAGACAAGATCAAATCGAACCTGGTCGATTTGCCGATGCTTGTCGGCGCATCCCGCAAGTCGTTTATCGGTGCGATTTTGGACGCGGAACCTGAGGATCGAGTTGAGGGTAACGCTGCTTCAACGGCGATCGCGATCGCTTCTGGGGCAGACATTATCCGTGTTCACGAAGTGGGAAAGATGGCGCGCGTCGCAAAAGTCGCAGATGCCATCGTTCGAGGCTGGGAACCCGGCGACAGCCTGTCGAACAGCGAACGAGTTCGAGTTGCGGTCAAAAGGGAGATTTAAGTGTCAACAGGCAGTGGCGATTCGATCGTCGCCTACATCGGGTTAGGTAGCAACCTCGGCGACCGAGTGGGCTACCTCCGCAACGCCGTCAACGCGATTAAACATCTTGGTGATTCAATTAGTATGTCGTCGTTGTATGAATCTGAGCCGTTCGGGGTAGACGATGATGAGCAGCCGATGTACCTGAACATGGTCTTATCGATCCGTACGGACTTGACACCGCAACAGTTGCTTAGCGAACTCTTAAATATCGAACAATCAAACGGGCGTGCCCGACACCTTAGGCACGAATCTCGCACATTGGACCTCGATGTGTTGATCTATGGCGACGTCGTGGTTGCAACTTCTGAATTGACCATCCCTCATCCTCGCATGACCGAACGTGTATTTGTGATGCTTCCCTTGTCAGAAATTGCGCCTGAATTGACGCTGCCAAACCACGATTCAACCGTTTCGCAGATCGCGAATGGACTCGGCAATCAAGGGGTGCAACGCGTGGGTACGCTCGCCAATCCGTCTATGAAGGCAACGATCAAGAATCCTGCCTGAGCGCCTGAATCAAGATGTATGCCGCGACAGCGATAAACACCAGCCAGATGAAGACTCTCGGACTGATTTTCTTGAACATTCAATCCCTTGACCAGTTAGGAAGGCACGGACAATGAACGACGGACCGTTTTCAGCAATCGTATCCGACATTGACGGAACGCTGTTGTCGAATGTCAACGGCAAAATCTCGCTGCGCCTAAAGGCCGCCGTCGCTGAGATTACTAAACGCGGCATCCCTTTCTCGATCTCCACAGGTAGGATGCGACGTTCCGCGTGGCATGTCCACGAAGAGATCGGCGCGAATGCCACAATGATCTGCTATCAGGGCGCGATGGCTGTTGAGGCAGAGACCAACACCATAGTCAGGCATGAACGACTTGATGAGACTACGGCGGCAGCGGCAATCGAGTTCTTCAAAGACCGAGCGTTAGACATCCGCGTTTATGTTGACGATGACGTCTTCGTTTCGCACCAGAATGAAGAAGATTTCGATTACGCTCAACGCAACCGTGCCAAGCTGGTGGAGGTTGACGACCTTTTTCCGTTAGCGGCTCAAGAACCGACCGTTGTGCTTGGGATTTGCCATCCAAGCGAGATGGGTGTGCATGTCGATGACATAACCGAACTCATGGGTTCATCTGCCGAGGTAACGCGTTCCCTGCCCCACTTCTGCGAGGTCGGATCACCTAAAGCCGGGAAAGTTCGCGCCCTGCGCTGGTTGGCTGATCGACATGGTCTAGACGCATCCGACTACATAACGTTCGGAGACGGACTCGGCGATCTAGAAATGATCCGCTGGGCAGGACGCGGGTACGCAGTAGGCGATGCTCATCCGATGGTGATTGATGCAGCTAAGGAACACATACCAGGACCGAATAGCGAGGGCGTGGCGATGGAGTTGGAGGAGTTGATAGCAACTAACAGGTTCGTCATTTAGAACCGTGATTTGCATTGATGTTGCTCTGCCAGTCGTTGAACCGCGACGCCCTCGCCACCTTCCGTCGAATTACACCGTCCAGAGCGTACACTGGTTGTCATGGTCATCAAGACGGCACAACCGGGTACCTGCAACATCCCGAATCGCACGATTTTCGAGGGGGACAATCTCGATGTGATGCGGGGGATGAATGATGGGTGTGTGGATTTGATCTATCTTGATCCGCCGTTCAACTCGAACCGAGATTATGCGGCGCCGATCGGGAGCGAGGCGGCGGGTGCGGCGTTCAAGGACACTTGGGACTTGACGGATGTGGATGAGGCTTGGCACAACGAGATCGCGGAGATTGATCTACCGCTGTACAAGATCATCGATGCGAGCGAGCACAGCCATGGCAAGGGGATGAAGTCGTATCTGATCATGATGGCGGTGCGGCTGCTGGAGATGAGGCGGGTTCTGAAGTCGACGGGAAGTCTGTACCTGCACTGCGATCCGACCGCTAGCCACTACATCAAGCTGTTTATGGATGCCATTTTCGGTTATGGCAGTTTCCGCGGTGAAGTTATCTGGCAACGCACGTCGGCACATCCGTCGGCCCGAAGATGGGCCAGCACTTACGACAGCCTGTTGTTTTACACGAAGTCCGAAAAGTACACGTGGAATCGGATATACCAAGCTCCCGACAAAAACTACGTGCGGACGCACTACATCTATGAAGACGGCAAGGGTCGGTACCGCGCCGCTGATCTAACTGGCCCCGGTGTTTCCTCGGGCGCATCGGGACAAGTTTGGCGAGGATTTGATCCCAATACGAAGGGACGGCACTGGGCCTACGTGCCGGACACACTCGATGAGATGGATAGAGAAGGATTGATCCATTGGCCCAAGAAGCGCAACGGGTGGCCCGCAAAGAAGGTGTACTGGGACGATACGAGAAGAGGACGTCCGGTTCATTCTGTATGGGTTGACATACCACCCATTAACTCCCAAGCCCGTGAACGTCTGGGTTATCCAACCCAAAAACCACTAGCGCTACTGGATCGGATCATCAGCGCCAGTTCGGATGAAGGCGATGTGGTGCTAGACCCGTTCTGTGGTTGTGCGACGACTTGCATCGCGGCTGAGCGGTTGGGAAGGCAATGGATTGGGATTGATCTGTCAGCTTTGGCGGTGCAGCTGGTAGAACGGCGGGCGCGGAATGAGCTTGGGTTGATGGGTGGTGTTCAGGCGATTGCGCGGTCGGACATTCCGAAGCGGACGGATCGTGAGCCAGCGCCACCGTTGAGCGAGTCGAAAGTCACGCTGTACGGGACGCAGGGCGGGAACTGCAACGGGTGCGGGACGCACTTCTTGCCGCAGCATCTGACGGTGGACCACATCGTTGCGCAGTCGAAGGGCGGGACTAGTCATCTGGACAATTTGCAGCTGCTTTGCGGGCACTGCAACTCGCTGAAGGGGAATCGTCCGATGGAGTATTTGCGGGCGCGGTTGGTTAGGGGGATGGGGTGAAACAGAGCAGTATCTGCCCCAACAGCATTAACAATCTCTTGGAGCGTTCGACATGGAACACCACATGATGCAAACATTGTTCGGCAGTGTCTTGCCGCTGGGTCAAAACACTCCGTACAAGGCAACTCTGTCCATTGTTGACGACTTGTCGATTGTGATTGATGGCGACGCAATAGTTAAGTTGGAACGAGATAAACTCAGATTTGAGTTCTACGCCGAAATGACGTACGTACTCGCGGAGCTAGATTATTACGAATTGATAGCCAAGTCGCAGAAATCTGAGCGATCTATCAATCTATCGATACCGGATCGCGAATTCGTATGCGATGTCGATAGTCCGATATCTCAAGAAGGTGTCACTTTTTGGAATGATCGCCCGATTGATCGATTAAAGTTGACTGGAACTGTTGCTTCACGGCATCTAGGGTCAGCAAACGAAGCCGTGACGCGTGCCGTTGCTCTTTTTAAGGGGATCCCGAAATTCCACTTGGGTAAACTTGGATATTTCTTTTTAACAACAAATACGAACGTCATGGTTGAAGGCATTTCAGATCAAGACAGATCGCGTGTTGGCGTTCAGAGGTTAGACAGCTTTAATCTCCGCAGTCAAGAATGGGTTGTTGATTTTCAGGAAGTACCCGCCGTTGCGCACATAGGCGAATACGGCGAGACACATGAAGCCGGAATCCACAAGTTAAACAGGAAAGAATTCAACGGTAGCGAACTACGCGAATTTTTGGATGATCTGAGCCTATTTTTGGGTTTTGTATTCGGGATGCCTACACGACCATCATTATCTATTGCAAGAAATGATAATGCTACAGCTGTTTGGGGATCTATTGCATCACCTGGACCCAAAGCAGAGAGTATCAATAATTGGTTTGCTGGCTTCCGTGACGAGGATCAATTAAGTGACTTGTTTGCTTCATATATGAAGTTGATTGAAGCACAACCGTTACTCAGAAAATACTGGCATAAGCTAATTGCTGCTTACCTAGATAGTCAAACAGCATTTGATCAACTCGGCAACCTACCGGCAGCTTTGATAGTTAGTATGAGTGCACTTGAAGGCATTGTAAAGCTTTGGCTCAGACTAGAGATTTTCGATCATCAACGCCGAGAATTTGTGAATACCCGATCTGGGCAACGTATCGGTCAGATCAAGCCGGGAAGACTAGAGAAAGCTATCAAATGTGTTTTAGACAGAATCATCCCCGGTAAGAAACCGATGATGGATGGTAAGAATGCCTTGAAATTGATCATTGAACAGAGGAATTTGATCACTCACATCGATCTGGATGAAGAGTTCGACGGACTAGCTATCTACCGTTGCTGGAATGCATCACAAGCTCTCTTCGAGTTGCTATTGCTGTCGATGTTAGGCATGAAGGAGATTCCGTCCAGGACAGCAGCCGGGAAAAAAGAGGTCATGGGTGAGGACATGCTTAAAGAAGCCAGGCGGGGTGAACTTACCTTCGAATGATCAACGTCATGGACCGGAAAGCGAGTGAGAGACGCGTTGTAGATTTCGGTGATGTCCGAGTCAGTTGTCATTGAGGAGGTTGGTGATTTCGTTTAGGAGGTTTGGGAGGTTGTTTTGGATGATGTTCCAGACTGTGGGGTTTGCGATGTTGTCGTATTCGTGCGCTATTCGGTTTCTGAGGCCGATGATTGTCTGGTAGCCAGTTATCTTTTCGGCGATGAATCGGTTGTCGTTGGCGAGTCTTCTGGTGGCTTCGCCGATGATTTCGAATTGGCGTTCGACTGCGGAGCGTAGCAGCTGGTTTTCTTCGTATTGTTCAAAGGAGATTTCAACGGTAGAATCGAGTATCAGTTTTGCCGCGTCTCGAATGTCGCAGAGATGTTGCCTGATTTCAGTTTGCATAGATGAGTTCTCTGGTCTGGTCCACCTCTTCTCGGAAGTAAGGGTTATGGATAGCAGAGTCGTCGACAAGGTCGACTGATCTTCCAAAAAGGGATTCAAGTTCTTCGGTGAATTGGAAACGAGTTTCGAATCGCTGACCTTCAGGGGAGTCGTCGAACTGGACTAGGAAGTCGATGTCGCTCTCTTCAGACCGGAAGTCGCCATTGGCGGCGGATCCGAAGACGTGAAGACGTTTTACATGGTGACGTCGGCATAGATTTTGTATCTGTTGTTTGCGGCTGGCTACTAATGGGATGATTTTGCGGCGTTGAGGTTTGGCGCGCTGTGGCAGTTCGCCGCGCTCTTTTTCAAGTTCGGCGGTGGCGTCTTCGAGCAATGCGGGCAGATTGTCCTGAACGAAGTTCCAGACCTCGCGTTCTTCCAGGATGTCATAAGGTTCTAGTGTTCTGCCCCAGCCGAGTGTGCCACCGTAGCCGCCGATGCGTCGAGCGTTAGGATTGTCGTTGACGATGAGGCTAGCCAAAGCTCCGCCGATTTTGTTGATTTGCCGTTCTACGGCGGATTTCAAGACCCGATCGGTTGCGTAGTCGTTGAGAGTCTTGCCTTCGGTGAACTCAAGTATGGATTGGGCGGCTCGTTGGACCTCCCAAACGTGCATTTTGTAGTTGCGGGGCATGGGTTTGTCGCTGGATTACGTTGGCGATGTGTTGATTCTTAGAATATCGTAGGCTATGTCGAATGCGTCAATGCGTGCATCCCTCGCGCTCTCGCTTCGCGGCACCCCTCTGGATTCCGACTTTCGTCGGAATGACGGGGGCATCCCCCTAGCCCCCTTACGCTCCGCGAAGGGGGAGGGCACGGGCGCAGGATCATTCGAAAATCATGGCAATCATGGTTCAATGGCGTATAATTCGGCGCTAGTTGTTACCGATTGGTTGGAAAGCAGACTGAAACCGCGTTATGTCCGTCACATACCTTCTGAAGAGAGTCGGATTGTTCGTGCTGGTTGTCTGGCTTGGGGTTACGATCAATTTCTTCTTGCCTCGTTTGGCGCCGGGCGATCCGATTCAGGAGTATCTGGGGCAGTTGGCACAGGCAGGGATGTTCGTGGGTGACCCTTCTGCGGGATTCGTGGAGGAGTATCGAGCGAAGTTCGGTCTGGATAAGCCGCTTTGGCAGCAGTATGTGAACTACTGGATCGATGTGTCGCAGTTCAAGTTCGGGCTGTCAGTGGTAGATTACCCGGTGGAGGTTACGCGGGTGATTCGCGCGGCTTTGCCTTGGACACTGGGATTGCTATCGATTGCGACCATGATCGGGTTTTTCATCGGCACTTTATTGGGTGCGCTTATGGTCGCTGCACCCGGGCGGTGGAAGCACCTGTTCAACTGGTCAATGCCTATCGTGATGGTGGTGCACTCGATACCGTATTTCCTGCTTGGGATCATGCTGATAGCCCTGTTCACCGTAACTTGGGCAGTCTTTCCGGTAGGTGGCGGGTACACTCTGGGCGAGTCGCCTGAGTTCAGCCTAAACGGACTTTTCACTCTGGCTAAACACGCGTTTCTGCCTGCGCTCTCGCTGGTTGCGGTGGCCGCTGGCGGTTGGGCGATTGTGATGCGCTCAATGATGGTGATCGTGCAGGGCGAAGATTACGTCCAGATGTCGCGGGCGATGGGGCTTAAGTCGTGGCGCGTGTTCTACTCGTATCAGGTGCGTAACGCGTTGTTGCCTCAGATAACATTCTTGGCGTTGAGTCTGGGATTCATCGTCTCGGGGTCTGCTCTTGTAGAAGTGGTGTTTTCATATCCAGGAATCGGCTATGTGCTGCTCGACGCCATCACGGTCAAGGACTTGCCTTTGTTGCAATTGATTCTTCTGGTGGTCATCATTGTAGTGACGCTGTTCCTTGTGCTACTTGACATCGTCTATCCGATCTTGGATCCGAGAATTCGGCACGAGACTGAGTGATGGTTGAAGGAGCGAACACGGAAGTCCCGTCGGTGTCGCTGACGCGCAGGTTTTTCAGGTTGCTCTCCGGCAACTTGCTATTGCTTCTCGGCCTTATTCTTCTCGGTGCGGTCACTGCGTTTACGGTTCTTGGTTACCTGTTTGTCGATCTTGAATTGGCACGGTTGAACTCGGCACCGTTACGCCAACCGCCTTCTTTTGAACACTGGTTCGGCACTGACGCGGTAGGCAGGTCGATTCTCGCGCTGCTCGTGATCGGCACGCCGAAAACGTTGTTGATTGGTTTGCTAGCGGGTATCTGCGGGATCACGATCGGGACCTGTCTGGGTTTCTTCGCTGGTTATGTACGCGGCTGGGCAGACACGTTCATTCGGATAATCTCGGACGTTTTGTTTGTGATTCCGATACTGTTTCTTTTAGTTTTCATCATCGAGTACTTCCCGGTGGGAGCGGTATGGATCATGGGGGTGGTCATAGGGATACTGTCTTGGATGGGTACGGCGCGAACGGTGCGAGCACAAGTCTTAACCCTTCGCGAACGTGCGTTCATCAACATGGCACGCGCGTCTGGTGCTGGCACTTGGCGGATCATCTTCGTCGAACTTATGCCCAACCTCACTTCTTACCTAGCTGCGAGTTTCGTACAGGCTGTCTCTGGGGGCATATTGTTCTCTATCGGTTTGGAAGTGCTGGGACTCGGTCCGTCCAACTCGCAGACACTCGGATGGTCGATCTGGTGGGCGAACGACTACGGCGCGGTGCTGCGTGGCTACTGGTGGTGGTGGGGGTCGCCAGTAGTAATGATCGTCATCATTTTCCTCGGGCTATTTCTGACGTCGCTAGGGCTTGACCGCGTAGCCAACCCAAGACTGCGAGCGTCGTCATGACGTCACCTAACGGCGGGCCGGTTTTGCAAGTCAAAGACCTGACGGTTGAGTACGAGACTGAGCGCGGGATGTTGCGCGCTGCGGACAAGGTATCGTTTGAGTTGTGGCCGGGTCAACGCTTCGGACTTGTGGGTGAATCTGGTTCTGGCAAGACGACTACTGCGTTGGCATTGATGCGCTTAACTCAACTTCCGGGAAGAATCGTAGATGGCAAGGTGATGCTTGACGGCGTTGATCTAATGAGCTTGTCCGAAAATCGGATGCGTGAGATGCGATTGGCTCAGATTTCTTACGTGCCGCAAGGCGCAATGAACTCGCTTAATCCAGTTGTGAAGGTAGGCAATCAGATCGCTAACGGATTCAAGGATCACATTGACAACATGGGCAGGTCGGAGATCTCCGAGCGGATTGTTGAGGTGTTACGGAGTGTTGGACTCGATCCCGCGGTCTCGCGCATGTATCCGCACGAACTCAGTGGCGGTATGAAGCAGCGCGTAGCGATCGCCATTGCGGTTTCGCTCGGCCCGAAGGTGATAATAGCGGATGAACCTACGAGTGCGCTTGATGTGGTGGTTCAGCGGGAAGTGATGCTTACGCTCCGGCGATTGCAGGAAGAGATCGGCGCGGCGGTGCTGATCGTGGGGCATGACATGGGTCTGATGGCACAGTTCGCTTCACACGTCGGAGTCATGTATGCAGGCAGGCTTGTCGAAGTTGGGCAGGTGATGGACATCTTCGATGACCCGTTTCATCCGTACACTCGCGCCTTGATCGCGAGCCTCCCCTCAACGAATCGACGGCATCGTTTGACTGGAATACCAGGGCTTCCACCTGCGTTGCTAGAATTGCCCACCGGATGCTCCTTCAATCCGCGTTGCGAATCGGTGATGGATGTATGCATGTCGGTCGACCCGACGTTCGACCAGATCCGTGGTGGGCGTTGGGCAAGCTGTCATCTCTATGATGAAGCGGGAGCGGCAAAATGAGCGCTATCTTGGAAGCCGACCGTCTGACGCGGATATTCACGCGCGGGTTGTTCAACAAAGTTGAGAACGTCGCTGTCAACGAGATCAGTTTGCAGATCAACGACGACGCACCCAGCATCACGGTTATCGCTGGCGAGAGCGGCAGCGGCAAGACAACTTTGGCTTCGATGTTACTCGGCTTTATGCGTCCGACCAGTGGCGTGATTCGCTATCGAGATCGGGAGATCTACTCTTTGAAAGGTCGCGATTGGCGTGAGTTTCGCCGTAATGTTCAGCCGATATTCCAAGACCCTTTCGAGGTCTTCAACCCCGTATATCGGGTTGACCGCATTCTGACGCAGCCCGCACAGCTCTACAACATCGCAGAATCGGAAGAAGAGGCGCGTGAGTTGGTTGAAGAAGCACTTCGGCAAGTCGGTTTGCGACCTGCTGAAACTTTAGGAAGGTTTCCGCATCAATTGAGCGGTGGTCAGCGCCAACGTATCACCGTCGCCCGTGCATTCCTGTTGAAGCCGAAGGTGATCGTGGCGGACGAGCCTGTCTCTATGATTGACGCATCGTTGCGCGCGACGGTGTTGGAGAGCCTACGGGAACTCAAGACCGAGTTGGGCATATCGATCATCTACATCACTCACGACCTCACCACCGCATATCAAGTCGGCGACACGATCTATGTGCTGTATAGAGGTTCAGTAGTTGAGGCTGGCAATGTCGAGAGCGTAGTCCAATCGCCTTCCCACCCCTACACCCAATTGTTGATGGGATCGATTCCGGTCCCTGACCCGCGTGTGCCTTGGGGCGAGAATCTGGCGCCAATCACATCGGGAGATGAATTTGAGGTCAGTGTTGATGGCTGTGCTTTTGCGCCGAGATGCCCACACGCATTTGATCGTTGCGAAATCGACCCGCCGCATTATCGACTCGAAGATGACCGCGCAGTGAAATGCTTCCTACACGAAGATCATCCCGTCACGGGACTCGAATCATTGATGAGGGCTGAAGATCGGTCCTTCATCGCGTAATCTACTCGTATCCTGTATCTTTGCAAACCAACAGTAACCAAGAAAACGGAACAAACCAGTAAAGGAGACATCGGAGATGTTCAAATTACATAAGGTTCTCGCGATCGCTGCGCTCAGCATCGTGATAACCAGCCTCGCGGCACTTGCTTGTACGACGGAGAAGATTGTCGTCCAGACAGTCCAAGTTGAGGTCGAACGCGAGGTCAAGGTCGTCGAGACGGTCGTCGTCGAGAAAGAGACGATTGTCGAAGGCAAGACTGTCATCCAGACAGTCGTCGTCGAGCGGGAACGCGTGGTAGAAGGCGAGACCGTCGTACAGACTGTAATCGTCGAGCGTGAACGCATTGTTGAGGGGCAAACCGTCGTCGAGACTGTTGTAGTCGAAAAAGAAGTCCTGGTTGAACGAGATGTTGAAGTCGCGGTAGAGGTTGAAAAGGTCGTCACGGCCACTGCTCAACCGACAGCGACACCGCCGCCCGCCTCGGGAACCGAAGGACTCCGCGATGTGGCGCGAGACCGCACCTTGGTTATCGCAATCGGAGGTCAACAACTCGATCCCGCGAACATGAACCTTCTATCAGGTGGTGGTCTCAGTCGAATCAGGACCTTCTCGAATAACTCTTGGCTGGAGTTCCTCTTCTACTTCGGACATCACGATGGCAAAGTGCGACCTTGGTTGGCGAAAGATTGGAAGTATAACGACTCGCACGACGAGATCACCATCACGTTGCGCGACGATGCTCACTGGTCTGACGGCACGCCGTTCACCGCGGAAGATGTCCGTTACACATGGCAGGATCTCATCATCGATAACCCTTCCAGCGCGTTCCACTTCCGCTTGAAAGGCGCTGTTGAGAGTGTCGAAGCGCCTGACGACTACACGGTGAAGTTGAACCTAACGCGTCCGGACAAGCGGATATTCTTCATCCTCTTCCAAGAGAACTCCGAAGAGCAGTTGCCAGTTTTGCCGAAACATATCTGGGAAGGTAAAGACCCGGAGACTTTCGAGAACGTCGATATTACTCAAGGCTGGCCAGTCGGAACCGGTGCGTTCAAGCTCGTCAAGGCGGCACCTGAAGCGTTGATCTTCGACCGCGACGATAACTGGTGGGCTGCCAAGGCCGGTGTCGCGCCGTTGCCGGCGGTTGAGCGTATCGTGTTTGCGCCTTCTGGCGATGAGCAGTCGATCGCTTTGCGTTTGGCTCGGAATGAGATCGACTTGCAGTTCACGTTCCAGCCCGGTCTGTTCGAGCTGACGCGCGTTCGTAATCCGAAGGTGATTTCGTGGCAAGACGATCCGTTTATCCACGACCCGAACGGTTGCATGATCTCGATGACGATGAACAACAAGGTCGCACCGTTTGATGACCCTGCGGTGAGGCGAGCGTTGAACTTCGCTATCGACAAGCAGTCGGTGGCTAACCTTGCATTCGAAGGTACGACGATGCCGGTTGCGGTTCCGTTGGCGATTGGGTTCCCGGGTCCGGCGGCGTACTACGAGAAGATCAAGGACTTGATCGATGCCGACGGTACTGCTACGCACAACCCAGAGAAGGCTGCCGAAATCATGGAAGCGGCTGGATACTCGCGTAACGATGCCGGTTTCTGGACCGACTCCAGCGGCGAGGTACTCAAGATCGAGCTTTGGAATCCTTCACCGGGATACTGGAAGATGTCGCGCGCTGGCACTGCCGTCGTAGAGAGCGCACAGCGCGCAGGTTTCGACGCTGTGGAACGCCGAGGTCTCACTGGTTTCTGGGGCAAGCAAGCCGTTGGCGACCTCCCGTCATGGCTGACTTGGCACTGCGGTAGCACGGTAGAGCCGTACCAGACTTATGTGCACTGGCACTCCAACAACTCTGCTGACATAGGCGAGACGGTGGCGTACTTCCTCTCGGCACCTCGATACGAGAATCCTGAGTACGACGCTCTAGTTGACCAGATGGGAACGTTGGAGGCATCGCCTGACAACGCAGAGTACATCGACCTGTTCCGCAAGGCGACGGAGATCATTCTCCGCGACATGCCAGAGATACAGCTGGTCATCGACGGGCACATCAACGCGATGAACACGACTTATTGGACCGGATGGCCAACCAGTCAGACGGCAGACCTCCGCTCGGAACGCATCTGGGCCGAGTTCTACCACGCCATCATCAGGTTGCAACCTGCTGGCGGTTAATTCGGCGAACGCAACCGTGCGAAGGGGGAATATCTCCCCCTTCGCACGGTCATTCCCGTCAGACTCTTCGTCATTCCCGCGAAGGCGAGAATCCACAAGGGGTGGCATCCTCCCCTTTTTGCGTCACAAAAGGGGGACGCGGCTAGCAAAGCGAGACGCAGGGGGTTCGCAAGCAATTTGAACCATGATTGCCATGATGGGGAAATGATGAACCATGATGGGGTGCTCGAAAACCCCCTTGTATTCCCCCTTTTTCGCAGAAAAAGGGGGAGGGATGGGACATCATGGCAATCATGGTTCACCCCCTGTGGATTCTCGCCTCCGTATCGTGGCACGGGGCAGGCCCAGCGAGAATGACGGAAGTTCCCCCTTTTCACCGCGCTTACACTTGAATCTGGTAGCCGAAAAAGCGCTCATGCAAGCCCTCTGATCCTCATAAATCCCTTGAATGTACCAACTGAGCCGACGCACCGCGTCATTCATCATAACGGTCTTCCTCGCTGGTAGCATCACTTATCTAGTTCCGCGACTGCCCGCGTTATGGACTGATTACAGTTCATTTCCCAGCGTTTTCGACTTTGCGGACTGGTGGATATGGGTTTTACAAGGCGGGTTCATCAGCGATAAGGTAACGCAGGCGATACCTTGGACGCTGGCTCTTATGTGCCTCGCCACCGCGGTCTCATTTGTGATCGGGTCGCTGGTCGGCGCGCTCATGGCATCCCCGTTCGGCAAGATCGGACAGATCGCGCGTTGGAGCACGCCAGCCGCTTTGACGATGTATGCGACGCCCTATTTCATCTTTGGGATGGTCCTGATTTGGCTGTTCGTATGGCTTTACGAACTGTTCCCGACTGGCGGTGGCTACACATTGGGCGAGACGCCTGAATTGACTTGGCACGGCATACGCATACTGCTCTGGCACGGCACGCTCCCTATGTTCAGCATCATTCTGACCGGAACGGCGCACTGGCTAGTGTTGATGCGAGGGATGATGGTAACCGTAGAGGGTGAAGACTACGTCATGCTCTCGAGGGCGATGGGATTGAGAGATTGGCGCATCTTCTCGTGGTATCGGATGCGCAACTGCGCCCTGCCTCAATTCACTCAACTGTTCCTCAGTATGGGAATCATATTCACCGGTGCAGTCATGGTCGAAATCGTCTTCGCATACCCCGGCATCGGCTACCTTCTACAACAGGCGATACTCGGCAACGACTCAAACACCGTCCAATCAATAGTCATCACCACTGCCATCATCTTCGCGGTTCTACTAGCAATCATGGAAACCATCTACCCCCTGATAGACAGACGAATTGCAAGAGGTTGAACCATGATTGCCATGATGCATCCCCCAACCCCCTTACGCAAGCGAAGGGGGGAGATTCCTCGCTCCGCTCGGAATGACATGGGGCGCGCTCCAAATGACGGGGTATGAATGCGAATGGAGAATGATTGAGCGGAACGAAGAGGGGATATGTCCGCAAGGACAAAGGGGAACGAGATGCCCTGCCCATGTCATTCTGAACGCAGCGAAGCGGAGTGAAGAATCTATAGCCCAGCACCGGAGATTCCTCGCTCCGCTCGGAATGACAACAGGCATCCCATCGTCATTCCCTCTCACACAGCCGTCATTCCGGCGGAAGCCGGAATCCACAGGGGAAGGGAGGGGACATCATCATGCCAATCATTTCCCCATCATGGCAATCATGGTTCAAGGGTGTTTGGATTCCTGCCTTCGCAGGAATGACGGTAGGGGCATCCCCTGCGTCTCGCTGCGCTCGCCGCGTCCCCTTACGCTGAAGCGAAGGGGATAACCTCCCCCCTTCGCGGAGCGTAAGGGGATTGGGGGATGCTTATCTTCTTGTCACCAGCGTCATGCTCATCACTCCTAGCGCCGCCCCTAGCATCAACAAAAGGATGATTGCGTTGGTGGATGGGTTGGTGCCGCCGGTGTCTGGTTCTTCGGGTGTCGGCAGGGGTGTCGGGCTTGGCAGCGCGTCGGGGGAGCCTAGGTGTCCGACTGCTAGGCGTGCGGAGAGTTCGCTCAATGCGCCGCAGATCAAAACGCCGGAAGTGCTCAGGCGGATGTTGGATGAGAGCGTGGCAAAGGTGCCGTCAGCGCGTTCCGAGACCATCGCCAGTTGCGATATATTGCTAGTGAATCGCGACGGAACGGGTAGGCAGACACTGACCGGATCATCCAGAAGGTATCCGTTCAATCCCTGACCGGAAGCGTCAACAGCGTAGATGCCGTAGTAGCTGCCAGCCAAGGTCACGCGGTCTTGAATCTGACCTACATTCGATGCTTCACCGTCGGTGTCGGCGCGTACTCCGATGATCTCCCGGTTCGGCACCGCGCCCGGCGCTGCGACTACGGACACGCCGTTACCTTCAAATCTGCCGCCTTCTTCTGGAGTGAATACCTCGTACTGGTTGCCATCGTCATCCACGATCACCGACGGTATCTCGCCGGCCGGGTTGGCAGGAATCGCAGTCGGAGAAGGCGGCGCCGCGGAACGACGCACCGTGATCTCGATCTCCGCGAAACAGCCGTCGTCGAAACCATCGTCGTCACCGCACTCGAAACGGTCCAACTCTGCTTTGACCGTGTATCGCCCCGGATGCGACGGCGTGGTGAACAGAACCTCGCGATCGTCAATGTCAGTGTCGGCATCCGCATCCCGTTCCGCTTCCCTGAATCCACCCCCAGACGGTTCCACGGACCACTCGAACGTTACGTCGTCAGCCAACGAGTTGTCCATGATGTCCTGAACCCCGTAGGCATCGACCGAGAGACGAACCCGCTCCTCGGCCGAGAGCGTGATTGTGCTGGCATTGGGCGCGATGCGCAATATCTTCGGATACGCTATCGGTGTCGGTGTCGGTGTCGGTGTCGCATGTAACGCCGAAGTCACGAATGTTGACAACGTATCGGAGATGCCGCACGCGTAATCGCCAGTTCCGTACACCGCGTATATGCCCGTCAGAAGGCTGCTGTCCAGAGGTGGAAGCTTGTTCCATTCGGTCGCGTTGTCGCCGAGGTGGTAAATCTCTTTGTTGATGCCCGCGGGCGCCGCGATGCAGATTTCTGCCGGGGGATTGAGGTTAGTGCCGATATCCACGTCGTCAAAAGTCAAAAGGTTGATCTCAACGTACAGATCGCCTACTCTGTATAAGTTGCTCAAGGTGTCCAGCGGTCGAGACGGGTCCACCTTCCTGATTCGCAGTTTTGATCCACTCAGTGGCAACGCCCGGCCGTGTATTCTCACGTAGATGTCGTTCACCAATGCCGAGGTTCCTAGTTTCCCTTCAACTATCAGATCAGTTTCGTCGTGGCCGAGGTGGCTATGGCGGATGGGTGTGGGTGTCAGCGTGGGCGTGGGTGTGGGTGTCGGTATCGGCTTAGCGGCGGCGGCCACCGTGATGGGCAGTTCGTAAACCTCACCGCACACCGAACCGCCGAGATCCGAGAATCCGGAAATCGGGTTGCCAGACGCCTTCAAAGTACCGTTGTCATCGACGATTTTGTACACGCGCCAGTCCCACCAGCGTCCACCGCGGTCGTCCGGTTTAGGTATGCAGACATCTACCGGCCTTGAGATTGTCAGAGAAGGATTTGGATCTTGGCACTTGTTCGGATCTACAGCGTTCTTGACGGTTACGGGGTACGTTTTGCCTCGGAACTGGTACCCGACGGCGGGATCAGCAATTGTGCTAGCATCCACGCCTTCCGTCATGCGTATGCCGACGATCTTTCCGTCCGCAAGCGCGGCGGGCGGTACGGATGCGTAGTAAGTTCCGCCGGAAGTTGGGAATCGTCCGCCTTGCGAGGCTGATACGCCGTTGTAGGTGACGTTGTTACAGGTAACGTCGACTGGGACAGTATCGGGGTCCTCAGTTGGAACGGCGATTACTGGCGGCTTGGGGTCTGCCGCCTTGTATGCGTTCGCCTTGTATGCGTACTGTCCGTCGCAATCTACCTTGCCGTCAAAGTAGATTACGCATACGTAATTGTGAGAGGCAGCAATCCCTCGGTATGGTTTCCCGCCAGTTTCGCTAGCGGAATAGTAATCGCGTCGCTTGCTGGTATATCTTGGAAAGGAGGGTGCTAGGGGTGAGTTGAAGAGGTCTTGATACCTATGCCAAGACCAAGCATTTTGTTTCCCTTGGCAATATGGCGTGTCTTCCTTACGGGGCTTAGGTGTAAACGGGGGAGGCCAAACACCAACGACACCATCTGCTACGGAATAATGATCTGTATCAGTGGGTATATCGAGATAATCCTCATTCAAAATGCCACACGTGGTGTTGTAGCTCGTTGCGATCTCCTTGAACTCCACGTCAGTCGGGAAGTCCTCGATCGAATGGAACATAGGGTCGGGTCCGGTATCTTCGTCGACGATTTGTATGTTTTCATAGCCTTCGCCCCAGCATCTAACGGTGTTTTCGTTGTCGTTGTCAGAGTCGCTGGTATCGCTGTCTAGGACGATTCCGCAGCTAGTTTTAAGTCCGGCGTCAATGGCTTTGAAGGTCATTCCCGACGGGACTGTTGTCTGCCCCTCGTCGGAGCGTCCCCAGCAGGATACGTTTCCGTCAGTATCCAAAGCGCACGCATGATCATCTCCTAAGTTGTAAAGAGAACCGACCTTCAAATCGACAAAGTCGGTATCTGTAGGGATTCCGGTCATCAATTTAGAACTCGCCCGTCCCCAACAAGCGATAGAGCCGTCGTTTTTGACACCACAAGACGCCCATCTTCCGACGGAAACGCTTTTGAATATTCCGGCGGGCGGGCTCGATTGCCCTTGTGAGTCATCACCCCAGCAAACGACGTTGGAGTCTGCCGGTATCCAATAATCGTCATCAGAGATATCTTCAGGTCTTTTTCCGAACTGCCCGTAGTGGCTAATGGCGCATGTGTGAGAGAATCCGACGCTAACAGACTGAACGCGGGTGCCTTCCGGGGGTTTTGATTCGCCCAATACGTTGCGCCCGGTGCAGTAGACATCGCCGGCCTCCATCACCATGCACATTGCATAAGGGCCGGCACTGAAGCTATGGATCACGTCGCGAGGCGGCGTCGGCGTAGGAGTTGCTGTAGACGGAGTCGGTAGGGGAAAGTTGGAGTCACGATCAGCTGTGGGATACAGCGGTCGATCTAAGCTTGAGCTTGGGCGGTCGCGGTTGATTACTTCCAATCCGCCCCAACAGGCGATAGCACCGTTGTTCTGGTTGCCTGCGGTTTCTGGATCGGAGTCAATCGTGATCGCGCAACTGTATGAGGTTAAGCTCGCCAAATTTTCATTATTTATCGATGCTGATACTCCCTTGTATGTTCCGACTGGTGCAGCAGTTTGGTTCTCGCTGTTGTTCCCCCAACACTTGATCGTGTCTTCGTTCTGATTGCCGTTCTCGCTTGGGTCGCTGTCTTTAACAATGCCGCAGCTGTGTGCTCCGCCGGATGTCAAAGATTTGAACGTGATTCCAGATGGGGCGTCAAGTACCCCGTCCCAGTTTCGTCCGTAGCATTGGACGGTGTCTTCGTTCTGATTGCCGGTTGCATTGGTGTCGGCGTCCCGGACGATCCCGCAGAGGTGTTTTCTCATCCCGCTGATCTGCTTGAATGTTACGCTGGCCGGGATTTGGGGGAAATCTGGTTGATGTCCCCAGCACTCGACTGTGCCTTGGTTCTGGTTGCCGGTTGTGCTCCGATCGCTGTCTTTTACCAGAGCGCATGAATGATCCTCGGCGACGACTAAAGAATCGAACTCGAATTCGTAGTTTTCGATTTCCGCCGGTACTTCATCGCCTTTTATGTCCCATTGTGTGTTTACAAGGAGCGGAGCGCATCCGATTTTCTGGTCGTTGGCCGGGTTAGTGTCGTCTCGCTGGAGCCAGCACGCGTGATCAAACGAGAACCGTAGATCGTGAAACTTGATCTTCGCCATTTCGGTATAGTCGAGCCGATCACTAGCACTGTTCCCCCAACACTTAGCGGTACCATCTGCCTTAAGCGCGCAATGGTTGCTAAATGTTGAATGCACGGAGACGTAACCCCCGTCCGTTGGAAGTCTGCCTCCACCGTTAGGTAAGGGGTCGAAGTCGATGAGTCCCCAGCATTCCGGATTTCCATCCGCCTCTTTGATCCCGCAAATATTGTTCCCATGCCCGCTGACCGCCTTGAACTTGGTGTATGTTTGCTGCGCGCTGGTGGTAGTCGAAGAGGATGAACTTAGGAGCAGGAACGACGCAAAGGCAGCGGCGAAGAACAGAACCGCGATCAGCGCGAAGAGTCGTGTCTGACGCGGCGGATGATTGCCCTGCCGCCGCATCATGCCTTTGCCTCTGAAGACTCGGGGGGGGGGGTACTATTCACAAACGGATTCACTCTCTAATCTCCGTCAAAGTTGAGAGTACGAGTTAAGGCTATCATCGGCATACAGTGAAAATACCATGATTACTAACTATCAGACCACTTCAATCACGCAATCACTAGCGAATTTTGGCTAGAGGTCTAGCGACGCGATCGCCCGCCGAGCATCCCCCGCTCACATCGCTCCGCTCGTTCGCGCCCCCTTACGCAAGCGAAGGGGGGAATCTTCATCCTCCTAGCCCTGTGGATTCCCGCCTGCGCGGGAATGACGGTAAGGGCGTTCCCCTCACTCCACCAAAATCTCTTTATCGTACCGCGCCCTTAGCCAGATGTCGCCGTTGATGACGTCGATGCCAACTACGCCGTAGCCGTAGGGGACGGTGTAGGGTGCGGGGTCATCGTCAAATTTACCGCCGATCTGGATTGCCCATATCTGCCTTAGCATCCTTGGCGAATCTGGCGAGTATAGATCGGAATTGGTTAGTTCTTGGAGGTACCGCAGTCGCATGTTTCCCACTCGTATCCGAATCCTCTCGTAGCCCGCGAACTCGATATCCTCGATGACCTCAGCCAATGATTCTTTTGCGATGGAAACTGCTTGCGCCTGAGTGATCGGTGGATCCGGGTCAAGCGTTGGCTCAACTACTTCTGCCCCGCCACATGCGATGACAAACGACGCGAGGATTATTAAGCCGATGCAAGCGTATTTGTCGGCCCGCGCAGAGAAACATCGCAAAGCTTCAGTCATTCCTGCGCGTCTTTATCGTCATTCCTGCGAAGGCAGGAATCCAGAGGGGGAGGGGGAGTACTAACCATGTCATTCTGAACGGAGCGGAGTGAAGAATCTGATCCCCATTGCAGGAGATTCCTCGCTGCGCTCGGAATGACATGGGTGCGCGCGGAATGGCAGGGGTGTACGGGATGGCAGATGTGCTTGGGATGCCCAGGTGCGGGCAGTGGAACATCATGGCAATCGTGGTTCAATACGCCATACCCTGTGTGGATTCCCGCCTGCGCGGGAATGACGGGGCTGCAACTACGAACTTCATCAACTACTTACCGCTATTGATTCGACTTTGCGGATGATGTCGCGGGTGTTGACTAGGTGTTTCCCAAGTCCGAGCGTTTTGGAGTCGATGCCCATTGCTAGTCCGAGGAGCTGCGGTAGGTGGATGATTGGTAGGTCTGCCTTGCCGCGATTGTTTTGGCGTCGGGCTTTCGGCTGGTAGCCGTCGAGGTTTAGGTGACACAGGGGGCATGGCGTGACCATAGCGTCGGCGCCTAGTTCGCTAGCAGTGCCGGTGTGGTTGGCGACCATCCGCAAGGAGTTGCGTTGGTTTATAAGCAGTATGGGGAAGCCGCAGCAGGCGGTCTTGCCAGGGAAATCGATCACATTGCCGCCAACCGCTTCAATCACGGTTTCGAGCGACGTTTGACGTTCGGGGTTTTCGTCGAAACCTAGCGCGTCCGACGGACGAACGATATAGCAGCCGTAGAAGGGCGCGAGATTGACACCAGAGAGTTCTTTGACGAAGGTCTTTTGCAGAGTCTCGACTCCGATGTCCTCTACCAATACCCACAACAGATGCTTGACGGTGGTATTTCCGCTGTACGACAAGCCCTCTTCTGCAAGGTATCCGTTAATCTCTTCGAGATAGTCTGCGTCACGGCGTACGCGCCTGTCTGCCTGCGCCATCACGCCTTGGCATGTTGAGCAGATTGTCAGGACTGGCAGACCGAGTTCTTCCGCCATTGCCAAGGTACGAATGTTGAGGATGTCGCCGAGTTTCTGATCTTTTTCTTGAAGCACACCCGCACCGGTGCAAGCCGCACCAGTCAATTCGACCCACTCAATGCCGAGTCGATCCATGACTGCGACGGCGGAGTCGAAGAGTTCTGGTCCTGCGCCTCGTGCGACGCATCCTGGATAAAAGGCGAATTTCATGAATTTCGCTCGCTCTCTACTTGATCAAAGATTCGGGTTATCTTCTCGCTGTTATCTGCTTTGTGGGGCATTATGGGCGGCATTTTGCCCTTCAATACGGACTTCACGCCAATCTCGGCGAGGTCAATCAGTCGCGGTACGTTGGTGTACCCTGCCGATTCCACTGCCAACCTAGCCTCGTCAAGTCGTCCGTGCTTTTTGACGGAATTGTTGAAAGACTCGGTGTGCCGATAGCCGGGTGTATTGCGGTTACCGGCTTCGATAGCCATGTCGCGCATCTCCATGATGCGATCCATCGGCGCAACGTCCTTGGGGCATACCTCTACGCATTTGAAGCAACGGGTGCAGTCCCAAATTCCGCCTTCGACATCGTTTAGCTCTTTGAGCCTCTCATCGCGTTGATCGTCGCGCGGGTCCTCAACGAATCGCCACGCCTTAGCCAGCGCAGCCGGACCGATGAACGCTTCGTCAACCTCCAACACAGTGCAATCAGAGACACACGCACCACACATAATGCAGTTCATCGCAGTCAGCAGATTGACCATCGATTCGTCACTCGCGACGTACTCACCCTGCTCAGGCTCTGCGTCAGGTTGCAGATACGGATCGACCTGTCTGACCTTGTCGAAGAATGTATCGAGAGTCACCACCAAGTCCTTTATGACTGGCTGGTTTCCCATAGGTTCGATGACTACAGTCTCGCCCTCTTCGACAACATCGGCGATGCGCGTCTTGCATACGAGCTTTGCATCGCCATTCACACGCATCCCGCATGAACCGCATATCGACGCCCTACACGCGCAGCGAAGCGCCAGTGTGCCATCGACTTCCTCGCGGATCTGGATCAGAGCATCAAGAACCGTCGCGCTTGGATGAACATCCAGTTCGAACTCGTCCCAGCGCCGTTGTCCAGCGCCCATTGTCTCAGGGTCGAATCTGCTTACCTTTATCTTTGACTGCATCAGTAGACCCTCTTGACTGGTTCCCATTTGGTTATCGTCACTGGTGATGTCTCAATTCGCACACCATCTTCGCTTTCAAGGTCTTGATAAGCCAGAGTGTGCTTGAGCCAATTCTCGTCGTCGCGCTCTGTGATATCAGTACGGAAATGTGCGCCACGACTCTCCTTGCGGGCTAGTGCAGAATGCACGATCGCTTTACCGACATCGGCCATGAACTCCATTTCGAGCGTAAAGATTAGGTCGGTATTGAAGACTTTGCCCTTGTTCTGGACTGCAATCTTCGGCATTCGTTCGCTTACGTTATCAATGGCGGCTTTTGCGCCCTCCATAGATGACTGATCTCGGAACACGCCGATGCCTTTGGTCATCTCGTTTGCCATGTAGTTACGGACTGCGGCCCAGTTCTCGTTAGGTTCGCGATCCAAGAGCGACTGGATTCGCGCTTTAGCCTCGTCAAGATGTTCATCAGAACCTGAACCTGCGTCAACGGATTTGACGTATTCAGATGCGTGAACCGCTGAACGACGGCCAAATACAACGGTGTCAAGCAACGAGTTTGCTCCTAACCGGTTGGCGCCGTGGACACTGACGTTCGCGCACTCCCCCGCGGCGTAGAGACCGGGCACAATCGTTGCGCCGTCCACATCGGTTTTGATGCCCCCCATGATGTAGTGGACTCCGGGGCGAACTGGTACCGGTTGCTCAGCAAGATCAATGCCGAGGAATTCGACGGCTACCTCTTGAAGATAGCCTAAACGGTCTTCGATGAACTCCCGTCCGAGGTGTCTAAGGTCTAGCAATACGTTGCCATCTACCCCGCGTCCTTCATTGATCTCGGTCTGCTCGGAACGGGAAACCACATCCCTAGATGCCAGTTCCTCGTACTGCGGCGCGTATTTCAACATGAACCGCTCGCCTTCGGAGTTGAGCAGATAAGCACCTTCCCCGCGAGCCGCCTCCGATAGCAATATGCCTGTGCGTGCTAGCGTCGTCGGATGGTACTGGACCATCTCCATGTCCATCATCGGGACACCTGCGCGCCACGCGAGGGCGAGACCATCGCCGGTACAGATTATGGCGTTCGTCGATGGCTCGAATACACGCCCTGCACCGCCAGCGGCCATGATCACAGCCTTGGCCCAGATCGAGTGGAGAACTCCAGTCTTGATGTCAAGGGCCACGACACCCACACAACGCCCGTCTTCAATGATGAGATCGGTTACGAACCACTCTTCGTAAACGTTCAAGCCGTACTTGAGTGCTTGCTCGTATAGCACATGCAGGATTGCCGATCCGGTTATTGCGCCGACGAAGAATGTTCGCGCAACCAATTGACCACCGAAGCGGCGCGTGCCCAACCTACCATCCTCGCCACGACTAAAGATGACGCCCATCCGCTCAAGCTCAATGACCGCGTCGCCGGCTTCACTCGACATGATCTCTACGGCGTCTTGGTCGGCTAGGTAGTCACTACCCTTGATCGTGTCCAGGGCGTGACCTTCCCAATCGTCACCGCGGTCGGTCAGCGGTGCGTTGATGCCGCCTTGTGCCGCGTTGGAATGGCTACGTACAGGATGGACTTTGCTGATGACGGCTACATCCAACCCAAGACGGGTGGCTTCAACGGCGGCGCGTAGTCCCGCTAAACCCGCTCCGATAATCAGAACATCGTGCTTATACATCCGCTCTCCTAGCTTCGTCGAGAAACGCGGATGCACGAGTGACCGCCGCTATTGTCAGCGCATCATCGATTTCGCCGTTCACGCACATTCGCCGCAGTTCATCGACGGTCGTTTCGACAACCATAATGTCTTCAAGTTTATCCTGTGGCAACGGGTCAAACTCTAGACCTGTTGCTACGAAGCCATGCGAATACTCCTCGCTATAACCCGACACTGGGAAGAATCCGCCGATGGGCGTGAACTCAGACGCGCGGTATCCCGTTTCTTCGCGTAACTCACGGGCCGCGGTTATCTCTGGCGGCTCATCACCATCTCGTGTTCCAGAGGGCAACTCCAAGGTGTAACATCCCTGAGCGGCACGCCACTGTTTGACCATCAACACTGTTCCGCTTTGAGTGACCGGTAGCATCACTGAGGAGCCGGGGTGTTCGATTATTTCCTTATCAGCCGGAGCGCGATCGCCCATCTTCAGCGTATCGACTCGCAATGTCAACTTCTCGCCACGGTAGATGGTTCTCGAGGCGAGTCTCTCGGTTTTCATCGGCAAATTGTGTTCAGATGACCGACTCAACTGATCGATTCCTCACCGCGACGAACTGCACCGATACGCATCCCCAATCTGTGAGAGAGTCCTTCCCAATATCCGCTCTTGGGTCCGCCCCGCAAGAACCTAGCGCAACGCTCGCTACGAGATATCAACACTGTATCTCCCTCGCGCATTTGACGGCTGATGTATCCGTCAATCGTCAAGATCGCGTTTGCAGTTGAGTCCAGCGTCAACTTAAGGACGCTGTTCGCATCGAGCACCACTCCCCCGAATTGGCTCATGTGGGCGGCGATTGCCTTGAGCAAGAATACAGGTGCGCTCGGATCTATCACCGGACCACCAAGTTGCAATGTGTAGCCCGTGGATCCCGTCGATGTAGCGACAATCAGTCCGTCCCCGCGATAGGTCGACAATTCGACACCATCTATGACTGCCTGTACCTCGATAACGCGCAACTCCGCCCCGCGATGGACCGTCACATCATTCAGAGCGTGCAACGATTCTTCTGATTCTCCGCCGAGGGACGCCTTCAGCATAGCCCGTTCGTCAATGCGACCATTGCCTTCAAGGTACCACCCAATGTTGTCAAGAGCATCGTTAGAGTCGATCTCGCTCATGAAGCCGACGCGTCCCATGTTTACACCTAGAACCGGCAAACCATGTAGTGACGCAGCGTGCATTCCGCGCATAATAGTGCCGTCGCCTCCGACCGTCACGATCAGATCAGTTTCTCGCAGGCGCTCGTCCGCTTCCTCACGAGCCAATGTCGACTCATTTGCCGACCACCAACGGCAACGATCCTTGTATCTGTCCGCGATTTGATCAGCAAGCTCCGCCGCCCGGGGCAGCAGGCTGTGATGCGCAATACAGACTACGTCGTAACTTGACACGTTACGCCACCCGGCGGGCGCTTTGACGACTCACCATCATGCCTATACCCATCAGATGATGGTTATCGAGTCGTTGATCAACTGCAACACTAGCCACGGCACTACTCCAAATAGAATCGCTCCGGCAACACCAACCGCAACCGCTGCCATTTCACCGGCTCCAGGTCTGATCGGGGCGACATCTTTCGGATCGCCGAACATAATCACTCCGACGACTCGCAAGTAATAATACGCCGCCACAACAGTATTAACAACCGCCACAACTGCCAGCCAAATCAACCCTTGATCAACCGCGGTGCTGAAAATCACCGCTTTTGCCATGAATCCGACTGTAGGGGGCATTCCAAGCAGGGAGAGCAACCCTATCGACATCAGCACTGCTAAGACTGGTGAACGCTTGACAAGTCCACTAAGTCCGGCGATCGTGTCATCACCCGTGCGGTGAATGACTGCGGTCAGAGCGAGAAATACGGCGAGGTTGGTAAAGGCATATCCTGCGAGGTAGTACATGATGCTCTGGGGCCCGGAACTCTCGCTGCCGCTAGAAGATGCCACTGATACGGCAGCGAATCCGACCATGATGTAACCCGCTTGGGCGATGGTCGAGTATGCCAGCAACCGTTTCATGTTCGTCTGCGACAGAGCTAGCAAGTTGCCAACCGTCATGCTAGCTGTGGCAATAAGAGCGAACAGTATTTGCCAATCCTGCGCCACCGCTTCAAATCCTGCCATAGAGTAGAGCAGCCGCATAAGTACTGCGAATGCTGATGCCTTTGATGCCACAGACAAGAAGGCGGCTACGGGTGTGGGCGCGCCCTGATAAACGTCAGGCACCCACATGTGCCAAGGCGCGATCGCCATCTTGAAACCGAAACCAGCGACGATTAGCAGTACCGCAAGCATCACTGCTAATGAACCGAACGGCACTCCTGCTTCGAACGGGAGCGTTGCTAGTCGAGCCGCGATCTCGTCGATACGCGTAGCGCCGGTGTAGCCATACAGGAACACAAGCCCAAACAACAGCAACGCAGTTGAAAGCGCGGACAATATCAGGAATTTCGCGCCGGCCTCGATCGAGAACCCATCGCGTCGCAACGCTGCCAACGCGATAGCGGGTAATGCAGTCGTCTCGAGCGCGACATAGATAGTGATCAACTCGCTAGCACCGACCAGCAGCATCATCCCAGCTGATGCCGTTAACAGCAACGTGAAAAATTCTCCAAGCGAATCCTTGAATTGTTCCAGATACGGGACCGATGCCAGGATTACCACTGCTGTAACGCCGATGATTAGGAACTGGAAGAAGAGTGTGAAGCGGTCCGCGGTAAATGTGCCGTATATGACAGGCGCGGAGGTCAAGTCCCCAACCCATCCGAACCACAGGTTGAGAGCAAGTATCGCCGGGGCTATGAGTCCGATTGTTGCGATCCAAGACAGCGCACGCTTGCTTCCAAAGCGTCGTCCGCCGAACATCTTTTCTGCGAGGAGCGCGTCGGCGGAAAGCAGCACGATTGCTAGTGCTGCCATTGCGATGACGGGCGATAACGCCCAGTAGTCCTGAGCGGTCACTAGCGCAATATCCCTTCAATGCCGATATTGAATACGTCAACTACTGTCTTGGGCCAGATGCCAATCACAAATATCGGTATGGTCAAGACCAGAATCGGTATCAGGTCCAGAGGTTCAGCATCTGTCAACTCTTCAAACTTGTCATCGGGTATGCCACCTTCAGGCGGTTTCGACCCGAAAAAGGTTCGCTGGATCATCCACAACACGTAACCCGCCGCCAATACAACTCCGAAAGCGGATATGCTCGCTGCCCAAGGCCAAACTGGGAACGAGTTGAGGAATACCATGATTTCGGACACGAATCCAGACAATGCCGGCAATCCCAACGAAGCGAAGCCGGCAATGAAGAAGAATATGCCGATAACTGGCATACGTCTCCAAAGTCCGCCCAAATGCGGTATGTGCCGTGTGTGTGTACGGTCGTATGCGAGTCCTACCAGCAGAAAGGCGAGTCCAGTGATTGTGCCGTGTGTGAACATCTGCAAAGCCGCACCGTTTATTCCTCCCAGTTGGGTTGCGGCAGTGCTACCACTGATAGCCGTCAAACCGAGAAGCACGAACCCCATATGACTCACTGACGAGTAAGCGATCAAGCGCTTCATATCGGTCTGTCGGATCGTAACGATTGCGCCGTAAACGACGCTGATCGCGGCGACAACGGATAGGATTCCAGCGGCATCGTGGACGGTGAATCCGTTAGTCTCTTGGAAGAATCCGATGTTGATGCGGATCATTCCGTAGCCAGCCATCTTCAGCAACACTCCTGCAAGCATCACGCTGACAGCCGTTGGCGCGTCGGTATGGGCATCAGGCAGCCAGTTGTGCAAAGGCCAGACAGGTAATTTCACCGCGAATGCCACTAGGAAGAACGCGAATATCAGCGAAGCAGGTGCTATCAGGTCAACGCCCGAGATCTGCTCTGGGATACCAGTGATTCCCAGTTCCGGCAGCGACACCATCGTCAAGGTGTCAACCGCGCCAGTCAGATAGATCGCGAAGATACCAACGAACATGAATGCGCCACCTGCAAGAGTGAAGAGCACGAACTTCATCGCTGAGTATCGCGGACGGCCGGTTCCCCATATCGATATGAGCATGAACATCGGAATGACTTCAAATTCGAAGAAGACGAAGAAGAGAAGCAAATCGAGACTCACGAATACGCCCATCACCGCTGCTTCAAGCAGGAGCAGCCAGATGAAGTACTCAGATACTCGAAGTTCGATATTGCGTGATGCGAAGGCGGCAGCCGTTCCGAGCAGACCAGTTAGCAAGACCAAAGGTGCGCTCAAACCATCAACACCTAGCAGATATGAAGATTTGATTGTTTCGGCAGACAACCAACTGATGTGATCGACGAACTGCACGCCGCCAGCGTCTCGGTCGTACGCAAGGAACACGATCAACGACAAAAGGAAGGTTGCAACGGTACTGAGGATGGCGAACCAGCGAATGATCCGATCCTCTAAGTTAAAGGGTTTTGCAAGTGCGATGATCAGTGCTGCCAACGCGGGCAAAAACACCGTGATCGTCAATATGCCGTTGAATTCGCTCATGCTATAGACACCGTCTATTAATTACTGCGCCACCACCACGAAGATCACAATCGCGACTATCAAACCGATTACAGACACGATCCCGTAAGTCTGCACTTGACCGTCTTGCACTTTTGCCAAAGCCCTACCTGCACGATCGGTCCATCGGTACAGCTGGATGTTCACGTTATCGAATCCAGAGATGTCCAATCTGTCAACGAGTTTTGCGAAGTATCGGTAGAAACCGCGCGTGACGATCAGGTCTTCGTACAACTCGTCGAAGTAATACTTGCGGGCGAACAGCGTCTTTATGGGGCGTACCGCGTTTTCAACCGCGCTTGGTATTGTGCCCGGTCTAGTACCTAACGCCCAAGCGATCGCGATGCCTGCGAGCGCTAAGACTGTAGAGACGGAAGCGATCAGCACATCGAACTTGGGTTTCGATCCTGCATGAACCTGCGCGTCATGGTCTGGGAAGACATCCGTGTTGCGTTCAACAATGAAAGTGGCGAAAGCGTGATGTTTCGCGAATCCGAGATCGATTATCGGGTTGGTGAAGAACCCGATGAAGATGGCCAAAACCGCTAGGATCACAATCGGAATAGTCATCGTCTTGGGAGACTCGCCTAGATGCACGTGCTCCATACCATCTGGTGCTTCTTCACCCGACGCCTCGATATCTTCGCGTTCCTTGTCACCACCGCCTCGGAACTCGCCGTGGAAGGTTTTGATGACAGCGCGGAACATATAGAACGCGGTCATTAGAGCACCTATCAATCCCATTGCCAATGCGAACATTGCGATTGGCGTCTCTACGTGTAAGGCGTGCGCCAGTATTTCGTCTTTCGACCAGAAACCTGAGAGCGGGATGATGCCTGCCAGCGAGAGGCTGGCAATCACCATCGCCCAATAAGTCACCTTCATGTGGTCTTTGAGGCCACCTAAGTAGTTCATGTTGAACGTGCCGCCGGCGTGGTGCACAGAACCTGCCGCAAGGAATAGACACGCTTTGAAGAATGCGTGGGTAAAGAGGTGGAAAACTGCCGCGCCATACGCACCTATGCCGAGAGCAAACATCATGTATCCAAGCTGACTGACTGTGGAATATGCCAATACCCGTTTGATGTCATCAGCCACTAACGCCATCGACGCTGCGAAGACGGCTGTGATTGCCCCTACTATAGTGACGAGGAACATTATGTCGCTGTGTTCGAACAATGGGAAGAAGCGGGCTACTAAGAACACGCCTGCGGTTACCATCGTTGCCGAGTGAATCAGCGCAGAGACAGATGTAGGCCCTTCCATCGCATCGGGCAACCAGGAGTGAAGTGGGAACTGTGCGGATTTGCCAATAGCCCCGAGAAGGAAGCCCAAAGCGATCCAAGACGCTACCGAGACCGCCATCATTCCACCCGCGATCGCACCGTACATGCTCTGAATGTCAAGCCATGCTGGTTCTACCGAGTAGAGATAAAGAATGGCGAGCAGGAATCCGAAGTCGCCAAAGCGAGTCATCAGGAATGCCTTCTTCGCAGCGGCGGCAGCAGAGGGGCGGTTGAGCCAGAACCCGATTAGTAGGTATGAAGATATGCCTACGAGTTCCCAGAACACGAAGAGTTGGATGACGCTCCGGGCGGTTACCAATCCAAGCATCGACGCTGTGAACAACGCCATGTATGCGAAATAACGCGTGTATCCATCATCGCCATGCATGTATCCAATGCCATAGACCTGCACCAAGAAACTCACACCGCTTACCACGACCAACATGATCGCCGTCAACTGGTCGAGCATAATGCCGAATCCGATATCGACACCGCCGATCGCGATCCAGCTGTGCATCTCGTACTCTTGTGCACCATCCGCTATCACCTTGAGCAGTGCCAAGAATGACAGAACGAACGATGCTCCAACAGCGGCTACGGTCAGCCATCCTGCCAAGTCGGACTGTTTCCCTGTGAATCTGAAAGTCCCTACCACTAATTCCGGCAACCAACGCAACAGCAATCCGTTGATAACGAACGCGAACGCAGGCAGCAGGATAATCAGCCAGATTGTCAGTTCCGATGCCAAATCAAATGCCGCCTAGAGCTTCCTGATGATCTCGTCCGCCACATGTTCCCGCCCTTTGGGAACCATCACCATGAACGGAACGTCTTCTGCCCAATCCAATATGTCGCCCACCGGAAGTATCTTGGCCGGCAATCCCTCACCGTCAAGAAGGTTCTTCCAACTTTCGGCGACCTTCAATGTCTTAGTTCTTTTGTATTCGACCCACATTTTCTAGTTCTTCATATCCGCCGCATCGGTAATTTCGACCGACTGCTTAGCACGGTAAAAAGCGAATACGAGTGCTAAAGCTAGTGCCGTTTCTGCCGCGGCGATTGAGATGACAAAAACCGCCAACATGTGCCCAGTCAGTGCCGACCTGATCGCCGTTTCGGTTATTCCGCCGTCAGCGCCCATCAACGCGGCAGGTGCAGTGAATCTCGAAAAACCGATCGCCGCGACCAATACGCCGTTGAACATCAACTCTAGCGACATAATGACCGCGATGATGTTACGCCTCGCCAAGACTCCGAACAGTCCGATGGAAAACAGCGCGCCAGCGACGACAAGGACGATCTCAAGCGTCATGCGTCGTCCTCCTGGCGGTTGCGAATAACTAGCAAGGCTCCTATTAGTGCCGCGATGAGAAGCAATCCTAGCGTCTCGAACGGCAAAATGAAATCGCTGATCAATGACGGCCCTATATGTGATGAGCTGTCAACGAATGCACCACCGCGCGAGTCCTCGACATTCCTGTCAACCGACCTGATCAAATCGGTATTCCCAGACGCGTCGGTCAGTTCGTAACGTCCGGTCAACCCGGCAATCGCATCAGGATCTGTGACTTCGTCAATCTCCGTCCAATCGGTGTTGTACGCGACGAAGATGATGGCTGCAAATAGAAGGACACCCGCGATCGCCGATAGCATACGGCTCTGCGATAGTGTCCCAGCATTCGCCAGGTCACCGATAAACATCACCGCGAACGCTATCAGAATCGAGATCGCACCAACGTAAACAAGCACTTGCGCAACGCCAATAAATTCGGCGTTCAATATGAAGTAGATCGCTGCAACCCCTACGAATGACATCGCTAACGCCACAACTGCGCGTACCAAGTCTCGCTGAGTAACCACAATGATCGCTGAAGCAATCGTTAACGCTGAGGCGAGAAAAAACGCTAGCGTGGCAATGGGTCCTGAATCGAAATCTCCGCTCATCGCTCCTCAACCCAACGCTGGTCCAGCGTCTCATCACTCGGCTTCTCGTGACGACCGACTTGATAGTGATCGTCTTCGGTACCGTCTCGGAACGGATCGTAATCTCGCTCCTCAAACTGCGGCCTGAACCAAGAACTCGGCTGCTTCAAAGCCTGACGCAATTCATCGACCGGTATCACCAACGCATCTCGCTCGTACTTGCTACGCTCGAAGTGGCTACCCATGTGCAGCGCGTCGTATGGACACGCCTCAACGCACAATCCGCAGAACATGCACCTTCCAATATCGATATCGAACACATCAATGGCGTAGCTCTCTCCCTCTTGCACGTCGAAACCGCCTGGGCTCGTGACGATCTCGATGATTCCGAGAGGACAGTATTTGGCGCACGAAGCACAGCCTGTGCAACGGTCCTCGTACCATGTGAACTCGTTTCCGCGGAAGCGTCGGTTCTGTGGGATATTGACCGGCACCGAGTACAGACTCATCGCGGCTTTGGCAGCGGTGACTGGCTGCGTTGCTACCAAACCGACTGTAGACTTGCCTTCGTTTTTGGCAGCACCGGATATGCCTACCTTACGATTCGGGTACTGAATCGTGAACGGTGCCTTGAGCGCGTTTCTGAGCGTCACGCGCATCGCCTTCAATAGTCCGAGGCCGATCATCGGGTCGCACCTCCTGTGTAAGCCACATCATCCGGAATCTCATCCGTCGCAACCGGATAGGACGGACGCCCGGATTGTGGTTGCGGAGACGTGTAGTCCGAAGGACGCAGCAGTTTGCTGACAAGCCAGATCGAGATGAAGAAAACGACCCAGTTGATAGCTGACATTATCAGCAACTCTGCAATGCCGGGATCGGGCCAGATTGCGATCAATACCGCAGTAACAAAGATGTTGATCAACGTCAGTTCAAATAGTCCCTTCCACGCCAACGCCAAGATCTGGTCTACTCGCAACCGTGGCCAAGAGAAGCGCATCCACATGATGAACAGCAACACGAGAACTGTCTTACCCGCAAACCAAATCTGAGATGGTATCGGTTCCCATCCGCGCCAACCGCCGAGGAACAATGTCACGATCAACATCGAAGCCACTATCGTCGCCAAGAACTCCGCTAGGAAGAATATGCCGAACTTCATGCTGCTGTAATCGTTGAGGTATCCGGCGGCAAGTTCCGACTCAGCTTCTATCAAGTCAAACGGCGTGCGGCTAGTTTCAGCCTGTGCCGCGATCAAGAAAACAAACAGACCGAGCGGTTGAACCAAGATGAATGGAATGTCCTGAGCATCCACAATCGCGCCCAATGACATCGATCCGGCAAGCATCAGCACACCGATCAATGACAGTGCCATCGGTATCTCGTAGCTGATCAGCATCGCCACCGATCGCATTCCTGCGAATATGGCGATGCGGTTTCCTGACGCCCACGACGCGAGTACCACGGAGATACCGGACATCGAGGTAATCGCGATCACAAACAAGATACCCACATTGATGTCCACGACGAAAGTGCCGGCACCAAATGGGATGACCGCCAACACCATCAAAACTGGAAATACCATCAATATCGGCGCTAAGTTGAACAGCCAACGATCGGCCTCATCCGGGACAATGTCTTCCTTGAAAAGTGTTTTGATGGCATCCGCCACTGACGTGAACATCCCAAACGGCCCCCATCGGTTCGGTCCCGTCCTGTTCTGGATCCGTCCCAATATCCTTCGTTCGCCCCAGATGTAGACGACCACCGCGCCTAGACCGGCATTAATCACGACGTTGATGATGATGAATGCCGTGATCGCGAACGCAAGCCACTCCAAACCCGCGGGCAGGATAGCAGTATCGTAGCCGCGCACACCACACTCATCGCTACCACTCGCTAGGTAGCAGTAGATGTTGCGGAAGAGCGAGTTATCCAGAAACGCAGAGTTCAACGGTCTACCTCGCCCATGTTGATATCTACGCTTCCGAAACTCACGAACATATCGGCCAGCAACTCGCCTACCAGCATATCCCGAAGCAAAGTCAAATTGATTAGCGAAGGTGCTCTAACGTGGCAACGATAAGGCGATATGGAGCCATCACTTACCAGATAGAAACCCAACTCGCCCTTGGAGTGCTCAATCGCCGCGTAAGCGTCGCCGATTGGTGGTCTCAACAACCACGGCACATCGTCGTGATTCGGCCTCACAGGTCCGGGTTCGATTAGCTTCTCACACTGGCGGATGATCTTTATGCTCTCCCGCATCTCTTGAACTCGCACCCAGTAACGCGCGAAATTATCACCAGCGGTGTGCAAAGGACGATCGAACTTCACCTGATCGTAGTAGTCATAGGAATCGCGGTGGCGTAGATCCCAATCTACACCTGCCGCACGAAGCATCGGACCAGTGATAGACGCGTCAAGCATTTGTTCTGCCGTAAGTACCGAGACACCTTTGGTACGAGAGAAGATGATGTCATTGTCGGTCAGCAGATCATCTAGATCGTCGATGCGCGGAGGTAACTCGTCGAGCAACTCGTTCATGGCCGGCCAGAACTCATCCGGCGCGTCCATGAAAACTCCTCCGGGACGCAGATACGAATTGGTGATACGCGCTCCACACAGCATCTCGAAGAGATCAAGTATCTTCTCACGCTCGCGCATCGTGTATATGAGCGGCGTACCCCACGCTCCAAGGTCTTGGATCAAGAATCCGACTGCCACCAAGTGGCTTGCAATACGCTGCAACTCAGATGCGATCATGCGTAGCCAAATGCCACGCGTGGTGGGTTCAACTCCAGCCAATTTCTCCACTGCAAGCATGTAAGCATGGTTGTTGAGCATCGATCCTACGTAGTCCATACGGTCGGTTAGCGTGACGACCTGTACGTATGTCCGCTCCTCTGCCAATTTCTCCGAACCGCGATGCAGATAACCGAAGATCGGTTCGACATCAATGATCTCCTCACCGTCAAAGGTGACGCGCATCCTGAACACGCCGTGTGTCGACGGGTGCTGAGGACCGAGGTTTACCGTGATCGGTTCTGTGCGGACTTGAGTCGTAACCATCCTACCCTTGACCGTCCTCAATCTCTCCTGCTAACGCAGTCGGCACTCTTCGCTCAGACTCTGGAACAATCGATTGCTCGTAAGTGGCGAAGTCCTTCCGCAGAGGATGTCCGGGGAATCCTTCCCACAACATTATCCGCTTGTGGTTCGGATGTCCCTCAAAGATGATGCCCATCAAGTCCCACACCTCACGCTCTTGCAAATCGGCCCCACGCCATATACCCACAACGCTCGCAATCCGAGCCTCTTCGCGCCCGAAACCGCACTTCGACTTCACGACCGCAGTCGCGTTTCTGGTGAGGGAAGTCAAATGGTAGACGGTCTCAAAGTATGAGATGTAGTCAACCGCGGTAACACTGCTGAGCAGTTCGAACCGAAACTCCGGATCGTCTCGCAACAACCGCATTACCTGAGGAACCGATTCAGGTTCGATCCAGATATCAGTTCCGCTGGCATCGACTACAACGTCGGGAAGCGACTTGTGTATCGCCTCCGCCAGCTTGGCGCCGTCCCACGCCTTACTCATGCGCCACCCGCCGGGTTTTCCATCAACGAGTAACGACGAATCTTGTCATGCAACTGCATGATGCCGTAGAGCAATGCATCTGGTCTAGGCGGACATCCCGGAACGTAGACATCAACCGGGACGATGTGGTTAACTCCCGGCACGACGGAATACGACTGGTAATAGGGGCCACCGCTTGTCGCGCACACACCCATGGAGATAACCCATTTCGGCTCAGCCATCTGCTCATACAACCGACGCAACGGTACCGCCATCTTCCATGTAACCGTACCCGCGACAATCATCAAATCCGCCTGTCGCGGCGTCGCTCGGAACGCTTCCATCCCGAACCGCGAAATGTCGAATCGCCCCATTGCCGATGCGATCATCTCGAAGGCGCAACACGCCAATCCGAATTGCAAGGGAAACAGCGATGACTTACGCGCCCAGTTAAGCAGATAATCGACCGACGTGACGATGACGTTTCGAGAGTGGTCATCTTCCATGCCGATCACCGGTTCAGGCAACGGACTCAACCGCGTCGCCTTCATCAGATTGACCTCATCACCCTCATCACGATCCAAGTCCCAAGTCACGTTGAACAACGGATTTCGTGGATCATGTCCCAGAGGGGCGTTGGCCAAAGGTGCGACGGAAGAAATCCCGTAGGCGTTTTCGATTTCGGAGGTCAATTGTCCATGCTCCGTGTCCATTCCAGCGCGCCTTTTCGCCACGCATATAGATAACCCAATGTGACCACAACCAAGAATACCAGCACTGCAAAGAAGGCGATTAGCCCGAACTCTTTCGACAGAACACCGTACTTGATGGCCCACGGAAATAGCAGCACCGTCTCAACATCGAACACCACAAACAAGATCGCGTAGTAGTAATAGCGGATGTTGAAGAGTCGCGGCTTGGGACTGAATGGCCGCAGACCGCTCTCGTATGAGGTTCGCTTTACTTTAGAGGTCTGTCGGGGACGTACCCGAATGAACTCCGCCGCGTATGACAGCAACAGCATCCCGATGGGAACGCCAACGGCTACCAATAGAAACATCACGAGTATCCCGTACTGGCGAAAGTAGTCTTCAAGCATCTGGGATGTGCGTCGATCTCTTGATGTTGTCTATCGCGGTGCTTGCACAGCCCGCTCGGAAGCGCAGCACCGTTTCACGTTTCGATAGTTGATTTTACCCTGTCATCTCGCAGATTGGCAGTCTATCTGTCATTCGATGTAAGAATCTGTGAAGGCTTTAGTTGACACCCTCAAACACAATCACACCCCGTCCGTCTGCGCCGCGCTCAAGATCGCCATAGGCCTCGTTTATCTCGTCAAGAGTGTATGTTCGCAGTGCCAAACCGCCGATCTCTAGTTTCCCAGACTGGTAGAACTCGATCAACTTCCTGAAAGTCTCGTGCGGAGATGCCGAACCGTAGTAGCTCCCGACAACCGTCTTTTGATTACGCACGATATCCACCATCGGAATCTCAGCATCCGAACCTTCGGGCGCGATGCCGATCACGACACAAGTACCGCCTTTACGAGTCGCATCGTATGCGCTTCGAGTTGTCGAGATGTGCCCAAACGCGTCGAACGACATATCGACACCACCGTCGGTCATCTCAATGATTTTCTCCACCACATCCTCAGCCCGCGAGTTGATCACATCCGTCGCGCCGAATCGGTATGAAAACTCGAGCTTGTTGTCGAGAATATCTACCGCTATGATCCGTGACGCGTTAAGCAGCCTAGCTCCCTGAATTACATTCAGCCCGACTCCCCCGACTCCAAAAACCGCGACCGTCATTCCAGCCTTGGCATTCGGTTGGTTGATTACCCCACCAACTCCCGTCGTCACTGAGCACCCGATAAGCGCTGCTACCTCCATAGGAACATCGTCTGGAATGGGATATATCGCCTGCTGGGGACATACGATGCTCTCGGCAAAGACGCCCAACTTCGCAAACTGGTGAACCTCAACACCGTCGTCATCGAAAAATCGGAATGTGTTGTCGTACTGCTTGGTTCCGGTCAATCTGTTGGTATCGCAGACATTTTGCAGACCAGTGCGACATGATCGACAGTACCCGCAACTCGGCACGAACGACAAGATACAGCGGTCGCCCGGCTCAATACCGTTGACACCCTCGCCGACCTCATCAACAATTCCTGCGCCTTCGTGTCCCAACACTATGGGCATCGGAAAACTCGTCTCGCCCTTCATCACATGATGGTCCGACGCGCAGATTCCAGCCGCACCGATCTTCACCCGCACCTCGCCATTACGAGGAGGCAACTGCTCCAAATCCTTAATCGGCATCGGTTCGTTCGGCGCATACAACACCGCTGCTCTTACCATCTCTTACCTTTACTTTCCTCGTCGTCGAAAACATACAACACACCCCAATCCTCAAAACACGAACGTCTCAGAGACGTGGTCGATACCACACCTCTGAAACGACCGTTATCACTGAAGTCGCATCCTGGTTTCCCTCGTGAACGGGGGAATGTCCGCAAGGACAAATGGGATTGCCGAAGGAAAAAACCTCAGTTCATCTGGATCATCGCGCCAGACTGAATCATGTTGGCGACTTTAGCCTTGAGGTCCTTGACCTCCATGATGTGTGGCGATTTGCCTTGAATCTGCTTGTCCCAGAGTACCTCGCCATCAACCGTTACCTTGAACGCCCCGGAGTGTCCGGGCGTTAGGCTAATCGCCAACGAAGGGCCGGCGGCTTGGAACAGTTCGGCGGCCATGTATGCGGCCAAGTTAGCGTAACCGCAAGGCACACAGTATTCGATGTCTGCTTCCATCTTCCAGTGATCGGACATTTTGGATTCTCCTGTCTCCGATTCTGCCTACGCTCTGTAGGCGGTCTATGCAAACTCTATCAACGGCGGGTTAAATCCGCAAAAAGACCGCCGTGCGATAATAGGTATAAGTAACCTGTGGATTCTGTCGGCAACCCGGCGGATCAACGCTCATGTTTAGGTCCTGAGTAAGGGGGAACGCTTGATATGCCATCCAGATGTGAACTGCGCCCGGTTGTAAGGGACGATGTGCAACGTATCGCCGACTGGCTCAAAGATCCAGAAGTCTCGGACAGCTGGTTCGGGCGCTATACATACGGCGATGCGGCCCACTTAGGTTATGAGCCAGAAGAGATGCTAGACGCCACTCAAGAGCAATGGGACGAGGTCTTTCACGACCCTCATCACGAGCCCCACCGCGATATCTTCTCCATCTACTCCGAAGAAGGCGAGCACATCGGCGAAGGCCAACTCTCCATCGACGAGCCGCTTGGCGATGCCCAGATCTCCGTTCTCATAGGCGACAAGAGCAAGTGGCACATGGGATACGGTACTGCCGCCACTCTTGCGATGCTCGAACACATCTTCGACCATCTAGGTCTGTACCGAGGTTGGGTAGATGTTCCCTCATACAACGCAGCTGCCCGGACTATGTTCGAACATATCGGTTTTGTCCACGAAGGCACTTTACGCAAGAGCCGCCCTCACGAAGGCGCACGCCACGACTCCGCAGTCCTAGGAATGCTCGTAGACGAATACCACCAACGCTTCCCAGACGGAGTCAGCAGCCACGTCATCGGTTGGGAAGGGGATGTTTAAGGTTCCCCTCTACAGCTGATGCTTTTGCGATTTATCTTCATTCCGACGAAAGTCGGAAGCCAAAGGGCATCACCTAGCCGCGCCAAGTGAGCAAATCCGAAAGTTCGTCAAGTATCGTGCCCAGTTCTTCGGCATCGTAACGGTCGAACGGTTTTGATCCGGGTTGCCGAGTAATCGGAGTATTGATGATGCCGCGTCTCCAGAAGGCTTGTTTGTAAGTCGTAACACCGAAGAAGAACTCAAAATTCAAAGACGGCAGCAAACGGTTGAAGACAGCTCGAGCCTCTGCGCTCACGACTTGCTGACCGTTTTCGTCTACACCGCCCGCCTCAAGCGCGTCCCAAAGCGCTACGTGTGCCTCGGTGATGTGCCCTGCAGGCATCGTTCCAGCACCGCCGCGCCGGTATTCCCCTAGCAGATACCTACCGCCCATACCTCCCATGATCGACTCCACTTTGTCGCCGCAAGCATCAAGCACAGCAGTCATAACATTGCCAGGAAGAAGACTCTCTTCTTTAAGGAGATTCGCACTTGGTATCTCCTCTATGATGCGGATGATGGTCGGGGTAGGTATCGTCGGACCTGTGGGAGGTTTGTTGTTCTGGAGCCATACTGGAAGCCCGGTTACATCTGCTAACGTGCCGTACAAATCGATAGTCTCTTGACCACCTCCCATACCGTTGCATGGCATGGCGATGATCGAATCTGAACCGCACTCAACCGCGACTCTGGCACGCTCTACGCAATGCTCAACCGATATTCCACTAGCACCCGCCACTACCGGTACCGCTCCATCAACCGTAGCCACTCCGACGCGCAACACTTCGTCGCGTTCTTCATCCGTCAGCCGTGGACCTTCGCTTGCATTCACCGGCATAACGATCCCGTGGGCACCTGCCTCAACGCAGTACGCAACGCAACGTCGCAACGACTCATAATCTACACTTCCGTCTTCATTGAACGGCGTGACCGGTATGGAGAACACTCCACGGTTCTTAGTGCCTGCATTTGCTTTGCGACTCTGCGCCATGTTTCGCTCCGGGACAGGTTGAAATAGTCTTTGAGTATTGTAGCGTCTCGCAAGACCGCCAGTAACACCACTTGTCATCCAGTAAGGCCCTTTGTCATTCCGACGAAAGTCGGAATCCAGATGCGTATCCGCCTTCGCGAGTACGGCGTCGGTTGTGCGAACATCCCCTCCACAAGTCCAAAGAAATACCATTTTGTAAGCGGCCACAAAACTGAACAACACGAAAGCATCAGATGGACCATCAGATAGCGACAAAACTCGTCGAATCCCGATTGGAGTTCGAAGACCGGCACATCAACTACGCGGAGGGTTCCCAGAACGGTCCGCCGCTATTGTTTATCCATGGGATTAGCGGACGTTGGCAGGACTGGAATCGAGTATTTGGCTTCTTCGCAAAGAATTGGCATGTCTTCGCTGTCGATTTAAGAGGGCATGGCAAATCTTCTTGGGTCCCAGATGGTTACCATTGGCGAAACTACGTTCTAGACCAAGTGCAGTTTATCGAACGCGTCATTGAGTGTCCGACGTTCGTGGTTGGACATTCACTAGGCGGCGCGACGGCATTGGGTCTAAACGCGGAACGGTCTGATCTAGTGTTGGCTGCTGTTTACGAAGACCCGCCGCTATTTGTGCATCGACGATGGGAAGGTAACGCCTTCCGGGACAGTTTTTCCGCCACTCTGAAGGTGCTGGATACTAAGCCAGACATCGAAACCGTTGTGGCGCACCTCAAGGATTCCAACCCAGACATGGACGATGAGTTGTGCCATGAGCGCGCACAAAAACTGTTGGCAATGGACCCCGATGTGTTTCGGACAACGTTGAGCGGACGAGCCCGTGCGAACTACAGGACTGAGGACATTTTGGCACGCGCCGCATCCCCGGGGCTGCTGTTGCAGGCTGAACCATGGCTAGGTTCAGCACTCAACGATGAAGAGGCTACCGAAGCTATGACAATCCTTCCCAATGCAGAGCATGAGAAGTGGGACGACTCCGGACATGGGATGCACTCCTCTTTCCCGGAAAGGTTCTATCAGCGCGTGATAAAGTTTTTCGACCCGTTTATCGACGCTTGATCGTCTACGAACCATGTCGGATTTTGAATAGCAAGTATCCTTATCTCTGCTAGACAACCATAAGGCGGTGTATCTCACCGATAGAAGGGACGAGCGCGCATTGAGCGAAACCGAAGTTTTGACCGAACCCGACACAAAACCGCGAGGGAATCGCGTCCTATCTGCTTTAGGGACGCTCATCCCGTATGTCATCGTCTTTACAGCGAGTGCCTGCACCCTCATCTTGGAGATCGTAGCCGGTCGCATCCTCGCCCCAGTGATCGGCGTGTCGCTCTATACCTGGACCAGCATCATCGGGGTAGTTCTGGCGGGTATAAGCGCAGGTAACTACATCGGCGGCCTTCTCGCTGACAAGTACCCGTCTCGGAAAACGCTCGGAATCATCCTTCTGGTATCGGGTGTATTCACCGTCATCATCTTGCCGTTGATTTCGGTAGCTGGTGAGGCGGTCGGTCAGATGCCGCTTCTGCCTAGGATTGTTACGTTGACCGCTGTGCTCTTCTTGCCTGTCAGCGTGATCTTGGGGATGGTTACGCCGATTGTCATCAAGCTCCAACTCCAAGAGTTGTCTAGAACTGGAGACATCGTCGGAAGGTTCTACGCCATATCAACCGCTGGTTCGATCTTGGGGGTCTTCCTAACCGGCTTTGTGTTGATCCAGTGGATCGGAACACGTCCGATCGTATTAGCAGTGGCTATAGTGCTTTTTGCTATGGCGTTGTTATTCGGTGACCTATGGAAGATTCGGTATAAAGTTCTCGCCGCATTGCCAGTCGTCGTCGCCGTTGCCGCTATCTACTTGAGTGTGAACTACGAATGGTTTGATTCCGATTGCGAAGAAGAGAGCAACTATTTCTGCATAAAGGTCAGGGAACGTGAGATTCAGGGCAGGACGGTTAGAACCCTTACGCTTGATCAGCTCTTACACAGCTACGTCGCTAAGGCAGACCCGACGTTCCTTGTCTATGGCTATGAGAAGATCACGGCAGACTTTGTCGCCTTGCAAGACTACCGAAAGGGTGAACCGAAAGTGTTGTTCATAGGCGGAGGCGGTTATACCATGCCGCGTCTAATCGAGCATCATTACGCCGATTGGGATGTTGAGGTGATTGAGATCGACCCGGTCGTGACTAGGATTGCCCATGAGTATCTCTGGTTGCCGTTGAACACCTCAATCATCAGTTACCACGAAGACGCACGTATGAAGGCGCGGAAACTAGGCATAGGTCAATACGACATGGTTGTCGGCGACGCGTTCAACGACTTCTCAGTGCCATATCAGTTAACGACGCACGAATTCAACCAGCAGGTCAAGGAACTCCTCAATCCCGATGGAATCTACATCGTCAACATCGTAGACAACATCGAGATAGGGCAGTTCTTGCGTTCTTATGTCAATACGATGCAGCACACATTCGACTATGTATACGTGCTAAGAGATGACGATTTGTGGGATAAAGACGAACGCTCGAACGTTACCTATGTCGTCGTGGGTTCATCTCAACCGATAACTCTCAACGATCTGGTCGAAGCGAACCAAGCGGTTGGCTGGCATGATCCGATTACCCGATTCATGCCAGAAGAACTGTTCTATCGATGGTTTAATCGGATGGAACCCGTGATGTTGACCGACAACTACGTTCCGGTCGACCAAATGCTGGCACCCGTATTCCTCCAAAGCCGATAGACTGCCCTACTCAGCCTCCGCAAACTCACCGTCATTCCCGCGAAGGCGGGAATCCACAGGGAAGGTTGGGGGAAATCATGGTTCAAAAACCTCATCCAGCACATCATCAGTCTTCCCGAACATTACCCGTTCCTCTTGCTGAGTAGCGTGGTCGTAGCCGAGAAGATGCAGAGTTCCATGGATGGCGAGCATTGCCAACTCGTGCTCGAAAGCCACACCCTTTTCTCGCGCTTGTCGTTCAGTCTGCGGAACCGAGATCGCGATGTCTCCAATATGTTCGCGCTCTTCTTGATCAACACAGAACGGAAAGTCGTCGTCTAGATCTGTTGCGAATGAGAGGACATCGGTTGCATGGTCTTCACCCGCATAATCCCGGTTCAGTTGACGCAACTTTGCATCACCAGTCAATAAGACAGTTATTGAAACAGCACGATTCCCAGAAAACCCCTCTCGACGCAGGATAGTTCGTACGGCTAGTTGAACAATAGCAACACCCTCCGACGAAGCGGTCGTTACTCCCTGATCGATCTCCACCTCTACCTGTATGCCATTCATCGAAATGCCCCTATGAGTGCTGTGTCTATCCCTCTTACTTTTTCAAAAGGGGAATTAAAGGGGTTTTACAACATCACAGACATCATTCCAAAATCGCGATTATTCTCCGTCATTCTCGCGCAGGTGAGAATCCACAGGATAGAGAGGGACACCGTTCCCTTCGCAAAGCCCAAGAAGACAGACGACAGGGACGCGAACAAGCGAAGCGATGTTCGCAGGGGATGCCGCGCCAAGCCATCAGACAACGAACGAACATCCCCCTAACCCCCTTACGCTCCGCGACGAGGGAGATTCCTAATCCCTCCTCTACACAATGCGTCTGGAAACCGCTTCGCGGAGTCTACGCAACATGCTCAGGAGCGGTGAGAACTTGGGGTCGATATCTGCCAAATCTGATGCCACCGCGGTCGCTTCCGCTATTCCGGTACGTATCTCTGGCGCCGAAGTCATCCTGATCTCGGCGTACATTTTCGCTTGCATCAAGTTAGGAGTCAGACGTTCGGAGATGATGTCAGAGTGAGAGTAGTCCCCTCTGGCTACAGAGGTCAGCGCGAGTTCCTCAGCCGTCTGTATGGCCTCCGCGATCGCGAAGGTCAACTCTTCAGGTGTATCGGGTTCGTCTCTAGACAACGCGAGCGATGATAAAGATCAGTCTTCGAACCACTTAGAGTCGAACGCCAAAGACATCGGTGCCCACCAATCGTCAGGGCCAGCCTCAGGAACTTTCTGCTGGAACGTCATCATCAGATCGTTCCATTCCTCCGCCTTTTTCGAGGACGTGTAGCTCTGAAAATCGCGGCTTGGATCAAAGTCGTCCGGAGCGGTGCAATACATGAAGAGATGATTTCCGATGCGGAAAATCTCCATGCGCTCGATTCCGATGCCTTTGAGCGCTTCCAGCACCTCCGGCCACACGTTGCGGTGGTACTCTTCGTACTCTTTGATGACTTTAGGGTCGTCCTTTAGATCAAGGACTTGTGCGAATGATTTCATGGGCAGTGTTGCAGTTCGATGGGTTATCAGTTTACGGTGCAGGTAACCGATTCAGCAGTTACAGCATGGTAGCGGAGTTTATCACCAGCTGATACCTTTGCGTAACTACCGTCACACACGCCCGACACATCCGTCATTCCTGCTGCACTCTCCGTCATTCCCGATGCATTCTCCGTCATTCCCGCGAAGGCGGGAATCCACAGGGCATATGAGAGGGGTTCAAAACTGAATGCGTCATCCAAAACCAACTTAAATCCTGTGGATTCTCGCCTGTGCGAGATTGACGTGAGGGTTATGCAAAGATCACCAGCTGTTGGCAATCACCGCGAGAACTCTGGAAGTTGGATACCGACGATAGTGCCGTCTCGCGTTCCGGCGAAGAGCATGCCACCTTCGATCGCTGGGCTAGATTTACATAGCCGGCAAGGTGAATCACCACCCCAAAGGTCAAGTTTGTATTCGGCTTTTCCACGTTCAATATCGATCATGTATAAGACACCGAAGTGATCAATGACGAATACCCACGCCCCCGCGATGACTGGCCCGCCAATAACGGTACCATCGATTCCTTCATGTTGGTCTGTGTATTCACGCCACAGACGTTCGGGCGATTCATACTCATCCTTTTCGTGCCGTTTCTCGGCCTCCCTTTCGTCGGGATTCAACGCATATATAGCGCCGCCTCGATCCGTGGCTATGACGACGTTGTCGGTAGCCGCAATTTCTCCCCTCACTGGCCTCTCAGTTTTGTACACCCATCTAATCTGGTTTCCCCTATACTTGATGATCTCTTCTGCATCATTGCCGAAATAGATTTCGTCGCCAGACCGAACAATGGCCGACCTTAAGGGATCAGGTTTTTCGTCAACATCAGGGTCGTAGTAAGGCATTTGACGCGCACGGATTCGTGCACTACCGTTCACCAACCCTGTACTGATGGTAATCCCCTTCAATTCGCCGTCGTCGTTGCCTATATAAAACGCATCTTTATACGCAAGACCTGCTTCTTTGAAATCGCCCCAATAATTTCGACGCGGTTCAGGGTGTACCCAGATCAGCTGGCCCTCTTTGTCGCTCTCCGGATCGGCATCGAAGGCGTAAACTCTGCCGCCCGAAACTGCGATCAGGACATTGTTATAGATGGTAGGTCTGACATCAAAACTTCTGACGCTGTCGGGGTTATACTCCCATCGCTTGCTTCCATCTTCTGTGTCGAGTGCTAACAGGCCTTCGCTGGCAGTGCCGAAATAGACTACTGAGCCATCTTCACTCAACACGGCTCCCGTAGTTACATCGGCATAGACGTTTCGCTCCCATCGCACTTCGCCCGTCGCCGCGTATAACGCGTAGAACCTGTTGTCTTTAGAACCGACGTAGACAATACCATCGTGAACTGTGATATCCGGGACGATAGCGGGTACAGAGCCGGTTCCAGTCGACTCAGTCTGGAATGTCCAAACCACTGTCAGGTCCGAGACTGGTTCAGGAGTCGGCGTAGGCGTTACCGTCGGAGTAGCTGTCGGAAACGGTGTCGCAGTTGGAATTGGAGTCGGTGTCGCTGTAGGAACCTCGGTTGGTGTTGGTTCCGCAGTATTAGTGGCAGTTGGTTCAGGAGTCGGAGTAGCTGTAGGGTCGGGGGTTGGAGTGTCGGTTGGAACCGGCGTGGGTGTCGGCTCAGGAGTAAAGGTTGCAGTCGGCTCAGGCGTCGGCGTCGGAGAGTCCGTTGGAATCGGAGTGGGCGTCGGAACTGGAGTCGACGTAGGCTCAGGGGTAAAAGTTGCCGTCGGCTCTGGAGTGTCCGTTGGAACCGGCGTCGGTGTAGGAACTGGAGTCGACGTTGGCTCAGGGGTAAAAGTTGCCGTCGGCTCTGGAGTAGCAGTGTTGGTTGGCAGAGGAGTTTCGGTCGGCGCAGGAGTAAAGGTGCTGGTAACTGTAAAGGTTGGAGTGGAGGTAGCTTTCGCTAGCTCTTCTTTCTGAGTGTCACCAGAACCCGCCGCATCATCAGTAGTTGCAACGCGCACCTCGGCATCGCCGGGTTCCGATGTAGAGGTCTCTGTACCCGTTTCAGATTCGCAAGCAGCCAAAACAGCAAACGCGCCGCTAACTACGATCGCCAGAAGAATCGGTGCGACGCGACGATACAAACTCTTGCTCTTGCGTGCGGAGTGCATCCTTAAAGGTTAATGATTCCCTATACGTCGTTTCTACACTAGCAAGATTGATTACAACGCGATAGCACGGACACTCCCATCATTCCCGTGCAACTACCGTCATTCCGATGAAAGTCGGAATCCAGAGGGGAGGGCAAAAGTGCGATTTCCCCCTTCGCAAAGCGTAAGAGGGGCGCGATGCGAAGCGAACGGGGGATGCTCAGCCAAACCATCAGGAAGCTAACAAACATCCCCCTAACCCCCTTACGCGAGCGAAGGGGGGAATACATCCCCATCACGCCAATCTCAGTTCAAGCCGGCGTGAAATTCGGCAGTGTGTAATCGTCGCTGATCTTCGTGAAAACGACCTTCAGCGCCATTCCGATTTCCAGATTTTCCGGCTCAGGTTCTACTCCCACGATGTTCGCCGCCATCTTCGGCCCCTCCTCCAACTCCACAATCGCCGTGATGTACGGAATCTCCCCCATGAACCCAGGATGCGGCGGCACATGCACAATCCCGAACGTATGCAACGTCGCGTTCCCTGACGCCTTCACCCACTCCAACTCACCGCCGGGCGTAGACACGCTAAACGCGCGTGGATAGAACTGGTACTCCCCAGTGGCTTTATCTCTTTGCAGCCAAAGCTCCTCATTGCGAGCACCCTCCCAGTAGCGATCAGATTCGGGTTGAGATACAGGCTCAGGGCGTGCAGGGGCATCGGTCGTCATGGTTTGATTCCTTCGTTGTTGCGCTAACTATGCTTTGTTCGTTTCGGATTCGATTGTTGGTAAGGTCGGCGATTTCGCTTCGACCGCGACGCGTCTATGGAGATGCCAAAATCACCGTCCCTGTCGATGACAGATAACCACCTGTCCCATGCGCCACCGCCAAGTTGCAGTCGTCCAACTGCCTATCACCAGTCTCACCACGCAACTGTCGGACAGCCTCCAGCACGGTGAAGATGCCGTACATCCCCGGATGCGTGTAAGACAACCCGCCACCTGATGTGTTCACAGGGAAATCTCCACCCGGGGCCGTCCGTTGATTCGCCACCAAATCCGGACCCTCGCCCGGACCGCAGAAACCTAGGTTCTCTAACGAAACCAAGACGGTATAGGTAAACGAGTCGTAGATCATCATCAGGTCAAGGTCGGAGTGCGATACGCCTGCCATGTCCAACGCCTGCTGACCCGTGTTCCGACCAAACGCCCGCGTCAGATCGGGCATTTGGGAAATCATTGAGTGGTCGTGACCTTCAGCCGCACCTAATATCGCCACGCCACCCTTCGCACAGTCCTTCGCCCGTTCCGCTGTCGTCACGACTATCGCCGCACCCGCATCCGTCACCAAACAGCAATCAAGCAAATGGAACGGCCACACGATCCAACGCGACTCGTGATAGTCGTCAAACGTCGCCGGGCGGTCGTAGAAATACGCCTTTTCATTCATATTCGCCCACTTGCGAGTCGACACCGCAATGTTCGCCATCGCTTCACGAGTCCTATCCTCGCCATACTGATGCATGTAACGACGCGCCGCCATCGCATAAGAGACCGGTGGGCCAATGATCCCATACGGACGCTCATACTGGTTCTGCGGTGTGCCAAGATTCGCTGGCACACCGGCACGGTCATTCCTACCAGCCTGACCATGCGTGATCAGCGCCACCTCGCAGTACCCCGCCTGAATAGCAGCAATCGCGTGCGCGATGTGAATCACGAACGACGAACCGCCTACCGACGTGCTATCCGTAAACCGCGGATGAATCCCCAGATACTCCCCAACATCCAACGTCGACCATCCCGCAGTCATCAAACCATCGACATCCGAGAGCGACAGCCCCGCATCGTCCAACGCATTGATCGCAGCCTCGGCATGATGCGCCAACGGCGACTTGTCTGGCACATTCCCGATCTGATCAGATTCGGCAACACCTACGATTGCGGATTGCCCTGACAACGCTTTCAGTCTGTTGAGGTTAGGCATGATAAAGGTCTGCTCCGTTCAGGTCTTCGATATGCGAAACAAGCGCAACAAGCATTTTACCCGCGTTATCAAGAAAGTAAACTTGAAACGCCTACAATCCAACCTTGTTCATCTACACATCAATCAGAAAGGTTCATCGTCATGCCCGACGAAAAAGGCGCACCCCCGCAAGTCCAAGTCAAATCGTTGAACGACTACCTAGAGGTCATGTCCAAAGCCGTATTCCAGAGCGGCATGTCTTGGCAAGTCGTCAACGCCAAATGGCCCGACACCAACGAAGCGTTCCACGGCTTCGAGATCGGACGAGTAGCCGCCTTAACCCAAGAAGAGCTAGACGAACTCGCGCAAGACAAACGCGTCATCCGAAACCGACGCAAACTCGCCGCCATCGCCTCTAACGCACAGCGCATCATCGAGCTTGATGCCGAACACGGCGACTTCCAAAACTACCTCCGATCCCACGACAACTTCTACGCGGCAGTCAAAGACCTACGGAAGCAGTTCAAATTCCTCGGTGACACCGGATGCTACTTCTTCCTATACGTCGTCGGCGAACCAGTCCCACCCCACGACGAATGGATGTGCGCCCAAGAACGCGCCAAAACTCGCCGCTAACCGTCTTTCCGACAAAACCCCAGTCATCCTGCCGAACTCTAGGTCATTACTGCCGCACTCTACGTCATTCCTGCGAAGGCAGGAATCCATAGGGGCTGGGCAAAGGGGGCCTGGGCATAACCCTCCCTCTTGATGCCTGAGGCGACAACCTCGCCCTTCCCCTTTCTCAAATGGGGAATTAAAGAGGGTTGAAAACATCATGGTTCAACCACCCTTCCCCAAAACTGCTAAATTACCTATCAAACAATCCCTTCTATCTCTGATCAAGGAACTCCGCCGTGAAAGTAGTAATGACCCCCATGCCCGGAGGCGTAGCCCCCGGCGAAGCCGACGATGCCGTCCTACGCGACCTACAAGACACCTTCCCCGATGTCAACTTCGTCTGGTGCACAACAGAAGAAGATCAACTCATCGCCATCGAAGACGCCGACGCCTACTGCGGTTGGCCAACCCGCAAAGTCTTCCTCGCCGCGAAAAACCTCAAGTGGATACACTGCGCCGGCACTGGCATCGACGGCATCATGAAGATCCCAGAACTTATCGAATCCGACATCCCGGTAACCAACTCCCGCGACTCCCATGTCAGCCCCATGGCGACCCACGTCTTCGCACTCATCACATCACTCGCGCAACGACTTAACGAGATGCTACCGCAGCAAATAGCGCGAGAATGGCGCCCCGAAGACTACGCATGGCGACAGATCGAACTCGAAGGCGCAACACTCGGCATCTACGGCTTCGGAAACATCGGACGCCGAGTAGCCAAACGCGCCTCCGGATTCGACATGAAAGTTTATGCAGTAGACAAACACCCTCGTCCATCCGAACACGCCGAAGAAGTCTGGGGCTTAGACAAACTCGACGACCTCATCGCAATGTCCGACTGGTTTGTAGTTGCCTGCCCATACACCAACGAATCCATGAACTCCATCGACAAACGCCGCATCGCACTGATGAAACCAACCGCGCACATCATCATCATCTCCCGAGGCGGCATCGTCGACGAACAAGCCATGTGCGAAGCCATCTGCAACGGCAACTTGGCCGGCGCCGGCCTAGACGCCATGGAACCCGAACCCCCAGAACCCGACTCCCTCCTCTGGTCAACCCCCAACGTCATCTTCTCACCCCACGCCTCAGCCCTAGTCCCCGACATGTACCTAGGCCGCCGAGAAGTCTTCAAAGAAAACCTCCGCCGCTACCTAAACAACCAACCCTTCATCTACGAATGCGACAAAGTCGCCGGTTACTGAGCCAAATCGTCCTCTTCGTGCCAGCGCAAGGGGACGCGACGAGCGCAGCGAGACGCATGGGATGCCCTACCAGTTGTTGAACTTTGAGCATCCCCCTAACCCCCTTACGCAAACGAAGGGGGAAATGTCCGAAGGGAAAAGTGGACACCCTCACTGCATCGGTGAATAATCCGTCGGCATCAAAATCCTATTCTCGATGTTCTTGACGAGAATCCCATCACGGTGCGACTCCTCAAACGCTTTCTGCCACTCCGGATCCGCCCGGAAACTCGCCCAAGCCTCCGCACGTTGATTCGCATCCTCGAAAGCCACTAGATACACCAACTGGTTGCTATTCGGACCAACATCATGCGTCCAATACCCCACATTACGAATCCCATGCTTCTCGAACAACTCCATTGTGTGGTTCGCAAACCTAGCATTCAAGTTCGGCAACTTACCAGCAAAGCACTCATAGATACGCAGTTCGTAGATCATCTTGTTAGCTCCTAGATGTGGCGATCAATCATGGTCTCTCGATATCCTATCGCGCTTTCGACCACATAGACCACCCATCAACTCGTGCGCGAATAGTGCGACTCCGCATCGCCCGGAAAATCACCCTGCCCCACGTCATCCACATACCGCTTAACCGCATCCACGATTACACCCGCCAAGTCTCCGTAATGACCCGCATGTCGCGGACGGAACGTTGGATCCAACCCCAACATATCGTGCAAGACCTGAATCTGACCGTCGCAATGAGGGCCCGCGCCGATACCGATTGTCGGAATGCTCAATTTGTCGGTTATCTGCTTCGACAAATCAGCAGGCATAAGCTCCAAAACTACCGAGAACGCACCCGCACGTTCGACCGCCAAAGCATCCTCAATCACTCGTTCCGCATTCGCGCCGCGCCCCTGCACTCGATAACCCCCGAACGAGTGGATCGACTGCGGAGTGAATCCCACATGCCCCATCACCGGTATTCCAGCAGTCACCATCGCACGTATCGTTCCCTCAACCGCGATCCCGCCCTCCAACTTCACCGACTGCGCGCCACCTTCCTTCATCAATCGAACCGCATTCTTGACCGCCGTCGGCACATCCGACTGATAACTGCCGAAAGGCATATCAGCCACCACAAAAGCACGTTTCGCACCCCGAGTCACCGCCGCCGTCGCACGAACCATATCCTCTACCGTCACCGGCACCGTCGAGTCATATCCCAACACCACGTTCCCCAAACTGTCCCCTACCAAGATCGCCGGCATTCGAGCAGCATCCACCAACAACCCCTGATTGTAGTCGTACGCCGTCACCATCGGAATCAACTCGCCGCGAGCCTTAGCATCCCGAAAGTAACGAACCGTCAAACGTTGTTCCCCTGCCGACATACCTCAATTATCCACAAACACACCACACCCCATACGTCATTCTCGCGAAGGCGAGAATCCAAAGAGGCGGGGCAACCAGCGCCCCACGTCATTCCGGCGGAAGCCGGAATCCAGAGGACTTGGGAAAGAGGGGCGACTCCGTCTTCGCCTCAGCGCAAGGGGACGCGAGCGAGCGAAGCGAGATCGCAGGGGATGCCGGGGCGGGACAGGCAAGCATCCGCCATCTTGCGCTTTGCGAGGGGGATATGAGCATCCCCCATCATGTCAATAAGTGGGAAACAACCGTCCATGTCATTCTGAACGTAGTGGAGCGGAGTGAAGAATCTAAAGCCGAACGCTGGAGATTCCTCGTTCCACTCGGAATGACATGGTGCGAATGCGAAGAGGGAACTAAAGGGGGTTCAAAACACCGCAAACACCCTGTTGAATCCGCGAAGTCTGTAGTAGAGTTACGCCATCCACAAGGCAGATCGTAGGCTCGTAGTCTCTCGGTTGCTATCCGGTCCATGCGGAGGAACGTCAGTCCCCGTCGAACATGGATCAGGCACGTCGCACGTGCCTCCCTTTGTTCGGCGGACCGGGTGATGCCTTGTGGATAAGACGTTGTCTGAAAGCCACGAGGGAGGCCCCGATGCCTGTCCGCTTACTGTTTCTATCGTTGATGGCTCTTTGCCTATTCGCCTTAGGTTGCGCGCAACCGCAGCCGGAGACCGTCGAAGTTCCGGTTACTGTCGAGGTGTTGCGCGAGGTTCCCGTGACGGTAGAGGTTGAGAGGGAGGTTGAAGTGACAAGGGAGGTCGAGGTGCCAGTGACAGTTGAAGTTTTGCAAGAGGTCACGCGGGAAGTTACGGTCGAGGTGACACGTGAAGTGCCGGTCGAGGTCATCCGAGAAGTAATGGTCGAGGTGACGCGAGAAGTGCCGGTTGTCTATAAAAGCCCAACGCCGCCAACACCGACGGCACAATTGGCGACTCCAACCTTCTCACCGACACCGACGGATTGGCAGGAATGTCAACAGTACCTTGCAGACATCCAACAGTACATGGATTTCATCCTAAACCGCTACAGTGCCGTAGGAGAGACTTTAGACAGATTGGAAAACGGCGAAATAAGTGACAACGCGGCTGAAATCAGGAATCGATCGCTATACACTGAGATCCGCAACGAATCTTCGGAACGTAACTTGATCTTTAGTCGTATAAGTAGGCCACCCGAGAACCTTAAACTCATCTTTTCATTGGTGATCAATTTATCGGCTGCCAACGTGAGATTGATAAACGCGGTTTTCGATGGAGAGGGGGATGAGGTCATCCGAAACAGATCAGGAGTGGTGTCGCAACTGCTTCTGGAGATGGATGCAGCCTTAAACGCTCCGCCTGACTGCGGATGATCATATCTATCTTTGTGAAACGTGCTTGTCGTCTTGAGGTTTGACGCGACCGCGAAATTCGCGGTCGCGTGAAAACTGTGCGTCGAAACAAGATCACAATGTTTTCTAGAACACAAAATATGTTCGTAGAATCATGATGACGATCCGAATCACGAAGAGCGCATCTTCTTTTTTAATTTTCTTAAAAAATTTCATACTAACCTCCTTTCTTATTTTATTCTATAAACCCCGAAGGATACATCGTATTTTTAGTAATTTAGAATGATGCATAACTACACTTCTTTCTGATTCGATTATATAACAAAACTGTGGCTACGCTGAATTGCTGACGTTGTTGACAGTCGATCCTGACGGTTCGCATTGCGCGAACCACTGCAGAAAAGTATACGCAACTAGGTCGTTGCAGATCACCGCATTTGAACTGGGAACTAGATCGGCGTCAGACAATTTTTCGGAAATATCGGCGATTTTGCTCAATTAGACGAGGTGACGCGCTGAATTGCTACTCTGCATTTGCCACTCCCTATTGGAAACAATCTATTCGGCATGTTACCGATGGGTGCTGTACGTCCCCAACTGGCAGACTGTACGTATAAAGGGTCGGGCTTTAGTGAGACTTAGACTTTCAACGCGTTAACAATGCAGGTCTTCCTACGGGCCTACTAGCCGAAGAAGTAGTAGCAACTGACGCAACCTGCAGGCGGGGTTATCCGCCGTAAGGTTCGCCCTCGTCGCGTAGGATAGTTTCGGGTTGTGGGGTGAGGGTTTGTTGAGGCGTAATTTGGTTTAGGAGTTCGTGGAGTTCTTGTGTGATTTCGATTGGTGGGTTTTGCGTCAGGCCTTTGTTGGCTAGTTGCTCTGCTAGAGCGATGTCTCCGCAGTCTAGGGCCAGAGTGGCAGCACTGCGATGCAGGACTGAGTGGGTAGGCTGAGTTGGTTCGTCGACTCTGCCGATCATGTTCTCGAATTCGTCGATGGCTTTTAGCTCGTAATCGAGGGCTTGTTCGAAAAGGTCTGATGCGTGTTTGTTGTTGCCGCGTTTACGCTCAATGAGCGCTAACGTGGCGAGATCCATGGCTTTGTTATGTGCTAGATTCAGCGCGTTCATCTTTGGTGGATTTCCGCGAGTGGAGTTCCAAATTCTACGACTATGACGTATGCTGGCAGTCCTCCAAGTGTAGCGTCAGATAGTTCGGTTTGCCTTAGCTTGCTGAGCACTCGAGCTCGAACTGTCTGCTGAGTGCCGGTGAGTATCCCGGACACTTCTAGTCTCGCCTTTCTTGTGTATGGCAAAACTGTATCATCACCAAGCCAGTAGTCGATACCCGTTCCTCTACGTGATCGTTGCACGACTTCGTAGCTGGTCAGATGTTTGATCAGCAAGACTGCTACAGCGACCGCACCATATTCAGTGGCTTCGTGAAGATCAGCCCACGCGTCGGCGTAACGGCCGTGAATCGCATTCCAAGAGAGAGCGATATCGGTTGTGAAGGCTCCTGAGACGATGAGTTTTACGCCTTGTTCGTGCCCCTGCGATTGCAAACACACACCCGCTGCTTCCGCGAGGAGTCGTCCGATCGCGGGCGTGATTGCCGGAATATCACCGTTTGCGAGATCGTGTAAGTCGAGTTGGATCATCGTAGTGGTATCCACTAACGGACATCAGTCGCGCTTATAAAGCATGGCAAACCTACTCAATCTGCGCTTCAACTTTTGCGACGTAACCATCATCCGCATCGGTTGCGTTGTAGGCAATTTCAGCCGCGCCACCAGCGTCCGCAACATCACCTTCCACAAGACGAAGTTGATCCAGCAAGCCTTCGCCGCCCAATACCTCCAATTTGTCAAGCGGTGCACCGAGTCGGATACTGGCATCGGTCTTGGCTTTTCTGACCGCCGCTATTGCTCGGCACGCGGTCTGGAATGAGGTTTCGTTTTGGGGTGCTAATACCGGCGAAAGCTGGTAACGGTCGGGCATCCCCCGCTCGCTGCGCTCGCGCCCCCTTGCGCTCCGCGAAGGGGGCGTACCGTCTTCCCCGCCCATCTGGATTCCTGCCTTCGCAGGAATGACAGTGGTTGGCCACGGCGCTTGGTGAATCGAACCATAGCCTGTCTCTTCAGCGAATGTCCAAGACCAGACCTCATCAGTGATCGTCGGGACAAAAGGTGCGAAGAGGCGTAGAAGGGTGTTCAATCCGAGTCGTAGAGTCGCTACTGCTGATGATCTGCCCTGGGGATCAGTCTCGCTCCGGGCTCGACGCTTTACGAGTTCGATGTAGTTGTCCGTAAAGGAATCCCAGAAGAACGTCTCGGTGATCTGGAGAGCTAGTGCAAACTCGAACCGCTCAAGTGCGTCGGTGGCACGTCGAACTGTGTCGCGAAGATCGTTGACAAAGGCGCGGTCAAGTTCTGTGGTGATTTCACCATGTTCTGCCTCTTGCATAAGGACGAACTTGCCAGCATTGTAGAGCTTCGTGACGAGTTTCGATCCGATGGTAAAGACATTCTCATCAAATGCCATGTCCATGCCGGGACGTCCATTGGAAGCCCAGTATCGGACAGCATCAGCACCGTATTTGTTGACTAGAGGAATCGGCGTAACAGCAACTCCGCGGGATTTTGACATCTTTTTGCGGTCAGGATCGACGATGAATCCGGAGATCATGGCTTTGTGCCACGGAATATCTCCATCGTGGAGCGCAGACTTGACGATTGTGTAGAAAGCCCATGTGCGGATGATGTCATGCGCTTGAGGTCGCAGGTCTGCAGGGTAGAGGTTCGTCATGCGGTCTCCATCCTCACCCCAACGGGCCAGTATCTGGGGTGTAAGTGACGAGGTGAACCAAGTGTCAAACACGTCTTGCTCACCGATGAAGCCGTTGGGTTTGCCGCGCTGCGATTCGTCGTAACCCGGTGCCGGCGTAAGCATAGGGTCAATTGGCAGCATGTCGTTTGAAGCGATGATGTAGTCGTCATACTGGACATCGCCGTTCTCATTGATGGGATACCAGACAGGGATGGGCACGCCAAAGAATCGCTGCCGTGAGATCGCCCAGTCGTGGCCGAGCCCGTCGGTCCAGTCTGCGTATCGCTTCTCCATGAATTGGGGCAGCCACTCAACACGCGCACCGACCTCTTGGAGCAGCGGTTTCTTGTCCATGAGACGGACGAACCACTGTCGGGACGGGATATATTCGATTGGAGTCGAACCTTTCTCGTAGTAGCGGACAACGTGTTCGATGGGGCGCGGCGGTGATTGAAGCGGATTGGTTGTTTCGACTTCATCTTCGGGTCCTAGCATCGTCTTTGCAGCGGTTCCAGGGCAGTCGAGTTGTTCGACGACTTTATCGCGAACCTTTTCGAGCGGCATTCCGAGCAGTTGATCGTAGAAGAACTGGGCGCGTCTAGGGTCGAGGCTTCCCCATCCTGGTTCATTGGAATCGTATGAGACGAAAGTACGTGGGGCAGCCTCTCCGTTGCGTGCGATCATCGGACGGAGCTCGAGGTCGTGGGTGCGCCACCACTCGACGTCGGCATCATCACCGAACGTGCAGAGCATCAGTATCCCAGTGCCCTTTTCAGGATCGGCCTTTTCACTTGGGAAAATGGGAACTTTTGCGAAGAATCCCGGAGTGATGGCGTGCTTGCCAAATAGCGACTTGAATCGTTCGTCATCCGGGTGTGCAGTGACGGCAACACAGGCAGGGATCAGCTCTGGTCGAGTTGTAGATATGACAAAGGATTCTGGTACGCCTTGCTCCCCTTCCATGAGTGACTCGTAGACGCCAAACTCGATGTCGTGGTAGGCGCCGGAAGTGGGTCGGTCTTCGACTTCGGCTTGGGCGACGGCAGTCTGGAAATCGACATCCCACATCGTGGGTAGTTCTGCGGTATAGACATGACCGCGCTCATCGAGATCGAGAAATGATCGCTGTGCGATAGCACGGCAACGGTCATCGATAGTGGCGTATTCCTCTTCCCAGTCGATCGAGAATCCGAGTCGATTAAAGAGTTCCTTGTAGGTCTTCTCGTCCTCAGCGGTAACCTCGTGACAAAGTTCGATGAAGTTGCCACGGGAAATGACAAGCTGCTCATCTTTGTCGAGGCCGAGTTCCTTGCGACGCTGACGGACATTAAGGTCCGGAACATAGGGAACGTTTGGTTCGGCTCGAACACCGAAGTAGTTCTGAACGCGCCGCTCGGTTGGCAGTCCATTGTCGTCCCAGCCCATGGGGTAAACAACGTTCCACCCCATCATGCGACGGTACCGTGCAATTACGTCTTGATGGGTGTAAGAGAATACGTGCCCGGGATGTAGTGACCCGCTGGCAGTAGGCGGAGGCGAGTCTATGACGAAACTGGCTTCACGCGGTGCAGATTTGTCATGACTCGCGATACCAAGCGCATCCCATTGAGTACGCCAATATACCTCGCGCTCTTTGACATCGAAGCGCCGCGGAAGGTCTCGCGGGTTGATTGAGATGACTTTATTGTTGCCAGTTTCAGTTGTCACGTAGTTTCTCCAGTTCTCGGTGTCTTGAGTAGACCTTTGCAAATCCCTCACCTTGATAGCTAGGGGTGATCTCCTATCCCTTCCCCTTTTCTAAAGGGGGGAATAGAAGAGGGTTAGGCGTCGCGTCTCGTTTAGGATGGGATACAAAAAAGCCCCGTCCTGTCAAAGGACGGGGCCAATTTCATACGAAGTATGCCTCGCGGTACCACCTTTATTGCCGCCGCCTAGTTAGAGCAACGACCACTCGATTGACGCTTGGTAACGGACGTTTGCCGACTGCGCTTAGTTGCTTGTTTCCTATCTGGATTCCCGCCTACACGGGAATGACGGAGAATTGCTTTCGGCGCAATAGCTCAGGGGCGACTTCACGGGTTGACACTTCCGACGTTTCAGCGATTGTCGGCTCTCTGGTGAGCATCAGGGATTCGCTACTACTCCCCTTCGGGGCTTTTGGATTTTCTCTTACGGAACGATTCTAACTTAAAAATGTTGGGGTTTATTCGAAGTTGATTTTGAAGTGGGCGAAGACGGCATCGAACTTGTCGTCGATCCGTTGGAACCCCTCATCGACCTTGTTCTCGAGACGCTCCATGCGTTCCTCAAGTCGCTCTTGGCCGTGTTGCAACTGCTGCTGTCCCTCGTCTAGGCGTTGAAATTTCTAGTCTAGGTCGTAGAGATGGGTGACGTATGTCTTGCGGGTAGGCATGTCGGTTTCTAAGGCTCCTACGAGTCGCTCAAGATCGTCGATTGTGGTCATGATTTAGTCCCAAGGTAGTTATGCTTGATTCTTCCAAGCTGCGAGATGTGGCGGTGGAGATCATTCTGCTGCAACTTTACCGTGTTGGGCACTTGATCGCTATCGTGGAGGGCTTTGAATCGGTTTAGCCGGAAAGCGAGTTGGGGGCTGCAATGGCGTGTTCAGCAGAGGCTTTGACATAGTTGGTTAGGTCTTGACGGTTTTCGTCATTGACTTCGTAGACCTTGATGTGGCGGAGCTTTTTGCCAGTGCCTTCTAGGAGGGTTTCGGGGTCAGGCATCGTCGCGCCGTTGAAGAAGCCTAGTCGGACGTAGTTGCTGTGAGGTGCGATATAGCAGATGTTGCGTCTGGAGATTTCAGGAAGCCAGTATCCGGGTGTGCCCCATTTGATGCCTTCCATGAAGTTGTGTCCAGCGTCGATGATGACCGCTCGAATATCTCGGATGAGTTCTCGGCTCTCGGATGATTGCTCGGAAAGCCACGCTTCGAACACTTCATCGTTAAATCGAGACTCGGTCATCTTCGAGAAAGAGCCTTGCGTTTGTTGGGTTTGACGAGTTTGAACTCTAGGAGCGCGCCGCCGTTCTGGTCCTTCAACATGCGGGTACGTCGTTCATGAGCAGTGTTGATCTGGTTCAGCATTGCCAAGCCGCGCTGCGTCTCAGCGGCTACTTGTGGTGCATTGGTATATTCGATGCGACGTTTGAACAGCCAGTATGTGAATTCCTCTTCGAGGGCGATGGTGCGAGTTTCGTCGGGAGATTCAGCGATGAGATCGGCTAGGCAGACGGAGTTTTCTTCGAGGAACTGATCCCACAGTGTCTCTTCTGTCTCTTCGTACAGTCCGAGATAGGCGCGTTCTGAAGCGTCATCAGATGGCGGCATCCCGTTTGAGTAGCGACGTTTTTGGATGCGTGATTGGACGGCGGCGATTAGGCATTGCTCGATGTGGACACCGTAGAAGTAGTTGAGATGGGCTCGCCACGCATCAACGCCAAGGATGCGTTGGAACTGCTGCTCGGGTATACCGCCGAATACTCCGGTGGTACTGAGCCATTCAAATAGGTCAGCGGATCGGATTTGTGAAAAGTTATCGTTGGCGAGTTGGGTAGCGATGCGTTCGGCGAGTCGTTTCCAGTTGAAGGCTTCACCGCCGATGAAGTAGTGGAATGTCTCGCAGTCAATGCGCTCGTTTTGTTTTGGCCAAGCAGCGACGGTTTTGAGGAATGTGGGTTGCCAGTGCGATGCGTCATCTTCTAACCGTTGGATGAGGTTGTCCAACAGCTGGCGACGATTCGTGTCTACATCCTCTTCAGTGGCGGCGTGGTTTGCAGCGGTGGTAGTCATTGGTAATTACCGTACCGCTTTGGCGCCTTTCTTTTTGTTTCGACGTTCGATGGCGCGTCGTTCCTTGCGTGAGAGGCGCCGCCCGTCTTTGGAGTGCGTTGGAGCGTTGACTGTTGTGATTGTCTGTTGGCCCACGCCCTGCTGCTGTGTGTTGGCAGAAGACATCACGCTTTGCTGCCCCGCTTGGGCCAGTGCCATGCGTTGGGCGGCGGCTAAGGCATCGGTTTTGAGGGCGGTCGCGTTTGCACTTGCGAGTTGGGTTGCTTGTTGCGGGATATGGGGTGCCAAGTGGAAGATGGTTCGGGCGACCTCGTTACGGATCTCTTCGTTCATTTCGTTGAACATCTGATACGACATCGTCCGGTATTGAACGAGTGGATCGCGTTGTCCGACGGCCTGCAAGCCGATAGATTGCCGCATGTTTTCCAAGCGTGTGAGGTGTCCTACCCAGTGACGATCGAGGACACGGAGTAGGACGCTGTGCTCAATCATCTTGAGGTTTTCATCGCCGAACAGGAGTTCGCGCTCGGAATATACCTGATCGACGTAGTCGTGTAGGTCTTTCTCGATGTCTTGTTTGGATTTGCCGACGACTTCATATTCAGTGGTGAAGATTTCAACGATGGGGAAGTAACGGCGTATGCCCTGTTGAAAGCCGGGGACGTCCCATTCGATAATGTCGCCATCCAAGTGAACGGTGGTTACATTGCTGAGTGCGGTTTTGATATAGCCGTTGATTTCTTCTCGGAAATCGCCGCCGTCGACGATGCGATCGCGGAGCTTGTATATGACGTCGCGTTGGGTGTTAGCTACGTCGTCATAGTCGACGAGTTGCTTGCGGATTTCGAAGTTGATGCCCTCTACTTTCTGTTGGGCGTTTTCTACGGATTTGACCAGAACGGCGTTCTCTACCGGGACGTCTTCCTCCCACTTGAACATCTCAAGGGTGCTCTTGATTCGGTCACCGCCGAAGCGCCTGACTAACTCGTCCTCAACAGAGAGGAAGAATTGGGTTTCCCCGGGATCGCCTTGTCGAGCGCATCGACCTCGAAGCTGATTGTCGATACGCCGCGATTCGTGGCGTTCGGTTCCGAGTACGAAAAGGCCACCTTTTTCTACGACTCCATCGTGTTGCTGTTGCCAAGTCTCCACCGGGTCGGTAGAGGCGTGACCGTTTTGGGATTGGCGTCCGTTATGTTTGCCGTTTCTGTTGCTCGATGTGTCGTTGCTTATGGCGTCGGGGTTTCCGCCGAGGATGATGTCGGTACCTCTACCTGCCATGTTCGTGGCGACGGTAACTCCGCCGGGAATACCCGCTTGTGCGATGACATGCGACTCTGATTCGTGCTCTTTGGCATTGAGGACGCGGTGATTGACATTGCGTTTCTTGAGGAGGTTGGCGATTATTTGTGATTTCTCAATGGTCGTGGTTCCGACTAGAACAGGTCTGCCTGCCGCGCTCAGTTCGCTGATCTTGTCGGCGGCGGCTTTCCACTTCGCCTCTTCGGTCATATATATGAGGTCTTGACGGTCGATACGCTTGTCATCGCGGTTAGTGGGAATGGCAACGACTTCAAGTTTGTATATTTTCGAGAACTCTTCAGCTTCGGTAGCGGCGGTACCGGTCATTCCGCTGAGTTTGGCGTACATGCGGAAGTAGTTTTGCAGGGTGATGGTGGCGTAAGTTGCAGATTCGGCTCGGACTCGGACTTTTTCCTTGGCTTCTAGGGCTTGATGTAGTCCGTCGGAGAAGCGTCGTCCTTCCATAAGGCGTCCAGTGAACTCGTCGACGAGGACAATTTCGCCATCTCGGACAACGTATTCGCGATCGCGAAGGTAGATGTGTTCAGCACGGATGGCGTTTTCGACAAGGTGAGGTAACTCGTTGTCTTCGCCAGTTTCGCTGTAGAGAGTGTCTACGCCCAGCATCCGTTCGGCTTTTTCACTACCTACCTCGGTTAGAGAGACGTTTTTCCGTTTCAGGTCGATCTCGAAATCGATTTCGGGTTTTAGTCGCGTAGCGATGGATGAGAAGCGGGAATAGTTGCGGTCGGTCTCGATACCCGGTCCGCTGATAAGAAGCGGGGTTCGTGCTTCGTCAATGAGGATATTGTCAACCTCGTCGACAATGGCGTAGGCGAGGCTGTTTTGGGCGCGGTCTTCGGGGCCGCCGACCATGTGGTCGCGGAGATAGTCGAAGCCAAGTTCGTTGTTGGTGGCGTATAGGATGTCGCAGGCGTAGGCTTCGACTTTGCTTGCGGGGCGGAGCTGAGTACCGACGACAGAAGCGAATTTGGATGAGGCGTCCTCGCGTTCTTGAGGTACGCCCTCTTCGCGGTAGTTCTCGTCGAAGACGAATGACTGACTGTTCTGCTGAAGGCATCCGACGGATAGTCCCATGAATTGGTAGACGGGGCCCATCCATTCGGCGTCGCGCTTGGCGAGATAGTCGTTGACGGTGACGACGTGTACAGCTCTGTCATCAAGCGCGTTGAGATATGCGGCGAGGGTTGCGACTAGGGTCTTTCCTTCACCAGTCCGCATTTCCGCGATCTTTCCTTGATGAAGAACGACGCCTCCAATCATCTGGACATCGAAGTGGCGCATAGCGAGAACGCGTGAAGATGCTTCTCGCACCGCGGCGAATGCTTCTGGGAGTAAATCATCAAGAGACTCGCCGCTGGCCAAGCGAGCCCTGAACTCGTAAGTCATTGCGGCGAGGTCGTCATCCATCAGTCCGCGCATCGAGTCTTCGTGTGCGTTTATCTGGTCGACGATCGGTCGCAGCTGGCTAAGCTGCTTTTCGTTCGGATCGCCCACGAGTTTTGCTAGTAGTTTTCCGATCATGATTCCTTTTTATCATCGCGTCGTTTTGTCCGAACCGCGGATTGCGCTGACGTTGATGGTGTTTAGGGTGTTTTTCCAAGCGCGGCAAGGAATCTAGTAGTGCGGCGTTGAGATTCTTCACTTCGCTGAGCTCCGTTCAGAATGACACGGGTTCGTTACGCTCCACTCACCTCCCTCATTGCCTATCTAGATTCCCGCCTGCGCGGGAATGACGATGAAAGAGTTAGTCGGGAAATAGTGCCCCTACGGAGCGGCCTTTGTGGATGCGGTCGATGGCTTCGCCGATGAGCGGTGCGATCGAGAGCACTTTGATTTTGTTGTGCTGTTTGTCTGGAGGCAATGGTACCGTGTCGGTGATGACGATTTCGGAGATCTCGGGTACTTTGGCTAGGTTTAGTGCAGCATTTGAGGGGAATACGCCGTGTGCGGCTGCGACAAAGACTTCGCGTGCGCCGTTTAGTCGTAGTCCTTGAGCGGCGGCAATCATCGTTCCGCCAGTAGCGATTTCGTCGTCGATCAAGATGGCGTTGCGGTTTGCGACTTCACCGATTACGTTGTGCGTCTCGACGCTATCGTCGTTGCCGGTGCGTCTTTTCTCTACGATTGCCAGTGGAGCGTCCATGAAGTGTGCGAAATCGCGTGCTCGTTTGGAGCTTCCGATATCAGGAGATACAACGACCGGTGCGTCCAGTTCTTTTTCTTTGAAGTATTTCGAGAGCATGGGCATAGCGGTCAACTCGTCCACGGGCACTTTGAAAAATCCTTGAACCTGACCGGCATGTAGGTCAACAGTCAGGAATCGGTCTGCTCCTGCGGTCTCGATAAGGTCTGCGATTAAGCGGCCAGTGATTGGCACACGCGGCTGGTCTTTCTTGTCGGTTCGCGCGTAACTGTAGTACGGGACGACTGCGGTTATGCGTCCAGCAGAAGCGCGATGTGCGGCATCGATCATGATCAGCATCTCCATGATGTGATCGTTAACCGGTTCGACGGTTGGTTGAACGATGAAGACGTCTCGAGCTCGTATGTTCTCTAGGATGCGGACAAAGGTGTTGTCGTTCGAGAATTTGAAAACGTCGGCTTTTCCGATGGCGATGCCAAGATATTCGCAGATTTTTTCGGACAGTCCAACGTGGGCTGTCCCGGACAGAACGACTGGGCCTCCGTTGATCGGGCGCATGGGGTTTTAAGCTAGGCTGTGGTTCGGTGTGTAGAGTGGCAACTTTCGATTCTAGCACCGCTATTTGGAGATCGACGCTTAGGGGCTGAACTGTGATTGCTGTGATTTGAGAATGACTGACGTGATGCTCTAACCCCCTCGCCCCTTCCCCGGGCATCCCCTGCGAACATCGCTTCGCTTGTTCGCGTCCCCTTGCGCAAGCGAAGGGGATGTTTGCACTACCCCGATTGTTTGGTCTAACCCCCCTTGTGTTTCCCCTTTTTCTGCGAAAAGAGGGAGAGTGTTCAATCTTTGAGTTGGGGGTATTTGTTGGATTGGAAGCCTATGATGGGTGTGGTGTTAGGGGAAGTGATGATTGGGCGTCGGATTAGGCGTGGCTCTTGGAGCATGGCGTCGATGAGTTCGTTTTCGGTGATTGTTGAGCGGCGTTCGCGGTACGGTTTTGCGCTAGGACTTCGCCAAGAGAAGATGTTGTCGATGCCGGCGACGGATACAAGGTCGGAGAGTTCGTCTCGGGTCATAGGATCCGTGAAGAAATCTCTTTCCTCAACTTCCACTCCTAGGTTATCTAGGGCTTTCTTTGCGTTGCGGCAAGTAGAGCACTTTCGCCATGTGTAGAACTGTGGTTTTGGTGTCATTTTCTTGTCCTTGTTGCGGTTTCAGGATACGATTTACACGCCGACTCCCCCTACCCTCTGGATTCTGGGCTTCCGCCGGAATTATGGATGGGAGTGCAGGAATGACGTAGTTATACAAAGATCTCTTGTCGTGGCTTCAGCATCCGCGTAGGTCGTTGATGCGTATCGTTTGGTGGGGTTGGGGAAATCTAGTGTAAATTGGTTGGGGGTACCGTTGTGTTGGTGCCTGTCTCCTCTGACCAGCCCTTTGAGGACAAAGTGGCTTCCACTCGATTGGCAATTGATACTGCGGTTGCGCTTAGCCGTAACGCGAATCCGGTCGCGCGGTTCAAGCGCGGTTCGCAGAGTTTGTTCAACATCAGCATCTACACGTTCGGGATGTCTGGTGTATGGGTCGCCTTCGGGAGTGTTCTTTTGCAGTTCAAGTCTACGGAGATAGCGGCGAACGATCCGGTGTTGATGTTCGGGTGGACGTTGGACAAGACGAGTTTGGCGGCGTTGATTTCGTTGATCGGGCTTGCGATAGCGGCTGTAGTTCAACCATTGGTGGGGTTGATCAGCGACCGTCATGTCGGGACGATGTCGCTCAAAAGATATCCATTTATCGTGATCGGACTGTTTGGGTTGGCGTTATCGACGTTGATGTTTGGTTTCGTGAACAGTTTTCTCGCGCTTCTTTTAGTAACCGTTGCGATGCAGATAACGGGCAATACCGCGCAAGGGCCCGCCAATGCATTGATCATCGACCACATCGATGATGAAGCTCGCGGTCAAGCATCTGGTTATCTCAATCTGATGCGGCTGTTGGGGTCGGGTTTCGTCGCCATGCTCGTCGTGTTTCTGATGTCCAACTACCACGTAGAAGACGCGCCGCAGTGGATGTGGTACTCGGTGATACTGATGGTTGCGGTTTTGCTCGCGACGACGATTTACACGTTCCTAGCGCTCCGAGTTCCACGAGCCGGCAAGGTCACATCGAATGATGAGGTGACCATCGAAGATACTGAAATCGGCGATTCAACAGATGCCGACAGCGACAGTAGCGGACGTGCCCGTTACTACTATTTCTTAGCGGCGATGGCATTCGTGATCGCTGCGATGTCTGCGACTCAGACGAACGCGTTGTTTTTCATTCAAGATGTAATTGGTTTGGAAAATCCCGCTCAAGGGGGCAACTACATACTGGGTTCGCTGGTAGGTGCTGCCGCTATCGTTGTATATCCTGCTGGACGGCTTTCGGACCATATCGGACGCGGGAGTCTGCTTTTGGTTTCCGGTTTTTTGGGAGCGGGCGGCGTCCTATCGATGTTGCTGCTGAACGCCAACACCTTGATCGAGGTGATACCGGGCGTAGTGGCTATCGGTTTCGCTGTTGGAATCTATTTCTCAGTGGGTTGGGCAGTGGCGAACGATCTAGTCAGACGTTCGACGGCTGCACGCGACTTGGGGCTTACCAGCATTTCAGGGCTGATTGGCGCGATCGTCGGACGTTCGAGCGGCTTCTTCATCGGGACATTGAACGAACGCGGGTTAGAGATCGGGTTGGACTATTTGGGCTACACGGTGATGCTAGGTTCGGCTAGTCTGGCATTCCTAGTGTCAGGCGTAACGTTCTGGTTGGTTGTGCGTAGCGAATGATGAACTGGTTTCAAGATTTCCTGTACCATCATCAAGTATGGCGAACAATATCGAAAAACCAGCAATTATTGATTCGAGGCGGATGATCACCTTGGCTAGCCCACGCGGATTCTGCGCGGGTGTTGACTTGGCGATAGGAATAGTGGAGTTGGCGATTAAGCGGTACGGCCCTCCGGTTTACGTCAAACATCAGATAGTTCACAACCCGCAAGTCGTATCGGACGTCGAGGCGATCGGAGCGATTACAGTTGACGAGATTGAGGAGGTGCCGGAGGGTTCTGTGGTGGTGTTTTCGGCGCACGGCTCGCCGCCATCGGATTACGAAAAAGCCAATGCACAGAACCTGACGATCTTGGACGCGACATGTCCGTTAGTTACGAAGGTTCATCATGAGGCGAAGAAATACACGAGCGAGGGCAAACGCGTCATACTGGTTGGGCATCGCGGTCATCAGGAGGTAATCGGCACTACGGGTCAGGCCGATATGGCTCTGTACGACGAGCGAGAAGACAACGATCTTCCGGACTGGGATGACGACTCGGAAGTGGTGGTCTTGACTCAAACCACGTTGTCGGTTTCGGATACCGCAGAGGCGGTAGAGAAGATTCAGTCGAAGTTCAACAACACCTTGGTCCGCAACGATATCTGCTATGCGACGACCAATCGGCAGGCGTCGGCTACCGAGTTGGCCGAACAGTGTGATTTGGTGCTGGTGATTGGCGCTGAGAACAGTTCGAACTGCAATCGTTTGCGTGAGGTTGTAACGAAGCGTGGTGTTGAGGCGCATTTGATTAACGGTCCGGATGAGTTGGATCCGCGTTGGTTAATTGGCAAGAAACGGATTGGGGTTACATCTGGCGCATCGACGCCAGAAAAGATGGTGCGTGCAGTTATTGACTCCATAGAACACGACGAATTGGTAAATATCGGTTCGGGCGATGAAGGGATCAGTTTCAAACTGCCCTCAAAGTTGCGGGGGACGGCAGAAGAGGCAGGATTCAAGTATCGTGGATCGATGCTGGAGTGAGATCTAGTGATTTGTGCGTTGCGGTAGTGGTGATTTCTTGGATCGCTACCGCGGCCCTTATTGCGGGCTGTGTCAGGGAAGAGACCACCACGATACCAACATTGATCGCTACTTCACTGCCGTCACCTACTGGGGTCGTGCCTAGTTCGATATCGGTCCCGACAACCAAAGCTACGGTGAAACGTTTGACACCTACGACGACAGTCGCTGCGACTTCAACAGTTGCGACGACGACCGCTACTCCAACGGCGATGCTTGCGAATACGCCAACACCGACACCAACCAGTACTGCGAGACCGACGGCAACCAATTCGCCTGAACCAACGTCAACGGTCGTTCCGTCACCAACAGCCAAAGCAACGTTTACTGCCACAGTTACACCGACTGACACGCCAACACCTTCACCGACATCGAATCCTTTGGATCAGATCCGGTTTGTAGATAACGAAGATTGCGTGGATGGCATTAGTCGCGATTTGTTACCTACTATGGAGTTGAAGATCAAGCACGGGTATACGTCGTACGCTCTGGTTGTCGAGGTTGCCGATGAAGCGCATGAGCGACAGCAGGGGTTGATGTGCCGCGACACGGTACCGTTCGGCACTGGAATGTTGTTCGTTTTCGATTCTGCGTTTTCGCTGAATTTCTGGATGTTCAACACGTACGAACCGCTGGACATTGTTTATCTTGATGAGTTGCGTAACGTAGTGAGAGGGTTACGTATGGAGCCTTGTCCGCGTCCGGCCGGCGCGACAAACGAGGTGTGGAGCGGGCAATGCTCGGCTGCTGCGAGTGCGTACGGATCAGTAGATGTCGCAAAGTATGCGCTCGAATTGCCGGCTGGTTGGTTGGCGAACATTGGCTTGAAACTTGAGAATCTTGAAGGAGTAGTGGTTAGTTGGTAAACGGTTACTCGTCTAACGGTCTTCCGGATGCGGAATCGAAGGGACGCGCGTTGCTGGTCGTTACGGATGGCTTGGGCTTTGATCCTCTTACAGTCAGGCATCTAGCACGTCGCGTAATCGACGCATTAGACGTTAGCACTCGGCGGTCTCTTTTGGATCTCGCCCTTGAGGTGTCGCCCGGAAGCTACGAGATGTTGGACATTGCGCGCTTATCGGTCATGCCGATTGCGGCGGAGGGGTTGAGTCCGTCTTTGACTTGGAGCAAGGCTGAAGAGACGCTATCCAGAGTTCAGGCTGTAAAAAACGGGCTACGGGAACGGCGCGAATTGACAAAGATCGGTTCGGTTCGGAGAGATATAGCTTTAGAGAACCGATACATTCCGTGGCTTGCAGAAGTTCCTGTTTGGTCCGAGATTGTGAACGCGAATCTCACGGTGCCAACCGAGGCTTCGGGCGTTTGGGTTGGGTATGAGGATGTTGATCCGCCAGTTCAGGGGAACTCGGAGACGGGACATCAGCAGATCGGGAATCTGGCTTTAGCGCCGCAGATACCGTTGCAGATTTCCCAGTCGATAACTGATGGCACGTTTTTCGAGAATCCTATGCTGTTAGAAACGATTGAGGATGCTGTTGCATCCGATAACAATGTCAACTTCAGTTTTCTGCTTTCGGGGATTCGAGGCTCTGATGGTCGGGTTCATTCGGCTTGGAATCATCTAGAAGCGTTTTGTGAGTTGGTGTTCGTTCGGCTTGGTATTTCGCCGGATCGCGTCCGAATGCAGGCGATTCTGGATGGTCGAGATGCACCAGCCCGGGGTTCGATGGAACTTGATGGAGTGGAAGGTGGTTATCTCGGCGAGTTGGAGCGGCTGTTGAGCAGGTATGACGCGATGAGGTCGTTGGCGTGGGTGATTGGGCGGTCTTTATCTATGGATCGCGACTATCGTGAGGAGAATGCTCGGTGCGACTATTTGTTGATTACGGAAGGTGAGGGGAAGGTTGCGACGAGTTTAGAGGACATCAGAGATATCGTGTCGTCGTCGCACGAAAGTGAGTTGACGGATGCCGATGTGCCTGCGATTGCTTTGGACCATGATGGCACGGGACCAGCGAGAATCGAACCGGGCGATGCGTTTATCAATTTGAACTTCAGGTCGGATCGTCAACGTGCTAAGACAGCTTCGTTATGCGGTGCGCGCGAGTATCTTGATAGTGAAGCAAAGTCTCGCGGGCGGGATTGGGATTTTGGTTGGTTGCGGAACGATTTGAATCTTCGCATCTGCACGATAGCGGAGTATGACGCGGAGTTTGAGGGGCGTTACGGGGTGAAGGTGGCGTATCCAATCACGCCGCATCGGTTGAATCTTTTGAGTCACTGGGATCGTTTGTCGGATGAAGGTGATCGGTATCTACTGGTAGCCGAGAGTGTCAAGGCGTCACACATGGGGTATTTTGTGCGCGGACGGCGTGAGGCAGAGCAGGGATCAAACTCTGAGGATAGGTGCATTGTGCCGTCGGATGGTGCGGCTGAGGGAGTTATGTCAGATTCAGATTTTTATCTAAGACCAGAGATGAAGGTGCGCGAGATCGCTCAACTGGTTTCGGAAGCAATGGAGGTCGGAGAGCATCGGTTGATCATGTGCAACTTAGCGGCTCCTGACATGGTCGGACATCTGCTGCCGACGCGATTTGAAGCGGCAGCTGAAGCGTATCGGGTTACGGTGGCAACGCTAGCGGAGTTGAGTAGAGTCGCAAGCAGCAATGGTTATTCGATGATAGTGACGTCAGATCACGGGAATATCGAGAACGATGCACCCACGCATACCACCAATCCTGTTTTGACAACGGTTGTGCCGTCTGTTGGGAGTACTACGGCACGGGATTCCGAAGGTGAATTCACTGCTTCGCTTTTCGACATATCACACACCGTAGCCCGCTTGATCGGATTCGACGCGCGTGAGATTGTGGAGATAGTGGGGGTGTTTCGTGGGGAATTGGGTGATGAGTTTGTGGGCAAGTCGATAATCGCCTAGTCGGTTTCGCTTACCAAGCGGTCTCGCCGCCGTCTATTACTAGTTCGGTGCCGGTTACCCAGGCGGATTCGTCGGAGGCTAGGTATAGGCAGCCGTAGGCGATGTCGTCCGGGAGGCCGAGGCGGCCCATGGGGGTCATGCCTTCGCGGTAGTCTCGTATCTCCTTGACGCCGTGGATGTCAGTGGTCATCGGGGTGTCGGTGAATCCGGGGCAGACGGCGTTGACGCGGATGTTGTCGGGGCCATATTGGACGGCGGCCGCTTTGGAGAAGATGCGGGCGGCGCCCTTGGATGCGTGGTAGGGTGCTCCGGCTCTGGAGCCGACGATGCCGAAGATGGAGGAGACGTTGATGACGGAGCCTCCGCCAACTTTCTTCATGGCTTTGATACCAGCGCGGGTGCCGAGCATTATTGCAGTGGAGTTGACGGCAAAGACGTCGTTCCAGTCGTCGAGGACGACATCTTCGACTATCGTTCTGCCCTTCGGTCCGGACATCCCTGCGTTGTTGACGACGATGTCGAGGCGTCCCCATTTGGATTCTGCTATTTCGACAGCCTCATCCCATGCGGCTTCCTGGGTTACGTCGTGGTTGAAGAAGACCGCATCGGGAGTGAGTTCGGACTCGAGTCCGTTGCCTTTGGTTTCGTCGATGTCGCTGATGATGACTTTTGCACCTTCACGGACGAAGATGCGGGAGCATGCTTCGCCGATGCCGGACGCTCCTCCGGTTACGATGGCTACTTTGCCGGATAATCTTCCGTTGGTCATATCAAAAACCTCTCTGGGCAGGTGCTGGTCCGTCTGAGTCGACGGACATATTTTTGATGGTGTCGGGGTTGGGTTCTAGGCCCAGGCCGGGACGGTCTTCGAAGGCTTTCCATTGGCCGTTTTCGGGCCAGGGTACCTCGGTGAAGAGAATGGGCCACGATTTCATCTCGCCGCCGAGGACTTCTACTACTCGGAGGTTGGGTGTGGCCATGGTGCAGTGGAGGTGCAATAAGGAGTAGGCGTGGGGCGCGATGGGTAGGTTGTAGGAGTCGGCTAGGTGGGTTACCTTCATCCACTCGGTGACGCCCCCTACCCTGCCAATGTCAGGTTGTACGATGTCGGCTCCGCCTTGGCTGATGAGTTCTTTGAAACCGTATTTAGTGTATTCGTGCTCGCCAGTGGCGACGGGGATATTGGTGGCTTTGGAGATTTCGGCGAGCCCTTGGATGTCGTCGGCGAGGACTGGTTCCTCGAACCATCCCACGTCGTAGTCCTCGAACTTGCGGGACATGCGGATGGCTTGTTTGGCGTAGTAACCGTTGTTGGCATCGACCAAGATCTCGACGTCGTCGCCGACGGCTTTGCGTACGGCTTCGAGGCGTTCGATGTCGGCACGCTCGTCAGTGCCGAAGTTCATGCCGACCTTCATCTTGACGCGGGGGAAGCCCATGTCGACATATCCGGTCTGCTCGGCGACTAGCTCGTCAACGGTGTAGTTGGTCCAACCGCCGCTGCCGTAACAGGGTACGGAGTCGTGGGCTTGGCCGAGGAGTTTGTACAGGGGAACGCCGAGAGCTTTGCCTTTGAGGTCCCAGAGTGCGACATCGAGACCGGATATGGCTTGGAATGCGAAGCCTTTGCGACCGTATCCGCGGACGCGCCAGAACATCTCAGTCCAGATGCGTTCGGTCTCGAACGGAGTCTTGCCGATGAGGATGTCTTTGAGATTGTCGTTAATGAGGGAACGGATGGCGGACGGCGAGTTGAGGTAGCTGAAGCCCTGGGTGCCTTCGTCGGTGTGGATGTGGATGAAGACGGTAGTCCGGCCGCGGGTGCCGGGTTTGAGCGGCGGGATGGTGGCGTCCTGGATGGCATCCGCGTCGGGGTTGTAGATGAGGGTTGTAGTTACGTCGGTGATTTTCATGGGGGCGTTTTTGAATCTCTCCGTACTTGTGGATCGCGTCATTGGATTTTACACAGTATCTATTGGCGTAGAAGTTGACATATTGTTGTGTGATACGGTTAAAACCCATTGGTGCATCACCTCCCATCAGTAATGGAAACCTGAATGATGGCAACGCTCAAGACGCTGTTCCCAACGCCCGACTTCACGCACCTGGAACCTCTCCCAGATCCGCCACGAGAGCCAGATATGCAACAACGCATGTATGAACACGACTTCGACAGTATGCTGATCGGGCATTTTGCCGACAGGGACGATGTCTTGATAACTGGAGCGGGTTTCATACGCAATGATGCGACCAACGATGCCGAAAGACTGGCTCCGGACTGTCTTGTCACGTTCGGCGTCACTCCTGAACTGATCATTGGCAGAAACGGCTACGTTATAAGCGAGGTCGGCAAACCGCCGGATTTTGTTTTGGAAATCGCGTCGAGGTCGACAGGGCGTCGTGACTACACCGTCAAGCGCGATGGGTATGCTGCCTACGGCGTCACCGAATACTGGCGCTTTGATCGTTCAGGCGGTCGGTTTCACGACGCGCCACTAGCCGGTGACACCCTCATCGACGGCACCTATTCTCCTATCGAACTGATTCATGAATCGTCGGATTTCATCTGGGGACATAGTGAAGTACTAGGGCTGGATATCGTTTGGGACCATGGCGACTTACGCGTCCGTGATCCGTTCACGGGCGACTTTCTTCGAACAACGAAAGAGTTCAGAAACTCAGCGGCGCAAGCGGAGACTGAACGGGATCTGGCTGAAACGGAGCGCGACCGGGCTTTGAGCGAGCGAGACGCAGCTATCGAAGAATTGGCTAGGGTCAGAACCGAATTGCGGCGGTTGCGAGAGGATTGAATTCCTCTCTCACAAGCGATGCCCTACACGCGGCGATAGCGCCAGACGGCTACCGGGCCGATGATGAAGGTGAAGGCCAGGGTCCAGAGGAGGGTTGGCCAGGCGTTGGTTAGGATGGGGCCGCCCTGCGATAGCCCACGTCCAAGATCCACGGCGTAGGTTACCGGATTAATGCTGGTGAAGGGTTGAAGCCAGCCAGGCATGGTTTCGATGGGGACGAAGGCGGAGCTCAGGAAGGTGAAGGGGAAGACGACGAAGAACATGAGTGATCCGGCTCCTTCGGCGTTGCGGACGGATGTCCCTATGAGCGCGGCAACCCATGAGAATCCGAAGGCGAATCCGGCGACCATGAATGGCACTGCGAATCCGGGCCAGAAGCCGCCGTGGAATCGCATTCCGATGACGTATCCGACGGCGAGCATGAGGCAGGCGACGAACAGGCTGACCAGCGCCTCAGTGACGACGCGTCCTCCGAGGACAGCGGAACGTGCCATTGGCAGGGACCTATATCGGTCTACCATCCCTTTCTGCAGGTCCTCTGCGAGTCCGACGCCTGTCTGCGTGGCACTGAATAGGGTGGTCTGGACTAGTATTCCGGGCATTAGGAAGTCGATGTAGTTGAGGTCTCCAGTAGAGATCGCGCCGCCGAAGACGTAGTTGAAAAGGAAAATGAACATTACGGGAGAGGCGGTTGAGAATATGAAGAGTTCGGGCGATCGGCGGTAACGGATAAGGTTTCGCCACGTCATTACGGCGGTGTCGGCGATGAGCCAGCGCGATTCGACGGCGATGGCGGAAAGCAACTCGCCAAAGGCAGAGCGGTCTCGGATTTCTGCGGGTTGGTTCATTGGCTATGCGATTCGCCTGTAGCGCCAAGTTGCTAGGGATCCGATGCCGATGACCATTAGAGCGATCCAGAATGCGGTGACCCATGCGTATGATGCGAGGGGACCGCCTTGGGCTAGGTTCCGGCATAGGTTGACGACGTGGGTTATGGGGTTGACTTCGGCGAAGGCTTGTAGCCAGCCGGGCATGGTTTCGACGGGAACGAATGTGGAACTCAGGAAAGTGAGGGGGATGGCGATGAAGAATGTGGATGAACTTGCGGTTTCTGCATTGCGTACCGATACTCCGACGAGTGCGGATACCCATGCAAAGGCGAAACAGAACGCGGCGACGACGAGGGGGAGGATGAGTGCTGGCACGAGACCGCCGTGGAACCTCATGCCGAATATGAGAGCGATCGCGAGTGTCCAATAGACACTGGCGAAACTGACTAAGGTTGTCGCGCATACGCGTCCGCCTAACACCGCTGATCGAGCCATCGGCAATGATCTATATCTGTCCACGAAGCCTTTTTGCAAGTCTTGGGCGATGCCGATGCCCGTGTTCATGACTGTGAAGAGGTTGTTTTGGATGAGGATACCGGGCACAAGATAGTCGATGTAGTTGAAGTCTCTGCCGGCGCCGATTGCGCCACCGAAGACGTAGTTGAAGAGCAGCAAGAACATGACGGGGCCGGCGATGGTCGATGCTAACGTCTCTGGGTTACGGCGGTAGTGCATCAGATTCCGCCACGTCATCATCGCGGTGTCAGACAGCAGCCATCGGAACTCGTATAGGACTGAGCCGACGGCTTCGCGCAGGGGAGATTCGGGGCTTTGGAGGGTTTGGGTGGTCATGTGTATTGAACTATGATTGGCATGATTTTGAATGATGGGATGTGGGTGATTGTCGTTCTGAGTGTAGCGAGGAATCTAGAGGATGCATTAGGAATGCGTCGCCCCGTCCTTCCCCTCTGGATTCCCGCCTTCGCGGGAATGACGGGGCGGTGCAGGATAACTGCCCCTTTGTCCTTCGGACATTCCCCAGCCAGTGGGGGAAACATGACGCTTGCGGGTTCAATTGGTGTCCTGCTCGGATTCGGTTGCGGCTTCTTCGGCGGTGCGGCCGGTTAAGGCTAGGAAGACGTCGTCGAGGGTTGGTTGGCGGAGGGCCATGTTTGTGACGGGGATGTTTTCGGTGTCTAGGGTTCGGACGATTTGGACCATGATCGATGCGCCGTCGTTGACCATGATGGAGGCTACTCTGTCCTCCTCATTGATGTCGCATTCGTTGTTTTCGGCAAAGTTGGACAACACGCTTGCAGCCCTCCGGGTATCCTCGGCGTCTCGGACTGTGACCTCGATGAATTCGGAGCCGGCTTGATGCTTGAGTTCATCGGCGGTGCCTTGTGCGATTACCTTGCCAAGGTCGATGACGGTTATTTTGTCGGCGAGCTGGTCGGCTTCTTCTAGGTATTGGGTTGTAAGAAGAACGGTGGTGCCTTCGCTAACAAGGGTTCGGATTACGTCCCAGAGTTCGAGGCGGCTGCGCGGGTCGAGTCCGGTAGTGGGCTCGTCGAGGAAGATCATGGGCGGGTTTGCGACGAGGCTTGCGGCGAGGTCAAGACGACGTCGCATTCCTCCGGAGTAGCCTTTGACAGATCGGTCGGCGGCATCGACGAGATCGAATTGTTCGAGGAGTTCTTGTGCACGTTTCTGGACCTCACGTTTAGGTATGTGGTAGAGACGCCCGGCCATGTGGATGTTTTCGCGACCTGTCAGGAGATCGTCAACGGCTGCGCTCTGCCCTGCCAGACCGATATAGGATCGGAGGTGTCGTGCGTGGCGAACTACGTCGTATCCGAGGACGGTGGCGGATCCAGAGGATGGGCGCAGGAGGGTTGTTAGGATGCGAACGAGAGTCGTCTTCCCCGCGCCGTTGGGTCCGAGCAAGCCCATTACTGATCCGCGTCGAACTTGCAGGTCGACGTTTTCTAGTGCGACGACCTTGCCGTAAGATTTCGAGATCTGATGGACTTCGATTGCGTTTTCCATGTGGTTTTCCTGAACCTTTGGCGTCGTCGATGCATGTTCTGATCGCGACGCGTGCAATCCGAAGTATGAGTCTAACCGAACGAAAATCGCGTGGTTTAACAGCGTACAAGTAAGGTAATTCCGGCACGAAGATTACGGATAATTGGGTTATCGAAACTCCACGGGCTTAGATTCCAAATCAATGGGACGCGGGTAACAGTGCATTGTCAATGATTCAACAACGGTTGGCGGCCGTCCGTGCCCGAACGACTCGGCGGGTCTACTTTGGATGGTGGGTTTCTATCGCCGGTGCATTCAATATGTTCCTGAGCTCCGGCCCCACGTTCCAGGCTTCGAGCGTCTTCTTCAAGGCCATAGAAGACGAGTTCGGATGGTCGCGGGCTTTGATTTCGGGAGTTGCGTCGTTCGGTCGTTTCGGTGGTGCGATGCTAGGTCCGGTGGAAGGATTTCTGACCGATAGATTCGGTTCCGGGAAAATGGTCCTCATCGGCTTTACCCTCGGCGGTGCTGGACTGATCTTCTTCTCTCAGATTCAGGGACCGTGGCAGTATTACTTCTCGTTTTTCCTTTTGTCGCTTGGCTTCAGCATGGGAGGTTTCGTGCCTTCTATGACTGCGGTGAATGCTTGGATGGTCAACAACCGAGCGACAGGGATGTCGATAGTAATCGGCGGGAGCAGTATCGCCGGACTGTTGGTGCCTGCGATCGTCTGGGGCATCGCCACTTACGGTTGGAGACCCACTGTGATGGTTATTGGTATAGCGGCGATCGCAGTGGGTCCATTCTTGGCGATCATCATTGGCAAAAGGCCGACCGCAGAGCAGTTGACGCAACAAAGCAGTTCAGTTGCAGACGCTGCCGCACGACAGCGCATCAGACGGTCGCACGACTTCACTCCAGCAGAGGCGGTTAGAACGCGAGCTTTCTGGGCGATCTCGATGACCCACACGCTGGTGAACTTGTCTACCGGCGCCATATCAGCGCACCTGTTTTTACATCTGACGGATGGCAATGGCGTCAATTTGGATGACGCTGCTGCGGCGGGAGTTATGCCGATACTGGTGATCACGGCGTTCCTGTTTCAGCTAGGCGGGGGCATCCTCGGCGACCGAGTAAACAAGCGGATGTTGGTGCTGGGTTCATTGTTGATTCAAGGCGGGGCGCTGGTGATATTGGCGATCGCTGACTCATTTATGCTGGCAGCAGTATTCGCAGTCGTTTGGGGAATCGGTTTCGGCACCCGTACCCCGCTGCTGCACGCGATGCGAGGCGAGTATTTCGGACGTCGGCATTTTGGGACAATCTTGGGTTTGTCGAGCTTTCCGATGTCGGTTGGCATGATGCTCGCGCCAGTCGTGATGGGTTGGGCACACGACTTGCAGGGAAGTTACATCTGGTCGTTGTATGTTCTCGCTGGAACGTGTTTTGCGGCAAGCGCAACGATCCTGTTCGCCACTCGTCCGATGTCGCCAACAATGCGTCGGATGTTACAGGTGCGGGCTGAGAGACGGCAACGTAGCGAGAACCCATAGCCACGCGATGACGATTCCTGTTTTCCGATGAAACTGCTTCGACGGCCCTCTTTGTTCAAGCCCCGGAATCGCCGCGTATATTTCGGTTGGTGGGTGTCGATAGCTGGTGCCTTCAACATGGTGTTCAGCGCTGGCCCGACTTTTCAAGCGGCGAGTGTGCTATTTAAGGCTATTGAGGATGAATTTGGTTGGTCTAGAACGGTCATCTCCGGGGTAGCAACATTCGGACGTTTGGGTAATACATTGTTGGGACCGATAGAGGGTTGGCTGGTCGATACGTTCGGGTCAGGGAAGATGGTGTTGGTTGGCTTCACCCTCGGTGGAGCTGGATTGATCTTCTTTTCAGTTATCACTGGTCCGGTACAGTGTTATCTCGCGTTTCTGTTGCTGTCCGTTGGTTTGAGTTCGGGAGGATTCACCCCGTCGCTGACTGCCTCGAATGCGTGGATGATCAGAAGGCGGGGGTTAGGTATGTCGATTGTCGAAGGTGGAGTGAGTGTAGGTGGATTGTTGGTTCCAGTGATTGTATGGACAATAAGCCAATACGGTTGGCGAATGACGGTGTTGGTGATGGGGATAATCACGATCTTGGTAGGACCTTTCATCGCATGGGTTATCGGCAAACGTCCAACCCCAGACCAACTAGCCACTCAACTTCCGACGCCCGGTGAACGGGCACATCGAGTGGCAAGGGAATCGACGCACGATTTCACAGTCAAGGAAGCTCTCAGGACGCGGGCATTCTGGTCAATTTCGGTGACCCACATGCTGGCCAACATCTCGACCGGAGCGATATCGGCGCACCTATTCCTTCATCTGAGCGACGAGAACGGCGTGGGTTTGGACGTTACTACAGCGTCGGCGGTGGTACCGATAATGGTGGCGTCTTCCTTTGTTTCTCAACTAGCCGGAGGGATCGTCGGAGACCTTTGGGACAAACGCGTTTTGGTGCCTTTTCTAATGATCGCGCAAGGGGCATCGCTAGTCATTCTGGCCCTTGCGGGGTCGTTCTTGATGGCCGCCATTTTTGCCATCGTGTGGGGAGTAGGTTTCGGTGCTAGGACTCCGATGCTGTTGTCGATGCGCGGCGAGTTCTTCGGACGACGCCACTTTGCGACGATATTCGCGCTGTCAAGTTTCCCGATGTCGATCGGGATGATGCTCGCGCCTGTAGTCGTGGGATGGTCGCACGACACCTTCAACACATACGATTGGGCGCTCTACGTACTAGCCGGGTTCTGTGCGCTGGCGAGCGTTACGGTGCTGTTTGCCAAGAGGCCGATGGTGCCAGTGGTGCAGAGGAGGTTGGAGGTGGGGGGCTGAGTGCGACCCGACGTAGCTAGGCAATAGACCTGCGCTATCGCATCCCCGCGACATAGCCAACGCCCGGATAAACATCTGGTAAGGCAATTCGGTCTCCATTCCGCTCTTGCCACTTTCGAATCCGTCGCGCCAATTCCACTGATTTCTCGCCGTGTTGCTCGGTGTAGAAGAGGTTGGTGGTCTCGTAGGGGTCGTCGTTTAGGTTGTAGAGTTCGCAGAAGTCGCCGACTGCTAGGTTGAGCTTCCAGCCATCGGAGGTGATGATGACGCGGTGGGGGATGTCGCGTTGGAGTTCGAGAGGCGACATGGGGAGAGTGAGCCCGTCGAGGCCGCGACCGTGCCAGGCGATGATTACGTCGTTTTCGTCAAGGGTAGAGTTTCCGGCGATGACACCAGCTTTGGATTCGCCTTGCAGCATGTCGGGGATTTCGAAGCCCATGGGGTCGAGGAGGGTTGGGACAGTATCGATGTGGGAGTATCGTCCGGGGATACGGCGTCCTTCGAGCCAGGGCACACGGATTAGCATCGGCACGCGTACCGTGTCTTCGTACATGACCATCTTGTGGAGGATATAGTGGTCACCGAGTTGATCGCCGTGTTCGCTGGTGAAGACGACGATGGTGTTTTCGGCGAGTCCGAGTTCGTCGAGTTTGTTCAGGATTTTTTCGATGGCGCGGTCTAACAGGGTTACTAATCCAGCGTATCGGGCTTGAATTTGTCGGAGGTCGGACTCTTCTTCGCCGGGCTTGGATATGAGTTCGCCGCGGAGTTCTCTGGCGGCGGTGGGAGCGGCCCAATCTTCGCCGGTTTTATAGAGCTTCGCCATGAGTTGGTGCATGAGGGAGGCGGTATCTGGCGGGTCTTCCATGAAGATTGGCGACTCAGGGATGTCGTCCGGGGCGTAGTAGTCATTAAGGGGACCGGTATATGGGAAGTGAGGTTCGAGGAAGTTGACGTATAAAGCGAAGGGGTTGTCTTTGTTGCGTTCGAGGAAGTTGCTGACTTCGCGGCCAAGATACGATGCCTTCGTATGTTCTTCCGGCAAATCATGTGCAAAGGGACGGCTGAAGACGTGGAGTCCTCCGACTTCAACGTCAGGTTCGTAGCCCTGCGAGATGAGGTAGTGGTGGTAGGGGCTGAACTCGTTTTCAATGTCGGGGTTGTCGCTCCAGACTCGGTATCCGTCTTCGATGGGGTGCCACTCGTCGAAGCCGCGGCGCTTGCCGATCTCGTCTCCTAAGTGCCACTTGCCGAAATACGCCTTGTGGTAGTCGTCGGGGATGTGATCGACGATGGTGTCGATCTCGTCTGGAAGCGGAACGTTGTTCTTGTAGGCACCGTTGGTGTGGGGCCAGGTGCCAGTCATGATTGTGGAGCGTGACGGTGTGCAGATTGGGGATGAGACGTAGCAGTTCTCAATGACGGATCCTGTATCGGCGAGGCGATTCATGCCGGGCGTCTCGATCCAGTCATTGCCGTAAGCGGCCATGGTATCGGCGCGCTGCTGGTCGGAGAAGATGAAGAGGAGGTTGGGTTTTTTGGGTTTGGGCATGGTTGGAACCTCCTTATTAGGTTAGGGCCGGCCACGCTTGCCAGCAACGATGGTGATTAAACCAACTACGTTGAATACGGCTTGAACACACAGCTGGGCATCACGATAGGAGGAAGTGCTACTATGCGTTACTTTATGTGCAAGGTCTAATGCTGCGTTGACGCATTTTCGGGTTTCCCGATTGGACTTCCCGGGAAACTGCGAGGCGACATATCGAGAAATCATACGTTTCGCATCGGCCTTGCTGGAATCTGTGTCGTCGCTTTGAAGTGGGGGATGCCGTCCAGGGTCAAATACCTCTTGGGCTACTGAGATTAACGCCTCCCTGCACAAGACTCCTATCTCTTTGAAATGGTCTTCGGTCGAAGCGATTAATAACAGATCTCGGATTCTGTTCATCGTCCGGTCAACTCGCTGCCAGCCTATAGGCTCGGCATAAAGCGACGTGACGTCTTCGTGGAGGGAATCTTTGTCGATGTTGTACGAGACCTCCTGTATCACCATTCCACCTGCGCCGTCAATGGGCCATGCGTCTCTTACAGCATCACGAATCACGTCATGATCCGCATCGGGGAGTTCCCTCAGAGTTTTGCATTCGGATATCGGGGCATGAATAACGGCGTTGACCAGATCGTGCATTGCATCTGAATTCATTACAAACATGCTATCTAAGTATTGAAATTCCATGCGAGCATCAGCTAGCAATGCCGACAAGTCTTGCCGTCCTCCATGACGCAAAATGGCTATTACATTTTCGAGTGATTCCATGCTGTGCGTGTCCCTGCGATTTGATCCGTTGATCGGTTCGAAAGACCTTCCCGATTATAAGTTCCTGCAATCTGATACCAAGATTGTGAGGAGGCGGGACTAAGGTGTACTAAGTAGTAGGTGCTGCACTAGCTGCTTGCTGATGCAGTTTTAAGGGGTGTAGCAGAGAGCTGAGGTCGTGCTCATGTAAAGTTAAGCCACAGGAATCTCAATCGGATATTAAGCAACAAGTAGGAGAGATCGTATGTGGTTCGCTATCGCATGGATTTTAGTCGTTGCGGCGTTGGTTGCCTTGTTTTCCGGTGTGTTGAGCGGCGGATTGTATTCCCTCGTGCTCACAGCAACATTCTTTGGGACACCAATCTTGGTTTACGTGCAATATCTGGATCGTAAGGGTCGCAAGACCAGACAAATCGAATTGGCGCAGGCGATCTCTGATCCCGAATCTGACCTGATGCCTTTCGAGTTGTTTGAACCCGGAGTTTTGAAGGAGATGGAAGCAAAGCACAGAGGGCGTTATCTTGATTATTCATGGTATGAACGGCAGCGGGCTGCTTTTGAGAAAATCGGCCCAGAAATCCATACGGCTGCCGCTTTGATGGTAGCGAGGTGGGATCAACGTGATCCAGAACGTCTCGAAGCACTGATGCAAACCTTGGAACCCGAGTTGGAGAGACTCGACATCCGATTGCCACCAAAAGGTTCGCCCATCATGTATCAGCGATTGGATCAGCTTTGGCGCCTCGCCAAGGATGGGCGGCTTGAACTGGCGCAGATGGGTTTTAAGTCTGACTGGCGTGGAAATGATGTGGGTATTCGCTGAGCATCCCTTTGTCCTTACGGACATTTCCCCCGTGAACGGGGGAAACCACGCCGTTCCCCTGTGGATTCCCGCCTTCGCGGGAATGACGGTGATTTAACGAGCAAAAACCGACCGCAAATCCGCCGCCAGATGTACTGGCGAGTCGGCGTAGTTGTAGCAGCGGGTGATGCGGTTTTCGGCGGTGCGGTAGAGGGGCGGGTCTGCTGACATGCATTCATCAGCGCGAACTGGGCAACGGTCGTAGAAGTTGCAACCAGTTAGGGGGATTTCATCTTCGTCACGGGAGTCCTGTTCCCTGCCCCACTGCGTTTCGGGGTCGGGTTGGGGAATGGATGAGACTAGGAGTTGGGTGTACGGGTGCGTTGGATCGTTGATTACGGATTCGACGCTTCCGGCTTCGGCGACGCGGCCTTTGTATAGAACGATGATGTTTTCGGCTATCTGGAATGCGGTTGTGAGGTCGTGAGTGATGTACAGGATCGAGATGCCGAGATCGCGGTTCATGGCGCGGAGAGTTTCGAGGATGGTGGCTCGGAGGGACGCGTCGACCATCGAGACGGGTTCATCGGCAACGATTATCTTGGGCTTGAGCATGACAGCGCGTGCGACCATAACGCGTTGCCGCTGACCACCGCTGAGTTGGTGCGGATGCCGACCAAGCGTCTCCTCAGGGCGTAAACCTACTGTCCGCAACGCCTCCACAACGATGTCGTCTGCCTCCGATTTAGACGATGCCAGTTTGTATCGGCGAATGGGGACCCGCAAAACATGGTCAACCTTGTAGAAGGGGTTGTAGGACTCGAAAGGGTCTTGGAATATGACTTGGACCTCGCGCCGGAACTCGGCACGTTGGGCGCGGCTCATCTCGGCGACGTTCGCGCCGCGGTAGACGACTTCGCCTGCGGTAGGTTCCACAAGTCCGAGCACAGTCCGGGCAAGAGTAGTCTTACCGCTGCCACTCTCTCCCGCAATTGCAGTGATTGTCGGTGGCGATTCTGGAACGCTGAAGGTTACCGTGTCGAGGGCATGAGTATAGTGTTTGCGAAAAGTTCCCGAGATGAAGGTCTTGCTGACAGCGTCGGCACGGAGGAGGGGTTCAGAATCGGTCTGCAGGGCCGACTGTTCGACTTGTGTCGTCGTCATAGGACTACCACCTTCCCATCATCGTCGTTGTAAAGGTGACAAGCAGCAAAACGATTTTCATCAAGCTCGCGGGTCTGGGGTATGTCCTGTCGGCAGATGTCCATAGCTTCTGGGCAGCGTGTGTGGAAGACGCATCCGGGTGGAGGACGTAGCAGTGATGGTGGCAAGCCTGGGATTCCTTCCAAGCGTCGTTTGCTGCGAGTGTCTGGCAGGCTGGAAATTAGCAATCGGGTATAAGGATGCCTAGGGTTGTTGAAGATGTTTGAAACTGGTCCGATCTCAACGATTTTGCCGCCGTACATGATGCCTATACGAGAGGCGAACTGTGCCATCAGACCCATGTCGTGCCCGATCATGATCGCTGCCGCGCCGATGCGCTCCTGCACTTCTCGAAGGGTTTGGACGACCTGCTTCTGGACTACCACATCAAGCGCGCTCGTAGGTTCGTCTGCAACGATGACGGAGGGGTTCATAGATATAGCGATGGCAATGGCGACGCGTTGTTTCATTCCGCCGCTTAGTTCGTGCGGAAATCGCGACGCAACGTCACGGTGGAGCCCGACGCTGTCAAGAAGCTCGGCTACCCGTTGCGAAAACTCGCCATCGCTCATTCGCACGTTGTGGTCTTTAAGACCATCAATCACTTGATCACGTATTCGCATCACTGGATTGAGCGAGTTCAACGCGCCTTGCGGCACCATTGCGATTTCGGAGAGTCTGCGTAAGCGGACGCGTTCGTTGTTATCGTCCAAGAGATTGGAGCCGTTTAGCAGAACGCTTCCGCCTTCGATGCGTGCTGGCTCCTTGTGCGCCATCATCAATGCCAGAGCGATTGTCGATTTCCCCGAACCAGATTCACCCACCAGTCCTAAACGTTCACCTCGTCTTAATTCAAACGAGACTCCATCCACAGCCTTAACCGGCCCGCGCCGGGTGTGGTAATAGACCTTAAGATCTTTTACAGCGAGTGGGGCTTCGCTGGTTGATGTTGCAATCGTCATACCGATGTCCGTAGCCTTGGGTTCGCAATCTGGTCAAGCCCGGCGGTAACCATAAAGAGGCCAACGACAAATATGGCGATGACAACGATAGGCGGCCCAAACCACCACCACATTCCTTGCGGCACGGCACCGAACCTGATGAACCAGAAGGCCATGAGTCCTAGAGATGGCTCGTTTTGTGGGCCAAGACCGAGAGCCGACAATCCGATTGAGAGCAGTATCGCGCCGGCGACCGCGCCCACAAACGCAGCGGCGATGAATGGTGCGAGATTTGGAATCAACTCTGTCAACACGATCTCCATATCGCCCTGACCGTTAAATTTCGACACCTCAACATAGGCGCGATTCTTAAGCGTCAACACTTGGGCACGAACCACGCGAGTTGTCCCCATCCACGAGATTAATCCTATGAGGATGCCGAGTTGTTCAACAGTCAGTTGGTCAAGATACGCGCTGATTGTGATCAGCAACATAAGGCCAGGAATTGTGATCAGCGCGTCGCTCAATACAACGACGACCACGTCTAGCCATCCTCCAAAGTAACCGCCTAGGAAGCCCAAAAGGGTTCCAATGCCGATACCGATTATTCCAGCTATCAGGCCCATCCACAAAGTGCCCAACGTTCCATAAGCCACATAAGCGAAGATGTCGCGGGCAAACTGATCAGATCCGAACCAGAACTTGCCGGACGGTCGCAACCGTGGTGTAACCACTTCTTTAATTGATCCGTCAGCGGTTTCCCGCTCAGCTGTGGTGTATCCAACCTCAGTTCGCTCTTCATCAATGACCACTGAACCGACGACAGCGAACAAGACGATGGCGAGGATCAACGCAGCGCCCGCGAAAAGCAGGACGTTCCGCCGAACCGCTCCAGTAACCCGCACCCAAAGCGTTTCCTCTTCAAAAACGGTTACGTCGTAACTGCTCGGAAGTTGCGGATCAATTGATGTAGTGTCCGTGTTCGCCATTACGCAGACCTGTATCTAATGCGGGGATCGATCAATGGATACACGAGATCAACTATGAAGAGCATCAAGCCTACAGCGAATATGACGTACATAAGCACCCCCTGAATCAGGAAGTAGTCGTTGCTCGTGATTGCTGTGTAGAGCAGATTTCCGATGCCCGGATACGCGAACAATACTTCGACTAGTACCGATCCTGAGACTACGAAGCCGAGGTTTATCGCTAGCCCCGTAACTTGCGGTAACAAAGCATTCCGAACCGCATATCGAAGGAAAATACGGCGTTCTTTTAGCCCCTTGAACTCTGCGAGTTTGATGAAATCGTCTCCCATTGTGGTAACCATCATGCCGCGCATTCCCAAACCCCAGAACCCGATGCTCGAAAGTATGATCGCGGCGGCTGGAAGAATGGCATGTTGGATGATGTCAATGAACGTAGTCAGATTGAATGCCGGCGCCATTAACGGATCATGGGCACCACCTCCAGGCAACACCGGCCAAAAGACGGTGAACATCCATAACATCAGCAATCCCAACAGATAAAAAGGGACTGCCGTGACGATCAACAGAATCGGAACCACGAACGATACCGCGATAGGTGTTCGCGTCCAGCCGAGCCAAGCACCGAAGAATGACCCGATTATGGCAGCCATCACTGTGGTAACACCTACCAACCCGAGCGTCCATGGCATCGAACGACGCACTTCTTTCGTAACGTCGGCCGGGAAATATGCGATCGATTGGCCAAAGTCGAGACGAGACAGGGCGACCCAATAGTTCCAGTACTGAAGCCAAAGCGGATTTTTCAGACCGAACCGCTCCTCGTAGCGTTCGATCATCTCCTCCACATTCCCAATGTGAACACCGCCGGCCTGCTGCAACAGCTGATTCATCCGCTCCTCAACCGGATTCGTCGGACGCAGGCGCGGGATTGCGAAGTTAAGTGTTCCGGCAACGAAGATGATGAGCAGGAACATGCCAAGCCGCTTGAGGACGTAATCTACCGTCATTCGACTTTAGTCCCTCTTGGTTTTCGGCTACGGCTAGTCAATTCGGATTCCCAACTCAGGTGCGTTCATGCGTTCGGCTTGATCGTCAAAAAATGTTACACGAACCACACCTGACTCGCCACATGTTCGCTCCGCAGACGTTAGTATTCCCTATCCTCAACTGCCTGGTGGCACGCTTTCGATTGCGGCAAATTGACTTTCAGCGAATTTTCATATAGATTTTGCGAAGTTACGTGGCTTTTGCCGCGCTGTCTGCCGCGCACCTTTTGCAGCGATTGGTGACCAACGGTTTACCCCGTCAAATTGGGCGCGAGCGACTGATATTTCAAAGCTAGCTCCAGGAGTACAGGAAGAAATGCAAAAGATACGCAACGCGCGGTCGGCGTTGTGGATGGTCGTGATGGGATCGCTCATCGCCGCCTTGACCACTGCGATCGCCTGCGGCGGGACTGAGACGGTTGTTGAAACCGTAGTCGTTGAAAAGGAAGTCGTCAAGGAAGTTCAGGTAACGGTCGAAACCGTCAAGGAAGTTGAAGTCGTCAAAGAAGTCGAAGTCCTGACTGAAAAGGAAGTCGAAGTCCAGGTGGAAGTTACCGCCACTCCGACTCCGCGCGGCGAGATTACTCGTGAAGACACGTTCGTCATCACTGGATTCGGACCCGGCGCAACTGAATGGCGCGATCCTGACAACATGAACCCATATTCCCTAGGCGGTCTAGGGCGTGTTCGTGGCATCCTCAACAAAACCATCTACGAGTTCCTCTACCTCTACAACCACAACGAAGGCGAAGTAATTCCTTGGTTGGCAGAGAGTAGCAAGGTGGACGAGGACTACATGGGCGTCAGCGTGACTCTGCGCGACGGCATCGAGTGGTCTGACGGAATGCCCTTCACCAGCGAAGATGTCAAGTTCACCATCGAGTTGCTGCAGAGCAACCCTGACATGGTCTTCGCCGGCGACATCCAAGAGTGGGTGAAAGACGTCGAGATCATCGACGATCACAACTTCCGCATCAACTACAACAAGCCGAATGCTAGGTTCTTCTACTTCTACTTCCAGGAGAACTCCGAGATTCACCTGCCGATCCTGCCGAAGCACATCTGGGAAGGTCAAGACCCGCTAGAGTTCCCAAACTTCGACGTCGACAAAGGTTGGCCAGTCGGAACTGGTCCGTTTGTGGCAGTCCGAGCAGACGGTCAGGGACAGATTTTTGACCGTAACGACAACTGGTGGGCAGCAAAAGTCGGGTTCAAAGAACTGCCTGAGCCTCTTCGCGTTGCATACATCCCGCCGGGATCGGCCGACACGATGGTCGCTAGGATGATCAACAACGAGTTCGACACTGGTTCGATCATGCAGCCGGGTGTATTCGTCACCGCGCACAACCGCAACAAGAACATCATTTCTTGGGACACCGACGGCCCGTCGTACGGTGCTGCGGATGCCTGCATGTACACGCTCGGTGTCAACACCCAATACGGCCCGATGTCGGATGTCAACGCCCGACGCGCCGTTCAAGCCGCAGTGGATCGCGATCAGTTGGTCTCACTCGCCTATGAAGATTCCACCGTTACTCGCGCAGTCCCGTACTCCACGTATGGCGGATTGAAGGCGTATGAAGACGCGCAGGCGGACATCATCGCCAAGTACGACTGGGAAAGTCAGGGACAAGCCGAGGTTGAGATGTACATGGCAGAAGCGGGCTACACCATGGGCAACGAGTATTGGGAGAAAGATGGCGAGCATCTTGCGATGGACTTGCACGTGCCCGGATGGCTCAGGCCGATGGGTCCAGTTGTTGAGCAACAGTTGCAGGACGCAGGCTTCGACGTGACGTTCGTGTTGCACGACCCTGACACCGCTCCGCTCTGGGCGGAAGTCCGAACTGGTCTTGCTGACATGTGGATTCTCGTTCACTGCGGTAGTTCACGCGAGCCGCACGGCACGATGCAGCACTACCACTCCAAGTTCAACTCGCCAACGCAAGGCGAACAGAACCAGTACCTCTGGGCGAACAGCCAGTACAACAACCCCGAGTTCGACATCATCATTGACGAGATGGACGGAGTGTTGCCATCCACTGAAGACCCGGTCTACATGGATCTCGCCAACCGCGCGCTGGACATCTTCCTCGATGACGTGATCGAGATCACTCTGGCGGAAGAGCGGCACGTTGTGACGTTCAACAACACCTACTGGCGCGGATTTGCGACGAACTCTAACCCATACGTCGCGCCATACAGCCTGTGGGCAGGTTTCCTGCTGGAGATCCTGAACGTCTCAAAGGCGCAGTAGTTCATACCCGTTCACCCTTCTCCTTTGGATTCCCGCCTGCGCAGGAATGACGGGGGAATGCGGGGATGACAGTGAAGGATCGAGGGCGTTATCTTATCCAGATAGCGCCCTCGATCCGCGTTTCAATACATATCAATAGCGGATGCCATGAACGAACACATCCTCGTAGACCGCTCAGATGCGATCGCAACCATAACCTTCAATCGCCCGAAACAACGCAACGCCATCTCGTACGAGATGTGGCAATCGCTGGGTCAGATCATGGAATCGCTCGATAACGACACGTCGGTCCGTTGCATCGTTTTCCGAGGTGCGGGTGGTGAAGCGTTTTCGGCAGGTGCAGACATCAAAGATTTCGACGAGCATCGCTACGATTCAGCATCCGCGGCCAACTATGCCAAAGCATTCGAGTCCGCCTTGGAGCATATCGAGAACGTGCGCTGCCCCACTATTTCTGCAATACAAGGCTTTTGTGTCGGAGGAGGGTTGGAACTCGCTGCGGCAACCGACATCCGCATCGCAACCAAAGAATCCAAGTTCGGCGTGCCAGTGGCAAGATTGGGTTTAACCGCCGGTTGGGACGAACTTCGACGCATGATCGCCGTCGCTGGTGCGCCCGCAGTCAAATACCTGCTACTATCCGCCAACATCATAGGCATTGAGGATGCGACGCGATTCGGGATCGTAACGGCCGTCGTGGATGAAAACGAGTTAGAAGATACTGTGGCAAAACTTGCCAAGCAAATCGCCGCTGGCGCGCCACTCGCCGCACGCGACCACAAGATCATGATCAGACGGCTTTCAGTCAACCCCGACACCGAAACATTGAGCGAAGACGACTTCAACCTCCAATTCCGCATCTTCGACTCTGTCGACTTCCGTGAAGGCGTGGAAGCGTTTAAGGAAAAGCGGCGACCAGTTTTTCGGGGGGAGTAGAACCAATTAGCCTACCCAGAATCATCTGGGATTTCACATGCATCGCCGTTGCATCCCTGATTGCCCTTGTCCGCGATGTTTCGGAAAGGTGGGATGAAGAGTAGGAGCCCGTAAAGGAAGTATGCGGGGACTTACATACAGATCATCCTCGTCGCGTATACGCCCGTGTAAACTCTCTGAGTTTCGTCTTCAACAACGACGATTACACCTCTAGCGACTTCGCCGATAGGCGAAACTTCCGTGGAGATGCAGACGCGGTTCAGCCAGTCGAGCTTAGCAGTCTGGCGCGCTTTGCGAGTGCACTTGTCGCAAGTGGGATTGTAGTGAAGGGTGATGATCATGGCTATAGCTGGTCTTGGCGATATTAAAATTTCTGTCTTCAAGCAGGTGATCGATTCGTGCCGTACTTGGTCGGAGGATATGAACAATGTCGAATAATGTAACTGCTGTGCCGGCGGCTTCATCCGAGGATGCGCTGGCTCACTTTGAGCGCCGGCTTAAATTCGAGACTGACTGCTGGGATGTTCATGACGCTCTGTCTCAAGGGGAATATGATTTTGTGTTGCTGGACGTGCGAAGTCCTGAACTGTATGATGCTGGTCATGTACCAGGTGCGATCAACTTGCCACACGCCCGAATCGTTGAGCGAAACTTAACGGCTTGGGATGAGAGTACGCTGTTTGTCGTTTACTGCGCTGGTCCACATTGCAACGGGGCAAATAAAGCGGCTGTCAGGTTGGCGAGATTGGGAAGACAGGTGAAGGAGATGATCGGGGGTGTGAAAGGTTGGTTAGATGAGGGGTTTGAGTTGGCGAAAGGACTTGAAGTGGGGAGATGTTCAGGAGCTTGATAAGACGGATTGAGTCGGCGCGACGATCTGGGTACGTGGATGAATTGTGCTTAGCTGTATGCGTTCGTAGAATATGATTGAGCAGAAGCAAAAAGTTGAGTGAACAACGTTGTTGAAACCAGTTGCAGCCGAAGCCAGGGACGGATTCAGCATTTGGATTCGTTACGAGGACGGTGTCGAGGGTGAAATTGATCTATCACACCTCGAAGGCAAAGGCGTGTTCAAGGCTTGGGACGATCGCGAGTTCTTTGATAGCGTTTACATCTCCAACAGAGCCGTTATGTGGGGAGATGAAATCGACTTGTGTCCCGATGCCCTGTACATGCGACTTACTGGTTTGAGTTTGGAAGAATATCGCAATATTTCGCGGCTCCAAGCCACCAATGCCTGAACTGTGTCGATTTCGTGGCATTAGGATCATAATTCGATTTGATGATCATCCACCGCCACACATTCACGCGCAACACGGCGACTTTGAAGCCAGCGTCGACATTGAAACGCTAGAGGTTTCGGATGGCAGTTTACCAAGTCGCGTGGAGCGACGTGTTGTGGTGTTCGTCCTAACCCGCCAAAGCGAACTTTTACGCGCTTGGAACTTGATTAAGCGAGGCCAAAATCCCGGCAAGCTCGAACCGCCAGAATAAATCTACGCGCAATTACAGCCCATACTCATCCAACTTTCGCCTCAAAAACTCCGCCGCCAATGGCACCGCGCTGACTTCATCCAACTCATCCTGTCCTTCAAACACCACCGACATCCAGCCGTTGAAACCTACAGATTTGATGATCTGCATGATGCGGTCATAGTCGAGCCATGCTTCGGATCCTGATGCAATACGGTATATTTTGGCGCGGACATGAACCGCGCGCGGCGCCGATGTTTCGATGGACCCGTAGAAGTTGTGCTTGACGTCCTCTACGCCGCGTTCGCCTAGAGATGCGCCGGGAGAGCCGCGGTACTGGCCGGTGTCTAGGATGTGAGTGTAGTAGGGGTTATTGACTTCGTCGAGGATACGGATGACCTGCTCCCCAGTCGCAGGAGCGCAACCATGATTGTGGTTGTGAAGCCCAACCATGACCCCTTTCGACGCTCCGTATGCCGCCACCTCTTTCGTCGCAGAAACAATCCTTGGCCAGACCGACTCCTCAGTCTCACCCTCTGGCACCCAACCTCCAAACGAACGCACCATCTGTATGCCCATCGTCTCAGCGACATCGATCCAATGCTTCATGTTTTCGATCTGCTCGCGTTGCTCATCACCAACCATCCCGAAGTTATTCGAGACGCCGATGTAGCAGATGTGGAGTCCGGCTCTGAGTGTAGCCATCCGAACCTCTTCAATGTAGTCCCGCTCAGTCGATGCGAAGTGAGCGAAGTGAATATCAATGCCGTCTAGTCGATACTCCTTAGCCTTATCGATCATCCCAAAGAGATCGATATCACCAGAGTTGAACGTATCGCGATAGCAAAGCGATTGTAGGCTGAGTTTGATCATGTTTTCCAGGCTCCCATCAGACGAAATCGGCGTCGGTTCTTGACATCCGCAAGACTACCATCCAATCGTCCAATTCCGCGTTCAAATCGTCGATAGTCGGATTTGAGACGCAATGCGGTATCATCACAATCAAACTCATTGCGAACTCACCTGTTCACCGGTCGGAGAGTCCCACTATGTCACATCACACAAACGGTCATGCGGCGGTAGTGCCTTCAAAGGCACCCGACACAATCAAACGGATGGCGGATGCCGTATCCGACTTCATAGCATCACTCGGCAAAGATGAACTAGCGAAGGCGACATTCCCGTTCGCCGGTGATGAGCGATACGAGTGGCATTACACCCCGGTCGGACGTAACGGACTCCTAATCTCCGACATGAGCGGCGTCCAAATCGACCTCGCCTTCAAGATGATGGAGACTGGCTACAGCGAGAGCGGCTATGCGATGGCGCGCCAGATCATACGTCTTGAGACCATCTTGGGAGAGTACGAGGCATTGACCAACAACGTCTCGTCTTGGAACCGGTTGGAAGAGCGATACTGGTTCAGTGTCTTTGGAGAACCAGATAGCGAAGAACCTTGGGGATGGCGAGTGGGCGGACATCACATCGGCATCATCGCAACCGTTGCCAATAACTCCGAACTTTCCATACATCCTCTGTTCTTCGGGTCAAACCCCGCTGAAGTCAAACATGGTGAACATCTCGGAATGAGAACCCTTGCCGAAGAAGAAGACTGGGCACGGTCTCTAGTTTCCGGCATGACCGATGACCAGAAGTCAACCGCCATCGTCGATCCAGTCGCCCCTGCCGATATCCTGACTACCGTTGTCCGCGTTGTAGACCCTGACATGACTCCGCAAGGCATTGCAATCACAGACCTCTACGACAAACAACGAGAAGCCCTGATCAAGCTCATTCGGCACTACGTCTTTAGGGCAGCAGACGAGTCGGCAAACAACTACTGGAACCAACTTGAAAGCGAAGGGTGGGATAGTCTGCACTTCGCATGGGCAGGCCCCTTAGAGCGATGGCAGGGGCATTACTACAACATTCGACACGACCGATTCGTCATCGAATACGACAACACGCAAAACGGCGCAAACCATATCCACTCGGTCCTCCGCGACTACACCCACGACTTCGGAGAGGACCTATTGGCGGCGCACTACAAGGCTGCGCATTGAAACTTTCCTGCCATGCGACCCGTCGCGCCAGCGAATGCGAGCGTGACAGATCGCATCAAGACAAGAAACATAATTCCGCAATTCGCACTACATGAATGAAGCTGTTCTGCAAGTTACTGTGCGATTGCTGGTCGGCATCATTTGCGCGGCCATCGGTGGATTCGTAGGTGCGCTGGTAATCGCTATGATCGTCTCATCGACTGACGCTCCAGATGCCTTGCGCAGCTTCCTCAGGATCGGTTTTGTAGCGACCACAGCGGCATTAGCGTCACGCATAGGGTGGTTCGGAATTGTTGAGACGCGACGCCAAACGATTGCGCTGCTTGTTTCAAGCGCCCTCGCAGGTGTCATTGGTTCATGGTTTGCCCTTTTGCTCGCTGGCGCGCTTTTCGAAAACACCGATGTCTACATCTTGAATCGCGACATCTCCGGTGCTGGCTTCTTTGGTGCCGTCTTTGCCTGCAACATCCCCTCTATCATTCACGCGAGCACCCTAGCCCGCAAACGCGAAATCTAACAGCACCACCACCACTATCATCGCCATTCAAGGCGAGTGAGCATCCCCTTCCATGCACCGAGCGGAGGGAAAGTATCGTCTTACGCTTCGCAAAAACGGCATGAAATACAGGATTTTCGGTTAATGCAACATGTCGATTTATGGGTTAACATTCTTGCATCGTTTGCGGTTGATCCTGTGCGAGTGCCATGAAGTCGCGCCTTTGCCAGGTCAATTCGGATAAACAGATAGTGGAGGTAACCATGTTACGAACCAAGATATTCAGGTTAGCGATCTTGCCGATCACCAGTGCTATTGCGGCGATGGCATTGTTCGCTTGCGCTGGTGAAACCGTGATCCAAACGGTTGAAGTGCCTGTCGAACGACAGGTTGAAGTGCGTGTCGTCGAGACCGTGGTGGTCGAGAAAGAAGTCCAGGTCGCTGGCGAAACCGTCATTAAAGAGGTTGAGGTGCCGGTCGAACGGGTCGTCGAGGTCAAAGTCGTCGAGACCGTTGTGATCGAACGCGAACGAGTGGTTGAAGGCAAGACCGTCGTGGAAACCGTCGTCGTTGAACGGGAAGTCGTGAAGGAAGTGCAGAAAGAGGTCCCGGTCGAGGTCGTCAAGGAAGTGGTGAAAGAAGTTGAGGTCGAAATCGAGGTTGAGGTTGAGAAGGAAGTCGTCAAAGAAGTCGAAAAGGTCGTCGTCGCCACTCCGACTCCTGCTCCTGATACCTTCTACGGCTTGCCGATCCCGGTCGCTGCGCCGACAATCAGCGAACCGCCAGCACCGCTCACGGACGCAGACACCGTAGTCATTCGCACTGGTCTCGAGATCCGCGGCAGCGGTATCCCCGGCGACCCGTCAGGTGGCATGTTCAACGGCTCTAGCGTGAGCGAGAAGTTCTTCCTTACTGACGAAGGCGGAAACGCCGTTAACCAGATCATCTCCGACTGGGAACTAGTTGACGATGCCGACGCAATCGGCGGACAAGCTTTCATCTTCACGCTGAAAGAGAACGTGCCATTCCACAACCAGTGGGGAGACTTTGGAAACCTCAGCTCGGATGATGTCGTCTGGGCTTACAACAAGGGCAACCCTGGCTATAACCCTGAATCCGCAACTGATGGCGGATCCAATTGGGTTGTGCTGATCGGTAACCAGCCGCTTACCAAGATCGATGACCAGAAGGTCAGAGTTCCGATCAACGAATTCGATGTCCGTTGGGACACATTCATGTTCGGGCAGTCCGGACTTGGTTTGAGCATAACCAGCAAGCGTGCGTTCGACGAAGAGGGTGAGGACTGGGTGCGCGACCACGTCGTTGGCACCGGCCCATACATGGTGGACAAGTACGAATACGACGCAACGCTCCAACTCAAGGCGGTCCAGGACCACCACCGGATCACCCCGGCAGTCGACAGGATCATCTACGAGCCTATCGGTGAAGACGCTGTCGCAGAAGCGGCACTCCGAACCGGTAGCGTTGACGTAGCCGTCGTCGATTTGCGCAACTACCCGACATTGACGCAGGAAGGCTTCAAGATCGTCGGCGCTGGGGCAGGTTCGTTCCACACGATCTCGTTCTCGGGCAACTACTGGCAGGACACCTACTACACTGCCATCCCCGATGACGAAGAGAAGCCGATTACAACTCGCCACACGTACGTCCACGCTCTGCCTTGGATTGGCGACCCGTTGCGACCAGAGTTCAGCATCACGACCCGCCGCATCGGCAATCCGCCCGAAGGCATCACAAGCATGGAGCGTGCGGCGATGGTTCGCCAAGCACTGTCGCACGCGATCGACCGCGATCTAATCGCGGAAGTGCTCTTCTCGAACGCTGCATGGGTCAACTACGTCTACGGACACGACATCAACAACCCCAACTGGCAAGATAAGTGGAACGTGGAATACGACCGCGAGCTTGCTGAGCAGATGCTTGACGACGCCGGCTACCCGCGAGGCGCGAACGGAATTCGATTCCAGATGCCCTTCTTCATCCGAATCGGACGTGGGGACGAGGAGATCGGAACCGCAGTTGTCGGAATGTGGCGTGAGATCGGCATCGACATGCAGGACTGGAAGGCACAGTACCAGACCTACCGTCCTAGCTTGATCGGTCGCTCGGCAACCGCGCCTTGGATCCACTCCGCCGGTGCTGAGGCGCCGCAACAGCCATGGGACTGGCCGGTGGTCGGTAACTCCGAGTGTTCAAGCGGTCGATACGGCTTTAATGTCGGAATCGAGGTCCGCGAACTCTGCGAATGGGGAACCGCTATGAACGCCGAACAGGATAAGGCAAAGCGCATCGAGATCCGAAACAATATGGCCGACTTCCTACACAAATGGAACCCGGCGATAGGCACGGTTGCCCGCCCGAACGTGGCGTTGGTCAACCCCAAGAAGATCGAATCTTGGAACATGCCATTGTCGGTACGTGAAGCAGCACTACACCACCCCGAGTTCATCATGACCGTACGGTGATCAAACGGTCTCGATCGAACTGAAATCGTGGCGCGAATAGACGCTGTGGCGCGACCCGCGAGGGTCGCGCCACAGTCGCGTGTCAACTCCCGTACGACGAACCGATGTGTTTAATGTTCGAATCAAACAACGCACCATTTAGTCAAACAAACTGAATCCAGATGTTCCGCTTCCTCTTAAGACGCGCCGGCACGATGTTCATCTCGCTCATCGGAGCCACTATCGTCGTCTTCGGTTTGGCACACGCTAAAGACGATCCAATCAACGTATTCATCCGCGCCGAAGGCTACGCAATCGGCCCCGAACAGATCGCCGCTCTGCGCGCGAAATGGGGCCTCGACCGTCCTATAGTGCTTCAATACTTGACATGGCTCAGCAATATCGCCCGCGCCGACCTCGGTCGCAGCGTCGGCAGCAACCGTAAAGTTACAGACATACTTTGGGAACGATGGCCAGCAACGATGCAATTGGCGGTCGGCGCTTGGATCGTTGGCACGTTCGTCGGCATTCCCCTGGGCATACTCTCAGCGATGCGTCGAGCATCAATGCTCGACTACTTTCTGCGCGCATTTGCCCTATCTGGACAATCAGTACCCGCATTTTGGGTCGGAATCGTTGGGATTTGGGTGTTCGCCGTCCATTTAGGCTGGCTACCCGTGCCAACGTTTTACGGAAGAACAGATGCAGATTTCTGGGGGCAGTTCCAATACTTCCTCTTACCCGTCTTGGTTCTCGCATGGGGACCAATTGCAGGCTATCTGCGAATCACACGATCGGCAATGTTAGAGGTGCTCGATTCGGAATACATCAAACTGGCACGGGCGAAGGGAATGGGATATGGACGCGTGGTCGCTAAGCACGCCTTCCGCAATGCGCTTATCCAGCCGCTTACTGTCTCTGCCCTGCTCCTCGCCGGCTTCATGGACGGCGCCGTGCTTGTCGAAAACGTCTTCGTCTGGCCAGGCGTCGGGCAAATCGCCGTGGCAGCCGTGAATGATAACGACTTCACGCTGTTAACCGGTATCGTATTCCTTTTCACGATTCTCTATCTAGCGATGAGCTTCGTCGCTGACCTCCTCTATGTAGTAATCGACCCGCGAATAAGGCTTGAGTGATGGTCACCGCCGAACAAGTTCAAGAGAAACCAACGTCCATGGCAGGCGTCGTCATTCGCACTCCGATAATCGCTTGGGACTTCATCAGACGTTGGCCAGTCATTCCTGGTACTGTGATCGTCATTTTCGGCCTCGCGACAATATTCACAACGCAATTCGCCACTGACGATCCCAACGCCCAGAACCTACGCGCAAGTTTCGCGGCGCCGATGTGGAACGACGAATACTACGAGAAAAATACGCGGATAGACCGGCGATACATATTCGGTGCAGATCAACACGGGCGTGACATCTACTCGCGCATGGTGCACGGCACTCGCGTCTCGATAACCGTAGCCGCCGCCGCCGCAGTGATCGGAATGACTGTCGGCCTATGGGCTGGAATCGCCTCAGGATGGTTCGCGGGCTGGTTCGACGAGATCATGACGCGGTTCGTGGATGTTTGGAACGGACTACCCTTCCTATTAATCGCGCTCGTCGTGTCGATCACGATAGGCACAGGATTGTTGGTACTGATTGGCCTGTTAGTCATGGCGACTTGGGTCGGATTAGTCAGGAATATACGCGCCGAAGTGCTCTCTCTGAAGACTCGTGACTACGTTTCATCGGCACGAGTCGCTGGCGGTAGTGATTTCAGAATCATGTATCGCCATATCCTGCCCGGCGTCGTCAACCTCTTGATGGTCCTCGCCAGTCTCCGAATCGGTGGGCTTATTCTTGCCGAAGCATCGCTAAGTTACCTTGGCATCGGGGTGCCATCGAGATATCCATCTTGGGGCAACATGATTAGCGATGGTCGTGAATTCCTCGACACTGCGTGGTGGGTATCAGTCGTTCCGGGCTTCTGTATCTTCTTAGTAGTGATGTCGTTCAACTTCATCGGCGACTGGGTGAGAGACCGGACCGATCCGCGATTGCGACAGGTAAGGTAACCGATGCATCCTAACGATGGCAGGTGTTTTCCTCGCCCTTGCTAGGCAAGAGAGAATTAAAGGGGTTCAACCATGTACGACCTACTCATCAAAGGCGGCCATGTTATCGATCCAAAAAACGGCATCGATGAGAAACGTGATGTCGGCATTTCGACATCTTCGATAGCAGCTGTCCAATCAGACATCTCAGAATCACAGGGACGCAAGGTCGTTGATGCTTCCAACTGCTACGTGACGCCCGGTCTGATTGATCTTCACGCCCACTGCTACCTCTATGGTGGAGCGATGTTCCCAGACGAGTTGTGCTTCCCGTACGGCGTGACCACGATGATCGATTGCGGTGGATCGGGTTGGCGAACGTTCGATCACTTCAACGAGACTGTCATCCAAAAATCAGGTCCGCGAGTCTTCGCTCTTCTCAACATTGTTGGGCATGGCATGTGCGGCGATGGTGAGCAAGACATCGACGACATGGATATCGAGTTAACCGCGGCCAAGATACGTCAACGTTCAGATGTCATTGTCGGCGTGAAGGTGGCGCACTACGGCGGTGTGGGTTGGGAATCGGTGGATCGTGGAGTCGCAGCAGCAGCAGAATCTGGCACCTTCTGCTTGGTCGATCAGAACGCACGCGCGTCGCGACCGTTCGGCGAGATGATGCTAGAACACATGAATCCAGGTGACGGTGTCACGCATTGTTACGGTTACGGCAAACCCATGATCGGCAACGACGGCAAAGTGAAGCCGCACTATTGGAAGGCGCGCGAAAAAGGCATCATCATGGATGTCGGACACGGCAACAACAGCTTCTCGTTCTCGATGGCGGTTCCGGCTATCGAGCAGGGATTCCCGCCCGACACCATATCTACCGACCTGCATCGTATGAGCCTGCACACATCGAGAGCCACTCAGACGGAGGTGATGAGCAAGTTCCTCGCCATCGGCATGTCGCTGTACGACATCGTGGAGAAATCAACTTGGGCTCCGGCGCAGCAGATCGGGCACCCCGAACTTGGCTCACTCACACCCGGAGCCACTGCTGACGTTACCGTCCTCGAATACGTTGAGCGGCCCTGCGGATTGAGCGACAGCGGACCAACCGGCTATCGCATTATGCCCGCACCCGGTCGCCTGATCAACCAAGTAACCATCAAAGGCGGCGCAATCCGCTTCGACTACGACGGCCGCTCAAAGGAAGATTGGACGGAGACACCTAACACGGACTTGGATTTGCCGGGGTGATCAACCTGCTGTCTCTGAACTCCATGGCACGATAGCCTCCAAGCGTTCCGACAAAGCGTCTTCGGCACGTTCACGGTCGTACTGTGCCTGCAGGTTCATCCAGAACTCGGCGCTGTTCCCGAAGTAACGCGAGAAAAGCAACGCGGTCTCGGCAGTGATCGAACGAGTTCCGAAGAGGATCGAATGTATGCGCGTTGCGTCTACGCCTATGGCTTTTGCTAGGGCATACTGAGTAATGCCCATAGGGTCCAGGAAATCCTCACGCAGAATTTCGCCGGGGTGAATCAGCGGTAGTTTGGACTTTGATTCGATTCGTTTGGCGTTCGTCATGGCTTGAAATCTCCGAGATTGTCTTGAATTAAAAACGTACAGTGGTTCTTGGAATCCGATTCTATTCAGCATATATCGGAACGGGTTAAGATAAGCCTATGCGCTACCGCCATCTAGGAAATTCTGGTCTGGAGGTCTCGGAAACGGGGCTTGGAGCAAACAGTTTCGGCGAGCCTGGTCGTCGCGACTATGCCGAGTCCAGAGCAATAGTTCATGCCGCGATCGATCATGGCATCAACTTCATCGACACGTCGAATGTTTACGCACAGGGAGTGTCGGAAGAGTACATCGGCCGAGCGTTAGAAGGGCGTCGTCACGAGATGCTGATCGGCACGAAGTTCGGCTCGATGCGAAATTACGGGCCGAACAGTTTCGGCGGCGGACGTAAGTTCGTGATGGACTCCATCGAGGACAGTTTGAAGCGATTGCGTACCGACTACATCGACCTCTACATGATCCATCGTCCTGACCCGCGCCTACCTATACAAGAGACTTTGCGGGCAATGGATGACATCGTGCGGCAAGGCAAGGCACTCTACATCGGGGTATGCAATTTCGAGGCTTGGCGGATGGTCGATGCGGTTTGGACGTGCAAAGCCAACAGGATGACGCCGATTATCTCTTCGCAGTTCGAGTATTCGATGCTACACCGAAGCGCAGAGGCTGAAATGCTGCCAGCCTGTCGTCAACACGGTGTCGGAGTGATGCCCTACTTGCCCTTGGCGGCTGGTTTTCTAACTGGAAAAGTAGACGTATCTGGCAAAGCCCCTTCGGGAACTCGATTAGCGCTCGATTCCAATCAATCGAACCGTTGGATCACAGATAGCAACCTGCGAACGGTAACGGCATTGAAGGATTGGGCGCAAGAACGGGACAAGACGTTGGTTGATCTGGCATTCGCTTGGCTGCTTGCGGACACAATAGTGGGGACGGTGATTGCGGGCGCCAGTTCGCCAGAGCAGATAGCGCAGAACGCTGCGGCTTCTAATTGGCAACTCTCACAAGACGAACGAGACGAGGTAACCGCGATATTGGATGCGGATCCTGTAGATGGATTGAAGGCTTATTATTCGGTTGCAGGATATTTTGGTGAGCAGGTTGAGGTGGTTAAGTAACGAGATCGAAATTGGTGCGGTTGATCTAACCTTGCAGTTTTTCATTACCAAAATCGGAATCGGCCGTCGCTAGTCTTGTTGTCTTTGGGTAATCTCCCAGTCCGGTTCTTGAAACCGCGAATCTTTCTTGCCTCTAAGTTCTCAGCGGAGCTTCTACTCATCCTTCCCGACTCTACACTTGAAAATACCGCCGACGCTCAATTTCCCCGACTTTCAGTGTTGGGAAGCACGCCGCTTGGGATTGTTTGTAGTTCCTACGTAAGTGCGCTGACCTTTTGAACTAAAGATCGAGTACACCACGGATCCCGAACTTGAAGATTTTCGCCTGCGGTTCCAGGATGTTCTGCGTTTACTTCGGCATCTAAACATTTCATTCCCTTGGGATTAGTCGAAAATTGGAAGTGTCAGGCTAAGCATAGAACAACAGACATTCACTACAAGGAAACCGTTGGTCGCTGATCACATCGGGCAGAACAGCGGGATGGATTGAAGTGGTTAAGGAGTGAAGCGACGTTCAGTTCAACAGGGACTGAACGAAGAGACCGGCTACTGAAACTGCCAAGATTCCTATCCCAATCGCCATTCCGCCCAACCAACGGATCATGCGGTTCTCAAGTTGGTACATTCTGTTCTCAAGCTGATAGAGGTCAGCTTTCGTAGCCAAGTGCTCGTACCCACCTTCTAGGCGGCTCAGACGTTCTTCTGCTGTTGTCACCTACACTCTCCGAGTAACCGTTATACGAAGCATTATACTCGCTCTGTCTCTTCAAAACTGATCTCAAGTCACGACAAACACCGGTTGTGTCCAAGCGCGTGTGCCACCAGAGGAGCGGATGGTCGCGCGGATGTAGCCTTCATCACCTTTGATTTGGTAGTTGGCTGTGTGCCCTTCGACCTCTGCGAGGGTTTCGCCGTTGATGCCGGAGGACGTGGTGACGTAGATCATCGAGCGGTTGGGTTCGATTTCGAGTTCGATGGATTCTTCCGTGATGGTGAGGTCAGAGAGGGTTACGCCGTTGGAAGAGTAAAAGTTGCCGTTGGCTAGACCGTCTACGATGGCGTCTACGGCGAGTTCGGGTGCGTTGACGACTACCCACCCCCTGCCCGGGTTGGAGGCGTCAGGAGTGTAGTCGTGGTAGTTGTGGGAGTCGTCAGTGGCGGTTCCGAAGATGACGCGTCCGGCCGAGAGTACGAGGTCCCACATCTCTTCAACGCTCGGTTTGCCGGGTGCGCCGTAGCCGTTGACCGCCGGATGGGCGTTGTGGATCTCCATTAGGCTTGCGCCTTCGACTTGGGTGATGTGCTCGTGATTGAATGCCCACTCGAAGTTCGGATGATTGAGTTGTGCGATCCCTCCAGCGTTGATAATGGCGTTTACGTTCGCTTGCAAAGTGGCAACTATGTCGTCAAGGTTGGTCGGTTCGACGACGTGACGGATGCCGATGGCGTTGAGGTGGATCGGAATAGCACCACCGACGATGCGGGAAGAGACCTCTTCGCCAGGGATCATGAGCGGGCCATTCTCGATTTCGTGATCGAGGATGGTGCGATGGTTGTGATCGCTCAGGACTAGGAAGTCGTAGCCGTGATCACGGTACCAACGCGTGACGAAATCAGGATCGGCGTCCCCGTCCGACTCTGTCGTATGAGTGTGGATGTTGCCTTTGTACCAGTTGGATGTGGACATGTTTTTAGCCTTTAAAGAGTTCTCTGCGAGACTAGCCGCGTTGTTTCATTCGTCACGGAAATCGAGAGTGAAAACGTATTGTGTCCAGGCGCTGGAACCGTTGGATGATCAGACGGTTGCTCGGAACTATCCTTCGTGCTGTTGAAATAAGATTGTGTGTGCTCAGTATCATACCAAAATAGCAACCTTTAGGGATTTATAACCCCGAGACTCCAAGGAGTTGAATCTTTTAACGCTTGTTTAATGTCTTTCTTGTTTCCATGGTCCACCTCGCATGTTCAGAAATCTCGTCGGGATCAGCTCCAAGGCGTGCAACCTCCGTCACGCCATCTTTGTCAATTGATCCGCCAACCACCTTTTCTAAGTGATCTTTGTTCTCGCCGTCGGCAATTGTCGTGCCAAGCCTGATTTCTTGGAGTGCGGGATGCGTATCGCGTGATGGGTTGCCACACCGCTGGCACTCTTGAGCATAGTAGAGCACCTTCCCGTAATCGTTGCTATTTCTATTTGCCACCCGTTGAGGCAGGTACGGACCTTCGAATTGATGAAGATTGAACTTCCATATCGACCAGCAGGTAAGGTGATGACATTTCGACCCTAGCGCGTAGCGGAAACCCCAGAAAGCCAGAGCTACCGTAGCGACAGATATCTCAGGATTCTTGATCACCCAACCCCACAGGGCATAGACTGTCATTGAAACGGTTTGCATCGCTTGACCATTTCACTCAGGTGTCGATTCGCGAACCGCCCTTGACAGCACCCACCCATATGAATCCCCGTTGGCGGTATTTCTTTGATGATGGCTAGTTTCGGTGTTCATTGGATACACGGGGTCACGAGGTTATCATCCCTAACTTTTACCTCAGACATTGGGATTCAAGTTGGTCGAGGCGGATATGCGCGGACGAAACCATCGTGCGCAATTCGGTAATCTCGTAGTGGTCAAGCATGCCGTCAAGCAGGTCATTACCAACGCTTTCAAGATCCAGCGCTAAATGCTCAAGCCATGTTGAATGGCGACTCCAATCGAGATCGCCTCGTCGAACACAGGATTGCAGATACGGGAAGAGTGCTTCGATGCGTAATCCGATATCCTCCATATCCAGCATGAGATGCCTGTCGATTTGCGTGGGACGACGAGTCGTTGGTATCGGGGTAGGGTGTGAGGTGTCTCTAGCTCGCGGGTAACGTGTTGCTGTAGGTGAGGGTGCCGCCTCGCGCGTCGCAGTTTTCGACTGGGAAATAGCCGTTGCGCTGGCATTTCTGACTTCAGCGGTTGCACGTCGTGCAGTTTCCGTTTCGGTAGCGGCGATATATTCTCTTTCAACCGTCGCTGTGAGGTCTGGAGATTCACTACAACTCGCGAGCAGCATTAAGGCAACTGCCGCACTAGTAGCGATGACCAGTGCATCATTAGTAAATCTCCGAAGCACGGGACGTACAAACCGTGACTTTTTCTCGAATTTATCCGCGAATGCCAGCATTCGATTAGTCGTAAACCGTCTTCCCAACAGTGTGTTTGTTAATGAAGTCCCAGTCGTGGGTTACGCCCATTCCGGGGCCTTCGGGGACTTGAACTTCACCGTTTTCGTCGATGGCATCAATCATGTCGCTGTAGCCATCGAGGTAGACGGGTGGGTACGACGGCTTTAGTTTGGGGTGGACTAGTCCGAGTTCGTAGTAGTTGGAGTTTCGCATTGCTGCCATTGTTTGTCTTCGGCTGGGACCGGGACTGTGTGGCTCAACGTCCAAGCCTAGTCCTTCGGCGGCGTGTGCGATCTTCATGATGCCGGTAATGCCTCCGTCGTAGTCGTGATCAATGCGTACGAAGTCGGTGCCGTCTGCGAGGATAAAATCGACGTGTTTTTCAAGACCTCTGACGTGTTCTAGCTGTAGAAGTGGTACACGGATGAGTTCGCGAAGTTTGCGGTGTGCGAAGGCTGACTCGCCGCCATCTTTGAAGACGTCTTCCCACCAGTAGTAGTTGTATGCTTCGCAGGCTCTGCCGATCTTGAGAGCGTCGCCAAACGTCTCAATTGCACAAAACGGGTCTAGCATGAGATCCATCTTGTCGCCGACACGTTCTCCAACGGTTTCAACCAGTCGGACGTGCTCTTCGATTGGCGCCATCTGCCAAGGATGAATCTTGAAGCCTTTGTAACCCATCTCGAGACATTCCTCGGCGAAATCTGCATATGCTTCCGGGCTGTTCAACCCACCGGGATAGCGGTCACCGATGTATGTGGATGCGTAAGCGGGGAATGATTTGCGGTGTTCACCTAGCAGTCTGTAAACAGGCTGTTCCAACAGCTTGCCGGCGAGGTCCCAAAGTGCCATATCAACCTGCGACATTCCCATTCGGGCGTGCTGGCGGGTCGCCTGCTTGGCTTGGTTGTAGATGCTCTCGCGTGCGAATGCGCTTGCGCCGATTACGGCGTCTGCGAACAACCCGATTGCGGAATGTTCAGTTGCAGAACCACCTACGTATTCGCCTCTAACGCCTGCGTCGGTATGTATGACGACGATGCGAGCGGTCGAATGCAAACGATTGCCGGGCATATATCCGGGGAGTACGATCGGATGAGGACTTCCCATGTTATCCACGAAGTACTCGAACTCGATGACTTCCATTTTGGTGATTTTGGGGTCTGACATGGAGTTTGCCTCTTTTCACTCGTAAATGCGGTTTGGGAACAGGTTGCCGGAATTTTATGGGTTGGTCGCGGACGTACCGTTACTCTGCCCCTCTGGATTCTCGCCTATGCGGGAATGACGGTGTCATTTGTGCGTGTCTTTCTTTGCGTTTTAAGTGCTCAATATCCCTGTAATCTCACCTGTCTCGTCGTTCAGGTCGATATCCCACGCGTTGGGGTTAGAGGGTAAGCCAGGCAATGTGATGATGTTGCCGGCTAGAGTTACAATCTGCTTAGCTCCCGCGAGAACGCGAAGTTCACGGATGGGTATCGTGTGTCCCGTTGGGACATTTAGGAGACGCGGGTTCGCGGATACGGACAGGTGGGTTTTTGCCATACAAATGGGGAAGTCCCAGCCATTCGACTCGAAGCGACGTGCCGTTGTTCTAGTCAGCGGGCCCCAGTCGACTCCGTCGGCATTGAAGAGTTTCTCCGATATGCGTTCGACCTTCTCAGCGATAGATAGGTCGTCTTCATATAGTAGATTCACATCTGCGTCGCCAGAGTGAGCGGCATCCCAAACCGCTTCTGCTAGTTCGGTCATGCCATCGCCGCCTTCTGCGAATCCTCGCGCTTCTGCCACGCCTACAGCCCCGGCTTCTAGCGCGGCAGCTTTTGCAGCAGCTACCTCTTCGGCAGTGTCAGAGGGGAATTTGTTGATCGCCACTACGGGCGGGAGTCCGTACATCCTGACAATTCGGATAGCGTTCGCCAAGTTCTGAGCACCGACTTTCACAGCATCAACGTTTTCCGATTCGAGTCCGTCACGTTTAACTCCACCATGCCATTTCAGGCCGCGGATTGTGGCTACCACTACGGCTGCGGACGGCTCAGGTCCACCTTGTCTGACCTTGATGTCCATGAACTTCTGGAAGCCTAGGTCGGCACCGAATCCTGCTTCTGTGACGGTGATGTCGGCAGTGTTGATGGCAAGAATGTCGGCGAGGATAGAACTGCATCCGTGGGCGATGTTTCCAAACGGTCCCATGTGGACGATTGCGGGTTGGCCTTCAAGAGTTTGCGCCAAGTTGGGTTTGACCGCGTCGCGCAACAACGCCATCATCGAACCTATGCCACCTATCTCGCGTGCGGTCACCGGTTCACGGTCCGTCGTCCATCCGACGACAATGTTGCCCAAGCGTTCCCGCAAGTCGGAGTAGCCGTTGGTCAATGCCAGTATCGCCATGATCTCGGAAGCGGCGTTGATGTCGAAACCCGCCTCTCTCATCGGAGCGTTCAATCGACCACCAACACCAGTAACAACCTGACGTAACGCGCGATCTTCAGCATCGGTGACTCGCCTCCAAGTCACGCCGTCGGGTTGCAATCCGGGAACGGCGCCTCGGTAGATAGCGTTATCGGTCATCGCAGCGAGGAGATTGTGCGCCGACTCCATGGCGTGGAAATCGCCGGTGAAGTGTAAATTGATCTCGTTCGCAGGCTGGACAGTGGATCTGCCCCCGCCCGTGCCGCCGCCCTTATGCCCGAAGACCGGTCCCAAAGAGGGTTGTCGGATGGTCAGTGCGACGTTCTTGCCGATCTTCGCTAGACCCTGCGTCAATCCGACGGCGGTCGTGGATTTTCCCTCACCTGCCGGCGTAGGCGTGATCGCGGTAACCACAACTAGCTTGCCCGGAGTTTCACGCTTGGGGAATGCTTGGAGCGGTATCTTGGCTTTGTCGTTGCCGTAGGTTTCGATATCTGACGATGAGAAGCCGAGGTCTTGGGCGACATCAGTAATCGGTCGAAGCGGCATGTTTCGGATATTCCTATCTGTCTGTTAGAAGGCAAGGCGCATTAAAGCACCCTCGCCTAGCTTGATTTCACCATCCAATTAGTTTATCGAAGTGAATTCACCATTTATCACAACCCTCAGCGACTCCGCTTCTTCCCGTCTCGGACAGGTTATTCCCCTCAACCTCGCCAGTATCGACATCTACGTAAAAGACGAGTTCCTCAGGACCGATGATTCGTTCCGGTTTGCGTTCGTAAGTGATTTTCACTCGTCCGTCATCTAGGAATTGGCTCATCGATTTTTCCCATTGATAGTCCATCTCGACCCACTTTTCACATGTCGCGCCGAAGAACCCCCACACCTTGTCGGACATGTAAGCAAAGACGTATCTGTGAGCTAGTACTGCAATCTCTGGCGAGACAGTACCTCCAATATACGCAACTGTTCTGTCTTGATCTATCAGTTGGTCTGATGTTTCGGTCTGACACGCAAAAACAAGTAGCGCAGATAGCAACACTGCGAGGCTAGCAAGGACTGGCTTGAACGAGCGGATCATTGAACCGCGCCTATTCCACTGAGATCGTGAGGGTTTTCAGGAATTCGATCAATGCATCCTGTTGGTCATACGGCAACGCCAAGAATCGATCGCGCACTTCTTCCGCGTCACCTCCGTGGGCGATAATCGCGTCGGAAATCAAAGTTGCGCGTCCGTGGTGCAGGAACGGCGGCTCCGACGCGAATCCCCATAGGCGACGCGTCATCCAATCTTCTGTAGGCACACCTGCTTGTATGACTTGTTCATTGTCAAGCGGACCGTACTCACCCATGTCGTGACGTCGCAGGTCAGAGAATATCGGAATCAGATAATGTCCGTTCTCATCGACCTTCAACTCATCGGCGTACTGACTAAGATCGATTTCCAGCACCGCATCAACAGCTTCTGGCCGCAGGTCTCGCCCTACGTTGAATTCGTTAGGTTCGGTAAAGATCAGTGACTCTAGCGGAAGTTCGGGGATGTGACATGAAGCGCATCCGACGTCTGCGAATGTTGCACGTCCAGCCTCGACGATTGCGCGTTGATCCGGGTCTTCAGGCAATTTCGGAATAGGTGCCGGCAACGTGACTAAAAATGCCACCAATGCCGTGGCATCACCGGGAGTCATCTCGTTAACCACTCCATCACCGTCGCGGTCGATGAATGACCCCACGCGCTCGTAATTCTCAATTCCATGGTGATGCAACATAGCGTCGTTGTTGAATTCGCGCAAGCTCCTGAATACACCTTTTTGGCTGAACGGTCGGACGATCAGGTCGCCAGCAACACCCTCGACCTCGCTGGTGTAGACGAATCCATTCGGGTGTGCAGTGATGGCTCCGAAGTCGATTCCTTTGGCACTGATTTCTCGCCGTACCGGCCATCCAGACTTCTTAGCTTCGGCCTTTATCTCTTCCTCTTGTGCGAGCAGCTCACGAGTCATCTCACGCGCCAGAAGTTCGATAAAACCAGCACCGAACATACCGACCGTGTTACGCTCGTTACCTACGTTCTGCAACGTAAGCGGATCCTCGTCTTCCTGTTCGTACTGCAACTGATCTTCCAACTCGGTTCGGAAGTCAAACTCCATCTGATCTTCGAAATCGACAAAATCAAATCGCTGTCCAAGTACGAACACATTCGCGACATTGTCTCCGCCACCGCCGATTACTGGGGTGTTGTGGCATCCACTACATGCGTTGGCATCCGGCCCGGAAATGCGGTTGAAACTTTCCAGACCTTCCCTAGGAGGGCGGAATTGAGCGTTACCCGTGCGGTTGGGTCTACCAGCTCCGTCAAGGGTGTTGAACGATGCTGTAAACAGCGCGCGTCCATGCTCAATCAACTCTTCAAGCGTGTATTTCCCCTGCTCAATCCCAGATTGGCTGAAATGTATCTGCACCGCCGGCGCATCTCCGATCCACTCTTTACCGATGTATTCGCACTCAAATTGCACGTTCTCCAGCGATTCATAACCCTCCACGTGCTGCTCCATGTGCTCGTAAGTGTCCAGATAGTTAAGAACCTGCAAAGTCGGGTATTCGTAATATCCCCCGGCAAGAATGTCCTTTACGGCTAAAACGAATCGTTCGACAGCATCGACTAATTCGCCCCGTACCGGTTTGAGGTCCTCCTCAAGCAGTGCAATCTGTTCTTCGATCTCTTCGACGGTGAGTTGCTCCAACAACATGCCACCTGCGATCGAATCGACGCGATTACAAACCTGTATGGCGGGGTCGATGTCGTCCTCAGCAACGTATGCCGCGCAGGCTGTCAGCCAAGTTAAGGCAAAGGCAATTGACACGGCGACAACAATCTTTGCGATTTGTCGCCGCGAGGAGCAATTCTCAGATCCCCGCTTCGAGGTCGATTTCAGATTGATAAGCGGCAACGGTACCGTCCATGATGTCGGCGAGCGATACCGGATGACCGGAGTTACCAGATTCTAGGATTCCATAGGAAACCGCTAGTGCTTTCATCCCAACCTCGGCATCGACCTCGACTCTTCTATTATTCGATTGTATTGCCGACGCCAACTCTGCCATCTCAATAGCAACCAGTATGCGGTCAATTGCCTCGAATCCGACATCGTAAGACGACATTCGATGTGTTCCGCCGAAGAATTGCGCCGTGACTTCATCAAGCTCCCAATCTGGTACCAAGTCCAGCATTTGCCGACCGCTCAAAGGCTCTTGAGCCGATTCGATGTAAATGCTCGGCGGAATGCCGGTACGTGTGGGTGGCATCTGCATGGTGCCGGCACTTCCGTGAATAGTGTTGATGCCCGCACCGTATCCTATGGAAGCGTTGGTGATCGTGAGTTGTCCAATCGCTCCCGATGCGAATTTCAGGACGCTAACCGCAGTGTCTTCCTGATCAATATCAACGGTCGTCTGATCAGCGAAAGCGTCCTCGACGCGATGCGAGTAGAACTGGGCGATTTGACCACTCATGCCCTCACGAACCCGCACGGGCGCGAACAACCCGGTTCTAGCGGTCAGCGATTCGATGTCGCCTAGGAAGTAGATGAGGAGATCGGCCTCGTGTACGCCTTGCTCAATGATTACGCTTCCAGCTCGCGATTTTAGAGCGCGCCAGCCCGTATCGTGCATAAGAGCAGAACCGCCACCCAGTGAAACCTTCATCGCAAAACCCGGTTCACCGATAGCTCCAGCATCAATGAGTGCTTTTGCCAGACGATTCATCGGGTCTCTGCGGTATTGCTCTCCGATCGACAATACCAATCCCTTCGCGTCGGCAGCATCACGCATCAACCGGCAAGCCTTCATCGTGAGGGCCATAGGCTTTTCGGTGAGAATGTGGACGCCGGCATCAAAGGCTTGCAACGCAAAGACGTGGTGCATTCGCGTGTCAGTAACAATGTCTACAGCGTCAACACCAGACGCGAGCATGTCTTCATAGTCGGTGAATACCTGAGGACATTGACCCGTCGCCTGCTCGACGGCAGATGCGACTCCATTTGCGGCTCCTTCGTGCCTATCGCAAACCGCTGTGAGCGTGAATGAATCGAAGTGTTTCCGCAGTTCGATGTATCCATGGGCATGGCGCATTCCCATGCCACCACATCCAACTAATCCCAAGTTAAGACTCAATTCTTTATCCCTTTCAACTAGCTGTGCTTGCCTCAGACACAAACGACTATCGCAATGCTACCGACCCATCATCCCGCAACGCCCCGCCGATCGGACCGAATTCGTAGGGATGTTTGGCAATTCCCTCCTCGTCGAGCTCAACTCCAATGCCGGGTACTTCGGGGATTTGCAGCCACCCATTTTCGAGCTTGATGATCTCTTTAACAACGTCGGAATAGGGCGGATTCTCCTCATACAAATGCTCCTGTACCTCGTAGTTGGGCACGCAAGCACCGAGTTGAACGTGTGCCGCTGTTGCCACAGGCCCCGACGGAACAGCATGAGGAATTATTCCTTGGTGGTGCGACTCGGCGATCGCGCATATCTTCTTGCAGTGGGTGAACCCGCCTGCAACGCCGATATCTGGCCTAACATGATGCACCCCCGCGCTTTCGACGTATTCCCTGAACTCCCAGATCGTTAGATTGCGCTCTCCCGCTGCCATCGGAATCCGTGTCTTTTCCGACACTTCTCCGAACGACAGTATGGAGTCAGGTGCCACAGGGTCTTCAAAGAAGTATGGCCGGAACTTTTCAAGTTCTTGCGCTAGCACGATCGCCTCACCCGGGATCATGTTGCGGTGAATCTCAACGCCGACATCCATATCCCAGCCGACGACTTCCCTGACTGCCGCCATACGATCGACTAGGTCCTGTATCCTCTCGCTGTGCCGCATCGGGGCGTGGTCATGTTGATAAAGCAGACACTTAACAGCGGTGAAACCATCCGCTTTTGCATCGGCAGCGGCCTGTGCGACCTCTTCCAAAGTTCCAGTCGGCAATACAAGCATCGCCCGCACCGCGTCCCTCGCTTTACCGCCCAACAACTGCCACACAGGGGCTTCGAAATACTTGCCCTTGATATCCCACAATGCTTGATCGATTGCGCTAATGCCACCTCCTATCGCACCGCCTCGCATCGATTTCGCCCGGTACATATAGTTCCAATGGTGCTCGGCACGAAGCGGGTCCTGACCGATCAAGTACGGCTCAAACGACAGGACGACGTTCTCAGACGCGCCTGGCCAACCAAAAAAGGTCGATTCACCTATGCCTTGGATTCCATTGTCGGTAGTTATTCGCACCATCATCCAGTTGACGGCGATGAAAGTCTCGAGTTGTTCAATCTTCATGTTCTGCTCGGTGCTAGTCGGTTTATGCGGCAATTATACGCATCTGATATAGGCTAATTGTTTGTGAAAATCCCAGGCATCGCTGTCCGAAAAAGCCGCGGCGAATCGATATTCATTGTCATCGCCTTTCTGAGCGCGTTGTTGTCCGTCACTATCGTTTCTGCCGCACCGCTTTACTTCGATTCCATCGAGCGGTTGGGACTCCGTCGCACCCTTGAACGCTTTGATCCGTCTCAAATGGGCGCGTGGATACACGTTCGCGAAATGACCTTTAACTCTGCGACTATCAAATCAACTAGGGAGACCGCAATTCAGGCCGGTACACATCTCGGCGAGACTGTGCGGGATACTGCAACGTTCGTGCGCTCCGGCAACTTGATCCTGAACCAGATTAACGATGAGTTCGCACCTCCAGGATCAATCTTGGTATACCAATCCGTGCAGGGAGTTCCTGCCCCCATATCGATTGTCAACGGCTCATCTCCATCTGATTCAATCACCAATGGTGAAGTTCAAGTCGCCATACTTCAAGAGGTCGCTATTGAGTACGGCATCAATGTTGGCGACGTTTTGCGCTTGACAGTTCCACCCACCAACATAGTGCACAGTACACCGCGAGTGTCCGGAACCTTCCGAATCGACGATCTTAATCACGAGTCTTGGCAGGGACTGTCATCTACCCTTTTCGACCCGGAACAAGGTCCAACCGGCGGCAGACCAGCGATCATTGCCTTCACATCCAATCCCATGATGGATCGCGTAGCCAGTCGAGGCATTGCTGACATCGGTCAAATGTGGGTGATGTTCTATGCCAACCAGATCGAACTGAGTCGTATCGGCGCGGGTGGGTATCTCGAAGCCATAGAGCAGTTCAGGACGCGAACTGCTAAAGCACTACCTTCATCCGCATCGTTCGTCGGTCTCGATGCAGCACTTCGGACGCTGAAACGCCAATTGACGTTCACTAACACCGCGACTATCATCAGCGGAGCATTATTCGCCGCCTTTGCAATTTTCATACTTGCACTTAACGCAGGCGTCATCTCGCAACGATGGATATCCGCAGAACTGACATTGAAAGTCCGTGGGGCTAGTCGCAATCAATTGATCGTTGCAGTCGTTTTTTACGCGACCGTGCTGTTCTTGGCACCGGCAATCCTTGGACCAATATTGGCATCGGCGATCGTGCCAATGCTAGGTTTGCTGGGATCGTTTCAAGACCTTACTGGCGGCCAACCGTTCCCCTATCGGATACTTCCGGAGCAATTTTTGTGGTCAGGGGTTGTAGCGCTGATACTCCTATTCATCTATCTCATGCCCGCTTTGATAACGCGTAACGGCCGAATTGTAGGGATCGTTTCCAGCCTTCGAGACACACAACCACCATGGTTTTGGCGCGCAAATCTTGACTTGGGCATAGTCATTGCAGCAGCAGCGGTGATCGTTGAACTGAATGGCAGAGGATCCCTTTTCGTTCAACGCGACGATGGTCTAGCAGACCTCAGCATCCTCGCAACATCCCTGCCCATCATCGCTGCAATTGCCGCTTCATTTATAGCGTTGCGACTCTTCCGTCTTACCAGCATCTTGTTTGAACGTATCGCTCAAATCAATCTTCATTCCATGCTCACGCTTGCTTTGAAGATCTTCTCCCGTTCCACGATGCGACATGCAGTGCTCATGCTATTGGCAGCAGGAACAATGATCGTCGTTATCAACGCGAACGGGTTATCCGCCACTCTGGGTAAAAACACCCAAGATCGAATCGATTTCGTCACTGCATCAGATATGCGGGTATCAGGGGTTGACGCGTTTAACTCAACAGAAAATCCGGTTGTTTCTGAGATCCTTAAACTCGGTTGGGTCGAAGACCTCACTTGGGCAGCGCGCACTGAGGCACGCACGGGTGCAGCCGAGACAGCGTCCAGCTTTAAGATGCTATCGGTTAAACCAGATGAGTTCGCCGAGGTCAGTAGTATCCGTCCCGATTTTGCACACCTCCCACTTTCTGAACTCATGGATCAGATAACCGATTTCGACGCTACCCAAAAGATACGATTGCCAGATGACACAGTTAGCATCCAATCGGCAGTCAAATTGAAGCGCTCCGGCAAAGGACGAGTCGACATCTGGGCACGGTTGATTGACGATGACGGTAGAACACACACAATCAGATTGACGCGAGACGATGGCAACCAATCCGACGATTCATGGCATCTAGTTAAGGGCGACATCCGACCGGATCTTCCACGTCCGATGGAATTATTGTCGATCGAGACCTACGAACCCCCGACATCCTCTATCGGGGGCGCGGCAATATTGACTATCGATTCGATACACGTTGCCGACGGTTCAGGCAACCTATCCCTGATTTCAGACTTAAACACCCCTAACCAATGGCATCCAATCGTTACCTCACTAGGTCATGACACCAGTGTAGGAGTCGTCAACGATGGGATCGACAATAGCGCGGATCGTCAATCTCTACAAATCGACATGGGACGAGGTACAGACGATGGTGTCCGAGGCGTCTACTTTTCCGACACAGGACCTATAACCGTGCCCCTGCTAGTCAATCCCGAGCTGCTGAACCTGGCCGGCATGTCCATTGGCGATCAATTCGTGGGACAGGCATACGGGCACTTCGTACCCTTCCAAATCCGCGGTACGTTCGACCTGTTCCCAACCATGACAGACGCCAACCAGCCCTTTGCGGTAGCAAACGTTGATGCCCTGCTCTCGTATCTCACGCCTGTCAGCGAACCCTTTCTCTCGAACTCCGCAGAACTGTTCATGTTAGTCACCGATGATGGTCATTATGAAGAACGCGTCTCGCAGATTAAAGCCATAGAGCCATCGCTACGGGTTTCAGATCGCGATGCTTTGCAAGCGGAATCGTCAACGCGACTCGGTGATGCCGCTGGTTGGCGGATCGTCGGCGCGTTGATCTCTGGATCCGCTGTAATCATCGCACTCATCACCGCTTTTGCCGTAACTATCCATAACCAAGGCCTGTCCAGACTCGACTCTGCGCTTGTTGAGTCGCTAGGCGGTAGCCGACTCGGAGTGGCATTAGAAGCATCTACCCGCATCTTTATTTCGTTATCTATCGGCTACGCGCTCGGAATAATCGGTGGCATGCTCGGCGTCAGATTCATCGCTGATCGAATGACGCGAACTTCGACAGGCGAGGATGCGCTACCACCAATGTTGCTCCAAGTCGATTGGCCACTCGTGATCGCCGTTGCGCTTTTCTTGGTAATCATCTCCACTGTGCCAGTGGTGTGGAGTGGACTAAAGCCGAGAAACACCGTGGCAACTAGGATCAGGGCATCGTCAGTCGCGTGAAACAGGAACTAGGATCATCTCGCCGCGGCGCGATTGCAGCCTTGCCAAAGCTGGTGCTTAGGCGTGCCTTTTCGGAAAAGGTATTCGCAGGCCTACGTCTGATCGGATTGACTATCGCCGTCGCCGTATCCGCTGGTGTCTTCATCTATCTGGATGCTCTCGGACAGTCGGCTTTGTCTCAGAGCTTGGAAGGGCATAGCCAAGAAGAACTTAACGTATCTATCCGAGCCAGACTAGATTCCATCTCCGGCACTAAGCATCTAGAACTTGTAGACAGAGTCGACAATACTCGTACCAGCGACTTGGTGAAAGTTCTCAGAGAACCCGTAATGGCCGCCAAATCGGTAACTCTGATCTTCGACGATGACAGGTTTCCTTGGTTGAATGTCATCCCTTGGTCCAATGCCCGAACTTTTTTGGCGCATGTCGATGCGATAGAAAATACTGCCGTCTTAACTGAAGGCTCATGGCCAACGACGACTAATGACGCGAACCATGTTGAAGTCGCAATCTCGACCACAGACGCCAAATATCTCGGAATCGGATTGAGTGAAAACATTGTTTTGAGTTCCCCAATATCAGACGACATCCAAGTCAACGCTCACATTAGCGGCATTTACGAACGCTCAGACCCGAACGCGCTCCAGTGGTTAGCAATGGATACCGGTCTCGGCGCTGAGAGTACAGCCTTCGAATTCGCTCCGTTTGTCGTTTCTGAAGCGGCACTCATCGACACAGTTAAAAACCAAATGCCCGATACCGAAGTCCGGTATTTCTGGGTTTTCGAAACCGAGATCGATAAAGTTCATTCGCGGGATGCCGAACGCATCTTATCCGATCTCGACACACAGCAAAATCTCCTCAGACAAGAACTACAGGGATATCAGCGCATCACGACTTTGGACGATGCGCTCACTTCGTTCCTGACTAGCTCGGAGATATCCCGCGGTTTGATGATGTCAGTAGGAGCGGTCATATCCATCTCTGCTTTAGCGTTCTCGGCATTAGTCGCCGCTCAAGCCAGAGACATGCGTTTCTCAGAATCCGGCATGGTGCGCGCACGCGGAGCTAACACTATGCAAGAGATTGCGTTAATGACTGGCGAAACGTTGTTCATCGCCGGGGTATCACTAATCGCAGGTATCGCGATAGCTTTGGTTGGAGTCGCGTTAGCAGGACAATTACCTGTCTTGACTGAACTCACGCGTGGCCAATTCTTGCCGGTTAGCCTGTCGATCCAGTCCGTCACTGCCGCTATAGCCGCTGCCTTCATCGGTCTTATAGCACTTCTCGCACCCTCAATCCGACGCAATACCACTACCGCCGCCGAACTCACCAACCGCCTCGCACGCCCTCCCACGCAAAACTTTGCTCAGCGCTACTACCTTGACGTCATACTCCTATGCATCGGTGTTGCGGCATTGTGGCAACTTTCCCAAGAAGACCTGTACATCTCTAGCAGTGCTCTTGGAGAAGGATTCAGTAATCGCCTAGCCCTCGCCATGCCAGCAGCAACAGCAGCTGGGAGCGCGATCGTTTTGCTCCGATTCTTGCCGATACTGCTTGGCGGAATAGCAGAGGTACTCGCACGGTTGCCAAACGTATTTAGGCTCTCGCCCGCGATCCCACTCGCCTTATGGTCACTTGCACGCAACCCACGCTCCAGTATGGGCTTGATGCTACTCATCATGCTCGCAACCACTATTGGCGTATTGCTATCAATACTCTCCCCATCAATCGACAAGTACGCCGTCGACGATGCACAATATCGCGTCGGCGCTGATGTGCGGGTATCAGGCATGATCGTCAGAAACCGCAACAGTTTAACCCGTTCGATTGACCAGATTTCGAATAGATTAGGTGAATCCGCTATGGCACCTGTGGCTCGCGCAGCCGGAACCGTCGGATCATCAAGCGGAAACGAGCCGGTTACTGTTCTCGGAATCGATACCGCGGAATTGCCCGAAGCGATGTGGTGGCGGTCGGATCTAAGTTCTCTATCTCCGCACGAAATATCGGCACTCGTCAAATCGAACGACACCAATGGCTACCTCATCCCAAACAACTCCGAATGGTTGACCGCACTTGTAAAACCAGACACGCAACGCAACGACACCGGATTAGTTGCACGTATACGAGACGAAACCGGACTATATCACTCCCTTACCATCGGTAATCTTTTGCCCAGACCCGTCACGGTCAACAATCCCTTCGATTGCGCTGATCCAGTGCCACTGGAAGAAGGTGAAGGATTTGAACCGCCCGATTGGTGCAGGATCGGCATCCCACTGGCACCGTTACGCAGAGACACATCAGAAAATGGAAAACTCTGGCTAGAGTTCATAGGCATTTCACGACGACCAATCGAAGAAGCACCCCAACCTAGCACCGGTTCGATAAGAATCAAAGACATCGCAACAGCTACGGCCAGCGGCAAACTTACGCCCTTGACAGACTTCAGCGACATCATCGAGAAAAGGACAACTGGATCCGGTTTCGGTGATTTAGGCGCGCGTCTCGATCCCTTTTCCGAAAATCCTAGCGACGGCGCAGTGCTGACATGGTCTCTTCCTCGATACGGACAACTGAAAGGCGTACGAATCGGCGCGGCAGAAAACGCTTTGAAAGTCGTCGGCAGCAATTGGTTCAAAGAAGAACTTGAACACGAAATCAGCGATACTACAAGCCTGTTCTTGGGGAATCGAAACACAACCGTCGAGTTCGTCGCGTTTACAGACTTCTTCCCTACGTTCCCATCTGCTTCGTCGCCCTACCTAATCGCAGACCTCCGAGAAATCCAACGTATATTGTCGATAGACCAGACTCGCGGAGCTGATGCCACCAACGAACTTTGGATTTCGGCACCCGAAGCGATCATCAGCGACCTCGATGAGATCGAACACCTTCTATCTATCAACAACGTTCCAGCCCGTCTGATGCAACACGCCGAATCTGAAGTCTCTCGATCCCGGAGCGACGCTCTCACCGCCGCCGGGTGGAACGGTTACCTAGCATTCGGATTTATCGCCGTTACGACGGTCTCGGTGCTAGCGTTCCTAGTCACAGGTTGGACTACATACCGACTTCGCCGACTAGAGATCGCGGTGCTGAAGTCGATGGGACTCACAACGCGCCAGATGCTCATAATGATCGGGCTCGAGCAGATCGTCATCGCTGCAATCTCAATCGTCATCGGTGCAGGCATAGGGCTGATGCTCAGCACCGCACTCCTACCCTATCTCGCTGGAAAAGACGCCTCTACCTTGGCACCGCCCATGGCTGTTGAAATCGGTACACAGATGATCGGCTCCCTTATGGGAATCATCGCCACCACCCTTATCGCATCGGTCATTTGGATATTCCTATGGGTCAGAAAGCAACACGCAACCACCGTCATACGCGCAGGCCAAGCAGGATTCTAGAACAAGCTGGTACCCTTCGTCATTCCCGCGCAGGCGGGAATCCAGAGGGGTGAGGTGTGGGAGTACGCCCCCTTCGCTTGCGTAAGGGGGCGTGAACGAGCGAAGCGATGTGAGCGGGGGATGGACGGGGAGGTGTGGGGCAGGCAACAACTGGTAGAGCATCCGCCTAACCTCGCTGCGCTCGGAATGACAGTAGAGGCCACGTCATTCCCGCGGGGGTCTGTCCCGTACCCCGATACGGGGGCCGGAATCCACAGAGAGGGATCGGACATCATGGCAATCACAGTTCAAATCTCACGAATTCACTAGCATGGTTGACAATATAACGTGTGCCGATATAATGGTAGCATGTATATCGACATCCGCTATATTTGTTCCGCACCTTCAAACGGAGACGTGCCCTTCCCATCAAGGCGGGTGAGCCCGCTATGATGAGCCAAACGCCTTCGGAACTACTTCCTCTACCCACTTCGCAGTTGCACATCATGCTTGCCCTGACAACTGGCGACAAACATGGCTACGCCATCATGAAAGAGGTCGAAATCTTTACTGATGGCGCCGTCACGATGGGGCCAGGCACACTCTACGGAGCTGTAAAGCAGATGTTGAAGTCCGGACTGATCGCCGAGAGTTCTGAACGACCGGACCCCAATCTAGACGATGAACGTCGCCGATATTACCGTCTCACCGATCTAGGCGTACGTACTCTCGACGCCGAAGTAGCCCGCATCGAGCAACTCGCACGTACCGCGAGGTCAAGACACACGGACGCAATGTCGAGGTTAAGAGGCTGACATGATCTCAGAGAGGCTTTACCGCACGCTCCTCGTCGCATACCCAAGGGAGTTCCGGGGAGAATACGGCGAATTGATGGTCCAATTCTTCCGCGACCGGATGCGGTGCGACGGCGGAGGCGTAAGAACTTGGTTCGTATGGATGCACATGATCTACGATCTGGCACTTTCTGCCTTCAGCGAACACCTAGGAGGACACGGTATGACCAACGGTAGACCAGTGATCGAGACCGAGACGCTCACCAAGATCTACGGCAGCATCATCGCTGTTGACGACCTCTCGATGTCCGTCCCTCGAGGCCACGCCTTCGGTCTACTCGGACCGAACGGCTCCGGCAAAACAACCACGATGGGGATGTTGCTCGGACTCGTTCAGCCGACTTCCGGCAGCTTCAGTCTCTTTGGATCTACCGACGGCCTTGAAGAGTCCCTGCGCCGTGTCGGAGCGATTGTTGAGTATCCATCCTTCTATCCTTACTTAACTGGTCGCGAGAATCTCCGCTACTTCCAAGGCATCTTTCAGCGGGGTGAACCCGAAGACATCGACGGTCTCCTCGAAAAGGTCGGTCTGGCAGAGAGCGGAGACCGCCGCTTCAGCACGTACTCCCTCGGAATGAAACAGCGACTTGGGTTGGCGTTTGTGCTTTTAGGCGATCCCGAACTCCTCTTGCTAGATGAGCCCACCAACGGCATGGATCCCGCTGGTATGGCTGAAGTTCGTCACCTCATCAGACAACTCGCCGATGATGGGAGAACCGTGCTCGTAGCCAGTCATCTACTGAACGAGGTCGAGCAGATGTGCGACAGCGTCGTGATCATGTCCAACGGAAACCTAATCGCCCAAGGTTCCGTGTCAGACATTCTCCGATCCGACGAACATGTCCGGCTCAAGACCACGGACGACGAGAAAGCTGTAACGATACTTTCGGCGCTCGATTGGATTTCAGAGGTGCGGATGGAAGATGGCGAGGTTGTCGTGTCTTCTACGCGCGACGAACTCGCTGAAATATCAACAGTTCTCGGACGGGCGGAGGTCTACGTCATCGAGACTAGCTCCGGTCCCGGTTCGTTGGAGAAATACTTCCTTGAAGTCACCGGCGAAGAAGGTAACGAGTGATGCAACACACACTACGCCTTACCAAATGGGAATGGTTCAAGGTACGTCGTCTCCAGATGCCATGGATACTCCTCGTAATCGCTGTCCTAGTCTCGCAACTCGGTATTTGGGTCAACTATCTGGCTTTTAACAACGACGATGTCAACATGTTGATGGGCGGTGGATTCGTGTCATACAGCGTGTCGTGGGAGGAACCCACACCCGGCTCTATCGAGATCACTTGTTCGGACTTCGTGAACGATCGGATGCCACCGGGTTTCGATCAAATCCCGGAAGACCGACGCGCAGAGTTCTTAAAGGAGATGGACGCATGGCGCGCTGAAGGGGTTTGTGATGGATTCGCTGACCGAGAACAGCTTCGCAGAGGTTTCACGCTTCCCAACAGCATCACTCAAAGCATTGCGATCATTTCTTCTTTCAGACCTATCGCTATAGGCCCCATCCTCATCATGATTCTCGCGGCTTCAATCATCGGGTCCGAATATGGTTATGGCACCCTACGAACCGTTCTTGCCGGCGGCATCGGGCGATGGAAATTCTTATTCGCTAAGCTTCTCCTACTCGTAAGGATGAGTTCTGACGCGCTTGTCATCATTGCGCTCGTCGCCGTGGCTTCCAGCTTGGCAATCGCACTAATCTCTACTGACGAGAGCGGCGGCATCGCAAACTCCGGCAAATGGTCCGAAGTAGTCCTGATTTTCCTCAAAACCGTGTACGGACTACTGCCATTCATAGGTCTCGGCATTTTCGCTACAGTGCTGACGACCTCACGCGGCGTCGGAATAACTCTATCTGTTGGGTATTTCATCGTGGAATCCATACTCGCTACGCTTCTCCGCCTCAACGACACGCTTGCCGATGTTGCGGATTATTTGCTCATTCAAGCCTTCCTCTCTTGGACAACCGTGCCGTCGGAACTGGATTCTTCGGAGACTCTCGGAGTATTCTTCGCGATCCTCGGTTACACCGTCATACTGGTCGCGGCGACGGCTTGGGTATTCAAGCAACGGGACATCACCGGCGCAGTTGGCGACTGATCACGTCTCTAATCGCACTACCAAGTGTGCCGACAGCAGATAGGCACGTTGGGATCAGAAATTTGACGTGGCAAACAACTGAACTCGGCGCGGCAAGGAGATGGTGACGCGCCCGGGACTCGAACCCGGAACCTAGTGATTAAGAGTCACTTGCTCTGCCAATTGAGCTAGCGCGCCACCTCTGATTCTAACCTTTGATGACAAGAACTGAGATGCTTGGGTATGATGGCTATAATCATCTGTACGCACGTCATCGCGATCGCGCACTGGGAGCAAAATGATGCGGTTATCCGAGAACGACGAAAAGCTCATTTCAAGGTCTGTTGAAGAACCCGAGTTCATCCAGTTGTTGGAATCGATTCTCTACGGTAGTCCGACCACTGCAATGCTTGAGGGTTTAGGAAACGCTTTCAACTTGTTTCCGAATGACAACCGTTTGCTCGAAATACGCCTCAAGCAGTTAATCCATGACCGATATGGGGCTTATCTGGATTGGTCTCCAATTAGCGAAGCGTTATGGGATGCCGTCGGTGATTTCCACGACGGTCTGAGCGAGGAAGAAATGGACGAGCTCGCAGTCTGGCTACAGCAACGATGACCCTAGTTCCAGAACCAACGAAAAACGACGAACCCGAGGTCGATGACACTGAAGATGATGGCAATACTAGACAACGTGGACAGGCCTCCAGTATTGTTCTGGCAGAGCAACATCGAGGCCCCCTTCCACATCCGATGATCCTAGAAGGCTACGACTCCCTCGTCCCGGGTACAGCGAAAAGAATGATCGACAATGCCATCATGCGAGCTGAGTTAAGGACCGAGCATGAACGTAAATCCGCCAATCTCCGCAGGGCAATGGAGGTCTTTTCGAGAATAATGGCCTTCGTCATAGTTTGCGGAACCATTTATCTGGGTTATCTGCTAGCAGAAAACGGTGCAACCGCAGTTGGTTTCGCGTTAGTTGTAACCGCCGCCGGGACAATAGCGGGGTCTTTTCTGCTGTACGCGCGGGAATCTCGAAGGGATTCCGACCGGATTGCTCGGCATAACTCAGCACCAAGAAACAGCCACGACGATACGGAAAGCCGCGAATAACCAACAATGCCCAACACTACCCCTTCCCAAGACGACCTCCTCCAATGGCTTCATAACGACCTCAACAACTGGGGACGCTGGGGCGAAGATGATCAACGCGGAACTCTGAACCACCTTAGTCAGCAGAAAACCAAGGACGCGCTATCACTAGTCCAAGAAGGCACCACCGTGTCCTGCGCCCGTGCCGTCGGTTTCGAAGCCGCCGTCGATGTCCCACGCCCTCCGCAGCACTACATGATCGGCTCCGGTGACGTTTATCGTCCCGGCGAAGGACCTGATCGCCAAGTTGCTATTGACTACTTCGGACTCGTGTTCCATGGCCACACAGTCACGCACATCGACTCGCTCGCTCACTTCTTCTGGGACGGCAAGGCCTACGGTGGCCGACCATCGTCAGTCGTGACCGTAGCCGAAGGAGCTACCGAGCTTGATGTAACCCCCGCTGTCGGCGGCATCATCACCAGAGGCATACTCGTCGATGCCCCTATGCTCCGAGGACAACGTTACATCGAACGCGGTGACGGAGTCGGAATAGATGACATCAACGCCGCGGAGGAAAGATGCGGCTTTACCGTCCGCGAAGGCGATGTGCTGCTACTGCGAACAGGACAATTGGGAATGCGCGAAGAACTCGGCCCCGTCGATGCATACGTGGCGGGGTCTTCAGGGCCGAAACCCGAGATTCTGCCCTTCATGCATGAACGAGGCGTGGCTGTGATGGGTTCGGACACAGGCAACGATGTTCAGCCATCCTCTTACGAACGCTTCTCTAACCCAGTGCACCAAGTCGGAATAGTAGGCATGGGTTTGTGGATACTTGATAACGCTTGGCTTGATGACCTTGCAGCTGCATGTGCCGAACGCCAAAGATGGGAATTCCTCATCAACATCCTTCCCCTACGTCTCCCTACCGTCACAGGATCGCCCGTCAATCCAATCGCCGTCTTCTAAACCCTGATTAGGTGAGCCCTATCCTCCTTGATGCCGCGCGTGATGCACAATTGCGGCCCAGTGATTCCAAGCCAACCACTGTCATTCCAAGCCAACCACTGTCATTCCAAGCCAACCACTGTCATTCCAAGCCAACCACTGTCATTCCAAGCCAACCACTGTCATTCCAAGCCAACCACTGTCATTCCAAGCCCCACTGTCATTCCGAGCGGAGCGAGGAATCTCCAACGCTGGACTTGAGATTCTTCACCCCGCCACGCTACGTTCAGAATGACACAACCGGGTGTTCCCCCTTCGCTTGCGAAAGGGGGCTAGGGGGATGCCTGCCACACCCCTATCCCAGCATCCCTGGATTCCGACTTTCGTCGGAATGACGGTAGTTACGCAAAGGTCTTTCGCTTAGCTCAATAGTGCACATTCCGCACAAGGTCGAACTTCATCGTTCTTCCGTCAGGTGATCGCGTGACACCTAGAAAGTCGATGCGCCAATCCACATCATCGGTGCCTACTTCAGCAGCGAGGTACGCCAACGCAACGCTCTCGATCCGCCGCAACTTGCTTCGCGTAACGCTCTCTATGGGTGAACCTAATTGCTCAGAATTCCGAGACTTCACCTCTAAGAACACCAGAAATTGCCCATCTCGCGCGATGATATCGACCTCCCCGACCTGCGTCTTAAAATTGCGCTCAAGAACACGGTAACCCAATCGTTTGATGTGCTCAACCGCAGCCTCTTCGCCGGACTGCCCCAATCCCTCTGAAAGATTGAGCTTGCCGCGACGAGCTATATTGGTCGCCGACGTTTTGCCAATGGCATTCCACGACGCATCCGCGATCAACTGAGAAATCGGTTTGAAAGACCTTCTGTGAACCGGACTTGGCCCAAACTCATGCAATGCCTTCATGTGCTGCGCCGTGCCATATCCCTTGTGATTCGCAAATCCATAATCGGGAAATCTGGATTCCATATCGCCCGACATGATTCGATCCCGTGTCACTTTGGCAATGATCGAGGCAGCAGCGATCGACAAAGACTGAGAATCACCCCGAATTATCGACTTAGAAGGTGTCGCAATCCCAATCCGCTCCACCGCATCGATCAGTAGAAAATCGATTCGTAACCGATTCGCCTTTATAGCCTCCCTCATCGCCATTTTGGTCGACGGCACTATGCCGATCGCGTCAATACGATCAGCGCCAACTACCCCTACGCCGTAAGAGACTGAAACTTCACGGATGGCATCAAACGCCTCCTCGCGCTGCTTGATCGTGAGTTTCTTGGAATCGTCGATTTGCTCAACGACCTGACGCGGAGCATCAACTGGCAATACAACGGCGGCAGCCACAACCGGTCCGGCAAGCGCACCACGACCAGCTTCATCGATGCCCGCTATCGTTTGGTATCCGTTACGCCGATACTCCAACTCAAACGCGAACGAGGGGCGTGTTTTCCCAATTTCCAGTGACGACATGACGCAACCAGAATACGCCATACAAGCGACTACCTGCGCCCACGATGGCAGAGAAATTAAGCCGCTACCGTCTCGGGCACAGAGGCATTTTCGACTGGAGATTCGAGTTCAATGAAACCGCCGCCCAAGACACGATCATCGTCGTAGAAAACTATCGCCTGCCCCGGCGTGCATGCCCGCATCGGCTCCAAAAACGTTACCTTTGCGACCTCTTCTGACAACATCTCAACTGATGCCGGCTCTTCCGGACTGCGGTAGCGAATCTTCGCAGTTATCTTCGTGCCAACCGGCGGTGAGCCGTCAATCCAATTGACTGCCGACGCGTAAACCTCGTCCCGCAGCAGTCCCTCAACCGATCCAACCGTCACCTTGCCAGACTTCGAGTTGATGGAGGTTACGTAGATCGGGCGCTTAGTTCCACCCATCATCGGCAATCCCTTGCGCTGACCTATGGTGAACTGGTGGATGCCGTCATGCTCAGCCAAGACATTCCCATCGACATCCACAACAACACCCGGCTTAGGTTCCTCAAGCCGCTCCTCAACAAATTCACGATACGTGCCAGTCGGAATGAAGCAGATGTCCTGAGAGTCGGGTTTGTCAGCTACTGGCAATCCCTCGCTACGGGCAATCTCTCGAATCTCGTCCTTGCTATATCCTCCAACCGGAAATGACAACCTTTGCAACTGATCCTGCCGGAGGTTGTAAAGCACATACGACTGATCCTTCATTACATCTGCGCCGCGTAACAAGCTCCGTCCGCCATCATCAGCAACACCGATCTGAGCGTAATGCCCAGTCGCCACCACATCAGCATCCATCAACTCAGCGCGTTCCATAAGGAAACTGAACTTCAGCCTATCGTTGCACGCCAAGCAAGGATGCGGTGTTCGCCCCTGACGATACTCTCCTACGAAGTAGTCGATGACATGCTCCTGAAACTCCTTCTCGAAGTTCATGTAATAGTGCTTGGCACCTATAATTCGGCACGTCGCCCGCGCATCTTCGACATCCTCAAGCGAGCAACACGACTTTGACAGCTTGCCAGCACTCTCGAACGGCGAATTGAATAGACGCATCGTCACGCCGATCACGTCGTATCCTTCGCGCGCCAAAAGAGCAGCGGCGACAGATGAGTCGACTCCGCCGCTCATAGCCACAAGCGCGCGCTTTTTGATTATTGTCATGGGATGGCCAGAAGTTCAATAGCAACGAGAGAGGCAAGATGGCCGCGCGATGCTTCAAAATCAGATGCTCCTACTATTCAGGATAAAACCACTCCCATTCCGCATGTCGTTCGCACTCTTATGCGTATACGCTCAAAAACCAAACCGATATAATCCTTAAGCAACATGACAACAGCCACAACCGGAACCAACGTAAAACTCCCAATTGAAGAACTAGCGCGTGCTGCCCTAGAAGAAGCTTCGGCAAACCTCGGCTCTGATGTAGTACTACTCGACACCCGCAACGTCAGCGATTTCACCGACTTCTTTGTGATCGCAAGCGGAGAGACCGAGCGGCACATCGAGATGATGGCAGACCGTATTGAAAGACGCATTCGCGAACTTGGGATGCGGCGCAACAATCGCGAAGGCGCTGGCGCCGGTGGTTGGTTGCTAATCGACTTTCCAGGCTTCATCGTCCACCTCTTCAACCGTGACACGCGGGACTTTTACAACCTCGAAGGCCTATGGTCGCAAGCAAACGAAGTCGTTCGCCTGCAATAGCATTTTTCACTGCTAACCTTCGTCCGAGACGATCCAGATATCGTTCGAACGCGAGTAATCCACCAGTTCTTCATCGCTGAAGAACAGCCCTACTTCCCGTCCAGCGTCGGCGGCATTCGCCGAGCCATGCACCAAATTGCGGCTGATCTCTACGCCGAAGTCTCCTCTGATCGTGCCCGGTGGCGCATCGCTAGGGTTCGTAGCACCCATCAGCTTACGAGTTATTGCGATTGCATCCGGACCTTCCAAGCACAGCGCCACTACCGGCGCGGCAATAATGTAATCGACCAGACCCGCGTAAAACGGCTTGCCTTCATGCTCCGCGTAGTGCCGCGACGCCAATGCCGCGCTGACCTGCATCAGCTTCATCCCCACGATCTTCATCCCCGTGCCTTCAAACCTGCCGATGATGGTGCCAACCAGCCCGCGCTGGACACCATCCGGCTTAACCAAGACCAATGTTCGCTCTAGATCCATGTTTTTCGCGCCCTCAACGCGTTTCTCGTCGTGAGTAGTTTAGTTTCATACTCCAAGTAACAATTGTGCACAAACAAAAGCGCTGATATGTTTACACTCTCCTAGGCGCCGTAATCGTCGGCGGACGCGAGTAGATCGGTTCGATCAACCCTAGCGGTTCCTCCTCCCGTTCGAGTTTTTCCAATGCGATGGCAAGAAGGTCGTTCGGTGAGCGGAAATTCAGCGAGTCTACCGTTGGATCGGAGCCGTCCTTAAGCTCAGCACCTTCGCCACAAATCAGCGTGTCTGGACTCCCAAACAGCGTTAATACCTCGTCAATAGCACATATCCCAACTTCATCCTCCTCAACCACAACATCGAACGGCACGCTGTAAACGCAATACGACACCTGCTTTCTCCCTATCGGTATCAGCGATACAACTCGGTTTCCTTGCGCGCCGCGATAGGGAAACGCTTGAATCAAGTGCGAAGGAACTCCGACCAAACGCGTTTGGCTGGGACCAACCAACCCCTGCGCCGTGGCAATCCCTACGCGAACTGCGCTGAAACCACCTGGCCCTAAAGCAACCGCCACCGCATCGATGTCACTGGCCTCCAGATTTGCCGTATTCAGCAATTCCATCACGGCTGGCATCATTTCCCGACCATGATTGTGCTGAGAATGCCAACCGGTGCTAGTCGTCTCACCATCAACGCTCAATGCGACACCAGCGTAACTCGTTGAAGTGTCGATCCCCAATACAATCATCGTTCTTCTCTCACCTTCAAAGCCTTCACTAGCCGACCTAACAGCGCCTTAGATTTCGGACCCGTTTCGGACATTGAAATCAATCTACTACCAGTCGACGCATCTGGTTCGATCCGAACCTCAAGAGCATCATTAGGTAAAACACCCTCAGCATTTTCTGGCCATTCGACCATTAAAGCACCATGGATAAGCGTTTCATCCAACGCCAGATCATAAACTTCTGCCGCACTCGCTACTCGATACAAGTCGCAGTGAAAGATGCGTACCCTGCCCGGATACTCCGCAAGGATGATGAACGTCGGACTCCGCGCCGAGACCTCGCAATCCGCACCCGAAGCGATCCCTCGCGCCATGCAAGTCTTGCCAGCACCCATCTCGCCGTACAGCAGAACCGCATCACCAACAGTCAAAACCTCGCCTAGTGCGCGGCCCAAACCAACCGTCCGATCCTCGGTTTCGCTGGCTACCTCAAACTTAAATTCGCTCATCGCAATCGTTCCCGACTAACCAATTCACCTGACCGCAAAATGATCCCAACCCTTGGCATGAAACTCAATCGCCCGCCCTGAATCGTCCAACACGGTTACCTCTACATCTACACCTCGCTTAGGAATGATCTCGCCTATCACGCCAAAATCGGCAGGCTTCCCGCCCGGCTGAGCCGCGTTCACCTGCGCTATCGCTTGAGCATCACCGACATATAACAACTCGTAATCTTCTCCGCCAGTCATCGCAAATTCGTGCGCTCGATCTGGGAACAAATTACCCAAAGCCGGGCAAATCGGCACATCGTCTGCGTACACTATGGCATCCACCTGACTCGCTGTGCAGATACGCTCAAGGTCTATAAGCAATCCGTCGCTCACATCCATCGCACACTCGATGCCAGCACTTACCAACTCAGGAACTAGATCAATACGCGGACTTGGACGAAAGTGGGCATTTAGCAGTGTCTCTTCGTATTCCGACTGAACAGATTGCCTATCTGAAGCAAGCCGTTGTTTCAGCACCGTCAACCCGGCCACGGATGATCCCATCGAACCGCTCACGGCAATCAACTGTTGAGGACGTGCTGCGTTTCGGGTTATCACTCGCTCAGCGTTGAATAGACGCCCCGTCAAAGCAACGCTCAACATGATGACTTCCGAAGAAACTGTATCTCCCCCGACTAACTTGCCGCCAAAGCAGTCTAAAGCATCAATCACCCCAGACAAAACCTCGTCCAAATCTCCAACCTGTGTCGTACCCGGTATCGCCAACGTCAGAACAGCGTGCTCCGGCAACGCTCCCATAGCGGCGATATCGCTCTGATTCGACACGATGCACTTCCAGCCTATGTCATACCAAGACATCGAACCGGAAATGAAATGCACACCATCTACCATCGCATCCGCTGTCAGCACAATCCGCGGCCAATCGAAACGCAAAACCGCAGCATCATCTCCGACGCCAACCTCATCCTGGCCCGACGCGCCACCTTCGCCTACGCGTCGTTTGATGATTTCGATTAGGTCCGATTCGCTAATCGGCGCTTGGGCAGATCGCTCTTCGGTTTGCATAACACCGATTGATTATATTTGGGCTATCCGCACCAACCGACTAGCATTCTTTAACGCCAAAATGCATCGCGTACTCTTGCTGTCCGACATTCATGCCAATCTGCCTGCACTTGAGGCAGTACTCAAAGACGCCGACGAACGCATAGGATTCTCTGAGGTCTGGGTCATGGGCGACAGCGTCGGTTACGGCGGACAGCCGAATGAAGTCGTGGATTTGCTCCAAACACTACCGAATCTGAGCATGGTCAAAGGCAATCACGAAGCAGCCGCGATAGGCGAGATCTCGATAGAGAACTTCAATCCGACCGCGGGCGCAGCCGCAGTATGGACGCAACGAAATCTGAGGGATGATATCGCAGACTTCTTATCGGCGCTACCGTTGGTATCCATCCGACACAATGTGACCCTATGTCACGGGACACCGCGTAACCCTATCTGGGAATACATGTTCACCACACAAACCGCTTACCTTAACCTGCAACATTTCAACTCCGTTGGCTGTGTTCATGGGCATACTCATATCCCATCCCTTTTCGCTGTAAGTGATACAGAAGAATGGGTCGTGCGACAGGCGACCGACGGTGAAGTCTACGAACTCGATTTCCAACGCTGGTTTATCAACCCAGGTAGCGTCGGACAACCACGAGACCTTGATCCCCGAGCTTCGTACGCAATCCTCAATCTAGACGACGAAAACGAACCACAGTCAATCGAGTATCACCGAGTTGAATACGACATTGAACGCGCCCAAAACGTGATCCTAGACGCAAAACTCCCCAACGCGTTGGCTTTCCGCCTATCAGTCGGCCGCTGAGGGTGCATTTGCAAACCCTTGATGCCCAGGTCCTTTGCACAACTACCTCATGCCAACGAAAGTCGGAATCCAGAAGGGTTGGGATAAGGGGTATTCTAAGTGGAATCCCTCACCTCAATCCTCTCCGGTACCTATGGATACCCGCCTTCTCAGATACGACGATAGTTGTGCAAAGAACTCAAGGGGGAATTAAAGGGGGTTTCGACCTCAGAGATATAATTCAGCATCGAAACATTCAGTGACAGGAGCCTGTAGCACTCATGCCAATCGTTCACATCTACATGTTCGAAGGTCGCACCGACGATCAGAAATCTGCAATGGTTAAGGGTGTCACTAAAGCCATCTCCGACGCCGCAGGTATTCCCGACGCCGCAACCACCATCGTGATCCACGACACCAAGCGGTCCGATTGGGCGGAAGCGGGTGTCATGGCATCTGAATCCTGACCTTCTACTGCCGTGAAACCTCGACTAGCCGCTGAAAAATTGATCGGCGGTATATACGTCATCATTGATCCCGACCATTGCGGCGGTCGCGATATCTTCACCGTCACTGAAGCCGTAGCCTCTGCTGGTGCCGCTGCGATACAACTCAGGCACAAGCAAGCACTCAAATCCGTTGTCGAAGACGAAGCGAGTGCCATAGCCAAAATTTGCCGCGCCAACGACACCGTCTTCATAGTTAACGACTACCCTGACATCGCCGACCGAGTAAACGCGGATGGAGTCCATGTCGGACAGGGCGACCTACCTATAGCCGAATGTCGCAAAATCCTGCAACCTCACCAGATCGTCGGAAAATCCAACGCACTGCTAGACGAGGCAATTGCTTCTTTCGATGAAGGCGCCGACTACGTAGCAGTTGGCTCAATCTACGAAACATCCACTAAATCCGACACTCGCCCCGCTGGCCTAACAACCCTCCGTACGGTCGCCAAACGTGTAACCGTCCCCGTAGTTGCGATAGGCGGAATTAACGCTGGCAACATCGCAGCAGTCGCCCAAGCCGACGCAGATTGCGTGTGTATAGCCACTGCGATAACTATGGCCGCGGATCCTGCCATTGCTACCCATGAGTTAGTGGAGAGATTCAGAGAGGCTTCACGCAAATCGATTAGCCTTTGAAAGTCGGTTTTTGCGGTTCGTACGTTCATTCCATCCATTAGCATTACGAACATTGACCTGAGATAGCGCATCCCGAAAATGCCGATCACACGAGCGACACTCAAACGTTTCACCGCCTTTGAAGATCTGGACATCTCGTTCTCGCCCGGGATCAACGTCTTTGTAGGCGAAAATGGTACAGGCAAGACACATTTGATGAAGGTGTGTTACGCGGCTTGCGACGTTACGACCAGCAAATCGACGTTCGGAGAAAAACTGGTCAGTGTTTTGTTACCGCGCCGCCGCGCCTTAGGACGTTTGGTGAAACAACGTTCAGGCCACCAAAAGTGTCACGTGGCAGTATATGAGGACGGAAGAAGCATCACTGCATCTTTTTCGTACCACCCGAAGTCTCCCCATTCGATCGAATTGACTGGCACAGATGATTGGAGCGAACGTCGGATCCGCAGCGCGTATATCCCCCCAAAAGACATGCTCGCCAACGCGCCGGGGTTTCTATCTCTGTATGAGTCGCTAGATGTGCACTTTGAAGAGGTTTACTCTGACATACTAAACCGCGCGTTCCGCCCCCGTTTGCGCAAACTCGAAAACATCGATAGAAAAACCATCCTCGCTAACCTCACAAAAATCATCGGTGGCAAAGTTCGCTACGAGAACGAGGAGTTCATGCTGGACGCTCGCAACGGCGAAATTGAATTCACACTGCTCGCCGAGGGATTGCGCAAACTAGGCCTGATCTGGCTCCTGATCCAGAACGGCACTTTGGGCAACGATTCAGTGCTGTTTTGGGACGAACCCGAAACCAATCTAAACCCGAAACTTTACCGTACTGTCATCGAGACGCTACTGACGTTACAGAGGAACGGCGTCCAAATATTCCTAGCAACCCACGATTACGTCATCCTCAAGGAACTCGATCTGCAGATGATGCAAGATGACAACGTCGCGTTCCATTCGCTATACCGAGATGATGAGACCAGCGAGATCAGCTGTAAGACAGTGGAACGATTTGAGCACTTGCATCCGAACGCGATCTTGGATACTTTTGACAGCCTGTACGACCGTGATGTAGAACGCGCCTTAGCTGGCATCGACACCTCCCAATGACCGTTTTCTGTGAAGGTGACCTTGAAGTCTCTTTTACCGGCGCGATTAGTGCGAGGCGATTTGACGACGCAAATCACGGGCTCAGTCATTGTATGAAAGCGGTCGATTTCATCGTCGAACTGCGCGACCGATATCTTTACATCGAATTCAAAGATCCAAACCATCCCCATACTCGTCAAAGTGATAGGCGAAAGTTCCTGAAACGACTCCAAACTGGCGAAATTGACGAAGAACTCAAAGCCAAATTCCGAGACACGTTTCTTTATGAATGGGCTTGCGGCAGGGCGGATAAGCCAGTGTATTTCCTCGTATTGTTAGCCTTGGATGGTCAAGATGCTAGGTTGCTTGGTCCTAGAACCACCTCACTGAAGCGAAACTTGCCTGCCGGGCCAATGATCCCTGCTACTTGGGTGAGGCCGATTGCTCATGATACGTCCGTTTTCAACATCGCCAGCTGGAACTCATTTCTGCGTAACTTTCCGGTCACTCGTCGTAGTACAAGCAGCTAATTGGACACGTCTTCGCATCGATCCGTTTGATCCCAACTGATTTCCGACTACCGATCGCTTCGCATAGAATCGATCTTTGGGCGTCTCGGCGATTACTTGTGACGGACAGTCAGGCGTCTTGTGGAAAAATCCGTCGCATGGCGTTTAGTAAGGACGCATAGATAGATGACCGAGTTGTATATCTCAATTGGTGCTGGTGTGATTGCCCTGGTGGTAGCCGCATTCCTTTTCAGGATGGTTACTAACCGAGCGGCAGGTGGCCAAGCGGTGCAAGAGATTGGCGCATTGATCCAAGAAGGAGCAATGGCATTCCTTCGCCGGGAATACACCATCCTCGCAGCATTCGTCGTCATCATCTTCGTAGTCCTTGCGGTGTTCATTGACTTCAACATCACCAGCAACTCGACAATAGATGACCTCACTTCAGGCGGAAATCTATCGGTAACCGGGCCGTGGACTGCTCTAGCGTATCTCGCAGGTGCGATCGGCTCTGCACTCGCAGGCTACATCGGCATGAACATAGCCGTGCGCGGCAATACACGCACCGCCACTGCGGCGGAAACCGGATTGAACTCCGCACTTCGTGTCGCATTCAACAGCGGTGCTGTCATGGGTCTCACCGTCGTCGGTATTGGCATCATCGGCGTTACGGCCCTGTGGCTCATCTTTGGCAACCCCAACGTCATCGCCGGATTCGGATTCGGTGCTTCCTCCATCGCCCTCTTCGCACGCGTCGGCGGCGGTATCTACACAAAAGCAGCCGATGTCGGTGCTGACCTTGTAGGAAAGGTCGAAGCCGGCCTGCCCGAAGACGACCCTCGAAACCCGGCTGTCATTGCCGACAATGTGGGTGACAATGTGGGCGACGTCGCCGGAATGGGTGCGGACCTCTTCGAGTCCTATGCTGGTTCGATCATCGCCACGATCGCATTAGCCTGGACCGTAATCGGAGTTCAAGACGTAGATGGAGCAGAAATCGTTCTTCCGATGATTGTTGCGGGAATCGGAATCATCGCGTCAATCCTAGGCATGTCGATAGTTCGGACAAAAGACGATGCCACAATGGGTAGCCTGCTCTGGAGTTTGCGGTACGGCATCTTCGGATCCGGCATCCTCGCGCTCATCGGTGCAGGTGCATACATCTTGATAAACGACCTCAACTTCAACTACTTCTGGGTCATCCTCACTGGATTAGTAGTAGGTCAGGTCATCGGCACCGCCACCGAGTATTTCACCTCATACGAGTTCGCTCCCGTCAAGTGGATAGCGCAACAATCACAGACCGGACATCCATCCACCATCATCGCCGGTGTCGCGATTGGGCTTTACAGCACTGTAATCCCGACGATCGCCATCGCAGGTGGAATCTGGATCGCCTATGAACTAAGCGACCTTTATGGCATCGGTCTCGCGGCAGTCGGTATGCTCTCAACATTGGGAATTACTCTTGCCACTGACGCGTACGGACCGGTAGCAGACAACGCTGGCGGAATCGCAGAACAGGCAGAATTGGACCCTCAAGTTCGAGAGCGCACTGACGCGCTCGACGCGCTTGGAAACACGACCGCGGCTACTGGCAAGGGATTTGCCATAGGCTCAGCGGTGCTGACTGCACTGGCTCTGATGACTGCTTATGGTTTGTTGATCGAAATCGACACCTTCAACCTGCTCGCGCCAGAGGTATTGATTGGCGCGTTGATCGGTGCCCTATTGCCCTTCCTCTTCGCCGGATTGACCATGCAGGCGGTCGGAATCGCAGCGGGGCACATGATTGAAGAAGTGCGACGACAATTCCGCGAGATACCTGGCCTTCGAGAAGGTGCGCCTGGCGTGCGTCCCGATGCCGCTCGAGCGGTTGACATCAGCACGCGTGGGTCGCTCAAAGCCATGATCCTGCCCGGCCTAATCGCAATCGCAGCGCCGATCATCGTCGGTTTATTCATCGGCGCACATGCATTGGGCGGAATGCTCGCAGGATCCATTATTGCCGGCTTCCTGCTCGCCATCTTCATGGCAAACGCAGGCGGGGCTTGGGACAACGCCAAGAAATACATCGAACTCGGAAACTTCGGTGGCAAAGGTTCCGATCCTCATGCAGCAGCCGTAACCGGAGACACCGTCGGCGACCCCTTTAAGGACACCTCAGGTCCCGCGATCAACATCCTGCTCAAGCTGATGGCGGTCGTCTCACTGATCTTCGGCCCGTTGTTCATCTGATCGCAGCGCCTTTCTCTATCGGCACTCTATTGCCGTCAAGCAAACGCTGGATCACTCAACAAACTACGGACGAAAAAAGAGCGGCAGGAACTATCCTGCCGCTCTTCGTCAAGGAATGTTGGCTTCTACTCGCCGATCAACTCATTAGTGGTGATCGGCTTTGCGCCACTCGCAAACATCGAATCCAGAGCCCGTTGGTCGTCGTCAGGGTTGGCGTTGACTGCGGATATGGCATCAGTGATGACGAAGGCGCCATAGCCCTTTTGCAACGCGTCATAGACCGTGTGTTGAACCGCATACTCGGTAGAAAGTCCGCCGACAAAGATGCGTCGGACTCCGAGACGCTCCAAGTGTGCTTCGAGGGTTGTCCCCTCGAAACCTGAATACGCGTCCGTGCCTGCATCTTCCCCTTTACGGACGATGCTCGTCCCAATTGGCAGTTTCAATTCCTGATGAAACTTCGCGCCGTCTGTTCCTCGAACGCAATGCGTCGGCCAGATGCCACCGTTCTCGGCAAAACTCTTGTGATTCGTCGGGTGCCAATCTTGCGTGGCGAACACTCGACCGTCTCGCGATCGGAAGTTCAACGCGATATCCGAAATCTTCCGTGCAACTGCGTCGCCGTCCTCAACCGCTGCTGTGCCACCCGGACAAAAATCGTTCTGCACATCCACCACTATGAGGGCGTCGTTTGGGTTTATGTTCAATCTCGTCTCCGTATCTGTATGGTGTCAGTCAACTCACCGCGCCACAAACTCGACTCGGTCGAACCAAGCTGAAAATCTGCGACGCAATCGATTCACAACTTATCCATGTTAATCCAAGACTGTTCCAACTCAAATGAGAATCACGACCAGCGCTCATCTTAACCAGCGCCTTGTTGACCAGCACCTTGATGCTGACGAGGGTTTTGCGCTAACAGAACTTTCGCTGACCAACCTAAAAGACAGCACACACAGTAACATATCGGAGTTGACAACGAATTGACGGGCTATGCAAACTCAACAGAAGCCACATTACACGACTGCGCCCCCCCATTCCAAACTGGATGTCAGAGTCATCGCGGTTTGGGTATCTGTCGCTATCGCCGCTGTGTTCGCCCTCACAGGTGCGTATTTCTGGGGAGCGAGCAACGCGAGCGTTACTGAGGTGGAGATACTCATCCCAACACCTGCGCCAGTGATCGTCCAAGTAACGGGAGAAGTGAACGCTCCAGGGGTATACGAACTCAACGCTCAAGATCGCGTCTTGACAGCTATCGAAGTCGCCGGGGGAGTTACTGAGTACGCGGACATCGAAGGCACCAACCTCGCTGCGGTAGTCAAAGACGGCACTCGCGTCTTCGTGCCAAGAATCCCTTCGACACCCGTGTCGATCTTCTCTAACCAGACCAGCAACACGTCTGCCGACGCGACTAGTGTGTCGCCAAGTACCTCAAATCCAACCTCAGTCAATGGCGTCAACCTCAACCAAATCGACCTAAACACTGCGACAATCGAGCAACTCACATCCCTCCCAGAGATTGGTCAAACCAGAGCCAATCAGATCATCGCGTATCGTAGCGCAGTTGGTCGTTTCTCCACTCTTGAGCAGTTGCTTGAGATAAACGGCATCGGCGAGAAGACGCTTGAAGCAATTCGTCCGCTCATCGTCATCCAATGAGAATCGTCTGGAGTTCAGGCACATTCCTTGCGGGAGTGGGCGCCGCAATCGGATTCCGATTTGCACCCGGATACGTCCTACCTGAATTGGCGTTCGCCCTCTATGCCGTCGCCGCTATATCGGCATCGATCGCTTTAATCATCGGTCGCAGGCGAGCCGCGATCGCTCTGCTTTGTTTGGTTTTCATATTGGGTGCATGGCGCGGATCCGCCGCGATAGAAGTTGTAGGTCAACCTGCGATTCAGTCCATCACATCGACACAAGATTCGCTGCCGTTAGTCGGCGTGTTCAACCCCATCAGACGCGACATCTCCGACACTCTATCCCAAACACTTGACAGCACCGACGCCGCATTGCCAATCGCACTCTTGATTGGAGATAGATCAGGTATCGACGATGAATTATTCCGAAACTTCCGATCTGCTGGTCTTGCCCACTTGTTAGCCATCAGTGGATTGCACGTCTCTTTAATCGGAGGCATCGCAATGACCGCATCTGCCCTAGCGTTCGGCAGGCGTCGCGCATACTACCTACTCATCCCATTGGCCACCGTCTTGATCTACGCTGCACTGGCAGGCTTTGCGCCGCCAGTCACTCGAGCCGCAATCATGTTCTCGATTCTCGTGCTGGGTAAGTCGATGGGACGTGGTTCACACACCCTCGCAGCATTAGCTTTAGCAGCTTGGCTGATGGTCGCTTTCGAACCGGAAATCCTCGCATCGCTATCCTTCCAACTGAGCTTCACCGCCATGCTAGGAATTGCATTCGTCGCACCCGCTCTAGACAACTTCACCGAGATAGCCGCGTCAAACGACCAGAATACGAGAAGGTTATCCCCTGCCCGTCGCGTGCTTCGATTCGTCTTAGGCTCATTTGCGGTCTCTTTGGCCGCTATCGTCGGCACTTTGCCCTTAATCGCGCTGCATTTCGATGCCGTCCCAATCTGGGGCGCAGTAGCCACGCTGTTAGCAGTTCCTGCGATGCCTATCCTGATCCTCTCTTCAGCGATACTTGCCGTTATCGGTCAATTCCCTGTTTCATTAGTCACGGAGGTCTTCGCGTTTCCTGTTCAGGTGACAACGACCTATCTCACTCGAATCGCTGAACTATTCGCGTACCTGCCTCCAACGCCAATCGAGACTGGCGCGTGGTCGTCTTGGTTGACCGTGAGCTATTACGCTGTCTTCGCTGCCCTGATACTTTCATGGCGACTGTTATCCAACGCTGCTCATCGGCTCTGGCAGGCATTTATCGAGTTAAACGATCGTCCGATATCCAATGCGACCGACACTATCCGCGCACCTCTCGGAATGACCGCGGCGTTCTTGATCGCCGGTGTAGTCGGTTGGGGGGCTTCACTTGCTCAAAGCGATCCGAAACCATATTTAAGCGTCCGGTTCCTCGAAACGACACATGGAGAATCGATCTTTATCGAGACACAGAACGGCAATCGAATGCTGATCGATGGTGGCGGCGATGCCAACCAAATCGCCGACACTCTAACCCGAATGCTTCCATTGACGAATCGAAGCATCAATGTCGTTATGTTGACGCACTCGGACGCTGATCATGTTGGTGGCTTGCCAAGGGTGATAAGACGATTTTCGGTTGACACGGTTATGCATTCTGGATTGAACTCGCCTTCGGAAACCTTTACGAATTGGCTCGAAGCAATCGAAGATCACGACGACGTCAACGTCGCACAGCCTGGTACGAGTATAGGACTGGACAAAGGGGTTTATCTGGAAGTCATTTCCTCAGGATGCCCTAGCGTCTCGCTGTCATGCGACAACGTCAACGATGCATCCGTCGTTACGAGGCTTCGCTTTGATGATGTTTCATTCTTGCTGACCGGGGATATCGAGAGATCAGCTGAAGCGATGTTGGCTTCGAGTATCTCAAACCTTCATGCAACCGTTCTCAAAGCACCCCATCATGGCAGTATCACATCGTCAACTGATGCGTTCATAGACGCAGTAGACCCTGCCGCGGTCGTCATTGCTGTCGGTTCCGAGAATCGATACGGGCATCCACACCCGGAGGTACTGGCACGGCTAAACAACGTTGTCGGCGAAGAACGAGTCTTCAGAACCGACACAATGGGAACTTTACAGTTCCGTACCGATGGTGAGCGTCTTTGGTTGGTCCGCTGACCTATCGTCGATTCGCTTCCGCGTACTGGGCAACGACTCGATCCGTGTCTTGGGGCGGAACCGCTTCATAGTGATCGATCTCAACGTTGAAGGAACCGCGCGCCTGCGTCAGCGATCTCAAATCGGCAGCGTATCTTTGCATAGTCGAAATCGGCGCTTCGGCTTTAACGACGGTGAATCCATTACCCAACGGTTCCATACCACTGATTCGGGCACGTTTTCGATTCAGGTCACCCATAACGTCTCCGGCAGTTTCGTCCGGAACCATCACATCTACCTTAAGAATCGGCTCTAACAGCTGCGGCCTTGCATCGCGCATCGCCTGTTTGAAGCCCATGCTGCCGGCGATCTCAAAGGCTACACCTGAAGAGTCGACCGAGTGGGAACTACCGTCGTACAGTTCAACGTCAATGCCGACAACTGGGAAACCTGCTAAGACTCCCTGCGACGCCGCATTGCGGACTCCTTTTTCCACCGAAGGAATGTACTCCCTAGGGACGTTACCCCCGACAACTGAACTTGAGAAGTTGATTCCGCCATCGGGTCCAGAAGGTGCGACTCGCATCAAAACATGACCGTATTGCCCGCTACCGCCAGACTGCTTCTTGTGCTTGTAGTCCACATCAGCGTTAGCCATTATCGTCTCGCGGTATGCAATCTTTGGCAACGAAGTCTTTAATGCCACCTCGAACTTGCGAGCAATGCGTTGTATCGCCATCTCAACGTGAATGTCGCCAAGACCGTGCAGTACCAACTCTCCTGTCTCGATGTTCCTCTCCAAGCGCAAAGTGGGGTCTTCCTCTGTGATACGTGTCAACGAGGATGCCATCTTGTCGAGATCGGCCTGTGATTCCGGGCTTACGGCAAGCGCGAAGATCGGGTCTGGCAGCTCAGCGCCTTCTAACTCAATCATTTGGTCACGCGTGCAAAGCGTGTCGTAAGTCGATGCCTCTTGAAGTTTCGTCACTGCTGCGATATCGCCGCGCACTGCTGTATCAACGACATTCAATTCCTTGCCGACAGCTGAATAGACTTGTGCCACGCGTTCAGCATCGGCTTTCGATCCAGTGACGAGTTGCGTGTTTGGCATCAACGGGGCACCGTAGATTCGCAGGTATGAGACCTTGCCTACGAAGGGGTCTGCCGATGTCTTGAAAATCAGATTCGCCGGCACGTCTTCAGTTACACCATCTGGCAACTCATCGCTCGGAGCAGGCAATAGACCCACAACCGCATCCATAAACTCTTCGACGCCAATCTCACGATCAGCAGCCATAGCGAATATCGGCACTACAGTCCCCGCGGCGATCGCTGTCTTCAACCCTTCTCGCAAGTCATCTGCGCTCAACTCCTCGCCTTCGAGATACATCATCATCAGATCGTCATCGGATTCGGCAATCGCTTCGACCAACTCTTCGGGCATCTCGGCTACATCACCTTCCAAAAGGTCTTGTATCCCTGTCAAGCCTTCGCCACTTCCCTCAGGCGCCTGAACAGCTACGCACATGCGTCCCCAAGCATCCTGAATTACGCTGACGACTTCGTCGAAATCGGTCTCCGGGCGGTCAAGTTTGTTTACAACGATTACTCTGGGCAACTGTGCATCTTCTGCCGCTTGCCATGCTTGGATAGAACCTACCTCAATGCCAGAAGGCGCAGAGATTACCAGAACAGTCGCGTCCGCCACACGCATCGCGGACAGCATGTCACCTCTGAAGTCGGGATACCCGGGCGTGTCCAACACATTTATCTTGTGCCCTCGCCATTCGCACGGCAAGACCGCCATCTGGATGCTTGAACCCCGGTCCTGTTCCTCAGGCTCATAGTCTGAGAGACTCGTTTGTTCATCGACTCTGCCTCTGCGATTAACCGCGCCAGACTTGAAGTACATAGCATCGGCCAGCGTCGTCTTGCCGGCTCCGCTGTGCGCCGCTAAAACGATGTTCCTGATTTCAGACGTTGCCAATGCCGCCATCTCTTCTCTACTCCTATGTCTCTGATCCTGTCCGACATTCCTCTTGGAAATGCGGTTGATTCTTCACGAGCGATGACTTTCGCTGGCGTAGATACGGGTCTATGAACGCCGGGCAAATGTCAAATCACGTTTGGAATGTAGGCGCAATCATAAACCAGATGGCAAATCGCGCGCCAACATCAGCCTCAACGGTGTCTCGCACCGCTCTACTCCTCTGGATACCCACCTGCGCGGTGTGACGATGGTTATGCACAGGTATACGCCGCGTGGTTTCACAGTGGTATCGATCAAAGAGAGAATAGTGATCTTCTGGCGTCGGTCCAAAACGCCAAAATTCACTTATCCTTAAAACCCAATGCCTATGTATACGAAAACCCCACACATCGACGATGGCGAAAGCTCTCGTTGCCGTGACTGCAAAGTAGAGATTTCACAACGTCACCCCATCACAGTTCACGATGCCGAAGGCAATGACACCGGCAGCTCGATTTTTGTCAAATTGTGCACCGACTGTGGTGCTGAACGTGATAGACGGTTCGAGGAACGTCGTGTTGACGACGCTAGGAGACGGGCGAAATATGAGAAGACTCTCGCCGATCTCATCGCCAGCATCCCTAAACCAAAACACGAGCAGGCGACGCTCGATCTGGGGCTTGATTGATAGGCGAGGTTATCCGCTTCCTTGTTATACAACGGTGATGCAGTAGTAGCCCATCATTCCAAACCACGCCTATCCCCATTCAAAACACGGTATCCTTAACCCAATGTCCACAGAATCGGAAATCATCACTACCGATGAGCGGCCATACATTGCGCCTTGTCCGATGTGCCGCGAAGACACTCCGACAAGTTACGTGATCAAGGGTTACGACCCTGAAGGCAACGTTGCCGATAGAATAGCCACCGATCTGTGCTCCGACTGTCGAGCTGAAGTTAACAGACGAGTAGCCGCGCGCGAGGCTGCTACCGCTCGAATAGAAGCGATTGCGGAGAAGAAACGCGCAGAAATTTTCAGCCGCATACCAAAGCAGATGGATTTGAACATGGACCTCGATTGAGAGGTCCCAGAGTTTTTTCGGATCATGAACTCGTGATCCGCTCTGTGCCCTAATCGTCACCGTAGATTAATGGATGGGCACCCTTAGGCCGTGGTTTCCCGCCATGAACTGACGGCTCAGCACACCACTTTTGAGCTAATCGCCGCACACCTTCGAAAACGTCCGAGTTGAAACCGAGGAGATCGCAGATAACCTTTTGGTCCAGGGTCGCTCGATTGGGATCGGCATCAGCGATGTAAGCTGGCTTCAACTCTAAATCGCTGAAATCACTGAAGATTTGTCGCGCCGTGGCATGTTGGTCGTTCGTAAGAGCGCGTAAATCCAAGATAGGCAACGTCTCAGCAAGACGGATACTGATCCTAGCTCTGCCCGTTTGTTGCCTGCTTGAATGCCACCAGAAACTGAGCAATCCCAAGGTGCTGTTGCCCCAGACCGCAAAGGTGTAGTCGTATCTTTCGTCATCGAAAATCACGTTTGGCCATGCTGTGCCGCCGATCGTCGTACGCTCAGTGAACGCGACCGCTAACGGTTGGGAATTAAGACGAAAGTCTCGATTCAAGTGAGATTGACTCGACGTTTCCCAGATCAATCCCGCTTTATCTTCCATCCCCTGCCTGACAATCAATTGCGAGTCTGGCTCGCATACAATTCGCGTCTCTTTTTTCGCGTCGTGATTCCACAGGGATGGATAGGTGGCTGTGGGGCTCGCGGCTACATTGTCAAAGGGACCTCGCGGCATTGGCCCATTTATGTCTATGTGGTAGTAACCCATGCTGCCAACTTCGCTGAGCTGCACTGTCTTCAACTGCATCGACTCAGCGATACCCGGTAACCAAAGCAACGATCGGGACAACGCGTACGCGGTCTGAGCAACTGAAGCGTCGGAGAGACGTACCGCTGGCCAGGCGACGCCATTAGATCGGTGTGATACGGACAACATCTCGCCCACTAGTTCATTACCAACGGTTAAGCGAGTACCCCCGTAGGGTCCGTCTTCGACGGCTCTCATCGATCCAGATTTTGCACCGATCTCGTGGGCTACGACAGCAGATTGAGCGAAACCTGACGGTCGGCGATTGAATGAGATGAATTCAGAGCTATCAGACGCAGAATCATACTTATCGACTTTGCGCGCTATTACCAGACATTCGGCAATTCCGGTATCGGAAGAAAAGGCGATACCCCCGTTGCCAGCCGAGATGCTCAAAATCGATACGTCGTCATAGTTCTCCGTAAGCATCTCGCGGAATTTGCTCCAAGATGCTCCTGTTGCAACAGTCAACGGCAACACCAACGCGATCACGCCGCCCGGCTTTAATTTCATGTGTGCCAGAGATGCGAATGCCGAAGCGATACCCGCGTTGCCATGTGCTTGCGTACCGCGTTGAAGTCTTTTCAATCGTGAACCCATTTCGCGTTGATCGGCATCGGTCGCTTGGAATGCCGCGAATGCCCGATTAGCGGTTCCGATATGTTCCCCTTCCTGTCCGGTATTGCGCGTAAACGGGGGATTCATGATGACGACATCGAAGCTTTCGTCTGGTACATCTACGACGATTTGAGTTGCTGTCTCTTCACCGGCACTGCCGGTTCGGAGCGCTGGGTCTGTGGTGTTGATCAGTGTCATCACCGATGAGGATTGCAGGAGTTCGAGCGATCCGATGGCTACCGATCCGTCGCGTTGGCGTCCATAAGGCAAGGTGTATAGTCGGGAACCTTCGAAACGGACATTGGGGTGTACGCCTGACAGTGTCGCGCTCGTGATGTGTATGGCTGATGGCATGACATCGCAGCCGTATAGCACCTCTTCCATCATGTTTTGGTGCAGGTCTTCGGACTTTCCGCCTGCGTTTTCGTGACGTGTAGCGAGCTGTTCGTAGACCGCTGCGAGCAATGCACCAGTTCCACAGGCGAAATCACCGACTCGCAATTCGCCGATAGCATCTGCATCTGACCAGTCGACGTCGCGCATTTTCGCCACTGCCAACCGTGCCAGCAAAGCGGCTGACGACGGCAAGGTGTAAAACGTTGCGAGATACTTGCGGTCAGCGATCAAACGCTGGAAGATTCGTCCCGTCAAATCATGCGCGATGTTTGCGCCGGATGCTGACACCTTTCCTGCTGTCTCGCGCAGAACGCGGATAATCCGAGCGGCGTCTTGGGGTGACATCCGACTGAGAATGTCGCGGGCAATCGCGAAGATGGGCCAATAGTTGATCTGGAGAATCCGTTGCCAAGAATCGAGGACAGCTGCTTGTGGATCGGCGACTTCTGGGCCGCAAACGATATTCAGATGATTGATTCCTTCGTGCATGTCAGCGACGCGGTCGTGGAAGATCATAGCGTTTGCGAGGATGGCGCAGGCCATGCGGCGCGTCTGGTGAACGTTCGCCATTCCCAGCAACCCAGCAATCTCAGTTGCGACTTTAGGACGCAAATCCGAAATCTCGTTTAGACGCGATGCGGCGATTTCGATTCCCACCTCCAAATGGTCGGATGCCTGATTCACCGCGCTCTGTGGGACCGACAGCAACCGCGCCATGTCTGCGAGGTCTTCACATGCCCCTTCCAACCATCCTGAAGTAGGGAAACGTTCGCCGTTTTCGTGAAGCACAGCGTAGGAGAATCGCGCGTTACGTATGTCTGCGTCTAGGTCGTCGGCAAACTTCACCGCTTCGGGATAACGCAATGCGATTGCGGATTCCATGCGGCGGTTGCCTTCCGTAACGGTCAGACCTAGCCGTTCGCTTGCGTCTCTCTCCACCGAATCTGCCGGATCATACTCTGCTTCGATCACCAGAGGTGCGCGGTCTGATGCTGTTATCAAGATGTCGGGATGTAGACCTGCGCCCTCTAAGATGACGCCAGTGTCCTCATGCCGAACTGTGCAACTCGGCAACATGCCCGCAAGGACACGTCCCAACGTGCTGTTCACAGTCGGCTCGGTATGTCTAGGTTGGGAAGTGATACTTGTTACCTCTTGGAAATAGGATACCTACGCAACTTACGATTCCTCATGCGTTGAGAGACCTGCGTCCAACTACCCTCATTACCGCGCAATAAATACGTCATTACCACGAAGGCGGGAATCCAGAGGGGCGTAGCTGGGAATAGATCGAACTTACTGATCTAAAACCTGCTTTAATTCCCCCTTGTGCATCAAGACGGAGGTTTACGCAAAGGCGCCAAACAAAGAGGTTAACCGTCTGAACCATCCTTGAACTTCTGCAGTGTCATCACCAAGGCCGCGCTGGCGGGCATCGGGATACCTGCTTCACGTCCTAATCTCACTGCCGCGCCTAATATGTCGTCTAACTCCAACTTTCCGCCGCGGTTGAAATCCGATTGCAGAGACGACTGAAACTCGCCGGCTTCTGCTTTTGCATCCGCAATCTTCGCATCCACTACGCCATTCGGGAACTTGATCCCTTGTGCCTTGCCACTCGCCACTATCTCCTCCATCACCGTTCGGATCGTCTCCACTCCGCCATCCATCTCCAATACCTCTGACAACGAAGCGCGGGCAGCAGTCACAACAGTTCCCAACGCTCCAATCGACACCATCTTGGACCATAGAGATGCCCGAATATCAGAACTTACCTCTGTTTGGATGCCAGGGACGGACAGCGCATCCCTTACTCGCGCTACTCGATCTGTCTCGGATCCGTCACGCTCACCGAACTCAATCCGCGCCGCGCTTCCAGTCTGGGCGATATTGCCCGGACCGGATATCGAGGTCTCGATATACGTCGCACCCTCCAAGACCTTCTCCCAACCGAATTCAGCGGCTAGCGACTCGCCGCCGGTGATGCCATTCTGAATCGTCAGGACCACCGTTTCATCGCCAATCAATGGATGCATGGTCGGTATCGTGTCGGCGTTGGAATAGAGCTTCACGCAGTGAAGAACCAAGTCTGCGATTCCAACTTCATTTGGCGTCGTCACGACTTCGGGATGCACCACATAATCCCCCCAATACGATTCGACTCTCAAACCATCTTCACGCATCTTCTTCCCGTGTTCACCACGAGCAACTAGAACTACATCTCTGCCGGCCCTCGCCAATGCACCGCCATAATACGCGCCAACCGCACCCGCACCCATCATGACGATTCTCATCTCAAACGCTCCTTTCCACAAACTACAGGAACTATGTTCTGGAACCTCAAGATTACGCCATTTCCTCGAACAGCTACACACATTTTTGGTCAGCCAGACCCTACTACGCGTGATGACTGAGCATCATGTCGATTAAAATCCCCAGAATGTCCCATGAATATAGACGTGCCGATAGTCGTAGACCTGACGAGACGCGCCGCATTCGCATCGAACCCGGCTTCATGCCCAACGCTGAAGGATCGGCCCTCGTTCAACTCGGCAACACTCATGTAATCTGCACTGCAACGATCGATACCCAAGTACCACGTTGGATGCGCGGACGCGGCACGGGTTGGGTGACTGCTGAGTACGGGATGTTGCCCAGATCAACTTCCGATCGCATAGATAGACGCCGTGCCGCTACGAGCGGCCGGACGCGAGAAATCGAACGCTTAATCGGGCGCTCTCTACGCTCGATCACCGATATGAGAGCTTTGGGTGAGTGTGCCGTCACTATCGACTGCGACGTCCTTCGCGCCGACGGCGGCACCAGAACGGCATCGATAACTGGCGGATTCGTCGCTCTGGCTCAAGCGGTCGCGTCGTTACAAGAGCAACGCGGTTCTGATGTCGTGATACTGAAGGACAGTGTCGCCGCGATCTCGGTCGGCATTATCGACGGCGCCTGTGTCCTTGACCTCCCGTACGAGGAAGACTCCCGTGCCGAAGTCGATATGAACGTTGTGATGACGGGTACGGGCGACTATGTGGAAATTCAAGGCACGGCAGAAGGCGACCCGTTCTCGTCTTCCCAACTGCAAGACATGCTGCACCTAGCAAGTCTGGGATGCGAAGCCATGAAACAGTCCCAATTACTCGCACTACAAGCGGCCCGACGCTGATAACCGCTGTTCGTCTGCAAATGCCCTCTAAGCACCCAATCTACATCTCTGTGATCGGAGGCGACCGCGACCACACTACTGCCGATGGCTTAAAGCTCGCGGAGGAAGTCGGGCGGCTCGTAGCCAAAGCTGGATGCATCCTCGTCAACGGCGGCATGGGTGGCACGATGGAACAAGCAGCTAAAGGCGCAAAATCCGCTGGCGGTACCACCATCGGAATCTTGTCTACGACAGATCGCAACGCGGCAAACCCCTACATCGACTACGCCATACCAACGCCACTCGGATTCGTCAGAAACGTTCTCGTCGCCAATGCCAGCGACGCAGTTATTGTGTTGCCGGGAAAATGGGGAACTACCAACGAGCTTAGTTTTGCCATGATCGCCGGCATTCCAGTGGTGGCAATCGAAGGTTGGGAATCTAACTTGCGGGACGATCAAGGCAAATCCCGCTTCACCGAAGTCCCATACGCCCAAAACGCCGCCGAAGCAGTTCAGATGGCTATTGAACGCGTCCAACAACGCAGAGGCATTTGAACCATGATTGCGTGATGTTGCCGCGCCAACTGTCATTCCCGCGCAGACGGGAATCCATAGAGGGAGAGGGAGGGGCAACATCATGGTTCATCATTTCCACATCACGGCAATCATGGTTCACCCCTGAGAGCGTTAGCAGAAGCGCATATTCATAATGCAAACTTGTTCATCATGAGCAACATCAAATTCGTACATGGAAAAGAGATCCTCGACTCCCGCGGAAACCCTACAGTCTACGCTGAAGTCCTCCTTGAAGATGGCACTAGAAACGGTGCTTCCGTTCCGTCTGGTGCAAGCACTGGTGAAAACGAAGCGTGGGAACTTCGAGATAGCGACCCTAAGCGTTTCAACGGCAAAGGCGTTCTCAAGGCCGTCGCAAATATCAACGGCCCTCTCAACGACGCGGTAATCGGAATCGATGCCAAGGACCAACGCGCGGTCGATGAAGCAATGATCAGCGCTGACGGAACGAGCAATAAGTCTCGTTACGGTGCCAATGCGCTGCTAGCAATCTCGATGGCTGTTCTTCGCGCCTCTAGCCGCAGCCAAGGCGAGTGGCTCTACGACATAGTCGCTGAACACATCGGCAATCAAGAACGCTACATTCTTCCTGTGCCGATGCTCAACATCTTCAACGGCGGAGCTCACGCCGCAGGTTCGACCGAGTTTCAAGAATTCATGGTCATGCCCGCAGGAGTCGAATCACTTTCTGAGGCTCTTCGCGCGGGTTCCGAGATTTACCAAGCACTTGGAAGGCTACTGCAAGACGAGGGACTATCCACATCCGTCGGTTTTGAAGGCGGATACGCGCCAGTGGGACTTACCAACCGTCAAGCACTCGGATACGTAACTCATGCAATAGAGACCGCTGGTTACATGCCCGGCGAGGAGATCTTCATCGCACTAGATCCTGCTGCGAGCGAGTTTTATGTCCCAGAGGTGCGGCGCTACAGTATGAAGCGCGAAGGCCTCAGGCTCACCGCTGAAATGATGGCCGAGGAATACAACGATTTCTGCGCCGAATACCCTGTATGCAGCATCGAAGACGGTCTAGCTGAGAATGACTGGGAAGGATGGCAAGTCCTCACCAACGTCTTGGGCGAGAACGTCCAACTCGTAGGTGACGACCTATTCGTGACGCAAACCGCGTTCCTTGAACGCGGCATCAAGGAAAATGCCGCTAACGCCATCCTCATCAAACCGAACCAAGTCGGTACCGTAACCGAGACTCTCGAAACGATTCGACGTGCCCGCGAAGCAAACTTCGGCGTAGTAGTGAGTCACCGCTCTGGCGAAACGGAAGACACCACTATCGCCGACATCGCAGTTGGATCAGGTTGCGGTCAAATTAAGTCCGGTGCCCCTGCACGTAGCGAACGCGTAGCCAAATATAACCGACTACTTCGCATCGAAGATTGGGCGGGAGAACGAGGCCGCTACGCAGGGATGAGCGTGATCAAAACCTGATAAACGCTGTTGCGCTACAAGGTGTAACCTGCAACTAGCGATCCCGGCACTTCATTTGACAGTGAGAGCGATAACCCATAACTCGGAGGTCCAAAACAGAAAGCATGAGTAGAACCAAGATCGGCATCAATGGATTCGGCAGAATCGGGCGGCAAGTCTTCCGCACCATCAGCCAACGGCATCCCGACAAACTACAGGTTGTCGCCGTAAACGACCTCGCAAATCCGCAACAACAAGCCCATCTACTCAAATACGATTCCACCTACGGCAGGTATCGGGGTGATGTTGAACTTGCCGACGGTTCTCTCATCATCAACGGCGAAACGATTACCGTATTCTCCGAACGCGATCCGGCAAACATCCCTTGGGCAGACGCTGGCGCTGAGATCGTCATCGAATCGACCGGTTTCTTCACCGATGCTGAACAGGCATCTGCCCATCTGTCTGGCAGCGTCAAAAAGGTCATCATATCCGCGCCTGCCACTAACGAAGACATCACTATCGTCCTCGGTGTCAACGAAGACCAGTACGACTCCGCAAATCACAACGTCATCTCCAACGCGTCATGCACTACGAACTGCGTAGCGCCGATGGCCAAAGTCCTCAATGACTCCTTTGGTATCGAACACGCCCTAATGTCAACTATCCACGCCTACACCAACGATCAGAACATCCTGGACCAAGTTCACAGCGATCTGCGCCGCGCCCGGGCCGCTGCCAACAGCATCATACCAACGACTACAGGTGCTGCCAAAGCGGTAACCCTCGCAATCCCTGAGCTTAAAGGCAAGATTGACGGCATGGCGTACCGAGTACCGGTCATCACTGGCTCTGTGACCGACCTCACCGCCCGTCTATCGAAGGCTGTAACACCTGAAGAGGTCAATGATGCCTTCCGTGCAAGTCAAGAAGGGAGCCTCAATGGCGTCTTACACGTCTCCGACGAACCGCTTGTATCGTCCGACTACATTGGCGACCCGCACTCCTGCACTATCGACTCGCTATCAACAGCAGTCGTTACTGAAGATGACTCCGAATCGGGTACCTTCGTTAAAGTTGTGGGCTGGTACGATAACGAATGGGGCTACTCCAGCCGCACAGCCGATGTTGCTGCCCTAATCGCGTCCTCTTTGTGAAAAGTCATACTAAACATTCAGGCGAATTCGATCGCCCTCTGGTTGCAGTTGACTGTTCAACGCGACGTAGCTAGTCGCCAGCCCTATCCGACAACACTTATCATGGTAGACAAGAGCATTGACCAATTAACCCTCGAAAACCAACCCGACGGGATCCTGAACGCGCCTTCACAACACACCCAACAATACGTGGTAGACGATATCGCCGCGTTCCTAAACGTCTTGCCGCCTTACGTACGCGAACGGCTAGACAGGAATGCAGACGAAGACCACGACCTATCTGGCTTACTCGAAGTCATCATCGACTTAGGTAGAACCCCCGAAGCACGATTCGTAGATGGGACCATTCCCCTAGGGGAAAAAGAAGCTACACGCTGGGACATTGACACCGTCATCGCAGGTCTCGGCAGATTCGGCGATGACAACCGAGCTGGAATCGAACGCACCCTTCACCGGTTCTCTGTCATCAGAGACCGCGAAGCAAACCCGGTAGGTTTGACTTGCCGCGTTGGACGTGCTGTATTCGGAAGCGTTCGCCTCATCCAAGACCTCATCCAATCCGGACGTAGCGTACTGATCCTCGGACGCCCAGGAATAGGCAAGACGACAATTCTGCGCGAAGTCGCAAGAGTCCTAGCCGACGACGCGTCACGACGTGTCGTCATCGTTGACACATCTAATGAAATCGGCGGCGATGGCGCAGTAGCACACCCCGCCATTGGACGCGCACGCAGGATGCAGGTGCCAAACACTGAACTACAGCACCGCATCATGATCGAAGCGGTGGAAAACCACATGCCGGAAGTCGTAGTCATCGACGAGATCGGCACTGAACTCGAAGCCATCGCAGCTAGAACCATTGCAGAACGCGGTGTGCAACTCGTCGCAACTGCACACGGCAATACCCTCGGAAATGTCATCACAAACCCGACTCTCTCCGATCTAGTCGGCGGAACTCAAGCGGTAACTTTGGGCGATATCGAGGCACGGCGGCGCAGAACCCAAAAAACCGTACTAGAGCGAAAACACACGCCTACATTCGATGTCGTCGTTGAGATGCGAGAACGAAACTATCTAGGTGTCCACAACGACGTCGGGAGAGCCGTTGACCGCATGTTGCGCGGACTTCAAGTCCCGCTAGAAATGCGCCAACTCAACGAAGACGGCACTGTTGACAGCCAAGTCCAAGACGCCATGGAGACCGAAGACGCTTTCGAAACCGCCGCGTTTGATCTCAACGCCGTCCGCTCTCCGCGCCGATCCTACGATCCCACTCAGGAGAACACGAATGGCAACGGCAGATCGCGTCCCCAGTCGGATACCGTGACCCGTGACGACCAAATGCCTGAACCGCCTCCGATTCGCGTTCATCCCTTCGGAGTTCCGCGTGAGACCTTGAGGTCTGCGGTTCGAGCGATGGGCGTGCCTGTCATGCTTTCCGAATCGGCGCAAGAAGCCGATGTCCTAGTAACCACCAAACTCCACTATGGACGACGTCCCCCGGCGGTCAAACGTGCTGAACGCGACGGCATCCCTGTATACGTTCTTCGGCGCAGCACACGCGAGCAAATTGAGCAGTTCTTAAGTCGTTTTGAACTCGAACATCCCGGATCGGTCAACGGCAACGGTGTGCACCAAGGCGATGAAATCATCATTGAAGAAGCACTTGAAGAAGCCGAACGTGCCGTGGAACGAGTGCTTAGCGGAGACCGCAAGGTAAACCTCTCCGCCCAATCCGCGCACATTCGACGACTGCAACACGCCCTCGCCGCAAGGTACAACGTCGGATCCGCCAGCACCGGACACGAGCCTAACCGACACGTCATCATTCGGCGACGACGACGCTGATCTGCACACCATCCTAGTAGCACTGGTAACTCAGTCATGCCGCGCAGGTCTGTTCACAAAGCACCATTCATATCTTTTGAAGGCGGTGAAGGTGCTGGCAAGACTACCCAAGCCGAACTCTTACGGCGACGCTTGGAGCAACACAACCTGCCCGTGTTGTTGGTAAGAGAACCCGGCACAACGCAACTCGGTGAGCAGGTACGAAACATCATCAAGTCGCGCGACAATGTCCCGGCTGCCGACGCGCTGTTATTCATGGCAGCACGTGCTCAACTGATGAACGACATCATCGTGCCGAACCTAAACGCTGGCACTACGGTCATCTGCGACCGATTTTCTGACTCCACCATCGCGTACCAGGGATACGGCGGGAACCTCAACCTTGACCGCTTGAAACACGCCAATGAATTGGCAACGAACGAGGTTGTCCCAGACCTCACGATCCTGCTTGACATCCCTCCCGAAACCGGCCTCAACCGACGTGACGCTGAGGATCAATCTAATGGCGAAACCCAACGCCGCTTCGAGGAACTCCCGATTCGCTTCCACCGAAACGTCCGGCGAGGCTATCGAGACCTCGCTAATCGCGAACCCAGTCGTTGGATAGAACTTGACGCCACGAGAAATCCAAACGAGGTCGCCAAAGATGTTTGGCAACATGCCTCTGAATTCTTCGATTCCAGTTAACCTGTTATACGCCGATACCGGCCAGACCGTTTGTCATTCCCGCGAAGGCGGGAATCCAGAGGTGGGGTGCGACTGGGATTTCGCCCAGCGCTTCAAATCTCACTCACCCTAGCTCAAAACACCTCCCAACCAACCAGAACGAAAGAGACTTGATATGCGAACCAACACCATGAAGCGAAAGATGCTTGACGGCGGCACCACTCTAGGCCCGTTCGTCGGCTGGCCAGCACCTGCACTTGTCGAACTTATGGGTTGGGCAGGATTCGACTTCGTAGTAATCGACTGCGAACACGGGATCATGGACTATGAAACGGCCGAAAACATGATCCGTGCAGCCGAGCTTTCGGGTACCACACCTATCGTCCGCATCGGAATGAACGACCAGCAACACATCCAGCGCTATCTCGAAGGCGGCGCACAAGGCGTGATGATCCCGCTAATCAACAACGGAGAGCAAGGACGCAGAGTAGTCGACTCCGTCAAATATCCGCCGGTCGGCAAACGAGGCGGATTCTCTGGACGTTCTGCTATGTTCGGCATCCAAGACCAAGCGGAATACGTCAAACAGGCAAACGAAGAAACATTCGTCTGCCTACAGATCGAAACACCAGAAAGCATCGAAAACGCCGACGAAATCATCGCCGTAGAAGGCGCAGACTGCATCTTCATGGGACCGGGCGACCTCTCCCTGAACATGGGCTACCCCGGGCAGATCAGCCATCCCGAAGTTGTAGACGCTATCGAAACGCTAGTCAAAAAGACCCACGACGCAGGGAAAATCTCCGGCACCCTCGGCGTAACTGTCGAACAAGCCCAGTTCTGGCACGAACGCGGCGTCCAATGGATCGTTAGCGGCGCCTCCCGCTTCCTGCTAGCCGAAGCGCGCGCATACCTAGATCAGACGCGTGGATCAGGGGTTGGATGAGGACTTGCCTCCTTTGCGTGAAGAGCGTCAGGGTAGATGTCATCCAACGCCGACTTCAGACTCGGCGAAAGATTCTGATCGAACAATAGTCTCATTCGACTGTTAACGACACTAATCGTCGCTCGCGATCGGCTGCGAACAACAAGCAAGCCCGAATGTCTGTCAATTCAAGATCGGGAAAATCGGACAGTATCTCTTCTTCAGACATCCCAGATGCCAAATACTCCAATACATCGTAGACAGTTATTCGCAACCCACGTATACACGGCTTCCCGCCGCGTTTACCAGGCTCAACTGTGATTATGTCTGTATAGTCTGCCAACGTCGCCTACTTTCGATCAGCAATGGCATCATCATAACTACGTGCTTGTCACGTGTGATGCACAACTGCGCGCGTCGTCACCTGTCATTCCGAGCGTAGCGAGGAATCTATGCCACGGTTTGAACCATTAAGGCAATGATTCAACGATCCCCGTTCCTAGGAATCGCATCCCCCTAACCCCCTTGCACATAGCGAAAAGAGATTCCTCGCTCCGCTCGGAATGACATGGAACGCGCTCGGAATGACGGGCGAGGCTTGGAATGACGTAGGTTGCCCTAAGGTCCCCTACGCGCGAATGACGTAGTTACGAGCCCATCCCTTCGGGCAGCATATCCAGATATTTGTGGCCGTTTCCTGTAACTAGCAACACCACCCGTTCATCGCGGTCAACCATTCCCCGTTCGATTAACTTCCGTAAGGCGGCTAAGGTTGCCCCACCTTCGGGTGCGGCAAATACGCCTTCGGTTCGTGCCATGTCTACCATCCCGGCTACCATCTCATTGTCCGAAACCGTTAAGGCGTGACCGCCGCTCTCTCGTACTGAGCGAATCACCAGAAAATCGCCAACCGCCGCCGGCACACGCATTCCCGCTGCTAACGTTTCCGGGTTGGGGAACGGGTCGGCAAACTCCTCGCCTTTCTCGAATGCCGTCACCAACGGAGCGCATCCCTCGGCCTGAACGCAGACCATGCGCGGGCGCTCTGAACCGATCCATCCGAGTTGTTCCATCTCGTCTAGGGCTTTCCATATACCCACAATCCCGGTTCCGCCGCCAGTCGGGTACACGATCACATCAGGCACACTGAAACCTAACTGCTCAACGATTTCGTAACCCATCGTCTTCTTTCCCTCGGCGCGATACGGCTCTCGCAGCGTCGATACATCAAACAGTCCCAGTTCTTGCGCTGCCTGTTGCGACATCTGCCCTGCATCGGTGATAAAGCCATCTACGAGGGTCAACCTCGCTCCGAATGCCTGACACTCAATCTTGTTCGCTATCGGGGCATCCTTCGGCATAAAGACGTGCGCTTCCATGCCTCCTGCCGCGGCGTATGCTGACATCGCTCCGGCGGCATTACCTGCCGACGGCATGGTCAATCTCGTCTGCCCCAATTCCTTAGCCTTCGACACTGCCGCGCCAAGCCCGCGCGCCTTGAATGAACCTGTCGGATTCACCCCTTCGTCTTTGATGTAGATGGAATCTAGCCCTGTTTCCTTTGCTAGCCGATCGGCCTTTAGCAACGGAGTCCCGCCTTCGCCTAGTGAAATAATGTTGGCATCGTCGATGACTGGCATCACTTCACGGTAACGCCACATATCTCGGCGGCGCTCTGTCAATGAATCCTTTGTGAGGGTCGCTTTCGCCTTCTCCAAGTCATATCGAGCGAAAAGCGGTTTGCCGTTCGCAGGATTGGTACGATGCGGATACGACGCGTCGAAACGCTCACCGGTCAAGGTACATTCCAGATGAGTAATCGTCGATTCGTGCTTCACTTTTCAATCCCATCCTCTACTGACATCTTCATGATTCGGTGCGGCGTCACCGTGCCGGACAACCTGTCGATCTGCTCAAATCCCATCAACACATCGAGGCCTTCTATTACACGCCCGAAGACTGTGTAACATGCCTCACTAAGGTCTATGTCTGTGCAGTCCTTCAATTCTCCATCAACGTAAGCATCCCACTCAGGCTTCGGTTCTAACGCAATGACAAACTCCGTCGAACCGCCATCGACAATTTTGGAAACCATCGAGACCGTTCCTGCGGCATCGTGCAAACCCTCAGGATGAAACTCCGAAGGAATGTAGTAGCCGCCAGTTCCGCCAAACGCGTTGATGACCGATCCAGCGAAGATCGCTGACTCTGGCTCAACGGTGTGAAAGGTCAACCCGTCGTAGTATCCGACTCTGGCGAGATTCATGAAGTTTTCGACCGCGAACGGCGCGAGGTGGTTGTAGAGGTCGATCCTCACGTCTCCGCGATCGGTCTCCATCAATATCTGGTAAGGCCCCAAAGACCCATGAGTGTCGTCCTCGAAACGATCAGGTCTAACGTTGCCATTGGGCAAGATCAACTCGTCACTTCCCAACTGGCTGCCAAGCGGTGTCGGCAACTCCAAAGGGCGCGGGCGCCATGCCGTGACTGTGGTCTGATATTGCGCCCCCAACGCACGCCGCATCCCGGTACCGTCTATATCCATCAACCACATCTGGCCTTCATCCTCATCGACGAATGAAATCTCTGAGCCATCGGGAGATATCGACGCGATGCCGACCGGCAATCCGTTGATGTCAAGCTCTTCGATCTCGCCGGTGGTCAGGTCTCCGAGTGCCAAAATACTCCTCTGACCACCTTCCACGTCCTGAGCAGTAGAAACCAAAATGCGTTTCCCATCCGGATGCCAATCCAATCCACTGGCGGCCCGCGCCTGCGCTACTACATCACCAAAATCCTCCACGACATCCATGATCGTCGTCCTGAAGCGTCCATCGCCCGGGGTAGAAGTAAACATCACCAACTGCCCATTCGGTGACCAGCGCGGAAATAGATGTTGAATGTCTGGCTCCTCTGAAAGCAATTGAGCATCCTCAAGTGTGATGACTGTTTCCAATTCGCCGTCCTCGTCAAACTCGAAATCCGCCACATACACGCTCGAACCATCTTCGCGAGTCTCTACAAACGCGATTCGCGTTCCATCTGGCGAAATCGCTGGCATCAAAACTCCGTTTTCCGCGGAAACCAACAGCCTGACATCATTGGTAAATGGATCGATATCCCATATTTCCCTTTTGCCATTCACGTCACTCGAATATGCCACTCTCGAACCATCCGGCCACCAAGCAGGTGAATCTTCAATGAACTCGTTGGTTTCGATCTCTTCGGACAGCGGCACCAAATCACCTGTCGCCAAGTTGATCAGATATACGACTGCGCCGCGGGGTCCCAAAATGTCAACGGCAAGAAAATCGGAACTTCGTTGCCGTACCTCGATGTCCATAGATGCCTCGAGTTGTTCTTCATTCCCGGCGTTGCCCGCGACAATCCTCGCAATAATGGCGTCTTCATATACACCCGGTTCAAAGCCCGCGGTGAAGGCATAGTTGGCATTTAACCTGCCGCCGTCGGTCACCTCCAAAAGGACATCTACATCGTTTATTGCGTTGCCGTTATCGTCCAGAACGCGCAAATCAATCGGCGAACTCGAACCAGCAGGCACAGAATCTAGCTCATTGGCAAACTTGATCGCTACCGCATTGGATGGAAGTATCGACACCGGCACGTTCGAGAACGTTTCTACGCCATCCTTGATCCCTCGTACCCTGACTGTGTTTTCTGGGAAGACACCAGATTTTGAGCCGGCTGTGAACCGTCCGTCTTCGTCAAAACTCCCTATCTCCGGATCATCAACTTCCCATCTCAACTCGTCCAACTCCAATTCGTTACCGAACCGATCGTACGCTATCGCCGACAACTGAACCTCATCCTCCGGTTTCAGGTCTTGTAGCGAACCTTCAATTTCGATGTGGTCCAATACCCCAGGCAGAACCGTACCCTTCACTATCTGCTCAAGCGTCGATTCTCCAACCGTGCCAGTAACAAGAACCAACGATGCGTTCTCCCCCGAAATCGTTTGGTTCGGAACGTAGTGCCCGGTCTGATCAATCTCATCGCCGGGCCTCAAAACCTCCCAAACAATCTCCGCGTCCTCCAGCACATGACCCGCATGGTCCAGCACAGAAGCATGTATATCCACCGACCAGGTCACGCGAGTGTCGATCACCTCAGGGGTGATCAATAACGTAGTAGGAGGGCCATAGACCACTGATACTGGCACCACATAGTTAGCGGTGAAATTGCCACGCTTGAAATCGACCTGCACTCCTTCCGACGCAAATCCGACCTCGTTCCCCGCCGTGAATAGCCCATTCTGATCGATCACCCCCGTTGCGGGGTCAGCGTACCATTCCAGATCTGGTTGCTCGACATGGTTCCCTAGATGGTCATAAGCCGCAATCTCGAATTGGAACGTCTCGCCACTCTCAAGCTCAAGTGCTTCGGCATTTAGTATCAGCCAACCCGCGTCGCCCGGTTGCACCGTGATCGTCGACTCGGCGATTTCAGTCTCACCGTCACGCGATGCCGTTAGCTTGACTCCAAACGTTCCCGCGTCGAGGTAAGTGTGCCGCGCCTTTGTCCCAGATGCTGAGTTGCCATCACCGAAATCCCAGAAATACGATGCCCCATCCGTGAAGTTCCTTGCTTCAAACTCGATGTCGACTGGTGCCATTACCGTACTGGCATTCATCCCAATGTCCACTACTATCGGCGGTTTGGGAGTCGGGGCTACAGTCGGTGTGGGCTGCTCGGTTGTGCATGATAAGAAAATCAATGCCGTCGGTAGAACCAAACCGATTGCCCAGATTGCGCTCATTTTTGAGATCGTTGTTTTCATGGTTGGTTATACGGAAATTGGCACTGGTGCGGATTGAATATCTGCGAACTCTATCGCTTGTCGCCATTCGATGCCGAAGAACAGAATATCTGCGAACAACGTCGCCCAATCTCGTGCCACATTCTCAACCTGCAAATCCTTCCCACACTCCTGCTCTATCGAGGTCATATTCAGATTACGCATTCCGCACGGGATGATATGCGAGTAGTAGGTGAGATCGGTGCAGACGTTCAATGCCATACCATGCATCGCAATGCCGCCACTAACTCTCACGCCAATCGCTGCTATCTTGCGACCATTCGGATTTACCCCCTCAGCAGGTTTGTTTCCCGGTTCACCGCCTATCCAGACTCCACTCTTACCGACCACCCTGTGACCCTGTATCCCATATTCTCTCAACAACTGGATGATCGTCTCCTCCAAGATGCGAACATACGCTACTGGTCCCATCTTCAACTCGCGGATGCTGATTATCGGATATGCCACTAACTGGCCGGGCCCGTGATATGTTGCTTCCCCGCCACGATCAGTCTCGATGACCTCTGCTCTGGTGTTCTCGATCAGTGCATCGCTTGTAACTAGATGTGTCTCATCGGCTCGCCGCCCTAGGGTGAAGACATGCTCATGCTCAAGCAGCAGCAGAGTGTCAGGTATCTCCTCTGCCTTTCGCTCCTCCAACAACAACCTCTGCAAATCGTAAGCAGGTCGATAACGAACGCGTCCTAACCATGACGCGTGCATGACGGGGCGATCCATTAGCATCAGCGGCTATCGCCCAAGGATAACGAGATAGATTCCAGTCGTCCCTTGACATCGGTCATAAACGCCAATGCCTCCGCGCCGTCAATGATCCGATGATCGAACGATAGGCACATGTTCATCATCGACCGGATCGCAATTGCATCGCCACCATCTGGGGTATCAACTACGACGGGCCGCTTCACAATGGCCTCAGTCGTCATGATCGCTGCTTGCGGATAGTTGATGATCGCACCGCCAATAACCGATCCCAATGCGCCAGTGTTATTGAGAGTAAACGTTCCCCCTTGCACATCTTCCAACTGCAACTTTCCTTCTCGCGCACCTTCCACGATCCTCGCGAATTCCGACACCGTCTCTTCCAACGACAACCTATCTGCGTTGCGCAACACTGGCACTACCAATCCCTGCTCAGCAGCTACCGCGACGCCGATATTGATCTCTCCTTTCAACTCAATCTTGCCGTCCACCCAACTAGAGTTGAGCAACCGATGCTCTGTCAATGATCGACCGATTTGATGCAACACTATCGGCATATAGGTCAACCGCTGTCCCGTAGCCGCCATCGCCCGCTCGATGTTCGCCTCGCGGTATTTCACCAGCTCTGTTACGTCAACTTCTATCGCGCCCCACGCATGAGGTATTTCACGGAAGCTTCTCGCCATGTTCTCGGCGATCATCCGACGTATGGGAGTCGGCTCGACAATCTCATCCATTCCGCCGCTGGTCTGTGCCTCAAGATAGGCTTCGACATCTCGTCTAGTGACTCGTCCGCCAGCACCGGTACCCGTGATCGCGTTCACATCGATCCCGTGCCGGTCAGCCAAACGTTTCACAACTGGTGAGATCCTCGCGCCGCGCTCATCCCTGTCTCGCCGTTGTCCACGCCTAGAGACAGTTTGTGATGCAGTTTGATCAGTCTCGGCAACCGCTTCGACCTTCAAACTGGTATCGGTAAACTCGCCACCAGTCGGGCCGACGTTAGCCCCTACTATCATCGAGCCTACTCTGCTAGCGGTCTGCACTGACGTAACAGGAGACTCAATTTGCTGATCTTCTTCCGTTGGTTCGGTAGCTTTTGGTTCAGTTGATTTCGGTCCGGTTACGGGACCTTCAACCTCCATCTCAGCAATCGGCGCGCCCATCTGCACCGTGTCGCCCTCGCTGACAAGTAACCCTGTGATTGTCCCGTCCCTAGGTGCTGGCACCTCCATGTTTACCTTGTCGGTAATCACCTCTACCAACGGATCATATCGACGTATCGCGTCTCCGGGTGACACTAGCCACTTGTCAACAACGGCTTCCGTTACTGATTCGCCGACATGCGGCATCTCTATCGTCAGCTTCGGCATTGCCTAGACTTCCGCCAATCGTCTAATCGCCGCGGCAATCTTGTCTGGAGATGGCATGTACTCGGCTTCTTGCAGTGGGCTGAATGGCATAGGTGGGATTTCCGGAGGCGTGACTCGCATTACAGGCGCGTCTAGGTCGAAGAAACCCTCTGACGCTATGATTGCCGAAACTTCCGATGACACGCTGACCGCTCCGGTGTCCTCTTGGACTATCAGCGCGCGTCCGGTCCGTGACACAGAGTCGAGTATCGTCTCTGAGTCGATCGGTCTCAACGTTCGTAGATCGACCACCTCAGTCTCTATGCCATCAGACTGCGACACAATCTCTGCCGCCTGCAAGGAGTAGTGCAACATCAATCCGTAGGCGATCAGCGAAATGTCCTTGCCGGCACGCTTGACATCCGCCTTTCCTATCGGCTCTGTGTACTCCTCGTCGGGTGCTTCGCCACGTACCAAGCGATATGTCCGTTTGTGCTCTAGAAACACTGTCGGATCGTTCGAGCGTATCGCTGATCTGAGGAGTCCGCGTGCATCCCAAGGCGTCGCTGGAGCGATCACTTGTAAGCCCGGGGTGTGTGCGAACAGAACTTCTATGCTTTGAGAGTGGTACAGACCACCTCGCACTCCGCCTCCGTATGGCACCCTTACCGTCATCGGCGCGATCTTTCCGCCGTTAGTCCCGTATCTCACCCTTGCGGCCTCACCAACGAGTTGGTTGATTGCTGGCCAGACGAAGTCCGCAAACTGTATCTCCGCGACCGGACGCATCCCGTTGACAGCCGCGCCCAGTGCGATACCGATGATCGATGACTCTGCCAAAGGGGTGTTCATCACCCTTTCTGCCCCGAATTCCTCGACAAAGCCTTCGGATGCAAGGAATACGCCCCCACGCGGTCCGATGTCCTCGCCCATCATGAAGATATCTGGGTCCCGGCGCATCTCCCCTCGCAACGTTTCACGCACCGCCTCAATCAATGTCATCTCAGCCATTAGATGTTCCTCCTGAAACCTCTTCCAGCACACCGCTATACATCTCGCCCACTGGTGGAAATGGCATGTTTTCTACTTCATCTGTTGCGTTGTCAACTAACCGTCGAGCCCATTCCTTGAACCCTGCGTCAGTTGCCTCATCCAATATCCCGTGTCGCTTTAGCATCATCTCCGTTATCGGCAAAGGGTCCAAATCTCTCATTCGCTCGATATCCTCTTGCGAACGATACCTAGTGTGGTCGTCATCCGTAGTGTGTGGTAACAGTCTCTCAACACGCATCTCTACCAATGTCGCACCGCTTCCCGACCTGGCCCTATCAACTGCTGTGCTCACCGCTTCGTACGCAGACACTACATCTGTTCCGTCTACTTCTATTCCTGCTATACCATACGAAGATGCCCGCGCGGCGATAGATTCCACCGGCATTTGTTGTTCCAATGGGACTGAAATCGCGTAGCGGTTGTTCTCGCATAGGAACACGACAGGCACTTTGTGTATTCCGGCAAAGTTCATTGCTTCATGGCAATCGCCCTGACTAGCCGCGCCGTCGCCGAAAAATGAGATCGTAACCGCGTCTCTGCCCTTCATCTTGTCTGCCAACGCAACCCCTACCGCCTGGGGCAACTGCGTCCCGACGACGTTGGAAAACGAAAACAGGTCCACTCTAGGATGCGCTCCGTGCAGTGGGAACTGTCTCGCTCCGCTCAGTATTTCCCCATCCTTTGCCAAGAACTGCATCAACATCTCGGTAGGCGTTGTTCCGAGCATCAACGTCGCTGTGAGTTGGCGGTAGTAGATTAGGTAACGGTCGCGGGTGGGATCAGTTGCCATCACGGTTGCGACTTGTGCTGCCTCGTGTCCTTGCGCTGAAGCCGCTATCGCCGCCTTTCCCTGCCTGTTGAGGGTCCAGATGCGGATGTCTAAAGCCCGGCTCAAACACATCGTCTTGTAAGCGTCTAGCAACCGCTCAGGTGTTAAGCCATCTGGCAGTAGTAGTTCTTGTTCAGCGGTCGTATGACTCGGTGATGGTCTCATAACGCGGATTATAGTTTGCATCGGTGGCGGAAGTCGGAATCCAGTGGGCGAACCGTGATTACGATGGTCTACCCCTCCAGTCCCCTCTGGATTCCGACTTCCGCCGGAATGACGGGGTTAGTGCGATTCTCGATTCCCGCCTCCGCGTGAACGACGGGGTTAGTGCAATTCTGGATTCTCGCCTTCGCGGGAATGACGTAGTTTCTCCCCTTTTTGCGTGAGCAGAAGGGAAACGCGGCGAGTGTAGCAAGACGCAGGGGTTCATGCCCAGCAATCTCGCGGATATACTCATTTAGCGAGGGTTTGCCAACCGAGACCTGTGCATAACTACAACGGAGGAATCTAGACAGATGACGAACATATTGAAGGCCACGGCGATGATCGCAGGTGCAACTACAGCGGCGCTATTCGTTGCGTGCAGCGATGACGGCGGCAATGGTGGCGGAGGTAGCAGTAGTTACGACCCTAACGCGTCTTACTCCGTAACTATCAAGACGAACAAGGGCGACATCAAGGCAGACCTTTACAACGACATCGCTGGCGTCTACGTCGAAAACTTCGTCAACCTTGCGAATCGCGGCTTCTACACCAACTCGCAATGGCACCGTGTGATTCCCGGTTTCGTGATCCAAGGCGGTATCAACGCGGATGGCGAGCAGGTGCCGCAGTTTGAGGATGTCTTCCATCCCAAGATGATCCATGATTCGGCTGGCATTCTCTCGATGGCTAACGCAGGTCTGAACACCAACACGTCTCAGTTCTTCGTAACGCACGATGCGACGCCGCACCTTGATCCTTACGTGGATGGCGAGATGAAACCGTGCAACGTGCGCGGCACGTCGTGTCATGCCGTCTTCGGCAAAGTAACCGAAGGTATGGACGTGGTTCTTTCCATTGAGCAGGGCGATGTGATGGAAAAGGTGGAGGTTCACGAGAACTGATTTTTGGGTGTGGGGCACGGGTTGATTCGGGGTCTGAAAAGTTGCCGCGAAATTGCCGTAACTTGCTGCTAATTGCCGCGACTGCGGCAATTTCGCGGCGGGGGTGTTTTGTGGTGTTTTTCGGGGTATAGTGAAGAGGATGTGTCGGCGGTCGGCGTATGTGGGGTGTGAAGGTCTGGTTTTCGTAGGATATAGGGGTGTTTGATGGAAGAGGGTTTTAGAACAAACCTGCATTTGGGGCGGCAATTTCGCGGCAAGATGGATTCTCAACCGTGATTACCGTGACCGCGGTCTAAGCCTAGGAAATGTTCGGAATGATGGGTGTGACGCGAGTCAGGAGGCGCACCGTCGCTTTGCCGCTTCTCGTTCCCCGCGGTCGCGCTTCGTTCATCTCCCTATTGTCTCAATCGCGAGTGCTGAAGATTAACCACACCCGAAAACCCAGCCATCCTAGCGTCGCGAATATCGGCAGGATGTACAACCAATGGTCAAGGAAAGTCGGCGTCAATTCAAAGAGTTGAAATGGAACAATGTTTTGAAGCTGAGCCCAAGCTGCCGCATATGATTCAGCCGAGATGAAGATGTACGTATCCACGCAGCAGGTCTCATCTGCGCGCTGTATGGTGGTGAAAGTGGAAAATCGCCGTGAGAAGCACTATTCGAACGAATCTCTTCTTCAGATGGCAACACTAGGCAGTTTCCTCCCGGGAACGAGCAGCCGGTTTCGACGTTGATGCTGACGGTGTCGCTCTTGTCGCCGCTGGAGTTCTGCGCGTAGACGTACACCGTGTACGGCGTTCCCATCTGCAATCCGCTGAAGAACATGGAGCTGCCGGTAGTGCTGCGCCAGTTGCCGGTTACATCCATCATCCTCTTCCCGCGCTATTCGACAACCTACGGAGCCGCGAGTAGCGAAACAGGAGACGCGTTACCGCCCACAGGATCCATAGCCCGCTGCAAAAAATCATGAACCAGCTCAGTGCAAATAGCGGAACATCGTTGTTTACACCCAAAAGATTATCTATCAAACCAACCCAAAACCACGCAGTCGAGAGAACAAACGGAAGCACATCGAACTTAGGTACTGATTCGATGTCTGAATCATCATTGATGGTTCGATAGATCCTATGATTCAGCCAAACTATAATTGCAGATATGATACCAGTCAGAAATACAGTGAACATGGCGAATGTTGTTATGAAGACTTCGCCAGGATGCTGTGATTGTGGACCAGAGTAGAAAAAGCTACCATTAACAATATTGAGGGCCCACAGTCCAGTTACACCTATGATCCAAGATGTGTAGAGAACTACATAGATAATTGTTTGATTGCGAGATTCAGCTTTTCCCGAGCGAACATTCTCGATCCAAATCAAGGGTAGCAACATCGACCAGCTGTGCAAGAAACTGGACAACGCTACCCATATGGATGGTTTGCCGACGCGCCAATCGTCTATCAATCGCACGATGGCAACCACAGGCGCGGCAATTCCACCTAGAGTCGCCAATAGCAAGATTGCAAAAGAGGAGCACACTAGTAATGCACCTAGTTCCTCGCCAAGTGTCAAATAACCTGACGATTTCATTATATTATCAATGGTGTCTACCCATGCAGTTTCACTCATGTCCCGTTATACCTCAAATCCAGGATGTGTGGACTTGGTCTTGGGGCTTAGATATGTCCGAGGCCAAGCGACGGGTTTCCAATGCACGTTGTAAGGTAGCAAAGGCGGAATATCGCTGTGAGAACCGCCGTTCGAGCGGGCTTCTTCTGATCCAACCACAAGGCAGTTGCCGCCCGGGAAGGAGCAACCGGTCTCTACGCCGATGCTGACAGTGGCGCTTTTGTCGCCGCTCGAGTTCAACGCGTAGACGTAGACGGTGTACGGTGTGCCCATCTGTAGGCCGCTGAAGAACATGGAGCTGCCGCTGGTGCTGCGCCAGTTGCCGCCGCTGATACGCGCCCTGTAGGTCAATCCAGATGTCGAATCCCATACGGCGTTGACCCAGGTCGTACCCGCGCTGTAGCGCAGGTTGCCCGGAGGAGTCACTGGCTCCGGCGTGGGCGTCGGAGGATTCGTGATGGTTATCCTCACCTGGTCTAGATAGGTTCCGATGTTGTCGTAGCCTTTTTTGGTTCGCAGAGTCACATATCCGTTGCCGGCGGTGCATCCATAGATCGTTCGGGACTGCGAAGTTGTGTGACTCGGTGATGGTCTCATGACGCGGATTATAGTTTGAGTCATTGGGTGGTAGGCAATCAAGCGAGTCGCATACGAGGAGACCGTTGCAAAACTACGTCATTCCGACGAAAGTCGGAATCCAGAGGAATTGGGTGTTTGAACCGTGATTGCCATGATTTTGGAATGATTGCCATGATCTACCCCTCCAGTCCCCTCTAGATTCCGGCTTCCGCCGGAATGACGTGGTTAGTGCACTTCTGGATTCTCGCCTTCGCGAGAATGACGGGAGCTACACCCCCTCCTTTTCCCATCCCTTCTGGATTCCGACTTTCGGCGGAATGACGTAGTTTCTCCCCTTTTTGCGTGAGCAAAGGGGGCGTGGTTAGCGTAGCAAGACGCAGGGTGTTCATGCCCAACAATATCGAGGATATACTCGTTTATCATGCTCTACGGTGGGTTGCCTACTTTCCCAAACCGCAATCCCAATTAACGGAGGAAGCTAGACAGATGACGAATATATTGAAGGCTACGGCAATGATCACAGGTGCAACTACAGCTGCACTATTCTTTGGATGTAGCGATGTGATGGAAAAGGTGGAGGTTCACGAGAACTGATTGTTGGGTAGAGCATCCCACTAACCTCCTTGAGCGAACCGAAGGTGTAGAGTAGGAGCAACCGCGAAGGTTGCCTCTGGTCTCTGTTGAGATGATGCGATATGGTGCGCCACACAGCAACAGATGAAAAGTCTTGTGATGGGGAAATCAGCGTTTTCCACTAGTCTCGCGTTGGTGGTCGGCTTTTTGCTGGCAGTCGCATTCTTAGCTTGTCAGCAAGCTGAGCCAACTCCGACTCCGGCGCCAACAGTCCAAGTTTCAATACCATCGACATCGACAGCAACGCGCGCGCCAATTCCAACGAAGACACCTGTCCCTACAGCTTTAATTGTCCAATCACCAACGCCAATTCCTACCAACACTCCGTATCCCACATACACACCATATCCGACTTACACGGCAATCCCAACTAGCACCGCGAGTCCTACTGACACACCCACGCCTACATCTACATCGACCCCTATCCCTACTGCGTCCGCAACGAATTCGCCAACGCCGACTGTGACTCATTCTCCAACTGCGACTGCAACGGATACGCCAACAGTTCCCCCAACACCTGAACCTACGCCAACCGTCGCTCCAACGCCAACAGATACCCCGACACCTGAACCTACGCCAACCGTCGCTCCAACGCCAACAGATACCCCGACACCCGAACCTACGCCAACTGTTACTCCAACGTCAACAGACACACCGACACCTGAACCTACGTCAACACCAACACCCACTCCATTTCCGCAAACGTCCGGACCCGGACGTGACCTCGAAAGATACGTGCGAGACGGGTTGAAACGGCTGGAAGAGCATCACACGAACGAGTACCGGGAGGTTGTCAGTCAACCCTGGTTCCGAGACGGGCTGACGGGCGAAGAATCAGCTCTGGTCGCAGTGCTGCCGCAACTGGCCTACGAAGGTTCGGAACAGTATCGCGCATTACTGACGACCCGCCACATCAGGTCTGGCGTGATTTCGCTGCCGCTCGCCGGGGATGTGAACGTGTGGATCGTAAGAAACACCCCGTTCGAACGCGAGTTGGACACTCTGGCAAAGATTGCAGAATCGACATCAATAATCGAGTCGTTCATGGGCGTTCCATTCCCTACTAGTGACGTGGTTCTACTGGTCGGCGACGAGCGCACGGGAGAGGATGGGAACGTTATCCTCCTAGGATTCGTCGGTCGCAACCACGGTACGCACATAACCGCTACGCGTCATGACGACCAGACGGTAGATGAGTTCGTATCGATCGTGACCCACGAACTCACGCACTACTACAAGTACGACACGAGGTGGTTCGATGAAGCGGTGTCCAGATTCGTTGAGGCCTATGTCGCCGATGCGATAGGCATCAAACCCATATCGGAGATATCAACAGAAGTTACTGAGCATGCGGATTGGGCTTGCCGCGAATATGATGCCGAGTACGACATTGGTGGGCTGGAGAATATTCGGCATTCACGGTACATTGACCAAACTTTCTATTACTACGGAATCAGTCGTTGCACGTACACCCTAGGTGAGGAGTTCTTACTCCAGACCTTCGAAACGATTGGAGAGGATGCGCTGTCGGCGGCGCTGAGGGCATTGCAGGTGCGCCCTGGTGAAGAAACGGACGGGCCTGAGGCCGAGCAGAGGATCCGTGACACGCTTGCAAGACACGCGCCGTCAGATCGCAGGAGCGAATTCACAGAACTGTATCGTCGGCTTTACGGCGCGCCTCCTGGAACCGTACAACCAGACGATCACAGCGACGATCCAGAAGATGCGACTCGAATCAGGGTCGGCAGTGAAATCGAGGGGACGCTGGACTACGATTTTGATTTCGACTACTTCCTCATCGAAACAGAAGAAGGATTGAAATACGATATCATAGTGAGGCATGAGTCACTTCCAGTGACGCATATCAATTTCACTTCAGTCGCCGGCGACCATGTACCGGACGCGAAATCGAAACTTCGGACGGATTCTGGCGTGGATATCCAATGGGTGGGGCCAAGCAATGAACCATATCTCCTTGGCATCCAGAATTTCGGCGGTCATAGGGGACGCTACACCATCAGTATCAATCGCGTGTCTGACTCTCCTCCGGACGATCATGCGGATAGGTATGAAAGAGCCACTGTTCTTGAATTAGGAGAGCAAATCGATTTGGGAGATATAAGCCTATTAGGACAGCGGATCGAAGGCCAGATAGATGACGAGTGGGACTTAGATTTCTTCACGTTCACGACACCTGAGCACGTCCATTACAGTACAGGGATCGAGTTTATATCGGATTCGGAGTATTGTTGCGAGGTGAAAAGTTTCCAACCCAGAGGCGACCAAGCGGAAGCGGAACTTGGGACCTCAGGAAAGCATTGGTTATTCGTGCACGGTGGCAATGGTAGGAAGACAGGGGCTTACGCCTTAATAGTGCTGTTAGAAGAGTGATACTTTTTAGAAAACCCTCAGACACACAACATCGCGGCAGCTCCATGTTCTTCAGCGGATTGCAGATGGGAACGCCGTACACGGTGTACGTCTACGCGTTGAATTCGAGCGGTGATAAGAGCGTAACCCGCAGCATCAGTGTCGAGACCGGATGCTCATTCCCGGGCGGCAACTGCCTAGTGACCGGATCGGAAGAGACGGTCAAGAACAACGGTACTCCGCCGGTGTCGCCATACGCGGCGATATGGATGCCGACGGCATTGCTCAAGCAGGAATGAAGGTTAAGCACTCGATTCGGAGGATTTGATCAAACGGATGCTTGATATGGTTTCAGACTATGAATCGGTGCGGTGGCTGATCGAATTCTTCTACGACTTTATGGAGCATTCCGAGGGTTGTTTGCTGTGGCCTCCGTTGCTGTTGAGAATCGCGCTGTACGGATATTCTGTGATCTGTATAGCGTTAGTGTCGATCGTTATGCTGCACCGCGGAATATCGGATCTACGCAAAGGTGTTTTTTCCATCTATGAGGTAATCGCCAGCGGTTTTCATTCCTATCCGGGTCTGCTGCCTTGGTCGCGCGGTTGCGATGAGAATGATCCGCAGCCATTGAAGCTGGCATATTACGTGACGATCCATGCAATTTGGTTCTTTGCTTTGGGAATAGGATCATTGTCCGGTTTTCACGGTATGTATGTCAACATAAACCTAGGTGGCGAGACATATGATCCGGGACGTTTCATTCTCGGTGTCGCGAGTGTAGTGATTTATAACGCGTCGTGGATGTATTCGATATCTCTGCTAATCTGGCGGTACCGCTTCGACAGGAAACACCGTCCCCCATCCCATAGAGAAGGGCAACCTAATATATCCATCTACCCATCCGTCATAGTGTGCATGCTTACAACTCCACAGATCCTGATTATAGCCGACTTCACTGAGAGTTTTTATGATCGTTGGTGGGAGCGTACAAGTGCCGATTTGTTGCGACCGTTCAACCCGACGGATTACGGTTTGGACTATGGTTTTCTGATGGTTTATCTGATCGTGGTGGCTTGGATGGTCGTGTCTTGCGTGTGGATGGTGGCGAAGGAGATTCTGGTTCGCAAAGTGGATTTTACTGAGCCTTCTTCCATCAAGTGAGGCCGCCACATGGATACGGATATCAACGGGCAGAATTCCAGCGGCGACAAGAGCGACACCGTCAGCATCAACGTCGAGACGGGATGCTCGTTCCCGGGCGGCAACTGCCTAGTGGTCGGATCGGAAGAGACCCGTCGCACGGACGACGCCCCCCACGGACAACATCCGCCTTACAATGCAAATTGGAGATTCGTCGCTTGGATTCGGACATATCTAGCGCGAAGATCAAGTCCACACATCTTGGATTTGGAGATTTGAGGTATAACCCGATATGAGTGAAACTGAATGGATAGACACCATTGATAACATAATGAAATTTACAGAGTATTTGACACCTTGTCCAAGATAATCCGCCTTATGCCAGTCATCGGCACCGTGCCATTTCGCCGCCTGCGACCCTGTCGATCCGCTACTATAAGCGGTAGACCCAAAAGGGACAGGAATCGCAACTCCTCCTGGGTTATTCGGTTGACGATGATCGTCCGGGTGAATGAACCGCAACTCGACTACATCTTCAACGCCCGGCAAACGGGACAAAGCAACGACAGCCGTGATCGAGATGTCGTACGCTCTGACGACCTTGGAGCCTGGATACCACTGGTGTTCAATGCCTTTTTTTGCCAAAAACGAGATGACATGAGAAACTTCGCCTGTAGTGATTACACCGATACCTGGATGTTTTGGACAGTCCGGCGCAATCGAACCATCCTTGGTAGTGCATGCCGCCAACCATATGTGTAAACCTGTATCTAGTTTCGGATTGTCCTCAATGACTTTGTTGATCGTGGTTTCCCAAGGATCTGCGTCAGTTGACCTAGTTGCCGATTTTGATTCACACACTTCGGTGGGCACTGCCGTCAGTGTTGGCGTGTGTGTAGGCGTCGCTGTTGGGGTTGGTGTGTTGGTCGCGGTTGGTGCGACATCGGAGGATTCAGACGCTGGTTCATCGCTGGCAACGTTCTGCGAGGAGGCGGTTACCAATGTCAGCATTAACGCGATTGCGAACGCTGCCATGAACACAGTGAGCGCGGCTGAAGACCGCTTCAAACGGCGATACAACTCGAAACCTGACTTTAAGGGGCTATTGGTCATCGTGGTTGGCCATTAACGTCGGAATGCTAATCTAGTCGAACCCGATATGCAAGATAACTATCGAAAAAACTCTAACTCTCGGAATCTACTGATGCATCACGCCATGGCTAGGTGCTGTGCATGGCTCTCTCATCCCCTCTGGATTCCTGCCTTCGCAGGAATGACGATGATGTGCGCAGGAATGACGATGATGTGGGCGGGAATGCGATGATGTGCGCGGGAATGACGGGGAGATGACGGAGGGGGAGGGAATGACGGAGGAGGCTCAATTGTCATTCCGAGCGGAGCTAGGAATCTTCGGTGCTGGGCTTTAGATTCTTCACTCCGCTGCGCTTCGTTCAGAATGACATAGTCGGGCATCCCCTAGCACTCTTACGCGAGCGAAGTAGGAGGACATCTCTACCGCTTCCCTGTGGATTCTCGCCTTCGCGAGAATGACGGGGAATGTCCACGAGAATGACGGGGAATGTTCGCGAGAATGACGGGGAATGCCCCCGAGAATCACGGGGAATGTCCGCGAGAATGACGGAGGAGCATCCCTTAGCCCCCTTGCGTGAGCGAAGGGGAGATGCCATTCCCAGTTGCTGCGAAAATTAGTTGCGGCGTTGCCTTGTGGGGCGTGCGCTGGAAGGTGCGTCCCAGGTCATGGGGTCTAGGGCGAATGTCTCCAACTCTTCGTGCTGCTTTCTCCGCACGGCTGTCAGTCTGTCCGAAACTCGTACGCCAGAAGCGATAGCAGATCGGTCATAAACGAATGTTTCGCCGGTGATCTGGAACTCTTCGCCGTCGGCAATCATGGTCTTTCCTGCTTGCAATGGCTCACCTCGCAACATCACGTTTAGCACGCCGTCTGAATCTGGACGGTACAGGAAGGATACGCCGCGCACTGAGAAGATGAATCTGCCGCCGTGCAATGGCACACCTGGCAAGGCAGCAATTGGCATTATCGGCTTATTAATCAATGAATCCCATAGTGAACGGCGATAATCTCGGAAATCGGCAACCAATTCGCGTTCCCCGTTCGATGTGACGCGATAGAGATAACCGAACGGGCTTTTCTGAAGCATCGCCCTTATGATCACAACCAGCAGTACAAAGCCGATTATTCCGGCAATCGCGAGGGCTGTGTAGAGAGCGATTGGTGTTGGTGTGCTCAACTCGAACTGCTGCGTCACGGTTACAGCATCAGCAGTAAACTCACGCTCCAAGTGGCTGCTCTTGAGCGTGGCATTGAACTCATACTCGCCTTCCTCCGTCAAGACACCTAGCACTCGTAATTGATAGACCTTCTCATCCACAACCTCAGTCGGTTCCAACTCAATATCTACGGTGGAACCGTCGGCGGCGTTTACGACTGATACTTCGATATCTTGTTGTGCCGCCAAAAACGCAGCATTGTTGAACTTCAGGTCAACAGTCGCCAAATGCTCTTTCGCGTCCTTTCCAACTACACCTTCGCTGACAAGTGCGATTTCAATATTGGGGAATGGTTCAACGACAAAGGCTCCCGTTCCGTCGATGGTTGCGGACAGATTCGGCCATCTCATGCTCAGCTTCACTTCGCTGACACCGATCATCTCCTGTGCTGCGACGGTGCCAGAAAAGACGCTGTCCTCAGAAAAGACGTCCCCATCTTCACCCAAGTCATTCAACACGTAAGTCTGCTCGACACCATCAGGGCCTGTTATAAGGGCATCGATTTCTGCGGAAGAGTCGATCAATGGCAGATCGCCAGACAACGCGTTAGCTGTAATGACGAATGGTTCGTCGACCGGGAATGGCGCTGGAACGTCCATCACAACGCTAAGGTCATTTACGACGTCGCTGTACATCGTCAAGGAGCCTGATCCTCCGGCGGATCTCAAAGCCCAGAATCCGGGTTGCGGGTTTCGCACGGTGAAGAACTTCATGCCAGAGATCGAGAAGGCATTGACTGAACCTACGGTGTCGGTTATCTCTTGCCCGTTCGGTTGCCTGATCACGTTTACTGTCTCTGGATCCTCGAATGCGAAACCTGCTACGAGGTATGCGGAATGAGGCGGCACACCGATATCGATGGTCTCGCCAGCAGTGCCAGTTGCGTCGGTCTGCAACGACGGTGTCAACGTAACGCCCAATTCACTGTTGATGAACTCCAACACGCCGTCAAGGAATCCGAGGTCATAGGCGCCACCGCCACCGGCTGAGCTTATCGCTGACAAGACTTCGCGGTCTGGTGCTGGCGTAGTTGCCAAAGAGATGGTGTGTATGGTCACCCCTTGTCCTGCCAGTTCGGTGGCTACGCTTTGAAGTCCGCCTACACCAGTAGACTCGTGGAAGGTGAATCTTCCGGCAGACAAGATGAATACTCTTCCGCTCTGCCCGATCTGCTCGATGAAGGATGCGTAACTCTCCAGCATTTCGGATAGGTCAGCCACGATCGCATCTTCGCCGGCGCGCGACTTTATGCCGTCGATAGCATCATTTACCGCTTCTTTTGCGATGTCGCCAGTTGCGAATGTTTGCGGTTCTTCAGCGTGGTCGGAATACTGTCCTACTAGTATCAGTCCTTCATTCGCATCGGACAGTATCATCTTCGCTGCCAAGTCTGCCGCCTCGATATCTTGCAACTCGGAAAGTGAAGTGTCGAAAGCGACGAGGGTGAAGCCAGCATCTTCCGACTGTGCGCCTTGTGCCTCAGTAACACGCGAGACATCCGAGTATCCGAAAGCAAGCGCGATCAGAACCGCGAGCGCGATCAGATTCGCGAACGCGAGTTTAGGGAGTGTATTGAACATGCCTAGTCGCATGGAAATTGGACCGTAGCCAATGCTGGAATGGTTGACATCCTGATTTTACTGGAATGGGCTGGTTCAACTCTACGAATGGAGTTGCTTGTCTTTGATACGTGAAAGCACGGGCTATGGTTGACATTGCTCCAAGAAAAGAACGCGAAAGTGTGCAAGAATCAACGATTGACGCTACATCAACTGGCGATGTTTCCCAATCTATGCGTCAAACGAATCGTGAGGTTGATATGAAGATCACCGGCGTATCCTCTACGCTCTTCCAATCCACCATGCCCCGACGCATGGGCGATGCTAACTCTCCAATGGGTCGCGCCCGCGCTAGCGGTTGCATCATCGAACTCCACACCGACACCGAACTCACTGGCATCGCCATGGGCAGCGGAGGGGCTATTAGCATCATCAATTCGCTAGTTGAAGGCGTTCTGATCGGACAAGACCCACGACGCGTCACAGGTCTTTGGCAGCGAATGGTCAACAAGCATTTCAAGGGCGGACACGATGGCATCGCGAACGACGCCATCTCTGCGTTAGACATCGCAATTTGGGATCTCAAGGCAAAGTACAACGACGAACCGCTCTGGAAAACTCTCGGCGGTGTCAAGCAACCCATCAATGCATACGCCAGCGGCCTTGACATGCCGTTATCCGATCAAGAGATATTCGACTTCTATCGAGGTATGGCCGAGGACTACGGTTTCAAAGACGGCAAGCTCAAGGTCGGACTTGACCAAGATTTTGACCTGCGGCGCATCGGAATCATGAAAGATGCCCTCAGCATCAATACCGATGAACCCGGTCTGATGGTGGATGCGAACGAATACTGGTCTCCTAAACAAGCGATCCGCAAAGTTCGCGAGATGGAAGATCAGTATGACCTGATGTGGATTGAAGAGCCCGCGCGACGCTGGGACTTCCTCGGGCTGCGTCGAATCTGCGATGCGGTACGAACTCCCGTCTGCGCCGGTGAAAACCTTGACACTCTTGGCGACTTCCTCCCCTACTTCCACAACCGCTCAGCAGACATCATCCAAGTCGGCTCTGGAATGACCGGCATTACCTGTGCACTCCAGATCGCTGACGCCGCATACGGTTTCAACCTCCCGGTAACGCTCGGCGGCTCTGCAGGACATCATCATGCCCACATGGCGACCGTTATCCCAAATTACGTCACCATCGAGGTGGGAAATGCTGAACCTGACAGTACGGTAGCATCCTTCGACATAACCTTCGAGAACGGCCAAGCGATCTTAGGAGACAAACCTGGACTGGGCATCGAAATCCACCACGAGGAACTCGACAAGCTCAAGGTCGAACGTATCCCACCCGGATCAGGTCCAAGCCCATTCGGGCGTCGTCCGGGCGCTGGTCTTTACGAAGTCCCACCTAGTGAAGAAGAGAAAGCCGAGGCTGTCCGCGGCATCACCGGCCAATCCGAAGGTAGACATGCCTATTGACGACCGAACGCAAGCCTGCACCTTCCAACCAACCATCGAGACATTAAAACCATGAAGATCACCGGATACCGACTCGAACAGTACGAGATGAAGATGGATCGTCCCATTGGCGACGCTAATGGCGTAGTAGGAGAAGACATCTCCGGCGGTGCGGTCCTGTGGATTGAAACGGATGAAGGCATAACAGGTGTCGCGCCTGGCGGCAGTGCAGCTGTAGGACGTCTCTTTCACCTGATCGAAGGCGAGGATCCTCGCTCAGTCGTCGGACTGTGGATGCGTATGGTCGATTTCGTATTCAAAGGTGGCAATGAAGGCGAGATGAACGCTGCAATAAATGCCATCGACACAGCTCTTTGGGATCTGAAAGCCAAGATCAACGACGAACCTCTTTGGCAGACTTTTGGAGCAAGAGAAGGACGAACCAAGGCCTATGCCAGTGGCATCGACCTCTGTTTAGACGATGAAGACCTGTTCGCCTTTTATCGCAGAATGGCCGAGCGCGGGGTTGATTCCGGCAAACTCAAAGTCGGTCTCGATATGAAGGCTGACCTGCGACGTCTTGGCATCATGCAAGAAGCGCTCAGCGTCGCTGCCAATCGACCGAGACTGCTCATCGACAGCAACGAGTATTGGTCTGCTAAAGAGGCCATCATCCGCATCCAGCGCATTGAGGAAGATTTCGACATCACTTGGGCAGAAGAGCCTGCCCGACGCTGGGACTTCGACGGACTGCGCCAAGTCTCACGCAACATCTCGGCTGCCGTCGCATCTGGCGAAAACCTTAACCACATCGGCGATTTCTACCCTCTGGTCTCGCAACAGGCTGTCGACGTGGTGAACATCGCCGGCGGACACAGCGGCTTCACTGGTTGCAGGCAAATCGCTAACCTCTGCTACGCATACGAAATCCCCGTCACGATGATGAATTGCCAAGCCAACTACGCTGCACACCTCGCAGCCGCGCTGCCAAATCACATGATGATGGAAGTCGTTGATCCTGGCCGGGAGCAGTGCATCAACTTCAACCACACCATCGAAGACGGATTTATTCGTCTCGCGGACGAACCCGGATTAGGCATCACTATCGACGAAGATGCGTTGTCAAGATTGCAATCCAATCCTCCCGAACCTGAGAGAAGACGGCGCAACCCATTCCCACGGCGCGAAGGAGCAGGGCGATTCATCGCGCCACCGAGCAAGGAAGAGGCGCCTTGGTTGGTGGGGTAATTTTGATCTGGTGTAATTAGCGACTCAAGGCTTCACTGCAACAACTCTTGGCACGTAAAGAAGATCGTGGCATCAAACCGGCGTTCCGGGCTCAACATGCGTTCACCGTGGTTCAAGATAATCCGTCTAAGTGCTTCACGCTCTACGGCTGGTCGTTGAAGTCGTGCGTGCTGCATGTATCTGAGCGTTACGCGTCCATTGAATGACGCGGACTTGTCGTTTAGATTGCCTAACGGCATCCCCGAATACACTTCCTCGTAACTTATACTGCCTGCAACAACGATTCCGTTGATACACCTAAGAGTCCTAGCGCATTCGCGCAATGCTCGGCCCACTCCAGATGAATGATCTGCCTCGGCTGCGTCCATATACGTTTTGAGCAAAGCAGCATCCGACCACACAAATACGTCAAAGCATCTTTGAGCCAGCAACGGAGACTTGGCTTCTGTCTTCCAGATCGGTTGAAGCAAATACGGTTTTTGGTGCGGCCTCATTGCCTCTAAGGCTTGACCTAGGCTTCCCAATATCGAGTCGCGTTTGCTGCGAATCTCCGCGATGTTGGACCAGTCCTGTATCGAAGTTGCAGTGGGTTCTACCAAGTTGCGGATCCGATTCTTCAAAGATGTGTCTTGTCGCATCACGGAGTCAATCAACGACAGCGTTGCATAAGCGGACGTGACTGGACGAAGGACAAGCTCACTGCTCCAATGATCTGGCGGCAAATGCGCCGTGCTGTTATCCGGCAAGACGGTCAGTTTGACCTCGATTGGCCGTTTGTAAGTCCCAGCAGGAGTTCGAGTTGCAAGATCGATCGAAGGCAAGCTATCGTAGCAGTACCTATGGAACGGCTCAAACTGCGCTTCGAAATCGAACTTTACGCGTGCGCCTCTGCCACGCAATCCGAACACATCGCCGAAGGTGACGCGATCATCCGCCGCAGCGTGCTCCATTGCGCCATTCAACGAGATGTAGACTGGTTTGATCCCGAGATCGCGCATGTAGCAAGACAGTGCCACAGGGAACGTCGAATTGAACCGATTCTTGCTCCAAAGCTGGTCTCCCGTGCGGTTGGAGTTTTCGATCCCGTAGAGTGCGGCGGCTTGCGACACTAAAGGGCTACCTTCAAACCTTCGGCGACGAAGCGGGCTAATTCAACAGGAACAGCGTTGCCAATCATAGTCTCGATATCAGTCTTGGTTCCCGCCCACTCCCAATCGGTAGGAAAAGTCTGGATACGACTTCTTTCGTACGTCGTCAGAGGGCGTGCGAATTCTAACGAAGCAGCATCGAGATGATGACCCGGATAGTTCGGTGGGATTGGTCGATTGACCCCTCGAATGGTTGCTGAAGGCTCAAATATCGAGTAGATCGCTCGCCTGGAATAGTTGCGAGGGTGTCGGTAATAAAACTCGGTGTCGATTTCGTCTCGTAAGTAATCTGCCACTGACATGGATGTCATCCCCATGTTTGAAGCGAGGCGATCAGTAACAATCCGCGCGTCGTCATCACGAAGCGCGATACTGAAAAACCGCTTTCGGAGTTGAGGAACGCCACACAAACTAGCATCAAGTACGATTTCATCGATGCTGTAACCGACGTCATCAATGAGGTTTCGAGCTTGTTCATACGCGTAGCTCGATCGGGCGCGAGGCACGTTTTCCATCACGATTGCCAAGGGATCAGAATCGATCGCAATACGCGCGAAGCATTCAGTTAGATACGCGTTCGAACGCTCCTGTCTTTTGCCCGCGCTCGAAAAATCTTGGCAGGGAGGCCCACCAATCACAACGTCTGGGGTATAACGGGCTACGTGTCGGATTGCCGTGTCGGTGTCGGTTAGATCCAATAAATGTGCGTCGTGATCAAGGTTGGACGAGTACACGCCAATGGCGCGTTCCCAATTGTCATAGCCCGCGACGACATTGAATCCAGCCAACTGAAAGCCCATGCTGAGACCGCCTACCCCTGCGAACAAATCAACGACCTTGAATTGACCCCAACCGTTCGCGGTCTGGGATTGGGTTTCGTTGTGTTGGTCAGTAAACGTTGCTCTCATTGCTAAATCGCTTACCTAAAGGTTACACAACTTGACCCGTAAGCATTAAGCCTGCTGTCAATCTCAATCGTTGCGGATCAGATAGCGCCCCGTCACGCACGAGACGATTACCGTCAAGACATCAACCGCGGTCCAGATGATGAGGTGGTCCGACACGTCAAACGCATCGTCGCCATCCACCAGCAATCTGATCCAGTTGTAGAGGAACATCATAGTCAGCCCTATCGAGACGTAGAGCAGAACATTCGCCTCGAAGTATTCCCGACTAAGTCCGTCATCGTTGTCAGCATCGTACGATCGTTTGCGGAGGTAGTTGACGATCAGCGAAATCGCAACTGCCGCAAGGATTGCGAAATCCAAGATGAGCCAAACGTCAGCCGAATCGTAAGACGCCTGAATCACATACTGAACGCCGATCACTACTGAGATTGCGATCAGCAACCAACCTACCGGTTTTTTTATCGCTTCCATGTTTGACCCTCCGACTACTTAGACAAGCTTCTCAACAAATGTGCACCTGTTGACGCCGATATCAAGATGAATGTGATGTTGACGTACGTCCACACAATCCCGGTGAGCGTGCCCCGACTTTCTTCGGCGCCGCGAGTCAATTCGCCTACCCAGTTGTAGACAAACAAGATCGCGAGAGCAGCCGTCAAGTAGAACAAAACGTTCGACTCAACATACTCCCGAGTCACGCTGCTACCTCCGGCTGAGTCGTTTTCCCGCTTGCGCATGAAGTTGAAGATCAATGCCAGCGCGATAAACACAAACATCACTGGATTCAAGAAGTCCCAGACCATACCCGAATCTTCCCACGTTGGCGCGGACATCTGCTGCAAAGCAACGGCAAATGCAGCGAGTATGTGCACAATTCCGATGATGCGTTTCAAGCTTTCCATTTTCGGTATCCCCTATCGGTTTTGCTGGCGCGTCATGACTCTTTCGAGCTACGAAGCAGGTAAGTTCCGGTTACGCCAGAGATAACTGCAATCATCACATCGACGATCGCCCATACCCAATCGTGCAAGGGCAACTCACCAATATCCGTCGCGCCATTTGCCAGCAAGTTGATCCAGTTGAACGCAAACAGCATAGCCAGTATCACCGAACCGTAATAGAGCGCGTTCGATTCGAGATACTCACGACTGATGCCATCGTTTCCGCTTGTATCGTGTGCCCGTTTCCGCAAGTAGTTGAATATAAGTGCCAGCACAATCACGACGCATGAGACGATGTTGATTACCGGCCAGAAGTCATCAACAGCCCCTGTTGTCCAAAGCACGAACGCAACCGCGATCACTACCGCGTATACGACATGCACTACACCGAGTATCTGCTTCACGACTTGCATCTCTGTCTCCCCTTTGGTGATTGATCTCCTAACGGTATCGCGCTACATGCGTCTCGGATCACGGATCATGTGACAGCCGGTGATGCCCGCAATCATTGGTTTCTCTGACCTTTTGCCTAACGAAGTTTACACGCATCTACAGTTCTTTGTGCTTGTAGCGATGCTTATGCGAAAACGCCCGATTGATGATCATCGGCGATGTGCAATTCGTGCGTCTCGGTAGGTCCGTCCCATCTGTCATTCCGAGCGCAGCGAGGAATCTTCTCCCTTTGTTCATGCCAGGCGGCTAGGAGGAAGCTTGACTGGTTGGCTGCCGCCGCCCTTGCATGCCCTGCTATCTCACTGCGCTCGCTCGTGTCCCCCTTGCGCTTCGCGAAGGAGACGGCGGCTCTCCCCCTCCATTCCCTGTGGATTCCCGCCTTCGCGGGAATGACGATGGTTTTGCAAAGGCTCGAACGGACTGATGATTCTTTGCTCTCAATGGTTGCTGAGGGCATAGAATAGCGATAGTGGGTATCATCTCGACGCGTCGTCCATAAGCGTTTCGGGATGCGATATCAATCAGACCATCATTGGGGGACGCAACGCAATGTTGAGATTTGCCGAAGAGATCATCCTTCTGCTCTTGAATGACGACGATGGGCGTTTTGCGCGTGTTTCCAACATGTCATTCGACTATGCATTGGCTGGTGGCGTGTTGATGGACCTCGCTTTAGAGGATCGGATCGACACGGATCTAGACAATTTGGTGCTGCTTGATGCGACACCCACAGGCGATAATCTGCTGGATTCAACGTTGGCGGAGATTGCTGAAGGAAAGGGGAATGATGCGCGATATTGGATTGAGCGTACAGCGTTGCGCAGCGATGAGTTGCGGGAGGAGGCTTTGAGGCGTTTGATGGACCACGGGATTCTGGAGCAGGTAGATGATCGGTTCATGTGGGTGTTTAAGTCGAGGCGATATCCGACGGTTGACGGCGAGGCGCAACGTGAGGTGAAGTTGCGGATCATGGCGGTGCTTTTCAGCGATGAGATACCGGACCCACGGGATATCGTTATCATCTGTTTGGCGGATGCTACTGGGATATTCAGAAGCATCTTCACGTCTGAAGAGTTGGATCGGGTGACGCCCCGCATCGATCAGGTTCGGCGGTTGGACTTGATCGGCCAGGCAATGACACAGGCGATTCAGGACATCGAGATGACGTTGACGTCCGCGTTGCAACCGCACATGTATTAAGCCTGATCGCTTGGTTGTATACCGAGGATTTTTTGAAGATTGGCGTAATAGTCGGCGAAGGCTATTCTGCCGTTGTGAGTGGCTTGTATCCAAGTTCGCGGTTTCTGGTCGTGGAACTCTTTGGTGATTCGGAGGTAGTCGGCATCTTCAAGTTTTCGGAGGTGGGTAGTTAAATTGCCACCTGTCAATCCTAGGTTTCTCTGGATGAATCCGTAGGTAAGGCGCGAAGATTCGGGTTGCGAAACAAGCAACGTCATGATGCGTAGACGTGTCGGTTGGTGAATCATCTCGTTTAGGATGATCTGTTCGGAATCGATCATCGGATACCGTTCTTCCTCAGCCAAAGCGCGCCTGCAACGATGAGGACGAGGATGAGTACTGCCGTGATTACGTAGGCGTTGTCTCCGGCAAGATGGCTTGGGACGTAATGCGCGGCCGCTATGCCAATGCCTAAAATCGATAACCCAAGGCGGAACATCAAACCGAAGAGTATGTATCCGAGTGCGACGATTCCGATAGCGATGCCGGCGGTGTGTTCTGCTGTTTCGACGCTCGTCCAAATTCCAGAAAGCGCCGGAATTAGCCAAGCGGCGGCGACGACCGTCACCCAAAAAGCGAAGACCTTGATGCCGGCTCTCCGTGCAGTGTCCTGGTCAGCGAGTTGTTTTGATGCCCGGGATCCGATGATGCCGCTTGCGATCATACCGGCGACCACGAGACAGCCCCATAGAGGAGCATGGAACCACGGGCTATTGTCGGCGAATTCGGTTGCGTAGTTGGCGATGAGGAATTCGGCGATGTATCCAACAGCAACAACTCCACCCCAAAGAAGGAGGATTGCTGAGGTTCCTGCCAAGAACATCGCGCTCTGGGCTTGAGTCATGGTGTCGTGGATAGTCCTTAGACTGTCTTCAGGGGTTAGGGTGTTTTGGCTCTTCATGGGGTCTGCTCCCAACGTTGAAACGGACATCTACTACTCATTGTATTTCAAACTAGTTTGTGATGCAAACTAGTTTCAATAAAATGCGTCAGGTTAGCTGAGCAAGGATTCCTGATAGTCTGCCCTCGCGGGTTCGATGGGAGTTTTGCCAACGTCTAGGCCAACGTCTAGGTTGGACGGAATGTCAGTCGGCATCTGGGCTTTATGCCATCTGTGCAGAGATGAGTTGAGCGTATAGTCCGCGTTGGGATAGCAGTTGTTGGTGGGTTCCTTGTTCCACGACCTTGCCTTGATCTAGTACCAGGATTTTGTCTGCGTCTCGGATTGTGGAGAGACGATGTGCGATGACGACGGTGGTTCTACCGGTCATGAGACGGTTTAGTGCTTCTCGGACAGTAGCTTCGCTTATAGCGTCAAGGTGGGATGTTGCTTCATCAAGTATGAGTACGGGCGCGTTTTTCAGGATGGCGCGAGCGATTGCGATGCGTTGCCGTTGACCGCCTGAGAGTTGCATTCCTCGTTCTCCTACTTGGGTGTCATATTGCTCCGGGAATGATTCGATGAAGTTAGCTGCATTGGCCTGTCTGGCTGCTTCCTTGACATCGTTGTCTGTAGCGTCTTGGCGTCCGAGTCGAATGTTTTCGCGAATCGTGTCGTTGAAAAGATAAGTGTCTTGTGCTACGAGTGCCATTCGACTTCCTAGGTCGTCGAGTTTGAACTCTTCCAGTGAGTTGCCTTCTAGCTCTATTTCCCCGTGGTCGGGGTCCCAGAATCGCATCATGAGGTACGCGACGGTTGTTTTGCCAGCACCAGAACGCCCGACTATAGCTACTGTCTGTCCGGTGTCAACGTCCATCGATACACCAGCGAGGGCTTGGGGGTCGCCATCAGCGTATCTGAAAACTACGTCTTCAAACTCGACTGACGGTGTGCCAAAATGTGCGTTCGCGTCATGTGGCACTATGCCTTGTCCGTCTTGGACTGGCACGGGTTCGTCGTGGATGGCAAGAATACGCCGGGACGCGGCAAGGGTCTCCATCATTTGCTTCATAGTGCGTGCCAATTCGGTGATCGGGCTGAAGGATGCCAGAGCGAGGACGCTAACGAGTGGGAGCTGTGTGCGCTCGATCTGACCGTCAAGTACAAGCCAAACGCCTGTCGCTAAGACGGCAAGTCCGCCAAGTCCCATCATGGCTTCCATGAAACCGATCTGGAAGGCTTGTGATTTCTGGAATCTGACGAGGTGCCCGACGTATGACCATCCCTTTTCGGTTAGTTCTTCATTCCGAGCGTTTCCTCGCCCGAATGCGGAGATTTCTCTCATGCCTTGAATGGAGTCGACCATGTATGCATGAATGTCGCCCATGCGTCCGCGTATCTCGTCGCCGAGTCGCTCGATGCGTGTATTTGCGAAGAATGGACTTACAGCTACAGCAACGAGGAACGGCGTTAGGACGGCGGCGATGGGCCACGCGATGAATAGGAGTGCGATCAATAGCGCGCCGGGAATAAGCACAGCTACGATCATTGGCGTGACGGCGTGTGCAAAAAAGTACTCAACCGTCTCGACATCACCACCGACTACGCTTACAAAGTCGCCAGATCGGCGCTGAACCATGTAAGCGGGAGCGAGCGGTTCTAGCTTCTCGTATAGATCGATACGCATTTTGGCAAGCAGCCGAAATGCCATATCGTGCGCTTGCCAAGACTCGAGATAGAAGAAAGCAGCGGATAGCGGAGCAAGGGTGCACACAAGGATTACCAGCCCAGTCAAGGAATCATCACGGACGACTGCACCCACCAATAGCGCGGTTGCGGCTCCTAACAACACTACAGACCCGTGGTTAAGCATTCCCAACGCGAGGGTTCCGAGGAACTGCCATTTGACAGGGCGAACCAGTCCGAATAGACGTAACCACACGGCGAAGGAACGGATCTTGATAGTTTCGTGGCGAGGTGTATCGCTGGCCCTTGGCGCGTGATGTCCAGCGGAGTGAAGGTTCAACAGTTCGGGCGCATCAGGTTGAGGTTGAGTGACTTCGCGCCTGTCAGTCGCGTGGGTCTGGCCAAGCTCAGTTTGTTGGCGCATGAGTCTAGCATAAACTCCATCAGTAGCCATCAACTCTGAGTGGCTCCCGATCTCAACTGCCTGTCCCTCGTCAAGCACCAATATACGGTCGGCGTTGATGACGCTGGAGAGACGGTGGGCGATCACGAGGGTCGTTCGGTTTTCCATGAGACGGTCTAGTGCCTCTTGGATGAGCGTTTCATTTTCGGCATCGACGCTGGAGAGAGCTTCATCGAGCAACAAGATAGGAGCATCTTTCAACAATGCGCGTGCAATAGCCAATCGCTGGCGCTGCCCACCCGAAAGGCGTGCGGCACGCTCGCCGACTACGGTGTCGTAACCATCAGGTAAACGCGCAATAAATTCGTGGGCATTAGCGGCACGCGCTGCCTCTTCCAATTCTTGAGGAGTAGCGTCTGGTTTACCGAATCGCAAGTTTTCAGCTACTGTGCCGTGGAAAAGGTATGTGTCTTGAGTGACGACGGAGATGTTGTCCCTAATGACACTAAGCGGTAGGTTGCGGAGATCGTTTCCTCCGAGTTTGATGAAGCCAGCTTGTGGATCATAAAAGCGGTACATGAGCCATACGAGTGTGGACTTCCCTGCCCCACTTGCACCCACCACGCCTAGGGTTTCACCGTTTCTTAAATTGAACGATACGTCTTGAAGGGCTGGACGGTGACCACCGTCGTAACCGAACGTGACGTTTTGGAAGGCGACCTCGGGGGTGATTGCCATGATGGATTGATCATTGGCAGACTCTGGCTCTTGAACTGTTACAGGTTCGTCAATGATTGCGAAGACGCTCTGGGCCGCCGACATAGTAGCCATGCCTTGGTGATATAGGTTGGTGAGTTCTCTCATCGGGCGGAAGACTTCGACTCCGAGCATCAATACGATCAGCAGAGGGCGGAGTTCCATTTCGCCGTTGCTGACCCGGATTGCTCCGACGGCAAGTGCGACGGCGGCACCGGTCGCCATGAAGAATATAGATGCTCCGCTAGTCGCTTGGTTGGCGGCGACTACACCCATTGTGCTGCGATAAAGGTCGTGGACGCGTTCTGCCAAGGCTTTTCCGCGGCTTTTGCTCTGTCCAAACGCTTTAAGGGTGGCGAGGCCTTGGACGCTGTCCAAGAAGTCAGAACCCAGTTGTCCGTAAGATCTACGGCGTCGGAAGCTACTGACGCGATTCCAGCGATGGAACGCGGCGGGCACAGCTAGAGTGAAGATGGAAAATACAAGGAAGATGAATGCGATGTAGATATCGAGAGTGACCATGTAGGCAAATATGGCGATGGGTGCGATCGTGGATACGATGATCTGGGACAGATATTGTCCGAAGAAGGTCTCTAGTCGTTCGATGCCTTCGACTAGGGATAGGATGATGTCGCCAGTACGGTTTCGGTCGGCGTAGCCAGGTCCAAGTTCAAGTAGGTGTTGATAGGCTTCATTGCGAAGACGAATCTTTACAATATTCGCAGTGTGGTGGCTGAATGCGTTTTGCCAATATTGGAACAGGCTCCTAACGACGATGAGTACGGCAATGGCGGAAAGGGGAAAAGCGAGCGCGGAGAAGCTAACTTCGCGTGCCAGTACTTGATAGATGACGACGCCTGATACGGCTAGTCGCGATACGCCCGCGCCGACGGCGATTAAGCCCAGGATGGCAGCAAAAACTATCCGGAGTCTTACACCTTTGGTCAACTCGAATAGCCGAGGATCGAAATACATAGACAGTCTGCGGTTCAAGCACGGTTACACAATTAACAACCTCCGCAACTTCCTCAGAGATGCACCGCATCGGTGAGTAGTTATGGTTAGGAATATTCTAACGCCGAGGCTCGATTGAATGGAGGCACCTCGGATAGATGGGAGGTGGTCGGTCTGTGAGCATGATGGTGCGATCTACCTCTTGGGATGCCATCTCACGTCGAGTCGTTAGACTACTCGATGCAGTCTGTTCTCATATAGACTGCTGTAAGCTACTGGAAATCACATCAAAGCATCCGTTTGGAAGTCTGATTTGGCGTCATCACCATCCAATCCAGCCGTCGTCTACGAACCAGAGGACAAATGCCCTCCGTGGATGGCCGTTGGAACTGCTGTACAGGGCGTGACGCTGGTGCTTGCGCCGACTATTCTCGTTGTCGCTATCACCGTACGATCGGCGGGGCAGGATGCCGAGTTTCTGAATTGGGCGGCATTCGCGACTTTAATCATCGTCGGGTTGATGATGGTGTTGCAGGCTTCGAAAATCGGTCGTATGGGAGGTGGGCATTTAGTAGTTTGCGGGGTAACCACCAACTACATCGCAGTCTCTGTTATCGCGCTTGCAGAAGGCGGACCTACGATGGTGGCGAGCTTGATTGTGTTGTCAGCGGTGTTTTACTGCGCTATAGCGATGTGGTTGCCGTTGCTACGCAAAATCATCACACCGACTGTGGCAGGAACCGTTTTGATGCTCATCGCCGCGGTAACGCTGCCATTTGCCATCGACCTCATCAATAAAGTACCTGAAAGCGCACCCTCTTTTGCGGGCACTGTTACGGCAGGTATCACCGTTTTACTCACTGCTGCCCTAGTGCTACGCGCACCTCGATTATGGCGACCTTGGTCAATCTCTTTAGGAGTAATCGCTGGTTGTATAGCAGCAGCGGTCATGGGGATTTACGATACCGATGCTTTCGTTTCCGCACCTTGGATCGGTATCCCGGAGATCAGCTTTCCGGGTTTAGACCTAACGCCCGACATCGGGTTTTGGGCTCTTCTACCAATGTTCCTGATTGTTACGCTGATCCAAGCTATCAAGAACATCAGCGACGGAATGATAGTGCAACGCGTCTCTCGGAAGAGAGCTCAAGCTACCGATTTTCGGCTGATACAAGGTTCGATCTACGCAAACGGTACGGGGATTCTGATGTCTGGGGTTGCTGGCACGCCGCCAACTTCGACTTATTCATCGTTGACCGTTCCTCTGGTCAGCGTGACCGGAGTGGCAACAAGAAGCGTGGGATACATAATGGCCGGGCTTTTGCTGTTGATAGCGTTCCTACCGAAAATCAACGGCGCGTTACTGACGATCCCCAATCCAGTGTTGGGAGGATTTTTGATCTTCGCGCTCGGACTGATATTTATCGAGGGTATACAGACTGTCGTCCGATCTGGTCTCGATCCTCAGAAAGCGATCGTGGCAGGCATCGCGTTTGGGATCGGTCTTGGGATGCAACACGAGAATCTTTTGGCTGCTTTCTTACCGCATCCGTGGGGCACGCTGCTTGGAAACGGCATAACAGTGGGAGCAACGACGGCTATTGCGTTCACAGCGTTCTTGAGTCTTTCCAGTAAGCGTCCGAGGCGTATAGAGACCGTATTGGATGTATCAGAGTTGCAGCGGATAGACGAATTTCTGCAGAGTGTTGCAGCGAACTTGGGATGGAATACCGATTCTGCCAATCGACTGCGTTCCGCTGGAGAAGAGACTTTAGAGGTGTTATCTAATTCGTACGCCGAAGTTTCTGACGGTAAACCGCCACGTCTGGCCATTTCGGCGCATCCTGACGATAGCGACGTCGAATTGGAATTTGTTGCTGTCTCAGACGAAGGCAACATCGAAGACCGTCTAGCCTATCTTCAGGATGAAACTGAGACAATCGACGAAGCAGATATTTCGCTGCGTTTATTGCGGCACTATGCTTCTTCGGTAAAGCACCAGAAATACCACGGCGTGGATATTGTCACGGTCAGAGTCGCGGGGACGAAGTCTTGACTTTGACGGGCTACGTAACTCTGTCCCCTGATGATTACGCGTGATGCACAATTCTCAGCGGTCAGGCTGCCATTTCAAACGTGCCTCCTGTCATTCCGAGCGTAGCGAGGAATCTTCCTCCTTAGAAGAACGCAAGTTGGCTAGGGAGATGCTTGCCTGCCACGTCCCGGCCCCGGCATCCCGTGCGAACATCGCTTCGCTCCTTCGCGTCCCCTTACGCTTTGCGAAGGGAATGTACTCACCTCTCTCCCTCCTCTGGATTCCGGCTTCCGCCGGAATGACGTAGAGCGCGCTAGGCAGGAAAGATTGTTACTGACGGTAGCGTTAAGAAGAGGTCAGAATAGGATCGATGAATTCCCGTAGTGTTGCAACGCACTCTTCCGGCTGTTCGAGTTGAAGGAAGTGAGTGGCTTCGGGGATGAAATCGTAATCAACGTTTACGGTGTCGCTCAGTTCGAGGGTGGGTAGATATGAATATGGCAACAAAGGGTCGGCACCGATGACTTTTGTCGGGCACACGTAGGTCTCGAAATCGACCAAAACGGCATAGATACCCGCGTACTCCACGATCTGTGCTTCGAACTCGCGAGGACATCTGAGGACATAGGCATCGCTGTCATCGCTTTTTCGGAGCGTGGTTTGCGCGAAGAGATCGCTGACACCTGAGACCACCCTTTGGAAGTTGGGCGTGTACGGCAGGATATCGGCTAGTTCCTGTGGCGACCTGAAGCGATGAGCGCGTTGTCTTACCATGCGAGAGGTTTTTGTCGCCGCCTCTTCAAAGTCCGCGTAACTGCGTCCAGGCTTACATAGCGGAGGGTCAAACAATACTCTTGCTGCGTAGGTGCTCCCTTTGGTTGGACACAGGAGCGCGGTCAAACCAGATACAGAGTGAAATACGCCGATCTTTGGTCTTTCGCCGAAGTGCTCGTCGATTGCGTACCCGATCGCTTCGTGATCACGAACCAAAGTGGGAATGGTGTGGTCTTCGATATTCCCTACACTGTTCCATCCGTGGTTTCGCAAGTCATACATAACCACGTCGAAATCGTCCGTCAGCAGCGACCAGAACGGATAGTAGAGGTCAATCGCCAGACCGTTGCCATGACACAAAACCAAACGCGGACCGTCCGGATTTCCATGCCGCCGCACTTTGATCACAGTGTCGCTATCGACGCATATATCGCGAACCTCGTTAGGTTCAGGCAGTTCCCATGTCACACCAGAATCACTCACAAAATCATTCGCCTCTCAAGATGCAGGTGCTTCGACGCTTATCTGTATGTGTGCTACTGAGCAACGAACTCCACTCATGCTTCATACGCCAATGCTGCCGCGAATTGCTCCGTGCTCAAATCCTCGATTCGCCACATGACGCCGGGCAGGTGGGGAAACTCGAATACTTCGCGCTTGACGCCTCTTCGCATATCCAATGGAACCTCGAACTCAGACGTGTCCAGACTAATACCAACCCCGAGTGCTTTGATCAGGGCCTCCTTTACTGTCCACAAGTGAAAGAACATCTCGATCTTTTCCTGGTCGCGGAGTTGTGCGATTTCGGTTCTCTCGTTGGGACCGAGCACGGTTTCGCATAGCAGGTCGATATGCCGATTGTAGACACGTTCCTCAACATCTACGCCAATCCTGCCTGACGGAGCGAATGCCATCAAGCCGTGGTTGCCGCTATGACTGACGTTGAAACTTATCGGTGCGATACGCCCATGCACTGCGGCAGATGGTTTGCCGTGCTGCGATTCTTCAAACGTCAACTGCTCGTTCGAACATCCCAATCGTTCGCAGAGCTGCTTTCGGAGCGCGGCGCGGCACAGCGCGAAACGTCTCTTAGGACCTGGAAATATGAACTTTTGCCAACGCTCCAATTCCTGATCGTTCAACCACGTCAAGGCGTGTGCCTCGAACTTGGCATTCCGAGTTAGGTCGACGTGTTCGATTACGATGCGATCAATTTCGGTAAAGGGATGCCACCAGCGTTCGGCAAAAGGATTTCGCATCGCGAATGTGCTTGGTGTGCGGGAATCTGCTAATGACACAAAACCCGAATCGCATCCCGCCGTATTTGGTGTCATCTGGCGGGGTGCGGTTATGCGTAACGGGAGGACGATTAGCCGGCTTGCGCGTCTACGAATTCGACCAATGCCGTCAAGGTAGGGATTTTTCCACAGTCATCGGCAGACATATCAATACCGAACTCTTTAACGACAAGGCGGCCAAACGCGATGATGTCTACGGAGGAAACACCCAACGCGCTGAGACTCGTGTTCAGGTCGTCAACGGGACCAACGGACTGCCCGTCAACTTCTAGGTTCTCAGCAACCAGAGCTTTGATTCGATCTGCAGTTGATGCCATTTTATGATTTCCTTTCGGTTTACTTTATGATGCGAGACAAGGTAACACATCAACTAATCAACATTATCACGAGGTGTGAGCAGAGTTGCGCTGAGTTGGCAGGGACATCGACGAACGATTCAGGGATCGGGGAACAGTATGAGGGCAAACATGAGGGTTGCCCACATATATGTCTGGGAGCAGTGATCACGCCCAATGACGCCTCCGTTGGAACGGGTAGATCGGGATCGCTATTCGTCGTCGCGACTCGCCAGCGAACAGCCCCTCAAACGATATCGGCACACCCGCCTCATACGCTCGAGCCAAACCATCAACGAAACTTACTCCTCCCTCAACTGCCGGATTCAAGTCGTACTCGGAACTCTCTCCGATTCCGATGAGCAAGTATTCCGATTCTTCAGAGAGCGACTCAACGATCTTGACGAGACCGTCTTGTGTCGATTGCCCGCCTCGTTCCGCTATTCTCAGTCCGTCCTCCAAGCTGACCTCACCAGCAGCCTCCGCCGCTGCAAGTTCGCCGATCCCACGCGCCAACACCACATTTGGGGTCACCCCTACGTTAGTCCAAAGCGCGGTTAGAGCACATTGGAACGCGTAAGTAGCTTGTCGCACCAATTCTATGTCCGTAGCGATGGCATCCAACCCAGCGCGCCCTAGCATGACTTCTAAAAGACGCACGCCTTGCTCTGTCCCGAGTATTTCGTCGCATCGATCAATTACGGACCTAAATGCCGGTTCACTCTCGTACAGTTCGCGAATTACTTTGGGCTTATAGCCGATTTCGTCTGCGTATACGAACGCCACCTTTCCAGCCGCTGCTGGCTCTGGAGTTTCGGGATCAGCGTCGATATGCGAGATTACACTCAGGCCGTCTCTCAACGAATCGATGTCGCGGAACACTACGCCGCGTCGGTGCCCGAAATGGCTACGTCCAACGCTCGCCGTCCATGTCATATCGGACAGCAACTCGTCGGTAACAACATGATCGTCCGATGGTCGTGCTTCCAACCAACCCAAATACTCTTTTGCTAAATCTCGGAGTGCCGGTTCCGATTTGCCGGACAGAGGCAACAGTCGTGACTGACGCGGCACATACCCGTTTTCGCTCTCTGTGAGATCTGCTTCGACATCCAGTGAGGTTCCAGAGATTGACCGCTTCAAACCCGCTGGGGCGATATAGCCGTTACTAGCGTATCTGTCATCTGCGCCGACATCGTAACCACTCAACACGATGTGTGCGTTGGCACCAGACATCCCGAATCCGCTAATTGCCGCTAATGGTTCTCGACCATTCGAGTTTGGCCACTCTGTATTTTTAGTCGGGATCTCTATCGCGAGCCGATCCCAATCGACGTGCGAGTTCGGTTCACTAAAGTTCAGTTGTTTGGGAACAACCCCGTTCTTCATTGACAGCACGACCTTGATGATGCTCGCAACGCCGGCAGCTTTCTCAGTGTGTCCGACATTGGCCTTGACAGAACCGACGTAAAGGGGATGATCTTGCGCCCTTCCTTCGCCGTATACCGCGCCTGCCGCGTGCAACTCGATTGGATCGCCCAGCTGAGAGGCTCCGCCGTGCGCTTCATAGTAGTCAACGTCACTAGGCTCTACCCCAGCCGCGTTGAGGGCATCCCGCATCACATTTTGCTGTGCCGACCCGTTGGGTACGGTCAAACCTGCGCTCGCACCGTTCTGATTTACTGCTGATCCGAGTATCACACCCCAGATTCGGTCGCCATCGGCCTGGGCATCCCGCAATCGCTTCAGCACCAGCATTCCGCAACCTTCGCCGCGCACAAATCCATCTGCTCCAGCATCGAATGGTCGGCTCTCTCCGCTTGACGATAGCATCCCTAGATCTGTCATGTATTCGCTTATAGGTGGAGAAAGAACTGCATTCACACCACCTGCGAGAGCCATGTCTACTTCCTCAGTTTCCAATGAGCGTACCGCTTGATGGACAGCGGCATGTGATGCCGCGCACACTAGGTCAACTGGTACCGCTGGTCCCTCCAATCCGAGCGCAAACGTCACCCTACCGACCGCCATACTGGAAGTAGTGCCCAAATAGTTGTCCTGAATTCCATTCGCCGCTAGAACGTCTCGATACTCGCTTGCGCCGACACCCACGTACACACCCGTGCGACTACCTTTAAGACCGTCCGGATCAATGCCCGCGTCCTCAAGCGCATGCCAAGTCGTCTCTAGCATCATCCGCTGTTGCGGATCCATCGTGCGCGCCTCGATCGGTGAAATCCTGAAGAATCTCGAGTCGAAACTATCGATCTCATCCACGAACGCACCTTTTCTCAAAACCTCCTGTTCAGCGTACGGGTCACCGATCGTCCCACTCCATGACCCGTTGTCCCGTCGTCCATCCGTGATTGCGTCCGAACCAGACTTTAAGAGGTGCCAAAACTCTCCGATGTCCTTTGCCTTCGGGAAACGACACGCCATACCCACGATCGCTACACCGTCTATGTCCGTTTCCGAATCGCTCGGGGCTGCCAGCTCTGGTACTTCCTGTTCAGCGACAACGGATGCAGGAATAGCGAACACTTGCTTCTGTTCCTCAACATCTCCTATCTCATCAGAGAGATGATGCGCGAGGTCTGCGACACTGGGATAATCAAAGACGATGGTGTTCGATGCGACGTATTGCCCGGCGAATGCGCGGTTTAGTCGATTCCTGAATTCGACGGCCATCAGCGAGTCCATACCGAGATCAAAGAATCCGGTGGTCGGGGAAGGCGCTGTTTGCAGACGCATGACGGCTTGGAGTTCTTCTTGCAGGAATGAAACCATTAAGTCTTCCCGCTCCGAGTCGGACGCGCTCCGTATTTTGGACAGCACATCTTCTGACGATTTGGCAGTATCGGCATCTTCGTCACGGGTAGACGACAGTAGCTCCTCTACCAGAGACGGGGGTTCTTCTACGGCTGCTTCAAAAACTGACCAATCGGTGGACATTACAACTGAGGTGGTGTTGTCTCGGCACGTGATTTGCTCAAACGCCTTCATTCCTTGTTCGGGCGTGAACCAACGTCCGCCGAGTGCTGCCCTGCGATTTTCGATACGCTCACGTTGTTCGGCGGCTTCTCCGATCTCGGACCATGCCCCCCATGCGATCGCCTGCCCCGGCAGACCCAATGAGCGGCGATGGGCGGCGAGTTGGTCGAGAAAAGCGTTGGCTGCCGCGTGGTTGGATTGTCCCGGATTACCCATTACTCCAACCCGGCTGGAGAAAAGAACGAACATATCGAGGTCTTGATTCAAAGTCGCTCGATGCAGATGCCACGCGCCGATGATTTTGGGCCATAGCACACGCTCAAAACTCTCCCAGGTCTGGTTGGTAAGAGCGGCATCCGATAGTACCCCGACACTGTGAATGACACCTGCTAGGGGTGGAAACTTCGCATCCATTCGCTCTAACATGTCGTCGATCGCCGATGTGTCTGTCATGTCCGCCAGCTCAACCTCGATCTTCACTCCTCGGCGTCGCATTGCTGCAATCGCGTCTTCTGCCTCAGGGTCAGGATCACGACGACCGTTAAGTATGATCGTTCCGGCGCCGTGTTCGGCGAGCCATTCAGCGACCGCGATGCCGATCCCACCAAGCCCGCCGGTTACCAAGTACGTTCGATCATGCCTCAGACGGCCGGTTGAAAGCGGTTGTGGCGTAAGGACGATCTTTCCGACGTGGCGTGCCGATCGCATGAAACTCAATGCTGCTCCAGCCTCAGCCATCGGCCATCTGCTGTGGATCAATGGTTTCAGTTCTTGTTTTGCGATTCGCTCCATGATGTCTCGCAAGACTTCCCCTACTCGCTCTGGGTCGGTCTTTTTGAGTACGTCGAGTTCCAAGATGTCGTATGAGACATCTGGACGGATGTCTGCCATTTCCTCTTCGGTCAGGATGTCGCGCCGCGCCAACTCGACGAATCGTCCGCCATGCGCGAGGCATGAGAGGCTGGCATCAATGAAACCTTCGCTAGTTAGGCTGTTCAACACGACATCAATACCTTCGCCACCGGTTGCTTCAAGGATTTGCTGTCCGAAATCGGTGGTTCGGCTGTCGAAGAGATGTTTGACGCCCAACGACTTTAGATACTGCCGCTTGGGTGCGCTCGCCGTGGCAAACACCTCGGCGCCTGCTGCCTGTGCAAGCTGGATGGCCGCCAGTCCGACACCGCCAGCACCGGCGTGGATCAGGACGCGGTCGCCCGGCTCCAATCCTGAATATCGATAGGAGAGTTCAGCGGACACGAACGCGCTGGGGATAGTGGCGAGCGCAGAAGCTGAAATCCCTTCTGGCGCTGGCGCTACGAGCTCTTGGTGTGTAATCATCTGCGGACCAAAGGCCCCGAATCCGAGTCCGACGACGCGATCTCCTACTGCTACTTTCGAAACCTCTGAACCGATTTCGAGAACGTGTCCACACAACTCTCTGCCCAGATTTCCCTCTTCGATGAATCCGAGCGAACGGAAAACATCCCAGAAGTTGAGCCCTGTGGCTTCAACCGCAACGAGAACCTCACTTGGTTCCAACGACGGATGAGGAAGTTGCTTTATCGAAGGTCTGTCAAATACGCCGTCGGGGTCTGGCGCTAGCACCCAGTTGTTGTGATCGGGAAAAGTCAGTCGTTCGACAGCAGCGTCTGGTCTGACCAAACGTGCGCCCATTCGACGTCCAGAGCGATATGCGATATGGTTCTCCTGGTCTGGGAACATCAACTCATCGACAAGTTTTGTTAATGTGCCCGAACCGTTGGGGTCTAAGTCGATCATCCTAGGCTGGAAGTGTGATGCCTCTAATGCCATGACCTTACCGAGTCCCCATAGAATCGACCCGGAAAGTTCCCCTGAATTTTCACGCTCCAACACCTGCCCGCCTTCTGTCAAGAACCATACTCCCTTAGCGGGTGTCACATCCGAGTCAGCAATGCCTTGCACGAGCGTCAGCGCGGTCTGTCCGATATTTTTCAAATCTTGTGCAATTTCATCCGTGGACGCGCCTGGTCCGTGCCCGTCTAGTGCCAAAAGATGCACGACACCGTTTACGGGGACATCCTGGGGTAAATCCTCAATCAATGATCGCCATGACTCGCGACTAGCAAAATCGACCACCGTAGTGGTTACGTTTGAGTTCGACGCAATGGTCCGACTGTTTTCGGTAACTTCGTTGCGCGCAAGGATGACGGTCTGGTTGCGTTCGGCTAACGCTTCTGCCAGTTGTTGTCCGACATCTCCGTCATCAGCCGTCAAGATCCACGCACCTGCTGGTTCTGTGACCTTTGCTGGACCTTGTGCGACGATCACGCCCTTGTCTAGCATTTCGTGAGTGAATGAATCGTCAACGCCCAGCACTTCGAACGCCTCAAATCCTGTATCACTGAGTGCTTGACGCCACACATCAGGTCCTGCCAAAGCGTGATGGGGCCTATACTCGTCGGCGAATCGCCACCATCCGTCCAATTGACCGAAGGTCAAGTCCATCCAACCCAGTCCGCGAAGGTTTTCCAACGCGATCAAATGTCCGTCCGGCGCAAGCAACGTCAGGCAATGACCCAACGTTTCTTCGAGATAGCGCGTTGCATGTAGCACGTTCGACGCGATCAAGATGTCGTAGCCATGCGAAGCGAATCCTTGCGCTATCGGGTCCTCTTCGATGTCCAACGGACGGTATTGGATGCTCCCGTTCGCATCACCGAATCTAGCCTCTGCTTCGGCAAAGAAACCTGCCGAGATGTCGGTGTAAATGTATTCGAAGCGTCCTTCGGGCAGTTCGGGCAATACCGACGCGGTTGCGGAGCCTGTACCTGCGCCGATTTCAAGGACACGCAAACGTCGGTCGTCCGGCAACTCTGAAACTAGTTTCGCAACGGCGTCGCCCAACATTCGGTTTGCGGCGCGCGCTACTGGTGCTTTGAGGTACAGGTCAGCAGCGGTAGGTTCGCCACTGCTGAACAGTAGAGTCAATGGATCAGCTTCTCCGCGCAGGACATCGGCAAGCGCGCCTCCGGAACGTCGGAACAGTCCAATCTCTGTCAATCCGTGCGAATACTTCTCTGCCATCCGCACATGAAACTCTTCCGGATCGTCTCTCAATTCGACCGGCAACGCGTCGTCTTCTCCCAACGCGACAACAAAGTCATCGCCTCGCTCTTCCATTACACCCGAATTGGCGAGCATTTCGAATAGCCTGCGGAAGAGGCGTGCATGCTCCTCGTTTATGCCTAATCGTTGTCTAAGGTCTTCGGGATTGACGACTTCACCGGTTTGACGTTTCCAACCAAGTTTTTCAAGCGTCCGCAGCGCGTAGGCCCTTGACCACCGCTCCATGTCGGCAAGAAGGCTGTTTCGACTTTCGGGATCAACATCCGCGTCGGATAGGTAACCAGCGAATAAAGACAACCCCTTGGCCACTTCGTTCGGACTTGGCAAGAAATCGGCGGGCAATGTGGCGTTTTCAAGTTCACGTTCTCGCCAAACTACCTCATATAGGAGATCGTCAGTGCCCTCAATTGCAGAAAGCAGAGCTGCCTTTGTTGCGCGCTTAACGGTGTATCCGATGAAACCGCCGATTTGAACACCGCTTGGATCGTAGATTCTTAGTTCTCCACTCAAAACCTCCGGTTGAACGTCTGGATCAGCATCCTGCTCAGACTGATTCATAATCACATGGCAAAACACTCGGTCTGGTAGGCGTCTGTTCAGCCAGAAACGTTCCCATCCGAAAGGAAGATAGGTGGCTTCACCGGGATCCCCGGTCATGTTGCGGGCTATACCGACGACTTGGAAACAACCGTCCATTATGAGCGGGTGAACATCGAGTTCGTTGCGTCCGAGGGTCTCGGGCAGTATCACTTCTGCCAATGCTTGACCGGGGCCTGACCATGCCATGCCTAGCGTCCGGAAGAAGGGACCGAGATCGATACCGGTGTCCACCTTCGCGCGATAGTAATCTTGCACGTCTGCGGGCGTGAGTTGTGCTGCTAGTGCTTCTAGATCGATTCGCCCCCCTCCCCGCGTCTCTGGAGCGGTCCCGCCTGATGAAACCTTGCACTCCACATGCAAGGTCCATTCACTCTCATTTCCTTTGCTGTAAATCTGAACGTCATGAGATCCCGACTGCTCAGACGCGTTTAATGCGACTTGCATCGTCGCGCCCTGTTGGTCAGCATCAGAATCTGAATCAGTTTTGGAAAAAACCAACGGGTTGTGGAGCTGCATGTCATCAACGAAAGTGATGCTACTTCCGCCAACTTCCTCAAGTGTTGCCGAGGTAGCCATCGCTCCATACAGCGCGCCGGGTGCTACCAATCGGCCGAAGACGCGGTGATCAACCATCCAAACAGGGTCCGACGGGAAGACCTCAGTTTCGAAAGTGACCTCACCCCGTGCCGATTCGTGCCTAACGCCAAGCAAAGGATGACCAACTATTTGGCGTCTCGGCTTGTCTTGCCTCACCCAATGCCGCTCTCGCTGAAACGGGTAGCTGGGCACTGAGATGCGACGACGTTTCTCTCCTGCGAATAATCCGTCGAATCCGATGTCCAACCCGGATTGGTATCCTTCGACGACGGCATCAATGAAGCTTGTTTCAGGTTCTGAAGTCGAACGATCACGAGGCGGTCGTCGAAGGCTTGCAATCTCAGCAGGAGTTTCGGCCCCCGGCCATGCCAACGTTGCCATTGGACCCAGTACCGCATGGGGACCGATCTCAATTATGAGGTCCACATCGAGGTCAGCCATTGCCTGAACTCCGCTGGCGAATGCCACCGCCTCGCGCGCGTGGCGCTTCCAATAGGTGCCGTCTAATGCCATATCGGAATCGACCTGTCGACCTGTCACGTTGCTGATCACGGTCAAATCAGGAGACCCGATCTTCACGCTTTGCAAGAATGATTCCAACTCGCCCAAAGCGGGTTCGACCAGAGCACTATGAAATGCACGTTTCGTATTTAATCGGCGCGCTCGGGTACCCTTTGATTCATAAAAGTCGACGATTTTTTCAATGTCTGCGACGGTACCGCTAACGACCTGATGTGCGCCGTTATAGCCTGCGATGCTCAATCCGGGACCTTCGGTCTTAGCATTCAGTTCTTCAATCGTTGACGTTACATCTTGGGGAGTCGCGAATATCGCTGCCATCGTCCCGGGATCGGTATTGGACAGCAGCGTACCCCTTACGGCGGCGAAGCGCATCCCGTCTTCAATACTGAACACACCGGCGGTTTGGGCGGCTGCGATCTCGCCCACGCTATGACCGAGCACTACACTAGGACGGATTCCAACGCTTGCCCATAGAGCAGACAACGCTGACTGCAATGCATAGAGGGCCGGCTGCTCCCAAGCGGTATCTCCTAGGTCTTCCTTTGCACCGTTGCGTCCCCACATCACGTCGAGCAGAGATTCGCCCCGTTCGCGTTGAAAAACCATCTCGCAACGGTCCATGACGGCCTTCACCACTGGCTCACTCTCGTAGAGAGACTGCCCCATACCTACCCATTGGCTTCCCTGCCCGGTGTATAGGAACGCGACCTTGCTAGCCAATTGCGGCTCGATGCTTGTCTCATCTTGGGATAGGGCATCCAGCTTCTCGCGCAATGATTCGGCATCTTCAAACGCGATACCGGATCGGCGATCGAATTGACTCCTCCCAACTCCAGCTGTCCACGCCATATCCGACAACAACTCATGCGCGGTGTCACGATCATGAATTAACTCGTTGGAATGTTCGTCGAGCCACGAAACGTATCTTTTGGCAAGGTCCCGGACCGCGCCTTCAGACTTTCCTGACAGAGGCAAGAAACGCTTCTGGCGTCTGCTCGAAGGCTTTTCCGTCAGAACAAGATTGGTTAAATGCGTGGGCAATGAAACGCCGATAGATTGTATAGAACCAGAAGTACCGTTTTGGTAAGCCACCAATTCGCCCTGGTCGCGATGTTCCTGCAACACGACATGAGCATTGGTTCCGGAAATTCCGAACGAGTTGATCCCCGCCAACCGAGGACGACCATCGCAACTTGGCCACTCCATCATGTCGGTCGTTACCCGTATAGGGAGATTCTCCCAGTCGATGTTGGGGTCTGGATTATGGAAGTTCAGATGTTTGGGAATTACTCCCCGTTTCACAGCAAGGGCGGCTTTTATGAGCCCGGCAATTCCCGCGGCCGATTCCAGGTGTCCGATATTGGTCTTGACGGAACCGATCAACAATGGCGCGTCGGTATTTCGGCCTGGTCCGTAAACGTTTGAGACAGCGTCGATCTCAATGGGGTCTCCGACCGCTGTTCCGGTACCGTGAGCTTCTAGATAATCGACCTCGGATGCTGGAACACCCGCGTCTGCGTGTGCCGCTTGGATCAACTTCTCCATAGCTGGCGCGTGTGGCACAGTCAATCCGGCACTGGCACCGCCATGGTTGACCGCCGCACCTAGAATGACTGCCCATATCGGGTCGCCATCGGCTAGTGCCTCGTTCATTCGTTTGAGAACGACGACACCGCACCCTTCACCGCGTACGTAACCGTCGGCAGATGCATCGAAAGTCTTGCACTGCCCTTCTGGGGATAACATCATGGATTCGGCGCGAAGTTCATAGACACGCGGATTAAGGATTGCCTGAACACCGCCTGCAATTGCGAGGTCGGCCTTACCCTGTTGCAAGTCTGCGACAGCATCATGTACAGCAACTAGCGCGGATGCACACGCAGCATCGACTGCCTTTGCCGGCCCATTGAGTCCGAGAACGAATGAGACGCGGCCGGCGGTTCCGTTCAGGTTGGTACCGCTGAGCGCGTAGAGGCTTCCGGCGGCTTCCGTAGGGCGAGTCGAATCGAGAACCAGCATCCGGTATTCATCGTTGCTGATACCGCTGTAAACGCCGGTGCGACTACCCTTAAGCGTCTCAGGATCGATGCCGGCATCTTCGAGCGCCAACCAACTCATTTCCAGCATCATGCGTTGCTGGGGGTCTAGCAGATCAGCTTCCACTGGCGAAATTCGGAAGAACCCAGCGTCGAACAGGTCAATGTCATCTACAAATGCACCGTATCGACACGCGTCTTGTGGCACCTGCTGATCACTGAAAATCTGACCCATGCGCCCCTCTCCGGGACCGGCGTCGCTCTCGGTGACGGCGTTCCTACCTTCTTTCAGCAAGTCCCAAAACGCTTCCAAATCACCAGCACCAGGGAACCGACATGCCATGCCGACGATTGCTATCGGCTCGTGTGTCGAAGGCGCATTTCCGTCGGATGACGATTTGCTGGTCTGACCATAGGAGAGGGTTGGAGATGTCTGAGTCATTGGGTTCGTAACTCTCTAGCCTTGGACACTGTGCTAAACGCTAGATTCTGATCTAATCCAGCCGCCTTATCAAGCACGTACTGATATTGGAAATGGTAACTAAAAGTTCCCGATACTGCGTATCATACCCTTACCATTACTACTGCGTCAAACGAGATGGTCTTGGTGGCGGAATCGGTTCATGGATACGGCTCTCTTTTTGGATTGCATCGTAATTTCCCCGCAAGATTGTTGCTTAGCGTTATAATCCGCTTCAATACTTGCGCGCAAGTCAAGGATATCGAGATGAGTAAGTCAGTACACCACGTCGTAACTCGCCCCGGACGGAGGCATGGCGACGCTGAAACGTCAATACCGGTCGCCGAAGATTTGGTGACGGTGCCAGGGTCTCCAACAATCGATGGTGATGTTAGCTATTACAGCCGAGAATATCCCGTCGAAAGCCAGACCGTTGAGAAGTCGGCAGATCGCGAATGGGGTTGGACAGTCTACATTAAAGAGGTTTACGACTACCGCAAGAAGCATGACGAGGTGAGTGAACCTCTGATCGAGGCGGCCGCGGTATCTGGCGATCATGACCCCACGACAGAGCCGGAAGCGGGGCGAGATGTCACGGAAGAGGTCCGCACAAAGGCTCGCGAGTTGGGTTTCGGCGAGGTTGGATTCACAAGGTATGACCGACGTTACACCTATCAGAGCAAAAAGCCGTGGGCGAAGTTCAACCACGCGATCTGCTTGGCGTTGGAGCAGGACTACTACCAGACCCAGACCATCCCTAGCCTTGAGGCAGAATTCGCACACTTCGGCACCTACGAGATCGCCGGTGAACTCGCCCTCAAACTCGCCGAACACATCCGGTCCCTCGGATACCACGCACAAGTCCACAGCCCGAACGACAACAGCGGCGTGTTTATTCCGCTTTTCGTGAACGCGGGATTGGGGCAGCTAGGGGCTAATGGTCAACTACTATCGCCTCATTTCGGGTCGCGGGCTCGCCTGATGATGGTCACCACCGATGCGCCAGTTACATACGACGAACCGGTTGATTACGGCATCAACAAGTTTTGCGAACAGTGTCAGGTTTGTGTCGTGCGTTGCCCTGCCAGAGCATTGCTTCGTGAAAAGGTTTGGTACCGTGGCGTGCAGAAGAACAAGCTTGTATATGACCGATGCCGCCCGATAATGGTCACTTACGAGGGATGTGCGGTATGCATGAAGGTTTGCCCCATTCAGCGTTACGGGATGAAGCCGGTGATGGAGCATTACATCGAGACTGGTGACATCTTAGGCAAAGGCACGCCGAACCTCGAAGGATACGAGCTTCGCGACAAGGGTTACTTCGGTCCGGGGGAGCTGCCTCACTTTGACCGTGAGACTTTTGAGTTTCCACATGGCACTAAAGAGGAGTGGTTGTTCGAGAAGTTCAAGGAAAAGCTAGAGGACAACGGTGCACCAGAGGCTGAGGAAGCTGTGGAGTTTGCAGATGAGTTGACGCGTCTAGTGAAGGCTGGCGTGTCGCGGACGGACGAGTAGGAGCAACCAGAATCGGTTTTCGATTCGCGTAACGCGTTTGAAGGCAACACGATGTTTGAGAAGGCTGCACTGGATGCTCTGTTTGGCGAGTTAGAGGTTAGCTACGGCGGTTCTGGAGATTACGGCCAGCTCTTGCGCGATGCACATCTCGGCATCGCACTGTCTGACGCTGGGAAGGATTTGGGATCGGAACTCGACTCTAGGGTTGTGGATCTGATCGAAAAGCACAGAGTTGGGTAGATTACGATATTTGATGATTCGTTGTTGGCTTATAGATGCCCCGGTCAGCGTGCCTCGATCCAGCCCCCTGCCACGAACTCGGAGCGCACTCGTGCCTCATTGACCTGCCAGTGTCCGACAATGGTTTGCAACGGGCGCGGTCGGATGGTTACGCCTAGACATTAGATTTGAGTTCTGCTATGGTGTTTGCAATCACTCGGCGGCAAGCCAATCTCGGAGGATAGGATGTCGGTCAAGCTCTCTGGTCTTTTGAAAGACGCGCAACAGAATGCCGATGTTGCTGACACTCTTAGCAAGTACGAGAATGGCTTCGAGAAATCCAAATTCGGGAAGATTGGGGGAGATGATGAAACGAGCGAGTTCAAGGATGTCAACAACCACTACTATGACTTGGTTACGGATTTCTACGAATTTGGCTGGGGAAGGTCATTTCATTTTGCCCCACGCGTACCTGGCGAGAGTTTCGCTGCATCGCTAGCTCGCCATGAACACTACATCGCGCACATGCTCGGCCTGGGTCCAGGGATGGTGGCGGCTGACTTAGGTAGCGGTGTTGGCGGGCCTATGGTGGAGATAGCTCGCTTTTCCGGTGCTCGGATCGTGGGAATAAACAGCAACGAGTACCAGATCGAGCGTGCTCGAAAACTCAGCGAAGGGGCAGGGCTGTCTCATCTGACTAATTTCTTGCACTGCGACTTCCATAATGTGGATGCTCCGGACGACTCGTTTGACGCGGCATTCTCGATCGAGGCGACGTGCTGTTCGTCGGACAAAGCCAGAATATACAGCGAGGTCTATCGCCTTCTTAAACCGGGCGCTTGTTTTGCTGGTTACGAATACTGCTTGACGGATCGGTACGACGCGAGTGATCCTTACCATGTGAAGATCAAGTCCGACATCGAGCTAGGTGGTGGTCTGCCCGATATCGCCTATAGTCACGAAATTGACGAGATTCTTAGAAGCGTGGGCTTTGAGGTATTGGAAACGCGAGACCTAGCGGAACAATCGGGTCCGTCGGTGCCTTGGTATTTGCCATTGGCCGGATCAGGACTATCATTTGCGAGCTTCCGCAGCTCATCGGTCGGGCGGTTGGTCACGCAGAGCTCATTGCGAGTGCTAGAAACACTGCGGATAGTGCCTCGAGGAACGGTGCGCGTTTCGAAAACGTTGAATCTTGGCGCGGATGCGATGGTCGAGTCGGGCCGGCTGGGCATCTTTTCGCCGATGTACTTCGTCCACGTCCGCAAACCGCTGTAACGCAGCCGATGACGGCGTTACATATCTGCGGGTTGAAATGGTGGAGCTGACGGGATTCGAACCCGTGACTTCCTGCTTGCAAAGCAGGCGCTCTCCCACTGAGCTACAGCCCCATAGTTTGAGTCTATAATCGCTTAAAAGACCACTGATTCGAGAAAGCTCACTACATGAAAACAACGCAACACGACCTCCAGATGACACCGGATCAGATGCTGGATCTCGCACACATGGCGGCGGAGCTTCTGGTGGAACGCGTAGAGAATATGTCGGAAGGAGACGCTTGGGACGGTGAGTTCCGCGAGGGGCTAGAGGACTTGCTGATGGAGGACCCGCCTGAGGCAGGTCGACCTGCGAAAGAAGTCCTGGACCGAGTATCTCGCGAGATTCTGCCCTACGCTGCACGGCTCGATCACCCTCGATTCTTTGGATTCATCCCATCTTCACCCACCTGGCCAGGCGTAATCGCCGATTTCATAACTGCCGGGTTCAACATCAATGCGGTTACTTGGCTTACTGCAAGTGGACCGAGTCAAGTTGAGTTGGTCGTCACCGAATGGTTCCGGCGCTGGATCGGCTATCCAGAAAGTGCCGGAGGGCTATTCACAAGCGGGGGGTCAGTTGCCTGCATCGATGCCTTCGTCGCGGCGCGCGAGGCAGCCGGCAACCCAGAGCGCGCTACGGTCTACATGAGCGACCAGAGTCACATTGCGCTGAACCGAGCCGCAATGATCATAGGTGTTCGACCCGAGTGCGTCCGCGTGATCCCGAGCGACGAGAACTTTCGCTTAGACATGGCAGCCCTTGAGCGCACCATGACCGACGACCGCGCCGCGGGCTTTAATCCCATGATCGTGAATGCAAATGCAGGAACAGGCGTAACTGGTGCCATTGATCCACTTCAAGCCATGGCCGATTACTGCGAGTCGGAAGATATATGGCTACACGTAGACGGGGCGTATGGTGGATTCGCAGTCGCGACCGAGAAGGGAAAAAGGTTGTTGCAAGGAATCGAACGCGCCGATTCTGTAGGGCTCGACGCACACAAATGGTTCTTCCAACCCTACGAAGCCGGTTGCCTGATGGTCAAAGACGCCGACACCCTCGAGAAGCCATTCGGGATTAGACCAGACATTCTCCAAGACACAATATGGGGCGCAAACCACCCGAACTTCGGTGATCGGGGACTCCAGATCAGCCGCTCATTCAGGGCGTTGAAGGTCTGGATGTCCGTCCAAACCTTTGGCATGGCCGCGTTCCGTCGCGCCATTTCGAACGGAATGGAACTGGCACTCCAGGCACAGGAATATGTCCAAGCCAGTCAGGTTCTCGAAATGATGAGCCCCACATCGCTGGGAATCGTGTGCTTCAGGGTGAATCCCGAGGACACCAAGCTCGACGAGCAAGTTCTGGAGAAGATAAACAGGATAGTGCTCGCTCGCGTCTTCTGGGAAGAGCCGGCACTCTTCTCGTCGGCGCTTACTAAGGGGACATTCTCTCTCAGAATCTGCATCCTCAACCACACGACGGCTTGGGAAGATGTGCGCGACACCCTAGAAGCCATTGAACGATTCGGCAGGGAGGCGCTAGCTACAGAGGCTAACGCTTGAATTGCCGCGCTACTGATCTCTCTCAACGTCGAGGTTCGAGCATATCCTAGCGATCGTCTTGGCCTGCGCGAGGTCTGGCGCATGGTTTTCGGACACGCCAGCGAACCCGGAGAGCATCGAGGCTGCATCGCCATGCAATCTAGCTACGACGACTGGCTGACCCAAGATAACTTGCCAAATAAGGGCAGCTGCAGTGTCGTCAAGCTATACGGTCTTGCTCAAATCCAATATGACAACTTCATTAGCCGCTCTATCACTCCGCAAGACCCTCGCAATTTCGCGGGCTGATGCCACGGATATCGTATCGGGCAATATAACGAGTCCCACTCGTGACTAGTAGAGGGCCTTGCAAAGCTCATACGAGAGTAAGGGTTGTAAATTGCGCGATTTTCGGTATCATTCACAGAGATTGAGGGCAGTTTGCTATCGATGCTTGCAGCGTTCCATAAAAAGCTCGGATTCCTCGCGACGATAATGATGGTCGTCGCTTTTTGCGTTGCGTGGGTGTCGTTGGCGTGCGGCAGTGCTGACGGGGGCGATGGTAATGACTCGGAGTTGGAGTTTCAGCAAGTGATGGATATCGGGACAACTTTTTCGCCTGACCATCTCGATGGCATCGGTTTCAAGAAATCTCGTAGCTATGATCTCGAAGGATTGCCCGGAGCCAGCGAAGCAATATTCGGTTTCTGGCGCATCGCTTCAGGAGACCCGATCGATTACGAGGTGCGTTTCTATGCTAGTCACTCAGACGCGGTGGAGTTGGGAACTGAACTTGCAGAAGAAGGATCGGGTGCTGATGCCGTTCTCGACGCGGATGATGCGAAATACAAAGAAGGTGTCAAAGACCGTCGGATGATCGTGGGATCCGGCATCGGCGGCGGGGCGCGTAGCGGCACGGGGCCGCGATATGGTTCGTATGCGATCTACGGCAATGTGGTAATGCTCTGCGGAGGTGCCGCTGGCGAGCAGGCACTTGATCGGTGCGAAGAGCTTGCGAATGCTTTGAAAGGAACCGAGGGCGAGTGATGGGCAAGGTGAGTTGGATGATTTTCGTATGTCTGCTAGGCATCGTCATTGTCGGTTGCGGTGGCACAACTAACGACGCCTCCGAAGATTCTGAGGATTCGAGACAAGATGCAGAATCCCGAGTTTTAGACAGAGAGCAGATTATATCGTCCGATGACCTAGTCTCTCTGGGAATGAAATCGGGTAAGACTTACGATGTCTCGACACTGCAGGGCGGAGTCGAAGCCGGGTTGCTTTATTGGCGAGTCAACGATGTCGCGGTGGAGTACGAAGCGCGGTTCTATGCTTCGCATGATGATGCGGTAGCACTCGGCACTGCGCCAGCGGAAGAAGGAAGCGGAGAAGACGCGATCATCGATGAGGATGTGGCGGTATATAAGGAAGGGATCCGAGACCGCAGGAAGGTTTTCAAATATCCAAATTCAGTGCTGAAACCAAAATACGGCGCGTACGCGATCTACGGAAACATGGTCGTTCTATGTGAGGGAAAAGACGATGCAGAGGGGTGGAGTAGATGTTCAGCGCTGACCGACGCTCTCGATAATCGATAAAGGTCGGAACACGTCGGCATGAAATTGATCGGAGTATTCAAAGGTCTCATTGCGCTTTCATTGCTTTTCATCGTGTTGGCGATGGCTTGCGGATCAAACGATGGAGGCGGAGGCGGTGCTGGTGTCTCAGACTATTCAGAGGTTGAGTCCGATACTAGGATATTCGACCGTGAGGCTACGCTCTCAGTTGACGATCTGCTCTCTCTCGGCTTGAAATCTGGCAAGAAGTACGACGTTGAAGACCTTCCCGGAGCCGTCGCCAACCGCGTCTTCTTCTGGCGTATAGACGATATCTCCGTCCAATACGAAGCCCGGTTCTACGAATCCCACGCCGCCGCAATAGAATTCGGACCTGGCCTTGCTGAAGAAGGCAGCGGTGAAGGCGCGATCCTCGACGCCGATGATGCGGTATACAAAGAAGGCGTCAGAGACCGCCGAACAGTGTTCGACTTCCGGGGTACGCCAAGACCGAGATACGGAACCTATGCCATCTACGCAAACATGGTCGTACTCTGCGAAGGCCGCGACGATGCCGAAGCTTGGGACCGTTGCACCGCGTTAATTGAAGCGCTCGACAATCGATGAAGCCAGCAGTTGCTTTAATTCTCTTGCTCGCAATCGCCGTGATGTTGCTCGCGTGCGGCAGTCAACCAGTTGCAGAAGAGTTAGCCGAACCCGAGGACGTAGGCCCGCAAACACAACTCATTAGACCAACAGATCGGACGTTTGGAATCGTAGACTTCGAAACCGCTGGACTAAAGCACTCTAAGAACTACAAGACTGAGGGATTGCCGGGCGCAACCAGAGTTTCGCTTTTCTTTTGGAAGGTCGATGGGACGCCAGTGCAGTACGAGGTGCGTTTCTATGCCTCACATGGTGAAGCTGTAGGATCAGGTTTGTCGTATGCGAAAGAAGGTGCGGGGCCAGATGCGATCATCGACCCGGATTTCGCCCGCTACACGGAAGGGCTGCGTGATCGTCGTACTATTGTGCACACTCGCGGATCGCCGACACCTCGCTACGGTGATTTTGTAATCTATGGCAACATGATTGCGCTATGTGAGGGGCGTGATTCGATGCAAGGATCAGAACGATGTGGGCGTTTGGTCAAGGCTTTGGATACGGCCAATCATTGAGGATGGAGACATTCCGAGTTTTAACCAGCATCCTCCCGCTTTTCTGTTTGACGAATTGAGTAACATATTTAATCAGTACCCCCAGAAGCGTCGAAGCGCCGCGATGGTTGTGTCACGGCGGCAACTCAAGTCCAAGGAGAAGGAAGAGATGATACTGCGAAGATTTTCATGGCTCGGACTCCGCACGTTTGGGCTGGCAGTGTTGGTATCAACTCTGGCATTCGCTTTCGCGTGCGGCAGTGCGGACACAGATGAAGGTGATAGCGACAGCGGCGCTGGAGGCGCGCCGGCAGCAGCGGTGGAAGAAGCACCTAGTGGCCCGCCAGGCGTAGAGATAGTCTCGACGGACGCGATGTACACAGTTGACGATCTGGTCAACACCCCGAACTTCAAGAAGAGCAAGGAGTATAAGACCGAGGGGCTCGATGAAGCGACGGCGGCGATTTACGGATTTTTCGGACCTGATCCGTACGACCGTCAAGAGTTCGAGGCTCGGTTCTATCCCGATTACGACACCGCAATTACCGTGGGAGTAGATTTCGCTGACGAAGCGACCGGACCAGATGCGGTCATAGCGAAAGATATCCAACGCTGGGACGAAGGATTGGTCCAGCGACGTGCTTGCTCAGGCAACACCCGCGGCTCGCACCACTCTGGCAAGTGCGACAACGCGAAATACGGCGACTACGTTGTGGCGGGCAATCTCGTGCTGCTTTGCCAAGGTAAAGATTCTGAAACTTCGCTTGCTAACTGCAATGATTTGATGGACGCGCTTCAATCGCAATAGTGGTCGGTGTCAACCGCTGAAAACGGCGATGTCTGTATACCAAGGATTGCTGGTCGCGTGTTTGGCTGCCTCCTTTAGCGCAATGGCGCTTGCATGCGGCAATGCTGATGAGGACAGCGGTTTGGACCTAGGAGACTACGAGATTGTTGGGCGTACGCCTTTGGTCGCGCCAACTGCAACGGTGACACCAGCATCGGTCGCAAAGTCAGTTGATGTCGCAATTGAACGCAAAGTCCATATACGCTCGGCAGATGATCGTTTATCAATGATTGATTTTGAAACGCTCAAGAACTTCAAGCTGAGCAAAGAGTACGACGTTGAAGGATTGAGTAATGCAGACGCAGCGATATATGGTTTTTTCGGTCCTGATCCCTATGAGCGTCAGGAGTTCGAGATTCGTTTCTACCCGGATCACGCAACGGCTTTGGATGATGGCGTAGATTTTGCCAACGAGGCCACGGGGCCTGAGGCTGTAATTGCGAGTTCGGTTCAGCGATGGGATGTAGGCTTGAGCCAACGGCGAGCATGTGCGGGTAACACTCGCGGCTCGCATCATTCCGGAAGGTGCGACATAGCGAAATACGGTGATTACATGATCGTCGGCAATACCGTGCTACTATGCCAAGGTAAGGATTCGGAAAGTGCTCTGCATAACTGCGACGCGCTGTACGCCGCTCTGCTTCAATAGCGAGATTCAATCAGTTAGAGGTAACAATGTCCGACACAAGCAATAGCAAGCTGGCCTACTCACTTGTGATTCTGATGGCATTGTTGGCATCAGCGTTGATTCTCGCAACAGGCATCGCGTGCGGCAGTTCCACGGGAGACGGCTCCAATGGAGAAGCACCAGCCGAAGGTGGAGCAGATCCGAGGATACGCAACACGGAGGGGATGTACACCATAGACGACCTAAAGGCAGCGGGCGTTAAGGCGAACAAGGATTATGATGTCGAAGATTTGCCGGGAGCGGATGCGGCTTGGAGGATCATCTTTAACCGTCTCGACTACGAGGTTCGTTTTTACCCTGATCACCAGACGCTTTTGGATGAGGGTATACCGTATGTCGAGCACGTAACTGGGGACGATGCGGTGGTGATCGGCGATGACGTTATCTGGGAAGAAGGCGCGAAGGATCGTCGTCGTTGCAGCCGAGACGCTGATACTCCCCACTCAGGATGCTCTTATTCGCCGCGCTACTGGGATTATGTCGTGGTGGGCAACATGATCATGATGTGTGAGGGACTTGAAAGCAAGCAGTCGATCGAGAACTGCGACAATTTGCTCGCTGAGTTGGAGTGACGAAGTTAGCGTCGGGCAGTCCATCGGGCAGACCAAAAACGGGCAGCGTTGGCATCCGTCTCGTAGGATTTTCCGAAGATCCCTAGGGGGTTCAAATCTCTTGGATCGTCGAAAATGTCGATCTGCTCGCGCCATTTGAGATTGTTGACGATCAGGTATACCAAGGGTGTAGCGGCTATTTCGTAGAGAGTTTTGACTATCCATCCGAGAATTGCGCCGTTGATTGCGGCCTCCCATCCCCAGAGTCCTGAAAGCCCGAACGCGATACCGTAGAAGAGGAACGAGTTTACGCCCTGTGCGACAAACGTGGACGAGATTGTCCGCAACCACAGCATCCTGCCGTTAGTTCGGTTCTTCAACGTCACCATAACGATGGCGTTGGAGAACTCCCCAATCGGATATGACAATAAACTGGCTCCAGCAATCCACGGTGTCGCACCTAAGATCGCTTCGTATGCAGACTGGTGACCCCAGAAATCAGCACCGGGCAATGCACCGACCAAAAAGATGAAGACGGTGAGCATAAAACTGCACGCCAATCCGAGCCAGATAGCACCGCGGGCGACCCGGAATCCATACACCTCCGTCAAGATATCGGAGATTATGAACGTGATCGGGAAACAAATAACCGATGCCGAAACGACGACGAGGTTGCTGCCCAAAAACTCGAACGGCAACTCGAGCAGCGTGACTGGCTTCCCCGAGATTGTGTTTGAAATTATGTATGCCGCGACCGAGAACGCGATGATGACTACCATTGGCCCGGAAAATCTCAATGGCTATCCCTCTATTCCCGTCGGTTTCATGGCGTAGTTTCTCTACTCACATAATCCGCGTTGATGTTCTCCAGCTATGCCCACACAACCTCTTTACGCCATCTTTAGACATGAAAGTACCAACACGGAGTAATCGCATTTTACTTCACTGGTTACCGCTTGTCGATTCAACCGATTCTACTAGCGAAACGCAATCATCAGTCGAGACTTCGCACATCATAACGAGGTTTCCGACGACGAGGAATCCGCCGTATACCCTGCGACTAGCGAACCCCGATCCGTCGTGTACGACGCGCTCTAAAGCGTCTTGAGCCGAAGTCACGCCTGAAGCCATCGCGTCTTCATGTGAGGTGTAACGACGGATCTCTACATCTTTGCGATTAAAGAAACCGTAGCGTGCCTCAAGCGCATTTGGCAGCGTGTCAACATCGTAAATCTGGTACTGCTTCCAGCCGGCAGCAATGAACTCTTCGTATCCGAACTCCCGCTTAGGTCGCGTCCAAGCGCTTATCTCCACTCGATCCCCTATCGCGATAATCGCCGTCTCATCAATCGCCTCTGTATTGTCAGACCCACCATCTTCCGAAGCATCGCTACCACATCCGACCACGACCATGACTACGATCGGGACCACAATCGCTGGCCAAGACCGTTTCACGAGAAAACCGAAGAATCGCTTCATTGGGCGATCTGCTCCAAAAGATCGGTACAGTCGGTAACCGAGACTTCACACAACATCACTGTGTTACCAGCGACAACATAAGCACCATACAAAGTCACACTGGAAAATCCCGCACCCCTGCCTGACAGCTTTTCAGTTTCGATCGCCGTCTCCGCAGAATCCGTGCCAGCAGCCATAGCCACGTCGTGCGATGGATAAACCCGTATCTCGATATCCTTGCGATTGTAGAAGCCAAAGTACGCACCTGTCGCCTCAGGCAAAGTATCCAGCGGCCACTCCTTGTTCTTCTTCCACCCCGCCTCGATGAAATCATCAACAGTGAACACGCGGCTCGGCCTCGTGTAAGCCCTGAGTTCAGCGCGGTCACCGATGGTTACAACCGCGTTCTCGTCGACCGCGACAGCAGGGACACCCTCCGCTTCACCCGCCGGTTCGTCACTTGCACTGCCGCAACTAATTACAAAGCCGGCAACCACAAAAAATAGCAGTGGAACGAAGATCGATTTTGCATTGATTGACATGATCCGGTCCCGATACAGTGTCGCTGGATTAAGCCTATCCTAACCCATCCCGGTCAAGAACCGGGATCAGCGCAATCGGCGGTTCAGACTTAAACGCGTCAAAGCGGCCGAACCCGGTTTACCAGATTCGACCGCTTCTTATCAACTTGGGTTGTTTGGTTGCCGATGTCGTTACGGCAACCGAATCAACTCAGGCTGGTTAGCTCTTCTCAAGCTGGTGAATGACCAGTGACCAGGTCAAGTGCCACCATGCCTCGTTAACGTAACCAGTCACGTCAAGAGCACCGACAGAGGCATCGCCTTGCGGCCAGTTCGTCCATCGCGCCTCGTTCATGATGATGCGGTGGTAGAACTCGAGGATCGGTACGTCCGGCAACTCGGTCAGCCAGATCTTGGCTGCCTGCCGCCACAGGTCGTACATCTCAGCCGTGTTGTCAGGCGAAGTCTTCGCGACCTCGTCCGTCAACGTGTCCCACTCTTCGTTTTCCCAGTGGTAGAAGTTCACCTGGTGACCGCCCGGAATGTTCACAGACGATGACTGGTAGAGCTTCATCGTGAAGTACGGGTCACGGACAGAACCGCCGTGTCCGAACATCAGGCATTCGAAGTTACCTTCTGCCATTCTGCTGGAGGCATCGGTCGGCTGACCGTAGTCGGCCTGGATGCCGTGGTTCACGAGCTGCTGTGCAACTGCGGGGCCAAGGTCAACCCATGGGTTGAAACCGACGATTTCACAGTTAACCGTGTTACCACCAGAGTCTTCCCACATACCGTCGGCGTTCTTCGTGAAGCCAGCGCCTTCCATCAACTCGTCACCGCGGTCCGGGTCGTAGTCGAGAGTAGAGCGTCCGATCTCTTCCATCACCTCGGTTGCAATGTCGAAGTATGGCTGGAGCGGCGGATACTGCGGCATCGTCAACGGGTTGAATGCCGCGGCTCCGTCATACGCAAGCTCGCGGAGCTCCGCACGGTCAAGGTAGAACGAGATCGCCCAGCGAACATCCGGGTTGTCGTACGGACCGAACTTACCGCTGGTGTTGAATGCGATAGATACCGGCCACCAGTCGACATAGCCGTAAGGCTCGCCACGACCGGAGTGCGTAACGAGGTCTTCGTTCTGATCAAGCGTCTCAGCAATTAGCGACGGAGTAGTCATTGCCGCGCCGTCGACCTGGTCGTTTATCAACGCCTGAGCACGCTGCTCTTGCGGAACGCCAGGGATGTAGATGATCCGCTTGACACGCGGCAGACGACCATAGTCGCCCAAGTCGGCAACTCCATCGCCCCACCAAGAGTCGCGGCGGTCAAAGATCTTCTGTTCGGTCGAGGTTGTTACCTGCCACGGACCGGTCGAGAGCGGCCAGCCCTTGTCGCGATCGTAGTCGCCGAACGTCGTCCAGTCGCGGCCCTCGTAGTGGTGCTGAGGAACGATATAGACACCAATGTCGAACTTGTAGGTCAGGAGGAAGAAGAAGCGCGGGTCCGGGCGGAGCAGGTTCACCTTCGCGGTGTACTTGTCAACCAGTTCAGCGTTGTCCATCGCGGCGTCAACGTCCTTGCCCCAACGAACTTGCTCTTTGAGTTCCTTGAGGGTGTTCAAGGTGTAGACGACGTCTTCGCAGTCGAAGTCTTCGCCGTCGCTCCAAGATATTCCCTCACGGCAGTTGATAGTCAACTCCGTGAAGTCATCGTTGTAGCTGTAGTCCTCGGCTAGCCACATGATTTCCTCGTCTGCGAAAGCGGAGAAGAAAGCCAGCGGCTCAAAGATGAGGTTCGGACCTTGCTGGTGGTTTGCACCAATTGCGTACGGGTTCCAGAGTTCGTGGTCAATGAAACGACCTTCCGAACCGCCGTGGAACAGGGTAAGAGTATCTTCAGCAGCGACATCGCCTGGATCGAAGACGACGCCTTGGGCTTCCGCAGGTGCTGGAGGCTCGGTCGGTTCTGGTTCGGGCTCGGGAGTCGCCGTGGGCGGGACCGCGGTCGCGGTCGGCGGGACAGGCGTCGCAGTCGGCTCTTCCTCGCCACAAGCGATGATGACGCCAAGCACCATCACGCTCGCAAGGACTGCCAACAAACCGTATCGCCCTAGTTTGACAGGGAGGTTCATTGTCTTTTTATTCCTCATCTGATTGGTCTGTAAGCCAAGCGAAGCACGTATAGAGTGTTAACTACGCGTAGCCGCGTAAAGAACAACGAATCGCCTGACAACGATCAAATTTCCATTCTCTACCCTGTACTGCGAATTTGTCAACAACAGTTGACTGTGAATTTTCAGTTGATTCGAGATCGACCGATCACCACACTTCCACGACTCGGGCGATACAGCTGATTGCAGATTCTCTGATCGCATCTCGACTGATACTTGCGTATATCGGTTTCAGTGGATAAAATCGCTTGAGATGTTGGCGCGGCGTATCTTATAGAAACGTTGCGCTTGCAGAACTCGTAAACACCTGATCTCTGACTCGAAAACCCGTTGACAACCACCGCAACCCGGCGGAACAACCCCGCTCTTAACACCAAGCCAAACTCAGCCGTAGCGTTCATCGCGGCGTTTTTCGGCAACTTCATCGTCCAGAGATTCCTCCTCTTCTTATTGACTGTGTGGGTCGCCGCAACGGTGATTTTCATCCTGCCCCGTTTAACCGGACAAGACCCGGTCAAGGAAAAGCTGCTACTTGAAGCTCAGCGGGGAGGCTCTGTTCAAGCCGGGATGAACGAAATGGCCAAAGAGTACTCCGCGAGACTCGGACTCGACTTGCCCATTCAAGAGCAGTACATCAACTACATGACTGACCTCGCCCAGTTGGATTTCGGATATTCCATCGCTTACTTCCCCAGAACAGTCAATGAAATCATCTTGGATTCGATTGTCTGGTCGATCGGACTGATGACCGTGACGCTCTTTTTGGCCTTCGTTCTAGGCACTGGTGCTGGCGCGCTATTGGGTTGGTCGCGATCACCAGGCTGGTTGAGCTACGCCTTTATGCCATTGCTCACTCTTTCCGCCATACCGCAGTACATGCTCGGCCTGGTCCTTATGTTCATCTTCGCTATCATCCTGAACTGGCTACCATTTTTCGGTGCCTATAGCCCCGGAAATCTACCGGAATGGAGCCTGGGCTTTGTACTCGACGTCCTGAGACACGCCATCCTACCCGCACTGGCGATACTCTTCTCCGCGGTCGGTTTTTGGGCCATTGGCATGAGAGGCATGATGATCAACACACAAGGCGAGGATTTCATGATCCAAGCCGATGCCAAAGGTCTTAACGGCACTCGGATTTTCGTCCGCTACGCCATCCGCAACGCCTTACTGCCACAGGTAACCGGACTAGCAATCTCATTCGGCACCCTACTCACTGGCGCCGTTCTCGTAGAGGTGCTGTTCCAGTACCCGGGTCTCGGCAACACCCTTTTCTATGCCATTAGAGTGTCCGATTTCTTCCAGATAACCGGGATCGTGATGACCATCATCATCTCGCTGGCGATGGCCACTATGGTGGTCGATTTGGTCTATCCGCTGATCGATCCACGCGTCAAATATACGCAGAGCTGATAATCATATGGCAAGAGCGGCCGACACAAGAAACCTGACTATGAGCACCCGCGCGCGCTTGGCACGCCGACGTTGGGGTGTCTTCTACCAAGAGCGCATCGAACCGATTTTTCTATACTCGCGGCGCAACCCTTCCCTCATAGTAGGGCTAGCCATGCTTGGCACCCTACTGTTATTCACTGTCATCGGCCTGTTAGGTTACTCTCAACTGGAACCTCACACCAACGACCCATCGCAGAACTCACGTTTGGATGCCTACGTAAGCGGCGGTGCCCCGGTCGGAGATAAGCGCATGCCACCATCGTGGTGCACGTGGTGTGAGGACATCGTCGAACTTGAAGGCGATAAGAAGCCGACACTCTTCCAGTACCCTATGGGCACCGATACTCAGTCGCGCGACCTATTCGCAACCAACCTTAGAGGTATCCCCCTAACACTCGGCACCGGACTCATCGCAGGGCTATTGTCTGTCGGCATTGGTACCGTAACAGCTTTCGTTGCCGCTTACTATCGCGGCGTGCCCGACGTGGTCATTAGATTGTTGACCGACGTCGGTATTTCCATACCCGGCCTCTTGATTCTCATCATCATCAGGATCCAACTTGGAACCGAACTGCTTTGGTGGCAGCTAGGCGCAGGCCTCGCGGCAGTCGGATGGGTCTTCTCATCACGGACCGTGCGCTCTCAAGTTCTGGTCTTGCGAGAACAGCCCTATGTCGAGATCGCCCGACAGTCAGGCATGTCCGGCCTAGCGATTATCTTCCGAGAGATGATGCCCAACCTGATTCCATACATCACCGCTAGCTTCGTCGCTTCGGTAGCAGGATCGATACTCGCTTCGATTGGGTTGGAGGCGCTTGGATTAGGTGATTTCTCCTCACCCTCACTCGGCATGACCGTCTACTGGGTGATCCAGTTCGGAGCCATCACACTCGGCATGTGGTGGTGGTGGCTATTCCCCTTGGCATTCATCGTCATCATCTTCGTCAGCCTCTTCCTGATCTCTGCCGGTTTGGACGAATGGTCAAACCCCAGACTACGCAGACAGGTATAACCGTAATCCTCAGCGACAAAACTCCAGAATGGTTACCACCGAACAAGAAACGCATTCCTCAAATGCATCCGGAGACGAAGAGTTCGCGCTCCGCGTCGAGGATCTCAAGGTTTATTACGGTACGCCGCGAGGCACTGTAAAGGCTGTAGATGGCGTCTCGTTCAATCTGAAGCAGGGCGAACGATTCGCGCTCGTAGGCGAATCCGGCAGCGGAAAGAGCACCTTGGCGATGGCCATCATGCGCTTGACCCGCGAACCGGGCCACATCGCCGGCGGACACATCTACCTCAATGGACGCGACGTCGTTGATATGCCTGAGAGAGAGATACGTTCTATCCGCCTCCGCGAAATGGCGCTAGTGCCTCAGGGCGCTATGAACTCCCTCAACCCCGTGATGCGAGTCGGCGATCAGATAATCGACGGAATACTTGATCATGTTTCGTCAGGCGAATCGCAGCCAAACAGAGCCACACTTAACGAACGTGTGCACGATTTGCTGGTTCGCGTCGGACTCGATCCTTCGGTCGCCCGGCTACATCCACATGAACTCAGCGGTGGAATGAAGCAACGCGTCGCCATGGCAATTGCTATTTCGCTCAACCCAAATATCATCGTTGCCGACGAACCGACCAGCGCGCTTGATGTTGTGGTGCAACGACAGATCATGCAGACCCTCGGACGGCTACAAGAAGGCTTAGAAGCAGCGGTTCTACTGGTTGGGCACGACATGGGATTAGTCGCACAGTTCGCCGACACCATCGGGGTGATGTATGCAGGCAAGCTCGTGGAAGTCGGTTCGGTGCCTGACGTGTTCAAAGACCCCAAGCATCCCTACACAAAGTTGCTGATCGAGAGCCTGCCATCGTTCGACATCAGCCGCAAGTTTGTCGGGATACCGGGAATGCAGCCCGCACTGTTGAACTTACCGCCGGGCTGCTCTTTCAACCCGCGTTGCCCTTCTGTGCATGAGCGATGTTTCAGTGAGATACCGGCATTCCTACCTATCGACGGACGCGGCGTGGCGTGTCACCTATACGACGAACCCGTTATTCCGGCGGAAGTCGGCGCTTCAGCGGACGGAACGTCCATCCAAAGGGGTGAGGAGGCGACGAATTGAGTGAATTCATGAAGCTCGAACACGTCACACGGACATTTGGTGGCGGCGCATTATCGACCAAGCCTCCGATCGTGGCGGTCGATGATGTCTCTCTCTCGATCAACGAGGATGAGCCGAAAATAACAACTATCGCGGGCGAGAGCGGTTCGGGCAAAACCACTTTGGCGCGTCTGTTGATGGGCACTATCAGGCCGACCTTCGGCACGATGTACTACCGAGACAAGGACTTTTCAAAGCTGTCCCGGAAGGAGTCATGGCAGTTCAAGCAGGAAGTACAGTCGATCTACCAAGACCCGTTTGGCTCGTACAACCCGTTTTACAAGGTAGACCACGTACTAGAGACGCCGATCAGCCGCTTCAAGCTAGCCAAATCGAGGCAGGCGAAAAACGCAATGATCGAAGAAGCGTTGGCGATGGTAGGTTTGCAACCCGGCGACACGTTGGGACGTTTCCCACACCAGTTGAGCGGTGGTCAGCGTCAACGCATCATGGTTGCGCGTGCATTACTCATCAAGCCAAGGCTCATCTTGGCGGATGAACCAGTCTCAATGGTCGACGCCTCATTGAGAGCCACGATCTTGGACAGCATCCGACGTCTTAATCGTGAGATCGGCATCTCAGTCGTCTACATCACCCACGACTTGACAACTGCCCTACAGATCAGCGACAACATCCTCGTCATGTACCGCGGCTCCGTCGTCGAATCTGGCGCCGTAGAACGAGTCATCCTAGAGCCTAAACATCCCTACACGCAACTGCTAATCGAATCGATTCCACAGCCCGATCCAGACAACAAGTGGGGCGACGAGCCACCTACCGCGCGCTTCGAAGACTTCGATACCATGTTCGGCTGCAAGTTCGCAGACCGATGCCCCCATGTCATGGACATCTGCAACGAAGAACAGCCACCCGGCTACCGTCTTGAACAGCACCGCCAAGCACAGTGCTACCTCTACCAAGACGAAGCCCAAGAAATGGAAGACCCAGACCTAGCCTCAATCTTCCAAGACCGCCGGGCTGAGTTGAACGTTTAACCTCGTCCCCTTCGCGAAGCGCAAGAAGACAGACGATAGGGACGCGAATGAATGAAGCGATGTTCTCACGGGGGATGCCTACATAAATCTCGTCATTCCCGCGCACACACTCCGTCATTCCCTAGCACACCCCGTCATTCCCGCGTAGGCGGGAATCCTCACAGCGGAACGCAACGGCGCAACGAGACGCAGGGGGCATACACCGAGCGTCCCACTACATCATTCCGAGCATAGCCGTCTATCATTCCGAGCGCAGCCGTCTGTCATTCCGAAGGCAGCGGTCTGTCATTCCGAGCGCAGCCGAGGAACAACCCTCGTATAACCCCGCGTTGCGCTAAAATCCCATTGGTAGATCCATCCCTTAAAAACCCCCGCGGAAAACCCCATGAAAATTACCGCATTCGACATCACACACCTAAAACGCGGCCGATCCCTACTACAGATCCACACCGACACCGGCATCACAGGCCTGTCCGAAGCGGATGGACAAATCTTCGAGGCACACCTCGAATCCACCATCAAACCCCTGTTGATCGGTGAAGACCCTCGGCAGATCGACCGTCACTGGGAGACGCTCTACTTAGGTTCGCAGAAACAGATCCCGCGCGAAGCGAAGTTAAGTCCTCAAATTGTCGGGTCTGTAGACATCGCGCTTTGGGACATTTTGGGCAAAGATGCCGGACTACCGTGTCATGCGCTGATGGGCGGCGCGGCAAGGTTGGATATCCCTCTCTATTGGAGCGTGGGTAGCGGTTGGAGGAAGACACCTGAACAGATGGTCGAAGACGTCGAGGTCGGATGGAAGGCAGGTTACAAGTCGTTCAAGATCCGCATGGACTGGAAGAATTACCGTCAGGATGCTAACCCTGCGAAAGACCTTGCGATGTTCAAACTCGTCCGGGATTTTCTGCCCAATGACATATACCTCGGGTTCGACGCCAACAACGGCTATTCGGTCAGTACTGCTATTCAACTGGGGCACGCCTTTGAGGATCATGGCAGGATTGACCACTTCGAGGAGCCGTTGCCGCAATACGATTTGACGGGATTGCGGCAAGTCGTCGATGCGCTGGACGTGGCGGTATCGACTGGCGAACAGGATCGAGACCGATGGCGATTCCGAGACATCATCATGATCGCAAATCCCGACATTCTCCAGCCCGACATTCTTAATGCTGGCGGGCCTTCAGAAATCCTCAAAATCTACAAACTCGCCACGACGCACAACAAACCCATCATGCCGCACTCCCCCAACGCTGGCATTAACAGCATCGCTTCCATACACTGCTACTCGACCATCAAAAACGCCATCCGCCCCCACGAATTCTCCACCGAATTCGCACCACCGCTCGATGACATTGCCGAGCTCTACGGGGATCATGTGGTGCCAACTGACGGTGTGATTACTCTTACCGACAAGCCGGGTTTGGGTATCGATTTGAATGAGAGGGCATTGGCGAGGCTCGCCGCCTAACAAACCATCCATCATTCCGATGGAAGCCGGAATCCAGAGGCGTGCTGAGGGGTTTCCTCCGCTGTGAAAGAGAATTTAGGGACTAGGAACAAAAACGCGAGCGGGCTTGATGTGCGGACGGATGTAAACTAGGTATCCAACGATATGGATACCGACGATTTTGAAGACTTACGGGAAGTAGACCCACGTTGCATCTGGCCGAACGAAGCCCGAGACTTTACTCCGTGGCTGGCTGCAAATATCGAGCGTCTTACTAAGGCCCTACCCTTCGACTTAGAAACACTCCAAATCGAGACAGAGATCGATGGTCAATATGCTGACATCACCGCTACAGTGGCAGGTAGCGATACGAGAGTGATCATCGAGAATCAACTTGAAGATTCCGACGATGACCATCTCGTCCGGATACAGAGCTACGCCGCAAAGCACGACGCGCAAGTCATCATTTGGGTGGCAAAGGATTTTAGCGAACGACATCGACAGATCGTCAACTGGATGAACAGCAATACTCTGGCAGGTGTTGCGTTTTATGGATTTCGAATCAGGGCTTTCAAAAAAGGCAAATCGAAACCTGATCCCTTCTTCGACTTGGTCATCCAACCGACTAGGCGAGTTCGCACGCGCAACCCAAACATCGCGCCCGGTAACGATCGTTACAAGGATTTCTTCCAGAGCATCGTCGATGAGCTCAGTCGGCGCAACGTTTTCGAATACAAAACTATAAGGCGTACCATAAGCTGGTGCGAATTTCAGGCTGGCATTAGCGGTGTAACCTACGTTGCCGCTTTTACACCTAGAACCACAGCCCGAGTTGAGGTGCACATTCGGTGCTGGATTGGATCAAACCACCAGATATATGAATATCTGGTGGACTGCAAGCAGGAAATCGAAAACGAACTAAGTGAGCCACTCAAATGGGAACAGAGGGATCGACACTACGGACATTGGCACTTGATCGCAATCTACAAACCCGGATCGATAGACGGCACTGAAGACGAATTGTCGGAATTAAGCGATTGGATGATTGAGAAGCTAGCCGAACTCAAGCAAGTCTTCGATCCGTATCTAGACGACGCAACCACTTGACAAACGCACTAGAAGATCATGTTCAAACTTGGCTGTCCCCCATCGATAAAAGACGTGTACACCAAGTGTAGCGTCTCCTACAAACATCCCTTCTATTCGCGTTAGAACCGACACATGTTGCTACGGACATGTTTGCAACATGGTAGACTTTCATCAATAGCCCTGCACAGTGATGCTAGGAATGTCTACAAAACTCTCCAAGGGAGGTATGATGAACAAGCGTAAAGCCAACAACATCAACCAACTGCATCGCACCTCGCATTCGCTTGAAAGTGCTTTGAGATCTCTGAATAGTGCTCTCCGAGCGCGCCCGACGAACGAGAATTCACAAAATCTGTTCAGACAAAGCCGAAAAGCGACGTTACCACTGCCTAATCGAGACATCGCACCAACGATCCCGAAACCACCGCCGCCGTCCATAAGCGATCTGAGTAAGTTAAACATCGCACCATTGATCCCGAAACCGCTGACTCCACCAAGAATCGATCTGAGTACACTGGATCTCCGGCCGAGCGTCCCGAAACTGCCCCATATACCCAGACTCGACCTGGGTGTTATGAATGCTGTTTCGCAACAAACCTCCCGAATACGCGCACTGCAAAGCGAAGTCGATCAGTTACGCGATGAAAACGCTTGGCTAAACAACCGAATCGAAGCGGTTGAAGCGGGGCAATGTAGCCACCGCTACGGTGAGCGCAACGTATTCGGTTGCTACTACTGCTAAACCCAATCCCTTTCGGTTGCAATGAAATCAACAATCGATCTACAAACTGCGACTCTGGTCGACGTAGTGCGCTACGCTATCCTACAAAGCATTGATCTAGGATTGGCGGATAGACAGCTCGGCATGTCCATTGAAGATGTTGAGAGACGTATCACTCACATGTTTGAAGAAGCGAGTGTCCAGCGACGAGTGACGGATGTGGGAACCGTCCTAGCCGACCACACTGGCCAAAAAGGTCACGGATATTTCCGACGGGTTAAGCGAGGCGTTTACACAATTGCGTAGCCGTAGCCTAGTCGGTCTACAATAACTCGGTTGACTCGTTAGTGGCACAGCTGGCAATAGTATAGACGTTGGATAGTATACGTCCATGGAGTTTGATGCAAACTCGCCGGATGGTGTCCCGTCCGCGGTAATCCGTTTAAATCCATACCGCTGTTTTTCAGACCGATTTTGAACACCACATTGCGCTAAAATCCAATCACCTACACGAATTCACCGCCAACCAATGGAAGATGACACGCTATGAAGATCACCGCTTTCGACGTAACCCCCCTCAAGAACGGCAGAGCAATCCTCCAAGTCCGCACCAGCGCCGACATCACCGGCTACGCCGAAGTTGGGCGACGCTCGGGTGCCTTTGAAGCCCATCTCGATTCCACTGTGAGACCCCTTCTGATCGGTGAAGACCCTCGCAAGATCGATCGTCATTGGGAGACGCTTTACCTCGGTAACGATGACCGCATCACCAAGCTCCCGCCGCAAGTGGTAGGCGCGGTCGATATCGCTCTGTGGGACATTCTCGGCAAAGATGCTGGTTTGCCCTGCCATGCTCTGATGGGCGGCGCGGCTAGGTTGGATATTCCTCTCTACTGGAGCGTCGGACTCGGTTGGATCAAGACGCCGGAGAAGATGTTGGAGGATGTGCAAGTCGGTTGGGAAGATGGTTACAAGGCATTCAAGATTCGGATGGACTGGCGGTCGTATCGTCAAGATTCGAATCCTGCGAAGGATTTGGCGATGTTCAAGCTGGTGCGGGATTTCCTGCCTGATGACATCTACTTGGGCTTCGATGCCAACAATGGCTACTCCGTTCCTACCGCCATCCAACAAGGCAGAGCCTTTGAAGACTATGGTCGTATAGACCACTTTGAGGAGCCGTTGCCTCAATACGACTTGCCCGGTCTGCGTCAGGTGGCGGATGCCTTAGATGTAGCGGTGTCTACCGGCGAGCAGGACTGGGACCGCTGGCGTTTCCGAGACGTGATTCAGTTGGGCAACCCAGACATCTTGCAACCGGACATTCTGGGCGCGTCTGGCCCTTCCGAAATCCTGAAGATCTACACACTCGCCACGACACACAACAAGCCGATAATGCCGCACTCCCCCAGCGCCGGCATCAACAGCATCGCATCGATACACTGCTACTCCACCATCAAGAACGCGATTCGTCCACACGAGTTCTCGACTGAGTTCGCGCCACCGCTCGAAGAGGTTGCCGAACTATACGGCGATCACTTAGTACCGACCAATGGCGTAGTCACTCTAACCGATAAACCCGGTCTGGGTATCGAGATGAGCGATGCTGCGTTAGCGAAGTACGCGGAGTAACTACCTGTCATTCCGACGCGAAGCGAGGAATCTCCCCCTTCGTGGAACGCAAGGGGGCTAGGGGGATGCCCACCCTTCCCCACCCCGGCATCCCCTGCGATCTTGCTTCGCTCGCTCGCGTCCCCTTGCGCTGAAGCGAAGGGGACGTACTCCCCATCTGAATTCCGGCTTCCGCCGGAATAACGCAGAGCGCGCTCGGAATGACAATGGCACGCACGAATTATGCATCACGCGTATGATCAGGGAATAACCAAAGGGGATTTAGACTCGCCAAACAATAAGATGACTCAATCATCAGTCCCCCGTCACTTTACTGCGACGGGGTTCGTGGTGCATGGCGATGCGACGTTGTTGCATTGGCATCACCGTGTACAGGCTTGGTTGCCGCCCGGCGGTCATGTCGAAGCCAACGAGGATCCTGTGCAAGCGGTTTTGCGCGAGGTAAAGGAGGAGACGGGGTTAGATGTGGAGGTCATGGCGACGCAGTCAGTTCCTGAAATATCCAATCTCGATCAGGTGATTCCGCCGCGGACGATTTTGGTTGAAGATGTCTACGATCAAAAAGTCGGCGCGCATCAGCACATCGACATGATCTACTTCTGTAGCGTGGCAGGTGAGCGTCCGTCGGCACCAGAAGGTTGGGTATGGTTCAGCAAACAGGATTTATTGGATGGGAAAATGATGGAGACGCTGGAAGGTGGATGTAAGGCACCGCCAGAGGATGTGGTGGCGTTGGGGTTGGAGGCTATAAACCTCCACGACTCATTGACGACCAGCACGGTCGCGTGCAACGCCTAATTATTTGATGCATCTTGCGAATTTGCCAACGATTCGACCCGCTCCTCCAAACGTGCGATCTTCGGTGATAATCTCGTTGTGTGCCTCGAGAATGGTGGCCACCTTTTCTGCCACTAGCTTTATCGCGTAGTAAAGGGAAATTCCACCCAATATCACCACCGCCGCCATGCTGACTACTACCCAACTCAAAACCTCTGAATTGATCTCCATCAGCGATCCGCCTTAACAACCGCGCGAATTCGATCCTTTAGCTCGCGTAGACGCGAATCGTATTCCTCATTCAAAGACGTGAAGTCGGGCAATTCGTCACCTTCGATGAGAATGAACGCCGATCTCACCTCCTCTCGGAATTTCGACTTAAAGGCGCCAAACTCAGCGAACGCTTCCTTGATTTCAGGATGCTCGAGCAACGCATCTACATCGTGTTTTTCTTTCGTCTGCATATTCCTTAATCGGCTTTCTGGGCAGGCGACGGCAATTCATAGACTGTCGAAGAAACCCGCATTATGGTGCGTATTTTACTTGAGAGAGCTGACAAAGGCTAGTAATCAGAGGTTTCAAGTGAAATGGTTCGCCCAAACACTGGCCTACTTCACCGCAAAACTCCCATCCCGCTCAGTCGTCAAACAATCCTCTACCGTCTCAAGATACATCGGCATGAGGTCGGGCAACATACGTAGTTCGTCGATGGTGAACCACCCCGCATCATCCGTCTCATTCGTAGTTGTCTGCAACTCTCCGCTCCAATCTTCTACTCGATAGGCAACAGTGAGAAGTTGCGCTTCCGGACGCGTCGGAGCGGTAAAGCGCGGTTCGGAGTAGATGGCGAATGCAGTTGCCGATTCAACCGTCAAACCGGTCTCTTCCCAAACCTCCCGCGCCATACACTCCGTAACCGACTCACCCGGCTCCATACCACCCGCCGGCAATGCCCACTGTTTGTTGTCGCCGCGTCGAATCAGAAGTATCAGGCCTCGACTGTCGAAGATGACAGCTCGCGCGGCGGGTTGTATGTAGCTGGGTGACACGTGGATTACTCCTGATGAGTCTTATGCTTGATTTCCGTCATTCTCGCGAACACCACCGTCATTCTCGCGTAGGCGAGAATCCAAACGTAAGCGCGATGAACATCATAAACATCATCCCAAAATCACGGCAATCGCCAGCCGTGTCATTCTGGACGCAGCGTAGCGAAGTGAAGAATCTCTTCGGCAGCCATAGCGCAGGGTTTAAGGTTTCTAGATTCCTCTCTGCGCTCGGAATGACACAAATGCCGATCTTCTTAAAATGAAATCATCGATTCGACTGTAAATCATCAAGCGAGCGGAAATTATGACGACGCAATCAACTCGACGGGCAGGTAGCAAGAAGAACGGTCGCGCACCCGGCAAGTGGCGATCTTGGGAGACGACCGAGGGCGTGATCCGCGCTCCTCACCGATCCATGATGCGCGCCATGGGCATGTCCGACGCCGACATCGACGCGCCGTTCGTAGGTGTCGCGTCAACCCACAACGAGGTCACACCTTGCAACGCCGGCATCAAGCCGTTAGTGGATGAGATCAAGGTCGGGGTTCGCGCAACCGGCGGTTCACCCTTCGAATTCGGCACGATCACCGTCTCTGACGCCATCTCAATGGGAACAGAGGGTATGCGCGGTTCGCTGATCAGCAGAGAGATTATCGCAGACTCCATCGAGACCGTATGCTTTGCCGAACGCTATGACGGACTGGTCGCCGCCGCGGGATGCGACAAGTCATTGCCCGGCGCAATGATGGCTATGGCAAGACTCGATATACCCTCCGTATTCGTCTACGGAGGCTCAATCCTGCCCGGCCACTGGAAAGGCGAGGATATCCAGATCCAAACCGTCTTCGAAGCCGTCGGACAGATCCAAGCAGGTCAAATCGACGAAGACGAACTCTACGGCATCGAGTCGAATGCCTGCCCTGGCCCGGGATCGTGCGGAGGAATGTTCACCGCTAACACGATGTCCTCCATCGGCGAGGCACTCGGTCTGTCATTGCCCGGCGCAGCATCAGAGCCGAACGTAGACCAGCGCAAACGAGCATCTTCACGCGAGGCAGGAGCCGCCGTGATGAACCTTCTGCGCGAGGGAATCTACCCCCGTCACATCCTGACGCGAGAGGCTTTCGAGAACGCCGTCGCACTAGTAGTCGCGATGGGAGGCTCTACCAATACCGCGCTGCACCTGCCAGCGATAGCGCACGAGGCCGGTGTCGATTTGACATTGGACGATATACACGCCATCTCGATGCGGACACCTCTGATCGCCGACATGAAACCCGGCGGTAAGTATGTGATGTTCGATCTTGACCGCGTAGGCGGCGTGCCACTAGTGATGAAGCGGTTGCTCGATACGGGCGTATTGCACGGCGATTGCATGACCGTTACTGGACAAACGATCGCGGAAAACCTCGCGGACGTAGACCCCAATCCAGACGAAAACGACGTTGTGCGCCGAGTCGATGACCCCCTATCCGAGAGCGGCGGACTAGTCGTCCTACATGGCAACCTCGCGCCCGACGGATGCGTACTTAAGGTGGCAGGGCACCAATTCGGCGCACGATTCTCCGGACCCGCCAAAGTCTTCGACCAAGAAGAGCAAGTCATGGCCGCGCTCCAGAGACGCGAAATCGAAGCCGGCGACGTCGTCATCATCCGCTACGAAGGACCTAAAGGCGGACCCGGCATGAGAGAGATGCTCGCGGTAACCGGCGCACTCGTCGGACAAGGCTTAGGCGAAAAGGTCTACCTCATCACCGACGGACGATTCTCTGGCGGATCACACGGTTCAATCATCGGACACGTCGGACCCGAAGCCGCAGTCGGAGGACCAATCGCCGCTGTCCAAGAAGGCGACACCGTAGAAATCAACCTCGACGACTTCGAACTCAACCTGAAAATCTCCGACGAAGAGATGCAAAACCGCCTAAGCAAATGGCAACCAAAACCACCGCCATACACCCGCGGCTCTCTCTCCAAATACATAAAGCTAGTAGGCCCCGCAAGCGCAGGAGCGGTTACGGGGTAGCATCAGGTCAACGGGGGTGTTAACGTAAACTACAGATCCAAGCGACAGGTCATGATTACTAGCGCATATACCACCAGAGCTAGAAAAATCAAGGCAAAAATCACTGGTAGTGACTGCTCAACGACTGTCAGCCTCCAATACTTGTTGCTTTTCTGTCCTTGATCCGCCGGATCCCACTCGCTCTTGAAAAACTGAAACACCAATCTTTCCTCTAGCTGGTGCAAGACGTGGAACTTCGCACTGTTCAGTTGCCGATACGAGCGAATGACGATGAACCACGAAGCAGACAATGCCGTGCCGCATGTGCCGATTAGCAGTAGAAAATGGGGTTGAAACACCTCTGCCGCCCCAAACCTCAGCAGCGCAGCGGTCAACACGACAAGCCCAACGAGCAGGCTCACATACAATCGGTTCGCGCCTTCGCGTCTCTGACTGATGCGGTCTGCGAGATCAGCATGAAGTTTGTATATCTCCATGTGTTCTTGACGATCGCGTTCGTCCATCATCCCAATCTGCGTATCGCAGCTACAACGCTTTCGGTATTCCATCCGACTATCTCATCAGCGGCATCTTGCACCACACTCGAGACATTGGTGTTCCCCCAAGGTTTTACGGCGAGGATGGGTTTCTCTGTGCTGAAGCCGCTCTTAGCTAAGTCGATTTCGATGTTGATCCATTTGCTATATGTCGCGTAGACGCCCGCCAAAATCACAATGACATGGCATGGTCTCATCTGGTTTAAGATCGCTTGACGCAACTGGTCATCGTTGTTGGCGTTATGAACTGGGTCGTTCTGCGGCACGGAATAATTCCGATAAGCAAAATAACCACGGGCATCCAGCAACGATTCCAAGTTCGAATATTGTTGACTGTAACTCCAAGAGTGGCTGATGAACAGGTTGTAGGTCTTCATCTCGTTCCTTTCGTCAGACATCAAACGCGTCTGCGACGCAGGGATATGTTCATAGGTAAACTTTGATGTAGCGTTCATTCGGGGCTGGCTTGGACGGTCAACTCCTCAATCCTGCTTCTTTGAGTGCTACCATGAACTCCGCCTGCGACTTCCTGCCTTTCATGCTATTACACGCACCACAAAGAAGTTGGAGGTTATCTATGTGGTCCGTGCCGCCCTTGATCTGCGGGACAATGTGATCAACGGTGAAATTGCGGAATGGAAACTGCATCAGACCTCCCGCACACAGCCCTTCGTGCATCCCGAACAACGTATGCTTCTGTGTGCGATAGTTAGGCGTGTCCTCTGTGTCGGTACGCTTTGGAATATCTGTTCGCACGATTACATCTTCGAACATAGGACGTTGCGCGCTCTTGAGTCGCATTCTTACCAAATCAACAGCTTTAGGACTGATGTCGATTCCTATCCAATTCCGTTCAAGATTGTGGGCAGAAACCATCGTGGTCGCGCATCCGCAGCGATGTGCTCCAACAGTCAGAGGATGTGCCGAATGCTTTCTGGATCGCTTTGGGAGTGGTCCTTAGCGCGTTCGCCACTGCTATAGCGAAACTGGTTGAAGACAACAGTGACGAGGTGCAAGGTGATAAGCAAAACGCAATCGTTGACGACGAAGACGATGGTCAACCTTCGCAACCACAGAGTTCATAAATCATCAATGATCATGGTGAAGCTGTTGGCGCACACTCTACCTGCTACACTTGCCATCTACACCGCCGAACCCGGAAGCGGCCGGTAAAACGCTATCCAATGTTCAATGGAGACCAAAATCGTTGCAGGTGTATGCAGCAACCGAATGTGCAGACAGGTCTGATTGGGCATGGGCACACTCGACAGTCCACTTTGCTGTAACCTATTAGTAACTCACAAAAAAGGGTAGGACATGACAATTTCATCCAAGGGGCATCTCAAGAGCGCGATAGGCGAACTTCTAGCCGATGATACCGCTATGTTGACTCATCACCCCTACCTGGACACGATTTTCGCCATCAGCGATAAATACCTCCGCAAAACGCTCAATGAGGAACAACTTCGTATGCTTCGGGAGCGCTGCTATGCTCATATCAAGGGTGACAGGCTTGAGGTGATCGACAACTTCATTCGCATCTACTACGAAACGGTCAAGTCAATCTATCAGCAGCAACACCCGCACAATCAAGCACTCAGCGCATTCTTAGACTCCGAGCCGGACCGGGTGAAGATTCTTTGGGGCGACTGCTTGGACTTTCTCCGGCAAATGAAGTCGGAAAGTGTACAACTCATGGTCACATCCCCGCCGTATTACAACGCCCGTGAGTATTCTCAATGGCACGACATTGACGAGTACCTAACAGATATGGATGCGATCATCCGCGAATCCTACAGAGTTTTGGACAACCACCGTCCGTTCGTGTTCAACGTTGGCGACATTTTCGACAACGACCACCGCGTCACCCGCTCATCCTGGGGCAAACGCCGTATCCCGCTTGGCGCGTACTTCATCTCGATCTTCGAAAGCGCCGGCTTTCAATTTGTAGACGACTTCATTTGGGACAAAGGTGAAGTGCAATCTCAACGTCACAAGCACGGCGACAACCCATTCCCACTCTACCAGTACCCACTGAACTGCTACGAACACATATTCGTGTTCTACAAGCACCGTCTCGACGATACGCTCTATCCGTGCCCCGTTTGCGGATGCGTAAAAGTCAATGGCAACGCATACTCAAGTATCGGGGTGAAATCTTGGGAATGCAAGAATCTCGATTGCACAGAACGTTCGTTGGGCAACCGCGGAAAACGATTCTCCGCACGTAGTCACACCATGACGGGGCTAAAGGACGTATCGAATTGGATACCTAACGACCTACTCAAAAAATGGCGGCGCGACATCGTTCAGATCACCCCTGTCATCAAGATCAATTCGAAGGGCGAGAATATTCTCGGACACACTGCACCGTTCCCGAAAGAGATTCCGGCCTATGCCACGAAAGTCTTCACAGGAATAGGCGAAACTGTGCTAGACCCTTTCGCCGGCAGTTTCACCACGCCGATTGAAGCGACTAAATTGGGGCGTAAAGCCATTGGCATCGAACTCAATAAGGCCACGTTCCGCGAATCGATTATTTCTAACATCCAGCAACAGCTTCCTGCGACACCCAGTCAATTGCCGTGGACGGAATACGATGGTGCCTCCGACCAATAGCACTGAACAAGACAAGCGGGTCATCGGCCTATACGGCGAGATGCGTCTGGCGATGGAACTTCATCAACGCGGATGGCAGGTTTACCGAGCGTATATCGATGAGAAATTCGACTTTGTGGTTATGAAAAGCCATTGCTATGTCTGTGACGATTACACGAACGCTTGGCAGCGCGAGGATGTATACAACGGACGCAGGCGAACGGCGGTCACTAATCTTTGCGAACGATGCCACGAAGACTCGTTACGGATGCTCGTGCGATTCATTCAGGTGAAAACATCTGAAGGAGTTGATCGCGGGAATCCGGACCAACGCACTTACAGCTTTCACCCGAAAATCCGGTATCACTTGGCAGATGGTCGAGTGTTCTACGCTTGGGTTCAAGTTTGGGATGAAGACAACGTTAACTTTTACATCTTCCATACTGACGACGTGGAAAGGTTTGACGACATACAGTTGCCTTCCTACCAAATCACTGACAACCAAAAACTGAACCTGCACATTCGTAAAGACGGTACTGTCACCAATCAAACACGCACACAAGGGCGCGACTATTCGATTTTTAGTGACGCACTAGATAACTTTGGAGTACTTGAAACTTTGCGCGCAGATGAGGAGGATTGGCAACCGTGACCGAAAATCAGGGCACCAAGCATAATCAACGGAAACGGAAATGATCGGAACCAAATCTAGACGACTGGAAGAACGTCCCGAATTAACCACTCCCTGAAAAAGCGAAATCGTAACACCTTGACGATCCTCACCTATCTCGTTGTATATCCTGCTCGAAGCAGGAGTCAGGCGATTTTATGAGAAATTGTCTATAGTTCTCCTGTGACGACTATGGCAGATACAGACTCTGGTTGCCCAACCTCGCCCTTGACGTCTAACTGCGCCATCGGAACCAGTCTGCCCCGATCGCTAACCGTCCCGATCTTCATTCAACAATCCTATTGGTACGCCACCCATATAACCCGTGACGATATCGATATGCCTCAGTAAGAATACGTCAGCATCCGGCTCACGCTCACGCAACTTCAGTGTGGCATCCCGTTCATCGTCAATTTCCCATTCCCCAGTGTTCACATCGATTGCCACCAGCACACCACGATCATCGTCGCTCAGCTGGGGCGCGACCACACTTTCGTAGATCGCCCTTCCCCGTTCAGTTATCGTTCCCTCAGATTCTTGCGCCTTAACCATCTGTCAGATCCTTTAATCCGTTCTCCACTCTGCAGAGATTGTTCGCCACGCCCCATTCACACCCATCTTATCCCACCTGCTAAACTCACCACCTGCTAAACTCACCCTCTAGACACCCAAAAGAGAGGTCATCCTATGTCCCTGAAGACAGTCGCACCCGAAATCCTCGAAGGCCTTGCCGATTACGATTCGGCCACAGTACAGAACGCGGCGGCTATCGTGTACGGCGGCTACGTGGCGGAGCATATCGACTACTCCGGACCAGACTTGAACCCCTATCTTTACGACCTTGACAAGTCTGGCAAGGCCACGGTTGGCTATGCGATGACATCGACTTGGATGCCGCTGCATGAGCCAGCACAAGATTTAGCCGGGCGATTCGACTACATGGATTCGATTGCTTACGCAAACGCTCCGACTATCGTGGTGCAACAGGATATCGACTTGCCGCCTAGACGAGGTGCCATCATCGGCGACGGAATGGCATATCAGATGCGGGCATTAGGCGCAGTCGGCGCGGTTACCGACGGGAACGCGCGGGACGTTCCGGGTATCAAGAATGCTGGTTTGGCGCTATGGGCAACTGGACGAGTGCCGGGACACGGGCCGTTTAATCTGATCGACCACAACCTTCCGGTAGATGTGGCCGGACTACGGATTTTGCCGGGAGATATCTTGGTCTGCGATGGCGATGGGGTTACTCGGTTGTCGGTTGATGTTGCACAGGACGTGTTGAAGCAATGCGCGGAGGTTCGTGAACGCGAAGGCAAGACGTTCGCGTATTTCTCAAAGCCGGGCTTCACGCTAGAGGATTGGGAGACGTATAAGAGTGATGGGGTGTAGCGGCGGGCATCCCCTGTCATTCCGAACGCACCCCATCTCATTCCGAACGCATCCCCTGTCATTCCGAACGCACCCCATCTCATTCCGAACGCATCCCCTGTCATTCCGAACGCACCCCATGTCATTCCGAACGCATCCCCTGTCATTCCGAGCGTAGCGAGGAATCTCCCCCTTCGTGGAACGCAAGGGGGTTAGGGGGATGCTAATTCCCTCGCACATCTAATTCCCTCGCACATATGGATTCCTGCTTTCGCCGGAATGACGGACGTACTTATCGCGTAAAGACAGGACCACGCATCACCTTTGCCTCGTCACTAGCCATGAATGTGGCGATCTTGGCGACGTCGTCAGGATCGGTTAGTCCGGCTACTTCAGATTCGTAATGTGCCTGATCGCCAGTCTTTTCGAGTTGCTGGCGCAGGTTTTCGAGAACTAGCGGCGTTCGGACGCGCCCGGGTGCGATGTCTTGAACGCGGATTCGAGACATGTCGATGTGGCGCTGCATGACCATCGTGAATCCGTGAACTGCTCCTTTGGATGCTCCATACGCGTACGATGAAGAACCACCCGTTACTCCCGCGCCAGATGTGGTAGTGATGATCACGCCGCCTTGAGGTTGATCGTTCATGTACGAGACGACATGTTTTGCGACTAGATATGTGCCCTTGAGGTTGATGTCAGTAACTCGATCCCATGTAGCCTCTTCGAACGATTCGATGGGTTCGTATGCGCCGTGTAGGATGCCGGCGAAGTGGAGCAACACATCGACACCTCCCATCCACTGCACCGCTGCCGACACACCGCCCTCAACACTTGCGCGGTCCGCGACATCTACATGCCAACATTTCGCCGTCGTGGTACCTGCCGCGCTGTTGATGACGTTAGCGGTATCTTGAGATTCGGCATCTTCAACATCAAAGATGGCTATCGCCTCTGCCCCGCATTGGGCGGACATGATCGCCGTTGATCGTCCGATGCCGGTAGCGGCACCCGTGATGATGATGCGTTTGGATGTAAGGTCGGCAGGCATATTTCAGATTCCTAATTCGCTTGTCCGCATGATATTAGCGGATTTTCATAGCAGAGGTACCTTCGCCTGTTCCCAGCGCGAAAAGGGAAAGAGATTTTTCGTGAACCCCATAGATTCTGCTTGTACGATGCGTGTTTCCGATATAGTCATGTTTGGCGATGGGGTTTGTTTCCCTATCTTGAAGCGAGCGACAGCGAATCGGAGGTTACCGGACCATGAAGCGAGTGGGATTCTTGATGAAGATCAAGCCTGAAGCGATGGAGGAGTACACGCACCATCACGCCAATGTATGGCCCGACATGCTAGACGCCCTGCGTAAGCATGGGTGGCGCAACTACAGCATCTTCGCAAAGGATGATGGAACATTGTTCGGGTATGTCGAAGTTGATGATTCCTTCGAGAAAGCATTGGAAGGTATGTCAGGTGAGGAGGTGAATGACAGATGGCAGGAGTTCATGGCACCCTATTTCGAGATTCCTGAAGGTGCGCGCCCTGATCAAATGATGATCGAACTGACCCAGGTTTTTTACACAGATTGACAGCCCACAGATCGGAGTAAGTCATGCCATTGCCCCCATTCATCGATACGCATCACCACCTTTGGGACCTTGAGAACAACCCGTATCCCTGGTTGACAGAGGGGATTGACCACTTTGTCGGCGATTACTCGATATTCCGCCGGACATACCTGATCTCGCACCTGCATGAAGACGCGCAAGGTCTGCCTCTAGTCAAATCCGTGCATGTGCAAGCGGAATGGGACCACGAGGCGGATCCAGTGGGCGAGACAGCTTGGTTACAGAGTGTGGCAGATTCGGATGGATCGCGAGGAATGCCGCACGCCATCATCGGATTTGCCGACCTATCGAACCCAGATGCTCCGGATCTGGTCGCGCGACATGCTGAGTATCCGAACTGGCGCGGTATCCGACACATGCTGAATTGGGCAGAAGACCCGAAATGGCAGTTCACAGACCGAAACGATCTGATGACTGATCCAGACTGGTTGAGAGGCTATAGGGCTTTGGCAGATCACGCCGGGTCGTTCGACTTGCAAGTATGGCCTTGGCAGTTGACAGACGCAGCCGACTTGGCAAACCGAGTACCAGAAGTGCCGATCGTTTTAGACCACACTGGGATGCCACGGGATTGGGGCAACGCCGGCGTTGAGTTGTGGCGCGACGGAATGAGAGCTTTAGCAAACACCGAGAATGTATCAGTGAAGATATCGGCGTTGGGAATGTTCTCTGGTGAATTCTCAGCAGAGCGAATCAAGCAGTTCGTGCTAGACACCATAGAGATTTTCGGTGTAGACAAATGCATGTTTGCTTCGAACTATCCAGTGGATATGCTCTTCAGTTCGTATGCGGCGATTTGGAACGCGTACGACGAGATAACCGCCGATTTCTCGAACTCGGATCGCGAAAAGCTATTCAAGTCAAACGCTGAGAAATACTACCGCATCTAAACGCAGACGCTTGGCTGTTGTAGATGTCGTAGATAATGTTGTATTGGCAATGAAGAAATTCGGCAATCAACAAGGAGAAACACGACGATGACCGTTGCACACCTGCGAACCTACACCATCAACAAGGGCATGATGGATTCCTGGCTCAAGCTCTTTGACGAAACCCTCATAGACGTGATGGACGGTTTTGGGATGAAGGCCGAAACTGTTTGGGTCAACGAAGAGGAATCGCAATTCATCTGGATCCGATCTTACGGAGACACAATCGAGGAGTTAGAGGAAAAAGAGGCCGCGTTCTACGGCTCCGAGTGGTGGGAAGAGAACATGCCGATTGTACGAGGGCATCTGGCGCATCGCGACATCAAACTCATCAAGTCCGTGGACTGAGCGTCGCCGACACTTGCGGGCAGACTGATCGCCGAGGTTGCATCGGCGCGCACCAAGCAGTTCGAGTTACTCGGGACACACCGCAGCGTCTCGCGCACCTTCGTAGTCTTAGTCGCGCCGATACTCAACATGCTTGGTTGGCGAGTGAGACATCCAGAGTTCTGGTTCATTCCGTCCACGATGGATGATGCTGACGCTCGGATGGTTCACTCGCTGAAGTCGGATGCAGTGCCAGATAGGACTTTGGCGGTTGTCGAAACACGCGCCTTGGGTGCAGACATCGTCAGCGGCATCGAGTTTCACCTGCAAAGATGCATCGACAACGGCATCGCGGTGTTTGCGATCACCGATGGGCGGTACTGGCACCTTTACCCGATAGTGCAAGGAGTCACTCCGGGCGAACCCGCTTCGCAGTGTGACCTGTTCAGCGATGACGAAGCAGATGTAACGGCAATGACGATGCTGACGTGCCGCACTCCCGCGTTCGTTGATCCCACAACGAGTGACATGGAATCGTGTTAAGGAGGTTTAGACCATGACCGATCTCAATAAATGCAAGGCCTTGACATTCGATCTGTTCGGAACGGTATTGGACTTGGGAGGTAGCTTAACTCCGTTTATCGCGGAGTTCATCAACGGGCGAAACGCGCAGGATCGAGTAGATGCATCGGCATTTTGGGCAGAGCTGCGGCATCGCCAACGTATCGAGCAGTATCAAGACTCGCTTGTGGAGTTGGGGCACACGGGATATTTGGAGACGGCGCAGAAGGCCTTTGTCTACGTGGCGAGATTGAACGATTTGGAGCCGACTTCAGACGAAGTCCAAGCCTTTATGGCCGGTTGGCAGCAGCTAAATCCATTCGCCGACTGTTTGCCCGGTTTACAGCGGTTGAAATCAAGTTACAAGTTGGTAGCGTTGTCGAATGGCAACCCTTGGTTCTTAGACCATTTGGTGGCGAATCGCATCGAGTTTGATTTTGACGACGTGATTTCGGTAGAAGTGGCAGGAGCATTCAAGCCGCATCCAGGGGTTTATCGCAGCGCGGCAAGGTTGCTAGACATGGAACCCGGAGACTTGATCATGGTGTCGTCTAACTCGTTCGACGTCATGGGAGCTCGGACTTGCGGACTAAGAGGCATCTATGTCGATCGATACAACCTGCCGTTCGAGGATACCGATGCGCGGTACCTCCCGGATTTGACCGTTGAGGATTTTGGGAAGATGGCAGATTTCCTGTTGGGAGAATGAGGTTACCACCTAGCCATGACTAAAATGTCCGACACCATCCAACCGGGCCTGCGGCATGAGCGGGTTTGGACCGTCGAAGATTCCATGCTCTACGCACCAGGCGGTGACCCGTCGCGTTCCACTTTGTCAAGTCCGTCGATGATCAACGAGATGGAGACGACAGCGATGTTGGGGTTGGACCATCAGTTGCCGGATGGTGGATTCACCGTGGGCTTTCATGTAGATATCAAGCATGTTGCACCGGCTCCACCCGGGGCACGGATGAAGACAACGGCGGAGTTGCTAGAAGTAACCGGAACGCGGTTTCGTTTTCACGTCGAGGCACACGATTTGGATAGCGGAAAACTAATCGGAATCGGCACCCACAGACGCGCCGCCATATTCCCATAGAGAGAACTACCGTCATTCCGACGAAATTCGGAATCCAGAGGGGATAGGCATCCATCCGTCATGCCCGCGCGTCCTACCGTCATTCCGACGAAAGTCGGAATCCAGAAGGGATAGGCATCCATCCGTCATACCCGCGCGTCCTACCATCATTCCGACGAAAGTCGGAATCCAGAGGGAGTAGGCATCCATCCGTCATACCCGCGAAGGCGGGTATCCAGAAGCGTCAGGCGAGGGGGGACCGTCGCTACTTGGCGGTTGATCTACGTTTTCAACATCGGATCGAGATACCGTACCCGTGAGGCGGTTATTCTCAAAAACGAGTAGCAGATCTATTCCTCGCCCGGCCAAGAGCCGACGCGCCTGCGAGAGGTCTTCATCCGGATCGATAACGAAAGTGGAGACATGCTGTGCCACATCCGCCACTGTCAGCCCGGCCCCTTGGTTTTGGGTCAGACCGAGAGTGCTTACGTCGCGCATTGAGATCATTCCCGTGACGCGACCGTCGGTTATAACGGGCACTGAGACATCGGGACGCAACGAGAGTACGTTGCGGACTGCGGCTTCAAGCGGGGTTGTCGCATTGAGAGCAGTCGGCACTGCTGACATTACTGACCTCACAGGTATTCCGGCATGTTTGTCGCGTTGGCGATTCTTGCTGGCGTGTCTTGTCTCGGCTGAGGATGCGGGCAAGATGAACATCGCGATTACGATAAGCCACAAGCCGTTCGTCAGGTCTTGGCTTCGGATCATCATGTAGATGCCAGCGCCGATCAATACGATCGCTAAGATCTGCCCTGCTCTCCCCGCCACTCGAGTGGCGAAGTTGCGGTTGCGAGTCAGTCCCCACACCACGGACTGTAGCACACGGCCACCATCAAGCGGCAGACCAGGCAGCATGTTGAAGATTGCTAAGGCGATGTTCTGCAAGCCGATGTAGAAGAGGATGCCCTGCAACATCGCAGTGCCCCCAGTGGCAAAGGGGTCCCTGTAAATGAAGTAGAGCAACGCAGCGACGACGCCGATGGCTAACGATGACGCGGGACCAGCCGCCGCGATTAGGAAGTCGTGAGAAGCGCGAGACCTAAGTTCCGCTATCAGACTGACACCGCCGAATATCATCAGCGTGATCGAGACAACCGTATATCCGAGACGCTTCGCAGTTAGAGAATGTGCTAATTCATGCGCCAACACGGAGAGAAATAGGCATATCGTCACAACACCCGCGATGATCCATTCCTGTGTCTCTGTAAGGCGGGTATTGATGAACGGTAAACCGCCAGAGGCAATCAGCATCGTAATGATGCCGAAGCCGATAAGCCACGACCAATGGACGCGGATCGGGATGTCGAAGAGTTTGCCAATGCGCATGATTCGAGAATATGTGGTGCTACTGGGATCGGCAGCGCATTGCTTGAGATGCGCCTTTCATTAGATACGTGCTTTACACAGAATCATATCTATTGATCTTCTCACTGACACCAATACTCGCACATCTAAGACGCGCGAAGTTATAGATTTCTCATGAGGAAGATGGTTGATTCATTCGACACCACGATAGCAGCCGCGCAGCGTGTTGGCGTGCGCTTTGATGATACGCGTCCACCAACCGCGCATCAGATCGCGCATGAAGACGGACTTGACCTAAACTTCATTGATTGGGGAGATGAGTCTAACGTCAAGCCAGCCATCATCTTCATCCACGGATTCCTTCAACAGGCACGGACTTGGGATTTCACTTGCTTAGCCCTAAGATCGCAATTCCGATGTATTTCCTTAGACCTTAGGGGACACGGTGACAGCGGACGCCCAAACGGGCCAGACTACACCACACATCGTTATCTCTCCGACTTGCAGAGATTGATCCACCATCTATCGGACGAGATGGGTATCCAGCGATTTGGACTATGTGGCCTCTCGTTGGGTGGACATCTTTCGTATATCTACGCGTCTAACAATCCATATATCGTAGACGCGATCGTTGTTGTGGATGTCGCGCCAGAGATGAACCGAGAAGCGCGTCGAGGCATAAACCGATACATCTCGGCATTGCCTAAGGACGGTCCCTTCGAGGAATTGGTCGTAAAAGTAGCGAAGATGAGTCCAATGAGGTCTAAACAAGCGGTACGGGGCTCGCTATTGCGGGCCACCCGAACCCGGCCCGACGGCAGTTGGGAATGGAAACACGACCCACGGTTACTCGATCATCATCGCCCTAGCTTTAGCTCTGAGGATTACTGGGCCGCTTTGGCCAAAGTGAAGAACCCGACGTTGTTTGTGCTGGGTCGTAACTCTAAACTTGTCTCACCCGATATCGCCCGGCGCATGGTCGAGACGGTACCAGGCAGTTCGGCGACCTACGTGCCGAACGCAAGCCATCGTGTTCCGGGAGACAATCCGATCGGATTCATTCGTGCCGTTAAGCCATTTTTGGAGCGTTACGCCGGCGAAGATGGCATCCACAGATACCGCAACATCGCGCAAGAACCTACCTAAGATCTTCTACGGCTGGTGGATCGTAATCGGCTCCGGGTCGATGCAGTTCTACACCTCGGCCGTGTTTTGGCGCGGGTTTCAATCTTACGTAGATCCGATTCTTCGGACATTTACGGGATGGGGTTCTGGAGTCTTTGCCACGGCGATGGCGTTGCAACGAGCCGAGAGTTCGTTCATTACACCGTTCGTAGGGGCAGCAATAGACCGCTTCGGACCAAGACCTGTATTGGCCTTCGGGGCTTTTGTGACGGGATGCGGTTTCATTCTGATGAGCCAGATGCAGGAGTTATGGCACTTTTACGCCGCGATGCTGGTACTTGGAATTGGGTTGTCGTTTGGAGAGTTCATCGTATTCGTGGCTACTGTGATTAACTGGTTCGTTCGGTACCGCTCTCGGGCACTTGCGGCTTTCATGACGTTCTCGGCGATGGGAGCAGTTGCGCTGCCATTGCTCGTATGGTCGATCGAAACTATGGGTTGGCGGACAGTGCTGTTTGGCATTGGAATCGGGTTCTGGGTGATAGGGACTCCAGCGGTTCTGATGTTGAGGCGTCGCCCTGAAGACTACGGGATGCGGCCGGACGGTGATTCTGATCCTTCGATTTCCGAATCGGATCGCAGTCGTCAGGCACTCCGGCAACCTCGCGAGGTCTCCATCCGCATCCGAGAAGTCTTGAGACTACGAGCGTTTTGGCAAATCGTCATCGCCATCAGCATTGGCGAGGTCGTGGCGATGACCAATCTCTTCCATTTGCCCGCGCTACTCGAATACGAGATCGATCTATGGCTAGCGTCGATTGCCGCCGGGTCCGTCGCAATCGGAGACGTTTTGGGACGCGTAGTGATCGGCATAATCGGCGATCGTTTCAGAGTCAAGAATCTCTTGGCAACTGCTTTGGCGATTCAGACCGTGGGGGTCGCGTCGCTCGTATTGATCAACTCCCAAATACTAGGGATCGATTGGGGTTTGACACCTCTACCCTTATTCGTACTCTGTTCAGGCCTGGGGTTCGGGGCATCGATACCCCTACGTCTGTCGATCCTTGCAGACTACTTTGGGAGGCGAAGCTACGGCACGCTTGTCGGTACAGCGAGTTCGATAAGTTCGTTATCTGTGACCGGCGGTCTACTCTTCGTCGGATTCATGTCCGATTTCACAGACTCCTATCGTCCCGGCTACATGGTTCTGACCGTGTTGCTACTACCGACGATCCCCTTGACATTGTCACTCGAATCTCCAACCCGCGTCGCAGCCAAAGTCCGCCAAACAGCCCGCACAAGAATGCGACGGTTAGCCCTCGGACGCTAAAAAAACACAACATCCCAAACAAGCTCAACACCCCTCCCCCTTGATGCCCAAGGGGGAACACAAGGGGGTTTAGAACTCATCTCGCTTTTCCCATTCATGGGGGAAATGTCCAATGGACAAAGGGGGCCTCCTCCTTCGCGAAGCGCAAGGGGCTAGGGGGATGCCCTGGCAGGTTGTGAACCATGATCCCCCTAATCGCAGACCACACCGACCAACTAGCCGAACTCTGCCGACGACACCACGTCAAGCGACTAGAAGTCTTCGGATCAGCAGCCGTCGGAGACTTCAACCCCGAAGTCGATCGGGGCTTCTACGCCAAGATACCCCGTATCCGTAGTTGGTCGAGGAGGTAAGCCATTGGCCGCGCGCCTTTAATGCTGTTACAAGAACCGCAGAGAAGTTGCAGATTTTCGATATGATCAGTGCCGCCCCTACTTTCAGGAACTACGCGGTCGACGGTGAGATTGCGGTACTCGAAGTGGATTTGACAACCTTTGCAGTTACCTAGCTGCATCCCGTACAAGGTCTGTTTGTGAGTATGTTTCGGCGGCAGTTTACCGAGGTCGGTGCGTCGGGGAATGTCGGTTCGGTGTTTGCTTTGTATACCACCCATCAACCCTAGTTGCTCGCGAGCACGCTGCTCGACGAGTTTAACCGCGAGCGGCGATAGGTCTATGCCGATCCATTGCCTATCAAGTCTCTCAGCGGCTATGCAAGTTGTAGCGCAACCACAGAACGGATCTAGCACCACATCGCCAGGGTTCGAACTAGCTCTGATAATCCGTTCAAGAAGTTCTAGAGGTTTCTGCGTCGGGTAGCCAGTTTTCTGGATGGTGTCTTTTGGATCAATGGCTTTGATATCCCACACGCTATCTAACGCTTGGCCGCGCACTTCGTAAACAACATCATTTGGGCGCGGCTCGCGTTTGTTTTCGCGAATCCACCGCCGAAGATAGCGGACGAAACGCGAATCATGCGAAGGCATATTGCGAGCACGGATGTATCTGCCTTCTTCCAAATAGTCACGCCATCGACGAAAATCGACCGTATGTGTGTTGTCCTCTTCAAATTGCTGATTAAATGTCCACGAATCTCCCTTTGTATACATCAGCAAAGTGTCGTGCTTGCGGGCGAAATAGCGGCGCACCTGTCCATGAAACGTCTTGTAATGCCACACGATCTCGTTCCTGAAATTCGCCGTACCAAACACAGCGTCCATCAAAGTCTTGAGGTAGTGCGACGCCGTGTCATCGCAGTGCAGATAGACCGTTCCTGACTCCTTCAATACGCGCTTCATCTCGATCATGCGCGACGACATCATGATTAGGTACGCCATCATACCCTTACCGTGCGCCGCGCCTGCCGCATCAATAACTTTGTAAAGACCAGGCATCACATCGGCGATTAACCCGTGCTCCTCAGCCTTGACATCATCCCATGTCCAAGTGTCCTTGAACGCGGCACCGGCCGCCGCAGAACCAACTGGAGCAGCATATTCGGCGTTGGAGTTGAACGGCGGATCTAAGTAGATGAGGTCGATGCAGGCATCGTTGATTCCCCGCATCACATCGAGATTGTCCCCCTCGAATATGGTGCGGTTGGGGATGTTGCAAGCGCCTTGTTGTGTCGCCGTAGCCATAAGCCCAGTGTACGTCCTCAAAAGCCAACTCAATCCCAAATGGCAGAACATCCCCTAACCCCCCTTGAGCAAGAGAAGGGGGAGGTGCACGGTCCCCTTCGCGAAGCGCAAGGGGACGCGAACGAGCAGAGCGACGTTCGCAGGTGATGCCTGCCACCCTCTCAACGCATAAAACCCAAACAACGCCCTGTCGTTCGCATCATTACAGCATCGTGGCAATCATGGTTCAAAATCCCGCAAATCCTAGCTTACAACCCGCCCCGTCATTCCGAAGCACCCCATGTCATTCCTAGAGAAAGCATACAACGGCGAACTAACACCCAGAGGTAGAATGACACTCAACGACGGTGTCCCAAAAGGTGTATTCATACTGGTCTTCGAACGAGACCTTGAACAAGTCCTAGAAGGAACTTTGGCATCTTGAAACTCATTTGGTTATGGACGATGCGTTAGTTACGCGGATTCTTTCGTCTTTGTTCACGCTCAATCATCACTGCCACCAGAGGGATCATTGGAAGGCGAATTTTCTGGTGGAGACGCAGCCTCTGACATAGGGTTAGTGACATCGTCGGGTCTCTCGATATATCCGAAAGACCCTGGGATCGGCGCTGAAGGTCCATGATCGAGCGGATGACCGGGCCCAACTCCTCTTGTTTCTTCCACCATCGGGTTTATCACGTTTTCTGGTCTAGGTGAAAAACCACCTTTGAAGAGGGCTTTACGATTTTCGTTATCTTTGCTGGGTTTTGTCATCTAATCACTCCTATTTCTTATTTTGGCCGACGAATTCCACTGGAGAATCGATGTCTTTGATTCGAACCAACATAGACTGAGGCACTCGATTACTGGGGTATTCGGGTTTTCCTTCAAGCCAAACGAGGTCAGTGAGTCTGATCCATTTATCCCCTTGGGTTGACCAATGTTCAGGATAGCCCGACACAACCACGCTATTCCGTTTGAAACGAACGATGATGTAGCCTGATTTCTCGGCAAAGGCGGCGTCCCAAGGATCCGGATGCGCTGGAAACTCATCTGTTGTGTTCCACTTGCGCAAAAACCTGTGTAACACATCATGCCTAACGATCTGTGATGCGACTAACCCAATAACCCCGGCTACCGCCCAACCTGCGAGGATATCCCATCTGTCTAAGTCAAAATGAGGTTCAACTAAACTGACAACGTAACTCGTCGCCAGTGCAACCACCAAGACTAGGAATCCAGTTGCCAATGCTCCTCTATTCATCTGGGGCTGGAGAGAATACATCACGCCAACTGCAACAACCCCTGGCGACAGGGTTATCAGAACCTCTAGGGTCTCCTTGTTGATGATCTCACCCATAGCCTGCGATTTTACAAAACCTCGACGAAAGTGAGACCCAACGTGTGCTTTAGGTGTTGGCACGGACAAATGCACGCGCAGCGAGACGCAGGGGGATGCCCTGCCACTCCATCACCGCAGAAACCCCAAACAACAACCACCCAATCCTTAAAATCCTTGAAATCCTAGTTCACAACACCTCCATCTTGGTTTATTACCCTTCTATAGACTGACATCTTGAGCAACCGTTCGGAACAAAGACCGCCCCGAGGCATCGCCACGCTTTCCAAATCCCCTAGCAAGATCTTCTACGGATGGTGGATCGTCATTGGCGGCGGATTCATGCAGTTGTACGCGTCTGCCGTTTTTTGGCGTGGCTTCCAAGCATTCGTAGATCCGATTCTGGCCACGTTCACAGGATGGAGTTCAGGGGCATTTGCAGCAGCGATTTCGATACAACGGGGCGAGAGTGGACTAATCTCACCGTTTGTCGGTGCGATGCTGGATAAATTCGGACCCAAAAAGGTGATGCTCTTTGGGATTGTGGTGACTGGGGCAGCGTTCGCAATCATGAGCCAAATGCAGACGCTGTGGCACTTCTACGCGGCGGTGTTGCTCTTGTCTCTCGGCATGTCTTTCGGTACCTACATCGTGTTTGTGGCGACGGTGGGAAATTGGTTCATCAGGCAACGCGCTCGAGCATTGTCGATGCTCATGACATTCTCTGCGGTTGGGGCCTTCGCCCTTCCGCTCATCGTTTGGGCAATCGAAGCGTTTGGCTGGCGCGCAGTTCTGCTGTGGATAGGAATCGGTTTTTGGGTCTTCGGCATTCCAGTGGCTTTGATCATGCGACAACGGCCGGAAGACTACGGTATGTTGCCAGATGGAGAAGCAGAGTTTGAGACGCGTTCATCTGGTGAGGCCGCAGGGAGATATCGCCGCCGTGTTCGAGAAATTTCTATCGGTGTGCGGGAAGTGCTACGGCTTCGAGCGTTTTGGCAACTGGCAATTGCTGTCAGTATTGGCCAGCTGGTGAGTTCAACGAACCTTTTTCATCTGCCTGCGCTCTTGGAATACGACATGAGCATCTGGTTGGCATCGACCGCTGCTGGCGCGGTCGCAATCGGCGACATTCTAGGACGTGTGAGTATCGGATTCATTGGAGACCGTTTTGACAAGCGACTGATCCTCACGCTGGCATTTGTCATTCAGATGGCGGGCGTCGGTGCACTCGCGATGATCAACTCCGACTACTTCGGGATTTCGTGGGGACTTATCCCACTGCCTGTGTTTGTGCTTGGCTTTGGATTGGGCTTTGGCGCATCTATCCCGTTGCGACTAGCGATTCTTGCCGACTACTTTGGACGGCGGAGTTACGGATCGATCGTCGGCATCGCTAGTTCGGTAAGTGCTGTGTTCGGAGTTGTCGGACCATTGTTCGTGGGCTTCATGTACGACTTCACAGACTCATATCGGCCTGGGTATGCCATCATGGCTTTGATGTTGCTACCGGCATTGCCGTTGACTATGACTTTGGAATCACCCTCAAGAGTTGCAGCTAAGGTGCGACAAGCCGCGAGAAGCCGCGTCCGACGTCTGGCAACGGTACGTTAGCCGCCAGATATCGGCTGATATCAAAGGGAATCGGAAGTTGTGCTGATAAGATGATTTCTCGGATTCCTACTTAAATCTCCAACAGAATCAGAGGTAACGTCGAGATATGCCGGGCAACATCATCCTTCCACAATGGGGCATGGGAATGAACGAAGGGCAGGTCGTCAAATGGCTCAAAGCCGTCGGCGACCCAGTCGTCAAGGGCGAACCTTTGGTTGAAATCGAATCGACAAAGGTGAGCGCGGAGGTTGAGGCGACGGCGGATGGAACTTTAGGGCGGATCATTATCGAGGAAGGTAAGACCGTTCCTGTTGGCACTGTTCTCGGGATGCTGCTCATGGCCGGTGAGAGTGACAGCGATTTGCCGGAAGAGTCCGCGCCGAAGGAAAGGGCTTCAAGGTCTTCTACTTCGGCACGACGGTCAGCCAATAGAAGGCGCTCCGGCGGAAAACTCGTCGTCACACCCCGCGCTCGAAGGTTGGCGCGTGAACTCAATGTTGACCTTGACACCATCGAAACGGGCACTGGGCCAAGTGGGCGTGTAACTGAGGATGATGTCCGAGCGGCAGCCGAAAGCGCGAATGGCGCTGAAGACGATGGGATGGAAGCAAGTCGGACCATACCGCTGACCGGCATCCGCGGCACAATTGCGCGTCGAATGTCTGACAGCGCGTCCGCCGCACTCGTGACATTGAATACCACTGCCGATGTTACCGAAGCGTTGGCAATGCAGCGAAAATTGACGCGTGAATGGCGTCGGAGTCGTGTGCGACCGCAATATCAAGACCTCGTCATTGCCGCCACGGTTCGAGCGTTGAAAGACCACCCGCTAGCGAATGCCCACATCACAGACAAAGAAGTCCAGATCTTCGACACCATCAACCTTGGATTCGCACTTGCAGTTCCTGACGGGCTGCTGGTGCCAGTGATCCGAGATGCTGGAACAAAATCCCCTCTAGAACTCGCCGTCGTGGTTCGAGACCTTGTTCGCAAGTCGAAGTCTAACGAGTTGAGCGTTGCGGAACTGTCGGGAAGCACATTCTCATTGACAAACCTTTCGTCCTACGACATAGAGAACTTCACTCCGCTCATCAATCCCCCGGAAGTCGGCATCCTAGGCGTGGGACGCGTGATCCAGCAACCCACCGTAACGAAGTCTGGAGATATCGAAGTCCGCTCGATCGGCTACTTCTCACTGACATTCGACCACCGAGCATGGGACGGCGCGCCCGCAGCAGAATTCCTCCAAGCAGCCGTGAAAAACCTAGCGGAGCCGGAGTGGATGGCGGAGGGGTAATCGTTTGACGAACCCACCCACCACCATCCGCACCGAACGACTGCTTTTGCGACCGTTCAGTCTCGACGATGTACGAGACGTGCTCGCCTACGCGAGTGACCCAGAATGGTCACGCTTCCTACCCGTCCCATGTCCGTACACGATCAGAGACGCTGAGGAATTCGTGGCAAAACACATTATGAGCGACCATGATGAAGAAGACGGGTTCGCAATCGAGTTGGGCGAAGTCGTGGTCGGCGCGATAGGCTTGCGTCACGAAGCAGCCGCTTCCATTGCATCCTTGCATTACTCTATTGCCCGTCCGCATTGGAACCGAGGCCTAATGACCGAAGCGGCGCAGGCAGTGATTGATTGGGGCTTCAAGGAATTTGAACCGGCGAAAATCTACTCATGGGCAGATGTTGAGAACATCGGTTCTTGGCGAGTAATGGAGAAAATCGGTATGAAGCGCGAAGGCACCTTGCGAAGCCACGGCATCAACCGCGGTGTGCGTCAGGATTTTCATTACTACGGTATCTTGCGATGCGAGTGGGAAAGCGATCAGGATTGATATAGAGTTTGTTGGCAACGCGGTTTTGATCTACAGAAGAGGACTGAGAATTGAAAGCTGAAAACATCCGAGATTGGCTGTGCGGACCCATGGTCGCGGTGGCGACTCCTTTCAAGGAGGACTACTCCCTCGACCTTGATGCTCTCCAGACCAACATCCGATACATGGTCGAGAACGGCGTCCACACCGGTCAAGGTACGCTGCTAGTCGGCGGTGCTGGTGGTGAGCATCCGACTCTTAATTTGGACGAACGGAAGGCGGTAATGTCGGCGGCGATGGATGCCGCGAATGGCGAAGCACCAGTTCTTACGAGCGTCCAACACACCGACTACCGAGTAATCATCGAACTCGCTAACCATGCTCACGAAGTCGGTCTTGGCGGTGTTCAAGTTGGCCCTACCTACTACTACGAACCGACAGAGGGCGATGCGTATCGTCTCTTCGAGCTCGTATCAAAAGAGTCCGACGTCTCGATCATGATCTACCACACGTGGTGGGAAGGTCTCACGATGAGTCTCGAACTGTTGAGCGATCTCGCCGACATGGAGACTGTTAGGGCGTTGAAATGGTCGGCTCCGAACGAGTCGCTTTACCGAGATGGGCTAATCCAACTAGCTGATCGATTGGCCTGCATCGACAACTCAGGGCAACAGATCTTCAGCCACATCATGGGCGCCCGCGGGTTTATCACGCACTTGAGCGGTTTCTGGCCGCAGTATCCAGCGGAGATTTGGAATCTACTTGAGAAACGGGATTATGAGGCGGCACGGCAAAGGCTCGCAGATTTCAAATGGAAATGGACTAAGTGGCGTGCTCAAGTAGCCGCGGATACTGGTGGCGAAGGTCCTTTCATAAAGTCGGCGATGGAAGCCGTCGGGCTTAAAGCCGGACCGCCGCGACCACCTTCGGTCAGGGCATCACAGCACTTGCTTGATGAGTTGGAGATTTTCCTCGACGAGTGCAACGTGCCTCGGTTGGGCGAACGACATGGCGGGGCGATTGCCGCTGGTTGATCTATCGTCAGTTGCCGCTAGAAATCAAGTGATTCGCGTAGAATCGCGTATTTTCAGTTCAAGGAAGTGACATTTCACTCAATGTATTGAGTGTTTTTACTCAGTGTATTGAGTATAATCACTCAATGTAATGAGTGATTTGCTTCATATCCGCCCTCAGACGTCGGAACTGCTGAGGCGTCTGAGGGAACCGCGGCGCTTCATACAAGTCATCAGCGGTGCGCGCCAGGTCGGCAAGAGCACCATGGTGAATCATGCGGCTAAAGAATCCTCCCTGCCGTACCGAATCTCAAGCGCCGACGATCCGATGCTCCGCGGATCGGATTGGCTAGATCAGCAGTGGCAACTCGGGCGTTTTCTAGTGCAGGAAGCCGGCGAGAGCGGTGCCTTGCTCGTATTGGATGAGGTTCAGAAGTTGCCGCAGTGGTCAGAAGCGGTGAAACGTCTGTGGGACGAGGACACGCTGAACGGGGTCAACTTGAAGGTGGTGATTACGGGCTCTGCCCCTCTGCTGATGGGGCTTGGATTGAGCGAAAGCTTGGCCGGGCGGTTCGAGCTGCTTCCGTTGCCGCATTGGAGCTATCAGGAGATGCACGACGCCTTCGGCTGGTCGCTAAATCAGTTCGTCTTCTACGGCGCATATCCGGGAGCGGCACCTTTAGTCCGCTATCCAGCGCGTTGGTCTAGCTACATCCGTGATTCGCTTATCGAGACGACAATCGCCCGCGACGTGTTGCTACTCTCGCGAGTGGACAAGCCGGCGTTGATGCGTCGACTCTTCGCGCTTGGCAGCAGTTTCTCCGGACAAATCCTCTCATACAGCAAGATGCTGGGGCAGTTGCAAGATGCTGGCAACACAACGACACTGGCACACTACCTTGATCTGCTCGCAGGAGCTGGCATGATGGTGGGGTTGCAGCAGTACGCGGGCAATCAATCTCGTCGCGCCCGTTCGAGCCCCAAGTTGCAGGTCTTCAACACCGCTTTGATGTCTGCAACCTCTGGTATGACGCTGACCAATGCTCGTAATACCCCCGACTTCTGGGGACGGCTTGTGGAATCGGCGATTGGTGCACATCTCGTCAACGCGAGTTTGGCCGGCGAGTGCGAGGTTTTTTATTGGCGACAGCGGAACCGAGAGGTCGATTTCGTGGTCAGATCAGGAAACGAAGTCACCGCCATTGAGGTCAAGAGCGGACGCGCGCGCGAGGCGCGAGTCGGTTTGTCAACGTTCTCAGAAGCACACCGCACGACGCGGAAGTTGCTGGTGGGCGGAGATGGAATTTCGGTTGAAGAGTTCCTGTCTAAACCCGCTACGTACTGGGTCGGATGAGTCATAGTCAAGAACCTCAATCCAAGTTCTTCACCTCTACCGTGTCGTTGGGAATGTCATCCGCCGGCTCGAAACCTAGCACTTTGCCGTAGAAGTAGAGTTCGGCTTGTTGAGCCCGGATGATGTTCTTGGCTTGACGGAAACCATGTTGTTCGCCGGGGAAGCCGATGTAGGCGTATGGCAGACCTTTAGCTTCTAGCGCTTCCACCATGATCTCGGCTTGCGACGGCGGCACGATTTCGTCTTCCAGCCCTTGGAGAATGATCATGGGCGTGGCGAGTTGATCCATGAAGTTGATCGCTGAGCGATCGTGGTAGCGTTGCGCCTCTTCGGGATACGAGCCGACCAGCGAGTCGAGGTAACGCGACTCGAATTTGTGAGTATCTCCGATGAATACCATGAGGTCTGCAATGCCGTAGAGAGCAGCGCCAGCGGCGAAGAAATCATGAAAGGTCAGCGCGTTGATCGTCGTGTATCCGCCCGCTGAGCCACCTCGAATGATGACGCGGCCTTTATCGACCAAACCTTGATCAATGAGGTATTGTGCGGCAGCAATGCAGTCATCAGTATCGTAGATGCCCCATTTCTGTTTGAGAGCATCGCGGTAGACCTTACCGTGGCCAGACGATCCACGGTAGTTGACATCTACTACCGCGAATCCCCGACTGGTCCAGTAGTGGGTTGAGAGATCGAGGCCAGTTCCTGACGCGGAGGTCGGACCACCGTGGCAGATCGTCACGAGAGGCGGCAGCTCACCTTCAGGAGCGGCGAAATCTTTGTTTGTCGGCGGATAGTAGAAGGCGTGGGCTTGACCATCGTCGGTTGTCGGGAATACGATGTGTTCGGGCGACGACATATATCCCGGATCGACACGGACATCGCTGGGCGCGTAGATGGTGGAGCAGCGTTCCGTTTCGATGTCGAGGCTGACGACAGCAGGTTCTTGGGTGGGTGATGCGCCGACGAAGAGGATCGATTCGCCCCCAGATCCCGCGGTTACGAATGAGATTTCGCTGTATGGGACTTCGATCACCTGCTTTGCCCCAGTTGACGTGTCCAAGATCATCACAGAGCCAGAGGTTGCCCCGCCTTTGCCGACCGCGATCTTTCCGTCTGGGAGGTGGGCGTAGGAGGTGAAGCCGAATTGCCAGTCGGGACGCCCGTGGTCGGACTCTTCGTTGAGCAGGTTGACCGGTTCGCCGTCACGCCAGACGTGAATGTTCCACCAGCCAGTGCGGTCAGTTACGAAGTGCAGGAGACCGTTTGGACTCCATGTCGGTTGGACGATGCTTTCCTCATTTCCGCCGCCTGCAATCGCTGCCGTTGTGCTGACAGTCGCGTCGTATTGGTTGAAGGAGCCGGATACTAGCGAGTTGCCATCCCATGGCATGTTCGGATGATCCCACTCGGTCCATGCGATGCCATCGTGGTACGGGCATACACGAGGCGCGCAGTAGAAGTCGCGACCAGTGGCGATTACCGTCTGCCCGCCAGTGTCGGTATCTATAGCCACGACCTCGTTACTGGCCTCGTTACCGTCATCGGTATGCGTCTCACGTACACATAACAAGAACTTGCCATTTTCGGTCAACGTGAGATCGGCGTAGCGGATGCCCCTCGGAATCGGCGGTTCAACGGTCAGAGATCGAATAGTGCCATCTTTGAGTTGGACGTAGATGCGTTGGTCTGCCCAGTTAGTGAAGTAGGTAGTGCCGTCTCGCACGGCATAAGAGCCACCTCCGTATTCGTGGACAGCGTTTCGGACGTTGAAATCCGCTGGCGTGCGGTCTTCAGTCTCGCCGTGTGCATCGTGACGCATGATGACGATGCGCCCTCCCTCGGCAGGACGGGCATCGAGCCAGTAGACATCATCGCCATCGACCTTGATCTCGTTCAGCCGACGTTTCCCGCCGCTGATTAGCATCTCAGCAGTGATTGGCGAGTTCCACGATCCGTATGGTGCTATCTTTTGCATGGTTGTGTTGTTCGTCTTATTGGTATTGGTAGTCATTGGTCAATTTTTAGCATAGCGTAGGATAGCGTATCGACTGCAACAACGCACGCCGCAGCCGACGATCTCTCTTGATTCCACCCCTCTGATTCAGATATTAACAAATGTATAAAGAAATCAAGTGTGCTAGAAAAGATTTTTCAGGGAAAGTTCGAGGGATTCTCCCGTCATCCCGACGCAAGCAGCCTTGCATAACTACCGTCATTCCCACCTGTGGGTGCTCACCATCATTCCCGCGGTGCCTGCCCCGTCATTCCCGCGGTCTATTCCCCGTCATTCCCGCGCAGGCGGGAATCCAGAGAGGTGGGAGAGGTTAGGCCTGTGAGTTATAGACTGTTTCTTGGCTGTAAGTAATCAATCAGGTGTTAACGAGAGTGCCGACGAACGAAGCGACAGCGAGGGTAAGAATCAATCGGATGTTAGAGAGATCCGGGTGGCGATTCTTTGCAGAAGACGGAAAGCCTGCGAATATCGAGTTGGAAGCGCTGGTTAAGGGACAGGCGGATTTGGACGCGATGGGGGAGGATTTCGAGAACGTTGGAAACGGGTTTGTAGATTACTTGCTGGTAGACGATCGCGGTCTGCCGTTGGTTGTGTTGGAGGCAAAGTCATCTAGCAAGCATCCGTTGGTCGGCAAGGAGCAGGCTCGTAGATACGCTCGTGGCAAGAATTGCCGCTACGTGATTCTGTCCAACGGGTTTTTGCACTATTTCTGGGATTTGGAGCTGGAGAACCCTTCAACGATCACCGAGTTTCCCCGCCCGGAGAGTGTGGGTGAGATAGTGAAGCGGCAAACTCCGGATCGCAGGCGTTTGGTTGATGAAGTAGTGGATGCTGACTACATCATGAAGACCAAGATGCCGGATTATGAGCGTCGTGCGGGGTGGATCAACGAATCTGAGCGTGATGAGTTCATGCGGCTTAATGGTTTGAGGTTGATGAGAGAGTACCAGGTCAACGCGGTCAAGTCGATACAACGTGCAGTGAAGCGTGGCAGGGATCGGTTCTTATTCGAAATGGCGACCGGTACGGGTAAAACGTTAGTAGCCGCGGCGATCATCAAGCTGTTTTTGCGTACTGGAAACGCGTCGAGGGTGTTATTCCTAGTGGACAGGTTAGAGCTTGAGAATCAGGCTAAGAAGGCTTTCGATGATTACCTGAAACCCGACCTTTCGACCGTTATCTACAAGGATGAACGTAACGGATGGCGTCGCCACGAGATCGTGGTTACAACAGTTCAATCGTTGCTTGTCAACAACAAGTACGCAGAATTGTTCTCCCCTACCGATTTCGACCTTGTGATCTCAGACGAGGCACATCGTTCGATCAATGGCAACGCGCGGGATGTTTTCAATTACTTCGTGGGTTACAAGTTGGGATTAACCGCTACGCCCCGGGACTATCTCAAGAATGTTGACGGGAAAAACGCGTCGATACAAGACCCGCGTGAGATGGAACGGCGGCAACTTCTCGATACATATCGAACATTCGGATGCGAGAGTGGACACCCTACTTTTCGATATTCATTGATTGATGGCGCCAACGATGGGTATTTGATAAATCCGAAAGTTGTAGATGCCAAGACAGATATCTCAACGGAGATGCTGTCCAAACAAGGACTATTGGTAACGTTTACTGATGAGGAAGGTGAGGAGACGACAGCGACCATGCAACGTCGTCATTTCGAGCGCACTTTCTTTTCGGACCCGACAAATCGACGGTTATGCAAGGTGTTTATGGATAATGCATTGCGAGACCCGATCAACGGCGAGATCGGCAAGTCGATCATCTTTTGCGTCAGTCAAAACCATGCAGCAAAGTTGACCAACATCCTTAACCAGTTCGCACATCACATGTTTCCACATCACTACAGATCCGATTTTGCAGTGCAAGTTACCTCCGTCATTCCTAACGCTCAACAGTTCGCGATGAACTTCGCGAACAACCGTTTGAAGGGGCATAGCAATGTGATTGAGGGTTACCTTACTAGCAAGGCTAGAGTATGCGTAACCGTGGGCATGATGACGACTGGTTACGACTGTCCAGACATCTTGAACTTAGGTTTGATGCGTCCGATCTTTTCGCCGACAGATTTCGTTCAGATTAAGGGACGAGGTACACGCAAACACGATTTCCGGGAACAGGCGACTTTGCCGTATCTGAAGGAAGGTTCGCCGAACGCTGAGAAAACGGAGTTCAAACTAATCGATTTCTTTGGCAACTACGAGTATTTTGAGGACGAATACGATTACGGCGAAGTCTTGAAGTTGCCTCAGGTCAATGAGAGCGAAGGCGGCCCTGACGATGGCGCAGTGAAGAAGCGTTTAGACACCTTCACGTATTTGGGCGAGGATGATCTTCATTCCTTGCGGGAAGAGCAAATCGGGACCGCGGGGATGAGGATAGACCGTATGCTATTCAACAAGTTCGCTGATGAGGCAACCCAAGATGAGACGTTGAAAGAAGCGGTAGAGAACGAAGCATGGGATAAGGCGCAAGACTATGTGAGGACAGAGATTTTCGACAAGCCAGAGGAATACTACACACTTGAGAAACTGAGATCGGCACTCAGTCTAGATCGCAGGGTGAGTTTACGTGAGATATTAGAGCATATTTTCGGGTTGATCCCAAAGATCAAGACGCGGGCGCAGTTGTTGGAAGATGAGTTTGGAAAGTTCATCGCACAGCACCCGCCAGAAAAAGTGAGGACAATCCCCTCGATCAAGGCATTCTTTACTGCCTATGCCGGAGACGAGAATGTCCGCTTAACCATTGATAGCGGCAACTACGGAATGCTGGCAACAAACCCAGGATTCTCGTTGGCAGACTATCAACAAGTGCCAGAAGAGTATCGCGACTTGGTGAGGGAATACGTGAAGGACTGGGTGAACTTCAACCAGTTTGTTTGAGGATGGCGTGCATGTGCCCATAGTAAGATTGAGAGCGTATACTCGGATGTACTAGCATGACGAGCAACTATGGTCAACGAGATGGTTCAATCAGTGACAGCAAAGTACGAGGATGGTTTCCTCAAGCCTACTATGGCGCTTGATTTGGACGAGGGAGACATGGTTGTTCTTACGATCTCGGGGCGTCGCATTACTACTAAGGATGTTGATGCGAGCATATCTTCGGCTGGTGCATGGAACGGCAGGGTCGATGCAGAGAAGCTGATTACCGAACTCTATGAGGCGCGTATTCAAGGTTCCGCCCACATGGTTGACGACGACACCGAATGAGATATCTGGTCGACACGGACTGGGTAATCCACTACCTGAATGGCGACAACAGCATCCGCGAGCGATTAGACGGGGTTAGAGACGAAGGTGTGGCGGTGAGTATCGTGACCCTTGCTGAGGTTTACGAAGGGATATCACAATCACCGCATGCGGTCGCCGAGGAGTTGGCGTTTCTTCGTTTCCTAGGCGGGTTCGAGATCCTAGGATTGGGAGACGAAATTTGCAAATTATTCGGTTTTGAGCGCGCTAGGTTGCGGTCCGCAGGGACACTGATCGGTGATTTCGATCTGTTGATCGGTTGTACCGCAGTGGTTCACGATTTGACAGTGCTCACAAACAATCGGCGACATTTCGAGCGAATCGACGACATTGAACTTGAGACGGTTTGAAGGATCTGGAGAGCAACATCATGCTAGACGTTGAGACACGCCGGAGGATTGATACAGCGCGGGACATTTTGGTAGGACGTGTGCCCGATCCAAAGAGCCAGGTCGAGCAGATCACCCTCGCGTTGATGTACAAGTTCATGGACGATATGGATGTGCTGTCTGAATCGATGGGCGGCAAGGCTTCATTCTTCGCCGGCGATTTTGCCCGCTATTCCTGGCGCAACATCGTCGGACCTCGGATCGGCGCTTACGATGCTGTGAACACGTATTCCGACGGAATTACCAGGATGGGCGAGAACCCTGGCCTACCTACCCTCTTCCGTTCCATGTTCAGTAACGCCTACCTGCCATTCCGAGACCCTGAAACCCTACGGTCGTTCTTGCAGGTCATCGGCGAGTTCGAGTATGAGAACTCGGAGCGACTCGGAGACGCTTTCGAATATCTGCTATCAATCATGGGGTCGCAAGGTGATGCCGGACAGTTCAGAACGCCTCGCCACATCATCGACTTCATCGTTGAGATCATAGACCCTAAGAAGGACGAAATAATCTTGGATCCGGCCTGCGGGACGGCAGGATTTTTGATATCCGCTTACAAGCACATCTTGGGAACTGGCATGCATGGACAGGATGGGCAGGATGTTGGGTTGACTCCAGGTGAAAAGGCTCAGTTGGTACGGAATGTGCGCGGCTACGATATCTCGCCCGATATGGTGAGGCTTTCGTTGGTAAATCTCTACCTGCATGGCTTTCCCGACCCGGACATCTTCGAGTACGACACTCTGACCAGCGAGGAGCGTTGGAACGAGTACGCGAATGTGATCCTTGCCAATCCCCCGTTCATGTCGCCGAAGGGCGGGATACGTCCGCACAATCGGTTCAGCGTGACGTCGAAGCGTAGCGAGGTTTTGTTTGTCGACTACATCGCTGAGCATCTGACACCTGATGGTCGCGCCGGCGTGATCGTACCAGAGGGCATCATCTTCCAGAGTCAGAACGCGCACAAGCAGCTTCGCAAAATGCTCGTAGAAGAGTATCTGGTGGCTGTGGTTTCGTTGCCGCCGGGAGTCTTCAACCCATACTCCGGCGTGAAGACCTCGATATTGATACTGGACAAGGCTTTGGCTAGGCGGTCGGACAGTATCGGGTTCTTCAAGGTTGAGAATGATGGATTTGATCTTGGCGCGCAGCGGCGGCTGATAGATCGGAACGATTTGCCGCAAGTGAAGGCGGAGGTTAAGGAGTATCTGCGGCTTGTGCGAGGGGGAATTTACATGGATGAACGGGATGAAGGGGATGTTTCGTATGAGTTTGAGACCGGGTTGGTTGTTGAGAAAGAGAGGATTGGGGCGGATGGTGAGTTCAACTTGAGTGGGGAGAGGTACAGGGCTGTAAACCAACAACGGGGCAAATTCACTTATGTCCGTATTGACCAAGTCTGCACAGTGAATCCGAAGAAAAGGGAATTGAATGGACTTGACCCCAGCACTGAAGTCTCATTCCTACCAATGGCTGATTTGGCTGAAAATCAGATGGTCGCTAAACCTTATCAAAGACGTACTCTGGCCGATGTTTCAGCAAGTTACAGCTATTTTGCCGAAAACGATGTTTTGGTGGCGCGGGTCACTCCATGTTTCGAGAACGGTAAAGCTGGGGTTGCAACTGGTCTGACAAACCATATAGGGTTTGGTTCCAGCGAGTTTCATGTGTTGCGGTGCGGTGAACGAATCCTGCCACAGTGGGCGTATTTCTGCGTGACACATCCTGAATTTCGACATGCTGCGATTCTGAACATGACAGGCACGGGTGGTCTCCAACGTGTCCCACGCGACTTCATCGAAGACTTCGCCATACCGGTTCCACCTATGGAAGTTCAGCGTGAGATCGTGTCGGAGATTGAGGGTTATCAGAAGGTGATTGACGGCGCGCGTGCAGTTGTAGAGAACTGGCGTCCGAAGGTTGCCGTTGATCCGGAGTGGCCGGTGGTTCCGATCAAAGAAGCGTGTACGGTAAACCCCAAGAAGAGAGAATTGAACGGCTTCGATCCGCAAACGTTGGTTTCTTTCATACCAATGGCAGACGTGCGCGAACACACGATGCATATTCGACCTCATCAGGAAAAGATCATTTCGGATGTGGCGGCGAGTTACAGTTATTTCCGCGACGACGATATATTGGTAGCCAGAGTTACGCCTTGTTTCGAAAACGGGAAAGCAGGCATCGCTACAGGTTTGACCAATGGTGTGGGCTTCGGATCAAGCGAATTCCATGTCCTACGCAGTCGCGATGACGTATTGCCGGAATGGGTCTATCTCTGCACTACTGAACCGAATTTCAGAGAATCCGCAATCAGGCATATGAGAGGCACCGGAGGCTTACAACGGGTACCCCGCCGTTTCGTAGAGGATTTTCCGATACCTTTCCCGCCGCTTCACATTCAGCAAGACCTGATCAGTGAAATACAGGTTGAGCGTGAGATGGTCGAGGGCAATCGTCGGTTGATTGAGGTCATGGAGTATAAGGTTCGGGATGTTGTTGGGCGGGTCTGGGGGGAGTAGAAATGGACGAGAGACTTCTGATGTCAGGTTCATGTTATACTATAGGTATCGTATAAACCCTTTTAGTAAGGAGAAACATCATGTTCAGCATCAAGTTGAACTTTGACGTAAACAAATGGCAGACCGACCGCCTCGAGTCGAAAACGAACAGACTGATGGCTTTATGCACACACTGTTCTCTAGAGTGGATAAGTGAAAAAAACGTGCTTTACGTTGAGTCGTTATTTCATACTTCATTTGGTACTACAGCATGGCAATGTCGGCGTTGCGGCGCGATAGTCGCCGATGGTAGGTACCCAGAACAAGCGCAGATATATTGGGGTAAACACCCAAAAGAATGGCTTAAACGTGAAAAGAATTTCGTGAAACAGGCGCGCAAAATGGGGCTGATTTAAGGGCATAGACTTGGTAGCTCGACACCCTGCTTGCCACTGACATCCCTACGAACATCGCTTCGCTGGTACCCCCTTCAATTCCCTCTCATAGAGGGGGGAGGCGAAGTTCTATCCCAGTTGCTCGTCGAAAGGTTGCGGGTTAAATGCGGAGTTGAGCATTATCTCCTACTTCGTTTTCGCTTTTTTCGTCTGGTACCATGATTTGACAGTCCGGTATTCTGTTCCGCTTCGGGTTGTGTGGTCTCATTAACAATTTGGATACCTACGAGTCCAATCATTCGTTTGAAATGGGCTACCATCAATAATCCTGTCAAAACACCTCCAATCGTGAACATCGTGATGAACGCGAAATATTTCAACAACCATATTGGATCAATGATGGCCTCAATGAAATTAGCATCTACAGAGTTGAATGGCGTAAAGTTTAGCAATTTCATCAATGCTAGGATACCTGCGAGGACGAGCGGAAATGTACCGTAGGTTAACATGTCTTGGTGAGGCATGTTGGGTTTAACTCCGCTTGAAAGATCAATTTTGTGCCATCGGAATACGCCGGCTACAAAGGTGGATTTCGTAGTTTGGATGAATACGAACGCAGGACCGAAGAGTACCAAAACAATAACCAGCAGTGATGTGTCGATATTGATAGATGACATGTTGTGTCTCCTTCGTCAAGGGCGATGTTGCATGGTGTGGACTATCCTGATTCCTCGTCGAAAGGTTGCGGTTCGTCGGCTAGGACGTTTTCGTGTAGGGTTTGTCGGGTTAGCGAAGCGATTCCAGTATCGACGACGACGAAAGTTGGCTTGCGTTGTCCGACGCGTTTGGATTGCGCGACGATCTCCATCTCTACCTCAGGGGCATTAACTATCGCTTCGGCATCTTCAACTGATAGATCGACTTTTGCTTTGACGACCGTACCCGCGAGTTCGCCAAGGAATTCGGTGTCTTCTTCACTGATTTCAGTAACTAGGATTTCCGTTTGGCGGCTTTCAGGCAGGTAACCGATAAACCTACCGATAAGGATGACTTCTCGTTGGATGACGTTGTTTTCCAGCAATCTTGCCGCGCCACGCCGAATTTCGTCTACAGAATTGAAACTGAATTCACGTCTTTTCGATTCTATCGAGCAGGTTGCCTCATTGGCGACCAACTCGTCAAGAAATTCCTTGATCTTTTTGGTCACCCTGGGGTCGGTGTCAACCAGGGTCTGGGCAAGTTCGTCGTCCGTTAAGGTCGTCGCCTCCAAAATCGTCTTGACCTTTTCGACGGCTTCGACTACCGGATCTGATTCGGATACCGACATAGGCTTGTCAGAAGCGCGTTCAAGCTGGAACCCGAATGATCCCCTAGCTATTCCAGTGATCATCATTCCGTAGTTGTTGGCACCTGGCACCACGCCACGGCTTCCTAAGGATTGCCTTGAGCTCGCACCCACAGCTTTAACCGCGTCGGCAAACTTTCCGACGATCTTGGTTCCAAACCCGGCCATTATCCCGTGTTGACCAATGACAGGCTTGCCATGAAAGGTCAATCGTGTAGGTTCGATATCGGTTCGCGCGTTCTCGAATCCCTCCAGTTCCTCGGCGACTTGCTGCCTCCGTCCTTCCAAGCTAATTCGATCGATTACGTTTGCCTCTGGCGTTCGCTCGATCAACAAATCCAGATACGCCAGTTCGGACCGTAAGTTTCGTAGCTGTCTGACTTCCATGTCAATTTTCCTTGTTCAATCGCGAGGCGATTGCGCGAACAATGCTGGCGTCGTCTTGTTGTACCAAATCGATTTGTACGAATCCCTTCCATTGCTCTTGTCTCGTGTGGGAGAACAAACCAGACCAGTAGACAGCTCTGTCAACGACCAGTCTTAGGTCTGTCTGATCCAAAGGAACGAAAAAAGTGTCGATTCGAAACTTGGACTTGACGATGTCACGCCGGAACAATTCGCTGTTTTGTGATACCAACGTCTCTTGCGTTAAGCCTTCCGGCAATTCGAAAAAAGTGACGATGTCGATGTCACCTGGTGGCGATCCCCTGACAGTTTCTTTATCCTCGACAAAACTCCCATCGATCCATTGAAATCCTTGCGTCAAGCCTGCTTGATGCCACCACGAACGGTAACGCACCAGTCCATCCAGTAGCAACAAGCGTTCGTCTGTAGTTCCAAATCTTTCGACAAGCTCAGACAGAGTCACAAGATAAGGAGATCGATTCGTTGACACTGGGTTAGCGGGATCAACAGCGGGAATCAATCCATCCTGTCCCCATGGGGGTATGTTACTCACTGCTTGCATCGCGTTTCAGATCCGATAGCCGAAAATTCGCTTCGCCAACTTGGTTTTTGCGGTGGTGACGTAGACGTGTTTTTGGTCAGTAGCAAGTTCTGCTATTAATAATACATAAGTTGCTAGTTGAAGTCAAGTGAAGGCTTTATCGTCCCCTATGGATTCTGGCTTCCGCCGGAATGACGAGTAGTAGCGTCGGAATGACGGGAGTGGGCTCGGGAATGACCGACGGCCTAGTCTGACCCCACAACCGGCAACACCAAACACGAAGCCATCTCCTCCGTGTGAAACACCCTCTGATGCGCCACTCGCAACTCCGTATCTGAGTAGTAAGGATTGCCAGTGTTGTGGTTGCGGTCGAAGTTTGGGAAGTCGGAAGATGAGACATAGAGCCGGATACGCTGACCCTTGAGAAAGCGGCAACCGACGGGGTTCAGCTTGATGTCGTAGAGATAAGGCGTGTTCGGTCTGGTGAATGCGACGCGATCGTACCCATCCCGGTATGAAGTTCGGATGATGCCGTAGGTGAGGTTCACGCACAAGCCGTCCTCGTGGACAATGGCGAGCTTCGCGGTGAAGTCGGTCTCCGGCGCGTCGGTGGATGCCCATAACTTGAGTCGAACCGGGCCGATCACATCGAGGTCTTCAGTCATTGGCTCAGTCTCGTACACGAGCACATCATGCCGATGGTCGTTCGGCGACTGATCCATGGGTATCGACTGCGAATTCTGGTGCATCAACGACATCACAGGATCGCGCGGGTCGTATGTGAACTGATCGGAGCTGCGCGCTCGTATCTTTTCCCACTCCTCTCTAGCCTTGAATCGCTCCGCCATCAAACGAAGTTGCTCGCTAGTGTCGAGTCGAAGATCGTCATCCTCATCCGCCGCTAACAGAGGCGAAAATCGGTAGTCGCCATGACTTGGGGGAGCATCAAACGAAAGTCTGCCATCGCCGTTAACGGTGTTGGCATTGCCATTGGAGTTTAGGTAGAGAGGCGTGTATTGAGTTTCGGGCAACGGCCAGGCATCGGCACCGATCCACTCATTGCGGTTCAGAATGAAGAGTTGGACTGGCTTTTCGTCGGCAGTGCCGTTATCTTTGCCCTTTAGCGCGAAATCATACCAGCGCACAATCAGGTCGGCATACGTCGTCTCGGCATCAGGCCCATAGTCGATGGGGCCTACGTTTGAGGTGTAATTCGTGGCATCGTGCCCCCACGGACCCACGATGAGGCGATGCTGATCGCGGAGTTCCGGTTTGCCATCGTTTATCAGCCCTTCATAGTTGTCGATGGTGCCGATGAGCCGATCCCACCATCCGGTGATCTGCATGGTGGGCACGCCGACTTTGGGATGTGCCTCATCGAAGCGCATGTAATCTTGATTTGTGTTTCGTATAAACGTCTGATACTGCTCGGTGATACCTGCGAAGACCTTTTCGGGAATGTCGGCGAGAGGCAACCACCAGATATATTTCGATCGTTCGACCGCGTTCCAGCGGAAAGTCGCCTCTTCGGGAGTAAGCGGACCATCGGTACGCCCTTCTCGACGTCGTACATCGGCAGCCATCATGTATGTCCACTCAAGACGACGTCCGGTCTCCCACACCCCGAAAGTGATATCAAGCATGTTCATGGATATGCCAGAAGCGAGCGCGGCGGCAAGGCTCGGCGGATTCGAATGCAACGTCATCCAGATCGCCCACGACGCGTTGGAATGTCCCCAAGTGCCAACCCGACCATCCGATTGCGGCAACTTCGCAGCCCACTCGATCGTGTGGTAACCGTCTTGGATGTCGGCAGTCTCATGCTTGGCACGCCACATCCAGAAATACTCGCCATCAGACGCGTACCGCCCGCGCATATCTTGAACGACAACCGTATACCCGCCACTAGCGATGTCGATAGCATGTTCCTGATAACGAGGCAACAGCTTGTTATAAGGAGTGCGACACACGAGAACTGGCTGCGGAGGGATATCGGCATTGAAGTAGATATCGCCGCGTAAGATAGTGCCGTCGCGGGTAACGCATTCGGCATCACGGACAATGGAGATTTCTGACTTGGACATGAAGAGGATGATATGGGAAATCGGCGATAAAGTTGTGCATTTGACTCCGTAACCTCGCCAAACGTACACTTGAGCGTTAGCAAGCGAAAGGCAACGAACGGGATTAGTAGGTTCGTTCTCCGCCATCCTTAGAGAGCCGGTACGATCCGCTGAAAGTCCGGCATGGCGTAGCGAGACTGAATTGGACCCAGGAGCCGCTTCGATGAACGGTCAGATGACCGAGTACCCGAAGCCGTTTTGGACACGTTAAAGTCCTGAAGCAAGTCGCGACACAATGTGTCGAAACAGGGTGGCACCGCGGGCCACGCTCGTCCCTGTCCCATGAAACCAAACACAGCCGGGACGGGGATTTTCTTTTGTTGCGAAGTTCACGTCCCTGCAAAGGAAACGCAGAACGCGATGACCGCCACAGCAACTGACCAAACCGCCACCTTGACGCCGCGAAGCCGACACTACGACGTCTCTCCCGGTGCCAAGCCACGCATTCTAACCGGCATCCGACCTACGGGCGCACTGCACCTCGGACACTACGTCGGCGCGCTCAAAAACTGGCTCGATCTACAAGACGAATACGAATGCTACTTCCTCATCGCCGACTACCAGGCTTTAGGCGACCACTTCCACGACATCGACCTCATACGCGAATCGGTATTGGACGTCACGCTCGATTGGCTCGCCGTCGGACTCGACCCTGAAAAATCCTCGTTCGTGGTCCAGAGCTACGTACCGGAACATGCGGAGTTGACGATGCTGCTATCGTTCGTGACGCCGCTGGGAATGCTGGAGCGTAACCCGACATTGAAGTCGGAGATCGACAGCCTGCCCGTCGAACGCCGGACGGTTGGTTTCTACAACTATCCGATGAGCCAAGTTGCCGACATCTTGCTACCCCGCGCCCACCTCGTACCAGTCGGTGAAGACCAAGCGCCGCACATCGAGATGACGCGCGAGGTCGCTCGCAAATTCAACCGGATGTTCGCACCTGTGTTTCCTGAGCCGGGCACACTGATCGGGGAGATCGGCAGATTGGTCGGCACCGACGGCGATGCCAAGATGAGCAAATCCAAAGGCAACGCCATCATGCTCAGCGACGACGCGGACACGGTTAACCAGAAGGTTAGAAGTATGTTCACCGATCCGAACCGTATCCGTGCCGACATCCCCGGACGCGTCGAGGGCAATCCAGTTTTTGAGTACCACGACGCGTTCAATCCCGATATCGCACAGATCGACGACTTCAAAGATCGTTATCGCAAAGGCAACGTCGGTGATGTCGAGGTGAAACGCGCGCTAGCGTCAGCACTCAACGACTTCCTAGACCCTATACGTGATCGCCGCGAGCAATACAAATCCGACATGCCATACGTCGAAGACGTCCTGATGCACGGTGTTCGCCGTGGCAGAAAGATCGCCCAAGAAACCATGCAACGCGTTCGAGATGCGATGCGAATCAGCTCATACACCTCGTCATGGTCGTAGCCGAATTGCTCCCATTGCACTCTGCACTTCACCCGTAAGCCAAAGAGAGATGGGGTACTTCGGCAAAGTTCAACTAACGACGCATTACCTCCTCTCGATTTTGGAAAGGAGCACGGCGAGGATAAACAACCATGACCAACAACACAATGAGCACTCCAGACCTAAAAGCCTTCAAACGATTAGCCGATGAAGGCTACAACCTGATACCCGTCTACCAAGAGATTTCGGCAGACCTAGAAACACCCGTCTCGGCATTCATCAAGATCGCACGCGGCCAAAACTCTTTCCTGTTTGAGAGCGTTGAAGGCGGAGAACACGTCGCACGCTACTCATTCTTGGGAACTGAACCAGCCGACGTGTTGCGAACCGGACCGGGAACTCCGCACGGCAGCGTAGACCCGATGGACGTTTTGAAGGCGAGGTTGGAACACATCCGCTATCCCTCCGTTGAAGGATTGCCAAAATTCGACGGTGGCGCAGTCGGGTTCGTGGCATACGACGCCATCAAGTATTTCGAGCCGCGCGTACCTGAGATTTCCGACGAAGAAACCGGCATGGGCGTGCCGGAAGCGATTTTCATGCTCACCGATTCGATGCTGATTTTCGACCATGTCCGACACAGCATCATCGTCGTCGCACACGTCGCGATCAACGATGATACCGACCTCAACGATGCCTACAGCCACGCGACCGCGAAGATCGAGACGCTGATCGATCGACTCGCGGAACCTCTGCCCGCATCAGCCATGCATCGCTCAGCCGCACCCTCACGCGCCGCATCACGCGCCGACGATGCCGACATCGACTACTCCTTCGTTGGTTCTGCCGCGACAATGCCCTCGGGTTGGTATACCGACGATGCTGATGAAGCACTTGGACATCGTTACGTGCCTAACATGTCCAGACAGAACTATCGACAGATGGTCGAAGCCTGCAAGAAAGCAATCTACGACGGCGAGATCATACAAGTCGTCGTTTCGCAACGACTCACGCGACGCACAGCCGTACAACCGTTCGACCTCTACCGCTCTCTGAGAGTTATAAATCCGTCGCCTTACATGTTCTACCTCGACCTCGACGGATTCCAAATCATCGGCGCATCACCTGAGCTGTTGGTGCAGTCGGTAGATGGTCAAGTGGCAGTACACCCCATCGCAGGATCACGCCCGCGAGGTCGCACACCTGAAGAAGACGAGGCCTTGGCGGATGAACTGCTTGCCGACGAGAAAGAGATCGCCGAACACGTAATGCTGCTAGACCTCGGACGCAACGATGTCGGACGCATCAGCTCTCCCGGCACCGTTCGCGTCACTCAGCAACTCGAGATTGAGCGCTATTCACACATCATGCACATCGTATCGCACGTCGAAGGGCAACTTGACGACGGATACGACGTATACGATGTGCTGCGCGCTGGCTTTCCCGCCGGCACCGTCTCAGGCGCACCCAAAATCCGTGCTATGGAGATAATCGCAGAATACGAACCTGACAAACGAGGACCATACTCGGGTGCCGTCGGATACTTCTCATACTCCGGCAATATGGACACCGCAATCTCGCTACGAACCATGACACTCAAAGACGGCGTCGCATACCTCCAAGCAGGCGGCGGCATCGTTGCCGACTCCGACCCAAAGACCGAATACGAAGAGACTCTCCACAAGATGGGCGCGCTTATGCACGCCATCGACCATGCCGAGTCCGTCATGGAGGCATGAAAAATGCTACTGCTAATCGACAACTACGACAGCTTCACATACAACCTGTTCCAATATCTCTCGGAACTCGGCGCAGACGTACACGTAGTACGCAACGACAAAGCGACGGTAGATGAACTCTGGGACATGCAACCCGAACGACTGGTAGTCTCGCCAGGACCCTCTCACCCTCGCAACGCAGGCATCTCAATCCAAGCGATCCAACGTTTCGCAGGCAAAGTTCCCATATTGGGCGTATGCCTCGGACACCAAGCCATTGGCGAAGCGTTCGGCGGAATCGTAGACCATGCCGGCGAACTCAAACACGGCAAAACATCCATGATCGAACACGACGACAAAGGTGTATTCGCAGGGCTACCCAACCCATTCGAAGCCGTCCGATACCACTCACTAGCCGTCCAACCAAACGCAGTCCCGCCAGGCTTCGAAGTAACCGCAAAATCTACCGAAAGCGGCGTAATAATGGGAATGCGCCACCCCGAAATGCCCATCGAAGGCGTCCAATTCCACCCTGAATCCATCCTCACACGCCCGGGCAAAGACCTGCTACAGAACTTTTTGGACATGCGGATGTAGTGTAGCGTTGGTAGCGATCAAGAGGCAGATGCGATGACGAAACTACCGAATGCGCACCGGGCGGAGGTGGCAAGGTCGAAGGTTGTTGATTACCTGCTATCCACTTGGCATCCAAGAGGCGCAGCCAAGGCGAGATTTTTCCTCCGTTTTGGTTTCGATTCTGACCGATGGATCGAATTCGCCAACGCTTTGAAGCAACACGCTGTCAGTGGTGAGGTTACGAGCACCGTAGAGACTGCGCACGGTATATGCTATCAAGTAGATGGAGTAATCGAAACACCAGACGGACGCAATCCGCAGATCAGCACAGTGTGGCAAATCGACTGGGGATACGAAAACCCAAGAATTCTGACTGCGTACCCACTAGACAGGTGAGACATGTTCAAAGAACACGAACTGATCGTGCTGACAGAATACGTCAAGGGCCATAAGGACGAGGAGTTAAGCCCTGGCGATGTTGGCGTTATCGTTCACATTCACGCGGGTGGCGAGGCTTTCATCGTCGAATTCATGTCTTTAGAGGGTGAAACGGTGGCACTTGCGACGGTGCTTGCATCTCAAGCGCGCGCAGTAGCGCGAGACGACATCTCACACGCCAGAACAATGGCTCCGTCGGTTGCGGCTTGAGTTCCGGCTGATCAGTTCGCAGCCGCCAATCAACCGTGCAAAGACCCCCCCTCGACTACTCCGCGTTTAAGGAGAGAGCCCCTTGGGCTCTTGTCATCAAGGGGGGACCTTTGATTCGATGCTCGTACATCGCGTGGGGTCCGAGTGGATGTTCATGCCAACTTCACCTACGCCCCCCTCGACTACTCCGTTGCCAATAAGCCCCTTGGGGATGTGTGCATAAATCCCTCCATCGTTCCGGTCAATACCCCCGTCATTCCCGCGCAGGCGAGAATCCAGAGGGACACTAACCCATGTCATTCCGAGCAACCCCCTGTCATTCCGAAGCGCAGCGAGGAACTCCCCCCTTCGCACAGCGTAAGGGGCCAGGGGAATGCCCACACGTCATTCTCGCGAAGGCGAGAATCCAGAGGGGACGGGACGGGAAAATCATGGCAATCATTCAAAAATCATGGCAATCATGGTTCAAAACCTCCCCCCTTCGCATTCACACCATGTCATTCCGAGCACAGCGAGGAATCTCTAACGTCATTCTCGCGAAGGCGAGAATCCAGAGGGGAAGGGATGGGAAAATCATGGCAATCTTTCCCCCATCATGGCAATCATGGTTCAAAACCCGTCATTCCCGCGCAGGCGGGAATCCACAGGGGACTGGACGGGAAAATCATGGCAATCATTCCCACATCATGGCAATCATGGTTCAAAACCTCCCTCAATCCCCCGCAAAAAGCGGAAGAATCTCATTGATAATCATGTCCTGCGCCTCTTTATCCATCCCGGTGTAAAACTCAATATCCGAGGAATAGCCGAAATCGAAGAGATCCACACCGTCTTTCAGGCTGAACTCCAGCTGACCGGTCTCGCCATACTGGTTTCTCTGCTCGATGGTGATCTTGTTCTCGCTCAGCCAGTAGTCCAGAAGTTCCTGAGCACCAACCCCCTCGAGTTCAACGGTAGTAGCATTGCCGTCGGCATCGACCGCGGAGACGCTGATCCTGCCATCGCTGATCGAGACGTAACCCCCATCGCCCTCCAAAGGGATTCCGCCACCACGACCACTGCCACCATCACCACCTACAGCAGACTTGTCGGCGTAATAAAACAGATATCTTGGGGCACTAATACGTAATTTGCTTGCCTGATAAGGGTCTTGCTGAGACAATTTCCATGTTGCAGTAGCTATAGAAACAAGAGAGATTTTCTGAATAGGCTCACCATTAAAATAATCATCTCTCTGTTTAGGAGTTATAATTTTCTCTTTCTCTAAATAGTCTAAATAAAAAACCTCCTCACGAAAAGAACTAAATGCACCTCTTGTATTTTTGGCAAAAGGGTAACTAGCATAATAATCTATTACGCCTTTACCATTGTGTCGGCTTTTGCCTTGATGAATAACAACAAAATAATCGCTTACATCCGGAGTAGCTGTTGCCGTAGGCAAGGGTGTTTCGGTAGGAAGAGGAGTAGCGGTAGGTCGGGGAGTTGCCGTAGGCGCTGGCGTGCTTGTAGGAACCGGGGTGGGTCGTGGAGCGGGCGATGGAACTGAGGTTGCAGTAGGTGCTGCTGAGACTCTTACAACAGGGCTTGCAGCTTCGTGGTTGGAATCAGACTGGTTCATAAAAGCGAAGATGGCTAGTCCAACAGCAGCCACGGCAATCCCCGACGCAACGACGGCGACCTTAGTCGAACGGGGCGAGTCCTCGATTTTCCTGACTATGTCCGACAAAGCCATTCGGACCTGCCTTTCCTGTTTGCCGCCATTTCGGGGCGCCCGCGATCGATGGCGACCATCCCGCTAGCACCGCACCCCTGTCAACCCCGTCGAATTATACAAGAGGCACGAGAAGGGAAAATCATGGCAATCATGGTTCACCCCCACACGTCATTCTCGCGAAGGCGAGAATCCAGAGTGGATGGGAGAGGAACGTCTCCCCCCTTCGCATTCACACCATGTCATTCCGAGCACAGCGAGGAATCTCTAACGTCATTCCCGCGCAGGCGGGAATCCAGAGGGGAAGGGAGGGGAAAATCATGGCAATCATTACCCCATCATGGCAATCATGGTTCAAAACCTCCCCCCTTCGCATTCACACCATGTCATTCCGAGCACAGCGAGGAATCTCTAACGTCATTCCCGCGCAGGCGAGAATCCAGAGGGGACGTGACGGGAAAATCATGGCAATCATGGTTCAAAACCTCCCCCCTTCGCAAAGCGCAAGGGGGCCAGGGGGATGCCCCATCCTGTCCATCCTGTACATCCATGTAAAATTATCGCCCGAAAACTCTTGACATCACCGACAACGGTTGTATCATTAAAAGTGAAGACTTCAGGCAGAGCCGTGCTGACGAGTGCGGACACCTATCTAGCCGCTGGGCTACAGGGAACAAGCGTCAGGTCATGAGACAGCAACACATCAAAAGCGACTGCACGGGAACCCGCAAGGGAATCCCGGACCCGTCGCGTGTGCGCTCGAACGATCTGTGGCGACGCCCCTCGACCGAGCTGAAGCCGGTTGCAACGCCCAGCGGTTCCGTTCGAAACGATCGATGTAACAAGTCCCGGTCGCCGAGGGCTAATGCACCCTCGGCAACACGAGCCAGCAGGCATACCCGCTGCACGTCCGCATCACGTCATTCCCGCGCAAGGGGATGCGGAGCGGAGCGAACGCAGGGGATGCCAGCCAAGGGCCGGGTAAGCGGTCGTGGATTCGGCAGACGTCGGACGCTTGACGCCAAAGCGTCGCGGCTACGGCACGAGGATGTGCAAAACTACCCGATGGGAAGCGACCGAGCTCAACCTAAGAGTAGCGACCCGGGCCCGCGGTCTGGCAACGCGGGCAGTGACCGGACGAGGAAAGCTAGCACCAGTTCAACATCTCGCACAAATCGGCAACGCCTGATGGATTGCGACCCCGCGCGAAGGGTCGCAATCCACTTCAACGGCAACAACACAACCCCTGCCCCTCCCCCCTGAACCAAGGACAGCCAAACACAAAAACCAGCGGACCCCCCTCCGCCAATTCAACGCGCCCAGGAACCTCCCCCCTTCGCATTCACACCATGTCATTCCGAGCGCAGCGAGGAACCTCCCCCCTTCGTAAAGCGTAAGGGGGCTAGGGGGATGCACACCACGTCATTCTCGCGAAGGCGGGAATCCAGAGGGGACGGGACAGGCACGAATCCCCCTTCGCATTCACACCATGTCATTCCGAGCGCAGCGAGGAATCTCCCCCCTTCGCACAGCGTAAGGGGGCCAGGGGGATGCACACGTCTAACCCCCCGTCATTCCCGCGCAGGCGGGAATCCAGAGGGATGTACGGGCGGGGCAACATCATGGCAATCATTTCAAAATCATGGCAATCATGGTTCAAAGCCTCCCCCCTTCGCACAGCGTAAGGGGGCTAGGGGGATGCTCAACCCCGAAACGCGCCAAAAACACCCCATCATGGTTCAGCAAATACCATGAAAATATAGGCAAATCACCTAGCCGACGGTAGGTTTTCATCATGAACATCCAACAAGGTATACAAGCCGCTGTTGACGGCGTTGACCTCTCCCAAGCGGAAGCCGCCGATGTGATGGCGCAGATCATGGGAGGCGAGGCTACGGAGGCGCAGTTCGGCGCTTTCGTCACCGCACTACGCATGAAGGGCGAGACGCCGGAAGAGATTGCAGGTATGGCGTCTGTCATGCGTGACGTGTCGTTGCATGTGAATACTGGCGCAGACACCGTGGACACTTGCGGCACGGGTGGAAGCGGTAAGAATTGGTTCAATATCTCTACGGCTGCTGCGTTTGTGGTGGCTGGCGCGGGTGTGCATGTGGCAAAGCATGGCAACCGGGCGATGTCTGGATCGACTGGCAGCGCGGATGTGTTGGAGACTTTGGGAGTGAATATCTTGCTCGGTCCGGAAGGTGTGTTTCGTTGCGTCAATGAAGCGGGTATCGGGTTCATGTTTGCTCAGGCATTTCATCCCGCGATGAGATTCGCCGGTCCGTTGCGTCCGCAGATCGGGATTCGCACGGTCTTCAACATACTTGGTCCCTTGACCAACCCGGCCGGTGCGACGCGTCAGGTTCTAGGTGTAGCAGATCGTGCTACGGCGGAGAAGATAGCCAAAGCACTGCAACTTCTAGGCACTGACTACGCGCTAGTGGTTCATGCCGAATCGGGTGCGGATGAGGTGGATATCGAGGGGCATACCCTGATGTATCAGGTAACGTCGGACATTCTGAAGCGGCGTAGGACGCGCCCGGCGGATTTCGGTTTGCCAGAGGGGAGTCGAGAGCATCTGGTCGCCGAGTCTGCCGAACACAGCGCGCAGATCATTCGGACTGTTTTGTCCGGCGTAGGCGGTGAGCACAACGCGTCGCCGAGTCCGGAACGGTCACGATACAACGTTGTTGCGATCAATGCAGCCACTGCCCTACTAGCCAGCGGCAAGGCGGACAGCTTCAACGATGCCGCGTTGATGGCTAAGGACAGCATCGACAGCGGTGCGGCGGCTGACAAGCTGGCGGCGTTGGCGAGAGTTAGTAGCGGGTTGGGATAACGGACCGGGCATCACCCTAACCCCCTTGCGCTTTGCGAAGGGGGATTTCGCTATGTCCGGTATTGGTCGATGCCAACAGTGGCGATGCCGTCGCCAGTTGGCATTACTGCCGTCTTGGCACGGTCTGCTCCTACGACTACGATGCTCCAACTGTCTGCACTGTCTAGCAATTGAATCTCGATGTCGAGGCGTTCCTGCTCGGTCAGGTCTTCGAGCCATCGCCAGGCCGGACTGATGCGCGCCTCGCCCTTAAGCGGGGTGTATTGGATCATCTTGCCTAAGCTGTGTCTGGCGTGGAAGTGGATAAACTCCTTGGCATCGTTCTTCGAGAAACCTTGGTCTCCCACTGGCTCGGCAACATCCGGCGGCATGAGTATCAACCTCTGACCGCCACCGTGCATCCCGAGCCCGCGAGTGCCGAAGATCGAGCCATAAGCAAGTGTCTTTAGCAGGTCTTCGGCGTTCGTGTTGCCTTGGTCTTGCACATCCAACTCGCCGTTCGTGATGAACACGCTGATCGTGCTCTCGCTGGCTCGGAAGCCCTGATCCACATGGAACGGCTGCCATGGGCTCATGTCCTCGTTCTCGGCGATGCAGTGCACAAACTTCCGCGTCGTGCCTATCGTGTCCATGTCCATCTGCCCGGGGTACCAATATCCGATGTTTCGCAGGCACAACGAGAAGGCACGACCGATGGTGATATTCACCTCGTTGTCGCGTCCGGGGCCGAGCGCGGAGCGAGCATTTATGCCGATCTCTTTGGCGATCGGGCCATTGACGATCAGCAACGGTGCTTGCGGACTAGTGGACATCAAAAGCGATTTCCCGCCGTGGGAACCCATCTGGGACAACGCTTTGACTCCGGCGATAATCACCGGCATGTGCTCAGGTTTTGCCCCTGCCATAGCTGCGTTTATCGCTATCTTCTCAACCGTCGCAAGTCCGAAACCTGGCGGCATGTCGCACACCAACTCCTCCGCGTCTAAGCCAGTTCCAGCGATTAACGCATCTACCGCTTGAGTAGTCGGAGGATGGAGGACAAAAGAGTCGCCCCAATCCCGCATCAACCACTGCTCGTTCATCCTCAGGATTGCATCCCAGCGGTCTTCCCCCTCGAAACGCTCGATATCTGCCGCATCATCTCGCTCGCGCCGTCCGTGTTGCTGGTCGACCGTCAGCACGTCGATGATGTCGTCGATAGCCGCCTCTGTCTGCGACACACACTCATCAATAGGGAGGTTTCGGTAGATACGAGGAACAATGACAAACTGCAAGTCCGGCATTCCAAAGGCGCGGGAACTTGCGATCGCGTCTTCTTCAAAGCGACCAGAGACGATAGGAATAGCGGGCTTCCCCATCTTCTCGATCTCGATCATGTCGTGGACCATCCACGACGCGCAAGTCCCTCAATCTGCCGTGGCGCCGATGACGACGTCACACTCCTCTCCCGCTTGCTTGACGATCGGCGGCGGTGCCGGGTAGTTTCCGCCGGTGTAGAAGTTGACCTGCACATTCTTGAACCGCTCTTGGATCATCTCACCAGCGCGCTTCAAAGCAACATCGCCACCATGCGTGCCGCTCCATATCAGCCCCACCACGCTGTCATCAAGCGTCTCCGGACGCTCGTTTATCTTCAACGAATTCATCAGCCCACGTTGCTGGGCTACAGGGTTCAGTACTTCAAGCAGATGCATCGATTTCGTCTCCTACGCGAGAACAACGACTCAGTTGTAGCGATGATATCGTATCGTACTCGTATCTGTGCGAGCATCTGGCTTACTGTGCAACAACTCTGAACCCCAAATTGCCGGTACTGGAGTCAGGCGTATTGGATGTTCGAGCACCGACACGGTAGCGGTTGCAATATGAGTCGTGGCACAGGTAAGAACCGCCGCGAATGACTTTTGCAGAACCGTTTCGAGGTCCGCGAGGATTGTCCCGAGTGACGCGTCGTGCGTTTCGATGAAACGTCGCCGAAAACCAGTCTGAACACCATTCCCAAACATTGCCAGCGACATCGTAAAGACCGAAATCGTTAGGTGGAAAACTACCGACGCGAGAAGTGCCATGCCATCCATCTTCAAGGGTATTCGTACTCGGAAACTCCCCTTGCCAGATATTGCACATGTGCTTGCCGTCAGGTTCGAGGTCGTCGCCCCATGCGAATCTCGCTTGCTCCATACCGCCCCTTGCGGCGTATTCCCACTCCGCCTCGGTTGGCAAGCGACCGCCGATCCAATCGCAGTAGGCAATAGCGTCTGTCCAGGAGACGTGAGTAACCGGGTGACCTGGTCGGTTAGCGATGTCTGAACCAGGCCCCTCCGGCATCCGCCAATAAGCGCCATCGACACGCCACCACCACTCGGAACCTTGGACGACTTGCGAAACCGTTCGCTCAATCTCTGGCGTCACGAAATCCTTGAACACGAACGACCATCCGAAACGTTCAGCATCCGTGATGTGTCCGGTGGCAGATATGAAGGCATCAAACTCGGTGTTGGTCACCGGCATTGACGAGATCGCGAAGCTGTCCACGCTAACATCTCTGATCGGACCTTCGCCATCAGCTGGAAACCGACGATCATCCGTGCCCATGCGAAACTCGGTACCGTCCAATCTCACAAAATCACCGTTTGCCACGCCATTACCAGAGTCGGTGGTGCTACGTGGTGAATTGGTTATGCTGTTTGACGCAGATTCGTTATCTCGGATCGGGGTGCAACAGGATTGGTTAGCGGCGGCGTCTCGGTTCATTGGGCGGTGATTTACGGTGTTTCGATTTCGACGGCACCGCCATCGCGGGCATCTATTTTTATCATGTTGCCGCTCAGCAGGGACATACCGACAAGTGATTCGGATTCGGTTCGATGTACTCGGATGCTTTGCGTACGCCCGGCGAAAATGACTTCGGCGTGGTAAAGCTCGAAACGTTCTATCTGGTCGTTCGCCAATCTAGCGTGTGTGTAACCTGCGGGTTGTAGCCCCAGAACGTCGATAATCTCGCCTGTCAGTGCCAAGTATGATGAGAATCCTGTATCGACCAACGCTCTGCAAAGCCGATTTGTGAGGTTCGGTCCTTCCACATACACGCGTACGATAGGTCGTAGCTGTCCTCGTACCATATGGACTGTTCCTACGCGCACTGTCAAGGTACCGCTAAAGCTTCGCATTCAATGCAGTGACTTCGATGTCGTCGTAGAACGTCGCTCCGCCAAGACCCATCCTAGGCTCCGTAGCATGAACCATGGTCAAGATGCGCGCGTCATCGTTCTTGGCGTCCAAAGCTTTGACCGCTTCTATACCGACTGCCCATTCGCCAGTATCGACGTCGATGGCAATAATCGCGCCATGGTCTGCGTCGGTCAATTGGATCGCCACTTCTCTTTCGTAGATTTGGTCTCCCAACTCACCGATTTCCATCATCTCTTCATGTGTAGGGCGATAACGCATGGCTTTTTCTCCTACAAGGTTCGATATCAAGATTATATCCATCGAAGCTTGAACGAGGTTGTAGTGGAGTAGTGCGTTAGCACGTTGGACGCGCTAACATTCTTATCCATATGCAACACTAGACAACAGAACTCCCCGATCATGAAGACACAAGCCGCCGTACTCCGTGCCCAGAAGCAACCCGTCTCGGTAGAGACGCTCGAGATCGACGCGCCCAAGCGTGGGGAGGTGCTGCTCAAGATGGTAGGCGCGGGTGTGTGCCACTCCGACTACCACGCCGTCGACGGACACACCACGAACTTCGCGGGGCCGATGATACTCGGGCACGAGGGTGCGGGCACAGTTACAGAGGTAGGCGAGAGTGTCGATTGGTTGAAGCCCGGCGACAAAGTGATCTTGTCGCTCGATTCGATGTGCGGAAGATGTCGAAATTGCACTGCGGGGCATCCCTCTCTCTGCGAGACAAACTTCACATACGGAGCCTCGATGCCCGACGGTACGACTCGTTTCCACAAGAACGGCGAGCGCATCAACCATCGAACTCCGACCTTTACCGATTATTCGATCGCATTAGAGGACAAATGCGTGCTAGTACCCGAGGACACGAATCTCGAAGCAGCATGCTTAATCTCATGCGGCATCATCACCGGCGTCGGAGCGGTCGTCAATCGTGCCAAAGTCCCAACTGGATCGACCATGGCGGTATTTGGCTGCGGTGGGGTCGGTCTTAGCGTCGTCCAAGGCGGCAGGCTGGCAAACGCGTCGAAGGTCATTGCGGTGGATACTGTCGATTTCAAGCTCGAGAAGGCGGAGGAGATGGGTGCTACTCACTTTGTGAATGCTTCCAAAGAAGACCCGGTGGCAAGGATCTTGGAGATGACTGGTGGTGGTGTAGATTACGCGTTTGAGGTCGTCGGACTTCCATCAATCGCAAAGCAGGCCTTTAACTCGACTCGTCCGCTCGGCACCACGGTTCTCGTAGGCGTGTTCCCGACTGGCGCAGAGATGGCAGTTGATGGTTGGGAGCTGCTGCGAGGGCGGACGATCCTAGGCAATTGGCACGGCGATGGGCGTCCGCGCGTCGATTTCCTATGGCTGCTGGAGATGGAGAAGCAGGGCAAGCTAAAGCTCGACGAGATGATCACTCGATACCGCCCGCTGAGCGAAGTCAATGAAGCGTTCGCAGATATGACCGCTGGAGAAGCGGCGCGTACTGTGTTGACCTTTAACTGAAAGACACGCCGTCGTAAAATCACGACATCCCACCCACTCACCCAAGATAGACGCTTTGCCATGTCAATATTCGACCGCATCGGCTTCGACGCCTCCGCTAACCGACTTGAAGACGCGCTGGACTTTGCAGAGTCCAACGGCTTCTACTATCTGGACTTCAACGCGGATACAGGGCCGAACCACATGGAGACATGGTCTGCTGAACGTATCGCCGCTGTGCGTGAACGATGCGAAATGACTGGCATCAACATCGGATTGCATACCCTCAGCGCGGTAAACGTAGCCGAACTCTCACCTTACGTGTCACGAGGCGTGGAAAACTACATGCGAGCATCGGTTGATCTCGCTAACCGTCTCGGATGCAAATGGACGGTTGTTCATGCCGGATACCACTTCACTTCCGACCCCGATTCTCGCTTAGATGCAGCGATTGCCCGACTAAACCGTATCTCAACGTACGCCACCGACACTGGTCAACGCCTGCTGCTGGAAAACCTAAACTACGAGCCGGAACATGCCGAGGTCAACTACCTCGCCCATAACATCGAGGAATGCTCCAAGATATTCGATGCCATCCCGGCCAGCAGACTCGGATGGGCCTTCACCGTTAATCACGCTAACTTGGTGCCCGAAGGGGTCGATGGCTTCCTAGACGCATTTGGTATTGAGCGCATCGGCGAGGTGCGCCTTGCGGACAATACCGGCGATTATGAGGTACACATGATTCCGGGCGAGGGCAACATCAACTTCGCATCGTGTCTGAACCGGTTAGAGGATAGTGGCTACCGCGGACACTACTCTATGGCTTACGGCTCGTCCGAAGAAAAGATCACATCGCGTCAGCATTTGGCGTCGTTAGTTGAATAAGGGAGATAGGTGAAATGGCATTAGCAGCACAGACAGGTTCTACACCTCATGGCGATTCGACACGTCCGCCGGCGACGGGTCGGCGAGGGATGGTCGCCTCAGGATCGCAACACGCGACGATAGCGGGGCTGCAAGCATTGCAGGCCGGGGGAAACGCCGTCGACGCGGCAGTTGCAGTGGCAGCAGGATTGAACGTCGCCGAACCCTTCATGTCTGGAATGGGCGGCGTCGGTATTGCACTTGTTTATCTGGCAGACGAAGGGGTGACGCGCACCATCAACTACTCCGGCCACGCGCCGAATGACATCGATCCGTCCAGCATGACACGCGCCGACATGGAGTACGGACCGCTTTCAATGCTTGTTCCCGGCAACATCGGCGGATGGCTGACGATGCACGATGAGTATGGTCAACTGCCGCGCTCCAAAGTCTTTGAGTACGCAATCGACCTTGCTGAGAATGGCGTTCCGATGACGCCGTTGATGGCGACTACCATCGCTGACACTATGGACAAGATTGATGAGTTGACGGAAGCCGACGCTTCACCTCCTCTTGAGTTCTCAGACGTTGAAGCAGGCGCGCTGCTCAAACAACAGCAACTCGCACAGAGCATGAGGAGAGTCGTAGAGGGTGGAATCACCGAGTTCTACGAAGGTTCTCTCGGCGACGAGATATGCGCTGGACAAAAAGCCTTCAACGGCGTGATAAACCGCGACGAACTCGCAGAGTACCGTCCATATTGGGAAGAACCGCTGTCTTCCACTTACCGCGACTACGAGATACGCGTCCCCAGACCCAACTCATCCGCGTTCCAGATGCTCGAAACCTTGAACATCATGGAGGGATACGATCTAGAACCCGGCACCGCTTTGACCGAGCATCTGATGATAGAGGCGGTTCTGAAATCGGCTGACGACCGCGTTACCTACTCCGGGGACCCTCGTTACGTTGACATACCGCTCGACCGATTGATCTCGAAAGACTACGCAGAAGAGATCAGATCGGGCATCGACTCCCGTAAGTTCAACGGCTTCCCGCCAGAGCGTTGGAACCGATCGGCAGTGGAAGCATCGTTGCCCGGAATATGGAATCCGCCATCAGCCGCTAAATCGCCCATGACTACCCACTTCGCAACTGCCGATCAATGGGGCAACGTCGTTACCGTAACGCAGACGCTAGGCGGCGGTTTCGGATCGTGCCACGCGCCGAAAGGCACTGGCGTATTCATCAACAACATGGGCAAATGGTTCGACCTCAATCAAGGCAGCCCCAACGACATCAAAGGCGGAAAAACCGTAGATTTCGTAATCGCACCGTCGCAGATCTATTCAGGCGGCGACTCCCCCACCTTCATCGCCTCTATCGGCACACCGGGCAGCTACGGCATCCTACACACCACCATCCAGATGATCCACCAGTTCCTAGACTGCGGCAAGAACATCCAAGAAGCCATCGAAGCACCAAGATTCCGCTACTACGATGTCGGCGCGCTGATGTTCGAATCTCGGTTCGATGCAGTGATGCTAACCCAACTCGCCAACATCGGCTACACCTACGACCTCCTACCCCCCTACACCAACGCAGTAGGCGGCGCCCACGCCATCCATCGCACATCACATGGGACGTATCTTGGTGCGGCTGATCCGCGAAGGGACGGGGTGGCGTTGGGGTGGTGAGCATCCCCCTTGCCCCCTTGCGCTAACGCGAAGTTCGCAAGGTATGTCTGCGCCTTTTGGTTATCCCCATTCGCGTAGATCAGCGACATCATCGTGCCAGAGCGCGTCTCGATCGTAACGATCGGCGATGTCGTTAAGCAACTTCGCAGTGAACGGCCATTTGACCAAAACCTGCATGGCATCGGACCTGTAACCGTCAACTAACTCGCGCTCTTGATCCCCACCTTCACCGGCCCGCCTAGTAGTCACGCCCCGTTGGTTCAACCTTCCAGTCACAAATCCTCTACCTAACTCGCTTGATCTTAGTTCATCCAGCAAGTCACGAACGGGCTCCCATGGCCAAATGCCGTCCTCTCCTGTCGGCGCATTAGACAATATTTGTCCTATCTGGTGATCTCCTATATCGCCTCGATCGCGTTCATTGCAAATTCTCCTGGCGTCTGAGACCCAGTTTGACAACTCTTCGAAATCTACGGTTTTGCTGATTTGCATTCCCGGTATTGATTTGACATTCTTAAGGATTTGATAAGCGAACCAAGCATTTCTTTCCTTTGCTTCGTCGTCGGTCGCCTCAAATTCGCTGGTACCGTCAGACCGTTTGAACAGCATCGTGATTAAGTCCGCAAAAATCCTCGGGTCTTTCAGCAACTCTCGGCTGATCGCCAGATATTTTCGATCTTCACTGATGATCGGGACGTACGGCACTTCTAGACTCGCGATGACCGAATCACTAACTTCAGGAGACGAATCAAGTTTTTCGAATAGCCGCGCGATTATATAACTGTTCTTTGACAGCGCGATTGTGTTTTTTCGCACTTCATCAAGGTTACGCGGCAATCTTTCGAGGAATGCGACCAAAAATCCAGGTTCCAAATCTGTCATGTAAAGCAAGTTCAACATTTCCTCGCCACGCCCTTGTTCCATCAACATCTCAGTCACGAATTGCACGGTGTTAGTGTCCCGAGGCTCCGCTAGGTGGGGCTGGAAAACACTCCAATACTCGTTTTGCACGGATGCTTCTTCGCGACTCAACCTCTCCCAAACACTCTGGTCAGCCGGTTGAGCGGCCAAATATACAGCGGCTATCTCACGTGCCGTGAAAGTCTGTCTACAATCGCCCAAAACAGCTTCCAATCCATCCCATCCAGTTCGCGTTGCCAGGCTCCATAAAAGACCTCTCGCGAACTCGAAATTTTGATCTGATTCTGTAACCAGGAATTCTGAAGCCAAACCAACCACGATCTCGACTGTAAGTTCATGCCCCGTTGCGAATCCGACGTTGTAGGGATTCGAAGTGTGACTAATCAGTTCAACCAAAGCCTTAACGCAACTTTTTTCATATGCTTCCCGGATCGCTTGTCGTCGAGCGTTGTGTAAATTGTTGAAATCATCAATACCAGTCAAAGGTTCAATACCTGGGTCGATTTGATAATCCGGTGGCGTAACAGCCCCGTCATCGAACATCCAGCCCAGAGCCGAACCGATGTCCGTCGGTTCCATTGAGCGGTACACTTCATCTAGTTTTTGGCTTTCGGTATCACTGATACGCCAGTTCACATCCTCATACTTCTGGTAAAAATGCAACTCCATTCGAATTCTGTCACGTAATTTGCCGCTATCTTGATGCAACGCAAATTCCAGAGCTTTCGACTTAAGGCGTTGCAGAATTTCAGCGCGAATTTCTGAAGGGTAATCCCGAAGATTATCGACCAGATTCGCCCATCGATTCGGATATTCGGCAGCAGCTTCTATGAGCAACGGGAACAACGCCCGTAAGTATGCGTTTCGTCCGCCTACGGTTTGGCTAGGCTTCCCATCTTGACACCAAGGTCGCCAATTCGGTGGTTCTCGTTCTACAACGTGATCAGCCCGCAATGTCGCCAATTCGGTTAGCAAACCCCAAGCGATATCCGAGTGGTCACGGACCAACCTTCCCAACGCAACCAATCTTGCCTCATCGGTTGCCTCTGAGAATTTGATCCACGAGAGAAACAACGCTCTCAGACTTTCAGCTGGCCGATTGGAAACCGAACCTCCCAAATCTAACTCCGCCAAGCGAGCCAAAACCTCCACGACACGATGAAAATGTTGCTCAGACCATGCGATCCGCTCCAATGCCCACAATAGACCAGTGTGCGGAGCACCGCTCAACAGTGTGTTGTCCTCCTGTACGAATAATCCACGAAAGATATCGGGGTCCGTGTTCAGAGCATCCTCAACAGCCTCCAAAAACGCATCTGGCGCTGCTTCGGCCAGTGTGCTGAGATTCGGCGAAAGCGTCGCCCATATGGTCCAACCTTTGCCTTCACCCAAAACCTCGGAAACGACCCTAAATGCCACGTCCTCTACCATAGGAACGTTTGAGACCACCTCTGGATGAACCCCTAGTAGTGCTAGCGCGCGAGAAATTCCGCGTATCAACGTTTCGCTGTACGTCGACTCCTTGCCAACGATATTCGCCATGTAACGTTGATCGGGCTCCAAGTCAAACCTAGGGTCCAGTGTTGACAACACGCGTATTGCGATTTCAGTGAATCTATCAATGTCTGATTTCGTAAGTCTTGGCGCAGCCAATTGCCAAGATTCTTCTGGAGATATCAGCCGCCATTGGGTTCCCACATGCTCAATCGGCGAATCAATACTGGAAACCAGAGCGATTGCTTGATGCTCAACCGCTTCATAACTCGACGCCGTCAACTCGGCCATTATCTGTTTGTCGCCATCTTTGCTTTCGTCCCATTGACCAGACAACACGAGGCTAGTCATTTCCGGCTTCAAAACTTCGGTCACCCAAGGCGGCAAATCATCGCCTACCTCGTCAATCAGTTCTCGGCGTATGATCGCAAGCCTATTCGCGCCACGTCTGACGATGGCACGTGCTTGCGTTTCGCTTTTGCCTATACCGACTATTGAATCGACCAGTTTCTGGCCGTCCAATCTTGACAACTTAACCCCATTGCCACGGGCATCCTCCCGACTAGCTAACGGTGTTAGAACATGATGACCGTTACTGACGGCAATACTGTTAGCCACATTGCCACCCCTAAAACGTCGAAGCAGAATCAGCGGCACTGTATGACTTTCGAAGTGTCGCCATGCACTTTCGTCCTCAACTACCACTGACCTCGCCAATCTGCTCGACTCTTGCAAACTGCCACCAGAAGCAACGAGCGCAGCCAAGAACGCTATGGATTCGTCGATTGTGTCAGACTGGATATAGAACTGGTCCGCCTCATCATCCAACCAACCATTTACAGTTGCCATATTCTCGTCGCGTCCAACGAGCGCCATATCCGTCGTGACTATCGCCCCTGCATACGACCAACTTTCCCACCAGTCATCTAGCGACATCCAGCCAGTTGGAGGAACTTTACCTATCAGTCGAGCAAACCAATGCGCCACGGCAGGTGCTTGCTCAAGCCAACTTACCAAGTTGTCCACGTCGTAAGCGCGAACGTCATGCCATTTTTCGTCAGTTCGTTTTTCTCGTGCCCAATCATTCTTTGAGTTCCATCTTCGGCAGGTCAAAAATACGAATGTAGATTCTTTCGGATTGGGAGCGCCTCGTTGTTCCGGCATTTTGGCGTAGTCATCATCTGCTTTCGCCCTCGTCCCCGATCGCTGGGTCGTTAGCTCCCAATATGAATCTCCACCAGGTACCCAAAGGTCGCCTTCCGACGCGCCAATTTCGCCATCGAACCCGGGCCGTGCCACCGAACTTCCTTTGGGAAAGTCAATGTTGGTTAACTGCGACGGGCTAGCCATCGCTAATTTCTCAATCAATCGCGGCAACTCGGATGCTGCCTCTGGGCGATCCCCCCAACCCGCGATTTCCGAAGCATCGAATGAAATCATGCTGGTCCTATTTTGTTTCAACCTTACAGGTGTACTTCGCTTTCGCTCTAGCGAGTCCCGTAGTTCTACATAAGTGTTATTCTACGAAATCTCCTTAGTGCTCCGCCCTACACCCCTTACCCTCCAATGCCGCCAAAATCTTGCGGCTGCGCCCGTTCACGTTGGGCTCGCTGGCGAAGAGTGTCCGATACTGTTGCATCATGGTTTGGGCATCTGCATCAGCGGGATCTAGACCTAGCATCTCGGCGACGACATTGTCGATCTCGCGGCGGTTTTTGTCTCGGAAGCAGTAGACGAACGGTTCGAGTTCTAGCTTCGAGAGGCGGTTGAAGTTCGTATCTGCGATTGACCTGGCCTTCTCAGCTTCTGGCGTATCCGCGTCGAATGCCGGACAAGGGATACCTGGAATTGCTCCTACTTGGACGGCGGCGCGCGGACCTCTCTGGCCTTTTTGTCCGTATGCCCGTCTGACGATGGCACCGAATATGCTGTTGCTGAACAGCGTGATGCACTTGCCGATTTCATCAGACACGTCTTGTAGAGCGTTCCAAGTTCTTCCGCCGTGCGTGAGGGCGCTGGTTCGAGCGACCGCTAACGCTTGCGATGTCCAAGCCAAATTTCGGTTGACGAACCACCGACTGCGTTGCGTGGCCACTTGTCTAGCTAGTTTGCGGTCAATTATCGAACCACTATGCGTCGGTTGCACGATCAACTTGGTTTGCTGCTTACCGTCGGCTGCCCACATTGACTTGTAAATGGAATCAACTTCCAGTTGGACTAACGGTGTCCACTCAAATGCGCCTCTACCGTCGCCACCGGCCGGATGACCTATCAAGTCGTGCGTGGGACCTGTACCAGCCAAGTCTCCAAGAGTCGCCATGGGCAGTGCCATAGGTATTGAGACAACGCTTGCGGGCTCGAAGATGTTGCCGTCGAGCAGTTCCTCGGCAATAGCGATCAGATCAATGTTGCGATTGGCTACTGCTCCCCAAGGATCGCCAGGCCCGCGTTGAGTAACGCGAGTCCAGTTGCCCCAATTCTTCGAGCCAGATTTTTGACCAACCGGAATCTCGGCAATGTCACTCGCTAGTGCGTAGCCCTTTGCCAAAGTCGACGGTCCGTCACTGAGGTTGACACACAAAATCTCTGTCGGCGACCATTGCTCTGGTGTTTTCGCGCGTTTCGTCGCTACCACCAACATTTCGCTCATGTGTGTGTCGGCACTCATGCTCTGCAACTCGGCGGAACTTGTGTTGGCAATGACTGTGATGTCTTTGAAATGTTTTTCTAGGTCACGACGCCACGATGTCCAACTGCCAGCGTGTGCCGCTGTCAATGGCAGTACGTGTGCGAAGATGCCGCCTGGTTTCAGGCGGATGTTGCTCATGTTTCCGAAGTCGCTGCCCAAACCTGCCTGACCGTGCGACATTTCCCATCCGTACTTGGCGGCGATTCTGCGTAGTGGGGATAATCCTGTCGTTATCTGTCGGCGTCCTTTTCTGGGACGGGAGTAAGGTGGATTCATCAGCACCCAATCGACACTGCCGACAGGAATTCGAACCGTGCCGTTTTGTGCATCTTGATCGGGACTCATTCCTCGCCCGCCACTACCCAACATGTCTGAGATACCAGTGCTTTCCGGGTTCAACAGGCATAGTGATCCTGCTTCGTGCGTGACGACAGCGATGCGGCAATCGTGGTAGTCCTGTGTGACGTCCATATCGGTCAATCGTTTTGCCGTCATGGTGCCTGCGATGCCATCCACATCCAGAGCGATGATGTGGTTCTCCATCCGTTTTCGATGCAGATTGGCATCATTGCCTCCGCTATGCAGATAGACGCGTCGCAGAGCGCGTTCACCGGCACCGATCAGTGTGCCCGTGCCGCTGGCGGCATCCATGAGGTTCAGAGTAGCGATTTCTTCGGCGGGACGACCTTTGAATCGTTCGGCGGCCAAAGTCGCTAGCAACTCTGCGACTTCTGGTTTTGTGTAGTGCGCGGCTCGTTCTTCTCGATTAGTTACAAGCCGCTGCCAAAGTTCGCCAGCAAAGTTGTAGACGTGCTTTGCCTGAAGGATGTTCATCTCGCCGCGAAGTCTCTCAAGATTGCGTACCAATTCCCATACTTCCCTTTTATTACCAAGGGCTTTAAGGGTGGATTTAGCAAGTTCGACGACGGGGATGTAGTTGACGGCTTCGATGATTTCCCATTGCGCCATCAAGTCTTCTTGCAAAATGATGTCTAAACCCGATTGATCGCGCATTGCTTGAATCGTCAACAGCCCCTTAGATTTAAGCGTCGTGCTGTAGGTAGCGAGATCGTTATGTAGGTCTATCGTAGTAAGCCATATCGCGCAGACGATTCGTGCCGCTTCTTCCTCGTTTTCTGCGCCTACGATGTCTACCAGTTTTGCCATGATTTCACTACCATCAAGGGGCAATTCCATCTGATTTCGCAAGTACAAAGCGTACGAGTCGATGAATTTCGAGATTCTTTCGCTTTCACGATCTATCTCGAGTTGTGGCACTTGGGCGTATTCGCAATACGCGACGAGATCCGACGGACGGGAAGCTAGCGGTGCTTCCGGCCAAACGCCCGCAGGCGACACCAATTGAATCGAGACCAACTGCTCATCTCGCTTGAGTCTTGTCAAGAACTCGGCCCGCGAATAACTCTTGCACTCTTCCTCGATGCCGACAGCGATTGCTTCCGCCAATTCGTGCGATTCGCTGACGAGAGATTCACCCAACCGCGCTTCCGCATCAGCAACCGCAGGACGACCGAACTCAGTTTCGATGACCACCGATCGGCGTTCGCGCTGACGCAAGACAATGTCAGGCCGACCGCCGCTGCCCGTCAACGTCTGTGTTCGTTCTGCGTTTGCATCCCAATCGATACCGACGCCGTTCAGGTAATCGGCGATGGCGCTATTGGCATCTGGCTCGGAGAGATTTCCGATCGTCGGTGAGGTAGTCAATCGTTCTGCCTGCTTCGCTGTTCAACCAATTTCAGATTCTAAAGGCAGATTGCACTTACCTTCATCCGAAGTGGCAGACGACTTTCTCTTTCTCACCCCAACAACTCCGCTACGCCTCTACGTAGTCATTGCGTGGAGCGAAGGGGGAGATTCCTCGCTCCGCTCGGAATGACATGGGTGCACGAAGGAGGATGTACACCCCTCCGCGAAGGCTGCATGTATCTACACCGCTTCCCCTGCCAGCACTCCTGTAAGACGCTCATGATCAACTGCTACCTGACCGTTGACTACTACGAAGGGAATTCCTTCTGGGAACTGCTCGGGGTCTTCAAACGTGGCGCGGTCGGTAATACGGTCAGGGTCGAATACGACGATGTCTGCGAACTTACCAACGGATATCTCGCCGCGGTCTGTCAGCCCGAAGCGCAGAGCGGCGTTTTGTGACAATCTCTGCACCATGAGTTCGAGCGGGATGTTGTGCCGTCTGCGTAACCGGCCGATCATGCGCGGAAAACATCCGTAGGCGCGGGGATGAACCATACCACCCGTGGGGATGGCATCCGAGCCGACCATGTAGTCGGGACGTTGCATCAACTCCATGATGTCGGCCTCGACCTGTTGCCAAACGCGGGTGCTTGCCGGAGGCGCACCACGGAAACCGCAATTCAAGCTCTCTTCAAGCATCACGCGACACATCATCTCTTCCAAAGACACGCCCCACTCTTCGGCAACATCGTCGAAATACATGCCTTCGAGATGCTTGTTGGCTTCGGAGCCGATGTGCGACCAGACATTGCCCGATACGCCGCCGCGTGTTCCGCCACGGATTCCGGAGATGATGTCCTCCCTACTTTCGCCATCCGCAAGCAACTTCAGCATCGACTCCGGCCCACCTTCGTGGAACCAGCTCGGGAAGAATGTCTGCGGGAAGCTAGAGCCAACGGGATAGGGGTAGGTCTCTAACGTGACATCGACGCCGTCGGACTTGGCGCGTTCGACTGGTTCCAAAATCGATTCCAAATCGCCCGCCGAATCGGGTTGCGTCCGGTAATGCTCAAGATGAATCTGAGCACCAGAGCGGCGCCCTATCTCCATAGCCTCCTCAACACCGCCGCCATCAAAGCCCCGATCTGTATTGTGGTTGCGGAGGTGAATAGAGAGTGGACGGTCGTACTCTTTGACCACCTTCATGATGTTCACTAGTTCGTCGGTGTCTGAGAATGAGTTGGGATAGTACGACAAGCCAGTTGCGAAACCGCACGCGCCCTGCTCAAAACTCTCGCGGATTATCCGTTCGGCGCGGTTCCAAGCGTCCCCAATCAACGGTTCGTCCTTCATCCCGCCTACTGCCTCAAGTCGCAGAGGACCGTGCCCAAGGAACATCCCCACGTTGCACGAAGTCTTGTTGTGGTAGTTCGACATCGCAGTCGCATATGTGGACATGTCTAACTCTTCCGATGCGTATCCCAAGATCCCGCTCAGGTAGTGCATGTACATGAGATAGTTTTCATGGGAAAGCGGTGCCAATGTGAGACCGTCTGGCGCGATGACCTCTGTGGTCACGCCCTGTCGAATGCCGTTTGCGTGTTGACCATCCCGCAATAGTGCCGCGTCGGAGTGAGAATGCACATCAATGAAACCGGGCGTGACGGCTAGGCCAGTAGCATCGATTACACGGGTGGCGGTTGCGTCGGAAAGATTATCTACCGCAGAAACACGCTTCTCCATAATTCCGACATCCGCCCTTTCGCCAGGCGCGCCAGTTCCGTCGTATACCGTGCCGTTGATGATCAGCAGATCGAATTGCATCTCTTTACCGTCCGTTTGATCCAATGCCAGTGTTCGATGACTTGCAGAATATCGTAATTCGAGAATGTTACGCCGCTTTGGTGAACCAACTTCGGCAATCAGTCACTATCGCCGTAGTGGTCGCGCTTCGCGAACGTGTTTGCCCAAGACGCAGTACCTTGGAGCGAAGAGTCTTTGAAAACTACGGGGTGTTGGAGCATCTCTTCTTCCTCGCCGTAGAGTTTCAACGTGTTATACGCACGAAGATAGATGCAGTCCTTGTCTAGAATCTCGCATTTGCCAGCGCGCGTTCCCCCACATGGTCCATTGCGTTGATTCTTAACGCACTGCGATTCAGGACACAACTCTGCGATATCGGGCAACGAGCAGTCACCGCAGTCACGGCATCCATAGAGAGGAACCTTCATCATCTGCTCTGCCGCGTGAGCCGCCTTTGTAGCTACTTTGCTCTTCTCGATCTGGCGGTAGATCGCAGCACTCGGTTTGAACGCTGGCGCATTGTGATCGAATATGAAGTGTTTTCCGAAACGACCGACGCGGTACGCGAGGTCCGGATGCATAGCGCGCCTAAGGAAGGATGCTCGTTTTCCGCGGCGTTGCGAGTATTCGCGGTTCAACTCGTCGGATGCAGTGTTGGGGCTATCTCCGGGTTCGAATAGGTAGAACTCGTCTGGTTGGGAGTAGCCAATGTCAGCGGCGGCATCTTTCCATGCGTCGCCCTTGATATCGTCTGCGATGTCTAAAATCTGTTCGATGCGTTTGTAGGTCAACCTGCCGGAGAGATAAACGCCACTGTACCCGCAACCGCGCAAAACGGCGATCTGCTTCGCTGCAAGTTCGTTGAAGAAAGCGCGGCCTCGATCTTTCGACTTGGCGGCGCTGTTTGCGACTTCAACCAAGTCGGAGTTAACCGCTACGCCAGGGATACCCCAACGCCCGAAAAATCTGGCCGCAGGCGCGCTCAATACGTAAATCGAACCCAAAATGGGTGGAATGGTCCCATTTTCACTATGCTTCCAATTGAGGTAACGAATGAGTTCGTGATGCTTGCGTGCGTCGTAGCCTATCTGGGATACGAACCATTCGGCACCGGTTCTCATCTTGAAATCCATCTTGTAGAGCTGCGTCAGATACTCGCCTTCGTGGAGCTTGAAGGGGTTGACGGCGGACCCGGGATGGAAAGTTGTGCGACCCAGTGCAGTCTCGGCATTCCGCCTGCCGGGCAAAGTGACCCGTAATCCCTCGTTCATTCGACGGATCATCTCAATCAACCCGACGGAATCGGTGTCAAATACTGGCTGTGCTTGTCCAGAAAACCCCGTTATCGGATAATCGCCCGAAAGGCACAAGATATTTTGGAAGCCGAGGCTTGACAGCGACCATAGCCTGCCTTCCAGAGAGTTGCGGTTGTAGTCCTTACACGAGAGATTGATAACGACCTCGATGTCGTTGCGATCCAGTAACTCGCGTCCCAACGTCTCAGGAGTGATGTGAGGATTGCCGCCGGGGTTGTCTGTGAAACATACCGCGTCGACCCGTCCGCCTTCCGCTGCGTCTTTGGCGAGGTCAACTGAGTGACGGGCGCCTTCTTCCATCGCCAGGCCGCGAGAGGTTTCGATCTCTATTGCAACTGAGAAACCATCGGATAGTCGATCAGTCAAACCTGATGCGACAGGATTGGAGACATCATGGGTGGCCATGAGGTTAATTATCGCGCTGCTTGACGATGGTCTTCTGCGTCAGTCGATCTGTCGCAAACGCGGGTCGAGTCGATCCCTCAACCAGTCGCCCAAGAAGTTGAGCGACATAACCGTAAAGAATAGGAACAGACCCGGGACGATAGACATCCACCAGTTCGTTGTCGTCAAAAACGCGCGTCCTTGGGTTATCAACAGTCCCCAACTAGGTACCGACGCTGGTAATCCGACACCCAAGAATGACAATCCGGATTCAGCAACGATCAACGCACCAGTCCTCAAAGTCGTAACCACGATAACAATGTGAACGATTTGTGGGAACAGGTGACGCCACAGGATCCGAAAGTCGCTTGCTCCCATAGTTCTTGCGGCGATCACAAAGTCACGGCCCTTCAAAGATAGAATCTCGCCGCGTATGTTCCTAGTGCCTGCGGACCATGAGAAGATCGACAGTAGCAGCGTCACTGACCATAGGCTAGGTTGGATGCTGACTGCCCAGATGATTGCGATCATCAGCAAAGGTAACGATGACCATAGATCAACTAGCCGCATAAGCAATTCATCAAGCAACCCTCCGAAGTATCCTGCCAACATTCCAGTGAGAGTACCGACAAATAGGCCGAATAACACCGCTACACTGGCTACCACCAATGAAACTCTAGCCCCCTCCAAAACTCGAACCAACATGTCTTGTCCAAGGTTGTTTGTGCCAAGGGGATATTCGGTGCTGCTTCCTTCAAACCACAACGGCGGTATGTCTCGCGCTCGCAGATTTCCTCTGTCGGGTTCGTGAGGACTGATCTGATTTGCGAAGATAGCGCCTATCACCACCAGCACCAATATCAGGACCGGAAGAACCGGCCATCGCCTTAGGAAACGCCACCATTCTATGGGCGAGTACCAAACGTACCCGCTCGAAACGACCACGGGCGCATTCTCTACAGGGCGAGTTTCACCAATGGTGTTCATCACGAGTAACGGATCCTAGGGTCGATGACCAGGTACAACATGTCCGCAACGAAGTTGAGCAACACGTATCCGGCGCCAAAGATCAACGCGGTACCGGCGACGATAGGGGCATCATTGTCAAGTGCTCCCTGAACCGCCAATCTGCCGATTCCGGGCCATGCGAAGACGGTTTCGACAAATACGGATCCGGTGATGAATGCTGCCAGGACTAGCGCCGAAACCGTTATCGGTTGGATCAGCGCGTTGCGCAATGCGTGTCTCAAGATAACCGAACCCGTTGAAGCACCCTTCGCCCTTGCCAACTTGACGTATTCGGAATCGAGGACTTCAAGCATCGAAGAACGTGTAAGTCTTAGATACGTTGCCCAAGGGTCGAAGGCTAGAACGAACGCTGGCATTACAAAGTGTTTTGCCTGTGTCAACAACGGCGATGTTGCAGGTGCCTTTGTCGCCGACGGTAGCCATTGCAGGTATCCCGCGAAGAGCAGAATGCACAGTATTGCTAGCCAGAAGGCCGGTGTAGCTTGCCCAACAAGGGCAATGGCACGCCCAAAGTAGTCAATGCCACTACCGCGTTTCACCGCGGAAATCACCCCTAACAGAACACCAGGGATAGTCCCTAAAACCCATGCTACAGCGGCCAGTTGCAGGCTGTTTGGCAACGCTTCCATTATCGTCAGCGAGACAGACCGCTGAGTGGCAATGCTCTCGCCCATGTCGCCTTGGAGTATGTTGCCCAGCCAAACGAAGTATTGGACGTAGACCGGTTTGTCTAACCCCCACTTAGCTTTCAGTTCAGCGACGGTATCAGCGGACAGACCGTAGGTGTCGTCACGCACGTAAGCGAGCAGAGGATCGGGACCTAGCCTTGACAATCCGAACACCAGGATCGTCACGCCCCAAAGTGTCAAGACTGCGAAGAGCAGACGACGTACCAAATACCTACGCATCTTTGATCTTTCGATCTCCTAATCGGCACCCTTTGCAACATGGCATCTCCCTCACCCTTTTCTAAAGGGAAAGGGAGGATGCCGACTCGTCCGTTGACCAGTTTCGAAAGTAACGGTCAACGGCACAAGTCTTGTCGATCTCGAGATCGGTTACGGGAGAGTGATCTTCTCCGGGGAGTTGATAGCCGACCGCAAACCAGGTTCCATGTCCCAGGACCCGATTGAGTTCGGGTTGTAGACAATCAGGCTCGGTGCGGCAACGACTCCGAAACCGGGCAACCAGTGCCTCAGGAAGTCTGCAAAGCCCTTATTAAGCTCGATTCGAGCGGCACGGTCAGGTTCGGCGGACACTGCCTTGTAGTTGGCAGTAGCTTCGGGGAATTCGAGTCCGTGGCTCTTGCCGCCGCGAGCGATGGCACTCATCTGAATGCCGCGCGGGAAGTCCCAAGGCGTCGTCGCGAAGTTCTCCAACGGGCCAGTATCTGTCCACGCCTGCGTCGCCGAACGACCAACCAGTGTCGGACGGAATACGGTGTACTCGTAGTGCAGAACGTCGACGTCTACGCCGACCTCTTCCCAGAACTGTGCGATGGCGTCGCCAATGTCGCCGTAGAAGTGACCGACAGGCCATGCGAACATGGCGATCTTGAATCTGTTGCCGTCGGCTCCACGCGGGTATCCGGCCTGATCAAGCAATGCCTCAGCCATGGCCGGGTCGTATCCAACTCCCCAACGTTCCTCATCCCAATCGGGGTGGTTAATGTCGAAGTACGGGATCTCCACAGGCCAACCTACTCCACCGATTACCGCTTCGTTGATGAGCTGACGATCTACCGCCATTGCCAACGCTTGGCGGACCAATCGCGCTTGCTCCATGTCGTCCATGCCTGCAGGGTTGTTGCCGTCGTCAGGTTTGTGCGGGTTACCAAGCCATGGAAGATCGTGGGTGTAGGTCACGATTTCCAGCGGTTCGCCGGTCGTAGGGTGATGAGTCTCCCACAGATTGCCGGCGAACATGACGGTGACCATGCGGGCGGTTCCTGAGCCGTTACGAACCATACCGAATCGTTCGACAGTCGGAATGTTACTGGTGCCAATCTCGGCGATGTCGGCTTCCCCGTTCTGAAGCATGACGATGCGTACGCTCTCATCTGGCACGGAGACGCGGGTGATCTTCGAGATCTGTGCGGCTTGACGCCAGTGCGACGGCAATGCCGTGTACTCGGTGCGGTCGCCGCGGATCCAGTTGGTGAACTCAAACGGACCGGTGCCAACGATGTTGTCGTTGTTCCAGTCCTTGCCCATCTCTTCGAAGGCCTTCTTGCTGACGATGCCAGCGCCTAGTCCATCCTGACCGAAGAACCAAGTGTCCCAACGTGGGTCGAAGTTCTCCCAACGGATTCGCACTGTGGATTCGTCGATAGCCTCGCTCGGGTTTGAACCTAAAAAGCCTGCCCAAGTTCCGGAACCATCGGTAACGCTCGTCTGACCTGAACCGAGTTCATTTGAAAGATTCGGGTTGGTGTCATTGGTGGACCACGCGACGTCTTCGGCGGTCAGTGGTCCGAATCCTTTGTGGAATTCGACGCCTTGTCGCACTTTGACATCAACGTAGGTCAGATCCGGATCGAACTCAAAGCTCTCCGCTAGCAGGTTGTCGGCGATGTTGGTGCCAACTGGCTTGAAGAGTGTTTCGACGACGCTGAGCGCTTTGGCTGCACAGCATAGGTTTCCAGCGTTGAATCCGGACCAGTTGCGCTGACTGTCGCCGATCGCCCAGACGAGTTCACCTGGGGCTTGTCGTGAAGGCGGAGCATCCGTGGCAGCCGGGACCGGAGTGGCGGTCGGAGGCAAGACCGCCGTGGCGGTCACAACTACTTCAACCTGAACCTCTTTCTCGACTTCCTTGATGACTTCAACCTGGACTTCCTTCTCGACTTCCTTGATGACCTCTTTGACGACTTCGACGGGAACTTCCCGCTCAACTTCGCGGATCACCTCTTTCTCCACTTCAATCGGCACCTCGACCTCAACGGTGCGGATGATTTCAGTCTGGACTGTAACCTCCACAATCCTCTCGCCACCGCACGCGATCAACGCGATCGATGCAATGGCTGCGAGAGACATCACCATCCCCAGCCAAAGCCTGCGCGACATTACACTTGATTCCGATTTAGCTTTCATCGGCAACCTCTATTGATAAGCAATCTGCCGCCAAACGCGCGCCTATACGAACGCTAGGCGCAAATGACAGTATGATGCAATTTACGCGAAATCTCAGAACTTGTCAAACGGAATGATCAGATTCGTAACTCTCAGCTTAGCAACGATACGTAAACCACAAGAATCCATGCTCACAAGACGAAGCGTACTGTGTATCCTGCCTCACAGGTGATTGAGTGCGTTGGCAATATCATTTAATTGCCTGATCAAATACGCTGTACCCTGCCGTGTCCGAACGCATCTTGAACTTTCTTTCCCTCGCACTTGCCACAGGCTTGGGCATCGCTTATCTGACTCCGTTTGCAAAAGCGACTCTTGCGAGCGCGGCGACGGTCGCAGTCTTCGCGATGCTGCACTGGGGAGACAATGTCATTAGTCCGTCTTTTCCCGCGGCAATCGCCGTGATTTTCTTCGTCGGCGTTTACGTTTCGGGCAGAGTTTCATCGGATGAAGATCCTGATCCGAGTCGCGTCGTGATAGACGAGGTGGCTGGTCAGCTTGCAGCGCTTCTAATCTTTGCGGACGTTAACTTGTGGTCGCTGCTTGCGTCTTTCGTGCTGTTCCGAATCTTCGACATTGCCAAGCCTCTCGGCATTCGACGACTCGAAGCGATACCTAACGGTTGGGGCATCATGTTGGATGACTTGGCGGCTGGGCTTCTCGCGGCAGCCGTAATTAACTCTGCGATATTGATCAGAGCGTGGTTATTCTGAGGGACTTATCCGAAGCTACGCTTCCCGACGTTTCCCGGTCCGCGGTGCTGCGAGATGTGATCGCGTTTACCTTTAGTGCGCTTTGCTAAGAATCCTTCTCTGACCGGCCAGAGGACGACTCCAGCCCGTTCCGTCCATGCATCGTATTCCTCGATCATTGACGCGACTCTTGCGGGTTCTGTCGCGGCGTAATTGTGTTGCTCTGTCCGGTCTTCGGGGATGTTGTAGAGCTCCCAAGGTTGGTCCCATTCGGCTACCAGTTTCCAATCGCCGATGCGGATGCCTCGGTTGCCTTCATGCTCTACGGTGACTGGTTTTTCTCGCGACCAGTCGTTTCCGTCGATTATGGGTATGATGGACTCGCCTTCCAAAGGCGTGATCTCATTGCCATCGTACTCGGATGGGTAGGTTGCTCCAATTGCGTCGTAGATGGTCGCCGAAATATCGGTGATGTGCATCGGTACGTTATCGACGATCGCAGATTCCGAGATTCTGTCAGGCCAGTGGACGATGAATGGAGTTGAGATACCACCTTCGTGTATCCATCGTTTGAAGAATCGGAATGGTGTGTTAGAAACGTTTGCCCACGGCAGTTCCACAGCTTGGAATGTAGTGTCCGGTCCTGGACGCAATTCGGGGATGTCGCCTACGCGTACCCGCTGACCGTCTAGGGTCAGGTCTGTCTCCCATTGCGACGAGTCGGGCCAATCGCTATCTTCTTGGAAAAGTTCAGCGCATCCGCCGTTGTCGGACAAGAACATGATCATCGTGTTCTCAAATTGTCCGTGCTTTTTAAGAGTTTCAATGACCCTTCCAACCCCTCGATCAACTTGCTCGATCATGGCGCAGTACACAGCCATTCGGATGTCTTCGTACTCTTTGTTTTCGACATCTTCCCACGGTGGTGCGTCTTCATCCCTCGCGGAGATCGGCCATTTGTCATCAACGATGCCGAGTGCCTTCTGCTCTTCATGACGAGAGCCGCGTATCTCATCCCAACCGCGCATGTATTTACCCTCGTATTTGACGATATCTTCTTCCCATGCGTGGAGTGGCCAGTGTGGAGCGGTGAATGCTATGTATTGGAAGAAGGGTTCGTCGGCTGACATTGCATCGTCGATTTGCGACACAGCGTAGTCTGTGATGGCGTCGGTAAGATGGAAGTCTGAGGACTCAACTTGAATCAGATTGTCTTGGAGGACAAGCGCTTTGGGATTCCAGAAGGAGTCGGCGGCTTCCAAGAGGCCGAAGTATTTGTCGAATCCGCGCTGAGTCGGCAATGGATGAGTCGTGTCTCCGGGTGTCCATTGATCACGTAGCCGTCTGTCGTACCCGCCGCCTACGTGCCATTTGCCCGACATCAAGGTTCGGTATCCTGCACTCTTGGCGACCTCGGCGATGGTAACGCAGTTGTCGTTTAGGTAGCCTTGGTAACTCGGAACGCCTAAGTCGGCAGTCATCTGACCGATTCCAGCTTGGTGGGGGTTAAGACCAGTTAAGAGGGCTGCTCGTGACGGGCAACACCTGGCACCGTTATACATCTGAGTAAAGCGGATGCCGTTGAATCCCAGAGCGTCAAGGTTGGGAGTGCTGATCTCGCCGCCGTAGCAACCGATGTCGGAGAACCCCAAGTCGTCAACCATGATGACGATTACGTTGGGGCGGTTGGATTGAATGGATTTGGTTGAAACTGTCATACGCGCGGCTCCTGAGGATTCCGATGTGCGGGGAAGCACTATATCAAAAGCGTAATCGTGAGTGAAGCTAGAGCGTAAACGATATCAGGACGCGAAAAGTCTTCAAAATCTCAACTATCCCGAGTAGCGAAACCGATGGCGCTACGGTTGAGTTGTTCTAGGCTGTCCAGTCGTTCAAGAATTGAGACAAACATCGTCTCGATATTGTTCATCCTTGTTGCCTGCTCGACCTGTATCTGTGCCATCTGGGCTTGCAGCTGCATAAGTTTCGCGATCGTCTGCTGATTGCTAGCGATCGTGTTTTCCCGCATCGCGTCTAGTTCTTCAGAAGTCACGTTCAAAAGTCTTTTCCGTATCGTTCATCTTATCAAAACGCACAGAACCTACTAACTAACCCTCATACGTTGCGTCCAACTCCATAGGATAGAGGGGGATGCGGCGGCGGTGGTATGTGAAGGTTGACATGTCGGCAGTGGTAACGCCAGGGGTGTTTACGAGGATGACTTTTCCGGCGATGGGTTGGTACGCGGGTCGCGGTGATACGACGCCCTTGGCTACAACTATGCGGTATCGTTCGGGAATTATGCCGATGTGATACATCTGAGCGCGGACGGTGTTTCCTGCGCGCGTAGAGGTAAGGAGGATTGTCTGTCCGCCATCGGTGTCGATGCGGGCGGATACACCAGAGTCGTAGAAGCGGAAACCGCCGTGTGACGGTCCGAGTTCTTCGTATTGGCCGTCAGTGATAGCGCGAACAGCTCCCGTTACTCGGACGGGTTTGCCGTGCATGTCGTCGGTCTTACCTCCAACATCAAGTGTTACTGTGGCTCCAACACCAGCGGCTACGCAGGCTTCGACGGATTCGGGATCGTACAGAGTTTGTAGGAAACCTGATATTCCGCGTTCAACAGCTTCAGCTAGAATGTGCGTGGAGTCTGCCGAGGAGCCGCCGCCAATGTTGTCTCCGACGTCCATTAGGACGATAGGTCCGTTTCGGATCTCTTCGTCTTCTGGCGGTGTGAGGGCGGTACCGTCGGTGGCGACTATGTCGGCTTCGTTGAGATCGCGGGGGCCTTTGTAGTTGGCGATGGCGTAATCGAGGGCTTCGGTGATAGATGCGACTTGGACGTTTAGCTCGGGGCGTCGCTCCCAAGCCTTTGATGCCATTGATTTGGCGACAGATTTTGCGAGTTCGAGGTCGCCATCGGCAATTGCGACCCATGACATTCCCATCTCTTCCACATCGGAGTACGGATATCCTTCCGCCACTGAGGTATCGAGGATACTGGGTATTTCGTTTGCAGCCACCGCGTCTGCGACAAACGACTTCATCGGGTCTTCGCCGGTAAACTGCTTGACGATGTTGACGTACATGGGAGGCATCTCGATCCATTGAACGGGGTCGATTTCGCCTTTGGCTGCTCGTACGATGAGGTCAGCGGTTTTGCGGCCTCGGACTTTGGGGTCAAGATGGGGGTTTGTTCTCCATACGATGCAGACATCGGTGTGCTCGACGACGGGTTTTGAGACGTTTCCGTGCATATCCAGAGTTACACCGACGCGCATATCGGGGCCGACGATTTCGCGAACGGCGCGGCAGAATTCTCCATCCATGTCCGGGAACTCTTCGCTGACGGCGGCCCCGTGGTTTGAGATCAGGACGGCGTCCCAGGGTCCCTGGTCGCGTAGCATCTGGAACATCTCAGCGGTTAGGTGGTCATAAGCATCTTTGGTGATTGTGCCTATGGGTCCGGTTACGGCGTACATCAGAGGAACGAGTTCGAATCCCAGTTCCTCGGCGGCTTGCATGTAGCCAGAGATCGTGTAGCTGGCATCGCGGAATTTGTCGAAGATTTCTTCGCCTCTGAGGATGCCGGTCGCTTCAAATGCGGCGTAGTCGGCCGGTACGGATGAGAAGGTGTTCGTTTCGTGGGAGATGCCGAGGAGTGGAATACGCATTGTTGTTTCCTTCATGGTGATTCACAAGGGTGGTCTAAGCGAAGTTTACCCATTTTCTGACTAGATAGGATTCAATCTGGTGAGATACGTACGCGTCGGAATGCTAGCCATATAGCGAAGTCATAGGCGATTTTGATGGTTCCGGCTGCTATCCAAGGAGTTACGGTTAGTGCTCCTGCCCAAAGCAAACCAGTTACGGTGGCACTGGGGATTCTGCCTATGCCACGTCCCAAGTTTGCGGAACCGGCCATTATGGGGTGCTCATCAGGTTCGGTGATTCCCATCATGTAGGCTTGGCGTGTCGGGACATCCATTTCGTCGAAGAGCGATCGAACAAGCCAGAGAGCGATTGCAATGATGGCAGTTGGAGCAAAGGCGAAGGAGATTAGCATGATGTTGCTGATGACTTGTGTGAAGACAAGGGTGTTGAGGAGCCCGATGCGTCGTGCGACCCAAGGTGCGAGCACGAGGGAGATCATGTTCAGTGCTTGTGATGCAATGATCAATGCTCCGATAGCGGCCGCTGAGAGTCCGAACTTAGTAAATAGCCAGAAACTAAGAAATGATTCGAAGATCAGGCCACCGGCGAAAGAGTCGACGGCGAAAAGGCTAGACATCGTGAGGATTGGTTTTCGCGCGCGTGCCTTGAAGGGGTTGACCAAAAATGATTCGCGCTTCCTACCGTCGGTCGTCTGGGCAGTCTGGCCACGCTCTTCCGAGCCACCTTTGCTTTGCAGGAGGGACGAATTGGACAGGAACAGGTAAATGAGCGACGCGAGGATGTGTAGTGCGACGTATAGCCAAAGTAGGGTGTGGTATGCGGAGGTGGGATTCCAATCGAGGGTATCGATGAGGAGGGTTGAGAGTCCTGCGAGAAGGGCTCCGGTAGCGCGTCCTGCGGAAGATGCGATGGTAAGTGTGGAGTAGGCTTTGGTGCGGTTGCGTTGTGGTATGACAGCAGCGATGCCGGTTTGTTCGAGTTGTGTCATTGCACCCCAGTGCGCACCGCTGGCGGCATAGGATCCGAAGAATCCCCCTACGATTAGCAGCCACAAGTTGTCTGATGTGATCAGGACGATGCCGGCGATACCTGTGAGCAGCATGTTGGCCACGGACCAGGTGCGGGCGGAGATGGCCTGGTTCGTGAGCATCACGGCGACAGATAGTAGAAATCCGCCGACAAGGCTAGCTCCAAAGATAATGCCGACTTGCGTGTTTGAGATGCCGATGTGAGCCAGGTAAATGACGGAGAGGATCGCCATTAGCCATCGTGCAGAGTCACGGATGAAGCGGCCAGCATAGAAGAGATAGGGATCGAGAGTGGGACCGCGTACGGTGAGGATATGGGTTGTTGGCATTAAGGGAAGGTATCACATCAAGTATTGATATGGGGATAATAAACGCGCTTACCGTCCGGGGATGTGTGCATAACCTACACCATTCCGACGAAAGTTAGAGCTTCAGCGGGCGGAACGCCCATCCAAAGAGGATGGGAAAGAGGCGTGCAAACCGAAACGGCTAACCCCTTCAATTCCCCTTTGGGCATCAAGGGGAGGGTTGCGCAAATATCCCCAAACGGTACCGCCATTGGAGGCTTGAGGCGGCATCGTGTTCTTAGACGGAGAGGTGCTTAGAATGCGGGAGTTAGGGGTTTTTACGGGGTCGGCCGCGCCCACGTCCGCCAGCTGCTTTCGCACCGTACCAAGAGGAGTATTCGAAAGAGTTTTTGAACTGTCGTCGGGTTCCGCATTTTTTGCAGACCCCGACGGATTCAGGACCGTTAGGTGATTCGATTTTCCAATGGCAGTTAGAACCTTCGAGCTGACACGGAGTCGGCTCTTCCTCTTCGTGATTCGGCGGTTCAGTTTTGGGTTTTGGGCCTCTGCGCGAGGTCGTATTCTGTGTGGTCATTGTTTCGATGTGCTACGGGTTCGGATATTCGCGGGTGTGACCGTCTCATAATTTTCCCTTGATTAGGACGATACCGTTCGATTGCACTGCCTCGGGTTACGGTCTGCGCAGAAACGACAACTTTTCGTGTGAATGACGGACTTTTGATCAGGAACCGTGGTGCTTTTGTAATGGTATCGCTAATTGACATCCTTTGCAGAATGCCCAAGTCCGAGCCTAATGCTGCACAATTCTTGTCGACTCTCGCCAAGCGGTGGAGAGATGTTGAACTACGATTTTGAACGATGAGATGTAGCGTTTAGCTACTGACCGTACATAACCTGATCACTACGCTGCGCCCGTTTCGCAATGCAAAACGGGCGATATGTGGCGATAGGACGCTGCTATACGAGTTCGACGGCGGCGCCGGCTTCCTCAAGTTTGGTCTTAGCCTCTTCAGCGGATTCTTTCGAGAGCTGCTCGATAACGACGACAGGAGCGGATTCGACGAGGTCTTTGGCTTCCTTGAGACCAAGAGGTGTAACTTCCCGTACGGCCTTGATGACGTTAATCTTCTTGGCTCCGATATCAGTGAGTCTGACATCGAACTCGGTCTGCTCTTCTTCTGCCTCGGCTTCTGCTACAGCGACGGCACCGGGTGCCATGGCAACCGGCATTGGCGCCGCGGAAACGCCGAACTCTTCCTCAATCGCTTTGACGATGTCGGCGAGGTCCAGGACAGACATCGACTTGATCTCGTCGATGAATTGTTCTTTGCTAAGGGTCATTGCTCTCCTCCTTTGGAGTTTGTTTTGACTTGGATTGACAGGTTATTCCGTCTCAGTCGAACGTCGTTGTTCGGTGATCTGTTCGAGGACACTTGCCAAGTTTTGGACTGGTGCGTTCAATACTCGTGCGAGGTTGTTGATGGGGCCGTTCATTGCCGACGCGAGCATCCCGATGAGTTGCTCGCGTGTAGGGAGGGCGGCGATCTGTTCAACGCGAACCGAGTTGATGAGTTCTCTATCTAGGACGCCGCCGAGAATTTCGACGTTGATGCTTTGGTCCTTGATGGAGTCGTTGAGTGCCTTGACCATTCCAGCGATGTCGTCATCAGCGACGATGTAGGCGGTTGGACCGTCAATAATTTCGTCGATGCTGTCGATTCCTAGTTCTTCAGCGGCGATTTTGACCAGAGTGTTTTTCGCCACGAAGACCTTACCGCCACCGTTGGTGACACTACGCCTTAGATCGTCCATCTGCGATGCGTTGACGTTTGAGTATCGAGCAGTGACGATTAAGGGCTTGTCACGCATCCGATCGAGGATGTTATCTAGTATTTGCTGGTTTCGTTGGGATGGCATGATGGAGTTCTCGGTTGCGGTTTGGAGTTTCCTTGCTCACTTTGCATATATAGGGAGAGTGAGAATCAAAAAGCCTCGGGCTTGCTGCTGTTGGTTCGGGTGCAGGTTGCCGCGAGGCGGTTCAGGGATATGGGTTACGGCGTTTGATGTTTGCCGTGTCTCCTATCAGCCTCGGCAGGCGACGTCAATCGTCTTTGGTCTCTGTATTAGAGCACCCGCTGTCTGCAGCCAGGGATTTTTTCGTTTTTGCGGTGTTGTTTTTTGACTCCAGTGGAGGCTAAGTTTGGTCACTTTCTCCTATTTTAATCGGCAACGGCGAGGTTTTCCAAACTCGGCAGGTTAACTTTGACCCCAGGTCCCATAGCGGAACAGAGGGTAGCGGCTTTGACGAACTGGCCTTTGACGCCTTCGGGTTTGGCTCGGGAGACCGTTTCATATACGGCTGCGAGGTTGTTTAGTAGTTGCTCGTCGGTGAAGGATTTTCGTCCGATACGTGCGTGGAGGTTAGCGTGTCGATCCATGCGGATCTCTTGCCGCCCTTGCCGAGCGCCGCTGATAGCAGATTCGAGTTGGTTAGGCTGAACCACGGTGTTGTTCCGCGGGTTTGGCATCAGCCCGCGCGGACCTAGAACGCGTCCGAGTCTTCCGACTTTAGGCATCTGGTCAGGCGTGGCGAGTCCAACTTCAAAGTCTGTCCATCCACCCTGTATGCGTTCAAGCAATTCGTCGTCAACGATGTAGTCTGCGCCTGCATCGGATGCGATGCGTGCGGCTTCACCTTCGGCGAAGACAAGGACGCGGACGACATCTCCGAGGGAATGCGGTAGCGAGACAACTTCGCGTAACTGCTGGTCGGCGTGGCGCGGGTCAGCGTTAGTGGCGAGATGTATCTCGATACTTTCATCAAATTTCGCGGTTGCGGACTCAAGCGTGAGTTTGACCGCTACGTTAGCGTCGACGGGGTCTTTAGGGACGTTGGAGACGACTTCTCGGTAGCGTTTACTGTGTTTTTGCCGGGGCATAGTCTGGTATTTTCTCGGATGATGTCTATCGTTGATGCGCTAATCGGCGACGACGATGCCCATGCTTCGGGCGGTGCCTTCGATGACATTCATCGCGGCTTCGATATCGTTAGCGTTGAGTTCTTCGATTTTGGTTTCGGCGATGGACTTTAGTTGGTCGCGTGAGATACTGCCAGCAACCATGGTACCGGGTGTTTGTGAGCCAGCCTCGACACCTGCGGCTTGTTTGAGCAATGCGGATGCTGGGGGTGATTTTACGACGAAGGTAAATGATCGATCGGCGTATACATCGATCGCGGCCCGCACGATCATCCCTCGGTTGGATTGCGATCGTTCATTGAACTCTTTAATGAAGAGCGGGATGTTGATGCCGTGCTGTCCGAGCGCCGGACCAACTGGCGGTGCAGGTGTTGCCTCGCCAGCTGCGAGTTGCAGGTTTACCTTTGCTATTACTTTCCTTGCCACGGGCTTCTACTTCCGGTTTTATTGATTGTGCGTCTAGGCTTTTTCTACAGATAGGAATGGCAGTTCGACGGGAGTATCCTGGCCAAAGAAAGAGACGGTAACGCGTAGTGTGCCGCGTTGTCCCATGACCTCGTCGACGGTGCCGCTGAATTCTGCGAAAGGGCCGTCCTTGATCACTACCACGTCTCCGCGTTCGAACCCGAAGTTGACCTGAGGACTGTCGCTGGACGGTCCTTGGATCATCCTCTGGGCTTCTTCATCGGTGAGAGGAGTTGGTTTTGCCCTTCCCTCTACGCCTTCTTCGACTGAGATGAAGTTGGTGACGCCGGGAGTGTTTCTGACTACGTACCAGCTGTCATCGTTCATGACCATGTGGACTAGCAGGTATCCGGGGTACATAGTCTTTTCGACGTTTTTGGTTTCGCCGTCGGTGATTTGGATGACAGTCTGCTTAGGCACGACGGCATCAAAGATTTGGTCTTCGAAATCCATCGTGATGATTCGTTGTTTGAGGTTGTGGCAGGTACGGTCTTCACGCCCGGAGTATGTGTGTACGACGTACCACCGAGCGGTATTTGGGATCACAGGAATTGTGGTTGGTGCGGTAGTCACTGTTTAAGTACCTGCGAGGAGTGAGAAGATGCGCGCGAATAGCCAGTCGAAGAATCCTAGGAACACGCCCATTACGGCGGCTAGGGCGATGACGAGCAGCCAAAGCCTTGTTGCTTCTTCGCGTGAAGGCCAAGTGACTTTGCGGAGTTCTCCGAAGACATCTCCGAAGAAACCAAATATCGAGAAACGCCTCGACGGCGTTAGTCTAACGTCGGGTCTAGCTCGGTTCTGTGCCATGGTGTTCTGCCCTTCAGCTGGGCATTCAAAGGATGGTCAGCGTCTGCGTTCTCGGAACTGGTTGTGGGACCTACATGCTGGGCAATATTTGCGCAGGGTGATGCGATCCGGAGTGTTGCGTCGGTTTTTCTCCGTATGATACGTGTGCGACCCACATTCGCATGTGAGTTGAACCAAGGTTCTGACGGCATTTCGTCTCGCCATGTCGGAAACTCCTTAGTGGATCGTTATATCGGTTTGGAGAAATGTTCTTTCGACAGCGTAAAATCGCCTGCGGAGTTCGCGTTGGGTATTGCGAGCGTCGCAGGCGATGCAACGCTTGGTTTGTTACGAGACGACTTCGGTAAAGACACCGGAGCCGACGGTTCGTCCACCTTCTCGGATGGCGAAACGCAGGTTCTCTTCGAGTGCTACGGGGTATAGGAGCTCGATTTCCATCTCGGTGTTGTCACCCGGCATGACCATCTCGATGCCGTCAGGGAGTTGGATCTCACCCGTGACGTCCGTGGTGCGGATGTAGAACTGCGGCTTGTATCCGGTGAAGAACGGAGTACGTCGCCCACCCTCTTCAGCAGTCAGGACGTAAACTTGCGCCTTGCCCTTGGTGTACGGGGTGATAGTCCCAGGTTTGGCTAGCACCGCGCCACGGGAGACTTCTTCGCGGTCAATACCGCGCAGTAGACAGCCCACTGCGTCGCCAGTGATGCCTTCATCGAGTGTCTTCTGGAACATTTCGACGCCGGTTACGACGGTATTTTGCGTCTTGCCAAATCCGACGATGTCGACTGGCTCTCCGACTTGAACCTTTCCGCGTTCGATTCTGCCGGTGACGACTGTACCTCGGCCCTTGATGCCAAAGACATCTTCGATAGGCATGATGAAAGGAAGATCGACAGGACGGTCCGGGATCGGAACATAGTCGTCGACGGATTCCATGAGCTCGTAGATCTGCTGCACCCAGCGGTTGCTGGTGTCTTCAGAGTTCTCGAGTGCCTCAAGTGCGCTGACCTGTACGACAGGGATGTCGTCGCCGGGGAAGTCGTAGGAGGAGAGAAGTTCTCGGACTTCAAGTTCAACGAGTTCGAGTAGCTCTTCATCGTCCATCATGTCGCACTTGTTAAGGGCGACAACGAGTGCCGGGACGTTCACCTGTCGAGCGAGCAGGATGTGCTCCCGCGTCTGCGGCATGGGGCCGTCGGCTGCTGAAACGACGAGAATCGCGCCGTCCATCTGAGCCGCTCCAGTGATCATGTTCTTGATGTAGTCGGCGTGCCCTGGGCAGTCGACGTGAGCGTAGTGCCGCGATGCGGTCTCGTACTCGGTATGTGTGGTAGCGATAGTGACACCGCGTTCACGCTCTTCAGGAGCGTTGTCGATGTCTTCAAAGTTCTTGGCTGTAACGTTGAGTTCGGGATTATTCGCCAGAACTTGTGTGATCGCTGCAGTAAGGGTCGTCTTCCCGTGGTCGACGTGCCCAATAGTGCCGACGTTAACGTGCGGCTTTGTCCTGTCAAAGACTTGCTTCGCCATTTTCCTCTTTGCCTGCCCTTTCCTGAAGGGTCTGTATGTATGAGACCTTTTGCCGTTTATCGGCTATGCAAGAATCGTCTCTTTCGTGGGTTCCGGGGTTAGTGGAGCCCACACCGAGACTTGAACTCGGGACCTCATTCTTACCAAGAATGTGCTCTACCACTGAGCTATGTGGGCTCGGCTCCTCTTGGTTCGAGTCCGGTACTTTTCTCCCTGCACTGGTGCAGGGAGTAGGATTCGAACCTACGAAGCACAAGGCGGCAGATTTACAGTCTGCTGGGTTTGACCGCTCCCCAATCCCTGCACAAACCTTCATCTTATCACATTAGCGATTTCCAAAAAGTCAAGTTACGAGATTCGTAAACGATTGTTAACCACGCACTGGAGAGATTGAGTGTGAAATGAAATGTGGAGCCCCAGGGGGGATTCGAACCCGCCAACCTGCCAATTACAAATCGGCTGCGCTGCCATTGCGCCACTGGGGCATGAGAGTGGGAAAAGCTATGACGCTTGAGTTTGATTCTAAATGGGTGTGCAGGTCGGATAAGTGCTTCAAGTTAGGTAGGATCGGTGATCAAGGCCGAGTTTGCGATAGAACCGAGTTAGCTCGCGGTAGGATCGGAGCTCGTATATTGTCGCTCTTAGCTGGGGGTTTTGGAGCGCGGTTGCGATTCGATTCTGCGATTTTACTCCTTGGGTTGCGGTATACCAGATGATGGATTTGGATGAGAGCGCGGTTTTGAGGGATTCGTAGTTGTCGCCGCAGATTCGCGTTCCTTTTATCGCGTTCGAGAGGGTTCGCCTGGCGATACGTAGCGTAGTGGGAAATCGCGGCAGGTCGAGCCAAATGACGGTATCGGCAATAGGCAGCACGTGCGGTCTTATCTTGCTGTAGTTGCCTTCAATGATCCATCCGCGTTTGCAGGTTTGGATACGTTCCATGACGATATCGAGCATTTCATGCTGATCGCGTTCGACCCAGTTTGGTAGCCAGAAAATAGAGTCGAGTTCGATGACGGGAAGGCCGGTAAGGTCGCCAATGGCGCGACTGAGGGATGTCTTCCCTCCCCTTCCGTAGATACAGATACGACGGCCTAATTTGATCTGACCGGGTGCGTCAGAGAATGAGAAAGGTTTGTCGTAGAGGCGGATTGGCTTAGTCGCCATGGTGTTGATTGGGGGCTTTCGCTTGGTTGAATGCGGTGCGTGCCACCTCCGCGATTTCGCGTATGGGAATCCCGGAACTCGCCGCGGCGTCAGCACAGTCATCGTATTCAGGGGCGACCTGCGTAACAACTCCGTTGATCTTACGGAGTTTGACGCGGATGGGCCCGTATTCGGTTTGAACGGTGTAAATCTCCCTGTCCGCGACTAATCGATCTAATTGCCGTATGCGAACGCCTAAGGTTGACGTGTGTTTGAAGAACGCGTCGGACACTCTTGCAAGGTCTTGTTGATTTGCAATCGCGGACAGAATGATGCCGGGGCGGGATTTCTTCATCTGGATAGGTGTCGTCCAAACGTCGATTGCACCGACATCGAATAGCATCTGCATAGCGTAAGCGAGTTCCTCGCCAGTCATGTCGTCAAGATTGGTTTCGATCAGCACGACGTCGGATTGAGTTTCCACTCCGATATTTTCAGCGGCTCGTTTTACAAGCGAACCTTTATCGTTCGATTCTCCGATCCACAATCCGACCACGTTGGGTGGAGTATTAGTGTTTCGTGTACCAGCCCCGTATCCGACCATCTCTACAGTCATCGTGGCAGGATCTAACTCAGCTAATGAGGCGACAATCGAAGCGCCTGTGGGCGTGACGCTCTCGCCAGCCGGAGGGTTGATGACGGAGACGCGGACCGGGATTTGATGTTTCTTGATGATTGCCATCGTTGCAGGGGCTAATGATGCTCTTTTGCCATGACTGCTCGCTGACATGCCAGTGGATGCTGGTAGAGGCGATGCGTGAAGAGATTCGACACCGAGTATGCGAAGACCGATGACGGCACCGGCGATGTCGATCAAGGTGTCTAATGATCCGAGTTCATGGAGATGGGTATTGCCGTCAGGTGCGTTATGCGCTTCGGCTTCCGCTGCACGCAGGCACCGAAATATCGCTCGGATTCGGTCTAAGTCACGATCTGGCAGTTTGCTTGTTTCGATGCAGTTATTGAAATCGTCCCAATCGAGATGATGATCAGATTCGTCTGGCAGTCTGACATCAAGGTGCGTAGCAGCGATTGCACCGCGGGTAGTTTTGTTTGCGATGAGCTCAAATGGTCCAGGGACGATCTTGGTCAGCTCTCGCTCAAGCTCTTCCCTGCTTATGCCGATGTCGAGCATTGCGGACAGGAGCATGTCGCCACTGATGCCGCCGATGATATCTAGGTAGGCGATGCGGGGCATGGGTTAGAGGTGAATGCGGTTTACGATCTCAGTCGCGATCGACATGCCGCCGAATCAGGAATGGTATTCAGTTACTTTTCGATTTTAGGGCTTGATTAAGATTGCCGGAACGCAGACCTTTGGGATCGAGTTCGACATTTTGGTAGCCTACGTCGACGATCCCGGTTATTGCCGCGGTCCTAATCGAGTCGTCGTTGTAGCGCGGGAACATGTCAAGCGGTATTTCGATGCGTGCGGTTTCGCCGTAATGCCTGACTCGACATTCTGGGAAACCGAGTTCACGAAGGCGTTTCTCGGCTTGGGAAATCATCTTAAGGGCTTTTACGGTGACCTGCGTTCCGTATGGAATCCGGGATGACAGGCAAGGTTGGGCCGGTTTGTCCCAATTGGGTAGTCCGAGTTCGAGGGCTAAGGCACGAACTTCGTTTTTGCCGATATCGTTTTCCAGCAACGGAGACCGCACTTGGAATTGGTTGGCAGCTTTCATACCTGGACGATAGTCGCCGAGGTCATCACGGTTGGCGCCGTTGGCGATGACTCGAAATCCCTCTGTGGTGGCTATGTGCGAGAGGTGGTTGTAGAGTTCAGTTTTGCAGAAGAAACAGCGGTTGCCGTCGTTTCGGATGTAGCGTTGGTCTTGCATCTCTGATGTGGCAATCGTTCGAAAGTTCCAACCTCGGTTTTCTGCGAGTTCATGAGCGTTTTCGAGTTCGTATTCGGCCAGGCTGTCTGATACCGCGGTAACGATTATTGAGTTGTCCGGGCCGAGGGTGTCATGAGCGAATTGTGCGACGAGAGCGGAGTCAACGCCGCCAGAGTAGGCGACGATTGCTGAATCGAACGATTCGATGGTTGATCGGAGGCGCTGAGATTTTAGATTGAGTGCTGGAGTGGACATGGAGTTGACGATATTGAGATTATGGCAAAAGGAGGTTCGTGTAGTTCGCGATCAAGATTGCGATTCTGGTACCAGCACATGACCAATCGTAAAGGATAAAGCGCGGTTAGATATCGTGCGTTCCCTGCTTGATCGCTCTGTCTAGATTCTCACCTACGGGTTCTGTGTACAACCCTCTCTCTTGATGACCAATGGGGAATTAAAGGGAGTTAGATGCGCCGTCTCGCTTTGCACGCCCCTCTCAACCTCTCTGGATTCCGACTTTCGTCGGAATGACGTAGTTAGGCAAAGATCTCATCAGTGCGGGAATGACGTTGAGAGACGTGAATGTGACGGAGGTTACACTCACATCCCCCTTATTGTCCGCCGCGTTTAGGTTGTCGGTGCAAAGACCGGTTCGTCGCCGAGTTGAGCCACCAGTGCGGATTCTTCGAGGATGTCGAGTGGCGGTTCGTCAGTTGTGATGACGATGGATCGTTCCTTGGAGTTTTCGGAATCGGTAACATCGATCACGACTATGTCGCCTTCATGCACATCACCGGTTAGGTACATCTCGGAGATGACGTCTTCGACTTCGTCTTGGATCTTTCGACGTAGCGGTCGCGCGCCCATTTTGGGGTCGAATCCGACGTCTGCGAGGTATTCCTTCGCGGCATCGGTTACACGCAAGACCATTTCGTGCTCTTCTGCACGGTCTCTTACTTCGCTCATCATCAAGTCGACGATGTTTAGGACATCCTCTCGATTCAGGGCATGGAATACGACAACGCCATCGATTCGGTTCAAGAATTCCGGCCTGAAGCCGTTTCTCGGGTTCTTGAGCTCCTCAAGAACGCGGTCTTTCATTCTTAGGTAGTCGTCCTCGGAAGTACCGTCGGAAGTTTCACCAGTGGTGAAGCCGATCTTGTACCCGCTGGCGATGAGGTTCGAGCCGAGGTTGGAGGTCATGACGATGATCGTGTTTTTGAAGTCGATCTTCCGTCCTTGACCGTCAGTCAAGTGCCCGTCCTCAAAAACCTGCAAGAGGGTGTTGAACACGTCGGGGTGTGCCTTCTCGATTTCGTCGAGGAGGATGACACTGTACGGGTGCTTTCTGACTTCCTCGGTGAGCTGTCCACCGTCGCCGTAGCCCACATAGCCTGGCGGCGAGCCGATTAGACGTGAGACGGTGTGCTTCTCCATGTATTCGGACATGTCGAGCCGGATCATTAGGCGTTCGTCACCAAAGAGATATTCGGCGAGTTGCTTGACGAGGTGTGTCTTACCCACGCCGGTGGGACCCAAGAACAGGAAGGCACCAATCGGTCTTTTCGGGTCTTTGAACCCAGCACGTGCACGTCGTACAGCCTTTGACACGATACCGATGGGTTCATCTTGCCCCAAGACACGCTTTTGAAGCTCTTTCTCCATGTTGCGGAGACGCTCGACTTCAATGACGTCTAGACGAGTAACTGGGATGCTAGTCCACATAGAAACGACTTCTGTGACGTCATCCGGTCCGACTTCAGTCTTGACATGCTCTTTGTTTTCGTCGGCGTATTTCTTTTCGACGCGAGAGATAAGCGCTTTTTGTTGGGTTTCTCGTTCGAATAGTTCCGAAGCCGCATCGTAGTCCTGTTTTGTAACTGCATCGTTTTTCTCGCGCAGAATGTCGTTAAGAACGCGTATTGCATCGCGGACTTCAGGCGGCGGCATGGTGTTTTTGACGCGAACACGCGATACTGCCTCATCGACTAGGTCTATCGCCTTGTCGGGCAGATGTCGGTCAACGATGTAACGATCAGCAAGCTGTGCAGCTAACTCGATGGCTTCGTCGTTGATGGCGAGCTGGTGGTGCTCTTCGTATTGCTTCTTGACGCCGTGGAGGATTTTGACGGTCTCTTCGACATCTGGCGGCTCGACTTTGACTGGGCGGAACCTTCGATCGAGAGCGGCATCGCGTTCGATGTGTTTCCGGTAGTCGTCATGAGTAGTTGCGCCGACAACTTGCAGTTCACCCCTTACTAGAGAGGGCTTCAGGATATTGGCGGCGTCAACTGCGCCTTCAGCAGCACCTGCACCAACTAGGGTGTGTATCTCTTCGATGAAGAGGATGCACTCTTGGTTCGATTTGAGTTCAGCAATGATCTTTGTCATCCGCTCTTCAAACTCACCGCGATACTTGGTGCCTGCGATCAGAGAGCCCATATCAAGTGCGACGACGCGTCGCCCTTTGAGCATGTCCGGGACTGCGCCATCAACGATGGTAGTCGCGAGTTTCTCTATGATTGCAGTCTTGCCAACACCGGGATCGCCAACGAGAACGGGGTTGTTTTTTGTGCGCCTGCTGAGTATCTGGATGATTCGCTCGAGTTCGGAGTCACGTCCAATGACGGGATCAAGCTTCCCACTTGAAGCCAACTCGGTTAGGTCGATACCCATGCTGTCGAGCATAGGGGTGCGGTTTTTCTTGTCTGCTGCACCTTTGCGACGCGAGCGCTTGGTACCAGATTCGAGTTTCTGCGTCTCCTCTCGCACACGATCGAGGGTAATGCTGTTCTGGTTCAGCAACTCGGCCGCGGGACCTTCGCCATCGCGAAGCAGACCAATAAGCAAGTGCTCAGTGCCGACTCGGTTCAGTTCACCAAGTCGCGCTTCATCAACGGCTAATCTGATGGCCTTCTTAGCCCTTGGTCCTAGGCTGGGTGGCCTGTCAGCGGGTGTGGTTTCTCGGTTGACTGTGAATTCGAGCGCGGTACGCAGCTCTCGGACGTCGATCTTGAGGTTAGTGAAGACCTGAGCGACGACACCCTCTTTTTCGCCAAGCAAGGCGAGCAGCAGGTGTTCTGCGGTTATGTACCGCTGGTTAAAGCGCTTTGCTTCCTCCTGCGCAGTCTCAAACACCCGTCTTGCGGGTGCCGAGAACATGTTAAATCCACGTTCACTGCTGTCGGGCATTGCTGAACGCTCCCTTCAGTCAGGTAGTCACGAACGCCCTACGCGTCCGGAGATTTCAGTCTTCAAATAGGTCTTCGAATCCGCCATCGGAGAGACCTGAGGCATTTGCGGCATCATCGCTTTCGCCTTCGGAAGCATCTTGGATATTCTCGGCTTGTTTAAGGCTGAGACCAAGTCTTCGTCGTTCTGGTTCAATTCGTATCACACGGAAGTTGCGAACGTCACCTTCTTTTACTACTTCCGAGGGACTCTTTATGTGTCTGTTAGTCAACTCGGAGATGTGAACGAGTCCTTCAATGCCCTCGCCGATGCGTGCGAACGCGCCGAAGTGGGCAAGTTTGGTGACCCTTCCTTCTACGATCTGACCCACATTAAGTTGGTTCTCGATGTTCTCCCAAGGCTCTGGCATCAACCTCTTCATGCTCAAAGCGATTTTGAGCGATTCGCGGTCAACTTTCAGGACCAAAACATCAAGGTCTTCACCGAGTTTAACTACATCATCAGGCCGATTGACGGATGACCAAGACATCTCAGAGATGTGCACAAGCCCATCTGCGCCGCCAAGGTCGATAAATGCGCCGAAACTCGATATCCCAGCAACCCTTCCGCGTCTAACGTCACCCTCTTCAAGTTCCTGTACCAGACGCATCTTTTGCATGTGGTTGATGGCCTCGAGTGCTGCACGCTCAGAGAAGATTGCTCGATTGCGACGACGATTGAGTTCAAGTATCTTGCAGTCGATCTCCATCCCGATAAAACCGGGCTTGGGAGGCGCGCCATCTCCGACGTATAGGTCTCTTGCCGGACCAACCAGCTGGGATAGAGGCACGAACCCTTGGACACCTTTAACTTGAATAACCGCGCCACCGCGGTTGGAACCGATGATCCGTCCCCGGACCGTCTCTTCAGCTTCGCGCGCTTTTTCCAAGTCGCGCCATCCGTGTTCGCCACGCGCACGATCTATGGAAAGCAGAGGGTATCCATCGGGGCCTTCCGGTCGTTGGACAAAGAGGATGACTTCGTCACCCACTTTTGGCAAGGCTTCTTGTCCCTCTTCCTCAGTAAGCAGCCTTGTTTCGCGTATGGGGACCCACCCCTCGGATTTTTGCTGAATATCAACAAGAAGACCTTCACGAGCGGCATCAAGAACGATGCCATCGATAATGTCGCCTCTCCGTAGTCCCTCTTTGGGAAGATATTGGAATATGAGATCGAGCTCTTCGAGTTCGACGTTGGGCTCTTCGGAATTGCCCGCCTCGGCATCGTTCGGTGTTGAAATTGGTCCATCAGCGTCTATCGGCTGTTCAGACTCGTTTTCTAGGACAGCGACGTTTCCAGGGCTCGCCGTCTCCTCCGTCTGTGTAGTCGTCAATTAGAAATCCTTGGGGTCTCGTCGCGCAGCGCCACTTGGCTGCACGCCCTAATTATAAGCATGGTGTTTTTTCGTTCTTGTTTCGTAACCGATGGCGCGCTGGAGATATTTCGCACCCCTTACGAGATATCAGCATAACCAATCCTAAAGGCTGAATGAAGTTAGATTCAGTGCAATCCCCGCTTGCACCTCTGCTTTGGATGGGCTTTAATCCCACTGAAATCATTGGCTGAGGGGGAATGACGGGAGTGTACGAGGTCATTCACTCATGGTCGCGTTCGCTGATTTCAACTAGAAGCGAATCGATTGCGCCTGCTTTGGGATCGCGGATCGTCTCGGCTTTTCAGGAAATTCGGGGAGCATCGTTGGGGTATTCTAGATTCGAGTAGGAACGCACTGGAATTCGATAAGGATGCTAGTGCGCCATGTTAGTTCAATCGACGATTGGAGATTCTCGAGAAATGGATCTAGGAATCAAGGGTAAACGTGCTCTGGTAACAGGCGGCAGCAGGGGGCTAGGTAGGCAATCGGCCCTTGCTTTGGCGAATGAGGGTGTAGATGTCGCGATCTGCGCGCGGGGTCAGGAACGCCTCAATTCGACAGTTGCGGAGCTTTCTGAGACCGGAGTCAATGCGTTTGGTTACGCGTTAGACATGGGTGACCCAGATGCGCCGGCAGATGCTGTTGCTCGTATGCAGGCGGATTTGGGTGCTCCGGACATCGTGGTCAACAACGTTGGCGGCAGCATGGGGACTAGTGATGTGGTCAATTCGTCGATCGAAGATTTCGAGATGGTGGTAGACCTCAACTTGTGGTCGGCAATCCGTCTGATCAAATTGACGTTACCCGGAATGCAGGAGCGCGGTTGGGGACGCATCATCAACATTTCGAGCATCTATGGACGCGAGGCAGGTGGGACGGCCCCATATATGGTTGCGAAAGCGGCAATGATCGCTTTGTCGAAACATGCCGCGCTGTCTAGCGCACCGACTGGAGTGACGGTTAACTCAGTCGCGCCCGGTTCGATACTGTTCCCCGGCGGGACTTGGGAACGCTTCCAAGAGATCAACTCGCAGGAAGTTGTAGATGAGTTCGTAGCACGCAACTTGCCGATGGGCAAATTTGGATGGCCAGAACCGATAGGCGCGACGGTCGCGTTCTTGGCATCGAAACATGCAGATCTGATTACAGGAGCGTGCATCAATGTGGACGGTGGACAGTCGCACAACCTGTTCTAACCATCTTTACCACAATCAACACTCAGCATGAGTCTCTCCGACATGACAGACGACCCACTGGTAATAGCAGGCAAAAAGTTCAGTTCTCGTCTGATGACGGGTACTGGGAAGCACCGATCGGCTCAGCAACTACTCGACTCGGTAGTCGCTTCCGGAACAGAGATCATCACAGTCGCGATTGGTCGCCTGAATCTTGACGATCCAAACGAAGAGACGTTGCTGGATGTTTTGGATTGGAGCAGGTATCAGATACTCCCGAACACTGCTGGAGCCAGAACAGCTGATCAGGCCGTGGGTATTGCACGATTGGCACGTGAGGTTACGGGTTCGGATTGGGTGAAACTGGAAGTGATACCAGAACCTGCACACTTATTGCCTGATCCTGTGGGCTCGTACGAAGCAGCAAAGATGTTATTGTCCGAAGGCTTTACCGTGCTGCCGTATATCCATGCTGATCCGGTACTGGCCATGAAGTTGGAAGATTTGGGTTGCGCGACGGTGATGCCGTTAGGTTCACCGATCGGTTCCGGGCGCGGTGTACATACAGCAGAGGAGATTTCGATCATCATCGATCAATCCAGTATCCCAGTTGTTGTCGATGCGGGTCTGGGTGTTCCGTCGGACGCATCGCAGGTTTTAGAGATGGGAGCCGATGCTGTGCTAGTGAATACTGCGATTGCGCGAGCAGAGGATCCAGCGTTGATGGGTGAGGCGTTCAAGTTGGGTGTTGAGGCTGGAAGAAAGGCGTATCTGGCAGGGCGGATACCGGTTTCTGATGCCTCCCCGAGCAGTCCACAAGAGGCACTGGCAGTAACTGCATAGCGAGCCGCGTCCGTGAGCATCATGTCGGATACGCGCTTCCCTAGCCTAACAACGCCAACTCTGTGTTTAATTACCGACCTTGGAGTTGTCGGACACGATCTTTCGCGTTTGGCGGACATTCTGTCGAAGGCAGTAGACGGTGGGGTGAACATGGTCCAAGTGCGAGCACCAGGAATACCGGATAGTGAATACGACGAATTGGTCTCTTGCGTGAATGCGACGGTCGATCAACGCGCGTTGGTCATGGTGAATCCGTCGGACCGCGAGATAAATCGGTATCTAGGAGTGGATGGTTTGCAACTGTCTGAAGTTGCGGGTGGTCGGATAGCGCAGGTTAGAGAACTGTATGGCGAAGAAACGCTTGTTGGTCGTTCAGTTCACAGCGTCGCGAATGCCAAGGCGGCGATGGAATCTGGCGCGGATTTTCTGATGATGGGGACTATCTTCCCGTCTGACACGCATCCCAGTGGTGAAACACACGGAGTTGAGGTTGTTGGTCGGGTAGTGCGAGAAACGAAGCTGCCGGTAATCGGGATCGGAGGGATATCAGCCGACAATGCCGGGGACGTAGTCAGACAGGGGGCGGCTGGCGTCGCAGTTGTACGTTCTATATTGACCGCGAAAGATCCCAGTGCAGCAGCGCGCAAGGTGATGGATGCGATGAAGATCGTTTTGGCAGATTAGGGTTAGTTATCGTCGGAATGCGGCGCGTTCTACGCGTTCGCTCATATCGATCGGTTCGATGTGCCCGCCTTGTTTGATTGAATTTAGGTCTATTTCGCCGTCGGCTATCGCTTTTAGAGTTTCAACCACTAGCGGTCGTTCGCGCTGAACTCCCACACGTCGGATTGCAGCGAACAACGGGAAGGATTCGTCGCCAGATTTTCGCAGTTGGGAGATGTCCCAATTGTGAGTATCTTGCCAAAGCGAGTCAAAGCCTGGTCCGCGCACGCTGAAACTGCATGTAGTTACGACCGGGCCACGATCAAGTTCAGGGGTAGCTATGTGGATCATTGCGCCGTGGCAGTTGCCGTCGTTTTGGATTACGTCCCAAATCGCATCTTGCCATTTCCCAATCGTTCCACCTGGAAGTGCCGGATGTTGGTTGAGTACCAGCATGTGTCGGCTGATTTCGGGAGCAAAGAGCATGTAGCCCGCCATCACTGAGACGTCGGGTTTGAAAGGTTTGAGTTCTGAGAGGGCTAAACCGTCAAATGATTCACGGAGTTGGTCCCAACTAGCATTGTCGTGTTGGCGTCGAAACTTCAGCGATGAAAAGGTTATCGTCGGAATTTGGTTTGCTTCCGAGAGTTCGATGAAACTGTCAGTTGGGGCTGTTTGGCCTCGATCCCTATTGATGAATACGAATTCGAATTGGGCGTTGAGGTCGCCACTGCGAATCGCATCAAGTACGGCGGTGAACATCCCCCGCGAACCGGGTCCGTTTGCGGTGGTGAACCATCCGATGCGGAGGGTTTTGGATTCGGTGTTTTTAGCAGTACAACCCACCTTTAATCGTCTGATACTAGGTTCAGCTGCTCCGCAAGACCTTGTTGCAATCGTTTGATCTTCATTTCCGCGCCATTGAGCATCTCCGTACATATCTTGGCGAGTTGCATTCCCTCTTCGAACAGCGCGGTCGATTGATCGAGGGACATTTGACCGCTCTCAAGTCGCCGCACAACCGATTCGAGTCTGGTAAATGCATCCTCGAAGTTCATCGGTCGCTCTTCTGGTGATTGGTCGTCACAGTTCATTGTCTGAGCCTGCTTCAGTTTCTCAAATGTATGGAACGCGTCTCGGTTTCAACCGTACCATCGGCGAATGTGAGTTCAAGCAATTGGTCAGGACTAACATCGGCGGCTTTGGAGACAACGACACCTTTGGGCGTTCGCGCCATAACGTATCCGCGTTCCAAGATGTTGTATGGACCGAGGGCTCGAAGCTGTGCTTCAGTTCTATGCAGTGCTTCGCGCTTGCCGTTGATATAACGCTCCCAAGAATCTTCCGCGCGAATCCGCATCTCATCCACACGATCGCGGAAAGATTGAGTATCAGGAACACTTTCCATCAGTCGATCTTGAGTGAGGTTCAAGCGCTGACTTGCGATAGTTACGCGGCCTGAAAGAGCTCGCATGAGCCGTTGCGTGAAATCGGCGGTTTCGACAGCCAACCCGCCAATATCTGGCGAAACCAACTCGGCAGCGGCAGAGGGTGTTGGCGCGCGCAGGTCGGCAACATCGTCGGCAATTGTGAAATCGGTTTCGTGCCCTACTGCGCTGATGACTGGGATGCGGCTTGCGAATATGGTTCTTGCCACCATTTCGTCGTTGTAAGGCATGAGGTCTTCTGCTGAACCGCCGCCACGAGCTACGATAACTGCATCAACCTGGTTATTTTCCGCGTATGCATGAAGTTCGGCGAAGGCTTCGATGATTGTTACTGGCGCGAGCTCCCCTTGTACGGCGGACGGGACTAGTAGGAGTTCCATCAACGGGTATCGTCGTCTGACGATGTTTAGGATGTCGTGCCAAACAGCGCCTTGCTCGGAAGTGATAACGGCGATGCGTTCAGGAAATTGGGGCACAGCCCTCTTGCGTGAAGGATCGAACAGGCCTTCAGCGCGTAGCTTTCGTTTGAGTTCCTCGAGTTGTGCTTGCTGGTCGCCTACGCCGACGGGTTCCGCAGAGGTGACGACGATCTGTAGGTCTCCTCTGGGAGCATAGATGCCAGCGCTACCTTGGCAGACTACAAGTGCGCCGTCTTCTAAGAATTGGTGACCGCGTCCGTATCGGAACATAACGCATCGCAAGGATGCATCACGATCGCGAAGGGAGAAGTAGCTGTGGCCTGACGGCGGTTGGGAATGTCCGGAGACCTCACCAATTATCGTGACGTTTGCAAGTTGCGGGTCACTTTTGAGTAAGCCCTGGATGAGTTGCGAGACTTCAGAAACCGAGCGAGGTTGAATGTTGCTGGATGAAGACGGGGGCGATGTTGGGTTGCTGTACATCGAGATACCCAAATTATCCCCGAATTGGGAAGCAATCGGTGGGCAATGCTGGACTAGTCGGCTCTACCGATGTATTCCTTAGAGGTGGTGTTGACGCTAATCATGTCACCTTCGCTGACAAAGAGCGGGACTTGCAGTGTAAGGCCGGTGTCGGTAGTAGCGGGCTTAGTGGCTCCGCTTTGAGTATCACCTTTGAGTCCGACCTCGGTTTGCGCGATCATCAAGCTAACAGCGGATGGCAACTCGACCAAGATTGGTTTCTCTTCGTGCATCAGAAGAGTCAACTCGCCACCTTCAGGAATGAAGTAAACCGCATCTCCGAGCATATTTTCGCTGATGAGATGCTGCTCGTACGTTTCCATGTCCATAAAGACATAGAAATCGCCCTCTCTGTAGAGATACTGTGCGTTGCGACGTTCGGTCTGTGCAACGGTGAGTTTGTGGTTGCCGGCTAGTTTACGTTCGAACACGTTGCCTGTGCTTAGCTGTCGCACCTTGAGCGTCAAGGTCGGCGGTGCCTTCGGTGCTTGCCGGTGTTGCCATTCCATTATTTGGTAGATGTCGCCGTCCAACAGGATCGTCATGTTGCGGCGGATCTCGGATGAAGAAATCGTCATGTTTTTGTGCTTTCCCTAGCTTTCAGGTGTGGGATTTCGGGATCGGTGTTTTAGAAGCGCATCTTGGCAGCATGACTCAAGACACGCGCCCGGTCGTTCTCTAGCACGACCACATCTTCGATTCTGACACCTCCCCAACCGGGGATGTAGATGCCCGGTTCGATGGTGAAGGGCATTCCATTTTCCAATGCTGACTTTCCTCTAGGACCTACGTTAGGCTCTTCGTGGACTTGTAGACCTAGTCCGTGTCCCAAGCTGTGCCCAAATTTACCCTCGTATCCCGCGTCATCGATAATTTTTCGGGCGATGGCATCGGCTTCTTCCCCTGTCATTCCGGGCCGGACTTGCTCGATCGCGGTCTCTTGCGCCTCTAGGACGACGTTGTAGACGCGTTTGATCTCGTCGTCAGCATCGCCAAGAACTACAGTACGGGTCAGGTCAGAGCAATAGCCTTGATAAGTTGCGCCACAGTCAAAGACTATGGTTTCGCCCTCTTTCAACTTGGTCTCACCTGTCTGATGATGGGGACGCGCAGCGTTGGGTCCAGTGGCGGCGATAGTGTCGAATGACAGACATTCAGCGCCGCGTTCACGTATTGACTTCTCAAACTCCCAAGCGGCATCTCTCTCACTCATTCCGGGCGTCAGTTTCGCAGCGGTTTCCTCAAACGCAGCATCCCCGATATCGATCGCCTTTTGCAGGAGTTCGACTTCATCAGGATCTTTGATTGCCCGCAGTTTCGCAGCGTCGCCTGTAGTCGGTTTAAGTTCCACCTCGTTCGCTGTCTCGGAAATTGCCTCTTCAAACATCTTGAGCGCGGAGACGGTGAGATTGTCGGCCTCGAATCCCAAGGTGTCTACTCCCAAGTCGCCGATGATTTTGGGGAACCATTCGCTCAATTTCCCTTGAATCTGGGAAATCTCAAATCCGCCTGCTTGTTCATTCGCTTGCTCGGTATATCTGAAATCTGTGGCAAGCACTGCTTCGTCGGCAGTTACAAAGAGGTATCCAGCAGAGCCGATAAAGCCTGAGAAGTAGCGGCAATTGTGGGCATCAGATATGAGGATGCCGGCTAATTCAAGTTCCTGTATCAGTGATCTAAGCGCTTTGACGCGAGCAGGATATCTAAAATCGGCTTCGTTCATGACGGATTTGCCTTCGTGTGTTCGACTAGGCTTTCGAGTGCGTAAACGTATCCTCTCCATCCGAGCCCTGCTATCTGACCGAGAGCGAATGGAGCAATTACCGAGTGGCGACGGAACTCTTCGCGTGCGTGAATGTTGGAGATATGAACTTCAACTGTCGGTAGCTTGGCATCTAAGATCGCGTCAAGGATTGAGTATCCAACCTGTGTCAACGCGCCTGCGTTGATGACGATGCCGGTGGCATTCTCGGATTCCGCTTGGATCCAATCGACGATAGCTCCTTCGTGGTTGGATTGGAAAAATGCGACATCCACTGCGAGTTCATCGGCACGCGCTAAAATCCGCTCTTCGATATCGGCAAGGGTGACAATGCCGTATTGAGAGGTATCGCGTTTGCCCAAGTTGTTGAGGTTCGGACCGTTTATGACTAAGATGCGGGTCATCGATTATGCACTAGTATCGGATTTGGGATGTGCCTGCGCGCTGATCGGCATAAAGTTGTGTGGCACGCAATCTTTAAGGCTATAACGCGTCGGTTGATTTTCGCCTTTTGGCGCGGCGTCTAAGGTTTGTACCGGGATGCGCGCTGAGGTATACCTTGCGAGCCTGTTCCGCTGAGACATGAGTGTAGATCTGAGTGGTAGATGGAGATTCATGCCCGAGAAGGTCTTGAACGACTCTTAGGTCTGCGCCGCCATTCAGGAGATGAGTCGCGAAACTGTGACGGAGGTTGTGGGTGTGGAATTCGGAGTCGAGCCCCGCGGCCAATGCGTGTTTCTTGACGATGCTTTGGATGGCTCGTGTACTTAGGCGACCGCCTAGATTATTCAGGAAAAGTGCGTCGCCAGACTGTCTGGTAGCAAGTTTTGGGCGTGAGTCATTGAGGTATCGAGTGAGGAATTGGACAGCTGGAGTTCCTAGTAGGACGATGCGTTGCTTGGAACCCTTTCCGAAGACTCTGCATTCCTGCGTTTTCAACGACACATCCGAAATATCGATAGAGTTTGCTTCGGATACGCGGATACCAGAGGCGTAGATGATTTCGAGCAGGGCTCGATCGCGAACACCGAGAGTTGTCGATGTATCCGGCGCGGCGAGAAGTCTTTCAATTTCAGGTTCTGATACGACATAGGGAAGTTTTCTGGGCTGTCTCGGCGCCGAAACCATGTCTGTGTCGTTTTTCTCGATGCGTCCCGTCTCTTGCATCCATCCGAAGAATGTTCGTAAGGCAGTAAGTTTGCGACTGATCGAGGCTTTTTCGTATCTGTGAGCAGCAAGCCAAGCGAGATAGCTTCGGAGTTGACGGCGGTCAGGCGAGGCTATGCAGTCGATCCGTTCGTTGTCCGAAAGAAAGGTCATGAACGCGTTTAGGTCGTTCATGTAGTTGCGTACTGTCGGGAGTGCGAGTTGACGGATCGCGGTTAGGTAGTTTTCGTATTCGCGCAGTACCGGCGCCCACGGCGTTTCTGCAATAGTGTTCCACAGGCCTGGGACGCTGACACGTTCAGGGCGGAGGTCGCGCTGGGTCATGACCTGCTACCTCCCGAACATTTATAGAACTCGGTCTTGACCGGCCCGCTATCAAGCCGTGCTAGCGCGCCGCGTTCCTCCGCGGGATCGCGACCGACTAGTTCTGGTAGTCCGACGCTTTGCAGCCTCAGGATGTTCCTTGAAGCAACGTTGCATTCGCTGTTGGCGTTTTGCATCCCACTCTTCGATATCGGACTCGTCCTCTGGTTTAAGATCAAGTGCGACTCGACACTTGGGAAATTCAGGGCATGCAAGGAACTCGCCACGTCGCCCATTTCGGATGACGAGCTCGATCCCACCATCGCAGGTAACGCCAGAACCGACTTCGACACGCTTCTCAAGTTCGGGTACGCCGTCCGGGTGCGCGGCATGACATTGTGACATCCGGCGAGTAAACTCGCCTTGCCACTCTTCGATCTTTTCTCCGTCTGACTCATCACTAGGACGCAGGTCCATCGCGAACTTGCACGTCGGATATTCCGGACACGCCAAGAAATCGCCGCGGCGACCGTTTCGTACGACTAGCTCTGTTCCACCTTCGCATTTGATCCCGCTCGCGACGTCGAACTCGGCACGTCGTATGCGTTGAGCGTTCTGGAATGCGTGGTCAAGCGCTTTGTCGAAAGGCCCATAGAACTCTTCCAGCATCTTGACGCGTTCCAAGTCGCCATTGGCGATGTCGTCAAGTTTGGTTTCCATGCCAGCCGTGAAACCGACATCTACGATCTCTGGGAAGAACTGCTTGAGCATCGCGCATACTGCAATGCCGCTCTTTGTTGGGTGGAATCGATTCCTTTCGCGAGTTACGTAGTTCCTATCTACGATTCTGCCGACAATGGTGGCGTAAGTGCTAGGCCTTCCGATGCCAAGTTCTTCCAATGTGCGGATGAGATTCGCTTCAGTGTAGCGCGGAGGCGGCTGAGTGAATTTCTGATCGCTATTGACTTTGAGCAGGTCTAGAGATTCACCTTCGACCAAGGCCGGTAAGCGTCTGGCGTCGTCGGATTCGGCATCTTCGTCTCGGGTTTCGCTGTAAAGCGAACGGAAGCCATCGAAGATCATGACGGACCCTGTGGCTCTCATTTTGTGCGTCTTGCTGTTGGTAGTTACAGCGTCGATATCCGCGCGGGTGCGTTCGTCAATGCCGTCTGCCATCTGGCTGGCGACCATCCGCTGCCAGATGAGTTCATAAAGTTTTCGCTGATCGTCGTTGAGGTATCTGGATACGCGTTGCGGAGTGTTGGTGACTGATGTTGGGCGGATGGCTTCATGCGCCTCTTGGGCATTTCGAGAACTGGTCTGGTAAATGCGGTGGCCTGCGTGGTAGTTGTCTCCGAACTCGCGTTGGATAAATTCTTGCGATTGATCAAGAGCGGACGTTGCAAGGTTTGTTGAGTCGGTTCTCATGTAGGTGATGAGGCCGACTGGTTGTCCATCACCGAGTGCGACGCCTTCGTAGAGACTCTGCGCGGTTCGCATAGTGCGTGATGCGTTGAAACGCAGGCTCCTAGCCGCTTGCTGTTGCAGGGTGCTGGTTATGAACGGTGGCCTTGGTCTGACCTTTACCTGCCGTTTCACGACACTCGTCACCGAGTAGCTCGCCGATTTGAGTTCTTCTGCGACTGTTGATGCGGATGTTTCGTCTGGCAGAAGCCCATTGTCGGGGTTGTTTGGATCCTTCTTGACTCCGTGCAAACGGTAAAGACGCGCATTGAACGGGATATCTGAAGGCTGTTTGTCGAGGTCGGCCGAGATCAACCAGTACTCTTTTGGGACAAAAGCGTTGATCTCGTCTTCGCGATCGACGATGAGTCGCAGCGCGACAGACTGCACCCGTCCTGCGGACTGCGCTCCGGCGACTTTGTTGCGGATGAATGGGCTGAGTCGAAAACCTACGAGACGATCTAGGATTCGACGTGCTTGTTGCGCCTCTACGAGTTGATGGTCAATCCCGCGAGGCTGTTTGAAGGCTTCCATGACAGCATCGCGTGTGATTTCGTGGAATACGACGCGGCGCGCTTCGTCTTCTGGAATACCAAGAATTTCGCTGAGGTGCCAGGAGATGGCTTCGCCTTCGCGATCCGGGTCTGTAGCGAGGTAGACGCCTTCTGCGCGTTTGGCTATCGCTTTGAGTTCGTTGACGACTTTGCGGCGGTCTGAGACGATGCTGTATCTCGGCTGGAAATCGTTTTCTATATCGACCCCAAGCTTAGATTTTTGTAGGTCACGAACATGACCTACCGAGGCCTTGACGGCGAATCCGTTGCCCAAGTAGCGCTCGATAGTGCGCGCTTTAGCAGCCGATTCGACGATCACAAGGTTTTCGCCGGAAGCCGTGGTTCGTGCTTTCTTTCTGGTCTTAGTTCGTTGAGGCAATTTTCACACTTCTGCTGAATTTCAGATTTGCGGGAACTAGCGAACTAGTTATTATGCAGGTCGACCTTCGTCAAGCAGCCTTGGCGCGCCGATTTCGGCGCGTTGATCCGAGAGTTCGTATAACGCGCCTTCGGTAGATCGGACGATCCCCCGCACTTCCATCATAGTAAGCGAGGACATAATCTCCTTGACGGAAATCGATAGAGTTCGAGCGATTTCATCGACGTGGATGGGGCCGTCTGTCTCACTTAGTGTTTTGGCGATGGCGTGTTCTTGCTCGTTGAACGTCTTGATCTCCTGCAATCGCGGTTTGCGTTTCTCGGGATTGGATTCATCCTTTGGGGAGTTCGATGCCATCACGGTAGCTCGTACACGAGCGGCAGTTTCGCGGTGTTGCGTATCGGGATCTGGTTTGAGGTCGCCGAAGAACACGCTTAGCTCTTGCAGCACATCGTCGGCGCAAGTCGTAAGTTTGGCGCCTTGTTTTATGAGCCAATTTGTTCCTTCGCTCTGTGGCGAAGTTACATTGCCCGGGACAGCGAAGACTTCGCGATTTTGGTCAAGTGCCCATTTAACGGTCCATGTAGCACCGCTTTTCTTAGCAGCCTCGATGACGATCACGCCACGGCTTAGTCCGCTTATGATCCGGTTGCGTCGTGGGAAGTGTTCGCGTTTCGATCTTGATCCGAGTCGGTATTCTGAGACCAAGCATCCGCTTTCGACAATTTGTCTAGCAAGTCCCTTGTTTTGACGTGGATAGATCGAGTCGAGTCCTCCCGCAAGCACTGCGATTGTTCGCCCTCCTGCCCTGAGCGCGCCGCGATGCGCCTCAGTATCGATCCCGACTGCAAGACCGCTAACTATTGTCACTCCAACACTGGCTAGATCGTGGGCGAGGATTGATGCCATTTGAAGTCCATAGTCGGTTGCGTCTCTGGTACCTACGATGGCGACACTGTTGTTGTCACGCGGACGCAGATCGCCAGCAACATATATGACGGCAGGCGCGTCAGGTGATTCTGCTAGTTGTTCTGGGTATTCGTCGGAGCGCAGATGGATCGGTCTAATTCCGTGCCGCATGAGCCGATTGAGTTCGGCTTCCGGATCGATGTTGCCACGCGTCGCGTCGATATTCTCTAGAAGAGACGGGCCTACGCCGGCATCGCGCAGTTCGCCCCTTCCAGCGTTCCACGCATCCTCAAGGTTGCCGAAATGAGTCTCCATGCTGCTGAACCTCTTTGGACCCATACCTTCGATGCGGTGGAAAGCCACCCAATATTTCAAGTCGTCAGTAACCTTCACAGTTTCTACCTCCATTTCATCTTTCGTTGCTTAGTCGCTATCTCGTTGCACCGCGACTCCTCATGGACTCTTCTGCATTGATCTATCTTACAACACACGTTCGTATAGTGTCCATCGCATTGACAGAAAAGCATCCCCTAACCCCTTTAAGCTCCGCGAAGGGGGGAGATTCCTCGCTACGCTCGGAATGACATGGGGCATGCTCGGAATGACATGGGGCTGCACGGAATGACAGCAGAGGTCCACACGTCATTCCCGCGCATCTTTCCCATCATTCCCGCGCGCCCACGTCATTCCTGCGCGCCTACGTCATTCCTGCGCGCACGTCATTCCCGCGCAGGCGGGAATCCATAGGGGAGTGAGGGGATAGCACCGCCCCCTTCGCTTTAGCGCTTCACTTTCCCTCCCCCTCTCCGAGAGAGAATTAAACAGGGTGCCAGCGCAGTGAGACACAGGGGACACCCCCTATACTTCACTTCATCAGAATAAATCCTAATCCCGTATCATCCTCATGCTCACATAATCCATTTATCACAACAATCCTCATTATTCCATTCATAGTAAAACATCCTTTATTCTACAGATAGCATATTGATTTCAATTATAGCATCATCAGAGTGTTGGCAAGCATAATTCACGCAATTATTTGTCATAATTCTGCTGTTTTTGGATTGTCTAATTTGGTAACATACCTTAATGCTTATGATGAGAGCCGCGTACAAGTTGGCAATGCGGAAGTTTAGATGGTTGCCGATACCTGATCATGTACCCTCCAAGTCTTCCGAGGCAGTTGTATGATTCGGCGGCAGGGCGATCATCCGTCGCGTCGTACACGATTCTTCGCGCTCATCGCGCTCCTGCTATTCGCCGCCGCATTCGCATCATTCCTCCTCCTGACTTCAGCGTCTTCTACTATCACTAGCGCGCAGCAACAGATCACTTATACGAAATACAAAGCGGTCGATACCGGACAGACTTACACCTGCGCCATCAAAGAGGTCAAAGATTCGCAAGGCGATCCTACCGCTGACGATGGCAAGATCGACTGCTGGGGACATACCGTCACCGGTTTCACTGCCCCTCCGGATGATGGTGGTTTCGCAAAGCTGAACGTCGAGCGTCGCCACGCCTGCGGCATCAAAAGCGACGGCACTACAAAATGCTGGGGTTACGCAATTCCCGGGGATCTTAACTCCGACAACTATTTCGACACCGACAACATAAAGTACAGCTCGATCGACATCGGCCACGATCACGCGTGCGGCATTGTGTTGCAGGACAGCAGCACGACCGACAGAAAGAACCCCGGCGAGATGATCTGCAAGTACGGGATCAACGCAAACCTAAACGACAACCCTGTCGACATCCACCTGCAAGCTGTCGTTCCAAACGGCTACACCTTCCAATCCGTAACCGCTGGTCGAAACCACACCTGCGGACTAGTCTTGGACAGCAACAGCGCCAACAACACCCCCGATGAAGGCAAAGACACGGTGAGGTGTTGGGGCAACCCAAGCGAATCTCCGGATGGCACATTTAAGTCCATCGTCGCCGGTCACTCTTACACCTGTGGTGTGAAGACTGACGACACCATCGAATGTTGGGGAGCAACCCCCGGCGACCAGCCGGACTTTTCGAAGCACAAATTCAAATCCGTAGCCGGAGGCAACGCCTTTGCGTGCGGAATCGTGTTGGACAGCGACACCGACACCACACCGAACGAAGACGAGGGCGAGCTTATATGCTGGGGGAGCGATTACACAGAGCAGTCAACACCTCCGCTCGGGACTTACAAAAGTATCGAATCGACCACTACCCACTCGTGCGCCATCGCGATCGACAGCGATCCGGACACGGCTGGCAATCAGGGCGAAGGAAACATGGTTTGCTGGGGGCAAAACCAAACAAGTGGGAGGCTCTGGCCCACACAAGCGCCCTCATCGCCGCTGCAACCGACGCCTGTTTGGCCCCCTCCGACGCCCACTCCGTCCGATCCGCCTCGCGATTCTTTGATTCAATTTTCAACAGGGGTCCGATACTCATGCGCGCTTACCGGAGCCGGACAGGCCGAGTGCTTCGGAACTGATAGCTTCAATCTCGGGATAGCATCCCCTCCGACGATTCGCTTCGATTCATTGGCGGCCGGTCTCGTAACGCACGTTTGCGGTATCACACACTATGATCGCACTGCCTTTTGCTGGGGCAATACCTCTGTGGCAAAATATGGGATGGCAGAACCTCCGAAAGACGTTTCCTTCAAGAAGATCGACTCTGGATTTTATGCCAGCTGTGGAATCGTTCTCGACGGCAACATCGCGACTCTCGGCACAAATGAACATGAAGATTCGCTGATCTGCTGGGGCATCAACAACGGAACCTCAAATGATTTCGGTCAGGTCAGTGACGCGCCGGGAAAATATGACCAAGTAACAGTTTCATTCTCAACTGGCAAGTTCTCCGATGTCTCGATCGGCGGAACGTGGTCCGGTGGTAACACAGAACACGCGTGCGCGGTTCGCCTCGGAGACGATCCAGGAACGAGTGATGTAACCGAAACCCGAGGAACAGTGAAGTGCTGGGGGAATAACTCACATGGACAGACCACTGTGCCAGCGAATATGACCTTCAAATCTGTCGATGCCAACGCTAGAAACACATGCGGCATAATCTTGGACAGCGACACCACTAACACTACGCCGAACGATGACGAGGATAAAGTGAAGTGTTGGGGCAAAGATGTCGCAGAAGATCCCGTGTCACGCATGAAGATTCTTGAAAATTTCTTCTTCTCAGGCGACGATATCGCAACTTTCAAATCTATATCAGTAGCACAACAGTTTGCATGTGGCATAGTATTGGACAGCGACCTCGATTCGGCCAGTAATCAGAACGAGGGTACAGTGAAGTGCAAATCGAACAAGGAAACAAAACACAAGAAGTATATAGGACCTAGTTATGGGTGTAGCATCCAAGATCTCACTTGCGATAACGAGGCAGTTCTTACTAGATATACGTCGCTTGACGTCGGTGATTTCTATGTGTGTGCGATTACTACAGACAGTAAACTAGACTGTTACGGAAGCACTACATGGAAGAATATCTCCGCGCCCCTGGCCAACCCGCCTGGATATCCCAATCAACCTCCGGGCCCGGTACCGGACCCGGTAACTTTTCCGACGGATCCGGCCGACGCCGATCTGCCAAGTTGTTCCCAGTACCCGGATCACTCGGTAGTGACTCCTCTAGAGGGCGGGCGCTACCCAACGTCCGGTGGAAACTTCTATGTCATTGTTTCACACGCCGCAATTCCGAATGAAACTTCCTTGCTAATCCATATGTCCGAAGCTGATCGGGGCTCTGGCGGACCCGGCGGGGTTGAAGTTGAAATAGAACCCAAAAGATACGATGCCACCGTCGTCGATGATGAATGCAATGAGGTCACTTCCCAGGATCTCACTCGTCCAGCAGACGTCTGCGTACCGATGCCCTCCGGTGCAACGCACCTGAACGCACGAATGTTTCAGATCGTTAGCAACAATGGCAGTGACGAATATGGTGTTACATCCAGCTTCGCGGATGCCGACGGAAAATTGTGCGTCGAGGTCGAAAAACTGCCGATCACCCTAGCCGCGGGCAAGGTTTTCACGACGCAAGAATTGACCGTTACCGCAGTGGCGCAGATGACCGCAACCGCAGCGGCAGAGGCAACTGCCACCGCAGTGGCACAGATGACCGCCACCGCTACCCCCACGCCTACGCCAACACCTACACCGACGCCGATAGCGTATCCGAAGATATTGCACATCACACCCAATGCGAGCAATATCGCGCTCTCGGCCGATGACCGGGTTCGTCTATCGGTCGATGTCTACGGGGTTCAGGACATCGTGGACAACTCACTCGCGGACGATGTAACGTTCGAGTGGTCTGTCGAACCGTCTGGAGGTGGATTCAGGGAAGCAGACCGAGATGCCGATTCCGACGACAAAGTCAACGATCGCGAGGTTCTGTTCACCACGCCGTCGCAGCCGGGGCGATACACGGTCAAAGCGGAGTTGGATCGTTTCGAGTGTGGTGATGACGACGGTCTAGACGACGGTTGCATCGCGGAGATCGAGGTAACTGTGCGTCGTGCCGCGGCGACGCCATCGCCCGAACCGACGCCTGCGAATCCCGCGGGAGAGATTCCGTCCATGATTGTGGATGATGACGGCAAGCAGTATGAGGTATTCACTCCAGAAGAAGGCGGCATGTTTGAAGGTAACGGCGTGTCCGTAGTCGCAGAGCCGGGCGCGGTGCCGAACCGGGAGATCATCGGAGTACGCGCCGACACCGACGGTGAAGCATCGAATCTAGGTCAGATTCAAGACCGCGTGACCTTGGCTGGCAGCTACTACGGCATCTACGCTGTTGACGCTTCCGGGCGGGCATTGAACGGCTATCTTCTGGATGACCCGATCAACGTCTGTCTGCCCGTTCCTTCGCGATTCACGAGCAACATATCGCAGCTGGTGATGGTCTCGGAACGCGCTGACGGTACCTTTGCCACGCTCTCATCCAGCATCCGTCTGAGCACTTCTGGCGTTTTGATCTGCGGTGGATTGAGCGAACTCTCCGCACGCCTAGCAGTCGGCCATCTCGGCTCGCCATTCGCACTCCCAAGCCCCACGCCCCTGCCGACACCCGAAGAACCAGACACCGGCGGCACCAACCTGCCCACCAACGCAATCATCCTTTTGTTGATGCTAGGGGCGGCGCTAGGAGTGATGAGTATGACGCTGGTGACAAGAAGATAAGCATCCCCCTGACCCCCTTACGCTCCGCGAAGGGGGTGGAGATTCCTCGCTACGCTTCGGAATGACATGGGGCACGCACGGAATGACATCGGGCACGCTCGGAATGACCGCAGAGGTCCACACGTCATTCCAGTGCATCTTTCCCATCATTCCTGCGCGCCCACGTCATTCCCGCGCATCTTTCCCATCATTCCCGCGCGCCCACGTCATTCCCGCGCAGGCGGGAATCCACGTAGGGCTAGTGGGGATGGTCGTCTCTACACCTCTCTGGATTCCGGCTTCCGCCAGAATGACGGGGAAAGCTCCCCCCTTCGCGGAGCGTAAGGGGGTTAGGGGGATGTCCCATCATTGCCACATCATGGCAATCATGGTTCAAAGGTTGTGGCGGAGAGGACAGGATTCGAACCTGCGGTGGGTGTAGCCCACACACGCTTTCCAGGCGTGCCCGTTAAGCCGCTCCGGCACCTCTCCGCGTGTTGAGGATTGTAGAATGTTGCTGAAACTTGCCGCGATCTTGCCGCAAGTTGCTGGAATTTGCTTTTGAATCGCGGCAGATTCGCGTGAATCGCGGCAATTTGCGGCAAGATTGCGGCAAAATCAAAATGGAATGTTACTGGCGGAGAGGGCGGGATTCGAACCCGCGATCCCGGTTGCCCGAGATACCGGTTTTCGAAACCGGCGCTTTCAACCACTCAGCCACCTCTCCGGGAAAGGGTATAGAGTGTCTGTTTCAACAATTGTAAAAGCCCCTTGGCAACGACCTATTTTCCCACACCTCACAGTGCAGTATCGTCAGCGCTACGACGTTTCACTTCCGTGTTCGGGATGGGAACGGGTGGTTCCATCGCGCTCTAATCACCAAGGAGCTTTTGTCAAATGTTTTGGATTTTCGTCTCGCTCGCGTTTGGAAGTTATCGTTTGATTTGGGAGTTGGTAGCGGGGGCAGGATTCGAACCTGCGACCTCCGGGTTATGAGCCCGACGAGCTACCACTGCTCTACCCCGCACCGATGACTTCAGCGTTCGATGTGCGAGTCGAATAATTAATTGAAACCGATTCCGCGTTCTCGGATCAACCGGAGAGATCCGATTGATGAAGTTGTTTGATTTTAATGGTCAAGCCCTCGACCGATTAGTACCGTTCAGCTGAGCGCATTGCTGCGCTTACACCCACGGCCTATCTACCCGGTAGTCTCCCGGTGGTCTTACCCCCGAAGGGTGGGACATCTCATCTTAGGGTGGGCTTCGTGCTTAGATGCTTTCAGCGCTTATCCCTTCCGAACGTAGCTACCCGGCGGTGCGGCTGGCGCCACAACCGGCACACTAGAGGTTCGTCCAATCCGGTCCTCTCGTACTAGGATCAGCTCCCTTCAAATGTCCTGCGCGCACGGCGGATAGAGACCGAGCTGTCTCACGACGCTCTGAACCCAGCTCGCGTGCCGTTTTAACGGGCGGACAGCCCGACCCTTGGGACCTTCTTCAGCCCCAGGATACGACGAGCCGACATCGAGGTGCCAAAGCTCCCCGTCGATACGATCTCTTGGGGGAGATTAGCCTGTTATCCCCGGGGTAGCTTTTATCCGTTAAGCTACGGCCCTTCCACACGGAACCGTAGGATCACTTTGACCGACTTTCGTCCCTGCTCGACTTGTTTGTCTCGCAGTCAAGCCACCTTATGCCAATACACTCTAAGGCTGATTTCCATCCAGCCTGAGGTGACCTTTGTGCGCCTCCGTTACCTTTTAGGAGGCGACCGCCCCAGTCAAACTGCCTACCAGACACTGTTCCCTCTCAGGTTAGATTCAAACGCAGAAAAGGGCGGTCTTTCATGGTCGACTCCACACAGGCTGGCGCCTGCGCTTCGAAGTCTCCCGCCTATTACTACACATCCCTGAGCTCAAACCAATGTCAAGCTGCAGTAAAGCTCCACGGGGTCTATTTGTCCTGCCGCGCGTAACCCGCATCTTTACGGGTCCTGCAATTTCACCGAGTCCATCGTTGAGACAGTGCCCAAGTCGTTACGCCATTCGTGCGGGTCGGAACTTACCCGACAAGGGACTTCGCTACCTTAGGACCGTTATAGTTACGGCCGCCGTTTACCGGGGCTTCGGTCGGCTGCTTTCACCGCCTTCCTTAACCTACCAGCACTGGGCAGGCGTCAGCCTGTATACATCAGCTTTCGCTTTGGCACAGACCTGTGTTTTTGGTAAACAGTCGCTTGGGCCGGTTCTCTGCGGCCGACCACGCTTTTCGCGGCGAAATAAGCGCGTATACGTGATCGGCACCCCTTATCCCGAAGTTACGGGGTTAATTTGCCGAGTTCCTTAACGATGGTTATCTCGAGCGCCTAGGGGCATTTACCCCTGTCCACCAGTGTCGGTTTGCGGTACGGTCGCCGCGGGACCTCGACGTCGGAGATTTTCTTGGCGGCATAGGATCAGCGATGTTCCTCGAGGCGTACCTTAAGGTCCAGCCACCCCTCTGCTCGTAACGCGCCGCGCATTTTAACTCGCGACGCTGGCCTACGGGTGACGTCACACCATATCCGTTGGTATGTATCGCTTACCAATCCGCGTCCCTCCTGCGTCTCAATCGGTCCTGGGGCGGGGCTGGAATTTCAACCAGCTATCCATCGGTTTCGCCTTTAGGCTTCACCTTAGGGCCGCCTTACCCTACGTCGATCAACGTTGCGTAGGAAACCTTGGACTTTCGGCGTGCCGGATTCTCACCGGCATTGACGCTACTCATGCCAGCATTCTCACTTCCCAGTACTCGACGTCACCTCACGGTGGCGCTTCAACGCTTCTGGGAACGCTCCCCTACCAAGGCGCTCGAAGGCGCCTTTCGCAGCATCGGCGGTGTGCTTAGCCCCGTTTATTTTCCGTGCGGGAGCCCTCGACCAGTGATCTGTTACGAACTCTTTAAAGGGTGGCTGCTTCTAAGCCAACCTCCTGGCTGTCTGGGCGCCCCCACCTCGTTTAACACTTAGCACACACTTAGGGGCCTTAGCTTGCGATCTGGGCTGTTTCCCTTTCGACAATGGAGCTTATCCTTCACTGTCTCACTGCCGGGGTACCCTTCGCGGTATTCGTAGTTTGACAGGGTTTGGTAAGGTCTTCCCCCCCTAGCCCAATCAGTGCTCTACCTCCGCGAAGTAACCCCCGACGCTGCACCTAAATGCATTTCGGGGAGAACCAGCTATCTCCGTGTTCGTTTGGCATTTTACCCCTACCCACAGCTCATCCCATCACTTTGCAACGTAAACGGGTTCGGCCCTTCACGAAATGTTACTTTCGCTTCAGCCTGGCCATGGGTAGCTCACACGGTTTCGGGTCTACTCAACGCGACTGAACGCCCTGTTCAGACTCGCTTTCGCTTCGGCTCCGGCGCTGAACGCCTTAACCTTGCCACGCAAAGTAACTCGCTGGCTCATTCTTCAATAGGCACGCTGTCATCCGCGCGTACGCGGACTCCAACGGTTTGTAGGCACACGGTTTCAGTTCTCTTTCACTCCCCTGCTTGGGGTGCTTTTCACCTTTCCCTCACGGTACTGGTTCACTATCGGTCGCTAGAAGTACTTAGCCTTGGAGGGTGGTCCCCCCGGATTCCGACAGGATTTCACGTGTCCCGCCGTACTCAGGAACTCAATTAAGGAGGCGTGCCGATTTCGCTTACGGGGCTATCACCCTCTTTGACCAGGCTTTCCAGACCTGCTCAGCTATCGACGCGCTTTGTAACTCCTCGGAAGCCCGCAGGTAGCCTCCATATCGAGCCCTACAACACCCGTGAGACATAGGCTCCTGGGCCGTTTAGTCTCACCCGGTTTGGGCTAGTCCCCTTTCGCTCGCCGCTACTAAGGGAGTCTCGGTTGATTTACTTTCCTCGGGGTACTTAGATGTTTCAGTTCCCCCGCTTACCCTCTCGATTATTACGAGATGAAGCCGCACACGAATGCGCGGCCTCGGGTTTCCCCACTCGGGAATCCACGGCTTAGCCTGCCAGACGGCTGACCGTGGCTTATCGCAGTCTCACTACGCCCTTGTTCGGCTTCTAGCGCCAAGGCATTCCCCGTGTGCCCTTAGTAGCTTGATCCATCTTCATGAATCGGCTCGCTCCGGTTTCTCGGAGAATGCGGAATCGATATTCAACTGTGTAGGTGCACCCGTAGAGATGAAACAACGCATAAAAACGTGTTTTTCTCAGCGGGTAACCCGTAAGTATAGACGACGCGTTGCTGAGCGTCAACCGTCTATTGGCGAGTTGGGGGTTTGAACCATGATTGCCGTGATTTCGGAATGATGGTCATGATTACCCTTCCCGTCCCCTCTGGATTCCGGCTTCCGCCGGAATGACGGGGTTGTGGATACACGCCTGCCGCGGGTATGACGGAGGGGGAGTTGTGCTGAGGTCAGTTGGAGCGATTTTGGCTTTCGATACGAGTCAAGATGTCTCGGATTTCGCCCAACAGCTTGAGTTGGGCGTCGCTGGACGTCGTGGTGGCATCGCCGGCGTCTGACGGAGACGCTACGGCCGCCTGGTTCTTCAACAGTTCCACGTTTTCGAGGACTGCATCGCGGAAGGCGTACGGTTCGATGACTCCGATGATGCTTGCGGCGCCTTGCATCTGGGTCTGCCCTGCGCTTTCGACGGTGACTTTGTAGACGCCAAAGTTTCGCATGAGCGGGCCTTGGTGTACCGAGACATCGGTGATGCGGTCGATCGGAACGTTGGTTTCGCTACGGAAGACCACTCCTCTTTTGGATTCGATGCCGGCTTCAGTAAGTTTCATGCTGTGGTATTCGCGGTATCTGGGCGCGTACCATGCCCAGTAGAAGATTGCAATAAAAGGCATGAATGGGATGCCGACGACGGTCACGGCGGTTACCCACATGACGGTCCAGAAGAGGTAGCGGTTGGCGTTTGGGTCGATCTCGACATCGACGAGATTGGGCGATTTGGGCTGGCTGGTCATCAGGATGCCTCTGTCAGCGAAGTTTTGAGTCGGTCATTGGGCTTAGGTTAACCGAGAATGTGGTGGTGGGTTTTGAACCATGATTGCCATGATTTTGAAATGATGAATCATGATGTTCTGTCCCTCTTGACGCATACCCTTGAGGGATAATTCATCCGATCTGTCCGCGGCTTGTCATTTAGAGCGCAACGATGAATCCCCCTTCGCTTGCACAAGGGGGCTAGGGGGATGATTGCATGCCACGGACCCACTCTGCCCCGGCATCCCCTGCGCTCTCGCTTCGCTCGCGCGCGTCCCGTTGCGCTGAATCGAAGGGGAGGATAGTCTCTGCCATTTTATAGGATTCCGGTTTCCGCCATAATGGCGAAAGTTGGCAAGACTTTGCTTAGGAAGGTGCGCTGACACCACATCAAATCGCAGCATGATTCCGTCGTACGTCATGCATTCATGTCAATGCCGCGTTATGCCCATCTCGCTGTGCATTACGGGGGTTGACAAAAAGGCGTCCATATCGACGCTTCCGAACCGGGCCGGGTTGTACATTTCTGTGTCGATGCTTGTGCTGCCGTCCACGACGTGCTCAGCGAGCAGCAATCCAGAGACGGGATTGCATGCCAAGTTCCCTACGCTGGCCCGTGCTTCTCCTAGATAAAGTCGCGATCTATTTAAGGGTGCGATAGGCGGACGAAAGAGTGCTGTTTAGATAGACGCGTCGTGATACCTCAACGAAACCGAGCTTGGCGGCTATGTGCAACGACGCTTCATTGTCCTCGCCTGCGCTCCATACCGGTATCCGCCCTAACTCTTGCACGCCCCGCACCACAATCGACGCGGCAGCGCTTGCGAACCCCATCCCACGCCAAGCATCATCGGTATACACTCCGATATCGCCGAAGTTCTCAGTCATCGCATTCGTGTGTGCGAGGGCGACTAACCTACCATCCATCAAGGCACCGGCAGCTAGCCCGTTCACCAACAGCTCCTCGTAAGTCTTGAACCCCAATCTGTGCGGGTCTTTTCGGAACTCAGCCAAGAGGTCAACATCCCGCATCTCCAGCTGGCGGACCTCTGGCACGATAAAGCTGTTAACTCGCCGAGTCAGCGTATGATACACGTCGCCATACTGTCGGACTCGTAAGTTCTTCTCCTCCTGAATAAGCGAAGACAACGAGTCGGCCAGATACGAAGGAACGTTTGGCGACATATCCCGTTGACCCCACTCGCCGAGCTTACTCAGCAATTCCCAAAGAATGGACGCATCACTCCCAAAACACCACGGCTCCTCCAGCCACGGATGCGACTGGACGACCACCGCGTCGAACTCCGACATCGAACCCGCCACGTAGACATCAGCAAGACCACGCCTCAGCAGGTGTGCCGGAATGGCGGTTTCCGGCGTGTCGCCAAGACCGTCGGCCACTGCATCGCGTTCTTTCTGTGTCTGCACGTGACGCACGAGCTATTCAACAACTAGAAACTGCCCCATCATGCCGAGATCCTCATGATCGAGCATGTGGCAGTGGTACATGTACGGCGTGTCGTTATCGGCATAACTGTTGAATCGAGCGGCAACCACGATCTCGCGCCCAGGGTCCAGGAATATCGAGTCCTCCCATCCAGCTTCCTCCGGCGGTGGGGGTTTGCCATTGATCCTCAGAATCTGGAACTGAGTCTGATGCACGTGGAAGACATGTTTTCCCGTTTCAGCCGTGATGGTCCAGCGCTCGGTATCGCCGAACCGAATCGTTTCATCGATTCGTTTCATGTCCATCTGAACACCGTTGATGCCCCAACCATCGCCCACATTCTCCATGTGGAAGCTCCGATCGACCACGATCTCTGATTCGGAGATCCGCTCTATCGTCGCCAACTTGTCTGGAAGCGGACCAGTGCTTGAAACGGCCCCGTTCGGACGAATTTCAAGCACTCGACCGAACGTGTGGTCCACCAGAGCTGCAGAGGCCCCGGCAATGTCGACGATGACCTCGGCCCGATCGCCGGGTGCTAACACAAGCTGATCGATCGCGACTGGGGCGGCAAGATAACCACCATCGGAAGCGATCTTAGTGATCGTCGTTCCATGTGCTTCCAGTTCGTATATCCGCGCTTGGCTGGCATTGAGTAGCCTCAGCCGAACTAGCCCAGATGGCACCTCGATGAAGGGGTTGATCGTGCCGTTTACGGTCAGCGTGCGATCTAGGTTTCCCCTCCCACCAGCGTCGATGGCAAAGTCCAACGTGCCGTCGTCTCTGAAGTCTCGATCCTGAATGATCACAGGAATATCGTCGATGCCGTAAGTCATAGGCAACGATGCGCCGGCGGGATTTTCGTCGACGACGATTATCATTCCTGCGGCTCCGCGATAGATGTGTTCGGCGGTTTTCCCATGGAGGTGCGGATGATACCAAAGGGTGGCTGCAGGTTGGATCACATCGAATTTTGCTTCCCAAGTCGTGCCGGGCTCAATGGGGTTGTGAGGGCCGCCATCCTGTTCGGCAGGTACATCTGCTCCGTGCCAGTGCGTTGTCGTCGTTTCGTCCAGCTCGTTGGTTACACTGATGACCACTGAAGTGTCGGTTTTCAGACGAACTGTAGGTCCTAACACGGACATGCCGTTGTAGGAATATGTGTCGGTAAGGGTCGCACGCCCGTAATCGTGGCGAGACTTCCCGACCGTCAGTTGGTAATGCGCAAGCCCCTCCGTGATCGTCGGTTCGAGCAGAGGCGGGATCCACAACTGGTTGAGCGCTGGCTTGTCAACCGCGATCGTCCCGACCGATTCGCCGCAACCAGCAAGCAAAGCGACCGCCGCGATCGCGCTGACAACACCCCCGATAAAAGCGCGGGCGCGAACTCTCTTACGGAGACTGGCATCGCCTAAGGTAACCACAACAAGATTGGGCGCGTTCTGCAACTTCTGAAGACCCATGAATCCCATCCTAAACTCGCCAAGCGCGGCGTATAATTCGCGCGGTAGCCGCGTGCGTGTGTGCGCGTCTGAACATCAATAACCGTAATTGTGTGGAGGAACTGGGATGCCCGGACGAATGAATACATACCGACCGCCGATCATGGGTACTTCGCACATGGTGTCTGCTGGTCACTACCTCGCGGCAGCCGCGGGATATCGGATATTCGAAGAGGGAGGCAACGCGATCGATGCGGGCGTGGCGGCAGGGATAGCGATCAACGTGACACTCCCAAGCGCAACGAATTTCGGCGGCGTTGCACCGATTGCGATCTACGATGCGGCGTCTGATGAGGTGGTGACGATCAGTGGACTTGGCCGGTGGCCGCGTGCTGCGAACATCGAGTATTTCAACGAGCATCACGGCGGTCAGATACCGACTGGGGTGTTGAGAACTGTGGTGCCGGCCGCGCCGGATGCATGGCTGACGGCAATCGAGAAGTATGGCACGATGACCTTCGAGCAGGTTGTCACTCCGGCGATGGAGCTTGCGGAGAATGGCTTTCCAGTGTCGGCTTATCTCTGCGAGGGATTGCAGACTACAGAAGACGATCACGAGGGCGGAGTAGCGATGTGGCCGTCGACGCGGAAAATATATCTACCCAAGGGGCGGACGCCGCGCGTTGGCGAGATTCTGGTGCAGGCGGACTTGGCGCGCACATTCAGGCGTTTGATTGAGGCGGAGCAAGGGGCGTCGCATCTTGGGCGCGAGGCGGCGTTGCGGGCGGCACGGGACAGGTTTTACCGTGGCGACATCGCCGAAGAGATGATTGCGTTTTCGGATAGTGAGGGTGGCTGGATCACAATGGAGGATCTGGCGGAGTTCTCGGTGAAGGTCGAGCCTCCAGTATCGGGTCGGTTCAGGGATTACAGGGTCTTTACGTGTAATGCTTGGTGCCAAGGGCCGGTAGTGGCGCAGACACTCCAAATGCTGGAGGACGACGATCTTGCTGCGATGGGCCATAACTCGGCCGAGTACATCCATTTGGTGTCGGAGGCATTGAATCTTGCCTACGCGGATCGTCATGCTTACTACGGCGATCCTGATCTCGTCGATGTGCCGATTGAGGGGTTGTTATCGCAGGGTTATACGCGGTCAAGGCGCGCTGATATCGACATGAATGACGCGTTTCCGGAGATGCCAGAGCCTGGGAATCCGTGGCCGTATCAGGGTGTGTCTCGGAACGGTTCCCAGCCAATCGCTATGGCATCGGCTACGGGTGGCAGGATGCAGGACACGAGTTATGTTTGCGCGGTAGACCGATGGGGCAACGCGTTTTCAGCCACGCCCAGTGATCCGCTTGCACCAAGTCCTATCGTGCCGGGTCTCGGCATTCAGATGTCGTCAAGAGGCTCCCAGACTTGGCTCGACCCTGAACACCCGTCGGGTTTGCAACCTTGGAAACGTCCGCGACTTACGCCTAACCCTGCAATCGCGTTTAAGGACGGAAAGTTATTCATGCCGTTTGGGACGCCGGGCGGCGATACGCAATGCACTTCGATGGTGCAGCTTTTCCTGAACATTGCGGTTCATGGGATGAATCCGCAGAAGGCGATCGAGGAGCCCCGTTTCGCCACTTGGAACTTCCCCAACTCCTTCTGGCCGCACACTTATTTTCCGGGCAGGTTGGACTTAGAGGGTCGGATAGATGCCGCTACGGCCGCGGAACTGGTCGGCCTGGGTCATGATGTGCACGTGCTGGATGACTGGACGCCTACAGGTGGTGCTATGACCGCGATCATGGTTGATCAAGAATCTGGTGTGTTGTCGGGCGGTGCTGATCCTCGCAGGGATAGTTATGCGGTGGGTAGGTAGCGATCCAAAATGCCAAATCTAGATGAAAGCCTTGCTTTCGCTCCCGCGACTGAGCTTCGAGCATTAATCGCCGACAAGCATATTACCTCTACGGAACTTACCGAGCTGTACCTGGGGCGCATTGAAGAAATCGATCCGCAACTCAATGCATATGTGACGGTTACGCCCGAAATCGCACTCGAACAGGCAGCGAAGGCTGACGAAGCGACCATGCGCGGCGAGAGCCTCGGTCCGCTGCATGGCTTGCCGATATCACTGAAGGATCTTCAGATGACGAAGGGGGTCCGAACCACGGGCGGTTCGCTGGCGTACCGGGATCGCGTTCCCGACGCCAACGGCACGAGCGTTCAACGCATCTTGGACGCGGGCGCAGTCATGCTCGGGAAGACAAACTCTCCTGAGTTCGGACACCTCGGTGCCACCGAAAATCGACTCGGCAAATCCTGTTGGAACCCGTGGAATCCCGAACGGACCTCTGGAGGATCGAGCGGTGGAGCCGCGGCCGCGGTTGCTGCTGGTATCTGCGCGGTGGCGACAGGAGGGGATGGTGGTGGGTCCATTCGCATTCCAGCGAGTTTTTGCGGAACGTACGGAATCAAACCGACACAGGGCCGGGTATCCAGCTATCCAGGAGTCGACGCGCCACCTACGGTCAATCTGTTGGCCCAGCAAGGGCCGCTGTCGCGTACGGTCGCAGATTCCGCAATGTTGCTTCAAGTTATGTCGGGCTACGATCACCGCGACATCGGATCGATGCGAGAACCTGTATCTGACTTCATGGCTGCCCTCGAACGAGATATTGCAGGACTGAGGATCGGATGGAGTCTCGGATTTGGTTACGCAGCGGTGGATTCGGATGTCGCTCAATCTGCCGAAGCTGGTGCCGAAGTTTTCGAAGAACTGGGATGCACGGTCGACGAATCTGATCTCGCCTTGGATTCGCCGTTTGAAACTTGGATCACCTTTTTCGCATTGAACGCCGTGGCGGCATACGGTCATCTGATGGAGGATCACGAAGACCAACTCAGCTGGTATTTGCGCTGGTCATTGGAAAGAGGGTTGCAATTGAGTGCCGTTGACTATGCCCGTGCGCTGGCAGAGCGAGACCGGATGATCGATCAGTTCTGGGCCCAGTTCGACAAATTCGACTTGCTGCTTTCACCGACGATGGCAGTTACTGCGTTCCCGAACGAACAGTATCCAGAGGAGATTGGCGGCAAGGAGCCGACGACGGTACCGTTTTGGGGGTTCCTGCCGCACACTCATCCGATCAACACGATCGGCTTCACTGCCACCAGCATTCCATGTGGTTTCGATTCCGATGGAATGCCAATTGGACTTCAAATCGTCGGCAAACCGGGCGACGAAGAGACGGTATTCGCAGCATCTGCGGCATTCGAAAGAGCTCGACCTTGGGCGCATCACCGGCCCATAGCGTCGTGAACTTTTCTGAGCAGATACCATACTTCCTAAGCCAAGAATTGTCCGCGTCATCGTTGCAACCTGATAATGGGGACCAAAAAAGAGCCGAGTATGCCAAATCTAGATGAAAACCTCGCCTTCGCGCCTGCAACCGAGCTTCGATCCTTAATTGCTGATAAGCAGATTACGTCAACCGAACTCACCGAGCTCTACCTGTCTCGGATTGAAGCACTTGACGACAAGTTGCATTCATTTATCACAGTGACACCTGAGATAGCGCTTGATCAGGCGGCAAGGGCAGATGCGGCAACCGCGAGAGGAGAAAGTCTAGGGCCGTTGCATGGCTTGCCGATTTCGATTAAAGACCTCCAGATGACGAAGGGTGTGCTGACGACTGGTGGATCGCTAGCATACAAGGACCGTGTGCCTGATGCCAACGCGGCGTACATCGGCAGCATCTTGGATGCTGGTGCAGTGATGCTCGGCAAGACGAACACCCCCGAATTCGGACATCTCGGCACGAGTGATAACCGACTCGGTCCGCCTTGTGGCAATCCGTGGAATCCAGAGCGAACTTCAGGCGGGTCCAGCGGAGGCGCTGGTTCGTCATTAGCCGCTGGACTCTGCGCGCTCGCCACTGGTGGGGACGGTGGCGGCTCCATCCGAATTCCGGCGAGTTTCAACGGCATCTACGGAATCAAGCCGACACAAGGACGCGTTTCTAGCTACACCGGAACTGACGGTGCGCCAGCCGCTAATCTGTTCAGCCAGCAAGGGCCTATGTCTCGCACTGTTGCCGACTCTGCATTGCTCTTACAAGTTATGGCGGGTTACGATCCGCGCGATCCGAGTTCTATGCGTGCTCAGGTGCCTGACTTTGTAGCCGCCGTAGCACACGACATCAAAGGACTGAAACTCGGATGGAGTCTTGGATGGGGTTACGCGGCTGTCGATCCCGGTGTCGCTGTAGCCGCGGAAGCCGGTGCCAAGGTCTTCGAGGATCTAGGATGCACCGTAGACGAGTCGAATATCGCGTTGAATGCACCATTCGACACCTGGTATGTCTTGTCCGCAGCGAACGCGGTTGCTACAAACGGGCACTTGCCGGAAGATCAGCTGACTTGGTATGTCAACTATGGTCTGGAGTACGGACGCAAGTTGAGTGTCGTCGATTTCGGACGTGCTCTTGGCGAGCGCGACGTGATGATCCAGCAGTTCTGGGATGAGTTCGATAAGTTCGACCTTCTTCTCTCGCCAACGATGGCGACCACAGCGTTTGAACACGAACAATACCCTGAAGAGATTGGCGGAGAACCATCGACATGTATCCCTTGGTGGGGATACCTGCCGCACACCCATCCCATCAATACCATCGGCTTTACAGCCGCTAGCGTTCCTAGTGGCTTCGATTCCGACGGGATGCCAGTAGGTCTCCACATCGTCGGTAAACCCGGAGACGAAGAGACGGTGTTGGCGGCATCAGCGGCGTTTGAGAAAGCGCGACCGTGGGCGCACATCCGACCAATGGTGTCATGAATGGATTCGTACCGGTACGAGACTCCAATCCGTGAGGATTTAGCCCACGAACTCTTCACCTTCTGGGAAGAGATATTCGGACCTGAAGACCCTGACATTCCCATAAGCGTCTTTCTAGGCGATGAAGCCGATCACAATCGCCACGTCGTCCTACTGGAGCGGGACAATGACGTCCTGGCTGGCACATGCGGGATTATGACTCCTCGCGCCAATCCCGAGTTTGCTGGCATCGGTGAAGTTGCGACACGGGCTGAATATCGGGGGTGCGGCATCGCTGGCAGGCTCTGTCAACAAGCACTCGACGAGTTCACAGAACAAGGCGGCGAAGCCGTGTTCCTTGGCACCGAGAATCCCAATGCTGCACGCATCTACCATCGACTCGGATGGAGGCGCATCGCGAACTCCACTGTTTACGCCAACATCACCAACGGTGACTCACCCGAAGAGTACCTAGCCGACTATTTTCGTACGCCATCGAGTGTCAATATCGTATTGGGTGATGCTTCACTCAGAGTGCCTATGATCCCTCTGTTGTTGACGCCGCACGACTGGCAAGTGCTTGACGGCAATCTCCCCACTCCGATGATTTCTACGCGTTTCGCCGAGCAAAACTCGTGCATGGGCATTTGTCGCAAGTACTACTACCTCATCAAACCTTCCACTTCGCAAGGGGAGATACAGAGGGGTTCCACCCGCGCCGAGTGGTTTGCGGCGAAGACTGACGATGGCCGACTCGTCGGTATTGCCACAGCATATGTTGACACTGACAACGTATGCCATGTCGATGGGTTCATACACGCACGGTTCAAAGAGTCGTATGAGGGATTGATTCGGGCCGCTATCGATTGGGGTGAACATAGAAGGTGCCGAAGGTTTGCCACCCGAATCTCCGTTGAAGATGAAGAAAAGCGAGCGGAATTAGAGGCGCTAGGTTTTCGCGTTGGGTCTATCGACGGCACGTTTGCAGTTGGAGATCGCGAGGTGCGCGCGCTGATGATGTTACTTGACTAAGCAGAGCGCATCACACATATAGCACATCTATATAAATCAATATCATTTCCCAGTCGCAATCTCGCAGACGATATCCCGCAACTCTGCAACATGATCAACGACGTAATCGGGTGGTTGAAGATCGTTTGGAAATTGCCGTCCACGCCGTACCCACGCAGTTTGCATCCCGAATCGCTTGGCGCCGTCGATGTCGGCTCGTGGGTTATCGCCGACGAACATGACGTGTTCAGGAGACGAAAGTCCGGTCAGTTTGAGTGCGTCGCGAAAAATCCTCGGGTCCGGTTTCTTATAGCCAGCGGCTTCTGAAACGATGATGAAAGGGGCGAGTTGATCGAGACCTGCCGCACGGCATGCGACGTGCTGAGCGGTCGTGTTTCCGTTGGTGACGATGCCCCACGGTACTCGACGCTCATTGAGATTCTCCAGAAGACCATTGATGTCCGCATCGGGTTGGACGTGTAGCTTCATCTCGGAGCGGTACCAGGGGAGCAACCGTTCAGGATCGAGTCTGGCTTCGGGCCACTCGGCTGCCCACTTTGCGAACATTGTTGCGCGGTCGGCGTAACCGTCGCAATCCCACCGCACCATTTTGGCAACTGCGTTGTCTTGCGTCATTGATGTCGCGTTGCGAAGATGATCCCTGTAGAAGTGCGTGGCGAAACTTGCGAAAGCGGCTTCGCGATCTATGAGAGTGTTGTCCAAATCGAAAAGGAAGCCGTGTAAGGTTTTGTGCAATGTTCTCCTCCGATATTGGAGTATGCATTAATCGACTCTTCAAGTGGCATAATTCGGGAACAACCTTTCAACGAGGATCTGCCAACATGTCTGTGTCGAACACCGAACCAACCCTCTCACCGTCGCTGTTTCATCGCCATCTCATGGATACGGTGCAGCCTTCGATGTCCTACGATGGCGGCGATGTCATGGAATGGCAGGCACGTCTGCGCCCTAAAATCCGCGAACTCGTCGGATTCCCTGACGGCAACCGCATCGACCTAACCCCACAATCCCTGTGGAAACGAGACCACGAATACGGAACAATCGAAAAACTGGTGCTCCGCAGCGAACCTGGAGCCGACATCCTCGCCTACCTCTGCTTGCCGGCAAACGCGACGTCTCCTTATCCCTTCTTCATCTGCGTTCAGGGACACACCACGGGGATGCACCATTCGATAGCGGTAGAACGCGACGACAACAGCATCCCAATGCAAATCGAGGGTGACCGGGACTTTGGGTTGCAGTGCATGGCTAGGGGCATCGGCGCGCTTTGCATTGAGCAACGCTCGTTTGGGGAACGCCGAGAGCGGCATCAAGAATGGGTGTCGACGCATCCGTGTCATGACGCGACGATGCAGGCTATGATGCTAGGGCGACCACTGATCGGTCAACGGGTATTTGACGTAGATCGTGGACTCGATTTTCTAGAAACGCGAGGCGATGTCGATTGGTCGCGCATTGGGATCATGGGCAACTCCGGCGGAGGGACGATCAGCGTCTTTTCCGCCGCTCTTCTCCCGCGCATCACCCACGCCATGCCTTCCTGCTATTTCTGCACCTTCCGCGATTCGATAATGTCCATCTACCACTGCGCTGATAATTATGTCCCCGGACTGCTACAGTTCGCCGAGAATGCTGATGTGATGGGGCTGTTCGCTCCTCGTCCTGTGGTTGTGGTCTGCGGCAAGGAAGACCCGCAATTCCCGGTTGATGGAGTACGGAGCGCGTTTTCGGATTTGCAGAATATCTATCGGGCGTCTGGCGCGCCGGACAACTGTCACTTGGTAGTCGGCGATGGCGGTCATCGTTTTTACGCCGACGACGCATGGCCGGTTATGATGCGAGAACTCCAGGATACAGGCCGCTGAGAATCGTGATTGCCGTGATTTCCTCTCTCCCTTCCCTGTGGATTCCCGCCTGCGCGGGAATGACGGGATGTGTGGCGGGAATGACGGATGCGCGGCGAGTATAACGGGCATCTCCCTAACTCCCTTGCGCTAAAGCGGAGGGGAATGAGGTCTGATGTTGGGGTATTTGCGGTTGGCGGAGTGGAGATCGCGATATAATTCGTTTGTTAAGCACATTCAAGATGAAAGTGCCCGGTGTCTCACCGCGAGCCATGCGACGTGATGAGATATCTGCGCGAAGGGGAATGGAATGCCGACGACCGCCGTGCTCGGTGGTTTATGGGGTGACGAAGGCAAGGGGAAGATCATCGACTTCCTTGCCGCGGATGCCTCCGTAGTCGTAAGATTTTCCGGCGGAAACAACGCCGGTCATACCGTCGTAAACGATTACGGTAAACTCGTTTTTCATCTGATTCCCTGTGGCATCTGCTACGAGGGGACAATCAACGTCATCGGTAACGGAGTGGTGGTGGCTCCTGACGCTTTGATCGAAGAGATTTCGATGGTTAAGGCGAATGGGCTACCGGGGCAGATCGCGATTTCGGATCGTGCGCATCTGATCATGCCGTATCACGTTGCGCTGGACAAGTTGGAGGAACAGCGGCGTGGCTCGGGTGCGATAGGTACGACTGGTCGGGGGATCGGTCCTGCGTATGTGGACAAGGTTGCGCGCATGGGTGTGCGAGTAGGTGAATTGCTTGATGTCGAGGCGTTGTCAATTGCACTTCCACCGATAATCGAGTTCAAGAATGAGGTCATCACGAAGATCTATGGCGGCGAACCGATAGATGTTGATGACATCTTGGAGCAGGCGAAGCATTGGGCCGACGAGATAGGTCCGTATGTGAGGTCAGCGGATGAGATATTGACGAATGCGTTGGCGGCTGGTGAAAACGTGATTATGGAGGGTGCGCAGGGTGCGTTGCTGGATATCGACCATGGGACGTATCCGTATGTGACGTCTTCTAGCCCAACGATTGGCGGTGCATTGACTGGCACGGGAATTGGCCCGAGTTCGTTCTCGCGGATTATCGGAGTGTTCAAGGCGTATGCGACGCGAGTGGGTGCGGGTCCGTTTCCCACTGAGATCCATGGTGATGAGGGCGACCGCATTCGAGAGATGGCGGGTGAGTTTGGTGCGACTACGGGTCGTGCGCGGCGCGTGGGTTGGTTCGATGCTGTAGCGGCGCGATACACCACGCGGGTCAACGGTTTCGATTCGATGGTGTTGACGCGTTTGGACACTCTTGACAATTGGGAACGCATCAAGATTTGCACTGCCTACTCTTTAGATGGCGAGATAATCACAGATTTCCCAATTGAGCGCGGTCGGCTTGCGCGTTGCAAACCGATCTACGAGGAATTGCCGGGTTGGACGGAATCGACGACGAAGGTAACGGATTGGGACGATCTTTGTGACGGCGCGCGGCGATACGTTCACAAGCTCGAAGAGTTGCTCGGGATCCCTGCGTCAGAGATCTCGACTGGTCCGCATCGCGACGATACGTTAGTCGTTAACGACAGTCGATAACCGCGTCTACGTATTCCATCACAGCTTCTGCGAGTTTGTCTGATTGGTGATGGCGCGGGGCAGTCTCGTCAGACACTCGTCGTGCGAAAACGTTGTCAACCAGCGTACGAACTTCGTCGTCGCATTGGACAGTAACAATGTCCTGATTTGTTCCCAATGGGGGTTTGTTGACCAAAATCGCGTCGACTCGCTTGTGGCCGCTGCCCAAATATCGATTGACCGACTTGACAAAATCGGAAGCTGCATATCTGCCGGTCTCACCAACCTTTGTGGCGATGTTGCAGATCTGAAGGATCCGGCAGGAGCTATTACTGATGGCTTCAATTACACCATTCGGCAATAGGTTTGGAATGATGCTCGCAAAGAGGTCGCCCGGCCCAAGAACCAGGACATCTGCGTTGCGAAGGGCCGCTAAAGCGTCTGGATTGGCGAGAACCGATGGATCGAGATAGATCATGGAGGAACCAAATAACTCCTCATTTCGGTCGCCAACTGCGGACTCTCCGCTTATCAACTCACCGTCGGGCATCTCGGCACATAGATTCGACGGTTGATCGCTAACTGGGATAACGCGTCCGACCAGACTGAGAGACCTGGCAATCGAATCGATCGCCTGGCTTAAACTCCCAGTCCGTTGCATCGCACCCAACAACATGAGATTGCCTAGGGAATGCCCGTCCAAAGACCCGTCTGAACCGAATCGGTGTTCGAGTATCCCGTGGACTGCGGAATTTTCCGCATCTTGGGGCAATAGAGCTGCGACACAACGCCGCAGGTCTCCCAGGGCTGGAACTCCGAATTCTTCGCGCAATCTACCGGATGATCCGCCATCATCGAAGGTAGTAACGATTGCAGTTATGTCGATCCGATGTATATACCGTTTCAAACCGCGTAAGAGGATCGATGATCCGGTACCGCCGCCGACGGTTACCACTCGTAAGCGAGTAGATGATTGGATATTCATCTAGGTTAGGGTAAGGGCTATGTCGGACGACTTTTTGGGAAACAGTGTTTCAATGAGATGGCGGTCAGCTTTGGATCTGGTGTTGGCGTCGGTGTGTGAAAGCAGGGTTTCAACAACAGATCGCATTCCAAAGAGGACCGGTAGGAAGGTCAAACCGGGGAATCTAGCATTTGCATCATCCCAACTTATGGGAGCGGTGTTGTCGACGTTGGTGATCTTGCCATCGTTGAATTCGAGGTTAATCCCAGTTCGGTGGAGTTGTATCTTCAGAGAGCCTGAAAATCCGGCATGTATGGAATTGGCGATGCGATGTTCCAATGCAGTGGCGATTTTCTGTATGAAACTGGCGATGTCGGGGACTCTGACGTACCAGCCGTATTGTCGTTCTGGCGGTTGCCCCAATGCGCCATCGTCGAAGATGTAGATGGGATGGTCGGGTTGCATGTCTTGGCGAATTCGTTTGATTTCGCGTTCAGGATCGGGATCGTCGTCGGATGCTTTTTTTGCGAGTTCAACGATCTCGGACAGCAATGCTCGCGTGGCATCTCGCCAGTATTTTGGTTCGGACATCTCGACTCGAAGGATGACTCCTTCGTCAATGGGTGTAACCATCGCGTACATCAATATGCCGATGGGTTGACCAATGGTCTTGCCGTCGGATTTGCAGAGGATGGCGGTTCGGTGTCGTACTGCGCTTCTTCCAGTGCGATCGAAGGTCATGTATCGCACTTCGTCTTCGCGAAAAACTGGGGATACCAAAGAGTGTTTGGACGACTCTTGCAGTAGACGGGTGATGAATGGGATGTCGTTTTGAGTGGCATCGCGCAGTCGGAAGTTACGCTTTTCGTCGTTGCCCCATCGGGGAAAAGAGACGGTCGGGGTGTAACGTCCGCCTTCGGCGTGTAATGCGTATTCGTATCCGAATTGTCGGTAGTAGCTCGGGATGCCTAATACGACTTGTACGAGGTGTCCTCGTTCGGATGCCCATTGGTGCATGACATCGAACTGCTTGCGGATCAGTCCTCGGTTGCGGTATTCGTGATGGGTGCCGACGATTTCGGGTCTGCCGATCTCGAATTCGACGCCGTCGTAGGTCCAAGTCTGTGTGAGGTAGGTGGTGGTTGACGCGATGCGGCCGTTGTTGACGTCTTCGACGATGATTACGTCGTCAATATTCAACGTGGGATGGGGGTTTGCGACGAGGTCGCGTATCCAGTCAGCGATCCAGTATGCCTCTGTACCTGATTCTTCGTGTATGAATGTTTTGGCGCAGAAGTCGGCGAGTGCGCCTGCGTCCTCGCGCATGGCGGAACGCATTATGAGCCCGTCGCCGAGGTCTTGGATCACTTTTTTCGGCGACTTTTCGGTCATTTGGACATTAACCGTTGGGCAGATCGATTTGGTATTGGTCCATGATTGGATCGAACTGTGCTGCGAATGCTGCCATCTCGTCGTCGTCGGCCTGCATGGGATGGCGTGCTGGGCCGACGTTGAATCCGGAACGGTTCATTGCGTATCGGACGGGTATGGGGTTTGTGATGAAGAATAGGGCGTTGAATATGGGTAGCAATCGGAGGTGTTCGGCGGCGGCGCGCTCTGTTTCGCCTTCAAGGACGGCACCGATGAGGCCTTTGACTTGGTTTCCGATGATGTTGCTGGCGACACTGACTACACCATATCCGCCGGTGGAGACGATCGAGAATGTCTCGTTGTCGTTTCCGGACCATACGTTGAATCCATCTGGCGACCCTTTGATGACGTAAGCGATCTGGTCTGCGTCGCTACTTGCCTCTTTTACGCCTACGATGTTTGGTACTTCGGCGAGTTTGAGGGTAGTTGCGGCGGTCATGTTCAACGCGGTGCGGCTTGGGACGTTGTATAGGACGCCGGGTATGGATACTGCTTCTGCGATTGCGATGAAGTGTTTGATGAGTCCGCCTTGTGTGGGTTTGTTGTATGCGGGGACGGTCATGAGGATTGCGTCGACGCCAGCGGCTTCGGCTTCTTTGGAGAGTTCGATGGAGCGGTAGGTGTTATTGTCAGTGGTGCCGGCAACGACGGCGCCAGATTCTCCGATAGCGTCTTTGACTTCGGAGAAGAGCTTTAGCCGTTCTTCGTCGGACATCGCCGGTGCTTCGCCGGTAGTTCCGCCGATTACCAACCCGTCGGAGCCGGAAGCCAAGAGGGACTTTGCGAGCTTGCGTGCTTGTGAGTAGTTGACTTCACCGTTCTCGGTGAACGGTGTGACCATTGCTGTTAGAACGCGTCCGATTTCTGCCATGTGAAACTCCCTTACGCATGGAATGTTACATCACGCGGCGAGTTCAGTCTCAGAGGGTGAAGGGCTGTCCGGTGATGACGGAATTTGATGGGTTAGGCTGCGGAGGCGACTGGTGGTCGAAGTCGGTTTCGCTTTACGCACTCATCCATGATCTGCAACGCGTTGAGTGCCGCACCTTTTCGTAGGTTGTCAGCCGCCAGCCAGAACACGACGCCATTCTCGTGTGCAAGGTCGCGCCGGACCCGACCGACCATCACCTGGTCTTCTCCTGCGGAGTTAGAAGGCATCGGATATATCGATTCTTGCGGTTGATCCAAGAGCGTTATGCCCGGGAATTCAGCGATCGCGATTCGAGCTTCATCGACTGATATCAGGTCATCGAACTCGACGGTTACCGATTCGCAGTGTGAAACCTCGACCGGGACCCGAACGCAGGTGGACGCTAGGCGCAACTCCGAATCTCCAAGAATCTTCCGAGACTCATTTACCATCTTCCACTCTTCCTTTGTGTAACCCTCTTCAATGAAGTCGTCGACCTGCGGAAGTAGATTGAAGGCGATGCGGTGGGGATACTCTTTAGGAGGAGCCAAGTCTGCACCGTTTAGCATCAGCTCGGATTGGTCCAGAAGCTCAGCCCTGGCAGCGGCACCCGTGCCTGTTACGGACTGGTAGGTTGAAACGGTGACGCTACTGATTTCTGCGAGACCTCTCAGGGCGGCTAGTGCCATAACTAGCGGTGTGGTTGTGCAGTTGGGTATCGAGATGACGCCAGAGTGCCACTCGACGTCGGCGCCGTTGACTTCTGGGACTACGAGTGGGACGTCGGGTTCCATTCGATATGCGGAGCCATCGTCGATCACCAATACCCCACGTTTGACCGCCTCGGGTGCGAGTGCGAGACTAACTTCTGACGATGCAGAGATGAATGCGACATCAACGCCGTCGAAAGATTCGGGAGTGGCCTCTTCGACAGTCAACGCTTCTCCCAAGTATTCGATCTGCTTGCCGTGAGACCGCTTAGATGCCAGAAGTCTCAACTTTTCGGCCGGATGGCCGCGTTCGGCCAAGAGTTCAAGTGCAACGGCACCGACCGCGCCGGTTGCACCTACGATAGCGATTTCTAGTTCTGACGCCTGCATCTATATCTCCTGAGGCTTCGGATCGAACCTATTCCCGGTTCGTTTTGTTTTTGAGCAACGTCGTTCAGTCCGACAAGCCAAGCACTTTGTCGAGACCGACGATCATGGACTTTTCGTCTACGACTCGTCGTATTGCGAGCATCACACCTGGCATAAAGCTTTCTCGACTTACAGAGTCGTGTAGGAGGGTCAAGGTTTGGCCGAGTGCACCAAATACGACTTCGTGGCGAGCGACGCGTCCGGGCATTCGTGCACTGTGGACATTTATTCCGCCGGTAGATCCGCCTCGGGTGCCTTCTAAGAGTTCGGTTTCGACGATGTTATGGTCGAAATCTCCGCCTTTACCCTCTAGCATCGCCTGAACTATCGAAAGTGCGGTACCGGAAGGTGCATCGATCTTCATCTCGTGGTGGCTTTCGACGACATCCGCATAGTCGAAATACGCTGATGCGATCCTTGCGAGATGGATCAATACGACACAGCCAAGGGCGAAGTTAGACGCCGAAATAACGCCTACGCCAGCAGTGGCGGCTCCATTACCGATCGCAGCCAATTCATCCGGCGTGATGCCAGTAGAACCGGAAACACACCTGACCCCGTGTTCAATACAGGCACTCATCGCTGCTTTGCCGCCCTCGGCATTGGTGAAGTCGACGACGACGTCAGGCTTAGCAACTTCAAAGAGTGACGCGAGGTCTGACGCTAAAGGCAAGTCGATGCCGCTCAACGTTTTGACCGTTTTTTGGTCACCCGCGGCAGCATCTGCACCGCCTATAGGCATCATGCCAGTTTCCTGGTCTACCGCGTTCAGCACGGTATCGCCCATTCGTCCCAATACCCCATTTACTGCGACAGTTATCTCGGACATTGCTACTCTGAAGGTGTGGTTGTGATCGTTGCTCCGTTTTTGGCGGTTGAATTCGTCTTTCAGTGAGACTTAATGTCTAACGGCCTCCGCGACCTCGGCTGATAATGCGCCTACGCGGCCTACGCTGAGATGAGCCACCGTCGTCATCGAAGTCTTGCCGCCGGTTGTTGCGACGTGGTCCGCGGTCGTATCCATCATCGTCATTTCGGTCGTAACGACGGCCTCGATTGTTGTCGCCATCTTCGAAACGACGGCCACGGTTGTCGCCATCTTCGAAACGACGGCCACGGTTGCCGCCATCTTCGAATCGACGGCCACGGTTGCCACCATCTTCGAATCGACGGCCACGGTTGCCACCATCTTCGAAACGACGACCACGGTTGCCACCACGATCGTTGCGTCCGCCTCGGTTGCCGGGCTTACGACGAGCAACCGCTTCCTCAAGTGCGCGGTCATGGTCGCCGCCATAGTTGGCTTTGTCGATTATGGCCCTGGCTGAAAGGTCAACGCGACCGTTCTGGTCGACGTTTACGACCATCACTTCTAGCTCGTCACCTTCGGAGGCTACAGATTGGACATCAGGCACTCTGGTTTCGGAAAGTTCGCTGATGTGAACCATTCCGTCCTTGCCGGGGATGAGGTTTACGAAGCAACCAAAGTCCATGATCTTTACGACTTTGCCTTTGTATGTCTCGCCGACCTCGATGTCTTTGGTCATCGTTCGGATCGAGTTGATCGCGCCGTCAACCTTCTCTTTTTCAGTGCCTCCAATCGTCACGCTTCCATCATCCTCAATGTTGACGCTTACGCCAAACTCTTCTTGGATGCCTCGAACGTTAGCACCACCTGGACCGATCACCATACCGATCTTGTCCTTAGGCACCATGATGGTGGTCATCCTAGGTGCGCCGTCGCGTAGTTCTTGTCGTGGCGCTGAGATCGTCTGATCCATGTGGTCAAGGATCTCGAGCCTAGCGATACGAGCTTGCTCTAGGGCTTCGGACATGATTTCGTAGTTGATGCCTTTGACCTTGATGTCCATCTGAAGCGCAGTAACGCCGTCGCGTGTGCCTGCGACTTTGAAGTCCATGTCGCCGGCATGGTCTTCTGCACCTTGGATATCGGTCAGGACTTTTGCGACACCGTTCTCACCAGTGATGAGTCCCATTGCTATACCGGCAACTGGCGCGGAAATTGGCACACCGCCATCCATCATCGCCAAGGTTCCGGCGCAAACGCTCGCCATGGATGTCGAACCGTTCGATGCCATGACCTCCGAGACCAGCCTTAGGGAGTATGGGAAATTCTCTTCTGGCGGTATTACAGGTCGAAGTGCCCGTTCTGCCAACATGCCATGCCCAACTTCTCGCCTTCCTGTAAATCCAAATCTTCCAGCTTCACCAGTTGAGTATGGTGGGAAGTTGTAGTGGTGCATGAATCGCTTGGTGGTAATTGGGGACAGGTTATCCAGTTTTTGCGCGTCTGCTGCCGATGCGAGAGTCAACACGCCGAGCACCTGTGTCTCGCCGCGCCTAAAGATGCTTGAACCGTGTACGCGCGGCAAGTATCCGATCATCGATTCCAAGTCGCGCAGTTCTTCGAGTGTTCTTCCGTCTGGGCGTCGGTCCTCTTGCAAGATGCCTTCTCGTACGGCTTCTTTTTCTAATGAGTAGAGTTCCGTTTGAACGTGTAGCGAGTCGAAGGCGTCGTCGCCAGAGGTAAGTTCCTCTTTGGCCTCGGACATGATTTTGCCCACGGCTTCTTCGCGTGCCTCTTTGCCAGCCCCGAGTTTCAACGCGTCTTTGATCGCGTCGCCGACGTGCGCCCTAGTCGCTGACTTAGCATCTAGTTCTTCTTGGCTTGATTCAGGAACACCCCATTTCGCTTTGCCGACTTCGGCCTGTATCTCTCGGATATGGGAAACGATTTCGCCATTTACTTCTTGTGCCAGTTTGAGCGCTTCGAGGATAACTTCCTCGGAGACGAAGTTCGCACCTGCTTCAACCATCATGATGGCGTCGGCGGTTCCTGCCACAGTCAGTTCGAGGGCGCTTACTTCAAGCTCCTCATAGGTGGGATTAACCACCAGTTCACCGTCAATGTAGCCGATGTTGCACGCGCCGACGGGGTCGTCGAATGGGATGTCGGAAATTGCCAGCGCTGCCGATGCGCCAACGATACCTAACGGTGCGTGAGGATTTACTTCGTCGGCGGCGAGAACGGTGACGATCAGTTGTGTTTCGTTGTGGTAGGTCTTGGGAAACAGTGGTCGCAACGGGCGGTCGCAAAGTCTTGCGGCCAGAATGGCTTCTGCGCCGGGTCTGCCCTCTCGCTTGAAGAATCCCCCTGGCATCTTTCCGACGGCGTATGCCTTTTCTGCAACGTCTACAGTGAGTGGCAGGAAATCAACGCCTGTCCGGGGATTCTTGTCGGCGGTAGCGGTCGCTAGTAGCACGACATCGCCATATCGCAAGGTCACTGCCCCGCCTGCTTGAGCGGCCAGTCGTCCAGTTTCGAACGACATCAATTTTCCGCCGATTTCTGTTTCGAATGTTCGGATCATTTCTCTTCTTTCTTTAGTTCTGTCATTGAGTGCCGCGAACGGTCGTATGACTTCTGCACCAAATCTGACGCGTGTCGATCAGACGAGTGGCAGGATTTGTGACCAAAATGACAGCAGCAGTGTTCGTTTCGGTCTGTTGGTTGGGTAACAGCATTGTTAGTAGCGGCGGTACGAGTACGGGCAAACGCGAAACCAAGATTTGCGTAAGGGATAGATGACTGGATCCCTGGCTACACTCACCGCGTCGCTTGTTTCCGAATTGGCGCGTACGCCGAACGGACACTAGCAACTTAACCTCGTAGACCCAGTTCTTCGATCAACGTTCGGTATCTTTGAACGTCTTCATTTGCGAGGTAGCGTAGCAACCGGCGGCGTTTGCCGACAATCATCTGAAGTCCACGTCTTCCTGCAGCATCGTGCTTGTGCAGCTTGAAGTGATCGGTCAGTTCCCGGATCCGTTCCGTCAGGATTGCGATTTGGACTTCGGTGGACCCGGTGTCCTTCTCGTGTTTGCGAAACTTTTCTATGGTCTGCGTCTTCGTTTGCGCGTCCAATCTTTTCTCTTTCGTGCCAGCGCTGTTCGCAAGTTGGGATTCGAAGACGGTCTGCCACTACTCCGCCCTGCTAGCGCGTTCTTTTCTCTGTTCCTGATTCAGTTAGCTCGTTTAGCTCATTCACTAAGGATACCATTCAACTCCTGAGATTCTTTATTCCCAGCGCGTATTCGACGTACCGGGTGCGTTAACGGGCATGGATCTCATAACGAGGTTCGATGAAAACTTGGTTAACAGCGTTAACTACCGCGCGCGAAAGGTGTTGTATCGTGTAAGATGCACTTATCGTGGCAAAGATTGTTCAAGTATGCGCTGAATAGGCTTTGTGGTTGCATGAGGCGTCTTGACACACGCGCTTAAGCGGGCATAAGATTATTCAGTGTGCATCGAATGACGATAACGGTGAATACCGTGCGTTGATGCCAAACATCGTGTACTACGGCGATTGGGATTTTCCGGGAGCCGAACGATCACGGTAGACGTTGCTTAATGCAAGTTAGTAATCTGACAGCATCAGATTGGAGGACGGGTCCTCATGAATGAATCGCGCAGTCCGATGGATTTCGTGCAAGAGAACCGAGTGTTAACACTGATTGCCATTCTTTCGGTGGTAGCAGTGGTCATCTCGATTATTGGGCTTGCTGGCGCTGGTCCGCAAGGTAAGCCAGGCCTTCCGGGCGCACCGGGTGAGCCGGGAGCACCGGGCGAGCCGGGCGCACCGGGCGAGCCGGGCGCACCGGGCGAGCCGGGTGAACCAGGCGAGCCGGGAGCACCGGGCGAGCCGGGGTCGCCAGGCGAGCCAGGAGACCCGGGTGAGCCGGGAGCACCGGGCGAGCCGGGAGCACCGGGCGAGCCGGGTGAACCAGGCAAACCAGGCCTACAAGGTACGCAAGGTGTCCCAGGACTTGCCGGTCCTCCAGGCCCTCAAGGCAAAACAGGTCAACAAGGTGCAGATGGTGCAGACGGTGCACAAGGCGAACCCGGAGACCCCGGACCGCCAGGCGCACCTGGTCCGCCAGGCAGTGACAACTCCGCCGACATTCAGGCACTTGACACGACGTTCGCTATCTCGACAATCGTCTACGATGTCGAAGGAACCCCAGCTGACATCACCGGCGCAGGCTTCAAGTCTGGCGAGGCGGTATCGCTGACCGTTCCGGGCGCGACCGTCGACGACTCGATCGGTAGTGCAACCGCCAACTCAAGCGGTGCTTTCTCCGTGCGGGTGACCCTCGACTCCAGCGTTTACACCGCTGGCAGCGTGAGCACCTTGGTCGCGACTGGTGACGCAGGTTCGAAAGCCACCACGTCGTTGATCATCGTCAACGCCAAGGGCGACCAACCCGGTCAATAGGCCATCAGATAGAACCGTTGAGCGTGAAGCCGACCATGATCGGCTTCACGCTTAATGTCTACACCTGAAACAAGCACTTTAGAGGTTGAAGCCTCTAAAGTGCTTTTGCTTGTCTACGTTAAGTGCGGCAGTAGGCATGACTTCTCCCATCCGTAATCGCAGAGTTGTCTATTGTTCGCTGAGGGAAGCTGTGCAAGACTGCGTAATGCCGAGGAAAGTCGGCGGTTCAGCGGATGGAATGTTCATCCAGAGGTGATGAGGTGTTGAACTATGATTGCCATGATTTGGGATGATGAACCACGATATAGTCGCTAGCCCTATCATTCTGAACCGGCTCTGTCATTCTGAACGGAGTGAAGAATCTAAATCCGCCAACATTGGCGCGAAGGGGGAGATTCCTCGCTACGCTTCGGAATGACATGGGTGTGCACTCGGAATGACATGGGTGCGCGCTTGGGATGACATAGGACTTCCGAAATGATCCAGGGAGAGATGCCGTCCCCTTTGCGGAGCGCGAAGGGGACGGCTATGCAAAGGTCTGCGGCTGAGATTGTCGCGCGGGAGGCTGTGTTGTCCTGCACAGGGACGTTTAAGCCTCAGCCCCCTCGTTTGCGAGGTTGACATCGCTTAGCAGCTGTTCCATCAGAATTTCAAACGTCAAAATTCCGGCTACTTTGCCTTCTTCGTCGAGCATCACAGCAGTCTCTTCCATGCGATCGCGGAAATCGTCGAACAGCGTGGCGACCTGCTGCGTGACTGGAACAGAGAATGTGGAATGGCTAATCCATTCGCGACAAACCGGGGCATAGGCGCCGTTTTGTCTCAAACCTTGCAATGCGTCTGCCCTATCTACGGTGCCTAGTACCTCATCAACTGTCTTGTCGTAGACCACTACGTCGTCTATTTTGAGTTGGCCCATCATGTGAACCACGTCTTCAAGTGGGGTGTCTGCATGTACGGCTATGGTCTGGGATATTGGAATCATTACGTCATCGGCACGTAAATCTTTGGACGACAGGTTGTGCAACACATTCAAGACGTTTTCCACCGGTTCGTCTTTGGCCTCTCCTGCACTCTCGGAATCTTGAATGTAGTTGGCGACGCGGTTGAGTCGCAATCTCCGACCGATGACCCGCGCGGGCCAAATGACCGGTGCCAACCAGATCTTTACGTCCTCGTAACAGGCACTCGCCATCCGATTGAGCAACATCCGGTAGGTGACTACTCCGATAAGCACAGACACGGATACGACCAATGGAAGTAAGACCGAGTTAGGCGGATCGTATATCGTCTGGGCGGCATGATATGCGGAGATGACTATTCCGATGAAAGATGCGCTACGGAAGGTCGTAACCACGATCCTAGTTGCCCGATAATCCCCTGCACCGCCCGGGTTCAGATCATCCGATGACTCGGTCGATGCCATTCCAAGCATAGCCGCCAATCCCTGAGGTTGCAAAACACTCAATGCGAGCGTCATCAACCCATATACGAAGGCCGAGCCAAGCAATGCGGTCCAAGGTAGCCATTGTTCAGGCATTGCTACGTCCTCCCACTCCCCCTGTTTGGGCGCTGCTACCTAAAGGATCGTCCGCGTCTTTCATTTCATATCCTGCCAATTCTGTCGCGCCACCACATTTCAGCGGCGCATCAAATCTTGAGCTTCATCCCTTCAAATCGAAGTCGATGCCATTTCTCGTACTCGGGCTGGTACGCCTAAAACCAGATCACCGTTGTCTACATCACTTGTGACTACAGATCCAGCACCGGTTCGTGCGCCTACACCGAGACGTACTGGTGCTACGAGCACACATCCTGCTCCAATCGATGCTTCGTTCTCAATGAGGGTCTTCTGTACTTGATGTCCGTCGAAATTCGCTGTAACCGATCCCGCGCCAACATTGACATCGTTGCCCAGAACCGCGTCGCCCACGAATGAGAAATGGCCGATTTTTGAACCAGAACCGATTCGGCTCGCCTTGATTTCCGCTTGCGTTCCTATGTATGCATCAATACCGATATCAGAACCTGCGCGCACACGGCAAAACGGACCTACTTTGGCTTTGGCGGCAACATAGGAATCTTCAACTAGTGCGTTGGGTCCGATCTCTGATTTACTGGCTATTACGCTGCCGCGTATCTCAGAACGACTCTTGACCAACGCGCCAGATTGGACATCAGAACCGTCTAGAACGCTTGAGAATGGCTGCACAATCGCTTCGCTGCCGACCCGAGAATCTTCGATGATGACGTTTGGGCCGATACGCGCGTGGCTTTCGATGTGGGAATTTCCCAGTATGTGACTTCCAGCCCCTATCCAGGCCTGAGATTCAATCAATGCCCCCGCGTCAACGTAGACCGAGTGAGGGTCTTGGAACTCCACACCGCGTTCCGCAGCCGCACGAACCGTTGCGTCCACAACGCGCCCATCGCCAGATCGACGAGATCTGTCGCTAGTACTTTCGCCGGGTTCTTCGCTTTCAGTAGACATTGATGTAACGTCACCGCGTCGGAAAGGGGATATCAAGCGTATTGCCTGACCAATCCTAACCTAACGTACGCTGAACGTAATCTTATCAAAGTGCGCCAACTCAACCGCAATAGTTGCCTGATCGCGTTTCAATCTTCCCGTCCCAAATCCTCGACATCACTCTCCGTTGTCCCGCCAAACACTCGGCGCATCCGATCGCCGACCGTCGATCGCCATGTGCTTAGCTCAGAACTGACTGCTTCCCGGAACTGGGGACCGTATTCGCCGATGTGTCTGAAACGGCGTCGACGCTGCCTAGCGAGCACACGCGGGTTTCGTCGTCTCAACTGACCTATTTCCGATATCAGCACCTGCCTCAATGCTCTTGCGGCGCCGATTGGTTCTGCGTTTGCGCCACCTTCAGGTTCGGAGATCAATCTATCTGCGATGCCCATGTAATACGCATCGTACGAAGTCAATCGCAAAGATCGGGCTACTTCGGGAGCTCGGGTACGGTCGCGCAGCTCTGTCGCTGCTCCAGCTTCGGGTGAAATGGGAGTGTATATCGTGTTCTCCATCATTAGTAAGCGATCGGCTATGGAGAAAGCGAGAGCTGCCTCTGAACCACCTTCTCCGATCACCACAGAAACCACTGGAGTTTCGATTCCCAACATCACGTTGATCATCTCGGCAATCTCGCTGGCCAAACCATTTAACTCTTCTGCAACACCAAGTTTGGGACCTGGCGTGTCCACGAAAACCACCAAAGGCAATCCGAAATCGCCCGCCATCTTAGCTGCGCGTCGAGCTTTCCTGAATCCTTCAACTCCGATACCGCCACGGTTCAAATCCGCATTCCCAAACTGCTCGGAGAATGATGCTGTTGCGGTTTCAGGCTCTGTTTCTTCGGTCTCATCGTGGGGCAATCGTTCTTGCGCGATCGCGATAGTCGGGTATATGCCTAGGTAGCCCATACCGATCTTTACTCCAGTGTCGTCGGCATTGAAGCGGTCACCGTGCAACTCGACGAAGTTACGGAATACAGAGGGGATGTACTTAGAGGCTTTGGGTCGGTCGGATCGCCTGCTCAATCGTACCGTCTCCCATGCATCGTGGCGCGTCGGACGATATCGCACGGTGCGACGCCGCTGTGGGGCATCTTTTTTCACGTCATTCTTAAACAGGTCCAACAACGTCGCGATCTGGTCTCGTTGATCTCGACGACTGACCACCATATCGAGGTGTCCGTGCGCCAGCATCGCTTCGGCGTTCGCTTCATTGCTTACGTGTAGAGATTCCTCGATCTCCTGCAATGTTCCCAGAGATGCGAAAGCGATATGTGCCCCCGGTTCACCGATGCGAATATCCGACATCGAGGCAAAGCTCGACAAAATTTGACCTGATGATGGGTTTGCCAATACCGTGATTAGCGGCAATCCCCGTTCGCGGAGTGTTCTGCACGCCACGACTGTCTTTGCCATTTGAGTCAAAGAAAGAACACCTTCTTGCAAACGTGCGCCTCCGCTAGTGGCGAAGGTCACGACGGGCAGACGTTGTCGTGCTGCATCCTCAAAAACTCTGGCTACTTTTTCACCGACGACCAATCCCATACTGCCGCCTAGGAAACCGAAGTCGATAGCAACGATCGCGCATCTGGAACTTCCGATTTCACCGACGCCGGTAACTACCGCCTCCGATAATCCCGTGCGAACTTGATCGTTGAGCACTCGGACTTGGTAGGATAGCCGAGGCGAGAAGACCAAGGGGTCTATCGAAGTGATCCAGCTATGTGTTTCGACGAAGGTGTCTGGATCGACGAGCGCGGAGATTCTCTCCCGTGCCGGAATGTTGTAGTGAAATCCGCAGTTTGGGCAAACTCTGAAGCGTTGAAACTCGTTCGAGTTACTCAACTCCGAACCGCAAACCAAGCAGTTCGCAAGTTCTCCTTGAAGATCTACAGGAGCGTATTCGCGTATTTCCTGATCTTCATCGGCATCAGAATCTTCGCCGAATTCTGGGTATAGAGGTTTGATGGTCACCGAGTAAATGTTGATGCGCCGAGTCGGAGTCTCGCTAACTACCGACAACCAGGATTTTATAGTGATGCTGCTAAATTCGCGGTAACAGTTGCAGAAACTCGCATAAGCGCGGGGAAGATGTGTGGATGTTGAACCATGATTGCCATGATGGGAAAATGATTGCCATGATTTCCCATCCCATCCTCTCCGGGCATCCCCCTAACCCCCTTACGCTCCGCGAAGGGGGGAGATATTGGGCATCCCACTATCCTATTGCGCTTCGCGAAGGGGGATAAAGCCTGTCATTCCTGCGCAGGCGGGAATCCACAGGAGTGAGAGAAGGGGATAGAGCGTCAGTTGCCGTGTCCGTTTTGCGCGTAGGGCGGCGGCTCGTCGAAGGGTTCGCCACGCACTTCCGCCTCGCGCCGACGCAGGTCCCATTCCCTGATCTCCGCCAACAGTTCCTCGCGGCCCTCTTCGCGTTGCCGTTCTTTGAGTGGTTCCAGGTACTGCTGCCTGAACCAGTTTGCCATTACCATCGGGTACTCCAGTATCTCAGTCAGTGTGAATACGACGATCGCAGATGTCAATCCGAGCAATCCGACACCTTGCATGATAACAATCCAAGTGTCGTACGCGCTGTCCGAAGTCACGGATGCCACTTCGTGCAGCACGATCAGCGACGTTCCGACTATCATCGCCAGCGTGAAGCATCCGAAGTAGACGCCCACCAATGCCGGGCGCACCGACCATATCGACTGGCGCAACTCTTGTAGCTCTCGCGTCTTCATGCCGAAACCTGTGACTGCCTTTCATTCAACATCGTAGATTGCATGTTCCATAATATAACACAACATTCGCGCCAGAATATCCGACTTGTCACATCTTTCCAGAAAATCTGAGGGTTGAACCATGATGCGGGAATGATGTTCAAACGTAGGGGCGTACGCCTCCTCCCTCCCCCTGTGGATTCCTGCCTTCGCAGGAATGACGGGGCGTTGACGCAGGAATGACGGGGGGTGACGCAGGAATGACGGGGGGGTAACGCAGGAATGACGTGGCCTCTAATGTCATTCCGAAGCACACCCCTGTCATTCCGAGCGTAGCGAGGAATCTCTGGCGTTCGGCTTTAGATTCTTCACTTCGCACGCTCCGTTCAGAATGACATGGTTGGACATTCCCCCCTTTCGCTCGCGCAAGGGGGTTAGGTGGATGTCTTGAATGCCCGGCTGCTTCGCTGGTCATGGAACCGCGAAGGCGAATATCTTCTGTTTGTTAGTCCGTTTGTTTGTTATCCACATGGTCGTACCGTCGGACCAGATCCCGCTCGGTTCTTCGATTTTTTCGTTTTCAGGAAGTGAGGAATCGGAAAGTCCGTTGTAGTCTTTGCTCGGATCGCGTGTGCCGTCGGATATCTTGTAAGCGAAGAGCTTGTCGTTGGTGCCTGCATCTGCAACCCACATCGTGGTGCCGTCGCCCCATATACCGTTGGGATACTGATTGTCGGCGTGCAACGTTATCTCCTTGCTCGTGTCGCGAGAACCGTTGGAAATGGTGTAGGCATATATCTTCTTGTCTCCCTGGTCAAGTACCCACATCGTTGTGCCATCGGTCCACAGATAAGTCGCCCAATCGTTGTCTGCGTGCAACGTTATGTTCTTGCCGCTGTCGTAAGACTTGCTGGAGATGCTGTGCGCGAAGATTTTGTCGGTCGTCACATAATTCGAAACCCATACCGTAGTGCCGTCCCCGGTTATGCCATTTGCGTGGCTGATGCTTGAGTCAAGCGTGATGTCCTTGCTGGAGTCCCGCGCTTTGGTCGTCATGTCGAACGCGTGGATTTTAGTGCCTTGCCAGCTTTGCACCCACATGGTCGTGCCGTCAGACCAGATACCACGAGGGTTGACTGCAGCTTGCGCCAATGTATTGAAGTCTTTGGCTGGATGGCGTGAGCCTGGCCCGGTGGTTTTGGTTTCGAAGGTTGTGGTTGCTAGGGTTGTGGAGCAGGTGGAGTCGGTGTATGCGGTGTAGGTGTAGGATTGACCGCTGGTGAGGCCGGCGATGGTTACGCCAGGTCCTGTAACGATTGATGAGCAGGTGTTGTGCGGCGATTTGTCGGCTTTGTAGTGCCAGTTGACTCCGCTCTTGCCTATCGAGAGGTTGGCGGCGGTCTGAGAGATTCCGTAGGCGCTGAGAGTTACTGTCGGTGAAGTGGTGGTGAAGTCCACGCTATCCAGTGTCTTTGTGCATGAGCTGTCGCTGTACGCGGTGTAGGAGTAGCTGGTGTTGGCTAACAAGCCGGCCAGTTCGACGGTGGTGCCGGTCTGCATCTGGGAGCATGTGTTATCGGGAGCCTTGTTTGATTTGTAGTACCAAGTCACACCGCTCTTGTCTATCGATAGCGTCGCGGTGTTGGCAGCGATGTTGGACGCGGTGAGATATACGATTGTGTAGTCGTAGTAGTAGACTTTTCTGTCCTCGCCGTCAGCGACGAAGACGCCATTGCTGGTGAACCAGATGCCGCGTGGGTCAGCATTTTCTGTGTCCAGATCAAGGTCCCTAGAAGCGTCGCGCGACTTGTCGGACATCTTGTAGGCGTAGAGTTTCAGGTCGCTATTGTCCACCACCCACATCGTCTCACCATCTGACCACAACCCAAATGGATCATTGTTGCCGGCGGCGGACAGCGTGTTGAAGTCCTTACTCGCATCGCGCGTGCCGTCGGACAACCGAAATGCGAAGATTTTGTCGTGGTCGTCTTCCACAACCCATATCGTCTGACCATCCGACCAAATCTCCTCTGGCCAATCACTGTTAGAGCCCAGAGATATGTCCTTGCTACTGTCGCGTTGCATCGTGTTGCGGTGGTAGGCTGCTAGTTGGCCTGAGTGGATCCCTGACAACCACAACGTAGTTGCGTTGCCCCAGATCGCCTCCGGTACCCAGGGGATAGCGAACTCGGGGGAATCTTTTCCTTTTTGACGCGCTAGTGTGGCAAGGTCATACGCCACTACTCTCCCGATACCCTGTGAAAAAACGCGCCATGTCACATAAAGCGTAGTGCCGTCCGACCAAAGCCCGTATGGCGGTACTGATTCTGTATTGGGTCTATGCCCACTGGAGACATTAAAGTCGTCGTGGAAGGAATTCGGCCCTGCTGCGATCTCGTTGTTGCATCCGCTGTCGCTGTAGGCTTTGAAGGTGTAGTCGGTGTTGAGGGTTAGGGTGTTGAGACTGTGCGACGATGCGGTAGCGGTTGAGCATGTTCCGCCAGAGGGCGATGTGTAGTTGTAGTACCAGGCACCGTCTATGGCAAGGTCCCAACCCGACAGCGCGAGGGTCGCGATGCTGTACCGCCGATTCGACACAGCCAACGAGGGATTGGTTGTCGAAAATGTGATTGCGGGGGTCAGCTCAGTGGAACATGCGGAGTCGGAGTATGCCTTGAAGGTGAAAGATGTGTTGTGAGCGAGGTTGTCGAGGCTGTGGGATGTAGCGGTTATTGCTCTGCATGTTGCGTCGGCGGGCGTGGTTCGCTTGAGATACCAGTTTCCGTCGTGACCATTGATCTCGATTGTTGCGGTGGTGGCGGTTACGTTGCTTGAGTCAAGCGTTTCGAGGGTGGTGAACGACACAGTGGCGATTATGGTCGAACATCCGCTGTCGCTGTATGCCTTGTAGGTGTAGGACGTACCGGGATTCAGGCTGGTAATGTCGTGGGTCGAAGTGCTGATTGCCGAGGAGCAGTTGCCGGCGGTGGGTGCGGTTCGTTTTGCGTACCAGTTGCCGGTGTGGCGCGCGATCTTCAACTTCGCGCTGTTGTCGGTGATGTTAGAGACGGTGAGCTTTTTGGTGGTGAAGTGGTTTGCGATGGCGATTTCGACGGCACATGCGGAGTCGGAATAGGCGACGTATAGGTAAGATTCGGCTGGGGTTAATGCGGTTAGGTTTTCGCTAGTGTTGAAGACTGGCCCTTGGCAGGTGTTGTGGGGTGCTGGTCCGGTCCTGTAGTACCAAGTACCGGAGTAGTTTGCGATGTTGAGGGTTCCGGTGGTGTCTTGGATGTTTGTGGCGGTGAGAGACGGTTCGGTGAACGATTCGGTGAGACGTGCGGCAGCGGCAACGGTAGTTCCGCTGCAACCGCTTGCGGGGTAGACGGTGAAGATGTAGTAAGAACTGTCGTCGGTAAGGGCTGGCAGATCGGCGTCGACTTGCGTTGCGCCGTTGGTGACTGGGCCTTGGCATCCGACTGGGCCGTGGAATGCTACTGACGTGGGTGGCGTGATGACGTTTACTCGGTAGTACCAATCGGGTTCGCTCTTTGCCCAATTCCCGATGGAGAGTCTGACTTTTCCGTTGGGGAGTGAGTTCGCAGTGAGTGTGGCGGTGCCGGTCTTGACCTTTACTGGCACGCCGAGTACATCGGTCAGGTGCTGGTCAAGAAGTTTAGCGTCTTTGCGACATGCGGTTTCGTTAGCGTATGCCATGAAGCCGAGGGTGTATCCGCTGTCGAATCCGGTAACGGTGACGACGTTTTCGGTTTGTGGACCTCGGCAAGGTCCGTGGCTCCACTCTACGAGTTCGTCGCTTGAATCGTAGACCCCGATGTATCTGTACGACCAAGGTTTGTCCCAGTGGTTGAGTTGGAGGACTGCGGTGGTAGTGCCAGGTGCGCCGGTGAATTCCGCGATGGTGAAAGTGACCGTTGCATCCGAGATGCTGTCTGTGCAACTGCTGTCTTCGTAAGCGTCGTATCGGTATTCGGTTCCGGGAGTGAGACCAGTGAGCTGCGCGTCGTAAGTTCCGGCTGGGACTTCGGAGGAGCAACTACCTTCAACTGGCGATTCCTGCCGGTAGTACCACTTCTGGTTTATCCACTTCGAGATGGTGATGGTCGGGCTTGTGGAGTGAATGTTGACGGCCATGCTTGCTTTGGGCGTGCGGATAGCGATGGCACCGTGTAGGTCTGCCGTCTCTCCGTAGAGCTCTGCGCTTTCGCAGGCTCTATGGCGGAACACCTCAATCGAGGCGGTGGCGTCTGCTTTTAGCCCGGAAATGGTGGGCGTATCAGCATCAAGGTAGACGCAACCTTGGAAGTCAGCGTCGGATGCGAGCTTGATCCGGTATGACCAAGTCGAAGCGTTGAGGGCTGCGGTGTTGATAGATATTTCGTTGGCGTTATGTTGGACGATCGGTATGGACTTGCCGGTTGTGGTGAATGATGTGCTTGCGAGCTCGGTGGCACAGGTCGCGTCACTGTATGCCGAGTAGCTGTAGGTAGTGACGCTGGCAAGCCCGATAAGTTTGACGCTGTCGGTGGTTACCGCGCTAGAGCATTGGGTATGGGGTTCTTTGTCGGCTTTGTAGAACCAGTTACCGGTGAACCCTGATCGTGTGATGGTTGCGTCGGATTTGCGGATCTTGGTGACGGAGATTGCGTTGCCCTGCTGTGCTGGTTGAGTGTTGAAGCCATCGCTGGTTACGATGACCTGAGAGCATCCGGCTTGGGAGAAAGCGGTGATGGTGTACTGGGACTCTGCATCGAGGTCGGTAGCAGTGGTAGCGTTGCTAAAGACTGGCCCTTTGCAGAATCCGGCGCTGCTGGTTTTGTACCACCAAGTTTTCGTCCAGTTTGCGATGGTGATTGAAGCGGTAGATGATGTGATGTCGGAGACGGTGATGGTTGGCGGCGCGTATGGCCCGACGGTCGGGGAGTCGGTCCATTCGCTCCAGCCCTGGACGTTGCCGGCGCGCACTCCGACGATGACGCTCTTGGCGTTGTCGGAATTGAATGTGATGCTAGTGGTCTGGATGTTGGTGTGGTCGTCGACGGGGCCGTGCCAGCTCCCTCTGTCGTCGTCGCTGTACATGGAGTGGTACTTGGTGGCGCCTGGCACGGCTTGCCAGGACGCGGTAACCGTACCGTCCGCGCGCGTCACACTGACCGATGAAATCGCGCCCGGAGGTGTCGGCGGGTATGGCCCTGCGGTGGGGGAGTCGGTCCAAGCACTCCATCCGTAGTCGTTGCCGGCGCGAACGCCGACGATGATGTTCTTGGCGTTGTCGGCGCTGAAAGTGATGCTGGTGGTTTGAATGTTCGTGTGATCGTCGACGGGGCCGTGCCAGCTCCCCCTGTCGTCGTCGCTGTACATGGCGTGGTACTTGGTGGCGCCGCTCACGGCGTCCCAGGAGGCAGTGACTGTGCCGTCGGCGCGCGTCACAGTTACCGATGAAACCGCGTCTGGAGGTGTCGGCGTGTACGGCCCGACGCTTGGGGAGTCCGTCCAAGCGCTCCAGCCGTGATCGTTGCCCGCGCGAACGCCGACGATGATGTTCTTGGCGTTGTCTGCGCTGAACGTGATGCTGGTGGTCTGGATGTTCGTATGGTCGTCGACGGGTCCGTGCCAGCTCCCCCTGTCGTCGTCGCTGTACATGGAGTGGTACTTAGTCGCCCCGCTCACGGCATCCCAGGACGCGGTCACGGTGCCGTCGGCGCGCGTCACTGTAACCGCATTAGGCGATGCAGGCGGTGATTGGGCTACGGAATCAGACGTGATGAGGATGCCCGTTGCAACAGCAACGAATAGAGCCATAAGTACTGTGCTAAGTTGAGATTGTCGTAGTACATCAATCATTCTGAAAGTATAAGCCTATCTCTATAAAGTCGAAAAGCAGGATTATACATATATTCAGATAACACGAATTTCAGAGCGGAGGGCATCCCCCTAGCCCCCTTACGCTAACGCGAAGGGGGGATGGAATGCGAAGAGGATGAGGATGGGTACGCCCCCTTCGCTTGCGTAAGGGGGGAGATTCCTCGCTCCGCTTCGGAATGACATAATCACCCGCCATTCCCGCGAAGGCGGGAATCCAGAAGGGAGGTGCGGATCATGGCAATCATGGTTCAACGGCGTGTGGATTCCTGCCTTCGCAGGAATGACGGTAGCGGAGCATCCCCCTAGCCCCCTTACGCGGAGCGAAGGGGGGAGGGTGCATCCCCCTGGCCCCTTACGTTTCACGAAGGGGGGATGGTGTTAAACGCATCTGCTAGAAATCAGCCGTTGGCGATCACTTGGCGCGGTTTGCCGGGTTCGCCGGGTCCGACGATTCCGGCTTCTTCCAACTCATCCATCAGCCTCGCAGCGCGTGGGTAACCGATGCGTAAACGTCGTTGCAACAACGAAGTTGAGAGTGTCTTCTGGCTTTTCGCCATTGCAGATGCCTGCATAAACAGAGCGTCGCCGTTGTCTTCCGACATGCCCGGCATCGAGAACCCCTCATCGTCGTCATCGCTATCAATGTCCAACTGCGGCAATGGCGGTGAACCGACCTGCTTCCAAAAATCGACGACAGTCTCGATCTCCTCTTCGGCCAAGAATGCGCCTTGCACTCTAACGGGTTGACTAAGATCAATCGGTTTGTAGAGCATGTCACCCTTGCCCAGCAATCGGTCGGCACCAGTTGCATCAAGGATCGTCCGGCTGTCAACCTGCGAGCCTACTGCGAAACTAATTCGTGAAGGGAAGTTCGCCTTTATCAAGCCCGTCACTACGTCAACTGATGGTCGTTGGGTTGCCACTACGAGGTGTACGCCAGTAGCGCGCCCAAGCTGTGCCAATCTAACCAAAAGCTGCTCTACCTCGCTCGAAGCCGTCAACATCAGGTCAGCCAACTCGTCAACCAGTATCAACAAGTACGGCATCTTGGTTGTGCTCTTCTCGTTATAGGTGCTGATGTTCTTGACACCGGCGGCTTCTAGCGTCGAAAAACGGTCCATCATCTCTTTTACCAAGGCTTTAAGAGCCTTGACGGCCCGTTCGGGTTCAACAATCACTGGCGTGTACAGGTGCGGGATGCCTTGATATGGCGTCAGTTCTACCCGTTTGGGGTCTATCATGACCATTCTCAACTCAACGGGTGTACGCATCATCAACAGGCCAGTAACGATCGTGTTCATGCACACGCTCTTGCCTGAACCAGTTGCGCCGGCGACAAGGGTGTGTGGCATCTTCGAAAAGTCTGCCATCACCGGATTTCCGCCGCTACCCATGCCCAACGGCACTGGCAATGCCGCGTCTTCAACGAACTCTACCCACTCGTCTGAATCCATAACTGTGCGGAGATTTACGGGTGTCGGCCGAGCGTTGGGCACTTCAATGCCTACGACTGACGCGCCGGGCACTACGGATTCGAATCGAATGTTGGGCGATGAAAGTGCCAATGCGATGTCTTTTTCACGGTTTAGGATTGTGTCGACGCGTACGCGCTGGCGAGGCGCGTTTGAACGCGAACTGCTACCCTTCCAACCCGGCTTCAACCCGTACATGGTTACTGTCGGTCCCACACGCACCTGATCCACTGTGACTGCGATGCTGTGCTCGGCTAACGTCTCCTCGATAAGATCGCTGGTAGCCTTGATTTCAGTAGTTGCCACACCGCCCTTAGGTGATGTCGCTAGGAACTCGATTGGCGGCAGATGCCAAGGAAAGGTCTGCATAGCGGCTTCGACAGCCGCGCCGGATGTGATCATCTGCAAGACATCTTCAGCATCTGAGCTCAACGATTGATCAGTATCAGTCGATTGGTCAGAATCGTCCAACTGAACTTCGTCGTCAGCAATAGTCGCTATCTCTGGTTCGGCAACGACGATATTCGATGCTTCTTCTACATCTCCGACGGCGGTGCCGACTTCGAAGAATCCGTCTGGTTCGTCAACGATTTCTGATTCGTTTTCGGGCAACTCGAATTCGGTGATTGAACCGACTGTCTGCCAATCTTCTTCTTGAATCTGGGGGACTTGAATCTGCGGATTTTCTATGAATTGATCCTCTTCTATCGCCTCGAGCACCTCGTCTTCTTCATCTTCAACGATGATGGTGTCTCCCATTCCGATGACAGCATCGCTGGATATGTCTGTCTGGTTGGAGAAAGCTAAGCGATGATTCTCTGAGAGCGGTTGGAATGCGGAATATTCATCATCGGAATCGGGATAGACACTTGTTGCAGTCGAATCGCGTTGGTCATCAGGTGCAACTTCGGCGGTTTCGTCTTTCTTACGTTTGGTCGCAACCGCGCCTCCGACCATCATGAACAGGCTCACAGAGGCCGAGATCATCATCATCAACGCGATCCAGACGACTTTCAACGCTATGCCGAACGCCGTAGGGAATTGCAGTGCAGCGCCGATAGTGAAGAACGCCCCGGCACGCACCCATGCTAAAGCTTGTTGCCAAAGCACCAGATCGTAACGATGCCAATCCCAAGGCTCTCGAGCAAGGATTTCACCGAACCTTCCGCCCATCGTGGCTCCAGAAGCTGCACCCAGCGGAGCATCGAATATGCCCAATACCGTTACACCTCCAACAACGATGATCAAAGACGATGCTGTTTCGCGGTATCGTTGCACGATCCAACGAGTGCGTGTGATCAATAGATATACGAACAGAACTGCCCAGAGTCCGACTGGAAGTGCGCCATAGCCGACGTTTGACATGACCTCGTCGCGGAAAAGGAAGGTGGCAACTCCCGCCGCGATGAACAGCGCGAAAAATACGCCGTGGCGAATCAGAGACTTATAAGTGATAGTGCTGTCTAACGCATCGGCAGATTTCTTGGATTTGCTTTTGCTTGCTGCCTTGTGCGATTTGGTCTTTTTGACACTCTCATCACGATCGGTTGACCGAGCAAGAGATTCATCTTCGAGTCCGGTTTCGTCAGTCAGTGCGTCCAGGTTGTAGCTCAATTTCAGTCACCAAAATTAACGGCCTGCGCTTGGTTCTGCGGTAAAAGAACCTCCCCAAACACGCCCGAACTAGTCTGTCCATCTCATTCCAATCTACGAGATCAGACAGTACTGGTTCAATAGCTTGAGATAACGCTTGTGAAGCATCTCGTATCAATCGAGCTTCATCTGACGCATCTACGAAACCCGAGGTTATGATTCGCGGCTTTCCAATGAGGAATCCGTCTTCGCGGGCCATGGCAACCATAACAATCCCGTCACTAGCCAAAGACTTGCGTTCCTCCATGACGCTGGAGTCGATGTCCCATTCGCCCTGCCCTTGTATCAGCACGTAACCAGAAGGCACCTTGTCGGATACTGACACGCCATCCACATCAATCTCAAGGACATCGCCATCAAGTATTAGATTGACGTTCTCTTCAGATACGCCCATATCCACCGCGATCTCGGTATGTGCTTTCAACATCCGGTACTCGCCGTGAATAGGCGTGAAGTGTTCGGGACGGAGGATGCTGAACATCGTCTTTAGCTCATCCTGCTTGGCGTGTCCGGAAACGTGTACGGGTCGTGAACTTGCGGTGATTACTCGCACATCTCGGTGAGCGAGATTATTAAGCACTTCGTTGACTGCGATTTCGTTTCCAGGGATGGTGCGCGCCGAGAGTATCAAGGTATCGTCTTCGACAAGTTTGATGTCGCGATGATCGCCTCTGGCCATTCGAGATATTCCCGCCTCGAACTCGCCTTGGCTACCAGTGGTCATGATTATCACTTCATCATCGGGCAGACTGTTGGCCTCGCTGATGGTGATTTTGACTTCTGGCGGGATATGAAGGTGTCCAACATCCTCGGCTAGTTTGGTACTTTCAATCATGCTTCTACCGATGATTGCCACCCGTCTGCCCAGTTCGTATGCGGCATCTACTACCATTTGCACCCGTGCGATCTGGGTTGAGAAGCTGGCAATAATGACACGCCCCTTAGCTTCTGCAATCTCTCGATAGATCGCTTCAGCGGCGATGCGGTCTGAGCGAGATGTTCCCTCGTCTTCGGCATTGGTTGAGTCGGAAAGCAACAGTCGAACTCCTCGCTGCCCGATCTCGCTTAACGCCTGGTAGTCTGTTGGAAGGCCGAGCATGGGTTCGTTGTCGAACTTGAAATCGCCGGTATGGAGTATGCCTCCCTGTGGAGTATCAAGATAGATGCTGCATGAATCGGGTATGCTGTGGCAAACGCTAATCCACTGCGCTCCAAATTCACCGAAGCGGTAGTCCCGTTCAAGTCTGACTGAATTTACCTGTACGTTTGCAAGTCCGCGTCCACCGGATTTCTTGAGTTCACGACGGATCATTTCTGCTGCCAACCGCGGCGCATATATAGGCGCATTGACGAAGCGCATGAGGTGAGGCAATCCGCCGATGTGGTCGAGGTGACCGTGTGTAATCAATACAGCACGAACTCGGTCGCGGCGTTGCCGGATGTACTCCATATTAGGGATTACCCTCTCAATTCCCGGGGTGCTGTACTCCGGGAACTGTACACCGCAGTCGACAACCAACATGTCTTCGTCGGTTTCGACGACCATCATGTTCATGCCGACTTCTCCGAGTCCCCCTAGTGGGATTACCCGTACTGCTGAGTCTCCATATCCGAAATCGTTATCGAGCATTCATCATCCTTAAGAATTTGTATCGCTTTTCGAGTTCATGCCCACAGCACACATGTTAACGAACAGCGATTGACAAAGATTGGGTGGCAACTTTAACCGTACTTTCCTTCCGCTGAAGCACCCGCCTTCACTCGAATGAATGAGATTGTGCGAGCGAATTCCCTCATTTGCGGGAATGACCATAGATTTCACAAGTGGGGTGTGGAAAAACATCGTCGCTATAAGAACGAGGATTGTCGATCATCGGCAACAATCGGTTCCGCTTGGTTTTCAGAATCTGATTCAGCTTGTTCGATCGCTCTTTGGCGTTTCAATTCAGCTTGAACCTCGTCTTGGGTTTGGGGGCGTTCAAAAATACCGGTCATGGATTCGCTAGCTCCTTCAGATTCGGTAGCCACTGAAACGACTTCTGCGCCTTCGTCAATGCTCTTCGGTTGAGTAGGTTGAGTGCGTTTAGTTGCCTCGTGTTTGACTCTGATACCTTCCAATATGGCATCGCGAAGGTTATGAATGCTTTCACGTAGCATCCTGCCATGCTCTGGGTTCCTGAGACCAGATGATGGGTGTAGTAGAGGCATGAGTACTCGATTGCCGTGGCGGAAAATCTTGCCGTTGCTTGCCGTGATACGGAGCTCTGGCATGAACCAACCAAGCGCGTGACGCCCTAGTGGGACTATTACCAGCGGGTCAACGATGTCGATCTGTTGACGGAGGTAGTTTGAGCATTGATCGACCTCAGTTCGTTCGGGATCGCGGTTGTTGGGCGGACGACACTTGATGATGTTGGCGATGTATACATCTTCGCGTCGCATGGGCAGAGATTCGATCAGTTCGTCTAGGAATCTTCCTGCTCTACCGACAAACGGGCGTCCAGATTCATCCTCATCACGTCCCGGTCCCTCCCCTACGAACATGATCTCAGCGGTAGTTGACCCTTCGCCTGGGACAGTGTTGGTACGCGTTTTGGCCAATGGGCATTTTTGACAAGCCGCGATTTCAGAAGCGATCGCAACGAGTTTTTGCTTGGATTTTTCCACAACCATTTCGGTATCCAAGCCTACCACTACTCGATGTGAGAATCCCGAACAAAGCGTAAAGCGACGTAGGATTCCAGTGCCGCTCTAGCGAGCTGAACTACTGACACGCGACATTGGCGTCGCGGTAGTTGAGATTCGGCGTCAACCGTGATCGGGTTAACCGGTAACGCCCTTGCCCTCGAGGTAGTCGACGGCGTTCTGGACAGTTTCGATTGATTCCGCGTCGTCGTCGGAGATCTCGACAGCGTTGTCGTCGGTGCTGAACTCCTCTTCAAACGCCATGATCAACTCGACGACATCCAACGAGTCGGCATCAAGGTCTTCGGTGAACGACGATTCCGGCGTGATGTCGGCTTCGTCTACACTCAATTTTTCGGCTGTGATGGCCCGCACTCGATCCAAAATTGTTGACATCGTCTCGTGCTCTCCCGAGCTTGTTTAATCACCAGATTTCTGTTGCGTTTCTGTTTGACTACGCAAACGCAATTATACACGCCGCGTCGTGGTATTCCCATCGTGGTCGCGCGTTTACGTTACTCTCTGGCGCTGTCGCGTGCGATGGAGCCAAGGATGCCGTTGACATATTTGCCACTGCCAAGAGAGTCGAATGTCTGCGAGAGTTTGACTGCCTCGCTGATTATGACCGCGGTATGCGTATCGGGATTAATTTTCATCTCCACGAGCGCCACCCGAAGAATGTTGCGGACTACGGGAAGAGTCTCGGTCATTGTCGATCGATGCGAGTATCGGTTGAGTTCTCCGTCTAGAAAGCTCCTCTTGGCTTCCGCTTCCTTCACGATCAACTTCGCAAACGCTCGCAGTTTCCGACTAAGACGCATTTCACTGACGATCCAATCGAGGCATTGAATTGCCGGACGGTTGGTCAGGTCGGATTCGTAGAGTGCTAGGACAGCGGCGGCTCTTGCCCCTGTTTTATCGCGCGGTATCGCTGCGAAATCTGGAGCATCTGCCTCTAGTATGGAAGCACTTGGAGACCATGAACGGGCTTGTTCGGGCGAGATGGTCGAGAGCCAGTTGGCAGTCTGGTCTTTGTAGGGCGCGGTTTTGGGCGATTGCATGGTAATTTGATCGCCGCGCCCAACTAGGTACGGTTTAGGGCGTACGATTTGTGCGAACGTTTAGGTTCAGCGTCGGGTTGCGGTCTAGGCAACGGCTGCGTAATCGCAGGCGGTGTCGTATTGATCGATGTTGACGATCTTGGCACGTCGTTCGATACGTCGGATCATTCCGCTTAGGATCTTTCCGTTGCCCATCTCGACGAACTCGTTTACGCCGTTGTCTAGCATGTGGCGAACGCCGTTGCTCCACTGGACACACGAAGTCAATTGCCGTCGGAGTTCGCTTTTGACTTCTTCGGCGGTGTGGAGAGGTTTGGCATCAACGTTGCCGATGATGGGGACCATGGGGTCGTTGAATTCGATGGAATCTATCGCCTCGTTCAATCCGCTCTGTGCAGGTGACATAAGGCCTGAGTGGAATGCGCCACCGACGCTTAGAGGAATGGCTTTCTTAGCACCACGGGCAGAAGCCATATCGAGGGCCACGGCCAATCCGCGATGCTCTCCAGCGATGATGATCTGCTCAGGGGTGTTGACGGTTGACATATCGACGCCGGATTCTCGGCATATCTCTGCGACGGTAACTTCGTCGATACCTATGAGGGCGGCCATGCCACCCGGTCGTTCGTCGCAAGCGAGTTGCATGAGACGTCCGCGTTCGCAAACAAGCTTGACGGCGTCAGATACGGAGAGGACACCCGCGATGACAAGAGCGGAGTATTCTCCGAGGCTGTGTCCAGCGGTCATATCGGGGACGGCGACGGATCCGGTTGCTTCTTCAAGTGCTCGCCATGCCGCGATGGAGGTCGTAAGGATGGCTGGTTGGGCGTTCTCCGTGCGTGTGAGGTCTTCGGCAGGGCCGTCGAACATCACATCACTGAGTTTACGTCCAAGGACATCATCGACTTCATCGAAGACTTCGCGAGCGGAACTCGAGTTTAGGAATAGGTCTTTGCCCATTCCTACAGCTTGGGATCCTTGTCCGGGGAACACGAAAGCTGTCGATGTTGAAGCTGCTGTTGTTGCTGTCATTGTGGTATCCGTCTTGGGTCTCCGTTTTTCGGTATTGAGAAAACCAACACTTTCTATGATCTTGTTTCGGATGATCAGATTAGGTTTTGATACTTAAACGCTACCAGCGTCGGTAGCGTATGCATCGGCCATCGGCCACTTGCCTTTGACGGTTCGGCCTTTGTAGTTGCCACATTCTGGGCAGGCGCGGTGCGGCGGGATGCGGATGTTGCATCGAGAGCAGTGGACAAGAGTAGGCAAACCGATGGCGTGGTGTGCGGCTCGGTTACCTTTTCGCGCGCGAGTGTGCTTTTTCTTGGGAAGCGGGGCCATGTTCACCTACCACTTAGCGGGTTATCAGTCGGATTTGTGCGCTGATCTTCAGACGAGATTCAGGGCGTTGATACTATCGATTTTGCAGTTGCAAATTCCAATGTTGAGGTCAACGGAACATCCAGGGCACAAGCCTTTGCATGTAGAGGCACACAGGGGGTTCATAGGCATTGCGGCGCTCAAGCCCTGCCAGAGGGCTGTGGATATGTCAAGCACGTTGGTTGAATCGATTGTCAATGCCTCGTCGTTTTCGTATGTTCCGTAGTCGTCGAACCAGTTTCGATGATTCTGCATCAGATCGACGTTGATGGGTCTGAACTCTTCTGCGAAGTCGATGCTGATATCAGTTTCAGTCTCGACGAGGCATCTTGAGCACTCGGCATCAACGACGGCCTTCAGTTTCAGGTCGGCGAAGACGGTTCTGTCAGTACGCATCAATTTGCCTCGTGCCTCGACTTCTCGGAACAACAGCCCGTCGTTCTCCAAAGTCTCGTTTGCGAAATGAAACCTGATTTCATCGCCCACCGAACCGGTTAGTAGTGCCGATACGTTGAATAGCATGGTGCAGATTCCGCGAACGCGTCAAGGCGCAGTTGATACGCGCAACGTAATAAGGTTAATTCTCGGTAACGATTGTTGTCAAGACATGGAGTATGGTAAAGGGCTTTATCTATCGCCGGGTGTAGCTGAGGTAGGCAATAAATGAGGGTCTGAAGCTTAGATGTGAACCCTTTGCGCAACTCTCTCCCTTGATGCCCAAGGGGGAATTAAAGGGGGTTTAGTATCTAATCTTCCGACGAGATGACTGTCCACAATCCATGTCATTGGATTTGCCGTGCAGCATCAGCCTTTTCGATCTGGCTCTCAACATGGGCATCAACATCTGGCAGGTCTTCAAATCCGGTTGCGATGATGGTGATTTTCAGCTCGTTCTCCATGCGTAGGTCTTGAGTTGTTCCAAAGATGATCTCGGCTTCGGGATGGACCTGTTGCTTGACGGTTTCCGAGATCTTTCGAACTTCCGACATCATCAGATCCGGACCGCTTGTGATGTTCATCAAAACTCCAGTAGCGCCGTCGATGCTGACTTCTAGCAGCGGTGATCTCAAAACCGAGGTAATAGCCGCGTCGGCGCGGTCGATCCCGTTTCCTTTGCCTATCGCCATCCAAGCAGCACCTTTATCACGCATCACGGTTCGCAGGTCGGCGAAGTCCAGATTGATCTCGCCGGGGAGCAAGAGCAATTCGGTGATGGATTGTATTCCTTGCCGCAGGACTTCGTCTGCCATCCGAAAAGCAACTTCCACAGAAGTATCGGGCGAGGAAACCAGAAGTAGCCTCTCGTTGGGAATAACGATCATCGTGTCGACTTCTTCAGCAAGTCGTTGCAATCCTTGAACGGCCTGCCTCTCTCGCTGGTATCCCTCGAACGGGAAAGGTTTAGTGACCACTCCGATGGTGAGGCAGCCTAGTTCTCGCTTAGCGATGTTTGCCACTATCGGTGCTCCGCCTGTCCCAGTGCCACCCCCCATCCCGGCTGCGACAAAAACGAGGTCAGCACCTGTTAATACCTCGCGTATCTCTTCTCGGCTATCAAGGAAACATTCGCGTCCAAATTGGGGGTCTCCACCGACACCCAATCCTCCAGCGACACGGTCACCGACGCGCAAGCGTATAGATGCCTCAGTATGTGCCAAAGCCTGAGCGTCGGTGTTCGCCGCGATGTATTCAACGCTTGGTATGCGACTGCGATACATGCGGGTTAGCGCGTTTGATCCACCACCGCCAACACCGACGACCTTGATGTTGACCGATGGATTTCGTCTACGTCTGATTGACGTTGATAAAGATGTTGTCACCTTGAACCGATTCACCCTCGGGCACACGAGCCATCAAAATCAACGCTCATTCTCGCCCAGTCTGCTTTTCAAGGCTCTATGCACCCCGATTTAACTCTACATTCCACTACGAGGAATTCGCTGAAATGTTCGATGTTCGCATGTAGATAGTCGGTGTGTCGTTATCGTCCTAGCAAAGAGCGTATTCGCGCTCCAACTCCCGACGTGGTACCGGCCGCTACGGTCTGCTCTTCAGGTTCTGTTGCGGTTGAGTGCATTATGGTGATCGGCTTTCGCTCAACATGGTTGTCGCGATCGATGCGGTCTAGAGCGCGGATCGCCATTGAGACGGCACCTGACATCGCCGGGTCGCTTACATCATCGGGTAGGCTCTTGATGCCGGTGGGCTTGCGTACCTCAACGCGTCCTCTGAGGCCCATAGACAGTTTCGCGAAGGTTGTTATGCCATTCAGTTTGGCACCACCACCAGTAAACACTACGGTCAGAAAATCGGTTTCGGGCAGGTCTGGGACTTGGGAAATACGAGACTTGTACATCGACATCGTTTCGGACGCCCTATCTTTGAGGAGGTTCGCTACAGATACTCGCGTCAATGATCGCTCAACATCAACTACCCGTTCAGAGCCTGACAACGCTGTTGGGTCTATCTCATCGTCGAAGCCAGCGGAATCGCCGCTAAGCGTGCCAGCGGCTAGTTTTACAGCCTCGGCGTTCTCGAACGGTAGTTCGTATGCATATGCAATATCGTTGGTGAAGTGGAACCCGCCGATGGGCAATGACGTGAACAACATTGCGCGCCCGTGGTTGTATACCGCTATCTCGGAGTCGCTTCCTCCGATGTCGATCAACACTACTCCGGCGTCTCGCTCGTATTGGCTCAATAGGTATTCGGCTTCAGCTACTAATGTCGAACCGCCGTGGATTGGTGTCAGGTCGGCGCTACTTACAGCTTCGAATACGTTCAGGTAGTGCTCCATATCAGAAACGACCAGAAGCGCTTCCACCTCCATGCTCTGAGGGTGCATTCCAACAGGGGGCTTGCGGAACTCGGTGTCGTCGTCCACTCGATACGCGGTTGGCGTAGCATAAAGCAGATGATCCGTGGGTTCAACTCTTTCCGAGGCTGCCAAACGAACGGCTTGCACGATGTCTTCCTCGGTTACGCCAGTGTCGAAATCAAATCCGGATACTTTGCCCCAACCGGAATATGAGGACACATGCTTGCCGCCAAATCCGACATACGCCTTTGTGAATTTCAGCGAGCACTGAGTTGACACTTCGCTTACGGATGCACGCACAGTTGCGGTTGCCTCGCTTCGATTCATGGCATCGCCATCGTGCGTCGACTCAATTGGCAAAACATCAATCGCCAGAATCTCGGGCTCGTTGAAATTGTCGCGTCTTATGACTACGCTACAGACTTTGCTGCTGCCAACGTCGATGGCTAGTCGAATGTCCTCGTTGTACATCTGGTTCGATGCTCCTTCAGTTCCTACGGATCGCGATTGTGTCGCGGTCAGGGTCAGATACGTCTAGCTACCCTCAATTTGGCGCTCCGGCTTCTCGGATTGGCCTTTATCTCCGATGCTGTTGGCGTTAACGCACCGTTTAGCACGAGTTCCAACCTTGGGGTGTGGTTGCACGTGCAAACCGGTGATCGAACTCCGTCGGCATCGCATACGCAGTCGGACGCGGCGTTCCGAAAAAAATTCTTGACCAACCTGTCTTCTATTGAATGGTAAGAAATCACTACCACTCTTCCCCCTATTCCCGTTACATTCACGGCGTGTTCTAACCCGGCGCTCAACGAGGTCATTTCATCGTTGACCGCGATCCTCAATGCTTGAAAAGTCTTGGTAGCTGAGTGGATTTTGCTGCGCCCGCGTGGTTTAGCAGCGGATATGACTTCGGCCAGTTGACCAGAATCTCTAATCGGCCGGTTTCGAACGATAGCCGACGCGATGCGACGAGACGCGCGCTCGTCGCCGTAGCGATAGATAAGGTTGGCTAATTCTCTTTCTGGGTACGTGTTGACGATACTGCCGGCATCCACGTCGTTGTTGCCAGAAAACCTCATGTCGAGCGGATCGGAACGACGAAAGGAAAATCCTCGCGTCTCACGATCTAGTTGCAGCGATGACACGCCTAAATCCATGAGTATTCCGTGAACCGGATCGAATCCGTAACGAGTAGCAATAGCTTGCATCTCAACGAAGTTTTCGTTGACTAACCGGACGGATGAACCGAACTCGATCAAGCGTTTTTCCGCTGACGCTATAGCCTCTGTGTCCGCGTCAATACCGATTAGTTGTCCTCCGGGAGAAGCCATCTGAAGGATTGCCATTGCATGACCACCCTCTCCCACGGTGGCATCGATGTAGCGTCCTCCCGGTATCACTTGTAGGGCATCCAAGACTTCAGAAAGCATCACCGGCTCGTGAAAGTCCGGGACTTTGCTTGTTACATTCGAGATCGTTTTAGTCATGGTCGATCGTCGATCCACGACAATTCGTCCACGTCGCGACGAACATCTCTGTTCGTTCCCATGAATTCGCCGCAACGATTAAACGTCGGTCAATTACGTTGCCCAACACGTGTCAGTTGGGCTTTCTGTCGGAATTTTAGGATTCTTAGGTCGTGCAATTCCATATCAGATAGCGCGTTCAAACGAGACCTTTGCAAAACCCTCCGCCTTGATGTCCAAAGGGGAATTGAAGGGGGGTTTTGAACCATGATTGCCGTGATGGGATAGTGATTGCCGTGATGTCCATCCCACCCCTCTGTGGATTCCCGCCTGCGCGGGAATGACGGGGGATGGCGAGAATACGGGGGGTGGCGAGAATAAGAATGACGGTAGTTTCACTAAGGTCTCGTTCAAACCGCATTATCATCAAGACGACACACACTCGGGCGGACAGTGTTTCGAATGGGAACCAGCATCAAATACGCAGTGCTAACCAGCAGCGACTCTGGGCATGCTGGCGAACGTCACGACTTAGGCGGAGACGCAGTTGTCGAGTTGATGTCCCGACACGGCCATAGATTGACGGATAGAGCGTTAGAGCCAGATGACCAAGAGAACCTGATTACCCGTCTGCGTAGTTGGGCGGATAATCCTGACGTCGAACTGATTTTGACCACAGGAGGTACCGGCTTAGCACCGCGTGATGTGATGCCAGAGGCTACGCTAAGTGTTATCGATTACGAGGTGCCTGGTATCTCAGAAGCGATGCGAGCCGCTTCGTTGGAGATAACCAATATGGCGATGCTCTCCCGTGCCGTCGCCGGAGTTGCCAATCAAACGCTGATCATCAACCTGCCGGGCAATCCGAAAGGCGCTGTAGAAACACTAGAGATCGTACTGCCAGTCTTGCCTCACGCCGTTGAGATAACGCTTGATACTCACAGCGGCGACCACCCCATCGAACGACATAAACATCATCATTGATCGAGGAGACCTGTGCATAACAACCGTCATTCTCGCGTAGGCGAGAATCCAGAGGTGTTGCGGGGCGTAGCACAAATCGAATCGACGTATCTAAACCCATTCAATTCCCCCTTGGGCATCAAGGGGAAGGGTTTTTCAAAGGTCTCCCAGGCGGATAACCAGTGAAGTTTTATGTGGTAACGCTGTTTCCTGAGATGTTCGATGGTCCGATCACATCAAGCATCATAGGGCGCGCATTGGCAGAGGGGATTATCGAGGTAGAGTTCGTAAATCCACGCGATTTTACATCGGACAAGCATCGAAGCGTCGATGCTCCGCCGTATGGCGGAGGACCGGGCATGGTGATGATGGCTCCGCCATTGGCAAAGGCCGTGGAATCCGTGAGAGAACAATACTCGGATGGTGAGCATCCCTTGACCGTGCTGATGTCGCCACAAGGACGAAAGATGGACCATCAACTAGCGACGAGGCTCTCAAACCTTGCAGCAGTCGTGGTGGTTTGTGGGCACTATGAAGGCGTTGATGAGCGTTTCATCGAAGAGTACGTTGATCTAGAAATAAGTGTCGGCGATTTCGTCATGACGGGCGGGGAGATACCGGCGATGGCGATAATCGACTCCGTCGCACGCCTAGTCTCCGGAGTGCTTGGAGATGCCGAATCTGCTAAGAACGAATCATTCTCGAATCGGAGCGGAGGACTGTTGGAAGGCCCCGTATACACACGTCCGGCAGAGTTCCGCGGGCGGCGCGTTCCTGAGGTGCTGCTAAACGGCAACCGTCACAAAGCCGAACGATATCGCAAGAGAATCGCCGCTGAACGCACATTGGCCAGACGACCCGATTTGATGCAGGGATGGGGTCCTGAGGGTGTATAAATCTCAAGGTTTTGAACCATGATTGCCGTGATGTGGGAATGATGGGCATGATCCCCACCTCCCTTCTGGATTCCCGCCTTCGCGGGAATGACGGTGATTATGTCATTCCGAGCGGAGCGAGGAATCTCCCCCCTTCGCGTACTCCCTGTCATTCCGAGCATAGCGAGGAATCTCTGATGTTCGGCTTTAGATTCTTCACTCCGCTTCGCTTCGTTCAGAATGACAATGGGCGGCCTTCGTTCAGAATGACATAGCAGGGGAAAATCATGGTCATCATCCCCCTAGCCCCTTACGTTCCACGAAGGGGGGAGTGAGCATCCCCCTAACCCCCTTACGCTCCGCGAAGGGGGGAATGAGCATCTTCCAACATTCCGCTGATATTCGGTATTTCGAGTTCATTGCGTTGTGATATGATTTCACGCAGATTACAGATAATCGTGTTTACTTGGATGGTGTAGATACGCGAATGAATGGAGCGCCCGTGAATGCTCGGAAGCTGTACCCCCCCCCCCCCCCCCCGATTTTTAGGCTGACCGCGGCAGCGGCTACATTTTTCGCATCAGCGGCTTTAGCAGTATCTCTCCTCGTCGTCGGGGCGAACGACTCCTTTGCTCAGCAGGGGGTGCCGGGGAGCGTCCCGAACATCACCGTGACCCGTGCCGACGGCACGGTTACCGCATCGTGGGACGCGGTGAGCGGGGCGTTGAAGTACCACGCGATGTACAGCGACGACGACAGGGGCAGCTGGCACGGTCCCGTCGACGATCACACGAACATCCAGACCACCAGCATCACTTTCAGCGCCGACAACGCGAAGAGCATCATCGTCGGCGTGCGCGCCGGGAACGATCACGGCTGGAGCGCTTGGACGGACTCGCCGACCGTCGGGCCGTACACGCCGGGCGCGGTTTCATCAGTAACTGTAACTCGTGCCGACGGCACCGTAACCGCGTCTTGGGACGCCGTGCCAGGCGCGACGAAGTACCACTCCATGTACAGCGACGACGACAGGGGGAGCTGGCACGGTCCCGTCGACGACCACACGAACATCCAGACCACCAGCATCACTTTCAGCGCCGACAACGCCAAGAGCATCATCGTAGGCGTGCGCGCCTGGAACGACAACGGCTGGAGCGAATGGACCGACTCCCCGACCGTCGGGCCGTACACGCCTCCGCCTCCGGGCGCGGTTTCATCGGTAACTGTCACTCGTGCCGACGGTACGGTAACCGCGTCGTGGGACGCGGTACCAGGCGCGACGAAGTATCACGCGATGTACAGCGACGACGACAGAGGCAGCTGGCACGGACCCGTCGACGACCACACGAACATTCAGACCACCAGCATCACGTTCGATGCCGACAACGCGAAGAACATCATCGTCGGCGTTCGCGCCGGGAACGATCACGGCTGGAGCGAATGGAGGGACTCCCCGACCGTTGGGCCGTACACGCCGCCAACGCCGACTCCTACACCTACTCCCGAACCCTCCCTCCCCGACGCGCCAGCCGGTCTAACTGCAACCGCCGGCGACGGAAGCGTAACCCTCTCATGGGACGACCCTTCGGACGCTTCCATCACCGGATACGAGTACAACGTCAATCACAACGCCACATCCACCGGCAACTTCTCCGGGTGGAGCCAATGGACGGCAATCTCAGACAGCGCCTCCGCAACCACGTCGCACACCTTCAGCGGCTTGAGCAACGGCAAGGAGTACCGCTACCACCTGCGCGCGGTGAACGCAACGGGCAACGGCGAAGTCGCGCCAAATGCCGCGCCATGGTTCGTAAGTGGCACGCCGGGCGCCGCCAGTCTCTCCGCAACCGACGTTACGGCGACCACTGCGACTATCTCCGTGATTAACCATAGCGGCGACTGGTACTATCAGGCCTCGGGCACGAGCGGAGGCTCCGGCTCTGGCGGCGCGTCCGCCGCCAGTTCCGACCCTTCGCCGGACTGCGTCGGCCCCATTAATGGGCAAGCCAACTTGACGCAGTTGGGTTCCAACACCACGTACACCGTCACGGCCTATGGCGACCAGTGCCAGGGCGCGGCCATCGCCTCCGCCCAGTTCAACACCCTGCCCACTCCGCCGGGCAAGGTGGCCAAGCCCACGGTCGCCCCGCGCATGAAATCCCTCAAAATCTCGTGGACGGCGCCCACGGGCAACGTCACCGGCTACGACGTAGAGTACCGGCCCTGCCTGATTACCTGGGACCGGGATGCGTGCAACGAGCGCGGCTACCCGGACTGGGGCAACTACGCTTACTGGGGCGAATTGAGAGGCTGGAGCGGCATCCAGACGGGAATCACCACTACCAACTGGGAGTGGACCGGCCTGCGCACCGGCGTGGGCTACCAGGTGCGGGTGCGGGCCAACAACGGTTCCAGCCCCGGACCCTGGTCCGAACCCCACGCCGAGATGACCGGCCCCCAGCCGGCTGCCGCGCCCACCAACGTCACCCTCACCGACGGCGACGAGCGCATCAACGTTTCCTGGACCACACCAGCCGATAATGGCGGCTGGCCCATCACCAGCTACGATCTGCGCTATGCCAAATGCACCACCACCGGCGGCGGCAATACCTGCACCACCTGGGGCAGCTGGACCACCGTCCGCACATGGTCCACCGGAACCAGCCGCGCCATCACCGGCCTGGAGCACGGCGGCTTCTATAAGGTGCAAGTGCGGGCCAACAGCGTGAGCATCCAGGGGAACTGGTCCTCTGATTCGACCATCACCCTCTCCCAGCTGACCGCGTCCAACATCACCAGCACGTCGGCCACGTTGACCCTGCCCGGCCACTCCGGGAACTTCTTCATCAAGCCCATCGCGCCCACGGCGGGCAACTGCTCGGCCACCGGCTCGTCGTCCCACAGCCTCACCCTGACGGCCAACACCGTGTACGGGTACGAAGCCTACAGCGCCGCCGGCTGCGCCAGCACCAACCTGCTGGACACCGCATTCTTCACCACGTCGGACTTCGGCGTGGGCAACCTGACGGAAAGCGACAACGGAGATTGCGCGGTCGGTTACAAAACCTCCGCGGAAAGCTGCGCCATCGCCTTCACCACCGGCAACCGTCTGGGCGGCTACACCCTGGCCAGCGTAACCGCCGGATTCGACGCGAAGACCGGCTCGCCCGGCAACATCGTCGTGGGCCTGCACGCGGCGGACACGACCAACGGCGCGAACCCGGCCGCCACGGCCCTGAAGACGTTGACCGGCTCCGCCACGGACGCCGGATTCCACTCCTTCACCTGTTCCGGCAGCGGCTGCAACCTGGAGTACGACACCACCTACTTCATCGTCATGTCCACGGCCGACACCAGCGGCACCAATCATTACAACCTGGACGTCACCGACAGCGACGGCGAAGACAAGCAGCCCCACCGCAACGGCTGGACGATTGCCGACACTGCCCGCGCCAAGTCGGGCAGCGATGCCTGGGCAAACGCCGCCAGCGACCGGGCGGCCATGCTGTACCTGGCCGCCAACGAGGACACCAGCACCGTGGCCCTGCGCGCGTCCAATGTGGCTGCCACCACGGCTAGGTTGACCATTGCCAACCGTAGCGGCGGCTGGTACTACAAGGCCGACGTTGCGCCGCACACTGCCTGCCAGTCGCAGGTGTCCGGCGACAAAGAGAACCTCACCGGCCTCAGCCCCAACACTACCTACACCTATACAGCGTACGGCGACGCCACCTGCACCAACGCCAACAAGCTGGCAACGGCCCGGGCCTTCACCACGCCCAAGTCGCTCACCGTCAGCAGCCTGGGCTCTACCACGGCGACGCTGACCGTCGGCGGGCACACCGGCAACTGGTATTACATGGCCGACACGGGGCCGCACCATTACTGCCAGGGGCCGGTGACCGGAACCAGCAAGGACCTCACCGGGCTGACCTCTGACACGACCTACGCCTACGCAGCCTTCAGCAACCCCTCCTGCCGGGCCGACTCCGAGTTTGCCCGCGCCACCTTCACCACCACCGTCGACTACGATACCGACGACGACGGGCTGATCGAGGTCAACAACCTGGCCCAGCTCAACGCCATGCGCTGGGACCTGGACGGCGACGGGACGGCTGCCAGCGGCAATACGGCCGCATACGCTACCGCCTTCCCCAACGCCTCGAGCAACATGGGCTGCAACGAGGACGATGCCAGCCCCGCCGACTGCTCCGGCTACGAGCTGGTCGCCGACTTGGACTTTGACACCAACGGCAACGGCAACGCCGATTCTGGAGACACGTACTGGAACAGCGGCGCGGGCTGGACGCCGATCGGAGACACGTCCAATCACTTTACCGGAACGTTCGACGGCGGCGGGTACAAGCTCTCCAACCTGCACGTGAACGCCAGCACCACTGTCGACGATGCCAACCGGGATCTCGGCGGCCTGTTCGCCCTGATCGGCAGGGGCGGAGAAGTTACGAATCTGGGACTGGAGGATGTAGACGTCACCGTCAGTAGCACACAGGAGGACTCGATTCAGGTCGGTGCGCTGGCTGGTGACAACTGGGGAACCGTCACCGGAGTCTGGTCCACGGGCAGCGTGACTGGAAGCACGAGCAGGAACGGCAACGCTTGGCTGTACGCGGGCGGGCTGGTGGGCCGGAACAACACGGGCGGGTCGGGTAACACCGCCTACACCGGTACGATTCGCGCCAGCTACTCGAAGGCCAGCGTCACCACTCAGGGGCGGTCCAACACGCCGGCTACCACCGCCGGAACGGACACGTGCTCAGGCGGCCTCGTCGGGCTTAACAAGGGAACCGTCGCCGCCACCTTCGCTACCGGTGTCGTGAGGGTTGAGCGAATTGCCGGTGCTAATCACCATCCGTGGAAAGGTGCCGCTGGCGGTTTGGCCGGGTGCACCAGAGGAACAATCATCGCGAGCTACGCTACTGGTAACGCCAGCGCTGATGCGCACCATAGTGGGTATGCGGGCGGACTAGTCGGAGAACACAACGGAGGCAGCATCACGGCGAGCTATTCGACGGGGCGGCCATCGTTGTCTTCAGGTACTACAAATTCGTACCGAGGCGGCCTGGTGGGTAGCAGCTCTGCGACTGTCACCAACAGCTATTGGGATACAACTACCTCTGGACAGTCGTCGTCCGCCGCCGGCACGGGCAAGACGACAACCGAGTTGCAGACACCCACGGCTTACGGCACTGGCAGCAGCATCTACACCAGCTGGAACGTGAACGTGGACGGGGTAACGGGCAACGATGACCCGTGGGACTTCGGCACGACCAGCCAGTATCCGATCCTGGAGTACGGCAGCTACCTCCCTGCCAGCGAACAGCGGTAGCGGTAGTAGCACAGACGGTAAGCATCCCCCGATGACCCCCTCTTAATCTCCCCCTTTCAAGGGGGAGGGGGAAATCGGCGAAGGGGGAGATTCCTCGCTCCGCTCGGAATGACATGGGGGTGCCTCGGAATGACATGGGTGCGCGAGGGGGGAGTGAGCATCCCCTTAGCCCACTGTGGATTCTCGCCTTCGCGAGAATGACGGATACCCCCCTTACGTTCCACGAAGGGGGGAGATTCCTCGCTACGCTTCGGAATGACATGGGGGTGCTTCGGAATGACATGTGGTGTGCTTCGGAATGACATAGACGCGCGAAGGGGGATACCAAACACGTCCCATCGTTCCCATCACGGTTCAAAAATAGTTGACACCATCCTCGTCACAGCCTAAAATCGCAACCATCGATAAGGGGTATAGCACCGGTTGCGTTTCTACGCGCGTAGTGAAAGAAGGCACAGAATGCGGGATGAAGATGAGCGCATCAGACGCGGTTACGAGATCCTAGAGGGATTGAGAGATGAACTCTTGAAAGATCATGAGCAAGACATGATCTTCATAGACTGTCGAACCGGCAATTACACGATTCAAGGGGATGCAGAAACTCGATCCGCCGCGGAAAAAAGATTCTTCAATATGTATCCCGATGCTGAACTGTTCTTAGAACAGATCGTCGCCGACGACTTCGTTCATCAAATGCCTACGATGACCACCGTTGTTCAAAACGGACAGACCAGTTGATCCAAGGCAAGGTCGATGGTCGGGGCAGACCTATGATCCCGATCCAAATCAGCAAAAGGGGAGGCGGCTATCTCGAGATCGAAGCAGTGGTAGACACGGGCTTCGATGGAGAACTAGCGTTGCCCAATTCGATCTTCAAGTTGCTCAGGTCAAGCATGGCTAAGCCACGTCCTACCACATTGGCAGGAGGAACGGTTAAGGAGTTTCCGCGAGTCGCGACTCGTGCGAAGCTAGGTAGTGGTGATTCACAACAGGTATTCGCCTTGGATTTAGGCGACGAGTGGGAAATACCCATAATCGGCTTCGGCCTATTGAAAGGCTATTCCATCTACATCGAAGCCCGCTCCAACGGCAAAGTGGAGATAACCCCGCTCAACTGAAACCCATGTTCATCCCCCTAGCCCCCTTACGCTAACGCGAAGGGGGGAGATTCCTCGCTACGCTCGGAATGACATGGGGGTGCTTCGAAATGACATTAGAGTCCCCCCGTCATTCCTGCGAAGGCAGGAATCCACAGGGATGTGGGGAGGTGTACGCCCCCTTCGCTTGCGTAAGGGGGCGCGAGCGAGCGTAGCGATGTGAGCAGGGGATGGACGGGGAGGTGTGTGGGGGCGGGCCAACAACTGGCAGAGCATCCCCTTAGCCCACTGTGGATTCTCGCCTTCGCGAGAATGACGGCAGGCATTCCTCTAAGAGATTCCTCGCTCCGCTCGGAATGACATGGGTGCCTCGGAATGACATGGGGGTGGGCGAAGGGGGGAATCAGCATCCCCTTAGCCCACTGTGGATTCTCGCCTTCGCGAGAATGACGGCAGGTATCCTCCTAAGAGATTCCTCGCTACGCTCGGAATGACATGGGTGCCTCGGAATGACAGGGGTGTGCTTCGGAATGACATGGGGGTGCTTCGGAATGACATTAGAGTCCCCCCGTCATTCCTGCGAAGGCAGGAATCCACAGGGGGATGCTCTGCTGTCATCGTTGTTATTGATCCGCGTCGTGACTTCGCCGCTGGCGACCGCTCTTAGTGTCCCGCTGGATTCGCGGATCAATAGACGGCCGAGTTCGTCGACATCTTCTGCTACTCCTGCGATCATTTCACCGCCTTGAGTCGATGCAATCGTGACTTCAACTGATGATCCCAATCCAATTAGCTTCTCGCGCCATTCGGGCATGATGGATTCGCCTCTGTTTAGCGCGTCATAAAGTTCGTTCATATTCCGCAACAAGACTTGCGCCACATCGCGCCTGTCAATTGCGTCATCAGAGCCTAGAACATCTCGGATACTCGTCGAGATGTAACCTCGATCCTCGCCGGAAGCGTTCTCTCGATTCACGTTTAGTCCGATCCCTACAACTCCAACGAACGCGCCGCCAGTCGTGATGCTTTCAGCGAGTACACCACATATCTTCTTGCGGTCAATGATGACGTCGTTTGGCCACTTGATTTCGGAGCGACATGAAGTGATTTCGTCGACGGTCATGGCTGCTGCCAACGATGCCAGAGTCGTCAGCCGACCAGCGATCGCCGTGCGTGGACACAAAATCATAGAAGCTAATAGATCCTCGCCTCGTGCCGAATCCCATTTACGACCGAAACGGCCCCTGCCCCTCGTCTGCTCGTCGGCTATGACCGCAGTGCCATGAAGACTATTGAGATCATCAGCGGCTTCAATCAACTGCTGTGCCACATCCATAGTGGAGGTGGTCCGTCGCAGATGGACGATACGTGCACCGATGCGCCCAAGGAATTCCGGTTCCAAGGACTTCAAGGCAGATGATTCGACGGTATTTGGGAGCATCCGATGATCAGTGTTGATTGTATTGTTGATTCTGAGGTCGATTCGACTTCAGCACAATCCTTATGCCTGCGAATCACTGAATCACGACGCGATGGAAATCCGACAAGTTACAGATGAAGAGTTCCTCCGTTGGCGCATCGCAGTACGCGCCAGTCTCGGCACCCACACAACACCGGAAGATACGGTCTTCATGCGCGCGCACCGGGTCGAGATCGATCGGTTGCTGGTATGCATGGATGGCGACACCATGGCCGGTTCGGGAGGCGCCGACTCTTTCGATATGACGTTGCCCGGAGGAGCACAAGTCCCTGTGGCTGGTGTCGCTTACATCACTACCGCGGCTACCCACCGTCGTCGCGGCGTTCAGCGCAACATCATGAAGCGCATCCATCACGACGCACGCGAGCGCGGCGATGTCGCTTCAATCCTGTGGGCAAGCCAAAGTCTCCTCTACGGTCGTTACGGCTACGGCAACACGATGCCGGCTCACAACTGGCACATCGACATGCGCCACACCGATTTCGCACACTCCCCCGATTGGAATGGCAATTACATCAAACGTGAGCGCGACGCGGCAATTCCTTTGATGTCCGAGGCTTATGATCGGGCACGATCAAACCGGCCGGGAATGATAACCAGAACGCCAAAACGATGGGAGTATGAGATACATCCCGTACACACTAAGGACGAGTTCTTCATCGTATACGCAGAAGGCGACGACGCGTTGGCGTACGCCCGGTACACCTTGAACTTTGATCCGCATGACGAGTTCAGGGGCACTATGCACGTCGTAGAAGCCGTTGCAGCCACCGACGTAGCCCACGCCGCATTGTGGCGTTTCTTACTCGACCAAGAGCTAGTCCACGAAGTTGTAGCTCATGCCCGACCAGTAGACGACCCGCTCGTGTGGATGCTGGCCGAGCCGCGTCGGTTACGCCGCACACTCACCGATGCGATCTGGATGAAGTTCCTCGATATTCCCGCCATGCTAGAGCAACGCACTTACCCCGTGGAGGATTCGCTTACCCTGCAAATCATCGACGCTGAAACCAAAGAGTCTCGAAACCTCGCAGTTGAGTTTGGCACCGAAGGCGCGACTTGCCTAGAAACCTCAGCCGCTCCAGACCTTGTAATGAACGAGGCAGAGCTCGCAACCATGTATGCAGGCGCGGTCGAGTGCTCAATGCTGGCCAACATCGGCCTCGTCGAGGTCTCAGGACGAACGCCCGACGCCGCACTACGTGCCGACCGCGTATTCCGCACCTCGCCTGCACCTTGGAACCCGTACCACTTCTGAGCCAACCCAAACGTCCTCGAATTGAACATCAAAAGTAAAAACCTCAACGGCATCGAGTTTAGAGACGGACACGAACACGAGCGTGTCCAGTTCTATCGCACGATACACCGCGGCTTCAGCGGACACTACGCACCCGACGAAGGACACCTCGAACACGACAAAGCGGCGTACGGTCCTATGGCTTCGTGCGTGTGCGCGTTCGACGGCGATGAGTTGGTAGGCACGAGCAGCTGGGTCAAGTTCGAGCTGACCGTTCCGGGCGGCAAAACAGACTTCATGGGCGTGACTGATGTCACCGTATCCGCCACGCATACCAGACGCGGCATCATGAGCGAAATGATACGACGACTGCTCATTAAAGGCCGAGACGCAGAGCAGCATCTAGCAGGCTTGTGGGCGAGCGAAAGCAATATCTACGGACGCTTCGGTTATGGGATTGCAGGCGGCGGCAACATCGCCAAAATCGACTCGCGCGACTCGCGTTTCCGCACGATGCCGCATATAGACGGCGAAGTCCGATTCGCAGATGCATCAAAGATGCGGAAGGTCGCTCCAGGCGTCTGGGAAAAAGCCGCCGCCAAAACTCCCGGCATGATGCTCAGATTCAACGCGCAATGGGACTGGATTTACAACCCGAAACGGATACGCAGAATCCGTGAACGTAAACCTTTCTACGTCACCTACGCCGAAGGATGCAACTATCTCGGATACGCCGTCTACGACATCCAACACCGAGATGACGGACTCCATTCCACTAACGTGGTGCGCGTCGATGAGTTGATCGCCGCTACTCCGGCGGCTGAAGCCGCGCTCTGGCGTTTTCTGCTCGACATCGACCTCGCGACCGAGGTCGGTCATCATCACCACCCGGAGAAGTCCAATCTCCTCTGGATGCTCGCCGATCCTCGCAAGCTCTCGCTCACGCCTTACGACTCAGTTTGGATGCGTATCTTGGACCCGATCAAAGCCTTGACTGCTAGGAACTATTCAGCGGCGGGAGAGATAGTTATCGAGATTGTCGATGAATTCTGTCCGTGGACGGAGGGCGTTTACGTGCTGAAAGTTAATGAAGACGGTTCGGCTTCCTGCAAACGTACCGATCGACATCCAGATGTAACATTGCCTGTAGATTCGCTCGGCTCCATCTACATGGGCGCGATGATGCTCTCGAACTTGGCGCGTTCCAATCGGGTTACTGAACATACCCCCGGTGCAGTGGCATTGATTGATACCATGTTCCCAACCAGTGGAGTTCACAACTTCCTGCCTGATTTCTAGCCCAACATGCAAGATGTCCGTATTCACACCAGCCCATCTAGGGAAGTGGGAACCGTTATACAAACGGTTGCTTGAAGGTGAGACTTTGCCGCTGACAGAAGAGGGAACTTGGATGTTTGGTCGAAAAACCGGTGTTATCGCTGTCATACACGAGAGCGAACCGATATTCATCGAAGCAACTAAAGACATCGGCAAGACTGTGTCGGAATACCTGTCAGGTTCTGCCAATTGCGATTTTCGCGCGATGCTTGCCATCGTTGAACTCGGCGCGTCGCCTAGGAACGCCTACGAGAGGTCACGCAAAGGGCCATTGGCAGAAAGGATCAATCGAATGTTGCCGCAGTACCGAATAGCGGCGGCTCCTGCAAGTGACGCGGTTGCGGAGAGACTTGCGGCAGCTTTTGCTGTCGTAGCCGATCCGAGGCTGAACGGTCCTACAGCCAAGGCAAACTCGATCCTAGACGCGTTACCACGATGACTGGATTCCCAATTAGCTGATCAAACCAGATGCAGACTCACTTCTCGGAATACATTCCCCTCGCTGCGCTGATCTTGTTCGTCGGTTTTCTCGCGTTCCTGATCTGGCGAGGGAACTACAAAATCGGAGCTTATATTGTTCAGTTAGCAGCAGCTCTTTTCTTGTCTTCAGCGTTTGGTTTCGGGCTTTATGTGATCAGCGCAGTGATGATAACCACGTGGCTCTTCAAGGGCAGTCAAGACTTCCTTATGATCAACTCCGTCGTGGTGCAGGCCTTTGGCAGCACGATCGGGTTTGGGATTGTCAAACGCTACGGCACGGCTGAGAATCAAGTCCATTTGAGAGAACTCGCCCTTTCATTCGTTATGGGCGTTATTGGTGCGTATATCGGATTTCACCTCTTCAAAGATGCCACGTTCGCAGCGGATTTCGTCACCAACGCCAACAGCGTCGCTGGCGCATTTTTCGGTGCCGTTATTTTCGGCAATGCCTTGCTCATAGTCGGCGGACTGGTCAACGTCTTACGCAACCGTGAGCCCTAATCAACTCGGATAAGGGATAAGGTAGTTATCGACGACCGATCGCTTAAATCCGACCTGTCATTAAGGGGTCTCCATGCGCATAACTGACATCGAAGTCATCACATTCAAAAGCGAAGCAAACAACGTCCCTACAAAGTGGGGGTATGGTCGTTGGTTGGATGAACCGCAACCGACGACACACGCGATCACCAAAATCTCCACCGACGAAGGCGTATCTGGATACAACACTGGCGGAATGGGCGGCTACTTCCAAGGAGCGTTTCCGTCAGAAGTTGAAGCGATGGTCAAAAACCTGCTTGTGGGAGAAGACCCTCTAAGCCGTGAGCAACTTTGGAACCTTATGCGCGACAACAGCCGATTCCACGAATCACTGATCGGAAACTTGGACTGTGCATTGTGGGATCTCGCGGGCAGGTATGCGGGCATGACAGTTTCGCAACTGATGGGCAAGGCACGAGAAAAGGTACGAGCATACGCCAGCACTCACCCGAACATGGGAACGCCTGAAGATTACGCCAAATTCGCCCTTGAATGCAAAGCCCAAGGCTATACAGCTTTCAAGGTTCACGCTTACATCTACTGGAATCCAATAACGAATAGTCCCTCGCCACGCCGTCCTGCGTTCCCGAAACAGGACATCGAAGTCTGCGAAGCGGTAAGGGATGCCGTCGGCGACGACATGACGCTCATGCTCGATCCTTGGGGCATCTACACCCTTGACGAATCAATCTACGTCGGACGAGAGCTTGAACGCCTCGGTTACTACTTTCTGGAGCATCCGATGCACGAGTTCCGCGTGGAACCGTATCGCCGGCTATGCAACGAACTGGATATCGCCGTTTGCGCTCCAGAGCATTCAACTTGGATGCACTACTCTCGCGCCGAGTGGGTGTTGCAAGGTGCCTCTGATATCGGGAGAATCGACGTGAATTTCGGAGGCATTACCGCCTGCAAGAAGGCCGTCGATGTCTATGAGGCCTTTGGCATCCAGTGTGAGATGCACGGCGGCTGGTTTGGCAACTCCGCTATTCTCGGTGCAACAACCGAAGAGACCTGCCTCTTCTATGAGCGAGGATTGTTGAGACCTGATTTCGACTACGAAGCGACTCCGCCGTATCTCAACTCGCCCTGCGACCCGATGGACGAAGAGGGGAACGTTCTACTCCCTCAGGGGCCGGGCTTGGGTATGGACTTCAACTGGGACTACATAGACGACAACCGCATCGCCTGAAGATCAGACGATGCGATTGTGCGCGTTGCTGTATGTGCGGCACCGCCCAAACGGTACCTTACGTGAACGATCAACTGGCTAGGATTTACAGCTGACGGCCTCGCTTTTGGAGTTGCAGCATGTGATTGCGTAGGAACGGCGGTATCTTCATCGATTCCGGATCCTCAATCGCCTGCTCGATCATTTGTGTATCCATCACTCGCTGTTCTTCGTCGGTCGGGAAGCCAGTGGCGATGACAATCACGCGAATGTCGTGTCCCATGTTGGCTTGGCGAGCAGTTCCGAGGATTATGTTTGATTGCGCCGTCATCTTGCTTTGGACGATGCTCGATATTTCCTGCACGCTGTACATCCGCATCGCGGGACCGCCGGTAATGTTTACCAACGCTCGCTGAGCACCGGTGATATCAACATCAAGCAAGGGACTGTCCAAGGCTTGCTGTACTGCTTCAAGCGCGCCACCAGGGGCTGAGTCAGAAGCTTGACCTACTCCCATCCACGCTGGGCCTGCGTTGGTCATCACGGCACGAACGTCTGCAAAGTCCAAGTTCACTTCACCCGGTTCAATGATGACGCGCGCGATACCCTCGACACCGTCCTTCAAGACCTTGTCTGCCATGCGCCAAGCTTCCTGAGTGGTCGTGTCTGGCGCGGCGGCGTCAAGCAACCGATCGTTTGGGATGCGAATGAGAGTGTCCACATACTTCTGAAGTTCATCCACCCCTTCATGCGCCTTAGCTGTACGATGTGTTCCCTCAAAACTGAAGGGCATCGTGCATACTCCAATGGTCAGGGCGCCTAGCTGCTTTGCTATCTGCGCGACAACTGGCGCACCGCCCGTACCCGTGCCACCACCCATGCCGGCAGTAACGAACACTAGGTCAGCGCCGTCCAAGATTTCTGCAATCTCTTCGCGGTTTTCCTCGTGACAAATCCTGCCCTGACTAGGGTCTCCACCAACTCCCATACCCCGGGCTGTCGTGTCGCCGACGCGTAGACCGGTCGGAACAGTCGCCAACTCCAGCGCTTGCGCGTCGGTATTCATGACGATGTAGTCGACCGTTTCGATAGGGTCGCTGTACATACGGTTTACGGCGTTCGATCCGCCGCCACCTACGCCAACAACCTTGATGTTGACCTTACCGATGCCTAGGGGCTGCCTGCCCTGCGGTCGGTATTCGAATTCGTCGTGTATCTCACGCAACATGTTTTCGTCCTTCACGATTTCAAAGAAACCATGGTCGTGCCGTTAATTGCCAAGTGACACCGAACCTAGATACGCTGTGTCCAGCGCTCAGATTCGACGCTGCAATGCGCGTTTCGTCCCTGAGTGATTACTACGCTAAGCAATCCACACTGCGTGATGCAATACAACAACGCGCAGTTACATAATTCAATGTCGTCAGTTAACGTCAACCGCAAGATCGATCTGCAACTCATTCGATTTTATCGTCTGACGCTCGATCTCCGAACCGCGAAAACCTCTTTTCAGGCTTACACTTGGGTATCTGGGGTATGAACGCAGGATGCCGCTGCGACCCCAATAAAAGACCGTAGATTAGAAGGGACTTCGACACATGAACGGCTACGAAGCTGTTGCCAAAATTCTAAAAAAAGAGGGGTTTGAGTGGCTTGCCTGCTTCCCTTCAAATCCCATCATTGAAGCGGTAGCCAAGGAAGGTATACGCCCTATCGTGTTCCGGCAGGAACGCGGGGGAATCATGGCCGCCGACGGCTACTCTCGCCTGATGGCATCGCAAGGGAAATACGGCGTCTTCGCATGCCAAGGCGGGCCAGGTGTGGAAAACTCGTTTGGCGGATTCGCGCAGGCATGGGCTGACAGCGTGCCAGTTCTCTTCATTCCGGACGGACCAGGAAACTACAAGACCAACGTTGCGCCTAACTTCAGCGGACCTCGCAACTTCCAGCACATTCTGAAGTTCGCAGCGTCTGTCACTTCCGCCGAAGCGATACCTAGTCTGATGCGTCGCGCTACTGAAACGCTCAAGAACGGTAGGCCCGGTCCAGTGATGGTTGAAATGCAACGTGACGCGATGGGCGACGACGTGCCCGATGCCGCGGTTGAAGGCTATCGGCCCACGTCGAAGCACATATCCGCACCATCCGCGAGCGATATAAAAGACGTCGCCGACAAACTCCTCAACGCTAGAATGCCCGCGATCTGGGCCGGTCAAGGAGTTCTTCACGCCGGCGCAACCGAAGAGTTGCAGGAACTCGCGGAACTCACACAAATCCCGGTGATGACTACCATGCCGGGCAAGAGCGCAATGGACGAGCGCCATCCGCTCGCCCTTGGAGCCGCCAATCGCACGGCACCAAAGCCTGTTTGGACATGGCTCAAAGAATCCGATGTTCTCTTCGCCATCGGTGCCAGCTTGACTATCACCAACTACGGCATTGACCTGCCCATGGGCAAGTTCTTGATCCACTGCACAAACAACCCGGATGACATCTCCAAGGAGTATGACACCGACATCGGGCTTGTCGGCGATGCAGGAGAGACTCTGCGGGTCCTTATAGATGAGATCAAAGGCAGGATCGGTGAAGAGGGTAGGCGCGGCGATAGCTCGGTGCAAGAAGCTGTCGCTCAAGTCCGTGCCGAGTGGGATGCGGACTGGGCAAATCTGCTTAACTCAGACATGGTGCCGATCAACCCGTATCGTCTCCTAAAGGAGATCGGGAACGCGGTCGATCACGAGAACACCGTGATGACTCACGACGCGGGTCACCCGCGCGACCAGATGATGCCCTTCTACATGGCTACCAAACCGCACACCTACATCGGTTGGGGCAAGAGCACCCATCTCGGCTACGGCATCGGCTTGATGATCGGTGCCAAGATGGCCATGCCTGAGCGGTTCTGTGTCAACTTCATGGGCGATGCTGCGTTCGGCATGTCCGGCCTCGACATCGAGACATCCGTCCGTTCCGGAAACCCGATAACCACTATCGTCCTCAACAACGGCACGATGGGCGGTTACAACAAGTCGTTGCCAGTAGCGATGGAGAAGTACAACGCTGGCAACATGACTGGCGACTACGCCATGATCGCCGAAGGCATGGGCGCCCGCGGCATCACGGTGACCGAACCGACAGAGATCGGCAATGCCGTCCGAGAAGCACACCGCGAAAACTTCGAGAACGGTCGATCAGCCCTCATCGACGTTCACACCCAGCAAGAACTGAACTTCAGCATCTACGACTAGTGGATGTTGGCAGGAAATTCAGTTTGTTGGTCAACGCGTCAAGCGAGGTGAACAAGCTTGCGCGGAGACATCCCCTGCTTGGTGGAACACCGAAGATTGGACATTGACACAACCTGCGTTGGCTCTTGTGATTCCAGCGCTTGCCACGTCTTCAACCGCGCTCCTTGGACAACATGAAAGCGGGAACTGTGAAGGTGAAAATCTCGCGTTGGGTCAAGAATTTACCGCCGCCGATTAGGAAGATCCTGGATCGCGGACGATACGAACACGATGAGCGCAAAATAAGAGCCAATTTTGCCACGCGTGCATTGAAGACGAAGCGACCAAGCGACCGAAAACCAGGCCATTATCCCGGAATATACCTAATACGAGAAAGGGGCGGCACTGAACCTGTATACATCGGCGAAACCAGTGATCTCGCCACGCGAAAAGGTACACATTTCGGCATCAACGGCAATTATTCTGCCAAAACTCACGTCTTTCTTTGGCAACGCGCAGATGGACGAAGCACGAGCAACTCGCGCAAGGAATTCGAACGCGAGCTCATCAAGATTTACAAACCGCGCGATAACAAGAACAGTGGCGGCGGCGGCAGGCATGCCATGCGCAAACGATGTTGACCACGGGCTTTTGCCGAAGAAAAACCAGCCCCGTCTTCCTTTGGGAGGACGGGGCCGTTTGCTATCAGCTTGGCGACGCTACGCGTCAGAGAAGACACTAACTCGCATCTGCTAGTGCCTCGTCAACGCGTTCGGCTACGTCATCATCGACGAATGCTGTCCAGACGTCGCGGTAATTGTTTAGGTACCAGACCGCGGCAGCATCGGGGGTTTCGTTGTTTTCCGTCATCCAAAATTCGGCGGCGATCTGAGCGTCGGCTTTGAAGTCCCACTTCGTCAAGAACTCCACGATCTCAGGAGCGCGTTCTTCAAGCGACTTTGAGACTAGGATACGAATTTCAACGATCGGGTACGCGCATCGCTTGTTGTCATCCCAACATGCTTCGGACCATGCAGGCTCTTCCAAACGATAGAGGTCAAGTTCGTTCGCAGGCTTCGTCGGGCCCCAGAGATATCCGAGCCATGGCTCTCCTCTGGCGTATGTGCCTTCAAGGTCTGCGAAGAGTCCAGCGCCGCTTCCGGGGTTGATGAGCTCGACGTGATCTCCGAGTTCGTAAGACTCGATCTTCGCTGCGTTGACGGTTTCACAACCCCAGCCTGGGATACAGGTCACGAATCGTGCTTTGCCGTTGGAGTCCGGGGTCACGAACACATCTTTGTATTCGGGGATGTCTTCTACGCCTACCAGTCCTGGGTTCTGGTCCTTGACGTACTGGGGAATGACGAACGCTTGCCAGTTGTCTTCGAGGCTACTGCCAACATCTGATACGTGTCCGGCAGCGATTGCCTTGTCATACGCGACCTGCGCGTTCTGCTTCCAGACCTCCATCGAGATGTGTACGCCATCGCTCTCAAACGCTGGGAATTGGCCTGCTGTGTCAGTGACGATGTTCTCGACTGGGTATTCGTACCCATTCTCTATGATGTATCCGGCGATGCGTGTCTGGATCTCAGCAGAATCCCAGTTGAGGTCCGCGAAGATAACCGGCTCTTTTTCCTCTGCCGTGCAAGCAATGCCCATGGCTACAATAGCAATCGATGCCAAGAGGAGCGGCAGTCCTTTTGCGATGCAGTTACGCAAGATTTTTGCTTTCATTTTTGTAATTCTTCCTTTCCCTCGTGATTTCGGCTCCAAAAGTTTCAGTCCAACACAACGACCCGTTTCACGTTTTGCCTATGCACACACTATAACCCAAGTTGAGATTATTGGGGAAATGGTGGATATCTAGTCGCTTTCCACACCCAATGCAGACTGCTGTCGTTTTGCGTATGACTGCGTAATGCGGTCGATGATGATGGCGAGGAAGACGATACCCATACCTGCAAGCAATGTGTTGCCCGGCTCGATCCTGCCAAGTCCCCTCAAAACATCTTCACCAAGTCCACCAGCACCTACTAGCGATGCGATTACGACCATTGCGAGTGCCATTAGGATAGTTTGGTTCACGCCTGCCATGATGGTGGGCATTGCGAGGGGGATCTTCACTTTGATCATCGATTGCCGTTTCGTCGCGCCGAACGATTCGACAGCTTCCACAGTCTCTTCAGGCACTTGCCGGATTCCCAAGTTGGTCAGCCTTACCGCTGGTGGAACTGCATAGATTAGCGTTGCGAGAACTGCCGGCACGTCGCCTAGGCTGAAAAACGCGATGGCGGGCACCAGATATACAAAGCTAGGCATCGTCTGCATACCGTCCAACAGCGGACGCAATATAGCGTCGAGCAGATCGGATTGCGACGCCCAGATTCCTAACGGCACAGCGATCAAGACGCATAGCGTAACCGTGACGACCATCAACGCTGTGGTCTCCATTGTGGATTCCCACAACCCGAATAGTCCCATCAAGAGCATGGCGATGACTGAAAAGATAGCCATTTTGTAGCCGACGATGTACCACGACAGGGCAGCCAATGCGATGATCGTGACGGGCCACGGCAACCACTTCAGGAAGGTTTCGAGAGGTTCGAGCGCGTTGATGACCACCCACCGTACCGATCGGAATATGAAACCGAGGTTTGTTTTCATCCAATCGAGTCGTTTGTCAATCTCTAGGCCGATGTCTCTGCCGAAATCGAGCGGAAATTCAGTTCCTACCACAGCCAGATCTACTGACCGTCCGAGGATTTCGACATCGTACGAGCCGTCTTCACCCTGGTCTGCGATTGCTTGTTGAACCAAAAGGACAACTATCGTCAATAGACCAAGACCGACGAACCATAGCACTGCGACAGGAATACGTCGCACCAGCCCAACTGCTGGGGATGATTGCTCTTCACCAGCGGCTTCGGTTTCTTGATCTTGAGTTGTCATCTTACTCAGCAATCGTGCCAGTGTTTCATGGCATAAGGTTCATGCAACGCCCTAAGTCTGCGCTGTATCGGACTCCATTGCTTGGGCAAGAGTTGCTAGCGAAACTTCTCCCACCAGCACGCCATCTTCATTCAGCACTGGAATCGAGTGGCCTGCGCGTAATCCGATCGGCACGAGTTGATCTAGCACGGTGTGAGGAGCAACACCCTCTTCAACAAGAAGCGGTGTATCTGTGATAGCTGTATCGTCATCAACTGTGGCCCTACGTAAACGTTGCAACAATGCGGTGCCGACATAGCGGAAGTCGTCGTCAACCACCAACGCATAGTTCTCGTCGGAATCGGTTAGTTGTTCGATGACACTTGAAGCGGACGCAGTTGTCTGAACGATGTGTTCAGCCTCATGCATGATGACTTCGGCAGTAACCAAAGCGTGTTGCCGCACTTCTTTGGTGAACTCGCGCACAAAATCGTCGGCGGGGTTCAGCGCGACCTCTGTGGGAATATCCATCTGCACGATCTTGCCATCACGCATTATCGCGATACGGTCGCCGATGCGAACCGCTTCATCAAGGTCGTGGGTGATGAATATGATCGTCTTCTTTACCTTCTCTTGGAGTACTGCCAACTCGTCTTGAAGTTCGCGCCGTATCAGCGGGTCCAAGGCGCTGAACGGTTCATCCATCAGCAACACGGGCGAGTCTTGCGCTAACGCCCGGGCGAGTCCTACGCGCTGCTTCATTCCTCCGCTACACTCGCTGACCATGCTGCTTTCCCATCCTGCCAAACCCACGGTCTCTATCGCATCTAGCGCTTGCTCTTTACGATCCTGCGACGCCGTCCCACGCAACTCGAGACCTAAAGCCACGTTGTCGAGGACTGTACGATGCGGCAACAACCCGTAGTGCTGAAAAACCATCGCGACGGAACTACGCCGCACATCTCGCAACTCCTCTTCATCCATGGCCAAAACGTCGCGCGAATCGATCCATATCTCGCCGTCGGTGGGATCGATCAATCGGTTGATGCATCGAATCAACGTGGATTTCCCGCATCCAGACAGCCCCATCACCACGAATATCTCGCCTTCATTTGCATCGAACGAAACGTCGGCAAGTGCCAGCACAGACTCGGTCGCCTCTTGAACTTCCTCCTTACCAGCACCTTCGCGCGCCATCGCAATAGCAGAGTCGATATCCCCTCCGAAGAGCTTGTAAACGTTGCGAACCGAGACGGCTGCATTGACTTGCTCATCGATAGTTTCGTTGTCTGCTGTTGCGGTCAAACCGGATTTGATCCTGATTCAGGAGCTGGCACGTTCAAAGTTTCCTTAACCATAGCAGAATCTAGATTCGCGCAAGAAAACAGTTCACACCGCCTGAGTACGAGCCTTTAAGTTGCCCGATCCGTTATCTCCGCCATCCCGGGCGCGACTGATCCAACAATCAAGTTCTTAGCCCTATCATCCGCTCCCACACATACGATGAAATACCGACTAGCGTCATGCTGCCCATGCAACATGACCCGTTCCCTTTTCACTTCAAATCGCTTGCGGCAATCTCGAAACTCCGCCTAAGTCGCTCCCACTTTTCTTCGAAACCCGATTCGTCTGTGCACAAACTCATGTGCAGTGTCGCGCGGTGGAGAATATCCACATGGGTTATGACTGCGATTTGGTTTCGGATGTTAACTGGGCAGGTGTCTTGCGATTTGGTGCCGTGGTAGTCTGATGTGCCCCAATATATCCCATCGATTTCGATCTTCTCGGATGAACGCCGTGAGAATTCGTCCCAATCCATCTGGGGTGACTCGAAGTTTTGCTGCCAAGTACCAACGTATTCGTCGAATATTTGGCTTGCGACCGTGTAGTTGGTGAATGGCAATTTCAATACCTCGATGCTGAAGGAACCGGTGACGTACCTTCCTGAAAGGTGTTTCCAAAGTATCGAATCGGGTTCGATTGCTGCTAACTGCCATCCTTTTGGGATTTCGATGGAGAACATGAGATCCGGGTCCACGTAGACATTGGCATTTGGAAACTCGTGAGTATCGTTGCTCGTTGCGTGCCAAGGTACAGGAATGCCCAACTGATTGGTGTACTGAACGAAACCGGTAGTCGGGGTTTCGTGAACATCGAGTTCGCCATAAACATCCTCTAGGAACTCGAGCATATCGGGCAGCTTCTCTACCAATTCCCGTCGCGGGATTTCTGTATGCGCGTCGAAGTAAACGCTTGAGAACTCGGCGAAGAACTCTTTTCGGTCAAGTATGATGTCGATTCCGAACCCTGGGTTAGCCTCGACTGCTGCTCGATACAAGGCGCCTAATTTCAGCAGCGTTTCGTGATCGAAGCATAGATTCATGATGCTGTGCGCGAATTCGTGGATCGCCACATCATACGGTCGATAATCGGTCTCGCCCAATAGGGCACTTTCTGAGACGATGGTCGTCGGCCATGATGGTATGGCTCCCCAACCAAGTAGATTCTCCAACGACCTTCCCCAAATATCCTCACCGACCCCAAACAACCTTGCCTGTCCCGGGGATAGACCCTTGAAATCCGGTATGTCCAGGTAGGTTTGCCCTTTCTGGAGCACTACAACTTCAGAGCCATTTCCTGCAATGCATTCTCTAATGTCTTCTCGGCCGTCTAACATCAAGTTCACCACCCGTGCCACCATCTGCAACGTTTCCGGTGACACGCGCCTCGCTGCTTTGATTGAAACACCTCGAATTTCTGCGAACTGCTTGTAATAGGGGTCTGAAGAGTCGTCGTACCGTATCTCGACGATCGGCGTTGGTGTGGATGTGGGTGTAGGGGTAGCCGTCGGTGTTGGTGTTGGTGTTAACGTCGGGGTAATCGTGGGTGTAGGTGTCGACGTGATAGTCGGTATGGCAGTCGCAGTTGATGTTGGAGTTAAAGTAGCTGTCGCCGTGTAGGTTGCAGTGGCTGTAGACGTAGGCGTATTCGTCGGGGTTGGCGACGATGTCGCAGTGGGGGCTTGTGTAGGAGTAATGGTCGGCGATGCCGTGGGCGCAACAGTAGAGGTCGGTGTCGATGACGCCGTCGGCACCAATGCCAACGTAACAGTTGGCGACGCCGTGGGCGTAAGAGTCGAAGTCGGCGTCGGTGACGCTGTAGGGGTAGGCGTAGGGGTAGGCAGTTCAGTCGCGATAGCTGGCAATGGATCCATTGAATCCTCGGAGCAGGCAACCATCGAGAATCCCACCGCGGCAGCAAACATCACAGAAACTGACGGTCTGGAAAACCCACTACGGCGCAGAAGTTTCATCCCCCAGACCATGATTTCAATCTGATTTGGTCAATTGTTAGTGAGAGTTCGCAGAAAACGATAGATCGCGTTTTACGCCCGATCGGTTATCTCCGCCATCCCGGGCGTACCCGATCCAATGATCAAGTTCTTCGCCCTATCATCCGCTCCCACACAGACGATGAAGTACCGGCTTGCGTCATGCTGCCCATGCAACATAACCCGCTCCTGCTCCCAAGGCGGAAGATCGTACAGCCAACGCCATTCGTACCGCACCTTTTCAGGAACATTGAAGTGCGCGACCATCTCGCTGGCAGGTGCTTTTACGTGTTGGTGCAGGAACTCTTTGGCAGCGCTCTTGGTGTAGCCAGAAGCCGCTATGGGTCTGGCGTGAGCAGGCGCGAGCAATATCAAAGTCGCGCCGCCGGGCGATTCGTCGAGTTCTCCATGCAGATTCGCTATGTGCGCGCTTGAATGCCCACACGATGCCGCGATAGACCTTAACAACCCATCAGCAGTATCGACGCCTTGGTTCCCGTGATCATGCTCTCCGCCTGAGGGGAAGATCGACACTACGTTTTGGTCGGACCGGTAACCCTTCTCCACATGGAAGGGGTCCCACGGTGAATCCTCTTCGTTCTCCGCTATGCAGAAACTGAATTTCCGCGGCGTACCTATCGTGTCCATATCCAATACGCCCGGATACCAGTGCCCGCCATTCTTGAGCGTCAGCGTAAAGGCTCGACCAATCGTCACATTCACCTTCGACATCTTCCCCGGACCCAGAGTTGCTCGGCGATAGTTCAATCCGATTTCATTCCGTATCGGGCCATTCACAACGATCAGCGGTGCGCCTGCCGAAGTAGACATGAGCAAACCGCGCGCTTCGAATGGGTCCATGCTGGAAATCGCGCGACACGCCGCTATCACTACTGGCAAATGTTCCGGTTCGCAACCCGCCATCACGCAATTGACCGCCACCTTTTGAACGGTGACGATCCCATTACCTGGCGGCAACGTGCACACCACATCCTCCGGGTCAAGAGTCGTTCCCGACAGCATCCGCTCAAGCTTTTCATCGGTCGGCGGTATCAGTGGAAAACCATCGCCCCAATCTCGATCCAAAAACTCTTTGTTGAATGCATCGAGAGCACCGAACTGGTCATCACCCTTGAAAGTGAATCGTTTCTCCTGCGCGTCACGGAGGGCTTGGTTCTCAATTTCCTCTCCTGTGATGCCTTTGGTAAGCAACTCCATGATCTCATCCACCACCGGGTCCGTCTGCGCGATCGCCTGCTCCGTCGTGATGTTGTTGTAAACCAATGGCACCTCTACTCGCGGTATAGGTCCCATGCCGAACGCCTTAGCACTCGCGTCGGCGTCGTGTTGGAAACCGTTGGAGAGAATTACAACGGTCGGAACTCCCGCTTTCTCCAACTCAACCATGTCGTAGACAAGCCACGACGTGCAACTTCCTCAATCAGCAGTACAGCCAATCGCAACATCGATCTCCGAAATCGCCTTTGCGCGCAACGGGTCCGGGAACGGTAACGCTCCCGAATAGAACCTGACATCCACTGACGGCTCGGCTTGTTTGATCAACTCGCCTGCCCGTTTCAGCGCATCATCCCCATGCGCTTTCCCGTTCCACATCAACCCAATCACCTTGTCCTTCAAACTCGAAGGGCGCAGTGCATACGGAAATGCGCTCACTTCGCCACGCTGCGGTGAGACTGGATTCACAACTTCAAGTTCGTACATGTTGCCCTCTTTGCATCGTGGTTACGGCAGAATCTCGCAAGATTCAAACCCTGAATGTCAGCTGTGTCGGCACGTTTAGGATATACCCCAAAAAGCTCGTATTCACTGCGAATCACCCTGTTGAACTAGTGAAACAGTCCGTTTTTTATAAACGAGGCGGTAATTGGTGAATTATTGAAGTAACATCGTCCCATGTGCATTGCGCTCGCACACAGATCGCGTATCTCGTCGCGGCATGAAAAGCGCATTGCTTTAACAGCGCCAACCCCAAACACAAGGAGCGTTGAGATGAAACCATTCACTACGCATCGGAGGATCAGCATATCCCTGCTGACCACCCTCGCTATTGCTGTAACCGCCGCCTTCATGGCCTGTGGCGAAACCGTCGTCGAAACCGTCGTGGTTGAAAAAGAAGTGGTCGTCGAGAGAGAGGTCGCGGTGCCTCAGACCGTCGTCGTCGAAAAGGTCGTCGAAGGCGAAACCGTCGTCCAGACCGTCGTCGTAGAGAAAGAGGTTGTTGTCGAAGGCCAGACCGTCGTACAGACGGTCGTCGTAGAGAAAGAGGTCTTGGTGGAAGGCGAAACCGTCGTACAGACCGTTGTCGTCGAGAAAGAAAGAGTTGTCGAAGGCCAGACCGTCGTCCAGACCGTTGTCGTCGAAAAAGAGGTAATTGTCGAAAAAGAGACGGTAGTAGAGGTTGAGGTTGAGAAGCCTGTCGTCCAGACCGTCGTCGTCGAAAAAGAAGTTGAAGTTGAAGCACCTCAGAGATCCGGCGGCGAAGTAGTAGTCGGAACCGTTTACGTGCCACCGCCTCTCTACCTGCCATCAGCGCAACCGTCGCCAGAGTACTGGAAGGTCCACGCCTGGGGTATCACGGAGACTTTGCTCCGCACGGACCGCGACGGACCGCCACCGGGCCACGGCACCCCCGGTACAAGTGGCTTGGGCACTTCGTGGAGCGTTGACGGAGACAAACTGACCTTCACCGTTCGTGAAGGCGCATCCTTTAGCGGCATGGGTCAAGAGTGGGGGCCGTTGACGGCTCACGACGTGGTGTTCTCATTCACAGACGCTGGCAAGGAAGGAAGTCGCGCAGCTCGTGCGGGATCGTTTAACGATGCCAGTGGCAGAGGTATCTGGGGTTGTGCAACGATTGACGACTACACATTCTCGTGCGATCACAATCCAGCACAGTTAAGCCCTGAGTTCTTCTACCATATCTCCAACGAGAACGGTCTCGTCTCGATCAGTAGCAAGAACGTCTACGACACACTGGGTGAAGAACAGGCGATCCTGACGCCTCACGGTAGCGGACCTTGGGAAGTCACCAAACAGGTCGGTAACGATGAAATGGTTGCCCGAGCCAAACTCGACCACTGGCGCTCGCCGCCGCTCGCCGACTCGCTCCGGATTATCGAAATCCGAGAAGCCTCCCAAGCCGCGGCAGCCCTCATCACTGGTGAAATCGACATCGCTCAAATACCGAACTCGCTTGTCATCGACACCGAGAACAGATCGCGCGGCCGACGCGTTCAGATCACTGGTGGTTTGCCTCAGAGCATCTACTTCGGCGGAAACTTCTGGACTGACCAAAACTATCAAAACGACAATGCGATCCCGCCGCGCGAAGGTCACAAACCCGACGACGATCACCCATGGATCGGCACTGGTCCGGACGACCAGAATGCCAACACAGTTCGCAAGGCGTTGTCATACGCGTTGAACCGGGAAGTGATCAACGCTACCATCCTGGGCGGTTTGGGCCGCGCATTCTACACGGAGGTTGGGTACGAGCCTGACACTCCTTGGTGGCAGGATCACTGGCTCAACGAATACAACCCTGAAATGGCGAGGCAAATGCTGAATGATGCGGGATATGCCGATGGTTTCTCGATGGGCTTCTGGGTACCACCTGACAGTCCATTCGTGAATCCCGAGGTCGGCATCGCAGTCGCCGGACAATGGCGTGATGTCGGAATCGACGTCCAGATCACCTCTGAGGCGTACTCCGCAAGACGCCCCAAGTTAGTCGAACGTACGATGGAAATTCCTTGGATCTTCGTGAACCAAGGATCTCCACCATTCACCGGAGCGAAGTACAACAGATACAACTCAAATCCAGGCTGGAATTCCGGTATCGAACTCCCTTACGACATCATGAAGGATTGGGATTCGAGGTACAGCGGGCTGAACGCCGAAGCCGATGCGGAGGCGATCTATGCGCTCAACACGGAGATCGAGAACTTCTTGCAAGAAACTGCGGTTTCCTTTGGAGTGGTCGAATTGGTCAAATGGTGGGTTAGCGGACCTGACATCCTCAAGTGGGACGCGTACAGGCACAACGAAAACGCACCGAACTCGTTTGACCGTATTCTGCTAGATCAGTAGACCGTAACCGCAACTAGCTCTAACTCCACCTCGCTCGGTACGCCCGTCTTCTGAGGCATCGGGTGAGGTGGAGTTCACAACACATCGCTGGTCGAGTCAACCATTGAATTGGCAAAACAAGCGCCGTCGCATGCAATGGGCCACTAGCCAATGAAAGTTTTCCTCGCAAGAAGACTTGTCTACAGCGTCGTGCTAGTGTTGGCGACGACTGTATTCGTGTTCGTGATGTCACGTCAGTCGGGCGACCCCCGTCATCTCTTCATGAGTGAACAGAGCACGCAAGAGGAGTGGGATGCGTGGGGTGTGGAATTGGGGTTGGACAAACCTTTGTATTTGCAGTACATCATATGGCTCGGAAACGCGTTGACTGGAGACTTCGGAGAGTCGATCCGACAACGTCGACCAGCATTGGATGTAGTCATTGAGCGGATACCCGCCACTGCAGAACTGGCCTTGGGTTCATTCCTTTTCTCCGTAGTCACCGGCATCCCATTAGGAGTCCTTTCGGCTCTCAAGCGAGGATCCATCCTCGACTACATTGGCCGCACGTTTGCTTTGATCGGTCAAGCGGCGCCTGTGTTCTGGCTCGGAATCGTTTTGGTGCTGATATTCAGCGTTAACTTAGGTTGGTTCCCGGTAGCCCGTCGCGGCGGATGGGAGCACTACATCCTGCCTTCGGTAACTCTCGGTTGGCTATTTGCCTCGAGTTTTTTGAGACTTACCCGTTCCGCCATGCTCGAAGTTCTCGACTCTGAGTTCATCAAGTTCGCACGCGCGAAAGGAGTCAAAGACTCCCGTGTCATCTGGAAACACGCCTTCCGCAACGCCTTGCTTCCATCACTTACATATGCAGGTCTCCTACTTGCGGGCCTAATTACGGGCGCGGTAATTACTGAAACAATCTTCTCTTGGCCCGGTTTGGGCAGTTTGGCCGTAACCTCAGTCCTGCAACTCGATTTCCCGGTGCTCACCGCTGTGGTATTCGTCATCACGTTAGCGTATGCAGGGATGAGTGTCATAGTCGATTTCACATATGCGCTTGCGGACCCACGGATCAGGTTGGAGTGACGTCATGAACACAGCCTCCAACACCGCTGGCGACACTACTGTCGTTCAAGTTGTTCAGCCTAGCGCCTCCTCGCCCTTCATCAACCGCTGGATTCGGCGTATCCGGTATTGGCCCGTTGTTCCCATCATCATTATTTCCGCTTTACTGATCGCGGCCATCTTCGCCGATCAGCTGACTTCCTACGACCCTGAAAAAGACGACCTGATTTCGCGGAATATTCCTCCCATTTGGCAGGAAGGCGGTGATCCTGATCATCTTCTTGGGACTGATCCGCTAGGCCGAGACATGCTTACTCGCATCATCCACGGCGCACGGATCTCACTGCTCATCGCCGCCATAGTGCTCTCGATCGGCACCGCAATAGGTTTGTTGGTAGGACTAGTAGCTGGTTACCTAGGTGGCACGCTAGATGAGGTATTGATGCGGATCGTTGACTTCACATTCGCGGTGCCATTCATCTTGGTCGCCCTCGTGACCGTTATCGTCTACGGGCAATCATTCACTTTGGTCATCGTATTGCTCACGATATTCAGCTGGAATGGAGTTGCTCGTCAAGCGCGCGCCGAAACCTTGAGTCTCAAGACTAGGGACTATGTCGCTGCTTCGTTAGTCGCAGGCGCTAGTATCTGGCGCATTATGTACCGACACGTAATGCCGGGCCTCATCAACACCGTCATCGTGGTCACTACCCTGAGACTCGGCTCCCTCATCCTCACCGAAGCCTCTCTGTCCTTCCTCGGCGTCGGCATCCCACCACCCACACCGGCATGGGGCGTGATGGTTGCCGAGGGGCGCAACTACATCTACACCGAGTGGTGGATATCCTTCTTCCCCGGATTGGCCATCATGCTCACGGTGCTAGCATTCAACTTCTTGGGCGATTGGTTCAGAGATCGCTTCGACCCGCGCCTTCGACAACTCGATTGACCCAAAAACAGAAAGACGACAAAATGAAAATCGCATGGATAGGCATCGGACACATGGGCAAACCCATGGCCAAACATATGATGACGGCGGCGGAAGAGTTCACTGTCCACGACCTCAATCCCGAAGCCGCTACCGACATGCTGGAAGATGGTGCAAACTGGGCCGATACGCCTGCCGATGCGGCAGCGGGAAAAGACTTGGTTGTTACATGCCTGCCTATGCCGCAACACGTCGATGCGGTGAGTTTCGGAGACGACGGAATATCCGAAGGAGTCGATGATGGTGCTATAGTGATTGATTGCACCTCGAACTCGCTCGACATGGTTCGATCTCTGCATGAGCGATACGCCGGCCGAGGCATCACATTCCTAGACACCCCTGTAAGCGGCGGAGTAGTCGGAGCTATGGAACGTGACCTTGCCGTCTATGTAGGGGGCGACCACGACGCGTACCAAGCCATAAAACCGTCTCTCGACGCCATGGGTGACAAAGTGCAATACTGCGGCGACATCGGAACTGGCACCATCTGCAAACAGATGAATCAACTGTTCGGCGCGATCGTTGGAATGGCACGCATGGAGGTCGTCACCGCTGGCGTCAAAGCGGGTGTCGAACTCGATGTCCTCGTCAAAGCCATACACGAAGGCTCCGGTGGCAAGCGGCGTCCATTCGATGGATTTGGACGTCCGCCGGATGACGATTACGAAGACACTGAACTCTCCTTCTACCTCGAACTCGGTGCCAAAGACGTCCGATTAGCCAACGAAATTGGTCGATCGTTGAGAGTGCCACAACCTCTGGCCAACCTCACAGAAGCGCGACTGATCGAGGCGCTCAACCGCGGATGGGGCAAAAAACGCAACGAAGTCGTCGGAGAAATCCAGCAACAAATCTCAAACGTTGATCTGCGTGTGGATGGTTGATTGGACGCATCTTTAGAATCGACAAGAAACCCCGACTTAGCGAGGGAGATCGAAATGCAGACAGCAGATCCCGCAATCAATATGGTCATGGACAACATCGGCGTGATGGTTGGTTCTGAGGGCGGCTCTTTGGAGCTCATCGAACTTACTGACGACTACATGAAGGTCAAATACAACGCTGGCACCAACGAAGACTGTCCTGAATGTGTACCCATGACGGACGCCGTATATCAGTTCATGCGCGCATCCCTAAACATCCACGCACCGCGAATCGCCACGTTGGAAGTGGTGGATTGAATTAGCCTACACTTGCGTCATACCCGCGTAGGCGGGTATCCAGAGGGGACGGGCAAATGGGGACCCGCGATAAAACTACCTTGGCGCAACAGTTTCTGCGCGATGCTGATCGCGAGTATGAGGCTGGCGGCATTTTCCAGGCATCTGAAAAACTCTGGGGCGCGACATCCCAAGTGGCAATCGCCGAGATGCACCGTCGAGGCATCCGCCCTCAAAAACACGCCGCAACTACTCGGTTCGTGCGTGATTTTGCCAACGAAGTTGAAGAACCGATCCTTTTCTCGCAATTCAAAGTCGCAGAAGCGTTGCATTCGAACTTCTACCACGGCTGGATGGAAGACCACCAGTTCGAAGAAAGCCGCGATCTAGTCAACGATTTCGTCAATCGGATGTTGGAGTTGACTAGCGAAGGCTGAAGTGCGATTGGTTTACAAGGCTGTCGGTCATCCTAGTTGGTTTCCTGAGCGAATTTAGTGGCAAAATTCTGCGTTGCTTCGCTGCTTTTTGGATGGCAGGATTTATGAACGAGTGCGCCGTTAACCAATATTGTCTTGCCTCCCTCACTATGTGGTTTGACGTGGTGGATTTCAGCCTCGTTCCAAATCACTTCGTCATCACACACTCGGCAAACCCCGTTGTCTCTCCAAAAAACGATCTCTCTTTCAATGGGGCCGAATCCGCGTTTCGAGTCTTTCCGTTCTAGAGAGTCGCCTAAAAATTCAACCATCCGCTGTGAGAAAAAGCGTTGTCTCCTCCTGATAGTATCGCCTTGGTCATTGCCGGCTCTTGTCAACACTCCGTATCTCAACCAAGTCTCATTCGGTTCGCCACGCCTATCGGACTCCCTTGCTTCTGCAAGATCCGACGCAAACTTGCCTTGAGCGGCTGGTAGCACCTTTGTCCATGACCTCGTGTAATCATCCCAAATCGTGTCTAGGAAAAGGACTAGATGAATCGCTTCATGGTTCGAAAGTTTGGGGCGTTTTCCGTCACCTAAAAGGCGATGCAGTTCATCGAGTATTCGCCAAAGCCGATTGCAGTCTTGCGAATCAGAGTCGAAGTCCAAATTGCGATAGTAATAATCGTCAATAGAATTTTTGGTGGTGATGTCGACGAAATGGTGAACACCATTCTTGCGACGCTCCAAGTACAGCATCGCGATCTGCGCCGCCAGTTGCCGAGCCCTGCCGCGATCTGTCTTGCTCCCCATGTTCCGTATCAGTCGGAAGAAATCGTGCCCGGGATATCTCGCTATCGCTGGCTTCCCTCCTAACGACAAAATGAACTCCGTGAACTGACCTGGGTAGGCATCTCGCTTTTCTTGCGCGTTGAGGGGATATCCGGATTGAAGGCGAACGAAAAGATCTCTGACTTCGTTGCTATTCTCGGTTTCGATCTGTGCGATCGGAATCCGTGACTGCATCAGTTGGTCCTGCAATCCGTTTGGCAACTGGCGGAAGTATTTACCACCCCAAGGGCAAGGGTCGTCCCACAAGAATCTAGGAAATCTCGCTCTTTCGCTGTCGATGGTGTACAGAGGGAACGCGCCTTCTACATACTGGAACAACGCCTCAATCCTTTGCTGACCATCAATGACTTCATATGACTGCTGCCTTAACCCGGCAGTTTCTCTATCGATGAAGTGGAGATAAATCACCGGCAATTGATAACCACGCAAAACAGAGTCAATCAGTTTCTTCTTCTGATCGAGCGTCCATACAGCTCCGCGCTGGTATTCGGGATTCGCACTGACGACCTTCGCTTTCCTTAGGTCAACCAACTCTCCGACGGTCTTGAATTCCGGCCTAGTTTTCATTGCCACTCCGATTCGTCAGTCTCTCTGCTTCCAAATGTCCTTGGTCAGTCAGTCGCCAGATACCGCGACCACCACTTTCGAGTAACCCTTGATTGACCAGTAACTCACGCGCGAATCGAGTCTCGGATTCCCATCGTCGAAAATTGTTTCGCTCCAGAATTTCAAGGTCTTTCTCAGACAAACTATCCCTTATGCGGTCCTCCACCAACTCAAGAACATCTGCCACTCGAAGTTCGCCGCCCATCGAATTCAGTACTTCGATAACAATTGGCGCGAGTTTGGACCTTGTCCAACGATCTTGTCCCACGCGGGGCCTTCTCTGCTGACGCCTTTCGTTTCGTACTGATCTGGGCAAGCCGAGCAACCGTTCAAGCACGTCGTTCGGAGATGTATCGATAAATGGCTCTGCGCGTTCTCGAAGTGCTTGGAGCACCGCGTCAGAGATGTCGATTTTTGGCATGAACCAATTATAGTAATGGGAACTCGCACCAATGGCAGGAGTCTGGTTAGTTGCTGGACATGTAACTTCTTCCTCGGCGAGGCGGATTATAAGCCGAGTTCTGTCCGGGTTTTTGCGAGGTTTACGGCTTTGCAGCCTTCTTCCCTCTGCATTCAACCTTGTGCGACCATCCATCTTGGATCACGGTCACCCGTGACCTCCAGCGGCCTACCCGGGAGTTGACGCGGGCATTCGTCTTGGCACTCCCCTATTTGGCCTTGCACCGAGCGGGGTTTGCATTGCCGCCGACGTTACCGCCGACGCGGTGCGCTCTTACCGCACCTGTTCGCCCTTACCTGATGAAACGTTCACCGAAATGCACGCTTACAGGCGGTATTCTTTCTGTTGCACTTTCCATCGGGTCGCCCCGCCCTGCAGTTAGCAGGCGCCCTTGCCCGTCAGTGCTCGGACTTTCCTCCACGAAAACGACCATAGCCGGCTTCCGCAGCGGTCGCCCATCCGCCTCGCTCTGATTTCAGAGTAACATCACGCGCGGATTTGGTTACGAAGTCCTAGGACGAACCTTCACTCCATCTTCCGTCACCTCGACGTCTTCTACCAACGCCGACAACGCCTCGCGCGCCCGCAATACGTCGTCCGAACCGACTACATCTGCTATCAAATCTCGCGTCCATCGCTCGCGCAACGCCGCCTTGCCGTTACTAATCGCTCCGCCATTCTTGTCAGACCGATTCGCCTCCTCAATCAAATGTCGAATCCGCTTGACCTCCGAAAGAAACGGTTCCAGATTCTCCAAATCTCCCCGACCTGTTGAAACCATCCTCGACTCGCTCAAAAAAGTTTTTTCTGCGTTTTCTAGCTGCTCATCTAATGGCAAATGTGTATCAGCAGGCTTGATCTGTTTAACCGTGTCTGGCAACCAACCTCCGACCGCTTTACGAACTTCACCATCTAAATCATCGGCTCGCCATTTCGGGCACCTGGTCTCTTCGCTATCATCGCTCTTCGCCGCGCGACGGTATTGACACTCGTAGAACTCGTAATATCGATAAGTCCTTGTGGCGGTTGTGTTGTCTTGCCTACGCCAACTTCGTCGACGCGTCAAGCCAGGCACTCCATGCCCGCATTTCCCGCAGTGCAACAAACCTCCCAGCAAAAAGGGGTCTTCAGACTTCGACATTCGACGTCGGCTTTGCTTTACAGTCAGCGCATCTTGCGCCTTACGGAACAATGACCTGCTGATGATCGGCTCGTGATTTCCAGATACCAAGAATCCATAACGGGTGTAAGTTCCGACATATACCCGGTTCTTCAAGATGATTGAAACTGTAGCCGTTGACCAAGGCTTTCCAGTCCGTGTAGGTACGCCTTCGGACGTCAACCTCTGCGCGATCAGACGCATACCCATTCCGTTGTTCGAGACTTCTCCATCCTCGTTTGGCTCTTCTTGATCGCCTACATACCACTCGAAAATCTGTTTGACCACCTTAGCCTCATCGGGTACTGGTTTCAGCGTCCCGTCCGCTCCGCAACGATATCCATACGCTGTCCTTCCCAAGACCTTGCCGCGTGAAGCCTTCTCGCGGATCGTACTGCGTATCCGCTTTCTCAACCAGTCTGGCTCGCCACGTAATCCCAGCAACTCTTCACCGTTCTGCAATGGGTCAGGCAACTCGATATCTGTGCAGATCGCATCGGATCCTGATCGCCTTATGTACAGCAAGCGTTCGACCAAGGTCTCGAGATCATCGGCCAGATGCGTTGAATCCGGTATAACCACCAGTGCAGGCATCCCGCGCCGTCCTTCCAACCGTTCCATCAACTCTGCGAACTGCCGGTCTCCAAACTCTTCGGGGATATGTCTCTGAAAAGCGGTGCCCAAAGACACGTTCAGTTCTGTCTCGACCGCCTCAAACAGTGCGTCATCGCCTCCCAGCCCCAAAATGGCGGCTAGATGGTGTCCACTGGCTCGGCAAAATTCGACGATCTGAAGAACCGGGTCTGATGTTGAATTTTTCAGCAGACGCTCTATCTCGGATATCTGCCCCCAAGAACCTGCAACGCCATCAACTGATCCGATCCAATCTCTGATAGTTTCATCGCTCAGCGGCGCATCGCCATTGTCAGGATCACGACGCCGGACGTAACCAATGGCACGCATCGCAAATCAGTCCACATTCAACGTGATCAGATACTTCCCGCAATGGCACAAAATGGGGTCCGTCGCCTGCTTTAGAACGTTCAATTCACCCATCGATACCCGCTCTGAACATCCGACGCAGATATCCCGTTCGACAACCGTCACTGCCATCCCGCCATTGCTCTTGAACAACCGCGTGTACTCGCCCAGATGCTCGGACGGAATCTCTTTTGCCGTCTGGTTGCGATGCTTTAAGGCCTCGTTGTATTCTTCCGATATTCGAGTCTGCTCGTCGGTTCCCAGACGCTTCTGCTCTACCCAATCGACCTCCATCTGGTCGAGCTTTGTTTGGAGGTCTGAATGCACTTGCCTAGCTTCGTTCGCGGCTTCTTTGATCGGCTCCATTCGTTGGTCGATCGCGTCTATGCGGTTGGCATGCTCCTGAACTCTCAACTCCATCCTGTAGTAATCACGCGGATTGGTAACTTCGGTCCCGCTGTAGAGCAACTCTTCCACTTCGACTCTGCTCTGATTCTCAGAGGCTCGTTCCAGTTCCAACCGCTTCATCGCAACTTCTGCCTGCATCTGAGAGCGTTTCGCCTGTTCGCACTTCTCACGAAGATCTTTTAGACGTTTGGCTTTGTCCTGCAGATCTACTGATATCTGTGAATAAGATTGTCGTTGACGCAACAATCCTTGATCGATTTCTTGCAGCGAGAGCAGGGCTTCAAACGTGTTCAAATCTCGGCCTCCCAATGTTTCCCAGTTGTCGCGCATCGTCATGCGCGTATCTAACTTAATCATATCAAATGCTGGTTTCAATCTCTTTCAATGCCGTTCCAAGACTTGAACGAAAAACCGCGTCGATCTGTGAAAGTCAGTCTACCTAACGCGTTGTAAATTAGATCAAGATACGATTGACATGCAGAAATTACGCCAACCCATGCAACCGCTCCCATCTTTCGTCAAGAATCTACCGCGTACCCGGATCGTCTGCACCATCGGTCCGGCAACTGGTAACGTGTCCAAAGCGCGCCAACTCATCCGCGCTGGGATGTCTGTTGCCAGATTGAATCTCTCTCACGGCAACTCGAAGGAACACTTCGAATACGTCGAAGCGATCCGTGAAGCGGCTCGACAGGTCGGCGTGAACATCGGTATTCTTGCCGATCTTCCGGGTCCGAAATACCGTATCGGAACTATCGACTCTGATTTAGCCACAATCGCAGGCGGGCGGCAAGGCATCACCGTCAACGCACGCGACAAGTTCGTCCTGACTGCCGATCGCGTTTACACGACTCCGGAACGGGGCACTGTCTGGCCGGCTGGGCTGCATCACGACATCCGTCCTCGCGCACGTATTCTGATCGACGAAGGCGCGGTTGAGCTTCGGGTTGACAAAATCGATGGGGTCGAAATCCACTGCACAGTACGTCGTGGCGGTCTTATCCAAAGCGACAAAGCAGTAACCGCGCCGGGAAACACATCCACACTTGACTACTTCACCGATGAAACTGTAAACGCCATCAACTTCGCCATCGAAGCAGATGTTGATTTTGTCGGTCTCTCCTATATCCGCAACCGCGAAGACCTGCAAGCCGTACGAGAACGCTTCACCGATGCTGGACGAAAGCCTGCTTTGGTTGCAAAGATCGAGATCAAGCAGGCCGTTGACAATCTCGCTGAAATCCTTGACGAGACCGACGCGATCATGGTTGCACGCGGCGATCTGGGTGTTGAGATGCCGCTGCATCTTGTGCCTATGGTTCAGAAGCGGATGATTCGACTGGCAAACGAGGTTGGAAAACCCGTTATTACAGCGACGCAGATGCTCGAGTCGATGCGTGACAACGCATATCCGACGCGTGCCGAGTCGACCGATGTCTACAACGCGGTTCGCGATGGCACTGACGCGGTGATGCTCTCTGCCGAAACGTCGGTTGGCGATTACCCCGTCGCGGCGGTCAGGTTCATGGCCCGTGTATCCAAATTGGCTGAGAGATACCTTGACAACGTGATGCTACGCAACCGTCGCATGAACATCATCGACAAAGAGGGAAGACACGCGCAGATTCACTCGATCATCGCCTTTGACGCTGCAAGAACTGCTGATACGCTCCGCTCCAAAGCAATTGTCACTTTTACAGAGAGTGGAACCACTGCCGACCGCGTCGCTGCGTTTCGCCCCAGAACTCCGATCGTCGCTCTCTCGCCAAACGTGAAAACGCTGAACAACCTCTCGATGCGCTGGGGCGTCATTCCTATTCTCGTCGAGCGTCTCAACGAGCTTGATCAGATGTTTGACTTCACCAGCAACATTGCTAAAAAGCAGGGCTTTGCAAAAGACAACGATACTGTCGTGCTAGTCGCAGGAGTGCCAATCGGTCAAACTGGTAGCACAAACCTCCTCCGCGTCATAACCATCGGCGGAGACGACGACCGCTAACGGTCCGACTTGTAATTGCGAGGGGGGAGATGTGCATCCCCCTAGCCCCCTTACGCAAGCGAAGGGGGAGGCTTTGAACCATGATTGCCATGATGTTGCCCCACCCGTACATCCCTCTGGATTCCCGCCTGCGCGGGAATGACGTGTGGGCATCCCCCTAGCCCCCTTACGCAAGCGAAGGGGGAGGTTTTGAAGCATGATTGCCATGATGGGGTAATGATTGTCATGATTTTCCCGTCCCGTTCCCTCTGGATTCCCGCCTGCGCGGGAATGACGGGGGATTAGGCGTGTCGTGTGCATCCCCCTGGCCTCCTTACGCTGTGCGAAGGGGGAGGTTCCTCGCTGCGCTCGGAATGACATGATGTGAATGCGAAGGGAGGAGGTTCCTGGGCGCGTTGAATTGGCGGAGGGGGTTTCCGCTGGTTTTTGGTCGTTTTGGCTGCGCTTGGTTCAGGGGGGAGGGGCAGGGGTTGTGTCGTTGCCGATGAAGTGGATTGCGACCCTTCGCGCGGGGTCGCAATCCATCAGGCGTTGCCGATTTGTGCGAGATGTTGAACTGCTGCTAGCTTTCCTCGTCCGGTCACTGCCCGCGTTGCCAGACCGCGGGCCCGGGTCGCGGCTCGTAGGTTGAGCTCGGCCGCTTCCCATCGGGTAGTTTTGCACATCCTCGTGCCGTAGCCGCGACGCTTTGGCGTCAAGCGTCCGACGTCTGCCGAATCCACGACCGCTTACCCGGCCCTTGGCCGGCATCCCCTGCGTCCGATCCGCTCCACATCCCCTTGCGCGGGAATGACGGGGTGCGGACGTGCAGCGGGAGTGCCTGCTGGCTCGTGTTGCCGAGGGTGCATTAGCCCTCGGCGACCGGGACTTGTTGCATCGATCGTTTCCAACGGAGCCGCTGGGCGTTGCAACCGGCTTCAGCTCGGTCGAGGGGCGTCGCCACAGATCGTTTGAGCGCACACGCGACGGGTCCGGGATTCCCTTGCGGGTTCCCGAGTACTCGTTTTTGATGTGTTGCTGTCTCATGACCTGACGCTTGTTCCCTGTATAGCCCATCGGCTAGATAGGTGTCCGCACTCGTCAGCACGGCTCTGCCTGAAGTCTTCATTCTTAATGATACAACCGTTGTCGGTGATGTCAAGAGTTTTCGGGCGAGAAATTTACATGGATGTACAGGATAGACAGGATGGGGCATCCCCCTGGCCCCTTACGCTTTGCGAAGGGGGGAGGTTTTGAAGCATGATTGCCGTGATGGGGGAAAGATTGCCATGATTTTCCCATCCCGTCCCCGCCTGAGCATCCCCCTAGCCCCCTTACGCTGTGCGAAGGGGGGAGATTCCTCGCTGCGCTTCGGAATGACATGGTGTGAATGCGAAGGGGGAGATTTTGAACCATGATTGCCATGATGTTGGAATGATTGCCATGATTTTCCCATCCCGTCCCCTCTGGATTCTCGCCTTCGCGAGAATGACGTGTGGGCATCCCCCTGGCCCCCTTACGCTGTGCGAAGGGGGAGGTTTTGAACCATGATTGCCATGATGGGGGAAAGATTGCCATCCCGTGCCTCTTGTATAATTCGACGGGGTTGACAGGGGTGCGGTGCTAGCGGGATGGTCGCCATCGATCGCGGGCGCCCCGAAACGACGACGGAAACGAAAGGCAGGTCCGAATGGCTTTGTCGGACATAGTCAGGAAGATCGAAGAATCGCCTGGTTCGACTAAGGTTGCCGTTGTTTTTGTCGGGATCGCGGTGGCAACGACTGGACTAGCCATCTTTGCCTTTATGAGCCGACCCGATTCCAACTCCGAACCTGCAAGTCCCGTCGTAAAAGTCGCGAATGCGGCTCCTACCGCCACCTCAGTTCCATCGCCCACTCCTGTTCCTACAAACACGCCAGCGCCTACGGCAACTCCCCAACCTACTGCGACTCCTCTTCCTACTGAAACCCCTTTGCCTACTGCGACCGCCACTCCGGATGCCAGTGATTACTTCGTTATTCTTCATCATGACAGCACCTTGAATAATGACATAGGGGAGATAGCATATTATGCTAGTTATCCTTTTAACAAAAATGTAAGAGGAGGAATCCTTGATTATTTTTATAAAGAGAGCTTTTATTTAGAATATTTGAGGAAAGAGGGTGTTATAACTTCTGAACAGAAGAATGCTTATTTCAATGGCGAACCTCTTAAAATTCCTCTTGTTTCTATAGCTACAGCAACTAATGAATTATTTGAGAAAAATCCTCATGATGCAAGCAAGCTACGTCTCCTTGCCCCAGAATATCTGCTTCATCATGCTGATAAGTCTTCTTCAGATTCTAATGAGGATAACAGCAGTGGTGTTCTTGATGGCCAAATTTCTTTGGAGACTGATGAGGGGTATGTTACGATTAGCGATGGTAAGGTTAGTGTTTCTGCGGTTGATGAGTATGGCAATACTACTACTGTTGATGTTGAAGGTGTAGGTGTTGAGGCTCTTTTAGATTATTGGTTGAGTGAGAATAAGATTACTATAGAGCAGAGGGATGAGTATGGTAGGGCTGGTCAGGTTGAATTTAGTCTAAAGGATGGTGTGGACCTCTTCGACTTCGACTACTCCTCAGACGTCGAGTTCTACACCGGCATGGACCGAGAAGCGCAAGACGTGATCATCAACGAGATCCTGCCGCTATTTGCGGGGGATTGAGGGAGGTTTTGAACCATGATTGCCATGATGGGGTAATGATTGCCATGATTTTTCCCGTCCCTTCCGCTCTGGATTCCCGCCTGCGCGGGAATGACGTGTTGGTGCATCCCCCTGGCCCCCTTACGCATTGCGAAGGGGGGAGATTCCTCGCTGCGCTTCGGAATGACAGGGTGGGGGTGCTCGGAATGACATGGTGTGAATGCGAAGGGGGGAGGTTTTGAAGCATGATTGCCATGATGGGGGAAAGATTGCCATGATTTTCCCCTCCCTTCCCCTCTGGATTCTCGCCTGCGCGGGAATGACTTTAGAGATTCCTCGCTGTGCTCGGAATGACATGGTGTGAATGCGAAGGGGGGATTCGTGCCTTTCTCATCCATTCTGGATTCCCGCCTGCGCGGGGATGACGGGGGTGGGGATAGCGTGGTTCGTTGTTTCAAATCTTTGAATATCCGTTCAATCTCCCTCTTCCTCTTCTTTGTGTCGCGCATCCAATGTCTCAACTGCCGATATCAATCGAGATTTCAAATTCTCAACTTGCGATGGCTCGGTAGGGACGTTGCCGTAACATGCAGCGTTGAATCTTGAGGTGATGTCGCTGATCGGTGCGCCGTGAAGGAATCCTGCCATGATGGGTTGACGTTCGGTCGGAGTGTGGTGAGAGTTGAACTCCATGCCACGCTCAAGGGCCATCTCCAATGTCTCGAAATAGAGGATAAAGACTTCCTTTATCCCCGGTTCTTCCGGATACTGCCAAAGATGTCGTGGCGTCCCGCGCCGAGTCATCCAGTCTGGCAACAAACCCTTCAGAAGGTCTAGATACGTCACCTCTTCAACCTCGTCCTTGATCGTCTCTCTCTCAACGCCGTCGTCGCGCGTCAATCGTCGTACGATTCGCCGATAAGCCAACGCCGCAACGATCAACACCACGAACAGCAGCAGGAATGTCAACGGCCATTGCAGGGCCTCCAAAACCGCCTCTACCCAGTCGTTGCTTGCGCCTTCGGTTGCTTCTCGTTCAGGGAATTGCTGACCTTCACTCTGTCCCTCTTGCTGCTCCTGCTCTACTTCCTCCGTTCCGAAGAGCGACTGCAACAACTCTATGATCTTGGCGATGATCCACCCGATCGCCATGAGCGGCCAATACAGCACCCACAAGATCGCATCGACAGTCCATCCCCAGGCTACCCACAACGCGTTCAATCCGAGGTATCCGTAGCGTCCACCTAGCAGACCTGCGATGAGACCTGTTCCCAAGAACGCGCCCAGTGCAACTAGAATGATCCGCGTCCAACGTCCTGCAACTGGAGAATCGTTGGGCAATCGCGCCATCGCCATACCGCCGAGCGTCGCGATGAAATACGGGATCAGCAACTCTGCCAATCCCAACTCCAGAGTCCAAATCGCCTCCACAATCAATCCCACGGCCATTATCACTAAGCCACGTTTGAATATCCGCTTCAAATGGTCTGGCGCGTCTCGATCATCCCGGACTATCCCTGAAGTCCTACGCCAAACCAAGACTGTCGTTATTAACGACATGACTAAAGCCGCGACCTGCTCACCTGTCAAATCGCGATTGAATAGGTGATATATCCAAGCAATGTCAAATTCAAAACTGCTATCAAATCTAGTCGTGGCTACTACCAGATAGATCGCCGCTAGTCCTGCCGTGCCGTATATCAACGCTACCGAAGCCGCGCCGCCTCTCAATCCACCGACAACCCATGCCGAGACCATTCCCGTCACGTACAGCACAACCAAAGTCGCCCAATGCAGGGGTGCGTAATCCAGGCTCAATCCTGCGCCGATAACGGCGAGAATCGCGTAGATAATCACGCTCTCTGCAACCGCGATCGCGGCAAATATGACCTGATTGCGCCAATCAGACATGGTCATATTCTCGTGTCGGCTGATTCATCCGAGAGTGAATCTCAAACTGCTCGTCCGCTATGGACATGATCAGGTCTTCCGCATCCTCGTCGATCTTGAAAAGCTCTCTGCTGTCCAAAATCCGTATCCCGGTCACCTGTGGCGGATCTTCACGCCCAACCCAAGCGATCGAAATCCGATGTCCCTGCTGTAACTCATGATGTAGATACGCCACCACGCGATCGGTCAAGAAACCAGCCACTAGTATGATCGATGCCCCGTTCGTAATCGCCTGTGTCCCGCGCTCCATGGCGTGGGTCTCCAACGCGGTAAACGATAACGGTTGCACAAAGGACAAAGCCTCTAATATCGTCCGAACATGATGTGACCCATCCCCTGGAGGAACGACCGACAGCACGCCGCGCGTCGGACGAACACCATTCGCCACGAGTCCGACTCGATACCCAAGGTCTGAACATCGCACAGCTATGGATGCGGCGCCGGTAACTGCGGCCTCCAACACGTCATATCGATATCCGTGCCATGCATAATCAACCGTTCTCGACTCCAACATCACTACAACGTCATTGCTCACGCTCTGGTCATACGTCCGAACCGTCAACTCATCCCGCTTTGCACTCAACTTCCAATCGATTCTCTTCAACGGATCGCCGGGAAGATAGTTGCGCACGCTCCGGGGCCGTGAAGGGTCATCTAATAGCATGTTCCTAGCCAATATGTCGCCCATCGGCTTGGCTGCTGGCAACTCCCAGCCCTCCAAAGGCACAATCCGCGGGTATACCGTGACTCCATGCGGAGAGCGCGAATCGCGTCGTACCGTACCGAACAACCCAAAGAGGTCTCCGCTCCTCAACTCCGTAGGCCCGATCGAGTAATGCCCTCGATGATGGGCTCGAACTTTATGGCGGAAACGCACCCTCTCATAGTTCGCTAGGCTTGTCGTCTCCACAATCTCGCTACCACCCGCGTAGGCCCGACGTTTCACATTCTCATCGCTCAACGGCGTCAAACCGGTGGGCAAAAACTCGATGATCTGCACCCATGGAATCGGCAACGGCTTCCGGTTCTCCAGCGTCATCACGATTTCAACTTCGTCACCGACAAACGCGTGAGTGTCCGAAGGTTGAGCATCGTACGCCACCTCTGACAACGACAACTTTGACCACAAAGTGCCGCCAGCCGAAATCACAAACGCCGTCGCACCCAAAGCCACCACCAATGCCGAGCCAGTTCCAGCACCAACTCCGATCACCACAATCATCAACAACATGAATAACTCGCCAATGACGTCCGGAGCCCGCAAATCCCTCGTCCGCTTCTCGCGGAAGGTCCTCATCATCGGATTCATCAACGCAAGATCACCTCATAGCCGTACGCTTGGGTCCTTCGCTTCACCGCTCTATGGGCACCGGTACCTGTGCCACAACGTCATCTACAACCTGACTTGCATCGCGACGCCTCATCTGCATGCTCGACTCCAAGACCACACGATGTGACAGCACTGCCGCTGCCAAAGACTTAATGTCGTCTGGCATCACGTAGTCTCGACCATTGATCGCCGCTTTAGCTTGCGCCGCATGTTGCAATGCCAACGAAGCACGCGGACTCGCTCCCAATCGGATCTGGGCATTGTTCCGCGTAGCGCGCACCACTGACACCAGATACTCGCGAACGTGGTCCGCAATCCTAACTTGCTCTACGATTTCGCGAGCTTTCTCCACATCTTCAGCTTCCGCGCACACGTCCACTGATACTGCGCCATCCCCCGTCTGAAACCGCTGCAACATCCTCGACTCTTCCTCGTGGGAGGGATACCCAATCGATAGCTTCAACAGGAACCGGTCCAACTGAGCCTCAGGCAACATGAACGTTCCCTCCATCTCAACTGGGTTCAGCGTCGCCAGCACCAGAAACGGTGAACTCAACCGCATCGTCACACCGTCGATCGAGACCTGTTGCTCCTGCATCGCCTCCAACAACGCCGACTGCGTCCTCGGTGTAGCCCTGTTGATTTCGTCTGCTAACAGAATCTGTGTGAAGATCGGTCCCGATTTGAACTCGAACTGTCCCAATCCGGCGTTATAGATATTCACGCCCAATACATCTGAAGGCACGAGGTCAGGAGTGAACTGGACTCGCTTGAAGTCCAAACCCAAAGACGCTGCAATCGTCTTGGCTAACGTAGTCTTGCCGGTTCCAGGCACATCCTCTAGCAGGACATGGCCGCGTCCTAGCATGGCGATAATCGCCAACTCTATCGCTTCATCCTTGCCGACAAAGATACGCTGCACATTCTCTCGGACTTTCCGCGCAAATTCCTGCACGAAACTGGAATCCAGTACGAATTCTGCCGAGTCATCCACTTTTTCTGCCGTCTGAGTCAACGTAACCTCGATATCCCGAAACCGCGCGCCGCACGAACCAACACAACCCAACCTTTAATCTTAACCGCAACCAACGACACTCCCCTTTGTCCTGCCAGCCTTTATCGGGACACTCTGGCGATCAAGCACTGCCAATCATGTCATTCTGAACGAAGCGGATCGGAGTGAAGAATCTCCCTCTTCACTTGGTAGAGATTCCTCGCTCCGCTCGGAATGACATTGCCATGCATACACCCCAATCACGATTTCCTCAATCCCGGTGTTAGCAACATCGCCAAGAGTACTAGAGGGGTGCCGCCGATAGCACTGACGATTAGGGTTAGTTCGTTGCCGATCATAGCGGATAGGGTGCCGCCGAAGGTCCAGCCCAAGGGGAAGAAGCCCATGCCGATGGAGTAGAGGGCCATTACTCGGCCTCGCATTTGGCCTTTGGCTTCGCGTTGGAATAGGTTGGTGATGGCGTTTACCCAGAACATGGCGGCGATGCCCATGGCAAAAAGCATGAAGAGGGTCAGAAGGTATATGCGTGAGAATCCGAAGCCGATCATGCCGAAGTCCCAGATGAAGCTGGAGACGATGATGGTCGGCATGACGCGTCGTGGCAGTCCGAATATCGCGATGGTGATGCTGCCGATGGCGAGTCCGACACCTAGTACGGCCGACATTACGCCGAAACCGACGGGTCCGACGTCGAGGATCTTGGTGGCGTATTCGGGCATGAGGGGGAAGATGGCGACGCCGGTGATGTTTACGGAGGCGTTCATGATGAATAGCCATGGGAGAACGGGGTTTTTGCGGGCGTAGGCGATGCCTTGTTTGAGGCTCTCGTAGTAGGTGGGTTTGTCATCGGATTCGGAAGCGGCGTACCTGCCTTTTGGCGCGTTGAGGATGAAGATGGCTCCGAGGAGGTAGACGCCTGCGATGATGGCGTATGCCCAGTCTGCACCTGCGGATGCGATGATCCAGCCGACGATGACGGGTCCGGCCATCTCGCCTGCGTTTTGGCCCATCATTACGAGCGCGGTGGCTCTTGACAGTGAACGCGCCGGTATCAGGTCTGCGAGATATGCCCAGAATGTGGGCATTGCGAATGATACGACGGTACCGGCGGCGAGCGCCATTACGAGCATGTGCCAGGGCTCGATGATGTCGAGTGCGATGAGGATTGCTTGGATAATCGATACGATGGCGAGTCCAACGCGTACGAATGCGAGTAGTTTGCGCTTGTCGAAACGGTCGGCGATGGCTCCGGCGAAGATAGGGAGGACGAGGATGGGTATGGAGCGCATCCCGGAGACGAGTCCGACCCATAGGTTCGATCCGGTGAGGTCGTACATCACCCATGATTGTGCGGCAGTGCGGGCGACGGCTCCAATGTCGAAGAGGGCTTCGGATGCTAATAGGCGCGCGAAGCCGGGGATTGCGAGGACGCGGAGGACGCGTGGGGGGCGGCGAGAGGGACGGCTCTGGCTTGAACTTGGTTGAGACTTGGGCATATAGTCTTGAGATCGGTTTCGAGAGTGTCGCATACCTCTAACAATGCGGTAACCGCGTGCTCCTATCCGAATTCGAAAAGTACCGCATCACTCAAGAGTCAAGACGCGCAGAGATTCAGGTGATGGCGGCTTTGACAGAGGTTCAGAACGCGCACATCCGAACGCTCTGAATTGAGGTAACAAGGATTATATTTCGTCTACGATACGGAAGCGGTAGAAGCGTATCGGCAGATAGTGCGCTGTGACGAAACATTTGACAGTGTCATAAACCATGTCAACGGAGACGCGCCGAAATCAGGGGTAATGTAAACTGAGATTTCATTGGTTCGGTGGCTAAAATCCTTTGACGATGTCACTGACAATGTCAAAACTGTCTAGACCTTCAGATGCCGCGTTGGAACGTGAATTTCGACTTGAGGGTCAACCGCGATCATCGCGAGTTGATACAAGATTTGGCTCTGGTCAAGTCTCTATCCAGGACGATTCAGGAAATACCAGTTCCTCCGTCGATCCAAGAACGACTCCATGCACTGAACATAGCACGAGCGGTTCGCGGCACCACTGGTATAGAGGGCACCGAGTTGACCGAAGCAGAGGTATCGGATGTATTGACATCTGATGCGGCATCGCAGGTTCTATCTGCAACCAGACAAAGGGAGGAGCGCGAAGTCAGAAATGCCAACGCGCTGATGCGATTCGTCGAGCAAGTTTTGCGAACAGATCCGGATCATCGGCTGAGCGAAAGATTGATCCGGAAGTTCCACGAGATATTGACTACAGGCATCGAATACGAGCATAACCAGCCGGGAAGGTATAGACAACAGGATGTGCATGTGGCGAGCTACCAACCACCGAGGTACGCAGAAATTCACGAATTGATGTCGGAGTTCATTAGGTGGTTGAACGATCATCGAGGCAGATCGTTAGATCCTGTCGTGCGTGCGATAGCGGCACATTTCCTCCTAGTCAGTATCCATCCATTTGGCGATGGAAACGGCAGAACGTCTAGAGGCGTTGAAAGCTTTCTACTCTACAAAGCCGGAGTGAATGTTCGAGGATTTTACTCGCTGGCAAACTACTACTATCAACATCGAAGTGAGTACGTGCGACTTTTAGATTATGTACGTTTCAATTCCGATCCAGACATCACGCCGTTCGTATCGTTCGCAGTCAAGGGACTCACCGCAGAGCTAGAGCAAGTTCACTCCGAGTGCTTGTCGCAGTTGATCGTGGTGTCTTTCAAGGAACATGCACGCGAAATATTGTCTCCCCGTGATCGGTTGATGTCTCGAGCTGTTCAGCGCCAATTGATGTTCTTGTTGGAATTGGGTGAACAAAAGGTACCTTTGGATGCGCTCTTGTCTGGAAGCCATTCACTTGCTAGGTTTTATTCAAATGTAACCGCCCGAACAGTATATAGAGACATAGGTAGGCTGACAGCGTTAGACCTTATCGTGGTTGAGGATGGGGTGGTCAGAGCCAACACGGAGGTGATGAATCAATTCACCGCCCCGAAGATTGCAGGCCAATCTATACCGGACCTGAACACCGAGTGGGAATCTGAGCAACCGCGGATGTTGTGAAATCAGCCAGCAATGACGGTTGAAACGATCATTAGCGCCTAAACTCCGTCGATCCGATATAAGCAATTACTGGCACAATCGCGCTCGCAACAGCGGCAATGATCAAAGCCATTTCATTTCCGGCAAGTGTGGCGATAGCACCGCCAACCGCCCAACCAATGGGGATCATACTCATCCCGATGGCGTGGATGCTGATCACTTGATCGCCAAAGTGGTTGGGTAGGTGGGCGCGGATCATCAACAGGATTGCGTTTGCCCATATTATGCTGGCGATGCCCATGACAAAGAGGATTGCGAGGGAAAGGGCCAATTCGGGCGAGAATGCGAATCCAACACAGCCTGCGGCCCATACGAGGCTCGTGAGAAGCACTGCTAAGGATGTCCAACGACGGAGGCCAGTCATCGCAACTATGACCGATCCGATCGCTAGTCCACCTCCCAGTAGGCCTGTCATAAGACCAAATCCGAGACCTCCGCTGTCGAAAACCTCAATAGCGTATTCCGGTATGAGCGGGAATACAGCAACGCCAAAGATGTTCGTTACGAATAGGATTGCGAAAAGCCATGGCAGGGGCTTGGTGCTGCGAACGTTACGGATGCCGACTCGGAGCGTGGTCAAATAGGCGCGGTAGTAATTGCCCACCTGCGAGTCTTGGCTTGGCAGCGGGACGTTCATTATCAGCAAGGCGCCCCCGAAATAGAGTATTGCAACGAATACGAAAGCCCAATCAGCACCCGCTAATGCGATGATGATCCCAACGCACACGGGGCCTATCAACTCTCCTATGTTGTGAAAGAACGCGAGGAATCCGTTTGCTCTTCGTGCCATGCCAGGATGGACGAGGTCCACGAGGAAAGTCTGAAACGATGGGATGACTACAGCGATGGCGAGGCCCGTCAACAGCGTTAAGACCACTTGGTGCCAAGGTCGCATGTGGCCGGTACCGATCAAAATGGCTTGGATTATGGCGAGAACACCGATGAACGCCCTCATTGCCGCTATAAGGATTCGATGGTCAACGTGGTTGCCGATATACGCGGCGATGGCGGGGCTGAGGAATGATGGGATTGCCCGGAACGCAGCAACCGTGCCCACCCAAAGACTCGAGCCTGTAAGGTCGTATGCTACCCACGACTGAGCCGCTACACGGGCAAGCACTCCGATGTCGACAAAGGCTTCGGATGCGACAACCCAGTTGAACCCGCGGTCGAAGAGCCGGTTCATCAGACCGTAACTGCGCCTAGTTGGTGCGATTCTCGGTGCGTCCGGTTCCCGTTGCATTTGATGTGTCTACAGAGATCGTAGCTATGCGATTAGAGTTTGCAATCTCAGCATCAGCGTCGCTTGACAATGTACGGTTCGATTCCGTTTTCATTGATCGTCACACCGATGCCGGATCGATCGGGAAGTTTGAACGCACCGTCGTTGAGTTGCCAACTTGTATCAGATGCGTCTTGCAGTAGATTAGAGAGACCGCCTTGAAACTCTTGCAGAAGTTCGGGCGATGAGGCTGCTGAGCACTGCAAAGTTGCGGCTTGGAACACAGATACGCCGTTTCCCATGTGGGGAGTAACTGGGATGCCAACTGAGTAGGCGAGGTCGCGTTGACGGAGAAAGTCACTGATGCTGGTTCTGCCTATGTCGGGTTGGTAGATGTCGAATACGGGGGCTGGCTTCAACCAATCGGCAATCTGATACGTCGTCCGTATATGTTCGCCCAGCGCAATAGGAGAACCCTCGGATTGATGCAACGTGCGGTGTCCGGCTAGATTTTCAGGTTGGAGTGGACACTCGAAAAAGCGTAGATTGCGGTACCCGAACTCGCGCTTAGCAACGACAGCGTCGTCGAGGTCACACATCCACAATGTGTCAATCATCCACTGCTCGACGTTAGGAGCACCACCCATCAAAGCATCGAGTTCTTGAAGTGCGGAATCTATATCGCCGGATTGGAAGATCTTCGCCCCTCGAACACCTTGATCTGCGAGCGATCTGGCCTGTGCAATGCGCTCATCTAGTGTTGCGCGACGAAGACCTGAGAGGTAAACGGGAATGTCAGAGCGGAAATCGGGGTCGATAAGCGCGGCCACGGGGACATCGTTACGCTTGCCTAAAGCGTCCCAAATCGCGATGTCTAGCGCCGCAAGAGCATCCATCCAGTAGCCGGAGTTGATGCCTCGACCACGCTGGGAATCATAGACGAAATCCCAAAGTGCGGTTGGATCGGCAAATTCTCGATTGACAACCATCTCAGCGATGGCAGCATCGATCATCACACACACGATCTCTGGTGCGATGGGCGTGTTCGACTCGCCCCAGCCTATCGTGCCATCTGCGAGTTCAACGCGAACCAGCGGCGTCTCCACCATCGTGGCATATACGGTCTGCCATCCGGGTTTGAATTCATAGCGAGTGAGAGTTGTCGCTGCTTCAGGGTCTTCGTTTTGACGTCGGTATTGCTCCCAGTATCCGGGCGTGTCATGAAAGGCTAGATGCGCGGTGCGAATCTCGCGAATCGTGAAGGAGAGGTCGTAGGTACTCACAGCGCCTCCATGTGATCGGACAGCAACTTCGTTATCTGGTCAATCGTCAATTTATCGAGATTTCCCTTTTCGTTTGCGATGTGTAACTGCGCCAATGCCAACGCGGCGTATGCACGCGATATGTCAGGGTTAACTCCGGCCGTGGTGTCAAGATGGGTCTTAATCGTCTCGATGTCACCGCGCACATAGGGGCCAGATATAGCATCAGGCAATCCATCTTCTGCGATGGCTTCAACTGTTGATCTCAGCATCGGCGAAAGCATCTTTAGCGCAAGTTCGCGTTCAATGCCGGCATGTCGCCATAATTCGGCGGATATGCCAACTAGACCGGCAAGCAAACCACAGGCTAGGACAGCGGAGGCGTGGTAAGCCGCGTGAGCCGATGCTCCTTCGATGGTGAATGCTTCACTTTCATAGGCGCGCGTAAGGTCCCATAGCCAGTTTGCAAGATCGTTGTCGTCGCAGTCAATGGCATACGAGATGTTCAATAAACGGCGTGAGTCGTTAGCGGGGAAGGTCTGCAACGGGTGAAATCCGGCGACCGCGGCACCTGCGTCTTTAGCCGACGCGAGCACGTTTAGCGGAAGTACGCCGGAGCAGTGCACCACGTGATGGTACGGTTGCCACTCGATGCTGTCGCACACTGGTTTGATAGCGGCGTCGCTCGTAGTAATGAAAACAAGATCGCACAACCTAGCGACCTCTGTAGCCTTCTCAACAACTTTCAGATTAGGCGCGGAACTTGATAACCATTCGCGCTGTTCGGCGCGTCGAGACGAGACAGCAACTACATCTCCGTTTGGGAAAGATGAAAAAGCTAACGAAGCGCCGACTCTTCCTGCGCCGATGACGCCGATTTTGCGGTGAGTGATCGCCATTTTGGTTTGTTGCGGCTTCGTGTGAAGGTCAAGCGCAAAGCCGCGGGTTTTCTGCGATAATGAAGTGAATCAAGTATCGCATTTGATTTGTGTCGGTCAGGTCATACTCGCTTCGCCAGACGTTGTCCAACGTCTTTGATTATCAGCGCGCGAAACGAGTTCGGACATGTAGGCGGCGAGAGGGATAACGTGCGATTAGTCCACCAAGAGCTGAGGAGTCTCTGAAATATGGATCTACCCATCGGAATGCAAACCCTCCCACCAGCCTATGGTTACGACGATGTGGCGATCGTGCCTGGGGATGAAACCCTCAACCCGGATATGACCGATGTCTCGACTAGCTTCGACGGCTTCAGTATCGATATCCCGTTCATGGCATCTGCCATGGACAGCGTGGTGGATCCGAAGTTTGCAGTGAAAATGTCCGATGCCGGCGGGGTCGCTGTGCTGAACATGGACGGTTTGCATACTCGATATGAGGATACGGATGAAATCTACGCGGATATTGCGGCGGCGCAAAAGGACGAAGCCACTGAGTTGTTGCAAAAGGTCTACTCGCAACCGATCAAGCCAGATTTGATCGGGCAACGAGTAATCGAGATCAAAGAGGGTGGGGGCAATGCCGCGGTGTCGTTTGTGCCTCAGACAGCGAAACGACATGCTCCCTTGGCTGCCGAAGCGGGCGCCGATGTGGTGGTTGTGCAAGGAACCGTGATTACCCGCCGACACCGCTCAAAAAACAGCCCGGTTGGATTGCGGTTATCTGAGCTAGTGGCGGATGTCAGTGTGCCAGTGGTAGTCGGCAACACCGTGAGTTACTCAGTCACAAAAGAGTTAGCGGAAGAAGGTGTGCATGGGATATTAGTAGGGGTAGGACCGGGATCGGCTTGCACGAGCCGCGAGGTTCTCGGCATCGGTGTGCCGCAAGTCACCGCAACTATGGAGTGCGTCGCGGCGCGCAACGACTACTACAAAGAAACAGGGCGTTATGTCTCAATCGTTACCGACGGCGGAATACGTACGGGCGGCGATGTCTGTAAATCGGTGGCATGTGGCGCGGATGCAGTAATGATAGGCAGTCCGTTCGCTCAGACGGAAGAAGCACCTGCGAGAGGAATGCACTGGGGAATGGCTACATGGCACGATTCATTGCCTAGGGGCACTCGAATTGATCTGGGCGTGAAATACAAGCTAGACGAACTGCTTTTCGGTCCCTCGTCCACATCAGACGGAACTCTCAATCTCGTGGGCGCGTTGCAGGTGTGCATGGGATACGTCGGTGCTGAGACGATCAGAGAGATGCACGGCGCACGGATGGTATACGCTCCGGCGATCAAGACCGAAGGCAAAATCTATCAGATGTCTGGCGCATAGTTCGGACAGTTCATAATAGTCGGATCGGAACATCTGGGGGTAAACATCGCAATGGAATTACCGGACGCGGCTTCATTGCCGTCGCCGCTCGAGGGCATCAAGGTTCTCGATTGCTCGCAAATCTTGGCAGGTCCATACTGCTCAATGCTGCTTGCAGACATGGGCGCAGATGTCGTCAAGATTGAGAAGCCAGGAGGTGGTGACGACACAAGGCGCATGGGACCACCATTCATGGAAGGTGAATCTGCTGCGTTCCTAGCCATGAACCGCAACAAACGAAGCGTCGTTCTGAACTTCAAAAATTCGGATGGTGTGGCTGCGATGAGCCGAATGTTGGCCGATGCCGATGTCATTATCGAGAACTACCGCGCTGGAGTTATGGGACGACTCGGTCTCGACTACGACACGGTACAAGAACTAAATCCTGGCATTATCTACTGCTCCATTTCCGGATTCGGACGCACAGGCCCCTACGCCGAGAGAGCAGGTTTCGACCTGATAGCGCAAGGCATGAGCGGAGTCATGAGTTTCACAGGTATCCCAGGGTCGCCACCTGTAAAGGTCGGTGTCCCGATGGCAGATCTGAACGCCGGGCTTTATTCCGCATACGGAATACTATCGGCATACATCCACCGACTAAAGACCGGTCTAGGCCAATACCTCGAAGTCAGCATCATGGAGGCCGCGCTAGCATACACAGTCTGGGAGTCTGCCAGCTACTTTGCAACTGGACAAATACCGCCGCCTCTAGGCTCATCCCATCGGCTTTCAGCCCCCTACCAAGCGTTGCGGACATCAGACGGGCACATCACCATCGGTGCGCCAAATCAATCTAACTGGCAGCGAATGTGCCAAGCAATCGGCAGGCAGGATTTGCTGGAACTCGAGAAATACTCTGACAACGCTGGACGGCTGATCAATCGCGAAGCACTAGAAAAAGACCTGGAAGAGACGTTCGGCACTCGAACAACTGACGAATGGTGTGAAATCCTAGACAATGCTGGAGTCCCCGCTGGTCCCATCTACGACATGGCACAGGTCTGGAAAGACGAGCAAGTCCAAGCCCGTGACATGGATGTCAGCCTTGAACACCCGACAGTCGGAACAACCCGTAACATCGGCCTAGCTGCCAAACTCTACGGCTCGCCGGGCAAAATCCACAGTCCCGCGCCATTGATGGGACAGCACACACGAGAGGTTTTAAGTGAGGCTGGTTTCGGCGACGATGAAATCGACTCGCTGATCGCCTCGGGTGCGGCGGAGGCGGCGTAGCCACTGTTTGTCTTCTTCCTTCAACGATGGGAAGAGGGTGTGACAGGCCTTGTTTATTGCTAATCTTTGTCCAAATCACCAACAAGGGATAAAATCGAAACTTAGCGCCTGCGCCAAAGCTAATGGACATAGGCGTAGATACATCGACCCTGCGCCTCAAAATCGCAGCAAACACACGAACGAAGATACATGGTTCGAATCAGACTCAAGAGAATCGGCTCTCGCGGCCGCCCATACTACCGCATCGTCGTTGCTGATCAGCGCGCCGCTGCTGCTGGAAGATACATCGATCAAGTAGGCTTCTACGACCCCTTCCCCGACCCACCGCAGATCGACTTCGACGAAGACAAAACGCTCGATTGGCTGCGAAAAGGCGCTCAGCCTTCAGAATCAGTCGAGAGAATGTTGAAGTCCAAAGGAATCCTCGACAAGGTGAAAGTCAATGCATGAATACGAACGTCAAGACCAGGACGAGGAGTCCATCGAGGAGTCCACGGTTGAAGCGATCGTAGCCGACGGTGCGCCTGCTGACGAAATCGCTGAAGTTGCAACCGATCACTACGACGACATCGGCGAAGTCGAGGGCGAAGCCGAAATGCGTGAAATGATCGGATATATCGCACGTGTCCTCGTCGACGATACTGATGCGGTTCAAGTCACATCCAATTGGAGCGACGGTCGCGTCAACATAAACCTCAAAGTTGCTGACGCCGACAAAGGCAAAGTGATCGGACGCCGTGGGCGTGTCGTCCATGCCATGCAATCCCTGCTACGGGTAGCCGCGACCAAATCCAATACGCGCGCAGGCATCGACGTCCAATAAACTTCACCTCAACCATCATCGCTTCACGCTTCATAGGAAAGGAGGACGCAAATGTCAGGCCATTCTAAGTGGAGCACCATCAAGCACAAAAAGGGTGCCGCCGACGCGAAGCGCGGGCAGCTCTTCACAAAACTGACACGCGAAATCACCGTCGCCGCCAGGGAAGGTTCGCCTGACCCTGAAATGAATTTCCGACTGCGCCTTGCCGTTGACAACGCTAAGGCTCAGAACATGCCGAAAGATACTATCGAGCGCGCTATCGCGAAAGGCGCTGGCATCGGTGCCGACGGGACCGCTCTCGAAGAACTTACTTACGAAGCATACGGACCAGGTGGAACTGGACTCATCATCCAGACTCTCACCGACAATCGAAACCGAGCAGCTTCAGGCATCAGATCCAAAGTAACGCGCAGCGGCGGAAACCTCGCAGCAAACGGCGCAGTCTCTTGGAACTTCGAGCAAAAAGGTCTTGTAACCCTAGAAGTCGAAGGTGCTGACCCCGAAGAAGTTGCTCTTGAAGTCATGGACATCGGCGCTGAAGACGTAGATATCGAAGAGGATCTGGTCAGTATCACCTTCCCATTCAGCGAATTCGCACGCGCAAAAACCGAACTTGAATCGTTTGCAAACGTCCGCGTCGAATCTGCTGAACTCGCGATGATTCCAAACAACATGATCTTCCTCGAAAAATCGCAAGCTGTCCAAACCCTCCGCTTGCTTGACGAATTGGAAGAACTCGACGACGTTTCGAAAGTCTTCACCAACGCCGATTTCCCCGAGGAAGTCCTCGAAGAGTTCCTGGCCCAACAAAACTGAGCCCAACAAAACTGAGCTCAACAAAATAAAACGGGGCAAATGCATCTATCTCGCCACTATGTCGGTCGCGTCATCGCTACCTCCCTCGAAGAGGATGGTGCATTCAACGACGCCACTACCCTCGCGACCATCGGCGACTCAGAAACGCAAGCCTCGGCGATGCTCGTGGCTAAACAGCCCGGAGTTGTCGCAGGCATATTAGTCGCACAAGAGACCTTCCGTGCCCTCGACCCGGACTCCCAGTTCATACCCCATTTCCAAGACGGCGTCCGAGTCGAACCCGGCAGCAACATCGCCACGGTTCACGGCAACGCCGCCGCTATCTTGAGCGCAGAACGAACCGCACTAAACCTTCTGCAACGAATGAGTGGTATCGCAACACTCACTGCCGAGTACGTCGCTGCTATTCAAGGCACCAATGCGACAATCGTCGATACCCGCAAGACTGTACCCGGGCTCCGCATCCTTGATAAGTACAGCGTCTTAGTCGGCGGGGGCGGCAACCACCGCATGTCTCTAGCCGACTGCATCCTAATCAAAGACAACCACATCGCCGCCATGCAGCAGCAAGGAATGACCATCGGCGATATCGTTAGACATGCTCGCATCAAGGCTCCGTTCTCTATCAAGATAGAAATCGAAGTCGAAAACGTGCCCGATGCTATCGACGCAATGAAAGCGGGGGCCGATATCGTCATGCTAGATAACATGCCAGCCGAAACCATGCGTCAAGCAGTAGATCAACGCATCGGTCAATCCCTCATCGAAGCATCCGGTGGCATCAACCTAACCACGGTCCGTAAAGTCGCAGAAACCGGCGTAGATATTATCTCTGTCGGGGAACTGACCCACTCAGTCCACGCCCTAGACATTTCCCTAGATTTCAGCGTGACGTAGGCTAGGCCTCACCACTGAAATCAAATGCCGCTATTGCGCCAAGACGCAATCCGCTCAACTGGCAGACCGTTCCAGACTTGATCCCACGCCTCCAACAATTCCTGTTGGTGTGACAAGACGAATCTTCTGATTTCCCGTTCTTCCTGTGCTTTCAGGTCATTAGATCGAATCCGACAATCCCGAATGTCTACTGTTGCCTGAGCGCCAGATGAAAACCTGACGTGAATATGGGGAGGAAGATGGTCGTTTCTGATTCTGACGGAAAACCGACGTGAGCGGAAAACCTCAGGCATGAATCTGTTCCGCGTTGACAACCGGCATCAATTCATCCACCGATTTCCCCGTCAATTCCATGTAGATCATGTCGCTACACAGTTCCAACTCCCCGCCATCGCCCCAGACGACGGAACGCCACTCCGGATCTACATCAACGGACTCAAAATACTCCCAGTCTTTCCACCTGGCGAAGAGATTGCCACGCCGATAAAAACCTTTAAGGTCGAATTCGCCTTCTATGCCATCCTCGAACCTGACCCATATCCGATATCGTTCGAGTGCTTTAACTTGAATCGGTTTGATCATGCTTAATCCTCGTAGCCAAGTCTATGGTACTAATGATACCGCCGCAGCATCTATCTCACCCCCGCCGTCGCGCCCGATGCCTATCTGCCGAATCGAGGATGAATGTAGCCGGGCCCTCGTTTACCAACTCGACGTCCATCATCGCTCCAAACACACCTAGCTGAACGTCTACGCCCGAGTCCTTGAAGGCTTCAACCACCTTATCGAAGATAGGCTCTGCCACATGTCCGGGAGCTGATGCTGTAAAGCCCGGCCTTCGTCCTTTGCGAGTATCAGCGAATAGAGTGAATTGGCTGATCAAAAGCACCGCACCATTCACATCTAACAGCGAAAGATCGAAGCCAGACGCGCCTTCAACTGCTTTGAAGATACGTAAATTGACAGTCTTGTTAACTAGGTAGTCAATGTCGGCCTGTTCGTCGTCGTGCGTTATACCGACAAGTATGACCAGACCCGTGCCAATCTGGCCGGTTATTTGCCCATCGACAGTGACTTTGGCCCCGGTCGAGCGTTGGATTACGAATCGCAACTGAACCCACTCAGATTAGTCAGATGAATCGGATGAGGAGGAGCTGCTTTTGGCGGTCTCCTTCTTCTTGGATTTTGATTCAGACGTCTCGCCGTTAGATTCCGACTTGGACCGAGATGCGGAACCGTTGCGTCCGTAGTCGGTTGTGTAGAAACCCGATCCTTTATAGAGGACCATAGGCACTGAGAGTTGGCGTCTTGCCGATGCTCCACAGTCGTTGCATGTATCAACGGGATCGTCCGAGAAACGCTGCATCTCCTCGAAAATGTGGCCGTTTTCGCACTTGTAGTCGTAAAGGGGCATCGGGGGCTCGTCGTTCATCCTCGATTCCGCAGATGACTAGGCGGAATCGTCCGCTTGTGTTGCGGATAAGTGTATTACGACAGAATTCGTCGTTGTCGTGATTCTATCAGGTACTACCACTCAACTGCGCCGCCAATCCTGCTACTTCGTTGACGGGCAACTCACAAGCGTAGTTTCGGCACACATAGGCAGTCGGTTTGCCATCAATCATGCGTCTCGACTCAAACAATGGCACGGACATTTCCAAGCTCTTATCAGGCGGCATCACTGCAACAATACGGTCGGGATTGAACCCTCGCCTTGCTTCAGCAAGCAACGCCTCAGTCTCTGGAACACCTCGCTCACCAACGATTACTACCTGTTTAACTGGATTGGCATAAAACTCTGCCGCCTGCAACCACCATGAAAATGCCGATGGAGCCCGCTCCATCAGCTCGCGCACCGTCCTTAAGTTCGCCGCTGCTATAAGTTCAAGGTCGGAGTTCCCTGTGAACTCGGCACACCGCAATAACGCCATTGATGCCGCTGCGCCGCCGCTGGGCTGTGCATTGTCAAATGTATCTCTTGGTCGGATAATCAACTCTTCTTGGTCAGAGCCTGTGTCGTAGAAGACCGAATCTGCGGGGTCCCAAAACAGTTCAATCATCCCATCACACAACCGCTCGGCCCAATCCAACCATCGGAGATCAAACGTCGCTTCGTAAAGATGCGTCAACGCATCTGCCAAATACGCGTAATCCTCCAAGAACCCTGGGATTGCGGCAGGGGCATCAGAATCTGCCTTGCAACTCCTCATAACCCGTCCGTCTTCACGTACTAAACGCTCAAGTATGAACTCTGCGTTCCGGATCGCGACTACTACCCAATCTGCTCGATCTAAAGCAGCGCCGGCCTCTGCAAAAGCCCGCATCGTCAACGCATTCCAAGACGTGATCACCTTGTCATCCGTCATCGGGGGTATGCGTTCCAATCGAGCGGCATAAAGCAGCCGCTTCGCCTCGCCGATCTTCGACATTAACTCGTCAACAGACATCTCAAGTTCATCAGCGACCGATTCGTCGGATCGATGCAAGTAGAGAATGTTCTGTCCCTCAAAGTTTCCAAACCGCGTCGCATCCCAATAGAGCATCGCAACTCGCGCAAGCTCCGGTCCCAACACAGACGCGATCTCCGATGTCTGCCAAACAAAGAACTTGCCTTCTTCCCCTTCAGAGTCCGCGTCTGTCGCTGAGTAAAACGCGCCAGTCTCTCGGTGACGCATCTCGCGATCCAAGTAGCTCAATGTTTCCTCAACGATCTTCGCAAAGAATGGATTCCTAGTTCGTTGCCATGCATGTAGGTACAAACTCGCCAACTGACCGTTGTCGTAAAGCATCTTCTCGAAATGCGGCACCAACCACACGTTGTCGACCGAATATCTATGGAATCCACCGCCGATTTGGTCATAAATCCCACCCCTCGCCATCTTGGTGAGCGTCAACTCCGCAAACTCAAGAGCCGCGTTGTTGTCCTGCAAAGCGGAGTGCGTCAGCAGAAATTCGTAGAGCATCGGCTGGGGGAACTTTGGCTGCAACCCGATACCGCCATGTTGCCAATCGAACTCTGGCGTTAAATAGCGATATGCCGAGTGGAACATCGCCTGAGCAATAGGCTCGATGCTCATCCTAGCGCGCGATTGCGACGATATAGCGCTCACGATCCGAGACGAACTTTCGACTATCTCATCTCTGCGATTTCGGTACGCATCGGCAACGGCTGCCAACACTCTCGGAAACGAAGGCATTCCTCCACGGTCATCATTCGGAAAGTACGTGCCCCCATAGAACGGTTTGCCATCTGGCGAAAGGAATACCGACATCGGCCAACCGCCATGACCAGTCATGGATTGGACCGCGGACATGTAGATCGAGTCAACATCTGGGCGCTCCTCACGATCAACCTTAATGTTCACGAAAAGATCGTTCATGAGGGCCGCGATTTCATGGTTCTCAAACGACTCGCGCTCCATTACATGGCACCAATGGCACGACGAGTAACCGACGCTCAAGAAAATCGGACGGTCAAGTGCCTTAGCCTTTGCGAACGCCTCATCGCCCCACGGATACCAATCGACAGGATTATCCTTGTGCTGGAGCAGGTAGGGAGACGATTCTTGTGCTAGGCGATTTGGCACTGGATCACCCTTTCAAGCACTTGTCAACTCGAGCGTCGTGACGATGCTCTGGCCAACGTCGAATTTCCGAATACGATGGTTGTTAGTATCCGCTATGTATAGGAAGCCATCGCGGTAAGCGATACCTGCTGGCTCGTCAAAACTTGCACTTAGCGCGTCTCCGTCTTCCAATCCCTGAGCTCCATTACCTGCTACTGTCTTGATCCGAAGGGTTGAGAGATCCATGCGTTTGATCTTGTGGTTGTAAGTATCGGCGATGTAAACCGCACCAGGTGCCGATGCCACATCTTGGGGATGCTGTAAAACAGCCTTCTTGCCGATCCCATCGTGATCGCCGAAATCGAACAATCCCGTCCCCGTCAATGTGATGACTCGGCCGCCTTCTCCGATCTTAGCCACTCGAATCGCGCTAGTCTCTGAATCAGCGAAGAAAAGGTTATTGCCATCTAGCGCCAATCCGTACGGTTGAGCAAGCAAAGCCTCCATGCGAGGGCCGTCGACGATGTTCTCTGCACCAGTGCCAGCGAATGGTTCGACTGTCTCGGTGGAAATGTCTAACTGCCATAGTTGGTGCGCGCCCGCCATCGCGATATACAGGATGCCGTCTGCGAACTCTAGGTCGTACGGCGAATTGAGCGGGAATGAAGTAGCATCGCCTCCGTTGTGCCGTATCAGCGATTGCTCGCCCGTGCCTGCGGCAACCGAAACTGATCGCGCCTCTGGATCTACGCGTTGAATCGTGTGAGTGCCAGCATCTGCTACGTACAACACATCACCAACGAGCGTCATCCCTTGAGGGTTATCGAATAACGGTTCTTCGTAATCCCTCTCACTACCAAGTGGGTTGAGGATTCCCGTCGGCGTTTCAAACGATTCGACTGCCAGCGGACTTTCGCCATTTCCGATGATGTCGGTGATCGCGCCATCATCGGTTGCAACGATAACGCGGTGGTGATTCGAATCAGCGATGTAGAGATTCCCGTCTTCGGGTGCGAGTATCTTGCCGGGAAATGAGATTGTCCCATGCCTTACCGCTTCTGAACCGTAGTCAAAAGGTACCGGTTCGCGATTTAGTATTCCGGATCGATCAAACTCATCGACCATGGCTGCCAGAACGCGGTCCATGGCCTCGATTTGAAATTCACCTTCATGTTTTCCAATCACCCTGCCTTCAGCATCGATGAACATCAGCGTTGGCCATGCTCTCACAGCGAAGGCCGACATCACGCGAAGCTCGACATCGTTCACAACCGGATGGTTTACGTTGTAGCGGTTTACGGCTGCGCGAACGTTCTCTGTGGCTCTCTCTGTCTCGAACTTTGCAGAGTGAACGCCGATGACGAATAAGGAATCACTGTATTTCTTCTCCAGCTTCCGCAACTGCGGAAGTATGTGCATACAGTTAATTCAACAGTAGGTCCAGAAGTCAAGGACTACGATCTTGCCGCGTAAATCGGCGAGTTTGATCGGTTGCGAGGTGTTAATCCATTCCAAACCGTCAGGAAACTCTGGTGCACGCACCTTCCCAGCGTATGATGTTGCGGTGTCTTGAGATGCGGCCATTGGATGCTCCGTTCGATAGAAAATTGTCAGGTGTATTCCGCTATTGTCGCGCATGACCATGAAGCGTTTCGCATAATTGACTTTATGCGCGATTCGACAAATGGGCACTCAGCCCCCGATGCAGGCGGGACGGACATCGTTCCTCCCCACCCAGACGACCTACGCAACATCATGCTTGGCCGTCCCTTGACGCAGCATGAGCCCGTCGGGACTGGCGAATTTTCAGCGGAAGCGAAATCCGAGCGCGAACCAGGTTGGTCAAATGCCTCTTCGGATGTAGCCGAGAGCGATAACCAAGAGTTGCAAGGGAGCAATTTCGAGGATTCAGAGACAGAAACCGAAGCGGAGTACCAACGCCCGCCGTTTTATTCTTACTCCGAATCTGAACCCGAGACTGATCGTGGGCATCCAGATGCTGTCGCGGATCTAGGTCCTCCAGCAGGTTTCGGACGGCGGTTGATCGCCTACCTGATCGACAACACTGTCATCGTAGTCATTCTTAGCCTACTCTTCCCCGTCATCCTCGCCCGGCCTTACATTGACCTAGACGCGATCACTGCCGAGTTTGAGCAGGCTGGTCAGCAAGCGGCTTTGCCGACTGCGACCCCTGTTTTAGGTGAAAACACCGACCCGCCCTCATCCGGCCAAACCGCCAGTGCAAAGTCGGAACCTCAGTCAATCGGCGATTTCTTGACCAGTTTGGGGTTGGTGATTTTCGTTACGACCCTCTACAACGGGCTATTGGTTGGGCTGTTAGGAACAACAATCGGCAAACGAATACTCAATGTCTACGTCTTGGATGCAAACGGCGATATTCCAGGTATTCCTTTAGCATTCGGTCGGGCATTAGCAAGCATCGTTTCTTGGGCGATCTTCTACATCGGCTACCTTTTCATACTCCGACATGACAATCGGGCACTGCATGACCTCATGGTCGGAACATACGCGATAACGTTGACATCGGGGGAACAACCGACGCGTGATGACGGTGAGCAGGCGGAGTGAATCCGAGCTAGCCATTGTCGAACTGAAATGGGAGAATACAGCATGTCCGAGAAATTGAGGGTCTTGATAACAGGTGCCAGCGGATACATCGCGTCGCAGATGCTCAAGACATACCGAGAGCGATACGACTTGACGCTTATCGATGCCGTTGCAAAAGATGCTCAAGGCAACTCCGTTGAAGGTGTGCAGGTCGTGGATCTGATCAACACCGATCGATCGCTGTATGAGCACCATTTCCAAGGGCAAGATGCGGTGGTCCATCTCGCTTACAAACGATCAAGTCCTGGCGGTGTGTTCGGTAACGCTGTCCCACAGATCGATCGTTTCGCTACCGAGTTGGAAAACGTTCAAATGGCGAACAACGTCTACAGATGCGCTTTCGATGCGGGTGTGAAACGAGTGGTTGTCGCAAGTTCGAATCACGCTGCTGACTGGTACGAACACGCACTGATCCACAATCGCAAGAAAGAGATGGTGTTCCCTGAAGAGATGCCTCTTTCCGACAACTTCTATGGTTGGGCCAAGGCAGCATACGAGTTGCTGGCGCATCCTTACGCGTGCGGCGCGTTTGGGCGAAAATTGGAGATCGTTCAAGTTCGTATTGGTAACCCCCGTGAAACAGATGCTGATGCGTTGTTGGCAAATTCCGACTCTCTCCATGGCGGTACTGGTCAATCGACCTACAAACGGGGTCTTGGTGCCCATTTCAGCGAGCGCGATCTACAGCAGCTTTTCGCAAAGGCAATCGAAACACCTGATATTGCCAATGAACATGGTGTTCCTTGGCAGATCGTCTACGGCATCAGCGCCAACACAAGGGCATTTTGGTCTTTGGAGTCTGCGCGCCAGGTACTGGGATATGAACCGCAGGACGACTCAGAATTGAAGTTCGCGGACAGGATCGCGCAGCACTTGACCACTGACGACCCCGCTGGTCCTGGCAAGGTTGGCGATTAAAGCATGATCGGCGGGAAGGGTGGAAATCGACATGATTGCCGAATCGCGGGGGTAAAGAGGCTGAGGACCCGCGACTCGAATGCAGTCATTTGGCGTGCCGATGCCCTTCCCGACCGTTCTGGTGGTGGCTCACAGATTTGCCGAACGTGAGCGCACAACATTACGATGCGAGGATGATGTGTGGACGGATCCGTATCTACGATCAGAGCAATGCAGGTATTCGCTTCGCCTTCTGGGGCGTGTCAACTAGCCAATCTGGCGCACCAAACAGGCCCTCAACATCGTCATTGATCACACTAGAGTGCTCGGGTTGATCCGAGTATGACACGTCGGAATCTTCGGCTATAGCACTCACGGCTTCTGCGATCAACTCTTCTCGCTCAGAGCGTTTGCCTCCCAAAATACTTACCCTCAAACGATTCATTTTCGCGTCCTCGGAATTCGGGATAAACGACGTCGACAATACCGCATCGTCGGACATCTCGGCTTGGATGACCGCAACAACGGAGTTCAATGCCTTGATGGACATGTCGCGCGGTCCCGCGACGATTACGCTCACATAGTCTGCCTCTTGCAATGCCAGACCGGAGGTTAACGGTGATTTGATGGCCTCGCGGGTGAGTTTGCGGTACTCACTGAGTTCGTAGCCGGAAGCGTACGAAATGAAGGTGGGTCCGGCTCCTTTGATCGCGTCAAGTAACTCGGGAGCGGTATTGAGCGCGCCGAAAGTTGTTGCATTAGAAGCTGAAAGAACGTTCATTACGACTCTCGCCTGTGCACCTAACAACTCGGCGGCAAGATCGCCGGCGATAGACGCGTTTGACAATGCCGTATCTGCGTCTATCAATGCCAACGCGCAGCCAGTCTTACGGATGCGTTCCAACGCTATTCCCGCGGTGTTCGATCGTGTGCGGCCCTCAAAGGCGAATGGCAACGTTATGATTGCCAACACCGACGCGCCAGTAGACATCGCGGTGCGAATGACCGATGGCATAAGTTCCAACGTAGTGTTGCCCCCGAGTCCTGCCATCACGAAAATGATAGGAGGTTTGCCCATAACCGTCTTCAGGCGGAAGAGGTCGCTAGTATCTGCAAGGCAATCGTCTGCGAATTGCTCATCCTCTCGGACGAATACTGGATACCCTATCGAGATTCGCCGTCCGATATTGACAGACAACAGATCGTCGATCTCGCGGTCCACAGCGACAACATCGTCTGGGTTGCCTAACACCTTCGACAACTCGGTCGCTGACTTGACACCTGCACCGCCTACACCGACAATCGCGAACTCTTTCGCGGTTTTGGTATTTCGTCCATCTTTTATGATCGTCATATCTGCCTCCTGTAGCACTTCGATGGTGCTGATCTGGGATATCACCTTCGTTCAATTACTATCATAGCACGGTAATTCTATTAAAATGCAAGCGTTTCCGAAAATTTTTTCGACATCCGTAGAATTGAACTGAAATGCAAGCACCAAAAGAACATACGCGCGCACCTGAGAGCATCGACCATGATGACATCACACCATCTCGCGCGCTTAAATCTCGTACCGAATCCGATCTGACATACGAGTTGAAGTGGGCCGCATGGCACTGGCTCTACTCTGTTGGAGGATGTCGAGCCATCGGGATGGAGGTCAGGTTGGAAGGCCCGTTCGGACGCATCGTAGACCTCGTCGGTGTGGGAAAAGACAATCGCGTCTACATAGTAGAAGTCAAATCTTCTCGCGCCGACTTGAAGCGAGATGACAAGTCGAATGAAGACCAGAAACGGGCATTAAGCCAACTTGCCACACTGAAAGAGGCAGCGGATCTGACGGCGGCGGTGCTCAATCAGACACGAGAACACGCTGTAGATGCGGCTGGAGACAGTTCGGATTGGCGTGAAGACTCCGCATACAAATCGGCATTGCGAGAGAACGATGAGATCACAGAACGAATAGATAGCAAGGAGCGTGCTTTAGCGAGGTTTTCGACGAAGTTCCACGACCCATCGTTTCTGGCGTGCGCTGATTTTCACTATGTAATGGCTCCGACAGGATTGATCACCCGCGCTGAATTACCGCCATTCTGGGGTCTGCTGAATGAAGATTCGCAGACCGTTGTTTCAGCCGTTCAAAAGCAGATACAACGAAACACTACGCACGTATTGCGCGCGATTGCCAGAGCCAACACACGCGATCTCATGAAAGTATGTAGTGTTCGGATTGTGCAGGCGCGAGAATTAGAACCGTAATTGGTGTGATGTTGCACGACACTGCCCGTCCCCTCTGGATTCTCGCCTGCGCGAGAATGACGATACCTGCGCGGGGCATCCCCCACACCTCCCCGTCCATCCCCCGCTCACATCGCTCCGCTCGTTCGCGCCCCCTTACGCAAGCGAAGGGGGCGTACACCTCCCCCCTTCGTGGAACGTAAGGGGGCTAGGGGGATGCTGATTTCATCGACGTTCGGACAGTGCGCATCGCATCGCAAAGTTTTTCGCCACATCGGTTTGAGGTGACGATGCATCTCTGATAAGTTGTGATTTGCCGACGCGGACGGTCGTCGGTAACAACGTGCTAACAAAGGGCATAAAGACAAAGATGCAAATGGAAGAGATCACTCTCGCCCTGAGAGAGCGGGGCGCGGTTTGGCAGGCGGTGGGTTTCGCCGCGCTCGGAGCCGCGTCGACGTCGGTGTTGTCGGTATACTCTGATTCAGACCACTGGATCATGTCGACCTACCGCATCGGCGCCACGCAGCAGCAATGGGCGTTTCTGGCGATCATCGCCCTCGCAATCGAAGGAGTCCGAACAATGTTCGAGAAAGCAACCGAGATCCGACGCAGATACTCCGCCAAAGCCGATGCCAAAGCCGAAGCGAAAGGCGAGGCGAAAGGCCGCACTCTAGGCCGTGATGAAGGTCGAAACGAGGAGCGGGAGCGGTTCAGAGCCGAACTGCGGAGGCGCGGTATAGAGCTCACCGAAGACGACGAAAAGGCGCTGTTCAATCCCAACGGCCGCGAGAATTAGCAGGGCATCCCCCGTCCATCTCCCGCTCTTGTGTCGGTTCTTTGGGCTCCGCTCGTTCGCGCCCCTGCCGTCGGTCTTTTTGGGCTTCGCGAAGGGGGCGTACACGCCCCCACACCCCTGTGGATTCCTGCTTTCGCAGGAATGACGGGGGACTCTAATGTCATTCCGAAGCACACCCCTGTCATTCCGAGCGGAGCGAGGAATCTCCCCTCTTCGCTCCGCGTAAGGGGGAATGAGCACCCATCCTTTTAGGACAGCATCTCGCCCAATCGGTCGATGGCTAGGCGGAGGTTGTCTTGGGAGTTGGCGAATGAGATGCGGATGTATCCGTTGCCGTATTCCCCAAAGGCAGTGCCCGACAGCAAAGCTACTCCTGCTTCATCCATTGCACGGTCCGCGAATGTCCGGCTGTCTAGGCCTGTTGCGCTGATGTTGGGGAAGGCATAGAACGCACCGCCGGGAGTCCGACAGGTTACGCCGGGAAGATTGTTCATTCCATCGACGACTAGGTCGCGTCTGATTCGGAATTCGTCCATCATTTCAGCGACTGAATCTTGGGAACCTTGCAACGCCGCGATGCCTGCCATCTGCACCGCTACCGAGGTACACGAGACACTATTGGTCATCAGCTTGGTCACGGCATCGAGCATGAAATCTGGGAATACGCCATATCCGAGCCGCCACCCTGTCATCGCGTAGCTCTTCGAGAAGCCGTCCAATATGATGGTGCGGTCCACCATGTCATCGAACTTCGTTATCGAGGTGTGCGAGCCCTCGTAATACATGTCCTTGTAGATCTCATCCGATAGAACCACTAGGTCGTTTTCGACTGCTATTGTGGCTATCCGCTCCAAATCCGCGTCGGATATCACGCTTCCGCACGGGTTATTCGGTGAGTTGACGATGATTAACTTGGTGTTTTCGGTTACCAGAGACTCCAATCGGTCGACGTCCAATGAGAAGTCGAAACGCTCTTCAAGCGGGATGGGGACTGCCGTTCCGCCAGCGTAGTTGATCATCGATTCGTAGATTGGAAATCCCGGATTTGGGTAGATTACCTCGTCGCCTTCTTCGACAAGTGCAAGTATCGAGAAGAACATCACCGGCTTACCGCCTGGTGTGACGATGACGCGCTCTGGCGCAATATCGTATCCTTGACGCTCTGTTTGATGCGTGGCGATCGCTTCGCGTGCTGGCATCTCCCCCGGCGATGGTCCGTAGTGCGTGTAACCGTCGTCTAGTGCCGTTTTAGCAGCGTCTTTGATATGCTCTGGCGTGTCGAAATCCGGTTCACCGATCTCTAGGTGCACTATGTGGCGACCTTGTGCTTCTAATTCTCGTGCGCGCGCCAGCGTTAGGAATGCTGTCTCGGTTCCTAGGCGGTCTTGTCGTGATGCTAGTGATTTTGGCAATCTCGTCCAACCCATGTTTAACTTGAGGTTCGATGCCGATCTGAGTCGTCTCGTAGCGAGACGCAGTAGTCTAATCAAGGATATCTGATTCGCTGTGAAACCATTAGACGATTTTATGGACTACGAAAGATGGTCTGAGCGCTACGACATCTTCTACGAGGCAGCGCCAGAGGGAGAGTTGGAGTTCTATCTGAACGCAATTGACAGGGTAGGCGGATCGGTATTGGAGTTGGGGGTCGGCACTGGGCGGATCGCGATACCGGCGGCTGTGATGGGGCATCGAGTTACAGGCATCGATTTGAACCGTCCAATGTTGGATCGTGCCCGCCAGAAACTCGGCGACGCCTTGCTTAAAGGCTCTTTGGAACTGGTGGAGGCCGATATATGCGAGTTCGATTTGACCAAGCGTGATTTCGATCTCGTGATAATCCCGGCTCACACGCTCGCTCTGGTAACCGATGCACAGCGCCAATTCGAGGCGTTGAAACGATGCACAATGCACATGGCTCCTGACGCTAAGTTGATCTTCAATCTCTTCAACCCGAACGACGACTTGATCAATGACGAACCTGGCGAAAGATTCCTATTGGGGGTTGTCGAAGACGACGAGAGCGGTGTCAGACATATCTTGTCAGGGGTGAACGATTTCGACGTTGCAAACCAGATAAATCACTGCGTCCAGACTATCGAAACCTTCGATCGCGACGGGCATCTGCTTGACAGCGAGGATTTGCAGGTGGTCTTCAGGTACCTGCGTCACGATCAAGTCCTTGACTTGATTTCAAGAGCGGGTTTGAGGGCAAACGAAGTTTACGGGGACTTCGACGGTTCTCCCTTATCTCAAGACAGCGAAGAGATGATCTATATCTGCTGTCTGAGTTGAACAGTGATGCATCCATTGCCTCCTCCCTTCGCAAAGCGTAAGGGGCGGCACCTCCCTTCCCCTCTGGATTCCCGCCTGCGCGGGAATGACGGATAATCCCCCCTTCGTGGAGCGTAAGGGGGCTAGGGGGATGCCTCATGAGCATCATCTAAACTTCCATTGATATTCAGCGAATCAAGGCATTCTGCTGTAGTATTATTTCACGCATCAAACCGATGATTCTAATTTCTTGAACAACATGGATAGGCGATGGTTAAGGAATAGCGAAGGAATGGATTGCCCATGACCGCTCTGAAGATGCTCTCTCTACCACGATTCAATAATCGGTTGATAGCCGCTGCCGCTACGTTCTTCGCAGTTGCAGCGTTAGCGGTATCTCTCCTCGTCGTCGGGGCGAACGACACATTGGCGCAGCAGAGCGCGCCGGGGAACGTGTCGAACATCACCGTGACGCGGGCGGACGGCACTATAACCGCGTCTTGGGACGCCGAGAGCGGGGCGTCGAAGTACCACGCGATGTACAGCGACGACGACAGGGGCAGCTGGCACGGACCCGTCGACGACCACACGAACATTCAGACCACCAGCATCACTTTCAGCGCCGACAACGCGAAGAGCATCATCGTCGGCGTTCGAGCGGGCAACGATCACGGCTGGAGCGCTTGGACGGACTCGCCGACCGTCGGCCCGTACACGCCGGGCGCGGTTTCATCAGTAACTGTCACTCGTGCCGACGGCACGGTAACCGCGTCTTGGGACGCCGTGCAAGGCGCGACGAAGTACCACGCGATGTACAGCGACGACGACAGGGGGAGCTGGCACGGCCCGGTCGACGACCACACGAACATTCAGACGACCAGCATCACGTTCAGCACCGACAACGCGAAGAGCATCATCGTGGGCGTGCGCGCCTGGAACGACAACGGCTGGAGCGAATGGACCGACTCGCCTACAGTCGGGCCGTACACGCCTCCGCCTCCGGGCGCGGTTTCATCGGTCAGCGTGACGCGCGCGGATGGTACGGTTACCGCGTCCTGGGACGCGGTACCAGGCGCGACGAAGTATCACTCCATGTACAGCGACGACGACAGGGGTAGCTGGCACGGTCCCGTCGACGACCACACGAACATTCAGACGACCAGCATCACGTTCAGCGCCGACAATGCCAAGAACATCATCGTAGGCGTGCGCGCCGGCAACGATCACGGCTGGAGCGAATGGAGGGATTCCCCGAAAGTCGGGCCGTACACGCCGCCCACTCCTACTCCGACACCTACGCCGCGCGGCATCATCGTGCAGGACACCAGCGGCAACCCGATCAGCGCGATCTCCGTTCCCGAAGGCGGCGAGGCGAGCTACCAGGTCTTGCTCACCGCTCCACCCACCGAAGACGTCGAGGTGTGCGTCGCCCTGTTCGTGCGCGACAACGACGATTCGGACATCACCTTCAAGGGCGAAGCATCCGACGTTGTCTCTATCAAGCTGACCTTCACCTCCGAGAACTGGAACACCGCGCAGACCGTCACGCTGGTCGCCGCCGAGGACGACACCGACGACGTGAACGGCGCGCGCGACATCACTCACGACGCGAGGGAGTACTATTCCGGCAAGGTCGATATCACCGCCACCGAGATCGACAACGACGAGATCACCCTCCCCGACGCGCCTGCCAACCTTGCCGCAACCGCGAGCGACGGCAGTATCACCCTCTCATGGGACGACCCATCGGATTCTTCCATCACCGGATACGAGTACAACGTCAACCACAACGACACCTCGTCGGGCAACCTGTCCGGCTGGGGTCCGTGGACGACCATCGCGGGCAGCGACTCTGCCACCACCTCCCACACGTTCACCGGACTCACCAACGGGCGGGAGTACCGCTACCATCTGCGCGCCGTGAACAGTGCGGGCAACAGCACGGCCGCTCCGAACGAGGCGCCATGGTTCGCATCCGCCACGCCCCTCGCGTTCGACCCGAACCTGGCCGTAGACAACCTGTTCGTCGACCCGGGCAATGGCTACCTCGACATCTCCTGGAACGCCGCAGAAGGCGCAACGCACTACGACATCCGCGCCAAGGAGGCCAACGTCAACGACTGGCACGCCGTGGCCTGGAAGTGGTCCGGCACGTCTTATCGCTACACGACGGACAAGACCATCGACTACGTCGCTGTCCGCGCCTTGAGCGCCGACAGCATCGGCCCGTGGGTGGAGCTCTCCCGTATGCCCGCGGACGACTTCATGAACGTCGCCTCAGGTATATCTGTCGCCAGCGCGTCAGGCGCATCCGCCCAATCAGGCGCATCCGCCCAGGCCCAACTGGCCGCGCCCACGGGATTCACCGTAATGCGCTACGAGACGAGGATCACAGAGATCGACATCAACTGGTCAGACGTAACGGGGGCGACCGGGTACAACATCATCTGCTCGCCGGGGCGGAGCGGCTGGGCCTGGCACGCCTGCGGCTGGGACAACTCCGGCACGGTGACGTACACGTCCGTCCCAAGCTCCCAGACCAGGCCTGTGACGGCCACGCACTACGAGCGCAAGGAGGGGGAGAGCCCCCATTCCGCAGGCAAGTACAAGATGACGTATCAGCGGGCATACCGAATGGCCGTCCGCGCGGTGAACGCCAACCCCGGCGACGCCAGCCCTTGGACGAATTCCGTCGTCATTCATCCCATATTCGCCAACCTCCGGGACTTCACCGCCACCCGCAGCGCCGGGCAGATCGCCATGAGCTGGACGCCCAACTACTGGACGACGGGCTACGAGATCGACTGCGCCGCGTACGACTCCTCGCAGACCCCGTACGTCCCGTCCTACACGCGCTGCGCCACGCTGACCGACCAGGACGACACCGACGACAAGCACAGCGTCACCATCTCGACCTGGACGGCGGACGGCACGGACTACTCCATCGACGATACCAAGCAGTACGACATCCGCATCTGCAGCACCAACTCCACGGGCCGCAGCTGCACCCTCGCGCCGTGGATCAAGCCCGTTAGCCTCGTCGCCTCCAACGTCAGTGCCACCGGCGCCACCATCACCATCAGCAACCACTCCGGCGACTGGTGGTACAAGGCCAACACCGGGCCGCACACGACGTGTCAGGGTCCGGTGGCGGCGGGAACGTCCAGCAAGAATTTGACCGGGTTGACGGCGGTCAGTTCGTACACCTACTCGGCGTACAGCGACAGCGGGTGCACGAACGCGAATCTGCTGGCTAGGGCGGCGGCGTTCACGACGGCTGCCTACGGCGACCGCGACACGTCCAGGGAGTTCGACCTGCACTCCGCCAACGGCACTCCCGACGGCATCTGGTCGGACGGCACGACCATGTGGGTGGTCGACTGGACCGTCGACAAGTTGTACGCCTACACGCTTGCGAGCGGCGCCCGCGACACGTCCAAGGAGTTCAACCTGAACTCCGCCAACGACGATCCCAACGGCATCTGGTCGGACGGCACGACCATGTGGGTGGCAGACAACACCGATGCCAAGCTGTACGCCTACACGCTTGCGAGCGGCGCCCGCGACACGTCCAAGGAGTTCAACCTGAACTCCGCCAACGACGATCCCTACGGCATCTGGTCGGACGGCACGACCATGTGGGTGGCGAACGTCACCGACGCCAAACTGTACGCCTACACGCTTGCGAGTGGTGCCCGCGACACGTCGAAGGAGTTCAACCTGAACTCCGCCAACGACGATCCTACCGGCATCTGGTCGGACGGCACGACCATGTGGGTGGCAGACAACACCGACGTCAAGCTGTACGCCTACACGCTTGCGAGCGGTGCCCGCGACACGTCGAAGGAGTTCAACCTGAACTCCGCCAACGACGATCCCACCGGCATCTGGTCGGACGGCACGACGACGTGGGTCGTAGACTGGGCCGACGCCAAGCTGTACACCTACTACTCCTTCCCGCCCGCCAAGCGCCTGACCGCATCCAGCGTCAGGGCGACGACGGCGACCCTGAACATCACTTGGCACACCAGCGCCTGGTACTACAAGGCGAGTAGCGGGCCGCACACCACGTGTCAGGGCCCGGTCGCTGCGAACACGTCCAGCAAGAACCTCACCGGCCTCACGGAGGGTACGCCGTACAGCTACTCGGCGTACAGCGACTCTACCTGCACGGATACGAACAAGCTAGCCACAGCATCGGCGTTCACGACGCTTAGCATCGTCTCGGTGAGCACCCTGGGTGGGGCTGATAACGGTGTTGTGAATGTGGGCGGCGGCAGCCCGACACAACGGGTGGCGCAGGCGTTCACGACGGGCAGCAACACGGGCGGCTACACGCTGTCCAGCATCGCCATTGCCTTCCGTGCGACCGTCGGGAGCCCGACCGACCTCGAGGTGACGCTGCACGCGGCATCCGGGTTGAACCCCAACACGGGGACGACGCTGGCCACGCTGAGCGGCAGCAATCCCTCGACGGCCGGCAGCTACACCTACACCTGCTCCAGCGGCTGCGACATGTCTGCTAGCACGACCTACTTCGTCTACATCAAAGCCCCAAACTCGGTCAGCGGCTCCCACTACCTAGCAACCTTCACGAGCTCGGACGAAACGCTGACACCGTCGGGCAACGGTTGGTCGATGGCAGACAAAGGCCGGTTGCAATACGTCGGAGTAGGCTGGTTCGATTCTGGATCACACTACCGGATCGCGGTGACGGCGACAACCAAGTAGTGCAGCAGTTGGTTGGAGGGATGGACGATGGTGCATCCCCCTAACCCCCTTGCGCGGGGCGAAGGGGGGATATGTGGCGAGGGGGAGAGGTGTACGCCCCCTACGCTTGCGTAAGGGGGCGCGAGCTAGCGGAGCGATGTGAGCGGGGGATGGACGGGGAGGTGTGTGGGGCGGCCAACAACTGGCAGAGCATCCCCCTAGCCCCCTTACGCTCCGCGAAGGGGGGAGATTCCTCGCTACGCTCGGAATGACATGGGGTGTGCTTCGGAATGACATGGGGGTGCTTCGGAATGACATTAGAGTCCCCCCCCCCGTCATTCCTGCGAAGGCAGGAATCCACAGGGGTGTGGGGAGGTGTGCTTATCCAGGAGCAGTGGTGTATACTTGGAGATGCTTTATTAAGCATGTGGCGAGGTGATGCATCATCAAAGGCGCTTGCGGTATAAACGCTCTCTGTGGAGCGTTCAGCGCCTAGATGCTTCAACGGCGTGGTCCGAATCCTGAACTTCACGCCTCCTCGCCACAATTCACGATTCTAGCCGCGTCAATGTTGATCATCCGGCATGGGCAAGACGAGCACGGAGTTGCAGACGCCCACCGCCTACGGCACTGGCAGCCAGTATCCGATCTTGGAGTACGGCAGCTACCTCCCTGCCAGCGAACAGCGGTAATAGCCATCGGCAAGCATCCCTCTCCCGTCCCATCTGGATTCCCGCCTGCGCGGGAATGACGGATACCCCTCTTACGTTCCGCGAAGGGGGGAGATTCCTCGCTGCGCTCGGAATGACATGGGTGCCTCGGAATGACATGGGAGTACGCGAAGGGGGATATATGTGCGCGAGACGCGAGAGGGGGGAACCTAGTGCATATCGATTGAAACTTGCCTGGTTTTGTAAACGACAACTAATCGCCCTAGATTGAGGAAGTCGCGACCAAGCAACGACGGAACCTGCTTCTTCAATGCGAGATCAAACTGTGATTCATCCAGCGGGCCTATCAAGATAGTCAAAGGAATTTGAGCGTTCTTGAAATGCAATATCGCATCTTGTTCCCCATACGATGCCTCACCGCCAATGCCAACAAAGATAAGGGGGTGTTGCACGTTGACGGCATAGGATAGGATGTCAATACCCAACTTGGTCACATCTCCAGAATGGAGTGTAGTACGTGCGGCACCTGTATCAACCAAGAACTCTACGGTAGCGGAAACGCTCAGACCCGGGACTTCAACCACAGCTTTGATCGTCGGCGATGGGAGTACTTCCTGCTCCCGAAAATTGCCGTTGAGTGGTTTCACAGGAGCATGTTGCGAGGCTCGTGAGTAATGAACTCTACCGCCGCATTTTCGACGGCGCACTTCAAGCGCGCATCGTCTAAAGCCGCCTGTAACGTGGAACCCTCACCCACCAACTCTTCTTGGTAAACGACGACCCAACGATCCAAGTGCTCGCTTAGCCACTCATGCCAGTGTGATTGGATGTAGAGAATGATCTTTCTCGAATTGCTCCAGCGCAACCTCCACATCGTGTTCGGTAGTCATTCATCTCTCCTCACGCCAAAATTTACGTTTAACCCTTGTTATCACGAATTGTAAATCCTTTCAAGCTGCGATTCAATTTTGGAACTCACGTATGGAAAGGGCGAAGCGATGTGAGCGGGGGATGGACGGGGAGGTGTGTGGGCTGTAGCATCCCCCTAGCCCCCTTACGTTCCACGAAGGGGGGAGATTCCTCGCTCCGCTCGGAATGACATGGGGGTGCGAAGGGGGGAGTGAGCATCCCTCTCCCGTCCTCTCTGGATTCCCGCCTGCGCGGGAATGACGGATACCCCCCCTTACGTTCCACGAAAGGGGGAGATTCCTCGCTGCGCTCGGAATGACATGGGTGCCTCGGAATGACATAGGTGCGCGAAGGGGGTGAGCATCCCTCTCCCGTCCCATCTGGATTCCCGCCTGCGCGGGAATGACGGATACCCCCTTACGCTTCGCGAAGGGGGGAATTATTCGACTGGTGGGGGTGCTGGTGGTGGTTCGGCGGGTTCGACTCCGGGTGCGCGTTCTTCGATGATTTCTAGCCAATTTTCGGCACTTTCGATGATGCGTGGCAGTTTAGGGTCTTTTGAGAGCGATATCGCCTCTTCTAAGTCGTATTTCGCCTCTGCCCAGTTTCCGGCTCTCGCAAGCAAAATGCCACGGTCTAAGAAGTACGATGCCTTTGCAGGCTGCAACTCAATGGCGTAGCTGAAGTCGGAATATGCCGCCGCGCCGTCAAGCAAGATGTCGCGGTGATATCTGCCACGCCACCAGTAGACTCCGCCTTCATCCGGCGCTAGACCGATTGCGGTACTGAAATGTTCAGACGCCGCCTCGTAGTCGTTTTCTGATGCCCTTACTCGCCCTAGGACGAGATGGGTATTTACTAGCTCATCATCGAGTTCAAGGCCTCGCAGAGCGTCGCGTTTCGCGCCTTCAAAATCGCCCATCGAGACGCGAACCATGGCTCGTTCGCCATAAATCTTTCCAACCCTAGGACGTAGAGAGATTGCGCGGTCATAATCAACCATCGCTTCTTCAAGGTCGCCCTGCATCATACGCGCCTGCCCGCGACCGGCCCAAGCTCTAGCGAACTGTGGCTCGATCTCTACGATCGTGGAGAAGCGTCTTTCGGCATCCTTGAATTCCCCTCGGTCCAATGTCCGATGCGCCGAAGCATACATGCTGACCGTCTCGCGTGTAGCCGGCGTAGGAGGCACTGTTGGCGTGGGTGTCAACGTTGATGTCGCTGTAGGTTCCGGCGCGGTTGTGGGCGTGCTGAAGGCGGCGAGTACCACAACCTCTGTCGGCGTTGGCGGTACTGCGGTAGGAGTCGGCATCGGCTCTGCTTGCTGGCAGGCTGCGATGACACTTGCGACGATCGACGATAGCACTAGTGTCGATACAAGTAACGTGGAGGTACGGATTTTGCGGATCATAACTGAATCAAGGATACGTATTGAAACGCTTTGCAGTTCTAGGTTGAAGTAGGCAAAACTCCAAGATTGTCTTCGACACTAGGTTCGTCATTCCCGCGAAGGGGTGCTTTGCGTAACTCCCGTCATTCTCGCGAAGGCCTCCAGTCATTCTCGCGAAGGCGAGAATCCAGATGGGTGGGACGGGCATGTTCAAAGCGTAATCCCTTGCCCTTGTCTCGCCGCCGCATTAACCCAATAGATACCCGCCTTCTCGGGTATGACGTTGGTTGTGCAAAGGTCTCCAATCTGCTACAAGTTCCAAGCGGTTCATTGTCGGTTAACCAGTCCGGCGACTAGCATCTCGACCGCGAGTCTCCGATCGGCGCGCCCTGTCTTGATGCTCGTGTCAACTTGCAGCATGTGAATATGCATTGCCTGCAACCGACGCGCTCCAACGCGCGATGCCTGCCTGCAAGTCTTGTCCACCAGCCATCCCATGTTTATACGTAGTCTTTGCCCCACCTGCGCGCTACTCATCCCCCGCTCAAGCAGATGCGCGGCGATGATTAAGATGCGTACCTGTCTAGTCAACAATCCGAAGATTCCTTCGATAGATTCTCCGTTGGCGATCAGGTTTTGGACGCCACCTAACGCGAGGTTATGGCGCCCTTCGATGATGGCATCCATGACGTTGAAGATACGATCTTGGGTCGCGTCTGCCACCATCAGGTCGATGTCCGACTGTTCCAAAGTTCGACCATCAGCGTATATCGCCAGTTTCTGTATCTCGCTGTCCATCCGCCGGACATCCTCACCACCGATCTGATTGAAGCGCGCCAACGCGGACGCAGATGCGCGGACGCGGTGAAATTCGAATCGACGACGAATCCAATCGCCACGCTGTCGTCTATCCGGAACTCGATGCGCCTCGACCTCAGCTACCGATACCAAAGTCTTCAAGGGGCGCGATGTCAGTTTGAGGAGAATGTTTTCGACGAATATCAAATCATTTGTGATATGCCCTGATTCTTCAGCGACTCTGTCTCCGAAGGATTCCCAATCCTGCCTTACACGCTCACCTCTAGTGTCGATGGGTTTCAACATGCCTTTGACCACTACTGCCCTGCGGTCTGTGAGAAATGGCGATATCCTTGCGGCTGCGAATACTTCTGCCATGTTCACGTTTGGCGCTTCGAAGATCGTGATGTTCGGAGCGCGCAGATCCGGCGGGCCTAACGCTTGTAGGTGCGCTTCTAACGATTTGGAGATCGTAAACTCGTCGTCGCCATGTATCAACCTGATCATGTTTAATCCAGCATAATCCAAGTTCGTTTTCAGCGTGGTCAAAGTCTGTGGATCAAATAACCGCAATTCCGATGACTCTCGATTTCTATAATCGAATCTGGTTATCCACTCACAGCAAAACTATCAGCACTGTATGTCCACAGCCATCATCGGCCTCGCCGCCACCGGGAAGACGACGCTCTTCAACGCGTTGACCCGTGGATCAGTTGACAAAGGGCAATATGGTGCTGCCAAGTCGGTAAACATCGGCGTAGGTGCAAAGCCAGATGCCCGACTTGATTTCCTGGATACCGCGTTCAAGGCACGCCGTAAAGTGCGTGCCGAGATGACTTTCTGGGACATGCCAGTCGACTACTCAACCGACTCGGTTTTGCCTCGCGAAACAGTGAACTCGTTGCAGAAAGCCAAAGCACTTCTCGCAGTAGTTAGGAAGTTCGAGGATCCTGCAATCCCCCATTCTGACGGTTCAGTAGATTGGGTTCGCGATCTAGAAAAGCTGATGTTTGAGATACTCTTCGCGGACATTGCGTTACTTGATCGACGCGTAGAACGGATCGAATCGGGAATGAAGGCATTGAAGTCCTCTGAACGTACTCAGGCAGTAGCCAATCTAAGTGCGCTTAAGGATGTCCAGAAACTCTTGGAAGACGGAGCGCCCATCAGATCGATAGACCTTGATGAAGGTCAATCTCGCGCCTTGACCAACACCTTTGTCCTTAGTGGATTGCCAATCGTCGTAGCCGTCAATATCGGCGAGGATGAGATCGGCATTGATGCGGAAGACTTGCGATCCGAAGCGATCGCGAATCTCGGTGGCGTGGTTATCAACTCGACCACGCGACTGGTGCCGATATGTGGCTCCATAGAAGAGGAATTGCGCGGAATGGATGAAGACGAGGCTGAGGAGCTACGTGCCGACCTAGGTATCGGGCTTGACTACAGCGAGGTCTTGATGGATGCCTCTCTAAAATGCTTAAATACGCAGACGTTTTACACGGCCTCGGACCGAGAGGTGCGCGCATGGCATTTCCCGTCTGGTGCAGTTGCCCCACAAGCCGCGGGGGTTGTTCATTCCGATATGGAACGCGGATTCATCAGGGCTGAGGTTGTTGCTTACGACGATTTCTTCCGTTGCGGTAGCATGTTGGAAGCACGCAAACAGGGAATGCTGAGGCAAGAAGGCAGGAACTACGTCTTTGCAGACGGAGATGTAGCGAATTTCCTATTCTCCGTCTAAGCCTGCCAGTGAAATCCCATTGATTAACTAGAACCCAAACGCTGAAGGTAACCACAATGTCAAGATCGTTATTCATAGTCCGACTAGTTCAATCCTTCCCCGGTCTTGAAGGCTACGACGAGATGCTGTCGAACTATTGGTCCGCTGTGAAGGCTCAACTCGACCGTCAGGCCGTGACAACTGGTTCGATCAGACGCGTTTTTATCGAGACGGCTATCGGAAGAGGTGAGGATGCGATTGTCCAGTTACAGCAGATGAACCCGCAAGCATCAACGCTCGTTAGAAGTCTGGTCACCAGTGGTGCTGTCGTAGAGGAATTTGAGGATCCGGAGCTGCTCACCGAGCTGATCGATTGGGGGCAATGCTCATCGCAGAATTTGATGTCAGCGAAAGTACGCAATATCGTGCAATCCGGGCAGGTCGAAGCCGCAGGTGCTCGTGACGAACACTTAAGGAAACGTCTGAATGATGCGATTGGCGACGATGAGACCGCGGTCGTGCTTGCAGTCTCTGACCAGTTACCGATACCCGACCGGATCGAACGCTTCATCGTATCTCCTCCGGAACTCGATCAACTAGAGCGTTGGCTGCGCGCAAAGATGGAAGAAGCGCGCCGCGAGATGATGGAACAGGCACAAAGAGAGGCTAGCGCGTCCTCAAGCGGAGATTCTACTGGCCATGCACCTTCAGGCGGCCTCTGGACACCCCCTTAATCTATGCGCCGTACGGATGGATGCTCCGCATAACTACAGTCATATCCGAGTAGGCGGGTATCCATAGGTGAAGGGTGCAAGGGGACGCAAAGCGGAGTGTGTCGTCTAAACCCTCTTTAATTTCTGTAGATTCTCGCTTGCGCGAGAATGACGGGAGTTACGCAAAGCACCCTGCTAGGTGCGAAGATATCAACATGGCAATATCTCCCCTCAATCGAAGAGTCGCGTCCGATTCAACGCAAGACGCATTGAACGCGCCTATTGGCCTTTATCTGCACATTCCGTTTTGCCTCTCGAAGTGCAACTACTGCGACTTCAACACGTATGAAGGCATAGAAAATCTCATGTCGTCGTTTGTGGACGCTCTATCGACCGAGGTCGCGATTTGGGGAAGGCGTCTAAATTGTCCCGAGGTAGCAACGATTTTCTTCGGTGGCGGCACACCGTCCTACCTGCCTGCGAAATCGATCGTGCGTTTGCTCGATTGCGTCAAGACTTCGATGTGCATCGCACCAGACGCGGAAATCACCTTAGAAGCCAATCCAGACGACGTCAAACCTGCGAAATGCGACGCATGGCTCGATGCAGGCTTCAACCGCATCAGCATAGGAATCCAGTCACTCCACGACCCGATTCTCTCGGCGCTGTCACGACGACACACTTCGGATGTCGCCATTGATGCTGTGACAACGGCTCGCGATGCTGGATTCTCCAACATCAGCATTGATTTGATGTTCGGCCTGCCAAATCAATCCCTGTCAGTTTGGGAAACCACTCTAAACCGCGCAGTTGCGCTTGGAACTGAACATCTATCGCTATACGGTCTTCAGGTAGAACCGGGTACGCCGCTTCACCGAGACGTCCAGCGTGGCTTCATGCCGAAACCTGACGACGATCTAGCGGCCGACATGTACGAATCGGCAATGGATATCTTGCATGTTGCGGGATACGAACACTACGAAATATCAAATTGGGCAAAACGTGTATACCAATCCCGTCACAATTTGGCATATTGGCTTAACACGCCGTACTTGGGCGTCGGTCCCGGAGCGCACTCTTCGATGTTGGGAAAGCGGTTCGCAAACATGAAATCTCCAAGACGTTACATCGATACGTTCGCCGGAATGGAAAGAATCAACGTGGCAGATGACCCGATAATCGCAGAAGGCGAATTGGCGATTGATTTCGTGGAGACCACTTCGCAATCGATGGCCATGTCGGAGACCATGATGCTAGGGATGAGGCTTGCTGAAGGCGTGTCGAAGGTCGATTTTCGGGAGCGCTTTGGAGAATCTATAGAGGCTGTATACGGCAGAGAGATTGAGGATTTGATAGCCGCTGGTCTCGTCGAAGAATCTGGAGGCAGAATCAGACTCACCCGGCGTGGACGATTGCTAGGAAACACAGTCTTTGAGCAATTCATCCTCACAGATTTAGGAGGCTGATGTCCGCATGAATTCCGAGATCACTGACTGCGCCGATCAAGCCGTCGATTTTCCCGAACATCTTGCTGCGGCAGTCGAAATATGGGATGAGATATCTGAATGGTGGGACGACCGAATCGGGGACGGGAACGAAGCGCAGGACTATCTCATCGAGCCAACGCAGGATAAACTGCTGGATCTGCAACCGGGCGAGCTTGTCTTTGACATCGCGTGTGGCGCAGGCAGGTTCACTCGACGCATGGCAGATCAGGGAGCGCGTATCGTTGCCATAGACCACTCTCTCAACTTCGTCCAACGGGCGATGGAAAGATCAAAGGGCTACGATGATCGGATTGAGTTCCGAGTCGCGAACGCAGCGGATCGCGCGGTTTTGATGGCAATCCCTGAAGCACCGTTCGATGCTGCGGTTTGCACGATGGGATTGATGGATATGGCGGTGATAACGCCATTGGCGGAGGTGTTGCCGAGTCTGCTGAAACCCGGCGGCAGATTCGTATTCAGCGTCACGCACCCCGTCTTTAACTCAAACGGCACGCGAAATTCAATGGAACGCGAATTTACAAAGAATGGCGTTGCCGAGAGTTTCAGAGTCTCTGTCCCAAGTTACATGGACCCACGCTCATATTTAGGTATCGGCATCAATGGTCAACCCCGATCCCACAGGTATTTCCACAGACCGATCAGCGAACTGCTACGCGTTTTCTTAAGTCAAGGTTTCGTTTTGACTGCGCTTGAAGAGCCGCGTTTTCCTCCAAAGGCGCAGGATGCGTCATCATCAACCATGTCGGGGCAATTCTGGTGGCATTTTCCGTTGATTTTGGTGGCAAAGCTCGAGTTGCTCAAATGATGAACGTTTTCGAGATTCCATCGATAATCCATACTTATCGGCAAATCCTCTGAAACTTCACGCGCAACATGTTTGTCGTCGGCACAGCTGGCCATGTGGACCACGGCAAGTCCACGCTCATCGAAAAACTGACGGGCATTGACCCAGATCGGTTAAGCGCGGAAAAAGCCCGTGGCATGACGATCGAACTTGGATTCGCGTGGCTCGATCTAGGGGATGGCATTGAGGTCAGCATCGTTGACGTGCCTGGGCATGAACGGTTTGTCAAGACCATGCTAATGGGTGCTGGAGGATTCGATCTGGCATTGTTAGTTGTGGCTGGAGACGAGGGACCGATGCCACAGACACTCGAACATCTAGCCATTTTGGATTTGCTCGATGTCCGCAACGGCATCGTTGTCATCACCAAATCCGACATATCGGAACCGGATCTGATCGAATTGGTGGAGATCGAGGTATCCGAAATATTGGATGGCACAACTCTTGAAGGCTCCCCAATGGTCGCTGTGTCTGCCGAAACTGGTGATGGTATGGTCGAATTGCGAAACATGATGGCTGATTTCGTTCGTAGTAAGCCACCGCGTGCTAGCGCTCAACGTCCTCGCATGTTCATTGATCGCGCTTTCAGCGTCGCAGGTTTCGGAGCCGTTGTCACAGGCACGCTTGACGGAGGAGAATTCAGGATCGGGGACGAGGTTGCGTTGCTACCGTCGGGCGAAAACGCTCGTATCAGAGGGATGCAGAGCCACAAATCGGAGGTTGATATCGCCAAACCTGGCACTCGGGTCGCTGTCAGCGTGAGCGGTGTTTCCTACTCTGATATTGAGCGAGGCGAAGCGCTGGTAAAACGAGGGCAGTTCAAGACCACATCAGTGTTCGACGCTTCACTGAGAGCGATAAGAAACGTCAAACGTTCGATCAGGCACAACCATCGCGTCACACTCTATGGTGGCACTTGGGAAGAACCGGCGACGGTCAGACTCCTAAACATGAACCAACTGCAAGCGGGAGAACGTGGTTGGGCGCAGATCAAGATGAGCAATCCCAGGCCGATCACCAAGGATGATCATTTCGTAATACGCGACAGCAACGACACGTTGGGTGGCGGCGTCGCGTTGGTAGTTGATGCTCCACGGCATCGGCGTAACGACTCCGCGGTGATTGAGCATCTGCAGATATTGGCAGAGGGAAGATCTGAAGATGTCGTAATGCATTCGCTCGATCTTCTTGGTGTTGCAAACGTCAATCAGATCTCGGACGCGGCGCACATGTCGCTGAGGGATGTAGAGCGGGATATCGGAGTGTTGATAGAAGGTGGCAGAGCAACGCGTTTGACCGATGTTGGGGCATCGACATACATCACATCACCGCGTTTAGCCTCGTTGCGTAGACAAACTATCGAGGCCTTGACGGATTACCATGAGCGTTTCCCTTTGCGACGAGGGATGCCACGGCAAGAACTCCGCAATCGACTCAAGATATCCACGAGCGGTTTTGACGCAGTGGTGCAATGCTTCATCAAGGGCGGGGACGTCCGTCAAGATGAGACGACCGTAAGATTGGTCGATCATGGGGTCAGTTTCACTGCTGAGCAAAAACGCGATGTGGATCGGTATATGGGTGTGTTACGCGAGCATCGGTACTCGCCTCCGGCTTGGAACAAGATCGATGCGGAGTTGTTAGGCGCGTTATCAGATCGCCGCGATGTGGTTAGCTCAGGGGCCGACGTAGTATTCGCCGCCGAGGTATTCGATGAGATGCGAGACACAGTCATCGAATTTTGCCGAACTAATGAAGAGGTATCGATCAACGATGTGCGTGAGCTTCTCGGCACGAGCCGAAAGTATTCCCTCGCTTTGCTTGAGCAGCTTGACCGCGACAACGTGACTATGCGCGTCGGCGACATGAGGAAATTGCGGTGATGCCTACGATGGCAAAACTGACGTTGACCTTGCATGACCCGCCGTTCAAGGTGTCGAACTTATCTTCGCTCTTCAGATCATTGCAGGCAGCAGTTCGAGAAACAGCGGCGGCTGGTGAACCTGTAGAAAGTCTGTTTTCGAACCAGCAAGGGCCGTTTCTAGTCACTGACATCGCACACAGTGGAAACGATGAGTTGGTGTTGTCGATGTGGTTTGCAGATCGCGAAAATGCTCCGTTGGAGGAACGTTCTATCGAAACATTCAATCGAACAATGACGGAACTCGAATCTACGATTCTGCGGGGCTCGCAGCACACCTTCTGGGGCACTCCTGCGTATCAATCAGAGTTGCACAACGACGATTCTCGAATGTTGCGTTTCATCGCTGTTTTACGCGCTTTTCGCTCTGCCACTATTTCATACAACGATCGCACGGTCGTCCTTCGCGACGGACTGTTTGCCTCAGAGCAAGCCTAAGATTCGAATCAACCTAGTCCCATCTCGGTCACTTCGTGTTCGTCGAACCCTAAGAAGTGCCCTACTTCATGCCATACGGTCCTGAGCACTTCTTCCTCTAGCTCTTCCATCGAATCGACAGCGTTCTCGATTGGTCGTTGGAAGATGGTGATTTTAGACGGCATTGATGCGTTGTGAGAGCCGCCATCCCGCAACGATACGCCTTCAGAGAGACCGAAAAGCGTATCACCGGAATCCAGACCGAGGTCGGCACGTTGCGCCAAACTAGGTTCTGATTCAACTACGATGTCCACGTTTTCGCTTTGCAGGCGCTCAAAGAACTCAGGAGCAAGTTGCTCTAATGCATAGACCACAATGCCGTCAAACTCCTCCGGCGGAACTCGGTATGTCATCACATAGGTCGAGGGGTGCTTTGCGTAAACCTCCCCTTGATGCCCAAGGGGTGCTGTTAATTGCTGTCATTCTCGCGCAGGCGAGAATGACGATGGTTTTGCGAAGGTCTTCGAGGCGGAAGCAGGAACGCGTCAAGCGGATGTTTCTTCTCGGATCGACTTTAGTGCATCGACGTTGGGCTTATCCGGACCATCTTTCTCATAGCCCGGTACTTCCAAATAGAAAGGCACATCTTCGAACGCTGGGTGAGAGAGAATGTTGACGAAACCATCTCTTCCGATCAATCCCTCACCAATGTTGTCGTGGCGGTCCACCGACGAACCACGGTCGCGCATCGAGTCATTTGCGTGCACGCAACGTAACAGGTCTAGACCGATATCCTGATCGAACTCTTCCATTGTCTCGTCAAGTCCCTCTTTGGTAGCAATATCATAGCCTGAAGCCCAGACGTGTTGCGTATCGAAGCATGTGGCAACTCGAGGGTTATCAATCGCTTTTATCAAGCGTCCGAGTTCTTCAAATTTTGAGCCGATGTGGTCCCCTGAACCTGCGGATGTTTCTAGCATCAACAAGGCATCACCGGGCGCGTTTTCTAGCACCTCGTGAACGCCTTCTACGAACTGTTCGAACACGGCTTCCAAGCCGGCGCCGCGATGGCTGGCAGGGTGGAAAACTAAACCTAGCGCGCCCAGCCGTTCAGTTTGAACTAACTCCTCGGTCAGGGATTTGCGGCTCTTTTCGACGAGTTCAGGGTTGGGTGAGCCGAGTGCCGTGAGATATTTGGCGTGGACAATGGTAGGGCCTAGGCCAGCTTCAGCTATCTTCTGGTGGTAGTTCTGCAAAGGCTTGTCTTTGATGGGCGTCACTCTCCACATGCGAGGCGACGCGGCGAATATCTGCATGCACTCCGCGCCGATTTCGACTGCCCGATCAACGGCCTTGTCTACACCACCTGAGGTTTTTACGTGAGCACCGATGAGCATTCAAACACCATCCGTTATTTTGGTCGCGGGAGCCCGTGATCTAGGCACCTAATCAATGCAAGTGTAAACCGCTTTCGCGCGAACCGAAGGCGGCGAGAACGTCAACTGGTGCGCCGTCGTAGTCTGGGAATGAATCGCGTGAAGCGTCGCAAAGCACCTTCATCCCATGAGACAAGAACTTGAGCAGCTATGAAGATTGATGAGTAGGTTCCGACGATGACTCCCAAGAGCAGAACGATGAGGAAGTCGCGCAGGCTTTGACCACCAAACAAGAGCATAGCCATGATCACCGTTGCGGTAGTGATGCTAGTGCCCAAGGAGCGAATAATCGATTCTCGGATGGACGCGTTCACTGTGATGCGGAAGTCACGTGATGGCACTAAGATAACGTTCTCTCGAACGCGGTCGAAGATGACAATCGTATCGTTGACGGAGTATCCGATGACGGTCAAGATTCCAACGATGAAGATAGCGTTAACTTGGGCATTGAAGACTACGCCTAGAACTGCGAAGACACCAAGCACTATCAGAACGTCGTGGATGAGCGCGATGACCGCGGATACAGCATAGCGGTATGAACCGGGAACGGTTCGGAACGCGTACATGATGTAGAGCATCACGAAGACCGCCGCTACAACTACGGCGGTGATAGCGTTTCGTACAGTCCCCTCAGCGACAGACGATCCGACCGTGACTGTCTCTAGAGTTGTCGGCTCTTGTCCAGTGAGCGCGGTCAACTCTGCATCAATGACGTTTTTGCCCTCATTGCCCAGGTCGTTGGTTCGAACGAAGTATTGTCCTTCGCCTAAGTTCTGGACAATCGCTTCGGGATGACCAGAAGCTACTAGCGCATCGTTGACTGCGTCGGTGCCAGGGTCGGCATCACCGAATGCGTAGGTAGTGCTGGTTCCTGAGACGAAATCTATGCCCAAGTTGAGGCCGGGCACGAAGAGAAGCACTACCGATGCCACGGCGATAATCACCGAGATCGGAAGAAATATCTTGCGCAGTGCTACGAAGTCCATAGTTCTGTTACCGATCCATTTAGGATTGCGCCCCCGGATCTGCCACCGGCACGAATGCGCCTTGAGCGTTTCTAATGCCAGTTCGCGCTACGAGTCGCAACATTAGACGGCTGGCTAGGAAGGCAGTGAACATGCTCAAGAGCACACCGATGCCTAAGGTCAACGCGAAACCTTGCATGATGCTTGTGCTGAAACGATCGCCGAACCAGAACAGCACGACAGCAGTAATGATTGTCGAGATGTTACCGTCTCGGATAGATGGCCAAGCGCGGTCGAAGCCAGTATTAAGGGCCGACAATAGATCACGGCCTGCTCGTAGCTCTTCTTTGGCACGCTCCGCAATCAGCACGTTAGCATCTACCGCAAAACCAAGCGACAGAATCACCGCCGCCGTACCAGAGAGCGTCATCGTAACAGGTACGAGCTTGAAGATGGCAAGCAACATGACGGTGTACGACGCCAACGAGATGCTAGCCACGATGCCGGGGATCTTGTAGTACGAGATCATGAAGATAATCAGCAGCACGAGTCCGATGCCCCCGGCTACTAGGCTTCGCTGCAACGAGTCAGCACCCAGTATGGCATCTACGCTTCGTTCTTCCGAGAGTTCGAGATTTGCTGGAAGTGCACCTGATCGGAGTTGGATTGCGAGAGTGCGAACTCGTTCGGTTGTGAAGTCACCGCCAGAGATGATGGCGCGACCATCCGCAATGCCCTGCCCGCCTTGGGTGTTCACAGTAGGCGCCACTAACTCTACGTTGTCTAAGTAGATCGCCAAGACGTCCCTGTTGCGTGCGACACGTCCAGTTACTTCAAAGAAGGCGTCTCTGCCAGATTCGTTGAAGACGATCGTCACGACCGGTTCTGGTGGTGTGCCTTCAATTGATGGAAACGCGTCTGCGAGGTCTTCAGCCGAGATGTTGGTCGCCTGCTCAGTGAAATATAGGGGAGATGAGCATCGCAATAGCAACCATTCAGTCTCGGATAGCCCATCGGGTGGCCATTCTTCCGTCGGTACGTCAGCAGGTGGGACGATACTCCCACATTTTCGCTCTCTGAATTCGAGTTGCGCGGTGGAACCGATGAGTGCTTTGGCCTCTTGGACACCTCCAGAAACCGTCCATTGCACGATCCTACCCGGAGTACGCAAAGATGCGAAGTTGCCGATATCTGCCAGCTGACGGGTCAGATTTTCAGCGTCAGATGACACGATATTGCCTTCGTCGTCGAAGCTGCGTTCCTTCAATTGACCGGTGAATTCGGCTTCGAAGTAGACGGCATCGACTTGCTGGAAACCACCGCTTGCATCTGTTGTAAACAGAAGTGTGTCGGTGCCATCGCTGACAGTAGCATCCGTGAGGCCTGCCGCTTCAAACGCTGCCTGGACTTCCTCGGTAGTGGGTGCTACGCGAACCGGATCGGGTAACTGTATCTGCTCATCTTCAGAACTGTCGGATGCTTGGTCGTCAGGAGTCGGGGTTGCTTCAGCGTCGTCTTCGGTATCTGCCGCGATCGAGGTGGTTGGGTTTATTTCAGGAACGACGATGTCGTACTCGAAAGTTGCGCGGATAGTCGTAGGATATTTCTCTTGGAATTGGGTTCGCCATATCTCCGAATCGCGACCGTCAAAATCATCGAAGGTCACGATCATCGACCCGTCTTCGTTTTCGAAGATTTCGACATTTCGTTTACCCAAGTCGGTTTTGAAGAAATCTTCGATGTTTTCGATTGTCGCTTCACTATCCTCGATCGCCAAGTTGAGGGATGATTCGCTTTGCCCCGGAAGTTGAATGAGAATGCGGTCGGGCGGGTTGCCCAGGACCTGTACTGTCGGTTCACTGACACCGAAAGCATTGACTCGACGTTCAATGATGGTCCGGATGGCCTCTACATCTTCGGCAGTCGGTGTTTCGCCTTCGGCGGGGACGATGTCGTAAACGAGGTGCGTACCGCCTTGGAGGTCCAATCCCAAACTGAGTCCCAAGAAAGAGTCGTCATTGCCGCGATCGAACTCGAAGTTGACCACGCTGAAATTGATGCGTGGGATAGCGATCACGACCGCGGCGATGATAACGAGCGCCGCTACGAATATCAGACCTCTTAGATCACGAGCCACTTGTCATCGACCGAAATAGCGCACGTCCCGTGTAATCCGCGCGTAGGCTTGCGCTACGCGGTAGTCTTGCGGTTCGCTGTCCACTCTTAATCTGGTTTGTCCATCGACCGCTAACGTTCGGTTAGGGCCGTAATCACAAAAACGACTTCGATATCAACGCGTTGTATCGAAGTCTCAAACATCAAAGTATAGCATCGTGCAGATACCTTCCCTACCAGTCCGACGCATCTTCATCTTTAGGTACCCCGTTTCTCGTCTTTGTCTTGACTTCGATCCTGTAAGTCGTAAGCCAGTTCGGACATTGAGTGCTCGGGCGTGACATCGCTGAGTTTGGCTTTGGCTACTAGTAGTTCAGGTGGTGCTTCTGGCTTATGGGTGTGATCATTTTGGTCGTCGTGATGATGTGCTTCGACGTTGTACGTGACGTCGTGAAGGTGGGTTTCGCCTTCTTCGGGTTCTGCGCCAACCTCGCGAAGACGTTCGTGTTCCAGAAGGTGGTCCATGAACATGATGCCATTCAGGTGGTCGATTTCGTGTTCAAGCGCCTGAGCCAAGAGTTCTTCCGCTGTAACGCGCCACTTGGATCCGTTTTCATCTAGTGCGCGGGCAGTGATGCTCACTGATCGGCTCACCAGTCCGACGTATCCAGGAAGGGACAAACATCCTTCATCGATTTCCCGAGTGCCTTCGCTTCTGGTGATTTGAGGGTTCACCAACCAGTACGGTTCTTCTTCGGGTAAGTGAATGGCGATGACACGCTTCAAGATGCCGACTTGGTTTGCAGCTAGCCCTACACCATCGGCATCTATCAGAGTCTCCACCATGTCGATCGCGAGCTTGCGAACATCGTCATCAATGCGACGCACTGTGCGGCACTTGCGACGGAGGATTGGATCTGGGAATGTACGGATTTCTCTGATAGCCATGGTGTATTGGTGATTCTATCTGCGCGCCATGAGGATCAGTCCTCGGCGACGGAAGCGAGGCGAAACGGTACTATGCGTAACTACGTCATTCCGCCGAAAGTCGGAATCCAGAGAGGCAGGGCGGATCAAAAGACAATCTAGGTGTCTACCTCCTTTAATTCATCCTCGGATCATACGCATGATGCATAATTCATTGCGCGCTCCTGTCATTCTGAACCTCTCATGTCATTCCGAGCGTAGCGAGGAATCTCCCTCCTTTGTGAAACGTAAGGGGGTTGTGGGATGCACGATCAGGCGGGAAAGTCACAGCCCGATGTTCCAATGATTCGCAACTGATGTCATCAACTGGCAGGGCATCCCCTGCGTTCTCGCTTCGCTTGCCCGCGTCCCCTTACGCTAAAGCGAAGGGGACGTACCAATTCCCCCTTCGTGGAACGCAAGGGGGTTAGAGGGATGCTGATTCCCTCGGCCCCTTTGGATTCCTGCCTGCGCGGGAATGACGTAGTTAGCGGCAATGACAGTTCAGGCTTGCAGGTTTAGAATCAAACAATCAAACAATCAAACACACCTCGCAGCAAACGGAGGGGTGGCAGAGCGGTTTAATGCGCTGGTTTTGAAAACCAGTGTCACCTCACGGTGACCGCAGGTTCGAATCCTGTCCCCTCCGCCACAAACTGCAATGCCCGACGCCGAACAATCAAATCGATCAAAGGTCGCCCTCATCGTCGGCACCAAACGTGTCGGAGAAACCATCGCACACCGCCTCGCTCAAGACGGTATCAACCTTGCAATAGCGTACCGCTCCAGCGCAACCGAAGCCAAAAATCTCGCCGACGCCATTTCAAATGTAAGCACCGCCTTGATCCAAGCCGATCTCAATGACGAGCGCCAAGTAATGGGTGCGATTAGGCAGACCATCGACGCTCTCGGACGACTCGACTACGTTGTAAACCTAGCCTCCGACTATCCCTACGCACCTTTCGACTCGCTAGACGGTGCTGCGTGGGACAGCGCAATGACGACGGCTAGAGGTTCCTACCTCCTCGGGATACACGCTGCACGACAGATGCGGCACAATGACGGGCCAAACCGGGGGCACATCATCCTTTTTGGTGACTGGGCAGCAGAAGAAACTCCTTATAACGACTACCTGCCTTACCTCACCGCCAAAGCTGCCATCCACTTCATGACACGATGCCTCGCGGCAGAAGTCGCACCATTCGGTATTCGCGTCAATGCCATCGCACCAGGTCCTACCATGCGACCAGCCGAAATCTCTCCCGAAGAATGGGATATGGCTATCGCCGCAAAAGCACCGCTCCAACAGGAATCCTCCGCAGAAGACATTGCCGAAATCGTCGCAACCATCATTCGCACTTCATCCATCACTGGCGAAATTATCCGAGTCGACTCTGGCAGACACATTCGAGGTGTTTAAGCATTGACGTACAAAGTAACTCGATCCATCGACTTCTGCTACGGGCACCGTCTTCTTAACTACGAAGGCGAGTGCAAACACCTTCATGGTCACAACGGACGCCTCGAAGTCGACATCGAAGCCGACGAAACCGACTACCGAGGCATGGTCGCCGATTTCTCGGATATCAAAGACATCGTCAAAACATGGATTGACGACAATCTAGACCACCGTATGATCCTCCACCGTGACGACCCATTGGTTGCCGTCCTCTGTGAACTCGGCGAAGCCCACTACGTCATCGACAATAATCCCACCGCGGAAAACATCGCCGCACACATCCACGAGATGACATCCTCCGCCCAACTCCGCATCTCAGAAATCCGACTGTGGGAAACCCCAAACTCATTTGTCACATACCGCGCCGATACCAATGGCCAAATGTAACGGCCAACTGTCTTGAACGGACACCAATCGTGAAGCAACCGACAGCCGTACTCGCAAGCGGCGGAATGGACAGCTGCATCCTTCTCGCCGATACCGCTCAAGACAGCATCGCATACCCTATCTATGTCGAAACTGGCATCCCTTGGGAATGGGCGGAAAAGCAGGCCCTCAACGACTTCATTCAAGCCTTAGACAACCCAAACATCAAGCCAGTAACCACTCTCGCGCTACCCGTCAAAGCGCTCTACGGCTCGTCTCATTGGACAATGTCTGGCGAAACCGTTCCCGAATACGACGAACCCGATGAAACTGTTTATATTCCCGGACGCAACATCATCCTCATCACTCTCGCTGCAATCTGGTGCAGCCTCAATGACGTCCATCGCATCGTAATCGGCTCATTAGCGGGCAACCCATTCCCCGACGCCACTCCCCAATTTTTCCAATCCATCGCAAACTCCAACGGTATGGGCCTCGACCATAAACTAACGGTCGAAGCCCCGATGCGCCACCTCCACAAAGAAGACATCCTAGCCGCAAACGCATTAACTCTGCCCCTACACCTAACCCTCACTTGCGCCAACCCCCAACTTGACAATGGCAACTCGATAATCCACTGCGCCGCATGCAACAAGTGCCGAGAACGCCACGAAGCGTTCGTCGATGCGGATGTTCCAGATCGAACTGTCTACTCCAAACCGTTACGCTGATCCATATCCATGATGCAAGAATCCGAAAACCCTTGGTACGTTCGCTTCTTCAAACGCGACTACCTCCGCATATACGGACACACTCTCCAACAAGACCGGACCGATCTTGAAACCCAGTTCGCGATTCACGCCCTAGACATTCAACCTCACCATCGCATCCTAGATCTCTGCTGCGGACAAGGCAGACACAGCATAGCGTTGGCGAAGACCGGACTCGATGTGACCGGTGTAGACCTGAGCGAAGAGATGCTGGAGATCGCGCAATCTAGTGCCGAGAAAGTACTGATTTCCACCGCGAGCGGGGGAAATGCCAAAGACAAAGGGGGCCTACAACTCCGCCAAGCCGACATGCGCAGCCTTCCCAAAGACTTCGAAAACCAATTCGACATAGTTATCAACATGTTCTCCTCGTTTGGATACCTCGAATCTGAAGATGACGACCAGCAAGTCTTACATGAAATCGCTAAATCTCTCAGACCCGGTGGCAAACTTCTATTGGACCTCCTAAACCGCGAATGGGTAATCATCAACAACGAAGAATTTGACTGGCACCAACACGAAGACAATCGCATCGTCCTAGAGCGCCGACAACTCGATCTACGCCGCAGTGTCAATCACCTGACCTACACCGAAATCCTCCCCGATGGCACCCACCGCGTCATGTCCGATCTCTATATGCGCCTCTACACCTTGAGAGAGTTAACCAAAATGCTGGATGCAGCCGGGTTGAAGTTCGAACGCGTCTACGGCGGCTTCCAAGGTGAAGACTACAGCGTGAACACTAGGCGGATGATCGTAATCGCTTCTAAATGAAGCACCTTCCCCCTTTCGCAGAGCGCAAGGGGGCGTAGTCCACCCCTCACCTCTGGATTCCTGCCTTCGCAGGAATGACGTTAAAGTTTGCTGGAATGACGAAGGGCCCATTCCGAGCGGAGCGAGGAATCTCCCCCTTCGCAAAGCGTAAGGGGCTAGGGGGGTGCTCGTCTTCGGCTTTAGATTCTTCACTCCGCTGCGCTACGTTCAGAATGACACGGTTGGGGGTGATGCCTCTGTGGATTCCGGCTTCCGCCGGAATGACGAAGGAGTCTCTGTTGTCATTCCGAGCATACGCCCATGTCATTCCGAGCGGAGCGAGGAATCTCCCCCCTTCGCGGAGCGCAAGGGGGTTAGGGGGATGCGCTGCCAGCCCAACAACCAACATGCCCCGTCCCCTCCCCGGCATCCCCTGCGATCTCGCTACGCTCGCTCGCGTCCCTGTCGTCGGTCTTTTTTGGGCTTCGCGAAGGGGACTAGTGTCTTCCCGTCTGTGGATTCCCGCCTGCGCGGGAATGACGGAGGGAGGCGGAATGACACGGTAGTGGCGGTTCGCGAACCGCCACTACTTGGGCGTTAGTTGGTAGCGATCGCGGGTCTAGTGCGATAGTGATTGGTTCTTTGTTCGAAGGCGTGGGCTAGCTGAAGGACAGATAGATCGGCTCTCTGTCTGCCCACTATCTGTAGCCCTGTGGGTAGGTTGTTGATGTCGAAACCGGCCGGAACCGAAATCGCGGGCAGGCCAGTTACGGTTATGGATGAACATGGAGCCATCCACTCTAAGTAATTGGTCAGGGGCTTGCCGGCTACTTCGGTTGGGTATTCTTGGTCGGCAGGGAATGGAGGCACGGAGGTTACAGGTAGGAGCAGGAAGTCGTAGCGGGATAGGAAGTCGGCCATTCTGGCATAGAGATCAGTGCGCCGTTCTTCTGCCTTTTTGACATCGAGCGCAGTCAGTTTCATCCCCTCTTCAGCGTTCCAGATGATGGTCTCTTTGACGAGGTCCCGATGATCTCGTATGTTTGCTTCGTGTTGGTGGGCGAAGATCGCTGCGCGCAGTATGTGGAAGATTTCACCAGCGTCTTCTAAGGGTGGTTCGGCATCTTCGACGATGCAACCCAAGTCTTCAAATACCTGGCGTTGGGAATCAAGGGTTTGGGTTATGGCGGGGTCAATGGGTGCTCCGCCGACATCTCGGCTCCATGCGATGCGGGTGCCTTTGAAGTCGCGGTGCAGGGATTGAGCAAAGACCGAGGCGCATTGCGTGAGGGAGCTAGGGACGCGAGGATCAGGCCCGGCGATGGCGGTTAATTGGAGTGCCACGTCAGCAACGGTACGGGCCATCCCGCCAGGCACTGATTCGGAGGTGTATCCGAGGGGTGCGGGGTGTGCTGGGACGGTTCCGATGCTGTTTCTCATTCCGACGACGTTTGACCATGCTGCTGGATTTCGGAGCGATCCTCCGAAGTCGGAGCCTTGGGCGATAGGCATCATGCCACATGCAAGAGCAACGGATGCGCCGCCACTGCTACCTCCACAGGTCTTGGTGAGATCGTATGGGTTAAGGGTGGTCCCAAAGACTTGATTGAAGGTCTGTGACCCGGCGCCAAACTCAGGCGTGTTAGTTTTGCCGATGACGATTGCTCCAGCTTGTTTGTAACGCTGGACAGTTAATGAATCCTCAGTTGGGATGAAGTCTTTGAAGATTGGTGAGCCGTACGTTGTTCGGATGCCCGCGGTCGGTTGGAGGTCTTTGATGCCTATTGGTAGGCCGTGTAGTGGGCCCACGTTGTAAGGGCCGTCTTTAGCGAGGGCTTCGTCGGCTTTTGACGCTTTAGTTAGCAGTTCGTCGCTGTCCAAGAGAGTGACGATAGCGTTGACCTGCGGGTTGATGCGCTCGATTTGGGCTAGGTGAGAGGCCATTACCTCGCGAGCTGATATTTGACCGGATCGGATCCATGCCGCGATGTCGGTGGCATTTGAGAAGCAGAGCTCAGTGGCGTCTGTGGGGACTTGGTTTACCACCATGTTTGACCTTCGACCTCATTTTGGATGTCGCTCCAATCTCGGGTGTAGATACCGGTGGATAGGTATTTCCATCCGCCGTCGGCAAAGAGCATAACGATGTTGCCGGATTCGAGTCGTTTTGCGGCTCTGATAGCGCTGGCCAGGACTGCTCCGGACGAAACACCCACGAAGATACCAGCTTCGGTCAGGAGTTTCTTGGTCCAGAAGAAGGATTCTTCGGCTTCAACCATGATGCGGGCATCCAGTGCGTCGAGATCAAGGACAGGGGGGATAAAGCCGTGTTCAATGGATCGTAGTCCTTGGACTTTATCGTCAGGATGAGGCGCAGCGGCGACTATTTTGACGTCGGGGTCGTATTCGCGGAGCGCACGCCCGACTCCCATAAGTGTGCCTCCTGTGCCCAGTCCAGCCACGAACATGTCAAGATCGGGAACGTCGCGTGCGATTTCTGGCCCAGTGGAGTTGTAGTGCGCGCCGGGGTTGGCGCGGTTGCCGTACTGGTATGGCATGAACCACGACGGGTTTTCGTGCGCTAGTTCTTTGGCGACGTTTATCGATTCGTTGGTGCCTTTTTCAGCAGCGGAGAAGATGATTTCGGCCCCGAAGCCTTGTAGCAGTTGCACGCGTTCTGCACTGACACTTTCCGGCATCACGACTTTCACTTGGTAGCCACGGAGTCGGCCGATCATGGCTAGGCCGATTCCGGTGTTCCCGCTGGTGGGCTCAAGGATAACGCCGTCATCACCCGGCGATAGCAGCCCGTCACTTTCGGCTTGGTTGATTAATGATAGGGCGACGCGATCCTTGACGCTTCCAGTCGGATTTTCGGACTCGAGTTTTGCGAGTAAGCGGACTTCAGGTTTGGGACTGAATTGCGAGATGTCGACTACCGGTGTGTTGCCGATTTCGTGTGTGACATCTTTGGATACGTGGGATGCCACGAAGCCCCGTTCCGCTAGTTGCATTGTTGAGTGGCCTTCCCTCACCTGCCGCGATGAGTTGGGGTTAGGCGACTGCCTGCGGCGGAGCGATGCCACAGAATATCTCGTAGTCAATGAGTTCAGTGACTTCTGGGGTGTCGCCACATAGCTTGCAGTCAGGATTTCGGCGGACTTTGATTTCGCGGAACTCCATCGTTAAGGCGTCAATGATGAGCATTCGGCCGGATAATGTTTCGCCGATGTTCATGGCGATTTTGATGGTTTCGAGAGCCTGGATAGAGCCGACGAGTCCAGGGAGCGCCCCAATAACACCTGCTTCGGCGCAGTTGGGAACTTCGCCAGGAGGGGGAGGGTCTGGGAATAGGCAACGGTAGCAGCCTTGTCCGGGAATGTAGGTAGCGGCTTGACCGTCAAACACGAGAATTGCGCCATCGACTAGCGGTTTGCCAGCAAGGTATGCAGCATCATTTACGAGGTATCGGGTAGCGAAGTTATCTGCTCCGTTGACTACGATGTCGTAGTTGGGGACGATGTCCATCGCGTTGCTGGAGTTTATGGGCTCCTCATGGATGATGACGTTTACTTCGGGATTGTGAGATTCGAGTGTTTCTTTGGCCGATTCCACCTTGCGACGTCCAACATCGGCATCAGAGTGGAGGATCTGGCGCTGTAGATTGCTGACATCAACCACATCGAAGTCGACGATACCGATAGTTCCTACGCCAGCAAGAGCGAGGTAAAGGGAAACTGGCGATCCGAGACCACCTGCTCCGATAACAAGGACTTTCGAGCCTACCAGCGCGCGTTGACCGGCACTTCCGACGTTTGGCATGATGAGGTGCCGTGAGTATCGCTGGACTTGTGCGGGAGTAAGGGCTGGTGCGGGGGTGACGTTGATGGCGTGCGGGCTACCGTTTTGGCTGCCGTTTACGGAACCATTTGTGCTCTGCATGGGACGGGCCTTCGACTGGTGTTCCATCGATAGGATAGAAGGACTATCTGCTACCGATGCAAGGGTGTCTTGATCTTTTTCGGGCTATGACTTGATTTTATCCCATCCGCTTGACTCGGATGGGGCTTTACACTGGGGTGCCCACTTGGAGGTTTAGCTCTTGTGCCACTTGGAGTTGCCGTTGTTTTTTGACAAGGTCATCGATTTTGATTTGAAAGAGATAGTCAAGGAGCATTTGCTCAACGTCGCCCCAGAGCTCTCTTTGGGAGCAGGCACCTGAGATCAAGCAGGCGTCGGGTTCACTGAGGCAATCTATGGCAGCGAAGGAGTGGTCCACGCAGTCAACGACTTTGCCGACAGTGATTTCGGATGGCGGTAGTGCTAACCGGACACCGCCTCTGGGTCCGCGTCGAGATTCAACAAGGCCTGAACGAGAAAGATCGGCCGAGATGCGTAGTAGGAAAGGTTCAGGGATGTGTTGCTGCTGGGCGATCTGTGATGTGGGCGTGTATTCCTGATCCGATTGCATCGCTAGGAAGACGAGCATTCGGACAGCGTAGTCTACTCTCATCGGTATCAGCATGAAGTGTAATGAGACGAATGTGGATTTTCGTCGGAACGACTGCCAAGTATCCGATCAATTCTTGACTCTCGGCGTCGAAAATCGTTTGACATCAGTATACATACTGAAAGACCAAGCCTCATTTTGGTGTTAGATCAGGTTGGAAATCGAGATAGTGGCGGTTAGAATCGAAGGTTGCTGAAAGTGGGGTTGCGCGCCGCTTTCTGCGCGTTGCGCAATCGAACGATACGAAGACCGGATTGAATCAACCCAACTTATCCGACCGCCTATCCGACCCTAAAGGGGAGCAGATCGAAAATGGCCGACTTGGTGCTACATGCCGACACCCGAACAACGATGGGCAAGAAGAACCGCGCCCTTAGAGCGCAGGGCATCATCCCGATCCATGTGTATGGACTTGACGATGCGCCCCAGTCTTTGCAGGCTGACCAACGACATTTGATCAGCGTAGTCCGTGAAGCGGGTAGGACAACCCCGGTGACAGTAGAGTCGCTTGGTGGTAATCAGGATGTGACTTTGGTTCGTGATGTCGCAACCCATCCAGTGTCAGGAGCACTACTGCATGTCGATTTTCTGCGTGTCGATCTGACACAGGCGGTGGAAGCGCCCGTACCTGTGTATCTGATCAACCAAGAAGCTGCTCCAGGCGCTCGTGGTGGTGCTGGATTCGTGACGCAGGGCATCTATGAAGTGGTGCTATCCGCCCGACCTGGTGATATTCCGAATCAACTTGAAGCTGACTGCTCAGTTCTAGAGTCTCTGGACTCTGCGGTGTTGGCGTCGGATCTCCCGCTTCCCGATGGCGTAGCGCTGGCAGGCTCCCCAGATGACCGTGTGGCTTGGATACAGCCACCGCGAGTCATTGCTGAGGACCTTGAGCCTGGCGACGAAGAATTGGAAGGTGAAGAAGGCGAAGCTGCTGCCGAGGAAGGTGATGCTGAGGAAGGTTCGGAATAGGCGCGATTCGTCGGCTAACACCCGCCTTTTGCGTGATCAGATTACCTGATACGCCGCCGCCGCGTTTAAGCCAACTCAAACGCGTTCGTATCTTCATGTTGCAGATTCCGACGCTGGCTCGTAAGATTTAACGAGAAGCAACTAAGTGAATCGCGTTGGGTAAACAGCCCGTTTCACACGGACAATTGAGTCAATCTGGCAAGTTTCGGACACAATCCGAATATTTGACCACACCCAGATCACGACGGAGCGGGCCGTTATGCGGGTTCGCGTAGAACTGTTCCGACGCGATTCAAACGCAGGTAACTGCGGCTACAACGAGGAGTCAATCCATGAATCCTGCCTTGGTAGCCGGGCTTGCAAGCATGTCTGCGTTAGTGTTTCTTATTGTCGGAATGGCGATCGGGTATTGGGGCAATTCTCGCCTCAACTCAAGGGCCATCAAGGCGACAGAAGATGCGCTAACTCAACAGATTGAACAGGCACGGACTAGAAGCAACGAGATTCTCAAAGAATCGCAAAACAGAGCCGAAGAATTCAGGAAAGAGGTCGAGACAGAGAGAACGAATTCATCCAGACAAGCTCGCCGGGAACGGCGTGATTTACAGCGCATACAACGTCGGATCGATCGATCCGCGGAAGAGTTACGCAATCAACAGACCGCGTTGAAGGAGCTTGAGGAGCGATTGGAGAAAGAGGATGAGGAGTTCCGAGAGCAAACGGCGGTTGAGTTGGAGCGCTTGTCGGGAATGTCTAAAGACACCGCCCGAGACATCCTGCTGAAACGCGCGGAAGATGAGAATGATTACGAGTTCAAACGGCGTTTCCGCGAAGCTGAACAGCAATATCAGGATGAAGCGGACGACCGAGCTCGTGAGATTCTGGCGGCATCGTTGCAACGGTTGGCTTCAGACGTCGTAGGCGAGGCATCGGTAACTAGCATCCCAATTCCTTCAGAGGATGTAAAAGGTCGTTTGATCGGTCGTGAGGGTCGAAACATCCGAGCGATCGAGGCGAATACAGGAGTTGACCTACTAGTAGACGATACTCCAGACACGGTTGCGATATCCTGCTTTGATCCCATCCGGCGCGAAGTTGCTCGAGTAGCACTAGTTCGGTTGATCAAGGACGGTCGGATTCAACCTGCGCGTATTGAGGATGCGGTCCGGAAGGCTCGCAGAGAAGTTGATGTTGCAGTGCGTAAAGCTGGCGAAGATGCGGTCTTGGATGTCGGTATTCGTGGTCTCCATCCAGAAGTGACCAATCTGATGGGTAGGCTCAAGTATCGCTATTCGTATGGAGAGAACGTGCTTCAACACTGCATCGAGGTTGGACACTTTTCTGGGATGTTGGCATCGCAGATCGGTGCCAACGCGCAGACAGCCAAGACCGCTGGTTTTCTACACGATATCGGCAAGGCTTTGACACACGAAGTTGAAGGACCTCATGCTGAGATCGGTGCTGATGTTGCGGCTCAGTATGGGATCCGGGACAACATTGTTATCGCGATCCGAGAACACCATGACCGGGAGATGACGACCCCGGTATCGTTCATCGTGGCCGCTGCGGATGCGATTAGTGCTGCTAGGCCAGGAGCGCGCAACGACACGAATGAGAACTACCTGAAGCGATTGAACGATCTTGAGAGCGTCGCTCGAGGGTTTGACGGTGTTAGGAGAGTCTTCGCCATTCAAGCCGGACGTGAGGTGCGCGTCTTGGTTGACCCAGAGAAAGTCACGGATGCTGAGGCTAGCGTATTGTCCAATGACATCGCGAAGGCGGTTGAGCAGCGGTTGCAGTATCCCGGTTTGATCAAAGTCATCGTGATTCGTGAATCACGATCCGAAGCGGTTGCCAGTTGACCTGCTTTGCCTCAACGAATTGAGCAACTGAAACTGGTTCTCGAAAGACTCCGCGGCGATGTTGGGATCTAGCACTGGGGCGCGGCATGACCCTAATGCCGCATTGGCCGTCGCCCCATCGTGGCCGGTGGAAGAAGATTTGCACTTGCACACGAACGCGTCTGATGGCGTCAAGACGCCGCGTGAGATGGTGGAGTTTGTCAGCGAAACCTCGTTGCGCCTCTTTGCAATCACCGACCACGACACAACATCGGGGCTGGATGAGGCGGAAGCAGCAAGTCAGCGTTATTCGGAAATAACGTTTATTCCGGGTATTGAATTGAGCGCCGAGGTAGGTGGTAGTGAGATACATCTGACATGCCATTTCGTTGACCGTGAAAATAGGGCCCTCCAGAATGACTTATCCGATCTTGTCCAAGATAGGGAGACCAAAGCAGAGCAGATCGTCGCGCGGTTGAGTGAGATCGGTTTGCCACTTGATTGGGATGAGGTCGTGGCGAATGCGGATGGTGCAATTGGCCGGCCGCATATCGCGCGGGCGATGATTGCTCGTGGCTATGTCGATACAGTATCGGACGCGTTTGCACGTTATCTTTCGCCCGGTAAGCCTGCGTATGTCGCGCGACGAAAACTTGATGGCAGGCGTGCATTGGAACTCGTACATGGCGCGGGAGGTGTTGCGACCATTGCCCATCCCCGTACTGTGCCGAACATCCGCGATGTGTTGGCGGTGTTGGTGCCACACGGGTTGGTTGGGATTGAAGTCTATGCCGAGAAGTATGGTATAGACATGATTGATCGCTACACCGCGTTTGCGGAACGTTACGGGCTGGTAAAGTCTGGTGGATCGGACTATCACGCCAACGGCATGGTGAACGAGATAGTGCCGGGCATGAATGGGCCACCTCCAGGGACAGTCCGCGCTCTTTACGAACGTGCGATTGCGATGCACGGAGTTGGTGGCGTTGGATACGCAATAGACGAATCTAAGCTGTAGCTATTGAGTAAATGTCGGATCTAATGATCAGTGTCGGTTTGATCGTCGGGGCTTATCTCGTCGGATCGATTCCATCTGCTTATTTGGTCGGCAGGTTCGTCGCCGGGATCGATATCCGTGAGTACGGGAGCGGGAACGTTGGAGCATCGAATGTATCTGTGCATGTTGGTAAGAAATGGGTTGTGCCAATAGCCCTTTTCGACGTGTTCGCGAAGGGGTTTCTCCCTGTATATGTCAGTGGTTCTGCCCTACTGGATTTGGGTCCGGCGACGCAGACTGGAGCGGCGTTGGCGGGGATGTGCGGACATAACTGGCCAATTTTCCTGAAGTTTTCAGGAGGACGCGGGATATCGGTCGGGATTGGTTCGATTCTCGCTTTCGGAATGCCATTGTTTGTGCTTTGGGCAACGATTCCCGGGGTGTTGTTCACTCTGACCCCTTGGCGAGATTCTGCTGTAAGTTGGTTGTTGGCAACGTTACTGATACCGATCTGGGCGCTTTGGGCTGGATACGGCGAATGGGTGGCACTGTATGGAGTAGGATTCGCAGCTATCACAATAATCAGGCGGGTAACATCCGGCGGATTCAAAGAATCGTTGTTAAGTTATGGAGAGTTGACGCGCACGACGTTGATCTGGAACCGGATGGTCTTTGATCGCGATATTGCATCGCGGGACGATTGGGTTCACAGCCGACCAGACGCGAGCAGTTAACCTGAAACACGCCCATGAGCCAGAACACAACTGACTTAGAACTCAACATGACGGAGTGCGTCCGCGACTCTGGAGTGGAAACAAACCTTCGTTGTGCTCAGTGCGGCGACCCGATATGCCCGCGCTGCATGGTTTACGCGCCGGTGGGCTCTAAATGTCCTGACTGCGCGTCAATTGGTGGGCCTGCGATGTTCAAGGTCACGCAGAGCGATTTGGTTAAGACTGCGACGCTAGGAGGTTTGGCGGCGGTTGGAATCGGTTTAGCATCCGCAGTGATCCTCGTGGCCTTGTGGTCGCTCGATATATTGGCCGGAGTGAACTCAAGCATCTGGTTGATCGTGGTTGGAGTGGCAGAATTCTTGGGTGTCATGGGCGTTACGTATGCGATGGAACTGATTGGGGGCAGAAAATATTCGATGAGCTTGCGCGTCATCGCAGCGGGGTTGGCCTTACTGTTTTACGTGTCTCAAATCACCGGTATTGAGATCATTGATGGCCTCATGCCCGACAGGATCATTAACGCTCAGTTGGTTGTGCATCTACCCGGATTGATCGGGTTTGGTTTTGGCACGTATTACGCGATGCAGAGGTTCAAACCTTAGTTGGTATGATCTCGCTTTTGCCAGTGTTTCGGTGAGCGATCGCTTCGTCGATCATGTCGAAAAGCGAGAGGGGAGGGTTGTAGTTGAAGTCTCGTCTTGCCGCCGATAGGTCGTATTCATAGAAGGTGGGAGTGATTGGCAGATTGACCTTCGTGTACGTAGCGTTTAGTTTCTCGGCGAGGTATGGGATCATAACTTCCCAGCGAAACGGTTCACTCGACGCCAACTGGTACGTGTTGCCGAAGGTTGCAGGATTGGTCAGCGCGTTCTCGTAGGCGTGGATGATGTCTCTAACTTCGACGAAGTGTTTTTTCCATGGTCGACCGTTTCTGTCTGCGGCGATTATGAGGTGAGGGTCGCCATCGTATGCCGCGGACATGCTCTCGTACGCAGCGCGACTTTCCGGTTCTCCTCTTCCCTCGAGCTGTTCCATGAACGTCTGCATATGGAACTGTCCGAAGTCCAACGCTTCGCCTGCTCCCCATGCGTTAGCGAAACGAAACACCGTCGCCGGCAGCCGTTCTGCACGAACGTAGCGATCAACCAAATGCTCTGTCAGGACTTTTGTGTAGCCGTACCAGCCAGTTGCAGCCAAGGGCAGAGAGTCTTCGCGGATCGGCTCCTCGATACCTTCTGGCGGGTATTTTTCCATCGTGCCGTCAGTGCTGGTAACGATGATGTGTTTGACGCGATCTGATGCGGAAGCGGCTTCGAGGACGTTGAATGTTCCTTTGACGTTGATATCGAAGTATTGTTCGGGCGTGAATGGGCCGCCAGCTTGAAAGGCTGCACCGAGGTGGAAAATGGCGTCTGCTCCTCCAGATGCACTTGAAACGTCCTTTGAGGATGTCAAGTCGCCTTCAACGATGTCGGCACCTATCTGAGAAACCTTTTCCGATTGTCTGTCGGCATGCCAGACGAGCCCGGTCACTTGATGTCCTAGATCAATGAATCGCTTTGCGACGTTCGCGCCGATACGTCCTGAGATACCAGTAACGAGAATTCTCAACTTTGGCCCCTTGGTTGTTTTGGTGGTCAGTAGCGTTCAACCCGACTACGAGTCTCCGACAAACCGCGTACTTCGATGAAAGAATAGACGATTTTGAGCGAGGTTTCCGATAAACTGCAATCGCTGAGGGACGTTCTTTGTTAGTCCCTTTGATTGAACTGAACGAACAGGAATTCGGCGATGACCAAGATCGAGAAGGTTGAGACGTTTCTTTGGAGTCGGTGGCTGCTGATCAAGATTCACTCGGAAGACGGATACGTCGGCATCGGTGAGGGTGGTGTGCATGGCTGGCAACGCCCGACGAATACGATGATTGAGGTGATGAGCGACTACCTCGTGGGTCAAGACCCTAACCTGATCGAGCATCACTACCAGTATCTCTATCGTTCGTCGCATTTCATGGGCTCAGTCGTTCAGGGAGCATTGAGTGCGATCGACATTGCGCTTTGGGACATGAAGGGAAAGCGGCTAGGAGTACCGATTTACGACTTGATGGGCGGTAAGACGCGTGATCGGGTGCGCTGCTATATGCATGTAGGCGGGGTAACTGGCGAGGATTTGGCTGAAGATGCTTTACGGGCGAAGCAACAAGGCTTCACCGCGGTTCGGTTCACGCCTTTCCCAAACGACTACTACCTTCACAAGTCCTACACCGAATGGGCAGATGAGGCTGTCCACCGTGTAGGTTTGGTGAAAGACGCGGTGGGTTCAGATGTCGATATTTGTGTGGAGATACATCGCCAGATGAATCCTGCGGAATCGATCTGGCTAGGCAGGCGGCTAGAGCAGTTCAATCCGTTCTTCTATGAAGACCCGATGCTGCCTGACAGTCCGGCGCGGATGGCTGAAGTGCAGGCGCAATGCAACATCCCAATAGCGACGGGCGAGCGTTTCACGACGATATTCGAGTATCAGCAGTTGCTGGAGAACGGCGGTTGCGCGTACGTGCGTCCCGACCTCTGTCTTTGCGGCGGATTGAGCGGTTGCAAGAAAGTCGCAGCCATGGCAGAAGCGCAGCATGTAAAGGTCATTCCACACAATCCGTTGTCCCCAGTATCGACTGCTGCGTGTGTACAGCTAGACGCGTGCATTCCGAATTTTGCGTTACAGGAATACACCGGCGAGTCGGAACCGCCTAAGTCCGAACTCTTGGTCGAGCCGCTGGAATTGATCGACGGCTATCTTACAGTGCCGGTAGGACCGGGACTCGGAGTTGAACTGAACGAAGAGGCTTTGGCTAACATCGGCGAAGATGCGAAAGTGCTTGACACACCGATCGGATTCGACGGGTCGGTTCAGGATCGATAGAGCGCGGATCGGAAGGAAAAAGAGTTGGAGCGGGAGACGGGATTCGAACCCGCGACCTTCTGCTTGGGAAGCAGATACTCTACCACTGAGTTACTCCCGCTCGCTCAGAACGTAGTGCCATTATAGCGTTCGGGGATAGAGCGTCAACTGGGAGTAAAAGTTAGGCGGTGCTTTTGGAGTTGAACTCAACTAGAGATTCCCAATCAATGCGTCCCTGCGAATCTGCAAAATCAGCGATGAACTCGGCAACCAATAAATTGACCACGCCACCGTACGCGCCGCTGAAATCTCGATGTCTTTGTTTGGCCTGGTGTGCCAACGGCTCAATGATCCGTTTGTAGAAATCGGTGTCGGCGGCGATAAGTTCCCAAAACTTCTGCCCAGATAACTTCCAGTAGTCGCCTTTATCGAATTGTTTCGTCGTTCGACCGTAGCAACAACCGTTTACAGCTTGGACACGCAAGCCGGGGTTACCTTGTCTGAGGATTTGAGATGCTCTTCTGAAATCTGATCGCATCTGTCTTACCTGACTCGAATTGCCCCAGTTCGGTCCGGATTTCAGCGAAATAATGTAACGGATGCCATCGGAATCAAACTCAATATCAACACCCTCAATCCCGGAAGCGCGCCCGCGCCGTGCGATTGTGCATATATGCCTAGCTAGGCCCTCCAAGAATTCGCCGAAAAACGTCTCTTCTTGCGAACTCAAATGCGCGTCGAGCATGGGGCGAATGAGGTCCTGAGCGCACTCGATAGCCTTTGCCCTGAAGAGATAAGGGTTTTTCCGCCTCAGAAGTGCTCTCAATTTGAGGCTGTTAAGCCGGTCGACGCGTTTGCTGTGAAACTCGCCGATGTTTTTCTCTACGTATTCGCGGATTTGGCGGTCCGAAACGACGTTGACGCTTGACATACGTACATCTACCCGAACGATTCACCAGCGTCGAGGATTACTGCTTGCATCGGTTCTTGAGTGGCTACTTCGATAGCGTTGCAATATTCCGAGTTGATCTCGATCCCAATCGCCTTTCTTCCTAGTTCAATTGCCGCAAACGCGGTTGTGCCCGAACCGATGAAGGGATCTAGCACTACATCTCCAGGGTCAGTGAACAGCCGAATAAACCAAGTAGGCAATGGTTTTGGGAATGCTGCGCTGTGACTTCGGTTTCCGCATTCTGTCGCCATGTGAAGAACGTTGGTTGGGTAAGCCATGTCTCTGCCAACCCAGTTTTCGATTCTCTTGCCGAAGCCACTACCAACCTTGGATTCGTCGCGAACTCTGTCCGTGGCGCTGAGGTTCACAAGTCGGTTGCCAGTCCAATCTCCCATTGGAACCATGACATCCTCTTGGTTCATCTTGAATTGGCGTGTTTTGTTGAAATGCAACAATCTTTCCCATGAGTCCCGAAAACGATTCGGCCACTTGCCGGGGTAACTGTTCTTTTTATGCCACATGTATTCTTCGGTCCAAAGCCATCCTTGTTGTTTCAATGCAAGGATCAACTCGATGACATAAGTGTGGCGTTCGCCGTTTACAGCATGTTCTTTGATATTCAAGATGAAGCTGCCGCTAGGTTTCATGACCCGCAACAGTTCTTCCGAGATAGTTAAGAACCATTCGACGTAGTCATCAGCGTGTACACCGCCATAGCTGTTCTTGCGCCTCTCGGCGTATGGTGGCGAGGTGAAGATCAGATCTACGGAGGCATCGTCAATTCCGAGCAGCACCTCTGCGGCGTCTCCGCAGTGCAACTCGAAATCAGCGGTTGGTTTGATCGTGTAGGGCATCCTATCTATCTGTTTATCATTAGGCGGGTGTTGACAGCTGATATGTCGGCAAGAAGCCAATAACAAACGAGCACATCGAGACGCTACACAACCCATCCCTCGAGGTCCCACGCCATCTGCCAGAAGTCGCGTTCGTAGCGGGTGCAGGTTATGTACGCCTCGCGCATGGCTTGAATCTCAGTTTTGCCTGCGTTTTCGGCGGTTTGGTCGCAGATTTCGCGTGCTTGCAAAGCCACAGTTCGGGATTCATCGCCGGCGTACATCCGGATCCACTCTGCGTATTGGGGAGCGTCTTGTGGCTCTCCCATGTCGGCAAGCATTTCCCCAACTTGCCAATATCCCCAGATGCAAGGGACTATTGCGGCGATCAGTTCGCCGAAACTTCCGATCTGCGCGACACGTAGAAGGTAGCTCGTATACGAATAGGTGGTAGGTGCATGCCGGGTGGCTTCTAACTCGGCCGCTGAGATTCCTAGTCCAGCGCAATAAGTACGATGCAGTTCCATTTCGGTGTTGAGGATGTGATCTACAGCACCTGCGAACCAACTCATCGTGTCTAAGTCTGGTGCCTTGACCGTGCCCATGGCCAGAATGCGAGCGTAGTCGATGAGATAGAGGTAATCCTGAGTCATGAAGTGTCGGAAACGATCGTCTGAAAGCGAACCGTCACCGATGCCTAAGACGAACGGGTGCTTCATCATCGCCTCGCGTTGAGGCGCGGATTCTACTTCGATTTCATCGCAAAATGTCATGGTCTTGCCTCGGGTGATTGGTGATACTGAAACTTTAGCAAAGGCATCGCGTGTGCAGAAATGACGCGTCTGGTTTCATCTCCTCGGCGCTGATATCCTCGAAATTTATGGCGACACAGAAAAAGGGCGACGGACGCATGGTGTGGCTCGATCTTGAGATGACAGGTCTTGAGGAGCAGCACGTCATCATCGAGATCGCGACGATCATTACGGACTCTAACTTGGAGGTTTTGGCTGAAGGGCCGGAGATCGCAATCAATCGCTCAGTCGCGGATCTGAATAACATCGATCCATGGTCAGCGCGCCAACACACTGAGTCTGGCTTGATGGACAAGGTTCGGGCATCCAAGATCGGGATCAATGAAGCTGAGAATCAAACACTTGCTTTCGTGATGCAGTGGGTCGGGAAGTGGGAAGCGCCACTTTGCGGAAATTCGATTTGGGTTGACCGGCTTTTCTTGAAGCGGGAGATGCCGAAACTAGAGTCTTACCTTCACTATCGAGTGATCGACGTGAGCACGATCAAGGAACTTGTAGCGCGTTGGTATCCAGACGCTGAAGAGCCGCCGTCAAAGGAGAAATCGCACCGCGCGCTCGACGATGTCTTGGAGAGCATCGAGGAGCTACGGTGGTATCGCGAGAAGTATTTTGCGGCGCCAGATGCGGCATAGTGCTAACGCAATAGGCGCTCAACGCGCCGCTCTGCTTCGGTGAGTTCACGATCCGTTTGACGTCGTTCAGAGTAACGATTTAACGCTGCCAAAATCGTCGAATGTGGTCTGCCACCCATCAGCGTACCTGTCTCAGAACTCGTCAATCCGCATTTTTCTCGCAGCATGTATATCGCCACGTCGCGCGCTGTGCTAACTGATCGGTTTCCTCTCCCAGGACGACACAAGGCGTCTGCATCAACTAAGAAGACTTCAGCCACGGCGTCGAAGACTTGATCTGGCGACGGCAAAAGCGGTGCGGGGGCAACGAGCTTGTCACGAACTGCATCCGCGGCGATATCGACCGTGACCACGGTTGGTCCGGCGGATTGCGCTGCATGTCCGAGATTCGCGTGTGCGTTGACACGAGCAGCATCACCGAGAATGTCGCGGACTGTACGAGCGACACGTTCTGACAAGAAATCCAAAACCCCGCCCTTCAATTCAAGGTTTCGTTCATTTGAGTATCTTCGCAAGATAGAGTGTCTGAGCGCGCGGTCGGGTGGATCGATATGGATCTCCAATCCGCCGAGTAGACGCGAAGTTATCTCTTCCCCCAACTCGTGTATCGGATAGGCAGTGTTGAAGGTGAAGACCAACTGTTTCTGATTTGTGAGTAGATGTTCAACGATGTTGAGGAAGAACGTCTGGGTGCCCGTTTTGCCGATGAGTCGTTCTATGCCGTCAACCAGCAGTGCATCGACGTCGCGATATCGGTCGCGCACCGCAGCGACTTTGCCGTTCTGCGACGACTTCACGAAACTATCGACGAACTCCTCAGCGGTGAGGCAGATCACGTTCATCTTCGTCTTACGCATCTCATTTGCGATGGCGTTGAGCAGGTGAGTTTTGCCTTGTCCCGTCTCAGCGGTGATGGTTAACGGATTGAATTCAGTTCCGGGATTGTCTGCAACGCTACGGGCAGCGTTCATTGCCCTTTCGTTGCATTCGGAACCCTCAAACCTATCGAAGGTGCAGTCGGAGATGGTCGGGAAGAATCGAGCGTTTTCACGCGCTAAGGCAGCGCGATGACGGCTCAGTCTGACATCGGCCCACTGCGAATAGTCGCCAGCGAGGCCTTCGCGTACCAAGACGTCGCTGCTGGTGTAAACCATCGTTTCGAGTTCGATCTTGATCTCGCTTCGGAAAACCTGCGCCGCGAATCGACGAAGGCTACGCATGACGCGTTGGCGTATCCAAGCGGAGATAAAGCCGTTTCTCACGGTGACGCGCAGGACACCGTTCTCGAGGGATGTAGGGGATGTGTCTTTCAGGTATGCGTTGAAATCGGCAAGGTTACCGATCTGGATTTCTACCAATCCGAGTACGGTTTTCCATTTTTTCTGCAAGTCGTAAACGTTGTCATCTGAAAGGTCATGAGGCACAGATCATCCTTTCGTCACCAGATGCGGAATCGACACGGTACGAAGGTGCTTGGCACACCCCGCGTACACTATCTTGCTCGTTTCTCGGGCCGCCTCCTCAGAGCCCGAAAACAAAGATTAACTATCTTTAACTTATCGAGTCGCGTCGGCTCTGGCAACTTCAAAACGACGCAGATTCGGCTTTTTTTGAACTGAAATTCGTTGACTTGGGGCGATAGGATTCAGCGATCAGATCCGAGCAAGACGATGTGAACACCAAAGGAATCACCCTCTAGCCTAGCGTGATAGCATCAAGTGCGATTTCCGAACCTTCACGCGATACCGTCAAGGAACACGAACTCCCTGAAACACGAGAATTTGACTTGATGAGAGCAGTATTTTTCGGAACGCCAAGCTACGCGATTGCATCGATTCGCGCTCTATTGTGCGCGGGCATTGAGGTGCCTTTGGTCTGCACACGGCCTGCGCGAAGAGCTGGACGTGCAAGAGTCGCGACACCAACTCCCACAGCCATATTCGCGGATGAAATCGGTATACCGGTCATCACGCCGGATGGACTGGACTACGAATCGATAGAGGCGATCCGAGCGGTTGAAGCAGATGTGTATGTAGTGGTTGCGTACGGTAGATTCATTCCCTCGGAGTTGCTGTCGATTCCGAAATATGGCGTGGTCAATGTGCATCCCTCGCTGCTACCCAGACATCGTGGGCCTAGCCCGGTCGCAACCGCGATTCTGGATGGCGACGACGAAACTGGGGTGACGATAATGTTGTTGGATGAAGGGATGGACACCGGCCCGCTGTTGGCGCAATCCGAACCGGTCAAGATAACGATGGATACTCGTTCTGATGAGTTGACTGAGCGTCTTTTCGCGATGGGTGCCGAGATTTTACCTAGAGTTTTAGGCGATCTAGAGGCAGGACGATTGATGCCGCAACCGCAAGATGAAGCGAGTGCCACAGTGACGCGTTTGATTCGTAAAGAGGACGGAGCGGTTGATTGGCACATGCCAGCAGAGCGGATCGTTCGGATGAATCGGGCTTTCTTTCCGTGGCCAGGAACTAGTACGACGTTGGATGGGGGTCTCCTGAAACTTGTGGATGTTGAGTTAGGTAAAGGGGTTCGTCTGCCCGATGGTCAAGTTCCCGGAGGCGTATTTCGGGATAAAGGTAGCAATGTGTATGCCTGCGCTGGTGGAAGCTCCACAGTCCGTTTGGTGACTGTTCAGGCGTCCGGGCGACGCGCGATGGCGGTAGCGGATTTTGCGGCTGGTCGTCCGGGATTCATAGGCGTAGTGCTTGGTAGATAATCGGTGTTGGTGTTCAAGCTAATGAGTCAAAGGATGCTGTAATGATCGTTGATTGCCATGTACATGTATGGGAGTTGCCACCCATTGCTCCTGTTGGTCCGACGGCACCGACTTGGACAGCGGTGACGGAGCAGGCGGGGCCTACGGAATTGTTGATTGAGGACATGGATGCGAATGGCGTCGATGCGGCGGTACTCGTCCAGTCAAGCGGGTCTACTTGGGACAACACCTACGTCGCAGATTCTGCGAATTCGAACCGAGAACAATTTCGATCTATCGGTTTGGTAGATCCGATGGATCCGGAAAATGCTTCAGCGGTTGAGCGTTGGATGGATGAGTTTGGAATTTCAGGTTTCAGGTTTCATCCCGACTACTATCCGGATGATGTGGTTTTAGATCCTGTTAGGAACGGACTGATGTTTAGGGCGATCGAGGAACGCAGCGGGATTGTGAAGGTGCATAACCGGGTTGGGAATGTTGGTCAGACAGCGGAGATCGCGGGACGGTATCCGGGAATCACTTGGATCGTCGATCACATGATGTATCCGGAACCTTGGATGGCAAGCGATGGTTGGACGGCGTATCTGCCGGTTTTGGATTTGGCTCGCTTTCCGAATGTGGTGATGACGATTTCGGATGTCCACAACCGGTCAGGGGAAGGATTTCCGTTTGGAGATATGCATAGTGCGGTGATGATGGCAATTGATGCGTTTGGAATTGAGCGATGCATCTGGGGGACAGGCTATCCGGGTTATCTACGAGAAAAGAACGGTTGGATATCACTTGCTGAAGAGTTGCGACTGGTGCGCGAGGGATTCGATTGGCTGACAAAAAGAGAGCAAGCGATGTTGCTCGGAGATAATGCGAAGAGGATTTACGGGTTCTAATCGTTGAGAATGATTAGTGTAGGTGGCGGAGTTCGGATTTGCGCTGGGATTTGGGGATGTTTCGTTTGCGGTTGTAGGTTTTTTCTAGATTTTCGTCTTGAAAGGCGATAGGGTGAGTGATGTTTTCGCGCGAGCGTGTCTGCCGAGCGCGGTTGCTTTGCGATGCTGGTGGGGATTTTTCAGCGTTGGATTCTGGATTGGGCTCGCTAGACATGAGTTGGTTATAGCAGATTCTGGCGTTCTAGTCAGAGTCGTCATCAGCCTCAGTATTGTCGCTGTCTTCATCAGGACTAAAGCCGGGGACGAGTTGGAATCGCCTAAAGCCTTCGGCGTATTGGGCATCGATATTCTTGCCGTTTTCAGATCGCCAACGTCGCATCCACTCATCGACTCTTTCCGGTTGGTCAAGCTGGCTGATGTGTGATTTGATGGCTCCGATGGCTTTGACTACATCCTCTTCTTCGAGAGGATTCCAGTGAGTTGATCCCTCGTCAAACATCATTACCCACACTTCGTGAACCTTCCAGGAATCAAGCCCTTGTGCCAGAAGGCTTTCATCCCAGAGATGGTCTCTGGCAGAAGGAAAGACAGCAGAGAGAGCAGCTTCACCCGCAGCGAAGTGATCGGGATGTCCGATGTATTGTCCATGCGAGAGGTCGCGAGTGGGATTTGTGGTGATGAGGATATGAGGACGATGTTTTCGGATTACGCGCACGATTTCGCGACGCAGGTCAATGGTAGGTTCAAGGTATCCATCTGGAAAGTCGAGGAATTCGACAGACTTTAGCCCGAGTACGCGTCCAGCATCGATTTGCTCTTGTTTCCGGATTTGGCTAAGCTGGGTTGCCGAGATAGTGCGGTCTTCAGTCCCTTTGGAACCGTCGGTACACATTACGTAGACGACCTCCCATCCAAGACGTGTCCACTTAGCAACAGTCCCAGAGCATCCCCAGTCGGCGTCATCGGGATGGGCAAAGACGACCATCGCTCGGGAATGCGGTTCTTCTTCGGGCGGTACGGTTTCGGATTCAGTGGTCATGGACTGCTTATGATGCTGGAGTAGATTCTAAGTGGCAAGTGAATCTATCTTAATTTCGCGTCATGGGCAGAACTTTGCACGCCCCGTCGATCGCCAAAGCGCAGGGTGTCGCAAAGGTGTGGCAGTCGCAAGAGGCTTTGGTTCTTTGAACCAAATGAAATGATTCATCATTCATTCTTTCGATTCAATGATCATCATTTACTCCGCAGTCTTGGTAGCTCTCTTTGGCGACTGTAGCGCTGTTGGTAGTAGACGTATTCGTCGTATGTGCCGGGGGCGTAATGTCCGCTCGATGGGTCCGGTCCTGTGCGGATGTTAGGCTCAGGCGGGTTCGCCGCAACTACGTCCTCGTCGAAGTCGACGCCCAAACCTGGCTCTTCGGGTACCGTGATGTAACCGTCAACGGTCGGCAGATGCGGTTGGATGACCTCGTATCGTTGCGGCACATCGTCTTCCAGACGCTCCAGTATCAAGGCGTTAGAGATCGACGCCAATATGTGAATCGCCGCGTACTCCGCCACTGGGCCGAGCGACCCGGAGTGCGGCGCGACATTGATGTAGTGCGCCTCTGCCAATGCCGCGATCTTCTTCAACTGCGTGATACCGCCGATCCGACCGGAATCTGGTTGCACAACGTCAACGATTTCATCCTCGATAATTTCGCGGACGCCCCAGATGTGAGAGTGTCGCTCTCCGGCCGCAATCGGAATATCGACATTGTCTTGAACGCGTCGCATCGCCTCGGTGTTTTCCGGCGGCACCGGGTCCTCATAGAAGAGCAGGTTGTAAGGTTCTAACCCTTTACCGACGATGATTGCATCTTTGGTGGTGAACCACGGCGGACCATGGGCGTCGACCATGATGTCCATCTCATCACCTACCGCACGCCGGATCGCTTCGACGCGCTCTACCGTTCGATAGACACCGCCAGTCTTGATGCCGGTAATCCCCCGATCGCGCATCTCAACCGCCAGTTCTGGTGTTCCAGCATGAGCATACGTGCGGATCCGCTTGCGGACCCTTCCTCCAAGTAGATTCCACACTGGCGTGTTCAGCACCTTGCCCTTGATGTCCCAGAGCGCCATATCGATGGCGTTAATCGCGCCAGACCCCGGGGTTCCCGTCATGCCATGCCCCATAATAGCCACGATCATCTTCTGGTGTAGCCGCTCGATATCCATCGGATCATCGCCCACGACGATGTTAGCCAGGTCTTCAACGGCCGTTTGAACCACTCGTGGCCAACCTGAGCCTTCGCCGACACCGTATATGCCCTCATCGGTGTAGACCTTGACGAAGCACCAGTTTCGGCTCCCGCCACCAGACATCAGGAAGGTTTTGATTTCAGTGATTTTCATGTCGGCTCCTTCACTTCCATTAACTCGTAGGGCGAGCGGTCGGCAACGCGCTCTGATACATCTATCGAATACGAATGATACGCGTTACAATGCACATACACCACCATCAACGCCAAACAACGCTCCAGAGCGGGGAGAGTAACCAAATGGCAGATACCACAATCACAACATCGGACAACGGGTCATACTGGGTCAGCGGCAATTTCGTGATTTGCGACGCCGATGGTAACGAATTCCCAGTTCAGGGCGAGGCGTACCTGTGTCGATGTGGACAGTCGGAAGAGAAACCGTTCTGCGACGGTTCGCACAATCTCGCAGGCTTCCAAGACTCCTGCAGAGCATAACCAGATGGTCGAGCCAACGAAAATCTACGTCTGGAACAACGACGCCTTACAGGTAGTCGGCGATTTCGAATTGCGCGATTCTGAAGGCGGCGAGTTCAAGCAACACGGAAAAGTCCGCCTTTGTCGATGCGGCATCTCCAACACCAAGCCCTACTGCGACAACTCCCACATCCGCACAGGGTTTCAGAGCCAAGTCAGCGCGAAGAGCGATTGATTCCGTAATCATCCCCTATCACGGCACCAAAACAGTCCGCGCCACCGCTCCTGCTTCCATATCCCGAAATGCTTCGTTGACCTCAGTTAGCGGACGCGTCCGTGTTACGAGGGCATCAAGGTTCAATCGCCCTTGCTTATAGAGCGCAATCAACCATTGGAAGTCATACCGCGGACGTCCAGTACCCGCGCTACAACCGATTAGTGCTCGATCCAAAAACAGATGTCGCATCGGGACCATCACCTCACCATCATCCGGAGCCGCGCCTACCAATACCGCCGTGCCTCCCTCGCATGTGGCTTCTAAAGCTTGCCGCAACGTCGCAGGTTGACCGATAACCTCGAACGCGTAATCTACGCCTCCTGAAGTCAAATCTCGGATCGCTGACACCGCGTCATCCTTCGACGCATCCACAGTATCCGTGGCTCCCATCCGAGTTGCGTACTGGAACTTATCAGCATTGATATCGACCGCGATGATCCTTGACGCCCCTGCCAAATGCGCCCCTTGGATGACGTTCAATCCAACGCCTCCGCATCCCCAAACCGCGACTGTGGAGCCCGTCTCAACCTTGGCTTTGTTGACAACTGCGCCGACGCCGGTAATCACAGCACAACCTACGAGAGCTGCGCGGTCGAGACGAACATCAGGGTCTACTTTGACAACGTTGTTCTCCCACGCCACTGTGTATTCCGAATAGGTCGCCAAACCAGCGTAGTAGCTCGTGCCGTTTTTGCGGAATTGGGCAGAGGGTTGATGTGATGAGATCGGGTCGCACAGGTTCCAACGCGCGGTTGAGCAGTATTTGCACTTTCCGCACATGGGACGGATGGCGAAAACCACCTTGTCGCCAGGTTCCAATCCATGTACCCCCGAACCGACTTTCTCAACCGCGCCTGCACCTTCGTGTCCTAGGATCGTCGGGAGGTCATCCGTGTGGCGGTATCCAGAGTAGACATTGTGATCGCTGTGGCAAACCCCAGTTCCGCCGATCTTGACCATAACCTCACCCGGTCCCGGGTCATCAAGTTCTAACGTCTCAACAACGGCAGGTTCACCCTGTTTGTAAATCACAGCGGCAAGAGTTGAAGTAGTCATATTCGCGACCTTCCGTTAGATTTCAAGCATCAAAGTCGGATGCTGTGATGATAGCAGTGGGAATCCAAAGATGCCCATGCACTACGTTTACGCTTGGCGGACCATCTCTTCTGCCACCGCAACCAACTCATCTTGATTTCGGCTTGAGATAAAGATGTTTTGAATACCGGACATCCCGATCATCTCAAGTTCAACCCCACTACGAACTCCGTACATCGTCCATGACCGTCTGGTTGATGGCGCAAATGGATTACCTCTGCCTCCGTGTCTTGCGATGTTGTGATCGACCGCGCGAACGGCTGAGATTTCTTTCCATTCGAAGGTGCGTTGAGTGCCGAGCAACCCAAGCCTCACTGTAATCCCTAGTGCTGAAACCTTCGTCTCCATCAACGTCGAATTGAGCATCACATAGACAATACCCACGACCGCAATAGCAAAGCATACGAAGAAGACCAACGCTTCCATCCCTGAAACCAACGGGTCGTCGCCAAAACTCCTGATGCCCACAGCAGTCAAACCGCCCGAGGTACCGCCGAGCATCAGTCCCAAGAACGCGAACATCCAACCCGGGGCTCGTAAGTTTTCGGTGAATTCTGATTCTTGGCTATTAGCTTCAGCCATCTCTAGAAACGTTGGTACCTGATGTAGGCTTCCTGCGGATCCATGCCATCCAAGATCATGTTACGAAGTTCGTTCTCGGTATTCATCACCTCGTCGACGCGTTTGGCCACGTCGGACGCGGATGATGCCGGGATCACGACAACTCCATCGCGGTCGCCCAAAATGTAGTCCCCAGTTTTGATGGATACGTCACCGATGGAGATCGGCTCGCCCATGGTTAGAACCTGCCAACGAGCCACGATGTCCGACGGAGTCAAGTATCGACAGAATACAGGGAACCCGAGTTTCAAAATAAAGTCGGTGTCACGATTGCCCCCATCCACGACATAGCCTTTAACACCGCGAAACTTGAGCGTCTCTGCCGACAACTCGCCCATGTGAGCGATCGTAGAGTCGTTGGGTTGGCAGACGACAACCGACCCTGATGGAGCAGCGCTGAGCATCCCTGTCCAAGAAAGCAAAGATTCATCCTGCGTTGTCCCCTCAACCATTGCCCCGCTGCAAGTCCAGACTTTTCCGACTACCGAGACATCTGGATCGACGGGACGTATATCGCTAGGGAGGATACCGCCTTTCAGCCCGAGTTCCCGCATGGCATCGTAAACCGCTCCTGAATAAGCACCCTCTAAGATCGTAACGATCTGATCTTCGTTCAATTGGTCGGACATGTCGGTTGGTGAATGTTGCAACTTCTATCAAGCATCTATCTGCTGGGCGATTGCACATTCTAAACCGAATCCGTCGATACTGCCTCACCTCTAACGATACGAATAACCTGTTCGACGGCAATTTCTGCGAGTTCTGGATTCTTCACTTCATGTTCCCAGACCCTCACAACTCGCCATCCCAGTTGATCAAGGTTTTCGTTGTTGGTAGCATCTCGATCCATGTTGCGGCGAAACTTGGCTAACCAATAGTCACGATTACGAGTTGGCATCGTCGCATGTTCCGGACATCGATGCCAAAAACAACCGTCAATGAACAACGCTACCCTCGCCGACGGAAACACAACATCAACCTTCACACCACGACGCTCAAACTTGATGTATCGATCCTTCCGAAACCTCAACCCAGCCCGGTGCAACATACTCCTAAACGCTACCTCTGGCTTAGTATCCGCCCGCCGATTCGACATCATCGAACGGCGTGTTGCTTCGTTCGAGGCAGGAGGGGCGGGAGGCATGGTGGTGGGCGATTGCATGTGGCGGAGTCTTACGATGCAGTTTAGAAATTCTTTTCACACCCGCCCAAAATCATCCGCCTCTCTAACGATGTCATCTTCACCCAGATAGTCCCCAGTCTGCACTTCGATTATCTCCAGCGGTTCTATTGATGACGGATTCGTAATACGGTGTTTGTGTGTACGCGGTACGTGGATTGACTGGGATGGCCCCAGCATCTGGTCTTCGCCGTTGATCGTGACCTTGGCGATGCCGCGGGCTACCGTCCATGTCTCGGCGCGGTGCCGATGCCATTGATATGAAAGTCGGCATTCAGGCTTTACGCTGAGCCGTTTCACCTGAAATCCAGGTCCTCGAGTCAGCACCTCGTACGAACCCCAAGGACGGTCCTCACGTTTTGGGTTGCGTGAGCGACGCACATTAGCAACGTCGATGGGTTGGGACGAAGTAGGCTTTTCTGACGCATCGGGCATTTTGACGATTTACTCGGCAGGCTAACGGACGGGTACTTTGTCGATAGTAGTAAGCTAAATCCTACGCTAGTCAACTACAACCGCATTCAACCTCGCATAGCCCCATGACATCCGCTCGCAATCGCCCGAACATCCTGTTCATTCTCACCGACCAGCAACGCCAAGATTCAATGGCGTGCTACGGAAACGACTGGATAGAAACCCCAAACCTAAACACGATTGCGGAAGAGTCTTTCATCTTCGAGAACGCTTACGTTACGCAACCTGTCTGCACCCCGAGCCGTGCCTCGATCATGACCGGGCTATACCCGCACGCCGTCGGGTTGCATCGCAACAACATTCCTCTTCCTGCCGACTGTCCAACGATTGCCGAACGCATCAGCGAGGACTACTACACCGGCTACTTCGGCAAGTGGCACCTCGGCGATGACATGATCCGTCAACACGGCTTCGACGAGTGGGTCAGCGTTGAAGATTTCCATCGTGTACGTGCTACCAAACGCGAATACCGAAACGTAGAAGCGAATTACAACGATCACCTCCGCAAACATGGCATCGAACCACCCGGCATTAATCGCTCATACGAGAACTGGTTCGCTACCGCAAATCTGACAGAAGAACAGACTCAAGCCTATTTCCTCGGAGACTCCGCCGCCGATTTCATTCGCAAACACCCAGATTCGGAGCAAGGCGATCAACCCTTCATGCTCTATGTCTCATTCTTTGAACCACACCCACCTTACACCGGACCGCTCAACGACATCTACGGACCAGAGGACATATCCGTCGGCCCTGCGTTCCTGAAACGTCCAGACGACGGTTCTCTATTGAACCGTCTGCGTGCCGACTATTACATGGCTGGCAATCTCAACCCGCTCGGAATTGACGACTATCACGACCTGACGGCAGAGGACGGATGGCGTCGATTGCGTGCTCAGTACTTCGCGAACGTCACACTTGTCGATCGGCAAGTCGGCAAGATGCTTGATGCCCTTCGCGCAACTGGTCAACTAGACAACACCATCATCATATTCACCAGCGAACACGGCGAGATGGCGGGCGACCATGGCATGTTGGAGAAAAGGTCGATGTACGAAGAAGCATCCCGTGTCCCGCTATTGATTCGGATGCCAGATTCCGAATCCAAGCGCATCGAAGGCTCGGTATCGCTAGTAGACCTTGTGCCAACTCTTCTTGACTTGAGCGAAACATCCAACGACGAACAATCCGCCTCAACCCAACTTTTAGGAGACGGATTCGCGCCAACTCCGTCCGCTGTTGACCCGAGCCGATGGCAAATGCAAGGCAAGAGCCTCGCGCCAGTCCTCAATGGCGAAACAGACCTAAGCGAAAACGATGTGTTCGTGCAATGGAACGGTATGGGCGACCGCAACTTGGGAACGTCGGAGATCAATCGCATGGCATCGATGCACTGGCGAACCGTGATCACTCCAGACCGATGGAAACTCAACCTCTGCCCTGCCGATCAGTGCGAACTCTACGATCTCAACTCCGACCCGCACGAGATGAATAACCTGTACGACGATCCGAAGCATCGCGATCGGATTCGTGATATGGCAGCGCGGATCAGAATCTGGCAAGCAGCAACCTGCGATGAAGTTGATCTGCCGAGAGTGTGAAACATCCGCGAACCAGACTTCAACGCGCCAAATGCTACTCTTATCTGTCATCCATAATCAACCCATCCACTGAAAGAGTAACGTTGCCGCCTACGCTCGCCACCGATACAACATCCCACTACCAACGCACCGTCCTCGACAACGGCCTCCGTATCCTCACTAGCAGGATGACCCACACCAAGGCGGTAAGCACGATCTTCCTAGTAGGTGCTGGCAGCCGATACGAAACGGATGAGGAAGCGGGCGTATCGCACCTCTTCGAGCACATGCTCTTCAAGGGAACGCCGACTCGCCCCAGGCCTCGAGATATAAGCGGTGTGATCGAGAGCGTGGGCGGCATGATCAATGCTTTTACCGACCGTGAATGTACCGGCTATTGGTGTCGCATGGCATCCCCACACTACCGACGCGGTGTCGAGGTCATCGCAGACATCATCAAGTCCCCACTTTTCAGGGAAAACGATATCGCCCAAGAAAAACACGTCGTTCTGGAAGAGATCCGAGCATCGCACGACTCACCGGGTGCAGTTGCGGGCTTACTACTCGATCAAGCCCTATGGCCAAATCAACCCCTAGGCCGAGACATTGCCGGAACCATCGAAAGCGTCGAAGCGATACCGCGTTCGGTAATGATCGATTACCACCGTGATCAATACGTAGGTCGCAACATAGTCATCGCAGTAGCCGGAAACATCGAACACGACGATGTTGTAGACCAAATTGACCTGCTCCTAGCAGATATCCCAGACGGCGAACCTCGATCCATGTTCCCACATGAAGATAATCTGTCCGGACCAAGTGTCAAACATGGCGTGCGCGATCTAGAGCAGATGCACATGGCAATGGCATTTGAGGGCGTCAGCATGAATGACCCGCGCCGCGCCGCGCTCCGCATACTCACCGTAGTTCTGGGCGGAAGCATGAGCAGTCGACTCTTCGAGGAAGTCAGAGAGAAACGCGGCTTGGCATACGGCATTGGAAGCTCAATGCATACCCTTTCCGACTGCGGCGTAGTAGACATCCACACTGGCGTAGAGCCGCCTAGAGTAGGTGAAACCTTACAAGTAATCGTCGACGAGCTCGTTAAAATCCGCGAGGGCATCACTGAGGAAGAACTCCACGATGCTCGTGAACTCGCAAAGGGTCGTCTAATACTAGGTATGGAAGAGAGCAGAGCCGTAGCAAACGACCTCGCATCCCAAGAACTTCTGCGAGGCAGCATCGAATCCCTTGAATCGCGAATTGCGTCACTCGACAATGTTGGGCTAGAAGATGTGCAATCGGTTGCCGAATACATCGTCGATTCCGACAAACTCGCAATGTCAGTGGTAGGGCCATCAAGCGGCAACAACGAGTACGAACGAACCTTGGACTTCTAAATCCGTCAACCAAGACCTACCCAATCTGCAATCCGCGCATTAGCATAGGCAATATCAATCAACTCTCAGAAGGAGACACTCCAAAGATATGAAGACGCGAGCATACATCTTGATCGAGACCTCCGTCGGCAGCACCAGCCATGTGGCTGAAGAGCTTCGCAAGATCGACCAGATGATCGCCGTTGATATGGTCACCGGACCCTTCGACATCATCGCGGTTGTCGAGGCAGAAAGTCTCGTCGATATTGGCGGTATCGTCAGCACTAAAATGCATCAGGTCGGTGGCATCGTCAAAACCATCACCAGCCTCGCCGTTACTGCCGACTAATCAATCAGCCAATGTGGTTTGAATTCAACGAAGAAGAAATCGCGTTCCGCGAGGAACTGCGGGAGTTTCTCGACGATGAACTCCCCGACGACTGGATAGGCCCTAACGACGAGTCGAGTGACGAGGGATGGGCTCTCTACAAGCAAATGCGCCGAGCCTTGGCCGATCGCGGATGGCTCACAATGACATGGCCTAAGGAGTACGGCGGGCAAGAGGCATCACCGATGATCAGCCTCATCTTTGCCGAGGAGATGTCCTACCGTCGCGCTCCCGGAAACGACCGCTTCGGCACTCGCATGTTGGGTCCAACTCTTATGCACTTCGGCACCGAAGAGCAGAAGCGAAAATACCTCCCCGACATCGCACAAGGCGGACTCCAATGGTGCCAAGGCTACTCAGAACCGAACACCGGATCTGACCTGGCATCCCTCCAAACCTTTGCCGAATTACACGATGACGAATTCGTCATCAATGGTTCGAAGATCTGGACCTCTCTCGCCCACCGCGCCGATATGATGTTCATGCTCGTACGAACCGACCGCGAGGCGGAAAGACACTCCGGCATAACCTTCCTCCTAGTTGACATGAAGTCACCCGGCATTCAGGTCAACCCGATCATCAACATAGCCGGCGCACATAGCTTCAATCAAGTAATGTTCGACGATGTCCACGTACCAGTCGAAAACATGGTCGGTGAACTCAACGACGGTTGGAACGTAGCAATGAACCTTCTGAACTTTGAGCGAGGCAACATTGACTACGTCTCGTGGGCTCAACGGTCTTGGGAAGAGATTCGGGACTATGCAGCCACAACGCGGCGCTTCGACGGCTCATTGATGATCGACGACATGAAGGTCAGACGTCGGTTGGCGGAACTTGAAGCCGAGATCGAAATGGCTCGCTACATCACTTACGAAGTAGCATGGCTCCAGACACAAGGCTACCCTCCCTCAACCGAGGCCAGCATGTGCAAAATCGCCGCAACTGAAGCGAATTGCGCTGTCCTAGACTTTGGCGTTGAACTCCTCGGAATGCCAGGCCTCGTCGATGACACCCAAGCGTCAAAAACGGAACACGAAGACCTCGCCGGACGCATCTTCAAAATGAGGATGTACCAGACCTCTGGTCCCATCCTCGCCGGAACAAACGAAATCCAAAAAAACATCATTGCTTACCGTGGACTCGAACTACCGCGTCGTTAAACCCCGCCCATGGACTTTGGACTAAACGAAACCCAAGAACTGATCCGTAGCAGCGCTGCTGAATACCTCGCAGACCGTTCACCCTCAGATTTCGTACGCGCCATGGCTGACGATGATCGCGGCTTCGCTGATGACTTCTGGCAAGAAATCGGCGAACTAGGTTGGCTCGGACTAATTGTTCCCGAATCCTATGGCGGCTCTGGGATGGATATGATCGACATGTCAGCCCTTCTGTCTCAGTGGGGCGTATCTCTCGCTCCAGGCCCGCTAGTTGAATCTGCCATCGTATCGGCTTCTGCAATCAATCAATTCGGAACCGATGTCCAGAAACAGGAATGGCTACCCACAATCGCAACTGGTGAAACTATCGCCGTTCCGTCTCTAGTAGGCATCGACGGTTCGATAAATCCGAGTGCCGTTGGCATTCGTGCATCGGAAACCTCCAGTGGTTGGGTACTTGGTGGAACTGCCAGATTCGTTCCCTACGGAAACTCGGCGGATCTCGTATTGATGCCCGCCGAAACCGACGCGGGAACAACCGTCTTTGCGATCCCGATCAAAAATGCCGAAGGCTCCGTAAACATCGATCCCATCAAAATGGCATCAGGAGCGCCGGCAACCGACATCGAACTAAACGAGGTTGTAGTCCCATCGGCCTCCGTGCTAGGTGTCCCCGGCTACGGCAATGAAATCGTCAATCACATGATGCTCTACGGGGCTGCTGCCAGAGCGTCCCAGATGGTGGGCGCAGGTGGCGCAGTGACGGATCGTACCATTGCGTACGTCAAGGAACGCCGACAGTTCGGCAGACCCATCGGCGCTTTCCAAGTGATCCAACACTACATGGCAGATATGGCAACAAAAGTTAAATCTGCCAAACACCTCGCAGACCGTGCCGCATGGGCGCTTACGGCCGACATCGACCCTGCCCAAACCTCCCGTATAGTCGCACAAGCAAAGTGGACCGCCAACACTCTCATGCACGACATCGTCTGGAAAGCACACCAGTCACACGGCGCCATCGGATTCACTTGGGAGCATGACCTTCATCTCTACACGCGACGCATCCTTTCGTGGCGCGCCGACTACGGCGATACCGATTATCACATTGAGAAGCTAGCGCGAACTCTCTAAAACCACACGACCTCTGTTATTTCTACACAGAAGAGTCGGTTACAGTTCCACCGTCATTCTAGTACGCCTTCCCGTCATCCCGGCGGAAGCCGGAATCCAGAGGGGACGCGCCTTTGAACCATGATGATGTCCTCTGCCCCTTCCCTACATGGGGCATCCCCCGCTCACATCGCTCCGCTCGTTCGCGCCCCCCTTACGCAAGCGAATGGGGCGTACCCCCTCTCATTCAAAACATGTCATTCCGAGCGGATCGAGGAATCTCCCAGTGCTGGCGTTTAGATTCTTCACTACGCTACGTTCAGAATGACATAGTGGCCCCTATGGTTACCCACCTGCGCGGGTATGACGAGTGGAGTGCGGGTACGACGTAGGGATAGGAAGCTGGATAGCGCGGTTAGAATCTTCGCAAACGCTCACCAAAGGGATGAAAAAATGTCTGACTGCATCTTCTGTAGCATCATCGCTGGCGACATTCCATGCTCAAAAGTATATGAAGACGACAATGTGCTCGCGTTCAACGACATCAACCCCATCGCCCGCGTTCATGTCTTAGTTGTTCCCAAATGCCACTTTGACAAGCTGCATACCAGCGACGAATCGCACATTGCAATGCTCGGTCAACTTCTGGTCGTCGCTGGAAAGGTTGCGAAGATTTCCGGTATCGCAGAATCGGGCTACCGGTTGAGATGCAATCAGGGCAGAGGTGCTGGACAAGACGTCTTCCACCTGCACTTCCACGTCACTGGAGGAGGGCCGGTACCAAAGTAGGCTAAACTTCTGCCAATCATGGTTGCGATTCTCGTACGTCAAATCATCAGAACTGTCATCATGCAGGTGCTGATGACTGTGGTAATGCGTATTTTGAGGCATCTGCTACGCAGGCTATGAATGTGCAAAAAACCTAAAGGAGGCACTGCAAAATGGCAGGATCAATGATCACATTTCCCACCAACGGTATGAAAACCAAGGGATATCTATCGTTGCCTCCGTCTGGATCAGGCCCCGGGCTGCTTGTCATCCAAGAGTGGTGGGGACTTGTCCAGCACATCAAAAACATGGCGGACCGATACGCCGCTCGTGGCTTCGTTACCCTCGCACCAGACCTCTATCACGGCGAAGCCGCGACTGAACCCGAGCACGCAATGACTCTGATGCACGAGCTCGAAATTCCCCAAGCATCCAAAGACCTCATCGGCGCAGCCCAATTCCTCCGAACCCACGAAGCAAACTCCACAGGGAAAGTCGGATGCCTCGGATACTGCATGGGCGGTGGAATGACCCTTCTGCTCGCATCCAAAGGCGCAATCGACGCCGCAGCCCCCTTCTACGGCGTCTTGCCATCAGGACTACCCGAGCCCGCAACAATCGCCTGTCCAGTGCAAGGTCACTTCGCCGAGCATGATGACGCTACAGCCGCAGTCCCCGACCTCCGCGACGGTCTGACCTCTGCCGGCGTCGAAAACGAATTCTTCATCTACGACGGCACCCAACACGCCTTCTGCAACGACGACCGTCCAGAAGTTTACGACGAAACTGCTGCTACGACCTCGATGGATAAGACAGTCGAATTCATGACGGCACACTTGTCATGACGATGGATCGGGCGGATTCAAAAGAACAATTCAACCGCCACGCCGAACACTACGCCAACAGTGTTCCCCATTCGTCTGGCGAAAGTCTGCGTGTGCTAACCGAATTCGCTGCGCTCGGCCGCTATGACATCGGCCTCGACATCGCAACCGGACCCGGCTTCACCGCATTCGCTATTGCCCCGTTCTGCAAGACCGTAGTTGCATCCGACATCGCAGAAGGCATGTTGAAACAAGCCGCGAAAATCGCCGCAGATCGCAATATCCAAAACACCCGCTTTGAAGTCATTAATGCTCAAGACATCTCCTATCCCGACGCCACTTTCGACATCATCACCTGCCGAACTGCTCCTCATCATTTCTCTGACATCCCCCAATTCCTCGCTGAAGTCCATCGCACGCTCAAACCCAACGGCACGTTTCTCCTTTGCGACACCACAACCTCCGAAAACCCCGAACGCGCCGATTGGCACCAACGCGCCGAAGCTCTCCGCGATCCATCTCACGCCTATGCGCCGGCGCCCTCTGAATGGCGGCAACTAGTAACTAATTCCGGTTTCGAAATCACCCACGAACAACCAACCCGAGTGAACATGACATTCTGGGATTGGGTAGAACGTTCTGGCACTTCCCAACCCGTAATCAACCAACTCCACCAAGACTTCTCCACCGCATCGGACGCTATCAAAAACGAATATGGCATCGCCAGACTCGAAAACAACGACTTCAAATTCCATTGGCCAGTTTTCACCTGCCGATCCCTTAAACGCTGAGAACAATTCCAGAAAATCTGCTAACATTCATAAACGTTGCTCCGTTCAACAGGGGCGACAGCCTCCGACGGTTTCGGACGAGTGATCCTATCGATCGCTCAACCGACTAAGAGGGAAAGCGGTGAGAATCCGCTGCGGTGGCGCCACTGTATATCGGTGAGCCTACCTGCCACACAGCCACTGGTGCTGTTGAAAACGAACAGCCCGGGAAGGCGGCAGGAAGGTACCGCATCGAAGATCGATGCGGCAAACCGTAAGCCAGGAGACCTGCCCAAGGAGGACCAGAGTAAAAGCTCCGCGCCACACGGAGCGGCTCAGGGGCAGGTCGTAAGGCTATTGCGACGATGCCGAGAATGGATCAAACCTTCCCAGTGTCGCACCAGCAAAAACTCAAAATCCTGCTTGGGCAGCCCTTCATTGGCGCAGACAAACCAATGGAGGGTTTTTCGTTTTGCGAGTGCGCCCACGCCCGCAACTTCACCTAGCGACTCACGCGTCGCGAGCTCTGCGCGTATTCCCACGCACCGACTCGGCAGTCGTTCGCAAGTCTTTGATCGGATCCCTCATTCTAGGGATTCTTATCGCCATCGCTCTGGCTATCGCTCTATCGACTGGCCCGGTTGAAATCCCCTTCCCCAACACTGCCCGAGCAATCCTATCCACCATCGGCGGAGAAACCGCAACTAACGTCACCTCAACTCAACAGGCGATCATCGAAAAAGTCCGCATTCCAAGAGTCATCGTGGCAATGAGCGTCGGCATGGCACTAGCAGTTGCTGGCACTGTAATGCAGGCCATCTTCCGCAACCCCTTGGCTGACCCTGGCATTATCGGCACCTCCGCTGGCGGGGCACTCGGAGCAGTAATCATCATCGCCCTCGGCGTAACAGGCTCCTTGTTACTAATCCCATTCGCGTCCATCCTTGGCGCAACCATCGCTCTACTAACTGTCTTCGCTATCGCATTCTTTGGCGACAGAATGTCCATAGCCGCCCTGCTTCTCGCCGGCGTTGCGATGAACTCATTACTCGGTGCCGCTGTATCAGCCGTAATCTTGACGACCGACAACTTCACCGTCCAGCGCGAAATGTTCTTCTGGCTGGCCGGTGGTTTTGAAGGTACTACCTGGGACTCCGCACGCATAATCATCCCGATCGTGGTCATCGGAACCATCCTCACTGTCATCAGCAGCCGAGACCTCAATCTCCTACTCTTGGGAGACGACGAAGCTCAGTCATTGGGCATCAACGTCAAAGCATTCCGTACCGGGTTGATCGTCCTTGCCGCTATCCTGACTGGAATAGCTGTAGCCTTCGCCGGGATCATCTCATTCGTCGGGCTTGTAGTACCTCACGCTATCCGTCTTATCACCGGGCCTGACCACAGACATGTCGTCCTCTTGAGCGCGCTGGCCGGGGCGCTATTCGTTCTCGCCGCCGACACCATCGCCCGAACACTCATATCGCCTGCCGAACTACGCGTCGGCATCATTACCGCAATGATCGGCGGCCCAGCCTTCATTGCACTGCTGATGACAACTCACTCAAACAGGAGTTCTCTGTGAAAACCCTCAACCTCAAAGCATTCTGTCTTTCTTGCGCGGGGCTTGCCATTTTCCTATTGCTAGCCTTTGCCGTATACGGATGTTCAACAGAAGAACCTACGCATACTCCGGTACCACCCACTTCAACGCCGGTACCTCCGACCGCAACTTCAGTTCCCCCTACGGCTACGCCAATTCCTCCGACACCAACGCAGGTGCCACCGACCGCTACGCCTGCTCCAGATTACAGCGCTTTCTCGGACGTTCCGGGAATCGTTGACCCCATCAACTTTGGTTGGCCTCGCGAGATCGAAACATCCGAAGGGCTTGTGTCCATAGATGCGCCACCAGCTGTCGCCCACTTCGCCTCATTAGGACACGCTGAGATAGCGTTTGGATTGATCGATCAATCTCGCGTCGCTGCAATCTACTCTTTCTTTGCTGACCCTGAAGGGTCGAACATCGCCGAAGAGGTAGGCGATTTGCAGGTGATCGGTCTCGAACCAGAAGAGGTCGTCGCCTTAGAGCCAGACGTCATTGTGGTTTCAAAGTTCACGAACCCTGATCTAGTCATCGTCTTCAAGGAAGCAGAAATCCCTGTTATCCGCACTGCACTGGAAGGTAGCGACGGCGACATACCTAACATCCTGCTGATGGCCTACGTCTTGGGCGCGGAAGATCGTGGCCTAGAGTTGGCCGAGGAGGTGCGGAGTAGGTTGGAATTTGTCAGGCAACGCGTTGCTGATGCCGACGTGCCGGAGTCCGAGCGGACGTCGGTACTCAGTATCTCGAGTTACGGCGACATTTGGGCAGCGGGCGCAGGAAGCAATGTCGACAACATCATCAGGGATGCTGGAGGCATAAATGCTGCCGTCGAGATCGACAACTTCCAGCAGATCAGCATCGAAAGCATCGCAGCAATGAACCCTGATCTGATAATGATCACTCAACCGATGGAATCCGGCTTGGCATTCGCCGAAACATTGAAGGCATCACCCGTGTTGCAAGACGTCACGGCGATCCAAAATGACCAAATATACGTCGTAAAGACGAGGCACTTCACAACTCTTTCCCACTGGAACGTTAGAGGAGTCGAGACATTAGCGAAGATGCTGCATCCCGAAGCCTTCGCCGATGTCGTATTCGAGGATTTCACACAATACGATCCTGAATGACCGCTACGCTCAGTCGTCAATCCCAACTTGCGGCGGGTTCACGATCTCGTGAACCTGTAGTAGAAGACGCAATCGCGTTCGCGGCTAAAGGCATCAGCGTCAAGATCGGAAATAGTCTGATCGTTGAAGATGTGTCATTCACTGGATCGCGTGGAGAGGTTCTCGGAATCATTGGACCGAACGGCGCTGGCAAGACAACGATCTTGAAAGTCCTAGCGGGTTTGCACAAACCGACTTCGGGAGAAGTGTCTATCGCTGGGATCAATCTCATAAACATGCCATCTTCAACAAGGTCGCGCCGCATCGCGTATGTGCCGCAGATCACTGGTGCACACCCCTTCACGGCGTTGGAGTTGGTTCTCATGGGTCGCTATCCGCACCTGAGACGTTTTCAGATTGAGGGAAATGACGATACCGAAATTGCCACGGAAGCAATGGAGCGCATGGATGTCGCTCAGTTCAGAGATCGGCGGGTCGATACCTTGTCTGGCGGTGAGCGCCAACGCGTCCTACTCGCTAGAGCCTTGTCTCAACGGGGAGACGTGATATTCGTTGACGAGCCGACGACGTCGTTGGATATCAAACACCAATTGCTATCGCTTCAAGTTCTCAACGATGAGGCACGAGAACGAGATGTTGCGGTATGCGCCGTTTTGCACGATCTGAACCTGGCCGCGAGATTTTGCGATCGAATAGTGATTATGTCCGAGGGACGAGTAGTTGATGAGGGCGAACCGGCTTGCGTGATTACTGAGGAACGAGTTACCGACATATTCGGCGTCCAAGCTCGTGTAAGACGACGCCTTGGAGACACCAGCATCACGGTCGATCTGATCGCGCCTTCAGGATGACCAACTGTATACGTTTAATTCGGCGGTAAACCAAGCGTTTATACTTGGGTTGAACCGCAAACCAGTCAGCAGAATCTAGCAATCCAAACCGCATCCTGAAGCGTATCGATTGTTGGATCAGATCGCCGACCTACTTGCTCGATATCGTTCAGCCTGAAGGCCGTCAAGGAGCAGAACTCGTGGAAACGCAACCCATCATCGAAGCGCACGGCGTAACTAAGGTTTACCGTACGCGAGATGTAGAGGTGCGAGCGTTGGATGGCGTCGACATCACCGTTGACAAAGGCGAGATGGTTTCGGTTATGGGTCCCAGCGGTTCGGGCAAGACAACCCTCTTGAACTGTTTATCAGGTCTTGACACCATCGAAGACGGCGAGGTCAAGGTCGCAGGCAACGTCATCGCTGAGATGTCTGACAACGACTTGAGCGAGTACCGTGCCCGCATGATGGGTTTCATTTTCCAGTCTTACAACTTGCTTCCAGTTCTGACGGCTCAAGAAAACGTCGAACTGCCACTCGTATTGACGGGCGTGAAACAGTCCGCAGCGTCCCAAAAGGCGATGGAAAAACTCGACTTGGTCGGACTTGCGGATCGCGCTGACCACACTCCATCGGAGCTATCTGGAGGTCAGCAGCAACGAGTCACCATTGCCCGAGCGTTGGCAAACGACCCGGCACTGGTATGGGCCGACGAACCGACTGGCAACCTCGACTCATCCAACGAAGACGAAATCATGGAACTTCTGCGTCAGCTTAACTTGGAACAGGGTCAGACTTTTGTCATCGTCACTCACTCACAGCATGTCGGGCTACTTACGGATCGCACCATCCGCATGTTCGACGGCAAGATAACTGACTATGGTCATGAGGATGCTATCCGCCAATCCGAAGTCTCTTCCGATTCTTCAGTCGAAACAAACGGCTAGGGTGACAACAGAGTTTCGGCCACATGAAATGCTCTAAAGGCGAATAATGCAGACCCTGTTTGGACTCCAAATGCAGTATCTCGCCGTCGGACTAACCGCGGCGTTGCTCATACTGATCCTCACCATCGTCATCATCGCGGTTCGCAACCGATTCCTAATCAAGCTCGCGCTCCGAAACATCCCGCGCCGACGCACTCAGAGTGTCCTCATCATCGTGGGTTTAATGCTCTCATCCACGATCGTTGCAGCATCTCTCGCAATCGGTGACACCATCACAGCGAGTATCCGCAACGCGGTATTGGATGGCATCGGTGATATCGACATCACTGTCTCCAAACCCATAGATACATTGGGAGAGTTTGGCGACCCGACAATCTCCATCGAGGAGATTGAGGAAGTCGCAAACATCCTATACGCAGATGAACGCGTAGATGGCATTATGCCCATCAACACTCAAAACGCGCCAGTGCTGAACCAGCGGACACGCTTGACTGAGGCACGGGCAACCGTGCGTGGATTCAACGTAGACGGCGCAGTCGGCAACTTCAGACCCGAGTCTCAAGGCGGACCCGGACCCGATTCTCGACTCTCACCCTTCGAGTTGAAACCCACTGTAGATGGCAAAACTATCGATTTCGCCTCTTTGGCAGACGATGAGGTACTAATAAACGAACGTCTCGGCAGGACGTTAGACGCCCAAGCAGGCGACATGCTGACCATCGTCACACCTGAAGGTCGGTTCGACTTCACTCTCCGAGCCGTGATGCAGATCGGTGGAATGGCGGCAAACGATCAAAGAGTGCTGATGCCGCTTTCTACACTTGACCGGATTTACGACAATGAGCCCGGTACCGCCACTAGAATCGATGTCTCAATCAATCTTGACCGATACGACTTGGACACTGTATCTGAAGCGATCGTCGACGATCTTGCTCTGAAGTTCACCGATGCTAACGTCGCAACTTTACTGCATGAGGGGATGAAGCCTTACCAGGAAGAGATCACGTCAGAGATACGCAAATACATCGAAGAGAACAGCGGAACCCCGCAACTCAGCACCGAGAATGAAGAAGACCTCAACGAGTTCATCACAGAGATCGAACGCGACGAACCCACGGACAGATTCAGAGTTCTACTATCCGGCGCCACACTTGTAGGATCACTGTTTTCGATCCTCAGCAGCGCTGAGACCGAAGGCGTATCCGAAGCATTGCCTCAGCTCGCATTTGGCATCGCACAACTCCAAAGACTGTCCGTTTCCGCGTTCAAATCGGTTCTCACTGAAATCGCAGAGCAAGTAGGCGACATATTCGTTACCTTCTTCACCTTCTTCGGGTCATTTTCCGTGATCGTTGGACTCCTCCTAATATTCCTGATCTTCGTCCTCCTAGCATCGGAACGACAACAGGAGATGGGCATCGCAAGAGCTGTCGGAACTAAACGCGGACACCTCATCGAGATGTTCACCTTTGAAGGACTTGCCTATGCCATCGGCGCAGCAGCCGTAGGAACTGCGGTAGGAGTCGTGGTTAGCCGCGGACTCGTCATCCTCATGGCAAACGCATTCGGCACCACGGAAGACGATAGCTTCTCAATCGACTTCACCGTAACCGTCTACTCCATACTCGTAGCGTTCTCAGTCGGCCTCATACTCACCCTGCTGACCGTCATATTCTCCGCGTACCGCGTCAGCAAACTAAACATCGTTGTCGCCATCCGAAACCTGCCCGAGGAGTTCGTCGCATCCACAACCAAACCTATCTTTCGGCGTATCTTGGAGTTCATTTTCTGGATATTCGGTCCCATCTACGCCATCTTCGGACTCATACAAGCAATCCGCAAACATGAGGATGTTGGTGTAGCCATTCTCAAACTGGTATTCACCCTGCTAGTAATCGGATGGGTAATCGGCCTACTAGGCGCCTTGTTCCGAATCTTCTCGCCCTACTTCAAACAGGGCTGGCCCTTCGCCATCATCGGCATCGCGCTCACCGCACTGGGATTCCTCAATGAATCGGCTTGGCAGGCATACATCGGCGCAAGTGTCGCCATATATGGAATCGCAATGCTCGCACTGGCAATCATGGCCAGAGTCGGCGTACGAGAGGCGATAGCTTCGAGGATTGCCTACACCCTAGCTGGCATCCTCATTCTGGTCATGTGGGCATTGCCGCAACGTTACACGAAATCCGTTACCGAAAACTTGGACGCCAATGTTGAGATGTTCATATTCTCAGGATTCTTCATGGTGGCATCATCGGTTTGGATCATCATGTACAACTCCGATTTGATCGTCCGCGCTCTCCAAGCAACGCTCGGACGTTTCACCGCTGTGCGTCCGATCATGAAACCTGCCGTCGCATACGCGGTAGCCAACCGATTCCGCACCGGATTGACGGTCTCCATGTTCGCGCTCGTGATCTTCGTCCTCATGTCGTTTTCCATCCTCAACCAGAGTTTCAACGCCCTATTGCAGAATCCCGAAAACGTGACTGGCGGCTTCGATGTTCGCGCCGAAATCAACCCTGATCTTCCAATCGACGACATCGAAGCAGCAATCGAAGCATCACCTGATCTCAACATCAACGACTTCACATTCATTGCCGGTCAGTCTTATATCACCGCCTCTGCAAGACAAGTAGACGGAAAAGAGCCGCTATTCCTAGAACTCAAAGTCCGCGGCACAGAACCTGGCTACTTCCGAGAAACCCAACTCAAAATCGCCGCGTCTGATCCCGAATACCTCCCAGATGGTATCGATCTGTCTGACCAAGACGCACGCGCCCGAGCTGTATGGAACGCGCTTGCGGAAAATCCAAATCTCGTCGCAATCTCTGAAGAACACGCCGTCGAATTCGAAACATTCGGTCCGAACCCGACCGAGGGACTGATGAAACTTGAAGACCTCGACTACGGAGAAGAGGGATATTCTTTTGATGCAAAAGAGATCGAAATCGTCAGCGGCGTTGACACCGATCCGTCAGAAAGCGTAAAGCGCACCGTCATTGCCGTCATCGACAGTAATGCTGAGAGCATCGAGGGTGATACCGGCGAAGGTCCACCAGCTGGTTTCCAAGGCATTTATACCGATCACCAAATCTTCGACGAACTAAACGACGAACCTGTCCCGTTCTCCATCTACCGCATAAACGTCGCTGAAGGTGTAGATCCAGACCGCATCGCATCGACAATGCAGACCGTATTCTTCGACAACAGCATGATTGCCGTTGACACCAACGAAGAGCTACGACAAGTTGTCGCTCAAAACGAGCAATTCAGTCTGCTGTTCCAAGGATTCATGGGACTCGGATTGGTAGTCGGAGTAGCCGCTCTCGGCGTCTTGTCTTTAAGAGCTGTCAACGAACGACGGATGCAGATCGCGATCATGCGCGCCATCGGATACCGTGCACGGATGATCCGAGTTCAATTCATCATGGAATCGATATTCATCACGGTTATCGGCACTGGACTAGGCATGGGACTCGGCGCGCTAATCTCGTGGTCATTCCTAGACGATATCTCCCAAAGCAACCAAGGTCTTGCCTTCGACATCCCATGGCTATCTATCATCGTCGTCGTGGTGATCACAGTAATCGCCGCGCTGATAACGACCTATGTTCCGGCACGTCAAGCGTCGCAAGTTTACCCGGCGGAAGCGTTGCGGTACGAATAGATTAACTGGCGATTAGGCGGTTTCGATTCGGATTTCGCCGCCGTAAGGTGCACGCGCTAGTTCTGCAGGATCTCCGTCGATCATCCCGCACACGTTGACCGCGCTGGCAGGGCGGATCTCGTCTCCGCTACTCGCGGGGGTTGGACCCCAGAATAGGCATAACGCATCCCCTGGCGGCCAGTAAGCGATGGCGCCTTTGTCCACAGTCTCAGCGGCGGTTTCATCGTTCGAGGCGGATACTGGTATAGGGAAGTAGATTTCGTCGCCCCAGGTTTGGACACGGCCGGTTATCGGGAGCGCATCGGCGATCAGTTGCGCGGTTGGGGAGTCGTTGAGGGTTGCGGTTAGGGAGACGTCGCCAGTGGTGATACGGATTTGCGTCATGACGATTGCCGCGCCTTCCACTCTTGGTAGATGCGTTCTGTCTCTTCGTTGAAGGGGTAGAAGTGTTTGGGTGATACCCGCTCGCGTTGCGTGTACTCGATTACTGCCTGCTCAACTTCGTCGTGGTGTTCACATTCATCGACGATTTCAGCGGCTAGGTGGGATGGTAGAACGACTATGCCATCGTCGTCGCCGAGGATGATGTCGCCGGGCCAGACGAGGACTCCGCCGCATTGTATCGGTTCGTTGACTTGGTATGGCAGTATGTTGGGTTCGCCAACGGTAGGGGTGCTACCGCCGGCAAAGACGGGGTAACCGTAGCGGATGACTTTGTGGCCGTCGCGCACTCCGCCGTCGGTTACAAGTCCCTCGGCGTCCTGAGTCAAGATCCTCGAGAATACGACGTCGCCGCCGGTTGAGGTCTTGCCAAGCCCCATAGCATCAGCAACTAGGACATCGCCTTTACGAAGTGCTTCGAGTGCTTGCCATCGCGGAGTTTCGTTGAAACCTTCTCCGTGTTGACCAGTGGCGATGATTCCAGCAAGATCGGGACGGGATGGCAGATATTGGAGAGTTACCGCTCTGCCGACCAAGCGTCGGCCTTTGGATAGACTCTCAACTCCGAGCATGTATACCTTGTCGTAGCCACGTCGCAAAAGTTGCCCAAGCACAGTTGCGTTTGAGATCGAACGGTAACGCTCCAAGAGTTCGTCTGGGACGTTCGCCAATGGAGAGGTCATTGTGATTGAGTCCTGAGTTTTGCGATGGTGATGAATCGGTATTGAAGTATATCCGACTAGAATCGTATTAGTCCCATCAGAGAATAAGCCGATGCGTCGTGTCTGCCCTACTTAATCCCATCAAACGAGTTGTTGAGTGGTTCAATCTGCGTCTGGTCAGATTGGAGCCGAAAGTCCGCGCCGCGGTGGCGTTTTTTGGCGTGGCAATTGTGCTCTATCCCTTCGTGCTTCAGGTCTACGGGCCTTTGTGGGCGATCTTGTGGTCAGCGTGGCTGGCAGCGTTTGTTTTGTACTTTCTTTTCCGGTCAGGTTACTTTGCGCGTCGGGTGATGTTGCAGTTGCCGGGTGCTTCAAGGCCGTATCCAGAGAAGATACGGAGTATCCAAGGCGGGATTCGGTTTAAGGCTTGGGATGAGGTTTCGTATCTTGATGCTGACGAGGCTGACGGACATATCGGTATGGATGACAGAGTGATTGGATTGGAAGTCGATGGGGACGCAATTGCGTATCCGTTGTCAGCGATGGGTCTGCGTGAGGTGGCGAACGAGGAGTTTGGCGATTTGCCGATTTCGGTTACATGGTCACCAATCGCGTATGCGGCGAGGGTGTATGTGAGTATCGGACCGGATGGCAAGGCTTTCACGTTGGCGCCCACGGATCAGATGGTCTTGAATAGTCCATTGCTTGAGGCAGAGAACGGGAGTCTGTATTTGCAGTTCACAGGCGAGGCGATCATGGGACCTGATGCCGGACATCAGTTGCGGAGGTTGCCATGTGTGAACACTACTTGGGCAGCATGGTTAAACGCTTGGCCAAATACTGAGATACTCTCGCCCGAGGAGACGCCAGAGATTGATGTCTTTGAAAGTTACTACGCTTCAACACGAGCGGGGTTGTTTACACAACCTAGCAAGGACAAACGCTTGCCAGACAAAGATGTGGTGTTGGGGGTTTCTGCACTGGAAGATCAGATGGTGACCAAAGTCTTTTCCGCGCACATGATGCAGCAGGAACCCTTGTTGAACACGCAAATTAACGATGCAAACGTATTAGTGCTGAACGAGAGGACATCCGCTTCGTATGTGACTTTTGAGCGTGCGATTGATGGACGTGAGCTAACGTTTGTAGGGGAGTCGAAAAACCCGTTTCGCCCTAATCGGGTCGTCGAGAAGACCCAGCGGGACGAGGTTGGCGATGACGCAGTGCCACATTCGGAGTATGAGCCTTGGTTGTTGAGGGATGAGCAGACAGGGAGTCTGTGGCACGCTGTGAAGGGCGAGTGCATCGAAGGTGAGTTGAAGGGAGCTAGGTTGAGAATGCTGGATGGTCGATTGGGATTTTGGTTTGCGTGGTCGAAGTTTCACGGAGATGCGGAGTTGGTGGTTTGACCGTCTTGGTGAAGAGATGCCTGGGCAATGTTTAATCCGGCCTCTTTAACTGCTATCGTGTTGGCTGGCGGTCGGTCGAACCGATTGGGTATGTCAGTATCGAAGCCTTTGATTGGACTAGGGGGGAAGTTGATGTTGGCTCGTGTAGCGGATACTTTGAAGTCGTTGTGCAAGGAACAGATCTTGGTTGTGCGTCAGGGTCAGGAGGATGACGTACCAGATTTGGGCATCGCATTGGGGATGCATGTGGTAACGGATGTTGGGGGATATGAAGGTCCATTGTCGGCGATCTCTGCTGGATTGGCAGCAACGACTACGCCGTTGGCATTCGTAGTTGGTGCGGACTATCCATTTCTGTCTCGGGGGTTGATCATTGAGATGACGCGGTTTGCTCATCTTGGCGGGGATGGTAGAAGGTCAGCAGTGTTCGTGCGGAGCGGTGATAGATTGAATCCGCTTCATGCGGTATATCCAGTGGATGCTTGGCGGGAACTGACAGCCGATGCTTTAAGCGCAGGGATTCAGTCACCAACGAGATTGATGTATCGAGTAATGGAGGAAGGTATACATCCCGTGGAAATCATGACTGAGGATGAGATTGAGCGTATCGATCCTCGTTCGCTGAGTCTCTTCGATGTGGACACGTTGGATGATCTGGGAATAGCCAAGCGAATAATTGACACTCGGAACTACCATCGAGTCAGGCCCGATTTGAAGCGCGGAGGGATCTAAATGGGGGTGATCGCCCCTGGATTCCGGCTTCCGCTGGAATGACGAAGGAGTTGCAATGAGCAGGATAGTAATGATTAGACACGGGGAGACATCTTGGAATGCGGAGCGGCGTTCCCAAGGGTGGTTAGACCCGCCGTTGAACGAACACGGACAACAGCAAGCGAAACTTCTAGGGGAGCATGTTCGGAAGCATTACGAGTTTGAGCGCGTGATTTCTAGCGACCTGACTCGGTGCACCATGACGGCGGATGGATTGGGATTGGAGTATTCCACAGATGCGAGGCTACGGGAAATCAACACAGGTGCGTTCGGTGGGTTGTTAATTGCGGATATCCGTAAGCGGTTTCCTGATGAGGTAGGTCCTTGGGATCAAGGGTATGGTCGGGCACCAGATGGAGAGTCATGGTTGGATTTAGTGGCGCGCGTCGGCGCATTCTTGGCGGAGTCGAGGGTTTTGGAGATTGAGGGAGATGTCTGCTTGGTAGCGCATGGCGGGACTATCCGAGCGTTGCTTTCGGTCTTTTTGGAATTGGATGTGAATTCAACGCGGCTTTTTGCTCAGAGCAATACCGGGATAACGATCGTCTCCCGTGAAGTGGTTGGTGACGAACACAGTTTTGAGTTGGACATGCTGAACTATGTGCCTTCTGGAACTCATACGTAGTTGTCGCCGCATAACCTCAACCAACTCACCGATCGTGACCTAGCGTAGTTCCACGGTGCTGCCTTGACTCCATGAACCACGGATCCACAGCGAGTGAGACCTCGGTGTCGTCCACACCACGCAGACGTGGCGGCATTTTCTGGGGTTGGTGGATCGTCATCGGCGCGATAGTGGGTCAGTTCGTCAGCATGGGGGTTGGCGGTAGCATTGCCGGCGTCTTTTTGCGTCCGATGACCGACGAACTTGACTGGGGCGCAACAGAATACACTCTCGGAGCATCGGCAGTCTTAGCCGTCGGCGGGCTGGCAGGTTTTGTCGTTGGCCCGCTGACCGACCGATACGGTGCGCGTCCATTGATGCTGATTGGTGCTTGCATCTACGCCGGGGCGTTTGTCGCTATGTCGCGCGTCGATGCTCTGTGGCAGTTCGTTCTACTCTCGATGCTCGCTGGAGGAGTCGGGTTTTCGCTAGTTGGCGGACTCGTTGTCAACATCACACTCTCCAAATGGTTCGTAGTGAGGCGCGGTTGGGCCATCGCTCTTGGGTCCTCAGGCATATCGCTGGCGGGCCTAATCATGCCTATCGCTATGACTCGCATAGTCGATTCGATCGGGTGGCGCGATGCGTATATGTTCCTTGCGATTTGCGTGTTCGCAATCGTTGTGCCTATCGCTTTTTTCATGCGGCGTCGGCCTGAAGACTACGGACTATTGCCTGATGGCACACAGCCTGATGCTGAACGAAGAGATGCTCGTTCAACTAAAAGAGAGATTGAGCAGCAAAGGCATGACGCTGTCAACTCATACACGCGCGGCGAGGCGCGGCGAACACGCGCCTTCTGGCTGTTGATCGTGGGATACGCGCTCCACACCATGGGCATATTAGCGGTGTTGGTACATGCCATCCCGTTCATGACCGATAGCGGGTTCACGCGCACTGAGGCTGCGCTGGCGATTGCACTAAACGGGGGTGCAAACCTCTGCTCAAAGTTTGTGTGGGGCTACTTTCTTCAACGCTTACACGTGCGCTATCTATGCTCTACGTCGCTCTCAGCCTGCGCCGCGGGAGTAGCCCTAATGCTCGTTTCGGCCTATGCAGGATCGTTGGCGCTGATGTTCGTTGCCTTTTTATGCTGGGGATTTGGATTCGGTGGAACGGTGCCTTTGAGCGAGTTTATTTGGGCAAAATACTTCGGCCGAGTGCATATCGGCGCAGTACGAGGCATCAGCCTCCCGTATATAGTCGTGTTCCAAGCACTCGGGCCAATCCTCGGCGGCATCTACTTCGATCATCTCGGATCGTATACTGGCGTATTCGCAGGGTTTTTGGTTGCCCACCTTATCGGTGCCATCGTCATCCTCGCATCGCGAGAGCCTCCTGCCAAATCAACAACCACTATCCGCAAAATTGGTATGATGTAATCGAAGTGCCCGTTTTGCAAAACGCGGTTAACATTCGACATACTCAAAGCCACAATGCGTATCGCTCAGATCTCACCATATGACCTCTCCTACCACGGAGGGGTCGTCGCGCACATGGCATCCCTCTCGAAGTACCTCGCAAAACGAGGACATGAGGTTGTTCTGTTCGCTCCGCGATCCAGACCACAAACCGCTCCAGACGTAAACGGTCTTGAAGTTGTGCCGCTAGGTGGCAGTGTCCCATTCAACGCCAGCGGATCTGTCTCCCGCATCTCCATGAGCCTTAAAGCTGCTCTACAGATGCGACGTATACTCAATTCCGAACGCTTCGACGTTGTCCACATTCACGAACCGCTGATGCCATTCCTCGGCACTACCGCTAGCCTATATTCGCCGTGGCCCACTGTAGGAACATTCCACGCCTACAGCGAGAACATACACCCCGGATACCTCTCATTCAGACCATTGTTCTCCATGGTCGCTGACAAACTCGACGGCAGAATTGCCGTCTCCAACGCCGCTATGAGCTACGCCAACCGGTACTTTCCATACGACTACAACATCATCCCAAATGGTATCGACATTCCAAGATTCCAAGACCTCAAACCCAGACCTAGCGAGTTCCGCGACGATGCGGTCAACGTCGTCTTCGTCGGACGTGTCGGTGAAAAAAGAAAAGGGCTACGTTTTCTTCTAGGCGCATATAGCACCCTGCGATGGCGGTATTCCAATCTTAGGCTCATCGTCGTCGGCGCAGGCGTCCCTGATCGCGAATCATGGCGAATGATGGGCGAACGTGGCATTGACGACGTTATCTTCGCAGGCCCCGTAACCGACGCCGAACTTCCGGCATACTACCAGCACGCCGATGTTTTCTGCGCTCCTAATACTGGGCATGAAAGTTTCGGACTCGTCCTAGTCGAAGCCATGGCTTCAGGCGCCCCCATCGTCGCCTCCCGGATCCTAGGGTTCCAAGGTGTCGCAGACCACGAACAAGATGCCCTCCTAGTTGATGTCGGGGATGAATACGCCATCGCAAAAGCCATACAACGTCTTATCAAAGAACCCAACCTAAGAAACAGCCTCGTCCGCAACGGACACCAAAAAGTGGAACGCTTCGGGTGGGCACGCGTTACCGACGAGGTCATCGACTTTTATCACGAAGTCATCTCAAAAGCCCGAATTCCAATCTCTACCTATCAACGGCGAGCCAGCAGTGGCTGAATCTGAGAACGGACTCCAAAGACTGCGTAAGTCTGCCCGAGCGGCGGTCGCTCGGTGGTTTGAAGAACCTATCGCCGCAGCTCTAGTTGCCATCGGGTTCAACGCTAACGCCGCAACCATCGCTGGCTTCCTGATCGCCGTCATTGCCGCCGCATTCGCCGCAACCGGACAGTTCCTAATCGCCGGACTCATCAGCATCCCCGCCGCGTTGTTCGACATGATCGATGGCGCGATTGCACGACGGACCGGGAAAGTCTCCGACCGCGGCGCTCTCCTAGATTCCACATTTGACCGCCTTTCAGAAGCGGCACTTCTCCTCGGACTCCTCATCTACTACTCCGCATCCGAATCCTTACGACGAGAAGCTATTATCCTGGCATTCATCGCCTTTGTCGGCTCCATCATGGTCAGCTACATCCGAGCCCGCGCCGAAGGCCTGGGTTACAAAGGCACATCCGGCTTCCTGACTCGCCCCGAACGCGTGGTCATCATGACCGTAACCCTCATCATCGGTCAACCTATCTGGGGTCTGTGGATACTCGCCATAGGCACTCCACTCAGCGCGTTCTACCGCTTCTGGGCCGAATGGCGAAATGCCAACTGACATACTCTTATAGATACGTCCAATCAAAACTCCAAAACGTAACTTCTAGAAAGGCAACTACGATTGCCTAAAGCCGACACGTAGATCGACACGCCAAACAATGAAACGGACAGTTCTCATTCTCATTATCGCCATTCTCGCGGTAGCCATGTTCGCCATCCTAGCCAATCTCACTAGTGGCCAACTCACCGTTGCACAATCCTCGCCTGTCCGCTTCCTAGATGGCGGCATGGAAAGCAACTTCCCCGAAAGCATCCGCTTCTATACAACCTTTGAGACCGATGTTGAAATCGATGATGTCCGGGTCAGATTCTCCACTGGACCCATCACCACTGGTCAATACGACTATCTCGATCTTGATGAGCAATCCGAATCACTTATCAAAGGTGAACTCGAGTGGCGAGTTAATACCTCCGCTCGTTACATCCCGCCGGGAACTACCGTCGATTTCGTCTTTGAGGTTATCGATGAAGAGGGCAACGAATACGCCTCCGAACAATACAGCCAGATGATGTTCGACGCACGATACGACTGGGAGGTCGTGAGCCGCGGACCTATTCACGTCTATTACCACGGACCTGTACAAGTCCGGGCTGAGCGTCTAGCGGAAGCAGCCAAAGAGTCTATGGAACTCATGGGCCCCATCACCGGCAGCGAAATCGAGACTCCTATCGTCGTGACGCTATACAACAACAATGCCGAAATGATAGGTGCCGTTAGCGCACGCTCCGCCACCATAAGCAGAGAACTAATCACCGAAGGACAAGCCTTCTACGACCACTCCGTTGTCCTCGTCCTGTCGGGAAACCGGGACATCGGAACCCTCACTCACGAACTCACCCACATCCTAGTTGGCAGAGCATCGGGTGGTAGCAACGCTCTTGTCCCCCTCTGGCTCAACGAAGGACTCGCCGAATACGGAAACCTCGACAAAGGCCTCTCATACGTCTACTACCTTGACTGGGCAATCGATACTCAACGGCTCATCCCCTTCACGCGTCTCCAGACCTTCCCCGGTGAGCCAAATATGGTCATCGTCTCCTACGGTCAAAGCCGCAGTTTCATTGAATACCTCATCGAAACCTACGGTCCGGAAAAGATCGCCGAAACTCTCGCATCAATCGCCGAAGGGCGTAGCGGCGACATCGCAATCCGGAATGTATATGGCAAGACTGTCCAGCAACTCGACAATGAATGGCGAGATGTAATCGGGGCCGATCCGTACGTCCAACCTACTCCAACACCCACACCTGAATCGTCCGATGACGGAGGCACCTCCGAGTACAAACTCCTGACGCTCACCCCTGTATCCGGCGGTATAACAGTAGGCGAAACTGGCGCATCCCCTACACCAGAACCAACTAACACCCCCATACCCCCAACATCTACAACCGTTCCGACCGAAGCACCGCAAGTCTCGGTAAAGGCGACGCCGACACAGCAAGCACCGGCAAAGACCTCGCTAGAAGAAGACGCGACACCAGATGAAGCCACATCATCTGAAGGACTGTGCAACGCCAACTCTAACGGACCAATCCAAGCCTCGACTGCACTGATAGCCGTTTTGCTATTCGGATTGTTTTGGGCTCGGAGATACCAAAGGTAAAACGCGTTACCATCCTAGCGCAGAGCCATCTTTGCGGGGCTCTGTCCCGGCGCATAGAACCCCGGTCTCCGCGTCCCGCGACACCACTTGCCCGCCGCCAAACCCGACCCGTTCATACGCCTTCTGTACGACGATATTATGCCCACGTTTCCTCAACGCCGACACTACCGAATCATCCAGATCCTCTTCAACCTTTACGCTCTTATCTCCCAAAACTTCGATGCTGAACCGCAACGCATCTAATGCCTTCTGCGAGTCCATCCCGAAGTCAACCATGTTAGAGATCACCTGCAAGTGTCCCTGAGGCTGTTGGAACCCGCCCATCACGCCAAAAGACAACCACATCTCGTCATCACGCGTCGCCATCGCCGGGATGATCGTCTGATACGGTCGTTTACGGCCTTCAAGGTAGTTCGGGTGGTCAGGATCGAATGAGAACAGCGACCCTCGGTTCTGCAACGCGATCCCAGTTCCTGGGACTACCAACCCCGAACCGAAGCCTGCGAATAGGCTGTTGATCAATGAACACGCATTCCCGTCGCCGTCTACCGCTGTGCAGTAGATGGTGTCGCCACCTCCCATCGGATCGCTATACGAAACATTCGGATGCGCTTGCATAGGGTCAATACTCGCTCGACGTCTTTCTCCATATTCTTTTGTCAGCAACGGGCCAATCGGCACCTCAGCAACCCGCGGGTCTGCCACGTACTGCAAAGCATCGGCATAGCCCAATCGCATCGATTCGATCAGGTGATGGTACGCGTCCACGGACTGACTACCCATGTCTTTAATGTCGAAACCCTCAGCGATATTCAGAGCCATCAACGCCGCGATCCCTTGTCCATTGGGGGGACACTCCCATACCTCAACATCCCGATAGCTCGTGTGTATCGCCTCGTCCCAATCCGAGTGATGCGACGCCACATCATCCTCTGTCAACCACCCGCCTTCCTGCTGCACGTACGCTGCTATCTTCTTGCCGATATCGCCCTTGTAATATGCCTCGCTACCGCCCTCGGCTATCACCTGCAATGAACCGCCCAACTCTGGCAATGAAACTACCTCGCCACACTTCGGAGCCCTTCCACCAACTGGTAGCATCTCGGAGCCGGAAGGACGATGCCGCAGCTTCGTCTCGGATCCTTGCCAACCGAGAGCGATCACCTCAGACACCGCATACCCGTTAATCGCGTAGTCGATAGCAGGCCGCAACACCTCCGCAAGTGTCATCCGACCATAATGTGCCAACGCCGTTTCCCAACCATGCACTGTGCCTGGCACGCTCACTGAAAACGCGCAGCCATCCAGTTCGTTCGGTATCGATTCAAAACCCGCTTTCCGCACATCATCCGGGTTTGCAGCGGCACCAGACCTGCCACTGCCATTCAGAGCCACAACCTTCCGCTCATCCTTGTCCCAGATAAGGGCGAACATGTCGCCGCCAATGCCCGTGGAACCCGGTTCAACCACGTTCAGAGCCGCTGCCATCGCAACAGCAGCATCAACTGCATTCCCACCATCTAGCAGAATGCGGAGACCAGCCTGCGCCGCCAACGGTTGGCTAGTAGCCACTGCACCGTTCCGCGCCATGATGGCAGACCGGCGCGATTGGAAGTATGAGGATTGGTAAGGATCGATCTTTGACACAGCGTTCACCTGCTAACGATTCGACGGTCTGTAGTTCGCCTTAAATGTTAGCAAGCATCACATCATCCTGAGCGTCAACGGACCGCATCTAGATCACCCGGATCTTCGCCTCGCCGGTTTGCCAATGTCCTAACCATAAGATCGTGTTTCGTGTCATGTCCCAGATGGAACCGTCTCAACTCATCAATCATCTCGCCAAAGAACGATATCCCCGTACCGTCCGTAGTACTGGCGATGTGAGGTGTCAAGAACACATTCCAAAGGTCGCGTATCGGCGAATCAGCAGGCACAGGCTCCGGATCGAACACATCTAGGCAAGCGTAGATGTCATTCTTCTGTAACCGCTCGATCAGAGCATCTGACTGCACTACTTGACCTCGAGACACATTCACGAACACTGCGCCCGGACGAATCCAACTCAACTCCTCCGCGCCTAACATCCCCTGCGTCGCAGGTGTGTGCGGTACTAGGCACACCACAACGTCTGGCATACTCATCACATTCTTGAGCGAAGTCATCGTGAAGTTCATCGCCGACGCCAACTCTCTAGGGAGATACGGATCGTGCAACAAGATGTCTACACGGAAAGGCACGAGCAACTCGATCAATCGACGAGCGATATTGCCGCCGCCTATCAGACCTACCGTCCTTCCCGTCAAATCACCCATCATCTGGAAATCAGGTTCATGCGCCCGTTGATAACCCGTCCCCCATTCCTCGTTCGAGATCATACGACGGTAGTGCGTTCCCACCTTCTTCAAACCCATCATCATCATTGCCAACGCCCACTCTGAAACCGGCAGACTCGATGCATGAGTGGTGTCCACCGCCCTGACATCCCGTTCGACGCACGCTGCTACATCAATACGCTGAGCAAAGCGGTCCCCCTCAAGTTCACCGACTAATCGCAGCGACGGTGCCGCGTCTAGTATTTCCCCCGTAATTCGTGGCGAACCGTGGCACACGACCATTGCGTCGACTCTTGAAGCGAAATCGATGAAATCCGCTATCACTTCAGAAGACGATTCCGGGGGCGAGTACCAGTCCGACGTCTCATCGAACTCCCGCCATTCAAACTCCGCGAACTCTCTTAGACGCTCTATCTCGTGATCCTTAATACCGCGCTCTACATATTGCGCGTTACACGCTAGTCCGACCTTCAACTTTTCACCCATTTAACTATCCTCCGAATCATCGTGCGCGCGGATTCAAGATGTCATTCAACGCGTCGCCAAGTATGTTCCAGCAGAATATCATCAGCCAAACCACCACTATCGGCGCCAACAGCTGCTCCGGGTGATTACGCAACGTCTCTACTGCCGCGCTACCGGTTCGAGCCGTCACATCGCCGATCATCACCCCCAAGCTCGGACGCGGCGGTTGAACTCCGATACCGAAGAAACTGGCTATGACCTCGCCGAGAGCCACCGCGCCCATGCCGAAACTAACGCTAACAATCAAGGGCGTAACCACATTCGGCAGGATGTGGCGCAATAGGATCGTTGGCGTGCCCACTCCCATAGACCGCGCCGCATCCACATACGGAGCGTCTCTAATCACCAGCGTCTGACCACGGATCAATCGCATCGCACCGAACCATGACAACGGCAAAAACGCCAAACCCAAAACGATGTAATCGACCGCACCAGATGAATTCACTCCAGATATGAACGTGTTGTCTTCGATCCAATACCCAAATTCTTTGATCTTGGGGCGTACCGTCGCAGCGATGATTAACACCAACAAAACATCAGGGATGGCTGCAACCACCTCACCCGCTCTCGATGTGATGATGTCAACCGGGCCGCGGAGATAACCAGATGCCATGCCCAAAAACAAACCCAACAGCGCGCTCGCCGTCAGCGTTGTTATCACCGTGAGAATTACCGTGGTCTGAATGCCCCACACGACTCGCGAAAAGATGTCCCGGCCCAAGCGATCAGTTCCCAACCAGTTTTCAGCGTCGGGGCCCGCCTGTGTTTTGGCGAGATTGGTTTCGCTGTAATCGTGTGTGGCAACCAACGGCGCCAGTATGCCCACTGAGTAGAGGATGATAAGGACAGTGACCGCAGCGAATGCGAGTTTGCGCTTTTTCAGCTCGTTCCAAGCGTGCCTGAATATGCCATCAGGCGCCTCCAACTCTAGCGTCTCAGCACTTTCAACTTGAGCAGTCGGTACGGGTCCAGAATGTCTCATCTCACGCTCGCAACCTGATCCTTGGGTCGATCACTGAATACATGATGTCAGCCACCAAATTCGCCAAGACCAGCATCGTTGACCCGATCAACGTCAATGCCGTCAGCACCGGATAGTCGCGCTGAAAAACCGCTTCGAGTGCTAGTCGTGATACCCCCGGAATGCCGTAGATCAACTCGACTATCAGCGAACCTCCGAAAAGGCCGGCAAGCGAGAAGCCCAATATCGTCATTATCGGTATCAATGCGTTACGGGCGACATGACGCAGGTTCACCGTCATGTGTCCCATACCCTTGCCGTGAGCAGTTCGCACATACTCCTGCCCTAAGACATCAAGCGTAGACGCCCGCATGAATCGCATAAAGACGAACGCGCTCGGAACGCCTATCGTACATGCTGGAAGAATCGCTTGCGTTGAGAATATCCCCGACCAACCCGAAACCGGGATCCAGTCCAACCACAACGCAAAGACCAAGATCAAAAACGGTGCTGTGAAGAACACCGGCAACGCGTATACAAGCAACATGAACGTCGTCGCAGTCGGATCTTTCCAGGTCCCTTGCCGCATCGCCGCCCAGAATCCAAGCGGGATGCCGATAACCAAAGTAACGACGTAAGAAACGAGATTGAGCTCTAAAGACACTCGCAACTTTGGCCCCAGCAATTCGAACACATCGCGCCCGCGATACCTGTAACTTTCGCCGAAATCGCCCTTCAATGCATCTGAGATGTAGCGGATGTAACGCACCATGAACGGATCGTTTAGACCAAGCCGCTCACGAATCCGTTCGACTGCTTCAGGATCAGCACGTTGCCCCGCCATCAACTCAGCAGGATCGCCCGGTGCAACTGAACCCAACCAAAAGATGAACAAGCCCGCGAAGAACAACAAAACGGGCGTCCAAAGCAGTCGTCGAGAGATGTAGATCAGCATCGCGCTTCAAATGCTAGCATTTTCGGGGAGGGATTTGAACCATGATTGCCGTGATGCTCTAAAACCCCCTTGTATTGCCCCTTGAGCATCAAGGGGGAGGGTTACGCACATAATTCCCCCTCGGTTGTCCTCTACCCCTCTGGATTCCCGCCTGCGCGGGTATGACAAGGTGGTCGCTGAATGTGGCGGAGAATACCTGCGGGTATGACGTGGGTAGGGGCAGGTTTGAAACCTGCCCCCAACCGTTTAGAAGTCGATATCCTTGTCGATCCAGACGTTTCTGAGGGTGAAGCTGCCGAGGGGTGAGATGTGGAAGTCGTTGACGCTCTGCTTGACCAGTATCTTGCCTTCCGCTCCCCACCACATCGGAACCCATGGTGCCTCGTTCACTATGATCTGCTCGGCTTGCTGGTAGAGCTGTATCCGACGCGCCGGGTCTGGTTCGGTCGTTGCCTCATCAAGCAACGCGTCTACTTCCGCGTTCGAATACTTCGACGGGTTGATCGTGCTGTCACTGCGGAACAACACATCCACGAAGGTGTGCGGGTCCGGGTAGTCAGGACTCCATCCCAATGAAAAGGCTTGCAGACGATAGTTGTCGATCTCTTCGAGGAAGGTTGCCCACTCGACTTCTTGGAACTCGACTTGTACGCCGATGTTGCGCGCCCACATATCAGCAACGGCTTGCAACCATGTCGGCGGAGAACCACCCGTGCCTGAGCTCGTCAAAACGATGCGAGGGCGGGTTTCGGGATCCGCGTATTTCGACATCTCCAACTCTGCTTTGGCTTTCTCAACGTTGTACTCCAAGCGCTCCAGATCGGGGTTGAATCCGATGAAACCAGGCGGCAACGGGCCATACGCCGCTTTCACACGTCCTTCAAGCACCGCTTCGGCGATCGTTTCCTTATCCACGGCGTAGTTCAATGCTCTTCGGAAGTGAACGTCGTCGAATGGCTCCAGCTCAACGTTGAAACCAACGTAGAGCGTTATGAACTCTGCCGGGACATCTACAACGTCTTGCGAGATAGGTTCGTTAGGATCGGTCACGCGGTCGTACGCGGCTGATGGGATGCCAGTAACGTGTATCTCGTCGTTTTCGTACATCGCCAGCGGTGAACCGCCAACCAAGTTGAAGTGCACCTCATCTAGAAACGCGAGAGTATCCCAGTAGTAATCGTTGCGCGCAAGTATCAGACTCACACCGATCTCGTAGTCCTTAAGAATGAAGGGGCCGGTACCGACCGGATCGTCGGTCCATGTCTCGCCACCCGCTTCGATGTTGTCGCGATTTACGACGAAGGTCACCGGGTAGGTCAGTTTGGCGATGAAGTACGGCTTCGGACCGTCGATCTGCACCTCTAGCGTGTAATCGTCGATGACGGTGATGCCCTCAGCAGATGTGGCATTGCCTTCAATAACGTCGTTCATGCCGACGATGTCGCCCAAGAACTCTTTTACTACCGTCGAACCCGTCTCTGGCGATGCTGCACGCTCCCATGACCATTTGAAATCAAACGCGGTTACCGGGCTGCCGTCGCTGAACTCGAGATTTTCACGGAGGATGAATCTGTATACCGTGCCATCTTGGCTGACGGTGAAGCTCTCCGCCAAGTCCGGCACTATCGGACTGTTTGGGTCGTCGGTCAAGCGCATCAAACCGCTGAATATCTTGAGCACGATGTCGTATGACGTGCTGTCAGTGGTGAGCGCAGGGTCCAATGTCGTCGGGTCACTGCCCAACAGACGGAAAATGCCTCCGCTGCGAGCATCGACTTCTCGCTGTTCAACTTCTTCCTTCGCCTCTTCCATTGCCGCAGTCGCAGTCTCTTCGGCGGATGCTGTGGCTTCTGCCACCGCTGTTGAGGTTGCCTCGGCGATTGCCGTCGCGGTGGGTGCGACACTCGAACTGGCTGCTTCTGGTTCAGGCTCCTCAGTCGGTATTGGTGTCGCTGTAGGTTCGGGTATTGCGGTTGCGGTAGGCGGCACTGGGGTTGAAGTAGGTTCTGCTGAAGCACATCCAATCGCAAACATCATCGCGATTGCTGCTCCTACAATTAATAGCCTTGGGACGAATTTCATCGTTCTGTACACCTTTGTCTCGGTTTGGCGATTCCCCGTTGGATACAAGGTATCAAACTCTAGGGTTAGATTTGGGGAAATCTTGATCGATTTCGTGGTTGGATAGGCGTTGTCAGTTAAACGCCTATCCAACCATTGTTTGCGGACTTACGCCCGCGATACTCAGCCATCTATCCAGATGTACTGATATATCGGCACGGATAACGGCGGGAAGGTTAATCCCTCAATGTGTTGCTTCACCAGCACCTTGCCTTCAACACCCCACCACAGCGGCAACCAAGCAGCATCTTCCACGATTATCTCTTCGGCTTGCTGATACAGCTTGACGCGGCGAACCGGATCGGCCTCAACGTTGGCCTCTTCGAGTAACGCATCAACCTCAGGGTTTGAGTAGTTCGTGTTGTTTATCGAACTGCCCGTTCTGAAGAGCACATCTACGAATGTGTGCGGGTCAGGATAGTCGGCCTGCCATCCCAACGAGAAGGCTTGCAACCGGTTACGATGCAGGTCTTGAAGGAACGTTGCCCATTCGACCTGCTGAATCTCCACATCTACATTCAGGGTGCGACGCCACATGTCGGCAACCACCTCAGTCGTCAAGCTGGGCGATCCGCCAGTTCCCGGCAAAGTGATCACGATGCGCGGTCTCGTTGTCGCATCGGAATACTTCGACATTGCGAGCTCTTCCTTCGCCTTGTCCTCGTCAAAGCCCAAGCCCTTAAGGTCCGGGTTGAAGCCTACGAAACCAGGGGGTATCACTCCAGTAGCCGGTCTCACTAGGTTTGAAAACACGGCGTTGGCCACCAAGTTCTTATCTACCGCGAAGTTGAGCGCACGTCGGAAATGCACGTCATCGAAGGGCGGCTCTTCCATGTTGAAGCCGATGTAGCTGGTGCTGAATGACGGCGGCACTTCAACGACATCTTTGGAGATTTCCACTGTAGGATCGGTTACCCGCTCAAGGTCTGCCAAACCGATGCCTGTGATGTCGATCTCGTCGTTCTCGTACATTGCCATTGCCGACCCGCCTGCTAGGAACAGGTGAACCTCATCGAGGAATGCAGGGTCTCCCCAGTAGTGCGGGTTTTTAGCCAGCACCATGCGCTCGCCAATGCTGTAACTCTTAAGGATGAAGGGGCCAGTGCCGACCGGATCGTCAGTCCAGTTTTCACCGCCGGAGGTTACGTTGTCAGCATTGACTACGAACGCTATTGGGTAGGTCAGTTTGGCGATGAAGTAGGGCTTAGGGGCGTCGATAGTTACCTGCAATGTGTGGTCATCTATGACCTCAATGCCATCGGCAGTTGTAGCATCGCCGTCGATGATCGCCTGCACACCCAATATATCGCCCAAGAACTCGTCTACGATCGGCGACTCTGTATCTGGTGCCGCGGCTCTTTCCCAAGACCATTTGAAGTCAGAGGCGGTAACTGGTGAACCGTCGTTGAACTTCAGGTCTTCTCTGAGAATGAACTTGTATGTCTTGCCAGCATTGCTGACCGAGTAACTTTCTGCCAAATCCATGGCGATCGGCTCTTCCGAATCGCCGGTCAACTTGACCAGTCCGCTGAACAGTTCGATCACGATGTCATAAGACGTTCCGTCGGTTACGAGTGCCGGGTCTAGCGTTGGCGGGTCTGCCCACAGCCGTCGGAACACGCCGCCGCGCTGTTTGCCTACTCCAGCACTTTCGGGTGTTTGCAGCAGTTCAGGCGCGATCTTTGCTTGACCCGTGCTGGGTGTTGGTCGTTCCGCACGAGTCGGCGGCGGTGTTGACACTACCGTAGGCACTGGCGTAGCGGTCGGTTCGGGCGTGGGTGTGGGCGTAGGCGGTTCTTCGCCCCCGCACGCGAGAGCGGTCAAGCACACTGCGGCCAGCAATGCTATGCCCAAGAAACGTACTGTCTTCATCTGCTATCTCCAGCTATCACGACACCTTTGCAAAAACCTCCCCCTTGATGCCCAAGGAGGAATTGAAGGGGGTTTAGACGACACATTCCGATTTGGAACCGCTTGTCAATCCCCTGTGGATTCTCGCCTACGCGAGAATGACGATAGTTTTGCAAACGTCTCGCTGTCACTACTAATTTTCGTTCCTGATACTTGTTACGAATCGATTGCTCGGATTGGATTGCGCAGGTTCGTCATTCCCGCGTAGGCTGCAATGACGAACCTATTAAAGATTCTAGATAAGCCTTTAAGAAACCGTCCAAGTCGCCCTCCAAAACGCCTCGCGCGTCTGACACTTCATGGTTCGTACGATGATCCTTGACCATCTGATACGGGTGCAAGACGTAGCTACGGACTTGACGGCCGAATTCGGCGGATACGTGGTCGCCTTTGAGTTTCGCGTGTTCTGCGGCGCGTCTTTGATTTTCGAGATCGGTCAATCTAGCGTGCAGTATCTTCATCGCTACTTGCCGATTCTGTGCCTGTGAGCGTTCGTTCTGCACCGATACGACTATCCCAGAGGGTTCATGGGTCAATCTGACTGCTGTGGAGTTCTTCTGGACGCTCTGACCGCCATGACCGCTCGCTCTAAATGCCTCCATACGAACCTCAGTCGGGTCTATCTCTACTTCGTCCGCTTCGTCTGGTTCTGGGTAGACCTCTACCAACGAGAAGCTTGTATGGCGTCGATGTCCAGAGTCGAAGGGCGATAGGCGCACCAGTCGATGTACGCCGCGCTCCGACTTCAGATATCCGAATGCGTGATCGCCAGCAACTCTCACAGCCGCTGACTTGATGCCCGCTTCCTCGCCCGGAGTGAAGTCGAGTATCTCGGAATCGTAGCCTGCCTGCTCGCTCCAGCGAACATACATCCTCAACAGCATCTCAGACCAGTCTTGAGCGTCTACTCCCCCGGCGCCCTGCTTTACGGATACGATAGCGGGCCTTGCGTCATGTTCACCGCTGAGTTGCAGTCGGAACTCTTGGGATGCGAGTTCCGAGCGCAGATGCTCCGCTTCCAGCATCAGTTGAGGCAACATCGAATCGTCAGACTCCTCGTCTGCCAACTCGATGAACTCTACGAGTTCTCCAGAGCGGGTTTGGAGCGTTTCCCACGTCTTCACATCGTCCTTCAACGATGTCAGCGACTGCATAAGCGCCTGTGCTTTCCTATGATCTGACCAGAAACCCGGATCAGACGCTTCCCTCTCCAATTTTGCTATCTCAGAGCGTTTTGCGGGCAGGTCAAAGATGCCTCACGATCTGCGCGATACGTTCGCGCAACTCATCGGCATCGGATTGAAGCTGTGATTCCATGATACGTTTCGATTCAAGTATTGCAGAGACGGGTTGAGGTATACGGATTACTCGAAGATGTCGTTAACCGGAAGTTGCCAGCCGGGAACAGCATCGCCGCCATCCAAGACATCACCCGATTCGAGGATTTGCACATCTCGATTGGGCGTGTGAACCTCAACCCGACGCGTCCTAGGACGTATCAACACAACCATCTTGCACCCGTATTGCAAGTAATCATCAATCTTTTCCGAAATATGCCGCTCCCGCTCACTCGGCGAGATCACTTCGACGGCCAAATCAGGAACCCCTGGGAAGAATCTTTCGGGCAACCCAGAAGCGGGAATCCTAGACTGGGATACGAACGACGCATCTGGTGCCAAAACATGATCCGGCGCTAACTGAAAACCCGTGTCGGAGCCAAACGCTTCGCCTAGTCGCAAACTCCTAACGTACGGGCCCAGACTCCCATCGATCCTGCTTTCGACTGAACCGTGCATAGCACCCGCTGGCGGCATCTTAACCAATTCTCCTCGCACGAGTTCATACCTGAACCCGTCGTCAGGCATGGCGTAAAGTTCATCTGCTGTTACGTAGGTTTGCAGCATCACTAAAATCCGTTGGTTTGCGTACTCCCATCACCGTTACCCACTCTTATCTTAACCGATGCATGAGAGCATCCCCCTAGCCCCCTTACGCAAGCGAAGGGGGACGCGGCGAGCGCAGCGAGACGCAGGGGGTTCACAGCCGCACGGCAGCACGTCTGAAAACCCCCTTGTATTCCCCCTTTTTCTACGAAAAAAGGGGAGGGATAGGATGCCCTTTAAGAAAGAGGGGCGGGGCGAAATCCCCCCTTCGCGGAGCGTAAGGGGGTTAGGAGGGATGGTCGGGGATGGGAGGCCGGGGCGCGTGTTGGCTGACGGACTGGCAGGGCATCCCCTGCGTCTCGCTAGGCTCGCCGCGTCCCCTTACGCTGAAGCGAAGGGGAAGGGAACATCATGGCAATCATGGTTCAAAAACGATGGATTCCCGCCTGCGCGGGAATGACGCGGGAGTGTAAAACCAATACGCCCCCGTGTTTCCACGGGGGCGCATGTAGGGGGTGGGGGTATTCCCTTAGCCTTACGGCGCTATGTCGTGGCCTTTGGTGTAGTAGACCCAGACACCGGAGCCGATGGTTATGCCTTCGTCTTTCTTGAGCACATCCCACGTGTTGTTGATGTGGTCCCAAGTGTATGCACGAGTGTAGTTGCCGAGGTACTCAGCAGCAGTGATCGGGTCTTGCGCGCTGTTGCGCAGCGTCTCGCCCGCGTCGTCCTGCGTCTGGTCGCCGTCAACGTCTACCACGCCTACGAAGTTCCAGCCTTCATCAGTCGGGATGTCGGACGGGTTAGGTTGACCGTCAGTTGTGCGGTCGCCCTTGCCTGCCAGCATCGCGGCTTGTGTTATGAAGCCTTCCGAGTGGACCCAGTAGCCGTAGCGTGCTTCAACATCGTTGAGCGCAGCCATGTCGTCGCTGGTCGTCCACACGCCATCGACTCGTGTCGCCATTCGCCACGGGTTGACCGGCTCTGTAGCGTCCCAACCGATGACCTGGTCTATTTCCGGGTTAGTGAACACGGCGTGTAGCGCACGGTCGACCGGGTTCGCAGGGAATGAAACCGAGTTCCAACCTGCCAAGAGGTTCAGCACAAACGCCGAGCGTTCTTTGACCGTGAAGGTGTAGCTCTGATCGTCTTGGTTGTTGGCAGCGTCGTTCGCTTCAACCTCGACCTTGTAAGTGCCGTATGCCAGTGGCTCGGGCCACCATACGAACTGGTTGTCCTCGATCGACATCAGGTCGGTGGTGTGGTCCATGCCGTCAACCTTGAAGGATGACACATCGACTGTCGTCTTCTCAGCACCGAAGTCGAGCAGGACGAACGGTCGCATCTCAAAGACGTTCTCTTTCTTTGCAGGCACGAGTTCACCGCCGTCTTCCCACGCCGCCTTGAGGTCGGTGTCGTAGACGAAGTTAGCCGTGCTAGCCGAGTAGTTGTAGAGCGTCTCCTTGCCAGCCTTGTAGGAGCTACGGTCGCGTCCCCAGACGATGACTGACAGTTTCCCGTCTTCTAGCATTTGATCCGCCGAGAGGTTCGACCACTGGTATTCCCAGTTGTTGCCCGGTCGGGCAAGCGCAGACGTTACCGCTACGTCGAAGTAGGTCTTCGTGTCGCCGGCTGTTGATGCGTCTTTCACGTGGTCCGGACACATGGTTCGAGTGTCATCGCCAGTTGCGGGTTTGTTGTTGTGGGTATCGTTAGGCGCAGCAGCGTTAAACTTTGCGCTTGTCAACGCATTGGTCCGGTTGGATGCGAACTTACCTACGTTGTTGTCTGCGTCCGCGCCCCAGGTGAGGTTCGAGCAGACTACCGCGAACTTCGGCGAGCCTTGAATCGCCTCGTTCGCTGAGATCGAGATCGTCATCTGACCCTTGGTCAGCTCTGACGGACCCTCGCCATCGGTGTCTTCGTTCAAACCAGTTCCGCCGCTGAGCGTCACCGTGAAGGTCGGCAAGATGCCGTCACTCAATTCGATACCGTCTAGACGTCGGTCGGTCGACTCGTTGCCTGCGCGGTCAGAGATTGACTGTCCGGCTGCGAGGTCAACCTTCGGAGTAGCATCAGGCGCTAGCTCCTCTTCGATCTGCAGGTAGACCTTCTCGTCTTTGGTTTCGACATCAATAACCGTCGCGGCATTACCGTTGTCGAGCATCACGTCGAAGGTGCCGACGCCCACAGATGCAGGATCGATCTTACCGTCGAACACGACCATCAGACCGGAGGAGGTCTTCATCGGGTCGCCGTCTGCGTCCAAGTAGTAGCCAGTTGCAGAGTCGTCTTCCATGTACTTCGGATCGACATCGTCGAGGTAGTAGGTGTGGCGTGAGTACCAACCGATGACGTTGTGCTTGCCATCCGCGTCGCGTTTGCCGTCCTTCGTCGCGGTTCCGTAGTCGTGGATGAAGGTCGGGTCGCTAGCTTCGCTGTCCGAGAAGCCGATGTTACCGGCGATGTCCATGACGACCGCTTGCAGGTCGATCTCGTGGTTGTACCGGTTGTCGTCAGCTTCATCCGGCGGGAAGTCGATGCGGACTACGGTGTCGAACGTTCCGCTCATGTCGCCATCGTCGAAGTCCTCGGCATCCGCGGTCTTGTACTCGTCTTGACCGTCAACGGGATTCGATGTGTCTTCAGGCTTGTAGATCTCGTCGCTCCTGATGATGCCGAATGTCTCGTGAGAATCGCTGTAACCGGAGTAATCAGCGCGTTTCACGAGCGTCGGAGTACCGTCATCGCAGGCTAGTCCTGGGTCATCAGTGTCTACACAGACGTAACCACGCAGCTTAGTAGCATCCGTGGCTCCGAGGTTGACTCGCAAGTTCCAGACCGGGGTGCTGTCGTTCTTGCTGTCAGATTCGTTGTGAGCGTAGAACTTGAAGGAGTCTGCACGTAGTCCTGAGCCTCCGCCATCGGAGAATGAGCCGATGAGGTCAGGCGAGTCGTCCTTGCTGGCCGCTTCATGCGCCGGGGAATCGACTTGGATCGCAGGCGCGTCTTTGTCGATCTGGATCGTTAGCGACTTCGTGTCGCCCTTCGAGTTCTTGTATGTGATGGAGATCGGGCCGCTCTCTACGCCGAGGACTGCTGCGCCGTCCGCCTTAGCGGTTGTACCAGCGCCGGTAACGCGTCCCCAGTTGCATCGGGCATCAGTCGTCGTGTCATTGTCGTCATGGTCGCACTTCCCATCGCCATCTGAGTCGGTGAGGCGGAGGTAGCCCTCATATCGGCCGGAGAATCGACCATCCTCTTTGAGCCAGAGGTTCTGAGCAGGAGCATCGCCGTCGCCATTAGCGCGCAGAACCAAAGCGGCACGTTTCTCGTTAGCTTCGTCGTCAACGAATATGGGTTTCACGCCTGGGTAGGCATCGGTGCCGGTGCCATCCTTCGCCCCGCCGACGATGTCCTCGAAACCGCTGGTCTGGTAGTAGATAAATTCCACGTCGACATTGTCGAAGGTTGAGGGTATGGACGCGGTAACCTTCATCCAAGGAGCGATGGTGCTTCCATCGCCAGATGCTTGGTCTTCGTCCAACGTGATGTATCCCGCTCCCAAGTTGACAAAATCACGCTCATCGTTTTCATCATTGTCGCCAGGTCCTTGGTTGTCGGGAACGGTTCCGAACCAGTAGACCTTGCCACGTTGTTCTTCAACTGATGCCATGGGATTAGTGGTATTTCCGGTACCTAGCAGATCGAACTCAGCATCGCCTGAATTATCGATTGTCCCGCCGGTGTTGGTCCCGCTACCTCCCGAGAAGTACGCAGTTGTGGACGTGAGCTGGATAACTTTAGGCGTCGTCGCATCATTGTCATCATCCGCCAACAAATCATCCTTCAAGCCTTTGAGGGTATCGCCGATGACTTTGATTCGGGCCGCGTCACCGATATCGTCACTGGTTGCAGCTTCGTCTGCATCCAACTGGTCACCAGCACTATCACCGACCCGATAGAGCACACCTGTCCGCTGGTCTCTGCCAGTGTCCTCAATGCTGATCTTTATGAGGTCTGAGTTGACAACGATAGCGCGTGGTTGATCGCCAGACGTCTTGGGGTCGATGGCGTAGGTGGCGAAGACGGAATCTACCTTAGTGATCGTGTTCGCGTCGCGGTCACCTACGTTGTAGCCCTCTTGCGCTGTGTCTTCTGCGTTGCCATCCCCATCGTCACAGTCTCCCGCGGCGAAGACATCGGTGCTGGTTGTGTAGCAAGTTCCGACGTTCAACACGTCAATCGTCCCGGTAGCTGCTTCTACCGTCCCGGTCGAGCCGGCTCGCACCGCCACCACCGCAACGGCAAGGATCAGCACGGCCAGAGCCGTCAAGATTCTCGATGAAAGCTGCACAGCTGCAGTCCTCCTGTATCTGTCAATCCACCGGTTCGATTCCAGACGCGCTCTGACCCGATGTCGAATTCTCTGTCGCATCGGATAGCATAAAGCAGCGGTCTTGCCCGGATGTTTCCATAGCACTCTCAAGACGCGCAACGAACCCACGCCCGCGGCACGCCCTGAAATCTATATGATACCGAATATATGCCACTACGCGCGGCATGTCAATCAATTTCTCGCAAACTAACGCGATTCCAACACCGAACGCGTTGAACCATGATTGCCATGATTTTGAAATGATTGCCATGATGCACCGCATATCCCCCCTTCGCGGAGCGTAAGGGGGCTAGGGGGATGCCCCACGTCATTCCCGCGTAGGCGGGAATCCAGAGGGGGGACGCGTTGAACCATGATTGCCATGATGCGCCGCCGCACCTCCCCCCTTCGCAGAGCGTAAAGGGGCTAGGGGGATGCCTCCCGTCATTCCCGCGCAGGCGGGAATCCACAGGGGGTGAACCATGATTGACATGATTTTGAAATGATTGCCATGATGCGCCGCCCCGTCCCCTTCGCTTCAGCGTAAGGGGACGCGGCGAGCGAAGCGAGATGCAGGGGATGCGCTGGCAGTTGTTGAACTGTAAGCATCCCCCTAGCCCCCTTACGCTCTGCGAAGGGGGGATTTTCCCGTCCCTTTCATTGCCGCGCAACACGTCATTCCCGCGAAGGCGGGAATCCAGAGGGGAAGAGGTGCAGGGCAACATCATGGTTCATCATTTCAAAATCATGGCAATCATGGTTCAAAACGATGGATTCCCGCCTGCGCGGGAATGACAGGCGCGTTTGCGCTCAAAATGACGGGCGTGTTGGTCGTCGGAATGACGGCTGAGCATCCCCCTAGCCCCCTTACGCTCCGCGAAGGGGGGAGGTGCGGCGGCGCATCATGGCAATCATTCCCCCCATCATGGCAATCATGGTTCAAAAACCCCCTTGTATTCCCCCTTGAAAAGGGGGAGGGGGCGGATTATCCCCCGCGCAACCGGCGTAACTCCGCTTCAAGGGCGTCAGCGCGGGCTTGTTCTCGGTCGGCGCGTTCGCGTTCGCTTTCGAAGGTGGAGATGTGTTGACCAGTGTCAGGGTCGTGCCATTTCAGCTGACCGGCTTCCCAGCGAAGATTAAGGTTCAGCGCAGCGCTGCAGCCCTCCAGAACGCCCTCTGAGACCTCCGAGACAGCTATCGGCTCGTACTTGCCGTCTGCCGTCAGACGGTCGCCCGCGAGACGCGTGCCGTGGTACTCCCCAGTCTCGTCGAAACGCCAATACTCCAAAACGCCCAGAGCTTCGTAGTCGTCGCGCTTCGCGCCAGTGTCGATGCGCCCGGTCGATCGTGAAGCCACCTCCAGGATGAAGTCCGGCGGCTTGCCCTGCTCAGATATCACGTACGCGTTGCTACGCACCAGAGCCGCAGGATCCGCATCGAACGCGATCAGCAGGTCGGGATACCGCAGGCCAGTCATGTCGCCGGTCGGCGCGGGGCTGAGATAATGCTCGCTGTCAATGATCGTCGTGTCGGAATCTCCGAAGTGGTACCTCAAGAGATAGGGAATGCCGTGATAGTTCAAGTGCGTGTAAATCGTCATCTTCTCGTCGGGGGGGCGTTCCGGAGACTCCGGAGGGTCCGGAAAAACGAAATGGTTTTCGGCGCGAGGCATCACGGCAACGCCGTTGCCGTTAGTATTGCTGTCTGCTCTGGTATCGGCGGTTCTCATGCGGATCATCCTGCTGCTTCTACACGCACGCACGCATGCACGCTGAGCGGGGATAGATGGCAAGAATTATAGCGGATGGGCATCCCCCTAGCCCCCTTACGCTCTGCGAAGGGGGGAATGCGTTGAACCATGATTGCCATGATGGGCGAATGATTGCCATGATGCACCACCACCCCTCCCACGTCATTGCCGCGCCCTACGTCATTACGTCGGAAGCCGGAATCCAGAGGGGAAGAGGTGCGGGGCAACATCATGGCAATCATTTCAAAATCATGGCAATCATGGTTCAAAACGATGGATTCCCGCCTGCGCGGGAATGACGAGGGTTTGCGCTCAGAATGACGGGCGCGTACCGCCGGAATGACGGATGGGCATCCCCCTAGCCCCCTTACGCTCCGCGAAGGGGGAATGCGTTGAACCATGATTGCCATGATGGGCGAATGATTGCCATGATGCTCCACCACCCCTCCCACGTCATTGCCGCGCAACACGTCATTCCCGCGAAGGCGGGAATCCAGAGGGTAAGAGGTGCAGGGCAACATCATGGTTCATCATTTCAAAATCATGGCAATCATGGTTCAAAACGATGGATTCCCGCCTGCGCGGGAATGACGAGGGTTTGCGCTCAGAATGACAGGCGTGTGCCGCCGGAATGACGGCTGAGCATCCCCCTAGCCCCCTTACGCTCTGCGAAGGGGGGAATCCATGGGGACGCGTTGAACCATGATTGACATGATGGGCGAATGATTGCCATGATGCACCACCACCCCTCCCACGTCATTGCCGCGCCCTACGTCATTACGTCGGAAGCCGGAATCCAGAGGGGAAGAGGTGCGGGGCAACATCATGGCAATCATTTCAAAATCATGTCAATCATGGTTCAAAACGATGGATTCCCGCCTACGCGGGAATGACAGGCGCGTTTGCGCTCAGAATGACAGGCGTGTGCCGCCGGAATGACGTAAAACCCCCTTGTGTTCCCCCTTTTCTGCGAAAAGGGGGAGGAGATTGCCCCTTACGCTCTGCGAAGGGGGGAGGTGCGGGGCAGCATCATGGCAATCATGGTTCAAAGAAACGCCCCCGTGTTTTGCACGGGGGCGTTTCTTTTCGTTCGTCGGTCTGGGTTCCCGTCTGTGCGGGAATGACGAAGGGTGTGGTTACGGGGCTATGCCGCCGCCGTAGTAGACCCAGATGCCGTCGCCGATCTCTAGGGCGTCGCCAGAGGCGATGATGTCGAACTTGCTACGAATCGGGTCCCAGGTGTAGGCGCGTTTGTTGCTGCCTAGGTAGTCACCTGCCTTGACCATCGTGCCGTTGTTCATCAGGTCTTCGCCGAAGTCGTCTTGCGTCTGGTCACCGTCTTGGTCGATCACGCCGACGAAGTTCCAGCCCGGCAGTGTCGGGATCGACACGAGGTCCGGTGGCGTAACTTCAGGATCGGTTCTGGAGATGCCGCCGACGAGCTTGACGCGTTGCGTTATGAAGCCCTTCGAGTGCACCCAGTAGCCATATCTGGCGTGGATCTTGTTCAGCGTGGCATGCTCTTCGTTGGTTGACCATTCGCCTTCCATTCGGGTTGCGATGCTCCACGGTTTCGCCGGATCGCTCGCATCCCAGCCGGCTACCATGTCAACTGCTGCATCGGTAAAGACGCTCTCGATCATCGGGTCGATCGGGTTGGCAGGCAGCGATACCGCGTTCCAACCGGCGATCAGCTTGAGACCGAATGCCTTGCGTTCTGCCGACTTGAAGCTGAACTCGAACGAGTCTTCGTTACCAGCCGCGTCTACGGCCTTGACTGCAACGTCGTGCGCGCCGATGGCAAGTTCGTCGGGCCAGTACAGGAAGCGGTTACCACCGAGCATTTCTGCTGTCTGCACCGTGCCATCGATCTTGAACTCGTCAATCGAGACCGTTGACTTGTCGTCGTAAGCCAGCAAGACGAACGGGCGGATTTCGGTAACCGTGTCACCATCACCCGGAGTCGGGTTCGGATCGACAAGCGTCTTGTCGTATCGGAACTCTGCCGTTCCTGCGCCCCAGTTGTACCTGGTGGTAGCAGTCGCAGGATCGCTGATCTTGCGAGTCGTCAGAGGCGCGTATGACTGCCTGTCACGTGCGTATGCCACGACGGTCAATTTGCCATCTTCAAGCGCCTTCTTATCGCTGAAGTTCACCCACTGGTACTCCCACTCAAGTCCGGGCCTGGAGTATGACTGAACCTGCTGCAATTCCACGCCCGTCTGGGCAGTGCCACAGTCGTAAGATGCCGGCTTCGTAAAGTCAGCACTCGATTTGTCGATTCCACCGCTTCGCAACTTGATCAAGTCAGACAGTTCCTTGTCATTCTCGGTATCTGTGTCGTCGCTGTCCCATCCGATGTTGGAGCAAACGACTGCCAGTGAAGGTGTGGAGTTGATCTCCTCGTCAGTTGCGATAGTTACCGTGATCGAGTTCTTGGTCAGTTTGGACGGGCCTTCGTCACCTTCACCGGTACCAGAGCCGCCGCTGAGCGTCACGGTTACCTTCGGAGTGATACCGTCTTTGACATCGAACGGCTGCTGGTCGCCGCCTGTCAAGCGGTTACCTGCCGGGTCTGAGACCCACTTGCCAGTTGCGATGTCCACTGCTGGCGTGGCGTCGGAAGCAAGTTCCTCGCCGAGCAACAGGTAGACCTCGCGGCCTTGGACATCCACGTCCACTACCTGCGCCGCAACGCCAGTTGAGCCTGGTCCACCAGTCGGGTCAAGCGTTACCGTGAAGGTCTCGACATCGATAGAGTCGCCGTCTACTGCGCGGTCGAATGCTACCAAGATGCCGGAGCGGTTGACCTGTGGCTTGTCATCGTCGTTATGACCGTAGAAACCAGTTACCGACTGCTCGTTGAAGATCTTCGGGTCTACTTCGTCTAGGAAGAAGATGTGCCGTGCATACCAACCGAGAACGTTGTATCGTCCGGTCTTTCGCTTGTCGCTCTTCTCGCCGAAGTGGTTGATGAACCGTGGACCTTGCGCGTCACTGTCGGAGAAGCCGATGTTTCCGGCTACGTCCGAGACCAGCGCTTGGAAGTCAATGGTGTCGTTGTAATCGTCGTCGCTGAAGTCGATGCGAACCGAATCGCCGAACGTTCCGTTCGCCGCTCCGTCGTCGTGAGTATCGCCAGCTATCGACTCGATGTTATTGAGAGGATTACCGTCGGTATCGTCACCTTCGACATCCACATTGAACACGTCACCGTGCGGCACAACACCGAATTCGGAGCCGGCAGCGGTTGCTGCGTATCCCGCGTAGTCCGCGTGCGATTCGACTACCGACTTTGATCCGGCAATCGAAACCACGCCGTAGGTGCCGACACTACCGTTAGTGTCTACCCTCAAATCTAGCGCAGCGCGCCCATCAACACCATTCTCGGCGATGTCGGCCTGGTGGTCTACATAGGCACGGAATGAGCCTTTGCGAAGACCGGAACCGGAGTCACTGTATGAACCTGAGAACTCTGGCGAGAGGTCTTGAATCTGCGCGTTGTGCTCCGGCTGATCGACCTGCACGGTAGGTGGCACAGTATCGATAGCCACGTTGAACAGCTGCGTCTTGCCGTCCGTGTCCTTGTAGGCGATGACGACCGGACCGCTCTCTACGCCCAGCACCGCCGCTTGCGTGTCCGTGCATCCGCTACGGCTCGTGCAGAGACCAGCGTCGGCGGTAGCCATGCCCCAGTTAGTGGCTTGACTGTTTGAGGCATCGATACCGTTCTCGTCCGTCAACTTGAGGTAACCCTCGTACTTGCCGCTGAATCGCGAGGTCTCGCGTAGCGCGAGGTTTTGAGAGCCTTCACGCCCGTCTGATCGTGCCTCGACTACAAGCGCCTTGAGGTCGGTATCTCGAGATTCGTCTTTAGTGAACTCAGGCACGTTGACAGAGGCGTTGTCACCGCCAGTGTTATAGCTGGCTTCTTTCGCGCCACCGACAAGCGACTCAAACTCGCTCGTCTGGTAGACAACGTACATAACATCCACTGATCCGCCGCTAGTGACCTTAACCTGAACACTGAACCATGGTGCAACTTCTTGCTCGTCGCCACCGGATTCGTTAGCGATCCGGCCAGACCCGACATCCTCGTCGATAGTGAGGTACTTGTTCAACTTCATGAACCCGTCCCCTTCATCGGTCAAATCGTCATCGTTATCACCGTCGTATATTCCGTAAATGGAGATGGGCGAATCGTTACCGTCCACAACGTACATAGGCTTGTAAGGCGGTAACTGTACACCATCAGTGTCGGGATCAATATCTGCGGTGGTCTTGGCGATCGTGATGCCAGTCAGCACGGCAGCGTCGGTACCCTGTACGACCTCGAAGTTGGTACCTCTGGATTCGCCACGCTTTTGCCACCTGAAATCGTAGGTGGATGCCGCAATGCCAGGGAAGTCTTTCTGGATTAACGGGAGATGCGTGTCATAGTACGTAGTGCCCAAGGTTGTCAACGTAGGGGCAGTCGTATTATTTTGATTTTGAGCGCAAGGCCCCCGCTCACCGAGGCTTGTCGTGTCGTCGGTGGTGTCATTTGGCGTGTCGTTGTCGTCGGTGGTGATGACCTTTGTTGGTTTAGCAGCGAACTCGCAAGGCAGGTTATCTCCCGCGCCGTACAGCACTGGGGTTCTCTTGTCTCTGCCGGAGTCGGTGATGCTTATCTTTACGAGGTTGGAGTTTACGAGAACTGCGCGAGGGCTGTCTGGCGCTGTCTTCGGGTCGTGTGCGTACGTCGCATAGACCGTCCCGACCTCTGTGATCGCGTCACGTCCTGCCACTTCGTACCCAGCCGTAGCGTCTCCATCGTCACAGTCTGCAACTGTGAAGACATCGGAGTCGTTCGTGTAGCAAGTTCCGACGTTCAGCACGTCGATCGTACCGGTAGCTGCTTCTACCGTCGTCCCGGTCGAGCCGGCTCGCACCGCCACCACCGCAACGGCAAGGATCAGCACGGCCAGAGCCGTCAAGATTCTCGATGAAAGCTGCACAGCTGCAGTCCTCCTGTATCTGTCAATCCACCGGTTCGATTCCAGACGCGCTTTGAACCTGATACGATAGCCTCTGCATCGCATCGGAAATAAAGCGGTCTTGCCCGGATGTTTCCATAGCACTCTCAAGACGCGCAACGAACCCACGCCCGCGGCACGCCCTGAAATCTATATGATACCGAATATATGCCACCGCGCGCGGCATGTCAATCAATTTCTCGCAAACTAACGCGATTCCAACACCGAACGCGATGAACCATGATTGCCATGATTTTGAAATGATTGCCATGATGCACCGCCGCGCATCCCCCCTTCGCGGAGCGTAAGGGGGCTAGGGGGATGCTCTGCCGTCATTCCCGCGTAGGCGGGAATCCAGAGGGGGCGGATTATCCCCCGCGCAGCCGGCGTAACTCCGCTTCCAGCGCTTCTGCGCGGGCCTGTTCCCTTAAGCGTGCTTCGCGTTCCAGGTCAGCGCGTTCGCGTTCATGGTCGGCGCGTTCGCGTTCCTTCAAGCGTGCTTCGCGTTCGCTTTCGAAGGTGGCTATGTGGTCACCGGTGTCAGGGTCGTGCCATTTCAGCTGTCCGTCCTCCCAGCGGAGGTTCAGGTTCAGAGCCGCGCTGTAGCCCTCAAGCACGCCGTCTGCGACTTCCTCGATCTCTACAGGCTCGTAGCGCCCTTCTTCTGTAAGGCGGTCGCCCGCGAGGCGTGTGCCGTGATATTCGCCAGTCTCGTCGAAACGCCAATACTCAACCACGCCCAGAGACTCGTAGTCGTCGCGCTTCGCACCAGTGTCGATGCGACCCGTCGATCGTGAAGCCACCTCCAAGATAAAATCCGGCGGCTTGCCCTGATCGGCGATAACATACGCTCTGCGCCTCGTGTACTCCCCCGGAAAAACGTCAAACGCTACGAGCAGGTCGGGATAACGCAGACCTGTCATGTCGCCCGTCACCGTGAGGCTCAGGTAGCGGTCGCCAGCCACCAAGGTGGAATCGGTGTTGCCCAGATGCAAAGCGAGGTGATAGGCGTTTCCGTTGATCGAAAGGTGGTCGAAATTCGTCATCTTCTCGTCGGGATTGCGCTCCGGCGGATCCGGAAACACGAAATAGCTCTCTTCGCGCGGCATCACGGCGACGCCGCTGCCGTTGCCGTCGGCGGTCCTGGTCTCTGCTCTGCTGTCGGCGGTTCTCATGCGGATAATTATCATCCTCTACATCCACGCGCGTTGAGCGCGGATGGATGACAAGAATTATAGCGGATGGCGGGCATCACCCTAGCCCCCTTACGCTCCGCGAAGGGGGGAGGTGCGGCGGTGCATCATGGTTCATCATTTCAAAATCATGGCAATCATGGTTCAACGCGTCCCCATGGATTCCCCCTTCGCGGAGCGGGGGGCTAGGGGGATGCTTGGTTCAGATTGTTAGTTCGCCAATCCATCGGACGTTTGGGGTAGTTGGATGGTTTGCCCGTTGGAATTTCTGGTCGGCGGTCCACATCTCGCAGTTCAGCATGTCAGCGAAAGCGAGGTAGTGCGCGTCGTAGACTGCGCCTTGGCGGAGTCTACTTGCGAGTTCAAGTGCTTTTTTGTGAATGGTTGGCGAGTGATGCAGTTCGACACCTACGGATATCAATCGCTGCATGAGTTCAATGGCTACCTCCAACGACATGTCGCCGCGTACAACTCGTCGGTGAAGGGCGTTTGCCACTTCAAAATGCATGATCGCGGGAGCCACGAGTTGGATGCCATCGTCATCCGAGTTACGGGCCAATGCGGTTGCTTGATCCGAGTTTTCCTCTTCCACCAGCCATTTGAAAGCCACACTGGCATCGACGACCACGAACTGGCTCATGCCCAGTTCTCGATTTTGGCGTCTCTATATTCTCGCGCTTCGCGGATAAGTTCGACCGAATCGCCAGTGAGTGGCACACCTTTGAAGAGTTCGGTGCGACGAGTTACTGCGCGTTCAAATGCCTGGCGGTCGAAACGCGCGTCAGCATCAGATGCGCCGTTCGCCTCATCTCTTGCCAACTCGTTGTCTATCGCAGTCATGCAGTACCTTTGAGTGCTTATGCCCTTAAGCATAGCCGCCGCCTCAAGCCGTAGTCGCACCTGCGGCGCCATCTCCAGCATTATCATCGCGTTGCTATCGGTTCCCGAAGCGGTCATCATCCTTGTCTTCACACTTGGTTCTATCTACCTATAAGCAACGAGGATAACCCACGCGCAGGGTTTTGAACCACGATTGCCATGATGAGGTAATGATTGCCATGATTTTCCCGTCTCGTCCCCTTCGCTTCAGCGTAAGGGGACGCGGCGAGCGCAGCGAGACGCAGGGGATGCGCTGGCAGTTGTTGAACTGTGAACATCCCCCTAGCCCCCTTACGCTCCGCGAAGGGGGGAGATTCCTCGCTCCGCTCGGAATGACATGGTTGGCGGCGGGAATCCAGAGGGGAAGAGATGCGGGGCAACATCATGGCAATCATTTCAAAATCATGGCAATCATGGTTCAACAAATATGGGCTATGATGTGTGGGTTGTCTTGGCGGGTTCTTCAGGAAGAATAAGGATAAGGATGGTATCTGGTGACTGGTAGCGGTTATGTTCATGCGGGTCTGACTGGTAGCGTGATTGGTTGTGCGATGGAGGTGCACTCGGTTTTGGGTCTGGGTTTTCAAGAAGTGGTTTATCAGAGGGCCTTGGAGTTAGAGATGCATCGTGCCGGGATTGACTTCGGCAGGGAAGTCGAGATGTCGATCAACTACAAGGGGCGTCAAGTAGGAGTGCGTCGGGTAGATTTTCTAGTGAGCGACGTCGTTGTAGTCGAGTTGAAGGCAGTGAGCAAGCTTGAAGATGTACATTTGGCGCAGGCGATGAACTACTTAGAGGCATACAACGTTCAGATCGGGCTGCTCCTCAACTTCGGCGGACAGCGTCTGGAATACAAGCGCCTGATCAACAACCGCTACGCCCCATCGCAACGCCCGCGCAGGGGATGAACCATGATTGCCATGATGGAGTTTGAACCATGATTGCCATGATGCTCCGCCCCGTCCCCATCCTTGCCGCGCAACACGTCATTCCCGCGAAGGCGGGAATCCAGAGGGGTGAACCATGATTGCCATGATGGGCGAATGATTGCCATGATTTTCCCGTCCCGTCCCCTTCGCTTCAGCGTAAGGGGACGCGGCGAGCGAAGCGAGACGCAGGGGATGCGCTGGCAGTTGTTGAACTGTAAGCATCCCCCTAGCCCCCTTACGCTCCGCGAAGGGGGGATTTTCCCGTCCCGTCCCTTTCGCTTCAGAGTAAGGGGACGCGGCGAGCGCAGCGAGACGCAGGGGATGCGCTGGCAGTTGTTGAACTGTGATCATCCCCCTATCCCCTTACGCTCCGCGAAGGGGGAATGCGTTGAACCATGATTGCCATGATGCACCGCACCCTCCCACGTCGTTGCCGCGCAACACGTCATTCCCGCGAAGGCGGAATCCAGAGGGGAAGAGATGCGGGGCAGCATCATGGTTCATCATTTCAAAATCATGGCAATCATGGTTCAAAACGATGGATTCCCGCATGCGCGGGAATGACGGGCGTGTTCCACCGGAATGACGGGAGGCATCCCCCTAGCCCCCTTACGCTCCGCGAAGGGAAGAGGTGCGGGGCAACATCATGGCAATCATTTCAAGATCATGGCAATCATGGTTCAAAACGATGGATTCCCGCATGCGCGGGAATGACGGGCGTGTTCCACCGGAATGACGGGAGGCATCCCCCTAGCCCCCTTACGCTCCGCGAAGGGAAGAGGTGCGGGGCAACATCATGGCAATCATTTCAAAATCATGGCAATCATGGTTCAAAACGATGGATTCCCGCCTGCGCGGGAATGACGGGCGTGTTCCACCGGAATGACGGCTGAGCATCCCCCTAGCCCCCTTACGCTCCGCGAAGGGGGGAGGTGCGGGGCAACATCATGGCAATCATTCGCCCATCATGGCAATCATGGTTCAAAAAAACGCCCCCGCACATTCTCCTGCACGGGGGCGTCTATTCATTAGACCGTCAGCCTAACTTACGGCGCTATGGCGTTGTCGTCTGGGAAGAATACCCAGATGCCTTGACCGATTTCCATCGCTGAGTCTTCGCCTAGTACTCGGTAGCCGTTGGCTATGGCGTCCCAGGTGTAGGCCTGGCGGAAGCCGGGCATGTAGCTCTTGGCGTTGACTACTACCTGCTCGCTGTCCTTCAAGTCCTTACCGAAGTGGTCCTCGGTCTGGTCGCCGTCTTGGTCAACCACGCCGACGAAGTTCCAACCCGGCACGGTAATGATGCCGATTGGGTCTGGGCTGCCGCCAGTCTCGCGGTTGATCGGGCCTCTAAGGTCAACGCTCTGCTTGACGAATGCTGAGGAGTGTACCCAGTAGCCGTATCGCACGACGACATCGGTTAGCGGCGCAAAGTTTGCGCTAGTGCTCCATACGCCATCTACGCGTGTCGCAATGCTCCACGGACCAGACGCGCTCAGCGGGTTCCAACCGATCACTCGGTCTACTGCTTCCTCTGTGAAGACAGCGTCAAGCGCAGTGTCTACAGGATCCGCAGGTAGCGAGATCGCATTCCAACCAGCCGACAGGTCGATCACGAACGGATCGCGTGCCGTTACGTCGAACTCGAACGCCTTCTTGCCGTCCGGCTCGTTGGCTGCTGCGTCTCGCGCATCGAACTCTACCTTGTGCGTGCCGAATGACAACGCATCAGGCCAGTACAGGAAGCGGTTGTCGCCGATTGACGATAGGTCAGCCAGCACGTCAGTGCCGTCGACCTTGAACTCGGTTACCTTGACCGTCGTCGCCTCGGCTGCGAAGTCTAGCAACACGAACGGACGCGGCTCTTTGACCTTGCTACCAACTGCCGGTTGCACACTGCCACCGGAGCCGTCAGCGTTCAGCGGGCTGTTGAACGTGTCGTCCAAGACGAACTTCGCCGTCGATGAACCCCAGTTCTCACACTTGACACCCTTACCGCAGATGGCGTCATTGTGTCCGTCGTATGTCGAGCGGTCGTTACCCCAAACGACCACTACCAACTCGCCGTCGGCCAAATGCGATTTTGTTCCGGCATCACCGATGTTGCGCCATGCGTAGACCCAGTTGTTGCCCGGGCGAGACAGTGAAGACACGTTGTTGAAGTTGTTCGGGTTGTCACTATCGCCGCACCGTGGCAGAGCGCTGCCAGTGGAGTTTGACTCGTTGTCCTTGTTTACGGTGTAACCAGTTCGGTTGTTGACGTAATCTGTCAGGCCTCGCGACTTCTCGTCGTCGCCACTACCGGTCTTCCAACCGATATTCGAGCAGACTACCGCAACGCGCGGAGCACCGTTGATGTCCTCGTCAGACGAGATTGAGATGTCCATCGCTGCTTCCGTGAGCTTCGACGGGCTTTCTGAGCCGACACCAGTGCCGGAGCCACCGCTCAACGTCAGCGTGAAGACCGGCAAGATGCCGTCCTTGACCTTGAAGGCCTCGGCATTCTTCTCTTGCCAACTGAGGATGTTTCCAGCCATGTCTTCTACTTCACGTCCCTCGGTGATGCTCAACGTAGGCGTCGCGTCGGACGCAAGCTCTTCACCAAGCTTCAGGAAGACCAGCTTGCCATCGACATTAATGTCCACGATCGCAATCGCAGACTCGTCGTCGTACTCAAGCGTGAACGTGCCTGTGTCGATCAGGTCTCCGTTGACGCCGCCGTCAAACGTTACCATCACCGCTGAGCGGTCTCGGACCGGCTTGTCATCGCTGTCCAAGCCGTAGAAACCGGTTACCGAGCTGCCCGCAATAATCACGGGGTCTTTGTCGTCGATGTGCACGACGTGAGCGGAGAAGAAGCCCAAGATGTTGTGCGTCTTCGGACCCTTGAGTCGGTCTGCTTCCTTCGCTTCGCCTAGCGCGTCGATGAAGCGCGGCTTGGCAACATCACTGTCTGAGAAGCCGATGTTACCTGCAAGGTCGCGCACCGTCGCTTGGAAGTCGATCGCATGGTTGAACTCAAAGTCCGAAGGCGTACCGGTTACCTCGTCAAAGTCGATCTCGACCTCTTCATTGAACTCACCGTCAGCTTCTCCGTCATCGAAGTCATCTGCCTCTACCTGCTTCCATTCAGCGGCTTTAGCACTCGTTGACGTCTCTTCGGTTTTGTAGAGCTCGTCCTTCCAAATCGTATCGTTGATAATGCCAAACGTGTCGTTCGTTTCGCTAAAGCCGGTGTAGTCCAAGCGCCGAAGCACCTGACCTGTTTTTTCTCCAGTTTTTGGCTTTGTTCCCATAACACCGGAGGCAATGGACATCACTGGCTCAGGGTCTGCTTGATCTCGGTTGTCTACGTTCAACTGGAACGAGTCGGCAGCCAAGCCAGAGTCGTTGTCGTTAAATGTGCCGATGAATGAAGGCTTCTCGTCGTCGCTGCGCTCGTTGTGCGCGGGCGAATCTACCTGAATCGTCGGAGGCTCAACGTCGATCTCAATGTTCAACGACTTGTTGTTACCGTCAGAGTCCTTGTAGATAACCGTCACAGGACCGTTGCCGACACCGACAACTGCTTTGCCGCCTAGGAGTTCCGCTGCGGTCAGCCCGTCGTCACCAGCAAGAGGCGAGGTGCCGTCGGTCGTTGCGGCATTTACGATGTTACCGCTCTTCTTCATCAGACCCCAGTTGTCGCGCGCGCTGACACCATCTCCATCAGCATCGGTCAACCGCATGTAGCCTTGGAACACGCCGCTGAACCTACCCGTCTCGATCAACGCAAGGTTCTTGCGGTGAGTCGCTCCAGTTCCGTCGCCGCCAGCATCTTCATCAGACTCGGCATACAGCACGAACGACTGGTTGTTGTCGCCCTTACGCTCGTCTGCCGTACATTCCGCTTGTGCGAACTCTTTGTCATAGTCAGGGTTGTCAGTACTGTCAGGTAGCGTTTTTGACGCTTTTTCGGGAGCGTCGTAGCACTTGACGCCGCCCTGGATGTATTCGATACCGCTGGTCTCGTAGTAGATAAGCTGGAGTTGCACACCACCGCCGGTGGGGACGCTGATGTTCAACTTCATCGCCGGCGCTACGTCGGTATCGCCAGATATCACGTCCTCGTCGATCTTCACCCAATTCCCGATGTCGCGGAACGCGGCATAGCCAGCTACTCCGTCTCCATCATTGTCGTCATCATTATCATTCGGGGTGGGAGTATTACCGTCATCGACTCTCCCGTAGAACTTCACAGTTCCGCCATGGGCCTTCGGGTCAGCGATGGGTTTGTACGGGTTAGTTGTTGTCCCACCACCCGTGAAAAGCACCTGATACGTGCCAGAACTCTCGAAGGTCTCGTCATTATCTGTAGTACCACCATCATCCGCCCCGAACTGGACTACCTGCTCAAGAGCCGGCAGGTCACCAGTCTTATCCTCATCACCCAAAGCCGATTCCGCTACGACCTTCTGAGGGTTGATGGTGTCATCTTCCGTATTATCTGTTGGTTCGGTTGTTGCTGGATCGTCGGTCGCCGTTAACAATGTTGTTGACGGACTGAACGGATCGCCACTTTCGCCACCACCGTCGTCAAAGTCGGTGTTGTCCGCTGTGATCAGAACCGGGTCTCTGCGGTCTCGACCTTTGTCACTTACGCTGACTCGCACGAGGTCGGAGTCTTCAAGGATTGCGCGTGGGTTTTCGGCAGCCGTCTTCGGGTCGTGAGCATAAGTAGCGTAGACCGATGAGACTTCGATGAGGTCTTCAAGTTCGCCCTGCTGGAAGAACGCTGTCTTCTGCGTGCAGTTGTCCTTGCTGAAGACATCAGCGTTGTTGGTGGTGCATGCGCCGACGTTCAACGCATCGATCGTACCGGTAGCCGCGCTGACTTCATTGGTCGCATTTTGAGCGCCGGCAACTACGCCGACGGCAAATGCGAGCACTGCCAGTGCTGTCAAGATTCTCGCTGAAAGCTGCACGCTTCAGTCCTCCTGCTTACTTTCCCGGCACGATGTTGCACGGAATTCTCGTGTTCGGCACACACTAGCGCCGATACACGTCCGCAACGCCCACTGTCCGGATCTGTGCGATGTTTGCATGATAATACTTGCAAGCGCGTCAACGCGCAACACGCGCGACGTGCCATGAAAAGTATATGATACCCAATTCTCTCTGTGTGCGTAAACCCCCAATAATCCAATTCCAAGAATTTGTAACCCAAAATCCACACCGATTCTAACCACTACCCACCAACCAACACCGATTCGCGCACACGCGAAAACGCAAAAGCAGTTCGCGAACGGGGAACATCGCATCCCCCTAACCCCCTTACGCTCCGCGAAGGGGGGAGAGAGGACTCCCCCGTCATTCCCGCGCACACCCACGTCATTCTCGCGTAGGCGAGAATCCACAGGGAAGGGGAAGAGAGGCCGTCCCCTTCGCTTGCGTAAGGGGACGCGAACGAGCGAAGCCCAAAGAACCGACACAAGCGCAGGGGATGCACGGGGTGGACGGGCGGCGGGGCAACATCATGGCAATCATGGTTCAGCCCCGCGCCATGTCATTCTGAACGCAGCGCAGCGGAGTGAAGAATCTCAAACCCCCACAACTGCCAATAACTCTTGAGATTCCTCGCTACGCTTCGGAATGACAGAAGAATCCCCATAGATTCCCGCCTACGCGGGAATGACGTAGGACGGGGTAAATTACACCCCGTCATTCCGACGAAAGCCGGAATCCACAGGAGAAGGGCAGGGAAGGAAAACCTCCCCTTTTTGCGAAAGCAAAAGGGGGACGCGGCAAGCGAAGCGAGACGCAGGGGGTTCGCGCACACCAGCACGTCTAAACCCCCTTGTATTCCCCCTTTTCTGCGAAAAAGGGGGAGGGATCTCTATACGTCATTCCGACGAAAGCCGGAATCCAGAGGGGAAGGGCAGGGAAGGAAAACCTCCCCTTTTTGCGAAAGCAAAAGGGGGACGCGGCAAGCGAAGCGAGACGCAGGGGGTTCGCGCACACCAGCACGTCTAAACCCCCTTGTATTCCCCCTTTTCTGCGAAAAAGGGGGAGGGATCTCTATACGTCATTCCGACGAAAGTCGGAATCCAGAGGGGAAGGGCAGCGGCGGGGCAACATCATGCCAATCATTACCCCATCATGGCAATCATGGTTCAGCCCCATATATAAGGAAAGACTCCCATCCCAACTGTGATACCCTCTTAACCAAATGGTCAGCGTCCCCTTCGACACCCACAGAGTCGTCAAAAACCTCCAAGACGCAGGATTTGACCAAACGCGTGCAGAAGCCTTGGTTAACGCCATCCGTTACGCCGTATCTTGCAGAGACACACGTCGCACCGCAGTCAAAACCCAAGACCTCAAAAACTTCGACGTAAAACAAGACTTCGTTGGCGTGCGACAAGAAATAGCGGCATTTCGCACCGAACTCAAGGCCTTTGAACTACGCCTAACACTCAAACTCACTACTGCAATCATCGTCACTACCAGCATCACCATCGCCATCCTAAAACTCTTCCCCTAAAACGCTCCCAAATCACGATGATGTAAACTACCCCCATGGTCACCACCAGCACCCACACCCACGAAGAACTCGCCACCAAAAAAGACGTCGACGCACGATTCGACCGTATCGAAGCGCGCCTAGATCGCTTAGAGGAGCGCATGGATCGCGTTGAAGAACGCCTCGCCACTCTGGAAAACGCAGTGCTGAATCTCACCAACTCAATGACATCCATGCTGAACGTCATGACCAACCTGACCGAACAAGTCGCCAGGCTCGAAGAAAACCAACGCGCCATGATGCAGACCCTAGACCGCATCGAAAACGCCACTAACCGCCAAATCGGCTTCTAACTGAACATCACGCGCTTTTTTGAACCACGATTGCCATGATGGGGCAATGATTACCATGATGTCCCCTTCCCATCATCCGCGCCCCTAGATTCCCGCCTACGCGGGAATGACGATGGTGTGCGCGCCGGAATGACAGAGGACTCCACACGTCATTCCCGCGCAGGCGGGAATCCACAGGGGAAGGGGAGCGATGAACCATGATTGCCATGATGCGAAAATGATGAACCATGATGCGCCCCACACCATGTCATTCTGAACGCAGCGCAGCGGAGTGAAGAATCTCAAACCCCCACAACTGCCAATAACTCTTGAGATTCCTCGCTACGCTTCGGAATGACAGAGGACTCCCACCTCATTCCCTCCCCCACGCCATTCTCGCGAACACCCCCGTCATTCTCGCGCACTCCCCCGTCATTCCCGCGCAGGCGGGAATCCACAGGGGAAGGGCGGCGGGGCAACATCATGGCAATCATCACCCCATCATGGCAATCATGGTTCACCCAACAACAAAAACGTAGGGGCAGGTTTCAAACCTGCCCCTACAATTCCTTCTATCCCATCCCCCCCTTCGCGGAGCGTAAGGGGGCTAGGGGGATGCCCTCCCCCTTTTGCTTCCGCAAAAGGGGGAATACAAGGGGGTTACCCTACCCTATGGCGCTATGCCGCCCGTCTCCGGGTAGTAGACCCAGACGCCCTTGCCGATGGTCATCGTGTCTTTCTCACGCAATACCTCGAAGCGGCTGAAGGTCGGATCCCAGGTGTACGCTCGCACGTAACTCGGGTTCAGGTACTCGCTAGCCGTCAGAGGCTTGTCTTGGCTATCCTTCAACGTCTCGCCAAAGTCATCCTCAGTCTGCGTGCCCTGCTGGTCTACCACGCCAACGAAGTTCCAACCAGGATTCGTGTCGATGCCGATCACCGACGGCGCACCGCTCAGGCTCCGTGAGATCGGACCCTTCAGCGCAACCGGCTGGTCGATGAATGCAGCCGACTTCACCCAGTAGCCATACTTCGCTCGGATCTCGTTCAACGCGCCATACTGGTGGTTCGATTCCCACACGCCGTCGCGTCGCACTGCGATGCGCCAGCCCTGAGTGTCCCAGCCGATAACAGTCTCGATCGCAGGGTCTGAGAAGACCGTGCCAATCGCAGTGTCCACCGGGTCCGCAGGCACCGAGATCGCGTTCCAACCCGCTTGCAGTTCGATCAAGAACTTAGCGCGTGCCTCTACCGTGAAGCTGAACTCGAACGATCGCTCGTTGCCAGCAGCATCGGTAGCCTCGACCTCTACTTCGTGCTTGCCCTTCGACAGGCTCTGCGGCCAGTAGACGAACCGGCCCAGCTGAGGCTGCTCGAACTCGCTCGATACCTCTACGTCGTCGATCTCTACCGAATCCAGCGTTACCGTAGTGTTCTCGTTGAACTCGATCAGGATGAACGGGCGATCCTCTTTAGACGTGCCGCCATCTTCAGGCTGCAAATCGCCGCCGCCGTCTTCCTTCGGGTTGCTAAGCGCAGTGTCTAGCGTGAACTCTGCCGAGGCCGAACCCCAGTTCTCCATGCTGTCATCCGTGCCATGCTTCGAACGGTCGCGTGCGAACGCTACTGCCGTCAACTTGCCATCTGCCAACGCCGTCGCATCCTTTCCAGGAGTCCCAGCCGGCTTCTGCCAAGTGTATTCCCAGTTCTCGCCCGGGCGGGACAGTGAGGAAACCTCAGTCCAAGTGAAGTCGTCACCGAAGTTGTCGTCATTCGAGTCGTAACCGCAGGTGTAGTCATACGTCTTGCCAGCGGCTTTAGTGTTGCTGACTCTCGGCCTCGTCGTTACAGGATCGATCGACGGCTTGGTCTCGAACGTGCCGTCATGCCTCGCTACGAAGTCTCCGATGTCGTGTTTGCTGTCGACCTCGTTCTCTTCTTCAGTAGCATCTGTATCTTCGTTCCAGCGCAGGTTGCTGCACGCTACGATGATCCTAGGCGCACCTTGCAGTGCCTCGTCCGATGCTACGTGAACCGTGATCTTGTCCTTCGTCAGACTCTCCGGCCCCTCTGTAGCTGTGCCGCTGCCAGAACCGCCGCTCAACGTTACCGTCAACTTCGGCGAAATTCCGTCATTAGCCTCGAACGCCTTGACCTCTTTGCCAAACGTCTCGTTGCCAGCCATGTCTTCGACCTTCTCGCCAGCAGCAATGTCGATCGTCGGCGTCGCATCTGATGCCAACTCCGATGCCAGCTTCAAGAACACGTACTCCTTGTCAACACTCACATCGACAACGCTTGCCATCGACTTGTCATCAAGCTCTACCGTGAACGTGCTGGTCGAGACCGAGCTGGAATCGATCGGACCATCGAACGCCACTACGATGCCATAGCGATCATTAACGTTCTTCTTGTTGGAGCGTCCGTAGAAACCGGTTGCCGTCTGATCGGCATCAATCACCGGGTCTTTTTCGTCCAAAGTGATCACGTGCGCCGAGTAGTAACCCAGAACGTTAGGCTCCTTGCGGTCTGCCGCTTTCGTACCAAGGTCGTTGATGAAGCGCGGGCTCGTAGGATCAGAGTCCGAGAAACCAACGTTACCAGCCATGTCCAGAACGAACGCCTGGAAGTCGATGTCGAACTCTTGGTCGCGAGTGTCAACGTCCGTGCTGGTGATGCCCTTTCTGTTCTGAAGGTCTAGCCGGACACTATCGTCAAACGTGCCGCGGTTCGCACCGTCGTCGTATTCCTCAGATTCGATGTAGCAATGATCAGCGTTGTCGCAGGAATCGTCACCTAGCTCGTACAGGTCTTCCGCGTCAACTACGCCGAACGTGTCGTTAGTATCCGAGTAACCATCGTATTCTTCGGAGTAAGTAACTACTGTCTTACCCGACACCACCGTAACGTCATCAGCGTTTGGCTCATCGACCACAAAGTCGGCATTGTTGGCTACGTTGTCAACTAGCAGTCGGAACGACTTGTCAACCAAGCCAGAGTCCGAGTCTTCGATCACGCCGGAGAAGTCGGGAGACTGGTCGCCGCTTGAATCACCATTAGCTGGCGAGTCGACCGAAATCGTCGGAGGACGATGGTCAATCTCGATACGCAACGTCTGCTTCTTGCCAGCTGAGTCGGTGTACTCAACCGTTACCGGTCCGCTCTCAACACCGAGAACCGCCGCTTTCTCTTTGGTTTCACCTGTCGCACCGCCAGTTACCAAACCCCAGTTGGAGCGTGCTGTATCGCTGTTGACGCGATCACCGTTCGAGTCTGTCAAACGCACAAAGCCATGGTAGCGACCGGAGAATATGTCCGTCTCCTTCAACCAGAGCTTCTGCGAGGTGTCATCGCCATCCGACTTCACCTGCACCGACAACGCATCGTTGTCTGCCTTCTCGTCAGCCGTGTAGTCGACTCGGCTGACACCTCTCAATTTTGCTTCGACGTTTTCTTTGGTGTTGGGAGTATCGGGGTCATCGCATCGCCAGACCTCGTCGTCATTTTGGTAGAGGGTGTGGTCATTCTCTACCTCATCGGCTCCGCAGTAGTAAGGTTTCTCGCCACCAACCAGGTGCTCCGCTTCGCTCGTCCGGTAGTAGATCGCGAGGATGACGATATCTTTGCCGGTCGGCACACTTACGTTTACACCAAGCCACGGAGCTGTGTCGCCAGTAGCCTCCCCATTCGATTTGTCCTCGTCAACCGTCAGGAAATCTTTCAAGTTCTTAATGGCATCCGAAGTGTCTTGGCCACACGTCGTATCCCCGTCTACGTCGACACAACCATAGAACCTGACCTCAGCACCGTTTTCGACATCGAAATCTCCAGGATCGAATTGCCAAATTTTGTCGGTATTCGTGGTGGCGGTACATTCGCTGGCGTCGCCTATGCATTCAGCGCGCGTGAAGTTCAGCGTAAGGTTGCCGCTGTTACCAATCACTGATGCATTGACAGTCGCTCCTTGGTAGACCTCGATACCATCTGCACTTCCGTCATGTTCGTCCGATGTGAACACAATGTCGTGGGTTGTGTCAGTTAGATCGCCATCTGCTGCCCGATCAAACCCCAGTTTGTCGTCGCTCAGATCTTTGGCGATAACAGCCGCCAACGATCCGGCTCGGTCTTCGTCGAAAATTCCTATTGGATCGCCGGTGTCGTCGTTGTCGTTCACTCCGTCATACGATGCCCCGCGAATCAACACGCCGGTTCGCTTGTCGCGTCCGGAGTCTGCGATGCTGATCTCTAGCAGGTCAGAGTCTGTAAGGATGGCTCTTGGCTCGTCCGACGCCGTCTTCGGGTCGTGAGCATACGTCGCATACAGAGTCGAGACCTCTGTCTTCTTAGCCCGCACTTCCCAGTCGTTGGCGGTGCCGTCTGCGTCATTCATCAGTATGTCGCAATCGCCCTTGAAGACATCGTCATTAGTAGTCAGGCATGTTCCCACGTTTAGGGCGTCAATGCTGACGGTAGCGGCATCTACCGTTGGCGTCCGTTGATCTGCCGACTGCATCACGAACAGGGCGCCGATAAGTGTTAGGAGTGCCAACGCACCCAGCATCTTCGATTTCATGCTCATTCTCTCTCTCATGCGGTTATCACTCACTTCTGGTGCATCACCGTATTGTCGATAGAACCATGCCGATACAATTCGTTCAATTACACGCTTCTGGCACACAAGCGAATACCCGCTCACATACACAAAAGCGCGCCACTCGGCATTCATGTCCCCGAATATACGAACCTCAACGAAACCGAAACAACACACCACAACGCGTTTACTCAAAGATTTTTGAACCATGATTGCCATGATTTTGGAATGATTGCCATGATCCCCTCACCCCACGTAGGGGCGAATCGCCAACCGCCATTACCACGTCATTCCCGCGGGGCCTGCCCCGTACCCGATACGGGGGCGGGAATCCAGAGGGGAAGGGAAGGGGAAAACATCATGGCAATCATTTCCCCACCATGGCAATCATGGTTCAAAAACCGACATTCCCGCGAAGGGGGGAGATTCCTCGCTCCGCTCGGAATGACAGAGGCGCGCGAAGGGGGATGTGTGCGAAGGGAGGGGAGGCGACCATCCCCTTCGCTTGCGTAAGGGGACGCGAACGAGCGAAGCCCAAAGAACCGACACAAGAGCAGGGGATGCACGGGGCGGAGAAGGGACGGCAAGCAGGCAGACAGACAACCAGCATCCCCCTAGCCCCCTTACGCAAGCGAAGGGGGAATCTTCCCCCGTCATTCCCGCGAAGGCGGGAATCCAGAGGGGAGGGGGTGAACCTCCCCTTTTTGCGAATGCAAAAGGGGGACGCGGCGAGCGCAGCGAGACGCAGGGGGTTCACGCACAGCCGCGGACTAAACCCCCTTGTATTCCCCCTTGGGCATCAAGGGGGAGGGATGCGGAGACATCACGCCCATCATTTCCCCATCACGGCAATCATGGTTCAACCCTCCCCTGTGGATTCCCGCCTTCGCGGGAATGACGCAGGGTGTACTCAGGAATCCAGAGGGGAAAAGGCCCCGTCCCCTTCGCAAAGCGCAAGGGGACGCGAACGAGCGAAGCCCAAAGAACCGACACAAGAGCAGGGGATGAAGGGCGGGAATCACGCACATCATTCAAAATCATGCCCATCTCAGTTCATAAACGCATCACCGAAACTTAGAATCAATTCGGCCGGAGGTCGCCTGACAAGCGTAATTGGCGTTGCATCCATGGCGACTCACCATAAAGGGGCCAAATAAAGTCGGATGCCTCACCTCCCTCCGGCCTTGCCCTGAGTATACACAACGGCCTACGTCATTCCCGCGAAGGCGGGAATCCAGAGGGGATGGGAAGGGAGGCACCATCCCCTTCGCTTGCGTAAGGGGACGCGAACGAGCGAAGCGATGTTCGCAGGGGATGCACGGGGCGGCGCGGGGCTGGCAAGCAGGCAGGCAGACAACCATCCCCCTAACCCCCTTACGTAAACGAAGGGGGGATATGTGCGAAGGAAGGGAAAATCACGGCAATCATGGTTCAGCACCCGCCATCGAAACCACACTCAACCGCAGGCATCAACTCACTCGGAAAACCGACGGAACATGCGAAACTTCATCCCGCCCGACTTGCCGAATCAAGAACACATCTTTGCCGAACCTGTCCAACGCTTCATCCGCCGCAAGATCTAAGGACGGATAAGCGCCAACCAACTCGCGATCATGGAACACCACCCACTTCCCCCAATGCGTGGCTTCCAAAACTATCCGATCACGCTCAAACGCCGCAATTTCCATATCCAACTGATCCATCCCTACAACATAACACACCAAAACCTAGAGACAACCAAGCATCCCCCTAACCCCCTTACGCTCCGCGAAGGGGGGATATGTGCGAAGGAAGGGGAAAATCACGCCCATCATTCCCCCATCATGGCAATCATGGTTCAACACCCCACCACATAAACTTAAACCCACAGTTGCAATCAACAAACGAGGACATCCCCATGAAAGCCACATTGACGATCGACGACGATGTCGCTGAAATCCTAGAAAAGCGAAGCCGAGCCGAAAACAAACCCTTCGAACAAGTAGCCAACGAAGCCCTCCGCCGCGGAACATCCGCCAGCAACGACCCTGCACGCCTCAAAGAAATCATGGAGGAGATGGAAGTCCAAGAATACCTGCGGAGTACCAGACATTGATCGTGCCCGATGTAAACCTCCTGGTCTACGCCTACAACGAATCCTCTCCTATGCATCACGAAGCCAACCTGAACCATGATTGCCATGATGGGGAAATGATGAACCATGATCTACCCACCCCCACGTAGGGGCGGTTCGCGAACCGCCCTTACCACGTCATTCCCGCGAAGGGGGAATCCAGAGGGGAAGGGAGAGACTCATGGAATCCCCTGGATGCTGTTCCTAAGTTGTGAGAAAATCTTTCGGACATCCTTAGCCACCTCTTCGACCTCAGTCGCTTCTTGGGTAATCTGCTCCAGTTCCTGTTGCAAAGCCGTTACGAGCGGCAACAATCGGTGAACCGATGGGGATGCTTGTATCAACTCGAAAGCGCGCGCGGATCCGGCAGTGGCGATAAAGAACAAGCAAGCCGCGACGCTCCCGGCTGGCAGTTCTTCAAGTTCAGCTAAAGAGCTGAGCAACATAGAGAACTCGTCTTCGCTGATGCTTTGGTCGTTCAAAAAAAGGACGTACGCTTTGTAAATCAATGCATTCGCTAAAGTTCGAGCGGATTCGCTGTCGCGACTCTCGCCGACGAGGCTCACAACCTGATCAAGTGCTGCTACTGCTGCTGAATACTGACCGCTTCGCGCGAGCGCCCAACCTTTACCGAGGTTTGCTTTGACCAACAGGGAATTGAGATCGGGTGGTTCGATTTTATTCAAGCGATCAATCGCTTCTTTATAGGTTTCGATAGCTTCTTGCCAGTTGTCTAGGCTTAAATGCGCCCGCGCCTTGCCCTCTAGCATAGTCACTGCGATTGGAAAAGCGAACATTTCGTGTTTCCCGAAGCGCTTCACCAGAACTTCAGTAGTTTCAATGACCTCCTCGGCACGTCCGATGCGACTTAGGAGCAACGATTTATTCAATAGCACTCCTCCCACTAGACTCTCGATACTTGGTTGACATTCGACACCGTCTCGGTCATCAGGATCGATTTTTTCGATGACTTGGTTGTAGAGGTCAAGAGCCTTGTTTGGCTCCCCTGCCATCTCCAGGGATAGCGCCTCGTTGATCACCGCGTCTTCCACTAGAATCCCGACGTTCAACATAAGGTGATCCAACTCGCGTGTTTCGCCAAGAGATTTTTCATAGATGTCTACTAGTCTGGAAGGCGAATACATGCAGATCATGAAATCAATCAGTGCTTTCACTAGGTTGTTTGCCCCTGTGCCTCGGCGCAACAGGTAGTAGATGTTGTAGAGACGTTCCGTCAGGTAGTATCGGGGGCGCCTTGCAGTCCCGCCAATGTTGGTTACGCTCCCCCGTCGTGTGAGACGTTTGAGAAATGCGCTGCATCTGTTTGTGTCAATCCGGGCTTGATCCGCAATTTCCTTTGTGGTCGATGGCCTCCATAGACGGGCTAATGCGAGATATACGCGCCGTTCATGTGGTGGTAGCCTCTCAAGATGACTTTTGAAGTATTCGGTGTGGTCGTCAACTAGGTCTAGGAGATTGTGCATCAATTCGCGAAGCGATTGGCCGGCCCCGAATGTAGCGATGATACTGAGCAGCCGCGGGTTGCCGCCGGTTAATATCTCCAATGGACGCACCGCTTCGGATGGGGAGTCTGTGCCCGAAACAGCCTGCCAAAGGTTCATGCATTCGTCGGTTCCGAGCGGACGCAACGAAACGACTCGGAAGAGGTCGTACATGGCGCGCTGAGGGTCATCGATCTCGTCAAATCTGCTGGTCGCGCTGGCCAAGAGCATTATTCGAGGTTCGGTCTGCAACGTCTTGCGAAGTTGCCAACCTACATCAGGGTCTGCGATGTCGTTGAAAAGCATGTTGAGGTTTTCAACGACCAGCAAAAGGCGTTTCTGATGCCGGTCGGCGAAGTCTAGAAGCGCACCCAAGCATCGCTCGGCGAGGACTTGATCGTTGCTCTCGTTTCTGAGGTCGCCATGGCTCCGCTCCAGATTCTCACGCTCATCTGCTGGCGCTTGCTGCGCAAGGTGGTAAAGACACTCAAGCCAGAGTTCGCCGCAAGTTGCAACCTCGTAACTTTCTTCCGGGAAGATTATGGGGAAATAGGCCCTCAGTTCCGCGTCTCTGCGTACCTCCACGGCTATTCGCATGAGCAGGTGTGTTTTGCCGCTTCCACGGGGCCCGATCACGATCGTGTGCGGATTGGAGTTGCCGACGTTTTCCCGCAAAGACTCAGTGATCGATTCGAACTCGTTGACCCGAACGCAGAACGACTCGATGACTTGCTCATCGGTCAGAAATCCGGGGTTGTATTTTTTGACTGCTACGGTCATGACATCGCGTTGGTTGCTGACTGTCTATCGGCGATGGGTGTGAAGTATTGTCCGTGCCGCGCGCGCCACCAATCCTCAAGGAGCCTCGAAAGAAAAACGTAGCCTTCAGCGCGCCGCTCCAAATAACCGTCATGTTCTAGCAGGTACAAGACATCACCGATAGGATCGCCTTCAACCGCGTCTGATGTCGGCAAGGCATCGCGATAGAGTTTCACGTCTCCATTTGTCAAGACACCGTCATCATTGATAGCCGCTTCGGTGAGCATTTCGAGAGCCAGACGATAGAGACCATCGCCTAGCACCATCCTGAGTCGCCCTTCGTAGTGTTCGAGATCAATTTGCCCTCGGACGCTGAGCAGATCACGTTCGTAGACCAACTCGACATCTTCGACCGTCGCGACGTTTTTGCCACTGCTACGCAGATGTTCGTGAAGGTGGTCGAAGAACTGTTGCACATGATGAGGGACGCACCATCCTAGACGCGAACACATCTCCCTTCGGACGTCTTCGGGCAGATCGATCCCATAAGTCCGCGCCAAAGCATCCAGGCAATCGATCGACGTTTCCGCGCTCCAAGGTTTCAAATCAAATGGCGCGAAAATGTTGGCTTGAGCGCTGAGTCCGGCTTTTCGCAAAACAGGTTCAAGCCCGATGCTTCCGGAAACGATCAACGTGATGCTGTTGCGATGCGCTTGCGCGTTTTTTCTCAGCCAACTCATGAACTCGTCCGCTGTTTGCCTCCGTTGCGGGGTGAATTGATAGTCATGCCCTTGAAGCAACCGATTGACGAGAATAGGCAACTCGTCAATGGCTAGCACCACTGGTTTGTCGCAACTCGCCAGAGCCTCGAAAACCTGATCACCGCTAAGTTGCCAGTTTCCAGCGTCGATAGCAGCGCGCAACTTCACCTTCAATTCGGACAGTCCGACCTCCTCTATCCGGTTGATCACATTGCCTAGCCGGTTGGCGAAAGAGGTGAGGGTGCGATCCCAAACACTCGCCAACCCCTTGCTCTGTATTGCGATCTCGGCGATGGCATCCGCTGCATCGTTGGCAGCTTCCAAATCGACGAAAACCGTCGCGAAATCTCCATCTTCATCTAAACGACGCAGTAACTCGCGCACCAGACTCGTCTTTCCCATTCGCCTCTGTGCAGTCAGAAGGGTGTGATTCCGATCACCAACGCGCTCCGTCAACCCTTGGATTTCGGTTTCTCTGTCAAAGAAACGCTCACCATCAACCCAGTTGGCACCGGCCTTTACAAGCTTGCGGGGCATGTCATCTATCCCTGTCATACCAACATCATAACATAGCCAACATATCTGTTGGCAACAAATTTGTTGACACGTTCCACCGCCATTCCCGCGCAAAGCCCACGCCATTCCGGCAGAAGCCGGAATCCAGAGGGGACGGGAAGGGAGGCGACCATCCCCTTCGCTTGCGTAAGAGGACGCGAACGAGCGAAGCCCAAAGAACCGACACAAGAGCAGGGGATGCCCAACCCCCACCTCTGATAAACTTGCTGATACAAACTCACACTAAGTCGGGGCATGGCGCAGCCTGGTAGCGCACTTGACTGGGGGTCAAGAGGTCACAGGTTCAAATCCTGTTGCCCCGACCAGCACAATCACAATCGGATTCGTCAGCTAGCGGCGTGGTCCTATGACGGGTGAATCGGGGCTTGTGCCATGAAGAAGGGACCGTTTAGCGGATGGCGCAAGATCGAAACGCTAATGACGGTTTTGAGATCCGAGTCAATGTCATCTATCGCCGCGTTCAATCTGTCAAAAGCGTCGCATGAATTGATTTGATCTGGCGCGTCGTGCCACGCAAATCGTGGCGTGGTCATGGTGTCAGACGGTATCCCGCTTCCGTGAACCAGAAAAGTCAGCGTATTGTCGCCGATCATTGGATAGCGATCGCCCGAAAAAAGATTGGTCAACGGGTCTGCTTGCGCCATGACACGGAATCGGACAGAGAAACCCGAACCTTCGACATGACGCGACGCTGAGAAATTGCGCTGTTCCACAGTTAGTTTCTCGGTCAAGTCGGCAACATCTACATCCGCTCTTGCCGAATCGGTAGCCACCTGCCCAAACGCCTCAGTCAATACGTGCGAGACTGGCAGGGTCTGAAAAAACGCGCCGCTGACCAGCACGGTCTTTGTCAGCGGAAAGGGCATCTCGCGCTTCATACCGCGAACCAAGTAGTAAACATCGCGATCTGGTAACGCATCCAAATCTTCGCCCATCGCCTGCAACGAGTTGATGATTACGTTTGAAAGACTCGACACTGGTTTGACAGCCGTCGGCAGCGTTGAGTTGAACGATGAAATCTGATACGACTTCGCATCCTTTAGCTCGATAAACTCACCACCTGCGAACTCGCCGTCCGCGTTCGTTTTCAACACAAAATCAGGGAAGCCCGATGACGACTCAGTCGCGATCATCTCACGAGGGAAACCAAAGTCTGCGAGCTTGTTGTCTTGCCCAAAGTAGCCACGCGTCTCCATCAAGCGCGCAAAGAAATGGAAAATTGATGATCGCGGCATCTAGAGTTACGCCACCAACGCCGGATGCAGAGCCTTCGAACGTTCACCATCAACGTTCAGCGCGTCAACCGATTGATCGGCTTGCCAGATTTCATCCAATTGAGGTGTGTGCAGATAGCCCTTGCGGTAACGCTCTACCGAGTCGGCATCGCGAAGTTGCGACAATCGCCCTTTAATCTGCTCGTAGTTAACCGGATCCTTTTCGACACCCACGGCATACCTTCCCAACTGCGACGCAACCGAGAGAGTTGTGCCGGTGCCAGCGAACGGATCAAATACGCAATCGCCATGTTTGGTTGACGACAACACGATCCTTAACAGCAACGCAATCGGCGATTGTTGTTTGTGAGCGCGCTCTCCATCAGGTTTTCTCAACGCTTCATCGCCAGCAAAGTAACCCGACGTCAACTCCCTTATGTCATCCCAAACGTCGGTAACGAACACGCCATTCTCGCGTGGGTGATACCCATTCGGAACGGGAGGATCGATTCGTAGTCGGTTGAAGACGCGGGCACGCGAACCGTTGGTTGCATACGCGACTATTTGGTATGCCTTGCCGAATCGCACTGTGCTAGGCACTGCCGAAGTCTTCTTTTTCCAGATGATCAGGTTCTGGAAATGCCAACCCGATTCCCGCAAGACCTGTAAGACTTCTTCGGTGTTCTTCTCGCGCTGCATGAAATACATCGCCGCGCCAGCAGACGACCGCAACCGCGCCAACCTGCAAACCTCCCGCATCCAATCCCAATAATCCGAATCCGTCATGCTGTCATCATGCCGCCGATAATCCTTACCCTGATTGAAAGGCGGATCAAGAAACGTCAAATCGAAACGCGGCCCATCAGAACGCGACACGCCCAGAAACTCGGTGCAATCACCGAGCTCGATAGATGTGTTTGGCAACGTATGCATCTGTGTTTCTCGAATCGTAGTTTATGCGAAACCGCCGCATGATTACGCGACGCGTGTCAACGCGATCGTTATCGGCAATGCAGAGTTCAGTAAGGGTAAGCGCTAGCATTGGCGACGGCATCAGATCTCGGCGTGGGCATGTCACTGAATTCGTACGAAATCTCGTTTTCGATGTACAGCGTCAAAAACCTGCGTCCAGATTTCTTGCAATCCGATTCATCCGCACGTTTAAGGAATACACCGACCTCGTGCCCGAGAAGATAAGTGTACGTGTGACCATCGAAATCAGCACCATCGCTTTTGGCGACCACGTGAAGAGGCGGGATTCCAGGTTCGTCAAAGTCGAACCGTAAGTAACCAGTTGCGTTAGGTTTCGGGGGATTTTCTGACCAATAGATCATAACTGGGATAGATTCTGTGTTACCCATGTCTGGGTCTTCGACGACATCCGGATTCCCAGGAAGGTAAACCCGTAAATGATGCCGAATCCTGCTTGCTTCGTTGTAGTCGATGTGCGCGTACATGCCGCCGCCTCATGGTGGTCATTCTTGAAGGCCTGGCCATTTTACGCACTGGCCAACGGCCGTCAAGAGCATCCCCCTAAGCCCCTTACGTAAACGAAGGGGGAAGATCCCTCGCTGCGCTCGGAATGACATAGGACTCCCCCGTCATTCCGACGGAAGCCGGAATCCAGAGGGGAAGGGCGGCGGGCAACATCATGCCCATCATTCCCAAATCATGGCAATCATGGCTCACACCCTCCTCCGCGCCAGCCTTACCGCCGGTTGCAGCGAAAGAAATACCAACGCGGCACAGATCATCAGGATCGTTCCGGCGATTAGCACGGGTTGGTAAGTGCCGAGTCGGTCGAATGTGTAGCCCGCGGCTACCGGTGCGACAATCAAGGCGGCGTTGTAGATCGGCGCCATCAATCCTCGGATCGTGGCGTATCGGGCACGCCCAAAAAGATCACCGATTATTGCCCAGTTCAACGAACTTCCAGCCTCCGAACCAACGAACAGCAGCATGGCGAGGAAGATCGGCCAGGTGCCTTCTACCAACGTGATCAGCAACAAGCTCAAAGCCGACGCGCTGTAGAGAAAAGTCAGCATCAACGGACGTCCGACGCGGTCGCTGATGTAGCCAGTAAAGAGAATCACCGGGACAGCCGCGAGCGAGATCGCGCCGACAAGATTCGCCGCCGTCTGCTGCGTCTCGCCGCGTGATACGAGAATCGGGATGAAGTGGAGAAAAACCGTGCCATGCACCGAAATTCGGAGCGTGGTCGCAGTAACCAGTATCCAAAACGACGGCGTCTTGAGTGCCTGCTTCGTTGTGAAATCGCCCTCAAATGCCCCACCTGAAAAACCGCTCTGCGATTCGCTTGACCCTCGGGAACTAGTGGATGCCCTCGTAGATGATTCGGCTGCTGCCTCGCGTTCGCGGATACGTCGGCGCATGTGAGAGTAAGAAACTCCACCATCAGGCTTCAGTCCCATGCTTTCTGGCGACCGTCGGAATAGGAACGCCAAAGGCGCAATCGCAACTATCAATATCGCGCCAACGATCCATGAAGTCGTCTGCCAACCCAAGTTGATGACCCCGACGGACAGCAACGGGATAACGATTGCTCCGCCGAGTCGGAACGCCGCGCTGTTAATAGACATCACGAGTCCGCGATATCGGATGAACCAAGTGTTGAGCGCGGCAGTCGTCGCCTGCATGAACGATGTGGACGATCCGACCGAAACAACGCAAAGGTAGACGATCAAAAACGCAATATACGTGTCTTGCCTAGATAGCAGTATGTAGCCGAAACCGGTGATTAAAGTTCCTGCGAGGATGAGCGGGATGTAACCGAATCTATCAAGTGCCCATCCCGTGATCGGTCCGAGGACGCCGTTTTCTGCTCTTGCCAATGCGAACGCGAGCGATGTCTGCCAGTATTGGATACCCAGCGATTCAGCCACCGGTATGAAAAAGACCGCGAAGCCCTGCCAGACAATCGTCCCCCCAAACGCATTCATCACCGACGCGCCGGCCAGCATGTACCACCCGTAATACACGCCTTGGAAACGGGATTTACCGAAAGTCACGCCACGCCCTCATATAGTTTCGACCAAACGTGTAGGTATGATGTGCGTCACTACCGTCATTCCAGCACCACAATACGTCATCCCATCGCTGCAAAACGTCATTCCGCCACCACAATACGTCATCCCATCGCTGCAAAACGTCATTCCGCCGCCGCAGTATGTCATTCCGAGCAGAGCGAGGAATCTCCCCGGCTCGTCTGGTAGCAGGCATGTCATTCCGAGCGGAGCGAGGAATCTCCCCATCTCCTACAGCACCGGCTTCTAGATTCTTCACTCCGCTAAGCTCCATTCAGAATGACATGGTTAGCGCAGTCTAGACCGCAACTTGGGCCACGCTTTGGCGAGACGGTCGTACATAACGATATTGACCGTCATGCCCAAGTTCAGCGCCGCCATCGTCGGAATCATTACCTTGTGATGGCTACGCTCGAGAATCTCATCCGAGATTGAGCCGTTTTCCGGACCGAAGATGTAGCAGGCGCGTTCCGGATGCTTGAAATCGATAAGTGTCGAGGCATCGTCTGTAAGTTCGATAGCGATAACGGTAGTGCTTTCGGGAACGGCATCGAGAATGTTCTTCGACCTAATGACCGGGATGTGTCGGAAAGAACGCATCGGGTCAGTATGCAACTTCGGCAATCGAATGCCCGATGTCTCGCCGCCGATAATCACGAGTCGGGCATCGAAGCAGAACGCAGCACGCATCGCATGACCAACATTCACCGGATCCGTAGGGCGATCAAGCGCGATACACGAGAAACCACGCTCCTTCCGCAACGACGGACGACTCACATAGCGATCGTATCGAGGCCGCTTCTTTTGATCCGAGTTTTCGTTTTCCGAGTGCATCCTGCCCTCACCTTACCCCTCTAAATCGCCTTGGTGCCGTAGCATGTCATTCCGAACGCATTATGTCACTCCGAGCGCGTCATGTCATTCCGAGCGGAGCGAGGAATCTCCTCCGCTCGTCTGGCGCTGGTTCTTAGATTCTTCATACCGTCAGGTCACCCACCCGCCGCTATCAGTCATGCCGTCGGCGGCCTTCGATTGTGCCAAGCCGCCAGTTCTTCGTAAGCATGACCGACTCGCAACACGGTAGTCTCATCAAACGCGTCGCCAGTAATCATGAGTCCGATCGGCATCCCGCCAGAGTCGAACCCGCATACAACAGATAGCGAAGGTTGCCCAGTAACATCGGCGATGGACGTGAACAGCGGTATGTCAGCGCCTTTCTCAGCCATCACCTCGCCAGGGCCAGGCGTACATTCGGCGATAGTCGGCGTGCGCGGCGGAACCGACGGAGTTGCAATCACATCGACATGCTTCGTAGCATGTGCCATCTTTTCGGCGAACATCTGGCGCGCACGCTGCGCCCGGATGTAGTCGATAGCAGGTATCGCCAAACCAGCCTGAATACGACTCCGAACCGCCGGAGTATAGCCATCGGCATGTTCAGCAAGCAGCTTTTCGTGAACTGCTACCGCTTCCGGCAATACGATCGCTTGGTTGATCGCCCGACCATCGCCAACCCACGGCATCGGGATCGACACGACCTCCGCACCATTGCGACCTAGCAGTTCGATAGCCGCATTCACCGCCGACGCAACTTCCGCGTCTACGATAGCCGCATCAAAGAAGTAATGCTCAGGCACACCGACACGGATTCCGTCCAATCCTTTATCAAGGTCGGCCGCAAAATCTGGGACTGGCACTTTCGCCGATGCGTTGTCCAACGGATCGTGCCCTGCGATTGCGTTCAGCATGTATGCACAATCAGCAGTCCGACGCGTCATCGGTCCGACATGGTCGCTGCTCCACGAAAGATCGAGAACTCCGGTGCGCGGGACGCGGCCGTAAGTCGGCTTGAGACCGGCGATGCCGCATAACGACGCCGGCATTCGGATACTGCCGCCAGTATCAGAACCGATCGCACCATATACGATGCCAGCAGAGACTGCGGCGCCTGAGCCGCTACTCGAACCGCCGGTTATGCGACTCAAATCCCAAGGGTTGTGAACATCGCCCATGTGCGGATTCACACCAGTCGGACCGAACGCGAACTCCACCAAATGCGTCTTGCCAATAGTGATCGCGCCAGCGTCATTGAAGCGGTCTGTAATCGTGGCATTCGACGATGCGACGTTGTTTTTCAGAACCCTCGATCCGCCAGTGGTTACCTTTCCAGCAACATCAACCAGATCCTTTAGTCCAATCGGAATCCCGTGCAACGGACCGCGGTGGTCTCCACGCCCAATCTCACGCTCCGCTTTTCGTGCCGCATCAAGCGATTCCTCATGCCACACGTCGATAAACGCGTTCAGAACATCATTCAGTTCTGTGACACGTTCAAGCGCGATCTCCGTCAACTCCACAGGCGACACCGAACCGTCCCGGATTTTCGGCGCAAGTTCGTGAATCGATGCGAATGCGATATCTTCTCGGCTGTTAGTCATCTCACAACCTCTCAATTCGACTCGTCGGATAACACGACCGGGCGAAACACCGCGCCCGGCTCGTGTTTCTGGTAATCAAGTTCTCGGACAACCTCGATAGCCGAGAGCGTGGGGTCTCCCCATTTCGCAGCCAAACGAGCGTGATCCTCAGAGACTGGAATGCCCACTCTTTCGCCGTTGGCTCGTATCGTCTCGGCGCGTTCTTCGATTTCAGATTCATTCATGGCGATTGCATACCCTCGATTTTCGGTCTGGACTTGAGCGATTTTGTTACGGTTTCTTATCCTTATATATGTACGCAAGTCGGTGTGATAGCAGGATACACGTGCCGCCCCAGAATCTAGCCCGATTCTCGTAGCACACATTTGAGTATCAGATTGGGATGATATGCACCCGCAAAAACACATAGCAGATATCGTTGTTGCAGCCCTCGAATCGGCAATCGCCACGGACACGCTGCCCCAGATCGGTGACGTCACCGCTACAGTCGAACGTCCGAAGAACGCGGAACACGGCGACTACAGCACTAGCGTCGCCTTGGCGCTGGCATCCAGCATGAGGATGGCTCCCCGAGAGATCGCAACCAAGATCACCGACGCCGTCACTCCGTCCTCGATGGTCTGCGACGTCAGCGTCGCAGGCCCCGGATTCATCAACTTCCGTTTGGACGACGATTGGCTACGGTCTCAGATTCATGTCATTCGCGAATCGGGCGTGAAGTTTGCCCACTTGGATATGGGCGCAGGTCAGAAGGTACAAGTCGAGTTTGTCAGCGTGAACCCAACCGGCCCGTTGCACATCGGGCATGTGCGCGGCGCTGTGATCGGCAACGGCATCGCCAACATCTTGGAAGCCGCAGGATTTGATGTTCAGCGCGAATACTACGTGAACGATGCAGGCAATCAGATGCGCATCTTCACCGAATCTACCTACGTGCGCTTCCTGCAAGCAGCCGGCAAAGATGCCGAGTTGCCAGAAGAATCATACCCGGGTGAGTTTGTTGTGAACCTCGGAAACGAACTGTACTCAGAGTTCGGCGGCGACCTGGAAGGGATGGACGCCGATAACGTCATGAAAGCGATCGGCCCGCCCGCTCTGAATCGCACCCTAGACAATATCCGCGCCACCCTGTCCAATATGGGGATCGAGTACGACGAGTGGTTCAGCGAACAGTCACTGATCGATGGCGACGATTTCAACGAATCTCTCGAGCTCTTGCAGAAACGCGGTTACATCGCGGAGCGGGAAGGCGCGCTCTGGTTCCTTGGCACAAAGACAGGACTTGAGAACGATTCCGTCATCATCAGATCCTTGGAACGCGGACCGTCTTATTTCGGCACCGACATCGCCTACCACTACAACAAGTTCTTGAAGCGGGATTTCGATCGCGTCATCAACGTATGGGGTGCCGACCACCACGGGCACGTCGCACGGATGAAAGCAGTCGTCGATTCATTGGGCGTGGACCCAGACCGCCTAACCATCATCATCAACCAGATGGTGAACTTCAAATCCGGCGATGAACTCGTCGATTTCAGCAAACGGGAAGATAACTTCATCGCGGCCGACGAGCTTTTAGATGCTGTCGGCCCCGACGCTTGCCACTACATCTTCTTGGAACGGACTCCCGGAACACACATGGAGTTCGATCTGGAGTTGGCAAAGGCTGAGACGTCGGAGAACCCGGTATTCTATGTGCAGTACGCCCATGCGCGTCTCTGCGCGGTGTTGCGCGCCGCAACAGAACGGGAGATCGAGTTCGATGATGGCGACGTTTCGTTGCTAACTACGCATCAGGAGCTTGCATTGATGCGTCGGTTGAACGAGTTGCCAGATGTCATCGCCCGTTCTGCCGAGACATTAGAACCTCATCACATGCCCCACTTCGCTTATGAAGTGGCACGCGAGCTACAGCGTTTTTACGAAGCGTGCAGAGTGATTTCAAGTGAACCTTCGGACGCTGAGTTGACAAAAGCGCGGCTATTGCTCGTGGATGCGGCCCGAATCGTACTCGCCGGCACCTTGAACATCATGGGCATGAACGCGCCAGAGCGCATGTGAATGTCCGAACTCTAAAGCGGGTTATCAGGTGCAGACGACCGCTTGTAGCGCTCGATGCGCTTGACGTACGACTCGGCGGCGCGTCTCTGTAACTGCTGGTGACGATCACGCAACCTGCCTATCGCCTTACCGGGCACCCCTCGAATCAACTGATAATCCTCGAATTCCGCATTTTCAGGAATGACGGAACCAGCCGCCACTAGGCACCCCTTCCCCAACACGACGCCATCATTTAGCACTGAACCGTTGCCAAGCAAACATCCGTCGCCGATCGTTTTGCCATGACAGACAACACCATGACCGATCGTGACACCATCACCTATTGACGCGTCATCATCAGCATGAATCACCGAGTTGTCTTGGACGTTCGAGCCTTCCCCGATAGTTATCGTTCCGCTGTCCGCGCGAATCACCGCACCAGGCCACACACTCGAATTAGCACCAACCCTGACATCCCCGATCAGAGTCGCTTGTTCGCTCACGAACGCGGAATCATCTACTTGAGGGAGAATGCCGTCGAGTTCAAGGAGCATTGCCGCTATTTCAATTCGCTAGGCAACATTGGGAAATTGAGTTCAACATCCGATTCCTTAAACGGCTCATTTTCGTCGAACTCGAAGGTTTCAGCCGACTTGACAGACCGCCCTTCCGGGTCGCCAAGGCAGAAGACGAACTGAACACCTTGGTCTAATGCGCTCACTGGTCCGTGAATGATATCCCGAAACTTCCCGTTTTCGAGAATTTTCACCGCTTTAGATCGAGATGCCGCCAGCTTAATGTAAAGCAGCTCGCCTTCAGGAGCTGGATCGCCATCTACGTAGGCAGTGCCGGTAAAGATGTTCGGAAGCGCGGGCGGCGGCCCCAATGCTTGCCCTCCAATGTCAGGCGCATCCACAAGATCAGGACACTCCAAATCCCCGGTATTCATCACAGTATCTTCCTCAGAATCAGATCTACAGGCGAATGCCATCGCGAGCGCGACGATCATAAACGCGAAGAGGAGTTTGATCAGCAACGGTTTCGGAACTGCGAGGTATTTCATAGCTCTGGCGGTGTCAGCTTCCAATTCGTCGATTGCTCGTAGGCGTGCGCGATCTGCAACGCAACGCGGTCACCGAGTTGCGGAGCGAGTATCTGCAATCCGACCGGGAGACCCTCGGACAAACCGCACGGCACGGATATGCCGGGCAGTCCGGCGATATTGACCGGTATCGTGCAGACGTCGCTGAGATACATCTGGAACGGATCCTGAGTCTTCTCCCCTAGCTCAAACGCCACAGTCGGAGATGTCGGCGTAGCCAAGGCATCGAACTTTTGGAACGCGTCATGGAACTCTCGCCGGATGAGAGTCCTGACTTGCTGCGCTTTCTTGTAGTAGGCATCGTAGTATCCGGCTGAAAGTGCATACGTTCCGATCAGTATGCGCCGTTTCACCTCCGCACCAAATCCGCTACCTCTTGTTGCTTCAATCGATTCGCGCGCGTTAGGTTCACCCTCAACCGAGATGCCATACTTCACCCCGTCAAATCGAGAAAGATTAGCGGACGCTTCTGAGGGGGCAATGATGTAGTAGACAGCGAGGGCATGGTCAGTAAGCGGAAGACTCGTCTCTTCCACAATAGCTCCCAGACCTTCAAGAACCGCCAAAGATGCCTCAAACCCAGAACGCACCCCCGGCTCAATCCCTTCCACAAGGTATTCGCGTGGAACACCGATACGCATCCCGTCAATATCGCGATCCAAGAACTCCGCGAAATCAAATTCTAGTTCAAGCGATGTTGAATCAAATGGATCGCGCCCCGAGATCGTGTTGGCAGTATCAGCGCAATCGGCAACCGTCCTAGCGATCGGACCGATCTGATCCAGCGATGAACCGAATGCGATGAGGCCATAACGACTGACAGTTCCATACGTTGGTTTGAAACCGACTACCCCACATAGGGACGCGGGTTGCCGAATGCTGCCCCCAGTGTCAGACCCCAAGGCGATTGTCGCCTCTCCCGCCGCGACAGCAGCCGCAGCACCCCCGCTTGAGCCGCCCGGAACGCGGTTCTTGCCCCAAGGATTGACCACTGCACCGAATGCAGAATTCTCGTTCGACGACCCCATAGCGAATTCATCAAGATTGCCCTTTCCCAAGATGATCGCGCCTACGTCTTTGAGGCGGGAAACTACCGTGGCGTCAAATGGCGGCACATAGCCGTCAAGAATCTTTGAGGCCGCGGTTGTGCGGATCCCGGTGGTGGATATGTTGTCTTTGATAAGGAAAGGAATCCCCGTCAATGCCGATGCACTTCCGGCCCGAATGCGAGCGTCTGCTTCGTCCGCTTGGGCAACTACGCTCTCTTCGCTCAGCACCGTGAGGAACGCGTTCGTATATTTTTCTACTTCGTTGATACGTTGCAGGTGTGAGAGAGCAACATCGCGGGCCGTCGTATCGCCTGAATCGTATTTCGAGCGCATATCGCGCGCCGACGTATAGTGTTCGGGACTCAGTTCAGTCATCGTGGGAAACGCAATCTAGTGATGAGATACGGTATCAGATCGGAGATCATTCAAGAACAGGTCTCACGCGCACAAACTCGCCGTCTATGAACGGAGCATTAGCCAGCGTCTCGTCCCTATCAAGTGCCTCCATCTCCTCATCATCACGCATCACAGAGTGCGCGTCCGTAGTGTGACCGGTCGGGGAGACACCCTCGGTATCGAGTTCGGCGAGGGTTTGAAAGTGTGCAAGGATGTCCGACAACTGACTGTGCATCGTCTCCACTTCGTCGTCATCGACTCGCAACGCGGCTAACCGCGCAACATGCCTAATGTCTTCGGCCGATAGTAATTCGCTGTTCATTTCGCTTGATCTTAGGAAGTTAGCGCAAACCACGATTCTATATCTGCTCAAATCTCTTTCGATTCAGGCAGACGACGTCACGAAAAGCTCGATCTTTGGCTTAAACTTTTTATGTGCCGAAACCCAATAAAAGTCTCCTCAGTTCACGTTGAGCAAACGTCGGCGATACATCTTCGTCACCGGCGGCGTGACAAGCTCTCTAGGAAAGGGCATCGCCTGCGCTTCTATCGGCAGAATGCTCAAAAATCGAGGCCTTAAGGTAACCATCCTCAAACTCGACCCTTATCTAAACGTCGACCCCGGCACTATGTCCCCGCTTGAGCATGGCGAGGTGTTCGTGACCATGGACGGCAGCGAGACCGACCTCGATCTAGGGCATTACGAACGATTCCTGAACCAAGACTTCACGATCCTATCGAACGTTACCGCAGGTCAGATCTACAACGAACTCCTTGACAAAGAGCGATTGGGTTCGGAGTTTTTGGGCCAGACCGTCCAAGTAGTCCCGCACCTTGTTGAGGCAGTTGCCAGCCGGATTAGAAAACTCGGCGATAAAGAAGACGCTGATGTCATCATCGTCGAAGTCGGTGGCACGGTCGGCGACATGGAGGCCGAGGCATTCATCGAAGCTGTGCGTTGGATGCGAGACATGGAGGGACCGCAAAACTCGTTTTCCATACACCTAACCTTCGTACCTCTGCTAAAACCCACTAACGAACTGAAGACAAAACCGACTCAACACAGCGTACGCGCATTGAGAGCATTGGGAATCCAACCAGACGCGATCCTATGCCGACTCAACGATCCCACAGATTCAGATGAAGATACAGAAAGCCTCAAGCAAAAAGTAAGCATTCATTGCGGCGTTCCGAGCGAGGCAATCATCTACCTGCCCACGCTCGGAAATGTTTACGCAGTCCCCGGATGGCTGGAAAAACAGGGATTAGCAGAAGTCATCATGGATCGACTCGGTTTCGAGCGCAAAGTGCCTGTCGTCCCGCCAGTATGGCAAGCGCTTGCAGATAGTCCAAACTTGGCCGTCAATGGAGTCGACGCATATCACGAACATGATGAAACTGACCGTGTATCCATCTCCATAGTGGGAAAGTACACGATGCTTCAAGATTCTTACCTTTCAGTCGTTGAAGCACTAAGACACGCCGAGTTAAACCAAGGCATCCGAATCGATCTGGACTGGACACCTTCCGAACTCGTAGAAGAACATGGGCCAGATCACTACCTATCCAAGGCTCAAGGCATTGTGGTTCCCGGAGGTTTCGACAAGCGCGGAACCGAAGGAATGATCCGTACCGCTCAATACGCTCGCGAGCGCAATATCCCATACCTCGGCCTATGTCTTGGTCTACAAATGATGATCCTAGAGTTCGCACGTCACGTCTTAGGCATTGAAGACGCCGATTCAACCGAATTCGATGAAGCAGCACCCGAACCAGTGATCGCGCTCATGGAAGAGCAGAAGGATGTTACCGAGATCGGAGGCACCATGCGTCTCGGCGCATATACATGCGTCCTCAAGCAGGGCACGCGCGCATACGAAGCATACGCAATGGTCGGCGAGGGCGAGGGACTGCAAAACGGCGACCGAAAAATCTTGGAACGCCACCGACATCGTTACGAGTACAACAACGCATACCGCGATCGCCTTGAGCAAATGGGTCTCTTGAGTAGCGGAATCAACCCCGAGTTATCGCTAGTAGAGATCGCAGAAATCAATGACCACCCGTTCATGTTGGGCAGTCAGTTCCACCCCGAGTTCAGATCACGACCTGAACGACCACATCCCCTATTCGATCTCTTCGTAAGGTACGCGCGCCAGTTCCGACCCGACGAGCCTCTCTTCACAAATCGCACGACTCGACAAGATCAAAACGACGAAAGCCACGCTGACCGTTACAAGACCGAGCTAAAGACAGCCGAAACGACACTGGGAACATCAAACGTCTAAGTCGATTTGACTCGCAGTCAACGCTTTATATAAACTTTCGCGCAGATACGTGGATAGCCGTGCACGGTGGCGGTGGAAACAGTAATGGTAGATGTAGATGTTCGGCGGGCAGGCTTCCGCTTCACTCGGAGATAGATCGCGGAGTAGCGATACCTCACCCCAGCAGCTTCCTAAGCCTCATCACGAAGGTGGTTTATGACACGCACCCCTATCGATACGTCGATTCCGATTGACCAAAACGGCCAGCGAAGACAAGTCGCTATTGCCCAAAGGCCAACACCACGACAAACTGAACGATTGAGCCCCGATGCCCTCGGGAATCTTGGAACCATGACTAACGCAGAGTTGATGGTTCAAGCGCGACGCATCGGACTCAACGATATCCCTGAAAGACGCACCGAATTAGCCCTGCAGGTCCTCCTAGCAAAATCCCAAGAGACCAACATCGCTATCGGCGCGGGAATTCTAGACGTCCACGACAAGGGATACGGCTTCCTACGCCCGCCCGGAGGAGGCGGCACCGACGACGACATTTATGTCCCTAACGGACTCATCCGAAAAAGTGGTCTCAGGCAGGGCGACTTCGTGGCAGGCCCAGTACGATCACAAGGCGAGCGAACTCGAGGACGAGGCAACAACCCTCTGCTATGGCCAGAGTTGGTAAATGGTCGCGACCCCGAATTCGCACGACGACGACCGCGCTTTGAACAGCTCACCGTCGTATATCCCGATAAGCAGCTAACCCTTGAGACGGCGCCGAACAAGATGAACACGCGCGTCATCGACATCATCGCTCCGATCGGCAAGGGACAACGCGCGCTCATCGTCGCACCTCCCAAGGCCGGCAAAACTGTGATCCTCAAAGACATCGCACACGCCGTCGCCGAGAACTACCCCGCAGTCCACATCGTCGTTGCCCTTATCGGCGAACGCCCTGAAGAAGTCACTGACATGCGCCGCACCATAAAAGGCGAAGTCTACTCCTCCACGTTCGACGAACAGGTAGAGCACCAGTGCGACACATCCGATCGCGCATTGGACCGAGCTAAACGGCTAGTCGAATCTGGTGAAGACGTCCTGCTAGTCCTAGACAGTCTCACACGACTAGCTAGAGCATTCAACGTCAAACTTCCAAGTAGCGGTAAGACGCTATCCGGTGGTATGGATCCATTGGCGCTGTATCCGCCCAAGCAGTTTTTCGGTGCTGCGCGCAATTGCGAGGAAGGCGGCAGCCTCACTATCGTCGCAACTGCTCTTATCGACACCGGAAGCCGATTGGACGACTTGATCTACGAAGAGTTCAAGGGCACCGGCAACATGGAACTCCACCTCGACCGCACCATGGCCGAGCGAAGAATATTCCCGGCAGTAGCTATGGACAAGAGCGGTACACGCCACGAGGAACTCCTGCAAGCCCCAGATACGCTACGCCAAGTCTGGTTGTTGCGACGGATGATCGCACTGCTGCAAGCGCAAAACGCGAACGGCAATCCCACCGAAGCCACAGAGCGAATCTTGGAGCGTCTAACACGATCCAAAGACAACGCATCATTCTTGCGAAGCATCACCGAGAAATAATCGCTCTCTCCCCTTTTATACCCGCTGCACGAGACCAACGTCATTCCCGTGTAGGGGTGCTGTGCATAACTGCGTCATTCCAGACGAAAGTCGGCGCTTCAGCGGGCGGAACGCCCATCCAGAGGGAACGGGAGAGAGGGATGATTACGTTCCCTTCGCGACGCCCAAAAAGACAGACGACAGGGACGTGTGCGAGCGAATCGAGAACGCAGGGGATGCCGGGGCAGGGACGTGCCAGGCAAGCATCCCCCAAGTCCCTTTGCACAATCGAACGGGGAAGATTCCTCGTTGCGCTCGGAATGACATGAGATGGCTCGGACTCATCCGGGGCGGGAATCCGCAGGTCCGCCATGGAACCTTTTCGCCCGTTCCTACGTCTTTATCTACATACAAGGTTTGGTTTCGCCAAGTCGAATATCATATTCGTTCGTTGCGAGTCCCAACTAACTGGCTCATCTCGTGCCAACACCTATGAGCGCGCCCAACTACATAAATAGGAAGCTACTCATCCTGTTGCTTCTAGTCGCGATACCCTGCGGCGTATTCGCGCTGAATGGCGAAATCAACGAAACACAACGCGCCAATGCCGCAACCGGCGTAATTGACGCGCTAAACGTCGGAACATGCCTCGCAACCGACGCGTCCGTATTCGAGGACGAGCCCTGCAATCTGTCGAACCGAACCGACGGTTGGAAGATCCGAGACGAGGTCGAACGCGTCTCAACTCTCTACGCTACCTACGCCCACGATCCAAAGACCGCTTGGGACGAACCACGAGCGATCCTTAAAGACACCGACCTCCTCAAGATCAGCATCTATGACCCAGACAGAGACAAACGCTCCGGCGTGTTGGTGCGCGGTGAAGGACATTTTGACATTACTGGCGCACTAGACGAGATCAAAGACATGCTCCAAGATCGCGGCTTATTGGCACGAGACGAAGATATTCAGTTCGAGACAGGCACCGCATTGACAATCCGCGACTCTGGCGGAATCGCAAGAATCGATACATCCGGAAGTCAGACGCTGAACTTCATCAACGGCAGCAGCTATAAACCGTTGGCTGTAGATGGAAACATCCGATTCTTCGGTTGCGTTACAGGAGTAGGTCAGTGCGACTTACCCGGTACGGGCGACGACAAACTAGTCGACGTCACCAGCTTTTTGGAAATCGACGAAGATCGAACCTCTGGTAGCGTCAATCCCTCCGTCGCGCCTTGGCTATCAGTGAACGCCAGCGTTCCCGCCGACAAAGACATATTGGTCTACGCCATCTACTACGAGACTAGCGGCCTGGAGACTATGGTTGGTGGCGAAACGTATTACTACTGCTCCGGCAACGACGATCCAGACTACAGCCGAAACGATGATTGGCGTTGTGGAAGCAGCCAGGCCAACGAGCGCGATGGAAATGCAGACGTCCAATTCACTCGCGACGAGATCGCAGATAACGACGAACTACTGCTCCAAGCACGCTCAGACGGAAATCAAAACGTCGTAAATCTCTATCTCACAGAGACAGGTCTGTTCACCGGAAGGTATGAAGGATACCTGCGTTTGACCGATCCGAACGGCGACGGCAGATACTCAGGTGGCAGCTCTTCCGCAACCGATTGGGGATTGATGGTCAGAGACGCTACGGGCGACCATCAGAATGAGGCAGCCGTTATCGGCGTAGCCCATAGACCGGTGACAATTGAATATCGAGATTCCGATGGTCGAAGACGCACACTAAGCATCCAGATCGACTATGAGCCACCGCGTATCTATATCGACACTCCAAGGCACCAATCCGCCAGCGACGACCACTCCCCGGACTTCATCGGCACATTTGAAGATAACGACTCTGGACTCGCGCAAGATTCCTTCCGCTTGGTCGCCGACAACGATGCCGACGCATCACGCAACTCCGACTTCGCGCTTGACGGCGTAGTCCCTAGAATTTCGGTGCGCGGAACCGGAACCAACGGCAGTGTATATCGCCGCGAAGACTACATCGGATATAGCTCTTCCGGAGACGATCCCTTCGCAGTCATCGACCCGCGCAGGCTATTCGATCTCGGCGATGATTCATGCAGAAGCAGTCAAAACAGGTGCTACATCGAAGCCGACAGCTATGACGACGGCGATTACAGCGGACGATTCGACGATTCGATACGCCTGCGCCTAGACGGAGATGACCTAGAATTCGGCGTCGATTTCCAAGCTTTCGTAGTCGATATTGCTGGAAACATCGGCTTCTCTGACGCCGATCCAAGCAAGCCTTACTTCATTAACGACCTCGGTCAAGAAGACCCTCGCGATCGCATCGTGCCTAACGTTTTGGGCTATCGATCCGCACACATCATCGGCCTTGACGAAAAAGACCCCGAAATCAGCACTACACGATCCGCAACCGGATACTACGGGTTAGATAGCGACGATTCCCCCGTAGCAAACCGCCAAGGCATCATGCTCGTTTTCGACGGCCCGATCGCTCCTTCTTCTGTCGATCTCGACACGTTCTATGTGGAGCTGGACGACGGCTCCGAAGGTGAAATCGTTGATGTCACGGTCGACCAACAATATGTATTCCTGAAACTAGCCGAAGAGTTGAATTCGGATGAGACACCTTATGTCGGCATCGCCGCCGGTCAAAGCATCCGCGACAAGGCCGGCAACATCACATCAGGCAGAGAGCTACGACGCTTTGAGGCTAACGACGGCATATCCCCCAAATTGACCGTGACCCTAAGCGGCGGTTCTGGCACCGGTCAAGGCACAGAGGGGCCAAACCAACTCACCAACTCGATAATCAACATCCACGTCGCTTCTGACGAACCAATACAAGGCTCACCCACAATCATCGTCGTATGCGAAAACCTCAGTTGGGAAGAGACGATACGTGGGCGCAAAGTCGAGTATGACCTTGACGACTTCCTAGCTAACCGACACGGCGCTTTCAACGGCAAACCTCGCGAGCCATCCGGCACAGAATACACATGCGGCTATGACGACAACGACGATGATCGAGACGACCCCTTCCAGTTAACCGAGTTCAACACCAACGCGCGACCGGGCGAAAACTGGGAAATCGAGTGGCAAAACATTCGCAGTGGCAGAGCATCGTTAAACGACGGAAGCCTCCGAGTCGTCGCATTCGCACGAGACCGCTCTCGCCACGTGCGCGATGGGCAATACGTCCAAAGCTGGGGTTCAACATCTGCCAACTTCACACTTGACACCCAGTTCAACTCGCCCCTCAAACCTAGAGGCGGAGAAGTTCAGCCCAAAGATAAGACCACTACATCCGAACTGCGACCATTTATCTTCATCGAATTCACAGAACCTACCGCCGTAATACTCGAATCCGTCAAACTCGACGGCTCTGAGATCAAAGACGAGTTCACAAGCCGAGATCTGAGCCGATTCGTCTACTGGCCTTTCAGCATGTCGCGCGGTGAACATGAGGTAGAAGTCGTGGCTTCAGACTCTGCCGGTAACAAGTTGGAATTTGACTTCGAGTTCGAATCCGTTGCACGAGGCGACTTCGTGATCGATCTCGTAACTGGTTGGAACGCAATCTCACTTCCAGCAGACCCGATAGACAGTAACATCGATTCGGTCTTCAGCGATCCGGCAATCCAAGCCGTCATTGGTTGGGATACCGAGGGATGGCGCGTCGCCGTACGCAGAGACGGTATCTGGGAATCTAGTCAATCCTTCGGAGTGCTGCATAGCATCCGGGCACGTTATGGATACTGGGTAAAATCCAACACTTTCGTCCGCCAACCAGTTGCACTTCAAGGCATCGTCCGACGCGACGATGGCGTCGTTCCATCGCTGCGAGACATCCCCACCGAAACTGGTTGGAACTTCGTCGGCGTAATCGATGCCGACGGCGACCAGACAGAAGACCATTTCGACGTAACCCTACTCGATAGTCGAAACGTCCCTGTTACTGCCAACGAATACCTGGGACCAAACTTCATACGCGCCTACACTTGGGATGCAACATTCAACCGCTTCGATGTCATTCGCCCCAACGACCCAATGACCATCGGCAAAGGCATCTGGGTCTACTACACCGACGGCAGCGGCATCGCACCATAGGGGACCTACCGTCATTCCGACGAAAGTCGGAAGCCAGAGACGATGGGAGAAGGAGGTTGGAACTGTGATCGCCATGATGCATCCCCACTGTCAGTTCGGTGCGTACCCCATTGTCATTCCGAAGCGGAGCGAGGAATCTCCCCCTTCGCTTGCGCAAGGGGGTTAGAGGGATGCTTGCCTGCCACGTCCCCACCACGGCATCCCCTGCGTTCTCGCTTCACTCGCCCGCGTCCCCTTGCGCTGAAGCGAAGGGGACGTACTTTCTCCCTGTGGATTCCGACTTCCATCGGAGTGACGTAGTTTCGTAGGGATACTGCACACAACTATCGTCATTCTCGCGTAGGCGAGAATCCAGCAAGCAGGGGTGAGCGGGTCTAAAGCGGAATATCCAATAACGCCCTTCGCCCTACACCTCTGGATTCCCGCCTTCGCGGGAATGACGCGGAGGAACGCAGTAATGACCGTAAGGGCAAGTTTCAAACCTGCCCTACCAAAGAGCATCACCACAGCCCATCATTCCAAATCGCGGCAATCACGGTTAAAAACCGCGCCGCGCACAGACTAAAGACTAGCTACGACCGCTTTGATAGTCGCATCGATGTCTTCTTCGGTGTGGGACAACGAAACGAACCATGCTTCGAATGGAGATGGCGGCAAGTAGATGCCTTGATCAAGCATTCTGTGGAAAAACTGGGTGAACTGCTGCTGGTCGTTGGTTGAAGCAGTGGCCATATCGGTTACTCTTTCGACGCCAAAAAAGAGGGTTAACATGCCCGTGGTGTGGTTGATGCTTGCAGGGGTTTCGGAGTCCTTTAGGGCTTGGTTGAGGCCATCTGCGAGATCTTGCGTTTTTTGAGCCAACTGATCATAAGTCCCCGGTTTTGCTAGTTGTCGCAAAGTCTCCGCACCTGCCGCCATCGCTACCGGATTTCCTGAAAGAGTCCCAGCTTGATACATGGGACCAAGCGGCGCAACATGAGACATAAGCTCGACGCTACCTCCGTATGCACCGACCGGGAATCCTCCACCGATTATCTTGCCGAGGCAAGTTATGTCGGGCTGAATGCCGTAGATTTCCTGAGCACCCCCGAACGCGACGCGGAAGCCAGAGATCACCTCGTCGAATATCAACAAGCAACCATCTTCACGAGTTACCCGGCGCAATCCCGTTAGAAAATCCAGATCCGCAGGCACGACACCCATGTTGCCGGCAATAGGCTCGATGATGACACACGCAATGCGCTCAGAGTGCGTTTCAAAGATGCGCTCAATGCTCTCAAGATCGTTGTAAGGCGCGACAATCGTGTCCTCAGCGAGTTTGGGGTTTACCCCAGCAGAGTCTGCGATGCCAGAAGTCGCCAAGCCAGACCCGGCGCGGACTAGCAGCGCGTCGTCGTGCCCGTGATACCCGCCGTCAAACTTGAGAACCATGTCGCGACCCGTCGCTGCTCTGGCTAGGCGCATCGCAGACATCGTCGCTTCAGTACCGGAGTTGACGAATCTGACCATCTCAATAGATGGGACGGCATCAACTATGAGTTTGGCCGCCTCGACTTCATACTCTGTCGGCGCGCCAAACGACGCGCCTTTGGCAGTAGACGTTTGAGCGGCTTGGACAACATCGGGATGAGAATGTCCGAGAATTAGCGGACCCCATGAACATACATAGTCAATGTATCCGTTTCCATCGGCATCGGTTATTCGCGAGCCAGACCCACTTTCAAAGAAGAGCGGATTACCGCCTACCGACTTCCACGCTCTAGCTGGACTGTTGACGCCGCCAGGAATGAGCTTTTGGGCAGCCTCGTAAAGGCGCTGGGAGTTGGGAGTGGGCATATTAGCCTTTCCGATCCTAGATAAGTCCGCGTGTGGCGGGAGACGAAGTACTACCGCTTACGCCGCTTGAGAATCTGAATAGGATCGGCGAGGATACGTTTGACCATTGAGCGAGTCATGGCATCAAGAGCTTCGCGGGTATCGGCATCGACATGCTGGAGTTTATTGAGCGTTCGCTGGAGTTCCGCAATCCGGATGCGCTCCGCAGATTCGCCGATATCTCGTAGAAGCGGTTGGATTTCTATGTCGTTGATGAATTCATCCGCCGCTTCAGCGACTATTGCTTCGGCTTTAGCACTGGCATCAGCGACCTCTGCTCGGTGGTCAGCCTCTAAGCGTTGGAGGTCTTCTATGGTGAAGAGGTCAACGTTGGGTATTTCGCCGACGGATGGTTCGATATCACGGGGTAAGCCTAGGTCAAGGATGTGGAGACGAGAATCGCGGGATGCTGTGGCACGGGCAACGTCGGACCTTGAGATGACGTGCGTAGAAGCCCCTGTGCATGTGATCACGATATCAACTTGCGAAATCTCGCTAGGAACATCATTAAGGACGACAGTTGCGGCACCCATGTCCGTAGCTAGCCCGTGTGCGCGTTCGTTGGAACGACTTGCGATGCGCATGTCTTTAACACCAGCGCGTACCAAAGACATCGCGGTGAGGCGGCCAGTCTCACCTGCTCCAACTAGGAGTGCCGACTTCCCGGGCAAACCGCCGACTTCTCTTTCAAGCAGCTTTACCCCAAAGGACGGAATCGAGACTTGAGACCATCCGAGCCCCGATTCTTTACGCGCGAATCGACCAGTTCGGAACGCGACATGGAACATCCTAGAAAGTCGAGTATCGATCCCTTCCTCAACAGCGGACAAAGCTTGGAACGCGCGGGAGACCTGACCGGCAACTTGATGGTCACCTTGGACTAGCGAATCGAGTCCAGTGACCACGCGGAAGAGGTGATGGACGGCTTGATATCCAGTCTTCGAGTAAACGTATGGCGAAATCTCGAAACGGGCATCGGCAAGATTCGAACCATTGCGCCGCGCTCCAAGATGGCAGAGGTATGCGATCATCTCCTCGATTGCTGTGCCGGGATTACCCGATACAGCGTAGAACTCAGTGCGGTTGCAGGTTGAAAGAATCGTTGCCGAATCCCTGTCATCAAGGAGTCCAGTTAGATCGCGGACACGCGATGGCAGCTCTTCTTCTGACAACGCGACTCGCTCGAGTACGTGCAAAGGCGCGCCTTGATGGCTGACACCTGTGAGGATGAAGGTCAATGGAGGATGCCCAAGACTGTTTGCGTCGCTAAGTTTCTATTATCTATACACCGTCATCGCTAGCCAGCACTTCAGTATGACCATCTGATGAAAATCAGCCGAGAATCACGCAGTACAATCGACTTTGTACCTCCCACAAACCGAGAACCACCAAAGATGGCAGCAACAATTCTCCCTCCCACCAAGCGCGGATACACAGACCCAAGCATTTTGGTTACAACCGATTGGCTTGCACTGCATATCGACGACCCGAACGTAGTAGTCGTGGATACCGACGACCCCAGCGAGTACCTCAAAGGGCACATCCCAAGCGCGTCGAACCCGCCGGACAACTACTACAAAACATCGCTTGAAGACCGCACCCATATCCAAGGATCGGAACAATTCGCAGCAACGATGTCATCTCTAGGCATTGGCGATGATTCGCTAGTCGTCGCATACGACAGAACCGGCGGCTTGTACGCGTTGCGCTTGATGTGGGCACTCCACTATTACCAACACACCAACGTCAAGATGCTCGATGGTGGATACCAGAGGTGGGTAGCTGATGGCCGCGAAACAATCAACGAAGCATACTCGTCTGACGGCTCAAAGTCGTTTACACCGCGAGAGCCAGACCCTTCGATCTACGCCGATATCAACGACGTTTTAGAGGCGATCAACTCTGAGAACACGACTCTCCTCGATGTCCGGACCGACGGCGAGTGGGCAGGATCGAATAAGCGAGGCGGTAAACGCGGCGGGCGCATTCCCGGCGCGATCCATCTCGAGTGGGTCAACTTCCACACCGGAGGCGACATTCCAACGTTGAAGACAGCGGATGAAATTCGTGCACTGTTGGTTGAACACGGAGTATCGACCGACGGCGAGGTTATCACCTACTGCCAAGGTGGAATCAGAGCCGCGCAGGCTTATTGGGTGTTGAAGCTAGTTGGCGCAGATAGCGTCAGGAACTATGACGCGTCGTGGCGGGAGTGGGGAAATAATGATGACGTGCCGATTGAGGGCGAGACTTAGGCGTTACCAATAGCACCGCACGCTAAGTAGGTTCGTATATCTATGCGTCAACAACTATGGCTCGACGGTTCATGTTCGGGCGTAAACGCTCTTGTGAATGATGCGGAGCAGGAAAGAGTGGATTGAAAGATGAGTTCGATGTGGAAGAGCATATCGGGAGCGAGGATCCGACCATTGGCTGTCGGAATCGTAGTCCTATCTCTTGCGGTGATATCAGTTTGGTCTGCATGTGGCAGCGATCAGGCCGAAGTCGCCGATACGCCAACTGCTGAACCAGTAAAGGAGCCTACGCCGGTTCCCACGCAAACTCCTGAACCTACCGTTGCGCCGACACAGGAGCCGACTGTCGCACCACCCGCGGTGAATCTAGAGGACCTGCCAACGTTCGACAAAGATGTGCGCGATATCGACGCTTGGATCAACAGCGATCCAGTGACGATCGCGCAGTTGGTCAGTGACGGCAAAGTGGTGCTAGTCGATTTTTGGACTTACACCTGCGTAAACTGCCTACGAACTCTCCCATTCCTGCGCGATTGGCAGGAAAAATACGCTGACAACGGCCTTGTAATCCTTGGCATCCACGCGCCAGAGTTCGATTTCGAGAAAGAGTTGGAAAACGTACAGCAATCCGTCAAGGACGAGGACATTCAATGGCCCGTAGCGCTAGATAACGAGATGGCGACATGGCGCTCTTTCAATAACAGATATTGGCCGGCTAAATACCTCATCGGCACAGACGGCGAAATCCACTACGAGCACTTTGGCGAAGGCGCTTATCGAGAGACAGAGTTGGAAATCCGCAAGGTGCTTGAACTCGCCGGATACGATGTGAGCGCGATTCCTGTAGGCGAGATCGAGAACACTCAGCGAGACTTCACTGCACCAGCCGTGACGCGTGAGTTGTACGGAGGCTATGAACGGAACTACAGTGTCTACGGACTATACGCCGCACAGGACGAGTACTACGTCAAACCTGACGTCGAACTCGAATACGACGACAAGTACGCCGCACACAGCAATTACCCAGCCCAGCAATGGGTTGTACATGGACTATGGCGCAACGAGCGAGAGGCAATTGTTCACGCCCGCGAAACCGATGACCTCAGCGAATACATCGCTTTCCGATTCCAAGGACGAAGTGCAAACGTTGTCATCGACCCACCTGAGCCCGAAGAGTTCAAGGTATACGTCGAACTCGACGACCGCCCGTTGATGCAAAGCGAGGCAGGAGATGACATACAGTTCGATGATGAAGGACGGTCATATTTCAACGTCGATGAAGGCAGGATGTACAAGATCGTCGAGGTGCCAGAATATGCAAACCAGATCCTCAAGCTACGCAGCAACTCGCCTAACTTCGCCGTCTTTGCATTCACTTTCGGCATCTACGAAGGCGGATTCTGATGCAATACCGCACCGACATTTCGACGCCCAGACGCAATACTTCGCGTCCGATAGTCGGTTTAACGGTGCTGCTAATGCTCGCATTCGTCGCGTGTTCGAGTGTTGAGCCCTCTCCAACGCCAGAGCCTTCGCCCACATCAACACCTCCCATCCCAACTGCGACTACGGTACCAACAGCAACCCCTACCCCTCAGATAGATGCCGAGCCAAGTGACGGTTTGCAAGAACCAGAGCAGGAATGGATCGTACGCTCCGACAACGAGGAAGTAGACATCATCTTGGCCACGCCCGACCTGGCCATCGGCAAACGTCGATTCGCTGTCGTATTGACAGATAAATCGGGAATCGTCGCATTCCCAATAGTTCGATTGATGTCCTATCGCTACCCAGACGGCCCCGAATCTCTTCAAAATCGGCAAGGCCCGATCGAGACAGCGACCGCGCGTTACTACCCATTCCCGTACGGCACAAGGGGTATTCACGTTACAGAGCTAACCTTCGATGAAGTGGGAACATGGGGCATCGCGGCGAGTGTGCCGCGCCCCGATGGAAACGTGGCAACCGTTGAGGTGATCACTGAAATACACGAACAGACGATGTCCGTAGATGTCGGAGAAACACCGCCGCTCAGCGATTCACGGACCCTTAACGACGTGGCCCACGTATCTGAACTGACTACCGGATACAGTCGGGATGAGAACCTCTACCAGATATCCATTGCCGACGCTTTAACCAACGACAAACCAACCGTCGTAGTGTTCGCTAGCCCCGCCTTCTGCACAAATGCCGTGTGTGGACCACAGGTTGAAGTATTGAGCAATTTGAGCAATTCATACACCGGGAAAGCCGATTTCATTCACATCGACTTGTTCACGAATCCATGGGAGATACTAGGCGATCTGTCCCGCGCAATCCCTACCCCGCTCTTATCCGAATGGGGACTCGTATCGCAAGAATGGACTTTCGTAATGGATGATGATGGAAAGGTAGTAGGACGTTTCGAAAACTTCGTACCGCAGGAGGAGTTAGAACCCGCACTCTTGTCGATAATCAGCGCTGAGAACTAAAACAATCAAGGGGAATAACCAATCCCTCCCTCTCTTGATGCTTAAGGGGTGCATTGCGCAACTAACGTCATTCCCGCGCAGGCGGGAATCCAGAAGAGATGGGAGAGAGAGGTGAGCACTTCCCCTTCGCGAAGCGTAAGGGGACGCGGGCAAGCAAAGCGAGAACGCAGGGCATGCCCTGCCAGTTGATAATCTCAGTTGCGAATTATTGAAACCGTGAGCTTTGATTTTTCCGTCTGATCCCGCATCCACCTAGCACCTTTCGTTCCACCAAGGCGGAGATTACTCACCTACGCGAGAATGACCAGAGTTTTGCAAACGTCTCGGTTTTGTAGCATTCTCAATGATTGGCACAACTTAACGCGACAGCAAAGCCACGCATTGCTCGCTCTTGAAATCCAATGGAGAATCACAAACAGAACCCCGACGATCCCGTCGATATAGGCTCACTATTCGTCCCGCTTGACGGTTCGGAGTGGCATGAACGCGCAATATCCTACGGCCTGTTGCTCAGTAAGTGGTTCGGATCTACGCTAGACCTATTCTTCTCGCTTGCAGATGTTCCGCCACTGACTAGGCACGGCGAGTGGCGACAACGCGCGCATCTATCCCTCGAAACTGGCGAGGACCCCCGAAACTTCGACGATTCTTTTATCAACAACGGCGCTATACACGAATTCGGGAAGATCCTCGCCAACGATTACCTAAACGAAATCACACGCCGCCTTGAGCCTTTAGGCGTAGACCTTGCGACCGACCTCAGCGCCGGCAGCCCAGCACACATCCTCTCCTACAAGGCGCAGCAAGCGAAAAACTCAATGATTGTGATGTACGCACGACCACAGCATCGTTTTTTCAGATACGCACGCAAAAAAATGGCAGAGGAACTGCTGGAAGTCTCCACCGCGCCAATCTTGATGATCAACGACGACCCAGACACCGACATACGAGAGATCCAACTCTCACCGCCATTCGTGATCGTGCCACTGCGAGTAGAAAGCGCGATGAAGGCATGTCTTCCATACGCCGTTGCTATTGCTCAAAAGGCAGGGATAGGTGTCAGGCTGTTTGAAAGCAACATAGACTATCGTCGAAATCGAGTTTTCTTCGATCGAGCACGCGAGTACACCCTCAAATATCTCGAAGATAACGGTGTCGATTACACGATCAGATCCATCAACCTAGGCACTACTGACACCCTAGCCGTGGCTCACAGACACTCTCCATTCTCGTGGATCGTTATGGGGTCACGAATGCGACGCGGATTCACCAGAAGGTTCCTTCCATCAGTAGCCGACAACGTAAGGCGTGAAGTGTCATGCCCAGTACTCGCAGTTCCCCAATCCGAGATCATCCCAAAACGTCGTAAGGTACTTGACCGTTGGCTGATCGATTCATTGGCACACCAAGACGCACCATTCTTCTCTCAAACCCGCATCCCCAGCCACGCTATGCGACGCACATTGTCACAAAGATTGACATCCCTCTACACCTATGACCAAATCGACCGAGAAGAACAGGAAGCCAGCAAACGGTAACCCTTCAACCGCCATCCATCGCTTAATCTTCCCTTTTCGACCTAACCAAATACGACGCCAACGCCCCGATAGTGGCACCAAACCACGCGTACGGCGCAATTGCTATACCAACCAACGCCCAGAACCACGTCGGCGCCCCCAACAACCTCTCAGCATCGCTAACCTGCCAGTAGGTCACGATCACCGCCGCCGGGATCAACATCAACGCGCCCACTATCAACCCGAACCACACGATCTTCATCTCATCCGCTTTCGCTATGCCGCCACCTACAAAACCTGCTACGAACGGGCTCACTGGAATCGCTATGAAGTGCACCACAGGTATCGGTATCGCTACCAACATAATGGCTAACGCGACTACGGCACCCTTGAACATGACGACTTGAAGACCCTTTAGGTGATTAACGATGCGACGACACGAAGAGTTAGTATATTCCCCTTGGTGCTACAACCATCCCTCTTGATGATCACGCGTGATGCATTATTCGTGCCTTCCGTCTTCACTCCGAGCGCACCTACCCGCCATTCCCGCGCAGGACGGAATCCAGAGGGACTGGGCGAGGGGTGCGCAAAGGTCTCAAAGAGGAGGCTTACGCTCAGCTATCCATAGCTCATCAAGTGGTATGATTTGCGGTGAATTATTGGTCTGCATGAGCGGATAGGCAGGCAATTTGAGCATCAAACATCCAAAAACCGACATCCTAATCATCGGATCAGGTGCTTCCGGCGCAGCCGTCGCTTGGAGACTCTCAAAATCTCAGTTCAACGTCGTTTGTCTCGAACAAGGACGTTGGATAAAACCCGAAGAGTTCCCCAATGAGCATTCAGATTGGGAGATACAAGCACGTACCAACTGGGCATTCGATCCAAACGTCAGAGGTCTCGACGTCGATTACCCCATAAACGTCGATGAATCCCCCATCGATCCCTTGATGTTCAACGCCGTCGGCGGTAGCACCATCCACTGGACCGCGCACACACCGCGCTTTCATCCCTCCGACTTCAGAGTCAAAACCCTCGACGGCGTCGCAGACGATTGGCCCCTGACTTACGACGAAGTAGAGCCCTTCTACGACGCCTACGACGAACTGATGGGATGCTCCGGAATCAACGGAGACCCCGCAAATCCGCCGCGTAAAGAACGCCCCATGCCACCGATCCCTATTGGACCCGACGGCGAGCGAATGGCAAAAGCATTCGACCGACTCGGATGGCACTGGTGGCCTTCTGACTCCTACGTAAACTCAACCCCATACCGTGGAAGACAAGCATGCAACAATTGCGGAAACACCGGACTTGGATGCTCAAGAGGCGCTAAAGGACAGACCGACGTTGCGATATGGCCTGAAGCCATTCAAAACGGAGTCGAACTACGAACCGAAGCAAGAGTATTCCGAATCGAAACCGACGCGCAAGGCAGAGCAACCGGCGCAAGCTACTACGATGCCGACGGAAACGTAAACTTCCAACCCGCAAACGCTGTCGTACTTGCAATGAACGGTATCGGCACGCCCCGCATCATGCTCAACTCAAAATCCGACGCATACCCCGATGGACTCTGCAACTCCAGCGGACTGCTCGGAAAAAACCTCATGTTCCACCCTTACGCAATGGTCAGCGGACTATTCCAAGACGGGTTACAGACCTACAAGGGACCACTCGCGAACATGATCCTTTGCCAAGAGTTTTACGAGACCGACCCCGCAAAAAACTTCGTACGCGGATACACCTACCAAGTCGCAAGAAGCTCCGGACCTATCTCGACAGCCTGCGGATACATGTTCGGCAGAGTTCCTTGGGGAGCGGAACACCATGCCGAGTTCGAGCGTCGTTTCGGCGACGTGACCGTGCTCGGCGTCATAGGAGAGGACCTGCCTGAAGAACACAACCGAGTCGAACTAGACCCCAAACTTACCGACTCAAACGGCATCCCCGCACCAAAAGTCTTTTACAAACTAAGCACTAACTCCAGAAACCAACTCGACGACGCAATCGAAAACGCCGTCACCGCATTGAACGAAGCCGGCGCAACCCAAGTGCTACCCACCCGATTCTTGAAAGTCGCAGGATGGCACCTCATGGGTACCGCACGCATGGGTGAAGACCCAAACGCATCCGTCGTCGACCGATGGGGACAAGCACACGACGCAGACAACATATTCATCGTCGACGGCTCCGTATTCGTAACATGTGCAGCAGTAAACCCAACACCCACAATCGGCGCCTTGGCACTCCGCACCGCCGAATACATCGACAACAAACGCGCAGACCTCAAATCCTAGAGTTGAAGCCGCAGATATGACCGATTACCAAATCAACCTGACTGACACCGACCGCATCGTACTCAAAGAGACGATGAACCTCATACTCCCTCCCGTTGATGAACTGCCCGGCGCCGGCGACATGGGATTGGCAAGTAACGCCGAAGAACTCGCAAACCGAATCCCAAAATACGGACTCGCAACACGCCGAGTTCTCGATGCAATAGCCCTCGATCCCAGCGCACGCGCCGAAGGCGGATTCGCAGCACTAGATCAAGACCAGCGAAACTCAGCGTTAAAAACCCTTGAAGCATCCATACCCGAAACATTCGACAACTTCGTAGACCTCATATACATCGTTTACTACAGCGACGAACGCGTACACAAACGAATCGAATGGCGAACCGGCCCCCTACAGCCACTAGGATGGGAACTCCCACCCTTCAACCCCCAAATCCTAGAAACCACAGCCAAACGCAAACCATTCTGGCGAAAAGCCTAAAAACCTACCCTTGATGCCCAAGGGGGAGATGTGCATAACTACGTCATTCCGGCGGAAGCCGGAATCCAGAGGGGATGGGAAAGGGACATCACAGCCGTCATTCCCGCGCAGGCGGGAATCCAGAGGCTCAACACCTCCAACCATGTCATTCTGAACAGAGCGCAGCAGAGTGAAGAATCTAAACGCCATCACCGGGAGATTCCTCGCTGCGCTCGGAATGACATCGGACACGCTCGAATTGGGCATCACGCGTATACCCATGTGGGAATTCCCTATCTCTCACCCTTTTCTAAAGGCGGAATACAAGGCAGTTCGAAAACATCACCCCCAAATCCGCGATAACATCAATCTTCATCGAACCTTGCCGAATCCGTCGAAATAGCGATGCCCAAACTCCAACGACTCCTTTACATCAACTGCGAAAGCACACACCCACAGTCCCCAGCGCTGTCCGCCGCAATCTACGAACCCACAGCTGGCTCCATCACACAGGTAGACCCGACCAGCAAGGGACTTCCTTACGCATCCGTTCAGGCCGCGATCATCGACGGTTGGCGAGTCATCCAAGCACCCGACGTATGGGCCGGAATCGGAACCGATGACGCCGGCGAAGTCATCGGCTTCCAATTCATCCTAGAGAAGATCGAAGATTTTGACTAATACTCGTACTCGATACCATTACCGCCACAACCAGACAACAGAGCATCGTCCAAATGACTACCGCAACTATAGCAACCGACCACCGCCTAACCGACGACGAGATGGCCTCGTTCGTGATTCGCGGCTACCACATCATCAAACCCGACCTACGCACGGGCATAAACCAAGAGATCTACGCTGCACTTGATGCCATGTCCACAAACCCGGGCGACGCTGTGCTGGATGAAGTCCCCCAACTCAAAGAGATTTGGAACTCTACTGAGATGGTCGGCGCACTAACCAGCCTCCTCGGACCCGACTACGAGATGTTCCCACATCGACACTGCCATCGCAACGCACCCGGAACACCAAGCCAGCAGATACACCAAGACAACTTGAACGACCTCCGCATCACAGGTGGACAAATCCGACAACCCGACCGCATCGACCTCGTACTCGCTATGTACTACCCCCAAGACGTGACGAGCAACATGGGACCTACTCTTATCCTGCCGGGCACGCACGTCCTCCAAGCCCTCCCCGAACGCATGGCTTCACAAGGCAACTTCCGCGACCAAGTCATCGCCACCGTTGACGCCGGAAGCGTCGTAATCCTCCACTACGACATCTGGCACGCAGGAACCGCCAACACCAGCAAAACCGTCCGCTACATGCTCAAATTCCTCTTCCAACGGACTACCAACCCCTCCGTTCCATCCTGGAACCACGATCCCGCAAACGACGCCTCTATCCGCAAACGACTCGAATCCGACAACCCCATGTCATTCCAGCGCGGGCTAGCAGCAAAGCAACGACACAACCGCACCCGCATGTGGAACCGACTAGCCGGCGACAACGCCCTTGACCTCTCATACCACGACAAATGGGCAGGCGGAGTATGGCAATGAGTCTCGCGTAAGGCTTCGTTTGAGTTCATCAAGGGGTAAGTGTGTAGCATCTTGTTAGCGGAAAAAACCAAATCCAACGTTCGAGTACAACCAGAATCCCCGAGAAATCCCGCTTTGGATAAATGGGTGAATCAGATCCACCACGGCGATTGCCTCGAACTAATGGCAAGGATGCCGGCAAAATCCGTTGACTTGGTTGTGACATCGCCTCCATACAACATCAAAAACAGCACCGGGAACGGTTTGAAAGATGGACGAGGTGGCAAGTGGCCCAACGCTGGATTGATCGATGGATATTCAGATCACGACGACTCCATGCCATACGGCGATTACGTCGAATGGCAGCGAGAATGCCTATCCGCAATGATGCGTCTACTTAAGGATGACGGCGCGATTTTCTACAACCACAAATGGCGAGTCCAAAACGGTCTGTTGCAGGATAGAGCAGATATCGTGAATGGATTCCCTGTTCGACAGATCATCATCTGGCAACGCACCGGGGGATTCAACCACAACCCCGGATACTTTTTGCCGACATACGAAGTGGTCTACATGATCGCCAAACCGAATTTCATGCTAGCACCAAAATCAGGAGGAATCGGCGACGTTTGGCGAATTCAACCCGCAAGAGGAAATCACCATCCTGCACCATTCCCAGTCGAATTAGCTAACAGATGCATTCAGTCAACAACCGCCGATGTTGTCTTAGACCCCTTCATGGGCAGTGGCACCACCGCAGTCGCTGCCGAATACTGTGGCCGCGAGTGGATCGGTATCGAGTTGTCGGAAAAGTACTGTGAAATGGCACGATCTAGGATTCGGAGCGGTTGGCGTGACAATCAGTCCTAGAAACGCCATCGAAAGGCGAATGTTCGATGAACTGCGCGAAATTTGCAGCTCTGGAACATGGGAGATGCACAACGGCGGCACCGGACAACCAGGCGCCGTGCTTGAGCATCTATTGGGTATCGACACCAATAACGTTGACATGCCCGACCTGCAACGCTGGGAAGTCAAATTCCATGGTGGCACCGCGCCTATAACACTCTTCCATAAGGAAGGCGAACCCGCTGGAGCGGTTGGAAACATGGTCAAGCAGTTCGGTTGGCAAGACGCCAAAGACCGGCTGAGTTTCAGACACACTATATGGGGCGAAACCAATCGCGGCTTCAAGGTCGCTGACATTGACAATCGGATACACGTCATGCATGACCAAACATCGCAAGTCTCTTGGAGCCACGACACGCTAGTTGTGACCGCATCCTCCAAACTAAGGAACACCGTATTGGTTGCAGGAAGAGTATCAAGGCGGCAGGGCAAAAGATTCGTCAATTTCAGGGACGCGCTTTTGCTTGCCGATTTCCTGCCATCGGCCTTCATCAGTGGTCTATCAGAAGGATGGGTGGCCATCGATTTTGATGCTCGTGAGCAATCGCCCGGTAGCGACGGATTCCGAAATCACGGCACCAAATTCCGCGTCAAGCACCAAGATATGCGACGATTGTTCGAGCGTGTTGAAGAACTGATCTGAAATACCTCGTATAACGAATAAAATGCCCCCATCAAACTCACCATCATCATCAATCCGCGGCTCCGAACTAGCCAGCGATTTCACCGTATCCCTAGACATCGACCGCCGCATGTACCGAGAGGACATCGCAGGCTCCATCGCACATGCCGAGATGCTCGCCAAACAGGGCATCATCTCCGAATCCGACCGCGACGCCATCATCAACGGCCTAAACCAGATCCGCAAAGAGATCGAATCAGGCGATTTCGACTGGAAACCCGAGCTCGAAGACATCCACATCAACGTCGAAGCCAGACTCTACGAACTCATCGGTGACGCCGCTGGGCGACTTCACACCGCAAGATCGCGCAACGACCAAGTCGCAACCGACGCACGCCTATACGTCAAGCGCGTCGCCGCCGAATGTCGCACCGCATGCCGAAAACTCCAACGCGCTCTCCTAGACCGCACCGAAGAAAACATCAACACCATCGTCCCCGGCTACACCCATCTACAACGCGCACAACCAGTCTCATTCGCCCACGTCCTACTCGCCTACTATGAGATGTTCAACCGAGACGCCGAGGCGTTCTCATACGCACTCGAATCCGCCGATGTGTCCCCCCTCGGCAGTGGTGCCCTCGCAGGCGCAACATACCCCATAGATCGAGAATTCGTCGCGCAAAAACTCGGATTCTCAGCCATCAGCGCAAACTCTATGGATGCCGTATCAGACCGCGACTTCATTCTCGACTTCATCTTCGCCGCCGCAAAAACCATGACCCACCTATCCCGACTCTGCGAAGACATCGTCATCTGGTCTTCCGAAGAATTCGGATTCATCCAACTCAGCGACGCCTACTCCTCAGGCTCCAGCATGATGCCACAAAAACGCAACCCAGACTACGCCGAACTCATCCGAGGCAAAACTGGACGCGTTTACGGCTCTCTAGTCTCGGTCCTGACCACCCTCAAAGGACTCCCCCTAACCTACAACCGCGACCTCCAAGAAGACAAGCCGCCCATGATGGACGCCGCCGACACCGCGCTAGCATCCCTAACCGCCGCAAAAGGCATGATCGCTGAGATGACTATACACACCGACAAAATGGCTACCGCATCTCAAGGCCGAGAAATCCTAGCAACTGACTACGCAGACCACCTAGTCCGTGATCGCAACCTGCCCTTCAGAGAGGCATACATCCAAGTAGCCGAACACACCCGCGCCGACTCCCAAACCCAAATCGACATCCCCAACATCACCCCAACCGACTCCATAAATGCCCGCAACATCCCCGGCGGCACCGCACCAAAACAAATCCGCCAAGCCATCATCCAAGCCTACGGCCAACTCTGGAAAGCACACCTACGCAACGAGTGGTAACGACCAAATCCCTCCCCTTTCCGAGGGGAACTAAAGGGGGTTAACAGGATACCGACGTAGGTGCGACCCTCGTGGTCGCCCTCTTCGCAAAACGCAAACCCCAACGCCATTCCCACGCAAAAACCATCGTCATTCCTAGCGCAGCGAGGAATCCCCCCTTCGCAAAGCGTAAGGGGGCTAGGGGGATGCCCTCCCATCCGTAATTCCCACGCAAACCCCCGTCATTCCCGCGCATCCCCCGTCATTCCCGCGAAGGCGGGAATCCACAGGGTAAGGGGAGGGGAAATCATGCCCATCATTTTCACATCATGGCAATCATGGTTCACAACCCCGCGCGTATAGTTAATCCTTGAGGAGAACGCGCAATGATCAAACAAATCCGGAGAAAACTGTGTTCAAAGCCATAGCCGCAAGCGCCGCCTCTTGGCGCGGTGTCGCAATCGTCATCATCGCATGGATCATCCTCGCAGCCCTTATCACATCACTATCGCCAAGCATCGAAGAAGTCTCCACAAACGATGCCGCTGAGTTCCTACCTAACGGCACCGAATCGCTCCAAGCGACCGAACTCCGAAGAGCGAAATTCCCGGCTAATCGTGGTTTGCCGGCCGTAATCATCTACCGAAACCCTGACGGAATCAACGACCAAGACATCGCAAGGGTCGCACAAATCGACGCCATCATACGAGAAGCCAACCGCCCTAACATCCCGCTCGTAATATCAGACTTCGCACAGCCCCAGTTCCCAGGCGCAGACACACCTCCACAAAGCCCAAACCAAGCAGATACCCGACCCGAAATATCACCTGACGGCACCGCAATCACCATCACCGTCATCATATCGGGACCACCTGCCGAAGACGAATTCGCCGATACCATCGAATGGCTACGTGAAATCGACGATGAAATCGTCGTAGAGCTGCCATCAACCGTCCAAGTAACCGGCCCCGCTGGAATTCTCACCGACGCAATCGCTGTTTTCCAAACCTTCGACTTCCGAGTCAGCGCCATAACCATCCTGCTCGTCTTAATCATCCTGCTCGCTATCTATCGATCTCCACTACTAGCCTTGCTACCCATTCTTTGCGTCGGCATCGCACTAACCGTCGCACAAGCCATCGCCGCACTCCTCACCGACAACCTCGGACTCGCCCTAAACGGACAAGTAACCGCAATCATGGCAGTGCTAATGTTCGGCGCAGGAACCGACTTCACACTATTCATCGTCTCCAGATACCGCGAAGAACTACCCATTCGCGAAGACAAATTCGATGCCATACGCGCCACCATGCGCGCCGTCGGACCCTCTATCGCTAGCAGCGCAGGAACTACCGCCGCCGCAATGCTCGCACTCATCCTCGCACTCTCCGGAAGCCTAAAGACCATGGGACCCATGCTCGCAATGGCCATCATCGTCATGCTCATTGCAGCCCTAACCCTCATCCCAGCCGTCCTTGTCGCAATGGGACGCGTCGCGTTCTGGCCTGTCAAGAACATCCAGCCCAGCACCAAGCCAACTGCATTCTGGCCACGAGTCGGAGACCTCATCGCACGACGACCCGGAACACTGCTCGTCGTCACCGTTATCGCAATGTTCGTCCTAGCCGCCGGACTCTTCGAGTTCACTCCAAGATTCAGCTTCATCGAAGGATTCCCCGACAGCGTCGAATCAAAAGCCGGATTCCAAACCCTCAAATCCGCATACCCGCCAGGAGAACTCGCACCCACCACAGTCTTGATATCCAAAGATGACGAAGACATCCTCCAACACCTCCAAGCAATAGAAGACATCTCCGCCTCTCTCCAAGCCGACCCAGCCGTAGACAGCGTAAACTCCATAACCCGACCATTTGGACAACCCATCAACACTCCTCCCCCTCTCCGAGGGGGAATACAAGGGGGTGCCGCCGAAACAACCCGTCATTCCCCCGAAGGCGGGAATCCAGAAGTAAGCCCCGCCGCACAACGACTACTATCCCCAGACCAAACCACAACCATCATCGAAGTCGTCCTAAACGTCGATCCCTACGACACCGACGCAATGGACGCAATTCCCAGACTCCGACAAACCCTCCGCAACGCCGTCGAAAACTCCACACTAAACGGCGCAACAGCCCTTGTCGGAGGAGAATCCGCAACCAACGAAGACGGACGAACAGTCATAAACCGAGACTTCCTTGTCGTATCCCCAATCGTCGTCGCCGCAATCTGGATAATCCTCGCACTACTCTTGGGCAGCATCGTCGCACCCACCTACCTTGTCCTCAGCGTCATCCTCTCATTCGCCGCCGCACTCGGTGCATCCGTCATCGTATTCGAATACATCTTCGGACACCAAGGCACCTTCTACGACACCATACCCTTCATCTTCGTATTCCTCATCGCACTCGGCGCAGACTACAACATCTACATAATGTCCAGAGTCCGAGAAGAAACCCGCAAACGAGGACTAGCAGAAGGAACAAAATACGCCATAACCCGCACCGGCGGAGTCATCACATCCGCAGGCATAATCCTAGCCGGCACATTCTCCGTCCTAACAACATTCCCCCTCCTGAACCTATTCCAACTAGGCTTCACCGTAATGCTAGGCATCCTAATCGACACCTTCATTGTCCGAGCAATAATGGTACCCGCCATAGTAATCCTCCTCCGCCAAACAAACTGGTGGCCCTCCAAAACCCCAACCCTCCCTCTTAATGATTAAGGGGGAATACAAGGGGGTTTAGCCCCACGCACACTAACGTCATTCCGACCACCCATGTCATTCCGAGCGTAGCGAGGAATCTCCCCCCTTCGCAAAGCGTAAGGGGGTTAGGGGGATGCCCTACCCACGTCATTCCGACGAAAGTCGGAATCCAGAGGGGCCGGGTGAGGGAAAAATCATACCAATCATGGTTCAACTCCCCCTTCACTCCGCCACATCCCTTGTCATTCCGACATCCCTTGTCATTCCGACCACCCATGTCATTCCGAGCGTAGCGAGGAATCTCCCTGACCCCTTGTGCAAGCAAAAGGGAATATCCATCCCTCACCCTTAATGCCTAAGGACGAAGAAGAGAGGAGAAAATCACCTCAATCACCGTTCAAGAACTCCTCAAACCGACTGGGAATCAGGATTTGCCCCTACCTCTAACAATAAACACCAATATCCCACCCACTACGATTGACACCATTACCGTCACGACCATGATTAGCACCGCCACCATTGTTCCGTTGTTCAACCACCACGCGGAATCGTCCGACATCGATGCTCTCTGCCTCGCCTGCTCGTTCGCATCATCGCTTCTGAACGCTCTTGGCGTCGCAGTTGGCGGCAACTGCGTAGCAGTAGGAGGCAACGGAGTAGCAGTAGGCGGCAACGGAGTAGCAGTAGGCGGCAACGGCGTCGCAGTGGGCGGCGCCGGCGTAGCTGTGGGAGGCACCGGCGTAGCTGTGGGAGGCAACGGCGTAGCAGTAGGCGGCGCCGGCGTAGCAGTAGGCGGCGCCGGCGTAGCAGTAGGCGGCGCCGGCGTAGCAGTGGGCGGCGCCGGCGTAGCAGTGGGCGGCAACGGCGTAGCAGTGGGCGGCGCCGGCGTAGCTGTGGGAGGCACCGGCGTCGCAGTGGGCGGCAACGGCGTAGCAGTGGGCGGCAACGGCGTAGCAGTAGGCGTCAACGGAGTAGCAGTAGGCGGCAACGGCGTAGCAGTAGGCGGCATCGGAGTAGCAGTAGGCGGCAACGGAGTAGCAGTAGGCGGCAACGGCGTAGCAGTAGGAGGCACCGGAGTAGACGTAGGAGCTGCTAACCCGTCATCGGGCTGGGTGTTGGCTTGGTCGGAGACATACAACGACATTGTAGCGACAACAAGGAACAGAACCGCCGCGATGATTTTCGTGATCGCTGTCACTTTGGGTTTTTCCTGATCTATCCCGGATTGAGTACCAATGTGAGTGGGATTACGAGAGTCCCCTTGCACCTGGTTTGGGGTAAGTTCGCGTAATCCGCTACGTCAGCGAAGTGGTGCTGCGTAGATCTGTCCGCCCTTCGGACAGTCGGTGCATGGCGCATTCGACCAGAGTGCGTTTCGGCTGCCTTCTCGCGGAAGATCGATACCGTCCGGACCGAGGTTGCGGTCGTAGATTTCACCATAGTTTCCTACGGCGTAGATCACGTCTTGCATGAAGGTTTCGCTCAATCCGAGTGCCTCTTGACCGATCGTGCCCTCGGTACCGAGCAGCCTCTTAGCCTTGATGTTGTCGCCACCAGCCATCTGGAAGACGTTGCCACTGTTGATGCCGTACGCCTCGGCATAGATCAAGCCAGACATGACGGTCTTGACGATGTCGAACCACTGGTCGTCACCATGAGGCACGACGGGGCCGAGCGGCTCTTCCGAGATGGTCTCAGGCAGGACCATATGCTCGCTTGGATTGGGCAATGCGGTTCGTAGCGCGGCTAGCTGCGATCGGTCGTTGGTGAAGACATCACAAGCGCCAGACTTGTAGGAATCGAGCAAGACATCGGTGTCTTCAAAGATTTGCGGGTTGTAATCCATGTTGTTCTGGCGGAAGAAGTCGGCCATGTTCAACTCAGTGGTTGTGCCGCTCGCTACACAGACAGCTGCATCGCCAAGTTCGTATGCGGATGTGACACCGAGGTCAGCAGGAACCATGAAGCCTTGTCCGTCGTAGAACATCGTCTGGGCGTAGTTGCCCCAATGTGCGTCTCGGCTCGTAGTCCAGGTAACGGTTCGGACTAGCAGGTCTACTTCGCCTGATTGGATAGTTGGACCACGTTCGGCGGCGGTGATGTAATGGATTTCGATGGCTTTAGGGTCGCCTAGGACGGCGGTAGCCACTGCTCGGCAGAGGTCGATGTCGAACCCGACGTTGCGGCCGGAGTCGTCAAACGAACCGTATCCAGGGACATCGTCACGGCTTGCACAGATGACCTTGCCGCGTTCTTGGACTTGAGCGAGTCTGCCTGCGGACTCTTCCATAGCAACCTTTTCGGCATCTGCACGAGCCTCGGCTCCTTCGGCTCTGGCGTGGGCGGCTTCGACTACGCAGACAGCGCCCGTAGCCGTATCTCCTGAGAACTCAGAGCGATAGCGGTGGCATCCAACGACTTGGAAAGTGTGAGATGCGCTACCGACTTCTGGGTTGAAAGATGACTTCCAAAGATCTGTCGTGTCCCATTGCTCTGCTTCGCCGTCAAAACTGGTTGCGCTACTAGCACTGCTTCGCGGGTTTTCCCAAGTGACTGTAGTCCCAACCTTGACTTTAATAACTTCAGGGTCAAAGAACGCCGGATCAGCCATGATCACTGTCGCTTCGCCTTCAAGCGCGGGTCCCTCCGGAATTTCTATTCCGGTTTCTTGGTCTTCAGAACCAGTTACTTGTGCCCCCTCGGAACCCGCATCTTCGAGTGCTCTTTCGACAGCGTCTGCACGTGCCTCGGCGGCATCTGCACGTGCCTCGGCCGCTTCGGCTCTAGAGTTGGCGTCGTTGAACGCCGAGAAGGCCGCTGACGCTGTAGCTTGCGCGTTTTGTACGTCTTCGGCTGACGTACCTTCCTTGAAAACTTCGATTACTCTCTCGACAACGACTTCTTTTTCGACTATGACGGTGACAGGCACTTCCCTCACAACTTCCACTTCTCTCTCGACAACAACCGTCTCGATCACTCTTTGACCGCCAATCCTCCTTGCTTCGTCGTCGCCAGTAGAGACCATCTCCCTTTCCGCTGTGGGAGTAAAATCATTGACCTCAAGAGCATCTAGTTCTACTCGGTATGTTCCAACACCATTTCGATCCCCCGCCATCACTTGTAAGTAGTAGCCGCCGGATTTCGGAGCAGTCCATTCCACATCAACCGCAGAGTTGCCATCTGAATCTTCGTTGATCGCCAATTGTCTGCCGTTCTCATCTACGAGAACCAGAACCGTGTCAGACAGCGAGACTGGCTGCACTCGCATCGAATATGTGTACCCCATTCGAGCAACAAATCGGAACATGTCCACGTCGCCCTCGCTCTCGATGTTGCCAATTTCACCACTGCCGACGCGGATCCTGGTCGCTCCGCGCTCTTCGTTTGCGTGGTCGTCGCTCGAGCCCCGACTCGACGTACTTCGCGTATTTTCTGATCCATCAACTCGCCGCTCTTCTGACGTTGAGCGGTCATCAGTGCACGCCACCGCGAATGCAATAGTCATTAGCATTGCGATCAGCAGATAAAGCGCAATGAGCCTAACCGTCGTTTTCATCAAATCAACACTCCGTTTACTGAGAACCATCACGGCTATCACCAACGCGCAGCCTCACCATCCATGTGCACCTATTGGATTCGTCATTGAAGCGCAAAGATCGTCGAGAAGAGCCGGTACAGCCCTGACAAGTCATCGGTGTTGGCAGCGTAGGCAGCACCGCCATTTGCATTCGCCAAACGTTCTAGCGCTTGGAAGTCGTAGTCTCCACCTCCACCAGTTTCCGAGAGCGCCAACGCGTACAACGTCACAGACGATCCTTCTAAAGCCGAGATCGCGCTCGAGATCGAGTTACGGCTGTCCGCATCTTCGCCATCCGTAAGCGCTATCAGGATGTTTGGACGGCCTAACTGGCTCTGCTCTTCGAGGTCTGATACAGCCCGAATGATGGAGTCGTAAAGCGCAGTCCCACCATCCGAGTCAAGCCGCCTTACAGCGTTGTGCCAATCTTCAAGATCCCCTGACGGATCGATAGGCTCAAGCGGCATGACTTGACGGTATCCTCCATCAAAATCCACCATCCCGATATTGCTCGGGTCGATTACTGTACCGAACTTCGCCTCCAGCTGGATGTTCCATGCCTCGTTGATAAATAAGTTCAGCGCCTCTTTAAGTGCTGTCAGTTTCCCTCCGTCCATACTCCCGCTCGTGTCCGCCAGCAACAGGACGTTATATCCAGGAGTAGCAAGCAACTGACCAGGATCATCTCCGAGTTCATCCATCTGCAAGAACGGAATCGCATCCCCAGCTCCTGGGCAATCTAAAGCCTTGTCCGGACTGTTCGAGTCGCGCACCTCTATAGCCTCCTCCCAACTCATTGTTGCCAGCAGACCATGGGGAATGTTGCTATTCGGATTCAGATCCGCCAACGCGTCCCGTATATAGCGTGAATCGCCGCCATCGATCCAAACTCGGACTCCTAGATCCCAACAACCAGGTTCTGTTGCCCAGAAACCTCCCATGTATTGATGCACAGCGCCAGGAGCCACCGCTACTTCCGCAGATGATGTATGCAGCCTAACTTCACGCCCATCTGGCCTTCTGATAACCGATTCAACATGGTAAGTCCAAGCAATGTCGCCATGGTTCTGGACCTCAAAGCCGACCACCAAATGCTCCCCGCTTACACGGAGATCGTCTAACGGAACGATCAATCGATCACCTATATCGGCACGGACACGATCTGAAAGCAGTTTCGCTATGGCCCTATCGGCCCGCAGGAACGACCACGTTTCCGTGTCGTCGTAGTCGCATGGGTCATCAGTGGTGGTACATATATCGTGAACTTCACCGGTATCGACCAAGTAATGCTTGACATCTTCTGGCGTGAGATCCGGGTCGATAGCTTTGAGTAATGCCGCCGCTCCGGAAACCATGGGGGCGGATAACGATGTGCCACCATATTCTTTGTACCCTTGGGCAGTCGATATGTCAATCGTCCATACATCATACGGTGCTGCTATAGTGACCGGACGACCGTAGTTTGAATCATAGTGACGCCCCATGTAGGTGAGATTTCCTTTATCGTGTGCTGCGCCACCCACCGTGATGACGTTACTCGAGGTAGGTGAGTACCTGCTCGGAGATTGAAGATCAGCATCCCTAGCGTCGTTCCCCGCCGCCACCGCGAACGTGACGGAAACCATCTCTGTGATAACTCTCTTAACAACTATGAGACCATATCTCTCAGGGGTACGATTATCAATATTTAGAGGGCCTAAGGCAATATCTTCATCTTCCCATTCAATGCCCCAACTAATGTTGACGATATCAATATCAGCTTGCACTGAATCTACTATATCGAGTTCTCTTAAAATAGATGAATATAATAATTCAGTATCTCCAATATTCAATGCTATAATATCATAGGGCAAATTTTCGACACTCGATACTATGCCACTCACGTTATCCTCAGGATTGCGTCCTTGGCCGTAATGGTTCCGGGCTGCGACTACTCCGGTCACAGCCGCGGCATGCCAATCAACCGCAGGTTCGACGACAGGTTCATCTTCAGACTTAGGAAGCCTGATGGAGGGATTTGCAACGTGAATCCTTTCAGCGTCGAATTCCTCCTTGAATACCGCAGGTGCATCGGGATCGTCGAAATACATAGGATCGTTTTCAAACACCCATATGACCACGGGGTTTAGAACATCTATATTTTCCATAATCCTCCAAGCGTTGTCAAAACCTGCCACTTCATACGCGCTCGATTTTTCTGAATTGTCCCCTGATAACGTATCTATCGGATGACCTAGTGGCTCAACTACCATGTCCGGAGACGCGCTTTCCACCCTGTAGTCTGATTCCAAATATGCAAGCACATCCAAAACCTGATTCGATTGTGTGTCAAACTCGATTATGTACCCCGGAAAAGTGCGGAACGAGAATATGCTCTCACCACCCAGTTCCGACGCTATGTTCGCAGCATCTACGTCGCCGTAACCCGGACTCAATTCAACTATCACACGGTTCAGAACCGCCGGAACCTCTTCTTGCAGACCAGGGATATTGCCAACCATACTCGGGTCGACCGGCGGAACAGGTTCATACTCATCGAAAACCAAAGCATGAACGCGCTTGTTGAATCTTCCAAACTCCAAGATGATGTCTGAACTGCCTGGTCCAACTGCCCTGACTAAACCGCCCTCCGAAACCTCTACTACGCTCGGATCAGTAGCATAGAAATTGATCAAGTTATCGTCAATGTCCCCATACGTCTGATCAGAATAGAACCCCAACACGGTCAACGACTCGAGGTCGCCCACACCATTCAAGATGACAGTGCCAGGCAAAGTAACCAAGTCTACTAACCTCACCACCTGCGGAACATCCACATAGGTAACCGCATACATGATGTCCTCTACAAGCCCACCATCGATCTCCGCCTCTGCTTGCTCCGTCAACGAGTCCACCTCCCTTGCAACCGCATTGATCGAAGTTACACTCTCACCGAAATCATCCATCACGCCCCACACCCTGGGATAGAAGAAGTTCACGAGGGCCAAACCACCGATCACGCCGATCAGCAAGATCGTCGAGAAAAACCTCAGCACCCATTTCCAGAACGTTTTCATTTCATCTCTCCCTTTTCGCACGCGATGCCTACGCCCGTCTGGGCCGCCTTGCCGAACGAACCACCACAAGCCGACAAGCAATCCGCATTGGCCCATGACGATTCGATCCGACCAGCGGTAGAACTCCACTCGGATAGCACCTTAATGGTTTGCACTTCAATGGTTTGCACTTCAGCCTTCAAACAATGCCTCCTCAACGCGCTATGCTACGCCATCGACGACGAATTATCGCGCGTCTCAACCATCATTTCTTGTGTACCTCAACCGATGTCATCACATCCCCCTGCTCAATTGCCAAAACGACATCCATACCGCTCGTAACTTTCCCAAACACCGCGTGGCAGGACGTACCACGCACACTACAAGTTTTCATCTCGCCATCCCTGTAAGGATCAAGGTGCGGCGTCGAATCGTGCGTTATGAAGAACTGAGACATGTTCGTGTTAAAGCCCGCATTCGCCATAGAAATGATTCCCGGAGAGTCATGTTTCATGTCAGGATGGAAAACATCATCAAACTGAGCCGCTGTCTTGCCGTCGGCGTTTGTCCCGCCTTGAATGACGAACCCCGGAATCACGCGGTGCCATTCGGAGTTCGTGTAAAACCCTGATTCCGCAAGATTCATGAAGTTCTTGACATATACACCAGCGATGTCGTTGTAAAGATCAGCCTCGATCGTCCCTTTGCTGGTAACTATGGTTGCGGAATAAGAAGCATTGGGGTCGTATGCATATGTGGCGACCCCAGACAGCGCTTCGGCGCCCACGGCGACCGGAGACCAAGAGGGATGCCAATCCGCGTAGTCGTTGTCCGTCAGCTGCACCATACCGCTGCCGTCCGCGTTTATAGCAGAAATCTCAGCCTTGCCGTCCCGAATCCAAACGAACGCGATGCGACGACTGTCTGGAGACCACGAAGGAGATGAACCACCTTTGTCGGTCAGTTGCATGACACCTCTTCCGTCCGCGTTCATAACATAGATATCACCATCGCCGTCGCCGTAGCGGTACGATTGGAACGCGATCCGACGACCGTCCGGAGACCAAGAGGGATCACGATCCGAATAGTCGTTGTCGGTCAGTTGCACTACTCCGCTACCGTCAGCATTCATAATATAGATCTCACCACCGCCGTCGCGGTACGATTCGAACGCGATCCGACGACCGTCCGGAGACCAAGAGGGTTCCGAGTCGTTCTTATCGTTGTACGTCAGCTGCACCACGCCGCTACCGTCCGAATTCATAACGTAGATCTCACGATCGCCGTCGCGGTCCGAAGAGAACGCGATCCGACGACCGTCCGGAGACCACGAGGGACTCCAATCCCAGCTGTCGTAATCTGTCAGCTGCACTACATCACTACCGTCAGCGTTCATTACATAGATATCATGATTAACCCTCGACACTATAGTTGAAGTCCCGTCCTCCTCTTCAATCCTCTCGGCCTCAAAATAACCGCTGTACGAAACGAACGCAATGCGCCGGCCATCCGGAGACCAAGAGGGTTCACCATCCCAGCCGTCTTTGTCCGTCAGCTGCACTACACCGCTGCCGTCAGCGTTCATGACGTAGATATCCGGGTCGCCGTCCCGATCCGAAACGAACGCGATGGGAGTTTGGTCGGCAGCAGGCGGTGTTGTGATCCGATTCGAACTCGATTCTCCGGCATCAGCTTGGCTGTTCTCAAAACCAACATCTGTATCAATTATCGCGTCTCCTATCTTTCGCAGCCCCAAGTTGTCCCCGTTTCTTTCCCGCGTGGGCAATACCTCAACTACTGCTGGTGCCAAGCCAGTCACCTCGCCCAATTCGTCGAAACCGTAGCCATCACCGAGGGCGCCATTCCAAGTGATGTCGTATAGGCAGTCTCTAAAGCCATTGGCGTCTTGATCGTCTTTCGTACGCCTCAAACACTCAGCCGCTATGTAAACGTCGTCATAAGCGGATGCCAAGTACCACGCCAGCATGACGTAGTCATATCGTTCTCGGAAATCGGCTAGCAGCTTCTTGGCTTTGGAGTTCGCGCTTTCGCTGTCTAGGTGGGATATGACTACCTTGGTCCCAGTAGCCGCGTCGCCAGCGATCTCTAAAGCTGTAGTACCTACTGCAACAACCTCAGAGTAGATCGGGCCTTCGTAACCCAGTTCCCGCAGCTGTTTGATCGCGGTTCCACCAGAGAACTCCGTCGGCGCTGCGACGAATATCGCGTCTGGATTAGTGCCCAACAACTTCGTCAATGGGGTTCGGAAGTCGGTTGTGTCTGAAGGGTAACGTTCTTCTGCCAAAATCTGTCCGCCGCGCCTTTTGAACTGCTCCGCGGTTGCCAGTCTCGCACCTTCGGCGTAGTCGGTAGACTCGCTCAGCGTCGCCAACGTCTTGTGTCCGTCATCAGCGATCAAATTACCGGCACCGATGCCTATCTTCGCCCTGTTGATCGATGTCCGGAATATGTAATCGCCCGCGTTCGCAATGTCAGGGTTTGTCGCCGATCCGGAGAACAGAATCGTTCCATCCTCTTCCGCCAATGGCGCGACACCTAGCATCGCGCTGCTGCATGAGGGACCCAAGATGATCTTGAGGTTCTCCATGTCGGTGAGTTTGTTGTATGCCGTGATCGCATCTTGGGCGTTGCACTTGGAGTCTTCTACCACCAACTCGAGTTTCCGACCATCGATGCCGCCGGCGGCGTTGATCTCATCCATAGCCAATTGCTTGGCTTGGTTCGCCACCGTTCCGTAAGTCTCGCCAAGCCCGGTAAGCGATTCCAACACACCAACTCTGTAGACCTCTTCCTCAGCAGGCGCAGACGGTGCCACCACCTCCGGCACCCCACCCATCACCGGAGACCACGAGGGAGACCAATCATTGTCGTCGTTGTCCGTCAGTTGCACAACACCGCTTCCGTCCGCGTTCATGACGTAAATTTCATAATCGTCACCGTCGCGGTCCGAAATGAACGCGATGCGACGACCGTCCGGGGACCAGGAGGGTTGCACATCCCAGTCGTCGTTGTCCGTCAGCTGCACAACCCCGCTGCCGTCCGCATTCATGACGTAGATCTCAAAATCGCCGAGCCACCAATGGAACGCGATCCGACGACCGTCCAGAGACCACGAGGGACTGCCATCCCCGTCGTCGTTGTCCGTCAACTGCACCACATCGCTCCCGTCCGCGTTCATGACGTAGATCTCAGAATCGCCGTAGCGGTTCGATTGGAACGCGATCCGACCACCGTCGGGAGACCAGGACGGCTGAGCATCCCGATCGTCGTTGTACGTCAGCTGAACCACGTCGCTGCCATCCTCATTCATCACGTAGATCTCATCATCCCCGTCGCGGTTCGATTGGAACGCGATCCGACTACCGTCCGGAGACCACGAGGGATTCGAGTCGCTAGTATCGTTATCGTTGTCCGTCAGCTGTGCAACGCCGCCACCGTCCGAGTTCATCACGTAGATATCGCTGGCCCCAGCGTAGCCCGAAGAGAACGCGATGCGACGACCGTCCGGTGACCACGACGGAGACCAATCATCCACTCCATTGTGCGTCAGCTGCACCACGCCGCTGCCGTCCGCATTCATAACGTAAATTTCCTCGTCCCCGTCCCGATTCGAAACGAACGCGATGCGTCCGGATGCAGCCGTCGGCACCGCTGTGGGCGTAGGCGTAGGCGGAACACGAAGCTCTCTGAGTTCCACGCTGTACGTTCCAAGATCGCCAGTTTCGGAAACACTGAAGTAGTAAGTGCCAGAAGATGGCGCCGTCCACTCCTTCGCAATACCAACGCTGGACGACACCGACCCTCGACCGCTGCCTACGTTTAGAATGCTACGTCCGATCGTCCCGTGCTCCACACTGATCGCGTAGTTGTTCCCGCCACGAGCGTCGAAACGGAAAACATCCACATCGCCACGCGTCTCGAACCGTCCGTCGAGGGTCTGACCAACACGGATCCGAGTCGCACCACGATCCTCGTTAGCGTGGTCATCCGGTATCGCCGTCGGCACCGCTGTGGGCGTAGGCGGAGGCGGAACACGACGCTCATCCAGCGAGACGCTGTACGTCCCAGTATCGTCTCCGAGTTCAGAAACCGTGAAGTAGTAAGTGCCAGATGAAGAAGCATTCCACTCTATCAGCGCCTCGTAACCCGATCCAGAATCGTCGTCCGACGCGACACTGCGACCGTTGGAATCGCGAAGATCAAGATACGTGTCGTCCGCCGATCCGTGCCGCACACGGATCGTATACATGTTCCCGCCACGAGCGTCGAAACGGAAAACATCCACATCTCCCCGCGTCTCGAACCGCCCGTCAAGCGTCTGACCAACACGGATCCGAGTCGCACCACGATCCTCGTTAGCGTGGTCATCCGGTATCGCCGTCGGCACCGCTGTGGGCGTAGGCGTAGGCGGAACACGACGCTCATCCAGCGAGACGCTGTACGTCCCTGTGTCGTCTCCGAGCTCCGAAACCGTGAAGAAGTAGGTGCCAGATGAAGAAGCATTCCACTCTATCAGCGCCTCGTAACCCGATCCCGAATCGTCGTCCGACGCGACACTGCGACCGTTGGAATCGCGAAGATCAAGATACGTGTCGTCCGCCGATCCGTGCCGCACACGGATCGTATACATGTTCCCGCCACGAGCGTCGAAACGGAAAACATCCACATCTCCACGCGTCTCGAACCGCCCGTCAAGCGTCTGACCAACACGGATACGAGTCGCACCACGATCCTCGTCTGAGTGATCGTCCGGTATCGCCGTCGGCACCGCTGTGGGCGTAGGCGTAGGCGGAACACGACGCTCGGCGAGTTCCACGCGGTACGTGCCTAAACCACCGCGAAGTTCATAAACCGTGAAGTAGTAGGTGCCAGAAGATGACGCCGTCCACTCTATCTGCGCCTCGTAACCCGAGCCCGAATCGTCGTCCGAAGCGACACTGCGCCAGTTGGAATCGCGCAGATCAAGAGACGTGTCCTCCGCCGTCCCGTGCCGCACGCGGATCGTGTAGCCGTACCCCGCACGAGCGTCGAAACGGAACACGTCCAGGTCGCCACGCGTCTCGAACCGCCCGTCGAGCGTCTGACCAGCACGGATCCGAGTCGCACCCCGATCCAGGTCAGAGTGATCGTCGGTCGTCGGAACCGCCGTGGGCGTAGGCCGCCTCGGCACAGGCGTCGGGCGAGTCGCTGGCACACTGACTTGCACACCGTCCGGAGACCAGGAGGGCCATTGATCCACGTCATCGTTGTCCGTCAGCTGCACAACCCCGCTCCCGTCCGCGTTCATAACGTAGATATCATCATCGCCGTCGAGTTCCGAAACGAACGCGATGCGCTGACTGTCCGGAGACCACGAGGGATGATCATTACGCTCGTCATTGTCCGTCAGTTGCAACTCCCCGCTGCCGTCCGCGTTCATTACGTAGATATCAGGATGTGAATCGCTGTCGCGGTTCGATCGGAACGCGATACGCCGTCCGTCCGGAGACCACGATGTCTCATACTCTTCGTCGAAATTGTTCGTCAGTTGCACAACACCGCTGCCGTCCGCGTTCATCACGTAGATCTCATAATCGTCACCGTCGCGGTTCGAAAGGAACGCGATTTGCCGACCGTCTGGAGACCACGACGGAGCTCCATTACTCCAGTCGTCGTCCGTCAGCTGCACTACTCGGCTACCGTCCGAGTTCATGACGTAGATCTCAAAATCGCCGTCGCGTTCCGAGTGGAACGCGATGCGACGACCATCCGGAGACCACGAGACAAACTCGTCATCCGCCCCGTTGTCTGTCAGCTGCTCAACGCCGCTGCCGTCCGCGTTCATCACGTAGATCTCTGTATCGTCCCCGTCCCGATACGAAACGAACGCGATGCGACGACCATCCGGAGACCAGGACGGCCAACCATCCCAATCGTCGTTGTACGTCAGTTGCACCACGTCGCTACCGTCCGCGTTCATCACGTAGATATCATAATCGCCGTCGCGGTCCGACATGAACGCGATGAGAGACTGATCAGGACGGCCCCCCGTCGCACCCCGCTCCGTATCCGAGTGATCGTCCGAAACGGAAACAGCGCCGCCCTCGAAGACAGCCGTGAAATCCGAAAGACCCTCAGAGGAAGTCGTCCCGGAAACCGTCACCACGCGCCCAGAAGACGAAACTTCATCCAGATCGAAATCGCCCAGACCCGTAACCGACACCTCAACCGCAGACTCGCCCCCAGATGCCGAAACGTCGTCCCCGAAACCGTACGACAGCGAAACTCGCACAGTATCTCCACTGCCAGAATACGACGACAGCGACGCCTCGCAATCAGGCAGCACAATCCCAGGACAGCCCAGACGTACCCTCACATGCCAACCCAGAGATGCATCCTCGATCAGCTCCACAGTCGGCAGATCCGATTCGTAGCCCAGAAGATCAGACTCCCGTACCAGGCCCTGCGCAACATCCCGCACAGAACCCCGCGACCCCAGCACAACATACCCCTGCGACTCCAGAAGAAGCGCTGCCTCCCCGAACTCCGCCCCGCGACCCGTCCAGATCGTGGCACCTCGATAGTCGGTCTTCTCGAAACCGAGACCCTCAAGCTCCCCGCGGAGATCCCCGAAATCGATCGATACCTCCAGCACCGCAAGATCGACTCCGTCACCCGCGATAGCCATGCGTGAGACGTCGTCTTCCAGATAAACACCCACGTCCCGCAAAGCGTCGCGCCAACTACCCGTCAGATCCTCACGGAAAGAACGCGGAACGTCATCGTCCAAAACCCTGTCGACGTCCACAACTTCGAAGCTCTCGACCTCCGACGGCATCAGACCCCAAACTTCCCCCGGCGCAGACAGCGAGGCGTTGCCGTCACCCTCGCCCGTCCACTGATCCGTCAACGCGCAACCAGCCAACAACGCTAACAACGCAATAGTTAAAACTATTGCGATCGCTGCGCGGGTTCGAGACTTGAACCCGAAAGATGTCGTTTCAGTAGACATAGTGGCTGTTCACCAATTCCCTTTTAGCCATCATTTCGTCTGTCCATTTTCGAAGGCGCGTTTGATTTCACATGGCAATCTACGGCGACCACGAGGATGCCCAATCATCTGACGAGTTATCCGTGAGTTGAACGACACCCGTCCCGTCCGCGTTCATGACGTAGATATCTCTATCGTTGCCATCCCGAATTGAGGTGAACGCTATCCTTCGACCGTCTGACGACCAAACAGGCGCACCATCGTATGAAGTGTTGTCCGTTAGCTGCACAACGCCACTACCATCCGCGTTCATCACAAAGATCTCGAAATCCTCACCATCGCGACCCGACATGAACGCGATCTTTTGACCGTCTGGCGACCAACTCGGCGCCGCGTCGTGCTCCGAGTGATTCGTCAGGCTTACAACGCCCGATCCATCGCTGTTCATTACGTAGATATCCAGATCCTCCCCGTCACGGTAAGAGTGGAACACAATTCGGTTGCCATCCGGAGACCAGCGAGCCCAGCGATCATCCGAAGAATTGCTCGTCAGACGCCTCACACTTGTACCGTCCGAATTCATTACATACAGTTCCGTATCCTCTCCGTCACGGTCCGACACAAACACCATTTTTCGACCATCAGGAGACCACTTAGGCGCACCATCGAATGTCGAGTTGTCAGTCAACTGAACAATTCCCGTTCCGTCAACATTCATTACGAAAACCTCAGAATCCCCACCGTCGCGATACGAAGTGAAGACGATCTTGCTACCATCTGGAGACCAATCTGGGCTCCCATCTCCATAATTGTTGTTAGTCAATTTCGAGAGCGCAGTACCGTCCGAGTCCATAATGTAAATCTCGAAATCACCGTCGCGATCCGAGTGGAACGCGATACGCGACGGATCACGCGTCACTACCACCGTTACCGGCACCTCCTTCTCAACGATTACCTCACGCGTCACTACCACCGTCACCGGCACCTCCCTGACTACTTCGACTTCCCTATCAACCACCACAGTAACCGGAACCTCCCTGACTACTTCGACTTCCCTATCAACCACTACCGTGACCGGAACCCCTACTTCGACCACTTTCTCCACCTGTACCTCCTTAACAACCTCCACTTCAACTGCCCTCTCAACGACTACCGTGACCGGAACCTCCCTTTCGACCATCACCTCCTTTTCCACGATGACCTCAACCGGAACCTCCCTTTCGACGATAACCGTCTGCACAACCGTCTCGCCCGGAACTTCCACCTCCCTTAAGACCTCTACCTCTACCTCAACTATTCTCTCAACCTCGTATTCGACAATGACCGTCTCGACTACCCTAACCTCAACCTCTCTCTCGACAATGACCGTCTGAATCACGCGGTCATCGGCTTGTTGAGTTACCGTTTCCTCAACCTCTACGCGGTACGTACCAACATAAGAATCGTTCAGCCCCCGGACAGTGAAGAAGTAGTTCCCAGAAGCCGGCGCCGTCCAATCTATACGCGCTGCGGTACCAGAACCCGAATCATCATCCGAGGCCAACGTCCGACCATTATCATCGCGCAGAACAAGCACTGTATCCGAAATCGTCCCGTGCGACACATCAATCCTGTAACGATTACCCGAACGAGCAGCAAAGCGGAAAACATCCTCATCTCCCGATCCCCCGATCTCTCCCGACAACGACTGACCCAGACGAATACGAGTCGCTCCCCGGTCCGAGTCCGAATGGTCGTCATCCGCAGCCGCCGTTCTTGTAGACCGCGACGAAACTCCTGAACTCGTTTCCTCTAACCTGACCGTGTAGCTACCAACACGATCATCACCGTACCCACCAATCGCAAAGTAATAATTCCCCGATGATTGTGACGTCCAATCGATGATTGGCGCACTACTGAAACTTGAATCGTCGTTATACGCAAGACGGTTTCCATCTTCGTCATACAAAGACATCACACTGTCCGAGATCGTACCGTGCACCACCTCGATGTTGTAACTCTCTCCAGAACGCGCAGTGAAACGGAAAACGTCCAAATCCCCATACAATTCGATCTCGCCTTCCAATGAATCGCCCGCTCGAATTCGAGTTGCACCGCGAATCTCATCCGAGTGGTCATCCGTAGAACCACCACCCGACGTCTCAACTTGCTGACCAAGCCCATCGCCCCAATCAAACGTGCCTTCCCAAGGATTATCCGGCATTTCCGATACGTCGATTGCCCCAGATATCGATACCACACGACCATCTACACGGACATCCCCAATCTCGTATACCAACCCGAGCGAAATTGAGTCGTCCAAATCCAGAGATACCGACTCCGCTGCATCCGCATCTCGGAACAAAAAACCAGTCCACGCTTCTAGCTGATCCTCATCCCCCGAAAACGAAATCGCCACACCTTCGCAGTCAGAACCAACAATCGACTGGCAGTCAGACGCTACTTGAATCAGCCAACCTGACGCACCCGACCTCAGCAACGTATACGCCGAGCCACTAGAGTTGCCGACCAAGCCGCTACCACGGCTCAAACCTCTAAGCACGTCTTGCACCGAAGCAGAATCGCCAGAAATAACATACTCATCAAACTCCAGCACAGCCACCGACGCAATCCTCGAACCGTCTCCTTCCCAAAACTCAAATCCACGATAATCTTCGCTTGATAAACCCGCATCTTCCAACCTATCCCGGATCACATCGAAATCGAAAAAACCGCTCGCAACCGTCAGACCCTCTGAAGCCGAAAGATTGGAAACGTCATCCAAACTTAACCCGATATCGTCCAAAGACTCTCCGAACTCATCCTCTAACTCATCTCGCAGCGTCGAAGAAACGTTACCTGAGAAGACCTCGTCTACATCAATCACCGAGAATGCAACTACATCTTCCGGAATTAAACCCCAAACATTGCTCGGAACATCTACATCACCATCTTCCTGAGACCGTTCGTCCCCACCCGACGTGCAACTCAACATCGCTACGATCGATATCAAAAGCGTGCCCGAAAGCACCAACCCTGTACGTACCGCAAATCTGATACGACTGCTCATTCTTATTCCTCTCATCTTGCGACCTTTCGTCTCATTGATGCCGACCGTTTCTTAGCGCGATGCGAACTGACAGAGGCTGACTAGACCCCACATCAACACCTTTGATTGCCTTCATAAGTAAGTCATCCTCGCAAGCGTCCTTTTCATCTCTTGGATACTTCCGACCAACAAATCTTGAAGACGAGAACACGACGAACCCAAGTTCTCCTAATTCATCACTATGAACTCAGGGCGCAGCCCCGGCTTCCGCAGAAACCGGAGACCACTTGGGATCCCAATCCTCCGCTCCATTGTCCGTCAACTGCACAACTCCGCTGCCATCAGCATTCATCACGTAGACCTCAGGATCGCCGTCGCGGTCAGAAGAGAACGCGATGCGACGACCGTCCAGAGACCACGAGGGAGTCCAATCATTGTCGTCGTTGTCCGTCAGCTGCACTACTCCGCTGCCGTCCGCGTTCATCACGTAGACCTCCCAATCCCCGTCGCGGTCAGAAGAGAACGCGATGCGACGACCGTCCGGAGACCAAGATGGATACCAATCCTCCGCCCCGTTGTCCGTCAGCTGCACTACTCCGCTGCCGTCCGCGTTCATGACGTAGATATCACTGGCCCCAGCGTAGCCCGAAGTGAACGCGATGCGACGACCGTCCGGTGACCACGAGGGAGACCAATCATCCACTCCATTGTGCGTCAGCTGCACAACATCGCTGCCGTTCGCGTTCATCACGTAGACCTCCCAATCGCCGTCGCGGTCCGAATGGAACGCGATGCGACGACCGTCCGGTGACCACGAGGGAGACCAATCATTGTCGTCGTTGTCCGTCAGCTGCGCAACATCGCTGCCGTCCGAGTTCATCACGTAGACCTCAGGATCCCCGTCGCGCCACGAGACGAACGCGATGCGACGACCGTCCGGAGACCACGAAGGAACCACGTCTTCCGCATCATTGTCCGTCAGCTGCACAACTCCGCTACCGTCCGCGTTCATAACGTAAATTTCCTCGTCCCCGTCGCGATCCGAACCGAACGCGATGCGCGACTGGTCGGCAACAGCTTCGAATTGATCGCCCGAACACGTTGGAAATTCGTATTCATACCCAGCGAGCCACTGCGCGACCGAAGGCGAAGGCGAACACAAGCCATCGTTGCGTTCAAGGTACAGCCCCTCCAGGTTCGCCAGGTCTCCCAGCTCCGCAGGGATCGGACCCGAAAGCGAGTTGTAGCCGAGGTACAGAATCTCCAGGTTCGCCAGGTCTCCCAGCTCCGCAGGGATCGGACCAGAAAGCGAGTTGTCGAAGAGGTACAGAATCTCCAGGTTCGCCAGGTCTCCCAGCTCCGCAGGGATCGGACCAGAAAGCGAGTTGCTGGCGAGGTACAGCTCCTCCAGGTTCGCCAGGTCTCCCAGCTCCGCAGGGATCGGACCTGAAAGCGAGTTGTCGAAGAGGTTCAGCGTCGCCAGGTTCGCCAGGTCTCCCAGCTCCGCAGGGATCGGACCAGAAAGCGAGTTGTCGAAGAGGTTCAGCGTCGCCAGGTTCGCCAGGTCTCCCAGCTCCGCAGGGATCGGACCAGAAAGCGAGTTGTAGCCGAGGTACAGCCCCTCCAGGTTCGCCAGGTCTCCCAGCTCCGCAGGGATCGGACCAGAAAGCGAGTTGTAGCCGAGGCCCAGAATCTCCAGGTTCGCCAGGTCTCCCAGCTCCGCAGGGATCGGACCAGAAAGCGAGTTGTAGTCGAGGCCCAGAATCTCCAGGTTCGCCAGGTCTCCCAGCTCCGCAGGGATCGGACCCGAAAGCGAGTTGCCGCCGAGGGACAGACTCTCCACACGACCCTCGCTGTCAGTCGTCACACCGTACCATGCGCCCAGCGGCGCATCCGATTTCCAGTTCGTGTTGCCTGCCCAGTTAGGACCATCAGTAGCATCGTAAAGCGCGATCAAAGCGGCGCGGTCAGTTGCGACGTTGTCGTCTGGCGTAGTCGCTGCATCGCCGTCCACGGCGGCTGGAGACCACGAGGGATCCCAATCCTCCGCTCGGTTATCCGTAAGCTGCACAACTCCGCTACCGTCCGCGTTCATAACGAAGATCTCCCAGTCGCCGTCGCGGTTCGACATGAACGCGATGCGACGACCGTCCGGAGACCACGTGGGATCACTGTCGTCCCTATCGTTGTCCGTCAGCTGCTCAACCCCGCTGCTGTCCGCGTTCATTACGTAGATATCATCGTCGCCGTCGCGGTCAGAAGAGAACGCGATGCGGCGACCGTCTGGAGACCACGAGGGATACAAATCATCGTAGTCGTTGTCCGTCAGCTGCACAACACCGCTACCGTCAGCGTTCATGACGTAGATATCACTGATGCCGTCGCGGCTCGAAACGAACGCGATGCGCAAACCATCCGGAGACCACGAGGGAGCCCAATTATCGGCGACGTTGTCCGTCAGCTGCACAACACCGCTACCGTCAGCGTTCATGACGTAGATATCACTGATGGATCGGACCAAATTCGCGCTAACGGGGATGTCGCGGGCCGAAGCGAACGCGATGCGACGACCATCCGGAGACCACGATGGCCCACTAAGCTCATAGTCGTTGTCTGTAAGCTGCACAACTCCGCTACCGTCCGCGTGCATTGCGTAGATTACATTATCGCTGTCCGAATAGAACACGATGCGACTACCGTCAGGAGACCACGAGGGATCATAATTCAAATCATAGTTGTCCGTAAGCTGCACAACTCCGCTACCGTCAGTGTTCATAACGTAGATCTCGCCCCGGCCGCCACCGCTGTCGCGATCCGAAGAGAACGCGATGCGCGGCTGATCAGCGGCAGGCGGAGACGGTACCACCACCTCAGGCACCTCGTCCAACGCTGGAGACCACGAGGGGTCCCAGTCGTCGTCGTCGTTGTCCGTCAGCTGCGCAACGCCGCTTCCGTCCGAGTTCATCACGTAGACCTCCCAATCGCCGTCGAGACCCGAAACGAACGCGATGCGACGACCGTCCGGAGACCACGAGGGACCCCAATCAATCGCGTCGTCGCTGTCCGTCAGCCGCGCCACGCCGCTCCCGTCCGAGTTCATCACGTAGATGTCATCACCGAAACCACGATCCGAAGTGAACGCGATGCGACGACCGTCCGGAGACCACGAGGGCATCGTATCCAAGTCGTCGTTGTCCGTCAGCTGCGCCACGCCGCTCCCGTCCGAATTCATCACGTAGACCTCCCAATCACCGTCGCGGTCCGATACGAACGCGATGCGACGACCGTCCGGAGACCACGAGAGATCCCAGTCGTCCGCATCGTTGTCCGTCAGCCGCGCCACGCCGCTCCCGTCCGAATTCATCACGTAGACCTCCCAATCGCCGTCGCGACCCGAAACGAACGCGATGCGACGACCGTCCGGAGACCACGAGGGATTAAAGTCGTCGTTGTCCGTCAGCTGCACCACTCCGCTACCGTCCGCATTCATAACATAGATCTCACCACCGCCGTCGCGGTCCGAAGCGAATGCGATGCGACGACCGTCCGGAGACCAAGAGGGAAGCACGTCGTCCGCATCGTTGTCCGTCAACTGCACAACACCGCTACCGTCGGCATTCATTGCGTAGATCTCAGAATCGCCGTCGCGGTCCGAAACGAACGCGATGCGCGGCTGGTCTGTGTCGATTTCGGACGCAATCTCTAAGAGTTCCACGCGGTACGTCCCGGTGTCATCGCCGAGCTCCGAGACCGTGAAGTAGTAGCTGCCAGTGGAAGAAGCCGTCCACTCTATCAGCGCCTCGTAGCCCGACCCCGAATCATCGTCCGATGCGATGCTGCGACCGTTGGAATCGCGAAGATCAAGATAAGTGTCATCCGCCGTCCCGTGCCGCACGCGGATCGTGTACATGTTCCCGCCACGCGCGTCGAAACGGAAAACATCCACATCGCCACGCGTCTCGAACCGACCGTCAAGCGTCTGACCAGCACGGATCCGAGTCGCTCCACGATCCTCGTCGGAGTGATCGTCCGGTATCGCCGTCGGCACCGTTGTAGGGGTAGGCGTAGGAGGAACACGACGCTCCGTGAGTTCCACGCTGTACGTACCAGTGTCGTCTCCGAGTTCAGAAACCGTGAAGAAGTAAGTGCCAGAAGATGACGCTGCCCACTCTATCAGCGCCTCGTACCCCGAGCCCGAATCATCGTCCGACGCCACCCTGCGACCGTTGGAATCACGCAGGTCAAGATACGTGTCATCCGCCGATCCGTGCCGCACACGAATTGTGTACATGTTCCCGCCACGAGCGTCGAAACGGAAAACATCCACATCGCCACGCGTCTCGAACCGACCGTCAAGCGTCTGACCAGCACGGATCCGAGTCGCACCACGATCCTCGTTAGCGTGATCGTCCGGTGTCGCCGTCGGCACCGCCGTAGGCGGAACCGGCGTTGACGTCGGCGCAACACGACGCTCATCCAGCGAGACGCTGTACGTCCCAGTATCGTCTCCGAGTTCAGAAACCGTGAAGTAATACGTGCCAGAAGAAGAAGAAGCCCACTCTATCAGCGCCTCGTACCCCGATCCAGAATCGTCGTCCGACGCCACCCTGCGACCGTTGGAATCCCGCAGATCAAGATACGTGTCATCCGCCGACCCGTGCCGCACGCGGATCGTGTACCTGTACCCGCCACGAGCGTCGAAACGGAAAACATCCACATCTCCACGCGTCTCGAAACGACCGTCGAGAGTCTGACCAGCACGGATCCGCGTCGCACCACGATCCTCGTTAGCGTGGTCATCCGGTGTCGGAGTTGAAGTGGGCGTAGGCCGCCTCGCAGTCGGAGTGGCTGTACGCCGCGGCACCGGTGTCGCAGCAGAACCACGCCTGAGTGATTCCTCGACACGATCGGCGATCTCGTCAGGCACAAAAGACCTCCAGACATCGCGGTAGTTGTTCAGATACCAGACCGCGGCAGCATCGGCGGTTTCGTTGTTTGCCGTCATCCAGAATTCGGCAGCGATCTGCGCGTCGGCTTTGAAGTCCCAATTCCTAAGGAACTCCACCACCTCCGGCGCACGGTCTTCAAGCGACCTTGCGACCAATATCCGGATCTCAATGATCGGGTACGCGCACCGCTTGTCGTCTTCCCAGCAGGCATCGGTGTACTCCGGTTCTTCCAGCCGGTATAATTCGAGTTCTTCTGCAGGCTTCGTAGGACCCCAGAGATACCCGAGCCAAGGCTCCCCGCGCGCGTACGCGCCCTCAAGATCCGCGAACAGACCTGCGCCGCTACCGGGGTTGATGAGCTCTAAATGATCTTCAAGACCGTACGACTCGATCTTCTGCGCGTTGACCGTTTCACAGCCCCAACCCGGGATGCACGTAACGAATCGGGCCTTGCCATTGGAGTCCGGAGTTACGAACAAATCCTTGTAGTCCGGGATGTCTTCCACCCCGATCAGACCCGGGTTCTGATCCTTGATGTACTGCGGAATGACGAATGCCTGCCAGTTGTCTTCGAGGCTGCTCCCGACGTCTGACACGTGTCCGGCAGCGATTGCATTGTCATAAGCGACCTGCACGCTCTGCTTCCAAACCTCCATCGAGACGTGTAGCGCGTCATTCTCAAACGCTGGGAATTGGCCTGCTGTATCAGTGACGATCTTTTCAACAGGGTATTCATACCCGTGCTCGATGATGTATCCCGCGATGCGTGTCTGAATTTCAGCAGAATCCCAGTTAAGATCCGCAAAGATTATCGGTGCCAAACTCCGTTGCACACGCTCCGCTTCCAGAGTCACGCTGTACGTCCCAAGTTCGCCGCCAGATTCCGAAACCGAGAAACGATAGGTGCCCGCTGAACCAGGAGTCCACGACAGCGTCCCACCATCCCCCTCCGCCGTCACCTCACGACCCACGTCCGCGTCAACATCTAAGCGCAGAAGACTACGCCCTATCGTGCCGTGAACAACCCCGATCGTGTAGCTGTACCCGGCACGCGTCTCGAACTGGAAAACATCCACATCGCCCGCATCCTCAAGCTCGCCAGACACAGAGTCGCCAGGACGGACCCGCGTCGCGCCATGCTCCGTGTCAGAGTGGTCGTCCGAAACAGACGCAGCGCCGCCATCGAAGACCGCCGTGAAATCCGAAAGACCCTCAGAGGAAGTCGTCCCGGAAACCATCACCACACGCCCAGAAGACGAAACTTCCTCCAGATCGAAATCGCCCAGACCCGTAACCGACACCCTCACCGCAGACTCGCCCCCAGATGCCGAAACATCGTCTCCGAAACCGTACGACAGCGAAACACGCACCCTGTCCCCACCGCCCGAATACGAAGACAGCGAAGCCTCGCAATCAGCCAGCACAATACCCGGACAGCCCAGACGCACGCGAACATGCCAGCCCAAAGATGCATCCTCGATCAGCTCAACAGTCGGAAGACCCGATTCGTAGCCCAGAAGATCAGACTCCCGAACCAGGCCCTGCGCAACATCGCGCACAGAACCCCGCGACCCCAGCACCACATACCCCTGAGACTCCAGAAGAAGCGCAGCGTCGCCGAACTCGGCACCGCGGCCCGTCCAGATCGCCGCACCCCGGTAGTCGGTCTTCTCGAAACCGAGACCCTCAAGCTCCCCGCGGAGATCCCCGAAATCGATCGATGCCTCCAGCACCGCAAGATCGACTCCGTCACCCGCGATAGCCATCCGTGAGACGTCGTCTTCCAGATAAACACCCACGTCCCGCAAAGCGTCGCGCCAAACCGACGTCAAATCCTCACGGAAAGAACGCGGTACGTCTTCGTCCAAAACCATGTCGACGTCCACAACTTCGAAACTCGCAACCTCCGACGGCATCAGACCCCAAACATCGCCCGGCGCAGACAGCGAGGCGTTGCCGTCACCCTCCCCCGTCCACTGATCCGTCAACGCGCAACCAGCCAAGAACGCTAACAACGCAACCAGTACCCAAACCGCGAACGACTTGGCAATACTGTCTAAAAACTTCAACTTAAGCAGAGGCACATCGCCGTTCGCCAGCATTTTCACCACCTAGACTGTTTGGTGTATCGACCACCTTTCGGCACCCGCACCTTTGCTAATCTCACACACCACTTCTAATTCGACAAGATCTCGTCATCAATGGCTTGCGACGCCTTGTCTGCAAGTGTGTCTATCGATCTCGCTGTTCTTTCGATCGAACCCGACGCTTGACCGAAATCATCTAGCAAATCCCAAACTCGAGGGACCGTCAAACCCACTAATGCCAGAATCCCGATCACAAGTCCAATTATGATCGTCATCAAGAACCGGAACCACCATTTCCACACCGATTCCATGCGATTAATCCTCCTGCTCGCCAACCACAGAGTCAGACGATTCATCCGATTCGGATGTTCCAGCGTGTTCCAATACTGCCATTACTTCAAACATCCTCCCTACCGCCGTCGCCAAGCACCACGGAACCGTAGCCAAAGCAACCGCCGTCGCTATGAAATACAACGGCGTGAATGCCTCACCTGTACGGGCGCCATCATCAACGCCTAGCGCCATCACGAACCCGACAAGGACTAGCAAAACTCCTATCCCTGAAAGCGCTACCGCTGCAATCCACAGGAATTTCAGAAGCTTCTGGGCCGATATCTTTATTTCCATTTCGCGTCTCCTCCTACGCTAGTGCTCTTGGTTACTTCAGTTCCGTTGGCTCAATTACTGTCTCGTAGCTATTCAGATATCCAAGGGGAAGACCCAAGCCTGGTTTCCGTAAGACCTTCATTCGAAATATGTCAGATCCAGAATTACCACATCCCCACTAACCTTGGAACTATCCAAGTCGACATCCTGAGGACTGTCTGCGATCCAATCTTCAAGATCCTCCAAAGCGTTCTCCGCACGTCTCTCATCGCTGAACGCAATACTCATTACACTACTCATCTCGAAGTCATCTCCGCTGACAACCGTGATACCTATACTCTCGCAACCGCGTAGATTCAACCGACTCGTCAATCCGAGAGGATTGTCGATAAGCCCATCACTTAAATTCGCATATTGGCTGCACCCATCTATCGCCGCCGTAACTAGACCATCTCCAGATTCACGCAGAGCGCGCACTAAACCGTCCGTACTCTCCTTGAAACCAGAACCCTTGTCAATCGCTTTCAGCACCTCCTTAACGTCGGCATCCTCTCCAAAAACAAACCATTGATCCGATTCAGACATCGCTACGCTTTCGCCATAACTATCCTCCCAGAACGGCAAATCACGGTACTCACTCTGCTCGAAACCCAGATCCTCAAGCTCATATTCGATATCTACGAAATTGAAATCGCCCTTGACGATTACGTAGCCGCTGTTCCCAACACCCACAACCACCATCTCTTCCACATCGTTGATGTCAGTACCGAACGAAAAACGAGAATCGCTCCAATCCTCCTCGAGGCTGTCAAGCAGGTCGTCCGAATCGTCGTAGAAACCCACGATTGAATACGGCAAATCGTCCGCTAAGAAAAACTCCTGATAGTCCATCCTCAAAACTTCCGTAGCATCATCCAAGATCATTTCATCAACCCCGCTACTCGAACCCGGCACTCCCGGAATATCGATAGAACCGCAACCCGCCAACAGCAAGCACGCAAGCGCGATGAACCCAATCTGAACACCAATGGTAGTTCGCTTCACCAACGCGGACACAGTACCAGATCGCTCTCGCTCCGTCTCGCTTTTCTCATCCTCGAATCGCAACATATCGAAAACTGGCATTTCGCCAAGCCTCTCCGTTCTTAATGGTCAACTCGCCGTCAGCATAGAAATGCATCGCACTCACTATACACTAGATTCCAGCACGCAACAACCAGACTTGCTAGGATTGACGCACATCATTTCAGATCGATACTCAAGCCTAAACGCAAGTGCAAGAAGAGGTTGTGAATTACCTCTCGAAAAGGTCCAGCAAGCGTTGAAGATCGACTCCCGACCATCGACTCCCACCACCCAAAACCACCCCAATCATGGCTCAAAACGCTACCCCCTCCCTCTCCGAGGGGGAATTAAAAGGGATGCAACCCAACCTGCCGCAAACTTGCCGCTGAACCTGCCGATCTTGCCGCTGTTTTGCCGCAACTTGCCGCTCCAACGGCAAGATTCCAGCAAATTCCTCACTCCGCCAGCAACATCCGACCGCGCTTCAACAACGTCCGAATCTCACGCGCCGTCAACTTGATCTTCTGCTCCTGACCATTCACCAACACGCGCCGCGTCTGCAAATTCGGCTTGAACTGACGCTTCGTAGCATTCATCGCGTGACTACGGTTATGACCGAACTGCGGCTTCGGACGAGGGCCCAACTTCAAGGCCGCTCGAATCTGGTCTTCTGACATGGACATGGCGAGAACTTCAACTTCGTGGCTTCGAGATTCGTCAACTACGTTTAGGATAACATCGCGCATAGTCCCAATCACCCACGCGGAGCCACATACATGACGACGACCGTCAACACTACTACCGCCAGCAACGGCTATCTCCTGCGCGACCTGGCTAAAGCCGCCCTCGCCGCAATCGTCACAAACCAGAACCAACTCAACTCCCTGAACGTCTTCCCCGTTCCCGACGGCGATACCGGAACCAACATGGCACTCACCATGCGCGGCATCGCATCCGACATGGAAACTACCGCAACCTCCGACGTGCCAGCCACCGCCGCCGCTATGGCACGCGCCGCCCTGCTAGGCGCTAGAGGCAACAGCGGACTCATCATGGCCCAACTCTTCCGCGGACTACGTGACGCCATGACCGACGCCACCGACATCAACCCCCAGAACCTCGCTCACGGACTCACCATCGCCGCCGAACTAGCTTACGGCGCAGTCCCCAACCCCGTCGAAGGCACGATGCTAACCGTCATCCGCGAAGCCGCCGAAGCCGCTACAAACGCCGCCGACCAAGGCAAAAGCATAAACGACGTCCTAAACGACGCCGCAAACCAAGCCATCGAAACAACCGAACGCACACCCGAAATGCTTGAAGTCCTCAAAGAAGCAGGTGTCGTCGATGCTGGCGGATTCGGACTCTCCGTGATGCTCCTCGGCATGTCCCAATACGTCAACGGAGAAGGCGACGGCTCCATCCACGTCGACGCGCCAGGCATCGAAAACCTCGTCGGCGAAAGCGGAGTCATCATCGACACATCATCACTCGAAATCGCCGAAGAAGAAGCATGGGGATACTGCACAAACATCGCCATCGAAGGCACCGCTATCAACATCCCAAGCCTCTCTGAACAGTTCAACAAAATCGGCCGGTCCACTGTCATCGCGGGCGACGAAACCATCGCCAAAATCCACGTCCACATGGAAGATCCCGGCGACGCCGTCTCACTAGCCGTCCAAAACGGCGCGCTAACACTAAACGTCAGCATCCAAAACATGGACGCCCAAACCACCGAATGGGCAGAAAACCGACGTGCCGACGCCGCTGCCGCCGAACAACCCACCGATCCAGTCGAAATCGCTATCGTCGCCGTCGTGGCGGGAGACGGAATGGCAAACTACTTCCGACAAGGCGGCATGGGATCAGCCTTCATCGTCGAAGGCGGAGACACTCTGAACCCAAGCGTCAACGACCTCCTAGAAGCCGTCGAAGCCGCACCATCAGACCAAGTCATTCTGCTCCCCAACAACAAAAACATCATCGGCGCAGCAGAGCAAGCAGCCGAACTCACCGAAAAATCGGCTATCGTCATTGCAACCCGATCCATGCAAGAAGGCATCGCTGCAATCAGCGCATTCGACCCCGAAGTCGATCTCGACGAAAACGCCGAAGAGATGGAAGATATGCTCGAAGGGCTGCACGTCGGCTCCGTCTTCCGCGCATCCAGAGACGCAACAATGGGCGGCATCCACGTCGAAAAAGACCAATTCATGGTCATCGTAGACGGCGAAACCGTAGCCGCATCCAACGACGAACTTGCAATGCTCATCGCAGGCGTAAACGCCGTTATCCACCACGGAGCGCTAGTCGCCGTCTACGTAGGCGAAGAAATCACCCCTGACACCGCCAGAACCGCCGAAACGAGACTCACCCAAGAACTATCCCACTACCACCGCGTAGACATCCACTTCGTCCGCGGCAACCAACCCCACTACGCCTACCTCTTCGCAGTGGAGTAGGATGCAAGACTTTGCCGATCACTTATGCGACTCAAAACGCGTTGACGATCACATTTCGAGAAAAACGATTGACTACCACTTTTGACGCTCATAAGTGAGCGTCAACAATCGTTCGTCCTTCAGCCACCGCCAGCACATCGTCAAACATCAAGATCGCAGACCGTCGGCCGCCACTAACTCTGAAGACCTTCACCACACCGTGGTCAACCAACGCGTTCAAGACGCGCCTCGCAGTCGGTGCCGGGATCTTTGATCCTGCTATAAAAGCACTGCTCGAAAAGATCGGAAACTGGAAAATCCAATCCAGTGCTTGGATAGCGTATCGAGACCTCGTAGCCTCGGACACACGCAACTTCATCGTTTCGTAGAGCTCTAATATACCTTTGGCTTTCGCCAAATTGTCCTCCGCCTGCTCACGTACGGCTGTCAAGAAGAACCGGCACCATCCAGTCCAATCATCATCTTTCGATACTGTCAAAAGACCGTCGTAATACTCGTCGCGATTCGCTTCAAAATACGCACTGATATAGAACATCGGACGCCCAATCAAGCCGCGCTGCCACAAGAACAGAGGCACGATCATCCTACCTAACCGGCCGTTTCCATCCAAAAAGGGGTGAATCGCCTCGAACTCTGCGTGTAATATGGCTGCTTGAACCAGCAAGTCGAACCCGTCCGTATGAATAAATCGTTCCCACTTATTCATCGCATCATCAAGTTTTTCAGCGCCTACAGGTATGAATTTAGCTTCGTCTATCGAGCAACCAGGAGGGCCGATCCAGTTCGGAATGCGACGATATTCGCCCGGTGCCTTGTTACGGCCGCGGACACCAGATAGCAGAACCTTATGCGTTTCACGGACGACTCGGAGCGTCAGTGGCAGCTCATTGAGCATCTCCTCAGCGTGGCGCATAGCTTTGCGGTAATTGAGTATTTCGTCAATGTCATCTCTACGCTCGGAATTGGATGGTGGTTGACCAGCTTCGAACTGGTAGACCTCCCCAATCGTGGCCTGCGTCCCTTCGATTCGCGCCGACAACACCGCCTCTTGCGTCGTCAACGGTGCAAGCAATAATTCAGGGTTTGGAATGGCGGCTAGCGCACCATCGTAACGGCCGAGCGCAGCCGCTGCTTGCCCGATCAGCGGGTTCAAACCGCCCCAATCCAAGCCTTGCGGTGGGAATTTTCCGTCACGGTAAAGGATTGGTGATTGTTGGTTCATGCTAGTCTCTTGCCACACTTTGCCAACCATTTTATCGCAAATATGATCGTCAAATTCACTTGACTCTCATAAGTAAGCGTCAAAATCTCTCATTGCGAGGCTCTTGCACAACATTTATGCCTGAATCTGTCGCACAAACCGTAAACCAATGGCGCTTTACGGCTTCCTTCACCCCACCAAATGCGCCTGCAAATACTCCCGGTCCATCTCAATACCAATCCCCGGACGATCTGGATCAAGATAGATCTTGTCCCCCCGAATGTCTAGCGGAACGTCCATTAGCACATCATACGCGTGCAGGTCAGCGCGTATCGTCTCGACGCGGTAGCAGTTCGGCACTGTAATCATCACCTGCGCGCCAGAGATTACATTGATCGGCCCGCTTGCATCGTGCGGCGATACCGGTATGTAGTAACTCTCTGCCTGTATGCAGATCTTCTTCAACTCCGATATGCCACCCGTCCATGTGATATCCGGCATGATGAAGTCTGCCAAACCCTGTTCCAGTATCGGTACGAACTCCCAACGAGTGTGAATCCGCTCGCCAACGCAGATCGGCACGTTCGTCGCGTCTCTGACCTGCTTCAATGCCGTGTTCGACTCCACGCCCACCGGCTCCTCGAACCAGAAGATGTTGTACGGCTCTAACGACTTCGCCAATCGAATCGCCGTCGGTACGTCAAACCGAGCGTGGTTGTCGATCAGAATCTCGATATCCGGCCCGACCGCTTCGCGCGCCGCCGCGATCTTTTCTACGCCCAAGTTCTCGCTCTCGGCGGTCAATCGACCCGACATGTAGCCGTCGATCTCCTCCGGGTGATGCGGATACCAAGGATCCGTCTTGATCGACGTCTGACCAGTCGCAACGATCGCCTTGCAATGCTGCGCCAACGAATCCGCTGTCACACCGTCCTGCGGGTGACAGTAAACATCCACCGCGTCGCGCACCGGACCGCCAAGCAACTCATACACCGGCACTCCCAGAACCTTCCCCCGAATGTCCCACAGCGCAATATCGATACCTGAAAGCACGCTCGTCGTCGCGCCACGAGAACCCATATAGGTGAAATGGCGGAACACTTTGTGCCAGATCTTCTCGATGTTCTTCGGATCATCCCCCTCTAGCAAGTCCGAGACATGATGCACCATCGAAGCCACCGTGCGATTCGCCTGCTCGCGAGTGCAAGTAACCTCGCCCCAACCTGTGATACCCGCGTCCGTGTTCACCTCCACGAACAGATACTCCCGGTTATGCACCTTTCCGCCGCTGTCATTAGCAGTCGGCAAGAACGGCGCTGGTGCCGATATTAGATAAGGCGTGATCTTCGTTATTTTCATCGTCATTCCTCTATGTCCCTCAATATCGCATCCAGAATCTGCGACATGTTGTCGAAATCTCGATAGCCTGCGAACTGCAAGCGAACCTCCTCGCCTGACGGATCAATGTAGACAAGGAAGATCGTCGGTGTCGATTGTACGCCCATCGCCTCGCCTCGTGCGCGGTCTATCTGCCACGTCGCATTGTGCCGTCCCGACACCAGACACTCATTCATCGCACCAACATCCAGACCCAGACCCGCAACCAACGCATTCAACGCCTCCTCCGAAATACCATCCTCCATCTCATACACGCCACCCACGAATCCCCAGAACTGCTCCGCTCCCTGCTCACCAGCACAGTCCGTCCACTCGGCAGCAATCGCCGACTCCTGAGCCAAGATCGGGAAGTGGAAGTAGATCGACCTCAAAATGCCGTCTGCGATATACGTCTCGCGTAGCTGGGCAACCGTCCCGCGGTGCCAATTACCGCAATGCGGTCAAAGAAAATCCGAAAATTCAAACATCACTATCGGAGCATCATCACTACCCATCGAGTTGTAGCCACGATTAGGAATCTTCACCTTAGGCTTCTCTACAACCTCAGTAGGTGTCGGCTCGATCGTGGCTGTCGGCATCGGTGTTGAAGTCGGATGCAATGTGGGAGTCGAGGTAGGCGTAGGAATCGGAGTCGACGTCGCACCATCAGCCAACTCCTTAGACCCCTCCTGAGACGCTGGCGGCACCACCAACTCCGGCGTCAACGACTCCCCACCCGAATCATCATCCGCATCACCACATCCAACCAAGACAAACGCCACCGCTGAAACCATCAACACGCCGAACGCTGCAAACCGCAAAGACATGCCCGCAATTCTACTTTGTTACCAAACGGTTGTATTGACCTCTGAAAAGTATCGATTAACATGAAACAAGCTGTTATAAGCGTTAACACACCGTGGAAGTCAGATTTAGAAGAAGCTATCTCAGGCGTTGCGCCGATGACACATCTCAAGCAACTCGCAGGTGGGGACATCCAGCAGGAATCCGTTACACAGACACCGTCAGTCTAATTCGCGATGCGAATCGACTCGAAGATCTGTTTAACGTCCGACACTTGGGGCTTCATCCCTTAAGGGCAAATCGAAAAGGCGAATACGCCATCAGAATCTCGGGCAGGTTACGCTTGATTGTCGAATACGATGCACCCAATCGCGCTGTCTTCGTCAAGGAGGTCACCGACCATTATGAAGACTGAACAACCACGCGTCTACTCAAACATGCCACTCCCGCCAGGACGCATACTTCGCCGAGAGATTGAACACCGAGGAATCAGTCGAAACGAGTTAGCGGAACGGATGGACTGTTCGGTGGAGCTAGTAAACGGCGTCATAAACGCAGACGCTCCAGTGACGCCTGAAATCGCAAGAGCCATCGAAGATGCACTAGAAATTCCTGCGTACCTTTGGACCAGGTTGGAAGCATCTTACCGCGCCACATTAGCCCACAACAGACTGATTGAGCAAGAAGGGCGTATCCACGACTCCAAATTGGACGACGAATACGCGTATGGGTACGACGAACAACCCTCAAGCGCAAGCATCCTGAGAGACGAGGGGGAGTAATTCTTCTGTCGATCACCCTAACGACATCCCTAGGCGATAACCCACTTCGCGATTCACCTTCGGATTTCTCGTTGACAAATCCCACATAAACGACGTACACTTTTCATATAATCACCCTTTAGGTGAATCATGGAAGTAGAGTTTCGAACCAATAGCATGAAGTCCTGTTACGACGACCCTCGTAGGGCTGTCCGAACATGGGGTAAACAGATTGGCGAGAGATACGTACGTGTCGTAAGCCTGATCATGGCGGTTCGGGATCTGCAAGACCTATACGACGTGCCATCTATCAGATTCCATCCGCTCAAGGGTGACCGCAAAGGTGAGTATTCTCTCAGATTGAACGTCCAATGGAGGCTCATCGTAGAGCATGATGAGGCGCGCAAGACGATCATAGTCAAGGAGGTCAACAAGCACTATGGCGATTAAAGCAGAACCATTCTCATCGAGTATGCCAGTGTCGCCAGGTAGCATCCTCAAGGATGAAATCGAATTCCTAGGTATAACTCAAAAGGAATTGGCCAACCGGATGGGACGTCCGGCACAGGCGATCAACGAGATCATCAACGGCAAAAAGGCAGTCACCCCTCAAACCGCAATTGAACTGGAAAAAGTGCTGGGCATCAAAGCACATGTCTGGGTCAACTTAGAAGCTGGATACCGCCTTGCGTTAGCACGCAACGAGTTAGCAACACGCGAAACCACTGAAATCCCGGCGCACGCCGCCATTTAGCACACAATCCCCCTTCGCTCGCGCAAGCGGGCTAGGGGGATGCTTGTTTTTCGGCTGGCAGAACATCCCCTGCGATCTCGCTTCGCTCGCTCGCGTCCCCTTGCGCTGAAGCGAAGGGGACGTACTCCCCCACAACACCACACTTCATCATCCCCAATCTGCTAACCTCTCCGGTCTAATCGCCGAACGCCATACCACGAGGTTAGACCATTGACAACCACCGAAACCACAACTTCCGAGCGTTGTGCCTCTGTTTGACCCGTCATTCAGGTTATGCTGAAAAGTTACGAAAACTCGTTCTTAAAGGAGACGCAATTGCCGGTATCCAATGACAATCGCCAACTGTGTGAAGAATTGATGCATGCTGACACCGAGGAACGCGTTGTTGAACTGTTGAGTACGGCAGAATACTGGGATGACGACTCCGTTTGGCGACAACTCGGCGACAACGAGAACAATTTCAGCATCATCGGCAACCAGCAGGCTGATGCTATCGGTGCGTTGGCGGAGAAAGTGGTTAACTCAATCGATGCTCGTCTAATCAACGCAGTTCTGGCTGCGGGAGTGTCAAACGATAGTCCAGAATCGCCGAGTTCTATTCGTGAAGCTGTATCGAAGTTCATCGAAAACAACGCCGGGTACGATCCAGATCGACATGGAATGATCAGGAACTGGAGTCGTTCTGAAATCAGCAAACACGCAAATCTCGTGACCGTCGCCGCCACTAGTAGTAAGCCGGGCGGTTCCTCTAACCCTTGTATTTCCATAGCGGATCAAGGTGAAGGTCAGAGTCCGGGCGCTTTCCCTGACACATTCATGTCTCTGCAACGAAGCAACAAACTGCGGATTCCATATGTGCAGGGCAAATTTAACATGGGCGGAACAGGAGCTCTCCAATTTTGTAGCCGCAACTTCAATCTACAACTCGTCTTGTCGCGTCGAAACCCCGCGCTACTCCCACGAAGGAACCAAACCAACGACCGCGACCATGACTGGGGCTTTACCGTCGTTCGCCGTAAAGCTCCAACTGGCGATATTCGAAGTTCCGTTTACGAATACTTGGCTCCCTTCGATGCAGATAAGGCAATCCTATTCAGGGGAGACGTTTTGTCTTTTCAGGCCGACACTATGCCGATATTTCCCTCGGGAGGTTCGGGAATGGCCTACATCAAATCCTCAACTTTCGGATCATTGGTCAAGCTGTATGAGTACGAATGGGGAGGCGATAAATCTGACATCACAAGAAGTACAGGCGGTGGTAGACAGGGCTTGCTAAAAAGGTTAGAAACTAAAGTGGCAGATCCTGCATTGCCCTTCAGGTTGTATGAGTGCCGAGATTATAGATCCCAAGGGCCATACCACAATGGTATTGGTATCGTTAACTCCGTCGAGAATCGTTCCGAAGACCTAGAACTGACGGACGGAGCAGATATTTCCGTGTCAGGATACAGATTACCAACTAAGATCTACCTTTTCAAGCCAGGCGAAGGTAGCGAACAACGCCGTGCAGATTCAGGTGTGCTGTTCTTGGTCAACGGTCAAACACACGGCGCGATGCATTCAAGGTTTTTCGAGCGTCGCAACGTCGGTAAGTCGTACATCAAAAACGATCTGTTGGTGACCGTCGACTGTTCCGAAATTGACGGTAGAGATCGCGAAGATCTATTTATGAACAGTCGCGACAGATTGCGTAGAGGAGATACCGCTAACCAACTGGAAAGGGAGCTTGAACAAACACTGAACTTAAGCCCTTCCTTACGGAAAGCGAACCGTGAACGGAGAATATCAGCTCTTCGCGACAGTATGACCAGTAGCGAGACGGTGAGTAAGGTATTGCGGGATTTATTCAGCAACAACAGGGAGTTGGCCAGATACTTAATGGAAGGCGGTAACATCGGATTCACCCGAGAGGCGATTGATGATGCTACGCCCCCCGATTTTTCACGATACCCTACCTTCATTCAGTTCAAGCAGACTCGAAGTAACCGACTTCGAAGAGACGGAGAGATAGGTCGCAGAGTCACGGTTAGTTTGGAATCCGACGCAGATTCCAGTTATTTCGACAGGGTTGATTCGCCTGGAAGATGGCGGATTGAGAACGGAGCAGGTGAGGATGTTTCGGGTAGCTGGAGACGCACAGGCCCCGACGAGGGTCAAATCAATTTCACAAGCCAGTTGCCGAGTTCTGCGATGCCTGGAGGGTGGTTGAAATTCACCATCATTGTCGATGACGATGCCCCTCAACGTACCGAACCATTCAATAACTACCTCACAATTGATCTGAAATCACCGATTGACGACAAAATATCCGGCAGTGAATCACAACGTAACCCTATACGGCACCGGTACGATCCGCCGAATTGGCACCCTGTGGAAAGAATCGGATGGCAACTGCACGGATTCCAAGAGGAGTCTGCGCTCAAGATCGCGCAAACTGGGGAGGAGAATGTTCAAGCCTACGATTTCTTCGTAAACGTCGATAATCGTCATTTACTCCTCCATACTCAAGGCTCAACGGAAGAATTGGAAGCAAATCGCCTGATTTTTGGCAATGCTCTGACATTGGTAGGCTTGGCTTTGATAAGGGAATACAGCGAACGCGTTACTCCCGAAGAAGCCGATTCTGGAGACATAATGACTATGGATGAGTACGTATTGCACGTGACCTCAGGCGTTGCACCCGTCCTTTTGCCGATGCTGAAATCCTTCGTGCAAGATCAGTCGACTGAGACTAGTTGACAGCATCCAGAATCCTCTCCATCCACTTCCCTTGCCGGATACCCTCGGCCGTGATACCCTCACCGGACTCTCAAACCGGAATACAGGAGGTATCGCCATGTATCGAAACGATGAACAGCACTCGGACGACGCGCCGATTTTCAGCGAGGAAACCCTGAGATCGGAGATACAGGAACCGGAACAGTGCATCGTTTGCGGCACCGACACCGATGATCCAGTCGTCTTTGTCGTCACGATGTGCCGACCTCACGGATTGGCAGTTTCAGAACGCGGAATGAACGTCAGCATATGAGTCGCACCCGCAAAACCGAATCCTAAACAACCCCGGAGGTCAACCATGCGCGACCACGAACACATCTTGATATCAGACCCTCCCGAGTACCTCCTAACCGAACTCCGAAAAAGAGGCCACACAGTCACTAAAGCCTATCTGGGCGACTTGGGTTACACCACAGATGACCATATCGAACTAGTCTGCGAAGCCATTGATGGACTGATGAGCGAATCGCACGACTGGACTCCTATTGTCTGGGACCAACTCGATCCTGAAGCCCAACGCGAACTCATGCTCATGGCTGCCGACAGCGACACCTTCATGGAAAAAGGCAAGCTGATGAAGGATTGGGTCTATGAAGAGCAAATCAACTGCATCCTAGACCTCGCGCACGATCACATCTCACCGTGCGCCAAAGAGCATGCCAATAGTCCGGCACCTACTCAACACTAATCTCGCACGATCACACGTTGGACCTTCGGTGATTTTTCGTCATCCTGCCTCATGGGATGCGGAAGTTTAGCCGATGGTGAATCGGCTAACTTAAGGGTTGGCTCAAGCGGAACGACGTTGTTCGTAATCATCGCAATCAAGTTGTCGGTCGGCGCGGTGCCTGGCGCAAAAGACGGAACTGAGTCCTTTCCGTTAAAGAAATCAGGGATCCCGTTGGTAGTGTCTGCGGTCTCACGCATTGTAATGCCTCCATCCGTCGAAATGCGGTTCAAATCCGACTCCCTGGGATATCTGTCCTGCCTGATCTTGCACTTGATGTCGACTCAACTCGCCTTCGGTTAGCCGAACGTGCGACCCGCCGTCGAGGCTCTCAATGAGCCCGCGCGTGAAGGTACATGGTACCTGATCTCGGTTGCCAACGATGATACCAAGCGAGTTGAGGTCGAATGGCTCAGTGAGTTGCAACTCAGAGGCGATAATATCGTACAGTTCCTTGAGAGTTCCGTAAAATTCTGCTGACGGAGTCTCGATGGGCAACCCGAGTTGTTGACGCGCTTCTCTTCGATTGATCGTGTAATCGTGGCTACCTGATTCGCTACATAAGAAATCAAGGACTTTGGTGATCGAAGTTTGGTCTGTCATGTGGTTGGAAAGAAGCCGTTCGCCCAACATTCTGATTTGTGCGCGCGCTCTGAAAGCGTTTCCCAGAACCAGGGGATGGACGCTCTCTGAAAGCTTCTCGAATACTCTGTCAATCGGTTGGTGAGCAAGATGTTCGCGTGCGTGTTCAAGGAAAGCATTAACATCTTCAACGTTCACAGGAACGCGAGCGGTTGGAGAACCGCCTGGAACTATCGGATTGAGTGGCGTGTTGACGCTCGGATCAATTGGTCCGAGCGTTGCTTGTTTCGTCATCATAATGTTGTCAGCTGCCAAGGATAGTAACGTTCCTGCGCTGTGGCAACGCGACGGGACGATAACTTCGAGACGATCGCAAAACGTCCGCAAGAGATTGGCTATGGTCCAAGCTGACAGAGTATCGCCTCCACGCGTGTAGAGGATCAAAGATATCTTTTCGACAACTCCTATCGTGTCAAGGTGGTGCACCAAGAAATCCAACACGTCTGATGACATGCGTATTTCAAGGCCTGTTCGGTCTCCCGTAACATATGCGACAACCTTTGATTGCCTTGCCGCTTCGATTTCTCGATAGATTGAGATTCGCTCTGAATAGGTCATGCTTTAACTCGCTTTCTAGCAACGTATGTTGTTGATTATAATTGCTGCCCTTCGTTTCGTCAACATCCTCCCCGCGACTGAACAAATCGCCTAAAACCACCTGCAAAAGTTCCAACCCTCTCTTGGCAACATCAACATCCGTGCTGTTCTTATGAGTGTTAACACCTACACATCGCCGCGGGGACGCGGCAGGCAAGCATCCCCCCAACCCCCTTACGTTCCACGAAGGGGAGATTCCTCGTTCCACTCGGAATGACATAAGCGTTCTTCGCGTCATTCCCGCCCTCTATCCGTCATTCCGACGAAAGTCGGAATCCAGAAGGGACGAGAGGAGGTGCCGTCCCCTTCGCTTGCGTAAGGAGACGCGTCAAGCGAAGCGATGTTCGCAAGGGATGCCATACCGGCCAAAAACGCACGAGCATCCCCCTAACCCCCTTGCGCTCCACGAAGGGGGAGATTCCTCGCTCCGCTCGGAATGACATGGGCGAGCGAAGGGTGTAACGGCGCAGAGGATGTTGTAAAATCCCTTTGTATTCCCCCTTTGGAAAAGGGGGAGGGAGCAGCCCCTAATCCGCCCTACGTGCTGTGATCCCCAACCAGACTCTCGGCACCGTTTCCAGTTCCATTTCCTTGAAGACTTGCTTGAGGGATTTCTGCAATGCGTCGCGCCCTTTGCCCAAAGGTACGCCGGGCATTACGCCTTCGATCCAGTCTTGAAAACCGCTGATGTGGTGGAAGCCAGACTCTGGCACTGGCACTACCACGCTCTCGCTCCGCACGATCTCGAAGCCCGCCTCTTCCAGCAACTCCTCATACTCCTCAGGCGTCAATTGTCGACGAGCACCCGTCTTGTCGGCATTCTTGTCCGGGAACAACCCGTGATCGCGTCGCAAAGTACGCAAAGAGCGCATCATCCAACGGCGGTAGAAATCCAGAGATTCGGGTGGGTGAGCACCCTCGAAAAACGAGGTGTTGAATGCCAAAATACCGCCCGGCCGCAACCGCTCGCGTATCTGCTTCAACAACATCGACTTGTCATTCACATAGTGGATCGAGTTGCAGTAGATCACCGCGTCGACCTGCTCATTCACCGATCCCGTCAGATTTTGCACTTCGGCGTGAACGAACCGAATCACCGCCTCTTTTCGATCGCCAAGTTCCTCAACCGCAGTCTTCAACGCTGAAGCCGAATGATCCACCGCATAGATCACCGTCTCCTTAGTCCCCGTCAGACGATCCAAAATTAGCTTGGTGATACCACCAGTTCCGCAACCCAAGTCGATTATCTTATGGTGATTGAACACACCCGACATCTCGACCAGTCGAGAGTTGACTCGACGGTAGAAAGGTTGAGACGAGAACTCGGTAAACGAGTATTCATCCGCGTTGTGGATACTTTCAGGATTCGGCATCAAAACCTCGGCGACGATGGTGGACTGATTGATGAGGCGAGCCTAACTAACGGCAACTTCCAATTCTAGCAGGAAAATCAGATTCATGTTCAAACCGCGTTTAACCTTGACATTTGCAAAACCCTCCCCCTTGATGTCCAAGCGGGAAAGCCCGCCATGTCATTCCGAGCGGAGCCAGGAATCTCCCCCTTCGCTAGCGCAAGGTGGCCGGGGGAATGCATGGTCAGACGAGCATCCACAACGTCATTCCGAGCGGAGCCAGGAATCTCCCCCCTTCGCTAGCGTAAGGGGGCTAGGGGGATGCTTGACCGCCGCTGTGGATTCTCGCCTACGCGAGAATGACGGGGTTTTGCAAAGGTCTCGCTTAACCTTCATCACCGCAATCATCACCATCCTCGTGCTATCCGCTGCTATCTCTTGCGACAACACCGATCAACCGCCATTGATACACGCCGCCGCATCGCTCGTCGATGTCTTGACAGAAGTCGCAACCCAATACCAATACGAAACAGGTAACCAAGTGCGCTTCAACTTCGCAGGTTCCAACCTCATCGCAAACCAAATCATCGCTGGCGCACCAGCCGACGCCGTCATCCTCGCCGGAAAAACACCCATCGACAAGCTCCTTCAAGACGACAAAACTACTCAAGACAACACCATCCAGATCCTCTCCAATACCCTAGTTGCAGTCAGAACCGCAAACTCCGACACAACACATCAGCATCCGAGCCAACTCATAGGCGCGGGCAGAATCGCTATGCCAGACCCCAAAACTGCACCTGCTGGCGAATACTTCCAAGCCGCGCTCCGAGAACTCAACCTACTCGAACAACTCGAATCTCAAATCGTCCCGACTTTAGATGTCCGTGCCGCACTCGCCGCCGTCACATCTGGAAACGTAGCGTACGCTCTCGTATACCAGACCGACGCCATATCAACTGATGACGTCCAGATAGCCTTCACATTCCAAAGCCAATCCGAAGAAGCGACGCCCAGATACTATGCATCCATAATCAACGACGATGACACCGACATCGGCGTGAACGACTTCCTCAACTACCTGCAATCACCCACCGCTCGTAGCATCTTCAACAAACACGGATTCGAGCAATAACCGTAATCGAAACACCGCTATACCAACCAATGCTTGACGCCACACTGCTATCTATCCAAACCGCCTTGGTCGCAACGCTCGGCATGTCGATACCTGCGTTCCTAGTCGCCAACTATCTGATTCGGAACACTGGACGGACCGCATTCATCGTAGACCTGATCGTCTCGATGCCGCTCGCCCTGCCACCTGTAGCGGTAGGCTTCATTCTTCTATGGCTCTTCGGAGCAACCGGGCCGTTAGCACCATTGACTGAAGGGCTGGCATTTACTTGGATGGCAATGTCAATAGCAGCCGCAATCGTCTCGTTTCCATTAGTTGTACGAGCCTTTGTCGCAGGTCTGGCAGAAGTTGACCCTCGGCTAGTTTTCGCAGCACGAAACCTTGGCGCCAGCCGACTGCGCGCCACATGGGATATCACGTTGCCCCTCGCCAGAAACGGTATCGCCGCCGGACTTCTGCTCGGATTCGTTCGATCATTCGCTGAGTTCGGTGCAACCATCGTATTCGCAGGCAACATCCCCGGCGACACGCAAGGACTTCCCAGCGCGATCTTTTCGCGCATATCCGCTGGCGACTTCTCGGGCGCATGGTCGTTGGCCGCCGTATCAATCGCTATCGGCGGCATCGCACTGGCTGTTCACAACAAGCTCGTATCACGACAACGCGCACGCCTAGCATCGAGGAACCCTTCCGATGGCTAATTCCGCCGAAATGCCGTTTCTCGATTTCGACTTCCGAGTCCAACGTGGCGACTTCAAGCTAGACGTCGCCGGCCAATTCCCAGACGGAATCACCGCCGTATTCGGTCCATCCGGCGCCGGAAAATCTACACTCCTGGCCTGCCTAGCTGGAATGATCACTCCAGACGACGGACACATCAAAATCGGCAGTGAAACCCTCTTTTCCTCTGCTGACCGTATCCAAAGTTCGCCGCAAGCAATGCGAACGGCGATGGTCTTCCAAGACGGGATGCTGTTTCCTCACAAAACCGTCCGTCAAAACATCGAATACGGATATCGACTGACACCGCCTGATCTCAGAGTCATCAACCCTGACGAACTTACCCAGTTCCTACAGATCGAATCTCTTTTGGATCGATATCCCGCTTCGCTCTCCGGCGGCGAACGTCAGCGCGTAGCACTAGCCCGCAGCGTCGCGACTTCACCTCGACTCCTGCTCCTCGACGAACCAGTCGCATCACTAGACATCCGACTACGCAATCAAGTCGTGTCATACCTCAAACAGACCCACGAGCGTTACGATATCCCTATGGTCTATGTCTCGCACTCGCTGTCCGACATCATGGCACTCGCTCCGAACGCGCTTGTTCTCGAACGTGGACGCGCCAAATCCTTCGGACCGGTAGTCGATCTAGTCGCAGACATGGCATCTTCAACTAGAGCCGGCCGCGACGACATCGAAAATCTCTACGCGGGAAACGTTACAGCGACAGGCATGATCCGTATCGGCGATATCGAGGTCGCAGCCCAATCTGACAACTACCAAGCGGGGCAGCAAGTAGCAGTATCCATCAGCGCCTCGGACATCATGCTCGCGTTGGAACATCCACAAGCCATCAGCGCACGCAACATCCTACCCGGCGTCGTCCAGCGCATCGAAGTCGGTGAGTTCGCAGCATTCGCATTCGTGAACGCCGGAGTCGAGTTCGTCGTCGAGTTGACTAAAGATGCCGTCGAAGCCCTGAATCTGAGGGCCGGAAACGATGTCTACGTGCTATTCAAAACCAGCAGCATCACCATCACGGCTGCGTAACCCCGAGTCCGACTGGACATTGCTCAGCAAGAACGCACTTGTCGCACAACGGCTTCTTCTTGCAGATCCGAGCCGCATGGTAGTCGATCAGTGCATGATACTCGTTGAACAGATAGGCATCATGCGGCAACAGCTCATGGAAAACCTGCTGATACGCCGAGTAGCTCTTACCCTGAATTTCCCAACCCATCCTGCTCAACAACCGCCGTGTATACGCATCCACCACGAACGACGGCTTGTTCGCTCCATACAAGACAATGTCGTCAGCGGTCTCTTCGCCGATACCCCAAACCGATAGCAACTGCGCCCGCATCTCGTCGATCGGCAGCGCGAAGAGGCTGTCCAAATCTCCGCCATGCTCCGAAAGGATGAAGTTTGCGAACTCCTTGAGCTTGCGAGTCTTCGCCTTGTAGTAGCCCGACGGACGGATCAAGACATGCATCTCTTCGTCAGGAGTATCGACAATCGTCTGAAACGACCACACATCAGCATCGCGCAGATTGATCAACGCGCGCTCGGTATTCGACCACGATATGTTCTGCACCAGAATCGCACCGATAACCAATTCGAACGAACCTCCATGAACCGTAGGCCACCAATTCCGTGGCCCGTAAGCATCGTAGAGCGCGGTGAATAGCCACTCCAAGTCCTCTCGCGACGGTGAAACAGGTTTTTCGGCACGAGGGTCGGATCGAGTGTGGCTGAAGTTGTAGATAATTTCAGGAGAACTATGCATCTAACTTGCTGGGATACGAAATGACAACCGTTGCCACTCAAAGAATGTCTGATCGCTTGGATTCTGCTCGTTCAACCTCAGGCAGTTGTGTATGTGTCGGGCTTGACCCCGACCCGTCTAAGATGCCGATTGATGATGTCTTCGATTTCAACAGCGCAATCATAGAAGCTACTCAGGACTTGGTTGCGGCCTATAAACCTCAATTCGCATTCTACGAAGCCATGGGACGGTCAGGGTTTGACGCGCTCGAAAAAACCATCAGACATATCCGAGATGTGGCACCTCATGCATTCGTGATAGCCGACGCCAAGCGCGGCGATATAGGTAATACCGCGGATGCCTACGCGAGGGCGATGTTCGAGGTTTGGTCCGTGGATGCCGTGACGATCTACGCATATCAAGGATCAGAAGCGGTATTGCCGTTTTTGGAATACGAGGATAAGGGAGTGTTCGTGGTTTGCCGGACCTCAAATCCGAGTTCGGTTGAAGTCCAGGATGTGGTCGATTCCCGATCTGGCGAGACACTCTACGAGATTGTGGCGAAGCAGACGGTCGCCCTGTCGGATGCGGGCAACGTCGGGCTAGTGGTAGGAGCAACCTTCCCCGAAGAACTCGCCTCGTTGCGCTCATCATTTCAGGAAATTCCGTTTTTGATACCGGGAGTAGGCGCACAAGGCGGGGATGCTGCGGAAACAGCTAGATTAGCTGGCGAAAACATCCTAATCAACTCGTCACGTGGCATCATCTACGCTTCGCAATCTTCAACCGATTTCGATCAAGCTGCTCGTAGCGCGGTTGAAGAACTACGAACCGAGATCGCGCTTGGCAGGAGTTGAGTGCAAATGACTCCGCCAGATCGCAAAGATCGCGAGGTCGTGCCGTTTGAGGTTGGCGATACCGTCGTTTTGAGGAAACCGCATCCTTGCGGTTCAAACACTTGGGAGATTTATCGCATCGGCGCTGACATCGGTCTGCTCTGCTCCGGATGCGACCGACGCGTGATGTTGGAACGCCCACTAGTACAACGACGCATGAAGTCTAGAATTCCAGCAACCGCGAAACCTTTGTAAAACCACATCACTCCGAATGCCACCTTTCGTCATTCCGAGCGGAGCGAGGAATCTCCCCCTTTGCTCGCGTAAGGGGGCTAGGGGGATGCTTGCCTGCCGCGTCACCACCAGACCAATTTAGCCCTGTAAGTCCGCGTTGTGTCTTTTGCGAATCGTTGTAAAGTATGAAGTGAGGTAGCCCGAGCATCGGCGTGTGCTAACGCGACATTTGCTGGGTCTCGCAACTGGTAACCGCTACGAAGTCAAGGAGATGACCGTCATGTTGGAGGTGGAGATTCACCAGATAACGGTGGGACGTGACGGCGGTTCTGAGCGGTGCTTGATACTGCGTCCTAAGGATCACGATGATCGGCGCGTCTGTCCGATCATCATCGGCGCAAATGAAGCAGCTGCCATAGTTGCACCATCAAGCGAGGCACCCCCGTCTCGCCCGATGACTCACGATCTGCTCCTGAACTCCATAACTGAACTCGGCGGCACCGTCCAATACATCTACATCCGCGGCCTGAACAAGTCGACTTTCTTCGCTGATGTCAGCATCAGAGTCGGTGACGAGGTGGTTGTGTTAGATGCACGGCCTTCAGATTCCATAGCGTTGGCGATTAGAGCGCGCGCACCGATCTACATGGCCGAGGATGTCATGGAGCAAGTGGACAGCGATATTCAAGGGCGTCGCGTTTCTGAGGAGCAGTCGCATCGAGCCACACGCGAGAAGGAATTCGAAGAGGCTGCATCGCCCGTAACCCCTGAGCAACGCGAGAAGTTGAGCGCTTACTCTGAGTTCATGGAATCCTTGACAATGGACGATGATGGCGGCGACGAGATGGTGACCAAGTAAGCGCTACCTGCCTTCCAAGATGAAGTCGGCAACGCGTTCGCCGATGACCATCGACGTTACATTGGTGTTTGCCCGGATGCAATCGGGCATGTTCGAGGCGTCGGCTACCTTGATGTTTTCCAAGCCTTTGACATTGCCGTATTGATCTAGCACCGCCATTTCGTCACTGTCCGGACCCATCTTGCAAGTGCCGGACGCGTGGTGACTAGTGCCGACTCGTTCCATGATGAACCGCGTCAGCAGGTCATCGTCCGCCAACTCGTCGGTCGTGGGTGCAACTAACTCATCGATTATGTCGTCATAAGGCGACTGTTCTCCGATCTCGACACATAGACGCACTGCCTCTCGCATCCTTTCTTTATCGAACTCGGTGTTGAGCAGGTTGTAGTCGAGATACGGCTGGACGTAAGGGTCAGTAGATTGGAGTTTGACCTCACCTGCCGACTCTGCCAAGTAGAGCGCTGAGATCATCGAAATGCCTATCGGTTGCGTGTTCGATATCAGGTAGACGCCTTCTTGCGTTGCACAGGACAAAGGATGTATGAACATGTCGTTGCGCCACTTCGATCCTTTGCAGGTGAATTTGAGGTTGATCTGTATCTTTGACGCCAACGGGTCTTGGCGGAAGTAGGTCTTGGTGCGCCATGTAGTCGATACTTGCGGATGGTCGCGGAGGTTTTGACCGACGCCGGGGGAATCGAGAATCACAGGTAGATCCATCTCTCGGATGTGATCGGCGGGCCCCACACCAGAGAGCATCAAGATCTGCGGGGAACACAACGCTCCAGCCGAAAGCACGATCTGGTCTGCATATACATCAAACAACTCGCCGCCAGATTCGACCTTCGCACCGATCGCTTTATTCCCGTCGAACAACAGCCGATGGACATGGCAATCAGACCTAAGCGTGAGATTGAGGCGATGCCTAGACTGGGACAAATACCCGATGTTGGTACTCCATCGGACACCGTTCGGGTTGTTGAAAGGCGGCGGGCCGACCCCAGTTGTGTCCGGGTTGTTGGCATCTTCGTAGTACGGGTAGCCAAGCATCTGACACGCCTGAACAAACGCATCTTGGTCTTCGTTCCATTCGTCTCGTTTCCATCGTCGGCATACGATCGGGCCTTCGGTGCCGTGGTAGTCGTCGGAGAAATCGGTGTCGGTCTCGATGCGCCGGAAGTAAGGCATCAGTTTTTGGAATGACCATTCGTCGTTGCCCCATGATGCCCAGTCGTCATAATCTTCAGGCATTCCACGCAGGAATATCTGGGCATTGACCGAGCTTGAACCGCCGACGAGTTTGCCTCTAGGCACCATCATGTCGGGAAAAAGGTCGTTGGATTTTGCGATGAAGTTCCAGTTGTGTTTGCTGTCTTTGCCAAATGCACGCGCCCATATATTGCGGTCGAAGCCATACCCGAGTTTTATCTCCATTGGCAGGTCATCCATAGTTGGATAGTCGGGACCAGCTTCAAGTAGGAGGACTGAAGTGTTGGGATCTTCGCTGAGACGCGTAGCAACGATTGCACCTGCGGACCCTGCGCCGATGACGATGAAGTCGTATTTCATGAAGTTTGCACCTTGCGATACGTGCGAGTTTCGATGCCAACAAGTTATCGCGTATGCAGAGAGTTTGCTCGTATGCGAGCATCCCTCTACCCCCTTGCGCGAGCGAAGGGAGGATTGAACTGTGATTGCCCCATGGTGTTGCCCCTCACATCCCCTCTGGATTCCCGTCTGCGCGGGAATGACGGGGGCATCCTCATTTAGTCGTCGTCGCCGAATGAGCCGTACCAGTCGGTTCGTTGGGCCTCGGGGGCGTCTACGTCGATTTTGAACTCTTCTAGGGCGTCAGGGTTGGGTTCGATGCCTAGTCCTGGACGTCCGTTGGGGTGTATGTGTCCGTCTCGGATATCGAACATCGGCTCGATGAGTTGCTCGAACAGCGGGAACCAGTGATGGACGCACTCTTCGCGGTATAGGTTGGGCATGGTCATGCAGGTCTGGAAACTGGCGGCGATTGCGATCGGGCCGAGCGCGTCGTGGGGGCTAATTCGGATATATCCGACTTCGGCCATAGCGGCTATGCGTCGGATTTCGCTGATGCCGCCGCACCATGCTATGTCTGGCATGATGTAGTCGACTAGTCGATCGTTGATGATCTGCCAGTAGTCCCAGCGGGTGAAGTGTCTTTCGCCGATGCAGAGCGGGACATTGACGTTTTCGCGGACGTGCTTGAGTGCGTTGTGATTTTCGACGTGTATGGGTTCTTCGAGCCATACAAGATTGATGTGCTCAAGGGCTCGGCAGGCTTCGATAGCGGATGCGACGTCGAAGCGACCATGAGCATCGACCATCAGTTCATAGTCGTCGCCGACGGCTTCGCGCAGTCCTTCCATCCACTGGACAGCATCATGGATAGCGGCGGGATCGAGTCTTTCGACCATGAATGCGCCCCGGAACTTGCCGTATTGTCTACGGGATGGGAATGGATCGGTCTTGATGGCTTCGAAACCCATCTCTTTGGTTCGTCGCGCGTCTTCCATAGTTCCGGCGAGGTGCTCTTCGAACGTCTCGCCTTGAGACGTATCGCTGACGTGTGTATATAGAGGCACGGAAGCGCGGACGGGACCGCCTAAGAGGTCGTAGATCGGGCGGTCTAGGACTTTGCCCTTTATGTCCCAAAGAGCGATGTCGATTGCGGAGATCAGGTGAGAGACGAAGCCACGTCCGTTGAGGTCTGAATACATGTGGAAGATGCGTTGCCAAATCTCCTCGATGTGCGAAGCGTCTACCCCTATCACGAACTGCTTAACCGCTTCTATACCGCGCACCAGCTGAGGGTTTGCGATGTAATCGGTACATTCGCCCCAACCAGTGACGCCTTCATCGGTTTCGACGCTAACGAATACCCAAGGCATAGTAGTCGGCATCTTGACGACATGGGTTTTGATATCTGTGATTTTCATGGTGTGGTGATTCCTGATTGTTCTCCAAGATCGGCAATGGGTTCAGTTTACAGTGACAGCGCGGATTATAGAGAGTTACCGATGTGTTAGAATACTTGTATGACTTCTGCCGCGCGGAAACGACTAGTCATTGTATGCTCTGCTATCGTCGCAGGGTTAGTGTTGCTCGGTCTGGCAACTAACGGGGTGTTTGGACTAGGGATAGTGGAAACGGTCAGTTTCGTCCAGACAACGGTAACCTTGGTCGCCATCGCGGTGGGTGGCGTGTTCGCGTATTACAAGTTGGACTTGTTTAGGGAATTTCAACCTCACTTAACGATCTCTCAAGAAGTGGCTCACAGGAAACTCGGAAACAGCTACATTCACGTTTCAGTGACCGCCACCCTTTCCAACAACTCGCGGGTTGCGGTTGAAATCCGTCAAGCAGACTTCAGGATCCGGCAGATGGCTCCTTTTGATGACAGCGAAATCGGCCTCCTTTTTGAGAAATTCATCGCTCAACCCAACAATGAGAAATACATACCATTCCCCGGGATTTTCGAGTATTCTCGAGAATGGGAGACTAATGAGCTGATAATCGAACCTGGTGAAATCGAAACGGAAATCTACGAATTCGTGGTGCGCGACGTATTCACTACCGTTTCAATAGATTCGTTTTTCGTTGACACGACCGGTTCTGAGGCTCTGGAAAATCGGAAGGGATGGGCGTCGACATCCATCTACGACATACAATAGCCCGCACGGAGGTAGCGCATGTTTGTAGGCAAAAATAGCCAGCGAAACGGGGTAGATAACACGCGTGGAAGGAAGCGGAGGCCGTCCCCGAAACCTGTCGCAAGAGCAGATGGAAAGCCGCCGGGACTACAACCCGTGAAAAAAAACGACCAATGACTCTTTTTGCTTTGTTTCAGGCGGTCTGCGTTTGCAGTCTCGACACGGGCACAACGCAGCTAGTTGACCTGCCGCAGGCGTGGGTCTAGATAGTCGCGTAGCCAGTCACCGATGAAGTTGAAGGCGAAGACGGTGAGGAAGATCGCAGTGCCCGGCATAACAGGTACCCACCACGCAGTAGTGATGAACTCTCTGCCGTCAGCGACCATGCTACCCCATGCGGGTTGCGGTGCAGGAATACCGACGCCAAGGTAGGAAAGCACCGATTCTGTCAAAATCAGCGAGCCGATTTGAAGCGTGGCGATTACGACGACGGTATTGACGACGCCGGGGAGGATGTGTCTAAAAGCAATCCGTAATTCCGATGCAGAGGCGACTCGTGCGCTAGCTACGTAGTCCATGTTCTTGAGTTGGAGGGTGAGGCCGCGGGTTTGGCGGGCGAAGATCGGCCATGAAAAGATGGTCAAGAGTGTAAGAACGAGTTGAAAGCTCGTGCCAAAAACCACTGCGGCTACGAGAGCGATAAGCAGGAAGGGTGTGGCGTAGACGAGATCTACGATTCTCATCGCGAACTCGTCCCATAATCCTCCTGCCATACCGGAAGCAATGCCGATTGCGCTTCCGATGAAACTGCCGCAGATTATGACGATGAACGCAACCGATAGGGAGATGCGCGAGCCGTGGATGATGCGGCTCAACAGATCGCGTCCAATTTTGTCGGCTCCGAGGATGTAGTCGAAGGTACCGCCTTCCATCCAAACCGGCGGGTGAGCAATGAAATCGAGATCACTTTCCAATGGGTGCGCCGGAGCGACCCATGGAGCGAATATCGCCATAATCGCGAGCCCAACAGCGATTATCGCCGGTAGAACCGGATACCGCCGAATCCATCGGTACAGCGTGCCTAGCACGGGTATTCGCAGATTCGAACGTCCGGTTGCCGTGTCTGGGAGTGGCGTATCACGAATCATAGATACGGATCCTAGGGTCGATATAGGCGTACAGCAGATCCGCCAATAGGCTGGAGAGAAGGAACAACGCTGCAAAAATGACGGTGATTCCAGTGATTAATGGAAAGTCGTTGTTTTTTGTCGCGTCCACAGCGAGTCTTCCGAGACCCGGCCATGCGAAGACAGTTTCAACTACGACCGTGCCGGAAAGGAAGCTTGCGAGGAGTATGGCGGCAACGGTAAGGGGTGCTATCAACGCGTTTTTGAGGGCATGCTTCAGGATCACTTTGTTGGTTGATACACCTTTCGCCCGAGCCAATTTGATGTATTCACTGTCGAGGACTTCTAAGAGGGATGATCGGGTCAGCCTCGCAAGACCAGCGGAACCCAGCCATGCCAGGGTTGTGGCGGGCAGGACGAAGTGCGTCCAATCGCCTCGCCGGGAGGTGGGCAAGATGTCTAGGTAGACAGCGAAGAAGAAGATTAGGATGAGAGCGAGCCAGAATGGCGGCGCCGCTTGTCCAATTAGAGCGAAGGACCGGACCGCGATGTCGATTAGTGTTCCGCGTGTGACCGCGGATATGGTGCCGAGAATTACACCGAGCACAACTGCCATCAAGTAGGAGATACCAGAAAGCTGTAGGGTGGCAGGCAGCTTTTCGATGATGATGCGCAGTGAGTTTCGCTTGTGCCAAAGCGAATCCCCGAAGTCGCCTTGAACTGCGTTCCCGGCCCAAACGAGGTACTGCACAACCATTGGTTTATCGAGCCCGAGTTCGCGCCCTCTGGCATCCCATACTTCTTGCGACCAGCGTGTGCCTTGCGTCATATAGAGCAGGCGTGGATCACCGGTGAGCCGTGACAATCCGAAGACGATCATCGAGATACCAACCATCACGGCGGCCATGTAAACCACTCGGCGTATGAGGAATCTAGCCAATGATCGTTTCCCCCGAAGTCTGGACATAAATCCAGAACATAAATCTGGGCGTGTCTACCAACCGCGTTATTTCACAGCGGAGATTAACCGAGCCAAATCGTGCATTAGGGGGACATCAGCAAGCCCAACAACGTACATCCGCGGGGCTTGCGTATCCGCCCTACCAAACGAACGGTAGGGCGGACAGACATCCCTTAGTGTTGCTTATTCGGAATCAGAGACAGCTAGCGACTCGGGTCGGTTGGGCAACACGTCTTGCGAGTTGTAGGGGTCCCATGCGGTCACCCTTGATGCGACTGCGAAGAGGTTTGCGCTGTGCTGGAACATCGGCAGGAAGAGCATCTGATGCGACAGGTAGTCTTGCACTTCGATGTTGTTGGCTATGCGCTGGTTCAAGTCGCGTTCGGTCGCGTTGGAGAGTCCGACGTCACATACTTCTTGCTCCATGGTGAAGCCGACGATATGACCCGCGGCGGCGCAGATGTATCTGGCCGAGGTCGCTCCCGGTATCCAGTTGATGCCGTGCGTGAACGGGACGTTGATCGTCTTGTCAACGGTCTGCGGGCGTCGTGCGCCGTACTCTGTGCGGTCGATGGTGACGTTTATACCGAGGTCGCTGCGCCACATTTCTGCGGTTGCTTCGGCGGCGGCGATAGTCCCGGGCGAGAAGGTGCTAGGCACCCAGATCTCCATGTCGAATCCGTCTGCCACTCCTGCGTCTGCCATGTACTGCTTCGCCATGGCGACGTCGTACGGGATCACCCATTCGGCTTTGTGGCTCGGGTCGTCCGGGAGGATGTTCTGCCATGCGTAGATGACGCGTCCGAGTCCGTCAAGCACGTTCTCGATGATCGATTCTCGGTTGACAGCCATTGCCATTGCCCATCGAACTTTACGAGCGTTCTCCATGGATGTCGAGTCGCCGGGATCGCCGATCCACGCGAATCCCTCAGCGAGACCCTCTTCCCATCCGGGGCGTGGCATTACTCCGCCTTCACAGTCGGAACAGTTCGTCGACCAGTAGTTGCCGGCCATCTGGAAACCTTGCGGGCGGGCGATGCCGATCTCTTGTACTCGTCCTCCGATGTCGTCAACCACTTGGTTGATGACCTGCGGGCTGAGTTCACCGATGTCGATTTCTCCGGCGCGCAACGCGGCTTCACGGGATGCCGCTTCGGGCATGTGGACGATCTTTACGGTTCCAACGGAGGGTTCGATGCCGGTCCAGTGGTCGCGGACAGACTCAAGTACGACTTGGTCGTCAGCAACCCATTCTGCGACTTTGTACTTGCCGGTTCCGACCGCGGTGGTGCCGAAGCCTTCTGCGCCCAGTTCGTCGAATGCTTTCTTGCTGACGATTACGATGCCGTTGAATCCAGCGTTTCCTTGCAGCCACGCCCATGTGGGATCGAAGCCCCCGGGCTCGATGTTCTGGCGGACGGTGCGTTCGTCGATGACATCGAAGCCGACCTTCATCTCAGGACCTATCTCCTCGGCGCCGTTGTTGACGGAGTCGGGAGCAAATGCGGAGTTGAAGGACCAGGCTACGTCTTCTGCGTTCAAGTCTCCCCAATCACCGCCGTTGTTGTGCCACGGTATGTCGGCACGGATCGTGAAGGTGATGCTGTTGAAGTCGGATGCGACTTCCCATGATTCCGCTAATCCGAGATCGGCGGGAGAATACGCCGTGTGGTCCTGAGGCGGTGGCGTCGGCGGTGCGACATGCGGCGCTCGGACAATGGTCTCGTAGATGGAGAGATCTTTGCCGATACCGCCGGTCGCGCGTATATCGCGTCGTGGTTCTTGAATTAGCGGCGGCACCTCGCCGACTGCGATCGTCACAGTGCCTTCTGACGCTGGTCCGGAGTCGTCGGTACATGCGATCGCGGCGAATGCTGCTATGGGGATCAGCAGGGTACTCCCAAGGATCACCAAGAGCGTTCGGGGATCGTGGCGAAACGGTGTTCGCATCACATGCCTCCTTCCTTAAACTTAATGGCTCCATTTCCAATCACCTAATCGGAATTGCCGCACTTAATTTTTGCGGTTTTCGTATTCCGTAGTGTTGGTATGGATGGAATCAGTTTATAGGAATGCTTGGTTGCGTGCGCCTCTGGAAGACGAATTGTTTTGGGAGTTAGAGGGCTTAGGCTAGAGTTCGTGTTGGGCTAGAATATGCGTGAATGACAGGAGTGGTTGAAGGCTACTAAGGAGGTCAAAATGGATGTGGAATTTGCGATTTCGTGGCAGCAGTGGATCGGCGTTGCGATTGGCGCGGTCTTGTACATGGTTCTGTCCATGATCTGGTACATGCCTAGGCTGTTCGGGAACATGTGGATGGAAGACGAGGGGTTGACCCAGGAGGATCTGCAGGAAAATGAGTCGCCAGTTATCTACGTGGTGACGTTTGTTCTCGCCCTAATCTCGAATGTCTCGATCGCTGTGATCTTGTCGAATGTGGGTGGTGGAGTCGTGAATGGTCTGGTGGTGGGTTTGGTCTTAGGGATTGGGATAGCAGCTATGGCTATAGGGCCGCACTATATGTTCGCTAAGAAGAACCGTTTAGCCATCCTCCAAGGTGCACATGCGGCTACTCTGATAACGATTTCTGGCATCATCATCGGAGTATTGACCTGATACCTAGGACGAACTGACAATCGAAGGGAACCCAAAGACGATGCTTGATTTTCCAGAGGGAATTGACGAATATGCCACAGCGCACACGACGGTACCGGACAGTGTGTTTGACGATATCGCCGAGGATGTGAAGTCTACGGGCGCCGCCGGGATGATGTCTGGGCGGACTGTGGGTTACTTCTTGAACACGTTGGTCACGATAAGCGGCGCCAGGCGGGTTTTGGAGGTCGGCACGTTCGTCGGTTACAGCGCGTTGATGATGGCATCGGCCTTGCCGGAGGATGGCGAATTGATCACATGCGATGTGAGTGAGGATTTCACGACCATCGCTCGGAAGCACTGGGCTCGTCATCCAGCGGGGAAAAAGATCGATCTGCGTTTGGCCCCTGCGACGGAAACTCTCGATAGCTTGAAACCGCCATTCGATTTGGTGTTCATAGACGCGGACAAGAAGAACTATCTTGTCTACTATGAAAAGACGTTGGAGTTGTTGGCACCGCGCGGATTGATCGTCGTTGACAACGTGTTGTGGGGTGGGCGCGTGTTAGGCCCGGATAATGCCGAAGGTGAAATGGAGGAAGATGCGACTCGGTCGATCAAGTCGTTGAACGAGCTTGTTCAAAACGATGATCGAGTTGTGAATGTGATGTTGACGGTGCGTGATGGGATGATGTTGATACGGAAGCGGGACGCGCATTTGAGCTAGTAGCGGTTAACATCTTCTCGATTGAGCCTAGGAGTGCAGGTACAGTCTCTCTCGCTGTTGCACGAACCACAACATCGCAGATAGAGCTGAGTTTCGTGGGTTTAGGGTTTATCTCAATGAGTTTGGCGTCCTCGCCGGGAGTTGCACCGTTGATCAGGTCTCCCTTCGAGCGATGTCTTGCGACCCAAAGCAGTCCGCTTGCTGGTCGGACTGTCGCAGAGGTGCCGATAGCGAGAACGCAATCAGCGCGATCGATTTCTGACTTCGCGGATGCCATCACTTCTGGCACGATAGGCTCGCCGAACATGACGGCGTCGAACTTTACGGGCTGACCGCAGTCGGCACACGGTTCTGGCATGAACAATGGCACAAAGTCATTGAGTTCAGTGCGCTTTGAGCATCCGATGCAACGCAATCTTGAGCGGTTGCCATGGATCTCGATTAGCGCGTTGCCCATGCCGGCTTTCAAGTCCAAGCCGTCGATATTCTGGGTGATTACCGACTTGACGTAACCCTTGTTGACGAGTTGGACGAGAGCATAGTGCCCTTTGTGCGGCTTCGCTTTTCGGAGCGCGTCTCGGAGCTCAAGAATGTGTTCGTCGATCTGAGCGTTAATCTGCCGATCCCAATACGCCTCAGGGTCTGACTTGAATTGTTGGTAGCCATCCATTCGTGGAGTGCCGTATTTGGTCCAAAGTCCGTTGGTGCCGCGAAAGGGTGGGATGCCGCTTTCTACAGACATGCCGGCACCAGTCATAACCACGACGTAGCTGGAGTTTGCGATTAGTTGGGCGGCGCGTGTGACCTCTGCTTCGAGTTGGAAAGAGGTCGGTTCAGTTGATGATTCCATATCGTCATAGTACGCCGAATGAGGCATTTGGATAAGCACTGTCATTTACTGTCATTGCGAGTAGCCACCCATGTCATTCCGATCGGAGCGAGGAATCTCCCCCCTTCGCACAGCGTAAGGGGGCTAGGGGGATGTAATATGCCCCCTTCGTGGAGCGTAAGGGGGTTAGGGGGATGCTTGGCTACCACACCACCTCCCCGCGCATCCCCCGCTCACATCGCTCCGCTCGTTCGCGCCCCCTTACGCAAGCGAAGGGGGCGTACGCATTCACACCATGTCATTCCGAAGCGTAGCGAGGAACCTCTCCCCCCTTCCTGGAACGTAAGGGGGCTAGGGGGACGCTCACTCCCCTTCGTCTCCGACTCTGCCTAGGAAGACGTCGGTGAGGATGTCGGTTTCTTGAACGGATTGGGGTGTGCCGTCGTGGGCGACTCGACCGTTGTGGAGGATGTATGCTCGGCTTGCGATGTCTAGGATGCTCTGGATGTTGTGCTCGACCACTAGGATGGTGGTTTTGAGGACTTGGCTGATTTCGGAGATTTTTTCAAATACCTCTTTGACGATGATGGGTGCAAGTCCGAGAGTTGGTTCGTCTAGCAGTAGGACGTCCGGCCCGGCCATAAGTCCGCGTCCTATTGCCAGCATCTGCTGTTGTCCGCCCGACATCGCGCTGGCGTAGTCACGGCGTTTGGTCCTGAGTACTGGAAAGAGGTCAAGTGTGGACTCTAGGCGTTGTTCTTGCTCGTCGCGATTTTTGACGTGCATGCACCCCATCTTGAGGTTCTCTTCGATGGTGAGGTGAGTGAAGACGCGGCGGCCTTGGGGGACGAAGGATATGCCTTGCTTTACGATTTCGTGGGTTGCGACATCCAACGGAGTTCCTCGCAAGTAGACCATGCCGCCGACAACTGGTGCTAGTCCCATGATCGCTTTCAGCACTGTGGATTTGCCCGCGCCATTGGGTCCCATCACTGCCACCAACTCTCCTTGGTCGACTGCTAGAGATACCTTGTCCAGACCTATGACCGCGCCGTAGTGAACCGAGATATCGACCAGTTCTAAGAGATGTTCGTTGGCCTCTATGCCGTTGTCGGCATCTGTATTGGTGTCTTGGCGGGTCGCAATCATTGTTTCTGTAGTTTCGGTGAATACGTCATGCGCCTAGGTAAGCCCGTATCACTTCGGGACGGTTGAGGATGTCTTCCACTTCGCCTGAGAGGAGGAAGTTGCCGCCTTCAAGGACGATTATGTGGTCGGAAAGCTCGCGTACGATGTCCATGTTGTGAGAGATGAATACGACGGTACGTCCACTGGCACGCATATCGCGAAGTATCTCTTTGACCTGTTCGAGCATTTGCGGGAATAATCCGGCGAATGGTTCATCGAGGATGTAGACCTGCACATCAAGGGCAATAGCGCGACCGATCTCTAGGAGTTTGCGTTGTCCGTATGAGAGTTCGCCGGCCATTGAGTCGCGTTTCTCCCACATCCCAACTTGCTTCAAGATGCGTTCGGCTTTTTCGCGGTGCTCGGCTTTGGAACGTTCGAGCATGGAGGGGAAGAGTTTCCGGTTTGTGAGAACGACCATCATGTTGTCCCAGACGGTCATTTGATCAAAGAGTCGAACCTCTTGGAATGTGCGCGTGATGCCGTGATCTGGTGTCTCGTGTGCGTGGATGACTTTGAATGCGTTGGTCTCGATCATCACTACACCCTCGTCATAGGGCAAGACGCCGGTCAGGAGGTTAACGAGGGTGGACTTGCCGGAACCATTCGGGCCAACGATACTGGTCATTCCGAAGATCGGTATCGTCAGAGAAACGTCGTCGAGTGCCTTTACCCCATCAAACTGCTTCGTTATGTTGATGGCCTGGATTCCGTAGTATTCGCTCAGTTGGTCGCTCGACCAATACCTGCTTTCGGGAGTAGGTTGCTCATCGGTACTCTCGGCTGGCGCAGGATCAGGGGTTGTGTTGCTCGTTGTCGTCACAGCTTGTACCTCCCTGCCAAGCCCTGCGGTCTGAAGAGCATCAGCAGAACCAATAGCACGCCCAACACCACCTGTCGAATCTGCCCGACAAACTCTGCTGGTATGAATGGCAAGAATCTCATCCCTTCTTCTAGCAAAACGAATGCCAGCGCGCCCAGTAAGGAACCGCGTATCGATGCCAAACCGCCCAGGATAACGATGGAAACCAAGAGCATCGATTCCAGAAGTATGAATGAGTTAGGGTCTACGAAAGATGTGAAACTTCCGAACAATCCACCGGCAAGACCTGCCATCATGGCGGAAATCACCCATATCGCCAGCTTGTAGAACATCGTCCGATAACCAAAGACTGCTGCCGCCTGCTCGTCTTCCCGGATCGCCTTCAACACTCGACCGAAAGATGAAGAGATTAGGAACCAAGAGACCGCAGCTACTATCAATAGGAATACGGCGCAGAGCATCAGAAAGTCGATCTCGCCGTCGAACGTGTAGCTGCCGATCTTTGGACGCTGAACGTCGTGGATACCGAAAGCGCCTCTGGTCAAACCCCGCCAGCTAAGGAAGACCGTGAACGAGATGATGGCAAAACCGAATGACACCAGAACGTAGATGTCGTCGCGGAAGCGGTTGAATACCACGCCGACAGCTAACGCGACCAGTCCCGCAAACAGCACACACACCGGCAACGCGGCAAAGAAGGGCAATCCGAACTGGGGTATCGAATCGGTAGTCAATAGTTCATACGAAGTGTTTGATGTCAGTATCGCCATACCATAAGCGCCAATCCCGAAAAACCCGATATGTCCCACCGATAGCAGCCCGGTGTAACCAACCACCAAGTTGAGGCTGACTGACAGAATCGCCCAGATGCAGAAGATCGTACCTAGCGTCACTGCAAATCCAACACCCTGCCAAAGCGTGAAGATTACAGCCCAAGCGATGATGAAGATGTTGGCGTAAAGCTCAAGATCGCCCTTCTCGCGGAGAAACGACATACCTCGTTCCAAAAACGATGGTTCCTTGATCGCTGGACTGCTGTTCATCGCTTCAACCCTACTTCCTCGGCAAGATACCGTTCGGCCAGAAGGACAGGAAGAGTATCAACACAACGAAGGAAACAACGTCGCGCCACTCCCCGGCCAAGTCCCAAATCCCGAACTGCTCTAACAATCCCAAGAGGAAACCGCCCAATATCGCTCCGTAGAGATTGCCGATTCCACCTACTACGGACGCTGTCCATCCCTTCAACAGCAACAACAAGCCCATGCGAGGTTGAATCGCTGTGTCGTGCCCGCTCAACAGTCCGCCTAATGCGGCAAAAATCGCGCCGATGAAGAAAACGATGGCGATTATGACCGTGGTGTTGATACCAACAACCTTTGATACCTCCTCGTCATCTCCAATAGCGCGCACCGTACGACCGAAGTTCGTCATTTTCAGCAGCCAAAGAAGCCCAAGGAATCCGAGAAGAGCAACCGCTAACGTGAAAATGTTGAATCCCTTTATGCTCGCGCCTGCGATGTCCCAAGTGTCGTTGCCAAACGGTTCGGGCAATGGTCGAGGCGTGGGCTCAAACACGATCACAATCAACGCACTGAATGCAAGCAGGATACCCAGTGTCGCAACTAGCATAACTAGCGGAGATCGCGCCCTTTCACGCATGAAAACGTAGAGACCGCGATACAGTGCCAAAGAAACAACACCAGCTAGAACGCAGGATACACCCCAGCTCAAATACAGCTTAGAGCCGGGCGAGTCTGAAATCCAGACCGCAAAAAGCACTCCAAGCGCCACACCAATGACTGTGGCCACGACCGTCGCGATCATCGATCCATCGCTAGAAACTAACCGGCAATACGCGAGACGTCCGAGCCATGCGACTCCAGACGCTATCAAGATCGCAATCACCGGGGCCAAGGTGATGTGAAGGTTGGTTGGGAATGCAAGCACTATTCCCGCGTAAGCACCTAGACCGACGGCGATAACTCCATTGGCTATCTTGAACCCGGTCTCCCCAAGCCGCGATCGAAGTCGGTAGTAGAAGACTGTATGCAACGCCCAAGCGACGACTCCTGCAACCACTAGCGCGAACACGACGTTAACTACTGGGTGGTTGGCGTCGTAACGCCCTCCTAGCATCTCGGCGGAGCGCAGGTAAAACACGCCGTACGCCCCCAATGCCGCTGCTGCTCCGTAGTACATGTCGAAGAACCACACGGTGCTGTAAACGATCGTGAAGCCCATCGCCACTAACGCATACACCGCACCTACGGACAACCCGTTGAAGGTGAACTGCAAAGCCTGATCCGGCGACTCTGCAATCTTCCAACCCACGTAGACCACGACGAGAATGATCAGCACAATCGCTAGGACATTGCTTCGATTCGATATGTAGTTGCGGACGTTAGTCACTGATCTCGTCTCAACTCAATACGCATTCGTTAATCTCTCGCTTAATGCCCAAAGGGGGAGGGCATCCCCCTAACCCCCTTACGCTCCGCGAAGGGGGAGATTCCTCGCTTCGCTGGCACCTTTAATTTCCCCTCAGAGAGAGGGAGGGTTTCACAAAGGTCTCGCTCGCGAATTCAGTCTGTCGTCGCCTCCGCAATCTTCTGCAATCCTTGGTTGTCTTCGTTTCTATCACCCAGGGGTAAAACCTCGACTACTGCCGGTGCCAAGCCCGTCACCTCGCCCAATTCGTCGAAACCGTATCCATCGCCGAGCGCGCCATCCCAAGTGATGTCGTACATGCAGTCTCTAAAGGCATTGGCATCTTGATCGTCCTTCGTCTGCTTGAGGCACTCAGCCGCTATGTGGACATCATCGTAAGCCGATGCCAAGAACCACGCCAGAGTTACGTATTCGTATCGTTCTCGGAAATCAGCGAATAGCTTCTTGGCTTTGGAGTTCGCGCTTTCATTGTCTAGGTAGGGAATGACTCCTTTAGTCCCTGTAGCCGCGTCGCCAGCGACCTCTAAAGCTGTGGAACCTAGCGTAACAACCTCGGAGTAGATCGGACCTTCGTAGCCCAGTTCTCGAAGCTGTTTGATCGCGGTTCCGCCAGAGAACTCCGCTTGTGCAGCAACGAATATAGCGTCCGGGTTAGTGTCCAGCAACTTCGTTAGAGGGGTTCGGAAGTCGGTTGTGTCAGACGGGAAACGTTCTTCTGCCAATACCTGTCCGCCGCGCTTCTTGAACTGCTCTGTAGTGGTCAGTCTCGCGCCTTCGGCATAATCGGTAGACTCGCTGATCGTCGCCAATGTCTCCATTCCTTCGTCCGCGATCAAATTGCCTACGCCGGTGCCCGTCTTATTCCCGTTGATCGCCGTTCTAAAGATGTAGTCGCCCGCATTCGCGATATCAGGATGAACCGCTAGGGCTGAGAACAGGATGTTTTTGTCCTTCTCGGCGATCGGCGCAACACCCAACATCGCCCCGCTGCATGAGGTACCCAAAATGATCTTCAGGTTCTCCACATCGGTCAGTTTGTTGTATGCCGTGATCGCATCTTGGGCGTTGCACTTCGAGTCTTCTACGACCAGCTCTAGTTTCTTCCCGTCAATGCCGCCGGCGGCGTTGATCTCATCCACAGCCAACTGCTTGGCATGATTCGCCACCGTTCCGTAAGTCTCGCCAATCCCGGTAAGAGATTCCAACACGCCTACTCTGTAGACCTCCTCTTCGCCGCCATCGGTACCGCAAGCCACTGCGAACGATGCGAGAATCGTTGCGAAAACGATCGAAATAATGTGATGCCGTTTCATCAATCCCTAGTTACTCCTAACAAGTCGGTTTGTTCGTCCCATTGCGGTATACCAATGATACCGATACAACGTCCAAATTGAGGCCTGACGATATTGCATTAACGTCGAATGTCGTTAGTACCTCACGTCTTTGATGCACAGGGGTTGATGGATAGTACGGCAAGACCGTCCTCACCACGATTCGCGCATCCGTTAATCTCAATCAGCAGCTGGCGCTTTGCCTAGGACCTTGAATCCCTGATTCTCAAGATTCCTCTCTGCTTCCGGCAGAACCTGCATCACTACGTTTGATAACCCAACGACCTCGCCGCGCTCATCGAATCCGTAACCATCACCGATCGCGCCGGACCACGTTATCCCGTATAGACAGTCTCTGAATCCGTCGGCATCTTGATCGTCTTTGGTATTCCGCAAACACTCGGCGGCGATGTAGACATCGTCATATACCGAGCCTGCGTTCCACGCTAACGTTAGGTATCCATATCTCTCGCTGAAGTTCTTGACTAAAGCTTGAGCGACCTCGTTGTTTGGGTCAAGGTGCGTGGTGACGGCCTCGGCGCCAGTCGCCGCTTCGCCAGCGATCTCGAGCGCTGTCGAACCAAGTGCCACAACCTCGCTATATATCGGACCGTCGTACCCCAACTCCCGCAACTGCTTCATCACAGTACCGCCTGAGAATTCAGACTGCGCCGCCAAGTGAACCGCGTCAGGACCTGAATCCAGTAACTTGGATAAATAAGTCCGATAATCCGTGACGTCAGACGAATACCGCTCCTCGGCGACTATCTCACCACCCAACTTGCGAAACTGCTCTACCGTCGTACGGCGGACACCCTCCGCGTAGTCCGTCGACTCCGTGATCGTAGCGACTCTGCGGACACCGTCTGACCACATCAAATTGCCTGAATCTATGCCGACATACTCGTCGCTCATCGAAGTGCGGAAAATGTAGTCTCCTGCATTGGCGATATCAGGGTTGCTGGCAGTGCCGGTAAACAAAACGACACCATCCCCTTCTGCCAAAGGTGCCGCGCCTAGCATCGCGCCGCTGCAGGTCGGACCCAAAATGATCCTGACCCCTTCAACATCGGTGAGTTTCTGATAAGCGTTGATCGCGTCTTGTGCGCTGCACTTCGAATCCTCAACCACCAACTCGATCATGCGTCCATCGACTCCACCCGCGGCATTTATCTCATCGACCGCCAGCTGCTTCGCTTGGTTCGCTGAAGTGCCGTAAGTCTCACCCGGCCCAGTCAAAGAATCCATCGACCCGATGCGATACGGCTTTTCGCCATCCGAATCGCTGCTACATCCGAGCGCGCCCGTCACTACAGCGATTGCCATAGATAAGAACAAGAAGATGATTCGTCTACGCGTCATTCCCATAGTCTGATGCGATTGAATGTTTCTTCAGATCGCCGCGTTTCTTATTGATACATTATCTAACTAAGCCAGACTTCAGCGTGCGACAACACGTCATTCCCGCGCAGGGGGGCATCCCCCTAACCCCCTTACGTTATGCGAAGGGGGAGACCTCTACCCCTCCCCCTCTGGATTCCGACTTTCGTCGGAATGACGATGCCTATCTGGATTCCCGCCAGCGCGAGAATGACAGGCTAGGCGTGGGAATGACGGGGCAGGCGCGGGAATGACTGTACTCGTGTCAGCGGACTCGCATTGTCAAGGACTATTCAAGCGGGGCTGGGCCCAACACTCTGTACCCTTGGTTGTCGCCAGTTCTCTCGCTACTGGGGAGCACCTCAACAACAACGTTGGATAAGCCTACGACCTCTCCGTTTTCGTCGAACGTGTAGTTACTGCCAATAGCACCAGACCAAGTTATGTCATAAAGGCAGTCGCGGAAACCATCGGCATCTTGGTCGTCTTCAGTTTGCTTGAGGCACTCGGCGGTAATGTAGACGTCGTCGTATGCGGAACCGACGTACCAAGCCAAGGTGATGTATTCATATTTGGACTTGAAGTTGGAGATGACCTCTTGCGCTTTCGAGTTGTTGGGGTCTAGGTCGGCAACAACGGCTTTGATTCCTGTGGCGTCATCGCCTGCGATTTCGAGCGCGGTCGCACCGACTGCCACAACTTCCCCGTAAATAGGTCCTTCGTAACCTAGCTCACGGGCTTGCTTTATCACCGTCCCACCTGAGAATTCGGACTGAGCCGCGAGATGAATCGCGTCGGGGTTCGAGGTTAGCAACTTGGTAATCTGCGTTCGGAAGTCGGTTACGTCGGAAGCGTAGCGTTCTTCTGCGACAACGGAACCGCCGCGCTTTTCGAACTGCTCGACTGATGTTCGTCGCACACCTTCGGCATAGTCAGTGGATTCAGTGATGGTCGCAACGTTGCGGATACCGTCCGCCCACAAGAGATTGCCGGTGTCGACGCCCAACTGGGCATCGCTCATGGATGTGCGAAAGATGTAGTCTCCTGCATTTGCGATGTCAGGGTTTGTCGCCAAGCCAGAGAACAGTATGGTTCCATCCTCTTCCGCCAACGGTGCCGCACCCAGCATCGCGCCGCTGCATGAGGTACCCAAGATAATCTTGAGGTCCTCCACATCGGTCAGTTTGTTGTATGCCGTGATCGCATCTTGGGCGTTGCACTTCGAATCTTCTACCACCAACTCAAGTTTCCGTCCATTGATGCCGCCAGCTGCGTTGATCTCATCCTTAGCCAACTGCTTGGCATGGTTCGCCACTGTGCCGTAGGTTTCTCCCGGGCCGGTCAGCGACTCCATGACACCTATGCGATATGGTTCGTCTTCATTCGAATCGCTGCTACATGCAAGCGCGCCCGCTACTACGGCGATTGCCATAGACAAGGATAAGAAGATGATTCGTCTGCGCGTCATTGCTTTGCCTCCACTCCATAGTTTGATGCGATTGAACATTTCTTCAGATCGCCACGTCTCTTATTGATACATTATCTAACTGAGCTAGATTTTAGTGTGCAACAACACGTTATTCTCGCGCAAGCAGGGGCATCCCACTAGCCCCCTTGCGCTACGTGAAGGGGGAGATTCCTCGCTGCGCTTCGGAATGACAAAAGGGTGCTCGGAATGACACGGGTGCGAAGGGGAATGGCTTCAGCGCGCGTCTGCTGGGTATACGATGACTTTTGCGCCGCGGACGGCTGTTACGGTAACTGGTGAACCATCTGGCAGTTGCGAGGAGTAGGTACGATTGCGGACTCGAAATGTGTCGCCAGAGGGGAGGCGAACGCTGAAGTCGGTGAAATCGCCGTGGAATTCTCTGGATGCTATCCGTGCTGCACATCTGCAATCGACTCCGCACGGTGTAAATGGTTCGATGGTCCATCCATCTTCATCCTCGCCTCTGGAATCGTGTCTGCGCAGCCTTAGTTCGGATGCGCGCATCAACGCTGAGACTTCATCTCCGTCTTTGAGTTCATAGCCATTCGCTGCTCTGGCAGGGAACTCTCCAGCTTCGGTGAAGACTCGACCGCCGCGATAGGTGCCTTTGATAAAGAATGACCGTCCGATGATCCGAGCGACATGTGGCGACACTGGGTTTGCATAGACATCTTCAGGAGTGCCAATCTGTGCGACGCGCCCTGAACGCATCACTGCGACGCGGTCGGAAGTAAGGAAGGCGGTCTCGCGGTCGTGAGTTACCAATATGGCGGTTCTTCCAGCCTCGTGGATGATGTCCTTTACTTGCCGTCGTAGTTGAACTACTAAGCCGGGATCAAGGTTGCTGAATGGTTCATCTAATAGAACGGCTACAGAATCGGGTGCTATCGCTCGCGCAAGGGCGACTCGTTGCTGCTCGCCGCCTGACAATCCGTGAACACCGCGATCAACATACTCGGCAATGCCGCACATCTCGAGTATTTCGAGGGTTCGTCGGCGTTTTTCAGCGTCGGTGGCATCTCGGATTCCGAACTGGACGTTTTGAGCGACGGTCAAGTGCGGGAAAAGTGCGTATGACTGAAAAACCAGTCCCAGCCCGCGTTCATGCGGTGGCACATGCATGAACGGTGAGCCGACCAATTGTCCTCCCAACCGGACGTATCCGTTGATGACGCGCTCGAATCCTGCAATCACGCGTAATGCAGTAGTCTTTCCGACTCCGCTTGGTCCGAGGAGGCATACGATTTCGCCGTCTTGGACTTCAAGGTTGAAGCCGTTAAGTACCGGCGGTTCTTTGGGATGATAGCGCGTCTGCACGCTTTCTAGATGTATCCCCCCTGTGCCGCGCGGTCGATTGAACCGCGCTTGTGCCAAGGCGGTTTCAATCCTTTTGGGACGCCGAAACAATCTCATCTATCCCAAATGCTATTACCTGGTGCCGGCATGTTCACGCAATACCAACCAAGCTGTAGGGAATCCGGCAGCGGCGACAAGTATCAGAGAAGATGCGGCGGTCTTGGTAAAGAAGGCTTCCGAAGATGCCGACCAGATGGATGTTGCTAGCGTGTCGAATCCCGTCGGGCCTAGTATCAGAGTTGCCGGTAGCTCCTTCATCGTCAGCAGGAAAACCAATGCTGCGCTGGCGAAGATGCTCGGCATGAGAATCGGCACGGATACACGAATGAACGCTTGGAACTGTGTCTTACCCAACGATTGTGCCGCTTCTTCCAAATTCGGGCTTATCTGAAGAAGACCCGACCTCAGAGATCCGAGTGCTACGGGGAGGAACAATACCGCATAGGCGAATACCAACAGTAGCAAGGTTTGGTAGGCAAATAGAGCGAAGTTGACGGCGAAGAATACTAGTGAGAGAGCGACCACAACTCCCGGTAAACCGAATCCGATGTAGACCAATCTCCCGAACATCGCGCTCAACCAGTTCCTATATCTGACGTTTACGAAGGCGACTGGGAGTGCCATTGCGATGGTAGCCAATGCTGCCAGGCCCGATGCCTGCAACGAATTCCACAGTGGTATCGCTATTGGTGCGCCCTCGAGACCTCTTGCGTATCCCCGCAACAACCACTCCAGCAAGACCGCTACCGGGACTACCACGCCCAACATGATGGGCGTTAATGTGAATACCAACGCCGGCGCGGTCCACCACCTCAGCATAATCTGGCGATGTGTTCTGCCCACATTACCGGAAATATCGTCATATCGACGTCGGCCGCGTACGACCAACTCGATTAGGAGCAAAACCACTGCGAGCACCACCAGCAGCATCGACATTGCCGCTCCTGCCGTCCTATCGATCGATGTCTGGTAGTTGGTCATGATCGAGACGGTTAGTGTGTTGTGTCTCATCAACGCTACCCCGCCGTAATCGCTCAGCGTGTATAGAGCGGCTAGGACGGCCCCCGAACCGATAGCAGGCATGAGCAACGGTAAAGTGATGCGGCGGAATGTTTCGAGCATTGAATAGCCCATGCTACGCCCTGCTTCGACCAACTCGGGATTCAGTCCTGCGATCGCTGCTCGAACCGTGAGGTATACATACGGATAGGTCATCAGCACCAGTACCAGCGTCGCTCCGGGCAGGCCGTAGATTGAAGGTAATCGTTCGACGCCAAGCGGCTCCAAAAATCCTTGCATCGATCCTTTGGGACCTAACGCTTCAATTAACGTTGTCGCCATGACAAAGCTGGGGATGACTAGCGGCAGTGCTAACGCTACGGATAGGACGCGCCGGAAGGGTAAGTCTGTCCGCATAGTCAACCAAGCGGCCGGAACGGCTACAATGAGCGAAACTAGAGTAACCAGAGCGATGATGCTAACCGTTCGCCATATAACCTTTATTGAATTTGAGCGGGCAAGAAAGTCCCAGGTGGTCTCGCCGCCTTCTATACCACGCACGAAAAGGTAGAAAATAGGTAGCATCGCCGCCACGACAACGCATCCGGCGGCGATAGCTACCCAAACCGGAGCCCTGCGGGTGCTGCGACGCACAGCACCGCGGGGCTTCAGCGCAGGTTTTGCTGCTTCCGCTGTAGAGCGGGTCACGGAAGAGCACCAACCTCCTGTAGTAGTTGTTGCGTGCCTGCCAGATCGTCTAGCAGACCGAGGTCGATATCGAAGCGTTCGCTGATTTCGCCGAGGTCTGGGAGGAACTCTGACTGTCGCACGGCTGAGTTGAATGGGTACTCGTGGGTTTTGGTTGCGAAGTACTGTTGGGCTGTTACTCCCAGTAGGAACTTCAGCAATCTTTCTGCTTCAGGTTGCGCGTCGGTAGATGCCAGGATGCCAGCGCCTGCTGCCATGACGAGCGACCCTGCATCGTTTGACGAGGTGTAGTAGTTGCGTGCGGCAAATGATTCCCCTTCTTCCGCCAAGAAACGATGCAGGTAGTAGTGGTTCACGAATCCGACATCGACCTCACCGGCTCCAGCCGCGGCCACTGTGGGCGTGTTCTTGGCATAGAAGATCGGCTCATTGGCCATTACTCCCTCAAGCCATTGCCGCGTCTTCTCGTCGCCCCAGTCGAGTCGCATCGCAGTGACCATCACATGGAACGATGCGTTTGTGGGCGGGAAGCCGATGCGGCCCTTCCACTTGGGATCGGCGAAGTCCCAAATCGAGTCTGGCAACTCGTCTTCGGAGATGTTCTCAGTGCTGTAGACGATGACGCGTGCGCGTCCAGATATGCCTACCCACTTGCGGTCAGGGTCGCTCGCCCAAGCTGCTGAACTGTCGTATATGTCATCGGGCAGAGTCATGAACAGGGACTTTACGGCGCCTAATCCACCGGGGTCTTGAGCGAAGAACACGTCTGCCGGAGACTTGTCGCCCTCTTCGAGTAGAGTTGCCGCCATTTCTCCAGTGCTCGCGTAGCGAATCTCGACTGGGATGCCGGTTAGGAGTTCAAACTCGCGCAGGATCGGATCTACTAATGATTGGCTGCGTCCGGAGTAGACTGTCAACGTGTTCGGTTCGGCAATGGGTTTCTCGACCTCTACAACGACCTGTTTCTCAACGATTACGGGTTTTTCGACTTCGACAACTATTGGAGTAGCAGCTGGTTTTGAACTGCAGGCGATTATCGCTGCTGCAAAAGTTAGAAGTGCAACGCTTATCAGCACGGCACGCAGTATGGTGCTGTTCGATGTTGACACTTCGCGATGCGCTATGGCTGCGCGGTGTTCAGGGCGGTTTATCATTGATGCGACCTCATTTGGTTCTTAGTGCGTTGTCTGGCTTGATTACCCGCCCTAATCGCCAAGAATCAATTATTACCTATAGAGTCAGGATTTTGCAAATCGTAGCCGAGATTTCTCGGAAATCTTGCGATTCTTCGCGCCGATCTGTATCGCAACATCCCTCGCCGATCATTTAGCGTAGAAACTTAGTGTCCCGCTTCATGTCTCCATTGAGCGCCGTCAAACATGGCACAATCCGACGATCAAAATAACTCAGGTCTCCGCGTCTCTGGGTATGGGCCGCGGGTTAGGCAGACGCTGATCATCGGGATCGTTATCGGTCTCATAGTGGTCGCTATCGTGATCGCGGCCCTGTGGGCAAACAGTCAAGACCCAGAGGTTGGTGTCCAACCTACCCCCAGGCCGACACAGGTGCCGAGTACTCCAACGACTCAACCAGAACCAGACACGCCCACTCCTGAGCCGACCGAGCCCCCTGCTACTCTTACCCCAGAAGCTACTGAAACTCCGATCGCGGTCGATACTGCGACTCCGGTGCCACCGACTGTAGAACCTGCGCCGACGGCGACAAATACTCCAACACCTTTGCCCACTGCGACTCCGGTGCCGCCGACTGTAGAACCTGCACCGACGGCGACAAACACTCCAACACCTTTGCCTACTGCGACTCCCACGATCACGCCGACACCCGAACCTACGGCGACACCTACAGTGACGCCTACACCTGAACCTGTGGTGCCGACCAGACTCGAGATTTATGCTCGCGGGCAGCTGATCGAGCAAGGTATAGACCAGAGTGGAATTTCAGTCCTGGGCGTTGAGGAACACAGTTGGCCAGATTCGACTTTGGGGTGCGGATATGTCGAAGGCAATAACCCGGCACAAAAGGTCGACGGTTGGATTCTTGAACTGGGTAATGAGGACAAGACCTACACGTTCCACTTGGCGAGCGCAGATGACGAGGCGAATGAGCATATCAATGAGGACATAATTGCCGACTGCACTGACGTTGAAATGCGAGTTCAACACACGGTGAATCTAGTCCATGACCTGCGTCTTCACGAAGCGCGCAGGGCTGTCCTTTATCGCGGCTCACCGGGCAGCGAGGAGCAACCGGTCCAAGACATTAACAATCCAGCGTTGGTCGGACTGATCGTTGAAGCGCTCAACACTCCGATACCGATCGGCAACACCGCCACCTGCGAAACCGCATTCAGACTCGATTTCTACGTCTTGAGAGGTGTAGAGACAGTGAGATTTTTCTGTCGCGACGATTGGTATCGCGTCGGAGGCGATCAAGACGTCTGGGGTGGCACGCAAGGTGCTATTCCCAAGGCGTTGCTAGATTCCGTTTCGCCCTATTTCGCGGCGGAGCCCATACCGACACTGCCCACTTTTGCGCCCGAAGAGTGATACCGGCTAGATAAATCCTCCTCTTTTCGGCGGTATCATCTAACCTTCAACTTGTATCGCTAGAGTTAGAGCGGTTGCCGTGTCACAACAAGATGCCATACTCAAAACTGGCAAATTGCCGGGATCCCTGCTGCAAGAACTTATTGACGCTATCCCGAAATCGGACCATGATCAACGTCTATTAGTAGGGCCTGGACTGGGTGAAGACGCCGCTCACATCCTCTTCGGCGAGAACACAATCCTCGCCAAAACCGATCCGATCACCTTCGCAACTGACCGCATAGGTTGGTATGCGGTCAACGTGAATGCCAACGACATCGCAGTAGCGGGCGGCACGCCCAAATGGTTCTTGGCAACTCTGATGATGCCACCGGGCTCTACCGAGAACCAAGTCCGCGACATCTTTGATCAAATCGGGGAAGCGACTTTTGACATCGGCGTCCAGTTAGCAGGCGGACATACGGAGGTTACGCCAGCCGTAACGCAACCAGTGATCTGCGGCTTCATGCTGGGTGAAGCACCAACAAGCCGCACAGTGTCAGCATCTGGCGCAAAGCCCGGCGACGCAGTAATCCTCACCAAAGGCATCGCCATCGAGGGCGCTTCGATACTTGCCAACGAGTGCCGGGATCAACTCCTAAACGCGGGTATCTCTCGTTCGGACATCGACAGCGCTGCTGCAATGTTGACAGACCCGGGTATCTCGGTGCTTAAAGACGCCCAGACCGCCGTGTCCGCGGGCGGAGTGACCGCGATGCATGACCCAACTGAGGGCGGATTGGCAACGGCACTGCAAGAACTCGCGTTCGCCTCCAATGTCAACATCATCATCGATGAAGCGTCGGTAACCGTCCTCCCCGAATGCCGAGTAATCTGCGACGCGTTGAACATTGACCCTTGGGGCTTGATCTCGTCTGGAGCGTTGCTGGCTACCATTCAGTCCGAGAATGCAGACTCGGTTTTAGCCGCGTTGTGTGATGCTGGCATCGATACCAACATCATTGGCCGAGTCGAATCCCGGGCAGACGGCAAAATAGGATCATCGGTTCATGTTCGACGAGATCAGACCTCTTCGCCTATGCCAATCACCTCATTCGAGCGTGACGAGTTAGCGCGGTACTTCGAAAACGATCAGTAGCTAGTTTTCGGGCGAGGCGAGGCGCGGAACCGTTTTGCCGAGTAACGTGTTGTCAGGGTTTCCTCAATATGCGTCTCAGATTCACATGTGTGTTGGCTATCGCGTTGGTGATCAGCACCTTCGCATACTCGCTCTGGGTCGACGCGCAAAGCATCGGTGCATGCGATTGCGATGAATTGCAATCATTTGATGAACGCTTGAGCGAAGCGTCGGCGGTGTTCATCGGCAGAGTTACTAGAATGCACTTTGAAGACTGGCCTTTCGACATCGACTCGGCAGATGTCCCGCCTGATGAGCCGCTAACTGTCGAGTTCAGCGTCCGGACGGTGTGGAAAGGCGAGGTTCCCCAGACCATGCGTCTTACCACCGTCAGATCGACTGGGTGCGGATACCCGTTCGATAACCACATGGACTATGTCGTGTACGCCGACGGCGAGCAGGGGGCGTTGGAAGTCCGGGCTTGCAGCGGTACCAAACCAGAGTCTGAAGCGCAAGAAGACCTAGATGCGCTCGGCGAAGGATATGCGCCTGAACCGGTGGAGAAAAGAGTCATCAAGCCTGCAACCCTCGGAAGTGGTTGCAACTCCCACGCCGAGACAGTCCGCGCTGATTTGGTTTCTTGGCCGTTGATGGTGTTCGCGGGGGCCGCTTGGTTCGGTTTGCGGCGACGCAAGAGATGATTTAGGGATGGAACAAAAGAACGTTGGTAATCGTCTTAGTTCCAGTGCCCCGTTAACGCCTCGGAGGAAACTGATGTTCAAACTCAAGGATCGCTATATGCACCTCAATCGGAAATTCGTAGTTGGGTTGGCATTTGCGATATCTTCCACTTACTTGTTGCTATCCGTTGATCCAGAACCGGTTCATGCCTGTGTTTGCTTCGATCCGGATTCCCCGTCTGAGGCGTTTTCTGAGGCGACATCCGTCTTCGTCGGTAAAGCGATCCAAGTCACCAATGCCAGTTGGATCAATACCCCAGAAACGCGAGAGGATGTAACTACCAGGTCAGGAATCAATACCTACGAATTTAGAGTTGGAGCCGTTTATAAGGGAGCGCGCTATGAGACCATGTTTGTGAATACATGGGTCGGTGGTAGTAGTTGCGACTATTGGTTCCATTTGGGGGAGGAGTACATTGTTTACGCTTACGACGACGACGATTACGGCGGACTATGGGCACACATTTGCACTCGCACCGAGTTAGCATGGGCGGCACAAGAGGATTTTGAGGAACTTAGCAAGGGATTGGCTCCGGAACCTGGCACCGAGGCGCCGCGTCCAAATCTCAACATCCCCTCATCCTCTGGCCAATCCTGCAATATCTTCGCGCAGTCCGCGGATGGGCCCACAGACGCGTGGCCATTGACGCTGGTAGCAGGTATCGCTTGGTTCGGGTTCCGTAAGCGTTCAAACCGTCGCGACTAGCACCTCAATCTACCGCGCGACTACAAAATCCAACCTGAAGGCGCGCTTGAAGCGTGTTGAGAATCTCCCGGGGTCCCATGCGTTGAGCTCTGGCGCGCGAACCTCAAACGTGTCTCCGTCCGCCTCCATTTCGATCTGGGAATAGCGTTGCGCGCTTAACCTGCGCTCCATCTCATCTGCGATTCTCAACACGCTTGCCGCTCGCCGGACAGTGGCGCGATCGGTCTTTTTGAGTTCAGGGCGGTATCGAGACATAGGGGATGAGTTGCTGGCTGAGATACGCAATGCTGCCGACATCAAGCCGATGTCGCGGTGGGAGAAACCTCCGAGTTCGCCTTGCTCGATGATGTTGGAGGCGTGGGCGTAGCGGTCATAGTAGTTAACGCTGCGTCCGGTATCGATGAGACGGGCGGTGTGCGGTATCAACTCGGACATCTCGTTCACCAAATGGTCCGATAGCAATGCCGCCATCTGGCGCGCAATCGCGGCGCGACGGTCGGCGCGAAGACGATCCCAGGTGTCGAATCTTGCACCTAGTGCGTAGATCGAGCGTCGGCGCACCTCTTCGATGGATGGCAACTCATTGATTACGCCAGACATTGCCAATCCTTCGCGAATGCCTCGACCAGATACGATGATCGGTCTTTTGTCGAAGTATTTGGCTATCTCAGATGCAACGACTGCACCGCCTAGGATGCTGTCGGTGCGTTCTGGGTTTAGACCGGGCATCAGCATCAAGTTCTCTCGATCCAAGCCGCGAAGTCCGTTGACTACCTTTTTCAACGCGCTGTATCGAACGACTGAACCGTGTAAACGACCAAAGGAATGATCGCGGTTCGCGCGGTCGATCTTTGTCAGGTTTCGGATGGTGCCGCCTGCGCCGATGAGTCGTTTGTCTTCATCGATTGCAGGCATTCCGGATGCTCGCAGCGCGGATTTTACGTGCCTGCGAAGTGCCAACACGGCTTCATGCTGAGGCATTCCATTGTTAAGGAATTCGTTGCTCAACCTGAGGGCGCCGAGGTCCAATGTGTAGACCCGCTTGAGGGATCGATTCTCAAAATACGAGAACTCCACGCTCCCGCCGCCGATGTCGAAAAGCACCCCGTCATGCGCCGGCAGAGAAAAGACTGCCCCGATGAAACCGTACTCTGCTTCACGCTCACCAGAGATAACTTCCAACTCGATCCCGGTCTCATGTTTGACGCGTTCGACCACTTCGGAGACGTTGGCAGCGTCTCGCATTGCCGAAGTTGCGACGGCGCGAATGGTTTCGACGTTGGCAGCTGTCGCTACTGTGGCGAAATCGGAGATCAGCCTGCAAAGGTCGGATATGGCAGATGGCAGAAGGCGACCGTCTTTCGACTTTCTACCTGCCAGACGAAGTAGTGCCTTGACCTCCGACACAACCCGCAGATCGTAGTCGGACGTGAGTTGCAGCACCTCCATACGGGTGGAGTTTGAGCCCACATCGATCACCGCCACCTGGTGCGAACCCGGTTCACCGTGCAATTGAACGCGATTCAACACGTCACTCGGGAATACCCGAAAGATGTTGGGACGTGTATCTACCGCCATAGATGCCTTGTTGTACTAGAGCCTTATTCTTGCCCGTTTACAATGATTCTAGTTGGTCTGGCTAGTTGCCCCTGTAGCTCAGAGGATAGAGCAACGGTTTCCTAAACCGTGTGCCACAGGTTCGAGTCCTGTCAGGGGCGCCATCATCGAGGCGAGGCCATGTTATTCCCTACTGATGCTCACTTCCTCGGTTTCTGCCGTTTTGTTCTCGGAAGTGCGTTTCAGCGTCATCACTAGAAATACTAGACCACCCACAACGACTATGCTAAGCCACGAGATTGAGCGGTCAAGCAACGTCAAAGTGAAGGCATCTGTGTGGCTCAAACCAGTCAGCAGCAACACTGTAATCAGCGTCGTCTCTACGAAACCTAGACCACCTGGCACCGGAATAGTGGTCATGATCGCGTTGGCCAGTGCCGCGAACATTGCGATGCTCATTGCCATTTCCAAGCCCATCGCCTGCGCCACGAAGTAGAAGCGCAGAACTTCCATTAGCCATCCGAGGATGCCTAACGCGATTTGCACTGGCATGTCTCCGCCTCCGAAGCTTTTCAGCGTGCCATCTCGGAAGTTGAGATAGTGCTGTTGAAAACGTGACGGCAACCAACCTGCGAATCTTTCCCCTGCTTTTCCCATCACGTAAAGAACAAGCAGCAGCAGCAATACCAGTACTGACGCAACAGCGATCACGATCACAGCGACATCGACAATTCTGCCTGACGCAGCGAAACCATCTACCATCAAGGCCCATACTGCGGAAACCACTACCAGCACTAGGACAACCACCATATCCTGTACCCGCTCTGCAAATACCGTGCCTAGAGCAGAAGGCATATCGCTTGGTGTACGGTCTGCCAAGGCCCATCCTCGATAGGCGTCACCAATTCGGAAAAACATCACGGAGTTTACGAACCAACCCATCAAGATCAAGGCTGACATCGTCTGTACCGCAGGTGCTTCCGATGTTTTCAAATCTGGGTTGTCAGATCGAGCGGCTAAAGAGCCGTAGATCAATCGCCAACGCCATCCGCGGAACAAAAAGCTGACGTAGTAAAGCAGTCCGGCAACGATGAACAACCACCAATTGATGCCGGTGAGATGTTCGACGAATTGGTCCCACTCGAAATCGAGGACGCGCCACAGCAGAAATCCGATAATGGCCAGTCCGAAAGCCACGCTTAAGATCGTTTGAGGAGAGAACACCCGTCTCACGACATCGGTGAGGTTCAATGCCTGACCGTTGCCGCCGGAATTCGAGTTGTTTCTCAAGAAACGCAAACCAATACTTACCCTCTTGCCGGTTCCGCAATTATCGGACGCTTTGCAGGGATTCCTGGTCGGCGTGGATATCTCTCTGGTGTGGATTGCACTTTGAGCCAGTAGATGATGTGGTCCGTAGGTGAAGTTCCGGGGTGCGCCACTGGTTGGATGATTGCAGGTGCAGCGCCCATCATATCCGCCGCTAATGATGACTCATCAGATTCTGCTTGAACCGCATCCCGTTCGGGGCCTTTCGGAAGTACGGCTACACCGCCTAGCTGCACGAAAGGGAGAACATATTCTGCCAATACAGATAGTTTTGCAACAGAACGAGCCGTAGCTAGGTCGTAGTTTTCGCGATGATCTTCGAGATGCGCAGCGTCTTCCGCCCGTAGATTCAAGACTGAAACTCCACTCAATCCCAAATCTGCGATCACATGCTCCATGAAATCGCACTTCTTTCGGTTAGCTTCAAGCAACGTCACTTCCGCGTTCGGCAATACTAGTTTCAACGGCAACCCCGGGATTCCAGCACCTGACCCGATATCGATGATCCGACGCCCTGCGAACCAACCTGCCGTCGATACACTTCCTCCGGCTGGCACTGCGATCCTGAAGGATCGGATAAAGAGTTGTTCAACGATTGCATCAGGGGCTTTCACTGCCGTCAGATTTACGCGTCTGCGCCAGTCAATTAGCAAATCACGATACCGTCGAAACTGATCGACTTGTGCACCGTCAATATCGATGCCAATAGTACCTGCCGCATCGATCAACCCTTCCATACCGTGCCTTTTACATTCGACTCCGTCAACACTCGATCTTGGTCTCCTATGCCTCGCGCGACTTAACATGATAACGACGTATAGCATCGACACACAACGGAACTCAGAACAGGAATCTACCGCCATGAACATTCTCATCACCGGCGCAAGCGGCCTAATTGGATCAGTACTTCGCACCCATCTTGGAGAGACAGGACGTTACATCATCTCTGGGGTTGATGCGCGCCCGCTTGATGATGATTCCCTATCTGAGTTCACACTCGCCGATTGCTATGACTACGAGGCAATGGCTACAGCGTTTGAAGGTCAGGATGCGGTTATACATCTGGCCGCGAATGCGCCGGTTGAAACTCCTTGGCATGACGTGTTGCGTAACAACATCGCATCGACGCATAACGTCTATGAAGCAGCTCGGAAGCATGGCGTTCGGCGCGTAGTCTTCGCCAGCTCTAATCATGCGGTTGGGAACTTTGAACTTGACGAGCCGTATAAAAGCATCGGCTTGGGTGACTACTCCGTAATCAACAACGATCCTGCGAACATACCGCAGGTCGACCACCATGTTCCTATCCGTCCGGACAGCGACTACGGCGTAAGCAAGGTTTTCGGCGAGGCTACAGGACGCTACTACAACGAGCATTTCGGCTTAGAGGTCGCCTGCCTTCGTATCGGCACCGTCGTGCCGAAGAACCGTCCGACGAATGTCCGTGCATTCGCTACCTGGTTATCCCACCGGGACCTTGCCCATTTGGTTGACCGCTGCCTCGTGTCTGAATTGAGTTTTGAGATCTTCTACGGGGTGTCTAACAATCTTTGGCGTTTCTGGGACATTGATCATGCTCGCAAGACAATCGGTTACGACCCTCAGGATCGCGCGGAGGACTATCGCTGACGGGGAAGTGCAGTTGCGCAGTGTTATCCTTAAAGGGTTGTGCAGATCGCAGTTTCGCGATCAATTCCCGCCCCGTTGGTGCAGCGGCCTAGCACGTCGGCCTTTCAAGCCGGAGATCACGGGTTCGAATCCCGTACGGGGTACCACTCTTCGATTAAAGATCTACCCTATTCCTCTTCGCCTTCCAACTCATCGGAGACCGAGGGATTTCGCAGCGACGTGTAGATGAGCCATATCGGTATCGCCACTATCGCTAACCCGAAAACCACGACGAAGGTCCATGGACCCCATCCGAGAAGGTCGTGTAGAAGGTCGTTGATCCAGCCAGCAAGAGTTGGGTCGACCGATTCGGAATGGTGCATGTGCACCGAACCAGATGATCCTATGCCTTTGATTGGTAATTGCATTGCTTAGATGTCAATCAACGACTATCCTGCGGTGACCGCTACACCTTTAGCCGCGCTCCTGGATGGAGCGTATCTGACGGAGTACTTGGTCTCTTTGATTGTGAGTATCACGATACCGGCGACGGCTAAGCAGATGGCGCCTGCCGCGAACGCCGGGTCGTAGGTACCCAGACGGTCAAAGGTGAGCCCAAATAGCAGTACCGCTGCTCCGCCACCCATCTGATGTGAGAAGTTGATCAGTCCACCCAACATGCCGACGTTTCTCACTCCGTAGACGTCAGCAGTGAGGCCAGTAGTCAGGGGAACGGTTGCTAACCATGACGCGCCGCCAATTGCGGCGAAGGCCCACATGGCCATTGATCCGGGCAAGATGATAAGCGTCACGAACGCGACGCCTCGAACCAAGTAGACGAGGGCGAGCAGGTAGTGCCTTTGGAAGACGTCGGAGAGTAGACCGATGAGGATGACTCCCCCGGCATTGATACCCATGAGGATGCCGAATGCCCATGCGGCGTTGGCTTGCGAGATGTCCTCGCTGATTGCCCATCGGACGAAGTGGGTCGAGATGCTTGCAGTGGTAATTCCGCAGACGAAGTAGCCGATAGATAGTTGCCACATCGGCCAAGATTTGAAGGCTTCAGTCCATCGTTCGGATCCCAAAGGGCCGCCGCTCATTAGGGATTGGGCACGCATACGTTGGTCTGCGGACGCTTGAGAACCTTTGGCGCGGGCTTCGCCATCGGGCAGAACCCCCATTTCGTCAGGGCTGTTGCGGATAATGAGGATCGAGACGGGCAAGCCAAAGACAAGGACGAGGATGCCAGAGACGAACCATGTCGTTTGCCAGTTCGTGGCGAGCATAAGTTGGGCGAGGAACGGAACCATTACGAGTCCGCCGAGAGAGCCGCCTGCTGCAACGACGCTCATCGCCATTCCTCGTTTCCGCTGGAACCATCGGGTGATAACCGCACCCGCGGTTCCTGGTGAAATACCTCCGGCAAAGAATGAGATTACGCCGCCAAAGAGCACAGCGAGCATTATGACACCGTCAATGAAGGCGAGTAGCAGGTATGAGATTCCCAACACCACCGTGCTGACAACAACGACGACTTTGCCCCCGTAGCGGTCGACGATCTTGCCCAAGATCGGTTGGGAGCAACCATTGACTATCCATCCAATGGCTGCCGCGATAGAGATTTCACCGGTGGTGACGCCCCACTCTCGCTCCCAGTTGTCGACGAACACACCGAACCCGTTACGCGTTCCCATGACGAGCAACATGCCGAAGAACATGGCGCCAACGACGTTCCATCCATAAAAGTGATTTCGGCGGCGGGCGCTGACCTTGGCGCGGCGAGCGAGGCGATTGACACTAAACGTTGACATCGGGAAGAGGGTAGCCGCGAGGAACAGGCGATTACGATTATGCAAGTGTAACCGCGAACCACAAGCAGAGTTGGCATCACCAACACGGTTTAGGCTACTAAGAACATCATTAAAATCACACAGATCGCAACACGTTGAGCCTCATGCACGTCGTAGCCCTCTACCGCCATCCCATCAAATCTCTACCTGCCGAGCATTGCGACGCACTCGAAATCGCCAAAGATGGGCGAGTCATAGGAGATCGCGTCTTAGGATTCCGCTTCGACGATGCCGGACCGCCTAATGACACCAAATGGCGACAGAAAACATGGTTCGCATCACTCCAGCACTCGTCCGATCTTGCCAGCCTATCCTGTGGCTACGACCCAGCGACCCGTCGCCTCTGGATCCGCCTCCCAGACACAGACGAAACAATCGAAGGCAACATCGACGAACCTGCTGACCGCCTACGTATAGAGCACCGATTCAATCAGTGGTACTCTTCTCTACCCGATACTCCATCCGCCTCAGGCCGCCGAAAACTCCCACTGCGACTAGTCGGAAACGGCACCGACGGACGCTTCCACGACACCGCCGCCGGACTAGCAACACTACACTCCAGAGAAAGCCTGGATGATCTCGCTAAAGCCGCTGACATCTCCGAACTCTCCGAACTAAGATTCAGATCCAACATCGTCATCCAAGGCTGCAAACCTTGGCAAGAGTTCCAGTGGATCGGCGGCAAAATCCAAATCGGTCAAGTCCAATTCCGAGCCCGCAAAACCGTGACCCGATGCTTAGCTACTCACGTTGATCCCCAAACCGCTCAACGCGACATCGACGTTATGGGCACACTCACACGAATCATCGGACAGCAACAACCCCAATTCGCCATATCCATCACCGCACAAAACCCCGGCACTATACACATCGGCGACCAAATCACCCTTCTCTGAACCTACCCTACCCCAGACGACCATGATCGAAATGCGTCCGCAAATCTGGGTTCGCCACGATGTAGTCCTTCGTGTGCATCACGATGTTCTCTTGCAACTGGATCGACATTCCGCCATCCACCGGCAACACAACCCCCGTGATGAACGAAGCATCTGGAGAACAAAGGAACGCGATCGCATTCGCGATATCTGCCGGAACCCCGGTACGCCTAACCGGATAATGCCGCTCGAACAACCCGAAACCCGCATCATTCCCTAACTCTGCCCACATCGCCTCGCCACGCTCAGTAACGATATGACCCGGCGCAATCGCATTCACCGTGATACCCAAAGGCCCAAAATCCACCGCCATCTGACGAGTCAAACCAACAACCGCAGCCTTACCAGCCTCATACACCAAAGCCCTCGGAGCCTGCAACAGACCATGCACCGAAGAGATATTTACAATCCTTCCAACCTCCATCTTCGGAGGATTGCCATGCCGCCGACCCGCACCTCTCCACTCCGGCACCTCGAAACTCTCCGGATGCCCTGATGCCTCCATCGCCGGCACGCCGTACTTCGCACCCAAGAACTGTGCACCAACCAACAAGTCCATACCTGAACGCCAAGCATCAGGCTCAACATCTACCGCCGAACCATCCCGACCTACGGCACCTCCATACGCATTCTGCACCAATATATCCAAACGACCATACTCCTCTACGCAACGCTCAATCATCGCCTTTGCGACATCCTCTTGAGCAACATCGCCTACCATGTACGATGCCGAACCACCAGCGTCGTTGATTCGCTGAGCGTTACGTTGGGCCGCATCCTCGACGATATCCACAATCAAGATGCTCGCACCATCCTCCGCCAACCGTCGAGCCGTACCACCACCGATACCTAATGCTCCCCCAGTGACGATCCCTGCCCGCCCTGCCAATGGTTTGTGATGTGTCATCAGTTATCTCTCTCGCTACAATACCGATTCAGTTGCCAGTTGCTCCGCATATCTTACACCGAATATCTGCACCGCCATGCAGTATTGTTGTAGATAGACGCGCCATGCAATCCCCGCCGGTCCACCCAATTCACTTGAGCACCTTATCCCTCCGCGGCGTAATGTTGATTACGGCTTTAGCCCTCGCCGTGCTCACCAGTTTTACAGTTCTCGCGCAACCCCTCACCCTGACATCCGGACCCTTTGAAATCGTTGCCGATGAAAACGTGGGCAACTACCGCGTCATCGTCCATCAATCGCCACAACGCGTCATCGTAGGCACGCTAACCTACGCCGTCCAAGTCCATAACCGCGAGACAGACGCCAGCGTTCCTGACGCTATCGTAAAGGTATACGCCACACCATCCGAACATGGCGAGCGGCAAGTAGCACCCGCTCTCAACTCTCCGGTTGACCGCGAATACTACGTCGGAAGACTCGAGATCGAAGATAAAGGCGTGTGGGCTATAGACGTAGTTGTCCAACATCATGAACTCGGGGAAGCCACACTCATTCTCGCCACCGAAGTCTTCGACCGCGCCCGAGGCGGTTCCAACCTAGTTCTAGGCACAATTCTCTGGGTATTCGTATCAATCGCATTTATAGGTGTCGTTTTCTATCTGGTTAGAAAGTCGAAACGCGCAAAAATCGAGCTTGAACGCGTCCGCAATCAACCTCAACAACCCAACGGCTAAACGCAAGGGACCCATCCATGTCGCAAATCTCCAACGTCAGGATCAGGCACGTCTACGGTTCAATAGAAACCGACGGCGAGTTCTGGGAAGAACGCCTAGTGATGCCGCTAGACGTCTACGAGGAGTTTCGGGTATCAAAACAACGTTTCAACGTGGTAACCGAACAGTCTGGCCTCGAGCGTATGGAACACGACGCCTACTTCATCCAGATCGAAACCGACGACGGAGCCATTGGTATCGGCGGTCCAGTCGAAGAGACTGTTGCATTCCTAGTCGCCAAACAACTCGCTCCTCTGCTGCTCAACCGCGACCCTCTCGCCACCGAGTTTCTCTGGGACATCATGCATCGCTCGCAAGTCCACGGTCGGCACGGACAAGCGATGATGGCTATCTCCGTAGTAGATTGTGCGCTCTGGGATCTCAAAGGCAGAGTTCTAAACGTTCCCGTATACACCCTCATAGGCGGACCGACCAGAGACAAAGTCCCAGCATACGCCTCAATGCTCGGTTTCAACGTTACTGACATGGGATTGGTGCGCGAACGCGCAGCATGGGCCAAGTCCCTCGGATACACCGCGCAGAAATGGTTCTTCCGACACGGCCCGATGTCGGGACATGATGGCTTCAAAGCCAACGTGGAAATGGTCGAAACCCTACGCGACACTCTCGGCGAAGGTTACGACATCATGCTCGACTGCTGGCAGGCCATGGACGTTAACTACGTCGTCAAACTTGCATCAGCGATCGAGGATTGCCAACCGCGTTGGCTGGAAGAAGTCGCCATGCCAGACCGCATCGACTCCTATCGCAAGATCCGTGAAAAGACCAACATACCCATCTCTGGTGCCGAGCATGAATACACTCGATGGGGCTTCAAACGCTTCATCGACGCTGAAGCCCTCGAGATCCTCCAGCCTGACATCTACTGGGCTGGCGGCATCTCTGAAACCATCAAAATCATGGCACTAGCCACCGCCGCGGACCTGATCACCATCCCTCACGGACACTCCTCGCCAGCCGGAATCCATGTCTCTGTAACCCAATCTCCGATCCACACTCCATATCAAGAGTTCCTGATCAAGTGGAACCAAGTCCATCAACACTTCCTAGCCGATCCTGTAAAGCCAGTCGATGGGATGATAGATATTCCTAGCGTGCCGGGAGTAGGTATGGACCTGGATGAAGCGAAGATTGAGCTGGAAGAGGAACCGAGTTGGTGAGTGGTGGGCATTGCTTGACACCTGACACGTTGCAGGTTACATTTTGAAATATGATCGTCGATTTTCGCCATCGAGGTTTAAGGCGTTTATGGCATAGGAACGATCCTAGCAGGTTGAATCCCGATCACCATACTAGGATTAGGCGCATTCTCCATCTCCTTAACTTGGCTGATGGTCCCTCGGGTATGAGCATGCCTGGATACGACCTTCACCAGCTAAAGGGTAAGGACGAAGACACATGGGCAGTCAAAGTGAATGCCAATTGGCGAATAACTTTCTCGTTTGACGGTAGACACGCGTGTAGCGTCGATTTGATTGACTATCACTAGTAGTTCGACGCTTGAAAGGATTGGACATGAACGCACAAGGCGTACCTCATCCAGGGGAGTACATTCGACATGACTGCCTTGAACCAATGGGGCTTAGCATCACAGCAGCAGCGAATGCCCTCGGAGTCAGTCGCAAGCATCTTTCCGACATAGTCAATTGCAAGTCTGGTATCTCCCCTGAGATGGCAATCAGGCTTGCCAAGGTTTTTGGTGGAGATGCGAAAACGTGGTATCGTCTACAGGCGGAACATGATATGGAACGAGCAGCCGAGAAATCGGACGAAATCAAACTCAAACGATTGACTGTTCCCGTGTGACCACTACAGAAAACCAAAGGAGGCAGCAATGCCAAAAGGTGGAAAAGGCGGCGGTAGCAAGGGCGGTTCAAACCCTAACTGGCCAAGCACTACCGGCAACCCGTCTGGCGGCGGTAGAGGCAACAACCCGCCGAGCAAGTAAAAACAGCCCCGATTCCAAGATTGAACGCGGAAACGGGGCTTTCAACAAAAATTGCACCCCCGCAGTTCATCACCGCCGACTTAACCTTGCGGTTCCGTCGTGGCTGCCACCAACGGGGGGGTATCACCATTCACGCTAACACTTTAGCCACACTTTCGCAAACCACTATCCGCGGAATTGATCGGTGCACAATTCAGTTATTGGGCCAGTAGTTGCGTGTGTCGATGCTTTGTTGATAGGTCTTAGTGTCGTATGTAATCCAGTCTGTACCTGTGACTCCGCGTACGGAATAACCGGATTTGCGGGGAAATGCTGAAGCGATGCGTACGGTTCTCCCTAATCTCTTGGCCACATTGACGGCGGTCGGGATGATCTGTCTGAAATCCTGATCCGTGCTGAAAATGATGATTGTGTCGCAGATGCCGTCTAGGATGAGTTGGATCGAGTCGAGAGCAATACGGACATCCACACCTTTTTCTTGCCCTTGACCACCCGCGTAATTCACCGAGCCACGGAAAACAATCACGCCCTTACGTTTCATCGCGTGCAACCGTGATCTCCAGTATTCGTTGATGCGGCGGTGGCGCGATGCCGGCGGCACTCCGACATAGAACCGCGTTTGAACCAACTCGCAACTGGCAGATTTGGCAACTGCGCGAGCCAATTTGACCGGATCGTAACGCCCGTCCAGGTCCCCGAACGCGTTGCGAGCGTGGTGGTAAACATTCATACCGTCAAAAAGAGCGACGGCGCGGTTTGAAACCGGATCCAAGTTCTACTCTGATCCTAAAATGTTGCCTGAAATCGCGTACTTCATCCGCCAAACTTCTCAATCACCAGACACGCATTCTGTCCGCCGAAACCGAAGCTGTTTGACAACGTCGCATCGACTTTAGTTTCTCTAGCGGTGTTGGGAATGTAGTCCAAGTCGCAATCGGGGTCTGGCGTGTCCAAATTGATTGTGGGGTGCAAGACTTGATCGCGAATGCTGCCGATGCAGGCCAACGCTTCCATCGCGCCTGACGCACCTAAGGAGTGCCCGATCATCGACTTCGTGCTGCTGACCGGCACATTGTAGGCGTGGTCTCCAAACGCGCGCTTTATCGCCAAGGTTTCCGACTTGTCGTTTAACGGTGTAGAAGTTCCGTGCGCGTTGATGTAATCGATGTCCTCAATGTTCCGCTCGGCGTCTTGCAAAGCGAGTTTGATTGCGAGAGCGGCGCCTTTTCCTTCGTCGTGAGGTTGCACTAGGTGAAAAGCGTCGGACGACACACCCCATCCAGTAACCTCAGCATAGATCTCGGCTCCTCGCGCTCTTGCATGTTCGAGGCTCTCCATCACGAACATCGCAGCCCCTTCCGCCGGCACAAAGCCGTCACGATCGGCGTCAAACGGCCGCGAAGCCTCCTCAGGAGGACAGTCGCGGGTTGACAACGCGTGAATCGTTGAGAAACCTCCCATACCGAGTTCACAGATCCCGGCTTCGGCCCCGCCAGTGAGAATGACGTCGGCAGCGCCACGTCGTATGACTTCCGCCGCTTCGCCTATAGCTTGCGTGCTTGCTGCACATGCTGTTACGCAAGTGTTCGTGTAGCCCAACAAGCCAAACACTCGACTGACGTTCGCGGAGCACATATTCACCAACATCACCGGGATGTAGAAGGGGCTGATTCTGAGCGCGCCGCGCCGATTCATAACAACCGATTGCTGATCAGTCTCCGGCAAACCTCCCGCGCCGCATCCGATTAAGACTCCCATACGCTCTCGATCTTCCGAATCCAGATCCAATCCTGCGTCCTTGATTGCCTGATCTGATGCATGAACCGCCAGCTGCGAAAATCGCCCCATGCGGCGTGCCTCGCGACGATGGATCAAATCACCTTCAGAAGGGTCGAAATCTTGAACCTCGCCAGATACTTTGCACGGAAACGGCGTCGGGTCGATAATCGACATCCGCCGCGCGCCGGACACACCATTTTTCAGGTTCGTCCAAAACTCATCCGGCGACTTGCCCAAGCACGTCATGGCGCCCATGCCGGTGATTACTGCTCTACGTTCGTCTGGGTATTTGGTCATCATCCTTCTCCGTATTTGTTCGGAGCATCTTCGCCTTTGAAGAACCCCAACATTGCCAACCAGATCAATCCACCGATGATTGGAATGAGGTTAAGAAGATGCCACCAAGCCGAGCGACCATGGTCGTGGAATCGTTTGGTGCTGATGGCGAATGTACACCAGATCAACACAGCCAGAGAGAGATATTCAACCCACCATGTGATCGGGTTGGTTCCTCGGTAAAAGTCACTTCCTGGACAAAGAATTGCGTAATAGGAGTCTGATTGTGCTTTGGCACAGTAGTACGTGCCTGTCAAGAAACCTGCAGCGAAATTCACCTGAAACAGTAACGCCAACAGCACAGCCATGCTCAACCACCAATCCGTGCGACCCACGCGCCCATGCGGGCTGAAAAGGTGACGAAGGGCTCTTTTCATCATTCGCCCTTGGAGAACATATTGGCAATGACTCCCAAGAACACTCCGAGAAAGATTGCAATCAAACCCAAAGCAGCTAAGATGCTCCAGAAATCGTCATCAGCACCACCGAAGCATGTAGCGAAACTGAGCATGAGGAGTGCCACCCCTCCCCATCCCACGAATCTTGACAAACTACGCATTTAGCGGTTCCTTCCATCGTCCTACGCGATGCTATCGTGTCGGGTGTCAATTACGCGATTTTACCATTGCTGCTTCGGTGTCCTTATAAGCCAGTATGTAAGGCCGCGTGATGTCCTCGTATATTTCGGGTTCGATGCCCAAAAGATGCTCGCGCGCTTCCGCCGCCACGAACAGCGAACCCGTCACGACAATCAATCCGATCTCAGGATTCTGCTCGGCGATTAACTTGGCATCGCGCAATGCTTCACCAACACTAGCACGCATCGAAAACTCTAATCCATGCTTACTACCTGCTTCAACCAAACGGCTTGCATGTGAAGACTTTGGATGCCGAGATTGCGTTGCGATAGTGCAGAACGCCGATTTTGCGAGTTGTCGTGCCATGTCATCGAATTCGTGCCCTTCTGTTGCTCCTATGATCAATACATACCGCGCTGCCCAACCGGATCTTCCATCGTCTTCAAATCCCCTGCTACGGACAGCATGTATCGTATCCCGAAGTGCCTTCAGCGACGCGTCATTATGTGCACCATCCAGAACTATTGACGGCCACCCGGCAATATCCAACACCTCACTCCGACAAGGCCAGCACACTTCTCCAATGCCACGGACAGCCATGTTTACGTCAAACTCGTGGCCTTGGTGATACAGAACGTTGAACGTTGCGGCGGATGTCCGAGCGTTGTCGATCTGGTGTGAACCCAACAGAGCGCTTCGTATCTTCACATCCAGCAAACCAGGGTCAGGAGGTGTTTTCAAGAGACCTGAAGAGGTCATCGACTTAGGGACATGCCATCGTTTGAGGATGAACTCCTGCCTTAGATCGCTGAGCAATGTATCAAATCTTTGGGCATCGTTGCCGAAGGACACTGGAACCGCGGCACACGCGCTTACAAGATCGGATCCGACTGCATCTGCATGTTCACGGATCACCTTCCATGCAGCAGCATGATTCTTCGCGACTACTGTCGGACGATTTTGCTTGATGATCCCTGCTTTCTCTCCTGCGATCAACGAGACCTTGCCGCCCAAAATCCTCACATGATCCAAGCTGATCGGAGTTATCACAGCTACTTCAGGATCAACGACGTTCGTCGCGTCCAACCGACCGCCTAGTCCTGTTTCAATCACAGCGAAATCAGCTTTAACCCGCCTGAAATGCACGAATGCCATAGCGGTCAGCATCTCAAACACACTCACTACGCCCAGGTCACCTTGCTGCTCAATCGCCGATGCATAAGGCCATAACTCGTCTATTAAGTCGATGAAATCCCGTTTGGATATGTTTTCGCCGCCGATTTGAATCCGTTCCGTAAACGAGTGGAGATGCGGAGAGGTATACAACCCCACCTTGAAACCTGCGGCCTTCAATCCCGACGCGATCATCGCGCAAGTGCTGCCTTTGCCTTTGGACCCGGCAACATGAATCACCGGCGTAGCGAGATGAGGGTTTCCAAGCATCTCCATTAGTCGCTCAACTCGACGCAGGTGCCAGTCAGGCGGTTGGTTAGCCCGCGATTTCCGCTCAAAATCGGCAAGCGAAAGCAAACGATTCACCGACCCCAAATATCGCTCTTGCTCAGCGTCAGACATGAAATTAAGGGTAACGTTCGATAACTCGGCCGGACCTATCAAAAACTATGTCATTCCCTACGCGCCAAACCCTCTTTTCGAGCACTCCATCTGCCATTCCTAGAGCTCCCTATCTCATTCCAAGCAAAGCGAGGATTCTCAACACCTCAATGCAGACAAATCCTGCGCGATTGATACGATGAAGATAACCAGACAGACACAGATCGCGCCCAACCACCCCACCTCGAACATCAATACATGAGCTACCAATCCCAAATCGAAGACGCACTAACCGCGAACAACGCCGATTACTGCGAAATACGCATCGAAGAGTCGGACTCCACTAGGCTTACCTATCGTGGAAAATCACTCGACGATATCAACATCACGAGCGGAAAAGGTGGCGCGGTTCGCGCCTGCGTCAACGGCTCATGGGGATTTGCAAGCTTCAATGACCTTGAGGACCTAAATTCACGCGTCAAAGACGCTACAGAACAGGCGCGTAGCCTGGCATCAGGCTACAAAGGCGAGCTTGAGGGCGAATCCACGATGCTCGCAGAAGTCGAGCCACACACTGACATCGTCGAACCCGTAATCGTCAAAGACCCGCGAAGGATCTCCCTACAAGAGAAGACGAAACTCGCCGATCACTACAACCACATCGTGTGGAGCCAACCAGGCATCGCAAGCTCTGACATCATATACGGCGACAACTCAAGAAAAGTGGCATTCGCCAACTCCGACGGCACCTACGTCGAGCAGGAAGTAATACATGTAATATGCCGCATCTCCGCCCAAGCCAGAGAAGGCTCTGATGTCCAACAGGCGGGGTTCAGTATCGGAGCACTCGGCGACTACGGTGTTTTTGAAGACCTTGACGACCAAGTGTCCCAAGCCGCCAAACGAGCAGTCGGCCTACTCAAAGCCAAACCATTGAAAGGCGGACAACGAACCGTAATCCTCGATCCCGTACTCGCCGGCGTCTTTGTCCACGAAGCATTCGGGCACCTCTCGGAAGCGGACAACGTCTACGAGAATGAAAAACTCAAAGAGCTTATGTACATGGGCCGTAAGTTCGGAGGTGAACATCTAAACTTCACCGATGGCGCAGCGCAACCCGGGATGCGTGGGAGCTACAAATACGATGATGAAGGAACTCCTGCCGCGCTGACCCCCTTAGTTAGAGATGGAGTCCTAGTCGGTAGGCTTCACTCTAGGGAAACCGCCGCAAAAACCGGCGAAGCTCCCACTGGCAATGCAAGAGCCATCAGCTATCGCTTCCCGCCCATCGTACGCATGACCAACACTTTCATCGAGAACGGCGAAGCAACTTTCGATGATCTACTCGAGGGTGTAGAAGATGGTGTCTATGTAAAGAACTGGTACGGCGGCATGACTCAACACGAGATGTTCACGTTCTCGTCTGGCGAGGCTTACATGATCCGAAACGGCGAGGTGCAAGAAGCAGTCCGACCAGTGATGCTCTCAGGCAACCTCTTTGAAACACTAGAGAACGTAGACGCGGTTGCCAACGATCGAGGTTTCAACCAAGGTGGTGGATGCGGCAAGGGCGGACAAATGCCTTTGCCTGTCGGGACTGGAAGTCCACACATACGCATCCGAAACTGCTTGATCTCAGGCGCGTGACGATCCTCGAAAAACCTCCAAAATCAAACCCATCCGGAGCAATTGACACTTGACGAATCATTCCGAACAACTCCTTGATCTAGCGACCACAGCACATGGCAATGCGGAGGTATTCGCTGAAACCTCCGAGCGACACCACGTCGAGTTTGAGGCCAATAGACCCAAGAATATCGGGCAACGCCAATCATCTGGCATCGCGCTCCGCATCATCAACAAAAACGGTCGAATCGGATTCTCATCAACTTCAGACAACGACAAGATCGACGAGCTTGTTGACCGTACCGGCGTTCTGTCCGAATACGGGGCGGAGGCGAAATTTCAATTTCCTATCGCTTCGGACTACCCGTCCGTTGCAACTTCCGATAGCTCGGCAGTAGACATCACTGATGATGAATTGCTGGCATTCGGCCGTTCCGCAATTGACGCCATCCTCTCAGAATTCCCAGATGCTCTATGCTCTGCCGAGTTCAGCAAAAGCTCAGGTCAGCAACATCTCATAAACTCCGCTGGCGTAAATGCCGCACACAACCACACCTCTTGTAGCTTCTACATGGGCGTCGAACTTATACGTGGCACTGACATGCTCAGCGTATGGGACGGAACAGTCACAACAGTCGCCATCAACGAATCGAACTTGGAGCGTATCGTCTCTGGACTCCTAACAAAACTGCGCAACTCGCAAAAAATCGTCGAGGCTCCGAGCGGCAAAGACATTCCAGTCTTGTTTTCACCTGTCGGCTTTAACGGCACTTTTTTACCGCCCTTGCTCTCTGGATTCAACGGAAAAAACGTCGCCACAGGTTCGTCTCCCTTAATCGGTCGTTGGGGTGAAAAAATGCTAGACCAGCGCATATCCATTTCAGACGACCCGCTACGCCCGATGACACCTGCGTCCCGACCTATGGACGACGAAGGAATCCCATCTCGACGCCTCAATTTCGTTAGCAACGGCGTAGTCGGAGAACCATTCCTAGACCTCCAAACTGCTGGCGAGACAGACAAGACATCTACCGGCTCCGGCATGAGAAGCATCAACACTACACCGTCACCAAGTACCTCCTTCATCACCATGGCCGGTGGCGAAACACCCAACGACGCAATGTTCAATGACATCAAGCAAGGCATCCTCGTTGAACAACTGCTAGGGGCAGGTCAGGGCAACGAACTCGGCGGCGACTTCCGAGCTAATCTCTCCTTGGGATTTCTGATTGAAAACGGTGAGGTCGTTGGACGCGTTAAAGACACTATGATCTCTGGAAACGTCTATGAAGCCTTAAACGAAATTGAAGCCATCAGCGAAAAGCCCGAACCTGTGTGGGGAACTCGCCTCCTTCCATGGGTGCGTACTCGAGGCGTTGAAATCGCCAGTTCATCATCGCCATCATAGCCGGTCAAACCTTGACTACCAACGATCAACAATCCCCCGAAACACAGGTCTCGCAAATACTCCGAGACCTATCAGGCATTGACGACGCGAAAGCTCGCTCAATCGTTGATCAATGGATCGCCTATTCTGGACATCCGGAACTCGATTGGCAACCAAAGGACGTTATAGACACAATCGTCGAACTACGACGGGTATCGGAAACCGACCGCTCTTTGGAGTTCGACGCCCTTTTTCGCGCCGCAGCATCCTTCCCAGCACCCCAAGTCAGACTCGAAAGTATTCGAGCTCTCGCCAACGGTGGCAGCATCAGCATCGCGCAAACACTGGTAACGACCCTTGAAAGGGATGAAGTACCAGCGATCCGCGCCACCGCCGCGCAAGCACTACACGCTTTTGCCGATCCATCTCAGGCGCGCAACGTCTCAAGAATGACAATCGAACAAATAACAACCTCTCTCGTCAACGCTATACACATTGATGAGCCTATAGTTCGGGGCAAAGCATTGGTCTCACTTGCCGCCCTACGGTACGAGGATGTGCCTGACCTGATTGATACGATGTTTGATGAAGCCATCGGTGACAGCGCTATGATGTCCGATGTCCTCGCCGCCATGGGCGAAACCGGCGACCGATCATGGCTCCCTGCCATCGAAGATGCCTTCTACAGCAGCGATCCACAAATTCGCATCGCCGCCATACTCGCCTTTGGCAGCATCGCAAACGACGACGATGTCGAAAGCCTGTCAGAACCATTTGACGACCACGTCTTGGAAGTCCAGATGGCTACCGTCAAAGCCCTCGAAAATATCGCGACACAGTCTACTACCCTTGACCCTCGTGCAAGTGGAGCACGCGAGATGCTCGCGCTAGCCGTCGCAAGTAGCGAACCCGAAGTCCAGCAGCTCGCCCAAGCCGCTCTTGATACCCTCAAGGCCGACGACGACCTGATATATGCAGTGTCGCCCACTATGGTCGAACGCGGTCTTTTCGGTGTTCCTGCGTCGGCAACCGGAAACGCGCGCGACCTCAGTCGATATGACGCACCCACAGAGGAAGGCTGGGCTAACGTCACGTCAGAAGGCCAAGAACTCGACGTCCCCGAAACTCCAGAAGATATCGGCGAAGACTACGAAGACTACTTGGAATCTGACGAATTCTTCAAGGATTCAAATACCAATTGATACCTAATCTCGCCAAAATCTCAGCCTCCCTTCTCTCAGCCGATTTCGGCTACTTGGCAGACTCGATACACTCGGCAGAAGATGCCGGTATCGACGAGTTCCACTTCGACGTCATGGACGGACACTTTGTCCCCAACCTCACCTTCGGCCCGCCGATACTGGAAGCGGTCAAACGCTATGCGACCAAACCCATTGATGTTCACGTTATGGAGCGCTCGCCAGAACAACTAATACCGGTTTACGTTGCCGCTGGCGGTGACATCATCACGATTCACATTGAAGGCGTCGCAGATGTAGACGAGACCATTGATGTGATCCTAGAAGCCGGCGCCCAGCCTGCCGTCGCCGTCCGACCGCGCACCCCAGTCTCCGCACTTTGGTCCGTTGCTGACCGCGTCCGACGCGTGCTCATCATGACCGTTGAACCCGGTTTTGGAGGTCAAGACTTTCTGCCCGATACTCTGCCCAAAATCAACGAAGCACTATCCATGATGCAGACAGCGCACCCCGACAATCGCATCGATATCGCGGTAGACGGAGGCATCAAATCACAGACCATCGGCAGCACTCTAAACGCTGGTGCTACCACATTCATCTCCGGATCGGGGATATTCTCACATCCTGAAGGAATCAAAACAGGAGTCCAACAACTGCGAAACACGTTGGAACACGCTCTCTGATGATGTCTGTTTCTTGGTTACCGAACTATAGTTCCCAAACAAGAGCTTTGCACAAATCACCCTACGCGGGTATGACCGTGATTACCTCATTCCGCGCATCATATTTTCCAATGCGCGTTCACCGCCAGGGCCGCTGATACGCTTCATCATCTTCTGCATCTGGCGATACTGGCCCAGCAACTGGTTCACCTGCGATGGTGATGTCCCTGAACCGTTCGCAACACGTCGACGTCGAGAGCCATTCAATATCCTCGGATTAGCGCGCTCTTGCGGAGTCATCGACAGAATAATCGCCTCTACCTGTGACATTCGCTTTTCATCCACATTCTGCATGTTACGCCCACCCATCATTCCTCCCAAGCCGGGTATCATCCCTAAAACTTCGGACAACGGCCCCATCCGACGAATCGATCTGAACTGCTCCAGCATATCGTTCAGATCGAACTCATTGCGTCGCAACCGTTGCTCCAAACGCTTCGCATCATCGTCGTCAATCTGCTTCTGCGCCTTTTCAATAAGCGTCGTCACGTCTCCCATACCCAGGATCCGCTGCGCCATCCGCTCAGGGTGAAATGCCTCTAACTGCTCCGCACGTTCACCGACACCTACGAACTTCACTGGCAACCCAGTAACCGATTTCATCGACAACGCCGCACCGCCACGAGCATCGCCATCCATCTTCGTCAGCAACATACCCGTCAACCCGATCCGGCGATTGAACTCCGATCCCGAATTCACCGCATCCTGACCCGTCATCGCATCCACTACCAAAAACGTCTCGATCGGGTTCGTCTTCGATTTGACCCGCTCCAACTCCTTCATCAAGTCGTCATCAATCGCCAATCGACCCGCTGTGTCTAAAATCAGCCAACGCGTTCCATCTCGCTTCGCCCGATCCAACGCATTTTGAGCCACCTTCAAAGGCGTTGACCTGCGAACATCCTCGTTGTACACAGGCACGTTGATCTGTTTGCCTAACGTGACGAGTTGCTCTACAGCTGCCGGACGTTGGAGGTCACAAGCCGCCATCATCACTTCCTGATTCCATTCCCGGCGGATATGCAATGCCAACTTCGCAGCCGCGGTCGTCTTACCCGCACCCTGCAAACCCACCAGCATTATCACGCTCGGGGGAGTCTCCCCACGCTGCAAGTGCGCGCTTTCACCGCCTAGTATCTCGACTAAGTTGTCCTGAACAATCTTGACCACGGTCTGGCCCGGAGTCAAAGACCTCAAAACCTCCTCGCCTTGCGCCTCCTCGCGGATCTTTGACACAAAACTCCGAGCAACCTTGAAATCGACATCGGCTTCCAGCAACGCCATCCGAACTTGGCGCAAGGCAGCCTCGATGTCTTTTTCTGATAGCCGACCCTTTCCTGTCAGCGTCCCAAGAGCCGACGTTAGGCGTTCCGATAGCGTCTCAAACATTAGAGTTCCTTTGTAATCGTCACCGAGACCGGCGTACGGTCCCAACCAGAAAAGATATCGCTTGCCAACTGCTGCATGACACGGCTGATATTTGAAAATGTGGCGATACCCACCGGCGCGCCACTCTTATCCACCACTGGCAGACGCGATATCCTTCGTTGCGACATCACACGCGCCGCATCCACGACGTCGGTCTCCGGCCGAGCGGTATGCACTGGGCTGCTCATGTATAACATGATCGGACACATCGCAGGATCCTCGCCAGCACCCACGCAACCGACGGCAACATCCCAACTCGTGATTATCCCCTCTACCACTCCGTTGCTCACGACCACCAACGAACCCACATCGTTCTCCCGCATCCGCACCGCAGCATCAGCGACGCTCAACTCAGCGGTGATCGTCAAGACAGGAGCCGTCATTATCTCTTCTAAACGCATTTCATCAACTCATGTTCCTAAGACCGCAATTTCCCAGGACCGCAATCATTCCCGCCTAGGGTTACGCACAGACGGTTTGATCGAAAGGCAGTCATCGTCTACGGGGACAGCTCCAATCCTTCGGGAACATTTATCATGCAACAAGAGCGCCTCGCGATTGCCGACCGGTTTTCGCAGACGCCACGAACAACAATTTTAGACCCTGAACCCAAACCGAAACGCAACATGTCCATAGTCCTGATGATCGCTCTGGTGCTGATATCCGCGATCGCCATCGGCGTCGCAGTCGCAAACATCGATCCCATCTGATCACTAAAACACTCAGCAAACGGCAGGCATAATGCCGAAAATCAACGCAAACATCCAGTTCATGTTCAATGAATATGAACTGATTGACCGATATGACGCAGCAGCGCGCGCCGGATTCAAAGGTGTTGAGGTTCAAGCACCGTACTCCGAACCGATAAACGCCATACAAGAACGACTCGAACGCAACGACCTGAAACACGTCATCGTAAATCTGCCCGTCGCAGACCCCGATACCGGGCTGAACAACCTTCCACTACAACCCGACAAGATCGGCATCTACCAAGAACGCGTCGCTCTCGGCGTCGAATATGCCGCAGGACTCCGTTGCATCGGTGTAAACACTGGTATCGGCCCTCTCTCAGAAGGCGCAGACACCGAAATCGCATACCGCACCTACATCGACAACCTACGCTACGCCGCTGACGAGTTGGCCAAAGTAGGTGTGATCGCTCTAGTCGAACCGATAAACACCCAAGACCAGCCCGGCTTCTTGATCTCCACGTCCGCGCAAGGCATCAAAGCCATCAACGACGCCAACCACCCCAACGTTTTCCTTCAATACGACTTCTACCACATGCAAATCATGGAAGGACGTCTAACCGAGACCTTCGCTGAACTCTTGCCTCGAATCGGACATGTCCAATTCGCAGACACACCCGGACGCAACGAACCCGGAACTGGCGAAATCAACTACTCATTCATCTTCGAAAAACTCGACCAACTCGGATACAAAGGATGGGCCGGCGCCGAATACAACCCATCCACCAAAACCGAAGACACCCTCCACTGGTTCAAGAATCTGTAAGTTGCCAGAAATCCCCATTCTTGTCGCATAATCGCGGCAACCGTGGAACTGACTAAAACAGAGTGGGCGAGGGGCAATCAAAACCCCTCGCCGTATCTTGAAGCGATCCCTACTCCGAACTCCCCCACTACAACACCGCCCTAACACCCCCACTAGACGTCCGCAACGGCTTCTACCACGTCCCCAACCGCCCAGGCCTAGGCCACGAACTAAACCCCGACTACATAGCCGCCGGCCCCAACAAATCCCTTATCAACTAGAACAATCCCCTCTCCCTCGGCAACCTTCCCTCCCCCTTCCAGGGGGAGACTAAGAGGGGGTCCCGGGTGAGGGTGAACGTGCCGGGTTTCCCCCGCTCGCGGGGGAAATGCCCGAAGGGCAAAGGGGCCTTCCCCTTCGCGAAGCGTAAGGGGACGCGAAAGAGCTAAGCGACATTCGTAGGGGATGCCCGGACCCAATCCGTTAACCCCACCGTCATTCCCGCGAAAGCCGACGCTTCAGCCGGCGGAACGTCCATACAGAGGTGCGGGGCGCGAACGAGCGAAGCGACGTGAGCGGGGTATGCCCGCCGAGGCGGGAAAACCCCAAACAACCACCAACCCACATCGAAGACCTCGAGAATTACATGAAGAAGCGAAACTGGTACGGCGCGCTTCTCAGATTAGGGATGCGTTTCACCACGCGCGCTAACACTCTTGCATAGGCCATAGTGACCGGAAGGATGTCGTACAACGAATCGTTGTTCCAGTTCATCTTCGTGAGCCCGAGTGCTGCGCGGACGGTATCATCCCAAGGCCCGTGACCTGCGTGACGCACCAACCTGATGGGGGTCGGGGTGCTACGAGACCCTTGGAAGAATGCACGCCCTGGGTTTATGCCACGGACATCCCCGTGAGTCCAAAGCAGCGCCTCGCGCGGCGATATACCTACAACCGTACCGCGCGAAACCGGGAATGCTGCAGGTTTCCCTTTGTTTGCGCCGACGATTCCGTCTATACGAACTCCGCGCCATCCTACGTCTTCAACTACCTGAATCAGATCAACTGCCTCACAAAGATGAAAAGCATCCATACAACCGTCGACTTCATCTCGTTTGAATTCCGTGTTTTTGTGGACCATCACGCGGCGTGGCGATTTCCCCGCATGGCGTCGGCGGTAAAGATCCAACGATCGAGACATCACGCGGAACATCTCAGTCCGAGACAAAAACGGGTTGTCCCGGAAGACTTCAAAGTCGTGTGCATTGTATGCGACAAACTCCAAACCGGACCCTTCTGCATCGAATACTTGACTACAGCAAGTGATGAAACGCGATTTGGATGTATTCGTCGGCCGCATTGCATAGGAGATTCCAATGTAGGCTGTGTCCGGGTCATTTTCTGCCAGTTTCCACGGTATTCCTCCCGCTTTCACGTAAAATGCAAGACCTAAACGCCACATCACGCTGGCTTGGCAATGGTAAGCAGGTGCCTTATCTTCCCGTACTAGCTGAATCGGGAGGCCAATAGCCGCAGTTAAAGCTTTCAGGTGATCATGTAAATCGAATTCTCGATGTGGGCCACCAACGTAACCGTCAACCCATCGCGACGGAAGGTAAATACAGAGCACGTCAAATCCATGACGGGCACCTTGTAATATTTGGATCGCCCTCCAAAGACGATCAGCGAGAACAGCGTGGGGAGTTGGTGTACCACGGAATTCATTATCTAGTTCAGGATCCATTTCAATGTGGCAAGTGCTGTCAGCCGGCTTAACGTGAACGCCGAACACTGTTGGGAAACCCGGCCATTCGAGCAGATAATCTTTTCGCTCATTCGGTGCATATCTTGTGCCCAGTCGACTCAAAAACGCCTGGATTTTATGTCTTTCGCCAGCCGGAGATATTGTGGCGATTCTGATTGGGTCAGGCACCAAGGAGCTCGAGTACGGGCCGAATTTCAACAACCCTCTTAGGGGGTGGATTTCGATGTCAGAGGTGCGATCTGGGTGGAACGCTAATTTCGGTTCCGATAACCAGACGTGTGATGCCATTTCGCTGGTCACGCACCCACTCTCCTCGAGTACCCCGTAACATGAGAAATCCGGAAGACAGCATCTATGCCATCGCCGATCCCTAAGGCTCTCAACTCTTTGCCTCCCATCGAAATCCGATCAGACCAAAATTCTAGGAGGCGGTGTACGTAACCGTTATATCTCCTTACTGTTCGTTCGCGTGCAAAACTCGTTGCTGCAGATCTGTTGTCATCCGAGATGCCATCGAAGACAATCCGTGGTTCGAACAGCATCCACAACCGACCACCTGCCCAATCTAAACGTACGCCGATACCTTCGCGCCATCCCAACTCGGGATGGCCATTCACTTTGCCGACAAGGGTTCCCGTAATCTGTTTAAGAGGCAACCATTCTACCGCAGAAGGTTGACTTGGTGCAAGCAAATCTGTCCGCCTGTGTCTTATCGCGTCTAGTCTCAGATTTCGTTCCATCGCAGTGGTCAAAGATTCTCGCAATAACCCACGTTCTGCGGAATCGTATCTTTGCCGTTTGGGATCGAGCGCATATAAGTCAAAATCGTCGATTCCGAATGGTTCAAAGGTTTCGCGTATCTCGGAGTCTGAGCCAAAAGCTAGGACACCGGACCTCGAGCGCACTGCGATCACATTGCTACCAGCCTTCTTAACGGCATCGCGAACCTCCGCCGTACCGCCAATACCGCAATCTACCCGAGTACACGCAGTTGGCATATGAATAATAGGTAGCGCGTTGAGCCGTACTACTGGCCACCCTTTCTTGCCGATTGGCTTCGGCGCACTACTCCAATGTCGGCGACTATCAGCGAAAGAATCAAGCTCTGTGGTGTCTAGGTCAGTGATCGCATTGACGAGATCACGTAGCGTCTCGTCGAAATTGCCGATGCGTACCAACGTGGCGTCAAAGCCCCGTTGTTTGGCCAGTTTGATCAGTCGAGATACTCTGGTCAAAACTTGCCCATCACCATATTGGAGCCAGAATAATCCACTTGGGAAAACACCCGGTTGGTCCAACACTTCTTCGAACGTTTCCATGATGGATTCGTCACGTCCACTGTATCCTGCAATCACCAACCCAAATCGTCGGCAGGAATCAACTAATATTTGTCTGAGTCGCGCATCCTGTTCCCGAAGTTCATCGGCAGTATTCTTGAGACGCCGCGAGCGGAAGTCACCGTGTAACTTAACTTCTACAGGCCATCGTTCCTCATTAATCGCGTTTATCGCCAGTTCAGGCGCATCCAAATCCGCTGTGGTTAACGCACTCGTTGTATCGAATATCTTTGCGCAGGCATCGGCAATCAAAGCATCAAAGTTCGTCGTCCAAACCATCGGGGCACGATGGGCGCGCATAAGCGTTGCTATTGCAAGATGCCCAAATGATGGTTTAGAACCGGCCATTTTCGAATCTAAGTATGCTCGTCGATCAGCTTCGTTCGGGTACGCTTCTTCAAACAACGCAGCGTATTCATCCGGGTACCCCATCCTCGGCAACCGTCCCAATGAATCAATGTGCGTCTGCAACCGATCTCGGATGATTGGATTGGATAGGTCGGAGACCGCCTGGAGCGACGTTCGACGTTGGCTAACAAATAATCGCTGTTTGAACTCCCACACCATATCCATTGCTGTGGGAATTCCGGCCGCTGCGGACGCACCGGCACCGAGAAACCACATCAACTTCCCAGAGCGAAGGGCAAAACGACGCGCGAAATCATCGAAAGCGAGGTAGTGTGTCTTTGAGTCAGGCATTACGGATCCAACTTAATTTTATTCGAGTGTATTTGCAGGATCACCCTATGCAAAATCTGAATTCGGTGTAGCATTATTGTAGCTCCTGGTTCCGAGACAAATCGCCTTGGAAATCGATCACTCTGGATTCGTCGGTTTCAAACCGCGTCACGGATTTATGGGGCTACGATCTTGTCCCGTTGCTCGGACAACTCGAAGTCATGAAGTCCCCCGTTTCCGCCCAAAGCTTCCTCCCATCCGATAAATCCCAGTTCAGACAACTCCCTCCACAAACGCGCGCCACCTCTCGCCCAACCTCCCCTCATCCGGCCGCTCCACCCGACGCGAAGGCACATGAATCCGCTGCCCTTGCAACCCCTGCAACCCATGTCGCAGCATCGGACCATCCACCTCCTCCAAGATATCCCGACGCACATGGATCACGTAACTCGGATGCACCCCCAACAGCAACCGGTCGAACGCCGCATGGTGCAGCCTACACAACGACATTCCATTGCTCACCCCCGTCATTCCCCCACACGCAGGAATCCAGAGGGATGTACGGACGAGCCAACATCACACCAATCAATCTCCGAAATTCTCGCAATTTTCCCACATAAGCACCAATACGTATGTATAATTAAAAGTGAAGACTTCAGGCAGAGCCGTGCTGACGAGTGCGGACACCTATCTAGCCGCCGGGCTACAGGGAACAAGCGTCAGGTCATGAGACAACGACACATCAGAAGCGACTGCACGGGAACCCGCAAGGGCAACCCGGACCCGTCGCGTGCGCTGTCAAACGATCTGTGGCGACGCCCCTCGACCGAGCTGAAGCCGGTTGCAACGCCCAGCGGTTCCGTTAGAAACGATCGATGTAACAAGTCCCGGTCGCCGAAGGCTAATGCACCCTCGGCAACACGAGCCAGCAGGCAGACCCGCTGCACGTTCGCACCCCGTCATTCCCGCGCAAGGGGATGCGGAGCGGAGCGAACGCAGGGGATGCCGGCCAAGGGCCGGGTAAGCGGTCGTGGATTCGGCAGACGTCGGACGCTTGACGCCAAAGCGTCGCGGCTACGGCACCAGGATGTGCAAAACTACCCGATGGGAAGCGACCGAGCTCAACCTACGAGTCGCGACCCGGGCCCGCGGTCTGGCAACGCGGGCAGTGACCGGACGAGGAAAGCTAGCAGCAGTTCAACATCTCGCACAAATCGGCAACGCCTGATGGATTGCGACCCCGCGCGAAGGGTCGCAATCCACTTCAACGGCAACAACACAACCCCTGCCCCTCCCCCCTGAACCAAGGGCAGCCAAAACACAAAACCAGCGGAAACCCCCTCCGCCATTTCAACGCGCCACATGTCATTCCGAGCGCAACGGAGGAATCTCCCCCCTTCGCACAGCGTAAGGGGGCTAGGGGGATGCACACGCCTAATCCACAGTCATTCCCGCGCAGGCGGGAATCCAGAGGGATGTACGGGATGGGAAAATCATGGCAATCATTTCAAAATCACGGCAATCATGGTTCAAAAACCCAGTCCCACTAGATACCAGCCTTCGCGGGAATGACAGGGGCTTTTCAGCGGTTAGGCCTTGCCCTAAAGCTGGCAAAGCGATCTCCGTGCATGAACTCTTCGATATCGACTCTTTCGCCGCCCAATTCATTCGACGTGTTCGCCGCTAGTACTGCCGCCAACGAGTTCAGCGATGATCGATAGCTGTTTCTGGTCTTGGAATCGTCGCCCTCGATGATCGACTCCAAAAACGCCTTTGCCAACTCATAAGTGTTTGCCATCGCCATTCCGTCGTAGCCAGGGTCTTCACAGATTACCTTGCGAGTTTCCTCGATCCCCGGACGCAATGCCGACGACCAATCTGCCCCGTCGTAGTGGTAGTCCACGATCCGATTTCCTTCGAACTTGATCGTGCCGTGTTCCCAAATGACACAGTCGAACCGTCCGTTGTAATACGACCTCGCCGGCTTGGTGAAGACCAACGTGCCGATCGCGCCCTTTTTGAAGCCGTAGGTCACGTTGTAGTAGATCGGATTGTCGCCCTCAGATTCCCACAGATGCTCAGGGCGCTCCACATACGATGCGCGTACCCACTCGACATCATCGTCCGACCAATACCGCATGATGTCGGTCTGATGTATTCCCGCCTCTACCATCGATGTGCCCGACCACGCCCGATTGGCTGTCCAAATCCGATTCGACGGGCCGCCTTGCTCCTCCGTATGCGTGTGCTTTACTCCATGCCCTTCTACAGCGCCCTCCGCAACCATCATCATCGCCGCCGTCCACTTGTCCGACAAATGATCACGGATCGCTTTATACGCCGGATGGAACCGCATCTGGAAACCCACGGTGTTCGGAATCCCAGCGGCATCAATAGCCTCGGCTTGCGCCAACGCCTCATCGAAAAACAACGTCTGCGGTTTCTCGGCAAACACCGCAATCCCAGCCTCTGCGGCACGCTCGATCTCGCCTCTATGCTGGTTCGGAGGCATCGCAAACCAGATCACATCCACCTCGCCCGAACTGATCATCTCATCCGCCGATGAATACAGCAACATCCTCCGATCATCGTAGTTCGACTCCCACTGTCTGATCTTCTCAGGACTCAGATTCTCGGCAAACGGATCCGCCAACGCCACTAATGACCCGATCTCTTCCGACTGCAACCTGACCAACTGTTGCAGATGGTTCAGCCCACGCTGGCCAACGCCAACAAGACCTACACGCACTTGATTCGACAATTTCCTGACCGCCTTCCTATCTCAAATCAGCATCCCAACTATATATCGCGTAGACATCTACAAGAAATTTCGCCACTCCGCCCGAAGACACCCTGACACATGGCATAATATCTTACATTAGTGTGATCACTAGGCAATGAACATGCGAGACAGCAAAGACAAGAGACCTGAAGGCTTGCGATCATCGATCTGGACTGTGTCCGGCGACGACTTGGCCAAGTTCTTTGTGCTCTACGCGCTCATCTACACCGTGGGATCGGCATGCCTAATCTGGTTGCAGCTCGGGCGCGATGCTGCGCCGCATGAAGTTGCTTCAGCTATCATAACGGGTGTATCGCTCATAGGAGTCGGCGTCGCACCGTCGCTCGGACTCGTGCTAACTGAAACTTGGAGGTTGCTAATGATCTTTGCCAGAGCATTGGAACGACAATTAGAAGCCAAGTGGGCGAAAGAAGATCGGGAACGCGAACGGCAAGCGCAGGAACGCGAACAACAGACGCGGGAACGCGAACAGCAAGCGCAGGAACTCGAACGGCAGACGCGGGAACGCGAGCAGCAGACACAGAAACTCGAACGGCAGACGCGGGAACGCGAGCAGCAAGCGCAGGAACGCGAACGGCAGACGCGGGAACGCGAACAGCAAGCGCAGGAACGCGAACGGCAGACACGGGAACGCGAGCAGCAGCTTCGGGAGCGCGAGCAGAGAGCGCAGGAACGCGAAGAAATATTCAAACAGCGCCTCATCGATCAAGGTATCGCAATCGGCGAAAAACGCGGATACGAGAGAGGCGTGCGCGAGGCAATGGCGAAGATGCGCGATGGTAGCGCGGAAATCTCGTCAGACCAGACTAACCACGACGAGTGAGTGTCCTATCCCTTCAGAAATGTATCGCCTCGTCTTTAACCGCCGCCGCCGCTTCCTTAACAACCTCTGACATCGTCGGATGCGAGTGCGTTACGCGGTGCAGCTCTTCGCTGGTACCTTCCAGATACCTCAGCATCCCGACTTCAGCGATCAATTCCGTCGCCTCGCTGCCGATGATGTGAGCACCTACTACCTCGCCAGTTTCGTTGTCCACGATGATTTTGGCAAACCCGCTCGGATCGCCAATCGCTACTGACTTGCCGGCAACTTGGAACGGCACTTTGCCAATGCTGTAGTCAAGCCCCTGCTCTCGGGCTTCCGCTTCCGTGATCCCGATCGAAGCGATCTGTGGATGACAGTACGTGCATCTCGGCATCGCCAGATAGTCCAAAATCGGCTCCGGATCATGACCAGCGATCGTCTCAGCCGCCACTATGCCCTGATCAAATGCAACGTGTGCAAGTGGCAACTTGCCAGTTACATCTCCGACCGCATACACGCCTGTAACGTTCGTCCGCATGTTGCCATCGACTTCGATGAAGCCCGGTCCATACGTCTCTACACCAACATTCGCCAGTCCGATGTCATCCGAGTTCGGTTGCACGCCCACACCCAACAAAACCTTGTCACAGGTAAAGGTCGCCTCGTCAGCATCCTCGCCAACCGCGTAACTCAACGTTACAGTCCCATCATCGGTCTTAGCAACGCTCTTGACCATTGCCCCTGCGCTGATCTTGATTCCCTGCCGCTTGAACTGCCGCTCCAGCTCTGCTGATACCTCCTCATCCTCTTTCGGCACGATCCGAGGAAGCAGCTCAAACAGCATCACTTCGACTCCGTAAGCGTTGAAGTAGTAAGCGAACTCGCATCCGATAGCCGATGCGCCCACGATGGCGACTGCTTCGGGCTGCTCTCGCAATTCAAGCGCCTCCCGCGAAGTGATGATCGACTCGCCATCGATTTCAAGCCCGGGCAACGAACGCGCACGAGCGCCAGTCGCAATGATGATGTTCTGGGCAGTAACCCACTTGTCGCCATCGACCTGAATCCGAGTCGATGACATCAACCTTCCCGTTCCCTCAATCACCGTGATGTTGTTCTTACGCATCAAGTAGCCGATACCGCGTGTCAGCGTATTGGACACGCGCCGAGAACGATCAACCGCCTTCGACATGTCAAACCGCACGTTATCGAACTCGATGCCCCAATCGCTCGCGTGCTTCATTTCATTCACGAGTTCGGCATTCTTCAAGAGCGACTTTGATGGGATGCATCCCCAGTTAAGGCAAACACCTCCTAAACCACCGATGCCAGTACCGTCGTCCTTCTCGATAATCGCTACATTCAATCCGAGTTGCGCGGCTCGAATCGCGGCGTGATAACCGCCGGGGCCGGCACCGATAACTACTACATCGAAGGCGGAATCAGAGTTGGACATGCGGTGTTTTCCTCAACACGGACGACGTTTGACAAGCACAAGATTCGAGTCTATAACTTCCAATCCCACCCTACTGCGAGAGATGCTCCTGCAAAAACCTCCCCCCGGATGACCGCTAGATGATCACGCTTGATGCACTATTCGTGTGTGCCCCTGTCATTCCGAGCAAAGCGAGGAATCTCCCCCTTCACGAAGTGCAAGAGGATTAGGGGGATGGCCCCTAACCTCCTCTTCCCTCTGGCTTCCCGCTTCCATCGGAATGACGGGGTTTTCCTGTGAGATGGTCAAGATGAAGGTCCATCTACTCGTGTGAATTCATACAGGGCGTGTAGGATGGCCGCGGCGGCAACCCCCATCAAGGTAAAGATCGAAATACCGATACCAAATATCGCGAGGTACGGCAACCAGTGGCCAGGACAGCCTAGGAGAGTGCTACACACCCACCACGAGGCGATGACGTAGCCGAGAAACACAATGATGCCCGCCAGGAAGCCTATGACAGCGCCTATCTTGATGCAACGTTTCATAGCTTGAGATTCTAGATGTACATCCATAAATGATTCCCGATGCGGTAGAGTGAAATTGAATCGATCGCAGTTTCTCGCAAGAGGCAGTCGCCATGCAATCCGCAACCGTGTCAAGAACACCATCAGAACTCAGACAAGCCGCCCTAGACCACATCTTCGTAGGCATGAATAATCATGCCATGCTAGGTGAAGAGGGTGGGCCTTTGATCGTCGATCGAGGAGACGGCATCTACATCTGGGACGTTGATGGTACACGCTATATCGACGGCATATCTGGGATGTATTTCAGAAACACCGGACATGGGCGCGAGGAGATCGCGCGAGCGATATACGAGCAGATTTCCGATCTAAGCGCCAATGTCTATGCAAGTGTTACTCCGGCGGCGGTGGAGTTGGCTGCTCAGATCGCAGAATTGACACCCGGCGATCTGTCTCGCACTTTCTTCTGCCAAGGCGGGTCGGAGGCAAACGAGTCGGCATTGAAGTTGGCTCAGGCCTACCACATGCGGATGGGCGACAAAGGACGATATAAGGTCATCTCGCGTCGGGGTTCGTACCACGGCGCGACATACGGCACGATGTGGCTCGGCGAGCATCCAGGATTTCCGCGTACCGATTACCAACCCAAACCATCAAGTGCCGTCCATGTCCCTGCACCTCACTTCTACCGTTGTGAATTCAATTCCGATACTCCCGAGCAGTGTGGTGAACTCGCCGCGTTAGCCATCGAAAAAGCGATCGCGAGTGAAGGGCCAGAATCCGTCTCGGCAGTTATCGGCGAACCGATCACGCAACCACTCGGCGGCGTCGTACCGCCCCAAAACTACTGGCCCATGGTTCGCGAGATCTGCGACCGTTACGGTGTCGTGCTTATATTCGATGAGGTGATCACTGGTTTCGGGCGACTTGGCGAGTGGTTCGGTGCCGAAGTCGTGAACACGCAACCCGACATCATCTCGTTTGCCAAAGGCATAACTAGTGGTTACTTCCCTCTCGGTGGCTGCATCGCCGACCGACGAATCAGCGACGCGTTCGCCGGAGGACCAGAGAAAACTTGGAGCCACATGTACACCTACTCCGCGCATCCCGGCGGCGTAGCGGCGGGCATTAAGAACCTAGAAATCATCAAACGAGAGAATCTGATCCAAAACGCTAGAGACCGCGGTGCTCAACTGGCAGACCGACTCGCAGAAATGGCAGACCGATACGAGATCATCGGCGAAGCACGAGGCATCGGACTTGTGCAAGGGCTTGAAATGGTAGCTGACCGCGAGACCAAGCAATCATTCCCGCCAGAAGTCGCACTTGGGACGAGATTCACCGACGCGTTGAAACGTAGGGGCGTCTGGATACGCGTCGGAAACTACATCCTGCCGTTGTCACCGCCTCTGACAATCACGTCTCAGGAGATGGATGACCTTTGCGACGCCGTAGAGGATGCCATCGTCGAGATTTCGGCCGGATTGAACGGGGTTTGATTTAACCATCTACCTCGATAGTCACGTGCGATGCACAATTCGTGTGCGACGATGTCATTCCAAGCACGATCAATGTGTCATTCCGAGCAGACCCATGTCATTCCGAGCGGAGCGAGGAATCTTCCCCCTTCGTGGAACGCAAGCGGGTTAGGGGGATGCATACCGTCATTCCGAGCAGACCCATGTCATTCCGAGCGGAGCGAGGAATCTTCCCCCTTCGTGGAACGCAAGCGGGTTAGGGGGATGCATACCGTCATTCCGAGCAGACCCATGTCATTCCGAGCGGAGCGAGGAATCTCCCCCCTTCGTGAAACGCAAGGGGGTTAGGGGGATGCATACCGTCATTCCGGCGAACCTGGAATTACAGGGGCAGCACTCTAAGCATTGGAGATCGGGTGCGGATCGATGTAGACGGCGGCTTCGCCAGTCATCACCTCGTTGCCAGAGCCGTTGATGCAGGTTACTGCCAGTTTGACGATAGGTTTGTCCTCTCGGACTGAGACAACTTCACATCGGGCTGTTACCTCATCGCCGATGTATACGGGATTGATGAAGCTGACATTGAGTCCGAGGAAGATGATCGTCGCGTCTTGGCCTGCCATTTCGACGCCCAGAACGGCGGATACCATGCCAACTAGGAGCGCGCCGTGAGCAATGCGCCTGCCGAATCTTGTAACCTCTGCGTATCCGTCATCAAGATGCAGCGGTTGCGTATCGCCGCTCAACTTGGCGAATTCGCGGACGGTGTCGTCGGTAATCAGACGAGTTACAGAGGCGGTGGAACCTAGCGTGAAGTTATGAGAGATGGAAGACATGGATACGGCATGGGAATTGCGTTGGTTGACGGGTCAGCATTCACGTCATAACGCGGACAGGAGAACGCTTGCTGAACTACTGACATTCTAGCGTTCCGGCATGTCATTCCCGCGAAGACTCCGTTATTCCCGCAACAACACGTCATTCCGACAAAAGTCGGAATCCAGAAGGAATGGGGGCAAGGCTTCGGTTGTGCTTTGGCTATGCGAGACAGCTTGGATAGTTTACGATAAGCGATGCTTGGTGATGTCGGTCGGCTTCAAAATAGTCGGTTTTGCCCTAGCGACGCTTGTCGTCTGCTTGGTGTGGTTCGGGTTGACATCGCGCAGTATATCGGCCCAACATGGGCCGGTTTGGCACGATGTAGCGAGTTGGAATGACGACGGCACCGTCACAGCATCAGTGTCGATGGATTTGCCGAGCACGTTTGCTGATGCTGATGGCTCTGTGACGGCTTGGGTAGTGTGCGATGTTCCGGGTCTGTGCCATAAGGCACCAGTGTCGATTGACGCGTCGGAAAGTAATGGGGTAGTGGGCAGTTTTTCGATGCCGTTGTCACCGGGCGATACCCCCCTAACCGTTACATTGAGCGTTAATGACGGAAGCGGCGAAGATGTCTTGCACAAAACGCAGGAGTACGTCGCTGTTGTACCTGCTCCCATATCGCCAAAGGTGGAGTATATGGGATACGAAATCTCGGAAGTCAGGGGTGACGGCACTGCGAACGCGGTGCTGACTTTTGTCGTCGATCATCAAGACGAGTGGCCAATGTACAACTTCTCGGCTCACGCCGAGTGCGAGGACGATACCGAGTGTAGCGGTTCGATGAACGTCACTCCTGGTTGGTGGGACACGGATAATCCGGGAACTCGTCGTCAATCTTCCACCCCGCACTTGGTTTACCTCGCTGTGAATGGGTTAGAGCAAGGAGTCAGAGAGTTATCTCTAGAGGTTCGTGACTCAGACGAACGATGGCTCGGTTCGACGCGTGTAACTCGATTGAGCGGTATCTCAGTGTCGGTGCCAACCGCAAAGAGTCTGCACGTCGAGTTCTTGGGAAGCGAGTTAACGGGCTATAACGATAATCAAACGGCAAATCTATTTCTAAAGTTCATGATCAGGCGCACGGATGCCTGGCCGTATACATCCACCGTTGCCTCCTTCGAGTGTGGTGGTGAAATGGAATGCGAGTATGAGCGAGTAATGAGGCCGGGTTGGGGCCTCAACGCTGATCCAAAGGGACAGGTGATTCGTCTTCCCCTCGAAAGCGTTCCTGTAGGGGAAGTCAATATATCCGCCAGATTCGAACTCCTGCATGAGCAATGGAGCGGCCCTGAGCGCGTGACCGTGTTGGACGGTGTCTTGGCAGCGGTACCGCAACAGCCAGAATTCGATGTCCGATGGCGTACCGATTCCGCGGAGGTAGTCGGTTATTACATGGATGGTTCAGCGCTTGTTAACCTAACTACGACACTGTGGGATTTGGGTTACGGCGACGGATTTAGCGGTCTATTGACGGGGTATTGCGTTGGAAACGGGGAAGACGAAGGTGACGATAATGAATGCATTGAACTCGATACCGCAACTGAAATCCAAGTCGGCAATGAAGAGTCGACTGTAGAGTTGCACGGTTTAAGGTTGCCGCAGGGCGATATCACGATCCGGTTCCAGGCTGGTTCTGGGAGCGGCAAAGTGTCAGTCTCTGTTCCTGCAAAGGCGGTTGGGATTTCTCGCGACCTCTGGGATTGCTTCAACGATACCCTGATTGAGTTTGGCCCGTCGTGCAGCGGTTTCGATACTCCAGTGGTGCGGAAATGGGAGATGAAAACGGTCAACGTTTATCGTGAAGGCGATCCGCTTTACATCGAGATATTCGACAGCGCGCTAGACACGATCACCGACATTACCAACATTGAGTACGTGATTGTGGATGACAGATCGTCGGCGCATGTCGAGGCTTATGTGGGGCATGAGGGACATCCAATTGCGTTGGAGTTGTTCGGTGAAGGTTGCGCGTTCGGTCCTGGTTGTGCATATCACTTTCAAGAGCCTGGTTCGCCTCATGCACTCATAGGTGCACGGTTGAGTGTAGGTAAACGACAACCAGATTGGCGCGACGAAGCGATAACGCTGGAGGAGGAGATTCGTTTCACCACTCTTCATGAGTTGCTACATGTTTTGATCCCAGTGGGACATGACAATCGCCCGTTCGCGCCGAGCCTCGTTGAGAAACCGAGTTACATGAGGAAGAGCGATACACAAATGTATCGGATGATCTACACACCCGGCGTCGAATCAGGAATGTCGTTCGACGATCTGCTCGAATTTGCCATCTTTGATGATGAGACCATCGATTATGTGCCTTCTGAACCTGAGCCCGAATTTTTGGTACGCAGAGCGATTCGGGCTCTATACGATGCGGACAGCATCAAGTTGAGTTTGACTGGTATGGATGTGCGGGGTAGCGTACGGTATCCCGGTCCGACGTTGGAAGTGCAATATGCGGGATTGATGACTAGCAGTAGCCAAATGGTCAAGTTTTCGAGCCGCAGTTGGGACTCGATCATATTTGGCTATGATGCCGAAAGCTGGTCGTCTGCGGGCGGCATTTGGACTATAAGCAAGGACCACCGAGGACGAGCGCGGGACTATAGAGGGCATGTGAAGTTCGATTTCATCCTCGCTGACCCAGTGCCCCTGTTGCGTTATCACTTGTTTGCGGGGGAGGATCTGATATTCGCAAAGCGTGGCGATGGAACGTTTGTAATCCGTAGCACGTCGTCTGCTATGGAAGGTGCATCGCCCAAGCCGACGGTTGAAATAGTGATAGACCCGAAGAGCGGCGAGATGAGCTCCTATGCGATTGAGTGGCAGTTCGAACCGAATTCACGATACCGATACCGCGTCAAAGCCGATGTCGTATCCTACGGTGACGAGTTCGAGATCCCCGATGAGGTGCGGGAGAACTCGGAATACTTGAAGCGACTCGATAGCCAATCAGACGAACAGGAGGTGGAGGTAGAAGTAGAGGTAGAGGTAATCCACGCGAACTGACTAAGCCGATAGCGGTACAGACGCGGATCCTTGCAAAACTATTGCATGCTCGTCTAGGTCATCCCATGAAGGGGACAATTCAGAAGGAATGGGGAGTTGAACCATGATTGCCATGATTGGGCAATGATTGCCGTGATCCCCCATCTCCCCTCTGGATTCCGGCTTCCGCCGGAATGACGAAGGATGGCTGGAATGACGTGTGGGAAGGGTCGGGTTTCCCCATGAATGGGGGAAATGTCCACCAGTACAAAGGGGTCTGCCCTTCTTGCGCGCCTGTGTCTCTGCTTCTCCAATGCAAGCCTACGCCCCCGTTGCCTAACGGCATTTCCCCCGCTGGCGGCGGAATCATGGTTCAACCCCTTGTATTCCCCCTTTGGAAAAGGGGGAGGGAGAGGCTATGTCATTGCCGTTGGGCGATGTAGGAGCCGATGATTACTAGGACTGCGCCTGCCCATAGTTCCGGGCCGATGGCTTCGCCTAGGATTAGCCAGGCTAGGATTGCCGTCGTGATTGGGGATGAGAGAGAGATCAGGGTTACTCTGCTTGGAAGGTAGTTGCTAAGCAGCCATGTTTGGGCTAGGAATGCGAAGCCGGCGATGATGACGCCTTGGTAAAACAGCGATACCCCGAGGATCATAGTCAATTTAAGTGGGTCGGATTCGAAGATGAGGGACCCGATCAGAAAAGTCGCGGAACCGAAGATGCCTTGTGCCATGAGCATCTTTAGGAGTGAGATGTTCTGTCCGAGTTGAGATAGGTAGACCTGACGGAGTCCGAGCAGCACCGCGGAGCACATGATGAGTAGGTCGCCCAGCCACGGGTTCAAGGCGTTAATACCGTCTGTTCCGGCGATGATGCTACGGACGAAGACAGCGGCGGCTCCCATGTAGGCGATGGCGGCTCCGATGACGCGTTGCTTTGATAGCTTGTCGTTCGGAACGAGGAAGTGCGCGAAGACGCTGGCCCATAAGGGGAAGGTGGTAATGAGTACTCCAGTATGTCCCGCGGTGGTGAAGTACTGTCCGATATTCATGAATGCTGTCTGTACGGAGAAGAGGATGCCGAGAATGAACAGGGGAAAGAGTTCGGATCGGGTGATTCTGAAACTTTGTTTGGTGACGATGGCCCAGATGAGGACGACGACCATGCCCAACACGAATCGCATGAATCCGAGACGAAGCGGCGGCGAGTCTTCCAGTCCGGCCTTTACGGCGATAGGTAATCCGGCCCAAAGTGAAGCGAGAGTGAATGCGAGTGCGCCCGCGCTCAGGTTTAGCGGTTTCCGACGGTCTAAAGGTTGTTTATCTGCGGGCGGACGGGAAACCGACGTTTCGGTGGCCCCAGTTTCGGGTTGAGTGGTCAGCCTTCTAACCGTTTCAAGTATTGACCGACCCAGTCGAAGTCGACGAGGTCAACGTAGGCATCCATCAGCGCTTTAGTCACGGGGCCGGGGACTTGACCGTCGCCTACAGCGGATCCTTGGACAGTACGAACGGGACAGATGCATAGGGAGGTAGAGGTGAGGAATACCTCGTCGGAAGTTGTGGCATCAAACATGTCGAGATCAGTTTCGACGACTTCAAGGTCGATATCATCTGCGAGTTCGATAGCAGTCTCGCGGGATATACCGCCAAGAACGAATTGGGCTTTGGGAGTGTATGCGACACCGTCTTTGACTACGAAGATGTTGGAACCGATGCCTTCCGTGAGAAAGCCGCGACCATCGAGTAGGATGGCCCACGCCTCTTCGTCTAACTCCTTTGCCTCAAGGTCGGCCATGATGAGGTTTAGGTAGTTGTGGGATTTGGCACGCGGGCTGAGAGATTCGGGACTGATGCGTCGTGTGGAGGGTACCCATACATCGATTCCATCGCGGTATAAGCGCGCGCGTGGTTCCAACGGCAACGGTGTGCATTCGATGATGACAGTCGGACCACCGTCGGTTGCCCACATGTCACCGCCAACGAGGTCAACGCCTCGGGACACGCGCTGTCCCACCCAGTAGTCATCGTCATCATTGAGGAGCTTGAGGTTCTCTTCTACGACCTGCATCGTGGCATCTTTCATCTCTGTTTTTCCAATGCCGGGGTCTATCCGAACGTAGGAAAGGGATTTGTAGAAGCGGTCTAGGTGCTCGTCCAGTTTGAAGATGCGGTGTCCGAAGGTGCGCGTCATGTCGAAGACGGCATCGCCATATTTGAAGCCACGGTCTCGGAAGGGTACGAGAGCTTGACTTTCGGGTACGATCTCGCCATTGAAGTAGGCGACGCGTTCGTTTTTCCTGTCTGACGGCATATCGCTAATCCTTTGGGATGTTGGAATCGTCTAGAGTTATGTTATAGCCCTTGTATCGACTAGGGATTATGAGCAGCGTTGCGTTCAATAGAATCTCAACGTTTTATGCAAGCACAATCCGCCCCTCCCAAGACCGACGCAGTGGAACAGCGTACCTCCGAAGATTCCCCTTGCGACGTGGAAGACGTGAAGAGGGACGAAGAAGATGCGTACGTCGTTCCCGAGTGGAAGCCCCAGATCAACATCCGGTTAGGCCGGGGTAGTTCCGAAGATGACGATAAGGGTGTTGAGCCCGGAGGAGATGACGCGTCGAGCACCGTGGATGGCGAATCGAATGTCACAGCCGCGATGCCGAGACGCATCGACTTAATAAACGTCCTGCTCGCATTGATCCTCTTACTGGCGTTGGCTCTGCGAGTTGTCGGCACGGACTGGGACCAAGGAGGGTTGTATCACCCTGATGAGCGTGATTTCTTGGGACGTGCAGAACGTCTTGACTTTGGGCAGTTGACAGAACCGGGATTGTTGAGCATCGAGTCCCGACTCAACCCTAAATGGTTCAACTACGGCAGCCTGCCGCTATACGCGTTGGCAGGAGTGAAGGCTTTAGCGTCGCCATTTACAGAACGGACTTGGAATCTTTTTGATCTTCGCTTCCCCGGGCGTAATCTGGCAGCGTTGGCAGACACGATCACGGTGTTGCTCGTGTATCTCTTGGCTACGCGGTTGGTAGGAGACCGTCGGGCCGGATTGCTCGCGGCATTGTTGGCCGCGTTGGCGGTGATTCACATCCAGAACGCGCACTACACCGCGGTTGATGCGCCTATGACGATGTTCATCACAGCGACGATCTATTTCTCGGTGCGTATGGTGCAGGAACGTCAGCAGAAGGATGCTTTGTTGGCGGGCGCGATGCTAGGGTTTGCCATCGCGACAAAGGTGACCGCGGCCCCGGTCGGTGTTGCTTTGGCAACTGCTCATGTGTTGCTTTTGGCAGGGCCGAGCATACTTGCTGGAAAGGCCCAGCAAGTTACACCGGAGCAGGTCAAGCTGGTGTTGCGTTACGGGATTTTGTCGGGGGCAGCGGCAGTGATTGCGTTACTAGTGACGCAACCGTACATGATCATCGATTGGGACACGTATTTCGGCAACATCTATCGGCAGTCGGAGATGGTGCGTCGGGTAGTTGATTTTCCATTTACTCGGCAATACGTCGATACGCCCGCCTACTTGTATCAGATTCGACAGTTGTCGACTTGGGGTTTGGGAATCTCGTTAGGCATCGCAGTTTGGTTGGGCCTGATTTGGGCATTGGTGAGGACAGTAGTGAAGCGAGACCTAGCATTCGTGATCGTGTTTTCTTTCCTGTTGCCGTATCTGTTGGTCAACGGTCAGTTTGATGTGAAGTTTTTGCGGTACATGCTCCCTGCGACACCGTTGCTGATCGCATTCACTGGATGTGCGGTCTGGTGGGTCTACAGTTGGGTACTGCCTCGGATGCACAGAGTTGCCCGAGTTGCGGTTTACGTGGTTGGTGCTGTGGCGTTCTTGTTTCTGGTTCACTATTCGATTGCGTATCTGAACGTGTTTACGGGTCCGCACCCTGCCCAAGAGGTTTCGAAGTGGCTCAGGGAGAATGCGGCTACTGGGAACATGGTTATTCAAGAGCACTGGGAGGAAGGAATACCTAACATTCCCGGATTCGACATGCACCAGAAGTTGGGGATGTACGAGAATGACACGAATGCGAAATTTGCCTCAGTTTCGCAGTTGATGTCGAATGCCGATTACCTTGTGCTTTATAGCAATCGATTGTCGGCGACTATCCCGCGGTTGCCAGAGCGATATCCGATCTCGTCACGGTTCTACGAGATGCTCTTCAACGGGGAGTTGGGATACGAGGTGGTGTATTCATCGGTGAGAGTGCCGGAGTTGTTTGGAATCGTGTATTGGGATGATCCTTATGCCCGAGTGCCGTTTGACGTGCCGGACGGATACACGAAACCGCGTGGGAGCGTTTACAACTGGGATTGGTTCGGATGGGCAGATGAAAGTTTCACCGTTTATGAGCATCCTCATGCCATCGTTTTCAAGAACACCGAGGAGTTGAGCCAGACCAGGATTCTCGACCGGCTGTATCGGGATGGCCGACCAGAAGATTTCATCCGAGTTCTGAGTGATGAAACGGGTCTTGTCTATGACAATACCCAGTTGGATAGGCAACAGTCTGGAGGAACCTGGGACAGGGTCTACTTTTTGAGCGGTCTGCCGAATGAATACGCGTGGTTGGTCTGGTTGTTGGCGGTTCAGATAATTTCGTTGGCGGCATGGCCTTTGACATACGTAGTTTTCCGCCCGTTGACGGATCGCGGATATCTCTTCAGTAAGCCGTTGGGGTTGTTGATCGTGGCGACGATAGCTTGGTTGTTCGCGAGTATGGGAGTCTTGGGATTCAGCGCATTGAGTGTCGGGATTTCGATCTTGTTGTTGGCATTGGTGTCGTTGGTTGTGTTGTGGCGGATCGGGGATGAGATTTGGTACTTCGTAAAGGCCCATTTGCGTACGATTGCGATTGCCGAGGCGATTTTCTTGTTGGCTTTCTTGGCTTTCTTGGCCATCCGGTTGGCAAATCCGGATTTGTGGCATGCTTGGCGCGGTGGCGAAAAGCCGATGGACTTTGCGTATCTGAACGCGATCACGCGATCAACGATAATGCCGCCGTATGACCCTTGGTTTGCCGGAGGGTATCTGAACTACTACTACTACGGTCAGTTCATCATCGCTTCGCTGATACGAGTCACCGGGATAATCCCGACGGTGGCGTATAACTTGGCGGTGCCGTTGGTCTTCGCACTGTCCGCAGGCGCGGTCTATACGATCGGATACAACTTGATCGCTATGTCTATGCGTGCGCGCGGTGTTGTGAAGTTGGGGAAGATACCTATATTTTTCGGTATCATGGCGGCAGTGTTGGCGGTTGTCGCAGCCAACATCGATGGATTGGTGCAGGTCTCAGGTGGACTGTACGAGTCGATCATCAGGGGAGGCGAATTTCCGCGATTCGACTATTGGCGTAGCACCCGGATTTTCGAGCATGGTACGGGTGGGAACGAGATCACCGAGTTCCCGTTCTTCACGTTCCTTTACGCGGATCTTCATGCACACATGATAGCGATACCGTTCGCAGTGTTGGCACTTGGGTTGGCGATCGTAGCGTTTCTGCGTGCTGGCATGGAGCAGTTGTCGAAGTTTGAGACATTGATGTCGTTGGTGATTCTGGGTGTCGCAGTCGGCTCTTTGCGGCTCATAAACTCGTGGGATTATCCGACGCAGTTGATTTTGGCTGCTGGCTTCATCTTTGCTGGAGAGTTTCTGTACGGGCATCGGGGCAAGTTGATCGGGATTGGTCATGCAATAGGGAAGGTTGCAATCGTTGCCGTCGTGGGGTACGTTGTGTTCCTGCCTTTCCATTCCAACTTCGAGCTGTTCAACAATGGGATCGATCCAAGCAAGTTCCAGACCGCGTTGTGGCGATTCCTGTTGATACATGCTCTGTTCGTTTTCGCTCTCGGATCATGGTTGGTGATCGAGTGGCGGCGAGGAACTTTCCGTTACAACGAGATAAGAGACAAGGTCCGGGACGAATTTGGTTATCCGAAATGGGCGACCCCAAACCTGACCATAATGTTGATCTTTGGAGCCTTGGGCGTTGTGTGGCTCGCGGCGATTGTTTCGTATCCACAATACATCACTGTGGTCGCCATGCTTACGGCGTCTGCGTTGCTGGGGTTTACGGCGGTGATGGCTTACCTGAGACGGCACCCCGGACAGAGGTACATCATCATCACCGTCGCATTGGTGATGATGTCCTTGCTGATGATCGCAGGCGTGGATGTCGTAACAGTCAAAAATGACATCGGGCGTCAAAACACGATCTTCAAGTTCTACATTCAGGCGTGGTGGTTGTTGGCGATTGCAACAACCTATGCCATCTGGCGAATATGGGATGTCGGCTCATTCGCGGTCAAGCAGATGACAGGACTCAAAGCGGTATGGTTGGGGATTTTCGCGCTACTTGGCATTGGCGTGTTGGTTTATCCGGTAATGGCGACTGACATCAGGCTGGATGACCGCTTCAGCGATATTGGGTTGGGCGTCGATGGTGAGGCGTATATGGATGCCGCGATCTACTCGAGGAAGGGGATCGAGTTGGAGTTCGCCACTGATCGTCCGGGTATCAATTGGTTGAGGGAAAATGTTGAGGGCTCGCCAGTAGTGGTCGAGGCACAGTGGGACCTCTACACTTGGGCGAATCGGATCTCGATCTATACGGGCTTGCCCACTGTATTGGGTTGGGACTGGCACCAGACGCAGCAGAGGCACGACTATCGGTGGGAGGTACAGCGGCGACGGGCAGCCGTGAATGAGTTCTACACGACTCGGGATGTTGAGCGGACCAGGGAGTTTTTGGACGAGTTCAACGTGAAGTATGTGTATGTCGGCGAGCTTGAGCGGGGAGCATATCCGACTAGCGGAATCGCGAAGTTTGACAACATGCCGGAGTTGAATCTCCGCCTAGTTTTCGAGCAAGGTCCGGTCAAGATCTACGAATATCAAGGCTGAGCACAATCCTGTCCGTTCCAAGATGGTTGTATCGATGAAAGAGACTGTATCCGATGCATTGAAGGCAGCCGTTGATTTCCTTATGCCAATGGTTTGTGTCGATTGCGGATCTGAGGGATCGTTGATGTGCGAAAGCTGTTTGAAGAACGCTTTTAAGACACCTAGCAATGCCTGTATGAAGTGCGGCGAACGTACTAGGGAGTTCTTGAAGTTGTGCGGGGACTGTGTGGCGTTACCCCCACCACTTGATCGGTTGATTCCGGTCTACCGATATGATGGGATTGCACGCAGCGCGGTCCACGCTTTGAAATATCGCGGAGTTACGGCGATTGCCCCATTGATGGCGAGGGAGATGTGGGAACATACATACTTTCGACGGGCGAAGATTGATTGTATAGTGCCAGTACCTATGCATGAAGATCGGTTACGCGAACGGGGTTACAATCAGGCGGCTATGCTGGCCTGGAATGTGGCGGACCATCTGGACCTTCGCTACATCGAGGATGCGCTCGCAAAGATAAGACCAACGCGATCTCAGGTGGAATTGTCGAGGCAGGAACGCGCAGTGTCTTTGAGAAACGCGTTTGGAGCTCGCTATGATTTCGTAGACGCTCACATATTGCTGATCGACGATGTCTGCACGACAGGGAACACATTAATGAACTGTGCCGCTACTCTCAAGCGAGCTGGAGCCAGGTGCGTCTCGGCAATGGTGTTTGCGAAGGAGATGTTGACCACTGATGCCGAGGAACAGAAGTCGTGATACGTAATATCAAGACGGTGCTGTTCGATGTCTATGGCACTCTTGCGACATGGTACCCAGACCGATATGTGTTGCACGCAAATGCCGCGGCTCAGTTTGGCATCGAAGTGACTAAGCAAGGTATTGATGCAGGTTATGCGGTGGCTGAGGCGTATATGACTCGGCAAAATTCTCAATCGCCGATCCGGTTGATGACTTCCGAAGAACGTAGTCAATTCTTCGCCCGGTTTGAGCAAATGGTTCTCGAAGGTTGCGGCATCGAAGTGGATATTGAGTTGGCGGATAAGATATGGCGCGAAGTTGCCAAGCAGGAATATGAGATGGTTCTGTTTGACGATGTGTTGGAAAACCTGGATGCTCTGCGAGAACGTGGATACATAGTCGGGGTTGTGTCCAACGTTCCGAGCAGTGGTAGCGAACTGGCTACTCAACTTGGTTTGGCGAACAGTATCGACTTTGCAGTGACAAGCAGTGAGGTGGGGGTCGAGAAACCAGACCGTCGGATTTTCGCTGAAGCGTTGCAGAAAGCGGATGATACGCCACCTGAAGCAGCTGTGATGGTCGGTGATCAGATCGATTCGGACATCAAAGGCGCGGTTGGTGCTGGTATCCATCCCGTGCTTTTGGATCGTAACGACAATCACGTGGGGTTCGTCGGACACCATCGGATTACAGGTCTACAACAGCTTCAGGCACTACTGATGGACAATTGAAAGATACGGACTTGGATTCAGGGGGAACCGACAATCAGATGATGAATAAGACTCAACGCCTGCAGCGCTGGTATGACGAGAACGCCACTGCGGACAGCCTGCTGTTCGGTGAGTTCATGCATCTCGGCGCCAACCAGACCATTTTGAAGGTCGGCTTGCTTGGTATCGAGCCTAACGAGAACTCGGTTGTGCTGGATATGGCCTGTGCAGTCGGTGGCAATGCGCGGTGGTTAGCATCGCTATATGGGTGCACGGTTTACGGAAACGATATCGATGATCAGGCAATAAGCACAGCGCGAGACCTTGCTAAGATCGAAGGTGTGAACGAACGCTGCAACTTCATCGTGGCATCAGTTGAGGACACAGGGCTAGAAACGGGCTCGGTCGATCTAGTTGTGTCGACTGACATCTTTGACATCGATGAAGTGGTGAGAGTTTTGAAGCCAGGGGGACGGTTCCTGCTGAGTGCGCTCTTCCGTCTGGGCGCAGAAACACCTGAGGAAATCGCGGTGGCGCATGGTTTAGAGGTTGAGTTGCGGCGTGACGTCACGGAGCTGGCGCAGACTTTCTTGCACTCTAAGGAAGAAGAGGCGAGATTGCTGCAGAAATCGAACGTTATTTCAGATCGGCAACTGATTCAGGTCATCAATGACGCGTTGAGACGGCGTGGTGGACATCACCTGTTGGTAAGGTGGCGGAAGAACGGGTAGCCACCCGTATCTCTGAAGTGGGGACCGAGTTGTCCGCTTTGGAAATTTACGGGTAAATCGCGAGCGTTTGCAGCCCTGTTTCTTCGGGCAGGCCGAGCATGAGGTTCATGTTTTGAATTGCGGCTCCGGCTGCGCCTTTGACTAGGTTGTCAAGGGCAGTAATGATGATTAATCGTCCAGTTTGGGCGTCTACATTGACGTTGATGAGGATGTGATTGCTGCCCCATGTCTCTTTAGTGGATGGTGGGGATGAGACCACTCGGACGAAGGGCTCGTCGACGTAGAAGTCTCGGTAGAGTTCGGTGGCTTGTTGGTGGGTAAGTTCGTGTTTGAGAGTAGCGTAGTGGGTGCCTAGGATGCCGCGGGTCATGGGTGCGAGGTGAGGCACGAAGGTTACTGTGACCTCCCCGTATTCTAGTTGGGCCCTTTTTTGTGCCCTTGTTTTCCATAGGGCGGTTAGTTCTTGGGACATCTCCGGCATGTGGCGATGGCCAGTGAGTCCGTACGCGGACATGTTGTCGTTAATTTCGTTGAAGTTGTAAGCGATGTCGGCTTTGCGTCCGGCACCGGATAGGCCAGATTTCGAGTCGCTGATGACATCGGGCGTCACGATGTCCGCGTTGAATGCCGGCGCAAGTCCGAGAATCGTGCCAGTGGGGTAACATCCGGGATTCGCTATCAAACGGGTACGTTTGACATCCTCGCGGTGGAGTTCCGGGAGTCCGTACACGGCGTTCTCTATGTACTGTGGGCAGGGGTGCGCCGTTTTGTACCACTTTTCGAATACATTGACGTCTTTGAGGCGGAAGTCGGCGCTGATGTCTACGCAAGGGACATCTTCTTCAATGAAGGGACTTAATGCTTCGGCACTTGCGGCGTGTGGCAACGCCGAAAATACAAGGTCTACCGAGGAGTCGAGCGACGGCGAGATCGTCATGTCTGCATCGAGAAGATGTGGAAATACCTCACTGAGTTGCTTGCCTGCGGCGCTTCTGCCAGTGACTTGTGCGATGTCCACGTCAGGATGTCGGTGCAGGATGCGCGCCAGTTCAGAACCGGCGTACCCGGTTACGTTGATGATGCCGACACGCGTCTTGGACATCTCTAATCCTCTCTTCGATAAAGAATTGTGGGAACGAAGGTAACTGTGATTCTATCCCCCCTTTGTGGACCATTAGGGTTTTCGACGGTGTTTGACGTAATCCACGACTGCACGGATTCCATCTGGCGGCGCGCCTAGTTCAATGGCGCGTTTGATGTCTTGTTCAGCTAGTTCATCTTGCCCTAGTGCTGTTCTTGCAACGGCGCGGTTGCCTAGTGCGTCCGAATTGTCTGGCTGCAAACCTAAAGATCGGTCGAGGTTGACCACCGCTTGCTCGAACATGCCCATGCTCAGATACGCAGTGCCGAGATTGAACTGAATCGTCGCATTTTCAGGATCGAGCCACGCGGCCTCTTCAAAATCTTTCGCAGCCGCATCGGGTTGTCCGAGTTGCGCAGACTTTAAGCCGCGTGCGAAATACTCGGCGGATGTCTCTGGTTCGGGCAATTCTTGTGCTGACGTAGGAAGCATCTAGACAACTTATCGGGCCACTCGGGATGTCAAGCGTAGACGAAGAGTCGGGTTTACACTTTCATCGACGCAGATTCAAGGATAAGACTCTCAGAATGAAAATCGCACTCATCGGGCAATCGGCTTTCGGGAAGGCTGTGCTCAAGGCTCTTGCAGATCGAGCAGAACACGATGTCGTGGGCGTGTTTGCTGCACCTGATAGAAGCCGTAGCCGAGAGCCTTTGGCAACCGCAGCAGAAGACATGGGATTGTCGGTATGGCAGTTCAATCGAATGAGGGATAAAGAGTGCATCGACGTGTTTCAATCCCTCAATGCCGATCTTTGCGTGATGGCTTACGTGACGGACATTGTGCCGGATGAAATCATCAATGCTTCGGAACTTGGCACCATCCAATATCATCCTTCTTTGTTGCCTCTTCACCGAGGTCCAAGCTCAATCAACTGGGCAATAATTAAGGGCGACTCCGAAACTGGACTGTCGATTTTCTGGCCTGACCAAGGGCTAGACACCGGTCCGATATTGTTGCAGAAGCGAGTAGAGATAAGCCCGGATGACTCTGTAGGGTCGCTTTACTTCAATCATCTGTTTCCGATGGGCGTTGAGGCGATTCTGGAGTCGGTAGATTTGGTCGCGGGAGGGAACGCGCCGAAGATCGTGCAGGACGAATCCGCCGCCACATACGAAGGGTGGTGTGGATCTGGTGATGCCCGTATTGATTGGTCACAGGACGTGACTACCGTTCATAACCTGATTCGCGGTTGCGATCCGCAACCGGGAGCGTGGTCTATGTTCAACGGGGAAAGGGTATCGCTGTTTGGCAGCACGATCGCAGACATAGACTCGGAGTCGTCGGGCGCAGGCACAATCGTCAATATCGACGACAGCGGTATGACGGTTGCATGTTCAGGTGGAGCGGTACGGGTTAAACGTGTACGCGTTGGGCGAGGTAGAAAGATACCTGCGATTGAGAGCATTATCATGGAGGGCGGGTTGTTAGGCGGTGGAGGCTTGTGCTGACGGAGGAAGGATCTGGAGGGGTATCATAGCCTTGTGGTGAGGGGGCCTGCGCTCGCGGATTGGCGAGTGGAAGCATCTGGATGCGCGAGCCAGCCAGTCATCAATTCAGTCAGACGATTCGGAGCCTCCAACTGCACGATGTGTCCGCAGTTCTCAATGATTTCGAGGCGGGCGCGCGGAATCGTATGCATAGCCCGAGCGGTGTGGCGCGTTGGTATGATGCGATCTGAGTCGCCCCAAATTAGGAGAGTCGGCGCGGTAACTTTGGCAACCTCGTCTTTCGGTACAACGTCGCGTTGTCCCATGAGTCCTGCGAATGTTCGGAGACCTTGTCGGAAGGTGGGGATCGCGCCGTTGCGGTTGCCGATTTGAAAGTGCATATCCTTCCAGAGCTCGCGTTCGGGGGACGGGCCGGTTCGTTGCGCTTCGAAGCGATCGAAGAAAAAGTGTCGGTCTCGCTTGGAGTCGTAGCGCATGAATCGATGCAGTGGTGGAACGGAGGCTAATCTGATCATCCAGTTCAGTCCGCGTCCAAAGCCGGGTGGTGCTATCAATATGGCGCGATTGAATCGGTGTGGCGCTTGTATCATTGCTCCTAAACTCCCTAGTGCGCCGATAGAGTGGGCGGCGATGGATGATGTTTCAATGTGTAGGGCGTCCATCAGGCCCAGAATCACGTCCGCTATCTGATGTCGGGGAGCGTATACGCGTGATGGCATATCGGATAGGCCGAACATGGGGATATCAGGTACGATGACTCGATGACTGTCCGAAAGTGCAGCGATCTGCCTGTGCCATACGGCTCCGCAGGCGCCGGCACCGTGTACCAATACAATTGGCGGACCATCCCCGAACTCCATCACATGCACCTGCTCATATCGCCCCGCCGACACGAACCTTCCTTGGTAACGTAGACCCGAGAGGGACATCAATCGGTCGCCGGCTTGCTGAATGCGCCAATTATGCCTGTGCTGAGGGAGGAAGCATCTGTTTAGGCTGCGATCCCGACTTGAATTTGAGTCTTGTGCTGACGGAGGAAGCATCTAGGCAGGATTTGCAAGATGGCCCCTCCCGATCGGGGAGAGGGATCACGGAGGAAGCATTTATTAAGGACCATCAGGAAGCGCAAGGGGCTCGCCCTCGCGAAGCGGCGAGGGGCCGCCCGAGCGGATAATGATATCCCCCTTCGCGCGCGTAAGGGGGCTAAGGGGGATGCCACCTAGCGCCAAGTCTAAAATTGGGATGCATGACATTACCTGTTGCTAGAACCGAATCTGAGCAGTCGCAAAGGCTGTCTGTGCACGCGTCTGATCCGATGTTGCTCGAAGCCGAGAGATTGTTGGAGTTTGATCGGGTTCGTGAAATGTTGGCGGGCGAGGCGCGGTTTTACATGTCGCGCGAGATTGTGCAGGAATCTAGGCCGGCGCGTCGGAGTGAAGATGTCGCGCGGTTGCAGGATGAGACTGCCGAGGGGGTGTATCTGCTCAACAGTAAGGGTGACATCGGATTGGCGGGTATGCGCGATCCCCGCGTCCCTCTAAGACGCGCGATGTTAGGAGGGGTGCTGAATGGTTCGGAGCTGTTGATGTTGTGCGGAATCTTCCACTCGATGTGGGTGGCGCGGATGACTGTGATGGCGGTGGCCTGCCCTCGCGGATTGGCGAGGGAAGAGAATGTTCCCCGTCTCGTCGAGATGGCTTCACAGGTCCGAGATCTCAGAGCGGTGCGGTCTGAAATCGTTGCGGCGCTGTCCGACTCTGGCGACGTGCTTGACAGCGCAACGCCGCGATTGGGTCAGTTGCGGGAACGCGCTCGTGCAGCATATCAGCGCGCGATGCGGATTTTAGAGCGGATCGCATCGCGGGACGCTTTTCGCTCGGTGCTTCAGTCCAACGTGATCGCTTCACGCAATGATCGTCTTGTGCTCGAAGTTAAGTCATCCGATCGCGGCGTTTTGCCGGGCATTATCCACGATGTCTCTTCAAGTGGACAGACGGCGTTCATCGAGCCATTCCAAGTGGTCGACGCTACCAATGATTGGCGCCAATCAGCGTATGAGGCGGAGAAGGAGGAAGAGCGTATTCTACGGAAGTTCTCGCGAACCATTGCTACGCACAGCGAAGACGCCATGGCTTCTATGCAAGCCGCTGCCAATTTGGACGCTGTGGTCGCAAGAGCCCGACTGTCGCTAAAGATTGGAGGCATCCGCCCCAGAATCAACTTGGGTTCCGATTCGAATCTCCAGAACAATCTGCTGTTGATCGAGGCTCGACATCCATTACTCGGCAACGATGCGGTACCGATTTCAGTGCGGCTTGACGAAAAGCGGCGTGGGCTTGTAATCACTGGTCCCAACACAGGCGGCAAGACCGTGGCACTGAAGACGCTAGGCTTGATGGCGCTGATGCATCAAGCCGGCATCCAGATTCCTGCTCGCGAAGCATCTCAGTTGCCTGTCTTTGACGGGGTCTACGCCGATATCGGAGACGCGCAGAGCATCGACCGGTCAGTGTCTACCTTTTCGTCGCACATGGAAAGAGTCATCAAGATCATTGACCGCGCATCGGATCAATCTCTGGTGCTCCTCGACGAGCTAGGAACCGGCACCGACCCGGAAGAGGGCTCGGCATTGGCTAGGGCGATTCTGGATCGGTTGGTAAAAGATGGCGCGTGGACATGCATCACAACGCATCATCGGCAAGTTTCGGAGTTCGCAGCCACACACGACAATTTGGCAAACGCGTCAGTCGAACTCGATCCTGAAACAATGCTGCCGAATTACCGACTCATCATGGACCTACCCGGCCAGAGTTACGCCATGCAAGTCGCACAGCGCCTCGGACTTGGGCAAGACATACTTGACCATGCAGAGACGATGCTAGACCCTTTACGTTCTCAGACCGAATCATTGCTGAAATCTTTGCAACGAGAACGCGACAACGTACGCGAGATACAGGAGTTGGCGGTCAGAGATAGGGCTTCAGCGGAGAAACTTCGTAACGATGCTGAAGAGAATTTGGCCCAGTCGGAGCGAGAACGAGAAAAGTCCATTGAGCAAGCTAGAGATCAGTTGAAGCAAGAGGCTCAACGCATACGGCGCCAATTGCGTCGATTGATGCGCGAAGCCGAGAGAGATCACACTTGGCAAGAAGCCCGACAGTCGGCTGCTGAGGTCATCCGCAACGTCAATAGCGCAGATTGGCTACAAGAATCCGGCGGTGATCGCTCGAAACCTATGAGCGCGCAGCCAAAAACGCCGACCGATCGTCCATCCCAGTTCTCAATCGGCGACACCGTGCGAGTCGAAAGTTTGGGCTTGACTGGCGAGATCGTCGAGATTGACCGCGACGATCGAGTCGTGATTCTGGCTGGCACGATGCGGTTTCAAGCGCGTCCTCACATGATGACGCTGGTTGAATCATCTGCCCCTATGACGGCTCATGACGAACCGCAATCCCGTTCGTCTGCTACTCCCAGAATGAGTCGCATATCCGATGCTGCCGGAGACCTCGATGTCCGCGGTTCACGCGTCCACATGGTCGAATCCATGATCCCACAGTTCATCGACAGAGCCTTCATGCAAGGTCTCACCAGCGTGCGCATCATTCACGGCGAAGGCAGCGGCGCGCTACGACACGCGGTGCGCGACATTCTGTCTCGTGAGTCGCACGTTGAGACGTTTCAACCCGCTCCGAGGAATGCTGGGGGCGATGGGGTTACGATCGCCATCCTGACCTAGACACCCAAATGGACCGAGGGGGTAAATCGATCCGTTCGGCCGCGAAACGGATCCGAACTAGGTATGTCTGTGATGGTCGTGATTTTGAATGATGTGATGCGACGAATAGGGCTGCGCTTGTGCAACATCCCCTAGGAGTCAAAGACTCGCGCCCGCAACTGTCCGCAACCAGCGTCGATATCTATGCCCTTCTCTATACGCACTGTTGAGGGGACACCAAAACGTCGAAGTTCGATCTGGAACAGTTCCGCGTCGTCGCGGCTCGTGCGCTGATACGGTCCGTCGGAGGTGGGATTGACGGGAATGAGATTCACGTGGCACAGCATCCCAGTGAGAAGATTGCCTAGTTTACGCGCCTGTTCGATGCGGTCGTTTTGGCCCTTTAGGAGCACATACTCGAAAAAGATTCGACGGTCAGTCTTTTCAACGTATCGACGACAGGCATCTAGGAGAGCGGACATCGGATAACGACGATTTATCGGCATCGTCTCAGATCGAGTCGCGTCATCTGCAGCGTGTAGCGACACCGCCAAGTTGATCTGGATGTCCTCTTCCGCCAAACGCAGTATTTGCGGAACCAAGCCTACGGTTGAGAGAGTGATATGGCGTGCGCCTACTGCCAAGCCATTGGCGTCGTTGATGGCTCGAACCGCCGATAGTGTGTTGTCGTAGTTCGCCAACGGTTCACCCATTCCCATAAAGACGACGTTGGTCACGCCTTGGATGCTCCCCAGATCGCGATGTCCGTGTTCAACCTCAGCCCTGTCCTCTGCCATTGCAATGCGTTGCATAAAGATTATCTGCGCGATGATCTCGCCAGTGGTTAGTTGTCTGCGGAAACCTTGCTGACCAGTGGCGCAGAACGTGCAACCAAGCGCACAGCCAGCTTGGGTCGATACGCATACCGTTTTGCGCGCCTTGCGGTGACTATCGGCGGTGTAACGCATCAAAACCGTCTCGATCAACTCGCCGTCTGGCAACCTGAACAATGCCTTGTCTGTTGAACCGTCGGCAGAAGTCAAATGCGTCACCGTTTCGAGCGGATCGGCGATGTAGCGCGATGCGAGTTCCTGTCTCAACGGTTTAGGCAGAGTTGTGATCTGATCGAAATCGGCGATGCACTCTCGGTGAATAGCCTGCCAGATCTGCTTCGCACGGAACCGGGATTGACCGAAGGAATCGACAACCTCACGCTCCAGTTCCGAACGCGAGAGGTCCAAGATCGTGGGCTTGGCGCGCGTGGGCGAGGCTATCGTAGTTACGAGGGACATGAAGATAATGCTAATGGGTGCAACAGAGCAGGTTGCCTTCAGTTCGGCAACCTAACCACATATCGGCTCGCCAACAAAGGCTTTTTGTGATCGCGGCGGCTGTACAATCCCTTCAAATATGACCACTGCAACGAACAAACTCTACTTCGGAGACAATCTCGACATCCTGCGTGAGAACATCGCGGATGAGAGTGTCGATCTGATATACCTTGACCCGCCCTTCAACTCGAACGCTACCTACAACGTCCTCTTTCGAGAGCGAAGCGGCGAGGATTCCGCCGCTCAGATCACCGCTTTCGAGGACACTTGGAGATGGAGCATCGAGTCTGAGATCGCCTATCAAGAAGTGGTTAGATCGGGGCCGCGAAAACTCGGCGACCTGCTTCAGGCCATGCGGGGGTTTCTAGGTCAGAACGACATGATGGCCTACATCACGATGATGACGCAACGCATGGCGGAGCTGCATCGAGTGTTGAAACCGACAGGCAGCGTCTATCTCCACTGCGACCCTACTGCAAGTCACTACCTCAAGTTGATGATGGATGCTGTCTTCGGCAACACTAACTTCAGGAATGAGATAATTTGGCGACGTACTAACGCTCACAATAGCTCCAGATCATACGGTCGCATTCATGACACGATACTTTTCTATTCAAAGACAGACGCTTACTACTTCAATCCGCAAGTTCGCCCCTACTCATCGGGTTACATAGAAAGCGCATTCATCCATGAAGATGAACGCGGTATTTATCGGCACGCCGATGCGACGGCAACAGAGGTCAGAACAGGCGACTCAGGTCAACCTTGGCAAGGCTACAATCCTACAGCCGCTGGTAGGCACTGGGCGATACCAGCTTACTTGCGAGAAGAATTGAAGGAACGCGGGGAACGTCTCGAGGGTCTCGTAACGCAAGAAATCTTGGACTTGGCACTGAGCCATGATTTGATATATCTGCCTCAGAGGAAAGGCGGTCAACCAAGTATCAAACGGTATTTGTCTCGTAGAAGCGGAACACGACTACAAGATTTGTGGGCTTATCAGCCCTACACCGAAGATTCGCTCTGGGACAGCAAAGAGGCAATTGACGAAGACGTGAAGTGGGTGCAGAGGAACGAAGACCTCGGATATCCCACGCAGAAACCAGAAGGATTGCTGAGCAGAGTCGTCCGGACATCATGTCCTGATGATGGAGTCGTTCTCGATCCGTTCTGCGGCTGCGGCACGGCTGTCGCCGTCGCTGAAAGACTCAATCGCAGGTGGATTGGCATAGATATAACCCATCTAGCCATCTCGCTGATGAAGAGTCGACTACGAGACACGTTTAATTCCGATCTCTCCGAATACGACGTCATTGGTGTCCCACAGGACGTCGAAAGTGCGCGTGCACTCGCTGTTGAGAGCGAACACGACGGACGATATCAATTCGAGTACTGGTCCCTAGGTTTGGTAGAGGCTCGACCATCCAATCAAAATGGCAAGGGTGCAGATGCCGGTATCGACGGCTACATCAACTTCTTCGACGACAACAGCGGCAAAGCCAAACGGATCGTCGTTCAGGTCAAGAGTGGTAATGTCCGACGCGACATGATCGCAACCCTCAAGGGCGACATGGCTCGGGAGAAGGCCGAAATAGGGCTATTCATCACTCTCAACCCACCTACTCGTCCGATGATTCAGGAAGCAACTTCGGCTGGGATCTACACCCCTGAACATTATCCAAATCATCACTATCCACGCGTTCAGATCCTTACTGTTGAGGCTCTGCTTTCCGGCGCGCAAGCAGAATATCCGAGGTTCGCACCTGACGCTACCCTCCCTCGTGCGCCGCGCCGCCGCCAGTCGGCAAGTTCGCAACGCCTGATGGATTGATCGAGAACAAATCTGGGCGATCGTCAACTATCACCACGCGCCCATGCCCAAGAGAGGCCCTTGCATAACTACTTCATTCCGACGAAAGCCGGAATCCAGAGGGGGAAGGATAGAGGCATTCAAAGCCGAATGCGTCATCTAAAACCCCTTGATCATCAAAAGGGGAGGTTGACACACAACACCACTTCGTGAGTATGCCGGTAGTTCACCTCCTTGCGCGTAGCGAAGGGGGATATATCCCCTATATTCTTGCAGATTCCGCATCTACGAAAAATCTCCGAATTTTCTATGCCACATCCGTCAAAGATGTATTAACTCTGTTACACTTGTGTTATACGATCGTGTCATCACGATCCAGCGTCCGACAACGTAACATAAAGGAATACACCAATGACGAACGAAGCCACTGCCACTCTTGAGCGAGAGATCATCGAGAATTTAACGGCAGAACCCAACGAAGACGAGACCGATATGCCGAGAACAAAGCAAGTTAGCTCACGCGAACAAGCACTTGAGGAAGCCATCGCCCAAATCGAACGCAATTTCGGACGCGGTGCCGTAATGTTGATGAATGAAAACGACGGCTTTCGAGGTGTCGATGCTATCCCCACTGGCTCTCTATCACTAGATATCGCACTCGGCATCGGCGGACTTCCAAGAGGACGCATCATCGAGATTTACGGTGCTGAATCCGCCGGAAAATCAACCCTCGCAATGTCGACGGTGGCTCAAGCACAAAAAGCCGGCGGGGTATGTGCTTATGTCGATGTCGAACACGCAATGGACCCCGTATATGCAAAAGCCATAGGTGTCGACCTCGATTCCCTCTTGGTATCCCAACCCGATTCCGCTGAACAAGCCCTCGAAATCATAGAACATCTAGTCCGATCTGGTGCTCTAGACATGATCGTACTAGACAGCGTTGCAGCACTCGTTCCAAACTCAGAGGTACGAGGCGAGATGGGAGAGTTCCAAGTCGGCGCTCAAGCACGGCTCATGTCACAAGCCCTACGCAAACTTACCGCCATCGTCAACAAAACTAAGACCGTATGCATCTTCATAAACCAGCTCCGAGAAAGAGTCGGCGTCGTCTACGGAAACCCTGAAGTCACACCTGGCGGACGAGCGTTGAAGTTCTACTCTAGCGTCCGGCTTGACATGCGGCGTAAGGAAGCAATCAAGAACGGCAAAGACATCGCAGGAAACCGCGTCCGAGTCCGTGTTGTAAAGAACAAAGTCGCACCACCATTCAGGCAAGCCGAAATCGACATCATCTTCAACGAAGGCATCAGTGCAGAAGGCGACCTCATAGAACTCGGTGTTGAACACGGCATCCTACAGAAACGAGGGTCATTCTACTCCTACGGCGAAACTCGTCTCGGGCAAGGCAGAGAAGCCGCGCGTATCTTCCTCAAAGATCATGACGAACTCCGCGATGAAATCGACAATCGAGTCCGAAGCATCACGCTCCCCCAAGCACAGGAAAATTGAACGCTGTTAATCCGTCCCACTGAATCTTCGCAAAACTGCCGTCATGCTCGTGCACGGGTGCTGTGTGTAACCCCGTCATTCCCGCGAAGGCGGGAATCCAAGTGACTAAGGATCGGGACGCTAAGCAAAAAGATGCGTCTAAACCCCCTTTATTCCCCTTGGATCATCAAGGATGAGGGTTGAGGACGCCACTCGTGCGCAAGAATTACGGTAGTTTTGCAATAGCCTCGCCCTATCCTGCATTCACGATCACATACGAACCTGTAAACCAGCCACAACGCACATTCGACCCCAGTTTTGGGAAGTAAATGAACGTACTCATATAGGTGCGTTCATGCTTCGCATTTATGATTAGCACATGGTTATCAACGTACTATTGATCTGCGGCGCTCTTATGGGCAGCGCCTTCATCTCGGCCGCCGAATCGGCATTGCTCAGCGCGCGCCCATCGCACATCCAACACCTCGCCGAAAACGGCGACCGGCGAGCACACGCTGTTATGCGCGTGCTCGAGCGACACGAAAACTTCTTCGCAACAATCTTACTTGTCGGAAATCTCTTCAACGTCCTCGTCGCTACCGCTTCAACAAGCCTGATCATCAACTCGATAGGAAACGGAGAGAACACCGTTCTCACCACCATCATCTCCACCGCTGTAGCCACCGTAATGGTCTACATCGTTGGCGAACTGACACCCAAAACCCTCGGCGCTATTGCCCCGGAAACGTGGTCCCTGGCTGTCGCACACATCATATTGGCAATCATGACCGCATCCAAACCTGTGGTATGGGTATTCACACTCTTTCCAAGAGGACTTCTCCGCATATTCGGCGTCTCCGCACACGACGCGCGACCCGGATACACGCAAGGCGAACTGAGCCTCATCATTGACCAAAGCCAAGAACAAGGTCTTTTCGACGATACGCATGGCGAGATGCTCGACAATCTCATCGACTTCGGAGCACGAGACCTTCGCGACCATCGCGTCCGCGTCCACACCAGCCAAATCGTTTGGCTGAACGAAGACGACACTCTTCAAGGCTTTCTCGCAAAGTATCGAGAACACGTCGAAGATGTAAACGCTACTCAAGAACCGCAACGATACCAACCCGGTTTCGTAATCCAAAAAGGCGAACCTCTTCGCATCGGCTATTGGTACGAACTCAATCAACTCGCCGGCGCCATATACGCCAACGACGTAATGAAATTCATCGCCGAAGATGGCAGCGACAAACTAGGCACCAAAGTCACCGACCTCATGCGAACCGACATCCTGGTCTTGGCAGAAACCACTAACCTAGACGACCTTTTCACGGAGATGATCCGCACCGAGCAGCACCTAGCCGTATCACACAACGAAGAAGACCGAGTAAACGGACTAGTTACCCTAAATGGACTCCTCGAGCTCATGCGCGGCGACGATGACGACACCTTAGTCTTGGAGCAAAAGGCCGTCGAACGCATTGACGACGACACATACATCGTCCCCGGCGCCCTCTCCGTCGAAAGAACAGAGGACGAAACCGGTATCGTCATACCACCAAACGAAAGGTACGAAACCATTGCCGGGTTCTTCATCGACAAAGCCCAACGAATGCCCGAAGTCGGTCATTGCACAACATACGAAGATGCGATCTCTATGGAAGTCCTAGAAATGGACGGCAACCGAATCGAACGCCTAAAAATCCAGAACATCGCCGACGACGAGGCATCCGAGACCACGATCTAGTCAACATTCCAAATAACGCCGCATGAAAAGCGAGCAAGACCCGAATACATTCCTACAGAACCTCGAAACGGGAATCTCAACAGCAGGCATTAGCCCAAACCATTCAATCGTCTGCGCCGTATCGGGCGGCATCGATTCGACCGCCCTACTACTAGGCCTTAACCGCCTACAACACCGCTTCAAGTCTCTGACCGCTGCACACTACAACCACCGCGCACGCGGCGAAGAATCAGATACCGATGAGCACTTCGTTCGCGCACTCTGCCAAGACAACCGAATTCCTTTGACCGTAGGGCGCTCAGAAAAGCCCATGCCAAATCTTGATGAGAATTCAGCTCGGCAACACAGATACAGCTTCTTAGCCTTGACCGCTGAACAACAGAACACCGAAGTAATCGCCACCGCACACACCATCGACGATCAAGCAGAAACGATCCTTCTACGCATCACCCGCGGCGCAGGCATCCGCGGTGCAAGCGGCATGAGAATCACGCGTACCGCCAAAACTCCATCGGGAAATACCGTGACGATCTTTCGGCCCATGCTGCAAACATCCAGGAAACAAGCAGAAAGATTCCTTCAATCCCTCAACTCCGAAGCCCGGCATGACACGTCAAACGACGATTGGACCCGCTACGCCCGAAATCGCATCCGCCATCGCATCACTCCCGAACTCAAAGCTCTAAACCCCCAAGCAGTTCACGCGATTACCCGCTTCGGCGAAATCCTCCGATCCAATACCGATCTCGTAGAGCAGCTCGCTGAAGACACATTGAGCCGCGCTTCAACCCGATACCCGAACACCCTGCTCCGCAACATCATCGCATCCGCACACCCCGTGATTGCGGCTGAGACACTGTCCGCAATGTATCGGAACCTCGCCAGTCCCGACAAGCAACTGGATCAACATCATATCGACAAATTGATCGAACTAATCTCTACGGGCAAATCCGCAACCTATCACCTTCCAGACACCATCACTTTCTGGACAAATCACGAACACATCGGGCTAACTGGCAACGACTCCATCCATGAAGACACTGTCCCTTATCCAGAACTAATCCAACTTCCTGTATCACTACCGCTACCGGGCAAAGTCTTCCTCGGCAACGGGTACTCCATCACTTCCACAATTTCAACCTTGCCTGCCGATTACCATCGCGCCAACGATGGCGAAGCTTGGTTGCAACTTCCCCAGTCCCGTACTAAGCACCTATTCATCCGGAACCGCCAACCATCTGATCGTTTCAATCCGCTAGGCATGGACCAAGATGTGGAACTGTCCAAATTCCTCATCAACTCGAAGGTACCCGCGTCATGGCGTGACCGTATCCCGGTCGTCGTTTCGCCTGAGGATGGAAGAATCGTCTGGTTGCCCGGAATCAGAATCGCGGAGTGGGCTAAAGTATCGCCCGCACATCAAACCGCTATTCACCTAAAGTTTCAAATGGAGTCAAATGACTGACCGCTGACGAGACCTGCGCGTAACTAAGTCATCCCAACGAAAGTCGGAATCCAGAAGAATCAAATGGGTATAAACTCCGCATTCCGCTTTGGAACCGCTTGGCCAACCTCCTGTAGATTCCCGCCTGCGCGGGAATGACGTAGTTGCACACAGCACCCTATCGCGGATTTCAATTCAACTCGCGTTGCAACATCCTGTGATTAGCAACACGCCCTGGGGCCATGCCACGAGGCGCCACTGCCCTGCCATCAATCTCCTTAATCGCCCCATAGACCGGGGCAGGTGCAGCCGCGGCAACGTACCGCCCCACCACGTAAAGGCCTATTTCAACACCCGATGCCTCGTACTCCGCAATCGATTCGGGCGTCAACTCACCTGCGACATGAATGTCCACAGAGCCAAAGCCAGCGTCGGTTAGCCGAGCCTTTAACTCATTGATCAAATCCGCCGAACCGCCGCCAAGATTGAGCGGAACACTCACCTTTACTCCCCGCAAAGGGTTGCTCGTACCGCCGCTTAACGCATACGCTGCGTCCAGAGCCTCTTGGATAACGTCACCAGTCGTCGGAACCGGCATAATCCTCTGCGCGCCCAATCTGCTGTGTCGGTCATACACGATCATCGCTCGGTCGGCTGCTCCCCATATCAAGACGAAATCGTGAGACATCGATCCCTGTGGCACAGTAGCGGTTCGCTCGCCACCCTTCTGCGTCGAAACCGCCGCACATCCACCTACATACGCCGAATACTCCATCGAATCGACAACATCAGGATGTAGATAAGGCGAGCCGCTAACCATCACTCTGGTATCACCCGCGGCTCGAACGCACTCACTCGCGGCCGTAGCCCATCCGATACTCGATGCGAAAACCCCTGTAATCACATCCCGATACATCCCAAATGCCGCATACGGACCTATAACCCGCAAGAGAGTCTCACCATCCTCAATCTCATCGCCATCTGAGAGTGAATAGACCGCAGAACTCGAGATCGGCAAACGACCCCTAAGGAACGGCAACACCTCATTGGTCCCCGATAATATTCCCGACGCGCCAGCATAAACCTCGAAGACCACAATCGGATTACGCTGCTCAGTTCTGAGTATCGACTGTGCATTGTGATACTCAACACCCACCGTCGCCCCACGCAACGTCGGCGACGAGAGCTCAAGTTCTTCTGATGGAGTTAGCATTGCTGAGAAATCGGCAGTTAAACCGTGTGTTAGGTTACATCACACACATATCGGTATCACTCGTCGTTGCACACAATACGGTGATCAACTTCTCTTCCGCTTCGCATCCGATGGCGAGAAGCGAACACGCAACAGGCCCTTGATATCTTCGGTGGCGGTCGAAACGATGCGAACTCGGGTATCTGGATCATCCACCCAATGGACGGGGATCTCTTTGATCCTATACCCAGCCCTAAGGCTCAGCAGCAACAACTCAGTGTCGAAGAACCAACCCATGTTTTCGACGCTTGGCACTACATTCTCCGCTACCTCGCGAGATACCGCCTTAAATCCGCACTGCGCGTCCCTGAACGTTTTCCTAGGAAACATCATCCTGATTAACGCGTTGTACGACCTCGACACGATCTCTCGCTTCAACGTTCGTCCTTCAACCCGCGATTGAGGCAACAATCGCGAGCCGATAGCAACGCCATATCCTCCGTTTGCAATGGCATCCACGAGCGGACCCAGCGACTCCAATCGCGTAGATAAATCAACATCCATGAAGCAACGGACATCGGCGTCACTCTCCATCCATGCCTTCTTCAAAGCACGCCCCCTACCCCGTTGCTCCAACCTCGTCAATCTCACATTCGGATATTCCTTTGACAGCCGACGGCCCACTTCTGGGGTCGCGTCTTGCGAACCGTTATCCGCGATTGTGATTTTCCAATCCCAATCGTCGGCAACTCCGTCAGAGAGGTAGTCAGTCAAAGTGCCGATGCAATGCGGCAACGAGTGTTCCTCGTTGAGGACGGGTATAGCGATGTCGACAGATATCTTGGGCACGTCAGTGTGTTCCTATCCACCGTATCAATGATAGAAATGCCGATGCCCTGTCAACACCATCGCCAACCCCAACTCGTCAGCGGCATTGATCACAGCATCATCATTCACTGATCCACCCGGTTGCACTACTCCTGTTACCCCCGCTGCTGCCGCAACTTCTACAGCGTCGGGGAACGGTATGAAAGCGTCCGATGCCATCACTGATCCTTCCGAAGCATCACCTGCCACGCGACCCGATAGATGAACGCTAGTGACTCGATTCGGTTGACCTGCACCCATGCCAACCAACGCACGGTCTTTCGCGAACACAATCGCGTTTGACTTCACGAATCTGCAAGCAAGCCACGCAAAGTTCAGATCGTCATGCTCTTGTTCCGTAGGCTGGCGCTTGGATACTACCCGGAAGTTTTGGAAATCATCGCCCGCCGAACTATCTGGCTCTTGAATCAACGCTCCACCAGACACTGACCGCACCTCAAATCTAGGCTGGTTATGCGAAGCAACCTGCAATACGCGAGTCCTTCTCCGAGTTCGCAAAATCGCCAATGCATCGTCGTCATAACCAGGTGCGATCACAACGTCCAGCAACAAACCCTGCATCCTATCTGCGGTCTCAACATTCAAAGATTCGCTGAATGCAACGATTCCTCCAAAGGCCGACACCGGATCGCCTGATCGGGCCGCATCCCAAGCGTCTGCTTGCTTATCGCGAACCGCCAAGCCACACGGATTAGCGTGTTTTACCACTACCGCTGCGTGCCTGCCAAAACCCGCAAATGCACGAGCAACCGACCATGCTGCATCCGCATCGAAGTAGTTCAGATACGACATGTCGATCCCATGAAGTTGCTGCACATTCACCACTCCGCCGCTCTCGCCGGGAAACGAGTAGATACCTGCTCTTTGATGAGGATTTTCGCCGTAACGCGGACGCGCAACCAACGAGTAACCGAAAGTGATTTCTTCAGGCAACTCGACCGAGCCGGCAAAGTCATCGGTCGTCGCGACGTCTTCTCGTAGATAGCTGGCAATGGCCGTGTCATACGCTGCGACATGCTGGAATGCCTTGGCTGCCAAACGTCTTCGCTCCACCTGCGTCACTTCTCCATCAACGATCATGTTGCCGACAAGTTCATAGTCATCAGGATCCACTACGACTACAACGTGTGGGTGGTTCTTTGCAGCGGCCCGTGTCATCGCCGGGCCACCTATGTCGATGTTCTCCAACGCGTCGCTCAGAGACACTGCCCGGTTACGTACTGTCTCAACAAACGGATAGAGGTTGTTCACTACCACGTCGATGTTGTGTATACCTAGTTGCGACATCTGACGAACATGCTCGTCATTATCACGCAAACCGAGTAGCCCGCCATGGATGGTCGGATGCAGCGTTTTGACGCGACCGTCCAAAATCTCGGGTGCACCAGTGATTTCGGATACTTCAACGACGCGAATCCCAGCAGACCGCAATTCAGATGCCGTCCCACCAGTCGAGACGATCTCGTAGTTGCAATCTGCGAGGAGCTTAGCGAAATCGACTAGTCCGCGTCGATCATACGCGCTCAACAGCGCGATCTTTTTGCCAGTTTCGGACACCTTACTCACCGATTGTTGGTCTGGAATTTACTGCAATACTTGGGATCAAGGTTGCCACTTCACTCGATCCCCCACACCATCGAACTTAGTGGTTTCACCAATTATCCAAGCGCCGTTCAGTTCAGATAAAAGGAAATCAGCTTCACTAGCGGCGGAACAGATCACCATGCCTACACCCATGTTGAAAACATTGAACATCTCATCGTCATCAATCCTCCCTTGCTCTTGAATGTATCCGAACAGCGGAGGAGGCGCCCACGTACCGGGATCAAGGATCGCCCCGACGTCCATTGCTAACGCGCGAGGTACGTTCTTGGCAAAACTTCCGCCCGTTATATGACCCAAACTCCTCACCTTGCCCAATACGGGCCGCAGTTGACTTAGATAGGACTTGTGCGGCTCAAGCAACGCCTCGCCTAAGGTTCTCCCATCCCCTGGTACCACATCTCGTAGCGCGCTCGCATCCTCATCCGTTCGGAAAATCGACCTCACCAAAGAGTAGCCGTTGGTGTGCAATCCGCTTGATGGCAGCGCGATTAGGATGTCCCCCGGGACTGTCCTCTCCGGCTGCAACATCTCGTCTCGCCTGACTCGTCCGACTATAAATCCGACCAAGTCGTAGTCATTCCCTTGGTAGATTCCCGGCAAAGAAGCCGTTTCACCGCCGATCAAAGCGCATTCGTTCTCTACACATGCGGAGGCAACACCCGCCAATATCTCAGCGATCAAATCGTCATCATAGCCATTCAGTCCAATATAGTCCAAGAAAAACATCGGCTCCGCGCCAGCAGGCAAGATGTCATTGACGCAGTGATTCACGATGTCGATACCTACTGTGTCATGCCGTCCCATGGCTTGAGCGATTCGTAACTTAGTACCGACCGAATCAGTGCTCGAAACGGTTAGATATTCGCTACCTGGGTCAACGTCGAAGATGCCACCAAATGCCCCGGGACCCGAGACTACTCCAGCGCCATAGGTAGATTGGGCTATCTCGCCGATGCGGAGTTTTGCGCGGGCCGCGGCGTTGAGGTCTACTCCCGCCGCTGCGTAAGCACTAGCCGATACTTGCTTCATGCGAAGTTCGTCATCAAGCGACGCTAACAGGTTCGGGCGTCAATCGATCCATGCGTAGCTTGTCCATCTCAAGCTGGACATCAATGGGGTACTTGCCGGTGAAACATCCCCGACAATACTCGTCGCGTGTCGCCGAAACTGACGCTTCCAACCCCTCCAAACTCAGGTACCGCAGACTGTCTGCCCCGATGATTTGGCAAATCTCATCCACGGTATGATTTGCCGCAATGAGTTGATCTAGCGTTGCCATATCCACACCAAAGTGGCAGGTCGATTTTATTGGTGGTGCAGCGACGCGCACATGCACCTCTTTGGCACCAGCATCACGTAACATGCGAACGACATGCCTGACTGTCGTGCTGCGGACTATCGTGTCGTCAATGACCACGATACGCTTGCCGCCGATGATCTGCTTCATCGCGTTGAACTTCGTCCGGACGCCAAGTTCACGCATGTACTGGTCTGGCTGAATGAACGTCCTTCCAACGTATCGGTTCTTCACCAAGCCCTCGGCAAATGGGATATTAGCCTCGGCAGCGTATCCAACCGCGTGCGGAGTAGATGAATCCGGTATCCCTATTACGAGGTCCGCCTCGATTGGATCCTCTTTATAAGCCATTGCGCCCATTTGCATCCTGCTCTCATAGGCAAGACTGCCATCTAGGATGCTGTCTGGTCTTGCGAAGTAGATTTGCTCGAAAATGCACATCTTGTGAGAGACCGATGCTTTTGGCCAAATCCAGTTCGCTATACCTTCGCGGTTGACGACCATAACTTCGCCAGGCTCCAGTTCCCGCTCGAATTCAGCACCCAAATTGTCTAGAGCCGCCGATTCTGACGCGAAAACCCAACCACCGTCTAAACGCCCAAGACACAATGGCCGCACCCCTAACGGATCCCGCACCGCGATCAATTCATGTTTGGTCATCATGATCAGCGAGTAAGCGCCACTCAACATCGACATCACTCGATCCGATACGTCGAACCAGTCATCACCCGGCGTTTTCGCGAATAGCTCCGCAATCACCTCGCTGTCCGAACTTCCAGTGAAAACGCTGCCGTACTCTGTTTGGCAAAACTCGCGTAGATGTAGAGCATTGATCACGTTACCGTTGTGTCCCAACGCCACGGCCCCACGCGGTCCGTATGCTAGCAACGGTTGAGCGTTTTGGCGCCGATTCGAACCGGTAGTCGAGTAGCGAGTGTGAGCTATTGCCAAGTGCCCGCCTAGGTTCTCCAGATCTTCTTCCTCGAAAACCTGAGAGACTAACCCAACTTCCGCGGTTACGCTCAAAGATGAACCGTTCGACGCAGCGATTCCCGCGCTTTCCTGTCCTCGGTGTTGGAGAGCAAAGATGCCAAAGAACGCAGCGCGGGCGGCTTCGTGGCCTGGGATATATGCACCGAATATGCCGCAGGCTTCCCTCGGCTTTTCGTCGCTGGTGGCAACGCGTTCGGTACCCTGTGTTAGTGGATCACGCAAGTCCGGTGCAGTCGCAATGTGGAGCAACTACCAAGTATGTTAATCCGCCCTCGTCCATGCACATGCTACTTTCATGTTAACCGTTATTCACATTGTGCACTAGGTTCCGGACCGGGAACTTACACTGGCGGCACCACCCACTCAGGATCCTCCCCGCGGGCAACACGGGCGACATTGGCTAGTGCGTTAGCAGTTGCATTGTGTTCCGATTCCAAAGCCCGAGTCGCCATGTGCGGCGTGACAACCACATTCGGAAGATTAGGTAAGTCGTTTTCAGTCTCGATAGGCTCGACTTCCGTCACATCTAAACCGGCCCCGAAGATCTGACCGTCACTCAGCGCTCGTTTTAGGGCAGCTTCATCAACGACTGGGCCGCGGCAAGTGTTGACCAGAATCGCTGTGGGTTTCATCAATGCGAACTCGCGGTCGGAGATCATGTGGTGCGTCGTGCGTTCGAGTGGGACATGCAGACTGACGATGTCTGAAGTCTCCAACAGTTCGTCAAGTTCTACGAAACTTGCTCCTGCTGCCGCTACATAGTCGGCGTCGAAATCAACTGTGTCGTTGTAAACCACTTCACACTCCCATCCCTGCAAACGCTTGGCAACGCGAGACCCGATACGTCCAAGCCCAACGATTCCTATGCGTTTACCTACCAGAGTGTGGTAGTCGTTGCGATCGCCTCCGACACCCGACATCCAGGTTCCATTTTTCACCGATTCGATCTGACGATCAAGTTTGCGCTCGATCGTGAGCATCAGCAATACGGCATGTTCTGCCACGGCAACTGCGTTGGCTCCGCCGTTATTCGACACTTTGACACCTAGCTCTGCAAGTGCCGCTTTGTCCATCCAATCGGTACCAGCACTAAAGGTCTGGATCAACTTCAGTCCGTTGAGCTGTGATATCAATTCGGTGTCGAAAGCGCGATGTCCAGCAGGAATCAACGCGACGGCATCCTGACATTCTCTTATCACGTCTTCACGGGATTGTTCCGCGTCAACGAACTTCAATTCCACTTCGGGATACTTTTTAGCTGCGTCAACGAGCTCAGTATTTCTCAATTGCGCTCTCGCATCGCCCATTGGACCCAGTAGAACCACTACGGCCATCGTTACAACTCTCGACTTTCTCTCTACTTCATGTGATCGTCGGCTCTCCATGCACACGAACTCAGGTTCGCGCGTAAAGGTTGCCACGAATAGCGGATTATACTAATTGGGTAGCGCACGTTTTGCATTCGTCCCAACTTCCGCGCGATGGCAAATCGATAACCCCAAACTACCCTTTCACGGGAACATCGCCGTACGCATCCCATTACTATGCCAGAGCCGAAACTTGAACGCGCTACCATACGTGTGCCAGCAACCAGCGCGAATCTCGGACCCGGTTTCGACTGTATAGGCTTGGCACTCGAACTCTGGAACGAGACCACCGTCACCGCAGGTGTATCGCAAATCACGATCTCTGGGATCGGTGCCGATTCGTTGCCGAGAAACCACACCAACGTGATAGTCTCCAGTGCCGAACGCACTTTTCGAGAACTCGGCGTCGGTGCTATCCCTTTGTCTTTCGATTGCCACAATAGGATTCCATTGGCACGAGGCTTGGGTTCTTCGTCGGCAGCCATAGTCACAGGAATCGCGGCAGCTTTTGCGTTCACGGGGATGGACGTCTCGGATCCCGAAATCCAACGCCAAGTATTCGCCATAGCGGCCGACATTGAAGGTCATCCCGACAACGTTGCGCCAGCGGTTTTCGGGGGATGTCAAATCGGTATTCACGTAGACAACAGCGACCTCGAAAAAGACTGGATCGTGAGCCGGGTTGGGATATCAGAGGAATTGAAAGCAGTGCTTTTCATCCCAGATTTCACTATGGCTACCAAAGAAGCACGCGGTATATTGCCACCAGAGATTCCGAGATCGGATGCCGTGTTTAACATCGGGCGTGCGGCGTTGCTGGTACACGCTCTGGAAACGCATCAGTGGAACCTCCTTCAACACGCTACCGATGATCGACTGCATCAACCGCAACGCACCGAAAAACTGTTCCCCAGGTTCAGACCGATTGCACGCGGCGCTCTCGAAGCCGGAGCGCATGGTGTTTTTCTATCGGGTGCTGGGCCATCGGTCTTAGCGCTCGCCACGGACCGTTTCATGACGATCTGCTATGAGATGTCCGAAAACGCCAGAAAAGCGCAGGTTAAAGGTGAGGCATTGATACTTGATATCAGCCACAAAGGAATGCAGGTTTCAACGGTAAGTTGATGCATTGTTAGCACTATGACGACCAAATCTAAACAACTCGTAGTCCAGAAATTCGGTGGCAGTTCTCTCGCTACTGAAGAGTTGCTCCGAAACGTGGCGAATCGTGTATGCGAACGTCGGGGAAATGGTGTCGATCTGGTTGTCTGCGTCTCTGCTATGGGCGATACGACGGACGAACTTCTCAATCTTGCGTATCGGCTGTCAGGCGATCAATCGCCGAGTCCGCGTGAAACCGATGCCCTTATATCCACAGGGGAACTGGTAAGCGCGTCGCTCATGGGCATAGCGATCCGCGGTTTGGGCTACGACGCGATCAGCCTCAGCGGTAGACAGGCGGGCATACGAACGGATGCAACCTTCGGCTCAGCGCGCATCGCAAACATCGATCCGACCCGAATTCTTGGAGAACTTAAACAAGGGCGAATCGTAGTCGTAGCAGGATTCCAAGGCCTCACGCAAGCCGATGACACCACAACACTAGGTCGCGGCGCGTCCGATCTTACAGCGGTGGCCATCGCTGCATCAATCGACGCTGATGTGTGCGAAATCTACACTGACGTGGACGGTATCTTCACTGCTGACCCTCGGCTGGTACCTGATGCGCGCGTGATTCCTCACTTAGGGTACGAAGAGATGCTCGAGATGGCCTCTCTCGGTGCGAAGATGAACCCTAGGTCAATTGAGATGGCAGCGGTGCATAAGGTGCCAATGTTCGTCACTTCATCATTCAACGAAAACGCCAAAGGAACCAAAATCGGTAACTTCGAGGATAGAAACGCCACGATGGAAATCCAAAAAAGCATAACTAGTGTTGCCACCGAGCGATCAGTGGCCCGTGTCACGCTTCACCGTATCCCAGACCGACCAGGGATCGCTGCTGCAATTATGACCCCGTTGGCGGAAGCTGGCATCAGCATCGACGTCATCGTACAAAACGTCTCATCCCAAGGATTGACTGACATTTCTTTCACAGTCGGACAAGAGTACTTGCAGCGCGTTGCAGAAATCACATCGCAGAACACCGACGTTGATGACGCTGAGATCGCAACCCGCGACGGTCTTGCCAAAGTGAGCATCGTCGGCACTGGTATGACCAACTCGCCCGGGTACGCCGCCCGCATGTTCCGCGCCCTCGCCGATGCGGACGTGAATATCGAGATGATCACGACTTCAGAGATTCGGATAACCTGCATCGTAGAACAAGATCAATTAGCTACTGCTGCCAATGCGATACATACTGAATTCGAACTGGGAGCCAGTTAACGCGTACTGAATTCTCCGAATGCCAATGGTTGGAATGACAGGAATCCGTATCGTCGGCAACTTTGAACACCATCTCACAGTCGTCGTCGTAATCCCTACGTATAACGAAGCCGAAAACATCGGCGTCATCGTTGACCAACTCTTCGCATTAGGAGACGATAGCATCGGCGTACTGATCGTAGATGATTCATCGCCTGATGGGACCGGCGAGATCGCGGACGACCTTGCCGATCGACACGCTGGACGAATAATGGTCGCACATCGCAAAGGCAAACTTGGACTGGGAACTGCATACATCGCGGGATTCAAGATCGCTTTGGACTCTGGTGTGCCGCACATCGTTCAGATGGATTGCGACCTTTCGCATCCGCCTGCCGAGGTACCAGCGATGATCAAGGCTTTACAGGATGCTGACGTGGTTGTTGGAACGCGATACAGCCATGGCGGGGCCGTCGACCCCAATTGGAAAATGTCCCGTGTATTGCTCAGCAAGTGGGCGAATTACGGTATCCGAGCGATTCTAGGTTTGAAGATTCACGATGCAACTGGCGGATTCAAAGCCTATCGGCGCCATGCGCTCGAAAAGATCGATTTAGACCGCTTGACTATTACCGGATTCGGGTTCCAGGCTGAAGTGGCTTACAGGACGCAACGCTGTGGCTTGACCGTCGCGGAGCACCCTTACACATTCATGGAACGAACTGCTGGGAAGTCGAAGATGTCGATTCATATCGCGCTTGAGGCGTTCAGGCGTCTGATCATGATCAGGCTCAAGCGAAATTGACTCAGTTCTTAGACTCGCCACGGTTTGGTTTGCATCGTTTGAAGAACCGTATGAGAATAGATTTGTTTGCGCTTGCACAATGTTCAACACTATCCCGACGCCAGCAGGAAGCACATGACCGTACCTAATTTCATCATCATCGGAGAAAACATTCACTGCACCCGCGTCGTGAAACGAGGCGGTATCCGAGGGCATGTTTTCGATGACGGAAACGAGGCGGTGAAGTACCGCGTCGACGAAGAACTGAACTTTGTGCGTGTTCCTGATCATTTCGTGCGTACCCAACCGTACCAACAAGGAAATCTCAAGCACTTCATGATCGCAGTTTGGAAGGGCGTTAACTGCGAAGGTAAGGACGCACGCGAAGGCGAAGACTACATCAGATATGAAGTTGACAGGCAGACAAAAGCCGGAGCATCGTATCTTGATCTAAACGTTGATGAGCTTTCGCACAGGCTGAATGAACAGATCGAAGCGATGCAGTGGTTGGTGGAGTTCGTTCAATCAGTGGCACAAATCCCGCCAAGTATCGATTCCTCGAACTCCGAGATCATTGAGGCCGGTTTGGAGGCGTACGACGGATCCGCTGGGCGACCAATGGTGAACTCGCTAGCACTAGAAAGACTCGACACGCTGGATCTGGTCGTTCAGCACAATGCGAAGTGCATCATATCCGCAGCTTCTGAAAGTGGGATGCCTGAAGATGCCAATGATCGTTTGGAGAATGCGACCCGGGTCGTGGATGCCGCCAGCGACCGCGGCGTTGAGTTCGAGGACATGTACATCGATCCGTTGTTCTTCCCCGTTTCGGTCGATAAAGCATACGGACCTCATGCTATAGAGGCCATTTCAAAGTTGCGAGACAGATTCGGAGAAGATGTCCATATAACCGGGGGTATGAGCAATGTCTCTTTTGGACTACCGAAACGCGCATTGGTGAACGAAACGTTCGTAAAACTGGCAGTTGACGCAGGGGCCGATTCAGGTATCATCGACCCTATCCAAGTCAAAATCGATCGTGCGATGAACCTTGACATGGATTCACCGCGTGTCAGGTATGCAATCGACCTCCTAGAAGGCAGGGACGATTTCGCAATGAACTACATCACGGCATACCGAAACGGCGAACTCAGTTGACCAGATTCAGTTTCGTAGCTTCATAAACCTCAAGTCCCCCTATCGTCTTGAGGAGACTTAGCCCAGTGGCAACAGTTCAGAATCGAGTTGAGCAGAACCGCTATTTCGATGCGGTAAAAAGTGCGTTTTGGTTCATCTACGCCAACGTCAACGACTTCATGTCCGTCAATGGGCACTACCTGGCTGCCGCTATCGCTTTCTACGCATTCCTGTCGATATTCCCTCTTTCGATAGCTCTGATAACCCTTTGGCGATTCGTTGTCGGACTTGAAGGATTCGAAGATCGACTGATCACAGGCATCGTTACTCAGATTCCCGTGTTGGCGGAAACTGAGGGACCTTCATTCGTCGAGGGTTTCATCCACAACGTCAGCAATGAGCCTGCGGTTACCTCGAGTCTGACGGGGTTGACTCTGTTCGTCGCTGGAATGGGAGTATTTGGATCCATTCGCAAGAGCGTCAACGTGATTTGGGGCATTCAACGTCCCAGGCCATTCCTAGTCGAACGAGCAATCGACTTCATTATGATGATGGTCGCATCGGCTTTGCTTTTTCTTTCGATCTTGTTGTCGGCAGTGTTCTCGTTCATCAGGGAAATCGCCAACCTGTTGGCAGCCGACCAAGCACCGATCGACCAGTGGGTCTTGGTGGTAGCAGGTTACGTTGTTCCTTCGGCAATCACTTACATCGTGTTCTTGGTGGTCTATTGGTGGCTGCCCAACACGAAGGTGAAATTCACAGATATTCTCGGCGTGGCGGCATTGACAACCCTCGCATTCGAAATCGCCAAGTATGTGTTCATCTTTTTCCTTCGCAATTCGGCTGGCCTGTTGGCGTCGATCTACGGAAGTATCAGCACTATCATGATGTTCTTCCTGTTTGTCTACATCGAGTCGATCATACTGCTCGCTGGCGCGATGCTTTCGGCGAAGTGGTCTAACCACCTTCGAGTGCAAGATCAAAGACGCCAGAACAGAGTGTTAATCGCTAACCTTCAACGGATCAACAAGACGGATCAGTTGGTACTCAAGTCGTAATTGACAGATCGCCTCTTTCGCATATCGGCACTGGTTAGTATTTGATGCGATTCGTGAGAGCATCAACATCATGTGGGGCTGCGGCAAGTGGACAGCGTTTTTGAAGATGTGCCGCGCCCAACGTGGTGCAGCGGCGACACGATGAACCAGCAGTGTCAGCGCGAGAGTTCGTTAGCGAATGTGAACAGTGCTGGAAGTCCGCCAGTGTGCAAGAAAATCACCGTTTCATCAGATGAGAGATTGCCCTCTCTGATGTCGTCTAGCAATGCTGCCATCACTGTGCCGGTGTAGTTAGGGTCAAGCATGATGGCATCGGTTTGGGCCGATAGTTTGATCGCGTCTGCGACTTCAGGCGTCATCAAGCCGTATCCTTCGCCCACGAATTGATCCAAGACCCGCATGTCAGATTCCGCAAAGGTGTTGGGCAGTTCGAGCAGTTCTCGGATGTCATCGGCATGTTGGAAGATGTACTCGCCCAATGGCATGTCGTAGTTGACCAACACGCCGGTGAAGCGCCAATCCAGTCCCAGATTTTTTGCAGTCAGCATAAGTCCGCACAATGAGCGACCTGCAACGCCGTAGATATGGACGTTTTCGAGGCCTGAATCTTCGATCTGTTCAAGCAACTCCAGACCACAACGGACAAAACCGACCATGCCCACGATGCGGGGGAATAGGTGCTCTTGCAACCAGTAGACTTTTGCGCCTTCAGCCTCCATCTGTGATTTGAGTTCGGCGGCGTATTCGTGGGCGTTCGAAGATTGGAACTGATCAAGCAGGTGCAACTCGGCACCAAGCAGCTTGTCAATTAGGAGGTTGCCCTGAACTTTGCGATGAGCGGCGTTGGTGAGGATCAGGACGTAACGAAGACCCGCTTTGTTCGCAGCGGCAGCAGTCATGCGCGCGTTGTTGGAGTGGTAGTCCATGATGTTGATCAGGGTGTCGTATCCCTGATCGGCGATATGGGGCATCTCATACTCGTAGTGCCGTGCTTTGTTGCCCCCTAATGCAAGACCTGTCATGTCCTCCCGCTTGACGTAGATTGCTGGAGGAGTATGACCTTCTTCTGCTAGGCGTTTGCGCAGGCGCGACATCTCGTCCAACGGTGTCGGTGTGTGTGCGATGTCGACGCGCGGGAATGCGTCGATTTTGGCGGCGAGTTCTTGGCGTGTGAGCATGGTAGTGATCATGGTAATCGGAGTCCTTCGCGGACAGTGCGTGCGGGTTAGTGGTCGTTTCCGTAGTAACCCTCCATACGGGACCATCGGTCAGAGACTTGGGCGGCAACTACCTCTCCAGTGCAGGTTAGAGTTCCATCGTCGCTACGCAATTCCGCGGTCAGGGTAGTGCGGCGACGGTCTACGTCAATGACTTTTGCTTTAACGGTGAAGGGCATTGAAAGAGGTGTGGGCTTGAGGTAGTTGACATGGAGGGATGCAGTTGCGTACCAGAGAAGAGGGCGTTCGCCGTCGCCTGCGTATCTTCCTGCGCGGCGGTAAGCATCGGCGATGGCTGTGCACACAGAGTGGCAGTCGATGACAGCCGCAATGATACCGCCGTTGACGATGTCGTGAGGCATAGCAGCGTGATGAGGCTTGGGCACGAATCGACACACCGAAACATCGTCTTCCCAGCTTGACTTGATGTTCAAGCCGTGTTCATTCCATGCACCGCATCCAAAGCAAGAATTGCCGAACAGTCCGTCTTGGACATGCTCAGGAGGCGTTGGAAGATTAGGCAGCGAGGTGTTAACTGTTGTCAACTTCTTGTACTCGCTGCTCTGCGACGACGGCGGCGGCGTCTGGGTTTTGCGCCATTTTTGGATGATTTGGCTTGCGCGTTCAGATCAATGTGATCTTCCAATATGTCGGCGATTTTGATTTCGTCGTGGCCGTTTTCGCGACGACCATTTTGGTCGCCCTTGTTGTCCGACTTTGAAACATCGGAACCTTCCGCGGAACGGTCTGGAGTTATGCCGGTGAAATCTCGGAGGTAAATACCGGTGAAAGAATCATCTACCGACGCGATGAATTCCGGGGTGCCGACGGCAACCAGTTCGCCACCATCATCTCCAGCGTATGGACCGAGGTCAATGATCCAGTCTGCGTTCTTGATGAGGTCGAGATGATGCTCGATGAGTAGGACGGTGTTGCCGTTATCGACTAGGCGGTGCAAAACGGTAAGCAACTTGTCGGCATCGTCGAAGGATAAGCCAGTTGTCGGCTCGTCCAAGATGTAGAGAGTTTGGCCAGTGCTGCGTTTAGAGAGTTCGGATGCCAGTTTGATCCGCTGCGCCTCGCCGCCAGAGAGCGTGGTTGCTGGCTGTCCTAGATGTATGTACCCAAGACCGACGTCGACGAGGGTGGCGAGCTTGTTGGCGATGCTTGGGATGTTTTCGAACAGTTCGCGCGCCTCAGTGACGGTCATGTTCAGGACATCGGAAATCGATGCCCCTTTGAATAAGATTTCGAGAGCTTCGCGATTGTATCTTGCACCGTCGCAGATCTCGCATGGAACCGTTACGTCAGGCAGGAACTGCATCTCGATCTGGGTGTATCCGGCGCCGGAACATGCTTCACAACGTCCGCCGCGGACATTGAACGAGAAGCGGCCGGGGGTGTAACCACGGGCGCGGGCTTCAGGCATGGAAGCAAAGAGTTCGCGGATTGGCGTGAAAACTCCGGTGTAGGTAGCAGGGTTGGAGCGTGGGGTTCTACCGATGGGTGATTGATCTATGTTGATCACTTTGTCGATGAGCGGTAGACCAGTAACATCGTCGTGAGGCCCAGGTCGATCTTTGGCTCTGTAGAAGTGCTGGGCTAGACGTTTGAGAATGATCTCGTTGACGAGGGTGCTCTTGCCGGAACCAGAGACACCAGTAACACATACGAAGACACCCAAAGGGATCTCGATATCTATGTTTTTGAGGTTGTTGGCTCGTGCCCCAAGCACGTTTATGGCTAGACCGTTAGTCTTTCGCCGCTCTCTAGGTGTGGCGATTTCCTTGCGTCCGCTGAGGTAGTCACCGGTGATAGAACCTTCTGCCGATATGATGGCTTGGATATCGCCTTCTGCAACGACGTGTCCGCCGTTTTCGCCAGCACCGGGACCGAGGTCTACGATGTGGTCGGCGGCGCGCATCACGGCTTCGTCATGCTCCACGATGAGGACAGTGTTGCCGACGTCTCGGAGGCTCTTGAGGGTGTTGATCAGGCGATCGCCGTCGTGGGGGTGCAGTCCTACGGATGGTTCGTCGCAGACGTATAGAACGCCCATCAGCCCAGAGCCGATTTGGGTGGCTAGCCGAATGCGTTGGCCTTCGCCACCAGATAGTGTGCCAGCGGAGCGATCAAGGGTAAGGTAGTCGAGTCCCACACGGGATAGGAAACCTAAACGGGCTTCGATCTCCTTCAGAATCTGGTCGGCAATTGAGAGTTCTCGCTGGCTTAGAGGCTCGTCAGTGGCTTGATCATCCCCAGGCCACTGTCCGTTGCGACATGCTTCAACCCAATTCAGCGCGGTTGCTACTGATTGTCGGGTGACTTGCATGATGTTCATGCCGAGCAAGGTGACGGCTAGAGCGTCAGGTTGCAGGCGATCGCCGTCGCAGGTCTGGCAGGTTCGTTGCGACATGTAGCGTTCGATGTCGTTGCGGACGTTTTCGGACTCCGTGTTGGAGTGGCGACGTTGCAGGTTGGGAATTACACCTTCGATCTGCCCTTTCCAACTGAACACTGCGCCGGAAGAGGTTCGGTGGGTCAACTGGACTTTCTTGCGACCAGAGCCGTATAAGACAAGTTTGAGATACTCAGGATCGAGTGCTGAGACGGGTTTGTCGAGGGGAACCCCAAAGTGTTCTTCCAAAGCCCTCAAAGGCCCCCATGCCCATTGGGAGTTTTTGCCGTCTCGGCTCCATGGCGCAACGGCTCCGTCTGCTAGGCATGCAGCCTTGTTGGGTAGGACTAGGTCTGGGTCGATCTCTAGGCGGTATCCAATGCCAGAACAGTCTGTGCAGGCACCGAATGGCGTGTTAAAGGAGAAGTTTCGAGGCTCAAGTTCGGACATCGAGATGTCGCAATCAGGACATGCGAACTGCTCTGAGTATGAGATGTCTTGTGGTTGGCGATTTTGTTGGTTGCGTTGACGTTGTTTCTTGATAGTACCCGCAGCGGTTGCGCTTCTGGCGCCAGAGCTGAGCTCCTCGATGAGACGCTCACCGGGGTTGAGAACCGAAACCATGAGCATCCCATCACCAGTTTTCAGGGCCGTCTCGACGGACTGTGTCAGGCGTTCCCGTTCGGCTGTGCTCCTCACGATGATGCGATCAACGACGATTTCGATGTTGTGCCACTTGTTTTTGTTGAGGTTGATGTCTTCGTCGAGTTGAATGACCTCTCCGTCAACCCGAGCCCGGACAAATCCAGCGCGTCGTGCGTCTTCAAAGATCGTGGTGTGTTCACCTTTTTTGTGTTTGATGACTGGAGCGAGTAGCAGAAGACGGGATCCTTCGTCAAGACGAAGGATCGAGTCGACGATTTGTTGCACGGTCTGGCGTTGGACTGGTTTGCCGCAGTTTCGGCAATGCGGACGGCCGGCGCGAGCGAAGAGGAGGCGGAGGTAGTCGTAGATCTCGGTTACTGTGCCAACAGTTGAACGGGGGTTACGCGAGACGCCCTTTTGGTCGATGGAGATTGAGGGGCTTAGACCGTCAATATGGTCTACCTCTGGTTTTTCCATGCGACCGAGGAATTGACGGGCGTATGCAGATAGGCTTTCGACGTATCGCCGCTGTCCTTCGGCATATATTGTGTCGAATGCCAAGCTGCTCTTGCCAGAACCAGAGACACCGGTTACGACGACGAGTTTGTCGCGTGGAATGCGAACGTCGATGTTTTTGAGGTTATGCTCGCGCGCACCTCTGACAACGATTTCGTTTTCGGACATATAGGTAGATCTGGAGATGTGGGTTCTCTATTCGATTCTAGAGTATGTGAGACCTTTGCAAAACCGCCGTCATTCTCGCGTAGGCAAGTTTTGTGTAACTACGTCATTCCGATGAAAGTCGGCGCTTTAGCGGGCGGAACGCCCATCCACAGGAGACGGGAAAGGAACAACGCAAAGGTTTCGAGCAGGTTGGCTAATGGTTGCGGTTGGTCGTTTGCGAACTAGTAATGAATTGCGTTTCCAACGCCTCCGCCTGCCGCGATCGCGTCTCCGTTGATTGCTAAGGCTTTGGGCGATGCTACGAATGCCGCGATGTAGGCGATTTCAGTTGCGTCGATGAGTTTTTGCACTGAGTTCGCGGACGCCATTTCGTCAAGGATGGTTTCGACAGGGACACCGCGTTCTTCGGCGCGCACGGCGGCTACGCCGGGCGTTGCTTCGGTTCGAGTCGCTCCAGGGTGTATTACGACGGAGTTAATGCCGTGAGGTCCGAGTTCGTCAGCGAGGTTTTTGGTTAGCGCGGAGACACCGACGTTTCGGATTGACCCGACCGCGGATCCGCTGGACCTAGACGCTAGCCCGGAGATGTTTATGATGCGGCCCCATCCGCGCTGCTTCATGATTGGAGCGACAGCGCGGGCGCATCGGAGGTATCCGAGGGTCTTGGTGTTGAGATCTTCTTGGAAGGCTTCGTCCGTGACGCCCTCAATGCCCGGGACAGGTGCTTGTCCGAGGGGACGTGCAGCGTTGTTGACCAAAATATCGACACCCCCGAGTTGGAAGTTGGCTCTGGCGACCATACTGTTGACAGATTCGGTATTGGAAGTGTCGCACTCAATGGGGTAGATGTCTCGTCCAGTGTCAATGGCGATTTCGGAAGCGGTGGCTTGGAGGGTGTCGGTGTTTCGGGCACAGATTGCGATATCGCAACCCTCGCGTGCGAGTTCCCAAGCAATGGCTTTTCCAATGCCCCGGCTTCCGCCAGTGACGATTGCTTTTCTGTCGGTGAGTTCTAGATCCATTCTGGTTGACCCCTCTTTGGATTGAGTGAGAGACGATGTGGCTTATACCAGATTACTAGCAGAGCATCCCCCTAACCCCTTACGCTAACGCGAAGGGGGATACAACAAGGGCAACCACAAGGATTGCCTCTGCGTCATTCGGACGGGGGATGGGTGGATCATCATGGCAACCATTTTCACATCATGGCAATCATGGTTCAAAACCCTCCCCTCTGGATTCCGGCTTCTGCCGGAATGACGTGGGGCATGCACGATCAGCGGGGGATGTCGCGAGTGTCTAGAAGGGTTAGAAAGTCGTTGTAGTTGGAGATCGTTTGGAGGGTCTTTACTAGTTGCCCAGCGTTGGTGGATTGTTGTCGGAGTTCCCATATCTGGCTTGCTAACCGGCTTGTCGATGATGGACTGTCGGCGTATGTGCCGTGAAATGCGAAATATGCTTGGTTGATCTTTCGTATGTTGTGACCGTTTTCAACCAGGATTCGACGGCTGTCTTCCATATATGCTTCTGCTTCTTGGATTTTGCCTTTTTGCAGGAGTCCTTCGGCATGGTGTCTGGTCTCATGGAGGAATTCACGAGCGTCGAACTTATCTTCATCGGATTCGGTCTTTTCATCGTCTTGGCGAGGAATATAGGGCGGTTCGAGAGTTGGGACATTCTCGCCGGTGAGTTGGTTGTAGACTGTGCGACCGATTTCTTTGCCGAAAAGGTTGGCGAGGGTTTCGTTCAGTGATGTCATGTCTCCGTTTGACCAGTAAGCGCGGCCGAGAGGGTGGAAGATGAGATATGCGTGGAGCCATTCATGCGCGGAGACCTCAAGCAAAGATTGGAGGCTGTAGTCGGATGGCACTAGATTTGGGTACGAAGCCAGTCCACCAGTGAGCAAGACTACAGCGGAGAGGTCTGCTATCTCGAATAGCTCCGACTCCATTTTCCGCTTGTCTTGCTCGGTGAGTTCAGGTTCTAGGAGCCTGATCGAGTGACGACGGATTTCATTTCGGGGAGACGTGACTAGGACGTGTGGGGTGTCGTCAATGCGAAAGTCCACTGGTGGCCAGATGAAATCGTCTTGTTGATGCAGACCCAGTTCTATGAGTTCGGTCGAGATTGCCGCTTCAAGTAGCTCTTCAACCGCGTCGCGGATCTGATTTCGCTCTGCGAGTAGGACGTCAATGCGTGTTTCGGCAATCGATGCCGCGGTGCTGTCATTGCGCGCAAGTGCAAATTTGAGTTCGTCACGGGCCGAACGTAGTTCTCGCGCGAGGTCAGGATATCGATCAAGATGGTGCTTTCTGATGCTGTCGTCGATATCTGTCCAAGGGAAAGATGAATAGAGGCGATGGATCCACTTTGCGGGTAGATTTGCGATTTCGAAAGAGGTGAGGTTATATCCGAACCCTGCTGCGACGATCTCTTCGGGAGCCAACACGCGGCGATCACCACTGTGCATGATTATGACGACGAAGCCGAGGGCGATGAGGATAGACAATGGGACTTGGTATGCGAGTCTTAGACAACCGCGTCGGAATCGTCCGCGCCTAGCTCTTCGCACCCGACGCCGACGCACAATCTCGTGATAGCCACGGCCGCTGCGAACTCGAATCTGTCGCAGACGACGAAGGTGAAACCAGCGATTTAGTTTTGGATGTGGCAGCATGGTTGAGTTTCAAGCATAGGTTTAACTTATCGTCTCATCGTTGGGCATTCCCATTCCCGATTAGAGACTTTACCTTTGCACAACCCTCCCCCCTGATGTCCATGCGTGATGCACAATTCATCTGATGCGTCGCCGCCCTGTCATTCCAAGCGAAGCGAGGAATCGCCCCCTTCGCTTGCGTAAGGGGGTTAGGGGGATGCTCTGTCGATAAGCTTGTTGGGTATCATTCCGCACACTCACATCGCAGTTCAAAACTTGGCAGAGATTCCTCGCTCCGCTCGGAATTACGTAGTTGCGCATAGATCGCCTGCCGCGTCATTCCCGCGCAGGCGGGAATCCATAGGGGTTGGGTGAATGAGTGCAAAGCGGAAACCTTGACCTGAGTCCCCCTTAATTCTTGTGGATTCTCGCCTGCGCGAGAATGACGGCAGTTCTGCATAGCATCCGATCGCGGAAGTTTGCGCGGATTTCCTTGCGAAGATATACCCAGTCTCATAAGTAAGCGTGAAATGGTGTAACGTAGTTTCAAGCACGTCGATAATGCCCATGTGAAATTACTGGAGAGACATCGTGAGCATCACAGTTGTAACGGACAGCACAGCCGACATCCCGGCGAATATTGAGGAACAGATGGGAATAACGACCGTTGCCGCGTTCGTTAGGTTTGGCGACGAGGAGTTTCGCGACAAGCAAGACATCACGCCCGAGGCGTTTTACGCGCGGTTGACTCGGGACAAAGACATATTCCCTACTACGTCGCAACCGTCGCCCGGGGATTTCAAAACCGTGTACGACGACTTGTTGGAGAAGCACGACGAGATCGTTTCGGTACATATCTCATCTGCTGTTAGCGGCACTTTCGCGTCGGCAGTTGCAGGAGCGGCTCAAGCAGACCCTAGCGGCGAGCGAATCAAGCATGTCGACTCGCGAACAGCCTCAATGGCGACGGGTTGGATAGCGATCGCTGCGAAAAAGGTGATTGACGATGGCGGAGATTTCGCAGACGCATTGTCAACAGCGCGTAACTTAGTGCCTCGAGTGCAGTTCGGCGGTACGCCGGAGACGCTAGAGTATCTCAAGCGCGGTGGAAGGTTGAAGGGTGCACAGGCCATGATGGCGAATATCCTCAACATCCGGCCTGTGTTGGCAATCGTTAACGGAGAGGTCGACGTACTCGCTAAGCCTCGGTCTCATCGCAGGGCAATGTCAAAGTTGATTTCGACGATTGTCGAGGAAAATTCTCCATTGACCAACTTGGCAGTGATGTACACCGACTCATCTTCACAGGCAGAGGCGGAAGACGTTCTCAACGATTTGAAGCCCCATGTTCAAGATGGTGGCATGACGCTCACAACTACTCTCGGCCCGGCGATAGGCTCCCATTTGGGAACAGGAACGGTCGCGCTGGCGGTCTCGTGGTAATTGCTGCTCTGCAATGGCCGACCAGATCGCCGAACGGCAAACCAAGACGCTGGTGAATGTGCTTAAGCTTGAAGCCAAGTACGGCTTCAACAATAGTGCTGTTATGCGTGGCGGGTTGGACACGATGTGGCCGAACTTGGATCGTATTTCAGGTCAGATTCGAGAACTTGCGCCGATGAGCGGACGTCGGTACGCGGTGCTATCACCCGCTGAGCGGAGATCATGGGCTACGGCTGCATATAGAAAGTTGCATGGTGCAAACGGGCAGACCACACAAGCAAAGCCGTCGCAACGACCATCGCAGACGCCATCTGCACCGCAATCGCCTCAGAAGTTAGCCGCAAAGCAGTCCCGATCTGCACCAGCGAAGACGGGATTAGACGCGCCAATCGCTTCGCTTCGGTATCTACATTCTGCAGCGAAACAGGGTTTTGAAACCCTGGGTTTACGGACTTTGCGGGATGTGTTGTGGCATTTTCCCTTGCGGATGATCGACTACACGCAGCATTCCAACATCGTGGATTTGACCCTTGGCGAAGAGGCGACGATCGTTGGGGATGTCGTGACTTCGGAGACGAATCGATTTGGCGGAGCGAAAGGGTCGGCACGTGTCAGCATCCGAGATGGCACGGGTTTCTTGTCGATTACGTTCTTCAACATGCCTTATATGGCGTCGAGGTGGCAGAGCGGAGACCGTATCGTGGTCAGCGGAAGGGTTGGAGAGTATCGTGGGCGCCCAACCATGGAGAACCCGGAGTATGACGATGTGACTCGCGGAGGAAGGGAAAACCAACGGGGATTTGTTCATGCCGGAGCGATAGTGCCGGTCTATCCATTGAGCACAGGTTTGAATCAGCGGACGGTGCGGAACGGAGTGATGCAGTGCTTAGACAACGGGGCGCGGTTCGTTACTGAGACTTTGTCGGAGGATGTTAGGGCAGCGCACAACCTGATGGAGTTGGCCGATTCGATAGAGGCGATGCATCGTCCGCTGTCAGAGCGTCAGCGACGTATCGCAATGCATCGGTTGGCATTCGATGAATTTCTTTACAACCAGATCGCAGCAATACGTCGGCGCTCTCGTTGGCGAAGCACAGTCGAGGCCGTCGAGTTGACGCCAGATCGCGAGACCGTGTCGAGTTTTGTCTCGTCGTTGGGGTTTGAGTTGACAGGGGATCAGAATGATGGAATCGACACGATATTGGATGACATGGCATCGGGATATCCGATGGCTCGATTGCTCCAGGGCGAGGTCGGCAGTGGCAAGACGGTCGTAGCGATAGCCGCTATGCTGTCGGTTTCGGGCGCGAACGGGATGCAAGCAGCGATGATGGCCCCTACTGAGGTCTTGGCGGAACAGCATTTCCTGAGCATGTTGGAGCAGCTTGAGTGCAGAGAAGGCCTCAGTCTTTACGGCACGGTCTATGAATCGCCGCTGTATCGAGTTGAGAAGCGCGACCGAAACTTGCGAGTCGGGCTTCTGACAGGTAGTTTGTCGCCACGGGATAAGCGGACGATGCAGGTGATGTGCAGAGATGGCGAGGTTGATCTGGTAGTCGGCACACACGCGCTCCTCCAAGACGCGGTCGATTTCGAGAATCTAGCGCTTGTCGTCGTGGATGAGCAGCAGCGATTCGGTACTGAGCAACGAGCGACGCTTACCAACCGCACACCGCGCCCACATCTGCTGGCGATGTCGGCTACTCCTATACCTCGCACCTTGCACATGACGATGTACGGAGAGATGGAGCTATCGACATTACGCGCCATGCCTAAGGGCAGGCAAGAGATTACAACGCGATGGGTACAATCGCCGTTCGAGTTAGCAGAGGCGCATGGAAAGATCCGGAGCGAGGTCGGGCAGGGGCGTCAAGCGTTTGTAGTGTGCCCGTTGATAGACCCTTCGGAGAATGTTTCTGGGGCATCAGCGGTCGTTGAGTTTGAGAGGCTGAGGCGGGATGAGTTTCCAGATTTGAGCGTTGGGTTACTACATGGGCGGATGAGTTTGGCGGAAAAGCAGACGGTGATGGAGTCGTTTAGGAGCAGGGAGATCGATGTCCTGGTGGCAACTCCAGTGATCGAGGTTGGCGTAGATGTGCCGAACGCTACGGTGATGGTGATTATGACCGCCGATCACTTCGGACTGTCACAGTTGCATCAGATACGCGGGCGAGTAGGGCGAGGTCAGCACGGGGGAACGTGCATACTGGTTTCGGACGCTGAAAGCGAGATTGCCCAGGCGCGGTTGCAGGCGGTAGTAGAGAACTCCGACGGTTTTGACTTGGCACGAAAAGACCTTGAGATCAGAGGCCCCGGACGCAATCTCGCAGAGGTGCAGAGCGGTTGGTCAGGCTGGCGTTTCGCAAGGTTCGATGATCTGGAATTGTTGGGGAAGGCGCGTAGTACTGCGGAGGAGATTCTGGCAAATGATTTCGACTTGCGAGAGCCCGAAAACCAAGCATTGAAGCGGGAGGCTTTGCGTGTGATTGGGGGTCAGGTTTCTAGGTTTTCGTAGGAGACATTTGCATAACTACCTCATTCCGACGAAAGTGAGACCTGTGCAAAACTACCGTCATTCCTCCGCGTCTTCCGCGTCATTCCCGCGCAGGCGGGAATCCACACGAGTTAAAGGGGTTTTAGACGACGCATCCCGCTTTATGTTCCCCTCTCTCATCCATTCTGGATTCTCGCCTGCGCGAGAATGACGGGAGTTAAGGGATCACCGGAAGCACGATGCGAGAGGGGTGGCTGATGTCAAGGTGCAACGTGTTCCGCGCCACTTGCGTATGAGTATGCCGACCCATCGGCTCGCCAGTGTTGGGGTTGATGTCAAAGCGCGGGAAGTTGCTGCTGGAGATGTCGACTCGGATACGGTGACCAGCCTTGAAGAGGTTGCTAGTGGGTGTCAATTCGATGGTGATCGGGTATATCTCGCCCGGCGTCATCATCTCAGGCTGCGTCCACGAGTTGCGGTATCGACACCTGAGAATCGAGTCACACAGATTCATGTGATAACCATCGGGGTAGTCATCATTAGGCGGGTAGATGTCTAGGAGTTTGGCAGTGAAGTCGTTATCTGGTGCGTCGGACGAGACGTAGAGATGGACTTCGATTGGTCCGGTGATTTCGACGTCTTCGGATAGTGGGTCGGTCTGGAATGTGATGACATCCGGCCGGTCGCAGAGGAGCGGATATGGTTCGGAACATGCCATCAAACCTCGTTGCTCGCGTTGGTGCATCGGGCCGGGTGTGACCAAAGAGTAGGAGTGCTTGAGGACGGTGTCGGCCTGCTGACCGGGAGGTGGAGCCTCGTCGAAGGTTGGTCCGCCCTCTTCGGGTTTGTCGATCACGCTGAAACCGGCTACATTGCCGCCGAGGGTTGGGACAGGGTTGTTGGGGTCGAAGGTGTAGGTAATTGAAGCATCGGCTTCATCTTGCGGTTCGACTTTGAGCGAGCCGTCAGAATGCAGGTAGAAGTTGGTGAACCGGGTTCTCGCGAGCGGCCATTCTCGCTCTGTTCGCCACTTGCCGCCGTGGTTGAGACGTCCGTCGGAGTTCTTTTTGCCGTCGCCGCCACCCATTACGAAGAGGAGAATCGGCGGATCGTCATCAACGCCGTTGGGTTCGTCTTTGAGCCATCGGTCGAACCATCTCCGGCGTATCGGGTTGAATTTCGACATTCCCCACTGCGCGTCGGGCCCGAAATCGACGTCGCCTTCATGGGTTGCGTCGGTTCGTTGGGTTCCGTGTGCCCATGGTCCAAATACCATGTGGGTTGGACTTGAGTTGCGTCGGGTTAGATCAACGAATAGGTCGGCGGTTCCGCCAGCGAAAGGGTCCCACCACCCGCCAGTCAGGATGACGGGGATGTCGGCGTGGCGGTCAAGATAAGGTGTCTGGTCAAGGTTCTCGTTGGCCCACCACTCGTCGTATTCGCCGCGTGTGTAGTAGTTAAAGAGGGTTTCCTCCATGTGCGGGGCGTGAGACAGAGCTATCTCGCCGCGCTTCCAAGGGGTATTGGAGAGAAACTCACGCATGTTTTGGAACGTTTTGGCGACGGCAAGGATACCTTCGAGGTTGTCGCGCAGCTCGTGAGAATCGAGGGCGTGGTTGTGGATCGCTGCCGCCATGTGGAAGCACATCGCTCCGCCTTCGCGTGCTTCGTGCGCGTAGATGTTGGTAGGTGCTTGTTCGACCCATTGGGCTACGAGATGGGGAGGTCGGTGAAGAGCGGCTACGGTCTGGACGATGCCGCGGTGGGAGCTACCGATAGTGCCGATCTTGCCGTTGCACCAAGCTTGCTTGGCGATCCACTCGATGGTGTCATAGCCGTCTTCACCTTCCCACGGGTTGCAGGTGTGGTAGTAGCGTCCGTCGCCCTCGGATCTGAAGCGCGAGCGTAGGTCTTGGTTGACGAACACGTAACCGTGGCGGGGATAATAGTCGCGGACGGTGTCCCATTCGTCTTTGGACTTGTCGTAAGAGGTTCGGACGAGCAGGACGGGCGCGGGTTCCGTGATCCGTTCTCCGTTTTCACTAACCGGGAAGTGGACATCCGCGGCGAGTCGAACCCCGTCGCGCATGGGGACCATGGCTTCTTCATAGTGCGCGTAGGGGTTGAAACCTGAAGTGGGGCTAGCCATCTTTAGGGATTCAGGGTGAGGCAGGATCAACCCAAAATCTCCCGTAGCCGTCGTGTTACTTCCGCGATCTCATCCTCTTCGCAGAGGCGGACGTCGATGCGGACTTTTTGGGGGTCTGTGCCGTGTCCCATGACGGCGATTGCGGGTTCGCCGTTGCGGAGTTCTTGGATTAGCCATTCGGCGTCTTTGCCAGTTGCAGGGTCTACTCTGACGTGGACGTTTGGCATTGGGCGGTTGTCTTCGTCGGGAAATTCGATGTAGGAGTCGGCGACCATCGAGAGGTTGTTGATGCTGGTGTGTAGCATTGCCGATTTGCGGTGGTGCTCAGTGAGTCTTTCCTCGTCGTCTTGTTGCGCCCACCAGATGAAGGATGCGATCTGTCCGACGACTTCTTCTTTGGAGACTTTTGCGACTCTTCCGATGCCGTGTGCTGGTGCGGACTGCATTGCGATGGCGTCGATAAGGTCTTGACTGCCTGCGATGATGCCGGAGCCTTGCGGACCTTGGATGCCTTTTCCGCCGCTGAAGCAGACGACGTCGGCGCCGAGGTCAATGAAACGGTAGAGGTTTTCGCGCGGAGGCAGGCAGTTTGAGGCGTCGAGGATGACGCGTGCACCGTGGGCGTGGGCGATGTCAAAGACATCTTCAAGTGCGATGTCCTCGACAGGGGCGTATCCGACCCAGTAGACCATCTTGGCATCGGGATTGTCGATGAATGCCTGCTCGTATTCGTCGGCGGAGATAACTTTCGCGCCTCGTCCGTCGCCATCAGGTTCGCCGATTTCTACGAACTTCACTCCTGCCGTCTTTACCGCCATTGCGTATCCGTGGTTGACGTATTCATCGCCCTTGTAGTTCTTGGCGCGTGCGAAGCGTTTGGCGATGCACGGGACTTGACCGCCTTGAACATAAGGGATCTGCTCAATCAGGGCTTCGTCGGTGCCGGTGATGATTGCAGCGGCGGAGACCATGAGTCCGGCGGCGCAACCCGAGACGATGTATCCATCGTCGGCGTGGGTGATCTCGGCGATGACCTTTCCGGCGGCTTTTTGCAACTCTTTGAGATCGACGAAGTCGTTGGCGGCTGTCCGCATAGCCTTCAACGTCGTATCTGGGATGAGGGTGCCGCCCATCACGGTGTGGTGGCATGTAGCGTTGATGAACTTTCGGACGCCCAATGCGGCATAAGGGTCTTGTTCGAGTTGTTCGAGGGTAGGCAGTGTCATGGCTATTTGCTCAAGTCTGGATTTCACTGCCGCATAGGATACATGGATTCGGGATGGACGATGATTGCCATGATATTGAAATGATGGGCATGATGGTTGAACCCCCTTGTATTTCCACTTTGGTAAAGGGGGGAGGAAGAGAACCTCCCCCCTTCGTTTGCGTAAGGGGGTTAGGGGGATGCTTGCCTGGCACATCCCCGCCACGGCATCCCCTGCGATCTCGCTTCGCTCGCTCTCGTCCCCTTACGCTTTGCGAAGGGGACGAGATTCCCCCTCCCCTTCCCCTCCGGATTCCGACTTTCGTCGGAATGACGGCACCTATGTGGATTCCCGCCTTCGCGGGAAAGACAGGGGTTTTGTGCTGGGAATGACGTAGTTTTGCGAGGTCTTGTCTATAGGCGTGTGCGCTCGCGATTTGAGTGGCTATACTGTATTGATCGAATCTAAGGCGCAGCAGTGTCGACTTTCCCAATCTACTCGGAGGTGCATGTCTAACGTTGTCAGACGAGTTCGTTCATCTACACAATCACTCTGAGTATTCGCTTCTTGACGGGTACGGGCATGTCAAGGACATGGTTGGGCGTGCGGCGGAGTTGGGTCAGCCGGCGATGGCGTTGACCGATCACGGGAATGTCTATGCGGCAATCGACTTCTACAAAGAGGCGAAGTCTGCGGGTATAAAGCCGATCATCGGGATGGAGGGGTATGTCGCGTTTGGTTCACGGCATGAGCGTACTGCGGCGGAAGGTGCGACAGGCGGTTCGCAGCCACACATCACGTTACTCGCCGAGAATCTGACGGGATATCGCAATCTGCTTCAACTCGCCACCAAAGCCCATCTCGAAGGTTTCTACTATCGTCCGCGCGTTGACCGCGATTTGTTGGCTGAGTGTTCTGAGGGCGTGGTCGTTCTATCCGGGTGTTTGTCGGGTGAACTTGCTAGAGACGTTTTGCGGATGGGTGGCGACCTGTCCGAGGCTCGGAAGACTGCCGGTTGGTATCGGGAAGTCTTCGGCGATCGCTACTATCTGGAGTTGATGCATCACGAGAATGTGCCGGGGCAGAATGAGGTAAACCAAGCGGTATGCCAACTGTCTAAGGAGATGGGTATCGATCTCGTGGTGACGAACGACTGTCACTATGTCTATCCAGAGGATGCGCCGCATCAGGATACGCTTACCGCCATCGTCACTTCAAGCAAGCTGTCGGATGCTAAGCGGCTACGAATGGAAGACCACAGCTATTACGTGAAGTCGGCGGCGGAGATGTCTCAAGTCTTCCCCGAGCATCCTGAAGCGTTGCGCAACTCGCTCGTGGTTGCAGAGCGTTGCGATCTTGAACTTTCCCAACGTCGGACTAAGTTGCCACAGTTCCCCACTCCTGACGGCTCGTCGTCTGCCGAATACTTGCGCCGTATCTGTTACGAAGGGGCATTGGACCGTTTTGGGGAGATTTCGGACGCGGTCAAAGAGCGGTTGGAGAAAGAGCTCTACATCATCACAGAGACCGATTTCGCGGACTATTTCCTTGTTGTCTGGGACATCTTCCGATTCGTCAAAGAGCAGGGGATACTTTCGACGGTTCGAGGCTCCGCAGCATCCAGTCTGGTTCTCTACTGCTTGCAGGTAACGGACTTTGACCCGTTGCCATACGGTCTGTTCTTTGAGCGTTTCTTGAATGTAGAGCGTCGGGAGATGCCGGACATCGACATGGAGTTTGCGGATGATCGGCGCGGTGAGGTGATTCAATACTGTCTTGAGCAGTACGGACCGGATCGCGTGGCTCAGATAACGACGTTCGGCACGATGAAGGCGCGTGCGGCGATTCGCGACGCGGCGCGGGTGATGGAGGACGGTGCAATCGAGAACGCTGACATCAACGAGGCGTGCAACCGACTCGTTCGCGTCGTTGCCAACTACTCCCCAATGTCAAACGATGATGAGGATGAAGCGCCTCCGCGTGAGTTCAACTTGCGGACAGTCAGGGAGCAGAGCGTCGAACTTCAACAATTGGTGCGCCAGAATAACGTCGCCGCTGAGGTTCTCGAGAAGGCTATCGGCGTTGAAGGTCGGGTGCGGAATGTAAGCACACATGCCGCTGGCGTGGTGATTTCGGACGACCCACTGGTGAAGTACACGGCGCTTCAGCGTCCGCAAAAGGGCAACGATACGGGACTGGCTGCGACTCAGTACTCGATGTATCCAATCGAGTTCGCAGGGCTGCTCAAGTGGGACTTCCTCGGGCTCACCAACCTAGCGGTGTTAGATCGCTGCCTCAAGATCATCGCCGAGCATCGTGGCGAAGTAATCGATATCTATGACACCGATCGGGTGCCTCTTGACGATCCTGCGACGTTCCAACTGATGGCTGATGGCGACACCTTCGGCTCTTTCCAGCTCGAGAGTTCTGGAATGACTCGCTACATCAAAGAGTTGAAGCCGACATCGATCGACGACATTGCCGCGATGATCGCGCTGTACCGTCCGGGTCCGATGCAGCATATCGACCGGTTGATCGCTTGCAAGCATGGTCGGGCACCGATCGAATATCCGCATCCGAGCATCGCGCATCTTCTGGACAGCACCTACGGAGTGATCGTCTACCAGGATCAGGTGATGCTGACCGCGCAAGACTTCGCCGGGTACACTCTCGGCGAGGCGGACATATTGCGTAAAGCGATGGGCAAGAAGGTGCCGGCGATCATGCGCGAAGAAGAGCGCAAGTTCGTAGAGGGCGCGGTGAAGAAGGGACATTCGGAGCAGGAAGGGCGGGATTTGTTCACGTACATCCTTCCGTTTGCCGGCTATGGATTCAACAAAGCGCACGCTGTCTCCTATGCGTACATCACCTATTGGACTACCTACTTCAAGGCCAACTACCCGCTCGAGTACTTTGTCGCCATGCTCGATTCATTCGCCGGAGCGCCAGAACGCGTCCAAAGGTGCATATCGGAGGCGAAGAAACGCGGCATCGAGGTTTTGCCGCCAGATATCAACGTGTCAAGAACCTCGTTCACGGTTGACGAGAACGTTGGAGAACATGGCGGCATCCGCTATGGTCTTGCTTCGATTAGAGGCATCGGGCCATCGACGGTTGCGGAGATAGTGGAGATCCGGGAAGGCGATGGAAACGGTGCTTTTGCCGATGTCTCCGATTTCTGTGATCGTCTCGCCGAAAGCACTCCGCCCGAATCATCGCTCCGATTATTGATTATGGCCGGGGCGTTTGATGCGATGGCGCCTCGCGAGCAGTTGCTGGACCAGGCCGGGCAACTGACCGCGCACATGCGTAAAACCGGAGCCGCGCGAGCATCTGGACAGCACTCGATGTTCGGTGGTGCAGATTCAAGCGATTCCTTCCTCGGCATCAAGTTCGATCCGCCGCAGGAGAATGGCGGAGTGGATATCAAGACGTTGCGAGAGTGGGAAAAGGAACTGTTTGGCTTGGTGATCACCGAGAGCCGGGAAGAGGCCGAGAAACGCGTGGCTATCGAGCATGAGGCACCGGATGCGATAGTCTACGCGGGCCACGAAAGACTTGCGGAGGAAGGTGCGCGCGTTAAAGTCATCGGGAAACTTGTCTCGATCAATCACCGGACCACACGTAACGGAAGCCCGTTCATCACGGCTAAGATGGCCCTGCTTGACGACGAAATCGAACTGACCGTATGGTCAAACACCCTAGAGCGTACCTACAACATCTGGCATGAGGATGTTTACGCCGTTGTTCGCGGCTCCATTCGCATGTTCAACGGTGCAGCATCGGTTGATGTAAGTAGTGCCGAGGGTTATGTGCCGACGCGGAAGGCGGTAAACGGCATGAGCAAGGCAGAAGCGTCGAGTAACGGATCAAAACCACACACAAATGGATCCCTGAACGGTTCGACCAACGGGCACGCCAATGGCGCGCCGTATCATGGAGAATCGCGCTCGCATCCCGTTACAGAGCAAATCAACGGTGGATACATGCAAGGCACTGACAACGACTCGCCCAACGAATCCATAGATGAACCTGTAGTGACACTGCTGCTTGACTGCGATGGCGACGCGACGCCGTCTCGCGAGGTCATCCATCAGCTGCTCCTTGCATTGGGCGAGCATCAAGGCAATGGCAAGGTCCTCGCAAAACTCTTCATATCCGGCAAAACCGTTTCTATGGACTTCCCTTTCTTCAACGTCGACCCAACTAAAGAGCTGCACTCCGAACTCATCGCCATCCTAGGCGAAGGCAACGTGGAGATGCACGGCAACGCCGTCAGCTAAGATGCGGGACCGCTGGGTGGAGTTCGCTACCGCGCCCGACCAACTCACCGCTGAAACGTGGGCGGGGCTGGTTCGGAATGAAGGGTGCCCTTGTGCGGTGAAATCGGACGGAATACCTTTTCTAGGCGTTTCGGCGTTGCCAGTCAGGTTGATGGCACCTGAGGAGAGAGTGAAAGAGGCGCGGGAGATTTTGGAGCGGTTTTTTGGTGGTTCTGCTGGGTGAATCGGGGTTAGAAGCGGCTGGTTTTCCTGCGAAATGAGAAGTGTAGTTATCAATTTACATAGCTTACCATCGCAGAAAGTATGAAAATTGCAAAGTATACTTTACGAATTGCATAATTTCGGTTAGAATCCAAGCCATGATTGAGCGCGAAATCGCAGGGCAACTCACCAGTCTGTTCCAGCAGTATCCGATCGTGACAGTGACCGGGCCTAGACAATCTGGTAAGACTACGCTTTGCCGGCAAGTCTTTCCAGAGCTAAGTCACGTTAACTTGGAGCAACCCGACCGCAGAGAGTTCGCCGAAAACGACCCTAGGGGATTCTTAGCGCAACTGGGAACCGGGGCAATCATCGACGAAGTCCAAAGAGTCCCAGATCTACTCTCGTATCTACAGGTGATAGTCGACGACGATGGTCGCAACAGTCTGTATGTTTTGACTGGGAGCGAACAATTCGGGCTCAGGAAAGCGGTCAGTCAGTCGCTCGCAGGTCGTACTGCACTTCTGCGATTATTGCCTTTTTCGTTGCCTGAACTCAAAAAGATGGGTAGCAACGATGACATTGACGAGATGCTGTTCTCCGGCTTTTATCCGAGGATTCACGATCGGGGACTCGATCCACGTCAGGCCCTCGGAGACTACTTTGAGGCCTATATTGAGCGTGATGTCAGCCGATTGGCCAACGTGCGCGAGTCAGTTGGCTTCCGCACGTTCGTCCGATTGTGTGCAGGCAGGATAGGTCAGTTACTCAACCTTTCATCGCTTAGCTCCCAAACTGGCGTCGCACGTCAGACGGTTGCAGATTGGTTGACGGTGCTAGAGGCAAGTTACATCGCTTTCCGACTGGAGCCGTATCACGCCAACATCCGTAAGCGATTGGTCAAGTCACCGAAGCTGTATTTCTACGATGTTGGACTTGCGAGCTACCTTCTCGGTATTCAGAGTGCGGATCAAATCGCGACGCACCCGTTGCGCGGTCAACTATTCGAAAACGCGGTCGTGGTCGAGGCACTTAAACATCGATTCAATCGCGGGCAACGCAACAACCTGTCGTTTTTCCGTGACTCGAACCAACTGGAATGCGACCTGTTTTACGAAACTGGGCATGGCATCGGCGCGATTGAGATCAAGGCTGGTTCCACGATTTCTTCCAGTTATTTCAAATCGCTCAATCGGGTTGCCGAGTTGATCCCAGAGGTCAAGGCAAAGGCTGTTGTATATGGTGGTTCGGAACGTCAATCGCGCACAGATGGCGAGGTTGTGCCGTTTAGCGGTTTAGATGGCGTCTTGGAGCGATTCGAGTTAGATCAGGACATCGGCGCGTTCATCTTGCAACGCCGCGGAAACATCCCAGTTGATCGCGATGTTGAGATTCTCGACGCTGTGTACCGTACGCTGGTGCGACCAACGATTGACGGATTAGCACCTGTCATTAACCAATTGGCGGAAGGGTTGTTCGCGTCATCGGATCAAACCACTGGCGTCCAATTCGTGTCTAACGGGGCGCAATCTACCGACCTTTTAGAATCCTGGAACTGGACAAATACGAAGCGCGCTCACATCGTCAGTCGGGATTTCAGACTGACCAACGAACGTCCATTGGACTTAGAGTACAGATGCTTGTTTACGGACTACACTGGGATTGGCAATGCCGGTTTCGACATCGAACTAGTGGTCTACTGGCGGCTGCTTGGTGATCATTTATTGTCTGAAATCTTGCTGGACACCGCTGCGAGCACTGATACCGCGCAACGGATTCCGTACTCTGAACTCGATTCATTATCGCGTCAGGTAGGGAATCGCGTAGTAATGATCACGAAGTCTCTCATTGACCGGATAGATGTTCTTTCTCGGGGTTGAGAGGTTTTCAGGGCTTCCGACGCCACTTCCGCAGACTAGCTGGGGTGTCTACTGGCGGGTTTTGGTGGCGTCCCCACTCTACGAACGAGACCTCCGCTACGTAGACATCGCCGCGAGAGTCTACCGCTACGGAGTGCGGCCATAGGAACTGGTCTGGTCCTTGTCCGAAGTGAGGATTACCGAAGCGGTCTAGCATGTTGCCTTCCCAGTCGTAGATGCTGACCCGGTTGCCGATGTCGGCGACGCCGCGTTGAACTGGTGCTGGGCCTTGCTCTCCGATGTAGATGACTGCATCAGCGCCCTTGCCGATGACCTCGATGCCAGTGGCTTTATGGACCGGCCATTGGCGGACGAATTCGCCATCAGTGGTGAATACCTCTACTCGGTGGCTCTCACGGTCGCACACGATCACTAGATCGTCGTCAAGCACGGAGATGTTGTGGGGAAGGTTGAACTTGCCGTCGTCGGTTCCGGGTTCGCCCCAAGACATGATGTGGTTGCCCTCAGCATCCATGCGATGGACGCGGGAGTTGCCGTAGCCGTCGGATATGAAGACGTCGCCGGTAGCAGGGTTGACATCAGCATCAGTAGGACGGTTGAACATCCTGCCGCTCTGACGAGGTACTTCCTCGCCGGTGCCGATGGTGAGTAAGTGTTGACCGTCGGTCGTGTATTTGTGGATCTGATTGCCGATGTCGTCGACTAGCCAGAGGTTGTCTTCATAGTCGCAGGTGATGCCGTGCGCTCGTTTGAACCAGCCTTCCCAGAACTGAAGGCGGTTGCCATACGGGTCTTCGGTGATACGAACATCGCCTTGAGGATCGTCGTTGCCCCACATGTCAACGAGGTTGCCGTCAGAGTCGAAAACGAGTACCGGCACGTTTCCGCGGTTGAACACGTAGACCCGGTCTTGAGAGTCGACGGTCACAGCAGTGGCTTCACGTAGCCAAACGCCGTGTGGGATTTTCGCCCATCCGGGGACTGGCTCATAGTTAGTAACGTGGTCGGTTGGTAGCGACACGGCATTTATCTCCGTTTAGGTATGTAGGCATCGCGGTGCTAGAATTATGCACCATCTCAATCGGAATCGATACCTCGTGGGGGACAATCGCGACATGCTAGCTGATTTGACTGGACGAACTGCTTTGGTGACCGGCGGTGGTCAGGGTTTGGGACTCGGAATTGTTGAGCGGATGGCAGGTCAGGGAGCGGATATGGTTATCGCGGACCTGAACGATGAAAATGCCTCATCAGCGGTGGCGAGAGTCGAGGAACTGGGCTGCAAAGGGTATGCCGTGCACATGGACGTGACGGACCAGCAGAGCATCTCAGAGGGCGTTGCGTTGGCCTACGATGCAGCGGGTAGGATCGATATTTTGGCGAACAATGCGGGGGTTTCGGGGGCTCCGGGTTCGACAGGAGTGGAGTGGCGAGATGTTGACTGGGAGTTCACTTGGCGCGTGAATGTAAAGGGGTTGTCCGATGTTACAGAGGCGGTGTTGCCTCAGATGCGAGAGCAGCAATACGGAAAGATCATCAACATATCCTCGGTCGCGGCGCGTGCAGCAAGATACGTTACGGCCTACTATGCGACTACTAAGATGGCGGTTATCGCCTACACCCAGGCATTGGCACGGGAGTACGCAGTGGACAATATCAACGTGAACGCGATCGCTCCAGGACGAATATGGACAGCCTTCCACCAGGAGTGGATGGAACGGCGGGATGAGCGGGGTGATCCGGATGTGGCCGGCAGGGCACACTTGGACGTGTTCGAAGAGGCAGCGGCAGAGGTGATTCCCCTCGGCCGCCCTCAGACGCCATCGGACATCGGGGCATTGGCCGCGTTCCTGGCTTCTGAGGATGCGAGGAACATCACAGGTCAGACGATTCAATGCGACGGTGGTCAGGTGATGGTTTAGCGGTAGAGTCGGTAGTGGTGTAGGTTAGAATTGAACCTGAAGTGATTGATGGGGCGGAGGCGAGTGTCTGTGGGGCTGTAGCTCAGTTGGGAGAGCGCGTCAATGGCATTGATGAGGTCAGGGGTTCGAATCCCCTCAGCTCCACCAGTTTCCGATTTTCGGATTTTTCCGACTAACCAAGTCGCTTGATGCGCGTATTCGGGTGAAAGTGTTGGCAGGCACGACATCCAAGAAGGAAAATCTAAGCGCGTCTGAGCGTATCGATGCGAGGATTGCGGAGTTGGATGATTGGCGCGGCGAGAGGTTGACAGAGTTCCGTAAGCTCATCCACGAAGCCGAACCCGATGTGTTCGAGGAGTGGAAGTGGAAGGGTACTCCTGTCTGGGAATTCAACGGGATTCTATTAGTCGGCGACGGGTTCAAGGACAAGGTGAAACTCACATTTCAACACGGCGCGATGCTGCGCGACCAACACAACGTCTTCAACGCTGGTTTTGACGGCAATCAACGGCGGGCGATAGACCACTTCGAAGACGACGAGATAGACGCGCGAGCGTTCAAGGCATTAATGCGTGAAGCAATCTCTTACAACACGAGGCAACGCCTGTCGAAGAAGGGACGCACGGCGAAAGAGACACCAGTGCTCTTGTCTGGCGGCAACCCTCAAATGCCGAAGAGTGATGGCGATGCGCCAGTGCAGGCATACATCGCGGCTATACCTCGCTGGAAGCAAGACGTCGGATGTCGGCTGGACGAGATAATCGTGCGGGAAGTCCCAGAAGTCCGCAAGGCTATGAGATGGAATTCGCCCTTCTACGGAGTTGAAGGCAAAGGATGGTTCGCCAGCTTCCACATCTTCTCCCACTACATCAAAGTAACCTTCCTAAACGGCGCATCCCTCAACCCAGAACCACCCGGCTCCGGTAAAGACCCCGATTCCCGCTGGATAGACCTCTACGAGGGCGAGTTGGACGAGGATGAGATGGCGGAGTGGGTCAGGCAGTCGGCGGAGTTGCCGGGGTGGGATGGGTTTTGAGGAGGTAGTTTGATTTTGGATTAAGTGTCCTGACGAATCACGGCATCTTTGCCATAGAACTCGTAATCTACTAGCATCGCCTGAAATTGCTCGGAGTTGACTACTCTTTCTCTGTCTTCATCAATGGCCTTCATCAGGGACTTGTCGGACATTGCCTTTGATTTAGGTGACATCTCGTTCAGTAGCTGCCCCATTCGATCCGACCGACTTAGTAGATAGTCAAGAAAACCATCTGGGAGGGTGTGATCATTCGGTCGTAGTTGACCTGATTTCTTGATTCTGCTTGTTTCCATTAATTCCCGGTTTTTGGTCACCCCGACGGAAAGGAATATGAACATCGGTAGTTTGACGTATACCATCACCTCCGAAAGATCATCGTTCCGCGGAAAATCGATTTCCACAACGCGTTGGAGATAACGGTTCAAGTAAGGTGAACCCGTAAGGGGCGGATCAGCTAACTCGCCAAGCTGGTAGACGTGTTGGGTGTAGGCCCCGACATGATTCTTGCGCCCTAAAAGGAAACTTCTTAGGTGAAGTTCCATCATGTCGCAGATTGATTTCACTACCGGCTGTTCTTCGGCAGCGAAGATATCTCTGACGTTCAACGTTCGCCAAGCCAACGACGACGCGAACTTTACGAACCAGTTATGGTACCGAAACGTCGTATTGCCAGCGACACTGGGATGGAATATCTCATTGGCGAATTTCGTCTCCAATGCCGAAAAACGTTCCTCGCAATTATGACACAATAATTCTATCTTCAAGAGATCTTGGTGTCGTCGTTCCATGTCCATTCCGAATCTGAAGTAAGGCGTAGGCGAAGTTTCTTTGATCCACTTACCGATAAATTTCGGTATGATATGGCTTTGCTGAAGAGGTGCTCTAGCACCGCATAATTTACACATCAGAATACGCTCTAGGTTGGGGCATCTCGCGTATGAGGATGCGTTTGATCAACATTATACAACCATTGTAGTTTAGAATCCAACAACCGAATCGTTAGGCGAATCAGACTTTGCGCTGCAGACTTTTGAGCGATACGAAAAAATCGAGCAGCATCAGTGGTGCTGGGTCGCTCATGCATGGAACAAGCAACTTTCTTTGTTCTGAAGGATGGCAAAGATCAAGTTGCCAACATCTCGCCCCGGATCCACCCCACCAACTCACCGATCGACCTCATCTCCGCTAAGGTGCTTGGTGAGTTTGTGGGTGGTGCTTTGACCGGGGATTATACATTTGACTCAAGAGGATGTGAGGCATACGATGAAATCGTATGAAGCGTTTTGGAAAGGTCGTCCTGTCAATCTTCCATTGGACAGCGTCTCTACTCGGATTGGTAGCTATGCCTTCTGACATCAGACACGCAGTCGATTTGTTTTTGCACATCCCGTTGTGGGTTCTGATATTTACGGCAAATGGAATAGGAACAATCGGCATCTTCTGGTGGATATGGCATGATACGGGCAAAGCTCCTATCATCGCTGGCGGGTATCGATTGCGCCGGTTAGCCCCGTTGGTGCTTGAACTATTGCGGACAAAAGAACTCGCATCCTCGGAGGGCACCAGCGTTGGCATCATGCACTTCTCTTTGGCGAGCGAATTGACCAAGAAGCTCAACGAGTTGCGAATAGAGCATCCCGACCTTCATAGCACTCATCGTTTTGGTGATGCTATGGACGACGAATATCTGAAGTTCACTTTGGTCTTGCTGTTTCTTGAAGTTTTGCGTCGCAACTGCTTGGCTGGCGATTTGAGGGGAGCACGAGCGATCATGTCTCGTATCAAGCGCAACGGCGCGGGCAATCCTCGTTATCCCCTATAATCCGCATAGCCACACGGAACGCGTCTCCGCATCCGAACATACCGACTCTTAGGTTCGGCACGTCTCACGTGCCTCCCTTCAGTCGGTTAGCCGGAGACTCCGTGTGGCTATGGACGTTGCCAGCACCACAAGGGAGGCCCCAAGTGTGGAAATCTAAGGCACTTTTGCTGATCGTCGCAGTTGTCGTATGCGCCGGTGTGGGATGTGAATCCCCGGCAGAGGTAACAGCGACAGCAAGAGTGAGAATCCAAGCCACTGCTTTGACAAAATTCATATACCAGGATCGTAGTTGGTTTTATTCACAGATGGATTTCGCGCTCCGAAACTGCGAAAGGATTTCATCGGGCAGAGTCTCGCGCCATGACGGCGACATGTATCTGGTCATATACGACTCGACGCGAGAATTGGTCAGCAACCCAATCACAACATTCCTAAGCGCGTATCAGAGACGCGAGGTGTCCGCCATTCACAACGATATGTATCAAGAAGCATCTGGAGCGAGATGGGTTGACGCTAAACCATACTGCGACCGGCTCGCGAAATTGAAGCCAGGTGTTGTGCGGAAACTCAACAGTGTCAATCCGACGCCGTTGCCATAGCGTTTGGGCCCTGCAAGGTCGCGGTATGTGATCCTGCTCTGCCCTCGGAGATTTTGCTGGTTGTGGTGAAGTCTATCAGGTTGATTTCTGCGTGTTGGCGATTGCGAGTAGGTAGCCCCTGAACTTTTCTCTCTTGGATTCCTGCCCTCGCAGGAATGACGAAAAATCTCTTTCAGTGAGAAGAAACTTGACCGCCGTCGATGTTGATGGATTGGCCGCTGATCCAGTGGCCTTCTTCGGAGCAGAGGAAGACAATGGTGCTGGCAACGTCGGTGCCGGTGCCAGGGCGGCCCATAGGGATGTTCGACTCTAGGCGCTCCCAGTCTTCGCGGCCGCCGGGTGTGTTGTCTCGCTTGTTGTCCCAGCGGGATGTGTCGATGACGCCGGGGCATACGGTGTTGACGTTGATGTCGTGAGGGCCGAGTTCCTTGGATAGGCTACCGGTGAGGCCTTGGAGGCTCATGTTGGCGACAACGTATGCGGCGAAGTTGCGCGGTTGTATCTTGCCGGCGATGGACGAGACCATGATGATGCTTCCGCCGTTCCCTTGTCGGATCATCGTCTGAGCGGCGGCTTTGGAGGCGTAGTAGGAGCCATGCACTTTGATGTCGAGAACGCGGTGCCAGATGGCGTCGTCGAGTTCGACCACTGGAACGCGGTCATTGGCCATTGCGAATGCGGCGTTGTTGACGAGGATGTCCACCGAACCGAGTTCGGCAACCGTCTGTTCGACGATTCCTCGTGCCTGAGCGGGGTCGCCTAAATCGGCGACGATGGTCAGGGCACGGCGTCCCATGCCACGAATCTCGTCGGCGACGCTTTCGATGTCCTGCCAGCCCATCGCTTTCTCATCTTCGGGGAAGGTGTCGGGAGAGCGTCCAGTACCGGTGACTGCAACGTCCGCGCCGGCTTGCGCCAGAGCAAGCGCGGTATCGCGACCGATGCCGCGGTAGCGTCCCGCGCCGGTTACAATAGCGATTTTTCCTGAGAGGTCTGGCATGTTTGATTCCCTGTCTATGTCTGACATTTTGGTTATGTTTGAACCATAACTGACGGGATTGGGTGGCCGCTTTGTCCTTCGGACATTTCACCCGTTCGCAAGGGAACCCGGGCGCGGTTGGCTATGCCGCGGCAGTAGGCCGCTCAGCATCTGATTATCTCGTAAAGGCAGTTGATTTCAAAGCAGACGCGAAGGTTGTCGAGGTGTTGCGCCACGGGTGTTTTTGCTATTCGAAAGTTGCCACATGATACAGGTTCTTGCTGGAGATTGAACCTTCCTCGTAGCTGGAAAACCAGTCACCAGCATTTGGAATGTTCACCATGTTTGCTTGAGCCTTGTCCGCGGCATCCTTCGAGTTCCAGTAGACGATATCTGTGTAGTCGCCATCGCTATTGCGGTGAATTTCCCATTTGACGAAGCCTTCCTGTTTGCTCATCCAACTTTCCAGAACTGCTTCTGCTACCTCCAGTAAGCGATCTTCAGATATTTTTTCCGCTAACTTATAGCTGATTACGTCTTTGTACATTTCGGACTCCTTGAGTTGGCATCACTCTCTCAGAGGGAGAGGCAACATAGGTGACAATGGTACGGGAAGTGGGGTCCATTCGCGGTTCTGGCGTCAGTTGGGGGTGAGGTCGGAGAAGCGATTGAGAGTTAAAATTCGTTGCGGACTTTTGCCGGTTTGCCAGTGCGGAGGGATTCCCAGCAGGCTAGGCCGGTTGATACCACTCTGGCGCCTTCTCTGGCTCCGACCCAAGGTTTGGTGCCGTTCTGGATGCAGTCTGCCATGTGGCGCATCATGACGATCATCTCTCCGTAGTGTCCCCGGTGCGGTGGTAAGTGGGTGTGATATTCGCGTTCGGGTAGATCGCCGATAGCTTCGATGGTTTTGACGTTGTCGCGGATTGTTCCTTTAGTGCCGTAAATGGTTAGGCTGTTCATGGGTACGCCTGACGGATGGACGATTCCGAGGAGGTTGGCGACGCGTCCGATCTTGCCGCTGGCGAACTTTATGTTGATCAAGAAACAATCCTCTTTCGGATATTCAGGCGCTACACCGCTACGCAGACCTACGCATTGGACCTCATCTATGTCGCCCATGAACCAGCGTAAGAGGTCTATTGGATGGCAGGCGCCTCCCAATATCAGGTCTTGTGGCATCTCGGTTCGCCAAGGTGTTCTCTTGAATACGGGTCTGAGGTCGTGGACGTAGTGCGCCTCTGCCATGAAGAGTTCACCGATCTCGCCAGCATCGCAAGCACGTTTGGCATCGATGAAGTCCAACCGCCCGCGCATCGATTGCGTGACTAACAGAACTAGCCCGCTGCGATCCACGGCTTCCACAACGCTCTCGGCCTCTTCCATCGTGTAGACCATCGACTTAGTTACCATGACATGCTTGCCGTTATCCAATGCCTTGATAATCTGATTAGCGTGGAGAGGGCCGGGGGTGTATACCCCGATGATGTCGATGTCGTCGCGCGACACCAATTCATCGAAATCGGTGGTGATCGCGTCAATTCCGTGCTTTTTGGACGCGGCTTCGAGACGCTGTTCGTTGATGTCGCACAGCGCGGTCACTCGGATGGGCAACTCGTTTTCGGGATTGCTTGCTTGTAGAAGAGTGTCTCCGTGGCCCAGTCCGGCGAGCCCTAGTCTAAGAGTGGTCAAGTCCTGCCTCCTTGAGGTTGTTAAAGACGTTTGCCCAGCGATCAGGCATGTCGGATCTATGCATTACTGGTTTGAAGCCCAAGGAAAGATAGACGTGGATCGCGGGGAGTCGCCAGTCGTCGGTAAGGAGTGAGACGGACAAGCAGCCGAGGCCGACGAAGAATTTAGCAACCCCGGTGCTTGTTGCTCTAGCTAATCTCTTTCCGCGGTGGTCAGGGTGGGTGACGACAAAGTCTAGGACACCCTCTTGTTGAGAACTGCCGACACCTGCGGGTGTGACGGTATCGAACGCATTCTCTGACTTCCTGCTGGCGAACGTCGCCGCCACGACTTGATCGTTATGCTCTACGACTCTCGAACCTACCCGACGTTCGGCGTCCTCCAAATATGCGCGTACTTCAACTTCGTTCCAGTTCTCAAATCCGCACGCTTGCAGTGTCTCGGCCCAGCTAGTCTCATCGCCAATACGGTAGCCGCGAAGCACGTATCCTAAGGGCAGTGAGACTTCGGGTAGATTTCTAATTGACTCTTGGTCGTTGACCATTGCGAGTTGCTTGGGAGGAAGCGTTGGCATTACGCAATACTATCCTTCCTTGAACAGCGAATCGGCGTATAATCCGCTTTGTCGAATATGAATGAAGGTGTAGGGACATGTCCGTGATTTATGACGATCCGGATCGCGTATCGCCGCGTCGTGGAAGGAGTATCGTGCGCTGAAGGAAGAGGTAGAGACGCTGTGGATCGCGTTGCAGAGTATGGGTGCAAGACCTCGATCAAATTGTGTTAGTCTGCTGGTACGGCAGGTCATAACGAAAAGGAGGATGTCTTGGATTGGGAGTTGATAGAGAGCCTCAGTGGTTGGCATATCGGTTTGGGACTTGGAGTGGTTGCATTCTTTCTCATACGGCGTAGGGATCCGGTGATTCGGCTCTACGGCGATTCGGTTGCCGCGCTAGCCGCCATATCGATCATCGGATCGGTCATTTCCACGTTCGTGACTGAAGGTAGCCCCTTCTATGACGCCAACATATTTGGCTTCGGTTGGAGTGCTTTGTTGGCACTGCCCGCTCCGATTGCGATGTTGCTGGCATTGCGAGTCGGGGCGGATGAAGAACCACCTAAACAACGCCGCATCATCTTGGGTGTAGGTGTCGTCTACTTGATCGTCACCGTCCTGTTGGTGCCGGTCTGGACTGGCGAGGAAGGTTCGGCGCTTTTGTCCCCGCTGATGCTATCGCTAGGATTGGCAGTCGCCTCGCTGATGGCTTTGCACATCGTCCTCGATCACTCGACGGGGCCGGGGTACAAGATCATCTTTGAGACGAGCATGGTGACCGTGATACTGGCGAGCGTAGTACATGGTGTAGTGATCCTCGCGGTCGGTGCAGACACTACCGCCGCTGCGATCTCCAACGATGCGCTCGGGGTGGGACCATTGGTGGTGTTTACCCTGATTCTGCAGACCGTCGGAGTGCTGGTTCTCTGGATTTCAACGGCAATCCACGAGAGGCGGGAGATCCAGCGCGAGCATGAGGTTGATGCCGCCTGATAGACGGGCGCGCACACCGCCCCTACGATAGATTCCCGCCTACGCGGGAATGACAAAGTCTGGGGCTGGTTTGATTGTTGGGGTAATTCCGTAGTGGCGGCGGTTCGCATACCGCCCCTACGGTAGATTCCCGCCTGCGCGGGAATGACAAACGTGTGGGCGGGAATGACATAGTCTGGGCAGGCGGCATCTCGAGCGGCGGTGCGCTACTGCTCGCTATGACGCCGGTGTATTTCATCAATCGCAACATCGAGCTCGTCCCATTGGCGTTGAATCGTTGAGCGTAGACGCATGTTCTGATAGGAGCCCCATACCGTCATGGCGGGCGGCACTAGCAGAACGGAAACTATCAACGCGTAACCGATCGTGATGGCCACCGTGATGCCGAACTGCTGGACGACGCCCAACGGTGAGACTGCCAGTACGCCGATGCCGATGGCCGTGGTCAGTCCCGAACCCAGCAACGCCGAACCTGTCGTCGCCAGCGTCTGAACCGCCGCCTTCTCCGGGTCACGCCCGCGTGCGAACTCCTCACGGTAGCGATGGATCATGTGGATCGTATAGTCCACCCCGATGCCGATAGACAGCGCCGTGATCATCGACGTCACGATGGAGTACGGTATATCGAGTAGTGCCATCGTACCGAGCACCGAAATGAGCACGAAAACGGTAGGTACTACTGCAACGAATGCCAGCGTCGGCTGCCGCACTGTCAGCCAGAAGAAGATCGTGAGTATGCCCAGAGCCACGGCAACTGTGGTTCCGATCGCCTCTGTCTGTCGGTCCCGGATGGCATCCGTAGACGCGAACTGCACGACAGTTTCTGACGTTGCAGTGATTGCATTATCATCGCCCAACCAGAGATCATCGATGTCTCCCTGAAGCTCCCTAATTGCGTCGGGGTCGCCAAGGTAGGCTGGAAACTGGACCAGCAAGGTGTCGATGCCATTTGGATTGTTCAATAGGCTTTGCTCGGTGCGGGGTTCTTTAACCTCGAGCCGGTCAATGAACTCTTGCATCAGGGCGGAGTCGAGTCGAATACTTGCAGTAGCTTCCTCGAATAGGGCCGCGAGTTCTGCATCGTATTTGTCGCCAGAAACCCCGCTGTCGGTAATCCAGTCCTGTACGAGGATTTCGTAGGATGTGACGATCGGGCCGGCTACGGCGGGCGGGCGGCGACGTTCATCCTCAAAAGCTGCCCTCAGGTCTTGCAGATTGAGGAGGGTACGCGTCTCCGTCACCTCAGCCTTCACCAGAACATTGATCATCTCCGTTGATCCGCCGATGGCGGTGTCCAGAGTGTTCAGGTCTTCCAATACGCTTCCGCCTCTGGGAAGTATGTCGCGGACACTGAATTCCGATTTGATATCGTTGGCTGCAAATCCGAGCCCAATGGTCAGCAAAATGACGGCGACAATGTACGGAGCTGGCCTGCGGGTTACCTGTCTACCGAGGAATTCGGCGCCGCGTTCGATCCCGGGCAATGCGCCGGAAATCGGGCGCGGAGGTTTTAGGGTGCCGCGTGCCTCGCGTCGTCGGTCGATGATCAATCGTCCGGCGGGGATCAGGGTGAGCATGACCGCGAAGCCCATCGCCACACCCATCGCTGCGATGATGCCGAAATCGCCGACCGCTTTGACCGGCGAGAAGAGCGCGGTCAGCAGGCTCACGATCGTAGTTACCGCCGCCAGCATCAGCGGTACGGAGACGTTTTGCAGGCCGAGTCGAACGGCATGGCTCACCTCTTCACCAGCATTGCGATGCTCACGGTAGTGCGAGACGGCTTGAATCGCATAGTCGACCGTGAGTCCGATGACAATGATCGGCACGACGCCGGTCAGAGAGTTTGGTGCGCCTGTAATTCCGAGACCATTTGGCCCTAGCCAGCCTTCACCTCCGATGATCCAGATCATCGAGATGATAAGGCCTCCGAGTGTAAGTAGGAGGTCTGAGATTGTGCGCATGAATAGGAGGATGAGCCCTGCGACCAGCAGCAGCGCTAGCCCCATTAGGGGTGCCAGCGCCGTTTCCGCGTACTCTCGTCCCTCGTCGTCAATGACTATGTACGAGATGCTGCTCACGCGCAACGGCCCTTCATCCGCGGATGCCATCGCATCGATTCTCCGTTCAGCAACGTCAACCTGATCGTCGCCGCTGTCGATCAGCCGGATCGACGCGACAGCAACCTTGGTACCGTCTGCGTCCGTACCGGTCATCGCATTGAGGATGGACAAGACCTCTGGTGGGCCTTCTAGGGTGTCGATGTCCTGCTGTGTGACTGCCTCCAAGTTGTTCACTTCGAGCAGGTTCATAACGAGTGCCGAAGGCGCGAATACGGAATCCGTAGGGGTCAGAAGCTCATGCACGTCTGGATCGCGGACGATGTCTTCGAGGAGGGAATCCATCTGATTCAGACCGCCGGGTGTCATGGCATCACCACGGAAGAGAATCGTTACAATCCTTACATCGTCGGCATCACCGAATAGCTGATCAATCTGTTCGAGGGCATCGGCCACGGCGCTCCCTTTTGGTAGCAACTCTGCGGTCTCCGGTGTCACGGAGCGCAAGGTCATACCCGAGCCGAGAATGACGGTCATGACGAGAAGCACCGCCAGCGTTACATAAGGGCGTGCTACGATCAGCCGACTTATTAAGCTGAGGAAGTTATCCATGACCTGCCCAGTTTTCGTGAATCCCGACTGTCTGTCAAGCTGAACCAGTGCCGCCGGGCGACACACGCTCCATCGAGAATCGCCCCATCGAGGATCGCTCCTTGGGCGACCTACATCGGTTCTTTATACCATGCGCCACACAATCGGCGTATAATCCCCTCAATGCATCGCTAGCCAAGGGAGTAAGGGAGTCTGGGCATGGCTGAGAATTACGACACGATCATCGTAGGTGCTGGTTCTGCTGGTGCCATTCTTGCGACACGGTTGACGGAGGACCCGGACCATTCGGTGCTTCTGATTGAGGCGGGTCCGGATTATCCAGAGTTTGACGACATCCCCGATACGGTGAAGTACGGGTACGGGCATGACATCCCGCCGTGGGAGAGGCCGCTTAACGATCATCGTTGGGCTTTCGTGGCGCGTTATACCGACGAGGCAAGGCCAGGGATCATACCTCGTGGAAAGGTAGTTGGTGGTTCGAGTGCGGTGAATGGGCAGATATTTTTGCGGGGTGTGCCAGAGGACTACGACACATGGGCGTCTTGGGGGAATGACAGGTGGAGTTTTCAGGAGTTGATGCCGTATTTTCGGATGATCGAGACGGATACGGATTTCAGTGGCGATTTCCACGGTTCGGACGGTCCGATTATTGTGCGTCGGTGGAAGCCGGAGGATTGGAATCCGGCCCAACAGGCTTTTTATGAAGCGGCTCGGGCCAGTGGTTTCCCGGATTGTCCGGACCACAACGCCCCGGGGTCTACGGGAGTGGGTCCGACACCGCTCAACAATTCAGACCGTGTAAGGTGGAGCACGGCGATTGGCTACCTCTCAGGTGCAAGGGAACGTCCGAACCTTGAGATATTGGCAGATTGTCTAGTGCACCGAGTGTTGTTTGACGGTGATCGCGCCGTTGGCATCAGGGCTGAGGTCGGCGGTGAGGTCTCGGATTATGAGGGAGCAAATGTGATCCTATCGGCGGGTGCGATAGGTTCGCCGCACCTGCTGTTACTCTCCGGCGTAGGTCCTCAAGACGCTCTGGACGCGGTTGGTATTCCCATGCATCACGAGATACCGGGTGTGGGTCAGAACCTTCGTGATCACCCGCATGTGAGGGTGACGTGGCGGACGCGCGAGGATTTCGATCAGCCTTTGGGCTTGCCGGGCGTACAGTTCACTCTGCGGTATACGGCGGATGGTTCGGACTTGGTGAACGACATGTTGATTCATCCTGGCTCGCGCAGCACAATTGGCCGCCGGTGGTGGGGACAAGGCGCAAGCGAAGAAATAGGCCTTGTTATGGTCGTGTGTCTCGATCTCGCAGTCGGCTCAGGAAACCTACGTCTGCGTACTAAGGATCCCCACATTCAGCCGTTCTTGAACTACAACTATTTCGAAGAGGAGTTCGACCTAGAGAGGTTGCGCGAAGGTGTTCGTATCGCCAATCGTTTCGGTGAGCACGAGGGCTGGGACAGCTTGGTAACGGAACGTGTCGAGCCTATGGATTCTGACATGGAATCGGACGATAGCCTGAACGCTTGGATCAAAGAAACAGCGGTTACCAGTCATCACGTTTCGGGCACCTGCAAGATGGGTCCGGATTCGGATCCGATGTCGGTGGTGGATCAGTTCGGCAATGTGCGCGGCATCGAAAACTTGAAGGTAGTAGACGCGTCGATCATGCCGGACTGTATTCGCGCTAACACGAACGTCACTTCGATGGTGATTGGCGAGCGTGTGGCCGCCTTCATTGGAGAAGGGCTATGACAGCGAAGTTCACGCTGAGCGCGTTTATACGTCATTCCGAGCGGAGCGAGGAATCTCCCCCCTTCGCCGAGCGCAAGGGGGTTAGGAGGATGCTCAGTTGTTAAAAATCTGAAGGAGTATTCCGACGAGGCCAACGACACCCGAAGTTACCGCCGCAAACAGCGTGCCGTACAAGAGTTTGACGATCCGTGTCTCCAGTTGCGCCATCTCGGTACGCACTTCTGCGATATCTACTTTGGTTGCCAAATGTGCGTCTTGTGTAGTCAACGGGCTATTCCTCCATGTGGCTACATACTACACCAATCGCTAGGTCACATGCCACATGCCCCCTTCGCATTCACACCATGTCATTCCGAGCGGAGCGAGGAATCTCCCCCCTTTCGCCGAGCGCAAGGGGGTCAGGCGGATGCTTGACTGCCACGTCCCCGCCCCGGCATCCCCCGCTCTTGTGTCGGTTCTTTGGGCTTCGCTCGTTCGCGCCCCCTTACGCAAGCGAAGGGGGCGTACATCCCCCTCCCCTCTGGATTCCCGCCTGCGCGGGAATGAGGAGGGGATCATTCCCATCATTTCTCCATCATGGCAATCATGGTTCACATGCGTAAGGGAGTTACTTGCTTCTACTGCCGCGTCGAAGGATCAAAACCCCGAATGCTATGAGTAATATGGTCAATCCGATCATGGCTGTCCAGAGTACTGCTGCCTGATACGGTGGTGCGAATCCGCCAGAGTCTGGTAGCCCGTTTGATCCAGATGTTTCGGGTAGTGCTGTTGGCATAGGTTTTGGAACGCCGGCGGTGCCGACTGCGACGCTGGCTGGGACGGTGCTCAGGTTTCCGCATACTTTTGTTCCGTACGTCGATATCCGCACGCGGCTGGAGAGTATCGTCGGGTAATCGTCGTTGTTCATCGCGACCATTGCCAAGTCTGAGATGTTCGAGGTGAGTTCGGCGGGCAGCGGAACGCATACGTCTAGCGCGTCGTTCAAGTGGTATGTATCTTGTATGGGTTGCCCGTCCGCGTCGACTGCGGTAATGTCGTACCAGTCGCCTCCGAGGGTGTATCTTCCATAGGTAATGCCTTGGTCGTTCCACGCAGGTCCGTTGTCGGCGATCCTGAGTCCGATAATCTCGTAGTCTGGGATTGCGCCTGGTCCGGCGGTCAGCGATGTTGGCTCTTGTGTGAAAGCGCCGCCGTTTACAGGTGTGAAGACCTCGTATTGTAATCCTTCGGGGTCTGCCAACACTTGCGGAATCGTGCCTTCAGGGTTGAGCGGGTTCAGCGTTGCGGTTTCGATTTGAGAAGATCGAAGTGCGGTGATTTCGAATACTGCTGTGCAACGGTCTTGTGCTTCTTCGGGTGTCTCGTAGGTCTGCTTTGGGAGGCATTCGGTTCCGGGTTCCAACTTCACGGTGATTCGGAACTGACCGGGTCTGTCTCCGGAGATGTATAGAACTCTTCTTCCGTCGAGGGTGCTGGTTCTATTCTGATCATTGTTGCTCGTCTCGGGCGCTACCAATCGTCCGACGGTTCCGCCTGGCTGCGCTCCGAACTCTTCCAATGTCCAGTCGAACGTTACATCGTTTTCATCGCCCAATGCATCGTCGCGCAAGTCCTGCCTTCCGTAAACCTCTACGCTGAGCCGTACAAGGTCTCCGCCCTTGAGGCTGACGTCGGTGATCGAAGGTTCGATACGCAGGATCCTCACTGCGGAAGTTGGTGCAATTGTCGGTATAGGTGTCGGCGCTAGCGCCGTGCCCTCGACGGTGCTGGACCACGGTCCGGTATGGTCCCGGACGTTGACGGCGCGCATTCGGTATTCGTAGGTCACCCCGAGCTGCGCGTCGGTATCGAAGTATGAGGGTGTCACCACTTTTGCTACGGTTTCCCACGGGTTGCTGCGTCTTTGCACCTCGTAGTGCTTTACGGGTATGCCGTAGAGGAGTTCGACGGCATCCCAACGGATGGTGAGACCGGCGGTGTACACGGGTGCCCGCAGCGTCGCGCCTACCGGCGGGCCGCGTCTCGCTATCAGCGTTGCGGTGTTGTTGGAACTGTCTAGGTCGAACACGTTCCCGGAGTGCCAGCTTGCGCCGGTGATGGCGTTGCATGTGGCCTCGGTGGTGGCCGTTGCGGTGGTTCCGTCGCTTGCCACGCACACCTCGTATGGGTCATAGACGATTTTGGCGGTGGCGTTTGCGCCCTCGTTTACGCCGTCGACGATGAGGGTGATGGCGTCTGGTGGGCGTCCCTGGGAGCTTCGCCTGTCGGGTGAGACCAGGTCCAAGTTATGGATGTCCCATGTCCATGTTGGCGGGTTGGCGCTGCTGTCGAAGGAGCCGGTGCCGGCGGGGATGGTTGTCAGGCCGGTGGTTTCGGCGGGCAGTTCGACAACGATCTTGCCGCTCTCCGCGTCTTCGTCTTGGCTGTTGATGGCGGTGACGGTGAACGCGACTTGGTCTGTGGATGCTTGGCGGCTGGTGCCGCCGTCTTGGACGCCCAGTTCGGCGATGGGCCCGACGTGGAAGATGCTGCGGCCTGTGCCTTCGAACCTACCATCATTTACTTCGCTATTGGTCAGGGTCTTGTGCTTCATGTGCGCCGTGAAGTCCACCAGGTAGGTGCCCAAGGTTTCAAATTCCATGTTGCGATAGGAAATACCCGCACTTGTGAGACTGTAATTGGTGGCGCGGCGGGAGGTGTAGCTGTTGGCGGGTGTAAGGGCCCAAAAGGCGGTTCCGCTGAATGTAGAGCGGACCGACACCTTGCCCGGCGGATCGCCGCCATCCAATCCCGTCGCTTTGTACGTGATGTTGTAGTTCTCCCAGTTGTCTCTGAAGTTGTGGATGAATTTGCGGAATCTGGCAACCTTGACTCCAGCTCTGGTGCCGGTGAAATTCTGACTCGCATCGGTCGCTGTCATCCACGAAACGGTTTCGCCGTCGTTCAGGCTTTCATCGTCATCGTCGAACACTCGGCCCGGCACGTCTTTGATGTGTATCAGCGCGGTGCCGTTGTCAAGCATGTCGACGTCGTTGTCGCCATGGCTATGTCCGCCCGACCCGCCGGACTGTGCGAGTTCGGTGAAGACATTGACCTCGATTACGTCGGCGGAGTCGCACGAGCCGCCGCCCACCCCGTATTTGCAGGGCGAGGGAGTCCAGACATTCACCGTTCCTTCGTCGAACACATGGATGTCGGTAGGATGCCCTAGGCAGTAATGCGTCCGGTTGTCCGACTTGTCGTCGGTGCTCTCGTATGGCGCTTGTGCGGCGAAGATCTCTGCGGTGATGCACTGCTGGCTTACGTTGGCGTTGCTGCTGATCGTAACCGGCAGCGTCATGATGGAGGCATTGGCGGAAGTGAACTCTGGCAGCAGGTAGAACCCGGTGGCGCTGCTCGTGTCGCCGCACTCTCTGGCGGTGCTTGATGCGAATGAGCTGCCGCTGTCCGTTGCCAGAGGTGAAGTGTAGGCCCCATCGTCCCTGCGCGATATTTGCTTGGAGAAGGTGGGGGTACCGGCGGTGAGACCGGCGGTGAGCTGGACGTTCACGCACCCGTCTAAGATATGCTCAGTGTTTTCGTTTGTTGAGCTTTGCTTGTGGTTTTCCACAACCACGCTGAAGTTTACCGTGTCCCCTGCCGACGGATGCCGGTCATCGACACGAACCCGTGTCAGGTAATCCATCTTGGGCGTATTGACTGAATTTGTAGATGCCCAGTTCTGCCAGACCGTGTCGCGGTTGTTATGCAGTCGCGTCTCGCCCTCGTGCGAATAGGCGCTGGTAACGGTGGCGACATACCTTGACGTCAGGCCTGAGGGCCTGGTTCCATAGATGCGGAATGTTACTTCGTATATCCCTCCCGCCGGCAGTTCGGGGATTTTCCAGATGGCATCAGTAAATTGTGCATTTTTTTCAATGATGGTCCCGTCGGGAAACTTTTCCAACGTGCCCGCAGGGAGTTCTTGATAATACAAAGATCTTCCAGCAGCCAAATCGAACTTGACTTCCACATCGTAGGCGGTCTGGTTCCCGGCATTGCCCACACGGAGATCCACCAATCGTCCGAGAGGCATAGCTCCATAGTAGTTGAGATTCAGCTCCACCCAGAGGTCGACGTGTTGTTCAGATGTTTGTGCGAAAACGGAGGGGGGGGGTGAGAAAAAGGCGGAAGCTGCGAAGAGTGCGGCAAGCGCGATCAGGGCTGCAAATCGGGCACTCTGAGTAGGTGTCCGCATGTTTTTAGGGCGTTGCATCATGGTTTTTGGGATGTTGTATCACTTCAATCCAACCTCACATTGTACATGGTATCAATATCGATTGATGGGGGAAGGGGTGAACCATGATTGCCATGATGGGGGAATGATTGCCATGATTTTTGAACCATGATTGCCGTGATGTTGAAATGATTGCCATGATGCACCGCCCATCCCCTCGTCATTCCGAGCCGCCGTCCCCATGTCATTCCGAGCGGAGCGAGGAATCTCCGGTGATCGGGGTTGAGATTCTTCACTCCGCTTCGCTACGTTCAGAATGACATGGCAGGTGTTCCCCCTTCGCGAAGGCGAGAATCCAGAGGGGATGGGCGGTGCATCATGGCAATCATTTCAACATCACGGCAATCATGGTTCACCCTCTGTGGATTCCCGCCTGCGCGAGAATGACGTAGGGCAAGGGGGGTGACGGTAGGGGCGTTTCGCGAAACGCCCCTGCGTTGGTTTTCATTGCGCGGAGTGGTGTAGAATAACCGCCAATGAGAGAATATTTCGATGGTAACCAGCGAACCCCCGATCACGCGTTCGGTTTTGCAAGAGGAACTAGACCGTACTTTGCGGCACTACGCTACGAAGGAAGATCTTGCGCTTCTTAAGGACGACATAACGCGTCTTGAAGGCAAGTTGGACACGGACCTCGCCAATCTAGAGAATCGCCTCACGCGTTGGATCGCAGGCGGCATCGGCGTCGTCGTAATCGGAATAGTCGCTAACATCTTCGTCCAACTCCTCACCAGTTAAACATGGTTCACCCTTCGTGGAGCGTAAGGGGACTAGGGGATGCTTCGGGCTGTTGAACCATGATTGCCATGATGGGGGAATGACGTGGTTGGGGTAGAATAGCCATTGCCAGCTAATCGAAGAGCATGCAGGTGCAGCCAAATGATCACAGCAGAGCAGGCAGAGCAAGCCAAAGGCATCGTCCTCGAAACCTTGGATGTCCACAACCAGCAGAGCGTTAGGTTCTTGGAAGTTTTGACCAAGCCCTCGGAGGACTTCGACGGCGTCCCATTCGTCGATGTGATGGTGGTTTACGACGGCGAGCCTAGCGACCTTGACATCCCAATGCTGAACTCGTACGACCTCTACCTATTGAAGATTCTGCGCGATGTCGGGATCAACGCTATCCCGTCCGTTTCTTATATTTCGCCGATTGATAGAGAAAAACTGGGCACGTCGTGGATTGGTTAGAACTGATCAGGGCTAGTCGTCTTCTAGCGCGAGGAAAGCCCTCCCAAGAAGCCTTGCGTCGCGCTGCCAGCACCGCCTACTACGCCATGTTCCACGCGCTGGCTGCCAGCAACGCCGAGCTCATCGTCGGGTCCAAGTCCACAATGAATCAAGATGATTGGACGACAACCTACCGGTCTCTCCGTCACTTCCGCGCCGAAAACCCGCTCCACGGTTGGCCCCATCTCTTCAGCTCGAAGGTGCAAAACTTCGCTGTGGTAATCGGCAATATCAAGAAGTGGCGAGAGGAAGCCGACTACAACCCCGACGTGATCTTTTTCCAATATCAGGTCAATACGTGGATAGACAGGGCTGAGCAAGCGATCCTCGACTTCAATGCCGCAACCCCGCAAGAACGCTCCATGGTGGCAATCGCAACCCTCGCCGGCCAACGCTGAAGCAAGCGCTAAAGCGGGGCATCTCCGGTGATGGGGTAGAGATTCTTCACTCCGCTTCGCTACGTTCAGAATGACATGGTGTGAATGCTAAGGGGGGAGGGTTTTTGAACCATGATTGCCATGATGGGGGAATGATTGCCATGATTTTTCCCTTCCCGTCCCGTCCGCGCGTGAGTATGCTCACGTCATTCCGAGCGGAGGGTTAGGGGGGGTGGTGGTGTACGCCCCCTTCGCTTGCGTAAGGGGGCGCGAGCGAGCGTAGCGATGTGAGCGGGGGATGTACGGGCAGTTGTTGGACTGTTGCATCCCCCTAGCCCCCTTACGCTCCGCGAAGGGGGGAGATTCCTCGCTGCGCTCGGAATGACATGGGAGTACGCGAAGGGGGGGGATGCTTCCACTCCGCCGCCCCGGGCATCCCCTGCGAACATCGCTTCGCTTGTTCGCGTCCCCTTACGCAAGCGAAAGGGACGGGGCCTCCCTTCCCCTCTGTGGATTCCCGCCTTCGCGGGAATGACGGTAGGGGCGCGTGGGAATGACGTGGGGGGTACGTGGGAATGACGGTGGCGACTAGTGTCTAGTCCAGCATCAGTACCATCAGGTGTTCGTCGATGTATTGGCCTTCTACTCGCATGGCCCGCGGGGTTGTGCCGCAGATTTCAAATCCGAAGGATGCATATAGTTTGAGTGCTCGTCGGTTCGTGGTCGTGGCGGTTAGCTGGATTAGAGAGAGTCCAGAGACGCGGCGCGCGCGTTCTATAGCATCCGCTACCATCGCCTGCCCATATCCTTTGCCCTGGTGTTCGCGGGCCACATGCACTGCGACGATTCTGCCGATATGCATTTCTTTGGGTCCCTCGTATCGAAAGAATCCCAACGATGCTACGAGGTCGCCTTGTAGAAAGCATCCGAGCATGAATGAATCGGTGGATCGGGAAGTCTTGAGCAGTCGGTCGGCGAACGCCTCTAGCGGCCAATGCCGTTCCACGTCGTAAGAGGAACTGAAGATCGTCGGATACTCCTTAAGTGCTCTTAGCCTGAGTATTTGGAATTGTGCGGCGTCGCTCTCGGTTAGTTCTCGGATTTGCACTTGGTGGCGATTGGTTTGGTTGATTCGACATCCGAATATGGTACGTTGACGGATGTAGTTTTACCGATGTGCTTTTATCGATTTGGGTGGTTTCTTGACTGTAATTCGGCTGCTTCATATAATCTCGCCAACTAAACGCGAGCGAATGGAGAACTCGATTGAGTTACGAACATCTTCTTCTTGACATCCAAGACCACGTTGGCGTAATCAGGCTGAATCGGCCGGAGGTTCTCAACGCGATGAACCGCAAGTTGTCCGGCGAGATCGACGCGGCAGTCACGCAGCTGGATAACGATGACGATGTTCACGCCATCATATTCACAGGTGCTGGAGAACGAGCGTTTTCGGCTGGCGCAGATATCCACGAGATGGCTGAGTTGGCAAAGATGGAGAATCCGCCGACTCGTGATCCTAGAAGCGCGGAATATGCTTGGAACATAGCGGCTTCAAGGAAGCCGACGATTGGCGCGTTGAATGGTCTTGCTTACGGCGGCGGCGCGGTTCTCGCATCGAGTCTGGACATACGCATCGGTTGCGACGCATCTCGCTTCCGCTTCTTAGCGGTGCAGTATGGGCGCGTGAACTCTACCTGGAGCCTTCCTCAACAGGTAGGTTGGCCGATGGCTAAAGAGTTGCTGTTCTCTGCGCGCGTCGTAGAGGCGGAGGAAGCGTTGCGGATCGGTCTGCTGAATCATCTCGTGCCTCGTGAGAAGCTAATGGAGAAGGCTATGGAGTTGGCAGGGCTTATCGCTGCGAACGATCCTCGCATGGTGCAAGGAGTAAAGCGGCTTTTGATTCGAGACGTCGGAGAGGCGTGGCGTTTGCACTACGATAACGAGTTAAAGGCTCAGACAGATGAACTCGCGCCGACTCCGGTGCTGGAAGGCTTCAAGCCGTTCTTAGACAGAAAGGGAAGAGGTTAGCTGTGGAAGAATTGAAGACACCACTCCAAGGTCTCAGGTTTCTCGATTTGGGACGGTATCAGGCTGGTCCACGTTGTGCGTTGATGTTTGCACGACTGGGGGCTGAAGTTATCAAGATCGAATCGCTTGCAGGGGACGAGAGTCGTCGTAACGGCCCGCGTGTAAGGGGACAGAGCGCGTATTGGGTTCAGTACAACTCCGGGAAGAAGAGCCTATCGATCAATCTGCGAACCGACGAAGGTAAGGAAGTACTGCGCGACTTGGTGAAAGAGTCCGACTTTTTCCTCCAGAACTTCAGGCCCGGCACCATAGAGGTAATGGGCTTCGGTTACGAAGAGTTGAAGAAACTGAATCCTCGAATCATCATGATCAACGCGTCAGCGTATGGTCAGTACGGTCCCTACAAGGAGCGAGTGGGATTTGATCCGATAGGTCAGGCTATGGGTGGACTTATGTCGCTGACGGGTTTTCCGGATGATCCTCCGATTCGCACGTTCTTCCCGCTAATCGATCGCATCACTTCACTTCATGCTGCTATCGGGGCATTGGCCGCGCTGAGGGAACGCGAAATCTCGGGGATGGGACAGGAGATCGATGTATGCCTCGCCGACACGGGCTACACCGTGAACGAGATTCCGATCTCTGCGTACCTGGGCGACGGATATGAGCAACCGCGTGAAGGTAATGGGCGCGGTACGGGTGGCACTTACCAGACTCAGGACGGTTGGATAACCATTGCGGCAACCAATGAATCAATGTGGGTGCGGCTTTGCGAGGCTATCGGCAAGTCGGAGTGGCTGGAAGATGCGCGGTTTTCATCGCGCGAACTGCGTTCGCAGAATGCGGAGGCTCTGGAAGAAGGTTTGAGCGAGTGGTTCACAAACGTTCAGATGCAGGAATCGGCGGATCATCTTGCGTCACACGGCGTGCCATGCTCTCCCGTCAATACCACCGCGCAGGCTGCTCGCGATCCTCACCTGACCGAACGCGAGGTGATGATGGAAGTTCCCGATCCTGTGGCAGGCACCATGTGGGTTACGGGCAAGTCTGTCAAGTTTAGCCGCACGCCGATGGTTGTCGGGTCTACTCCGCTCGTGGGTGAACACACTACCGAGATATTGCGAGACATTCTCGGTTACGACGATGGCAAAATCCAAGCCCTCCACGACTCTGACGTCGTCCACTCGGCTCAGGCTGTGTCCGCGGCTGCCTGAGGGGGTGAGCCTCCTGCATCCCCCTAGCCCCCTTACGCTCCGCGAAGGGGGGAGATTTTGAACCATGATTGCCATGATTTTTCCCTTCCCTTTCCGTCCCGTCCGCGCATGAGCATGCTCATGTCATTCCGAGTGGAGGGAGGGGGGAGATATTCTTCACTGCGCTATGCTTCGTTCAGAATGACATGGGTGGGGGTGGATTCCCGCCTGCGCGGGAATGACGGGGGATTAGACGTGTGCATCCCCCTAGCCCCCTTACGCTTTGCGAAGGGGGGAGGTTCCTCGCTGCGCTCGGAATGACATGGTGTGAATGCGAAGGGGGAGGTTGTGTACGCCCCCTTCGCTTGCGTAGGGGAGCGCGAACGAGCGGAGCGATGTGAGCGGGGGATGCGCTGCCAGTTGTCGGACTGTGGCATCAAGGACATAGGTCAATTACTTGCGTCTGTGGCCTTGCCTGGATGCTTTGTAGATTTCGAGGAATTCAGCGACGGGGGTTCTGGCGATAGTTTCGCCTACCAGGTCTAGGGGAAGATCATCGAGTTTGCGGAAGCGGACACATGACTTGCCCATGTCTAGCCGCTTGCCTGTGGCGAGGTAGCGTTCTCGGAACCACGTTTCCAATGATTCGTCGCCGTAGACGTTGGTTAGATAGAGTGCCATGTGGCGTTTCTGGGATGCTAGTGCGGCATACATCAAGGGTTGTTTGTTGTAGGTGTCGGAGAATGTGGTTAATGGGATAGCGTATGTGATCATGCCGAAGAGCATCATCTCCTCATATCCGTCTGGCAAGTTCTCAAGGACCACGTTACGCACAGCGGAGATAGCGTCCCGTCTGGAGTCATCGAGTTCTGAGAGGTAGTCTTCTACGGTTTTGGCTTTAGATTGCATTTGTTGAGGTCTGTGATTTCAGGGATTCGCTTGCTGATAGGAAGGTTTGTGCTTACTCCAATATAATCGCTGGCATGAACAATATCTTTGGCGTACTGAGTTGGCTGATTACGGTTCGCCCGTGGATCACAATCGCGGTTCTCATCGTGGTAACAGTTGCGATGGCGGCTGGTGCTTCATTGCGCGCACCGCCGACCGAAGGTGCCAGCGTAGCTTTCCTGCCTCCGGGGCACCCAATCGCCGATGCGACTTATGAAATCGACGAATACTTCGGGGAATCGGGTGAAATCAGTGTCGTAACGGTTCTGTTCCGCGGGAATGCGCTGACGCCTGAAGGATTGTCGCAGATGGACGCTCTGATCAATGAGATCGTCAGCGACCCGAGTGTGAGCCAAGTTTTGGTGCCTACTGATGCTGTCGTTGCCCCCTCTACTTTAGTCGGGCCATTTGCCCAGGCCCTAGGGGAAGAATCCATCACATCAGCGGTGATCGAAGCGGCGCGCAACGTTCCGGATATCCAGTTTGCCCTAGACGCGTTGACCGGCACAGATACAGACGGCAATCCAGTCGCGATCGCCAATATCCGCCTGATCGATACTGGCGACGATAGGCTTGCGGATGCTGAGCGTAGGATCAACGAACTGGCGACTGCGGACGATGGTGCGTTGCGTGTGAGCAGCCTGTCGCCGGTGATCGTCGAAGATGAGTACAAGCAGGCTACGGAGTCTGGGATGGGCCCGCTAATAGGGTTGGCACTGTTGCTGATAGCGTTGCTGCTTCTGCTCTTTACACGCACGATATCTGATATGTTGCTGACGCTTGTAGGGCTTATCTTTTCGATAATGTGGGTTGTCGGAGCAGAGGGATGGCTCGGTCCGAATGGTCTGCAACTGATAGGTCCTCCGAGTTCGCTCACGGCGATGGTGCCGGTCATCATCATCAGTCTCACGGTGGACTACGCGATCCAAGTGGTATCGCACTACCGCGAGCAACGGCTGGAAGGTGAAGCGGTTCTACCAGCGGTGCAGAAAGGTCTGCGCAACGTAACGGTTCCGCTAACCCTAGCCGCGGTCACGACGATCGTCAGTTTGCTTGCGACACTGTTCTCGCCGATAAGCGTGATTGGCGATTTTGGCATCGTGGCAGGACTAGGCGTGGGTATGAGTCTGATCGTGATGCTTACGTTGATCCCGGCTGGACGGACAATCATTGACCGTAGGCGCGAGGCGCGAGGCAAGTTGTCGCAGCCGCGGCCAATCTCCAACGCATTGCCAGGCATTCCGCGAGCATCAGAATTGCTAGGTAGAAGCGTGACGCGCTGGCCGGTGCCCTACCTCCTCGCCGTGATCGCGGTGACGGTCGTACTGGGGTTCGCTGCCACCGGGTTGAAGTCTGAATTCAGCATCCGCGACATTCTTCCCCGTGGCGGTAGTGTGGTCGCAGATATGGAGACTCTCGACTCAGCGGTTGGCGGTTCGACTGAGATGGCGAGTTTACTCGTGAAGGCAGAGGCCACGGAGACACGCACGCTTCTAAACCTGCACGACTTGACTACGGCATTCCAAGACGAAGAGCGCCGCCCAAGTGCCGCAGCGGGACCGATCTTGGCATCTTTTGAGTTGTTCGTGCAGGATTGGACGAATGACAGCGGAGTGCCGGGCGACAAATACGATCCCGAGCTGGCAGCACTTTACGAAGAAGCGTCTTTGGGATTGGATCTAGATCCCGAATTGATGCAAGAATTACTCGACAAACTGGCTGAGTTAGAACCCGAACTCGGACGTTTTCTGATCAACGATCCGGGAGGAGTCGATACGATACTAGTCCAGTTTCCGAGTTACACGAACTTTCCTGAGGGAACGAAGACTTTACAGGAGGATATCGAGGCGATCTGGTTAGGTGACGACAGCGCTCTAGTCGTTACTTCTTACGACGTGGTAGCGGTAGCGGTTACGGACCAGATCACTGGTCGACAGACGGAGGCCATCAGCACAACGATCGCCCTCGCACTAGTTATCCTTTCGGTCTTCTTTTGGGTGACTTTGCGGCAACCCGCGTTAGGCATCGTCGCTGTCGGTCCGATCGTGCTGGTCCTGGTGTGCGTGCTGGGTACGATGGCACTGTTGGACATTCCATACTCGTTGATCACTTCGATCATCACCGCACTATCGATCGGCATCGGCGTGGACTATACGATCCACGTGATTCATCGCTACCGTGAGGAATTCGCAAGAACGCGAGACCCCGAGGCAGCCGCTATCGCTACTCTGACCACTACGGGTTCTGCGCTGCTAGGCTCTGCACTGACGACGGCGTTGGGCTTCGGAGTGCTGATAGCTTCACCGCTACTCGCATCTCAACAATTTGGAATTACGGCGACGATAACGATCGTCTACTCACTTATCGTCTCTGTCTTGGTAGTGCTACCGGCGATGGTGGTTTGGGGCGCCTACCAGAACATGCGTCTACGCTCAATGGTGCAACGTCAATGGGACGAACTCGATGAGGCGATTGAGGGCATCCATCTTCGCGACGATGTCGAACAACGCACTTCCTAGAAAAGAGACTTACGTAACTCGGTAAAGTATCCAGCGGTGGGAAGTCCGCCGCCATGAGTGGCTAGCTAGCGGTTTTGCACTCGAATTCTAATCCGAGTTCGCGTGACTACAATCAGAGTGCCCTCGGTCATCGTTTCGGAATGATTTGCGACTAGTTCGCGCATTGCTGCGACGACTTCAAGATGTTTCGCGCACCAGCATCCGTTCATGCACACTTTCGCCCGACATTGAGCGATGCGCGAATAGCAGACAAGCCTGGATATCTTCGGCTTCAAGAAACGTATATTCTCGCAGAATGGTATCCGCGCTTTCGCCAGCCGCCAACATCCCCAGAATATGCTCTACCGCTACCCGCATGTCGCGGATTATCGGCTTACCGCCAAAAACATCTGCGCGCACCGTGATGCGGTTAAGCAGTTCTTCGTCGCTTGACACGATTTCCTCCATTGAACGATATTTTACGGGATCTCAAACTCGCTCGCCGAAACGAACCAACGCAGAAAAGTGTCACGTTAGTTTTGGTCGGGGTTTTGAAGGAATGATGGCGGGTTTTCGGAAGTTCTCGCCTAAAGCGGCTTACGAGCCAGGAAACAGTAGAGGGGTGTAAAGATACCCGTCTTGCCGCCCGCTACGTAAGCGTCCGCGGTTCGATCCAACAGCCGAACGACCTCTGCGGAACCCTTCGGAAAGACTCGCAACACTTCGGCAAGCTTGGATCCCGATATCGCCGCTTTACGGCCCCACGGCAACCTCCGGACCGCGTTACCTAGAGTCCCGTGGCGACTCTCCATCGGTTGATACCAGGGTGTAGACGGTCCATCTTGGACATCTCGGTCAATACCTTCGATGACTTGGAAACCCGCCGCTTCAAGTGCGTGGTCCACTTCTCCGAAAGTCGCAATGTCATTCAGCGCGATGCCGCGCATCAGTTCCTGCTCGATTTTCCGGTGATGCTTATTGTTCGGGTCGAACTTGTCCGTCAGACACATTTCCTGACCCCAAAACAGGGCGCCGGGTTTCAGCACGCGGAATATCTCCTCAAACGCACCCTGCTTGTCTGGCGCATGGCATGTGGACTCGATCGCGTAACCTCGGTCGAACGTGTTGTCTTCGATCTCGCTCATGTCCATGAAACTACAAACCTTGTAATCGACCATATCGTCGACTCCCGCCTCAGCATTCAATCTTTTCGCTTGCTCTAACTGGATCGTATTGATGTTGATCCCGACCACCCTGACTCTGCCCTCTTGGACCACCCGTCGCATCGGGCCGCCGACTCCACATCCAACATCTACAACCGTCATCCCTTCTTCCAACTCCAACTTGGAAATCATCAATCGCTGATGCCGGAGTTTCGACTCCTCAAGACTCTCGTTTGGTGTCAGCGGCGCGAAGTGCAACGATTCGCTCCAACCCCAAACCATGAAGCCGCTGCAAAGGTCGTAGTAGTCTTTGACCGTCTGAGCGTGGTCATAATCACTCTCACCACTCGCATCAGCCTTGGCACGATCGACCCAACTGTTGAAGTGTTGCACTCGACTTGCCACATCGGATCCCCGGTACGCGTTTTTCAAGTCTCTCGAAAGTTTACCCAGTTGCATTTAGCGGTGTTTCCAATCGGAATTTGGTCTACAGCAAAGCGTAGGTCGGCGATCTGCGCCCCAGTTTCCATCCTTTATCGAGTTACGTGCAGACCCGCGATGACGATGTGTGGCATTGCTATGCTACGCAGGTATCTCGCGCCTTTTCTCGGCTACTCGGAACTTCAGCTTTTTGCCCACTGATAGCGATGGGAACATACTGATTTTGAACTTGTGGTTGGCGGGCAATTCGAGTGTGAAGTAGTGCGCGATCAGGAGAAGGTTCAAGGCGAGATGAAGTTCCATCCATCTTGACCCTAAACATGTGTGAGTTCCTAATCCGAATGGAGCGTAACCGGAGCTGTGATGCTCGTTGCGCGGTGGTAGGTAGCGGTCGATATCGAACTTTGTTGGTTCGGGGAAGGCGTCTTCCATGTAGTGCGCGGCACCTTGCGCGATGTGAATCAACGAGCCCTCTGCCAGTTCGTATCCTTCGACCACGCAGGTATTCATCACCGTCCTCAGGGACATAGGAACAATCGCATAAAGCCTCAAGGTCTCCAATACGAATCTGCGAGTTACATCGATAGCTTCAGGTGTGAGTGCTTCGCGATCAGGCTCGCCATCGGCGAACAGGGCATCTGCTTCGCTCCGTATTCGGTTGTAAAACTCAGGCTGAGACGCCATAGCATAAACGGCGAATCCTAGGGCATCGCCGAGATAGACGCTGGCGATTAACGGGGCCGAAAGTACGAATCGGAGATTCGATTCGGGTAAGAACTGCGGATCGCTGGTATGGAGACTAAGCAGGTCATCGGCAAAATCTCGCGGACAACCAGAGCGCTGAGCTGGCGTGTGGACGCTCTGTACTCTTTGAAGCAGTTCGAAGATGCTCTTCCTGCGGCGTTTCATCCCTGGCGTGTGCAACAAAAACTTGGGTAGCACCTTCACAACATGAGTCGTCAACGCGCGGGTCTTGTATTCGACGAGGTCGTCAATAAGGTCTTGCGAATCGACACTGATCATTATCGGCGAGACTTGCGCATTGATCATTCGTCTGCACGTCCGCTCTACGGGCAACGCTTCGCCCTCCGACCAATCGGACATATATTGACGCGCGCTACTGTAGAGCGTATCCAGATGCAGTTCCAGTCTCGAACGAGAGTATGCCGGATTCATCGATTTTCGGAATCTAAAGTGGTCGGCACCGTCTAATGCAGGTAAGATACCCGATGCGCCGTATACCTTCTCGAAATCTTCTAGGTAGTCCCTGGCGCGCAGGTAGTTACGTCCGTGCCTATGCACCCAGTAGTTCGTCTCGGCACCTGCCAAAACGGTGATGGGCTTGTGGAATGGCGGACGCAGTTGATACACCGGGCCGTATTCTTTGGCGAAATGACCCAAAAATGCGTTCAGGTTGCCCTCGCGTAAATGACGATTGAATGCGGCTTCACGAAGCGGGACTACCGGTATCTGCTTGGATATCGAGGGGCGCCTGAGCAAAGGCCCAACCATGCTTTCGGATACTGCTTGGCTGATCGCCTGAGGGATCAACCCCACCTTGCATAGGAGTTCGATGCGCTCCTCGGCTTCCTCATCAAGTTGGAAGATGAATCGAAACAGGTCGCAAGTATTGATTAGAGCGATGATGATGATGTCTCTTGGAGAAGGGATCTCCGTGTCATCGAATATCGCGTTTGCGATGCGCGCCCTGACGAACTGAGCAGCAGTCAGTTGTTGAGATCCGCTGAACAGCCCCGAACTCCACGCTCGGCCAGACAACGTCCAATAGTCACCTTCGTGATGATCCAGAATCTCGAGGTCCACCAAACGTCCCAGTGCCGAATCAATAATAGATTCGGAGCGCGGGGCTAGACGCTCGACCCAATACTGAACGTTGTGGCTGCCTGGTTCGTCGGCGATCTCCTTAAGGATCGTATCCAATTCCGGAAGCCCGGTTTCTGTATCATCCAGAAGGATCAGAGAATTGAGATCGGTGTCGATGCGCGAGATCAGCGATAACTCTGCAATTGCTGCACCTGCTATGGCGCAGTTCAAATCCCATCCGGCTATTTGATGAAAGTAGCCAGTCTCCTCGTTGAGCAACATGAGAACCAGCTCTTCAGGCAAAGTTAGCTGATGGGTTGCCTCTCTATTTGGCGTGGTTTCTATCAACCTTGATCTTCTCCTATCAAACAGAGGTGCCTGTGGAAATGAAGACTACCATACCTCTATGATGCATCCTTTCAACCCACAAATAAACATTTCTTCATGCACCCACTCAAGCATCATTACAACTTCCATTTCTTGAAACGACAACCGTACATAATATTTCCATAGTAGTTAAATATCCGTCTAGCTTCGTGATCTTGGAAAGGATAGTCGGCACCGAGTTGTCTCGCTGTGGCCAGCCCACTAACGAAGCACGTCTCTTGGCTGTTGACCAGTGTGTGCGCGCCGCAGTGCCAAGTGTGCCGCTTCCCTTGAATGAAACGGAACAGCGGAACCAGCAACACAACATGACGGACATCGTGCACGATGTGCTGGAACCAGTACTTACCGATCACCTTTGCTTGATCGATCTCACGGTTGGCGTTGTAGGTAACCAGACACGGCTTGTCCGAACCGTTAGCCCAAGGCTGCTGGTTGTGCATGATGTAGGTGATTTCGTAATTGTCTGGTCTTGATCCGTACTGCTCGATGTGATTGCTACGAGTCGTTAGCGGCTTCACTTGGTTGTCTGGAAGGACTGACGAGTCGGAATGGACAACGGTATGATTGTGCAGTTCGCTCTCGTAACGAATCGAAGAGAGGATGTAGCGCTCTAGAAATGTCGGCTTGTCGAGCAACATAAGCGTCTGGTTCGCATTGCACGCCAAGATCACATCGTCGAAGGTCTCTTGTATGCCGCTTTCATCCTCAACTACGACATGGGACGAATGTCGATAGACCTTACGGATCGGTCGGTTTAGGTATATCTTGTCTTGGAAATCGGCTGTCAGGTTCTCATAGATTCGTCGTGTTCCCTGATCCCAAGTCTGCATGGGTGTGGCGGACTCGATATCGAAGAATTCGAGATACCTAGCAAAGAGAGATGCGGGCATGTCGAAGACGTTCGTTGCCATCAAGAAGTTGACGAACATCGGCTTTAGGACTTTGTATCGGAAGTCGCCGGAAAACGCGCCGAGATTCAAAACCGTGCCCATGCTGATGTAGTTGTACGGGTTGAGGAAGTTCAGGAACTTTGACCGGGAACGTGTCAACCCGCCAAAGCGATTCAGACGTTTCAGGATCCGCTGAAACTTTTCGATCTCAAGGCGCAACTCATCTCTGACATCAGATTCGAAGTCGTGGGCATAAACGCGTCCTTTGTATTTCACGCTGTAGCTGAATCTGGTGTCGATCATTTCGATACCGTACTGCTTCATCAGCAACATGATGTGCTGATATACGGATGGGATCAAAGCAGTTACTGAGATATCGAATGGGATCGAGGTGCCGTCGTTCTGCGGCATATCGACTGTAACCGCATTTCCGCCGATACGATCCTGCGCCTCGAAAATCCGGAAATCGAACCGATCGGGATGTTGATTCAACGCCCACGCGGCCCCCAAGCCTGACACCCCCGCGCCAACGATGGCTATCCGCCGCTTGGTTGAGTTGCTACCACCGGTTGCCATTACGCCTGAAATTCTATACCTACCTCAACTGCCCATCAGGCCCGAACGGAAGGGGGATGCATTTTCTAAACCCCCTTTAATTCCCCCTTGGGCATCAAAGGGGGAGGGTTGCACAAAGAACCCCTAAACGGGCTTTGCAAAGGTCTCAGATAAGCGGTAGCGTTAACCTTATATGCATGACTTGGCATCCAAATAAGCCTTTAAGCGGGTAGTCGAGCATAGAAGTTTCATCAATGTCAACCCAACCGAGGAGAGTCGTTAACGTTCCGCTGCCCTCCCCTTTCCCGGAGGGTTGGTACTTTGTAGCAAGCCGTCGCGCCTTTGAAAAGCAGAAGTTCATTCAAAAGACTTGGATGGGCGAAAACATCGTTGCTTGGATAGACGAAGGTGGGGGCGTATGCGTTGCCGATGCCTATTGCCCGCATCTGGGCGCGGATCTTGGGCCTGGCGCTGGAGGGCGAATATGTGCCGGTAGGTTGGTATGCCCTTTTCACGGATATGAGTTCGACACTACGGGACAGTGTGTAGCCACTCCGTATGCCGAACCGCCGAAGACTGCGAAATTGAAGGTTTTCCCCACACATGAAATTGGCGGGTTGATATTCGCTTGGTGGGGAATCGAAGGGCGTGAGCCGCAATGGAGTCTGCCCGAAGATTCGCTTGAACAACACGATTGGACCGACGCGAGGGTCACGACGGTCCGTTTTCCCGGACATCCACAAGAGACGACAGAGAACTCAGTCGATGTCGGGCATCTTCGCTATGTCCACGGCTACGGCAACGTCAAACGAGTCGGCAGAGTAACAGCAGATGGGCCGCGTCTCGATAGCGATTTCGACTTTAGGAGTAGTCGTTCTATTGCCAAGATCGCAACCGTCAACTTCGACATCTCCGCCAAAACCAGAATCTATGGACTCGGTTACTCGTTCGTTGAGATACGAGAGAACACCATCGGCATGGATTTGCGCTTGTGGGTACTCGCAACCCCCGTTGATGGCACTCTGATCGACCTTTCACTCGTCTCGCAGGTTAAGGAAATCCGCAAACCGAAACGGCTCATCGCAGGACTCGGAATACTACCCGTGAAGATGCGTGCGCCGATTATGAACTACTTCATGTCGGCGCAGCAGCACCACGACGTCCTACAAGACGTGGTCATCTGGGAGAATAAACAGTATCGATCCCGCCCGCGCCTCTGCCGCTCAGATGGCGAGATTATGCCATTCCGTTATTACTGCGCGCAGTTCTATCCAGATCCTGCGACTGGTGAATAGGGCTGCGCCTCCTGTCATTCCGAAGCGGAACGAGGAATCTTCCCACTTCGCCCGGCACCTCTGGATTCCGACTTTCGTCGGGATGACGTAGTTCCGCGTATTAACGAGGAGGTGAGGTTATGCGGATTCCAATGGAACTCCGGTGTAGAAGGCGGTTGTTTGGTCTGCGTCAGCTTGGGCTTTTTCGTGGTCGGTGCCGGCGTCGATGGCGGCTTGTGCCCATGCGTTGCTGCTTTCGGTGATTAAGGCTTTGCCTTGTGGAGAGAATGCGAATTCTTCGGGGTCAGGCTTTTTGAAGTTGGGATCGGATGTGTACAGGGCGAGTCCGAGGAAGGCCATCTCCCATCCGACTCCGGTGGCGCCGGGGCCGTAGGTGTCCCAGTGTGGGGATAGATGGGAGGTGTGGGTGAGGGTTAGCCGCGCGCGGTCGGGTGCTTCATTGGCAAGACGGACTTCGACCCAGCTGACATCGCCAAATATCTCCCAGGTGAGAAAGAAGTGTGATTCTGCTTTGCACTTGGTGATGGTGCCGCCGGCGTTGTCTTGGACTTGGTATCGGCCGTTGAGTTGGAGGTCGCCGGTGACGTTTGTGAACCAGAGTGGGATGCGGATGGGGTTGGTGACGGCGTCCCAGAGGTCTTCGATGTTGGTGTTGAAGGTGCGTGAGAGGGTGACCGCGGCAACGGGTTTGCCTTCGCGTTCATGGGGTGAAACCTTGCGTGTCACGGCGTTGATGTGGGTTTGAGAGTTGAAGCTCATGGTTACCTTCAGCTACATTATCGAGGAAATCGGATCTTGATGTTGAGTGATGATGGCGTTATGGGGGTGTTGATCGATTCGATATTTGCTAAAGTCTGCTTAAGGAGTTAGGCACATGTCTACGTCAATGGACAGCGAGGCGCGGTCAGCCATTCATACGGTTGGCTTGACGAAGTATTACGGCAAGCATCTCGGCATCGAAGATGTGAACCTGGACGTCCGTGAAGGTGAGGTTTTTGGTTTCCTCGGACCTAACGGAGCCGGAAAGTCAACGACGATCCGGACGTTGCTGGATGAGATCAGGCCCACGGCGGGAAGCGCAACCATACTCGGCTTGGACACGCACGCGGACGCGGTGGAGATACGGCGGTATATCGGTTACATTCCTGGAGATCTGGCTCTGTATCCGAACCTCACTGGGATGGACACGTTGCAGTACTTCGCCAACATGCGCGGCGGTGTGGACTGGTCCCACGTTGACGAACTGGCGGATCGTCTCGATTCGGACCTGTCCAGAAAGGTGGGCGACCTGTCAACGGGCAATCGCCAGAAAGTCGGCGTGATCCAAGCGTTCATGCACCGCCCTGATCTCCTGATAATGGACGAACCAACCTCAGGACTCGATCCATTGATCCAGCGCGAGTTCCAGAAGATGGTGAGTGAAGTTGCGGCAGACGGTAAGACGGTCTTCTTGTCAAGCCACACGCTCTCGGAGGTCCAACGCGTAGCCGACCGGGTGGGCATCATCCGTAACGGAAGGCTGATCACTGTGGAGTCGGTTTCCGATCTCCGATCGAAGTCAATGCGTGAGGTGGAGTTCGTGCTAGATACGCAGGCTGATGCATCGGTTTTTGAGAGTGTTGAAGGAGTGCGGAACGTTGTCGTCGCGGGCAACCACGTTGAGATGTCGTTCGGGGGTGACATGGGTGAGTTGCTGACGACCGTCACGGAGCGGTACGGAGTGGGGGATATCAAGACTACCGAGGCAGATCTGGAGGAGATTTTCCTGACGTACTACCACGATGACGATGATGTAGAGGAGGGGCGATCGTGACGCTCGCCAACGTATTTATCAAGACGGCTAGCGACCGCTGGCTGGGCTGGATGATCGTGGTGGTTTCGGTTTCGTTGTTTCTGCTAATGGGGATGGCAACGTACCGTGAGATCGACCTTTCGGTGTACACCTCGTTGCCAGAAGCATTTAGATCGCTGATCGGCATCGGTGACGACATTGACGTGGGTGGGCTGGCTATAAACGTGATGTTCGGGACTTGGGGTGCGATAGCGATGGCGGCACTGGCGCTTGCTATGGGGAGTTCAGCAATTGCGGGTGAAGAGCGCGACGGTACGATGGATATTTTGCTTGCGAACCCCAAGAGCCGGACTTACGTTCTGCTGTCTAAAACTGGCGCGCTGGTGATGTCAATCGCGCTGGCTACTGTGGCGCTTTGGATCCCGATCTATCCGATAGCGGCGTCATTGGGCGTCGAGATATCCGGGTTGGAAGTAGAGGCTCTCACGCTGCATTTGTTTGCTAACAGTGTATTTTTCGGTTTGCTGGCGCTGATGGTCGGTGCGATTACAGGCAACAAGGGAACTGCCACCGGCTTGACGACGGCGATTATGGTGCTGTCTTTCTTCGGAGTCGGCTTCTTGCCGCTCGTCAATGGTGGGGATGCTGTGACCAAAGTTCTGCCTTGGTACTATTTCGACGGCAGCGACCCGGTGCAAAACGGGATAGCGTGGGGGCATTTGGCTTTGCTGGGCGGAGGAGCGGTTCTCTTGTTGTTGGTGGCTATTGTTGGGTTCAATCGTCGTGATTTGAAGGGACAGTCTGCAGGTACAACGATGCTGGACAGGGTTCGCGGCAATCCACTGTTGAACAGGCTGATCGGTCGACTCGCGGGTTCGGCTAGGGTGTCGTCGATTATGTTGAAGACGGTGTCTGACTATCAGACGCTGGTTTTAATCACCTCAGCGGCGATGTTTTTGGTGATGGGTGTGATGATGGGGCCAATGTATGCATCGATACCGGAGGGGACGTTGAAAACGTTTGATCAGCTGCCCGAACAGCTAGTTGCTCTATTCGGTGGCGGCGATATGAGCACGCCCGAAGGGTGGTACTCGCTCGAAACATTCGGTTTCATGGCACCGGGCGCGGTAATCCTAGTTACGGTGGTGATGGGTGCTGGTGCGTTGGCGGGGGAGGAATCTCGGCGGACGATGGCGTTGCTTCTGGCGTGCCCGATTAGCCGGAATCGGATCGTGCTTGAGAAGACGGTCCCGTTGGTTTTCTACGCAATCGTAGTCGGGTTCGTGACTTTTGCAGGAGTTAGCATCGGTTCGCTGATAGCCGATCTTGGGATGTCGATCGGAAACATCGCGTCTACCGCTGCGTTGCAGACGCTCGTTGGTCTGGTCTTCGGTTCACTGGCACTGGCTTTGAGCGCGGCAACGGGTCGCACGTCTATCGCCGTCTACGGGGCAATGGGGGCTGCGCTATTTTTCCACCTTTTCAACTCGTTAGGAGCGCTCAACGACGGTCTCGCTGATCTGGGTTGGTTAACGCCGTTCAGCTACTACCTTGGCAACGACCCACTTAACAATGGCATCGACTGGGTCGACGCGGCCGTTCTAGCGACGCTGTCTGCGATTCTCATCGGCCTGTCGTTCGTGCTGTTCCAGCGACGCGATATCAGGCAACGGGGTTAGTGGCAGGAAATATCTTGTATTGGACCGGATTTCCGAGTACGGGTTCTTTGCACAACATCGTCATACCCGCGTAGGCGGGTATCCACAGGGGCTGGGCAAATGGCACAAAGCGAAAACCGTGACCTAGTTACCCTTTGATTCCTTTGGATGGGCGTTCCGCCCGCTGAAGCGCTCGCCTGCGCGAGAATGACGGTGGTTAGCCACGACGCGTTTCAGACGCGATGCTTCGTAGATTTCGATGAGTTCTTTTAGGGGGAGGATTTAGTTTTCGTTCACGGCTTGGATGATGGCGTGAATGTAGCCGTAGCAGTATGCGAAGCCGACTTGGCCGGCTTCTTCGCCATCAATTCCCGGCACATGGTCGGGCATGAGCATGTATGGGTAGCCGACTTCTTTGTAGGTTCGGGCGGCTTTTAGCATATTGACGTCGCCCTCGTCTGGGAAGACTTCGACGAAGTCTAGGACACCGCCTTTGATGTTGCGGAAATGGACGTTGAATATCTTTTTGCGACTCCCAAAGTAGCGTATGACGTCGTAGATCTCCTCGCCCGGTTTTTCGAGCATCTCGGAGACGGTGCCTTGGCAGAAGTTGAAGCCGTGGTATGGATTTTCGTGCATCGCCTCGAACTTCTTTAGACCCTCTACAGTACCCATGACGCGGGCTACGCCGCGGTATTCGTTGTCCTTTATGCCGGGGTCCTGCGGGTGGCACGCCATTTGGACCTTGTATTCCTCTGCCACTGGCATGATTCGTCCTAGGAAGTAGTCGATGCGTTCCCACATTGTGTCGGCATCGGCAGCACCGCCCTCAAACTCTGGCAACGACTGATCGAGGTCCGCGTATTTGAAGGACGACAATCTCGCGCCGCCGCGTCCGTAACGCTGCGGGGTCCGCAGGTGCCCGAGGATGGTGATGTTGTAAAGCAGACCTCTCAAGCCGGCTTGGGATGCCATGCGGATGATTTCACAGAGACTGTCCAACTCACGCTCTCGCATTTCGCGTTCTTTGGGGCTGTCCCCGAGAAAGAGATAGGTCATATCGTTATGGAATGCGTCTCTGGAACCGAGGGGTGAATGCATGGTCTCGACTTCAATACCGTATTTTGCGTAGTTTTCTCGGTATGACGCCAGCAGATCAGCGGTCCACTCGGTCCAATGCTCCTTTGGCGTCACGTCTACATGCTCGACGCCTAGCTGAGCTAAGACCTTGATATCGGTTTCGTGTCGTGCTGCGAACTGTGTTCCGACGTACATGGCGGTTTCCTCAATCTTGGGTTGTGCAAATGCGTTGAGGCTATGATATGCCCTTAACGACAGGGAGAGAATCATGCCTGAACATTATTTGGGAATAGACGTTGGCACGACTGCGGTTAAGGCGCTGGTGGTGAATGAAGCCGGAGCGGTTGTCGGAGATTCTGAGTCGGGATTAGATTTATCGGTGCTGCGTCCCGGTTGGTCGGAACAAGATCCGTCGGATTGGTGGAAGGGAACGGTTGAGGCGGTTCGAGTGGCTTGCGAGCAGGCAGAAATCAGCGATGTGGCAGCAATTGGGTTGTCAGGACAGATGCACAGTTCAGTGGTGTTGGATGGAAGAGATCAGGTATTGAGACCTGCGATCCTGTGGAACGACGTTCGGACTACGGCTCAGTGTCGGTGGATAACGGAGAGGATGGGGACAGATGGTTTGCGTCAGTCTGTGGGCAACCCTGCGCTTGAGGGATTCACCGCGCCGAAACTTCTTTGGATTCGAGATGAGGAGCCAGAGGTATTTGACCAGATACGTACGGTTTTGCTGCCGAAGGACTATGTCCGATTTCTGATGACTGGGGAGAAGGCGATGGAGCCGTCGGATGCTGCTGGCACACTGCTCTTCGATATAAGGGAGCGTCGTTGGTCAAATGAAATGATGTCGGCTCTGGAGCTTGAACCGTCTATGCTCCCGCCAGTGCGAGGTTCCGCTGAGGCGATCGGTGAATTAACCGCGGCCGCGGCGGAAGCGTTGGGTTTGAGGGAGGGAACGCCGGTAGTTGGCGGTGGTGCTGACAACGCAGCGGCGTCGGTGGGGTCCGGAGTTGTCAAGCAGGGGACAATGCAAACCTCAATCGGCACGTCTGGCGCTGTGGTTGCACCTATCCAAAGCCCGCACGTTGACCCCGGGATGCGTATTCACTCCTTCAATCATGCAGTTCCAGATATGTGGTACTTGATGGGTGTGGTCTTATCCGCAGGTGCGGCTCTAGCGTGGTTCAGGAGAGCGTTGTCTGGATCGTCAGGTTCCGGACCTTCGTACGATGAACTGACCGCTGAGGCCTCCAACGTTCCACCGGGCGCGGATGGGCTGACGTTTCTGCCATACCTGACAGGCGAACGCACGCCCCATGCCGACTCCAATGCGCGAGGGGTGTTCATCGGTATGCATACAGGGCATGAGCGTGGACATCTAGCGAGGGCTGTGCTGGAAGGTGTAGTGTTTGCATTGCGTGATTCGCTTGAGTTGATGCGCGGTCTGGGCGTCGATGCGACTGAGTCTGTCGCGGTTGGCGGAGGTGCTCGCAGTAAGTTCTGGCGTCAGATGCAGGCGGACATTTTGGGTGTGCCGGTGATTACTGTTGGCCCTTCAGGAGGTGCGCCGTACGGTGCCGCGATCTTGGCGGCAGTAGCTCTGGGTAGCTTTAAGTCGGTTGAAGAAGCGTGTCAGGCGTGGATTCATCCGTTGGATCGGTTAGAGCCTCGAGGCGATGTTGCTGATTCGTATGGTCGGGGGTATGAGAGGTATGTGAGTTTGTATCCGCGTTTGAAGGATCATTTTGCGGAGGCGGCAGATGGATAGGTGGCATGAAATACTGGCGCGAGTCGCTCGTTTCGATCTGTTCTCTGTCCCGAAATTACGTATTACAACTCTGTGCATAAAGTTCGCGCAGGATTGCGGTGCGGTGCTAAAATACCGCGACGCATACAGACTTCAAAAGGAGGAGTCATGATGTTGAGTATCAGAAATGTTGCTCTCGCTCTACTTGGTGTCGCCAGCTTGGCGGCAGTGGCGTGTGGTAGCGAGACAATCGTCGAGGTGCCTGTCGATAGGCCGGTTATCCAGACCGTCGAGGTCGAAGTTCCGGTCGAAGTTGAAAAAGAGGTCATCCGAGAGGTTGAGGTCGAAGTTCCGGTCGAGATTGAGAAGGAAGTCATCCGGGAGGTCGTGAAAGAGGTCGCTGTCGAAGTTGAGAAGGAAGTCCAAGTCATTGTGACTGCGACTCCGCAGTTGACTGTTCTTGAAGCACCTGCCATGAAGGTAGATATCGAGGGCGTATCTCGCGGTGCCGGCGACGCTGTCGAACCTTCAGGCGTGCTTATAGCCGCAATCGGCAACTCCTACTTCATGAACTCTAGCCCGCGCTACTGTCCCGCTTGCTCGGTAACCGCACGAACCGGCGCTACCGAGACACTGCTCGAAGCAGTACGCGCCGACGACGGGACAGTGGCTCTCGGCCCGCTCCTCGCCAGCAACTGGGAGATGTCGGCAGATGGAATCTCCTACACCGACTTCACCCTCCGCGAAGGTGTCCAGTTCCACGGCGGATACGGCGAAATGACCGCCGCAGACGTCGCATTCTCATGGAACGACGCGAACCCCAAGATCCAGCCCGACAGCATCCACGACACCGGTGGCGACCTCGCCAACTTAGTGTCCGAAGTTGAGGTCATTGACGACTACAAGGTACGCTTCAACTGGATTGCTTTCGGTGGGCACACTCTTCTGCAGTACGTAACGAACTTCCATGAAGGAATCTCGATCTTCTCAAAGAGTTTCTTCGACGAAGTCGGTCCGGAAGGGATGCGTACCAAGATGATCGGCACTGGCCCGTTTGAGATAACTGAGTGGACGCAGCACAAAGGCGTCTTCCTCAACGCTCTCGACAGCCACTGGCGCAAGGTACCTTATGTCGCGTCCGCGAACGTCTTGCAAGTAACTGAGGCAAGTGTCCGCAAGTCCATGCTCAAGACTGGCCAAGCTCAGATTGGCGAGCTCGCGCTCACAGACTGGAAAGAGATGTTCGAGGAAGGATTCTCGCAAGCCCCCGAAGGCTTCTGGGGAGACGCGTCATACGTCTACTCCGGCAACTACTGGGAAGACAAGCTCGCCATCGACGGTCAACCCTTCACGAGCGACACACCAGGCGACTTGCTGTTCAAGCCACCGCTTGACACTTCGTTGCCATGGATCGGCGATCCTGCCGACGACGCGTCGATGGAGCGATCCAAGAAGGTCCGCACGGCTATGGCAATGGCGATCGACCGCGAGAAGCTAATGACCGCTCTCACTGACGGCTTCGGCCGTGTTTCATACGCTCCGGGTTGGGACACACAGCACCCCTTCTACAAGAGCGAATGGGATATCCCGCATGACGTCGCAGGGGCACAAGCACTCATGGCGGAAGTCGGCCTCTCTGACGGGTTTGACGTTGAGTGGTGGGCGGGACCATCCGCCGGCTCAGGCGAGACGATCCAAGAAGCCGTTGGAATTGAGTGGCTTGCGAACCTGAACATCAACAGCACGTTCGACAAGCAAAACTACTCGTCGTACAGGCCATCGCTCGTCAACCGGACCAACAAGAAGATCTTCTTCTCCGGTGGGGCTGCATCTGCGCCACCTACGTGGCCAACTGACCTCCATGCGACTTCGCTTGGACGTCCCGGCGGCTACAACCGAGCGATGGAGATACCTATCTTCGCGGAGACATACCTCGCGATGTCCAAAGAATCGGACATTGAGGTACTTCGAGGGTTGGTCACTAACATGTTCGACTGGAACCGCGAGTGGATGGTATGGGTCGGCGTATACCAAAACCCGGTCGCTGCACTCTACAACCCGAACCTGATATCCGAGTGGCAGATGCTACCTGAAGGCAAGGGTGTGCTCGGTCGGATGAACAGCTTGGAGTGGGTCCGGCTCGCGAACTGAGCCTAGCGCGCTAGGCTAGGCTGTAGCAAGCTGACTAAGGCGGAAACCAGCAGGGGCGGTCTTAAAACCGCCCCTGCTTCAGCGTATCCAAACACGCCGCGATTGAACGAGACTAAATGCAACGTTTCATCTTAAGAAGAATCTTCGCATCGCTAGTCGCGCTGTTTCTGGTGACCATCATCGTCTTTTCGCTGTCGCGCCTCGTCGGCGACCCACTGGCGATGCTGGTTTCAGAAGGTGGTTACGGAATCTCCGAGAGCGCGCTACAGATCCAGCGCGAAAAACTCCACCTTGACAAGCCCGTCCCGCTTCAATACTTCTTCTGGCTCACCGACGTATTGCGCGGCGACCTGGGCCATGACCTATCAGACGGTTTCCCTGTAACTCACAAAATTCGGGAGAAGATCGCTCCAACCGTCCAACTCGGCGTTTCGGCTTGGATACTGGCTACAATCTCTGGTCTCACTTTTGGAATGATCTCAGCCGTAAAACGCGGATCGCTCCTTGACTATACCGTGCGCCTGATCGCAAATCTCGGTATCACGCTCCCGGCGTTTTATGTCGGGATCATGGCAATCCTGATTTTTGCTGTAGCTCTCAAATGGGTTCCAGTCACCGTCATCGGAACAATCGGCTCCGATGATCCCCTCGCTCAATTCAAAGCAATGATCCTACCTGTAGTGACCCTGGCCTGGGGTGCCGCGGCAGGTTACATGCGTTTGATGCGATCCTCAATGCTCGAAGTTCTCGATTCCGAGTACATCAAGCTTGCTAGAGCAAAAGGCGTTGATGGATCCAAAGTCATCTGGAAACACGCCCTTAGGAACTCTCTCATCGTTCCAATTACGGTGTCGGCATTGCTCCTGTGGAACTTCGTAACTGGAACTGTCGTCGTCGAAGCCGTCTTTGCCTGGCCCGGTCTTGGATTGCTCGCCATTGAAGCCGTTGTAAATAACAATTTGAACCTCGTCGTAGGGACTACCCTCGTCACGGGTGTCGTTTTGATCACTGCTAACTTCGTCGCAGATGTGCTCTACGTCCTTGTTGACCCGCGAATCAGGTTGAGTTGAATCCCAATGGCAACCGACTATCAACTACCGGAATATGCCCAAACCGGCTCTTGGTTGCCCGCACCGGTGCGGTCGGTCTTGCGTGGGCCGATTGCCGTATACGACTTTTTGCGCCGGTATCCGATTATCTGGACGGTGGTGTTCGCTTTCCTTCTCGTGCTAGCAGCCTTCGCCCCGATTATTGCGCCGCACGACCCGATCAGGGATGCGGACTTCACACGCGTTCGCAATCCACCGATATGGCTCGAAGGCGGCGCACCAGAATTCTGGCTCGGAACCGATCAGGTTGGACGTGACCTTTGGAGCCGGTTGCTCTATGGTGGCAGGGCGTCGTTGATGGTCGTCGCAGTCGGTATGACCAGCGGGATGATCATCGGAACATCCCTTGGACTCGCTGCCGGATTCATCGGCGGCATTGTTGACGAAATCATCATGCGTCTCGTTGACGCTTGGATCGCACTGCCCTTCATCATGCTTGCCCTCGTCATCAAGATCGTGCTTGGCACATCGTTCACGATCATGTTCCTGATACTCGTGCTGATATCTTGGGTCGGATTCGTTAGGCCGGTTCGGGGGGAGGTCTTATCCCTCCGCGAACGCGACTACGTCTACTCAGCCCGAGTCGCTGGGGCGTCGGGGTTCAGGATCGCGTTCCGACACATACTGCCCGGAGTCAGCAGCACCGTCATCGTTCTCGCTACTCTCGGCGCAGGAGGACTTGTTCTAGCCGAAGCCACTCTCTCGTACCTCGGCGTCGGCATCCCACAACCAACGCCTACTTGGGGCAACATGGTCTCTGACGGACGCGACTACTTGGACACTGCATGGTGGATCTCTACAATGCCGGGCATCGCCATCTTCCTACTCGTCCTGTCCCTAAACTTCCTCGGCGACTGGCTGCGTGACCGATGGGATCCGAAGCTACGTCAGTTGTGAGCGCGCCTCCAGATTTAGTGGCGATTGGGCATGTGACTTGGGATGTGTTGCCAGATGACCTCTCTGCGCGTGAACCTGGAGGTGCTGTGGCCTTTGCGGCTGTTACAGCAACTAGGTTGGGTTTGAGGACTGGGATAGTTACATCGTGTGCAAATGACTATCCCACGTCCGAAGTTCCCATTGCAGGTGGAATGTGGCGTCGGATTGTGTCGCGAGAGACTTCTACATTTGAGAACCGATATGACTCTCGGGGCGATCGGGTTCAAGTTTTGCATCTTCGTGGCGGGGAAATCACGGAGAGTAACGTTCCTGAGGATTGGCGGCATCCAAAGATGCTATTCGTTGGGCCGTTGACGCAAGAGTTACCGTTTGATAGCTTGAGTTGGTTTCGACCGCGAGTCTCGTGCGTAGTTCCGCAGGGGTGGTTGAGGTCATGGGATCCATCGTTGCCGTCGGAGGTTAGAGTGTCGAGGTCGCCGCCAAAAGGGATGAGTTCGGGCTGGGATATCTGCGTGATATCGGAGTCGGAGGTTGATGTCGCGGCGCTAGATGAGTGGCGAGTTTTGACCGACAACTTGATCGTAACGAAGGGGAGTCGAGGTGCCGATCTCTATGTCGGAAGTCGCGGCAAGCGATTATCGATACCATCATTCGCCGACCAAGTTGAAGGTGCGGGCGTAGACACGACTGGCGCAGGAGATGTGTTTGCCGCGGCGATGTTGATTCGGTACGCCAAGACTGGAGATGCCGAAGGTTCGGCTCGTTTCGCGTCCTTGTGTGCTGCGCTATCCACACGCGCTCCGAGTTGGAGCGCGGTGGAAGAGCCAGAAATGGCCCCCCTTTAGTTCCCCCTTTTCGCGCAGCGAAAAGGGGGAGGGATTGGCAGGCGGTTATGGGCTGAGACGGAACGGGGGGTAGCGATCGGTGGTCAGCAGGAAGGCGTACGCTACGACGCGTGTACTCCAACGTCCCACACCTACCACAAAGTCGAACATCGCTCGGGGATATTTGCCAGTGATGATGATAGCGAACCATGCGATTATCGTGAGCAACACAGCAATGATTCCCAAGATGATCAAAGCTATGTAGTGCGGAATCGCCAGTAACCACTTGATCAGCGGCAAGAAGCGGTTCAGATCGGCCTCAGCATCCGGGTAAGCAATGTCGAGGTGTACCGACTGATCCTCGTCGGTTGAGGGATACTCGTCAACCAAAAGGAAGAGGTACGCTTCGACTCTTGTGGTTAAACGTGCGACTCCTACCAAGAAATCGAAGACCCATCTCGGGTATTTCTTACGGAATAGGATCAAGAGCAGGATACCGATCGTGATTCCCCCCGCATAACCGAGCAAGATTCCACTTGCTGGCCCACTCACGACCTCCCCGGATTGGGTCGCGGAAATCAGCAGGGTACTATCTTCTCCAAACAGGGCGATAGCCCCTCCGATGAACCCTGCCACAATCGCTATTGGGATGATCAAGATGATCCGGAACAGGGTCGTCAACCGATTTCGTGTCCCGTCGCCATAGTCGATGCTTAGTTGCACCGGATAGTCATCGTTCATGCCTGCCTCCTTGTGGATGTTTGGGGCCGATAGTCGGCGTGATTTGACGGATTACCACCGTTCAAACATCCAAATCGACCGTTTCTAGTCAACTTTGCCCATACCTTACCATGATTCAAGTCGCATCGCGACCTTTGCAAAACTACCGTCATACCTGCGAAGGCAGGTATCCGCGTCCCCTTCGCTTCAGCCCAAGAAGACGGACGATAGGGACGCGAGCGAGCGCAGCGAGGTCGCAGGGGATGCCCAGGCGTGGACGCGCATTCCCCTAACCCCTTACGCTAGCGAAGGGGGGAGATTCCTCGCTACGCTTCGGAATGACGTAGCTTTGCAACCGATGAGGAGCGCGTTTGTGTTTAACTTACCAACGAAAGCAATGAATCTGGCAGATGGAGTTAGGACGATGAACGAACTAGGTAATCGAGCACAAGCGGTTGCGGCATTGTTGAAGGACACCGGACAGACCATCGGCGTCTCCGAGTCGTCAGGCGGCGGATTGATCTCGGCGTGTCTTTTGGCGGTGCCCGGAGCTTCCGCATACTTCATCGGTGGCGCAGTGACGTACACGCGAACATCTCACAAGGCTTTCTTGGGTGTGCCGGATGATGCTTTGACGGGTATCAGGTCGTCGACGGAGGAGTACGCTGCGCTAAACGCGCGGTCAGTACGAGAGGCATTGGGCACGACATGGGGTCTTGCTGAGACGGGCGCCAGTGGTCCGACTGGTAATCGTTACGGCGATGCTGCTGGGCACACTTGCATCGCGGTTTCAGGTCCAGTGGAACGATCGATCACGCTGGAAACAGGAGATTCGGATCGCGAGGGTAATATGTGGGCATTCGTAGATGCGGCTTTTGGGTTGCTGGAAGAATGTTTGCGCGAAGCGGGCTAGGTCTCACTCTAACCCTCTCCAGAGGGTTCTTTGCACACCCCCGTCATTCCCGCGTATGCGGGAATCCAGAGTGATGTGAGTACGTCCCCTTCGCTTCAGCGCAAGGGGACGCGGCATACAAGCATCCCCCTAACCCCCTTACGCAAGCGAAGGGGGGAACGCACATCCTTCTAACCCCTTGCGCAAGCGAACGGGGGAAGCGCACATCCCCCTAACCCCCTTGCGCAAGCGAACGGGGGAAACGCACATCCCTCTAACCCCCTTGCGCAAGCGAAGGGGGAAACGCACATCCCACTAACCCCCTTGTGCAAGCGAAGGGGGGAACGCACATCCCCCTAACCCCCTTACGCAAGGGAACGGGGGAGATTCCTCGCTCCGCTCGGAATGACATGGGAGGCTCTCGGAATAACAGGGGACAATGCGAGTAATTGTGCGTCATGCACGGACATCAAGAGGGAGGGTTGTGCAAAGAATCCGCAGGCGGGAATCTACAGTTTGGGCCACTGCCCGTTTTTCTGCTGGTAGCTTGCTTGCAGATATCTCCAATACTCGTTGAACTGGTGTAAACTCTTGACGCGCGCCCTACGGCGTTAAGTTGGTTCAGTATCGAGCGAGGAGATTGTTGCTTTGGCGAGTGATGAAATACCTAAGATCGACTCGGATGAAAAGGAAGATCGTCCCAACATATTCCGGCGAACCGAGAGCCACATCCAAGGACGGGTTGTATCGGGCCTGTTTGAACTTGTGCCGTTGATCGTAACGATCATCGCGCTGAGTTATTTGGTCGCTTGGACGGACGGTATCAGAGAACTTCCGTACATCAAGGACAAGCCTTGGGATGTGCCTGGGATCGGACTGGTCGCGTTGGCCATCCTCTTCTATCTGATCGGACTGTTTGCGTTACTCAAACCCGGTCAGTTTGTGTTGCAGATGATCAGCAAGGTGATGGGTGTGATCCCGGTAGTCCGTACCCTTTACGGAGTAACGCAAAATGCGATGGCCTCGGTTGGCTCTCGAGCCAATTTCAGCCGTGTAGTGTTTATCGAGTGGCCAAGAGACGGAATGGTAGCGATGGGCTTCGTAACCGGTAGAGCAAGAGCGCCGGGGCGTGAAGAGGATCTGGTTTCCATCTACATACCGACGGTTCCGAATCCGACTTCCGGGAATATGGCGTTCGTCTTGGAAGATGATGTAGTGGAAACTGATGTCTCAGTGGAGGACGCAATGAAACTGATCTTTTCGGGTGGCATCGTGTTGCCAGAATCGATTTCGATGGCTAGGATGCCTCGTCCGCCAAGAGCCGAAGACAGTTTCGTTGGGAAGTACGATCGTGAAGGATAGTAGATGATTGCGTAAGAAAATCATGCACGCTCAGGTTGTTTGGATTTATGATAGGTTAATGTTGCATAGAGACGCAATCTGAGCGTACTAGTCTCAGGGAGGCAGTCAACCGATGGAAATCAACACAGAACGAGTGGGTGGCGCACTAGTAGTGATGCCAAGTGAGAATCGCGTAGATGGTACTAACGCGCGCGAGTTCCAACTAGGCTTAGAGGCTGCGATTCAAGAGAATGATCGAGCCGTTATCTTCGATGCCGAAACGCTGACATACATCAGCAGCGCGGGTCTGCGAGCGATCCTTTTGGTCGTTAAGTCGATCAATCGACAGGGTGGCAAGTTCGCTGTTTGCTCGTTATCGGATCCGATACGGGAGATCTTCTCGATCAGCGGTTTTGACAACATCATCCCGATCGAATCTACTCGCGATGACGCGCTTGCGTCCGTAAGGAACTGAATCTGGTTGCCACAGGCGCTAGCGGCGGCCGTGGTATTTTCGGCTTGACGCGGTGCGAGTGCAATTCAGAGAGGATGCATTAAGTCAGGTTCTATGCGAAAAGCCACAAAAAAGATCTTGGTCGTTGACGACGAGCCGGATCTAGAGCCGCTCGTACTCCAGCGGATGCGCCGACAGATTCGGCGAGGGGAGTACGAGTTTATATTTGCCCGCGATGGTGTGGAAGCTCTGGAGATGCTGGTGGAGGACAAAGAGATCGACATGGTGGTGTCAGACATCAACATGCCGAGAATGGACGGGCTTACGCTGTTACAGCAGATCCAAGAGGTCACGCCTGATATCCGCGCCATCATCATCTCAGCGTACGGCGACATGGAAAACATACGAACCGCCATGAATCGCGGCGCGTTCGATTTTGTAACTAAACCTCTGGACTTCCAAGACCTGCGGCTTACGATTCAGAGGACGCTGCAACATCTAGAGGAATGGCGGGAAGCGCTACAGTCTAGAGACAAGCTGGTCGCGTTGCAGAACGAGCTTGATGTTGCGAACAACATTCAGCAGTCGGTGCTACCGGCGGCTTTCCCGGAGAGCGACGCGTACGAGATTTATGGCTCAATGCAACCGGCACGCAATGTTGGCGGAGACTTTTTCGACGTTCAGATTCTCAGGGATGGAAAAATCGGGTTGGCGATCGCCGATGTCTCCGACAAGGGAATGCCGGCTGCGCTGTTCATGATGTCCAGCAGAATGCTGCTGAAAGGCGCAGGCCAACGCTTTGAGACGCCAGGCGAAGCTCTTGTCGAAGTGAACAACTTGCTTGATGCCGAGAATGAAGCGGCAATGTTCGTAACCCTCTTCTACGCCATTTACAACCCTAGAAACCATAAGTTCACATACGCCAATGGCGGGCACAACGAACCAATTATCGTCCATCCCGACGGAAGCACAACAGTGATTGACCCGACGGGCGGCACGGCTCTCGGCATCATTCCGGGAATCGATTACGACGAAGATTCAGTGGAACTTCAACCGGGCGACACGGTGATTCTCTATACCGACGGAATAACCGAAGCATTCAACTCTGAAGGTGAACTCTTCGGTATGGATAGGCTACGCGAGGTCTTTCGAGACAAACAACCTGTTAATGCGGAAGAGACCAGTGCGATGGTTTTTGACGCCGTGAACGAGTTTGCCGGTGACGAACCGCAGTCCGACGATCAGGCCTGCTTAGTCTTTAAGCGAACGTAGGCGCTCCCATGACGATTAGTGCTTCCGTCGAATTCAACCCAGTGGTCGAAGAGATCGAGGCGATACACCGAGTTATCGGCCCGATGTCCGAGCAGGGAGAATGGACGCCTGACGTTACATACCAGATCGAGTTGATTCTCGAGGAACTATGTATCAACGTGATTAACCACGGGGAACCCGACGGCTCTAAACCCATCAAAGTCGAAATCGCCTGCGACGAAGACCTTATCACCATTCACATCCTTGACAACGGCAAGCAGTTCGATCCCACCAGCGACGTTGGAACTCCTGAAAAAGTCCAATCTATTGAGGAAAGCACGATTGGCGGATGGGGAGTCCACTTGGCACGCGTATTTTCTGACGAGATGCATTACCAGCGTATCGACAACATGAACCATTTAACTCTCGTTAAGCGGAGGTCCGGTTGAACGTATCCCGCCCTGCATTCTCTTCCTTGGGGATTGCAGCTTCGCAAGCGGCGGTTGCAATTGTTTGCCTATTGATGTTGATCGGATGTTCCGATGGCGAGAATGCACCCGATACGCCTACATCAAGTCCCAGCGCGGAGTCGACTGGTGATACGAACGGCGCGGCAGGAAATCAAGCCTCCGACAGTCGCAACGGCATTTCCGACAACTCCATTCTTTTCGGGCAATCAGCGGCATTCAGCGGACCTGCTTCAGAGTTAGGGCTCGGCATGAGAGCTGGCATTTTAGCGGCCTTTGCTGAAGCGAATGCACAGGGCGGCATTCACGGCAGAAGGCTGGGGCTGACATTCCGCGACGACGCGTACGAGCCAGAAGCCGCAATCGCAAACACCACTGCACTAATCCACGAGGACCACGTATTCGCGCTTGTCGGCGCTGTCGGTACACCGACGTCAAGATCTGCTGTGCCAGTCGCGCAAGCCAGCGGTGTACCATACGTCGCTCCGTTCACTGGAGCGGAGTTCCTGCGTAGTCCACAATACGCGCACATCCTAAACGTGCGCGCATCCTATTACCAAGAGACGGCGGAGATGGTGCGCCGGCTGTTGGATGACCTTGATATCAAGCGAATCGCGGTGATGTACCAAGACGATTCATTTGGCAGGGCAGGTTATCAAGGCGTAAAGATCGCTTTAGATGCTGAGGGCTTGGAACCGGTCGCCATCGGCATATATCCGCGCAATACCAAAGCAATCAAGACTGCTCTCCTCGACCTCCAACAGGGCAACCCGGATGCTGTGATTATGATCGGCGCCTATGAGCCGGTGGCGCACCTCATTTCTTGGGCACGGCACACCAACTTCACACCTGAATTCATGACCGTCTCGTTCGTAGGGAGCAACGCGTTGGCACGCGAACTCGGCGATTACGGGCAAGGCGTCTACGTGACTCAAGTCGTGCCATTTCCTTGGGACGATTCGATTCCTATCGTCGCTGACTACCACAAAGCGCTTGGGACATACGCTCCTGATGAGGACCCGGGCTTCGTATCCCTTGAAGGTTACGTAGCTGGCAGGTTTGTTATCGAAGTCACGGAAAGGTGCGGACGCGATATCGACCGCGAGTGTTTTCTGCAGGTCTTGCGTAACGGCGACATCCTAGACTTCGGAGGCTTTGAACTACAGTTCGGTGCTGAGGACAGTCAAGGGTCTAACGAAGTCTTCCTCACGGTTATCGGTGCCGACGGGCAGTATCATCCGATCGAAGTTATGACTGCGAACAACCAGTGATCGCCAAAGCAAGATCTATCCTCGAAGGCCGATTCCGAATTTCTGCGCAGATGTACCTCGGAATCGGAGGTGCTGTCGTGCTCACGCTTAGTGCCAGTCTGGTAGCTTGGCTTTCATTTGACCAGATTGGAGATGCCACGAACCGCGTTAAAGAGGAAAGCGTGCCGGAGATGGTCGCTTCATTCGGTGTCGCACAGTACACGGGAGTGCTTGCTGCCGCCGCACCGCGACTGACGGCTGCCGTAACGAACGCAGAGTTTAATCAGGTGGTGGCCGAAATAGATACGACTCAGAATCTATTTGAGCAACAACTCGAGTCTTTGTCTCAGGTAGGCGACGGTTCAGGGAGATTGGACAACAGGGGACATCGATTGTCTCGGATACAAGAGTACGCCGATCAACTGATACAGGGCATTGACACGATTAAATCGGACAAAGAAGAGCTTCTGATGCTTGATGCTCAAACTACGGCGATCAGCATCGAACTTACTCAGATTCAACAGCGTTTGGACGATATTCTGGTCCCCGCAATCGACGACCAGCTCTTTTACACGATGACTGGCTATAGCGAGCTTGGGGAATCGCCTGTCTCCAGTTCCGAACATTTTTCGGAAAACGAGTTCTACAGGTTCCGTAACGTATCCGATTTGCAGGCTGAAGCCAATACCGCTACGCAACTGCTTGCTAGCGCATTCACGGTTTCGGATCCTGCATTCATAGAGCCCTTGCGAGAACGAGCGGAGGCTGCTAGAAGCCGCATTGAGCGGAGTCTGTCAGTGCTTAAGGGCACTGAGTACGAGGCTACTCTGGCTCTGATATTTGCGCGGTTGTTTGATCTTTCATTGGGACATGGAAGTGGATTCCAACTCCTAGCTAGGGAACTTGAGCTTACGCAACGTCAACACGAGTTGCTAGAGCAGAACCGCGAGATAGCCGTTCTACTCGTTGCCGAAGTTGATGATTGGGTTCAAACTGCTGAACGACACGTTGCCGAAGTATCGAGTGCATCGGAGCAATCGATTTTCCAAGGGCGTGTCTTCCTTCTCGCGATTAGCGCTGCATCAATCATCGGTGCGTTTCTGATCACTTGGCTATTCGTCGGAAAAGTGTTGCTACGACGCATTCAAAATCTGTCGGACCGGATGCTCAACATGGCGGATGGCGACCTAGAAACAGAGGTCGAAATCAGCGGACGTGACGAGGTTGCCGAGATGGCTGGTGCGTTGGAGGTCTTCCGACAGCACGCTTTAGAGGTGCAACGGCTCAACCTCGTTGAGCAACTTGCGAATGAGTTGCAGGGCAAGAACGCCCAGTTGGAAAGTGTGCTAGACGACTTGCAGAATGCACAAGACCAGATCATCACGCAGGGCAAGCTCGCGGCGCTCGGTGAACTGACGGCAGGTGTGGCGCATGAGATACGAAACCCGCTGAACTTCGTCAATAACTTTTCTGAGGCATCTGCCGAGTTGCTGGAAGAGTTAAACGAGATCCTTGAGGAAGTGGGTGAAGATATCGACGACGATCAGATGGAGTACATCGAAGAGGTAACTGGCGATCTAGTAGGCAATATGACGCGGATCAAGTCGCATGGCGACCGCGCCAATCGCATCGTGCACGGCATGTTGGCGATGGGGCGTGAATCGACCGATGTCCAGGAGACCGATCTCAACGACCTTGTGCATGAGTACGCGCAGCTCGCGTATCACAGCGGACGCGCTACCGACCCGGATATGAACATCGAAATTAAATCGGAATTCGATCCTGCGGTTCCGCAAATCCAAGCCATCTCTCAGGATCTCGGTCGCGTCTTCTTGAACTTGGTTACGAACTCTTGGCACGCAACGGAAGACAAGCGTGAAGCGCTCAGAGAGCAAGACCCTGATGCCGCAAAGAGCTACATACCCGGTCTGTTCATCTCCACGAAGATGTTGGACGACGAAATGATCGAGATTCGCTTCCGCGACAATGGCACGGGGATGCCGCAAGAGGTTGTAGATAAGATATTCAATCCGTTCTTCACGACCAAGGCGACCAACCGTGGAACCGGTCTGGGACTATCGCTATCGATGGACATAATTCGGAGCCATGGTGGAGCCATCCAAGTAGAGACGGAGCCGGGCGAGTTCACCGAGTTCATCATCCATTTGCCGAAGGACAATCCGGCGGCCGAGGCAGCGGCGAGTGCAGAACAGCTTACTCGCGATGACGATGATGAGGATGATGACTACGAGGATGATGAAGACTAGGTAAGCGTCCCCTGCGATCTTGCTTGGCTCACTCGCGTCCCTGTCGTCGGTCTTTTTGGGCTGAAGCGCCGACTTTCGTCGGAATGACGGGGGATTAGACGTGTGCATCCCCCTGGCCCCCTTACGTTGTGCGAAGGGGGGAGATTCCTCGCTACGCTCGGAATGACTTAGGTTGTTGAACCATGATTGCCATGATTTTGAAATGATTGCCATGATGTTGCCCCGCCCGTACATCCCTCTGGATTCCCGCCTGCGCGGGAATGACGGGGGGTTAGACGTGGGCATCCCCCTGGCCCCCTTACGCTTCGCGAAGGGGGGAGGTTCCTCGCTGCGCTCGGAATGACATGGTGTGAATGCGAAGGGGGGAGATTACTGGCTGGAATGACTTAGGTTGTTGAACCATGATTGCCATGATGGGGGAATGATTGCCATGATTTTTCCCGTCCCTTCCTCCTCTGGATTCCCGCCTGCGTGGGAATGACGTGTGAGCATCCCCCTAACCCCCTTACGTTGTGCGAAGGGGGAGATTCCTCGCTGCGCTCGGAATGACGGTGGTGGGCGCGTTGAAATGGCGGAGGGGGGTTCCGCTGGTTTTTGGTCGTTTTGGCTGCCCTTGGTTCAGGGGGGAGGGGCAGGGGTTGTGTTGTTGCCGTTGAAGTGGATTGCGACCCTTCGCGCGGGGTCGCAATCCATCAGGCGTTGCCGATTTGTGCGAGATGTTGAACTGCTGCTAGCTTTCCTCGTCCGGTCACTGCCCGCGTTGCCAGACCGCGGGCCCGGGTCGCGACTCGTAGGTTGAGCTCGGCCGCTTCCCATCGGGTAGTTTTGCACATCCTCGTGCCGTAGCCGCGACGCTTTGGCGTCAAGCGTCCGACGTCTGCCGAATCCACGACCGCTTACCCGGCCCTTGGCCGGCATCCCCTGCGTTCGCTCCGCTCCGCCTCCCCTCGCGATTCGCGAAGGGGATGGGTGGATGCACGTCGCTACGGTGCGCGGTGCAGACGCGTATGGGGCATGCCTGCTGGCTCGTGTTGCCGAGGGTGCATTAGCCCTCGGCGACCGGGACTTGTTACATCGATCGTTTCGAACGGAACCGCTGGGCGTTGCAACCGGCTTCAGCTCGGTCGAGGGGCGTCGCCACAGATCGTTTGAGCGCACACGCGACGGGTCCGGGGCACCCTTGCGGGTTCCCGTATAGTCGCTTCTGATGTGTCGCTGTCTCATGACCTGACGCTTTTTCCCTGTAGCCCGGCGGCTAGATAGGTGTCCGCACTCGTCAGCACGGCTCTGCCTGAAGTCTTCATTTTTAATTATACATACGTATTGGTGATGTCAAGAGTTTTCGGCAAGAAATTTACATGGATGTACGGGATGGACAGGATGGGGCATCCCCCTGGCCCCCTTACGCGGAGCGAAGGGGGAGGTTTTGAACCATGATTGCCATGATGGGGTAATGATTGCCATGATTTTCTCTTCCCGTCTCCTCTGGATTCTCGCCTGCGCGGGAATGACGTGTGGGCATCCCCCTAGCCCCCTTACGCTCCGCGAAGGGGGGAGATTCCTGGCTGCGTTCGGAATGACAGAGGAGGCGCGGAATGACACGGGGTGATGAGTTGTGATGGGGAATGACGATTTCTCTAACCCAATGATATAGTTGTGTTATGTTGCCTGATTTCGAGAACAGCGGGAACTTGCCACCAGGGATTCATTGGGCAACTTGGGAAGAAATCGTTGAGAGATTCGGCACTACGCCTTGGCGACGAGGGCTGTTGGATGGATTCATGAGTGCGTTGGGCGGGTTAAAGCGTGCCGGATGTAGGACGGTGTACTTAGACGGGAGTTTTGTGACTAGCAAAGAGGTCCCGAGGGATTTCGATGCGTGTTGGGATGAGGTTGGCGTGGATATGGAGTTGATCGATCCTGTATTGCTTGAGTTTGATCGAGGGCGTGCTGCTCAGAAAGCAAAGTTTCGTGGCGAGTTCTTTCCGGCATCGTGGACGGCGCGGATGCGGGGTGATGTTTTCTTGGACTTATTTCAGATCGATAGAGAGACGGGACAACCGAAAGGGATTGTGGCTTTGGATCTAGGAGGAATCGAATGATCAAGAACCAGAGGCAGTATCGGATAACGAAGGCTCAAGCGGACCGGTTCTCGGAGGCATTGCGCGAGTTGGAAGGTGAAACTGCGGAAGATCTGGGTTTGCATCCGTTGCTGTTCAAGGCCAAGAAGGATGCCATTAGGAGTCAGCTGGCCGACCTTGAGAAAGAGTTGCGAGACTACGAGGTATTGAAGTCAGGCGACTTTGAGTTTGGTCGGCTTGATGCCGTAGCTGAGGTGCCGGGGCTGTTGATCAGGGCGCGGATCGCTCGAGGGTTGAGTCAGAAGACACTGGCTGTAAGGTTGGGCTTGAAGGAGCAACAGATCCAGCGGTACGAGGCTTCGGAGTATGCTTCGGCTAGTCTGGCGCGGATACGGAGCGTAGCGGAGGTTTTGGGTGAGGGGTGAGCTAGAATTGTGTGTTGCGGCGTATAATTCTTCGGATGGTTTTGGATTATGACTTGGAGCATGAGCGGAGTGTGAGGACTGCCGCGTTTGCTTGGCTTGGGTCGCGGGTTTCGGGTGAGGATGGGGTGGTTGACCGGAGTGTGTTGTTGGAGGGGTTTCGATATCAGGGTGAGCGGGTGATGTTGATTAGTCGGCAGGGGATTTTCAAGCCTCGGATTTTGGGTCTGCCGTTGTCGATCACGACGTCGCCAAATAGTCCGTACGACGATCGGATGGGGGATGACAAGATGCTTCGCTACAAGTATCGAGGAACCGATCCGTATCACCGGGACAATGTGGGGTTGAGGGAGGTGATGCGGTTGAGGTTGCCGTTGGTGTATTTTCACGGGTTGGTGCCGGGGAGATACATGGCGATCTGGCCGGCGTATATTGTTGGCGATTGGATGGGGTCGTTAGAGTTTTCGGTGTCTTGCGAAGATGCTGGATTCGTTGATCCGGCGTTTGGGTTACAGGACGAAGGGGAGCCGTTCGGGGAGTTGAAGAAGGAGTATGTGGCGACGGAGGTGCAGCGTCGGATACATCAGGGTGCGTTTCGGGAGCGGGTATTGCGGGCGTATCGGCATCAGTGCGCGTTTTGCCAGTTACGCCACGGGGAGTTGTTGGATGCGGCGCACATCACGCCGGACAGCGCGTTGCACGGGGAGCCGGTGGTTAGCAACGGGATGTCGTTGTGTCGGTTGCACCACGCGGCATTCGACAGGTTGCTACTTGGTGTGCATCCGAGTTACGTGATCCATGTGCGTCGGGATATCTTGGAGGAGGTGGATGGTCCGATGTTGCGGCACGGATTGCAGGGGTTGCAGGGGCAGCGGATTCATGTGCCGTCGCGTAGGGTGGAGCGGCCGGATGAGGGAAGGCTGGGGGAGAGGTGGGAAGCGTTTGTGGGGGAGGGGTGAAGTTAGTGCTTTTGAGTTCCGAGCCTAGATAGAAGTGCAGTGCTAAGTCACCCTACCCTCGAGTATGGGTACTGGTTTTTGATGTAGAGGTGTAGAAACCGGCCTTTGGATGGGGCGTTCATTATTTGCTGATGCATATTTTCAGGGACACTGTAGTACTGGTAGACAGATCCGTTCAGGAATTCGACTTCCAGGGTTTGTTTTTGTGCGTCGTAACCAATCGCTCTAACATTTGATGACGCCACGGCTTGGTTATTCACGGTCGCCTCCTAGTTCTTCCATCGTATCGTCGTCGACGGGCATTAGCTCGATATCCAAGTCCTCAACGACTGCATACGGGCTCTGTGCTCTCCATGATAGCACCACGCGATCATATCCCTCCTCGCGCATCGGGATCGCCCAATTCGCAACGACGTTGGGATCCTGGCTCTGCGGTCGATGGCGTTCGGGAGGCAAGGTAATGCGACAGCGCATTGGTAACTTCGCCGCTTCACCGGTAACGATTGCCTCACCTGTTCGAAGGGTTGGCAGGGCATCGAGAATACCCGTTAGGCCGTCGGGTAACGTGCCTTGGACTCTTGAACGATCAGCAGGATTGGAAAGTCGGAGATTGAAAAATGTTCCGCATTGGGATAAAACGGTCTCGTTGACCTCCGATGGGCGTTGGCTGACTACCATGGCGCCAACGCCGTATTTGCGGCCTTCTTTGGCGATTCGTTGAATCACATCGGAAGCCGCACCGTTCGAATTGTCCGACAGGTATCTATGCGCTTCTTCCATTACAGTCAATAGTGGCCGCCAATAACCACCTTCGGACTTAGCGCGACTCCAAAAAAGTGCATCATATATGATCTTCAACAATGAGCCTATCAGCCGTTCAAGCACACCGGCAGGCACTCCCGAAAGATTCAGAATCGTTACTGGCTTCGAACCACCTAACCAATCTCTCAATAATCCGTCCAAATCTTCGTCTGTCGTTCCATTCGCGTCGGGTTCCCATGGACCGGGATGGAGTAGGAAATCGTAGCGACTGTCCAACATGCGCGAGCGAAGCAGATTTAATTGTCGCCTAATTCCAACAGCGTTTTGGTTTAGGAAAGGTCCAGAACTACCCATCCCTGCGGGGCTGTAAACTGGGGCCGTCATCGAATCAGGATCTCCACGACGTTGCAACGCTATTTCGTCTCTATCCGAAGTAGTAAAGGTCTTAAGCTCAAAATCAACGAGATCAAACCAAAGTTGTTTCAGGCTGAAAGGTATCGGTGTATCCACAGTGATCGAATCCAGTTCGACCCCAGGAAATTCGTTAGTTTCTTGCGAAATAGATTTGAGATCAAATATTTTATCGGTGAACGCAATTTCATGATTTTCAACTAACTCTCCGATCAATAAATCCATCAGTTCATTGGAATCTAGAGCCCAATACGGAATATATAATGAACGTTCATTTGCTTGAGGTTCAATACTGAAGATTTGGGCAACATCTGCCAATGCATCAGAATATTCACCGTGTATATCTAATAGAATGATGCGAGCGTTAGGATAAACGTCATCGGTCTCGTCGTTAGTAGTGATGGCTCTGATCAGTCCGGCAACCATAGTTGATTTTCCCGATCCAGTCGAACCAAGGACTGCAGAATGTCGGGTCAACAATTCGTTCAATGATATCCTGGCTGGGATACTTTCTGAACTTGAGAGGGTTCCGATTGTGACGTGTCCTCGCCCTCCTGCGCTGTAGATCTTCCAAAGATCTTTCTCAACTGCCAAATGAGCGAAGTCGCCGATGTTCGGATATTGGCTAATTCCGCGTTCGAAGGTGCCTCCAGTGCTTTCGCCAACGAGTTCAACATTCATCCATCTTCCAGTATCGGACAACTGGTCGACGTCATCGGATACAGCGTTGGCGCCTACTTCGGATACGATTCCGAAAAGATCTTGGTAACCTTGTGGAACTCGTATAAAGCTACCGACTTGACCAATTTTGTAGGCACGTCCACTGATAATCGATACACCCGAACCGACGGATTGAGCCAGCGAAACGCGTACTGCAGAACCAGAAACAGATACGATTTCGCCAATATATGTAGGATCACGACTTAGCATAATGGTAACCGCGGCCTATTGATCTTCTACAGATTCGTCATTATCATCAACTACATTCGGAGGGAAAGATAGATTTTGCGCTTGAGTCAACGCCAAGAAATCCGACAGTTGGGCAAAATCTCCAAGGGTGAATTGCGAAGTCCTTTCATCCCAATACGTTTTTCGAATCTCGCGCCATTCTTCGTTTGGGGGTTCACCCGGTCGCCAGTTACCCACGACGCCGTTGACGATTGCGCCGTCGGGAGCGTAGACAGAGACGTTTGGCCTTGAAAATGCGAGCGTCGTCGCGGACTGTTCATTTTCCAACGTCCGGTACTGGAACGCGAAGATCGCCGTGTGCTTATTGGCTGCCAATGCTTCATGCATCACAGCACAAATATGAGCGTCGGCGAAGGAAAACCCCGAACAAATCAAAAGAGTGTCGGGTGTCATGAGGAACCAACGCAATCTCTCGAACATAGCACTATATGGGTGCTTGGTCACCTGATCATATTTGAGGTGATCAGGGTAGATCAACTCAGTCGCGTCTCGTTGGCCGGTCCGCACAACCGAGTCATCCACTATCTTCCATCCAAGAGAACCATGCAGTTTCCACAGGCGGGACCATCTCGAAGGCAGGGGATCGTTGGACGAACCCGTGGGATCAAATGACACACTTGCAGGATCGAAAAACGGCAAGTGTGATCCTGTGAATCCGTCGAAATAAGCTACACGGTCTCGTTCAAACGCCTCCTCTATTAACAGATCGTAATTAGGTGTAAAAATCTCGACCGAATGTTCTCTCTGTGTTCCTGAAACCCACGCAACGAGGTTAGAAAACGGGTTTCGACCTACTGGGAGATGCACGCTAACAATGTCGCCAATTGCTTGACAAATGCGTTGACCTAGAATCTCGTAGTCTTGGCCACTCAGTCCGTAAACTCGCGCATCGCCTATAGCTTGAGCGAGTTTACGAATCTGCGTGAGTATGGCCTCGACATTGTCTAGTTCATCGAACTCAGATTTCAGCGTTTCAATCGCTTCCTGATCTGTGGTTTTGAGGGCATCTATGACAGCCCGTGTGAGTCCTGAAATGTCGGGAATCAGCGGATTTTCGCCGTTTATGACCAAATTTCCGGCATCATCTGTTTTGACAGATGCGGGTGCACCAGCTCCGATCAGAATTCCGATCCGTTTTCGGTCCTGCGAGAGCACCTGCCGCAACTCGGACATATATCGATCAGGGTTGTGGAGAGAGGCTACGATCATACCTTACCTTGCGCCGATTCAAACCAAACAATCGAAGTTTTGCGCGTCACGCTGGGAAATCGAACGAGTTGTGGATTGACATGCACCGATCAATTCTAACATTTGGGAGTTGACACTTGGGTCCAAACAGAACATCGAACCGAGTTGCAAGGCGATTGTTCGCAAAATCCACGGGTTTCAATCTTCAACCGTCGACCCGCCGGTACCGGCAGCCAAAACCTCTGGATTCAAACTCGGCCCTGAACCCTCACCCGCCAAGGGAGAGAGAAAGTGTTGGTTGATTCTTCTGGATTCCCGCCTGCGCGGAAATGACGATAGGTAGGCAGGAATGGCGTTGATGTGTTAGTCGATGAGGGATTTGTTGGGGCCGGCGGCTACGTATTCGGGGTTTAGTTCGTGGCCTAGGCGTGGGCGGGTTGAGACGTGGTAGAAGCCGTTGCGGACGTCTAGTGGTGGTGTTAGGGCGGTGTTGTAGTGGGGGAGTTCGGAGTAGGCGATTTCTAGTCGGTAGAAGTTGGGGGTGCTCATCATGACTTGGGCGCCGGCGGCCATTGTGATGGGTCCGGTGGCGTCGTGGGGTGAGACGGGAATGTAGTAGGCTTCGGCCATGGTTGCGATTTTTCGCATTTCGGAGATGCCGCCGCAGCGGACGATGTCGGGCATGATGTAGTTTGCGAGTTGTTTGTCGAGGATGGGTCGGAAGTCCCAGCGGGTGACGAGTCTTTCGCCGACGCAGATGGGCATGGGTACTTGGTCTTTGACGATTGCGAGTGCGTCGTGGTTTTCGGGTGGTACGGGTTCTTCGAGCCATCCGATGTCGAATTCTCCGAGTGCTTTTCCGACTCTGACGGCGGCTGCGACGTCGTATCGTCCGTGTAGGTCGATGAGGATTTCGATGTCGGGTCCGACGGCGTTGCGCACGGCGCGGGTGATTTCGACGCCTTTTCGCAGTCCAGTGGGCGAGATGTTGTGTCCGTGTTGGAGGGGTGCGACGTCGTCGAATTCGAAGAATGGGTCCATCTTGATGGCGGTGTGTCCTTCGGCGACGGTCTCGAAAGCGGCGCGTGCGTATGCTTCGGGGGTGTTTCCTTGGTTGAACCATCCGTTTGAGTAGAGGCGTAGGTTGTTTCGGAACTTGCCGCCGAGGAGCTCGTAGATGGGGAGTCCGAGTCGTTTGCCTTTGATGTCCCATAGTGCGATGTCGACGGCGGAGATGAGAGCGGATCCGAAGCCTCGGTTTCCGGTGGAGTTTAGTTCGGAGAAAAGTCGTGTCCAGATGTAGTCGATGCGTGAGGAGTCTTCGCCGATGAGGAGGTCGCCGAGGTGCGGGATTGCTTTGTGGATCATGTGGGCGACGATGCCGCCTTGGGCTTGTCCGAGTCCGGTGAGTCCTTCGTCGGTGTCGATGGTGATGAAGACCCAGGGGTAGCGTGGTCCGTATCCGATGTGTGAGTTTATGGCGGTGATTTTCATGGGTGCAGTTATCGGGTTGTGGTTTCCCGCCTGCGCGGGAATGACGGTTCGGTTGGTGATGATTTTAAGGGTTGTGTTGGTTGTTTGGGGTTTTGCATGGATGGACGGGATGGGTTTTGGTAGGTGGGGACGGGACGCTAGTTGATTAGATCAAAGAACTCATGCCTTGTGAGGCCTGAATCCCGAATCAATTTACGCAACATCCCCCTTCCGAGTGAGTTGGTATTGGGGACGATCAAGGTATGACGTTCGGGGTGATAGAGCAGGGCGTGACTACCCTTGCCACGACTACGGTCAACCGAATAGCCGATCTTCCGCATCGCGGCGATGAAGTCTTCAGAAGAAAGTACGGGGAGTCTAGGCAATTCAGGAGGCGACCGAAACTTCAATTATTCGCCGTTCAACACTGGAACCGTTGACTTTTGCGGCTCGTTCGCTAGTGTATTCGACGTAGATTTCTATGGCGTCTTTGATGTTTTCGAGGGCCTCTTCAAGGGTTCTGCCCTGTGTGTGACATCCGGGAAGGCTCGGGCAAGACGCGACGACGAACCCATCTTCGTCAACCTCTGTGGTTACAAGGTATTTCGTCATCATGGTTAGTTTTTGGTGTTGCGGGATGGATTCATGGCTGCACCCCGATTCTACACATCATTTCCTCGCTCGGCTAGTTCGTAGATGGTGCTGGACCAGGTTTGGCGGACGGCGTCTTTTAGGGCATTGTGGTTTGGTCGGAGGGTGTTTAGGCGTCGGGTTAGGATGCGGTCGGAGAGGTTATTAGGTAGGTTGGCTCGTTGGAGGAACTGGTTGATGACGTGTTTGTCGCCGCCGAAGATCAGGTGGTCGATGTGGTGGGTGTAGGCGTTGAAGCGTTCGGTTGCGAGGTTTGCGGATTTGTCGAAGAATTCGCGAGCCCACTTTTCTCGGGAGCGTTTGAAGCGGTTTGCGGATTGTCCTCCGGCGCGGTGTTTGTTGGGTACCCAGCGGGTATCGGTCTTGCTGATGATAATGGTCTCATCGTGGGCGATTGCGATTGCGACGTAGCCGTAGCGGATGAGGATGATGGCGACGTGTAGGGGTGGGTCGATGGACTGTAGGAGGGTTTCGCGGTCGGTGGTTTCGGCTTCGGTTTGGATTGGGAATGGTGGTGCGATGGCTAGTCGGGGTTCGTGCTGGGATTCGTCGTTCTTGGTGTATAAGAGCGCTAGTCCGGTGGGGGATTTCAGGGCGGATTTGGGTAGCCAGGTGAAGTCCCGGGCATCCCCCGCTGTCGCTTCGCTCCCGCGCCCCCTTACGCTTTGCGAAGGTGGCGGTCCGATGCCCGTCCTCTCCGCTCTGGATCCTGGCTTTCGCCGGGATGATGTAGTGGTGTCTGCGGGCAAAAGGTGGAAACGGTAGTTGCCGGGGGAGTCGTTTTCTAAGCGGTCTAGCATTCGTTTCATGCCGCGGCTGGATACGGTGCGGGGTGGGAGGATGTCTGAGGCTAGCATGGTGCCATTTTGCATGGATGGACAGGATGTATGGGATGGGTTTGGTTGTTGGTAGCCTCGTCGCCTTCGGCCCTGCTCTTCCCGGGCATCCCCTGCGAGCGTGGCTACGCTCGCGTCCCCTTACGTTTCGCGAAGGGGACGGCCGCCACTTATCCACGCCCTTCTGGATTCCAGCTTTCGCCGGAATGATGACGGCTGCGAGAGCGGGTTATTCGGTCCAGGTTTTGCCTCGGAAGGCTACTGCTGCGGGGTCTACTCTTGCGCCTAGCCCGGGTCCTTGTGGGATGATTAGGTGTCCGTTTTCTACTCGTTCGTAGGGTTCTAGGAGGGTGTGTCTCCAGTCGATTTCGTAGACGGCGTGTTCGAGGGGGAGGGTGTTTTCGAAGGCTATTGTGGCGTGTGCGCTGGCTAGGAGTGAGAGGGGGCCTGATGGGCAGTGCATGGATACGGAGCCGGGGTAGGCGGGTTCTAGTTCGGTGCCGATGCGGTAGGCTTCGACGGGTCCGCCGCAGAACTTGACGTCGGGCATGACTATATCGAGGATGTCTTCTTCGACGAGTCGCTTGAAGAGGTTTACGCCGTAAGCGTGTTCGCCGCCAGCGATGGGTAGGGTAGCGTGTTCGTGGATCGTGCGAAGGTCGTCGGAGTTTTCGACAGGGTCTACGGGCTCTTCGAACCATTGTCCGCCTGCGGCTCGGAGTTCGGGTTCGAGTGCGAGTGCGGAGTCTAAGTCGAAGCGGGAGTGGCAGTCTACGAAGATGGTGATGTCTGGGCCGACGGCTTCGCGGATGGTCTGGACGCGTTCGAGTCCGGCTTCGGCGCAGTGAGGGAGTCCGGTGGAGTCGAATGGTGCTTGGCACTCGTCGAAGGGGGCGCACTTGATGGTGGTGAAACCGTTATTGGCTGCTTCCGTCGCTATCTCTGCGAAGTCGTCGGGGCCGCGATCTACTGGGCCTTGGTCGTCTGGTAGGAGGGATCGGTTGATGTTCGCGTAGAGTTGGACTCTGTCTGGGAGGTCGCCGTCGTGATCGTGGGTTAGTCGGAGGTATTGAGCGAGTGGTAGTTGTGCGCGCTGTGCGAGGGCGTCGGCGACGGCGCAACGGAGGGCGGAGACGGCTGTGGCGATTTTTTGGTCTTCTTCGCAGGCTTGGGGAGTTATGCCTAGAAGTTGCATAACGTGGTCGTCGGATGCGATACGTTGTCCTCGCAGTCGGTCTGCTAGGCGCGCGGTGATGGCGGCGACGCTGCCAGATAGCTGAGTAGAGGTGATCTCGCCCTGCCCTGCAATTCCGTCGCTGTCTACAAGGTTTATGGTTGTCCAGTCGGTGCCGCCGCGGGCGTGGATCTCTTGGAATTCGAGTGTGGTGGGTGACCACCAGATTTCGGGTGATGATGTGATCATGTTGAGAATGTTAATTGTTTCGCTTTGCAGTCCCCTTTCCCAACCCCTCTGGATTCTCGCCTACGCGAGAATGACGGTAGTTTTGCAAAGGTCTCACTTCCGTCGGAATGACGTAGTTGCGCACAGCACCCGCAAGGGGACGATTGAGTTAATTGGCTATGATTACGGAATGCAACGTAGGAATGACAGTGGTGAAGATCCTCGCTACCGCCGCGCCTCTCTGGATTCCCGCCTACGCGGGAATGACGGAGGCGAACAACGCCCTAGGCGTAGTCGAGGGGCGACTCGTCGCGAGGTGGATCCGGTGTTGTTGCCGGGTGGAGTAAGTACGGAAGAGGCTGAGGATCAAGCACTGAATTGGTGGCGGTTGTTTGTGGCTGTGGAGTTGCCGAAACGTGCCATCAACGTCCTCGACGGCATGGCGAAGTCGATGCGCGCTGTATCGTACGGTGGCAGGCAACGTAGGCGGCCGTCTAGGGGTGGAGTGGCGTACGATGCGGTGCGGTGGACGGCGCGGGATAATATGCATATCACGTTGAAGTTTTTGGGGGATGTGCATAAGGATGACGTGCCGATTATTAGGGAGGAGTTAGATGACGTGGCTGCGGAGTCGGCGAGGTTGGGTTTATCGCTCGGAGCCAACGGCTGTTTTCCCGGAGAACGCACACCCCGCGCCTTGTGGACAGGATTGGATGGCGACCTGCGTCGGATGTCGAGTCTGGTGTCGCGGTTGGAAGGTGCGATGGTGCGATGCGGCTTCCCTGAGGAACGTCGTGAATTCGCGCCGCACGTTACTGTCGGACGCGTCAGGAGTGGCACGCAGAAGCGTGTATTGGCAGCGATCGGTGAACGTTGGTTAGAAGCGCGGGCGTCAGGCGATGGGAGCAGCGTTGTCGGAGTGCCAGTCCGATCGGTCGTGCTGATGCGAAGTCATCTGCATCACAATCGTCCGACGCGTTACGAGCGGTTGTATGAGGTGCAGTTGGGGTAGTTTCATTGGCAAAGGCCTGCGTCGATTGCCCAAACATTGGGCAAATTGGGCAACTTGCCTAGACGCATTATCATGTTGAGAGCGAATCGGCTTACAAGACCTCATTGAGCATTTGACGCGACATTTCGAAAGGCGGTCGATTTGGCAACTGGAATTGAGAACGAAAATGTCCGGTACGAGCCGGAGGAGCATCCGCCGCTACCAGTTTCGATAGGCGCTGGGCTCCAAGCGGCTGCGTTGATAGTCACTCCTATCGTCATAACCGTCGTTATCGTCGCCCGGATCGCTGACCAGTCTGAGGCCTACTTGTCTTGGGCCGTCTTCGCTGCCCTAGTAATCAGCGGTGTGACGACCGTCCTGCAAGTCATCCGCGTCGGTCGCGTCGGATCGGGATACGTGCTGATCATGGGGACATCAGCGGCATTCATCGCGGTTTGCGTTGCTGCTCTCGTCAAGGCAGGTCCGGCAACAATGGCGTCGCTGATTATCGTTTCATCCCTAGTACAGTTCCTTCTCGCTGGACGTCTCTCGCTTCTCCGTAGAATCTTCACTCCTGTCGTTGCCGGCACGGTGATTATGCTCATTGCGGCAACCGTGACGCCGATTATCTTTGATTCGTTCAGCGACGTTCCGGATGGTACCGACAGCGTCGCCGCGATCGTTGCGGTCGTCGTTACGATGATCGTGGTGGGCGTGTTGATTCTGCGAGGGCCTTCATGGATTCGTCTATGGTCGCCGGTGATCGGCATCGGTGTTGGTTCAATTGTTTCTGCGCCGTGGGGACTTTACGACTTTCAAAGCGTAATCGACGCTGATTGGATCGGCTTCCCCTTCAGGTCATGGCCGGGTATCGATTTCATTCCCGGGGTTGAGTTTTGGGCACTTCTACCAGCTTTCATCATTGCAACGATCGTGGGTGCCGTCGAAACGATAGGCGATGGCGTGGCGATACAACGTGTGTCTCGGCGCAAACCGACAGCCACCGATTTCCGCGTTGTCCAAGGCGCGCTCAACGCGGACGGTGTTGGCAATCTCCTTTCCGGCATCCTCGGCACCCTACCGAACACAACCTACTCCAGCAGCATCTCGCTCGCAGAGGTTACCGGCGTCGCAGCGCGGCGCGTCGGTATCGTCATCGGAATAACGTTCATTGTTCTGGCGTTCTTTCCAAAGGTAACTGCGTTAATCATCGCTATTCCCGCACCGGTTGCCGCCGCGTACATCCTCGTCCTGATCGCCATGTTGTTCGTGCAGGGCATGAAGATCGTCATTCAAGACGGCGTTGACCACCGCAAAGCGTTCATTGTTGGGCTTGCCTTCTGGATAGGTATCGGTTTCCAGAACCAATGGATCTTTGCTGACCGTCTAGGTGACGGCTTCCTCGGCATCCTGCTCGGCAACGGGATGACTTCGGGTGCGATAGTCGCAATCATCGCGATGCTCTTCATGGAGATAACCGCGCCCAGACGTAAACGCTTGGCTGTTGCGCTCGACGACGAAACACTTCCTAAGCTCACCAACTTCTTGCAGTCTTTTGCCGCGTCATCCGGTTGGAACGACGCGGGACAGAATCGCGTCGCATTGGTCGGCGAGGAAATCCTTGCAAGCTTGAATGACATGTCTGATGGCGACGACGATAACGAACTCCAGAAACGCTTGGCTATTGCTGCCCACGCCATCGGTCGAGAAATCGAGGTAGAGTTCGTGGTCGCTTACGAAGGCGACAACATAGAAGACCATCTGGCATATCTAGGCGAAACACCAGACATCGCTGATGACCGCGAAATCTCATTCCGCCTAATTCATCACTACGCGTCCTCAGTCCGCCATCAGAAGTACCACGGCGTGGATATCATTACCGTTGTCGTTGAGGCAACGACCTAATCTATCCGCTTTGCTAATAGCTAAACTCGGCTTCAATCCACAGGCATTTCGCCACATCCAAACAACTGCAACGGAGTAATCAATGAAAATCACCGATGTCAAGGCTTGGGTCGTTGAGCCTCAGGGGCCGTTCTGGGGTAGCACGATGGATCGGCATTGGACGTTTGTGCGGATCGATACCGATGAGGGCATTTCCGGTTGGGGCGAGGCTACGAACAGTCCTCGAAATGGTAGTTTTTTGACAGCTCATGCTGTGTTGGCGATGAAGGAGGCGTTGGTCGGCGAGGATCCGGTCAACATCGAACCGCTTTGGCACAAGTTGTATCGTCGGTACACCTATATGGGTTCTCGCGGCTTGCCAACGACTGCGATCAGCGGTATCGATATCGCTTTGTGGGACATAAAGGGCAAGGCGTTGGGCAAGCCGATCTACGATCTGCTGGGCGGTAGTTTCAGAGACGAGGTTCGTTTATATGCGAATGGGTATTTTGCTGGGTGTTCGACGCCTGAGGAGTATGGCGATGCTGCGAAGAGGGTTGCGGCGTCGGGTCATGAGGCATTGAAGCTGGATCCGTTCTTGGAGATGCGTCCGTATCATACGGCGTATCAGACGGGTCAGATATCGCAGGAAGGTGAGCAGCTAGGTTACGACATCGTGCGTGCGACGCGTGAAGCGGTAGGTCCGCAGTTCGAGATTCTGATAGATGCTCACGGGCATTACAACGTGCCGGTTGCGATTCGGATAGCCAACAATCTTTACGAGCAGAGTCGTATCGAATGGTTTGAGGAGCCATTGCCGCCGGAGGGTTTCGCCGGTTTGGAGACGATTCGCGCGCACACGGAGCCGAATATCTGTGTGGGCGAGCGGTTGTTCACGCGGTGGGACTTCTTGCCGGTGTTCCACAAGAACTTGGCAGACTACATCATGCCTGACATTGTGTGGACGGGCGGTATCAGCGAGATTCGGAAGATTGCGACGATGGCGGAGGCGTATTACATCCCGATAAGTCCGCACAACGCGATGGGGTCGTTGCAGGTCGTCGCCGGCGCGCATGTTGCCATGTCCACCGTCAACTTCTACCGTCTGGAACACTCGATAGCGTCGATACCAGCCTACAACGCTATGCTTGAGGAACCGATCGATTTCCACGGTCAATATGTGAAGGTTTCGGGTAAACCGGGGCTAGGTGTAGATGTGAGTATGGATGCGATCGAGAAGTATCGGCATCCGGACTCACCACCTTGTTGAGGGTTTCGGTATTGCCTGAACTGGGATTTATGTGATTTGAATGATGGGATGTGATCTTGTTGCTGGCGGGCATCCCCCTAACCCCCTTACGCTTCGCGAAGGGGGTAAGATTGGTAGCTACGCTCGGAATGACAGGGCAGGATGGCACCCGTCCCTTCCCCTCTGGATTCCCGCCTTCGCGGGAATGACGTTTACTCGCTGTGATGACGGTTTCTCGTTGGCATGGCGGTTTCTTGTTAGGATGACGGTTTCTCGTTGGTATGGCGGTTTCTTGTTGGGATGACGGTTGATCTAAACCCCCTTCAATTCCCTCTTGGACATCAAGGGGGAGGTTGTGGTTCTTGATGCAGCAAAGGCTGGCAGATCGGTCGCCGTTCTTCTACGGTTGGTGGATTCTGGGTGCTGCCGGGACGGCGAATTTTGCGCGTAATGCGGCGGCTAGTCTGACGATCTCGGTTTTCATCTACCCGCTGTCAGAAGAGCTGGGTTGGAGTCGGACGTTGATTGCAGGCGCGGCGGCGGCTGGGGGTTTGGCGGCGACATTTACTTCGCCGATCATTGGTCGGATGATCGACCGGTATGGTGCGCGTTCGGTGTTGACGGTGAGCATCGTGGTGTTGTGCATCTCGACGTTCGCTTTGGCGTGGTCGGATGTGAGTTTGACGGTGATGGGTGCGACGATACCTTGGGTGTTCTACATCGCCTACGGAACGGGACGGGTCATTTTCGCGAGTCCGGTGCAGATCGGTACATCGGTCGTAGTGTCTCGATGGTTCATCAGGATGCGCGGTCGTACGAACGGTATATTGGGGTTGTCGCACTCGGCGGGAATGGTGCTATTCCCGCTGATCGCGTCGATAGTGATCGCTCAGAGCGGTTGGCGAGATGCGTGGTATGCCTTGAGCGTCTTGGTGTTTGTCGTGGCACTGCTCCCAGTTGCGTTGCTCACATCGGAGAAGCCCGAGGATTTGGGTTTGCGTCCCGACGGCGACGATCTTGACGATTCGAACGATGAGAATCACGGGCAAGATGCTAAATCAGCGTCAATCGAAGAACCGAATTGGACATCTAAGGATGCGATGCGAACCCCTGCCTTATGGTTGTTGGCAATCGCTACCGGCATGATGTTCTTCATGCACGCCGGATCAAACACGCACGCGGCGGCGTTCTTTCAGGATCAGGGATTAGGAGTCGTGACGGCGGGAATCAGCATCAGTCTGAACGCGATATTTCTTGGGATCAGCAGTTTGTTTTGGGGTCGGATCGTCGAGCGTGTGCCGGCGCGGTTTGTGATGGCGGCGGTTGCGTTCAACTTGGCGATCGGGGCATTCCTGTTCACGCTCACCGACACAGCGACTGAGGCGCTCTTCTTCTCCGCGTTCTTCGGTTTCGGACTCGGTGGGATGCTCGTAGTACCACCGGTGGCTTATGCGGACTATTTCGGTAGACCTGCGTTGGGTACGATACGGGGTATCACTGAGCCGTTTACGACTTTGGGTCAGGCGGTAGGGGTGATGATCCCGGGATTGATCTTCGACTTTGTGGGTGCGAGCTACTTGCCGTTTTTCGTAGGCGCAGGATGCGTCGGGATAGTAGCGGCGGTATTGTCGTTGTTGGCGGTGAAGCCTGAGTCGAATCGGAACTAGGCTTTGCCGTTCTTGTGGTTAAAGATTTCTTCAGCTACGTCTGGGGGGAGAACTACGCCATCGGATTTTAGTAATTCGCGAATCCTGTCTCCCTCCTCCTTCGCACCTTCTTCGCGCACTTTTTGCCTAGCTGCTTCGCGGATCTCGGTTTTGGTTCTGAACATATCTCTGCTCCAATCGAATACGAATGCTAGCGTTGGAACGAACGCCCAACTCAGCTTGGATGTTGCCACGTCGAGGAATCGGAACGGTACGTTGTCAGTCCCAGAGTATATCGCAAGGGCTGCTGTTGCAACGACGCCCACGATGGCGAAGCCGGTGACTTGCCACACGATATCGCGTTCGTCCAACTGGAACCGCAGGTCGTGACCGTTTTTCTTTTCCATGTGCCTTCTCTTGTCAACGCTGATGACGCGTAGTTTTGCAACGATTGTTTTGTCAAGTGTAACCGCGATGATTTCGTTTGTCAAACACATATACCAATACATCGTAGGGACGTCGTCATTCACAGCGAGGAAGTTGAAGGCTAGCGAACCGGGGCGTAGGGGTTCGCGTAGCCATCGTTCTAAACCCCCTTTAATTCCCCCTTGGGCATCAAGGGGGAGGGTTATGCACAGCACCCTCGGGCATCAAGGGGGAGAATATCTAGTGCAGATAACATGGACGCAGGAGTTTGCACATGAAGATTACCGACATCAATGCATACGTGGTTACGCCGCCGGGTCATGGTTACGGCGGGCCGAACGAGCGGCAGTGGACGTTCGTGAGAATCGACACTGACGAGGGGATTCATGGCTGGGGCGAGTGCACGAACTATCCGGGCGGCGGGAGCTTTCTCACCGCGCGGGCAGTCTTGGCGATGAAGGAGGTTTTGGTCGGAGAGGATCCCACGAACATCGAACCGCTATGGCATCGGTTGTTCCGTCGGTATACGTATATGAGCTCACTCGGTTTCGCATCGACGGCGATCAGCGGGATCGACATCGCGTTGTGGGACATCAAGGGGAAGGCGTTGGGGGTTCCGGTCTACGAGTTGCTAGGTGGGAAGTTCAGGGACGAGGTGCGGTTGTACGCGAACGGTTGGTTTACGGGCGCTACGACGCCGGAGGATTACTACGAGGCGGCGAAGAAGGTCGTGGCAGATGGTCATGAGGCGATGAAGCTGGATCCGTTCAACGAGATGGTGCCAGTCCATACCAAGTTCACGGACGGTGTTATTTCACATGCGGGCGAGCAGTTGGGTTACGACATCGTCCGCGCTGTCCGCGAGGCGATCGGACCGAACCGTGAGATTCTCATCGACGCGCACGGCAACTTCAACGTGCCTACGGCGATACGGCTCGCCAACGCCTTGCACGAGCAGTCGAACATCGAGTGGTTTGAGGAGCCGTTGCCGCAAGAGAGTTTTGACGCTCTAGAGACTGTGCGTCGGAACACGGTGCCGAATATCTGCGTGGGGGAGCGGCTGTATACGCGGTGGGACTTCCTGCCGATATTCCGTCGTAACCTAGCCAACTACATCATGCCGGACATCGTGTGGACTGGCGGCATTAGCGAAATCAAAAAGATCGCATCAATGGCAGAGGCGTACTACATCCCGATAAGTCCGCACAACGCGATGGGTTCGATACAGATAGTTGCTGGGGCGCATGTGTGTATGTCGACGGTGAATTTCTACCGGTTGGAACATGCGATCTCGTTCATCCCGATGTATCAGGCGATGCTCGAAGAGCCGATTGATTTTCACGGGCAGTACGTGAAGGTGTCGGGTAAGCCGGGATTGGGAGTTGAGGTTAGCTTGGATGCGATGGAGCGGTATCGGGCTGAGGGGTGGGAGGAATCCACCCTTCCCCTTAATGCCTAAGGGGGAATACAAGGGGGTTCTACCACACCACACCCATCATCCATAATCTCGCCAATCCCTTGCTAAAACCCTGAACTTCATACATAATTCATCGAGTCTGCAATCAGGTGCGACAAAGAAATGTTGGTGCACAAATGTTCACACAGGAACACGATATTCAACCATCGGTGATAAAACAGGAGGTACAGTCTCTCCAACCCACGCTGACGCTTCGCATACCGTCGATTAGATATTGGAAGTGGGCTGTTCTTGCGTTCGTAATCGTTATAGTCGCTTTCGCTTGTACTAGCGAGCCGGCCGAGGTAGAGGTTAAGATCGTAACAGTGGAGGTTGAGAAGATTGTAGAGATGGATAGAGAAATAGAGGTGCCAGTCACCGTAGAAGTCGAGGTGGTGAAGGAAATCGAGAAGGTCGTGACGGTCGAGGTGGAAAGAGCAATAGAGGTACCGGTCACTGTGGAGGTCGAAGTAGTCAAGGAGGTCGAGAAGGTCGTGACGGTCGAGGTGGAAAGAGCAATAGAGGTGCCAGTCACAGTAGAGGTCGAAATAGTCAAGGAGGTTGAGAAGGTCGTTGAGGTGGAGAAAGCAATAGAGGTGCCAGTCACAGTAGTAGTGGAGAAGGAAGTGCAAGGCACTGCCGAGACGATAGTAGAGACCGTGATCGTGGAAAAAGAGGTGGTCAAGGAGGTGGAAGTTCCAGTTACCGTCGTCGTAGAGAAGGAGGTGTACAAAGACGTGCAACTGCCCGACCCTGAGATATCTCGGATCTCAAAGATAGCACTTGCGGACCATGATACCTGCGCTATTCGTGAAAACGGTGAAGTGACCTGCTGGGGACTCCGCTCCCAGGATCAGTTCAACCCGCCGTCTGGGCGCTTCGTTACAATCAACGCCGGTCGTAGTCATGCTTGCGGGCTTCGTGAAAACGGGACCGCGGTCTGCTGGGGGTACAACGGATCTGGGCAGGCGAACGCTCCGCCTAACCGCTATGTGGCTATCGACGCCGGGAGTAGTCATTCCTGCGGTGTTACAGTAGGAGGGCGAGCCGTCTGCTGGGGGTATAACGGCGAGGGTCGAACGGAGGCGCCGGATGGCAGCTATGTAGCGATTGGCGCCGGGTTAAGTCATTCCTGCGGTGTGAGTGAAGACGGGGACGCGATCTGCTGGGGGAGTAACAGCTATGGTCAGACTATCGACGTGACGGGCGAAGATTTGGTCGCGATCAGTGTTAGTGCGAATAATAACTGCGCTCTGCGTCAGGACGGTACCGGACTGTGCTGGGGCGAAGGTATTCCCTATAACAGGCAGATGGCCATAGATGGCCCCCTCACTGCGATTAGCTCGGGTTACGGAGTTTACTGTGGAGTACTGGTAAACGGCGAGGCGACGTGCTGGGCATACAATGATAGAGCCATTGAATCGCCGCCCTCAGACAGATTCGTCGATATCGGCACCGGGCTTAATCATGCCTGTGGATTGACCGAAGATGGCACGATCAATTGCTGGGGAGATAACACATATGGTCAATCAGAAGAGCCGCGCGGCACATTCGCCTTACCGTAAACCCGCGACTCACACGTCTAACCTCCGTTCAATGCCGCGTCCGTATTAGCCGGGCCCTCAGCCGGCGATGCCTCAAAAGGCGACCAACGCACAACCGCTGCCGGCGAGATAACCGCCCAATACGAGTTGATGATGCAGATCCTCAGCGGGTCCTCAATCTCCGTCACACAGTGTTGCATAAGCTATCACCTGGAGAGGGAAGACAATTCGCACGCTTCACCTGCAAGCTGTGATTAATCACGTTGGAATCTATTCGAAACGCAATATCACTTAAATCGCCGACATCAAAGTCCATACGACCCTTTTCATCACCTTGAGTGATGAGCGCAAAGCGATACTCGTTTTGATAATCGAACTTAACCCGCTTTGTGAATATCGATTCCATCGGAGATTTTAACGGGCCGTGCCCGACCTCAGGATCGTAATATTGCACTGACCCTCCGTAAACCTCGTAACCTGAACGGTCAGCTGCTGCCCTGACGCGCCTCAAGAATTCATTTCGATTTGTTATGGCAACCGCGTGCTTCCACTCCGTAATGCATCGTTGTGGTATTTCGAATTGTCTGCGGATGTGATCTGGGTCTTGTGGCGTGTGCAAGTTTTGATCGTTGATGGTCGCGGCGTACATACAGAAGATATGCACATCATTGAACCATTCCGGAATCATGGTGATTGGGGCCGCGAGGTCTTCTTTGGTTATGACGATTTTGTCAGTCACGCCGGTTTCTTGGTTGGTAGCCACGAGCGTCAGAATCTGATCGTCAATCTCGTGTTCTATGGCTCCCTCGTAGGGATCGCCTCTTGCTTCATCGTTTTCACACTGTTTGAAATAATGCAATGTTTGCAACGATAAAGAACCGCGCACGAAAGCGTCGGCGTATTTTTCCTCAGAGAAAAATTTGACGAAGAAGATTATCATCCTTCAATCCCTTTCTGACGCATGCTCGCGGGTGTTCGATAGGTACTTCGCCCTGTTAAGTATTCGCGCAGGCACGGTGCCAGAACTTTTCTGGCGTGCTCTAGCGTCACAAACACGACATCGCCTTCAGAGTCAACGTTGGCGATTAGATTGTCGGCGATATCGTATCCTTCTGCGGCGGGCAACCCGTTTCCTAGATCAAGAGTGTCTGTTTGAGGGAAATAGTAGATTTCGAGATCGGTGCCGGTCGTTGTTTGTCTTGATACATCCGCCTGTTCTGATACGGATTCCTTTAGGCAGGGGGCAAGTAGTTCAACGGCGTTTTCAAGGGTGACGCCGACGGTATCTTCGCCGTCTCCGAAAAACGCGGTTAATCGATCAGCGACGATCTGACCGTCGCTCCCAGGGAGTCCATTGCCGATGTCCAAGGTGTCGGTCTCGGGGTCATAAGTGATTTGGAGTTTCATAGTGTGTCTCGTTGGGATGTGGTGAAGATCAGGTTTTGAAAGGGGGACGTGTATAAGGGTAATTTGCGTCCCGCGCATCTCGGATGGACGTTTCGTCCGCTGAAGCGCCGGCTTCCGCCGGAATGACGGTGGGGAACGGGGGGAACCCACGCCCATCACCCCGGGCATCCCCTGCGACCTCACTACGCTCGTTCGCGTCCCCTTACGCTGCGCGAAGGGGACGACTACATCCGCCCGCGCCCCTCTGGATGGATGTTTCGTCCGCTGAAGCGCCCGCCTTCGCGGGAATGACGGTACCCCCTTGTATTCCCCCTTTCTCAAAGGGGGAGGGATGTCGATTAACCCACCGGAAAATCGGCGTAGGTTACGATGCCGTGGCCGAGGTCGGCGTAGTCGCGGTCCCAGCGTTCTTGGATGCCGGCTCGCCAGTTGAGGGCGGCGGTTTCTAACTCGGATGCGAGTTCGGGCATGTCGTCGGCGAGGTTGTTGCTTTCGGAGAAGTCTTCGCTGAGGTCTGCTAGGTGGATGTGGACTTGGGGTGCGTTTCGTTCTCTTAGGACGCCATCGATTACTAGTTTGTAGTTGCCTCGTCGGATGGCGGTTTGGCCGTCTAGTTCCCAGTAGAGGTCGCGTTGGGGGAGGTCGTTGCCATCGGATAGGAGGTCTAGGATGCTTGTGCCGTCGAACTCGCCGGTTTCGTCGGTTGGCGCGTTGCCGTCTGCGGCGTGGAGCGCGGTTGGGACGATGTCCATAGAGGCGCAAGGAGTCGAAACTACCTGTCCGGCGGGAATGCGTGCGGGGTAGTGTGCGATTGCGGGCATACGGATACCGCCGTCGAAGAGGCTGAATTTGTGGCCTTTGAGTCCGCCGGATGTGCCGCCGTAGTAGGGATCAAGGGTGCCGTCTAGCCAGTTTCGGGTTTCGCGAGACGGGCCGTTGTCGGAGACGAAGAATGTCAGGGTGTCGTCGGCTTCACCTAGTCTGGTGAGTTCGTTCATGATTGCACCGATAGCGTCGTCTACAGCGGAGATCATGGCGGCCATGATGCGTCGGTCCCAGGGGAGGTGTGCGAAGCGAGAAGTGTATTTCTCGGGCGCGTGCATGGGGTAGTGCGGCGCGTTGAATGGCGCGTAGAGGAGGAAGGGTTTGCCGGATGCGCGTTTTTCGGCGACCATCGCGCGTAGTCGTTCGATGGCTTTCTCGGCGATTAGTTCGGTGAAGTATTCGCTGTCGTGCCAAACTTCCTCGTTGTTCTCCCAGAGGTCGTGCGTAGGGTTGATGCCCGGTCCGGGTCTGTTTGCGCCCCAGTAGTAAATGTGGGAGTAGAAGTCGATACAACCGGCGAGGAATCCGAACCAGTAGTCGAAGCTGTGTGAATGCGGTCTGCATTCGTCGGTGAGTCCGAGATGCCACTTGCCGACCATGGATGTCTGATAGCCGCGATCTTTGAGCAATGACGAGATCGTGGGAGTGGAGTTTGGCAGTCCGGATGCGGTGCGGTGTCCTTGTAGGATGGCACGGACTCCGGCGTTACCGGGATACCGGCCAGTCAGAAGCGCGGCGCGCGACGGGCTACATACGGGGCTGTTGGAGTACCAGTCGGTGAATCGTACGCCATTGGCAGCGAGGTTGTCGAGGTTTGGCGTACGGAAGTCGGTTGCGCCCATGCACGACAGATCGCCGTAGCCCTGGTCGTCGGTCATGAAGACGATGATGTTGGGTTGTTGGTTTTCGTTTTGCATGGGGGTATTTTACTTGGCGCGTTTTTGAACTGTGGTGCGTGTGCCCCTTAATTCCCCCTCAGAGAGGGGGAGGGAATAGGGTCACTTCACCTAGGGGAGAATGACGTTTGCTCGCTGGGCATCCCCCCTTCGCTTCACGAAAGTGGTGTCGTTTGCGAAGGGGATGGTAGTGATTTACTCGTCGTCACCGTCGTCGTCGAAGGAGATTACAGCCTCTTGCTCCGTCTCCGTTCCGCCGAATAACGCGCTTGCAAGGTTGGAGTAGTCTGGCTCGCCATCGCCGTCTGATCCTTCGTCGTCACCGGAGAATCCGATGGAGACGGTGGGGGCTTCGCTTTCGACGTTGAACGCTGCGAGTGATGCTGCGACATCGTCACTTGCGATAGCGGCAAGAGCGTCTTCCCAACCTTGTGCCGCTTGCTCGACCGGCGCGGTTTCGGGATCGGGTAGACCGAGCAGCTCGCGACCTTCGTTAGAGCGATCGAGCCTCGCAGGGATCATCCGTCCAATGATGACGTTCTCCTTGAGGCCGGTCAGACGGTCAACACTGCCTTGCAGTGCGGCATCCGTGAGGACGCGTTCGGTTTCTTGGAACGATGCCTTGGCTAAGAAGCTCTGTGACATCAGAGATACACGACTGATGCCCAACAAGACGGGTGATGCAGTGGCAGGTTCGCCGCCCTGCTCACGGACTTCTTCGTTGGCTTGCAAGTACTGTGATCGGTCAACGACTTCGTCGATGAGGAGTTTCGAGTCGCCAGTGCTCTCGATCTTGACCTTTTGGAGCATCTGACGGACGACTACTTCAAAGTGCTTGTCGTGCACCTTGACACCTTGCGAGCGGTATACGCGTTGCGCTTCTTCGACGAGGTAGCGCTGAACTGACTCAATGCCGCTGACACGAAGGATGTCGTGCGGGTTCTGGGTTCCGTCAGTGAGTTGGTCTCCGGGTTGGATCTCTTGTCCTTCAGACACGAATATCTCGGCATTGCTCTGCGGCGTGTATTCGCGTTCGTCAGTTTCTTCCCATACGATGCGGATACTGCCGTCTTCGATGTTCTCGACCTCGCCGGATACTTCGGAAACGATGTCCTCAGGCAATGCCAGTGCGCCATCGTCACTCATAGCGTCTCGGCGACCTGCCGCTGTTAGGGACAGCAGAGTTGTACCGGCGTCTACCCAATCACCGATTTCTACCGCGGCGCGATATCCCGTTGGGACTTGGATGTCGGAGTGGAATGTCTCGACGTTTTCAACAGCGATTACAAGGTTGCCTTGTGCCTCGCGGAAGTGTATGGTACCCGGGATTTCGGATAGTATCGCCGGTGCCTTTGGATTGCGTGCCTCAAATAGCTCTTGAACTCGCGGCAGGCCTGTCGTGATGTCACGGTCGCTAGCGATACCGCCGGTGTGGAAGTTCCGCATGGTGAGCTGAGTTCCGGGTTCGCCGATGGATTGTGCAGCGACGATGCCTACGGCTTCACCGATGATCGAGGGGCGGTTGTCCGCCAACATGCTGCCGTAGCAACGTGTGCAGATACCGCGATCCAACATGCACGCGACTGGGGAGCGTATCTCGATTTCTTCCAGCCCTGAGGCCGCGATGCGGCGCGCCAGATCGTTGTCGATCAGAGCGTCGGGAGTTGCTAGGACTTCACCTGTTTCGGGATCCACTACGTCACTTACCGGGAATCGGCTGAAGATGCGCTCTTCAAAGGGGAGATTGAGTGCTCGCGATGCCTCAGCCGAGATCGTCATGCCGATGTGTGTGCCGCAGTCTCGTTCGTTGATGATGACGTTCTGAGCGGCGTCGGCCATTCGACGTGTGAGGTATCCGGCTTCGGCGGTCTTGAGTGCCGTGTCAGCGAGTGCTTTGCGAGATCCGTGTGTGGATGCGAAGAACTCATGCACGGACAGACCTTCCGAGAAGCTGGCTTCAATCGGAACGTCGATGATGCGTCCGCGCGGGTTTGACATAAGGCCGCGCATTCCTGCCATCTGTTTGATCTGTGCGAGGTTACCTTTCGCGCCCGAGTCGGACATAGCAAAGACGCCGTTGTATTCCGGCAAGTGGGATTTCACGGCGTCGGTTACCTGGTCTGAGGTTTCGTTCCATGTCTCGATGGTTGCGGTGTACTTTTCCTCGTCGGTAATTACGCCTTCATCAAACATCCTCTGAAGTTCAGCGACTTGTGCGCGTCCTTTTTCGAGGAGTTCTTCCTTTTCAGGCGGTGGCACAGCATCCTTGATGGCGATGGTGGTGCCAGATCGAGTGGCGTATTCGAAGCCGAGACGTTTCATTTCGTCAAGGACGATTGCGGTGCCAGCGTTGCCAAGTTCGCTGTAGCAACGGTGGACGACGGCATCGAGTTCGTCTTCCTTCATCACGTAGTTGTGGAATCCCATCGATTCGGGAAGCATTTCGTTAAAGATGATTCGTCCTACCGTGGTCTCGATCCAGTCGTGGGGTTCATCGATTGTTATGGCATCAAGCGCGGTCGATTCTGTCCATACACGAGTTCCGCCAGGGACTCGGATGCGAATACGATCGCGAAGCCCGATTAAACCGTTCTCTTCGGCGAAACGAGCTTCATGCATGCTACCGAAGTATTGAACGCCTGCGTGTCCGTTTCCGGCAGTGGATCCATTCTCGCCGTTTTCAAGCGCAAGGTCAGTGGTTATGGCGTCATGAGGTACCGGCACAGCAGTATCCATCACTGGCCCGGTCATGTAGTAGAGGCCGAGCAACATGTCGAGCGTGGGTGACACGATGGGGGAACCGGAACGCGGTGCGAGCATGTTGCTGGTGCTCATCATGAGCTTCTTGGCTTCGTTGATGGAGCCCGGCGACAAGGGAACGTGCACTGCCATCTGGTCGCCGTCAAAGTCTGCATTGAACGCTGTGCATACCAACGGGTGGAGTTGGATGGCTTTGCCTTCAACCAGTTTCGGATAGAAGGCTTGGATTCCCAAGCGGTGAAGAGTAGGTGCACGGTTTAGGAGCACCGGATGCCCATCGACAACCTGCTCAAGGGTGTCCCACACTTCGTCATCTGCCTGTTCAGCGCGTCGCTTTGCGGTCTTGATGTTGTGTGCGTGTCCCTCAGCGATAAGTCTGTTCATGACAAAGGGCTTGAAGAGCTCAAGTGCCATTTCCTTAGGGATTCCGCACTGGTCCAGTTTCAACTGCGGACCAGAGATGATGACTGCGCGTCCGCTGTAGTCAACGCGTTTACCCAGCAGGTTCTGGCGGAATCGTCCCTGCTTGCCGCGTAGCAGGTCGGTCAGAGACTTCAACTTGTGGTTGTGTCGTCCCATGATCGCTCGTCCGCGTCGTCCGTTGTCGATCAATGCGTCGACGGCTTCCTGCAACATTCGGCGCTCGTTGCGGACGATGATGTCGGGAGCCGAGAGTTTCAACAGGTGGCTTAGTCGGTTATTGCGGTTGATGACTCGCCGATAGAGGTCGTTGAGGTCGCTTGTTGCGAATCGACCGCCGTCCAGCTGAACCATCGGGTGCAGTTCGGGCGGCAGTACCGGCAGAACGGTGAGTATCATCCACTCGGGTTTGTTGCCGCTCGTGCGGAAGGCTTCAACTACGCTCAATCGCTTGACCGCTTTTGCGCGACGTTGTCCTGAGGTGTTGCGGATCGTCTCTGTCAATTCCTCGTGTATGATCTCAAGATCGAGGTTTTCGAGCAGTTCAAGGATCGCTTCTGCGCCCATGCCAGCTTCAAATACAGGGCCGAAACGATCTTTCAGTTCGCGGTACTCGGCTTCCGTCAACTCGGACTTCTCTTGCAGGCTCTGAGCCTGTTCAATCTTGCGAGCGATGTCTTGTTCAAAAACTATCTTGTAGTGAGCCAGTTTGGTTTCGATCTCATCCTCGATGGATGCGCCTTCAGGCGCCCCTGGTATCGCTTCAGGGTCCACGCCTAACGAATTGTGGATTGCGACAATTAGCTCAAGGATTTGCGCCAAGAACTCTTCGTTTCGCTCTGCCATTGCGTACTGAGTTCGCTCTTCTTCGATGCGCGCGATCTCTTGTTCGCGGTATTCCATCAACTCGGTGACGGCCTGCAATCGTGCATCTTCATCTACTTTGGTGATGATGTAGCAGGAGAAGTAAAGGACGCGCTCAAGGTTTCTAGGTGTGATGTCAAGGATGATGCTCATCCGTGATGGTGTGCCTTTGGAGAACCAGATGTGTGCGACGGGCGCGGCCAAGTTGATGTGTCCCATACGCTCACGGCGCACAGAGGCGCGGGTGACCTCAACCTTGCACTGGTCGCATACGAAGCCTTCACGGCGCATTCGCATGTCGCGCTGGCGCTTGTACTTGCCGCAGTAGCACTCGAAGTCGCGGGTGGGGCCAAAGATCCGTTCGCAGAACAGGCCGTCGCGCTCGGGCCGCAACGTGCGGTAGTTGATCGTTTCGGCTTTCTTGACTTCTCCCCACGACCACTTCCTAATCACCTGCGGCGATGCGATCGCAATCTTGATCGCACGGAAATCGTTTTCGGTGGTAGGGGCCGCTTGCTGTGTGGGTGTGAATGCCATTCGGTTTCACCTCTTGTTGTCGTTAAGTACGACGTTGTGTAGTTGAAGGTGGCAATGCGGGGGTACGGACAAGATGTCCGTACCCGTCTAGTGCTTATTCGTCGTCGCTCGCTTCCAAGTGGTCCGCATCGTCGCTTGGGTCGCTGTCGTTTTGATCGAAAGATTCGGCATCGGTATCGGTATCGTCGTCTTCACTTTCGAAATCGACGTCGAATTCCAAGACTGGCGGGGGCAATTCAGCGCCGATGTCCAAGACATCGCCACCTAGGGACGACAAATCGGCGTCCTGCTGTTGGAACTGGAGACTATCGGCCTCAACGGCTTCAGGTTCATCGCCGTCACTGGCATCGAAGTTGGCGTCTCCCATCATCGAGATGTCTAGTCCTAGCCCTTGCAGTTCGTGAACGAGAACGTTGAACGATTCCGGGACGTCGGCAGAAATCACAGACTGTCCTTTAACGATGGCTTCGTACGCGAGTACGCGTCCCTTGACATCGTCGGACTTTATTGTGAGTACTTCTTGCAGGGTGTGAGGAGCGGAATAGGCTTCGAGAGCCCATACTTCCATTTCGCCGAAACGCTGACCTCCGAACTGTGCCTTGCCGCCCAAAGGTTGCTGCGTGATCAACGAGTATGGCCCTGTTGACCGTGCGTGCATCTTGTCTTCAGCAAGGTGTATCAGTTTCATCATGTAGATGTTGCCTACAGTGACGGGTTGGTCGAATTGCTCGCCGGTACGTCCGTCAATCAGGGTTTGCTTGCCAAGGATGGGTGCTGCGTTGCCCTTTTCGCGATCGAGCTGACGCGCGACCTCCAACAATCCGTTTCGATCCAATCCGGCTGTATCCTGCCCGGCGACTTCCCTAAGCCAAATGTCCATACAGGCCTCGCTGGCCTTGCCTTGGTATTCAGGCGCATCGCTGGTGAGGACGCTATAATCGTGTCCCTTATCACTCAACCACTCGCGAACCTTTTCCTGATCGATATCACGGCTGGTTAGGTCGCGATGGTCTCGAGCCTTTGAAGCGGTAACGAACCACGCGCGCGCCAGCTCGTCTTCGATGGCGACCTCACTGGCGCTGTCGAACACTGGGGTTACAGCGGCAAAGTCGAGTTGCCTTGCGGCCCATCCGAGATGCGTTTCGAGCAATTGTCCGAGGTTCATGCGTGAAGGAACACCGATGGGATTTAGGACGATGTCTAGCGGTGTGCCGTCGGGCAAGTGAGGCATGTCCTCGCGCGGCAGGATCATGGCTACGACGCCTTTGTTACCGTGTCGTCCGGCCATCTTGTCGCCCTGCATGATCTTGCGGGTATGGGCAACCCATACTCGAACCATCATCGAGACGCCTGGCGGCAGTTCGGCGCCATCTTCCTTCTTGCTGATTCGAACTTTGATGACCTTGCCTTTTTCACCGTGTGGGACACGCAGGCTGGTGTCTTTGGTGTCGCGGGCCTTTTCGCCGAAGATAGCGCGCAGCAACTTCTCTTCAGCGGTGAGTTCGGTTTCGCCCTTTGGAGTAACCTTGCCAACGAGAATGTCGCCTGGTCCTACCCAAGTTCCGGGTATAACAATGCCCTCTTCATCTAGGTTTGCCAAGTTGCTCTCGCCGACATTTGCGATGTCGCGGGTGATTTCTTCAGGGCCGAGTTGAGTCTCACGAGCTTCAACTTGATGTTTCTGGATATGGGTTGAGGTGAAGCGGTCATCTTTGACGAGGTCCTCGCTTAGGATGATCGCATCTTCGTAGTTGCCACCGCCCCAACTCATGAATCCGACCAAGACGTTCTGACCTAGCGCTAGGCGCCCGCCGTCGGTAGAGGAACTATCCGCGATGGGCTGTCCTGCGCGCACGCGTTGTCCTTTGCCAACAATCGGGTGTTGGTTAATGCAAGTGCTTTGGTTCGATCGCTCGTATCGGATGAGTGGGTATACGCGAGTCTCGCCTTCATCGCTGGCGATGACGATCTTGTCGCTAGTAACTGATGTGACGATGCCATCAACAGATGTGAGTACCACCTGACCACTGTCAAGCGCGGCCCGGTCTTCGATTCCGGTGCCTACGATCGGTGCTTCAGGCAGGATTAGCGGTACACCTTGCCGCTGCATGTTAGAGCCCATGAGCGCGCGCGTTGCATCGTCGTGTTCGAGGAACGGAATAAGGCCTGCGGATACACTCACGATCTGCGACGGAGAGACGTCTACATAGTCGACGTCTCCAGGGTGCGCTTTTACGTACTGCTCACCGCCAGTTCGACATCGGACGATGCCTTCGAGTTGGCCAACAGTGTCTACCGGCGTAGTGGGCTCGCCGATTAGAACCTCTTCTTCTTGGTCAGCAGAAAGGTATTCGACATCTGTGGCGTTCAACGAGATGTAGGGACGTACCTCAAGTTCTTGTTCGCCAAGACGGCGGAGACGTTTAGCTAATTCCGCGTCAATGACGATGTTTGGCTCTGCAACAAGCGTCTTGCGGCTCTTCTCTCGAACCTCTTGCAGGAGAGTGCGACCGATGAGGTCGTCAGAGCGATTAGATATCGTTGTCCGCACCTTACGATACGGAGTTTCGACGAATCCGAATTCGTTTACCTTGGCATAAGTCGCCAAGGAGCCGAGGAGGCCGATGTTCGGTCCTTCTGGTGTTTCAATCGGACATATTCGCCCATAGTGTGAGTGGTGGACGTCGCGCACATCGAATCCCGCGCGATCCCGGGTTAGTCCACCTGGTCCGAGTGCTGAGAGTCGTCGCTTGTGAGTCAGTTCGGACAGAGGGTTGGTCTGGTCCATGAACTGCGATAGCTGGGAACCGCCGAAGAACTCCTTGACCGCTGCACCGACTGGGCGGATGTTGATTAACGCTGCCGGCGTGGTTTCGCCTGGATGCGTCGTCATACGCTCGCGGACGACGCGCTCCATGCGGACGAGGCCCACGCGGATCTGGTTCTGTATCAACTCGCCGACGGTTCTGACGCGCCGGTTGCCTAGATGGTCAATGTCATCAGGTGTCGCGAGGCCGTCATTGACTTTGATCATGCGCTTGATGATGTTTACGAAGTCGCGCTTAGTCAGAGTACGACGCGAGAGTTCAATATCTACATCGATTCGTCGGTTGAGCTTGTACCGGCCGACATCGCCAAGATCGTATCGACGTGAGTCGAAGAACATCTGAGAGACGAGACGCTTTGCGCCTTCTACCGTGGCAGGCTCTCCTGGTCGCATCCGCTTGTGGAACTCTTTGAGAGCTTCATCCTCATCCTTTGCGTCTGCGTCGGATTCCCAAGTGGATCCGATGTAGTCGCGTATTTCGGTATCTTCTTGACCGTCAGCAGGATCGCCGAAAATCTCGCGCATCGCATCAAGCGAGTCGATTCTCAGTGGGTTTTCCTGGTCGTATTCGGTGCCGTCTTCGACAGCGGCGATAGAGCGGAGGAGCGTTGTGACGGGCAATTTCCGCTTGCGGTCGACCTTGGCGAAAAGGATGTCGCGGTTACTGGTCTCAAGTTCGACCCATGCGCCTCGGTATGGGATGAGTTTGACGCTGCAAAGACTGTTTCCGGTCGCGGCGTCTTCATCAACCGAGTAGTAGGCACCGGGTGATCGGACCAGCTGAGAGATGACGACACGTTCTGCACCGTTGATGATGAAAGTGCCGTTTTCGGTCATTTTCGGCATGTCGCCGAAGAAGATCGTCTGCTCTTTGATCTCGTCAGTCTCGTTGATCTTTAGCTCGATGGTGACATGAAGTGGGACGCTGTATGTGACTTCGCGCTCTCGGCACTCTTCTTCGGTGAATTCGGGTTCGCCGATCTCGTGCTCCGTCAAACTCATCTCGTATTTGGGGTTGTCGGATGAGTAGTCGGAGATAGGAGAGATTTCTTCGAACAGTTGACGAAGTCCGTCTCCTAACAGCCAATCGAAGGAATCTTTTTGGACCTGTATGAGGTCCGGCATGTCAGCCGACACCTTGGTTTCGCCAAAGGTGCGGTATCCGCGGCCTTTGCCGCCCGCGGTCAACGCCTGTGAAATGACCATTCAGTTCTCCTTGAGGGCAAGCAGAAAAACAGCAACAACGATTCGGTCTTTAGTCGTGATAGCTGGGGTTCTGCACCGATGACGGATTTCGGCCGTACCCGAAACGCGCGGAAGCGCGCTTTGCCATACTGGAGATTTTTCCCAGAGATGGAAGCGCTATGAGTTGCCCGATGAGGGCGTGGCCGCGGATTACGTGCACTATCTCAATGATACAGGAGGGTACATCTACTGTCTAGATGTTTTTCAGGAAAATCAGCGCGTTTCCCAATGCATGGCGGGTTGAAGATTTTCTCGATGATGTCCGATGGAACTCGATCAATGATCAGCCGACGGTGGCGGGCCCTGCCTGCCCGGTGCAGTGCGGAGTGGAGCGTCCCTTAGGAACATAACGATCACGATGGCGGTCACTAAGATGAAGAATGTCGCTAGGAAAATGGATGATAGTGAGGATGCAAGCGCCGTGCGTAGCCCGTCAAGCATGGTTTCAGTAGCTCCTTCGGGCAAATCGAGGCGAGACATGAGGCTGCCAACCGCGTCCGGGTTTACCATGGCTGCCGGGTTTTCGGCGAGTTCAGATAACCTGTCTTTGCCGATAGATTGCAGTACTTCCGGTGGCAAGGTCTCGCTCAAATTGGTGCGGAAACGGCTCGCCATCAACGACCCTAGCAGCGCTAAGCCGAGTGCACCTCCGATCGTGCGGTAGAACTGAACGGTCGAGGTTGCGATACCCAAAAAACGATGTTCGACTGCGTTTTGCGCCGCGATTGTGAACGAAGGAAATGTGAAGCCGAGGCCGAAACCGAGCAAGACGATGAAGGAAATCGCAATTGGATATGTGGTCGCTTCCGATGTGGTGGACAACAGGAACATGCCTATAGACATCATGACGACTCCAGCCAGACCTGGCCATCGATAGCTGTTGAGTCGCGAAACCACTTGCCCTGAGATGGAAGCACCAATCACCGTCCCTAGCATCATCGGCGTCAGAAAACTTCCGCTGCTAGTGGCGGACGCGCCCAACACTCCTTGGAAGAAGAGGGGTATGAAGATTATTGCCCCGAACATCCCGAAACCGGTCACGAAAGTCGCGAGGATAGTAACTGCGAGTACAGGATTGGTGTAGATGTGCAGCGGCATGATCGGGTTTGAGTTGCGCATTTCGACGAGCACGAAGGTCACTACAGCGATCGCTGCAACTGCAAACAAAATGATGACATCCGGCGAAGTCCAACCGGAATCTCCAGCAAAAGAAAGCGCGAGCATCAACGGAACGACGGCCGCTATCAGCGTGATGATGCCTAGGATATCGATGCTGCGGTCCATCGGGTCCGGCTCGACTCTCGGGAAGAACAACGACATCGCGATGATCAAAGGGATGCTGATCGGCAGGTTGATGTAAAAAATCCAGTTCCATGAAAGCGTGTCGGTGATGAATCCGCCTAGTGTGGGACCGATTACCGATGACATGCCGAAGACGGCTGCAATCACGCCCTGTATCTTGCCGCGCTCCGCTGGTGCGTATAGGTCGCCGACAATGACGAATACCAACGACATCAGCACTCCGCCACCCAAACCTTGGAACGCGCGGAAGATGATGAGTTGGTTCATCGTTGATGCAGTACCCGCGGCGAATGAGCCAATCAAGAAAATGACGAGACCGACAACGTAGAACCACTTTCTACCGAATATGTCAGAGAGACGCCCGACGATTGGAACCGTGATGGTTGACGCGACCAAATAAGCGGTGGTCACCCAGGTATATCGGTCGAAACCTCCGAGGTCTGCGATGATGCGAGGCATCGCTGTGCCAACAACCGTCTGATCAAGTGCGGCGAGGAACAGGCCTGTCATGGCACATGCCATCGTGATGATTACTTGGCGGCGAGGTAAACCTCCAGATTCGGCACTATCGACCATGGGCGCTCCGTTCTTGGTTTAGATTGGAGATAACCTTAAATCATTGACATCAACGACGGTTTCACGGGACCGCCGACGATTAAGGGGCGCGTGAGATGGTTACCAGAACCATTCATATCCGAGGAATGACTTGCGCCGCTTGCGTCTCGCATGTGACTGAGGCGATTTGCTCCGTGCCCGGAGTTGAATCGGCAGAAGTTTCACTGGTAACCAATTCTGCCAATGTCAATCTTTCTGCCCTTACCGCCCCTGACACAAAAATCGAAAGCGATCTCTTCGACGCGATCTCGGCGGCAGTAAAGGACGCTGGGTATTCGGTTGATCAGTCGGCTGGGAGATCCGACGGGATCAACACCGAAAGCCTGGAAGGAGATCGACATGCCGCTCAGCGATCAGAACTCTTAGCTACCCGAAATAACGCGATAGTAAGCGTCGTTGTTGCTGCGTTGATTATGGGGTTGACGGTTGCGCGATCGTCCTTGGCACCAGACATTCCCGCTTACGCCCTGAACCTGTTGTTCCTCGTCATTGCGGCGCCCATCCAACTCCGGGTCGCGGCGCCATTTTATGCCTCCGCATGGGCGGCCGCTAAACGCAAGACATCCAACATGAACACCTTGGTGGTCGTAGGCACCTCGGTTGCGTTCGCTTACAGCGCCTTGGTTACGATCTCGCAACTGATTCTTGGCGATGCCACGCTCTGGTCAGATGCGGCCAGCTTCGTGGTGCCAGAACATCATACTGGCACATATTTCGAGGTGCCTGCTGCAATCATTGGTCTGGTCTCGCTTGGGCGATGGCTTGAGGGTAGGACGAGGCTGAAAGCGTCAGAAGCAGTTCGCATGTTGATCGAACTGCAACCTCGCACAGCGTTGGTGGAACGTGAAGACGGCGTGGTTGAAGTGGACATCACCAAAATCGAAGTTGGTGAAACCGTGATTATCCGCCCCGGCGAACGGGTGCCTACAGACGCCCGATTGTTAGATGGAGACGCGGAGATGGACGAATCGATGCTGACAGGCGAAAGTATGCCGGCAATCAAAAACAGAGGAGATGCAGTCTTTGCAGGAACGTTGAACATCGCAACTGCGTTCAAGGCGAGAGTTGCGACAACTGGCGAGGAAACATTGCTGTCTCAAATTATCCGCCAAGTCGAACGTGCACAGGCTACTCGTGCGCCTATCGAACGGTTCGTGGATCGCGTGACGGCGAGGTTCGTGCCGTTAGTAATCGCGGTCGGTTTGGTATGTTTCCTTTTCTGGCTGGTTATGGCACCTGATCCCTCATTGCCGAACGCGTTGCTGATATCGGTTACGGTGTTTGTGATCGCTTGTCCATGCGCGTTGGGTTTGGCAACACCGACTGCGGTTGTCGCTGGTATCGGACGCGCAGCGCAATATGGCATCTTGATCAAGAACGCGACAGTGCTTGAACGGACTGCGAATTTGGATACCGTGGCATTCGACAAGACGGGTACGATGACGGTGGGCAAACCGCGTGTGGTATCGGTATATATTGATCCGAGTTCCGGGTTAACGGAAAAAGATGTGATCGGATCGGCGGCGGGGGTAGAGATTTTCTCAGAGCATCCAGTCGGGAATGCGATCGTCAACGAAGCCCATGAACGAGGGATCGAAATCCCAGACGCGGATGGATTCCAGTCGATAACTGGACAAGGTGTGTACGCGCGTGTTGAAGGTGCGGTCGTCGCAGTCATGAACCCCAGTGCGGTGTTTCTGGAGGGTAATAGCGAGATCCTAGCAGCCGTCGAGAAGATCGAAGTGAGCGCGCAGACGCCAGTTACAGTTTCGATCGACGGTCAGTTGGTTGCAGTAATCGGGCTGCAAGACACGATTCGAGACGACGCCAAAACCGCGGTGAGCTCACTACGGGCTATGGATATAGAGACTCACTTGATCACTGGTGACCGGATCGAGTCCGCGAACGCAGTAGCCCAAGTAGTCGGAATCGAAAACGTCGATGCTCAGGTTTTACCGTCGGAAAAGGCATCTCGTGTAACCGAGATGACAGCCAAGGGGCGCCGAGTAGCGATGATCGGCGACGGCATCAACGACGGTCCAGCGCTCGCAACCGCAGATGTTGGCATCGCGATGGCCAGTGGTTCTGATATCGCTATAGAGGCTGCGGACGTGACGCTTGTCAACAATGAACCGACAGCGGTGTCACGCCTGATTTCGATTAGCCGGTCGACGGTGCGAGTTATACGTCAGAACCTGTTCTGGGCGTTTGCATACAACGTCATCCTGATCCCGATCGCGGCTGGCGCGCTCCATCCCGTTTTCGCCGATTCGCCGCCGCCAGATTACCTCCGTCTCATTGTCAGCGAAAGCGGATTCTTGAGTCCTGTCGCGGCAGCCGCGGCTATGGCATTTTCATCTTTGTCAGTCTCATTGAATGCCTTGAAGCTCAGGCAAAGCAGATAACGTATCAATAAGAACCGCCAAGAAAAGCGGTTTATAATCCTACTCATGCCTACTAAAGAACAGAAACGCGATTTGGCCGTCGTCTACACGCATCCCACTTGCGGCTATTGCGACATGCTCAAATCAGACCTCCAGCAGAAAGGCATCGATTACGAAGAGATCGATGTCTCCAAGCAGCCGGAGATGTGGGGAGAAGTAGAGCGTCTCTCCGGCGGCGACCGCATTACTCCCGTCTTGGTCACTGCTGATGGTGAAGTTGAGATCGGCTATAAAGGGATCGGCTGCAACTACGGTTAATGCGCGTGCACATTCAGGTGCTAGGGAGCTCTAGGGGGCGTCCACAGCCAAGTCAGTTGTTACGACAGCGAAAAGTCCTTCTGAGTCACGCACTGGAACTGAACGAGTGATCATCCAGGTCTCACCGCCGCCAGCATCGAAATAGGGCTCTGTCCATACTCCCTCGTTCGCGGCGATTGGCGCGGTGAACCAACTTTGCTCCTCAACATCGTACGAGGGTGATGCGAGGTCTTTACTGGCATATCCATCAGCGGTACGGTAGACGTACGGGCTGGCAACGACTGCGCCTGTGCGATCAACCAGCGCCGCCGCGCTACCGAAAAACGATGGATTAGCCTCTAAATGACTCTTCAATCGTTTTGTGTAAGAGTCAACATCGACCGGTCGGTTCTCCACCATATCCACTGCCAAGGCGTCAAGGGCGTCGGTAACTAGACGGCGATCATCCTGAATACCATCACCGCCGCAACTCTGAACAACCACCGCGACGATTGCGACGAGAAAAACCGATGCACGAATCGTTGCGAGCCTCAACGAACTGAGCAACATAGCTAACTCCTTATGCTTGACACACCAAAGACGCGAGTATAACGCCTGTCGATACTAAATCTCACGTGACCTGATCGCTGAATTTCGATATGCCCTATGCAGAGGTGCTGTTTGACGATTATGTGCCGGGTCTAGATCGATTTTCCCTATGGTCCCCCGCTGAGTAATCTATCGTCGTAGTCAACGCGTAAAATCTCCCTATGCACGTTGCGTTGGGAATAGACCTCGGTTCGACTTCGGTCACTGTCGTTGCGGTTCGCGTCGACGATGACAGCGCCGAGTTGATTGCGTCTCATTCACTGCCCAACGATGCGGAGACGACATCCCCAGCAGATCGTCTGATTGGCAGGTCTGAGTGGGATATTGAATCGATGATCGCTCGCGTCGCAGAAACCGCGCGGGTGGTATGCGAAAAGTTCGATTCGGGCGACTTAATCTCGATCGGCGTCACAGGACAACAGCAGGGATGCCAATTGTTGGACTCTGACGGCGATCCTATCGGTCCATTCATTGCATGGCAGGATCAGCGATGCAAGGACAGGATCCCTGGATATGGGGGCAACTTCCTAGATGTGATGGCCGAGATGGGTAGTGCGACAAAGAGAGGACAGGGATTGCCGGCGTTCGCGAATGCTGGATGTCCCATCGTTACTGGTTACACAGCTCCTACGCTGTTCTGGCTTGAACGCATGGAGATGATGCCCGGACGGGTCGCCGCAGCGATTACCGCTCCCGAGTTCTTGGCGCATCGGTTGATTGGTTCAAAGCGCCCCGTCACAGACGCTACGGACGCAGCAGGATGGGGTGTCTTCGATGTACCGAATAGGCGCTGGAACCACGAATTGGTCGATATGTTGGGGATCGACCGCGATCTGTTCCCGGAAGTCGTCGATTCTTGCACAGTGATCGGTGGTTTGAGTAATGAATTGGGCGAAATCATTGGCATTGATAGAGGAGTGCCGGTGTCGGTGCCATCTGGCGACCACCAATGCGCGTTCGTTGGTGCCGTAGCGGATGCAGGCGATACTGTTGCTGTGAACGTGGGCACGGGTGGACAGGCTTCGGTTTACATTGACGATTTGTCTTGTTTGGGACGTAGTTCGGTGGAAGGTTCAATAGATCATGGTTGGCTTGAGCTACGGCCGCACATTCAGCGTGGATATCTGTTAGCAGGAGTTGGCGTAGTCGGAGGACGTACCTTTAGGACACTAAAGGATTTCTTTGTGCGGACTGCCGGAGGTGTCTTTGACATTGAGGATGTAGATGAAGATAGGGTGTATGAACGACTTGCCGAACTTGCAAGTGATGTTTTGGCTGATGGCAATGCTGATGTGATGACTGCTTCTGCCCTGTTCACAGGATCACGGGCGTCCCCGGATGCGCGTGGGGAGTTCTCAGGGATTGCCCCGGGCAACTTCACTCCGGGCTCGATGGCTCTAGCAGTGTTTCGTTCGATGGCGTCTGAGCTAGCCAGTTCGTACCAGAGCGCAGTGGAGCTTGGGGCTGGAAAAAGAAGCAAGATAGTCGGTTCTGGTAACGGGCTGCGTCTCAATGCCGCGCTTAGGCAGTGTCTAGAAGAGGCGTTTGGCGGAGTGATTTCCATTGGAAAGGTGGAAGAAGAGGCGGCTGTAGGAGCGGCGTTGACCGGGGCAGTAGCGGTGGAAGTTTATTCCGACATTGACGCTGCGAGTCGGGCTCTTGTGAGATGAACGTCAAGAGCGTCACGTCGGTCTTCGCGTTGCTGGTATTGCTGTTCGCGCTTACGGTTGTTTTGTGGTCGTCGATGTATTGGTTGACGAATCGACCGGTTACGTTGGCAATGGCGAGTCCGACTCCTGCACTGACTGACACATTCACTTTGGCTACCGTTAAGAATCCGACGGTGGTTGTTAGTCCGACAGTAAAACCTACTCCTACTGCTGTCCCCTACAACTCGAACACCGCAATGTATCTGGTCTTTGCGGGGTTTGAGCTTTCGCCGGGATTCGGGCCGTTGAATGATCGAACGCTCCGGATTTTGGAGAGGATAAGGGAAGAAAAAGACAAGTCGCAAGTTCGAGTGATTATCGAGTCGCTTCGCTATCTGTTGTCAACTGACATTATCGAGAGCGCGGTTGAAACGCTTCAAGTTCTGACCGGACAGACCTCGATGGGCGACGATTGGAAGGGGTGGTCGGAGTGGGGCGGCAGGAATGGCGACGAGTATCCCGTTCCATCGGAGTATGAGCTTTGGAAGATCAACTACTTGCGGCAGATCGATGGACGTTTCGGGGCGTTTCTGACGCCGGCCTTGAACGGGCAATCTGTGATCGATCTGACGGAGCTTGAGTGGGGTGGCGTCGTTCCGGATGGCATTCCGCCACTCGAAAATCCCGGTCACGCTCCAGCTGACGATCCATTGGCCGACTATCTGGAGGACGATGAACGGGTTATTGGCGTCTCAATAAACGGGGAGCATCGGGCGTACCCTCTTCGTATCTTGAATGCACATGAGTTGGTGAATGATGTGTTGGGAGGTGAGCCTTTATCGCTCACTTGGTGAACGCTTTGCAACAGCGCGATCGGGTATCGCGCCATTATCAATGGAGATCCTACGACATTTGGGACTTCGGGATTCCTGTTCCGTAGCAACAAGGTGATGTACGACCGAGCGACTCGGACGCTGTGGCATCAGTTCACGGGCACGCCGATTATCGGAGAGTTGGTCGGCACTGGGATCGAGCTCGGATATTTTCCGACGGCCCGGACCACTTGGAGGGATTGGCGATCGGAGCATCCGGACACCACAGTGATCACTAGGGAAGGTTCGAGATATCCGCCTTGGACCTACACGCATGAGAGCGACGAGCGTTCGATCTACTTCGCTTATCGAGAGGATCCGGAGACGATGTTTCCGATTGCTCATCGAGACGAAGTGTTGGCCCCTAAAGCGGAGGTTCTTGGAGTGACGATCAATGGTGTGGACAAAGCCTATCCAATAGACGTGTTGCGAGAAGATCGGATCGTCCATGATCGGATTGCAGATGTCGATATTGTTGTGATCGCGTCGGGGTCTTCTTCGGATGCTCATATTTATGAGAACCCCGATGGGCGGGATTTCAGATTGTCGGGTGATACGGCTGAGGCAGGATACCCTGTTCAGGTTGTGGACGATCAGGGGAAAGTTTGGCAAGTATCTCGAGATAGGTTGGTTGATGCTTCAGATCAATCGAGAGTCTTGAGCGTGATACCTTCGAACGTATCATTTTGGTTTGGGTGGTATGCATTCCATCGAGAGACGAAGCTTTATGGGCGTTGATTCTGGGGCGATGATGCTAACCGTTGGGTTTGATGACGAATTTGATGCCTAGTCCTTCGGCAGATGCGGTGATCGCTTCGGCCAGGTCGGCTAACGGATAACGACCGGATATCACGTTCTCAAGGTTCAATTTAGCTAGTTCATCGGGAACCCGGTGGGTGACGTCTCCTTGCCGGAATGCTCCGATGAGTTTGATTTCTCTGAAGTGCATATCGTAGAGGTCTACGGGTAGCGGCGCTCCTTCTGGGCTTACACCGATCATGAGGGTTTGTCCGCGGGGTTTTGTGGAGTTGATGCACGCGGCTACGAGTTCGGGCTTGCCGACCGCTTCGGCGGTAACGTCGAAGCCGCGTCCGTTGTCTGTCACATCAGCGATGACTTCTGAAAGTGGGACTTGGTAGGGGTCGTGGAGAATATCGGCTCCGAACTGCCTCGCCATTTCCCGTCGAATCTTGACCGGTTCGGAGACTACGAGGGTATCGACACCGTGAGACTTCAAGAAGGCCGCTGTGAAGAGTCCCATGATTCCAGCGCCGATGACTAGACCGGTGGCGCGGTACGGGATATCTAGCATCTCGACACCGGATAGACAACATGCGGCAGGTTCGGTGAGGGCGGCGGTCTCGAGGTCAAGCGTCTCGGGTATCTCGACCGCGGCACGAGATGAGACGGCGGTGTATTCTGCGAAGTAGCCGTTGGATGAACCTGACTGGTTCTCGCATCGACACACGCTCCAGTTTCGACAGTACCAGCACTCGTAGCAGGCGGTCGGATAGTTGATGCATACGCGTTGTCCGATGCGTTCGGCGGGGACACCGGCGCCGACATCAACTATGATGCCTGAGCATTCGTGTCCCAGTATCTGCGGCGGATCTTTTGGGAAGAGGCCTTGTGTGACGTGGACGTCGGTACCACAGATACCCGTAGTATCGACCTTGACGACTACGTAGCCTGGATATGGCTCGGGGTCTGGGATATCGTCAAGAGTGAAGTGGGCGCCGCCATGCCAGGTCTGCGCTTTCATATCGGGAGTCCTGTATTTTTGGGGTTAGTCGTTTGGTTTGATTGCGAATTTGACGCCCAGGCCTTCGGCGGATGCAGTGATGGCATCTGGGAGTTCTGTTAGGGGATAGCGGCCGGAGATTACGTTTTGTAGATTGAGTTTTGTGAGTTCGCTAGGGACGCGATGGAAGACGTTGCCCCGTCCGAATGCTCCCACTAGTTTGATCTCTCTGAAGTGCATGTCGTAAAGGTCTACGGGGAGCGGAGAACCTTCAGGACAGACACCGATCATGAGGGTCTGGCCTCGGGGTTTAGTGGAGTTGATGCAAGTGGCTACGAGTTCGGGTTTGCCGACGGCTTCTGCAGTCACATGGAAACCGCGTCCGTTGTCTGTGACGTCGGCGATGACTTCTGAGAGTGGAACGTCGTTGGGGTCGTGGAGAATATCGGCTCCGAACTGTTTGGCCATTTCGCGTCGAACCTTTACGGGCTCGGATACGACCAGGGTCTCTACGCCGTGGGATTTCATAAACGCCGCTGTGAAGAGTCCCATGATTCCAGCGCCGATGACGAGTCCGGTTGCCCGGTATGGGATGTCAAGCATCTCGACGCCCGAAAGGCAGCAAGCCGCCGGTTCGGTCATAGCGGCTGTCTCGAGATCAAGGTCTTCGGGCAGTTCGATTGCCGCTCTTGAATCTAGTGCGACGTATTCGGCGTAGAGACCGTTTGTTGACGCGGGGGCGACTAGGCATCGAGAGACGTTCCAGTTGCGACAGTTCCAGCACTCGAAACAATGGGAGGAATGATTCACGACGACGCGTTGATCTATGCGTTCCGATGAGACGCCCGCGCCGACTGCGACGATGGTTCCGGAGCCTTCGTGTCCGAGGATGCTGGGTGGATCCGACGGGAAGAGGCCCTGGGTTATGTGGACGTCGGTGCCGCAGATGCCAGTGGTATCCATCTTGACAACAACGTAACCGGGGACGGGTTCGGGGTCAGGGACATCGTCGTAGGTGAAATTTGCTCCGCCGCGCCAAGTCATTGCTTTCATCAGGCTTCTCCTTAAGTTGAGAGCTTCTTAAGATGGGATGTTACAGATAATGACTTCATTTATGTTGTGGTCACATCGCTCTTCTCAGAGATCGGATTGTATGGCGAATAGTCCTTGCGCTCCAACTGGACGTTTCGCTACGTAAACGATCTGCTCTGGGACGTTGTGCGTAACCCTCGCGCTTGATGCCCAAGGGGGAATTAAAGAGAGTTTAGTCCGCGATTTCCGCTTTGGCACCTGTGTCCCGCACCTCTAGATCCCGAATTTCGTGGGAATGACGGTAGTTGTGCGTAACTACCGTCCTTCTCGCGGAGGCGAGAATCCATGTGGATTAAATGGGGTTAGACGACGATTTCCACTGTTTACAAGTGAGTCGACTCAAAACTCGGCTGTCTGATTTATTCGCCTTGCTCTGTAGTTTCGAAGTGGCGGGTGGAGTAGGCGTCAGAGAAGGTTTCTTGGAGGGAATTGCTGACATCGTCTAGGCGTGCGATGGCGGCTGGTGGGATGTTGCAAGAGGCATCGGATGTGCAGTCTGCTGCAAAGTCGATCTGGATGTTGTGGAGGTCCTCGCAGGCTTGGGCTATGCCGTCGGTATATTTGCCTTCGGGGAATTGTGTAAGGTTCGCTTCGTGGCAAGGTCCGAGTTTGTATGAGATGCGTCGCCATTCGTATTGGGTGTCGGCCTCCTTCATAAGCTGTATGTTTCGTTGGAGGTACGGGTATACGTGGCTAGGTGTTGCGACCTCGATGAACTGGACGAACGGGTCTTGTCGGATTCGGACGATGCCCTCTTTGGCTCCGGAGTAGAAACCAGGTGCGACGATAGCAATAGGGATCGACAATGCGACGATAGTCATTATCAAGAATGTCAGAAGAGATGGGTTTCGGATTTGGCGTCGGAGGCGTGCAAGCCCACCGTCGGCATCGCCATATTCGATGGCACCGATCCGAGTGAGTTTGCCGCGGCGGATTTCGGGCGTTTCGTAGTCTTTGTAGTTGCGGATGTCCACGAATGGTTGGAGGATAAGAGCGAAGTGAACGGACGACGAGATGTGTCGCGTGTTCGGCAGTTAGATTGATTCTACACGCAGGGTCAGTTCCGCCCCCTGTACTCCCAGTCTCGGACCCATTCTTCCGGGATTTCGAGTCCGAAACCGGGGGCATCGGAGGGCGTTACGTATCCGTCTTTCGCTGTTGCCATTCCGGGGATGCGGTTGACTTCATCAAGCGGAATTCCCGGCGGCGAGCCAGTCCAGTACTCGGCGATTGGAGATTCGGGAGCGGCCATTGCGACGTGTTGCCCCCAAGGGGTGCCACCACCACCGTGGGGGATCGTCTGGATGCCTGCGGTTTCGGCAATGGTGTAGACCTTCATGGTCTCGGTAACGCCGCCGCTCCATCCGATGTCTGGTTGTACGATGTCGATGGCTCGCCGCTCGATTAGTTGCGCGAAAGCGTGTCTTCCGCGATGGTCTTCGCCAGTTGCCAGAGGTATCCAAGTGATGCTGCGCTTGAGTTCCGCGTGGCCTTCGATGTCGTGAGGCGGCAAAGGTTCCTCCAGCCATCTGAGGTTGTATGGGCGGAGTCTCTCGGCAAGTCGGAGGGTGAACTCCACGTTAAAGGACATCACGGGGTTGATCATTAGTTCGGCGCGTTCGCCGACGAATTCGCGTGATTTGGCGACGTGCTCTTCAATGAGGTGGAGGCCTTCATCGCCTTGGGAATAGTGTGCGGGGTTCGTGATCTTGAAGCGCGTGAAGCCAAGCTCTTTGAACCAGTCTAGGTCGTCACCCGTCGCGTATAGGGGTATCTTGTCGCGTACGGGACCGCCGAGGAGTTCGTATACAGGTCTGCCGAGGAGCTTACCTTTGAGATCCCATAAGGCGATGTCGACTCCTGATAGTGCAGTCGAGACTATTCCGGCGAGTCCGTGTCGATGTCCAGCGCGTATGACAAGGTCATTCATCAACTCGATGGCCATACAGTTTTGACCTTCGATCAGGGGCGCAATCACTTGGTCTATGTAGGATGCCACGGGCTGTCCGAAAGAGCACTTTCCAAGTCCGAAAGTGCCGTCTTCGGCGATGGCCTGCACCCACACTTCTGGCAACCCGCTGTTGCCGGGCATTTCTTGCGGCAGGCGTGAGTATTGTGGATAAAAGTTGATCGGCATCGCCCGCGGCGATTTGGTCGGCCACGGCGCGCGACGTGGGGGAGTTTTCGGACGCGAAAGCGGTATGTCGACGTGGACGGCTCGGAGTGTTTTGAGTTTCATTGTTAGATCCTTTTCGAGATGGAATGGGGCTGGATTACGTGCGTGATTCAGTGCGAATTGCTGCGAAACATCAGAGGTTTCCGCTTTAAGAAGTGTCTAACTTATACAAAAATCGCCTGCTTTGCCAGTTGCCCATGCTTTTATGAGGTGGTGGGCTATCGCGATGGGGCCTGGAACACGCAGGCGCGCACTTTTTTCAGCAAGCGCGAGCAAGACTTCATCGCGATCCCACCATCGGACATCGGTCATTTCGAAGTCGTCTTTATTGATGTCGGTTGTTAGTGCTTCGGAGTGGCTGCCGATCATCAGAGACGATGGGAAGGGCCAGGGTTGAGTGGAGTGATATTGGACGCGTCCGACTTTAATGCCAGCTTCTTCCCAGACTTCCCTGCGGACAGCTTCTTCCATAGATTCTCCGTGATCCATGAAACCTGCCAGCGCGGAGTACATCTTCATCGCTGAGAGGCGTCCGGCGGACTGCCCGAGGATGCATCGATCGCCATGGGTGACGACAGTGATGATTACGGGATCGGTTCTAGGGAAATGCTCGGCATTACATCCCGTGCACTGACGCATGAGGCCGCCGCGTCGCATCTCTGTGGGGACACCGCATCGAGCGCAGAACTGGTGGGTGCTGTGCCATCCAAGATTGGCGCGGGCTTGAGATAGGATGCCAGTTTCTTCGCCTGAGATAAGCATGGCGGATTCTCGCGCGTCGCAGATTTCCAAGTTTAGATCGGCAAGTTGGGATTGAGGAAGTTCGTCGCAACCGTGGCGGGCGCTACCTTTGAGATTCCAAGCGATTAGAGGGGCACCATCCGATGTGATTCCAAGAAAGGTTGAGAGGCTTGGGGCCTTCGTTACGACATCCCGAGCAGTTTGGTGCGGAAGCCAACCGAGTTCTGTCGGCGGGGTATTTGAAGCGGTGATGAGGGGGTCTAGGCCAGCAAGGATCAGGACCTTCGCGTTTGGTGACCGCATCAGGTCGTGGATTTCGGATTCGTCACGTCGCTGTTGATCAGCACGGTCGATGGGGTTACCGGCGAAGGTATGGGGAGTTTCTATTTGACTCAAGGTTTTGGCACCGTTGAAGATTCTTGGTTGATCGCCAAACATCACTTTACCCGCGTTCGTATGCTGATACAGCGGCTTGATAATTGAAAGTGTTCAGATGATGGCAGTTGCAAGAGATTGGCGATTGGTAGTTGCGCCTGCATTGGGCGCGGCATTAGTACTGGTTGGGGTTGTTGGATGTGATGCAGGGGAGGATGTCCAGCCCACAGTTGGAGTGGCTAAAGTTGCTGCTACTGCGACAGCAATGGTGACTGAACCGACGGCGACCTCGGTTCCTGACACGCCTACAGCGGTCATTGTGCCGACGGCTACCGCAGTTGTTGTAGTCGAACCGACGGTGCCTGAGGTACCCGCTACGGCTACGACGGTAGTGCCTTCGGCGACGGTGCCGGTTGATGTCAAAGGTGATTTGGACTTGGCGTCGTTGACGGAGCGCGCGTATGAGTTGACGATCATGTTGGCTAATGAGCTCAGCCCACGTCAGAGCGCCACTGATGAAGAACTTAAGGCGGCAATGTATCTATTGTCAGAGATGGAAGAGTTGGGTTACGAGGTGGATATTCAGGCTTTCGAGGTGACAGAAGCTAGCGCGGCGGGGTCAATCGAAGTGATGGCGGGTACCGGCGGTGGTGAGCCGGAGGTAGTGTTTTCTCGCCGTAGTGGAGATACGTCCCGTATATTCTTCTTGCCGTTTGAGCCTGTGAAGACGGGGCAGGTGGAGGGCGAGATGGTATTCGTGGAACTTGGCGAGGTAGAGGACTTTGAGGGTGTTGACGTTGAGGGGAAGATAGCGTTGGTGAGTCGCGGGTTACTTACGTTTGAGGAGAAGGAGACGAACGCTGCTGAGCGTGGCGCGATAGGAGTTGTGGTGTTTAACAACGAGCCGCGTTTCTACTTCGGGGGAAGGTTGGAGCAGGATCCGGATATTTTCGCAGGTGGGATCCCGCAAGAAGATGGTGAAAGGTTGAGGGACGCATTGGATGATGGTGAGGTGTTGAATGTGGAATTGCTGGTCTATCCGGATGGCGACGGTCCGTCTCGAAATGTGATTGCGGAGTTGAATAATGACATTGTTGGTGATCAGGTTGTGATTATCGGAGCACACTACGACACTACGCCTTGGTCGTCGGGCGCAAACGATAACGGTAGCGGCGTTGCGTCGGCGCTGGTCGTGGCTGAGGAGTTGGCAGATGACGAGTTGCCGTTCGATTTGAGATTCGTGTTCTTTGGGTCGGAAGAGACGGGATTGCATGGCAGCAACTACTACGCGGGCGAATTGCCACAAGCAGAGATTGATCGCATAGAGGCGATGATCAACTTGGATGTCGTGGCTGCGGGTGATTTGGAGGTGTTCGGAGATGAGACGCTGACTGGCTATGCGGAGGATGTTGCTGAGGAATATGGTGTCGAACTTGCGCTCGCAGAGCCGTTCGAGTGGGGCGCATCCGACTATGTAGGGTTTGATGAGCGTGGGGTGCCATTCATCATGTTCTACGCAGACGAGCTGAACTACATCAACCATCCATCAGACACGGTTGAGCATGTCGAAGCGGAACCGTTGGGCGGTACAGTTGCGACGGTGTTGGGGCTGATTGAGATGTTGTCGGATAGTATCGAGCCATGACGGAATCGAGTTCAGAGATCGCGACCGACCGGCTGGTTATCCGCGGTTTAGAGTTGCAGAGTGTGATCGGTGTTGAGGATTGGGAGCGTCGGATGCCGCAACGGGTTTTTGTGGATATCGCGCTGAGGGGTGATTTTTCAGAGGCAGCGGAATCAGACGATTTGGCAGATGCAGTGGACTATCGGACGGTCTGTAAACGTGTGACTGAGGTAGCGGCGAGTCAAGAGTATCGGTTGGTGGAAACGCTGGCGGATCATATTGCGCGAGCGGTTTTGGAGTTGCACCCGCGTATCTCGGACGCAAGGATTGGAGTGTCTAAGCCGTTGGCATTGGCTGGGTTTGGAGATGCGAGGGTGATGGTGGAGGTTACGCGGGTACGTTAGTTTTGCCATCGTTTGGTTACGCGGTAGTTGTAGATACCACGCGATGAAGCGCTCAACAATATAGCGTAGGTGATATATTATGGCTTCACATAGATGGACGGTTGAAACGCTCAATGCGACGGTCGATCGAGAAATCGACGCGTTACCTGTGGATATGCGGGCTAGGTACCTCAAGATCACCGAAACGATAGAAAATGTCGGGTTGGATAACGTACCACCAAGACTGCTCAGGAAGCTAACCGGCCCGCTTTGGGAGATTAGGTTGCGCGGGCGTGATGGAATCGCCCGCACCATCTACGTTACCGTCCAAGAGAAACGAGTTGTGGTTGTTCGAGCATTCATCAAGAAAACTCAGAAGACACCTAGGCGTGAGATAGATCTGGCGTTAAGAAGAGCGAAAGAGGTTCAGTGATGACTCATCTAAAAGAGTTGCACAAGAAGTGGATGAAAGATCCTGAATACCGCGTGGAGTACGAGGCGCTTCACTTGGAGTTCGAGATCATGAACGCTCTGATCCGGGCTAGGCTTCGTTCGGGTCTTACCCAAACTCAAATTGGGGAGCGGATGGGAACCACCCAATCCGCAGTAGCGCGGCTCGAAGGGGGTAGGTCGAATCCTTCGGTGCGGACTTTAGAACGATATGCTAAGGCGACTGGTACGCGGATAAGGATCCGGTTTGAGCCGGTCGAAGCCGATGCTCCAGACCAAGGAGAAAGATACTCACAAGTGGTGACCGAAAACGGTGCTAATGCCGTTGACATTGATGCGGATGCCGTCGGCAAAAGCACTAAAGAACCAGTTGAGATGCCAACCTAGAGACACTTCCGGTTCGAATCTCACGCGGTTTCTGGAAGTCAAGGACTCGTTTCACCGTATAATCCACCGCATCGCTAAGATCAGACACAAGGCCCCAACCATGAAAATCCTCCTAGTCGGCGGTTCCGGACACGTCGGAACTTTCATCACTCCCTATCTACGCGAAGTTCACGATCTGCGCGTTCTCGATCTTGCTCCGCCACGGCACGAAGGCATTGAGTTTGTCAAGGGCTCGGTCACCGACACCGGGGCCATCAAAGAAGCAGTGAGCGATGTGGATACGTTCATCTGGCTGGTGATGCAGAGTCCGCAGGGCGGCGCTTCGACGGGGCAGGACGAGAAGGTGATCCGTGAGAACTACACGGTCAACAACATGGGGCTGCATCTTTTCTTGTGGACCGGCTACAACGAGGGTTTGCGAAACGGCGTATATACCAGCACGATGAGTGTTCACTATCGGATTCGCAGGTGGTATCAGTCCGAAGAAGAGATTCCTCTGGATACACCTAGTGCTTACGGGCTGTCCAAGGGTTTCGGCGAGTTGATTTGCCGATACTTCGCTCGGCATTTCGACATGAACTTGGCGGCTTTGCGGATTACCGGGCCACGGACGCGTAAGCAGTGGATCGAGTATCGGACAGCGGAGCATGAGGACGATCCGAGCGGTGCGCCACCTTTGCATGTGACCGATGAGCAGGACTTGGCAAACGCATATATGGCGGCGGCGCAGTTCGTGCAGATCGGGCATGGGTCTTTTGAGCCGTTCTTCATCGCTGGCGACGAGGACGGTGTTGAGCACAATCTGACGAAAGCCGAACGAGTCTTAGGCTGGAAGCCAACGACGCACCTGAAGATCGAGGTGCCGAAGATACGCCGGAAGTGATCCGGTAGCGTAGGCTCGATCGATCTTGCACACTCCTAACGCAATTGAGGCATCGTTCATTTTCTTTCCGCAGCCGCAGTTGCGGGGCGACCCGTCGCATGTCGGGTTGCGTTACCAAGATGTCTGGTTGACCGCTGATGATGGCATCAAGCTTCACTCGTGGTTCATCCGGGGTGAAGATAGCGGTAATCCTCAACAGCAGCGTGTCATTATGTTGATAACGCACGGTAACGGTGGCAACATCAGCGTGCGGCTGGATCAGTATCGGGAGTTTGTAGATCGATTTCGATTCATTGACGTCTTTGCTTTGGAGTATCGGGGTTACGGTTTGAGCGAAGGGGCACCGAGCGAGGATGGAATCGCGTTGGATGCGATTGCTGCTCGGAGGTGGATCGGTGATTACATAGCAGGTTTGCCCGAGGGCAGGAGACCGCCGATTGTTTACTTCGGTAGGAGTTTGGGTGGTTCGGTTGCGACGCGGTTGGCATCAGTGATGCCGCCCGATGCGCTGATCTTGGAGTGCCCGCTATTGTCAATACCGTATCTCGCCAAGACTATTGCTCCTTGGAAATATCTGCCGATTGAGAGGTTCATTCACAACCGATTCGATACCGAGACTTACATGCAGGAAGTGCGCTGCCCGGTGTTGGTGATGCACTCGGAGTTTGATGAGATTATCCCGATCGAGGGTGGTCGGATGGTTTACGAAGCGGCTAAGGGTCCCAAGCACTTCTACATGATCAAGGGCGCGCCGCACAATGGGGCAGACTACTATGATCCGGAGGGGTATTACGCGGCGATGGGGGATTTTCTATCCGAGTTCCTCCGTTTTGGCTAGGCATAGCATACTTCGTCCTTTCTCGCGTACGATAATCCTGCCTCTACAAGATCCCGGCAAAACTACCGTCATCCGCGCGAAGATGTTACGCGTAACTGCTGACATCCCGAGTGCCATCTCTGTCATTCCGAGCACCCCTTCTGTCATTCCGAGCGCAGCGAGGAATCTCTCTGGACCCAGGGCCGCAACCACCCTCAGATGATTTCAGGAGAACGAACGCGTTTCATACGTCATTTGAAGTTAATTCATATTAGATTAAACCTCTCTAATCTACTGATACTACTCATAACTTGACTATCTGATTTAGTTTCGATATGATGTTGCAACGGTCATGTGACGCGTGAACAACACTGGGTGCGGGTTGCCTCATGCTTTTTGACTGTCCCGAACTGCAAACCGCGAGTTCAAAGGCGAGAAAGGACAACCATGACGATCAGGAATCTTTCGATACGGACACGCTTCACTTTGGTCACGGCAACATTGACCGCGCTAGCTGGGGTGGTCGCAACACTCGCAATGATCCTCGCGACTCCAGACGCGACGGCGCAGCAAGGGCCGCCGGGTACGCCCAGCAGCGTCACGGTGACGCGCGCGGACGGCACAGTAACCGCGTCCTGGGACGCTGTGCCAGGGGCGACCAAGTACCACTCCATGTACAGCGACGACGACAGGGGGAGCTGGCACGGGCCCGTCAACGACCACAGAAACATTCAGACCACCAGTATCACGTTCAATGCCGACAACGCGAAGAACATCATCGTCGGCGTGCGCGCCGGGAACGATCACGGCTGGAGCGAATGGAGGGACTCGCCGACCGTCGGGCCATACGCGCCGCCAACTCCGACACCTACTCCCTCGCCTACGCCCACGCCTGAGCCAGATTCTGCGCCTCCGGCGAGGATCATTGTCTCCGACTCCGGACTCGTGACCTGGGGACCCAAAGATTGGCAGTTCGATCCGGTCGCCGGGATCTTTTTTGACTTTTTCGAGTTGAAGTGGATCGAAACCACAGGCAATGGTGAGAACTTGGACTGGGCGGACGCGTTCCGTCATCGGATCTACGACCCGAATGCCTATTCGTACCAGCTGCCCAACTTGGATTCGAGCAAGCGGTACGCGGTTAGGCTGCATGTTCAGTTGAGGACGGCGGCAGTGGAGTTCGGCGCGCCTGCACCGACCCCGACACCAACTGCGACACCGACAATGACGCCGACAGCGGTGCCTACTGACACTCCAGAACCGACAGCTACATCGTCGCCCACGCCGACAACAATCCCCACGCCGACAATGGCACCAACGGCGACGCCGACTGACACCCCAGAACCGACTGCTACACCTTCGCCAACACCGACCGAAACGACGACGCCAGGTGCGCTACCTGACCAGCCCACCTCCGTGACGATCACGCGTGTGTCCCAGAGTCTGTTCGTGTATTGGCCGGCGGTCTCTGGTGCGACCAGCTACCGCGTCGAATACTCCTCGGACAACGGGGAGACCTGGCAACTGGCCCATGCCAACCACGTCACAAGCCCAGCCGCCATTGATGGTGTAGATAACAGCTTGTCGTACATCGTCAGGGTGCGCGCGCAAAACTCCGCCGGCCACAGCGATTGGCGCAATTCGGAACACGAAGACCCGTACTTGACGCCTACGCCCGCGCTGCCTGATACGCCTCACTCCGTGGGTGTCATAGCCAAGGACCAGACGCTGGAGGTACGTTGGACGACCTCCATTTATGCAACTAGCTACCACGTCGAATACTCCTCGGACGACGGGAAGACTTGGATCCCCGGCGGGACGGTAGAGAATCATGATGGCCGTCTCGACATCACGGGCATCGAGAACGGAAAGATGTATACAGTCAGGGTACGCGCGGAAAACCCCGTCGGCTACAGCGATTGGACATCTGCCCGGACGCCAGCCCCGTTCGTACCGAGTCCTACGCCCATTACGCCTACTCCGACTCCGTCGCCAACTCCAACGCCCACGCAGGTACCAGGAGGCGTGACGGTAACGGCGCAGCGGAGCGTTGACGGCACGAGCGTAGCCGTTTCGTGGACGAGGTTCACGCTACCCGGGTTCAACTACTACCGCTTCGTGATCTGCCGAGATACGGACTACGACGGCAGCTCATGCCGGAACAACGTCTACAGCAGCTCCCCCATCTACAACATCGACGACCTAGGGCCCGTGATCGTAACTGACCTAGACCCCGCCGCATCCTACGGGCTGATCCTGCAAGCCTGGCATAGCAACTACTCGTCGGTTTACAAATACCACTCCACCATCCCTGCTACGCCATAAATCCCTCCCCCTCTTTTGCTGTCGCAAGAGGGGGAGACAGCGGTTAGGGCAACTCGGATCCGGTTGGTCCGTTAGGGCCGTAGGAGCGGCGTGATCTGGCAATGATGGGTAGGGGCATGGCCTAGATTCCCGCCTGTGCGGGAATGACGGTTCGGTATGATTTCAGTATTCAGTAATTCATACCGAGGTTGACATGCGTATCTCTTCGCGTGGACAGATAACCATTCCCGAGCATCTACGAGAACGTTACGGGATGCTTCCCGGTGTTGAGGTTGAGATCGTTCCGACCAAAGAAGGTTTGCTACTGCGCAAGCGAGCGGTCGATCTGCACCCCGTAGACAGAGTAGCCGGGATTCTTGGTGAAGACGCGTTGGGCGAAGGCGTCAGCGTTGATGATTACATCGAAGAGATCAGGGGGCGGTGATTACCGCAGTTGACACGAACGTTCTGCTAGATGTTTTCATTCTGGATAATCAACACGGTACACAAACCAGGGATTAATTGAGTGTCACATCTAATGACAGGGAGATGGTGATCTGCGATGTCGTATTTCCAGAGTCAGTGCCTTCATTCGCCGTCAGGTTGCTTGGAATAGCCCGACCTTATTCCCTCTTCGCTTGTGTAGTCGCCCTTGGCTCTCAAGCGACTTGATGGCTCGTTCGATTTTGGGGTCCCCATGCCTCCGAAACCTCTGAGAGATCTTGCCTTTCGATTTCGCCGCAGCACAATATTCCCAAATCTGCTCAGCGAGCCTGTCCACCGCCTCGGGTAGTTTCTTCATGGGCGTGACGTACGTGCATCCTTGGTTGCCGTCAAGGTCTTCGCCTGCTACGAACTCTAAGCGGGCATCGAAGCGCTGTAGGAAGGCCCTGAGCTGTGCGCGAATCTTGCCGCCTTCACCTGTCGATCCATAACCGTGAATCACTGTTATTGTGATGGGATCAGCGTCAGTCTTTGAATCCAATGAGCCGTTATACAAGGAGATGAACTCCTCCAATGCTTCTTTCCATGTGTATCCGTGCAGGTCAAGAGATAGATCTTGCATCTCGTCACCTCCTTTAACGCTGTCTTCTGCTAAACGAAAAACTACGAGAGCAAGAGTCAACCGTCAACTCAAATCTTTTGGATAGAAATCCGCAACCGACGAATCTCGACAACTTAATCCAGAGGGTTATTGTGCGGAGATGGGGAGTTTTTGGGTGAAGTTGGTCGTTTATGAGCGGGCTTTCGGTTTCGATCGGAGCGATCAGTCCGCATCCCACGGATTGTAGAGATCAAGACCCAGGCCATCGAAATCTCTGATGTTCCGTGTGACGATGGTCAGACCGTGTGCCATCGCTGTGCCGGCGATGAGAGCGTCGGCAAGTCTTAGCACTCTACCCGATCTACGAGCATTCGCCCTTAACCGTGCTGCGTGTTCCGCCGCTGAACGGTTGATTGGCAAAATCCAGTTGGCGTACTCAACAAGCACCGCCGATAGGGCCGAACGCAGGCTTTCGCGCCGGTGCCCGTGAGGCATCAAATTGAGACCGTATCGTGCCTCGTGCAACACCATCACCGAAAGCCACATATCGTGCGGTTGGGCTAGGAAGGCAATAACTCGAGGTTCGGGAGTTGGTTTAATGACTTCGGAAACTACGTTCGAATCAAGAAGAAAGCCACTCAACGGTGATCATCCTCCAAGAAAGGGTTTTCGCGATCTGGTTCGCCACGATCCGGGAGTTCTAAATTGATCCCTCTCGGCATGTTCTCAATTAACCATTGACCCAGCGGTTTTTGCGTGGTTTGTTTAGCGACCCATTCATCTTCTGGCACGACAACGAAGGTTTTCTTGGTTCCGATTCTTTGAGGCCCCTCCTGTTCGGCGAGTCGAAGGACCTCTGAAAGGCGCGCTTTTGCTTCAGTTACTCGCCAGATGCGTGAGTTGCTAGATGTTTGCATGCTTGGCACCTTTCAAATCAAGAAGCGGTCTAGTCTAGACTAGTATATATTGCCAACGCTCGTATCGAGATTCGCGAGTATTGCGTACGTCACTCCCACCTGAATGCTTTGACGGCTAGGGCAAAGCTGATTGCCGCCCAGACCAACAGTCCCAGCAGCGACGCTCCCTGAATAAACAATGTTTCTCCGCTGTTCACCATCGCTCGCATGGCATCGGCGAGGAAGGTCAGGGGGAGCCATCGTGCGATGGCGACTACCCAGTCGGGGATGACAGAGTGGGGTATGAAGACGCCGGAGAGGAACATCATCGGCAATGTGATGATGTTGGCGAGGGGTGCGGCGGTATTTTCGTTTTTGGCGATGCCGGAGACAGCTAGTCCGAGTGCTGCGAATCCGAAACCGCCGAGGATGATCAGCGGTATTACTTCAAGCCAGAACATGGCATAGCCGGGTGAGACTTCAACACCAGACACGAAGATGCCGACAAGAAGGAGGGCGTAAGTCTGCATTATTAGCAGGAGCATCCGAGTGAAGAGCAAGCCTGCGAGGTAGTGTCTGGGATTGATGGGTGTGGCATGAAGTCTTTTCAACACGCCTTGGTTACGAAGTCTGACTAATGTGAAGACAAGTCCGAAGAGTGCGCTCTGCATGATGGACAACGAGACGATTCCAGGTACGACGAAGCCTTTATAGCCCTGTCCGCGTCCGGTGACTTCGTTGAGTGATATCGTCACCCAGTTTTCGACGCGATATTCCGCGGGGATGTCGGTTACTGTGTTGAACACGTTGTCCAGCACCAGACCCAATATCGCGCGGGCCGCCTCAACTTCCTCGGGTTTTCTGCCATCGAAGGTGAGATCGATCACGGATGCTGTTTCGCCTTGACCGAATCCTTCGGGAATCACCATCAATGCGGTGACCTCGCCTTGCTCTACATCGTCTCGAAGCGTTGCTTCGTCGTTGGAGTCGGGAACGTTGAAAAGCGGTTCCTCGCCGAACTCGCCTTTCAGCACTGAAACCAGCACCATCGATGCATCGTTCTTCGCGTTGTCGACGATGCCAACTTCGGGCGGCTCGAAGTTGCCGAAGTTGAATAGTCCGAATACGACCATCATCACGGTCGGAAATGCAAGCGTCCAAAACAAAGCCGCCCGATCCCGGAAGAACATCTTGAGTTCGGCGATTATGAATGCTTGGTAAATTCGCATGGTATTGGGTTCATTGCATACCCCTATCCCTTGATGTACAAGCGGGAATTAAAGGGGCGTTAGGGTAGGCGGATCGTTTCGGGTCTCCCTTCTGGATTCCTGCCTGGGCGGGAATGACGGTGAATTGCTAATCCGCTAGTTAATGACGGCGATTTGGCGGTCAGTTATTCGATTAGGCTCCTCCCTGTCAGGTCGATAAACACGTCTTCCAATGTCAGCACACCATCCCTACGCACCGATTCGGCACCTCGCGACTTCAGCTGGTCGATTAGAGCCTGCGGCGTATCGATTGCAACGATATTGCCGTGGTCAATCACTGCCACTCGGTCGCACAGAACCTCCGCTTCCTCCATGTAGTGCGTCGTGAGCATGATCGCCATGCCGTCGGAACGTAGGCCGTCTATAAGGCCCCACATGTTTCGGCGCGCCTGTGGGTCGAGGCCGGTTGTCGGTTCATCGAGAAACATTGCCACTGGATCGTTGACGAGCGCAACCGCGATCGATAATCGCTGCTTCTGCCCGCCGGACAGGTGCCGGTACTGCGATTTGGCGCGCTCCGCGAGGTCTACCTTCTCGAGTGCCTCCTCAGGCGACATGTCGGAATCGTAAAGAGTGGCGAAGAGCTGCACGGTCTCACGGAGATTGAGATTGTCGAAAAACGCGTTTTGCTGTAACTGGACTCCGATCATGCTCTTGACGCGTTTGGAGTTGTTGGTCACATCCAAGCCGTTGATGTACGCCTTGCCGCCGTCAAGGTCGCGCAAGCCCTCAAGAATCTCGACTGTCGTCGTCTTGCCCGCGCCGTTGGGTCCCAACATGCCGAAGATCTCGCCGTGATGGACCTCGAACGATATACCATCGACCGCAGCCAAACCGTTATAACTCTTGCGGAGGTCACGGACTTGGATAACTACATCGTCAGACAATGATTGAGATTGGGGATCGGATGATGGTGATTGGCTAATTGACACTTTTGAACTCGAAAGAACGCTTCTAGGGGTAGTTCCCACTAAATGATAATCGCTAGTTAGTTTCTTCAAGTTGAAGGGCTTGTCAAAACGGGAAGGGATCGATATGTCGGCTATGCCAGTGCTTGTTTCGTGGTCGAGCGGGAAAGACTCGGCTTGGGCTTTGCATGTTTTGAGGTCTGAGCCAGACAAGTATGATGTGCGAGGGATTTTCACTACGGTGACACCAGAGTTCGACCGTGTATCGATACAGGCGACACCGCGGGGTGTTTTGCGGCGGCAGGCTGAGGTGATGGGGTTGCCGCTCTATGAGATACCCATCCCCTATCCGTGTTCAAATGCAGAGTATGAGGACGCGATGCGGAGGTTTTTGGATCGGATGCAGGAACTACCGACTGAATTGAGCGCGGAACATCTGGCATTTGGCGATCTGTTCTTAGAGGATATTCGGGAATATCGGGAGTCTAGGTTGGAAGGGACCGGGTTCACTCCGATCTTTCCGGTTTGGGGTCTGCCGACCGCCGAGCTAGCCGAAACTATGATCGGTAGCGGCTTGAAGGCGATAGTGACGGCGATTAACCCGTCAATGTTGAGCGGAGAGTTTGCGGGGAGGTGGTTTGATCGGAAGTTTCTGCGCGATCTACCAGATGAAGTTGACCCGTTGGGCGAAAACGGGGAGTTCCACACCTGCGTAGTTGATGGTCCAATGTTCCCTACGCCGATCAGGGCGCGGCCTGGTCGCGTGGTAACACGGGAGATCAAAGGCTCCTCTGATGAGGACGATGACGATCCAATCCATCGGGGGAGTACCAGTCCGACATACGTTTACGCCGATGTTGAGTTGCTTGATTAGCTGAGTTTGGTAGCCACATCGCCAAGTCGAATTGTTCCAGATTTGACGATTTTCGCGTTGGCTCCTCGGCGTCGTTGGTGCATGGCTTCGGGCCCGCTGACGAATCTGAGAGCGGCGTTCCCAAACCGTGACGCGAATTTCACGCAACCGGTATGAGGTTCCGCTGTGAGTTCGACAATCGCAGAGCCGATGCTCAGCCGCGAACCCGGCGGAAGATTGTCATGGCTAAGGTCGATGTCGATGATGAGTTGATCACCTGCTAGCTGCCATCGGGATTTTGATCCAGCGACAGCGTTGACTAGGCGAGAGTTGATGATCGTTAACTGCGCGTCGGGGTTTGCGGAGCCGTCGGAAGTTTTGGAACTACCTCGTTGCTCCCAGCTATCGCCAAGCGAGCCGTGTTCCTCGTCGAGTTCTGCGATATCTAAGATTTCGCGCTGCCCGACTCGTGGACGACGAGTGATCATCTCGACTTCACCGCGGTCCGAAGGCGATGCCAAAATGTTTGGGATTGCGGTCTTCAACTCGTCTAATGTGGGATGCTCTGCCATACCGAAAGTGTAAACTCATTTGATGAAAGTCAGGATCCGCGTGAGATCCTGCCAATAGCTAAGGAGTCGAACGTAAATGTCTTCCAATCGGATTAACCGGGCCGTCGAGTTGCTGGCCGAAGACCAACCGATCTACTACACCGGAGGGCATACGGGTGCAATTCTGACGCGTGAACAGGGCATGAAAGACGCGCACACTTGGGCAGACTACATCAACGTGGGCATGGAGCATGGCCCGTTCGACATGAACGGTTTGCGTGACTACATGCAAGGGCTTGTCGCTGGTGGTCCGACGAACAGCGGACATCGGACACCGACGGTAATAGTCGAGACACCAGTTGATGGAGTTACAGAAGACAATATCCGCCACAACTCTTGGCAGTTCAGGCAGATTTTGGCTCGCGGCGTGCATGGGATATTGCTCTGTCAGGCCGAGACGGCCGACGCAGTTCGGGCATTTGTGGAATCATGTCGGTATCCTCGTGCCGCCAATGGTGTGGGTTACGGCCTGCAACGCGGGACACGCGGCGTCGGTTCTGAGCCTGAAGCGGCAACGGTATGGGGTCTCGAAAATGCCGAATACATCGCCAAGGCAGATCCCTGGCCATTGAATCCTGACGGCGAGTTGATGCTAGGTATCAAGGTGGAATCGGTGCGAGGTGTGTCTAATATCGAGACGATGCTCGCAGTGCCAGGTTTGACGTTTGCGGAATGTGGACCCGGCGACTTGCACATGTCCTACGGAGTGGACCGCGGTGCACCCAATACGCCGTTTGATCCTCGGGTTCAAGAAGCCAGCGAACGTGTCCAGAAGGCCTGTGAAGAAAATGGCGTCGCCTTTCTCGGCGGCGGTACTGCCGACAACATCGCCGAACGCCTTGACAGCGGAATTCGGGTCGTATCTGGCGGAAATCCTGAGATCGCGGCGATTGGAAGGACTCACACCAAGCGGACGATGGCCGTGTGATGTTGCCGACGATTGTCGATAGTTTCGCCGAGGCGGTCGCCGATGTGCCTGACGGCGCAAAGGTGATGATCGGCGGGTTTGGCGGCGCCGGAGGTCAGCCGACTCGGTTGATGTTGGCTTTGGCTGAGCGCGGACCAAAGAGGTTGACGATTATCGGGAATGTGGCGGGAATATCTAAGACGACTGGTTATGGTTGGCCGCCACATCTCGAACCAGTCGATCAGGGGATCTTCTTCGAGCTTGGGTTGGCAGATCGGATCATCTGCTCGTTTCCGATACCGGGGCAGACGCGTCCCCTTTCAGAGATCGAGAAGGCTTGGCGCGAGGGACGTGCCGAGGTGATTGTGATACCCCAGGGTACGTTGGCGGAGAGGATTCGGGCAGGAGGCGCCGGCATTGCCGCGTTCTATACACCGACAGGCGTTGGGACGCCGGTTGCGGAGGGCAAGGAGGTTCGTGAGTTCAATGGCAGGGAGCATCTGCTGGAGCATGCCCTCCGTGGCGATTTCGCCTTGATAAGGGCAAAACGTGCCGATACGTATGGGAACTTGGAGTATGTGGGGACTTCTCGGGCGTTCAATCCAGTGATGGCGCCGGCGGCAGATGTGACGATTGCAGAGGTGGATGAGATCGTGGAGCCGGGTGATATCGATCCAGAGCGGGTTGGCACGCCGGGGGTTTATGTGAATCGGATTGTGAAACGAGAGGCGGGAGACCCGCTGCCCTAGCGAGCGCTGTGCGTAACCTCCTTCATTCTCGCGCAGGCGGGAATCCACAAGGGCTGAGTCAAGCGGTACAAAGCGGAATGCCCCATCTAATCCCCCTGCCCTACAATTCTGGATACCCCCCTTCGCGGGTATGACGTAGTTATGCACAGGGTCCTAGCGCCAGACAAAGCTATTAATCAGGTTGATGCGCTAACCGCTCGTCCTTACGTGCAACAATGATCAGGAAAGTCGGCATGATCCGCGTGTCATCCAACCCGGGCCATTCGGCGATCGCCTCATCCGATGCCACAGGTTCGACGAAATCCTCGATGATGAACCCGGCTCGGATGACCCAACGCATCCAAGTTTGGAGAGTGTAGCTGTTGCCGGTGGTTTGGAAGGGGTATTTGTAGCGGTCGTTTTGCCAATTGAAGACAATCGGGGTTTCGTCGAAATAGTCGCCGATTTCGAGCGCGATTTTGTTGCCGTCGGTGTCGCGGACCCAGGCACGGGTTTTGGTGTCGGCTACTGGATGGGTGTTGGTAAATACCAGACGGCCACGGTCTCGGAGAACCCGGTAGGCACCTCGGATGACGCGCCCGGGGTCGGGCATGTCGACCAGTGATACACAGGCGGTTACCAGGTCGAATGAGGCTTGGGAGAGGTTTTCTACCACTGCTGCCGCATCCCCCTGCACATATTCGATACCTAGTCTTTCCTTGTCCTCAAGTCGTCGAGCTTGTGCGAGTTGGTTGGGGGATATATCGACGCCTACTACCTTGGAAGCACTCTTTTCGGCCATTTGACGGCTGAAGTAGCCTATTCCGCATCCGAGATCAAGGACTTCCAGGCCGTTTACATTGCCGCAGGCATTGACCATCGCGGGTCCGAAGAAGTTGAAGCGGTAGAAGTCTACGCCTCTCATTTGGGCATCAGCATAGGCATCCGAAGCGATGTCCCATTCGCGTTGAACAGAGTCCAGATTGAAGCGTTTCGCTGGCTCTCTCATCAAGTATTTCCGATTTCACACATTCTGATTTGGCGCTAAACGCGAGAAAAATTGATACATGGTATCATCATGTCGTATCATAGAATTGCGATACACAATGTCGTTCCAAACATGGGAGCCTTGAAATGCATCACTCTTTTCGTTTGCCGATGATCCGGCAGGCGCAACATGGTCTGTTGGCTATCTTAACCGCGACGGTACTGCTGTCGATCTCAGTCGCTTGCAGTAGCGATCCAGAGCCAACACCTGCACCTGCACCGACTGCCACTTCGGTACCGCAGGCTACGCCCGCACCTGAACCGACAGCCACGCCGGTAGAAGAGCAACCCGAGGTAGTAGTTATCGAACCGCTTTCAATTGTGTCCACCAGCAACATATTAGGCGAGTGGATTTCGATTGTTGGCGGCGAAAGAGTCGAGGTTTTAAATCTCGTTCCCCGCGGCGTTGACCCTCATGGATACCAGCCGGGAGCGCGTGATATAACAAGAGTTGCGGATGCCGATTTGGTGTTCGCAGTCGGCCTGGGGTTGGAACAAGAATGGCTTGAAGATCTGGTAGAAAATGCGGCCGGAGATCACGAAAGCATCATCGAAATCGCCCAGCGAATCGATCCCATCGAGTTCAGTTTTGAAGCAGATGATCATGGCGAGGAAGAAGGCGATGATCACGGAGACGAAGAAGCCGAGGAGGAAGAGGGCGAGCACCACGACGAAGAAGAGGACGCGGATGCCGATGAAGAAGCCGAGGGCGAAGAGCACCACGACGAAGAAGAGGACGCGGATGCCGACGAAGAAGCCGAGGGCGAAGAGCACCACGATGAAGAAGAGGACGCGGATGCCGACGAAGAAGCCGAGGGCGAAGAGCACCACGAAGACGAGGATGAGGATGCCGATGGTGAATCAGAAGAAGGTGAAGATCACGGCGACGAAGAGGACGAGGAAGGCGAACACCACGACGAAGACGATGTCGAGGTTCACCATGAACATGACGAACACGATCACGGTGACCTGGACCCCCACTTCTGGTTCGACCCTGAGCGCGTGATCATTGCAGTGCGGCAGGTCGCCAAGGAGCTGAGGGAGATAGACCCAGACTCCACCGACTACTACAACGCGAACCGCGATGAGTACATCGCCAAGCTCGAAGAGCTGGACACGTGGATCACGGACAGCGTTTCAGCCATTGACGATCACGATCGGATCATGGTGACGACGCACGACGCTTTCGGATACTTCGCAGCCCGATACGGTTTCACGGTTGCCGGAGTGATCATCCCTGGTGGCGGTACCGAGTTGGAGCGTTCGCCTCAGGAGTTGGCAGAGCTTGTCCATGAAGTTGAGGAGGCGGGGGCATCCGTCGTCTTCTCGGAGGCGCAACTCAGCGATAGACTTGCGAACACTTTGGCGCAGGAAGCAGGGGTCAGGCTCGTCGGCGGATTGCATGTTGGCTCCCTTGGCGCTGACGGCAGCGGTGCGGAGAACTACCTCGAGATGATGCAAACGAACGTTGGTATCATCGTAGGAGCACTGACCGAATAGATGCGAATAGATGGCACATTCCCAACACCACGACCACAATCCGGAGCTTGAGACTCACACGTCTCCGCTCCCGGCGGTTGACGCGCATAGCACAAGCGTCACGTATGGCGAGAACACCGTTCTTAAAGACGTGACGTTCTCCGTGCCATCAGGCGCGTTCGTAGGCATCGTGGGGCCGAATGGTGCTGGTAAATCGACATTGCTTAAGGCGTTGGTGGGAATCATCGAGCCGACCACTGGTTCGGTGCACATCTACGGGATCAACCCCTCTAGATCGCGTGGTCTGGTAGGCTACGTCCCGCAGTCGGAAACGGTGAACTGGGCATTTCCGGTTACAGTGTGGGACGTGGTGATGATGGGCAGAACCCCGGGAATGGGAGCGTTTAGACGCGAGTCAGCAGCTGACAAACACGCGGTGATGGATGCGTTGCACCGCGTGGGGTTGTTACACCGGAAGGACGAGATGATCCATTCGCTGTCAGGTGGACAGCGCCAGCGGGTGTTTGTGGCGCGGGCATTGGCGCAGGATGCTAGGGTTTTGCTGTTGGACGAGGCCTTCAGCGGCGTTGATGTCGGTTCGCAGTATGAGTTGGTCGCCGTGCTGAGACAGTTGTGTGAGGAAGGCCAGACGATCCTGCTGACGACTCATGATTTGGCGAATATGGCGCGTAATCTCGACCTGGTACTGTGTCTCAACGGCCATTTGTGCGCTTGGGGACCGCCCGATGAGGTCTTCACACCCGCGGTGTTGGAGGAGCTTTACGGGCCACACGTAGTATCGTCGGAAAGTACTTACACGATCTGAGGGACCATCGATTGGTCAACTGTCCATGGATGTGATTTCTTACATCACCGAGCCGTTCCAGTACAGTTTCTTGGTGCGCGCGCTCATCGTGGCGGTAATAATCAGCATCACTTGCCCATTGGTGGGGGTGTTCGTGATCACGCGCGGCTACGGATTCATGGGTGATGCGATGGCACACTCCATATTCCCAGGAATGGCTGGAGCGTTGATCTTGGGAATGAGCCCTTGGTTCGGTATGTTGCCTGCGGCGCTGGTGTTCGCGTTTTTGATCGGATTCCTAATCCGTAAGACGGGCATCGAGGCTGATGCGGCGATCGGGATCCTGTTTGCGAGCCTGTTCGCTCTGGGTATCGTGATGATCTCGATTTGGGGGGCAAATGTCAAGGTGAACCTCGAGGACATCCTTTTGGGTCAGATCCTGGCCGTGACAGAGAGTGATATCTTGGTCACTCTGGCCGTTACTGTCGTGACGCTGGCGATATTCTCTGGCTATTTCAAGGAGCTGATGTTCGTAAGTTTCGATCCTGTGGGTGCGGAGGTTGCCGGGATTCGGGTGGCTTGGGTCGATTACCTGCTTCTCGCTCTGATCTCGGTGGTGGTGGTAGTGACGATTCAGGCGGTCGGAGTGATACTGGTGTTGGCTATGCTCATCGCACCGGCGGCCGCGGCGTCGTTGGCGGCCAACAAGATCTTCCACATCATCGGATACGGGATCCTGTTCGCGCTTATCGCGTCGATATCTGGTCTGTACGTCTCTTACTACGGCAACCTGCCATCAGGCGCGTCGATCGCCTTGGCATCAGGCATCATCTTTGCAATCGTCGCTCTGATTAAGCGACGCATAGCCTAAACGCATAGTTCCGGAGCCGGAATCTTAGGGCGAGTGGGGTTTGAACTGTGATTACCGCGCAATCATGGTTCGCAACACGCGGAAATTACTGATAGCCAGTGCGGCACCGGCGATTATTGCTGCCAAACCCAGGGCTAACATCAGCAAAGCGGTATTGACTGGGATCATGCCTCCGCCAGTTCTGGGTAAGCCTTCTTGCGGCAATTGCTGAGCTTCTTCTTCGATCTCGGGTTCTGATGGCGTAGGCAGTTCAAGTTCGATCAAGTTCGGCAGCACCGCCTCAATTTCATCGGCAGACGGAATCGGGTCCAACGGGTTGCCATCCAGATATAAGTAGTACATGCCGTCAGCGAACGGCGCCAAAATCGAGGGATCGAAAGTCGTCAACTGGTTGTCCGACAAGTGGAAATCCGACAAGACTTCCCAATCTGCGAACCAGTCAGGATCAATCTCCGCGATCTGATTGCCGGCAATTTGGATGTGTGCGTAGTCGCGTTCGCCAGAGACTCTAGCTGCGTTCGTCAAGATAGTTCCTGCTGCTGTCGTGTCGATTCCAGTCTCGTCAAGATCGATAAACCACCAGTCGGATTTTGGCAAGCGAGCAAAAGCCTCGCCCAAACGCTCCTGAACATCCGGTTCGCTCAGACCGCTGAGATCGTTCTCAGAGAAGTCGACTCGAATCAAACCCTCACCGACGCTTTCAAGAATCGACATTGCGGTGTCGCCATCAATCTCGGTATCCGACATCCGCAGCGTAGTTAGACTCTTGTTCTTCTTGAACGCTTCGGCCATCGCATCGTGGTCTACAGTGTTCCAATCGCTCAAATCGTTCGACGAAAGGTTGATGCTGTCCAGCGTTGTTGAAGCATGGTTCGCAAGGAAATCTATCGCCGCTTTACTTGTCAATCCTGTTTCACGCATTGAGAGCAACTCCAGCTTAGTGAAGTCGTCGCGCACCTTTGCCAAGTCTTCGATGCTAAGAGATATCTCGTCAATCCAGAGATCGGTGATGCCGTCTTCGGGAGTGCAGCCGGTCGTAGATGCTTGCGGCAAAACATCCAAAATGTCGTAATCGACACCGTCAATCGTCGCGCTCGGAACACCATCGAACTGGTTCCCGGCAAGGCCTACGATGCGAAGCGAACACGGTGGGGACAGGAACAAATCTTCAGGGAGCGCCGTCAGCATGTTGCCATCAAAGTCGATCCACCTGAGATTGACCGCATCGGACAGGTCCAGATCGCTAACATCCGAAAGCTCGTTGTAGAAGAACGTCAGATCCTTCAAACCGCCCAATCCTTTGACAAGATCATCCGGCAATTCGGTCAACTGGTTTCTGTCGAGGTGGATGATTTCGAGTGAATCGATCCCTTTGAAGATGTCGGCAGGCAAGCGATTAATGTTGTTGTCGTGAATGAAGAGCTCCTGCAGTTGATCCAAACCATCGAACGAGCCACTCGGCAAGGTCTCAAGCGCGTTGTCGTGCAGGTGCAGATGGGTGATGCTTTTCAGATGTCGGAAAACACCATCGGGCAATGTAGCGATTTTGTTGTCGTTCAAGTAGAGACGACGCAGGTTGTGAAGCCCAGCGAACGCGGCGGAACCCATCTTGGTGATGCCGCTGCCTTCCAAATACAACCACTGCAGATTGTCCAGACCGCTAAATGCGCCACTCTCCAACACGCTGGTGTCCTCGTTTCGGAAGTGCAGCGCGCGCAGATTGGGCATCCCGGTCAACACGCCGTGCGAGAGATTTTTGATGCCGCCCGTGTGCAGGTCAAGTGTCCTCAAACTGTCCAAACCGGAAAATACCCCAATAGATAACGAACGGAGACTGTTGCTGTAGATCCGCAACGTCTGCAACCCGCCCATCCCGGCGAAGATGTCGCGCGGCAAAGCCTTAAGGTTATTGCTCTGCAAACGTAAAGTCTTGATGTTCGGGAGACCGTTGAACACGCCGCTGTGGGCGGTGGTTAAAGACGGACTTTGAACCGCTAGTGTTTCCAAGTTGTCGAGTCCAGAAAAGGTTCCGGCTCTCAGCAGAACAAGATCAGTGCCTGCAATCTTCAACTCGGTTAATGATGTCAATCCGAAGAAATCACCGGACTGGAGCGTGGCGGGCGCGATGCTGATAGGCCCTTCGACAGAACCCAGTTCGTCTCCAGTGATGTCGGCGCATGTCGCTTCTGGGCGAGTGTTTTGAACTTCTGCGACTATTGAGTCTGCGACTTCTTCGGTTCGATCGCATATCCCAAGAGGCTGGGCAACGATGTTATCTTCTAGAGACGCTGTGATGCCCGACGCAACAACTACGAGCATCATCGATGCCACTACCAAGCCCAAGTAGACGTTGTATCTTGTGAACAGAGACTCTATGGGCAACAGGTAGCGGCTAACAAACACGTTTGAACTCCCTGGTTTTGATACTTTGCCCACTTGATCATGCTCCTTTTGATACACCATCTTATTTATGTTGATGCGTAATGTGATTCTAAATCATGGCACTTGGATGAATGGAAATTCCGCTGGATGGAATATCGTGTTGGAATTTGTGGGGTATCTAGGCATTTCTGGGAAAAACGTGTAACATAAACATAGGTTCGCTGACAGTTCACGCATTTAGTAGTTGATACGGTCGGTGGCAGGGGAAAGTTTCACACAGCGTTGAAACGACTGAATTAGACCTAAACAAGGAGAGAAAAATGGCTGCACATGCGCATGAAGTTCACGAGTGCGATGACCACGAGCATCACGCAGGCGAGCACATCCACGACATCCACGAGTGCGATGACCACGAGCACCACGCCGAAGAGGAAGGGCACGTCCACGAGATGCACGAGTGCGACGAGCACGAGCACCACGCCGACGAGCACATCCACGATGCGCACGAGTGTGACGACCACGAACACCACGCCTAGTAGCGATTAGTCTAGTTCGCTATGGAAGCGAAGCCCCGCAAGTAGTTTGGCTTGCGGGGCTTTTTTGTAGCAGTGGCTTTTGAACCGTGATTGCCATGATGTGTAATTCGCCCATTAGCAGGTTGTCGTTCCGAGCGGAGCGAGGAATCTCTGCCAAGTGAAGTGGAATGACTAGGTCCCTTATCTGCAGCGCAAGGGTACACGAGCGAGAAAGGGGGGGGGAGATTCCTCGCTCCGCTCGGAATGACAGATCGAAGGGAATTGAAGAGGGCGTGAACTCCCCCATTTCGCTCTATCCCTCTGGGTTCCCGCCTTCGCTGGAATGACAGTGCTGGGTTCCGCCGGAATGACGGGATTTTCCTAGAAGATGTGCCTTGCTCTTGCCAAGAGGTAGCTCACTAGGTGGTTTTCTGTGCAATCTGCCAGGCTCTGCTCAATCTGGATTGTGATGTGCTGGATGCCATAACCTTCACGGGCGATTCCTCTGATGCGACGCAGCAACGCATCTTTTTCCTGAGGGTCAAGGGATGGGTCCACAAGCACATGAGCGGTCATGGATTCGTATCCAGAAGCTATGCTCCATACGTGTACATCGTGCAACAAGGTTACATCGGGCAGGTCTTCGACCTCACCGCATAGGTGTTCGACATCTATATGCGGCGGAACGCCTTCAAGCAATACCACCAAAACCTTTTTCGTCAGCCCCCATGAACTCCACAGGATCAACAGCGCGATGACGACGCTCAAGATCGGGTCTATCAACACCCACCCCGTCAGGATAATAACGACTCCCGAAATGATTACGCCGACCGAGCCCAAAAGGTCGCCCATGACGTGCCAGAATGCGCCTTCAACGTTGAGGCTGTGTTCCGATCCGCCGTGCAATATCCAAGCGGCGATGATATTGACGATCAGACCAAGCACACCGACGGTGAGCATCAAACCGCCTTCGATATGGATGTCCTCTGAACCGACCATTCGGTGGTACGCCTCTAAGGAGATCCATCCGACGATGATCCACAGCGATACAGCGTTCAATGCGGCGGCTATGACTTCGGCGCGCCGGAACCCGTAAGTTCGCTCGGCACTCTCCACTCGGTCGCCGATCCATAGCGCGACCAATGCCAGACCAATCGCCAAGGCATCGGTGACCATGTGTCCAGCGTCGGCCAAAAGAGCGAGTGAGCCTGAAAGGATGCCGCCAATCAGTTCGGCGAACATGAAACCGCCGATAAGGAAGAGGGATATAAACAGCTTCCGCCTTCCTGCTTCTCGGTAGTCGTGCGAGTGATCGTGATGATCATGATCGTGCCCATGTCCATGATCATGGCCTGAATGATCATCGTCGTGGGCAACGTGGGCGTGGTCATGATCGTCGTGGTCGTGGTCGTGCGAATGACCAGAATGGTCATGGTCGTCGTGATCATGATGCTCATGACCGTGCGAGTGCCCTACATGGTCATGGTCATCATGACCGGAGCGCTCAGAGCTATCTTGCGTTGAAGATGATGACATTGCGGGTTTAGTCTAATTGATTGCCAAAACTTGCGTTGAAGATGATGACATTGCGGGTTTAGTCTAATTGATTGCCAAAACTCGCGCTGAAACTAGTCAGGATTTTGAACTACACATCGAGGACAAATATCGTAAACCTCTATCCGATGGTCGATAATCTCTCCCATTACGCCTTGGACAGATCCGCTCAACGCGTTGATTGCGCGTTCAATCACCTCTGCGTTAAAGTAACGGACTGCGGCGCACACCGTACATACAGCGTGATGGTGATGCGAAGGTATCCTAGAGACGCCTGATTCTGAGTCGAGGTGCGCCGAGACGCTGTACGCCATATCATCTCCGGGCATTACTACCTTGCAGATTATGTCCGCATCTTGAAGAATCTTGAGCGTCCGGTAGACAGTTGCGCGTCCTATGTTCGGCAGTTGAGCGCAGACATCCTCAGCGGTGAAGGTGCGCGGGACCTGTGAGATGCAGTCAATGATCTCACGACGTGTGGGCGTTACTCGAGCGTTCCTGCTGGTCAGGGCTGCAACTATCGATTCTGCTGTCCTAGGCATCTACTAATCCTCCAAGGTAACTCGAACCGCGTCTGCAATCTTTTCTGATGACGGATATACCAGTCGCTCAAGAACTGGCGTGTATGGGATGTGAACCTGTTCGGCGGCTACTTTCATAATCGGCGCTTGCAGGTCCCAAAAACCCTCCTGCGATACGATTGATGCGATCTCTGAAGCGGCACTGCAAACCTTGTGTGCCGGGTCTGCGATGACTAGTCGTCCTGTCTTGGCAACCGATTCCAAGATAGCTTCTTTGTCTAGAGGCACAAGTGTCCGCGGGTCTATTACCTCTACAGATACGCCTTCTTCTTCGAGTTCATCCGCGGCTCGTATAGCCATGGGCACGGCGCCGGCTATCGCCACGATAGTTACGTCGGAACCGGAGCGCGGGACATCCGCTACTCCAAATGGCACCAGCGCAGCGTCGCCCTCTAAGACTTCACCAGTCGATCCGCCCAGCGTGCCATCTTCAAAAACGATGCACGGATCATCATCTCTAATGGCGGTCTTCAGTAAGCCCTTGGCATCACGGGGTGTTGCCGGAACAAGGATCTTGAACCCGGGCATGTTCATGAACATCGGGTAGGAGCGATCTGAGTGGTGTGCTGCCGAACCACCACCGTAGAACATGGTTGCGCGGTACACGACGGGCAAGGTCGCCTGACCTCCGAACATGTAGCGCATCTTAGCCGCCTGACTTACCAACTGGTCCATAGCGACCCACATGAAACTGGTCAATGTCTCAACGATGGGACGCATTCCGACGAGAGAGGCGCCGATTGCCGCGCCAAAGAAGCCGTTTTCTGAGAGCGGGGTATCGAGGACTCTGTTCTCGCCGAACTGGGATAACAAGCCAGCGGTCGCGCCGTATACAGATCGACGGATGTCTTCGCCCATGATGAATACGGCTTCATCGCGGTCCATTTCCTCGATGATCGCTTGGTTGATAGCCTCTACGTAGATCGTGTTCGATGCCATTTTGAAAGTTCCTTCTTTGCCTTAGAGTTCGATTTGATTCGCCGCTTGTGGTTCGCTATGGCGCAGGTATAGGGTCTGCCCACATGTCATCGAACAGTTCCTCGGGTTCTGGGTAAGGGCTGTTCCTTGCAAACTCAACAGCTTCTTCCACTTCTGTCTCTTTGGCCTTCGATATGGCGTCGCATTCCTCCTGTGTAAGGATACCCTGCGAAGTAAGAGTGCGTTCCAAGACGTCGATAGGGTCTCGTTCCCGCCACTCGTTGATCTGTTCTTCGGTCCGATATTCTCCCCGGCGCACGCGGCCAAGTCCGAGTGAGTGTTCCTCGTAGCGATATGTGAGAGCCTCGATAAGCGTCGGGCCTTCACCGGCTCTGCCTCTGTTAACCGCTTCACGAGTGGCCTCGTACATTGCAACTGCATCCTGGCCATCGACCAACACGCCCGGCATGTTGTATGCGGTCGCCCGATCAGATATGTGTTCAACAGATACCGAGTCGTGGTATGACGTGGTAACTGCGAACTGGTTGTTCTCGCATAGGAATATCACGGGTAGCTTCCACAACGCGGCGAGGTTCATCGACTCGTGGCAAGCGCCTTGATTCGATGCGCCATCGCCGAAGAAAACCATCGATACGAAGTCCTCGCCTCTAATCTTGGCTGCCAGAGCTGCGCCTGTCGCGACGGGGACCGATGATGCGACAATGCCCGATTCGCCGAGGATTCCGATAGAGAAATCGGCGAGGTGCATAGACCCGCCCTTTCCCTTGCAGTAGCCGTCAACTCGGCCGTATAGCTCCGCCATAGCGCGTTTGACGCTGCCGCCTTTGGCGAGAGGGTGTCCGTGGGACCTATGGTTGCCCGCGATGTAATCTGTATCCTCAAGGGCGGCACATGCCCCTACGGCTACTGCCTCCTCGCCGATATAAGGGTGTGCTGCGCCGGTGAACTCGCCGGCGGCGTGCACCTCCATGACACGGACTTCGAAATGGCGTATCAGCCACATCCTCTCCAGCATCTGCACCAGTTTTTCCTTGCTCACGTTCTCCAACTCGATTTCTCCCTAGACTTTCGTTTCAGCTAGCAACTAGATCAAGATGCAAGCGTGTGTCTCACCGCGAATATGTTATTGCATAACTGCAACTCCAGTCAGGTTATTGCGAGGAACTACGCGGCAGTAGAGTCTGACCAGAGGGAACTTGTAAGCCCATCTTAATTCCTGTTCGCATTCTTGTTACTCGACATCCGGTAGCCTAGATTTGGCGCTCGCCAACACTTCTTTCCAAGTCTGGATAATCCTCTCTTAGCGCGTAACACCCTCGTCGGTACGGGCGCACAAATCTCTTACTCTTGTCGCTTGTGAGAAGAGAGTTGAGAAGGGCACCAGGGTCGGAACCAGGCAGATGGCCTCCGCGCTTAAGGACTTCTTCTGCGAGATCTCTGTAATGCATATCGGCAGGACTGTGTTCTTTCAGCACCTCATAGGCAATCTCACGAGGAGCAGTCGTAATCATCTTTGAATGTGTTTTGATGACCGTATTTTCTTCTATTTCCGGCTCAGTATCGTCGTAATCGCTTAGGAGCGTCTGAAAAGCTTTTCTTTGATCAATCAGCTTCCTCCGCTTGGCTTCAAGCTCACTGAGCTCCTTCAGGACAGCACCGAGTTGCTCCTCTATCTTTTCGAGTCGAGCAGTGTAAAGCGCACGCTCGTCTTCAGGGTTGATATCGCTGTACATGCTGTATCCTTTCTTTGTGTTCTTTTTTATAGTATATTCTATCATCATTCGGGGTGTTTTGTGGTAGCATGTTGGTTCTGATATGCGTGCTTGGGTGTGTTGTGTGAGTGCTACAAGTAGTCGTTCTCTGTGTCTAATCCGGGCGCGTTGTTTGACCTCGTTTAGAATCTGGGAATGATTGACGAGGCGATCATCGAGGCTAGGGCCGGCAACGGAGGGAATGGAATGGCGACCTTCCTGCGGGAGGCGATGCGACCGCTGGGTGGCCCGGCGGGAGGCAATGGCGGAAACGGCGGAGCGGTAATCCTAGTTGCGGACCCTTCCCTCAATACACTGCTCAAATTCAGGTACCGCCGTCACTTCATAGCTGGCAATGGTGGAAATGGTGCCAGAAACAAACGGCACGGCGCCAGCGGTGATGAGGTTGAAGTTACTGTTCCAGTGGGAACTGAGGTATGGGAGCTCGGTGAAAAGAAGGGTGGTCCAGAGATCTTCCTCGGCGATTTGATCAGACCCGAGCAGCGCCTTGAGGTAGCAAGAAGTGGACGCGGCGGGCTGGGCAACGCGGCTTTCGTCTCCTCAGTCAATCGCGAACCGTTGCTAGCTGAGGTCGGCGAAACTGGCGAGACTGTTAAGTTGCGACTGAACCTGAAAATCCTTGCTGATGTTGGCTTGGTCGGGATGCCGAACGCTGGGAAGTCCAGCCTACTGACCGCCATCAGTGCGGCGCGCCCGAAGGTTGCCGACTACCCGTTCACTACGCTGGAGCCAGTTCTCGGCATCGTTGAACATGGCATAGACGCGTTCGCCGCGGTGGATATTCCAGGATTGATAGAAGGGGCTTCCGAAGGTGTGGGTTTAGGTCACGAGTTTTTGAAGCACATGCAACGCACACGGCTTTTGGTCCATGTCGTAGATGGTAGCGAGGGCAACCCAGGTGAACGAATACGCACCATCAATCGTGAGTTAGAGACTTTCGATACTCGATTGGCAAGAACGCCACAAATCGTCGCGGTGAACAAACTCGACCTTGAAGAAGTTGAGTTTTTGCGGGATGAGATCGAGGAACAGGTGCGGGAAGCGGTCGGAGCGGATACGCCGATCTACTTCATCTCTGCGGCGACACGAAGGGGTATCGATGACCTTGTAGCGGCGGTATCTTTCCGATTGGTCGGTATTCGCAGGGAACGCGCCGATGCAATGTCCGACGCATTCGCCCCGGCCCACTCCGATCATACAGACCCGTTAGAAGATGAAAATCTCCCGGTCTTACGTCCGCGCATCAACAATACCCGTATGGTGACCCGAATTGGACACAACACATTTCGCATCCTCCACGATCGCGCAGTCAGACTCGCTGTCGGCTCCAATCTAGACAATTTAGACGCCCTAGTTCAGTATCACCAACGTCTTGAAAGGATGAAAGTTACCGACGCGTTGCGTCGCGCCGGGGCAAAGGAAGGAGATGTGATCTTGGTGGGTGATTGGGAGTTCGAGTGGCAGTGAGCGAATTGACTATTAGGCCTCGTATCGTAGTCTTCGGCGGCACGTTCGATCCGATTCATAACGGTCATATTGCGATAGCGCGGTGTTTGCGTGATGAACTAATGGCGGAGAAAGTCCTAATGGTGCCTGCCGGGCGACCTTGGCTCAGGGATGCGTCTCCCATCGCTTCACCTGAAGACCGCCTGCGACTAGCGGGGTTGGCAACTAGAGATGAAGATGGCATTGAGGTTTCTGATGTTGACGTTGTCCGCCAAGGGACGACGTATTCTATTGACACGATCCGAGACCTCAAAGCTATCTATGGCGACAACTACGAATTCATCCTAGCCGTGGGTACCGATGCCGCATCAACGTTGCGCCGTTGGCACTGCTACGATGAGTTGATTACGGTCTGTACAATTGCCGTTGTGGAGCGACCTGGTCAGCCAGTGGTGATTGGCACACACCTCCCCCCCGACACGATCTCGATCAGGGGCCCGATGGTTGATGTGAGCGCTTCCAATATCAGGTGGATGTACGCTTGCGGTGACGTTGGAGTAGCAGCTGATTATGTCCCTGCGTTAACTCACAGATTTATCATTGATAACAGACTATACCGATGCGATCCGACGTAGCCATAGCGAGTGCCGAACGGCTTCTTGAGCGTGCATTGGAATTGCGGGCGCTTCGATACGGCGACTTTACGCTAACATCGGGTGCTAAGTCAGGTTATTACTTTGATGGTCGGCTCCTGACCACCGACGGCGAGAGTGTGGAGATCATAGCCAGCCTGTTCGTTGAACTTATGATGCGGCGTGGTATCAATCGTTTCGGTGGTCCGGCCGTGGCCGCGGTACCGATCATCGGCGGCATTACGCTCTTGGCTTTTCAGAAGAAGTATGACATCAAAGGCTACTTCGTCCGTTCGGAGCAAAAGCAACATGGGATGGGCAAGCGAATCGAAGGGCACATCGGACCAGACGACCAAGTAGCGATTTGGGATGACACGATTTCTACTGGGGCCTCATTGCTTGATGCTGTAGACGCTGTGACCGCGGTACCCGCCGAGATCGATTTTGCGCTTTGCATCCTTGACCGAAACGAAGGTGGTAGCGAGAAGTTACGAGAGAGGATGATACCTGTCTTCAATATCCTTATCAGCAATTCGGATGGTCGAATAGAAGTAGATGCTGCTGCTTTGAGGGCGTGGTTTGACTAGCAGAGTCGGAGAGATCGCGACTACCCCTGAACCACAGGCTGGACGAACGATTGAAGGTTTCATCGCCGGTATACTTCTGCTCCTAGCTTCAATCGCTGCTGCATTCATGGTCTGGACTCGGTTGCAGGCGGATTTCGACCATGCGACTTTCCAAGAGATGGTCACTGCCATTGACCAAAACACTCTGTGGTACAGCTGGCATGGCACGTCCCGAGTGGTTTTTGGTGCACTGTTGATAGGGTTTGCGACCATCATCACTACGACGATAACGCCACCTCATGGATGGCAACTGCGCGGATCGGCATGGTTACTAAGCATTGGGGGTGCCGCCATGATCGCGTCGGGAGTGCTCGTAATCTTTATCTCTGCGGTTTACCGGGCTGAGGTATACGACGTTGAGAGTCTTGACCAGTACCGGGCGGTTGTGGGAAGCATCGGCAATACACTCGTCGGACTATCTATCGTCCTTATGACACCTATCCAATGGCGTCTCGGCGGATTGATGAAACTAAGTGCCGTGCTTGCACCTATCGTCGGGGTCAGCATGGTGTTAGTGTGGTGGGATTCATCTACAATTCACCGGCTTTCTGGAGCAGGGTTCTTCATCTGGATGATCATCACCGCGGTTAGTCTGATGTTTGGGTTGTTCGGACCGGAACGGACGAATGGTAATTTTCAGATGGCTGACACCGCCAGAAAGTTCCAATCCTGAGAAAATCTTTCGTTGTCAACATCTTCGCGATTTAAGCGCGACAGATTGTCAACAAACAGGAAGTTCAAGGTCAATCTACCGCACCCAAAAAGGCTCAGTCGGCCTATCAGGGTTCAATTGACAACCAACCGACACGATGTTGACAGGGTTGCTGCCAGCAGGCATACACTGTTCCTAGTTCAGGAATCGAGGCACTGATTCTTATCTTGACAGAGTTGACGTGCTTGTTATTCTTGTACTTAGATTAGATAGGTTATTTATCTATTTAGGTACTATCTAAACATCTAAGTTACGAACTTCAAGAGCGTTTGCTCGGATGAAATCGCGCCGCGGTCCAACTTCTTCGCCCATCAGGGTGCGGAAAATATCATCAGCGCTTATCGCGTCTTTTGCAGTCACTTGGAGCATCAACCGATTATCCGGGTTCATTGTGGTGTCCCAGAGTTGATCAGGATTCATCTCTCCTAGACCCTTGTATCGCTGGATATTGATGCCGCTAGTGTCAGAACTTTCTTCGAGAGCCTCAGGAAGTTCATCCCAACTCAGGCTATCCCCTACAGACGCATCCATGCGCTTGAGAGTAAAACTGTCGGCGGCTACGAAATCGGCAACGTTCGGGTAAATCCGACGGGCACGTCGCATAGCCGGATTGTTGTATACATCTTCGGTTAATTCGTATCCGCGAATCTCAAAGGCTGTAGGCATCGTGCCATTATTGCCATCGTCCTCTGAATGGTTTTCGTTTACCTCTCTAGTGAACGGAGCACCAGTGTCATCAACGCTGTCGTTGAAAAGGTCTACTTGGAAAGTCCCTCCATCGTCTGATAGGTCGTCCTCATCTTCATGTAGTTCAGCGATGATGTCGGCAGATCCGCCTTGATCAAAGGTCAAGTTCTGCCATTCTGGATCCCTTAGCAGGTCAAAGAAGACTTGGTCGGGAACACCGATGGCCTTGGCGATGTCAAATGCTTCTCTGAACTCACGCAACTGAGTTACTGTGGTGCCGAGTTTTTCGCCCTTGACTACTAGGGGAGAATCCTCGTCTTCTGACTCGATAGCCAATCCGTTGAATGCCCTTTGTGCCATCCAGTTATCGAGTTCCGCGTCGGCGTAGAGCCAATTGCTCCTTCTACCCTTTGAGGCCTTGTACAGCGGCGGTTGTGCGATGTAGAGATAGCCGTCGTCGATCAACTGCCGCATGTTGCGGAAGAAGAACGTCAGGAGGAGTGTCCGGATATGTGCGCCGTCGATGTCTGCGTCCGTCATGATGATGACACGGTGGTATCGTAGTTTCTCGGCATCGAAATCCTCGCCCATCCCGGCTCCGATAGCGGTGATAAGTGCTGCGATCTCATCATGAGCGAACATCCGCTCGGGGCGGGCCTTCTCGACATTGAGGATCTTGCCTTTGAGTGGGAGGATAGCCTGGAACTGGCGATCTCGCCCCTGCTTGGCTGACCCACCAGCGGATTCGCCCTCGACGATGTAGAGTTCCGATCTTGACGGATCCTTTTCGGCGCAGTCTGCAAGTTTGCCGGGGAGCGAACCGCCGTCCATTGCGTTCTTACGGATAATGAGGTCACGAGCCTTCTTGGCGGCTTCACGGGCGCGTGCCGCGGTAGATGCCTTGTCGATGATGGTCCGCGCCTCGTCTGGATGATCCTCTAGGAACTCGCTCAGGTACCGACCGACGAGGGTTTCGACAGCTGGTCTGACTTCTGGGTTGCCGAGTCGTCCTTTTGTCTGCCCTTCAAACTGAGGGTCCTTGACCTTAACGCTGATAACGGACATCAGCCCTTCCCGTACATCCTCGCCGGAGAGGGTTGCGACCCCGTCCTTGCCGTTGTTCAGCAGGTTGTTCTTTTTGGCGTAGTCGTTAAGGACACGAGTAAGGGCTGAACGGAAGCCTGTGACGTGTGTGCCGCCATCGCCTGTGCGAATGACGTTTGCAAAAGACAAACAGTTCTCAACGAATGACTGGTTGTATTGAAATGCGACCTCAACGGCCACATCCTCCACCGAGCCAGCGGCATAGATAACGCTGTCGTGGATGCCGCCGCGGCGCCGATTGAAGGTGCGGACGAAGCTACGAACGCCTCCATCGAACCGGAACGTGATGTCGTTGTGCGGCCAGTGCGACTCCTCGTGCCAATCGCTACGAAGTCGTATGGCAAGACCTTGATTAAGATATGCCATCTCCCGCAAGCGGCCCGTGACACCATCCCAGTCATACTGGATCTCTGGAAAGACCTCTTTGTCGGGCATCCAAGTGACTTTGGTGCCGGTTCCCTGCATATCTGTCGAGGTTTGAGGGCGTTGCGCCATATCATTGATCGTGATGCCGCGCTCAAACCGCTGGGTATAGATGTAGCCGTCGCGCCTAACTTCCACTACGGTCCACTCGGACAACGCGTTAACCACCGATGCGCCGACACCATGCAGGCCGCCGGATACTTGGTAACCCTTGCCTCCGAACTTACCGCCGGCATGGAGGGTCGTCATGACCGTCTCAAGCGCTGATTTGCCCGTCTTGTCGTGCGTATCTACGGGAATGCCTCGACCATCGTCAATGACCGTCACTGAGCCGTCTGCGTGGATATGGATGTCTACGGTGGTAGCAAACCCCGCCATGGCTTCGTCAACGCTGTTATCGACGATCTCACGAACCAGATGAAAGACACCTTCAGGGCCGGTGGTGCCGATATACATACCAGGACGTTTCCGGACGGCTTCTAGGCCTTCCATAACCGTGATATCTTCAGCGTTGTATTCGGATGAGCCGGTATGTCCGTTGCTGTCCGTCAGAATGGTGGTTTCAGTGGTCATAGGCCTCCAAGCAAGGAGTTGTGTTGTCTATCAGAACCTGACATCTCGTTGGTGCCGAAACGACCCGTTTAGATCGATCCAGATTCTGTTACGTAGGCAATGGCGCGCGCACGCGTACATACGCGCGCGTGAATATAAGGATGCAATTAGCCGATATTTCTATGATACCAGAACGACGAGCCAGAGTCTCGGATTCAGTTGCAATCAAACTGGATTCGGTGTCGCATTTCCCAAACTGGAGGGATTGAGCAGCGTCTGGTGCTTGGGTTGCGTGGATTTTACGGCAGAGAGTTAATCGCGACGTTCGGCGACCAATTCATCGAAAATGGCATCCCACGCCTTCGCTTGTTCGTGTGCTGGCAGGTCACGCATCGCCTCAAGTGCAGCTTGTGCAGCCACCTGCAGGGCTTCCGTCTCAGTTATCCCGAGGTCAGGTGCTACATCTCTTGCCTGCCTGATCACCGTACGAGGCATATCGACGTCCGTATGCTCCAATTCGATGGAGCCGGTAACGGCTCCTTTGACGGCGGCGGCGAGCACTTCGATAGGGTTGCCGACAAATTCGTTCGTCGCCGTTACGGTGGTGCGAATCGCATTTTGGAGGTGTCGTGTAGTGCCGGTTCGCGTTGTGGCAACGGCTTTAACTGCGCCGTTGGCGACCCCAAAGGCGATCTCTGCGCCTTGGGAACTGACATCACGCGCGTCATCGGCGGCGGACTCAACCGCGGTCCTCACATGTCCGCCCACACCGCGCAGCGTCTCACCGCCGCGGCTGGCGGCGTCTATGAGTGTCTTCGTCGCAGCCGAGATTTGATAGGCGGTAACACCGACAGCTATATCTAACCCTGACACGCGCGGGACGTAGCGCATCGTCGTTATAGGGAAGTGTGAAACGTACCCACCGCCGGGTAGCGCATTTAATGACCTCAAGTTCTCACGGGTCTGATGTCTGAGTTCATTGAGGACTGTTTCGGTGTCGGTCTCGCCAGCTTCGGGGATCTTCGACAAAACTGGCAGGACTGCGAAACCGAGTACGAACGCGACAGCGAAAAGGAAATCGAAACCTGTGAGCGAGAATGCCGGCAGTTCGACAATGCCGTTCGGTGCGACCCACTGAATCGCGATTCTGAAACTGCGTTCATCGAAGAAATCGGCGAACGCACCACCGATCAAGGGCGCCGTACCCGCGCCGATGTTCAGTGCCAGCGAGGCGGCAGCCATGTACGAGATCGACTGATTTGCCGGTGCCATCTTCATCCGCAACGATGTCACCCCGATGTTCACGCCAGCTAGCGCGACTCCTAGCAGCAAATGCATCATCACTAAGATCGGTATCGTGCCGCCATGACGTTCTGGCAAGGTCGTAAAGGTCCATCCGATGATCACTAGGAAATAGAGCGTCGCGGAGATTGACAGGATCACCTTGCTCCCGAAACGGTCGGCCCAGTTGCCCCAGACTTGGTAGAAGATGACGCTACTGACCTGGCTCAGTACGCCGAGGCCAACGACCAATGTCAGCGGCATATCCAACCGTTGTAGCATATAGACGGCGAAAAAGGGAACCGCTAAGTTGATGACGAAGTAAAAGACAAAAAGGAAGTTGATTAGTTTGCGGAAATCAGCGTCCCTAAACGGGTCGGCTAGGTTCTTCAACATTCCGCTGGCAGAACCTGACACCGAGCTCTGCAACCTCGGCTCCGGAATTCGAGACATGAATCCAACGGCGCTGAAGCCGAGAATCACCGATCCAAAAAGGAATGCGATCGAGTAGCCAAACACCGCGTGTTCCGGGTTTGCGAAATCTTTCCACCAGTCAGCGAATATCGCCGCCGCCAGCCCTGTAATCATCGCAGCGATGGTGGCTAACCTTAAACGTCGACCGAAGAAGCCGCCTGCAGAAGCGACTGGTATCAGGTCTCGCAGCCAACTATTCCAACCGGTTATCACGAACGACGTCGCAACGCCTCGTATCGCTACAAAGAGCAGCAGCAAGGTAACCGCGCCGACGTTCGGCACATCCAAGACTAGGGGTATCAGTGCCACTGGTATCCAAGTCGAATAGGCGATCAGGTACGTGACCACCACAACCGCTTTCCGCATCCGTACTCTCTCGATCGCAACAACGGCGATGAATTGAAGGGCCTGCGATGCGAACGGGATAGCGGTCAGAATGCCGATATGCACGTTCGACGCGCCGATCAATAGCGCGAACGCGGCTAGGAAGCCAGCGGAAACGAATCCGTCTGCACCAGCGGCCGCAAAAGTCTGCTTATCCATCACCGAGATGCCGCGCTCTCGCTCGGCATCCGTTAGGTTGTCATGCGGTTTAAGGAAGTTCAGCAATCAACGGAACTCTATCGCAACGCGTTGCAACTCGGTACGCATTGAAACGCAGGGCTATTGGTGAAGTCAGGGTGGGTTAGGTTATTCGAACGCGACAGGGTCTACAGCCGCGCCGCGATCGAGAGCGACATTGATCAGCTCTACGAGGCGTTGCGCGGATTGTGGGGTGAGTTCAACAGCGATTCTTGCTCCGAGCCCCTGCGACTCGTCGGTGAAGTCAATGTTTAGGGCGTGCTCCAATGTCATTTGGCTAGGATGGTCGTAGGACACATTAACCTGATTGACCTGGATCCAGTTTTGCGTTCCTTTGCCGCAACCGGTGATGTCGGACTTTTCCGCGATCATTGTGCACATAGTTCGGTCTCCTGTGAATTCGTGGCAAGCAACTCGGAGCTAGCTGAGGTGCTTCTCGAGGAACGCGAAGGTCTTTTGCCAGCCATCGACTGCCTGTTCTTGGCGGTACACTGAGCGGTCATAGTAGAAGAAGCCATGCCCCGCGTCAGGATACATGTGGAACTCGTAATCCTTGCCGTGCTTCTTCAACGCCTCTTCGTGGGTTGCCACTTGCTCTGGCGACGGACTCCCGTCTTCCTCGCCGAATAGACCTAGAACCGGACATGAGAGATCAGCGGTGTAGTCTATCGGCGCTACCGGGAAGTTTTCCGTCAGTTCTGCTTCGGACATGACCACCCGTCCGCCCCAGCAATCGACGATCGCATCAAAACCTTGGATTCTGGAAGCGGCCAATAGAACGTGACGACCGCCAGAGCAAGTTCCGAATGCACCAACCTTGCCGTTGGAGTTTGGAAGCGAGCGGAGGTAGCGCATAGACGCGGCGAGGTCTTCTACCGCTTGATCGTCTGGGATTCCACCCTCCGAGCGCACCTTCGCCGCAACGTCCTCAGGCGAGGCGTGTCCGGTGCGGTGATACAAGTCCGGGCATATCGTGGCGTAGCCGTGATGCGCGAACTTGCGCGTCGCCTCGCGATACCACTCGTCCCAACCGGGCATGTGGTGAGCCAAAACCATACCTGAGTGAGGACCAGGCCCCAATGGTCTAGCGAAATAGGCGTTGATCGCAGTACCGTCGGACGTGGTCACCGTGACCGTCTCTGCGATCATTCCCTCGTACATGTCAGTTGTATACATGACAGGCCTCCGTTGCTTTAGAACCGATCTTACGTTGTCGATGTTACGGCACGGTCAGAATCCGGGTTGATTCCGCCCGCGGCTCGCCAAAGCCCAACGAGAACGCGGTGACACATGTCCGCCGACTCCAAATCCTTCCCGACCGAGTTCTGAATTTCTGCCCAACAGTGTTATATTCCAAAGCATCATGACTGAGAACGCATCGCAAAACGGCACGGGGGACAACGGCGCGCTTCAGAAGGGGCCTCTGCAAGGAGTCAGAGTGATCGAGTTCGGTAACTTCGTCGCTGGTCCGTTTGCAGGTCAGATTCTCGCCGACATGGGCGCTGAGGTCATTAAGGTTGAACCGCCAACCGGCGACCCGTGGCGAGTGTCGCAACCCTTCGCACCGAATGAGAGCCGCACATTCCTGCCTCTTAATCGCGGCGTCAAAAGCGTAACCCTGAACCTGAAAGACCCGCGTGGCAAAGACGCGTTGGCGAAGATCGTCAAGATGTCCGACGGCGTCATCTCCAACAACCGCCCTGACACCGCCAAGACGCTCGGCATAGACTACGAATCCCTTTCAGCCATCAATCCCGCCATCATCTACGTCGATATCACCGCCTACGGAATGAAAGGCCCGCTCGGCGGCGCGCCCGGATTCGATCTGGTGATGCAGGGGTTCACTGGTGCCGTTACGTCGGAAGGCAAGATTACGTCAGGAGGACAACCAGAAGTCGTGTGGTCGTCGTCATACATCGACCTCTCCTCGGCATACTGCGCCGCTGCGGGCATCCTGGCAGGCATCATCGGACGCGGAGACAGCGGAAAAGGTCAAAAGGTCGAGACCAGCCTGATGATGAACGCGTTGGCGATGCAGTGCATGAGGATCATGCACATGATCGACGCGCCGACACCATCGATGACCTGGTACCAAGAGCGCTACCCGCAACTCATCGCTGAGGGCAAGAGCTATCCCGAATTGCAGCGAGACTACCAAAGCGTCGTCCGCCCCTCGATCTACCGCTGCTACTACCGCGCCTACCGCACCAAAGACGGCGGACTGTGCCTAGGCACTCTAGACTGGGCAGCGCGCGCACGCTTGTTGAAGCACCTCAACCTAGAAGACCCGCGAGTTACCGATCCCGATTTCGACTACAACTCGCCTGAAGCCGACAAGCTCGCCGAGGACATGATCGAGACGTTCGAGCGCATCTTCGATTCAAAGACCACCGCCGAATGGGTCGAAGAGCTCAATGCCAAAGACATCCCGTGCGGCCCTATCCGTTTCAGTGAAGACCTCGTATGGGACGAGCAAGCCGCCGCCAACAACTACATCATCGAACTTGAACACCACACCGGCCACCGATACCGCACATCTGGCCCTGTCCTAAACTTCACCGCTGGAATGCCCGACCTCAAAGCATCACCGGCTTTGGGCGAGCACAACTACGAGGTGCTGCGAGAAGCAGGGATGACGGAGGAGGAGATCTCAGCAGTCGCCGGATAAACGTATGGTATCCACAACCACTTCACACACCGGACAACCTAGGCTCTCAATCGTAGACTCTCGAACGTCCCAACCAATTTCCAACGGCAGAAAAAACGCACTGCTGCCAAGCGATTCTGCCGCGCACGACTGGTACCGATTCGTGCTCTCTTTTCCGCCGCATCTAGTGCGTGAATACGTTGACCGGTTGGGCGTGAATGACGGCGAACTAATACTCGATCCGTTTTGTGGAACCGGAACAACGCTGGTCGAATGCAAAAAACTTGGCATTCCCAGCGTCGGAATCGAAGCATTGCCAAGCTCAGCATTCGTCGCAAATACTAAAGTTGACTGGTCCGTCAACCCAAATACGTTAATGGGGCGGGCCGACACCGCGTCTCAACGAGCATTAGAGACTTTGCGCGCAGCAGGAATTTCGGACGAACCGCCCAACGACGAGGTTGATCCTGCCGAATTGCGACAACTCCCTCCTGATGCCGCAAAACTGATCTTCAAAGATGCCATTAGCCCGTTGCCACTGCACAAAACGCTGATTTTGGTCGAAGAACTTAAGCGTCATCAATCCGACTCCTACACGGATCACGAGATGCTAGCTCTAGCAACAGCAATCGTCGGCGATATCTCAAACTTGAAATTCGGCCCCGAAGTTGGTGTTGGAAAAATCAAACAGGATGCTTCCGTCATCTCAGCATGGTTGCGTCGGCTGACCAAAATCGCCAACGATTTGGGTGAACTTGCCGACTACGGCACGAAATCCGAAGTCCACTGCGGCGACGCGCGCGAAATCGACCAAATCCTCGCGCCGAATTCAGTAGATGCAGTCATAACCTCCCCGCCGTACCCCAACGAGAAAGACTACACTCGCACAGTTCGCATCGAATCAGTCATACTCGGATTTTTCGAGGACAGAATGGACCTCCGCGCGACCAAACGGCACTTGCTCCGCTCAAACTCAAGAACGGTCTACAAAGGCGACGATGACGACAGGTGGTTGCCAGCCGATTCTCGAGTGCACCAGCTGGCGGATCAAATCGAGGCGCGCCGTATCGAATTAGGTAAGACATCGGGTTTTGAAAAGCAGTACTCGCGTGTTGTGAGACTGTATTTTGGCGGAATGGCGCAGCATTTGCGGAGCCTATCCAAAGTCTTGAAACCCGGAGCGAGGCTTGCATACGTGGTTGGGGACCAAGCTTCATTCTTCAGAATCATGATCCGCACTGGACAATTGTTAGCCGAAATAGCCGAAGATATCGGATACACCGTCGAAGGTATTGATCTCTTCCGCACACGCCTGGCGACTGCGACAGGCGATCAGTTGCGTGAGGAGGTGTTGCTGTTGAGGTGGCTGAGATGAACCGCGTCTACATAGCCACCCCGATCACCAGCGTCTCCGAATCACAGCGCCAGATCATCGTCCGTTGGTGCGAGTGGTACATCGAAAACGAACTTGCCGGCAAAGAGGTCTTCTGCCCTGCAATTGAGTACGAAAGACGCTGGGCGAACGGCCCTCGTCAGACTGAAGACGACCTCATCGCAATCCGAGACCGTAGCTGGGCGAAATTAGACGACAGCGACGAACTTCACGTACTCCATCCAGATCTCTCGACAAATGCTGCCATCGAATTCGGATATTCGATGGGGCTGAACCTCGAGAAAGTTGTTGTCATCGCGTTCGACGAATGGCTAACTAGCACGTTGAAGGACTATCGCATCCGACTGCTGATGCATAAACCAACCGTTGAGTTTAAGTCTCACAGCCTAGCGGAATTGGGATTAGTTTCGACTAATCATTAATGCTTCGTTGCCAAATCTCACCGATACCCTGGCCCGCGCCCTCGTTCCCACGAATGCGCTCGAGCGACTTCCTCATCCAACTCGACTCCCCAACCGGGCTTTGTTGGGACGTCGAGGATGCCGCCATCGTGGAAGGTCAAAGGCCCGCCGGTCAGATCGTCCTTCCAAGGCACGTCATCGATGTCGATCTCGCAGATGCGGACATTCGGCAATGTGGCGCAGAGGTTGATTCCCTGCATCGTCGCCAAGTGCGAGTAGTAGTTGTGTGGCGCAACGTTTATTTCGTGTGACTCCGCAAGCATGCCCACATCACGTCCACGAGCGAAACCCTGCCACGGAACATCGATCATCGCGATGTCCATAGCCCGAGCCGCGAAGTATGGTCGATAGTCGCGGATGGTGAAGAGGTTCTCTCCTGAAGTGATCGGACAACTAGTGCTGTTCTTGACTTCTTTCAACCCGTCGATTTCATACATGTCGATCTCCACCCACATCATGTCGAACTGCTCCAACACCGCGCAGATCTGCTTGGCTGCTTGTGGCTTGACATTGAAGTTGAGGTCAAGTGCAATTTCGACATCTGGACCGACCGCCTCTTTGAAGGTCCCGATGTACTTTTCCACATGCCGCAACAACCCTGGTTTGATCGTCTGATCAGAAGCATCGGTGCCAAAGCCATATCCGTAACCATGCGTGTCGTCGTCGAAAAAGATGATGTTCGTCTTGAGCGCTTTGAAGCCTCGTTCTTTGACTTCGTGCCCCAAATCGGTCACGGCTTGAAACGAGTCCATCGGCGGCACTCCGATAAGCTCGTGGTTCCGCGATCGCGAGGATCCGCAGTGCGACCAGTAAACCTGCTGACGTTCACGGGTCGGCCCGCCGAACAGGCTGTGTACTGGCACCCCGAGGGCCTTGCCCTTGATGTCCCACAGCGCAAGTTCGACTCCTGCGATAGCTCTCGCCGCGATCCCTCCGGGTGCCTGCCGAGACATTCGATACATGTCCCAGTAACGCGCTTCCACTGCCAATGGATCCTGTCCCAACAAGATCGGTTCGTAATCAGATACCGTTCCGATGACACCGTAAGGGTTACGCCCATCGGACATCTCGCCGTAGCCCGTTATCCCTTCGTCTGTCCGAACAGCGCAGAACTGCCATGGACGCCAACCTGCATCGACAACGAAAGTCTCGATCTCTGTGATCTTCACGGTGCAACTCCTTTGGTCTGAGAGACAATCCCACAATCGCCAATTGGCTACGTGGAAGGTTAATTCACACTGCTAGAGACGGCAATCGAACCATAGGCGATAATTGAACGTATTAGGGTTTGTACCCAGCAAAGCCAAAGACCTACAACCGACGAGTACATCGAAATGGTCGCCGAAGACCTCAGTTCCAATGACATCGTAGCTATCACGTCCAACGGCTACGAACCCGAAATGTTCGATACCGGCGTGACGCTGAACCGTTCTACTAAAGCACAGATCGCCGATAGCGTGAACGAGATTCTCAACGCGATTGGACCTCACAACGTTAATCCTCAGGGCACCGAGCGAACACCACTTCGCGTAGCCGAGATGTTCGACGAGTTGTTGAGCGGGTATTCGATTGACCCTGACCAACTCTTGAACGGAGCGCTGTTTGATGTCGAATATGATCAACTCGTCGTGGTTAAGTCGATCGAGTTCTACAGCCTCTGCGAACACCACCTCCTACCCTTCTACGGCTACGCTCATGTCGGGTACCTGCCAGACAAGAAAGTCCTCGGGCTGTCCAAGATTCCTCGCATCGTAGATATGTTTGCCCGTCGGTTACAGGTTCAGGAGCGGATGACGCAGGAGATAGCGAGTTTCCTCGATTCGTTGATCGATCCCAAGGGCGTGGGTGTAGTAGTTGAAGGTACGCACATGTGCACCGTAATGCGCGGGGTAAGGAAGCAGGATCCACGCATGGTAACCAGCGCAGTAATGGGCTCCCTGCGAGACAACGCCGCCACCCGCGACGAGTTCATGGAACACCTCCGCAATACCTCGATTTGAGTCCCGGCCAGTAATCCGCCCTTTTCTCCCCTTTTTGCCTCAGCAAACCACCTTCCCTCCCCCGTTCGCAAAGCGTAAGAGGGCCAGGGGGATGCCTACCCCCGCCTAATCCCCCGCAAAAAGCGGCAGAATCTCATTGATAATCACGTCCTGCGCCTCTTGATCCATCCCCGTGTAAAACTCAACATCCGAGGAATAGTCGAAGTCGAAGAGGTCCACGCCGTCTTTGAGGCTGAACTCTAGCTGGCCGGTCTCGCCATACGCGTTCCTCTGCTCGATGGTGATCTTGTTTTCACTCAGCCAGTAATCCAAAAGCTCCTGAGCGCCCACGCCCTCAAGGTCAACAGTGGTAGTGTTGCCGTCCGCGTCGACCGCGGAAACGCTGATCTTTCCATCGCTGATGCTGACGTAACCCCCATCGCCCGCCAAAGAGAACCCGCTACCACCACCATCAGAATCTACGGCAGACTTGTCGGCGTAATGAAACAGTATGTAAATATCGCGAAAACGTAGTTTATTCGCATGATACGGGTCGTTCTCAAACAGCTTGTAAGTTGCCGTGGCCATAGAAACAAGAGGGATTTTCTGGATAGGCTCTCCTTTGAAGTAAGCATCTTTCTGTTCAGAAGTTATAACTCTTTCTTTCATCAAATACTCTAAATAAAAATCCTCCTCATAAAAAGGACCACTCCCGACGTTTCTGTTGTCGAAAAAATATTCTATCCTCCCTATGCCATCACTCAAATCCTTACCTGCATGAAGAACAACAAAATAATCACTGACATCGGGAGTAGCAGTTGCAGTAGGCAATGGGGTTTCAGTAGGAAGAGGAGTCGCGGTGGGTTGGGGAGTTGCAGTCGGCGCCGGCGTGCTTGTGGGAACAGGGGTGGGCCGTGGAGCGGGCGATGGAACTGAGGTGGCGGTAGGTGCTGCTGCGACTCTTACAACAGGGCTTGCAGGTTCAGATTCGGAATCAGACTGGTTCATAAAAGCGAAGATGGCTAGTCCAACAGCAACCACAGCAACTCCTAAAGAAACGACGGCAACCTTAGTCGAACCGGGCGAGTCTTCGATTTTCCTGATCAGGTCCGATAAGGCCATTCGGCTCTGCCTTTCGTGTTTGCCATCGTTTTGGGGTGCCCGCGATCGGCGGTGGTCATTCTCGGTTAACCGAGTCGGAATTATACATGGGCGGCTGGGCATCCCCCACCCCCGCTCGCATCGCTTCGCGAAGGGGGCGCACCACCCGTAGGGGCGTTTCGCTGAACCCCCTTGCATTCCCCCTTGAAAAGGGGGAGGAATGGGTATTCCCCCTTCGATCGCGTATCCATGTCATTCCGAGCGGAGCGAGGAATCTCCAGTGTTCGGCTTTAGATTCTTCACTCCGTTCTGCTCCGTTCAGAATGACATAGTCCGGCTTTCCCCCTTCGCGGAGCGTAAGGGGGTTAGGGGGATGCTTGCTTGCCATCCCGCACCGCCCCCGGCATCCCCTGCGTTCTCGCTTCGCGAAGGGAGCGCACCACCCGTAGGGGCGGTTCGCGAACCGCCCCTACTCATCCCCCTCTAACCCTTCTGGCTTCCGGCTTCCGCCGGAATGACGGTAATTGTGTAAAACACTCCTAGGATTGTTTACTGCAACGGTGAAAAACTCATCGGCAGCAACAGCTTGTTCGCCTGCGTGAGCGGAGCGATACCGCTGGGAGGAGGCCAGATGCCTTTGGCGCGAGTTTCCTCGCGGATAGCGGCCCGCTGGTCGTAGCTCTCGTATGCCCACATGTGGATCCAAGTGTTGAGTGCGCCTAGTTCGGAATACCATGCGCCAACGAGCGGCGAATACTTCTCTCGTTCCTCGATATGCTCGCCCCAAACCTCGATCACTTTCGGGATGTCTGGCGGAGCGTAGGTGTAGATACGCATTTCATAGACCGGCCCCAGCTTGGCCTCGCCACGATTCTTCATGAACGGAGCCGGAAGAAAAATCTCAGACCGCATCTTCTTTACGAACTCGGCGTTGTCCGGCGGCCAAACCCCTTCCTCAGCGACCTGCGCGCGAATCTTCCTGCGCTGCTCCAGGTCATCGTAGGGCCAAACATGGACCACTTGGTTGATCGGCCCGACTTCGGTGTACCAGAATCCGAAGAGCTGCGAGTAGTTCTGCCGTCCCTCTTTGATCTTCGCCGCGGTTCTTGCTTCAAACTCGGGCACTGACCTCGTCTTGAGGTCATAAGTCCTGAATTCGTAAATCATCCCCAATTCCTTGATTATCTTAATCCTGACTGCTCGAAGGCTAACATGAAAACGAGTACAGAGAGTTTCTACTTGTCGCTCTTGCGCCATTCCGTTATTCTCGTACAGGCGATAATCCGCAGGAATTAAAGGGGTTTTAGACAGGGCATTACGCTTTCGCACCGCACATCTGGATACCTACCTTCGCGGGTATGACGAGCGTAAGTGTCGAAGTTGATTCTGGAGTTGTACGAAGGCACCTTATCTTAGAGTGTTAGGTATCGTAATGAAAATCAGAGGTGAAACCGCACTAGTCACAGGTGCATCCAGACGCATCGGGCGTGCTTTGGCACTCGCGTTGGCTGAAAACGGTTGCAACGTCGCTGTCCACTACCACAGCGCAGAAGCAGATGCACTGAAAACTCGCGACATGGCGCGAACTTCGGGTGTCAACAGTGAAGCTATACAAGCCGACCTAACGATCGCCGATGAATGTGAGATGTTGTGGGCGGAGGCAGTAGAAAAAATGGGCGATATCCCCAGCATCATCATCAACAACGCTTCCTTATTCGACCGCGTCTCCATTGAAAATTTCACCTCCGGCGATTTCGACCGTGCTATGTCTGTCAACGTGCGGGCACCGCTGTTCCTAGCCCAAGCCATGGCGCGCGATTTGCCCGAAGGCGGCACCGGCAAGATAATCAACATCAATGACCGTCGTATGGCTTACCGATCTCGCATCACTTACGCCATCACCAACTCGGCTCTCACTGGTTTAACCAGGACCTTGGCGATAAGCCTTGCGCCCAGTATCCAATCCAACGAACTTCGGCTTGGCGTCATACTCCCTTTCGCCAACAGCGAAGACACCCAACGCGGCTCATATTCAAACCGGACGATAGGGCCTGCCGGCAGGATGGGCACTCTTGAGGAGGTCTGTCAAGCGGTCATCAGCATCATTCGCAACGACTACATCAACGGTGCTTCTCTAAGCGTAGATGGCGGGTTGAGCGCTATCGATTGAACATTTGCCAACGGGATTCGCGATTGAAATTGCGCGAACGTCGGATTGCTTGTATTATTTGCCCACGAGTAGACACGATGCGTAAAACGTTGGTCACCATAGACGGTCACATCGGCTCCGGCGGGTTCGATGTTGGCAGGAAGATAGCCCGAATGTTAGGTTGGGCAGTCTTTGACCGTGTACGACTTCCTGCGGTCGATGTCACCCAAAACCGTCATGCGGAGCAACTGGTCGATCTCCAGGACGAATCTGAATTCTCAAACCGTTTGTGGGCGTGGGTTGAGCGTGCCGCATCCTATTTCGCCGTTGGTGCTGCTGGTGATGACCCTCTATTGCAAGGCGGTGCCGACCTTCACCTTCCGCTGACTTGGGATAGAGACGGCCCTAAGTCTGTCAGCTCTGTTGACGATGCCTACGACCTGAGCCAACTTGCAAAGGATGGCAACGCTGTGATCGTGCATCGCGCTGGCGCTGTCGAACTCGCGGACCACGATGATGTCGCGCGTGTGGGAATCTTCGCGAATTGGGACGACAGGGTGCAAAGAGTCATGGCACGTGAAGGCCTCAACGACGTATTGAAGGCTGAACACGTCATTTCCGAGCGGGAAAAGGCACAACGTGAATACTTCGACAAAATGCACGATGCAGACCCGGAAGACACGAAACTATACGACTTTGTCGTCAACACATCAGACAAAAACATAGATATCGCAACGATAGAAGTCTCAAGATTCGTCAAGGAAGAGCGAGATCGCATCGTTGTATAGGCATCACCAGCGCATCCAAGTCATGCGTATGCCTAAGGCGGACATTTGATCCCTCCCTCTTGATGCTCAAGGGGATACCCTCTCCCTCCCCATTTCTCAAAGAGGGAATACAAAGGAGTTAAGCGCGTGGTTTAGCTTCGGACGCCGACTTGCCACCCGTCTTGGATACCCGCCTACGCGGGTATGACGAGGTTGTGCGAAGAGCATCTGCACGAAAATGATGGCGGCTACGCACTTCATCACCTCGGCAACAATCCGCCTTTGATCATCTCTTCCGCTTGCCGAAGATCCTTATGGCTGTCTACAGATATCCAGTTCGCGTTTGAGCGAATCGCTCGCATTAGGCCCTTTTCGACTATCTCTGGAAACGTGGTGTCTTCATGGTCTCCGATATCAGGCAACACGTCTTCAATCTTCCGGTCCAAGACGTAAACGCCGCCGTTGATCCAGAATGGCAACTCGGTCTTTTCCGCGAAGCTAGTTACTTCGTCATCGTCAGAAACCAGCACCACACCAAACTGACTGACGTATGGGATCAGAGTAATCGCCGCCATTGAGCTGTGCTCGTGTTTCTTTCGTATAAGCGGTGCCAGCGGCTGATCTGTCAAGACATCGCCGTTTACGACAATAACATCCTCAACATCCAGCGGCACATGGCGCATTCCTTGTTTAACAGCTCCACCCCTTCCGAGCGGCGTGTCCTCAGGAGAGTAGTGTGCCTTGAACCCAAAGTTTGAACCGTCTCCGAAATGCTGTTCAACCTGTTCGGCACGGTAACCAGTGAGAAACACGATGTCAGTCACGCCGTTAACAGTTAGCCAAGATGCCTGATGTTGGAGCAGCGGAATGCCGTTGACAGGCACCATCGGCTTGCAGATATTGTCGGTAAGCGGTTGCAGTCGCTCGCCGCGACCTCCTGCTATCGTCAATGCCCACATGTGAAGTATTCCTATCTCAGTTCGAATTCAACCAATCCCAACAAGCGTCAATATCTTCTTCGGTCATCGGCTCTTGTGCCACGATCGAGGGTGATGCCGGCTTGCCATCCGAGCCGTCACCCATCCACTTGGGCCACACTGCGATACCTGCGCCTAACTCCTCGCGTGTAATATCCACATCGGCAGGACGCCATTTGACCTTGCAGCTGTCCAACCATCCGGTCAGAGTCTCCGGGCTTTGCTGTGTCCGCCAAGCGATAATGACAGCTCCCAGCGCGCACATTTCGCCGTGGATCCAGTATTTGTCAGCGGCAATCTCAACCACGAAGCAAAAAGCGTGGTCGGCACCGGGGGCACGCTCATCCTTGACCAAGGCATCGTCACGAGCTTGCACAGCATTCATTATCACCTTCACCGACGCGGGCGTCATCTCGCCGTCCGCATCCAAAGTCTTAGGAAAATTCGTCACGATCTGGTCGTAAAGCGCCAAAGCATTCGCGATCTTATCCTCCTCCACTGGTCCCGTCTTACCCAGCTCCGCGGACCGTCGCCACTCTGAAATCCCAGCATACCCGCACAACACATCGCCCAAACCGGCCGTGTTCAGCCGTTCCGGTGCTTTGAGAACAACATCGTAATCAACTAGGACGTACTCGCAGTTAACCACGGCGAGCTGCCCGACAATCTGGCGTCCGTCCCAGTCCGCAACAAATCCATGGATGATGGCACCAGTAGAAACGGCAGTCGGCACTTGCACCAATGGCTTGGATTTGCGATGCGCAACCAATTTGGCGTGATCCAAAGCACGACCAGCCCCGAGCCCCACAACTAAATCGATGTCATCCGGCAGAGAGTCCGAAACCTCTATTAAGTGCGTCCGATCGAGCCACTCGTTGTATCCGATGCCCACCGGTTCATGATCCAACTCGTCCTTAGTCGCCGCCCAAGCTGATGGCGTAGTTATCACGACATATCGTCCCCAATTGGCAGAATCGGACATCAACAAACCGTGTCCAAATCGGATGTCGTAATCCCTCGCAAGTCTCGCTTCTGTCATCGCAACTCCTCGCTCTTTGATAGCTTCACCTTCGTGCGTGATTAAGGTTACTCTAAAGTCCACGAGGCGACGCGCATCCCCATGCCGAATCAAAAGCGAAGACATTGGACCAACTGCTGGTTGGCCGGGCTCCTAGGATTCTTTATCGTGTCCGGTCGGAGAGCCAGACGCGATAGCGGAGGGGCGCCGTCGAAAGATCAGGAACCGATACTCCAGCAAACATCGTCGCCTCACACATCCGAGACACCATCACAAGACGTATCTAACGTGGCGGCAATGGACACAGACCGCTCAAGTGATGAAGCAGACGCCCCCATGACATCCGAATCTGACGACGATAACCGGCAATCGGCATCAAACCCATTCGCGGAAATAACCGCCCGCCAGTGGATCATAGCCGCCACGCTGTTGGTCGCTATTCCCGTTGTCGTGTATCTCACTGCCTTCTTCATCTACCCGTACGTCCAGGACCTGCTTGAAGGCGAATCCCCCGTCGATACCGTTCTCGCAGAGTACGGAGTCGATGAAGACGCGGAAACACAGATTTTGACCGTCAGACGCGGTGACCTAATCAACTCCGTTGCCGTAAACGGGGCGCTCGAGTACGCCAATCGAGAGCGATTGTCATTCGGCGCAACCGGAACCATAGACACCATCGAAGTTGAAGTTGGCGATTTCGTCTCTGAAGGCGAAATTCTAATGTCTCTCGAGACCGAAGCGATTGTAGCCGCAGAACAACAACGTCAAAACGCCAGCGTCGCACTCCAGGAATCCGAAGAAAAACTCGAGGAACTGATCGCGCCCGATGACAAAGCACTGAACGATGCGACTCTAAAGGTGCTGAATGCTTATCAAACATTAGCCGACACAGAGGAGGCACTTGCCAACGTGCTGCAACCCAGCGATGCCGATATGGCGCGTGCTGAACTCGATATCGCCAAGGCTGCGTCCGCACTTGATGATGCCAGCAACAAACTATCAGACCTCAGGAATCCTACCGACATTGACATAGAGAATGCGAAACTAGCGGTTGCCGAGGCAGAGAAATCCCTTGATCAATTGATCGACGAACTGGAAGACTTGACCAACCAGAAGAGTGTTGACCTCCGGTCCGCCGAACTTGCTGTCAGTGAAGCCGCCAAAGCTCACGACGATGCCATCGAGGCATATCAAAATATCCTCACGGTTGACCAATCGGCAGTTGACCAATCCGAACTAGACCTTGAAAAGGCCAAACTGGCGGTCATAGAAGCCGATGCAGCCGTAGCTAACGCAGAAGCAGCGCTGGACAAGGCAACCAAAGACATTGCAGACGGCATCACCAGCAAGAAACTAGAGATCGCTAAAGCAGAGGCAGATCTTACTTCCGCGAAAATCGCCAAAAACGATTCTCAAGATGCTTACGAAGATGCCCGAAAACCCTTTGACGAGGATGAAGTCGATGACCTTCGAGACAAAATCGTAGACACCAAAGACGACTTGGAGGTAGCCGAATACCAACTCAAACGACTCGAAATTGAGACTGAAGCAGAAACAAGAAAGCTCAAATCAGCCCTTAACGATGCCCGTGAAACCTACCAAGACGTCTTTTTCAAATGGCTAGGAATGGACATCTCCAACTACGAATGGAAGATGTCGCCCGAAGAGATCTTCGCAGATATCGGCAAATCCATTTACCAGTTGATCTTCGCATACACCTATCCCGGCGGATTAGCAGAACTCGGTTTGGAAAGCTCGAGTTGGGTTACAGACAACCCAGACACGCCATGGGATGAAGTCGTAGTAGCGACATGGAACGAGTTTTTCCCTGGCCAGTTCCGATACGACTGTGCAGCTACGGACACTGGCATTAACCAAGTTTGCATAAATCTCGAATTCGACAATGCATGGGACGACCTGTTGTTAAAGACCGAAGCGTACGAGACCGCCATGCTCGCAAATACTCAGCAGTTCGACAACACCGGGGATGCCATCGACACCGCAAAATCCAAACTCGAAGACCTTCAGGAACAACTGGAAGAAGCCTTAACCCCGACAGATGAAGACACTCTAGCTGACCTCTTTGCCAAACAAGAAACCGCCTACTACGCCCATATCGAGGCAGAGAACAAAGTCGATACCCTGCACTACGAACTAGATCGCCTTGAGCCCGAGTTGGAAACCCGTCGCCAAGAAGCGGCACAGGCGCTAACCGTAGCCCAAGAAACAGCCAAAGTCGCCCGAAACGCCATTGAAGATGCCGAAGAAACTCTGGCCGAAATCAAGTCTGGAGCAGACGACACGGATATAGCCATTGCCGCTGCCAAAGTAGACAAAGCCGAAGCCGACCTCGCAGATTCACATAAAAAATTGGAGGAACTGCAAAACACCACATCTCCAGATGTCGTCGTTCTAAACCGGCGAATCGGAGCGGCTCAAGCAGACCTCCAACTCAAAATCGATGACCTTGACACTCTTATCAGCGGCGATGAAATGGAGATATTCCTTGCAGAGACCGAACTGGCCTCTGCAGAACAGGAATTGAACGACAAGATCATGGCGCTCGAAGAATTGGTCTCGCCAGAGCAATCCGATATCGAACTTGCTCGCCAAGAAATAGCCGTCGCAGTTGCGGATCTAATAGCGGCAGAGGATGACCTCGAAAGCCTAGTCAATCCGGATCCTGCGACTGTAGCCCTCCGACGTGCTGAGGTCGCAACCGCCCACGAAGAACTCGCCAACGCTATCACCGCGACCGAAGGCACTCAAATTATCGCCCCATTCGATGGCGTAATTGCCAATATCCCCGTTGAGGAAGGTCAAACTGCCAATCCGAACACGGCCGCTATCGTCATCGCTGATCCTTCGATCGTTGAAGTCTCTGGTAGCGTTGATGAGGTTGATGTCCTGTTCCTGCAAGCTGGTGACTCGGCAACCATCGAATTGGAAGCACTCGGTGATGAGGCGTTGATCGGACGCATCAGCGAAATAGCCGCATTTGGAGAATCGAATCAGGGCGTCGTAACCTACCCCGTCACTATTCAGACAGAGCAGCCCTCCGATACCCAACTCCCCGAAGGCCTAAGCGCTGTCGCGGAAGTCGTGATACGTGAACAGACCGACCAGTTGCTCGTGCCGATTCAATCCCTCTTTGGCTCGGTGGACGAACCCATCCTGCTGATCTCAAAACCTGATGGCACGCTAGAGCCTCGTACCGTCACTCTCGGCATCTCAGACGATTTCTGGACCGTGGTAGAGAACGGCATATCAGAGGGCGAAACCATACTGATGACTGTAGTCGGCGCGGATACGAGCCAATTAATTGGCTTCAGGGCCATCGCTGGGTCAGTCAGCGGGCCGCCGCCCGGTGGTGGGCGCTGAGATGCTGGCCTTGCCAAGCGATGTTCAAGCATGAACGGCGAGATCGACACCGACGACGTTGTAATTCGCATCCGAGACGTGACAAAGGTCTACGAGATGGGGACGATTGAGGTCCGCGCTCTTGATGGCGTCTCGATCAATATCTCAAACGGCGAATTCGTGGCGATCATGGGCGCGTCTGGTTCTGGCAAGTCCACGCTGATGAACATCATAGGGTGCCTCGATGTCCCTACAACTGGTAGCTACCTCATCGACGGTCAGGCTGTTGAGGATATGTCCAATGACCGCCTCGCCGACATCCGCAGCCGGAAAGTCGGGTTCGTCTTCCAGACTCACAATCTGCTCCCACGCCTGACCGCATTGTCAAACGTCGAACTGCCGATGATGTACGGACGCTGGCCCAACCGCCGCGCCAGGGCCGAGCACGCCCTTGATATCGTCGGGCTTGCCGACCGCATGGACCACCGTCCAACAGAACTTTCCGGTGGGCAACAACAAAGAGTTGGTATTGCACGAGCCCTGGTCAAAGAACCGTCGGTATTGCTTGCAGACGAACCGACCGGCAATCTCGATACATCAAACACTATCGAAATCTTGCGGATTATCTCCGATCTCAACCGACGAAACGGTATCACCGTAGTAATCGTCACCCACGAACAAGACATCGCCGCCATGGCGGATCGCGTCATCATGCTCAGAGATGGCAAAGTAGTCAGCGATCAGGCCTGAGATACCAATTGTCTCCGCTTGACATATTCCGAACATCAATCTATTCGCTGACCGCGAATCGACTCCGTGCTGCCTTGGCGTTGCTTGGAATCGTTCTCGGTGTCTGTTCCGTCATAACTCTGATGTCGATCGGACGCGGGTCAACAGATCGGATAACGGAATTGATACAAGGTCTCGGAAGCAATCTTCTAACGGTGATTCCAGGCGGGGAACCATTGACCTTGACGGATGTTGAAGCGCTTCGCGATCCGCTTTACACGCCATCGATCAAGGCAGTCGCACCCCAGATCGGTACCTTCGGGACGATCCACATTGACAACAACACGAGCCAAGCTGCGATAACAGGTGTCACGCCCGAGTTCATCGCTGTTCGCAACTTGGAGATGGGCACTGGTACGTTCATCGGCACCCCCCACGTCGAATCACGAGCTGAGGTCGTCGTCTTAGGCGCTCAAGTCTCTGAAGATCTCTTCGGCAACCAGGATCCGACAGGCTCCGAGGTACGGATCAACGGCAGACGCTTCCGCGTGGTTGGTGTTCTTGCTAGCCAAAGCGGGTTCGGTTCAATGGACGATCAGGCCTTGATACCGATCACGACTGCCTACTATCGTCTTGCGGGGCAACGAGTTCCCGGTGGCGATATCAGCGTAGACCAAATCTCAATCCAGGCGCGCGATGTTGAATCTGTAAACCGAGCGATAGAAGAGATCGAAACGGTATTGAGGTTAAGCCACCGCATAACCGAAGCGGATGATTTCACTGTGTTCAATCAGCAGGAAATCCTCGACACGTTCGCTGAGGCGAATCAAACGTTAGTGGTTTTCCTAGGTACTGTCGCAGGGATTTCGTTATTAGTCGGCGGCATCGGAATCATGAACATCATGCTTGTCTCGGTGACTGAGCGAACACGGGAGATCGGTATCAGACAAGCCATGGGCGCCAAGAAGCGGGATATTGTCGCACAATTCGTCACTGAAGCGGTGTTTCTAACCTTCGGCGGTGGCATCATCGGCGTGATTGTCGGCATCGCGCTGGCAACCGCTATCGATGGACGATTCTTGATAGGAACCGAGTGGTCCACACGCGTTACTAGCGACATCCCCATCATCGCAATGATCGTATCGATAGCTGTAGGTCTTTTCTTTGGAATCTATCCCGCTGTAAGGGCGGCGAATTTGAATCCCATCGAAGCGCTTCGGTACGAATAGACAGGCAAACCACGGCTAAACACGAGTAAACCCCCACGAGTAAACACATGAAGAGTCCATTCGCAATCCTGCTAGTAGTAGTCGTCGTGATCGGAATAGGCATCGGAATCGGTGCAATCTTCCTCTTAGGGTCATCTGCCGATCAAGAAGGCGACAGCGATGCCGTACCTGTAGCGTCCGAAGCCGACTTTCCAACTCCCAGCACCCGTAGCGAATCAAGTCGAGATCAAGCCACCAGTAACGACGCTCAACCGGAAGATGCCTCTCCGGTAGCGGTCGTAAAGGTTGTCGACGAGGATGATGATTCCGATCTCCAAGACCAAATTGAGAGCGGTGAGGCGCGCGTAGTTTCCACGGTCCAAGTGACCAGAGTCGAACTGCCCGCGGGTGGTCGGCAGGGTGGATTCGGCGGCGGCGGTCCGGGTGGCGGAAACTTCCAAGCGGTACAGGAGGCTATCGCAAACAACCCGGAGATCGGCGAACTGATGCAGAAAGCTCAATCAGGGAACCTCTCCCAAGAGGATCAAGCGCGGCTCCGTGAATTGATGCAAGAAGCACTGGCAGAAGCAGGAATAGAAGCACCAGATGGTGGGCAAGGTGGAGGTTTTGGCGCACCTCCAACCCAAGGAACCATATCCGCTATTTCTGGCTCTACTTTGACTATCGACCATGCTGATAGCAGCGGTCTATCAACCGACATACAAATCGCGGAAGATACCGACATCACTGTCATCAAAGAATTGACTCCTGCTGAACTCACAGAAGGCTCAAATGTAGTCGGTGCCGTGCAAAGAGGCGAAGGCGGCCGTATCTACATCGTCAATCTGGCAGTCATACCTGAAGAACAGGGACAAGGATTTGGAGGCGGCTTTCGCGGCCTCATTGGCGACGGTCTCCAAGGCGGTAGCGATGCCACGAACCTCTCCAACATCAACGGCACTGTCTCCGAGATCCACGACCAAAACATCTCCGTAGAAACCACCCAAGGCACCCTGCGCCTGACCGCCAACGAAGACTCCAACATCATCGCCACAACGTCCGGCACAGCGAGTGACATCTCAGAAGGTATGGCAGCCATAGCTTTTGGCGGTAATCTGGATGACACGCCTATACAACCAAGCAACTTAATCGTCGGTCCTGAATTCCTGCTTGAGAACACTGGTGCCGCCGGAAATCCTGGCAGAGGGCAACGCGTTCAAGGGCAGTAGCTCGCAATCCGACGATCGGCGACACCTATGACCAGATTCTGCGGAGATGCAGAGGAATAACTTATATCTCTATGGAAGCCTTGACGTTCTTCAAAGTCGATTCCATCGCGGTTAAAATCCGAGCAAATGCCTGAACTGCCCGAAGTTGAATCCATCCGACGCTACCTCGTAGCAAGCAATATCGAGAACACCACCATCGAGCGCGTCGAAATCGGATGGCCTGACAGCGTTGTCTCACCAGTCGCAGATATTGAAGCCTTCGCCACAAGAGTCTCGCGAAAGCGGATTGCTAATATAAACCGCCGTGGCAAATACATCATCGCCCTACTATCTGGTGGCCTCGGTACTGAATCGCATCTCGTCCTGCACATGGGCATGACCGGCTCGCTTCACGTCCGCGACTTAGATGAACCACCTGTCCAATACCGCCGCGCCGCGATCTACCTAGACGACAACCGCCGCATCGAACTTAACGATTACCGGAGATGGGCAAAGTTATGGGCCGTTGATGACCCCGCAATTGCATTCCCGTACTTAGGTCCCGAACCTTGGGACCTGACCTCCTCCCAATTCGTCAACCGCTTTCGCACCAGACGCACACGCATCAAACCAGCACTCTTAGACCAAGCCATTATGGCCGGGGTAGGCAACATCTACGCCGACGAAGCGCTACACCGGACAGGCATCTCCCCGCTTCGCCGCTGCAACCGCGTCAGCAACAAACGACTCATAGACCTCCATTCCAACGTAATCGCCGTGTTGAAACACGCCATCCAATTCATCTCATCCCACCCCTCTAGTGATGGCAGCCCGTACGTAGTAGACGCCTACGACGCCCGAATGCGTATAACCCGAACTCCCGCATCACCTTGTCCAACCTGCCAACACCCCATCAAATCCCGCAAAATCGCTGGCAGAACCGCATACTACTGCTTCAAATGCCAACACTGAACCGCGATTGCCATGATTTCCCCATCCCCTCCTCGGATATCCTTTGCTTTCTCGCTTCGCTCGCCCGCGCCCCCTTGCGCTGAAGCGAATGGGACATACTCACCCCTCTTGATTCCCGCCTTCGCGAGAATGGCGATGGTATACACAGGATCCCTCCGTTTCAAATCGTTCCAATCCCAGTTCAAGGGAACTTCCATATAATCGCAACCAAACCACAAACAATCCCGCTCTGACATGTCAACGCAATCATCCACTACCCGCGAACCCCTTATCCTAGTCGTTGATGGTCACTCGATGGTATTCCGAGCATGGTTCGCACTCTCACGCGGCGGCGGCCTTACAAACTCCGCTGGTGAACAGACCCACGGCGCTTATGGATTCCTACGAAACCTGATCGCTACCATTCGTGAATACAGCCCCACGCATATCGCCGTTACTTTCGACACCCGAGGCCCCACCTTCCGAGACGAACTCTTTGACGAATACAAGGCCCAACGCCCACCTATCGACCCTGAACTCCACGCGCAGATTCCCATGGTCGAGAGCGTTCTCGAAGCCATGAAGATCCCCGTATACGCGATCCAAGGCTTCGAGGCAGATGACGTAGTCGGAACCATCGTCCGTAAAGCTGAAACCGAAGACATCCGATCCCTCATCCTCACCGGCGACGCCGACCAGCTCCAACTAGTCACCGACGAAACAAACCTTCTCATGTACTCCGGCTTCGGAGATACACGCGTCTACGACATTGACGGTGTAAAGGACCGTTACGATGGTCTCGGACCCGAGTTCGTCGCCGAGATCAAAGCTCTCGAAGGTGATCCCTCTGACAACATCCCGGGCATCCCCAAGATCGGACCCAAAGCCGCAAGAACTGTCCTCAACCGCTTCGGGCACTTTGATGATCTCTACGAAAACCTCGACGCAGTCGGCGAGATTCCATCCAAAGAACTCCGGGGTTCCAAATCCATCATGAACCGTCTCCGAGACGGAAAAAAGATCGCATACGATGGCCTCAAACTCACCACCATAGTCACTGATGTTCCTATCGAAATCGACTTCGACCACTGTCGCATTGGCGGATACGACCGCGCCGACGTGGTCGCCGCGCTAGCCGGCCTCGGTTTCGGCGAAACCATCGTCCGCAGCATACCCACCGCCGAAGATGCCGAACGCGGTGTATTCCCGTTGCCTATCACTGGACGAGCACAAGGCGACCTCTTCTCCGACGGCTCGGCGACTGCAACGACCGTCAAACCATCCGCTGCTTCCGGCGGAAACCTAGGTAAATACACCGTCGTCACCACCGAAGCCGAACTACAAGAACTCGTCAATCGCATGGGTACAGCTGACGGATTCGCATACGACACCGAGACCAATGGTACCAACGCCATGCAAGATGAGATGGTGGGGATGTCATTCTCAAACTCCGATGGCGAAGGCTGGTACATCCCATTCGGACACCGCGTCGGCGAGCAGATAGACCGTACGCGCGTCCTCGAAACCGTCGCACCCCTATTCGCCGATGCCAAAGTCCCGAAGGCCGCTCACAACGCCAATTTCGACATGATGGTACTCCGCCATGCCGGAATACACATCAACAACGCCAACTTCGACACCATGATCGCCGCAAGCCTATGCGGACACAATCGAATCGGCCTCAAAGACCTCGCACTCGAACTCTACCGCGCTGAGATGACCCCCATCACCGACCTCATAGGCACAGGACGAAAACAGATCACCATGTCCGAGGTCGATATCAATTCCGCCGGCCCATACGCCGCTGCCGACGCTGACTTCACATACCGCCTCTGGCGCCACTTAGAAGGCGAACTTGACGGACACAACGCTCGATCCGTCTTCGAATCCATCGAGATGCCACTCCTACCGGTCATCGTCGAGATGCAGCGAACTGGCATGGTCGTCGAAACCGATGTCCTCAAGAAATTCTCCGCCGCCCTTGGCGAAGAGATTGACCAGATCAAGCAGGTTGCCAACAACCTTGTAGGTGGGCGCCAGTTCAACATCGCATCGAACCGACAGATCGGCGAAATCCTAATTGATGAGTGGAAAGCACCGCCAACACGAAAGCTCAAGACCGGATGGTCCATGAACGCTGATTCACTCGACCGAATGCGGAACACCGTTGGGCTTGATGACCGCATATATCAGCTAATTGACGCGGTTTTACGCTATCGCGAACTTTCAAAGTTGAAATCCACATACGCCGACGCGCTCCCAAGGATGGTCAACCCCGCCACTGGACGCGTACATTCAACCTTCAATCAAGCAGGCTCTGCCACCGGACGTCTCGCATCCAACGACCCAAACGTGCAGAACATCCCGGTCCGCACCGAACTTGGTCGCGAAATCCGAAATGCATTCTCCACCATGTACGACACTGGATGGCAGTTGCTATCGGCTGACTACTCTCAGATCGAGCTCCGCATCTTGGCTCACATGTCGCGTGAACCGGGACTCCTTGAATCGTTCCGCGATGGCGAAGACATCCACGATGCCACAGCGCGAGCGATGTACAGCGTTGACGACGTCACTAGCGAACAGCGCCGCATTGCCAAGATCCTAAACTTCGGTGTCATCTACGGCCTCGGCCCGCAAGGAGTAGCACGCCAGACGGACCTCTCCGTGCAACAAGGCCGAGAGTTCATCGACCTCTACTTCGGCAAATACCCCGGCATCCGAGACTTCATCGAGTATCAGAAGCAGACCGCCAAGATGCGGGGCTACGCTGAAACGCTCAAGGGGCGAAGACGCTATCTGCCTGATCTCCGATCCGCCAACCAAGGACACCGTGCCGCCGCCGAACGCGTCGCCGTAAACATGCCCATCCAAGGAACCGCCGCCGATGTAATCAAGATAGCGATGATTAACATCGCGGACGAACTCCAAAACCGCGGCCTCGAATCCCGAATGACCGCCCAAGTCCACGATGAACTCATATTCGAGGTGGCGCCTGGTGAACTCGAAGAAGTCACATCACTAGCGCACGACATGATGCCGGCCGCAATGGACCTAGTAGTCCCTCTCCTAGTAGAGACGAAAAATGGCGTCCGATGGGGCGAACTCGAGTGACTACCGGCCATGTCTTCATAGCAACCAGCCTCGACGGCTTCATAGCCCGAAAAGACCACGCCATCGACTGGCTCGAAAACCAAGGCACCACCACGGAAGAGCACGGCTACACCCAGTTCATCGACTCCATAGACGGCATCATATTCGGCCGCAAAACCTACGAAGTCGTCTTGGACTTGACCTCTGGCAATGACTGGCCCTACCCAAAACCCGTTATCGTCCTCTCCCGAACCCTCACCAACTCCGACATCCCTTCCCACTTAACCGACAAAGTAACAATCACTGACCAAACGCCTACTGACCTCTTCCAAACCCTCAACCAAAAAGGCTGGAACCGAGCCTACGTCGACGGCGGCATCACCATCCAATCCTTCCTTAATGAAGGCCTCATCGAAGACGTCATAATCACAACCCTCCCAGTCCTGATCGGCGATGGCATACCCCTATTCGGCAACACCGCCAAAGATATCTACCTCGAACTAATCAGCACAACACAATACCCTTCAGGCCTAGCCCAATCCCACTACCGCGTTTTGAGTCGGAACAGTTGATAGAAGCTCTCAAAACTCCGCCGCCGCTCCCACTGGCAAACCCAAATCACGCCTAACTGCTGCGGAAATTCTATTCAGTCTCTTTCCATTCAACCCCTCCTCCTGCATCGTGTCTGTGATGATCGCCACTGATACACCATGCTCCGGATCACCCCAAGCAATCGACGTCCCCATGCCGCCATGCCCAAACGTTGACGATCCTATAACCGCCCCTGCTCGATTCGGTTGCTCATCAAACATCCAAACCCCCTGGCCAATCCGCTCTCTTGTCATGCCCTCAATGTCGTACGCCGATGCATGAGTAGCAAATACATTCGCAGCCGCTTCCTCGCTCAACCAAATCTCTCCGTTACTATCAACGCCATTGTTGCACACGGTCGCGTACAACTTAGCCAAATCATTCGCTGTGGTTATACAAGTAGCACCTGGAGAAACAACCTGATTGTCTAGTAACCAGTCCATATTCATCGGCATGTCGCGATCGTGATAATCTGCCGCAGTCGCCAACTTTTGAACTCGATTTCTAGACGCCTTATCATGGGATTCAATCGAAAAAACAGAATCCATAAGACCCAAAGGAGACCTTACTTCTCGATCAAACAACACTTCAAATGGGATTCCAGTGGCACGACTTGCAATCTCACCGACCAAAATCCCAAAAGTTATCGCATGGTAATGGATAACTTCACCGGGTTCATATTCCAAAGCCATTGAAGCCAATACATCGCTCATCCGCCCCAAATCACCCCAATCCACATCACCTCGACCATAATCGCGGGGCAACCCCGCGGTGTGGGTCAACACATGCCGCACAGTAACCTTCGATTTACCCCGCTGTGCAAACTCAGGCCAATACTCAACTACTGGCGAATCAATCCCAACAATCCCTGCATCCAACAACCGCCATATCACTGCTGCCGCCATCGCTTTACCAGACGAAAATGCTCGGAACATTGGCTGCGGCTCCGGTGTTGCACCACTTCCATCTTGCGAACTCAGATACGCCAAACACTCATGACCATCTTCATATATCGCAACAGAAGCATTCCGATGCAATCCCATCGCTAATTGCCTATCCAACTCGGCAAACAACTCAGGCAAGTCCACCGAAGGAACCTCCAACCCTATCCCCTCATCTTCAACCTCGACCTCAGCAACCTCCTCCCCAACAATCAACACAACATCATCTTCATCCTCTACAGCAACCTCAGCTACCGCATCCACCCCCGCGAAAAACGCTGAGTAATCAGACGCTATCGATTCGGCAACGCTGCCAAGCTCGTCCTCATTGACGCCACCCAGGGGCGACGCATCTTGCTCTACCTCTTCAACCGCTTCAGTCCCATCCCGAGTCGCCACATCCTGCTCCGCCAATATCCGACGATACGCCGCAATCTGCTGCTCTAATTGGGCAAGCGTCGCCTGTATGTCCGCCATTCCGACGGGCGGTGAACCATCGCCCTCGGATCGGTTATTTGGCTCCCCTGTGGGGCGACCTTCCTCTGATGACAACTCTCTGGCTCTACGATTACTCGCTGTCAGCGAGATTCTTTACGCTGAACGTCTCTTGCAGCTTGTTCATACCCTCCATCCAACTCGCCTGCGTCTCTTGCGACCATGTCGGATCAAAATCAGGGTATTTATCAAGCACCTTTAACGCTAATTCTTTCATCGTAAGTGCCGCATAACCATTTTCAACCCCCGCAGAGCTAACAGATTCGTTCGTATTTTCCGTAGTCGATTGTCGAACTGGATTCCGAGACGATCTGGAACTGGCTCGCACCCGCGCCCCGGACTTGCGATTCGATCTCAAATACGGAGACAGCGGGATTCCAGCGTGGGTAGCAGCGTGGATAAAGAAGGTCTCGCACTTGATCAGCATCGATTCCGTACAGCCGAATTCCCGCATCGCTTCCCTGAACTGCGCCTTGGTAGCACTTTCTAGGTCTAGCCTGAAGATAGGAATGTAATAGGTTCTGAGAATCCGTTCCAGAACGTCGATATGCTGGTCGCCCTCGGCTGTGGCAAGGGCCTCTAGGGCTTCGCTTGGGGTTCCTTCAGCGTCAATGAGTTTTAACGCGCGAAGGGCACTGATTATCTGTGATGTTGCCGTTCCAGAGAATTTGGAATCGAACACTGAACGGTCGATTCTGCCTGGCATACTGACGGCTATAGATTCCAGAAAAGTTCGGAATGTCCGATAGGGAACGTATGGCGGGTTCTGAATGGCTTCTGATGTCATGGTTTCAAACTGAAAACAGCACTTTGAGTCTCAGTTAACGCGAGTATACGGCAGTTGTTTTCCAAATGCAACTTGAATAACGGAATCTTCTGTTTCCCTTTTGGACAAGCTTGGGACAGTTTCTTTTCAAGAGGTTGCTCAGGATAGAGAATCTGAACTTACACGACGTTACCAGTAGCCTTCGGGCTGAGTAGGCAGGCTGTTTGAGATGCGAATAGCAATAGACAAAATCCTTCCGGATCCGGGTAGACCAGTTTACGACAACGCACATCGGGCTTGGGCGCGTCGACGCCGCCAACGAAGGATGCCTGTCGTGCTTGCCGATAAAGGGAATTTCTACCTCCTCTGTGGGCGCAACACGATTGATGCTGCGCAACGTGCCGGCGAAGAACTGATCGAGTGCATCGTTCGACAAGGTGTCTCCGACGAAGAACGTGAGGAGTTACAGCTAGCAGATGAATACTTCTCGTCTTTGCTGCCACCTATCAAGATGGCGGAGTCGTTCATCCATTACCGCGAGAAGTACCACGTAACGCAACAAGAGCTTGCGCGTCGAACTGGCATCACCGCAGGTACGGTCCACCACTACGAAAGCCTTCGCAAAACTCTGTCTCCGAAGTTGCAGGAGAACGTAGACCGAGGTGAGTTGACTTTCAAGGAGGCGAGATGCATCGCTGACTTGGACGGCTTCAACCGACAGGAAGAACTGGCTCAACCATTCATCGACTCACGACTAAGCAGCGTTCACGTTGAGGAGTTAGTAGCCAGGGCAAAAGCCAACCATTCAATGCCTTCGGCTGAGTTGATCGCCGAGTTCGTTACCGAGGAACAGAAAATCGAGGAACCAGAACCGAAGGTTGAGCAAGTTGAGGATAAACAGAACGGGCACGTGCCGATACACCTTGTTCGTATAAATGGAGACGCGTCCGACGATTTAGAGGGGATGCAAAAAGATGCGTTCCTGCTGGCTGGCAGTCTCGAAAAACTGGCCAGCGCAGAGATTCCCGAATATCGGCGCCTCAGGTTGGTCAGCACGTTGCGTATTCTATCGAGCCGACTCAACAACGCTTTGGATCACTTGAATCGCTATAAGACAAATGGCGCAACGCGGAGCTATAACGGCAACGGCACCCGATACGCTCAAGTGGCTAAAATGCGTTGAGCGGGTATTCGCACACATAGAACGTATTGATGGTATGATGTGGTATTGAAGACATCCAAAAATACCGCGATCAACACATCCGAAACAATCCACGCTACAAAATCAGACGTTAATAACTAATACATATTTATCGACGGTCGGGCGACCTGTCGGCACGGATCGCCCAACTATATGCCGTCGAACCGGCCACGCGGTGTTCTGATTTTTCAGAACACAGGCCATTTACGAGGGCGGGGTGCTTTCCCAGCCTCCTTAAGCGCCCCCGTCCTCGTCCCATATCTCCGAAACTCTGAGTTCTGCTCGCTCAAGAGTCCAACAGCGTCGATTCTAGCGAAGACGCATTGCTAGTAACATCTGGGTTCGTTGCAAAACAACCTGAAAATTCGGGAATATGGTATAGCATTGCTTCAATCGCTGAAGTGGCTTCAGTTGAGCCTGAACTGCACCAGCGATCAAAGCGACGAATGCAAATGTTCAGGGTGATGTAAAACCATGCTCGAAAGATTTCATGTACCAGAGGATGAAGCGGTCCGTGTGATGCCTGACCGGATGCGTGCCGCTAGCAACACTATCTTCTCCGCGATGGGATTGTCGGATGCGGATGCTGATCTATCGACCGACGTGCTGATGTACGCCGACTTGAACGGTGTGGATACGCACGGTGTCTCGAACATGCTTCGGATGTATGTTCAGGGCTACCAAGCCGAGAACATCAATCCCAATCCCGAGATGCGGATTATCCGAGAGTCTAGCGTCACGGCATCATTCGACGGCGATGGCGGCCTCGGGTTGCATCAGGCGCCGAGGGTCATGGATGTCGTGATTGAAAAGGCTAAAGAACACGGCATGGCAGCAGCGACGTTGATGAATTCCGGGCACTTGGGAGCGGCTGGCTATCATGCCGTAAGGGCGATCGAGCACGACATGATCGGCGTGTGTATGACAGGCGGCGGCGGCTTCGCGATGTTGCCGACGTTTGGCGCGGAACCGCGCTTTGGGACGAATCCATTGGCATGGGCGGTCCCAGCGCGTTCACAGCCCTACTTCATTTTCGATGCCGCAACCACGCAGGTTGCAGGCAACAAGATCCGTCTACTACAGCGGATGGATGCCCCGATACTTCCCGGTTGGTTGGCGCGAGACGATGGATCGCCCATCATGGAAGAGGAGCAGGTGCCAGAAGAAGACATCCGAGGCGAGCGTCGGCATTGGTACATGCTCCCATTCGGCGGCACACGCGAAATGGGATCGCATAAGGGCTACGCGATCGCATGTATCGTCGACATCATGACAAGCACTTTGTCTGGTAACGGTCCTGGTTTCGTCACGGAGAGCGGAGGGCACTTCTTCTCGGCGTACCGCATCGACGCGTTTACCGACCTTGATAAGTTCTTGGACGATATGGACGCGTTTTTGGATGGCTTGGCCAAAACTCCGCCAGCACCGGGGCATGACCGAGTGGTGTATCCGGGATTGATCGAGAGTGAAGAGCGGGAAGACCGATCAACTAATGGCATTCCATACCATCCTGAAGTGCTTGAGTGGTTTGACTCGATCAACGCGGAGTTGGATCTGGGTTTGCAATTGCCATAGTCATGTCGGAAGCGGATTTGTCCACGGTGCCGTCGGCCGTTGAACTTCTGCAACGGCTGATTAGGTTCGACACTTCAAACCCTCCAGGGCAGGAACGGGAGTGTGCACTTTGGTTGAAGTCGCTTCTGGACACGCACGGGATCGCGAATCAGCTGCTGCACCCTGAAGGCGCACCAGACCGGTGTAGCGTGGTTGCGAGGGTTCCGGGTCGTGGGGATGCGCCGCCGTTGCTGTTGCAGGGGCATATAGATGTGGTAGGTGTACACGGTCAGCGCTGGAGCCAGAACCCATTCGGCGGGGAGATAGCGGATGGTTGCATTTGGGGACGCGGCGCGGTTGACATGAAGGGCGGCTTGACGATGATGTTGCACGCGCTATTGCGTGCACGATATTCGGAAGTGCCACCGCCCGGAGATGTGATCTTGGCAGCGGTGGCAGACGAGGAGCTTGGTGGTAGGCAGGGGGCAGCGTTTTTGGTTCACGAGCATCCGCATCTGTTCGACGGAGTCCGACACGCATTTGGTGAGCTAGGTGGCTTCACCGTGCATATCAGGGGACATCGTTTTTATCCGATCATGGTTGCGGAGAAACATATCTGTCGGATCCGAGTGACTTTCTTGGGTCAGGGCGGGCATGGCTCTCAGGTGCATCACGACACAGCCATGAGCAGGGCGGCGCGTGCGTTGCGACGAATGGAGCGTCGGCATCCGCCGTTCAGGTTGGTTAATCCCACGCGTGCGATGTTGGAAGGGATGATGGACGTGATGGGAGCACGAGAAGCGATGGCGTTGCGGATGGCGATGAATCCAGGCACGACGGGCATGGCGTTGGCATTGATGGGTGACGAGGTAGGAAGGATGCTTGAGCCATTGTTCCGAGACACGGTTTCTCCAACGATCATCACCGGGGGTAAGCAGGAAAACGCCGTGCCATCGGAAGTGGAGTTGCTGTTGGACTGTCGATTGCTACCCGGTTCGACACAATCTGACATCGTTCGCGAGGTGATGTCGCTGGTAGGTGACAACGCAGAGATTCATGTCGAGCGTTACGAAGACGGGCCGCCGACTGTGGATATGACGTTGTTCCCGTATCTCTCGAACCTGCTAGAGAGCGCGGACCCTGGATCGAAAGCGATCCCGTTCATGGTGTCAGGCGGTACCGACGCGAAGTGGTTCCACGAACTAGGGATCGACACTTACGGCTTCACCCCGGTGCGGCTACCCCCGAATCTGGATTTCATGTCTATGTTCCACGGCGCAGACGAGAGGATTCCGATAGATGCCCTGAACTTTGGATCGGCACTGATGTATGAGGCGGTGAATGGGTATCGGGGGTAGACCAGCTAGTGCTCATAATTACCCGATCCAGTAGAGAAATCGCATTTTAGCCGTTGAACTCTTGCCCTACTAAATGGTCGGAAAAGTCATTGCCGCAATTTGCTGTCTCGTAGAGCTTGACAACATACGCATTGATGATACACTAGTGCTATAGATGGAGATTCTCAATTGACGCAACCATTCGACCCTGGCAGCAAAGTCCAAGATTTGCTTGGAGCGGAGACAGATTCCAACACGGTCATTGAGCGACTGTTGGATGAACGCATCGCTACGTTGGAGGAATTGACACGATCGGATGTCATCTGCTTGCATGGTCCCATCACATGGGGTGTTGACGATTTACTTAGGCTGACAATCGAACGGCTAAATGGAGGTGAATCGAGGCGAAAACGCGTTACCGTGGTATTGACCACAGGTGGAGGGTTCATCGAAGTGGTTCGACGGATGGTTGATACACTCCGACACTTTTGTGAAGTAGTGGAATTCATTGTGCCGAATTACGCCTATTCCGCCGGCACGATCTTCGTCATGTCTGGCGACGCAATACACATGGATTACTATTCGCGTCTGGGGCCAATAGACCCACAAGTTCCCTCGCTGGACGGGACGACAATGGTTCCCGCTTTAGGATACGTGGAACGATACAACGATTTGATCAAGAAAGCCGATACTGGTCAACTCAATGAAGCCGAATTGCAGGTACTCATTGGGTCCTTCGATCAAGCTCAATTATTTAAATATGAGCATGAACTCGAGTTATCAGTTGCCCTGTTGGAAGAGTGGCTTTGCAAGTACAAATTCAAGGACTGGCTCGTTACGGAAACACACGGAACTCCGGTAGATGACGCAATGCGGAGGAAACGGGCAAAAGAAATCGCAGTGGAATTGAACGATACAACTCGGTGGCATAGCCACGGACATGGCATCTCGTTGGATGTACTAGAAAGCGAGCTCAAATTACGGATTGACGACTTTGGCGAAAATCCAGAGTTGGCCGATGGCATCAGGAAATATCAGGGATTGCTAACCGATTTCATGCCGAAAAACGGACTGTCTGGTGTCGTACACGCTCGGGGTGCCTTCAGTCCGTTCGCGTAGTAACATCCAGATGAGAGGTTGAACCATGACCAAAACCACCAAAGTCAACGAAATCGTAAAGAAAAGTCGGAAATTGGACCAAGATTCTTTGGCTAGGGTTCAAAATGTTGCCGAAAAAGCGCGTAGATTGAGAGTTGTTCCTCCCAAGTACAACTTGGCAACGCCAATGACGCCACGCCAATTACCGCCTGTGGACTACAACAATCGATTGTTAAGGGCTGAGAAGAAGCAACTAAGAAAATCCACCCCTTGAACGGGATATCGCCAAACTACCCCCACCCACCATGTCCCATCACTCACTCCACGACTCCCCCTTCGATCTCACCGGCAAGACCGCGTTTGTAACCGGCGGTAATGGCGGTATCGGGCTTGGTATAGCGCAGGGCTTCATTGAGCATGGCGCGTCAGTAGCCATCGCCGCACGTAACGCCGAGAAACTTGAAGCGGCTGTCAAATCGTTGACCGAAGCTGGCGGAGGCGACTCTTCGCGCGTGCTAGCCCTGTCATGCGATGTCACCGATCGCGCATCTATTCAAGCCGCACTGGATGAGACGATGTCCGCTTTCGGTGGTTGGGACATCATCGTTAACAATGCCGGCACAAACCGACGCTCCGATGAGCCACAGAACCTTTCCGACGAGGACTGGCGTTACGTCATCGATACCAACCTGACATCCATGCATAACGTCTCCTCGCTCACCTTCGATCACATGCGAGACAAGGGTGCCGGGAAATACATCAACATCGGCTCCATGATGTCGATCTTTGGCACCGCTTACGCATCCGCCTACGCCGCATCGAAAGGCGGTGTCGTGCAATACACCAAGTCGTGCGCGGTCGCGTGGGCAAAACACAACGTTCAAACCAATGCCATCCTCCCCGGCTGGATCGTCACCGAGATGACTAATCAGTTCAAGGAACTATTCCCTGAACGCTACAAACTCGTCCAAGAGCGCACACCAGCTGATCGATGGGGTATTCCTGCCGACCTTGCTGGAACCGCCGTTTTCTTGGCATCTCGGGCATCCGACTTCGTAACTGGCACCTCTATCCCTGTGGATGGTGGTTACTCTGTGTGGTAATGGTTAGTCGCGTTTGAACCATGATTGCCATGAATTTCCCCTCCCTTCCCCTTTGGATTCTCGCCTGAGCGAGAATGACGGGCGGACGCTGGAATGACGTGGGAAGCGGCGACGATGACACGGTGTGGCGGCAATGACTGGGGAGGGGCGGAGCATCATGGTTCATCATTTCAACATCATGGCAATCATGGTTCAACATTCCGATGGATTCCTGAATGTCCCCTTTGTCCTGGCGGACATTCCCCCGCAAGCGGGGGAAACCCGACCCTCCCCCTCTGGATTCCTACTTTCGTCGGGATGATGGTGCGTTGTAGGAATGACGTGCACTTCTCCCTTTGATTGGTAGAGATTCCTCGCTCCGCTCGGAATGACATGGCGGGGGACAGGGATCATCATTTCACATCATGGCAATCATGGTTCATAGAATGCGGTATGCGTTAGGATTTTGGCATGAGTATGGTTGAGAATGGGCCTTTGGTCTCGGTGATTATGGGCAGTCGGTCTGATTTGCCTACAATGCGTCATGCGGCCGAGGTTTTGCGAGATTTGGGTGTGCCGCATGAGGTGCGGATCGTCTCGGCGCATCGGACACCAGAGTTGATGTCAGAGTTTGCGAAGTCGGCGAAGGATAGAGGTGTCAAGGTCATCATCGCGGGCGCGGGCGGCGCGGCGCATCTGCCGGGTATGGTTGCGGCAAATACGATCTTGCCGGTCATCGGCGTGCCGGTAGAGAGCAGCGCATTGAGCGGGTTGGATTCTTTGTTATCGATTGTCCAAATGCCGCGCGGCGTGCCGGTGGCAACGGTAGCGATCGGGCGATCGGGTGCGGTAAACGCAGGACTGCTAGCAGCGCAAATCATCGGGGCGTCCGATGAAGATGTACAGGCGCGGTTGGAGCAACGCCGAGCGAATGCGACTGCGGAGGTTTTGGCGGGGACGTATGTGAGCGAAGAGGATTTGGGGTGATTTTGAACCATGATTTCCATGATGGGGTAATGATTTCCATGATTTTCCCCACCCGATCCCCCTGTGGATTCCCGCCTACGCGGGAATGACGCGTACTTCCCTTCGCGCATCTTTCTGTCATTCCGAGCGCAGCGAGGAATCTCCCCCTTCGCGCACCCCACGTCATTCCGGCGGAAGCCGGAATCCAGAGGGTAGGGGTGGTGCATCATGGCAATCATTCCCACATCATGGCCATCATGGTTCAGCTGCGCGTGGATTCCCGCCTGCGCGAGAATGACGAAAGGTCCTGCGGTAATGACGTGAGGTACGCGTGGGAACGACGCGTACTTTCCCTTCGCGCGCCCCACGTCATTCCGGCGGAAGCCGGAATCCAGAGGGTAGGGGTGGTGCATCATGGCAATCATTTCCACATCATGGCGATCATGGTTCAGCTGCGCGTGGATTCCCGCCTGCGCGAGAATGACGAAGCCCGCTAATCCCCATCTGCTTGCAATCAGTACAATTCCATCGGTATAGGGTAAACTTTTATCCTTGGTTAAATGAAGCGTGGATGAACACGAGCGGGCGGCGTGTCCGTGTGCATGACATGATATCGGGAACACCCGAGATTGAAAAGGAATCCTGAGTTGAAGAAGAAGCTGAGCAGATCATCGCAATTCAAGATTAAGATCGCTACGGGCGTAATGCTGGCGCTATCGGCAGTCTTCGCCGTCGTCATTAGCACCATCTCAATGCCCGGAGACGGTGCTACAGCACAAGCAACCGATCTAGCAGAAGCATGGTGGGGCCAGCTCAGCGACGAACAAAGACTCAATGTGTTGGCAGGGAAAGGGTCCGATGAAGTTGGTACTGCTGATGGACGGCAGTACTTTCGGACAACCTATAACCTCTCAACCTATTCGACGGGGGCCAACTTGACCGTTACAGCAACGTCAACTCACTTGGCCTACGCGAATTTGAATTCCACTACAACGAATACGGTCGATGATTACGCTGACGGTGACACCACCGATATCGGCGACATCTACGCCGTGGGTGAACAGGACGTGCTCAACGGTCAAGCCATACGCGGTTTCCAGAGCGTGGAACTGTGGTGGAACCACCTGACTTGTGAAGAGGCGCGCACAGTCGTCGGTGAGGACAACGGTTCTCTGTTGACTAGCTTCGGCAGTCCCGCGGCTTTGGAACCGAGCGATGTTTGTGAATTTCCTGATAATACGTCTGTAGGCAGCGATACGCCGGCCACAACGAAGGCTTACTCAGATTTGTCCGCCACCGTCAAGACTCAGGTCAACCAGGTAGGAAATGCCCTTCTCGGTCTGACTAACGGCGGCACTTACAACGCATCCGACAACGCGATGGCTAAGCGCTGGTGGGGCAAGTTGAGCGGGGCCAGCGAATCCCCCCATAGGACCTACGCACTCTACGGGGATAGCGTAACCACCATACCCGCCGCTGTGGCGAACGCAGACAATACCGCGGTTATGGCGCAACCAGCATTGATCGCAAGCCAAGAATATGACGACATAACTACCTCTCTCACCTTCACAGTCGACGTTTCTGGTACAGCCACCGCATTACCTTTGGATGACGCTTCAAAAGCGTTGGTTCCCCAAGTGAAGGCATTGATCAACGACCGTGCGATGCTGGTCTACGGCAGCGGCGGTACAGGCGGCAAATACGAGGGCGTAGATGCTTGGTGGGATTCCATCGGATGTCTCGAGAAGTGGATCGCGGTTGGTGCAGACAACGAACCAGGCACCGCGGGTTCAGGCTTCTGCCAGAAGTTTGACAACACGAATGATGATCGGCTGAATGATGACCAAAACAGAGACGCCGGTCCTCCACGCACCGTTTCGGACCGGGAACGCGCTATGACCGCGGGACGTGCGCTGCTAGGCCTTGACGACATCCCGGCCGCTGCCGCTTGGTGGGATACGCTGAATGCGACGCAGATGGTTAACGTGGTTTACGGCGACCCGTTGGAGATGGAAGGTGACCCGGCGGCTCCGAAAGCATCTGCAGAGGACCGCAACGCGTTCCAGCAGATGTACGCGAATTTGGGCACCGTTCGTGTCGTCGCATCAGACCTGCCTGATGTCATGATTGCCGATACGTCAGGCCTGCTTAAAAGACATAATGTCCCAACCGAGGAATTCGACCATGATGACGACCCAGGCACCAGTCGGGTGGAAGGCTACTTAGTCAAACATGTTGTAGATGCCATTGCGACGGAGATTTTCGATCCGCCGCACGCAATCCCCGGCGCGTATCGCACACCCGATGTCACCGGTCAGATCGTAAACAAAGATAACGAATTCATTGGAACTGGACTAAATACAAGAATCGCCAACAATCAACCCGATGATGACAATGAGTTCGATCCTCCTTACCAGTCGGTCGGCGATTGGTGGGAGAATCTGGACTGTCGATTGATGCGATTGGCAGTTGGCGAGGACAACGATTACCTAGCCGTCGACACTGATGCCGAAACGACTGGCTCCCAAAACGAGGTCAGCGCGGGCGGTTACTGCGCGCACTACCCCGGCTCGTTGATGTCGGATGGAACAACGCCATATCCGATGAGCGCGTGGTTGAGCGTTACCGCCCAAGCCCGCGTGGATCAAGTCGGTAAAGCCCTACTCGCACGATCAGAGATCGGGCGTCCCTCCTTCAACGAAGCCGCAACTGGCGACCCCACGATCTCCGGTACCCCTCAGGTCGGCGCGACTCTGACCGCCAACACCGGCGCCATCGACGACGTCGACGGAGTGGGAGATGTCAGCTACCAGTGGATGCGTACCACCAACCCGACTGTAGATATTCCTGGTGCCACAGGCAGAACGTACACGTTGACGGCTGCCGATGCTGGTGCGACCATCTCGGTTCGTGTGAGCTTCATGGACGGCGAACGCTACCCAGAGACGACGACCAGCGCGGGCACATCAGTGGTCGTCGGCTCGCCGGGCAGGATCTCCAAGATCGAGCCTGGGATCAGAGGCGTAGTGGTCTCTGGCGGCGAGAATTTAACACTCACAGTCGATGTCTACGGTGTGCAGGGCGATGTGGACCAGTCTCTGGCCGCTCAACTCACCTTGATGTGGAGCGTCAGCCCATCTGGCGGTTCACTGCCCGCCGACACGGTAGGGAACTACATGACCACCTACACGGCATCGTCCTCGCCGGGCACGTACACGGTTACCGCGAGGGTCAGCGATGGTGATTGCAAGCCTTCTGACGAGTCGATGCGCGATTCCGCCTGCTCCGCTAGTTTCGAGGTCAAGGTCAAACGTCCGTCTGCACCGCAACCCGAGCCGGTGGCTCCTTCTAACCCTCCGGGCGACATTCCGACTATCTTGACCGACAGCGACGGCAACCAGTACGAGGTCTTCACACCGGTCGAAGGCGGCACCTTCGCTGGCGAGGGCTACTCGATAATGGCTTCCTCCGGAGCAGTACCGAACGGCGAGTTCATCGGAGTCCGCATGTCTGACGACGGTTCGGCATCTAACGCGGGCATGACGCACCAGCGATACACGCTAGGCGGCAACATGTACGGCGTGCATGTCGTGGACAGCGCCGGTGCTTCGGTCAGCGACTACGTCTTGGACGAGGCGGCGAAGGTCTGCGTACCGTTGCCGAACACGTTCCGTGCGCGCATCTCAGACCTTGCGCTGGTGACGATCAACAGCGACGGCTCGCTTACGATACTCGCTGCGAACGTCCGACTGGGCGACGGCGGCGATGCGTCGGTCTGCGGCAACCTGAGCAACCTGCCGGCATCAGCAGCGGTAGGCAGCATGGGCGCGCCGGCGGCCATCCCGACTGCAACTCCGATCCCGACGCCAGTGCCGCCGGAGACGGGCGGCTCAGCTCCGAGCTCCAACGGTATGCTCTGGGCGCTGCTGCTCGGCACGGCGATCCTGCTCCTAGGCGCCATAGTGGTTCTAACCACTCGCCGAAGCAGGAAGAGCTTGAGCTAGCTAGCTGACACGCATCCAACCCTCCCCCTTTTCAAGGGGGAATACAAGGGGGTTCTAGTAAGGGCAGGTTTCAAACCTGCCCCTACTTTTTTGTTGTTGAACCATGATTGCCATGATTTTGAAATGATCGCCATGATTTTCCCACCCTGCCCGTCCATAATTCCCGCGAAGGCCCCTCATTCCTACGGAAGTCGGAATCCAGAGGGGAAAGGCGGAGAAAATCCCCCCTTCGCGCGTCCCTTTGTCATTCCGAAGCGCATTCCCATGTCATTCCGAAGCGCAGCGAGGAATCTCCCCCTTCGCATAGCGTAAGGGGGCTAGGGGGATGCTATCTCCTCCATCATTCCCCCATCACGCCCATCATTCCAAAATCATGGCAATCATGGTTCAATCGCCGTTGCCTGTGGATTCCCGCCTGCGCGGGAATGACGTGAGGCACGCGTGGGAATGACACGCTCTCCCCCCTTCGCGCGTCCCTATGTCATTCCGAAGCGCATTCCCATGTCATTCCGAAGCGCAGCGAGGAATCTCCCCCCTTCGCGGAGCGTAAGGGGGCTAGGGGGATGCAATCTCCCCCTTCGTTCATCCCATCATGGTTAATCATTTCAAAATCATGGCAATCATGGTTCAATCGCCGTTGCCTGTGGATTCCCGCCTGCGCGGGAATGACGTGAGGTACGCGTGGGAATGACGTGGTTTCGCGATAGGGTTAGATAATGGCTTCTGTTTCTACGATTGGGATATTTGGTGGTGGGCAGTTGGGGCGGATGTTGGCTATGGCGGCGCGGGCGTTGGATTTCCGGACGGTTTCGTTGGATCCGGCTGCGGACTGTCCGGCTTCGCAAGTCACGGACCATCACATCACAGCGGCTTACGACGATTTGGATGCGGCGCAAGAGTTGGCAGAGCGGTCGGATGTGGTTACGTATGAGTTTGAGAATGTGGACGCGAGGGCTATCGAGCATATCGCTGAACTAAAGCCGGTGTATCCATCGCCAGCAGTGTTGAGGGTGTGTCAGGACCGCGAGGTCGAGAAATCGACGCTACGGAAGTTGGGGATTGCAGTGCCGGAGTTTCGGGTTGTTCGGAGCGGCGTTGATGCGTTGTCGGCGGTGCAGGAGGTCGGTGTGCCAGTAGTGATGAAGACGACGCGGTGGGGATATGACGGCAAGGGTCAGAGCGTGATACAGAATGAAGATGATGTGGATGATGCGTTTGAAGGACTCGGAGGTTCAGAAGATGCGCCGGTGATTGTAGAAGGGTTTGTGGATTTCGAGATGGAGGTATCGGTTGTCTGTGCGCGGAATTTGAACGGTGAAATGAGAGCATTTCCAGTATCTGAGAATCTGCATGTGAATGGCATATTGGACACGTCGATTGTGCCGGCACGGTGTTCGGATGGGGTCAAGGATGAAGCGGTGGGGGTTGCGATGCGGATAGCGGAGGGGTTGGACGTGATCGGTCTGATCGCGGTTGAGATGTTTGTCACGAGGGACGGTGAAGTGCTGGTGAATGAGTTGGCGCCGCGCCCACATAACTCCGGACACTACACTATCGAGGGCTGTGAGACGTCGCAGTTTGAACAGTTGGCGCGGGTCATGGTTGGGATGCCTATGGGTGACGTGACGTTGCGGTCGCCGACGGTGATGGTTAATCTGCTCGGGGATGTCTGGGAAGCGACAGATGGTTCGCCAGATTGGAGCGCAGTGCTGGCGATGCCGCGGGCGCATCTCCATCTCTACGGAAAGTCTGGGTATCGAATTGGTCGTAAGATGGGACACATAACCGTCACTGGTGAGACGGTAGAGGAAGCGTTGTCGGTAGCGACCGCGGCGCGTGAAGCGGCGGGCGGTTCGTCTGATTGAAGGAAGATCAATAGTCGATTGACAGCATCATCAGAAATCTTGATGCCTGAGACCGAGGGCGAAAATGTGGGTTCAGTGTTGATGGACCCTGGAGATTCGGTTGTCGAAATCTCCGACGATTCATTGCGGGTTATAGACGCGCTGCAATCTGGATACAGCGCGGTCGAGAAACGGGGGCACGAAATCAATGAGGCTGAGACGCGCCAACTCCTAATTGAGCCGGTCCTGGCGGCGTTAGGATTCCCCGCGAATCATCGCAGACCTGAGGATGGCGACCGCGGTAACCGTCCTGATGAGATTTGCTATGACCGAGAAGTGGAGGCTGACCTCGTCGAGGCGGCGATCATATTGGAGGCCAAAGCGCTCAGCAGCGATTTCGATGTGCCAGAACAACTCGGGCGTAGGGCATCTTCGCCTGACCGTCAGATTCAAAGATATCTACGTCAACACATCGCGAGCGGCCCGTCAACGTTGGGAATCCTGACCGATGGTGTGCGGTGGCGGTTATATGACCGATCCGGATCGGACGTGGCGTTTATAGCCGACTACGACTTTAGTCGTCTGGCGCGGCAGTTTTGGCGTTCTGCGACTTCGTTTGGTGTGGAGTTGATCGAGCAACTCGAAGCCTTCACTCAGACAGCGCGGCGTTGCTTCGAGCGTCCGATGCCTTTGATGTTGACGCCTAGGATCGATGCGGTAGTTGAACTGCTGAAACTGGTTTCTGCTGGTGGCAATCCAACCGAGATATTGACGAGTTTTGCACAGATCGAGGAGATCGAGCCGCGCTACGACATCGACGACCAAGTGGCCTTGACCGGGTTATTGGAGGACACATTCGAGAACGATTGGGAAGAGCATGTCTACGTTATCGGACCGGAAGTTGCGGCTCAAGGACAACTTTCGTTGAGCGATCAGTTGACGATAGGCGTGGTCAAGTTCAAGCATTCGGAATGGGGACTTGGCAGAGGGGATACGGCTGCTAGCGCACGGATACTTGCGCGGGCTGCCGGGTCGAACATGTCGGTCATGTTCATCTACTCCAAAGCACGAGACGGTTCGTGCGAAGCCCGAGTTGCCGCGTGCGCTGATGGTCAAGTCAATATGACAGCGGCGTTCGATCCTGAGCTTCCGCTACCTTCTGCAAGGACCGCGATCGGTGGGATCATAGCCAAACTGTCAAGCGGCAAAGCGTTGGATGCCGACGACATCTTGGGGCCTTTGGAAGTGATGCCGCTACGTCAGCAGTTCTACAGGGAGGTTTCGAGATGGACTTGGGAGTTGCAGCGCGATCGGGACTCGGAGTACCGACACGCGGTGTTGAAGCACCTGATTCGAGTGATATTCACTTGGATTCTCAAGGAGGAGTCGATTATCCCTCCAGAGTTGTTCGAGTATGCCTACGTAGCGAATCAATTGGATGACTCGGACGATTACCACTCGGAGGTTCTCAAGTTTCTGTTCCATGAACGATTGAACGTGTTGGAAGATGTCCGCACGCCGCACGCCATATCGGGGTTGAATGAGATGCTGAACGAGGCACCGTTTTTGAATGGTTCTTTGTTTGCCAAAGAAGCTGGTGAACCGGAGTTGGATTTGCCCGTAGGGTTGTATTGGAATGTTGACGACGATCAACCTGGGCTCTTCACGATATTCAATCGTTACCACTGGACGACGGATGAGCATCGACCGGGTGAGAGCGAACAGACGCTCGACCCGGAGCTTTTGAGCAATCTTTTCGAGCAACTCATCACGCCTACGGAGGAAGGAAGCGAAGCTCCACCGCGACAACCGATGGGAACTTACTACACGCCTGCGGATGTGGCCGATGAAATGGTTAAGGATGCATTGACAGCCGCTGTCGAGGTTCGATTGCCGAATCTTCTGAGCAGTGAGCAACTGATGAGTCTTTTCGGCAACGCAGACGAACCTGCGCCTACAGTTGATGCAACAGACAAATCGAATTTGGCGGAGCAAATCAAGTCGTTGAGGGTCTTCGATCCGGCGGTCGGTTCGGGTGAGTTTCTGTTCAGTTGTTTGATAGCCATAAAGACGGCACTGACGAAATTGAACGGTGACGATGTGCGCCTTACGCGGGAGATCATTAAAGATCAACTGGCAGGTCAAGACATTAACCCGCTTGCTACGCAGATCACTCGGCTCAGGCTGTTTATCGCGATTGTATCGGTCGAAAAGGGCGTCCCGTCCCGTGAACCGTTGCCCAATCTCGAGGCGCGTGTGGTTTGCGCCGATTCACTTGAAACTGTTGCTGACCCGGGCTGGAGACCAGATCGCCCGTCCAATCTGGGCGATGTCGATCCGGGGTTTGCCGTTGCCTTGGCAGAACTTGCGAAAAACCGTAGGCGATGGTTCGACGCACATTCGGAGGATGCGAAATCGGGCCTCAGGGAATCGGATGACACGCTACGTGAAGAGTTGAATTCATATCTGGTCACAAACGGAAACGGAACGGTCGTCAGCCGCGAGTTTAAGGGCTTCGTCGAATTTCCGTTACTAGGCACAGGATTGGAATGTGCCAGCACAGACGCACGGTTGCTGTTTTACGAACCCGAATGGCAGGGTTTTGACATTGTCATTGGAAATCCGCCGTATGAGAGTCTATCGAATTCGGTCGATAGTGCCCGCAAGGCGACGCTGATCGAAGACAAGAGATACAAGACGACTAATGTGAACGACCTATACACGCTTTTCTGTGAGGTGGGCTTGGCACTCGCAAGGTCAGACGGTGGCGTCGTGACGCTGATCGTACCCCTGTCAATCGCCTTCGGACAGAGACAACGAACTATTCGCCAACTATTTGAAGAACGTGCTGGCGAGATCAAACTCCGGCATTATGACAATCGCCCAGACACCACCTTCAATCAAAGTCCAACAGTGAGGTCACCAGATAACCGTCAGAGATCCACGATAGTGACCGCTGTAATGAGTGATGTCTCGGAAAGGATAATCAGGTCCTCCGGACTTCAAAGTTGGCGTTCTGATGAGCGGCCTGAATGTTTGATGCAACGCTGGAATACGGTCGTACCTGACCTTTCTTCGTTCGATGATCGACAGATATCAGGGCAATGGCCGCGCACCCCGACTAGGGAAGTAGCCGAATTGATTGAAGCCGTGGCGCGACAGCAGACCCACATATCGAGTTACGCGAGCGAAACGGGCCTAAATCTCGCATTTCCGAGAACTGCGTATCACTTTATAAGCACGATTCCAGAGAGTGCTGTAACACCGCGAACCGAAACAGCTTTTACAGTTTCGAACGATGACGACCAACGATTGATCATGGCCGCCTTGAACGGTCACGTCGCGTATGCTTGGTGGGCCACATTCGGCGACGGTTTTCACGTAAAACGTTCCGATCTCACATCTATCACCATTCCAGACGCATGGATCGAAGCACGAGAACAGGCAATCACGTTAGGACAACGATTGCTCGACGTGATGCCGAACTGTGTTGTCGAAGTAAGGCAACAAGGCGGTACATGGCGCAACGTTGACTTCCACACTCATGCACCCGACATCATCGAAGAACTAGATCGGTTACACATCCAAGCACTTGGGCTGGAGGTTGAGCCGTTACTAACGGACCTGAAAATCATGCGCTCGAGTAGCAGTTGGGACTTCAACGGTACGACCTAGCGCAACCTAGTGGTGTTTAGATGCCAAGTTTGATAGTTGCAGCGCCTTCAGAGTCGCGACGGTTGATCCGTCGGCGGCGATTGAACTTGGCACGTGGCATTGCGGCTTTGTTCACAATCTTTTTGATCGGTGCCGTAGGGTTCAAGATCATTGAGGGTGACGATTGGACGTGGTTAGATGCGGCATACATGACTGTGATCACGATGTCCACAGTGGGTTTCGAGGAGGTACAACCGCTTAGCGAGAACGGTCGCATCTTCTCCATAGCGATCATCGTCACCGGCGTCGGAGCCTTCGCCTATACATTCGCAACGTTGGGAGAACGATTGATTTCAGGTCAGTTGGTATCGAATCTGAGGCAACGAGGGACAGAGGCGATGCTGCGACGGATCGAGGGGCATCACATCGTAGTAGGTTACGGAGACACAGGAACTTTAGTCGCTTCAGAACTTCAATCTCTGCAAAATACGAGAGTAGTCGTTATAGACCGAGATTCAGAAAAGACCCGCGATGCGTCGGAAGACGGGTTCGTCGGCATTCAAGGCGACGGCGGACAGGACGAGGTATTGATCAAGGCGGGTATAACCAGAGCCCAGAGTTTAATCTGCACCGTCGCGCCTGATTCAGCTGCATTGATGACCGTGCTGACCGCGCACGTCATCGCTCCAGACCTCGAGATCGTAGCAAAGGCGACTCTGCCGGAATCAGAGCCGAAACTCGTCCGCGCTGGCGCGTCAAAAGTGATTTCGATGCATCACATCGCGGCAAGCCGGATCGTTGATGAGATATTAAACGTTTCGGATGCCGACCGCGAGCAATTGAACAGGATCGAGGTTGAAGGCGGTATTGTTCCTCTCGAAACTGGCGAGGTACTGATAACCGGGGATGGTCCCTACTGCGACAAGCCAATTGGTGAAACGACGTTGATTTCAGACAGCAAAGCCGACATTGTGGCAATCAAGCGCGGTGAAACAGGCGAGTTGGTAGGCGCGGATGATGACGTAATGCCGAGGGCTGGGGATCGGTTGATCTTGGTAGGTACGCCGGACCACGTTGAGGACGCTGTTCGGGCGTTGATGAAGGCGCAGGGGTGAAGAACTGGATGTCGCAAACCGAATGTGGGCATAAGAATGATTTGATATGATCTAACGACTGGAAGTTGGAAGCATTTTTCGAGATTCAGCACATGGCAACGTCGCAACGAACCCGAATACCAATCGAAACGTCTGACGATCTGAGCAAAATCCCCGGCTTTGACGCGGCATACGATCTCTATGCTTCTGTCTTGTCGGAGTGTTTGTCGGAAGTCACGGTCTCTATCAAGGAAGCACCTCGGAACGATGGTGTGCCACGCGTCAAGGATGTGATGGACAAATACGAGGGCAGATTGGGCGATTTGTATGCCAAACTTTCCGAGTTAGTAGAGGAAAACCGTGCCTGAGCGGCGGGACGTCGATTTAGAAGACGCGATCATTGAGAAGTTGAGCGCCACGTTGGAGATTTCGACACGGCTGGCAATAGTAGAGAGCAATTATGCCAGCAAAGAATTCGTTGCGGATGTGAAGTGGCAATTGGTCAAATGGTTCGTGGGGGTGTGCCTGGCGGGCATTGCCGTCGGCGTTGCAATTGCAACTCTGGTTATGGGATTCACGTTGCAATAGCACTTAACCTCCTACCTTCCCATCACCTAGGATTCCGGACAACTAAAGTACTCGTTGCTCTTGCTTGCTTAACGCTTCGCGTCCGGCGTTGAGGGTTTCGATAATGGCGTCGGTGTCAAAGACGCAGCCGCCCCAGATTCCGCCGGATGCGGCTTGTAACGCTGCCCATAAACGAGAGTCGTCTGGCAACTGCGGATGCGGCTCTAGGTTGTCGGGTGTTGGTCGTGCTTCTAACTCCTGGGATCCCCAATCGGCACCGTGATAGACATCGTCTTCGCCGACTAGATTTATCGAACCTGTGAGGTCGTTGCGGTCAATGATGATCTCTACAAGGTCGCCTTCTCGCACTTTACCGATAGGACCTCCGGCTAGTGCTTCGGGTCCGACGTGTCCGATACACGCGCCTGTGGAGACGCCGGAAAATCGGGCATCGGTGATAAGCGCGACGTGCTTCCCGTACGAGAGGTGTTTTAGTGCGGCGGTTATTTGGTAGAGCTCTTCCATACCGGTGCCTAGGGGTCCACCACAGTTGACTACCATGATGTCGCCAGCTTTGATCTTGAAGGATTCGTCGCGGGTCTTGATTGCTCTGATGGCGTCGCGCTCGGAGACAAAGACGCGGGCCTTGCCGGTGTTGCGGTAGACACCGTCGTCATCTACAACGGTCGGATCGATCGCTGTGGACTTGATGACAGAACCATGGGGAGCGAGGTTGCCGCGGGGGAACGTTACGGTGCTGGTGAGACCTTTGGATTTGGCTCGGTCAGCAGACATGATCACATCGTCCGGGTTTACGCCGTCTACGTTTCGCAAGTAATCGCGCATGTCTCGCCTGCGCTCGGAGTCCTCCCACCAGTCAAGGTTGTCGTCGAGAGATTGTCCAGTTGCGGTAAGGACTGATGTGTCTAAGAGACCGAGATTTCTGAGATGCAGCATCACTTCTGGCACACCACCAGCGGCGTACAACTGAGCGGTTGGATGGCCGATAGGGCCATTAGGCAATACATCAACAATGCGCGGCACATCGTCGTTGACGCGTTGCCAGTCATCGACATTCATGCGCCGCCTTCCCGCGGCATGAGCGATCGCCGGAGTGTGAAGTAGCAAGTTCGTAGAGCCGCCACACGCAGCATGTACTACCATTGCGTTCTCGAAAGCGGCTTCAGTGAGGATGTCGTTTGAGACGATGCCCCGTTTTTCTGCCATCACAAGAGCGCGAGCAGAGCGTTTGGCAACATCGAACCACGCGGGCGTACCGCTCGGAGAGAGCGCGGCGTGGGTAATCGCTAGTCCAAGCGCTTCTGATACAACTTGCGAAGTGCCTGCGGTTCCGAGGAACTGACATCCGCCGCCGGGCGATGCACACGCTCGACATCCCACGTCTTGAGCGTATTCGAGAGTGACTTCCCCTTGAGCAAATCTCGCGCCTATGGATTGGATCATTCCCGCATCTTCGCCACTTTTCGGCGCAAGAGTAACGCCACCCGGAACGACGACAACGGGTTTATCGCGGAGACCGGCCACCGCCATCATCATCGCGGGAAGCCCCTTGTCGCAAGACGCGATGCCCAACACTCCACGAGCGGTCGGAAGCGATCGCGCTTGGCGACGGAATACTTGCGCGGCATCGTTGCGATATGGGAGGGAATCCATCATGCCGGTGGTGCCTTGCGTTCGTCCATCGCACGGATCGGAGCAAAACGTGGCGAACGGCAGCCCGTTCAGTCGGTCGAATTCGTTTGCCGCCGCTTTGACCATAGATGAGAGTTCAAAATGTCCGGTATGCAGACCAAGAGCGACTGGTGTGCCGTCTTCCTCTCGTAGTCCGCCGGCAGTGGCAAGAATGATGAACTGCTTTCGCATCAGTTCAGCAGGATTCCATCCCATCCCGGCGTTCTGGGTCATGCCGAAATGGTCACCGCTAGGGTTGTTCGTGAGGAAGTCGGCGGTGAAAGGCAAGACCCCCGCAGGCCCGTCGGCACGCGTTCTGATCTCGCGCAGTTCAGGACTCTGCTCGGTGCCGAGCACGTCTTCGGGGGTTAGGTCGATAGTCTGGTTACTTCCGTTTCGGGTAGTCATGGTGAGTTTCTCAGCTGATTCAGCGTGGCGCCGCTAGATTTGTGGCGAATGTGCGATGCTGTATCGGTTGGACTTTTTCGCCTGTATAATCTGATTGCGAAAGTATAGAGGATACGATGCGTGGCGGTAGATGTTCGGTGGTTGTTTCGATGAATAGAAGCGTGGACCTCCATTGACGGAACCGATCTTGAAGGTTGAGGACGCGGTCTGCGCGTTCGGAGGGTTGCGCGCCGTTGACAACTGCTCGTTCGATGTCGATGCGGGGACGATTACCGGGTTGATCGGCCCGAACGGTGCTGGAAAATCGACGATGTTCAACCTGATAACCGATATGGTCCCATTGCAAGGCGGTCGTATCTTCTTTGATGGCCATAGGTTGGATGGGATACCTCCGCATTCCGTTGCACGACGCGGAGTTGCGCGCACGTTCCAGATCCCGGGCGAACTCGGCAGGATGACCGTGTTGGAGAACCTGGCTCTGGTTCCCGAAGGGCAGATCGGCGAAGCAATGTTTACTTCGCTGCTTGCCCCACGACTGGTGCGACGTCAGGAAGAGCAGGTACGCGAGCAGGCACGCGAAGTATTGAGGTTGTTGCTTCTGGACCATCTCGAAGAAGAGTTGGCGGCGAACCTCTCTACGGGTCAGAAGAAGCTGTTGGAGATCGGGCGGGCATTGATGGCGACTCCGAAACTGGTGCTGCTTGATGAGCCGGCAGCAGGTGTCAACCCGACTCTCATGCGTAACATCGTAGACACCATAAAGAAGTTGCGAGACGATCGTGGCATCACATGGGTCATCGTTGAACACGACGTTCCCTTGATCATGGAGATGTGCGACCAAGTGATTGTCATGGCTGAGGGCAGAGTAATCGCCAACGGCACACCAGAAGAGGTTCGGAGCGATACGCGCGTCTTGGACGCCTACCTCGGAGGCATCGAACATTGAGCGCGCCACAGGTCAATCAAGACGGACAACCGGAAGGTGTATCCGCCCTTGAGATCGAAAACCTAGAAGCAGGATACGGGCCAACGTTGATTACGCGCGGCATATCGATGCATCTGGGACTCGGTGAGATGGTTACAATCATCGGACCCAACGGATCGGGCAAATCCACTACGATCAAAGCCATATTCGGTTTGGCGGATGTTTCAGGAGGCGCGATCAAGTTGCATGGCGATGATATTACGGGTCAGCGTGCGGACAAGTTGATCCAGATGGGCATCGGTTACGTGCCCCAAGCAGGCAACATCTTCCCTACCCTTTCTGTCCGCGAAAATGTTGAGATGGGCGCGTTTACCCTAGACGGCGACGTGCGCCCGAATATCGAGCGCGTTCAAGAACTTTTCCCGCTGCTGAAGGAACGTTGGAAAGGCAATGCTGGGCAGTTGTCTGGCGGACAGCGCCAAATGTTGGCTTTGGCACGCGCTTTGGTCGCTGAACCCTCAGTCTTGCTGTTGGATGAACCTACCGCGGGCTTGGCTCCGCAGATCGTCGATCAGGTTCTGGACCAGATACGCGAGATCAATCAGACTGGTGTGTCAATCCTTTTGGTCGAGCAAAACGCAATCAAGGCGTTGCGGCACAGCGATCGGGCATACGTCTTGGCCCGCGGACGCAACTTCGCAGAGGACACGGCTCAAGGTCTATTGAACAACCCGGACATCGGACGCGTGTTCCTAGGCCTGGGCGGATCGACTGAAGTCCAATCGGAAGATGCGAGTGAAGGTGAGTGATGGTATTTAATCGAAACGTACTGCGAGACTTTGTCGCCTCAGTCATTGGCGAGCGCGGCTTAATGGTCATCGAGCGATTCGTGCTCTTCGCAGTAGCGGCATTGGCGATATGGGCGCTCATAACTCAGCTAGACCTGACAGTCAACGGGCTATTGGTAGGAGCCATCTACGCCCTCGGCGCGGTCGGTTTGTCGCTCGTCTACGGCAATCTTCATCTGCCAAACATCGCTCACGGCGACTACATGACACTCGGTGCCTTCATTGCCCTGTGGGTCTTCGCATCGCTACTGCCCGAAGCATGGAGCATGAACTCGGTTGGCCCATTCACATTCCCTTCCACGCTCTTCATCGCCTTGCCGATCGGAGTTTTCATCGTCGCTGTCTTCGCTGTGGTTGTAGACCAACTCGTGTATCGCACGATGCGTCGACGAGGTGCGTTGCCGGGTGTGATGGCTCTGGCATCGTTGGGTGTCGCAATCGCGTTGCGCGGGATCATCCAATACGTCTGGGGGACCGAGGTTGAGCATTTTCCGAGAGAGTCGAAGAAGTTCTTCCTCTACGAGGTGGACCTTATGTTTTTTGACGACGTGCTGGTACGGATCCCGCCGGACATGATCTTCGTGGCGGTCGCCGCGGTAACGTTGACTTTGCTGACGTATCTTTTCCTGAACATGACTCGCTGGGGCAAAGCGATGCGCGCAGCAGCAGACAACGAGGACCTTGCACGCGTTACGGGTATCGATGTCGAACGGACGAATTTACTGACTTGGGTCATCGGCGGTGGCATGGCTGCTGCAGCGGGGATTCTGTTTGCCGCCGGACAGGGGCAACTGCTGACGATATCTGGTTGGAAGCTCTTGATACCGCTTTTCGCCGCCGTCGTCGCAGGCGGAATCGGCAACCCCTACGGCGCGTTCGCAGGTGCTATCTTCGTAGGAGTCGTCGGAGAGGTATCGACGGCTTGGCTCGAACCCTCATACAAGCCAGCGGTCTTTTTCGCAGCCATCATCGTCTTGCTTCTAGTGCGACCTAACGGTCTATTCGGACAGAGCAGAACTTAAGGTTAAGGAATAATCCGCGGGATGGAAGGCATAATCCTCCACATCGGCAGTTTCTTGGTGATTGCAGGCATCTACGCGATCATCAACGTCGGCTTGAACGTCCACTACGGACACACCGGATTGTTCAACATTGGTATCGCGGCGTTCTTCGCATTAGGCGCGTACACCGCCGCAATCCTCGTTATGCCTCCGCCCGATCCCGACCTCTATCAGCGATACGAATGGGGAGGCAACCTAGCCGTCACCTTAGGTTCTGAGCGAATCGGCTTCGATCTCTGGTTTCCTCTAGTGCTAATCGCGGCGGCGGCTATGTGTGCGGCGGTCGCATATCTGGTGGGTAGCATCACGATTCGGTTGCGCGGCGATTACCTAGCCATAACGACTCTCGGTCTCGGCGAGGCAGTGCGATTGGTATTCACAAACGAAGGATGGTTGGCTGATGGCACGCGCGGGTTGAACGGCATCCCTCGAGTACTCGATGGTCTGGTAGACCCGCACTGGTACGACTTTGTGTTCTTGCCTTTAGTGCTGATCGTATTAGTGATCGTCTACTTCGTATCTCAACGTCTAGCAGGCTCTCCATGGGGACGCGTCATACTCGCGATCCGTGAAAACGAAGACACCGTCGAGATGGTCGGCAAAAACGCCTTCCAGTTCAAACTCCAAGCCTTCGCCTACGGTGCCGCGTTGATGGGTATAGGTGGCGCACTATACGCATTTGCCAAACACTCCATAACCCCGGTTGCCTTCGAACCATTCTTCGCCACTTTCATCATCTGGGCGATGCTGATACTTGGCGGCAGTGGCAACCATCGCGGCGCCATCCTGGGCGCATTCGTCCTATGGGCAGTGATCTCAAGCTCCCAATTCCTACCCGGATTCCTAGCGGACCCCAACCTACGTCTAGCAATAATCGGACTGATCATAGTGCTAGTGTTGCTGTTCAGGCCAGCCGGGATTATTCCGGAGACGCGCACACGGACTTGATTCCTATCAAGGGGATGGGCAATTGAACCGTGATTGCCATGATGTTTTCCTTCCCTCCCCCTTCGCGCCCCGCGCAGGGAGTTAGGGGGATACGCTGCCAGTTGGCTGGCTACCCGTACCAAAGAACATCATCATGGCAATCATGGTTCATCCCTCTCTCATTTCTTGCGCCAAAAAGCGTGTGGTTTTGGGTTCGTGTTAATCAGATAGAGGATTTGTCGATTAACATTCAGTTGTTCAACAGTTGATGATGCCGATGCGCCTGCGACGGTTATTCGGCGATCAGAGAGCAGGAGGGCCATCTGTATGGTAGCCACTTTCGAGCAGAAGAAGAGTTTTTCAGTTGTCGGAACACGTCCGATCCGGCACGATGGGCTTGACAAGGTAACTGGGCGCGCTGTCTACGGTGCCGATGTTAAGTTGCCCGGTCTTGTGTGGGGCGATGTGCTTAGGACGAACCAAGTCCACGCCCGGATCTTGAGCATCGATACTTCGGAAGCCGAAGCGATGCCAGGCGTGTTCGCGGTTGTAACGCACAAGGATTTTCCCACCGCCGCCGACATGGAGGTTGAGACGGGCGAGGAAGTGTTGAACCTCAAACGAACGCAAGACAATGTCATGGCTTCCGACAAGGTTCTATACAGTGGACACGTAGTCGCTGCCGTCGCCGCTGTTGACCGCAACACGGCTAGCGAAGCAGCGCGACGGATCAAGGTGGAATATGAGCCGTTGCCGCCGGTACGCAATGTAGATGAAGCGATGGCAGACGATGCCCCGATTCTGCTTGAGGATCTAGTCGGCAACCATTTCGGCGAGCAAGTTCCCAACACCAACGTAGCGATCGCAGTTCGCCACGAGTTCGGCGACCCAGACGGTGCTTTCGACGACTGCGACTTGGTGGTAGAGCGCGAAGTTTCGCTCGAGATGGTTCACCAGGGATATATCGAGCCGCATAACGCCACGGCGGTATGGGACGAGAGCGGGCATATCAATGTCTGGGAGAGCACGCAAGGAATGTTTGCTGTGCGAGAGCAGACCGCCGCGCTCGTCGGAATACCCGATTCGCAAGTAACTGCGAAGTCAGTTGAAATCGGCGGCGGTTTCGGCGGCAAGACAAAGACCTACCTTGCACCAGTGGCCGCGATCTTGTCGAAAAAGGCTAACCACCGCCCAGTCAAGATGGTCATGGACCGTCCGGCGATCTTCATGGCAAGCGGGCCCGCGCCCGGCGGCAAAGTCAGCGTAAAGATGGGCGTTACCAAAGATGGCAAGATCCACGCCTTTGATGGCAAACTCTGGTACGAAGCTGGTGCCTACCCCGGTTCTGCCTTTACGGCCGGTATCAACTGCTTCCGTGCAGCGTATGATGTTCCGAATTCTCGGATCGACGCACACGACGTTGTTGTGAACAAGCCGAAGTCAGCAGCGTACCGGGCACCTGGTTCGCCGCAAGTCTGCTTCGCGATTGAGACAGTGGTTGACGAGATCTGCGACACCATGGGCTGGGACAAGATGCAGTTCCGCCTCGACAATGCATCGAAGGAAGGCACTCGAAACGGCAACGGCGTAATGTTCAACCGTATCGGGCTTGTTGAGATGCTGGAGGAAGCACGCGATTCTGATCACTGGAACTCGCCACTTGGCGAAGCCAAGCCAGGCACGAAACGCGGACGCGGCGTAGCTGTAGGTTTCTGGATGAACGGCGGCGGCAAATCTACCGTTGACTTGATGTTGCAAGATGATGGCACGGTGGCGATGAACGAAGGTTCTCAGGACATTGGCGGTTCGCGAGCTTCAATCGCAATGCAGGCGGCCGAAGTGCTGGGTCTGGATGCGCATGATGTTCACCCCAGTATTCCGAGCACCGACGAGATCGGCTATACCGGTACGACTGGCGGAAGCCGTGTCACCTACGCGACTGGATACGCCGCTTGGGAAGCCGCAACCAAGATGGTTGAGGAGATGCGCGAGCGCGCCGCCATCTTGTGGGGCATCGACGTTGACGATGTCCAGTTCTCGGACGGCGTCTTTAGCAGCAAATCCGACCCCGAACTCAACTTGGGCTTCAAAGACCTAGCCTCCCGATTGGGCGACACTGGCGGTCCGATTTCGACTACTTCATCGGTCAATCTCGCGGCAGCTGGCAACGCTTTCGGTCTTCACATCTGCGACTTGGAGATCGACCCTGACACCGGCAAGACCGACGTAGTGCGTTACAGCGTGTTCCAAGACGCAGGAAAAGCGATCCACCCGTCTTACGTCGAGAACCAGATGCAAGGTGGAGCAGCGCAAGGCATTGGATGGGCACTGAACGAAGAGTACTTCATGAACGACGATGGCTCGATGGCCAACTTCAGTTTCTTGGACTACCGAATGCCGACATCGCTTGACCTTCCGATGCTGGAGACTCACATCGTCGAAGTAGCGAACCCGATGCACCCGTTCGGCGTGCGCGGTGTCGGCGAAGTGCCGATCGCACCTCCGCTCGGTGCTATCCCGAACGCCATCAACGACGCTGTCGGTGTCCGCTTGCAAGAGCACCCGATGAAGCCAGGCCGCATCATAGAGGCTTTGGCGACCAAGAACGGGGGCTGATCACGTTCTGAGTGGACAGCAAACGTTTTGTAGGGGCAACCTTCGTGGTTGCCCCTATGCATTTGTTCAGGTCATTGGTGTGGGCTTTGCAATAATCTCGTAACTCGCTAGTGGTATCCTGATTTCACAAGCAGATAGGTCGCACCCACTTCTGGCGCGATCGATGCAAAGTGTGAAGTCAGACATAGCCGGGAGATTGGCGAGTATGGCGAAGGTGTTTTTACCGTATGAGTTGCGCCGCTATGCCGGCGGCAAGGGTGAGTTGGATGTGTCAGGGGCGACGTTGGGAGATGTCGTTAACAATCTCGAAGAGATGTATCCCGGGATCTCGGAACATCTCTTGCAGGACGGACGCCTCAAGCCGGGTCTGGCTGCCGTAGTCGGTTACGCCGCCACGCGTCAAGGTCTATTGCAACCTCTCGAACCCGACACCGAGGTCCACTTCGTGCCAGCGATTTCCGGCGGGTAACGAAACACCGATGTTTTCAGATCTGGCGACGAGCATAGCGACGACGCAGGAGTTCCATCAATGAGACGCCCGATCTTGGTTTCGAACCGACTTCCGGTAACTATAGGCATTGACTCCGCCACTGGCGAACAGACGCTTACCCACAGCGTCGGCGGACTGGTCACGGGTTTGCGTCCATTGCATGAAAGCTCAGGCGGTTTATGGGTAGGCTACCCCGGCGCCGACCCAAGCGACGAGGTGAGGCGACAACTCGATGAACGCAATCTCGTACCGGTCGATCTCGATCCAGATGACTACCGTGGCTACTACGACGGCTATTCCAACGATGCTATCTGGCCACTGTTCCACTATTTCACGGAGTTCGGATCCTTCGTGCCTGAACAGTTCGAGGCATACAGACGCGTAAACCAACGATTTGCAGATGTGATTTGTGAACTCGCCGAACCGGGAGACGCGGTCTGGGTTCACGACTATCACTTGATGTTGTTGCCTCGGATGCTACGAGACCGTGGGTTGGAAGCGCGGATCGGGTTCTTCTTGCACATCCCATTTCCGGCAGACGAAACATTTCGCATCTTGCCGCAACGAGTCGAGATACTGCGTGGCTTGCTCGGTGCTGATCTGATCGGAATGCACACCTACGACTACACGTATAACTATCTGCGAAGTGTGCGTCGAATATTGGGCATCGAAGCACAGGGCGGCACGGTCAGGATGCGCGATCACAACGTGAGAGTGGAGGCGCATCCCTTAGGTATCGACACCGAAGAGTTTCGCGAGAAAGCATATTCTCCAGACGCGGAGCGATTCCTGACCCAGTTGAAGAGGAACGTGGGCGACCGACAGGTCATATTAGGTGTTGATCGTCTTGACTACACTAAAGGTCTTCCACTGAAGCTCCGAGCCTTTGAACGACTGCTTGAACGCTCGCCTCGTTGGGCCGAACGCGTTCTCTTCTTGCAACTTGCCGTTCCGACACGCGCCGGGATAGACCTCTATCAGGACCTCAAGGCGCAAGTTGAAAGACGGGTAAGTGAGATCAACGGCATTCACGGTTCGCCGTTGATGAGCCCGATCAACTACCTCTACCAGACGGTATCGCAGGAAGAACTCTGCGCTTTGTATCGTCTCGCTGATGTCTGCTTCGTATCTCCTGTTCGAGACGGATTGAACTTGGTCGCTAAGGAATACGTGGTTTGTAGGGATGATGGCGGCGGAACGTTGGTAATTAGCGAGTTTGCCGGCGCGGTCAGCGAACTCGGCGAAGCTTTGCGCGTCAATCCTTGGGACATTGAGGGGACCACCAATCAGTTGGAACGCGCTCTGGAGATGAGTTTGGGCGAGCGCAACGAGCGGATGATGCCCATGCACAGCCGGGTCATTCAGAACGATGTGCATCGATGGGTAAGAGATTTCATGTCTTCATTGGAAGAAACCGAGGCGGTACATTCCAGTTCGCCGCCAATGTTGCAGTCTTCGGTGCTGGCGGAATCTTTGGCGGCTGACTTTAGGACTGCCGACACGTCGCTTGTCATGCTGGACTACGATGGTTCGCTACGTGAGTTCGTTGAGCGTTTCGAGGATGCGACGCCTACGCCCGAGATATTGGGCTTGCTCCATCGCTTCGGCAATCGAGAGGATGTGAAGGTCTTCATCAATAGCGGACGCGACCATCAAACGCTGGGAGAATGGTTTGGTGATTGCCCGATCGACCTAATCGCGGAACATGGCGCCTGGATGAAGGAAAACGCCGATGACGACTGGCACTTGTTAGGGGCACTCGATACGAGTTGGAAATCAGATGTAGTGAGCATCTTAGAGGACTATGTAGGACGCACACCCGGCTCTCGGATCGAAGAGAAGGAGACGGCGTTGGCGTGGCATTACCGCCAGACTGAAGAGACGCTTGGCAACTGGCAAGCGTTGGAACTGGTCTCGTTGTTGGAGAACACATTGCGCGGGCAGCCGGTACAAGTGCTACACGGCGCGAAGGTCGTAGAGATACGGCAGCAAGGACTCACCAAGGCGCGCGCCTACGACTTGGTGATCAACCGGTTCGGGCCTTTTGACTTCGAGTTGGCTACAGGCGATGACAGAACGGACGAAGACTTGTTTCAGCACGTCGGACCGCAGGTTCACACAGTCAAAATCGGTTCGGGGAGTTCGGCGGCAAAAGTAGCGGTGGCATCCCCGCGATCGCTGCGCGAAATGCTTACTGCCCTATTAAGGGTGAAGGGATAAGCCCAACCTCGCCTTCGAGACGTGAGCATAACTACCGCCATTCCCGTGCAGGCAGTAATCTAGATGGGGAGATTCTCGATTCTCTTCCTCTCCCTTTGGAAAAGGGGAGGGCATCATGACAATCATGGTTCAAAATCCCCGTGGATTCCCGCCTTCGCAGGAATGACGAAGGATGGCGGAATGATGGTAGGCATCCCCTACCTAGCTCCCTTGCGCGGAGCGATTGTGGGTTGACTTCGATATCGAGGTCAATCGCTTAGTTTACCCTAACCGATCCTCGCTGAGTTCCATCTCGCCGTCTTGCATGGTGTAGATGCGGTCTGCCATGTCTAATAGGGTGTGATCGTGGGTTGTGGCGACTACGGACATTCCTTGATCGGTTACCATCTCGCGGAATAGCCCGAAGATCGCGGCTGCGTTGTTTGAGTCGAGTTCACCAGTGGGTTCGTCTGCCAGGACGATGTCTGGGCGCATGGCTACGGCTCGTGCGATGGATACGCGTTGCTGCTCGCCGCCTGATAGCTCGTAGGGCCGGTGCCGGGCCCGGCGAGTAAGTCCGACCATTTCTAAGGCGTCGTTAGTGCGTTCAGAACGCTCGCGGGCAGATAGTCCTGCGATCCGCATGGGTAGTTCGACGTTTTCATACGCCGATAGCAGGGGCAATAGTGCGAAGGATTGAAAAACTACCCCGATGCGATTTCGACGTAGTTCGATGAAGTCGCGTTCGCTGAATTGCGCCATGTCGCGGCCCTCGAAGAGGACTTGGCCTGTCGTAGGGTGGTCTAGACCTGCTAAGAGATTGAGCAAGGTGGTTTTGCCTGATCCGGATCGTCCGACAAGCGCGAGGAACTGTCCGTGGTAAACGTTGAAGCTGAGTTGCTTTACAGCGGTTACGTCTTCACCCGCCAGTTGGAAGGTGCGCGTGATGTCTACGGCCTCGATTGTCGGGGCCTCGTTTGTTTGACTATTCTCCAGATTCAAGCGTCACCCTTCCTTCATTTACGGCAACTCGAACGCGGCGGTTGATGTCAAGTTGGTCAAGCATGTCTCTCGGTATCTGCACTGCGCCAGTCGAATCTACGATCAAGAACTCTTCGGTGTCGGTAGCGCTTCCGCCTACTCGACGTTGGAACGATATCTTGCGAGTGGTTTCGGTGCTGGTCTTGCCGTCACGGATCGTAATGGCGCGTCCGACGCTCGTAGCGACTGCTGGGTCGTGTGTCACGATGACGATTGTGGTTTCGAGTTGCTGGTTGACTTCGTTGAATAGATCAAGGATCTCTTGACCAGTGAGGTCGTCCAGTTCCCCGGTAGGCTCGTCTGCGAGTAGCAAGGGTGGTTGGTTTGCAAGGCTTACCGCGATTGCCACGCGCTGTTGCTCACCACCCGATAGTTGCTCAGGCTTGTGTCCGAGCCGGTGCCCCAGTCCGACGATTTCAAGGAGCTCTTTTGCGCGGTCGGTACGCTCGGTTTGAGATACGCCGGTCAAGACCATTGGCAGTTCTACATTCTCTGCGGCGCTAAGGTATGGAAAGAGATTGCGAGATGTCTCTTGCCAGATGAACCCGACTTCGTGTCGGCGGTAATCGACTACTTCCTTGTTCGTCATGTGAAGAAGATCATAATCGCCGACTCTCGCGGTTCCGGCTGATGGCGAGTCGTAACCAGCAAGAATGTTAAGCAGGGTAGATTTGCCTGAGCCTGATGCGCCGACTATGGCGATAATCTCGCCTTCGTAGACGGTCAGTTCCAGCCCTCGCAACGCGACGACTTCTAGACCGGCTGCCTTGTAGATCTTGTAGAGGCCGCTACATACGATGTATTCCTGATCAAATGCGTTCAATTTCGTCTCTCCAGATGTGTGTGCCCTATGCTTCACCAATGCGCATGACGCGGTGGATTGCCATGTTGTAGACGGAAACGAGGCTAATTGTGATGACGACTGCGAAGACTATTGCCAGCAGACCGAAGGTCGTCGCGAACCCAGTCCAGTATATTTCAAGCGTCATCGGCGGCACGACGTTGGCGTCTTGGCCAGAGCGTGCGAGGTATGGAATGATGGTGTCGCCAAGACGCGTTCCCATGAAGATCCCGATGGCGACTGCGACTCCAACCACAATCAGTTGTTCGAGGAGGATGAGCAGCAGAAGTTGGCGCATCGAAAGGCCGATTGTGCGTAGCAGTGCAAACTCGGCGAGGCGTCGGCGGAAGGCGACGCGGGTGTGAACCACGAAGCCGATGGCGCTGACTATTAAGACTGTGACGAACGCGACTCCGAGCAAGGCACGCCAACCTTCAGACACGAGCGGATCGACGCTTACGTTTGCCAAGAGGCTCAGACGATCGTTAATCGGTCCGGAGCGCAGTCGTAGCAGTTCAATATTGCGTTCAACAGATGATGTCGCGGTATACCTCAGACGCGATCCGCCAGCTTCGTCCTTCAGCATCTCGAGTTCCTCGATGGACGGGGTGCCGGCTTCGGTCATTAGCCATGCTTCGTTAGGGACTCGTTCGCCGGTGTGACGTCTGGCGTTGACGAGAGTGTGCGCGGCTTCATAGTCCATGATCACGAAGCTGCTCTCTTCAGGATTCAGCGTAGGGAAGTAGTCGATGATGCCGGCCACTACGAGGCTAGTGCGTTCGTTGTCGATTGAGACGTTCAGTGTCTCGCCTACGCTGGCACCGACCCGATCAAGAAGTGTTTCACTGGCGAGGACAGGGATGTTTTCGATGGTCCTGCCTGAGGAAATGCCTCTGAACTCGTTGAGTTGTCCGGCGGCCCATCGCAGGCGCATGATACCCGGGTTCTCCGCCTCCTCCGTGGGCAGGGGCGACGGATCAAAAGTGTCAGCAAATGCTTCTTGAGTCGGACGCATCATGTTCCATTGGTAGTCCGATTCGCCATCGAAGAACTCTACACGGTACATCTTGGTGCCATCGTTGCTGATGGTCGAGATATCGTCAATGTCAACCGCCCCGCTTCTGAGAGAACCATCAAATGTTGACACGCCGATGGAGTGCAGTTTCAACGGGCCAACCGGGAGCAGCACGCGTTCACGTCCAAATGGTGCGGGCTGCAAGGATGTTCCTATACGACACCATGAAGGCAACGGCAGTTCGTCATTTTCTGGGTCGGCGTATTCCAACGCGCACGGGAATCTTTGTCGCGAGCGCGCCTCTGGAAGAAGCATTCCCAAGTCGATGCTGTAGAAGCGGTCGTTGGCATCACTCAATCTGGCTACGAAACGGACTTCCGGCATGGGGAACAGCGGTTTGACGCGTGCGGTCAGAAAACGGGCATCTTCTGGAAGTGGAATACCTTCGTCGGAGTGGAAGGCAATGGCTTGGAAGGTCTCTTCGTAGCCGTTGCTGGTGAAGTCTCGTCGGTGCCAAGCTATGTCGCTTATTTCATCCGGATCTATAGCTAGGACAGAGAACTGGTCGAAGTTGAATCCAGCGGTAATTGAGCCGCGCAGCCTGTAGATGGTAGTGGCTTCTTCGATGCCCTTGACGTCTCTCAGGTCTTCTTCAAGGTTGAACGAGCGGCCACCCGGGCGATTTGAGATGCCGGGCACACGTATATCGCCTCCTGTCGAGTAGAGGATCTGATCGTGCGCGCTACGTTCGAGGGTCGCTGCGAAACTGGCGGCAAATACACCAAGTCCAGCCGTGAGGATGAGAAGCAGCGAGACCCTTGAGTAGTGTGCGGGGTTCCTTGCCATCTGCCAGATGCCCAAGACCACAGCGGGGGAGATGATCTTCGATGCCAGTCCTGTTGTTAATAGTCTGCCGATGAGATCCATCATCAAAGGGAAGACGCGTAAAAGAACGATGCCTGCAGCGACAAGGAACAATGCAGGAACCGCCAGTATTACTTGGTTGACAGTGTTTTCTCCGAAGAGGTTTGTGGCTACGAAAGAGCCTTGACGTGTCAACTGCCAGAAAAGGAAGAGCACGACACCGAGAAATCCGAGGTCAAGGTAGTAGCGCTGGATGAATGCCAATCGTTGCGGTCTGGCACGTCCAGCCCTCTCGCCCAATACCCCTTGTTGTGTGACTCTAAGGGCAGGAATCATCAACGCGATGATGGTTAGGATCGAACCAATTCCAGCCATGATGTAGACGTTGCGCGTGAGATTAACCGGCAACGCTTCACCGCCGTTTAGTTCACCGAAGAACGGTAATGTACCGAGGAACGATACTCCCCAGATAGCTAGGAACGGTCCAAGCACGATGGCGAATGCGGCGATTATCAATGTCTCGACGGCAAACATGATCAAAAGTTGTCTAGATGTGGTGCCGCGTCCTCTTAGTAGAGCAACGTCTGCGGATTGTGCTTCGATGAGAAGGCCTGCCAAAGTTGCGGTGTAGTAGACGACAACGAGAACTATGAGAATCAGCACGATGAACATCGGTAAGCGGTTGAAGAAGAGTTCAACCTCGTAGCGCAGGAGGGTCTTATCGAGTTCAGTGTCGAGAACAAAGCCGTCTACTTGAGATCGGAGTTCGTTTTCGGTGATTTCTAGGGTTTGTCTAATGAGTTGAGTGTCGGTTGCGTGTATCGTGGTCGGGTCCACATCGAGGAACCACGCGTATTCTGCTCCCATGTTGGGGAAGTAGATGCCAAGGACCTCAAGCATCGATTGTTGGGGAAGGACGAATTGTGCGAACTCCAACGAACTGCTGCGCGAACCAAATGCCTGATCGAAGATTCTCCACTCTGGTGCTTCAGGATGAGCGCGTTCGTACAAGCCCGTAAGCCTGATGTTGACGTTCACGTTTTGCTCGTCCCAATGTGGGCGTGCAGGTATGACATCACCAAGCTCGAGTTCGAATAGTTCCGCCGCTTCTGCATCGAGCATAGCCTCGACGGTGAGGTCAGACCCGGTAGATGGTTCGGCGTTAATTTCGGGATAGCGACCTGCGACCACATGCACACTGTGGTCCTCATTGGGGACGGTCATGCACTGAATGCGCCGACAATCGCACTCGATTAGCGGTTCTTCCCGTTCGTTGAAGGAATCGGGCTCTGCAACGGTGGGTCGGCACGGGCACTCACCAAGTGGCACCAACTCTGGCGGTTCATCTACGAAGAACGTCCAGGTTCGCATCGCACGTTGGTAGTCAGTGGTGAACTTGCCTACACGACTCAGCAGCAGTGTTTCCATCGACTGCGTTAGTTCTTCATGCGTGTCGGGATTTATCGGCGTCTGATCCGCTTCGATGAGCATGTCTAGGTCGGCCGGGTTTTGGTCTGCCAATTCCTTCTGCAGGGCGATGTCTCGCAGGGACTCGAAGTAGACCACGGTAGCGGACATGATGGTGCCGGCGAGAATGGATCCGATGATGACGGCCGATAGCAATCGCCAGTTGGCGATTGTGCGTTTGAGCATTAGCTGTATTGTGCTACGCATCGTTCAGGCGTTAATTGGCATCGCGAGTGAGTTCATGGATCGGCAATGTACGGTACTGGCGCATGATGCGGTATACGGCGATCAACGTTGCACCAACGATCACGACGCCGAGGATGACGACTGGCACCCAGTTGGTCTGCATCACGAATGGCGGCAGCAGGTCTCCGCCCGTTTGAGTAAAGGTCAGGCTGCTCACAGCCAAACGACTTACGTACCAACCGCTAGCAATGCCGAGGCCGAGGCCGAGGAACACGACCATCAAGTGTTCGATCAGCATTAACGTACCGAACGAACTCGATTTCATTCCCATGCTGGATAGAAGAGCAGATTCGCGACGGGTACGGAAAGCGTGAACCGCGAGGTAGGTAAAATACCCAAACACCGCGGCGATTCCTGCCATCACGATAGAGACTATACTGATCCCGCGCCAACCAGCGACTACGAGTGGATCGACGGTGGAATCCTCCAATAGGCTTGCGCGATCGGTGTACGTCGAGAATCCTAGCAACTGCCGCAGCTCAAGCAACACGGAATCATGCATGTCTGGGTCGATTGCCACGAATAATTCGTTGGGACGTTGGGCGGTCAAGCCTCGCAACTCCAAGAAATCGATCGTGGAATCGACGTTTGCGACTAGGAAAGGAGCACGGTCCGGGTCTAAGGTCGGGAAGTAGGTTACGGTGTCTTTGATCTCGACTGGTACGTAGCCTCCGTTGATCTGAACGATGAACTGCGATCCGACATTTGTGTTCGTCTCGAACATGAAGGCATCACTAGCTATGACAGGCAAGGGTTCACCAGTGGCGGTTCTATACACGCCACGGACACCTTGGTCGTTACCACGGTCCATCTCGATGCGTGCGACGGAAGGGCCTTGATCGCCTGCCACATCCACGATGAGGCCAGGCGGTTCATCATCGACACCAAATATGACGTCGAGGCCGTTGGACGTGGGCATCCCGGTCCACTCGCCGAACTCATCAAAGTTGACTAAGACTGTACGTTCGCCCCGGCTGTTTTCGGCATAAACGTCATCAATGAATGCAACAGTAGGATCGGCGCCGTCGGGCCCTGCCTGCATGAACGTCTGCACCGAGACCAACTGAGCTGGCTCCACGAACGGGCTGGAGATTTCAGCTATTTGGTGTTGCCATTCGCTCTCCATCTGTCCGAGCGTGATGGTCCGCGAACGCCCTTTTGCGTCTTTTATGACCAACCATAGGAAGAGGTTTTCGATTCGAGGTTCGGTCTTCGCCCAGGCGCCGAGTTTAACGGTATCGCTAGGGAGATAAATCGGTTCGGGTTTGACATCAACAGCGATCTTGGACGTCAACTCTTTGAACTCGGTTTCTGAGAAATCATCCCTAAACCAAGCAGTCTCCGCGAAGCGATGCGAATCTACCGCCAGTAGATTGAAGCCGAAGCCTAAAGATGTAGTCCCAAAGCGCCCTGACGCCCTGAAGGCTTGTGTGGCATTGGCTATGCCATCGATTTCGCGGGCCTGTTCAATCGTATCTGTAGACAGTGCATTAGTGGGGACAAACCGGAAATCAGCACCAGATTCGTAGAGGATTTGCTCTTCAGTGCTGCGCGCCAACGTAGATGCCAGTGTGCCAGATACGACACCTAAACCAGAGACGAGAACTAGTAGCAGGACGGGCCATACATACCAGTAAGGGCTACGGCGTAATCGCCATAGCCCGAGAGTGACTTCAGCCGATGTGAAACGTGATCCAATTGCGGCGATGATCTGCGCCAGTACCGGAAATAGTCGCATGAACAGTAGCGCGACCACTAGTAAGAACAAAGCGGGAGAGAAGAGCAACGCGATGTCGGCTGAGTTCTCGCCTTCTCGTGTAGATGCGATCACCGAGCCGCGTGTAGTGAGTTCCCACCAAACCAACGAACCGATCGCCAAAAAGATGATATCGAGATAGTAACGCTGGAAGAATGGCGGTTGATCTGGGCGAGCTTCGGATTGGTATTGATCAATGATGCCACGCCGCGTAGCCAGCACCGCCGGCAACAGCAGGATACTGAAAACCGCAAGCCCGGCACCGATAGACCAGATCCACGATTGCCAAGCGAACTCAACGTTTAGAAACAGAGATTCAGAGACGCTGCGATAGGCCGGGAGCAGCCCAAGCGAAGCCACTAATCCGACGCCTATGAGAGGTGCGATCAGCGCGGGGATGCCAGCGATGAAGACGCTTTCTATCGCGTAAGATCGGAAGATTTGAACTACGGCGATCCCGCGACTGCGAAGCATTGAGGTTTCGGATGCTCTCCGCCGGGCGATTATGCCTGCAACCATGAACAGGTAGTAAGCGATCGATGTGATCGCAAGGGCTGCGAGGAGAAGCATCGGGATACGCGCGAAAAGCATCCGACGTTGTAGCGACTTCAAGCGAGACTCGAGAACCGTTAGTACGTCGGCACGAGTTATATCGAGGCTTATACGATCCTCAAAATCGGTTAGCCGCGTTATCGAATCGTTGAGCCTTAGTTCCTTGAAGTAGTCGCTATCCACGAAGAGGTGCCATCGGAAATCCGCTGGTAGACCAGCGTTGGCGTCAGCGATGGTTTCGAGCATCACGGATTGTTCGATAAGCAAGACGATAGGATTCTCGCGCCCATCGACAATAGCCATTGGTCGAACTATGGGATCAGAGAGTCCGACCCAGTAGTCATTGAATGGGTCCGAGACTGTGAATATGCCTGTGACCCGCGCCTTAACTAATCCAATGCCACGCACCTCTGGCACGGTATCAATCACGTCGCCAACTCGGATATCGAACTGTGAAGCACGGTCCCACACAAGAGCCGCTTCTACAGTCGGGACTTCATCTTCGAATGACACCAAGTTTGTTGGTGCCTGTCCCACCAAGTAGACAATGTGATCGTTGATGTTGGTCCCGGTCAAGTACATCGCCCGCGACGCTTCGTTGTGACGCCTTAGTCCCTCGCCCTCATAGCCCCAATTCGCCCTGCGTGTTTTTATCATTGCAGTGCTACCAATGATCGCCCCGTCGAGATACTCTTTCTGCAATGCAGCGATCGCCTCGTTAGCCTCTGCTGACTTCCCCTTTTCTAATGGAAGCCATGACGTGTAGACCTGGAGGTGTTGGTATGTAGTTGAGACAGATTCGATTGTGTCTTCAACCCCGGCGCGTTCAAGAGTGCGGAGATACACCGGAGCTCCGGCAATGACAGTGGCGGTGATTAGAGAGCCGACGAACGCGCCGATGAGGAGAGTCGCCTCGCCAGATACTCTACGCAGTGTGAATCGGATGAAATTCAGGTCGAACGTCCTTTAATCCCATGCGCGGGATGCGAATCTCTGAGATTTCGGCTGTTTTTCTTGGCTGTTTTTCAACGAGGGGCAGTGGTTTGGACACGCATCAAGGCATGGTGAACGCGTGGCAACATTCCATTCTAACCCCCGCACGAAAAATAACCGCGTCAACAGCTAGGCGATAATTGAACTACGTAACTCGTTGAGTATCGGATTTAGTTTGAGCGGTATGCCATCCCAAAGGCAAACCTTAGCTCCAAAGGTATAATCCGTATGAGCGTCCTCTTCCAAATAGGCGAACGAACTGGAGTGAGGGAGTGAGACTTAAAGATCGCATCAAGTCAGGGGCAGTGGTGATCGCCGGGGGAGTTGTGTTATTCGCGATTTCGGTTTCAGCGTGCGATACCAACGCCCCGCCGACGGTCGAGTCTGTCATCAGCAAGCAATCGCAAACTGAAGGTAGCAGTGTTGCCACTTCTTGGATACCTGATGTTGTTGATATGGTCACGCCTTCGATCGTTCAAATCTCCGTTCGTCGCGCCGAAGGGGCGGGCAGTGGGACCGGCATCGTGTTTGACGCGGATGGCGCGATTATCACCAACTGGCACATCGTCGAAGGTGCCAACGAAATTGATGTCATCTTGTCTTCCGGAGTCAAGTTAGATGCGAATTTGATGAGGGAAGACAGCAAGCTTGACCTCGCTGTGCTCACAGTGGATACACGCGACCTCGTTCCCGCAGCATTTGGGGATTCGGACGCTCTCAGAGTTGGGGAAGATGTTGTGTCGATTGGGCACGCGTTCGGTTTGAGCGGAGGTCCGACAGTCAGTCGTGGAGTCGTAAGCGCGCTGAATCGCACAGTCACGGGTTCAGACGGCAACATCTTTGAAGGCCTGATACAGACCGATGCGGCGATCAATCTCGGTAGCAGCGGAGGCGCGCTGATCAATTCGGAGGGCGAGGTGGTTGGCATTAACGTCGGTTCTCTAAACGTCGGGCAAGGAGCGAACTTCGCATTGGATGTCAACACGGTGGTAGACGGAACGAGCCGATTGATATCGTTGGGAGAACGTGAACAACCCGGATATCTCGGTGTCGGAGGCGTCGATGTCACGCCGTACCTAGCCTTCCAGCAGGCCTTGCCCGTCGACGAGGGATTCGGAGTTCGTTACGTCGATCCTGAATCACCTGCTGCTACCGAATTCAAGGTTGACGACATCATCGTCAGCATTGACGACACTCCGATAAGAGGAGTAACCGATTTCACTGAATTCCTTCGTACGCACCCCGACGGAACCGACATCGTGGTAACTGCGATACGTGGCATTGGCGATTCCGCTGTGGTCATGGAAATACCAGTTACTCTCGGATCTCCCGGTGCATAATCATGGACGCATAATCCTGCGTTCGCATCGTCTACCCCGTACAATTGCTGCTCAACACGGTATCGCGTGTGCTCAACAAACATCCTTGAGGGGAAAAGATGATGACAGGCTCTGAACGTGAATTGAGCGGTAAGGTGGCCATCGTAACGGGTGCTGGCAGATTACGAGGCATTGGGCGAGCTACTGCCAATGTTCTCGCCCGCATGGGCGCGGATGTGGTCGTCACGGGTACCGGCCGCGATCCTGCAACTTTCCCTCCCGACGAAAAGGAAGCTGGATGGCGAGATATCGAATCGACCGCGGATGAGGTTCGTTCATTCGGCGTCCGAGCCAAGACTGTAGTCATGGATGTGACCAAAGCTGATGAAGTTCAGGCTTTAATCGACGATACCGTGGCGGATCTAGGCAGTGTAAACATCATCATCAACAACGCTGCGGCACCCTACGGCGCAGACCGAGTGCCCGTCATCGAAGTTGAAGAGGATGTGTTCAAAACAGTGTTAGAAGTAAAGGTGGTTGGGACGTATCTCTGCTCAAAGGCAGCGGCGATACAGATGATCAAGCAAGGCGCAGGCGGACGTATCGTCAACATCTCATCGACTGCTGGAAAACGCGGCACGGCTCGGATGGCTGCTTATAACGCGTCAAACTTCGCGGTTGATGGATTTACTCAAGCACTGTCTAAAGAGCTAGCAGAGCATGAGATTACTGCCAACTGCGTTTGCCCGGGCATGACAGAAACTGCGCGCTTAGACCCTATCGGGCGAGGCGACGATTGGTGGAGCCGTGCCGCGCAGGTACCGCTCGGTCGCCCAGCGGAGGACATGGAGGTCGGAGAGTTGATCGGTTTCCTATGTAGTCCACGCGCCGCGTACATCACTGGCCAAGCTATCAACATCAACGGTGGCTCGGTTACCGAAAGATAAGCGCGGAAATCGCCAGAGTTTTAGTCCACGAATCCGCGCAATCTCTGGCTGCGCGTGGGATGTCGCAGCTTACGCAATGCCTTTGCCTCGATTTGCCGCACGCGCTCGCGGGTCACGCCAAAATATCGGCCCACTTCCTCAAGCGTTTTGGATCGACCGTCCTTCATGCCGAATCGATGCTCAATGACCTGCTTTTCACGGGCATCCAGCGTCTCTAGTACTTCCTGAACGCTCTCTTTCATCAAGTTGCTTGATGCTTCTTCGATCGGGCCGTCAGTGTTCGTTTCGGGTATGAAGTCGCTTAAGGTCGAATCCTCCTCATCGCCTATTGGAGTCTCCAGCGAGACTGGTTGTAGCGATATCTTCAATGTGTCGCGCACCTTTTGCGGCGTAGTCTCCATGTGCACTGCGATCTCTTCGGGCGTTGGTTCGCGCCCGTATTCCTGCACTAGGCGTCGGCTGATACGGAGGAGCTTGTTGATGGTCTCGACCATGTGGACAGGGATGCGGATGGTGCGCGCCTGATCGGCTATCGAGCGTGTGATCGCCTGCCGAATCCACCATGTGGCATAGGTGGAAAACTTGTAGCCGCGACGATAATCGAACTTCTCAACTGCACGTATCAGTCCGATGTTCCCTTCTTGGACCAGGTCCAAGAGGTTCATTCCGCGTCCCATGTATTTCTTGGCAACTGAAACCACTAAACGCAGATTCGCCTTTGTGATGTGAATATCGGAAGCCGTGCCACGGTTGCGAATAGTCGTCAAATGGGCGTCTAGCAAAGGTCCGTAGTAGAAGAGTTTTTGGACTGCTTCCTTGTCCAAAGCGTCGCCGAGTTCAAAGAGTTGCGGGTTGCACTCGATGGCATCTGGCGTCTCGTTAGCGATCAACAGGGTCAACAAAGAGAGGTTGCGGATCGTACTTTTCGATTCATCTTCGTTGCAGTCCAGATGCTTCGCCATGTATTCGATCTTCTCTTCGGAGTATGGCTCGTCCAGGCACTCGCGTATGAGCGTGTCCATCAACATATCTGCGAGGTGGGTAGATGCGAACTGGTCAGCGAGGCCAAGAAGCCACTCGGCCATGCTCTCTGAACACTTCAATCCGTTTCGCAACGCGCCAACGCGGCTTTCATGAGTCGTTTCGCGCCATGCGTTGAAAATCTTCGGGCTGACGAGAGATAGTTCAGTATGCCCGAAGTTGGGGGCTAGTTCTTGAACGATCTGGAGGGCGTCAGTCCTAGAGCCACCCAGTTTCTTGCGAATTGGCGTAGCTGAAGTAACCCTGTACGGATCAGCCACGATCTCGAGCAGCCTCGGCTGCGTCAGCACATCGGATATTGATGTCCCATCAAGCCGTTCGATCAGATCTCTGATGGTCTTCGCTGTAGGTGTGTCACATCCCAAAATCTCCCTTACCGAATCCTTGACAGAAGTTTCGGGTAAGTTGGATAGGGCTTCGCGTGATTTCGAGGTCGCGATCCTGCTGAACACCTTCTCAGGTAAGCGCGTCAAGTCTCTGATGACCTCAACCGCTTCTTCCTGTGAGCAATTAAAGATGTCAGAGATGTATTTGACGTCTCTGATGCGGTACGGGTTCTTAAGCGCGTTGTTGATCACGCCGAAGATGTCCGACATCCCATTGTTGCAAAAGCCGGAGTAGATGACCATGGCTTTCGCCGCCGTATGCATCTGAGATAGCCGATTCAATGCCTCGAATGTGACTTCAGTTGCCGACGGTTTGGTCTCGTGTTCGGCTAAGAATTGCGTTTCGATTTCCCCTACGATGCGACGAAGTTCGAGGTTCCGCGCCAATTCGCGCTCTTCTTGGGCCGTCAGCAATTCAACACGCCCAATCTCGCGGAGGTACATGCGAACCGGATCATCGGTTAAGTCAACACCAACTGCGGCGTTCTCAAGACCGATGACTTCGGCGCGCTGTTTCGCTCCGTTTGCAGAGCCGTCCCAACTGTCTAGATCCGAAATCGGACTTGATGGCGAAGACGTTGACAAGATCACGCTCGCCTGGTTGTCATTACCCCCAAAACCGTCGCTGTCGCCCTCTTCGTCGCCGCCCATCATGCCAAAAGTCAACGTGGACCCTTCGTCTTCATCCTCCTCTTCCTCATTCTCGGTGTCCGTGTCTACGTCTTCTTCATCCTCAACCTCGTCGTCGTTATCAAGTTCGCCTTCAAGTGTGGCGTTCCCATTCGGCATCGATGGCCGCGAAACGTTAGAAGACTCTTCGGGAAATACGGTATCTGCGCCTGCTTCCTCGTCCACTTCAATAGTCAATGTCTCGGTATCAGGCCCTTGTTCTAGCTCTTGGCTGTCGTTGAACAATTGAACGCCTCCTAGTATCTTGATCCGGCATGTTGCGGATTCACTAGTTCCCTGATCTCGCGGTTGATTTTGACCGCGTTGATCATGTCCTCGTCGCGTATCATATTTCCGTTTTCTTTAGCCTGCTGCACCTCTCTCTTCTTTAGACGCGTCAGATACTCTTTATGCGTTCTTTTCGCGCTCTCCTGTGCGATCTGTATTATCGCCGACTGATCTTCGAACGATTCGTCGGTTGGCGACAACTCGATCTGCTGAAGTCTATCTACGAGTTCGCGTGCTGCATCGTCCCCTTCGATCCTGGCGATACATGCCTCGATACTCCCGCCTACCTTAAGGCTGTCAAACACACGCGTCCGAGTGGGATCGGAGAATTCATACGGCTCAACGGACCGCGTATGGTCGATTGAATAGTCGTATTGCACCATGCACGCGAGCAAGTTGATCTCCCAAGGTGCTTGTACAGTGGGCATCGGAAGCGCCGTGTTGACGTTGCTGAAACGTCTGCGGTTCTGCCGCCCTGCCTGCGGGCGTTGAGATTGGCTTTCCCCGCTCCTGAAAACACCCCGCGCAGTTCGCTTGAGAGTGAGCCGCTTTGTCAACTCGTCTTCGTCAATGCCTAAATCACTTGCGAACTTGCGGAAAAGCCGCCGATCTCGGTTCTTACTCGGCGGGATGCTATCGAAATACGGCTCGATCTCATCCAACGCGGCATCTATGCCAACGTCGGTGTTAGTGTCGTGGTTGCGGATGCTGGAGCGAATTACGAATGCCATCACCTCATCCGCCTGATCGATCGATGCCACCCACTCGGCGCTGTTGTTTCGAATCGCTTCGTCTGGATCCTTGGATTCGCCATGCTCCGAAACCACAGGGATCGCGATCCTGATATCGATCGCTGAATTTCGACCGAATTCCGAAATCGCAGTCTGCAAACCTCTCAAAGTGGCCGCTTGCCCGGCTTCATCGGCATCCAGACACAAGACCACCGACGGAGGATTGTCTGGATCATCGGGTAGCACAGCCGATAGCACCTGTAGTTGGTCTGAGGTTACCGCGGTGCCCATGCATGCCACGACATTCTTAAATCCACGCTCTTGAGCTGCTAACACGTCCATATATCCCTCCACCACAATCGCCCTGCCAGTCGCACGAATCGAGTCCATCGCCCAATGAAGCCCATAAAGCAACGCCGACTTGTTGAAGACCGCAGTTTCCGCTGTGTTCAGATACTTAGGCTGGATGTCTCCCATCGCACGAGCGCCGAAACCCACGATGTTGCCACGCTGATCGCGGATCGCGATGGTTATGCGGTTCATAAACATGTCACGCCAACCGCCATCGTTACCCTTCACGATTAGCCCGGCCTGCACAACCGTTTGACTGTCGGCACCGATCGACTTGAGATAAGACAGAAGCGAATTAACTCCGCTAGGGGCGAATCCGATTCCACGCCGCCGCGCAACCTGTGCGTCGATTCCTCTGGACTCTAGATACGCCAACGCTTCAGCACCCTGCGAACCCTCCAACTGCCTAGCGAAAAACTGTTCGGCTATCGTGTTGACTTCGTGAATCGCCGAATTCTTGGTCCTGCCCTTGTCGTCATTCCGACGCTGACTTGAATCCAAGTCAATGCCCGCCTTGCGCGCCAGCTTTTCCAACGCCTCCCTGAACTCGACACCATCCGCACGCATTACGAACGCGAACATGTCTCCGCCCTCGCCACAAGCACCCCAGCAACGCCAAGAATCATGCTCTATCGAGACACTGAAAGACGGTGTGCGTTCATCATGGAACGGGCAGAGAGCCTTGGGCGTACGGGAAGAAGTGTTCTCGAGCGCGACATAGTCAGAGACGACATCAACGATAGTCAGTCTGGCTTTAACCTCGTCGACTAAGGTCATCTGCTCTCCCTTCCAGTGGCGAGCCGGGCGCCGACACCAACTATTGCTCAATCACGATAGCTAGCGTCAAGGACTTCAGCATCGCGACACGTCCGAAAACATCGAAGACGTATCGAAGTATAAACAAGAATTCGTCGAATGCAACTGGTTAGCAGTATTCACCCAAAAACGTTGCATTTGAAGGATCAACGCCACGCCCTAGTGATGAAGCGGAACGGTGATTCTTCCTTGATACAACCCTTCGGCACTACCCGGGGAGATGCGTTCAAGTGCCATAACCGCAAAAGAGTCTGTCATGCCGCTAACAAAATCCGCGGCCGCGTACTCAGGCTCAATTGAGACCACTCGCATCCACTCTGGAATATCGTCCACATAAACGCTGTAGTAGTCGTGGAGTAGTGCCACCGCATCTTGTGCGCGCCTTCCCTCTGGTGATGCCGAAGTCGGATGATAGACCCGCTCAAACATGAAATCGCGTAACTCTGTCGTGACGTCTCGCATATCATCCGACATCCGGATCCACAAGTGCGAGTCAGGATCGACAACTTCTCCCGTGCAATCCCATGAGGTGTCGATCACGTTGCAGACCATTGCGTTGAGACGAGTCGAGTGAGTATCTCCCAGCGCGTCGCGAATCTCAATTGGAACGTCCTCGGAATTAAGAGTTCCACCTCGTTCCGCGTCTGCAAGATCATGAGCCAAATAGGCGATGGCATCAGATATGCGGACGATTTGAGCTTCCAACGACATGTCTGCCACTGCTTCGGGAACTATAAACTCGCCTTCCGGTTTTGAGTGTCGCCTGACCGCATCAATCACCTGGTCGGTGAGATTTAGCCCTTTACCGTGTTTTTCCAGCAGGGTCAAGGTGCGGACCCCTTGACGCGCATGTGTAAACCCGTCGGGCAAACGTTCGTTTAGCACACGCTCGCCGATGTGCCCAAAAGGGGTATGACCCACATCGTGCGCCAATGCCGCCGCTTCTACAAGGTCTTCGTTAAGGTTGAGCGCGCGCGCGATCGTCCTTCCGACCTGCGCGACCTGTAGCACGTGCGTCATCCGCGTCGTGAAGTGATCACCTTGCGGGTTAACCAAAACCTGGCTTTTGTGTTTCAGGCGAAGGAACGCGTTTGAGTGGACTACTCGATCTCGGTCACGTTGGAAGGCAGCCCGGACCGGCGATGGCTCCTCATCTATTCGCCGGGTAGCATCCTTTGATTTAGTCGCGAATGGCGACAACACCTCTTCGCGTAACTCGATACGCTCGCGGACGGCGGAATGGGCCGCTATCGGAGACATGGTCATGCGACGGTGACGGTCTTCGCTAAGTTGCGTGGTCGATCCGGATTGATCCCATGAGCGATAGCGGTGTGATACGCCAGCTGTTGTAGCGGAATTGTCATCAGAAATGGCGAATGTTCGTCATCATCCGAACTGATGGAGATCAAATCATCGGCTATTGCCTCGGTCTCGATATCCCCTTGGTGTGCAATAGCAATCACCTCTCCGCTTCGACTCTGCACCTCGTAGATGCTCGTTAACATCTTTGTCCGCAACTCGCCATTTTTGGGCACTAACGCTATAGTCGGAGTGGAAGGTTCTATCAAGGCGTTGATACCGTGCTTCATCTCAGACGCTGAACATCCTTCGGCGTGGACATAAGCGGTCTCCTTCATTTTCAACGCGCCCTCGATCGCTATCGGATAGAGGTCGCCGCGCCCGAGTATGAGCATGTTTCTGACGTCCATGAAGCGATCATGTGCCAGTGCTTCAATATCCGCCTCTTGGCCCAAGGTGTGATTAATTGCGCGAGGCAGAGCCAGTAAAGATTCGATGTGTCGTTCAAACTCATCTTCGTCCAGTCGGCCTTTCTGTTTTCCGAGTTGGAGACCGATCATGTAAAGGACCAACATGGTATTGATGAAGGTCTTGGTTGCTGGGACAGCGACTTCGATCCCAGACCCGATATCGACCGCGAAATCTGCCATCCGCGCAGCTTCGCTGGGTGGGTTCGCAGTTACAACCGCTGCCATGCTACCCAATCGTTTCGCTTTTTCAATGGCGACCAGCGTATCGTATGTCTCGCCCGATTGCGTAACCGCTATCAACAGATCGTTCTCGCCCATAACCAGTTCGCGGTCTGCCAACTCTCCGGCGTAATCGACCATCGTAGGTATATGCGCCAATCGCTCGATTCTTCGCGCCCCTGCTATCGCCGCGAAATATGATGTGCCCATCCCTGCGAGGACAACGCGATCCAATTTCCGCGGCAGTTGGCTGAGTTCAGGAATGAAAATCTTGGGTTCGCTGAAATCGATACGTCCGCGCATTGCCCCTTGTACCGTCGCTGCCTGTTCGGATATCTCCTTGTGCATAAAATGCGCGTATTCGTTGATCTCAGAAATGCGACTTTCAGGCAGCAAGGGCAAGCTTGCCTTTTCGACAGGTGCACCTAACACGCTGATGACCTCTGCGTCATCCCGCGTAATACGCACCGCTTCACAATGATCGATATAAGTGACTTCGGTGACATCTGGTGGCATCGCGGCCGCGTTGCTCGCCAAAATCTTGGCGTTATCAGATTCACCAAGCATCAAACTACCCGCATACCCAATTCTGATACCCACCACAGTGTCTGGCTCGTCGGCGGAAATGGCAAGTATCACCGATAGTCCCTTGAGCCGTCTGCTCGCCTTCTTGGTCGCCGACAGTAACGAATCTCCCGCTTCCATGTGGCGCGCGATGATGTGTGCGACCACTTCGGAATCTGTATCGGAACTGAATTCGATTCCGTCGCGGCCAAGCCTTCGTCGTAATTCAGCGTGGTTTTCGATGATGCCATTGTGGGTGATGGCGACCTTGCCATCGTAGCTGAGATGGGGATGGGCGTTGGCATCGGTTGGCGCGCCGTGCGTCGCCCAACGAGTATGCCCAATGCCAAGAGTTGCTTTGCCGAACTGTCCGTTGATCGTCTCGCCCAGTGCTGAAACTCGCCCAGCGCGTTTGATCGTGGTAATACCGTCGTCAGTGATCGCAGCGATACCTGCGCTGTCATACCCGCGGTACTCCAGATCGTTGAGCGCACGGATCAAGAAAGATTTAGCATCGCCGTAACCGGCATATCCTACGATTCCACACATGTCTATTGCTAACCTGCCCCTCCTCCTGTTGGTGATGAAATCGCAGATGGTGTCGGAACACCAGAACTTGAAGCCGCCCCGACTAGGTTCGTAAACTCGAAATTCGAGGGAATGTCAGCATAGATGCCGCGACGTTCTTCTGGCAATTGCATCGCTATCCTAGCCATGATTTCATCCGTTGCCGCTTGAAGTTCAGCGCGATCTGAAACGTCCCGTTCCACTTTGAACGGCTCTCCAACCGACATCCTTATCGTCGATATTGGCATCAAGACCTTGAGTATGTTCTGCAAGTTGTCTGTGCCGTATAGACCTATCGGGATCAAAGTGGCATCGGTTTGAGATGCCGCCCATGTAGTTCCAACCTGTCCTTTCTTCATCCCTTCCAGATTCCTGCTACGAGTTCCTTCAGGAAACATTACAACGGCTCGACCGATATTGAGCATCGCCCTAACCCACCTTAAAGCTCTCTGGTCAGCCGAATAGCGGCTCACCGGATAGGCTCCCCAACCTTTGAGCAGAAAATCGAATAGCGGATTGCTGAACAGTTCTCGCTTGGCTAGAAACAAGGCGTGGCGTGGCAATACTGATGCCACGATCGGAGGATCGAGATTAGCGAGATGATTGCAAACGTAGATCACGGGTCCATTCACTGACAGCCGTTCACGGTTTTCGACCTCAAAGTTGGCAAACATCGACAAAGTCCCGCGGAATGCCGTATTGCAAAACGGAAAGAACCATTGTTTATTGGCCTTGACCTGATCTTTGCCATTGCCGGAAATCATGCCGGTCGCGTCACTCTGTCAACGTCAACGTCTATCAACGACAGTATTTTTTCGACCGTCTCTTCGGGGGTCAAATCGCCGTTATCGACAATCATGGCGTCTTCCGCAGGCCGCAAAGGGGAATCGGCACGATTAGAGTCGATCTCGTCACGCCTTTGGATTGACGACAGCACATCTTCATATTCTTGCCCATCGATATTTCCGTCGTCGTCTTCAGTCCGTCGTTTGGCTCTGGTCTCGGCAGATGCATGTAGGAAAATCTTGACAGGCGCGTCTATAAGAACCACAGTCCCTATGTCCCTGCCCGCCATTACGATGGGTCCTTGGTCTGCGATCTCGCGTTGCCGCAGCACCAATGCTCTCCGGACCTCGGAGATAGCGGAAATCTGCGAAACACTTTGGTTGACCTGTTCGCTGTGCAGCAGGTCGGTCAAGTCCTCGCCATCGACAATCAACCGCCAATCTTTTTCGCCTTGCCGATTAACTTCGAACTCTGCCGCATCCGCTATGCCTTCTAGCGCATCGACATCATCGAGAGACACAGATTCTCTCTTTGCGATCAGCGTAACAGCGCGGTACATCAAGCCTGTGTCTAGAAACCTGAACCCCAAAATCTGGGCAAGCACCTTACCGATGGTGGTTTTACCCGAAGCCGATGGCCCATCCAAAGCTATTTGCTTGGGTGCATGTTTTGGCGGCACATTCATTGATGGTAGGCGAGTGATGGCGTCGCTCAGTTTCCCTCCTAAGCACCTAACAACCTCGTGATTTGGATACGGCACCAGACTTATCATTCGATTATAGACAGCGTTGATGTAGTGCGCCTTTGCCCTACGGTCAGGTGCTGTCACGAGCGGGAAGAGCTGGGAACCGAACTGGAATTACCAAACATTTGCGTTAGCTAAGTATCCACGCGTCGATGAGCGGTCTGGACATCATATTTACAGTAACGATAGCGTTATTTGCGTTTTGGGGCTTTAGGGCCGGGGTTTTGGGCGCTGGCGTTTGGCTAGTCGCAGCGTACGTGACTATCGTTCTTGGCGCTCAGGTCGTCGGACGGATAATCCCGCTGTTCGGCATCCCCGAAAACTTCGCATCGGTTGCAACCTCTTTCGGATACGTTCTCTTCTCCGCGGTTGTATTCACCGTTGCGCGATGGGCATATTCGTCCGTCAGAGCCGTTATCAATATCACGTGGCTCAAGTGGGTCAACGATGTTGGTGGTGCAGTGTTAGGCGGCATCCTAGGTATCGCGGTTGTCGTGGCGGTTGTCGTTGCCGCTGCGATCTTGACTTACGTGGTTCCCGAAGGCGCGTTGGAGTATGGCGGCGCATCGTACGCGGCTTCGTATTCGCAGATCTACATCGACAGCGCGCCGCGCTCTTGGCTGGATCATCAACTTACCCATTCCCTCTTCGTCGATCTGTTGTCTGAACTTCGTCCTGTCGTCACACCATTCGCCCCTCGTGAAGTCGGATTGGCCGTGGACGTGCTCTTCTCGCGTTTGGATTGAACGGTCGGACATCTCGCCAGGTTGCTCATCGCCTTAAGAATCGATTCGGGCGACTGGCAGACTCGTAATTCATGCCATAATTCAGGGGATGTGCGGGAATCGCATGGGCGCGTGTTGCCGTGACCGTCGCCCCGATTTACTGCGAAGCCTATCGAGGACCACATATGCAAGGCAGTGTGTTAAATGTCGGGGCTGATACGAGCCTCATACTAGGCGATGATGGCGTCCGCTACACTTTCGTATCTGCTGAGTGGCGCGACAGTAACGTGCCGCCGGATGTCGGGACTAGGGTTGACTTTGAAGTTCGTGGTTCTGACGCGGTGGACATCTACCCGGTTCCGGATGCGTCTCCGTTGCGCGATGCTGCGTCGACTCAGGTGCCCGCATCATCCTCAGCGCAACCGGATGCGTCACCTGCTCAGGCGACATCGACCACACCCACATCCCGTTCAGGGCGTGGCCCTTGGTTGATAGTCGGCGGTGTAGCAGCCGTCGTTCTGATCGTCATCGTCGTTGCGTTTCTGCTGGGGCTGTTCACGTCGTCTAGCCCTCCGGTTGGCAATGAGTTTGCTCGGCACGATCACGATGGGAATCTGTATATTCTGGTGGAGTACGAGGAAGAGTTGGCGATATTCGAAGGTTCTGGTGCGCCGGTAACCTCGCGCGGGCTTGCAGAGGATGTTCTGCGCTCGTATGCATGGCGGCAGGTTCTCGACGACTTCAATTCTGGCGACCTTGTGGATGTGTCGCGAAGGGTAGATGCGGTCGATGACCGGGTGGCAGAGGTGCGAAGCGTCTCGAACGATGTTGTGGATGTCTTGGACTATCTCGACGATCTGGAGGCGGACATTCCATTTCTAGGCAGTGTGTCGGCGATGGATGTGATCGCCGAGTCGTTCGATGGTGTGGGCGAGGCGGAAAGCCTGATTCGCTCGCTAGATTCAGAGTTAAACGACTTGGGCAACAACGCTGGTGCTCTTTCCCGCGCATCGAGTCAGATACCGAATCTGAACTTGGCATCGGTTTCTGGTGATGACATGGATACGTTGTTCGCCGATACCGCACAGGCGGCTGTCGGTTTGGAGAGGACGGTGCGATCGGTGAAGGATGGAGTGTCGGACGTGATGCAACCGGTATCGAGGCTGGAAAGCGCGCTGCGATCGGCATCGGACACGCCGATCATTGGCGGCGCCATCGGGAATTCCGCTCGGACCGTCGGACGACTCGAATCCCAGTTGTCCAGTCTTTCCGATGCGTTGCAGGGTTTCGAGTCGGGCCTCTCCGCACTGGGCGAGGATGTGCAGAGCGCAATCGTATCGGTCGACAATGTCCACGATGCCGATTTGAAGCGCTGGCTTGAAGAGCCTTACGACACGCAATGGCCGCCAGAGGATGCGGAGCGTAGAGCGGGAGTAGCGTCGCGAGCCGAGATTGTGGATAGAGAGGTCATCAAAGAGGTACCGGCGACGGTGCTGGTCGAGAAGCAGGTAACGATTGAGGTGGAAAAGGTCGTCGAGAAGGAAGTTACGGTCGAAGTGGAAAAAGTGGTCGAGAAGGAAGTTCAGGCGACGGTGCTTGTAGAGAAGCAGGTAACGGTGGAGGTGGATAAGGTCGTCGAGAAAGAAGTGCCGGCGACGGTTCTAGTCGAGAAGCAGGTCGTGGTCGAGGTGGAAAAGGTTGTCGAGAAGGAAGTGCCGGCGACCGTGCTTGTAGAGAAACAGGTAACGGTGGAGGTGGAAAAGGACATTGAGGAGGCAACCACACCAACACCTGCTCCGACGCCCGTTGCTGTTCTACCAACACCTACGCCGACACCTGGCACTGTGCAACCGACGCCTGCGGTGTCCGTATCCGGTCGCATTACATTTGTATCTGATAGCGACATCTACGTGATAAACGCGGACGGCAGCGGAGTCGTACAGTTAACCGACAACGAATTTGCAGATTGGGAGCCAGTGTGGTCGCCGGACGGGAACCGCATCGCGTTCAGGTCCAACCGCGACGGACCATGGTACATCTACGTTATGAACGCGGACGGTAGCGATGTCCTCCGACTGACAGACTATGACGCCTTTCAGCCCTCGTGGTCACCGGACGGGAGCCGCATCGCTTTCATTTCCGACCGCGATGGGAATCATGAGATCTACGTTGCGAACGCGGACGGCAGCGGAGTCGTCCAGCTCACCGACAACTACTCTATCGACGTTAAACCCGCGTGGGCACCGGACGGTCGCCACATCGCGTTCGTGTCAGACCGCGACGGGGATTACGACATCTACGTGATGAGCTCAGACGGTAGCAGTAGCGTCCAGCTGACGGACAACGACTCTGAGGACAGTGACCCCGCATGGTCGCCGGACGGACACCGCATCGCGTTCAAGTCCGACCGCAACCGGTCGCCGTCCATCTACGTTATGAACGTGGACGGTGCCGGCGTCGTGCAACTCACCGGCAACGACTCTAATGATGGTGATCCCGCGTGGTCGCCGGACGGACACCGCATCGCGTTCTCATCCAACGGCGACATCCACGTCATGAACGCCGACGGGAGTGGTGTCATGCAGATCACCGACAACGGCTGGGATCCCTCGTGGTCGCTGGTGGTGCGTTGAGATGGTCTGCGTCTGAACCCTCTTTGGATACCCGCCTGCGCGAGTATGACGTGAGGGGCGCGGACACCAAGGGGGGATGTGGTTTCCCCGTTGGGCTTCAAGGGGGTTTGAGGGTATGCATTGCGCTTTGGGACTGCTCTCCTCAACCCCTCTGGATTCCGGCTTCCGCCGGAATGACGGATTGCGCGGGTATCAAGTGGGAGGATTGCGGAGTTCCCCTTTGCGCCACTTTCGTCTGGGGAGTTTTGGTTTGACAGGCCGCTGTGCCCCCTTTGTCCTTCGGGCATTTCCCCCGTGAACAGTGAAACCCTAAGTTTTGCAAATCCCTTGGGTTAAAAAAAGAGTGAAGGTTGCGTCTATAGAATGGGTATTGTGACCGATCAAGCGTTAATGCTGATACGTTCTCGTGTATTGGTGCTCAACCAGAACTATCAGCCGCTGAACATCTGCGATGTGCGCCGCGCCGTTTCGTTGCTTGGCAAAGGCAAAGCTGAAACGGTTCAATGTGGCGCGGAATACATCCACTCTGTCTCTAGGATGTTCGAGCGTCCTGAGGTGATACGCCTCGTTTACATGGTTCGCAAGCCGTTGCATCGCCGAAAGCTGTCGCGCCGCGAGGTGTTCCAGCGCGATGGACACTCATGCCAATACTGCGGCGCACGAAGCTCAGAAATGACCCTTGACCACGTAATTCCGCGCTGCAAGGGCGGTCAACACACGTGGGACAACGTCGTTACAGCATGCCAGAGATGCAACCACCGCAAGGCAGGGTCCACGCCGCGCGAAGCGGGCATGAAGTTGCGAAGAGAACCGAGTGAGCCACGCCCCAATCCCTACGCAGGATTCAGCGCTGATCGAGTAGACCCGGCATGGTTGCCATTCATGCCTTGGTTGGCGAAGCAGCCGTTGCCCACTGCCGCGGGTTAGTTATCCGCGTCGTTAACCAACACCAACCCTAGCTGTCTACTGGCGTAGGCATCTCTAGCATCATGCAGTCGAAAGCGAGTTGGGGAGATGCGTTGACCATTAGAGCATCTCGTGTCTTTTGTATCGCTGCTGCTGCGAGAGAGATGTTGTCTGGTGTCAGCGTGCCCGCTAACCGATCCAGATCTGCGATTCGATCGTCGAATACTATGTGTTGTCGCAGACCGTTCTGAAGCATCGCGATGTCCCGAGTCAGTTCCATCCACCTCGTCACATCCTCCATTACTGTGGCGCGGTCATTCCTGAATTGACGTGCCATCTGGGCGGCATAGTCGAATCTTTCCAGCAAGTCTGCGCTGAACAATTCGATTATTCGTGCCGCCGATTGGTTTCTGGTATCCAATATAGCGGGGTCGCCGAGTGCCGCTATTGCCCAACCGGGTGCTCCCATTGACATCTTTGCCAACGACTGCGCCTCGTCTTGGTTAATCTCGAATCTTTCGGTCAGCCCTTTCGATATGACGTCGGTGGGAACTGAGCGCAACTTGACGAGGTGGCAACGAGACGAAATCGTTTCCGGTAAGAGATCGGCAGAGGTAGCAGTTAAGACTATGTGAACCTTGTCGGGTGGCTCTTCCAAAGTCTTGAGCAATGCGTTGGCAGCGTCTTGAGACATCCGGTTGGCCTCATCAAGGATGAAAATCTTCTTGTGTCCCTCGTACGGCTCTAGCATCGCGTCGGATTGCAGGTCTTTTATCAGATCGATGCCGATCATCGTTCGTCGTTGCCCGGCCTTCGGGTCAGCATCTTTCGATGTCTGAGTAGACGCAGTGATGGTTCTGACATCGGCGTAGCTCTGACGCGAGATGCGATCACAGGCTGAGCATTGCCCGCAAGGAACTTCCGGCCTCAGTTCTGCCAAACCATCATCGACGATGTCTTGAGCGTTGCAATTTAACGCGCGGGCGAAATCAATCGCGAGCGTATGCTTTCCGACGCGGTTGGGTCCGACAAAGAGATATGCATGAGAAACGCGGTGTTGATCAATGGCTCCGCTCAGAAACGCGATTGCGGAGGGATTGCCGATCGTTCGCCACTGACCTGAAATCCGGTGATTTGCTGGATCGGCAAGCATCACTCGTAAATCGCGGTCGCGAGCAGGTCGGCATACGTCTCTCGCCTTCGGATCAAGCGCACCTCTGATTGCTCGGTTACCAAAACAATCGCAGGGCGGGTTTGGAGATTGTAGTTGCTTGCCATAGGCACGCAATACGCGCCGGATGCCGGCAATGCCAATAGATCGCCAGTACTCAGCTCTGGAAGGGCAACGTCTTTAGCTAGGACATCACCAGATTCGCAGAACTTTCCAGCGATCGTAACTTCATCGGCTGCTTCGCCGAGAGGGTTATCAACCGACATGACTTCGTACGCGGCATCATAGAGAGCAGGACGGATATTGTCGCCCATCCCACCGTCAACGCTGACGTAGGTGCGCACGCCCGGGATTCGCTTGATCCCGCCTACTGTGTAGACCGCTACGCCTGCCCGACCGACGATGGAGCGACCCGGCTCGATAATCAAGCGTGGAGCGTCAAGGCCGTATTTGGTGCAAGCGGATGTTAGAGAGTTTGCAATTGTCTCAGCATATTCAGAAATCGTAGGCGGTAGCTTAGAGGTCAGGTAACCGATAGCCATGCCACCACCTGGGCTGAACTCCTCAACCTCCAGCCCGTGGACGTATTTCATGCGCGCCGCGAACGCGCATACATATTCAATCGCTTCGTCGTACGGCTCTAACTCGAACAATGGGGAACCGAGGTGGAAATGCAATCCTTTGACGTCCAGATTCGGTTGAGATAGTGCTGCATCTACCGCCTTTTCAGCGTCGCCGGTTTCAATCGAAAATCCGAACTTTGAGTCGAGAACGCCGGTGCTGGTTAATCTGTGTGTGTGAGGATCGATACTCGGTGACAGGCGCAGGTTCGCGGCTTGGGTAGTACCGAGTTCTGCCGCAACTTCGTTTAACAACTCGATCTCGTGGAAGGAGTCGATAGTGATTCGACCGATTCCCGCATCGACCGCTTCTCGTAGTTCATCGTGTGTCTTGTTGTTGCCATGAAAGTTGATCTTTTCGGCTGGGAAGTCGGCGGCGAGGGCAAATGCCAGTTCGCCTCCTGTCACCACATCAATGTGTAAGCCCTCATCGTCGATGATCTTAAGCACTGCTGGGTTAGAAAATGCTTTTGTCGAATACTCGATTTCGGTGTCGGCATAGTGATGCCTGAAACTGGTAGCGAACTCGTGGCACATCGCGCGGATGGTTGCCTCATCGAATATATAGAGCGGGCTGCCGAACTGTTCCACGATCTCGCGTACGTCGCGGTCCTGGATCGCAAGTCGCCCAGCGTCGTTTACGGACGAAGAGATTGGGAGTACATCAGAAAGTGGGAGTTCGGTCATGGCGTGTGTGGTCGCAAATCCAAGATCAGAGGGTGTTTCGGTCTATTTACTCCATTTTGAGTTTGCGCCGCTGTAACGTCAAGGATTATCGCGTACTTACCATTGACTTAAGCACGTCTTAAGGAGGCGCGCACACAACGCTGGTTAAAAGACGTCCTAATTGAGATGAGCGAGAAGATTCCACGGCTAACCGAGTTGGCCAGTTGCGCTGGTTGAGCTGGAAAGCTGAGTCAAGGCGAACTCGCCCAGGTTTTGGGCGGGCTGATTGATGGAGCCGATCCGCCTCCAGATCTGCTGGTCGGCTTTGAGCACGGCGACGATGCAGCCGTCTACCGTTTAGACGATCGTGTGGCATTGGTTCTTACGGTTGATTTTTTCGCACCTATCGTCGATGACCCTTTCACTTATGGGGCGATAGCCGCAGCGAACGCTATGTCAGACGTGTATGCGGTTGGTGGGCGTCCATTAACGGCGTTGAACATAGCTGCATTTCCGCGCAGCCTTCCGCCCGAAATCCCCGCTGAAATCTTGCGTGGCGGTGCTGCCAAAGTGTCGGAGGCTGGCGCCATCATCGTCGGCGGACACACCGTTGATGACGACGAACCGAAGTACGGCCTCTGTGTTGTCGGAATAATCGAGCCGGGCGCGCAGATACAGAACTCTACCGCCCAACCGGGGGACGTATTGGTTCTGACCAAACCGATCGGCACTGGGGTTGTTACTACCGCGCTGAAGAATGGCAGGGCAGTTGACGACGTTTTGGATACGGCGGTCGCGTCGATGCTGCGACTGAACCGGGACGCGGCAGAAGCTATGGTCTCCGCGGGTGTCAATGCCGCGACCGACGTCACAGGTTTTGGCATTGTCGGACATCTGATGACGATGATGCGTGCGAGCAGAACGACGGGCATTCTGAAGCGTTCAGATCTTACGATTCTGCCGGGCGTCTTGGATCTGCTTGTGGATGGTATTGCGCCAGGCGGCACGAGTCGCAACATCGAATCCTGCACCGATTTCGTTAGATGGTCCGACGGAATAACTGAAATCGACAAACTATTGATGTGCGACCCTCAGACCTCGGGCGGGTTGCTTATTTCAACACCGAACGATAGCGTCGAACGGCTTTCCGTCGAACTGAAGAAGCGAAACGTTGCCAGTGCGGTAGTTGGCGAAGTCGCTGAGTTCAACGGAAACGCCGTCGAAGTCAAAACCTAGCCGGCTAGTTCCCAGATCCGCTCGCGCTCATCCTCTGTTAGTTCCGCCAACGCTACCCCTTCGGCTAGTTCCTCCGCTCTCAAAACGCGATAACGCAGTACAGAATTTGCCTTCATCAGTGCGGTTTCGGGATCGATGCCTTGCGCGCGAATATGGCGAACCACAGCCGAGAGAAATGCCCCGGCTCGCTGTTCTAGCGTTTCATCGCTCTCATCAGACCCGCGTCTATCAAAACTGAAACTGTCGCCAACCAATTCCCCCAGGTCTAATCCCGCTCGCATTGACCTACGTTGCAAGACAGCCGATTGAGCCAGCGCGGGTAATGCTTTGGGCACGGAAGCGACAATCGAACGCACGCCGCCTGCTTCTTCACGCTTTATCTGTTCCCAACGATCCACCACATCGGCACCCGTATCCAACTTCTCAGCATCACCGAAAACATGCGGATGCCGACGGATCAGTTTGTCGGCAACCTTCGCACATATCGAAGCCGCATCGAATTCGTCTTGGCGGCGCGCAATGTCGGCATGGAAAATGATCTGGATCAATAAATCGCCTAATTCTTCTTCCAACTCATTGCCATCTCCGCGCTCAATCGCTTCCAACGTCTCATATGTCTCTTCCAACAGATTAGGACGCAACGATCTGTGCGTCTGTTCCGCGTCCCAAGGGCAACCGCCAGGATCGCGTAGCGTCTGCACCGTGTCGACTAAGGTTTGAAACGAGCAACACCCATTCCCTTCATCTCGGACATGATTTTTCGTTCCCGTCATTCGCTCTCCTTGTCAGACTTTGCTCGCTGATTAATGTAACCTCTATCCATGAATTCAGGGGTCATCAGACTGCCGTTGTTGCTGCGCTACGTAGATCGAGAGGCGGCGATGTGGGTTGTGGCGTTGACCATCCTAGTGATCGGCAACCCCGAATCGGATTTTCACTTCACCATTTTCTGGCCCTATTACGTCTGGGGAATCAAAAGCCCCGGATACGGGCTAGGCCACTCGATATCCTATCTTTTCCGCGGCGACATCACATCCTCGTTCCAAACTCATATCCTTGGCATCCCAGCGGTCGCGATCATCGCGTGGCGAATCGCGACGCTGCAAACGAAGCTCTTCAAACTGAATAGGAGTAACCAGCCATGGCGAACGTAATGGAATTGCTGCCGGAGATACCTGCCGGCGAGCGGGCGGCGATTTCCGGGGTTGTGAATCACATCCCCGAAGATTCTGCCCAGATGTTTGCGATGGCGTACCGCGCCCAACGCAAAGACAAGACAACCATCCTACTGCTCACGTTGCTAGGTTTCGTCGCCATCGCAGGTGTGCAACGTTTCGTATTGGGACAGATCGGCATGGGTTTCTTGTTCCTGCTGACCGCCGGGTTTTGTTTTATCGGCACAATAATTGATGTCGTGAACCATGAAAAACTCACTACCGAGCAGAATGTAAAGGTTGCCACCGAGGTCGCAAACAATCTCAACATGGCGAATTCCCGCTCGGTCTCCTGAGCTCGCAGCCGATAAACCGCATGAGTTCAATCAAGAAACTATCGACTTTGGACGCGACTGGTTGGGCGATGTTGGCGCTGGGCATCGTATTCTCCGCGTGCCTCCCCGTATTCCTCATCGCGATCAACGTCGGATACATCACCGGCTCCGATTGGCTTTACACCTACAACTGGTGGCGCAACGATGTCTCGGAACGTACCGGTTTACCTGTCGAAGAACTCGATTCCGCGGCCGATCAAATCAAGGATTACTTTCAAAACGACACCGAACGGCTTGATGTCAGAGTCAATACTTCACGAGGTGCGATCAGCATCTTTGAAGAGCGCGAAGTTCTTCACATGATCGATGTAAAGGACTTGTTCCGCTACGTTGCAGATGTGGCGGTATGGACCGGGATCATCCTGATACTCTGCGCCGCGCTCGGACTGGCGGTCCGACGCTCGCTATTCTTCGCATCCATGTCTCGATGGCTGAGATGGTGCGCGCTAGTCTGGGGCATCGCAATAGTCATCGTCGTGGCGATTGCGATCATCGACTTTACGTGGATATTCACCCAGTTCCACTTGCTGAGTTTCGCGAACGACCTTTGGCAACTTGATCCCTTGCGACACTACCTGCTTCTGCTTTTCCCCGAACGATTCTTCCTCGAAGCGACACTGATCATTGCCATACTTACTGTGATCGAGTTCTTCGGTCTATACGTCGGAAGCCGACTCGTCGAGATAAAACTGGCGGGCAATCAGTCGTAGACGATATTGGCGATCACATCACACTCTGAATCACGGGCAATCAATCTCTCTCGCCCGTCCAAAAAGGCGAGTTCCACCAGAAACAGATGCGCAACCGCTTTGCAATCCAACTCCTCTACCAACTCCGCCGCTGCAACCGCAGTGCCGCCGGTAGCAAGCAGATCGTCAACAATCGCAACACGTTGACCTTTCGCTAAAGCGTCCGACCTCATTTCGACCGCGGAGTAGTCGTCGTACTCCAACGAATACTCGTTTTTGATGACCGGAGGCGGAAGTTTGCCGCTCTTTCTGACTAGCACGAGCGAAATGCCCAACCTATCTGCTACTGGAGAGGCGAACAGAAACCCCCTAGCATCAATGGCAACCAACGCGTCGGGCGCAATCTCTTTAATTTGTTCTGCGAACCAGTCGATAGCAGCGCGAAACGCCGGGGGATGCGCCAGTATCGGTGTCAAGTCCTTGAACTGGATACCCGGCTTCGGATGATCCGGCACGTTGCGAACCCAATCTGTCAACTCGATGCTCATTGTCCATACAACTCCGTCTCAGGATAGAAATCGCTCCAAGCGAACCAGAAAATGTTAACCGCATGGACAGGCTCCAAGCGTGTTCCCTGATAATCTCCGCTCCAAGCCTGACCATTCAACGGCAACCACTTCGAACCGGTGGATTCATCTACCATCCACCTTCGCGCGACACCATCCGCGTCTTCCTCAACAAGCAACGAGAAATCCAAATTATCGTTACCGACCATCCGCGAATATGCCAACGCGGTTGTCGTCTGTGAATCGTAGTAAATAACAGTCGGATGACCGTTGACCTCGGCGTTGACAATCTCTTCACCCTGCAACACCGTATGAGAGAATGCGATCGCACCGTCATCGAAACCCATCCCTAACACAAGCTCCTTACCGTACAACCGATCGTCCCGATTCGACTCACCGATCACCCCAGCATCGCCGCGCACATAGTAATTTGTGTAGGGATCATATCCGCTACCTGATTTGAACAGCGCCTTAGTTTCTGGAAAAGACGTCTTCCACTCCCCCCAAGTCGTCAGGACCAACGGAACGTTTTTTAACCGCACACCCTCGTAGGTTCCGCTTATGCCCTCCGACAGCAGATGACTCCATAGAGAGTTAGTCTCGCGGTCGAACATTATCAGCGCGTTCATGGTCAGTTTGCCCGACACGCCGAATGTGAGCGTCTCGCCGTTGACCTCTCTGGAATACCCGATCCCAGTGAAGCAGAGCGGTCACCAACTGACCGCTATTGGATCACCCGCTACCGTGTCGTTCACAATCTCATGGCTGCTGAGCAACGGCACCGAATACGCCCTTGCATCGCCATCAATCTCAACGCCCAAAACTAACTCCGAATCGCTGTAAACAGCATCCGCTTTCTCCAACGTCTCGAAGAATATTGGATTGTCGATTGATGGGATGGCGTCCGGTGGCAGAAGCGTTACGATCTCCAAGGCACGCTCTGGCGCAGCACGGAGTTCTGGATTGCTAGTAGCTGTCGCCTCCAAAGTCGCAGTTGCAACTGGAGATTCCTGAACTGAATCGTCTGCTTTGGGCACCGTCGTAGCTGTTGCAACTGGCTCGGTCGACTCAGCCATGGGCTCTACAGGCAACGCGGTGGGTGTTGAGATAACGGCTGTTGCCTCAGAAGCCGAAGTTTTGTCCATCTGAATTTCGACGCTCGAGCTACCACAAGCAACCGCGAAAATGCCCAAAACCATTGCTGATATTGCTACGAGAACGATTCGCACTTGATATTTTTTGCTCTGGATCTAACGTCGCGTATCGACTCTGTGAGTGTGTCAACCGCCACGCTCGGTGGACGTTGTGATTATGATACGCATTACAAGGTACCGCAGGATTGACCGGTCACCACCGATACCGCATTCGAGAGGTTCGCCATACATCTCACCCGACTAAAACTAACCGGGTTTCGCAACCACGTCGATTCCGACATCAACCTTGAGCCGGGTCTCGTCGTATTCCTCGGCGCGAACGGGCACGGCAAGAGCGGGTTGCTTGAGGCTGCTCACATGTTGTCAGTCGGTAAATCTCTGCGCGCCAACAATGACCGTGAAATCGTAAACCACTCGATAGCGCGTGACGGAGGACACGTCCACGCGCTCGGAGTCTTCAACAACGGCCCTGAATCTGTCCGCGCCCAGTTCGACCTGAACATCTCTGCTGCTCAAAACGAAAACTTCAGCCGTTTGAGCGTCCAGTCGAAAGAGTGGCGGATCAACGGCGTAAAAGTCGCGCCCGTCGATTTCGTTGGACGAGCGAACGTGGTCATATTTGAAGCCAGAGACCTTGAACTCGCCCTAGGTGCCGCTGCCGTGCGACGTCGATACCTCGATATTCTGATCGGGCAGTTCGATACCGAATATCTACAGGCGTTGATACGACTTAACCGCGTCCGCAACAGTCGTAACGCTCTCCTGCGCGGATCGATGGAAGTGCAAGACTTCGATGATGAGATCGCTTTCTGGGATGGCAGGTTCTGCGATGAGAGCACTAAAATCGTCCAGACTCGCCGCGAAGTCATGCAGATCCTACAGACCAGAGCGGCGCCGATTCATTCCCAACTGAGCGAAGGCGAATCTCTCGCTCTAACTTACCTGCCCAACTTTGGTTCTTCAAATCTCGCGGCTGAATCTGATCGGCTATCGGGCGCTGATCTACGCAACCATATCTACAGCGCGTTGATGGCATCTAGGCGTCGAGAGCAATCCGCCGGGCATACGGTCATAGGCCCGCACCTCGACGACTTCCGCATCGACATCGCGGGGGCACCATCGAGAAGATATGCTTCGCGTGGACAGGCGCGCACAGCGGCACTTTCTCTACGTCTGGCGGAAGCCTCTTTAGTCTCCGAGTTCGCCAAACGCGATCCCATCATCGCGTTTGACGACGTGCTATCCGAGATGGACAGTACGAGGCGAGGCACCATCTTGGATAGAGCCGCTCAATACGAGCAGACCATCTTGACTGCTACCGACGACGCGTTGGTGGGACCGAGCAGATTAAGAGGCGCGCAGGTTTTTCGTGTGGTACACGGGAATGTCAGCTCACTGAGTTTAATGTGAACGCTGCGCTTCTGCAATCCCTAAAAGACAAGGAGTGCTGACCAAAAGAGCATATCGCCAGACCTTTTGGTTCTCAGCACCGCGCACTCTGTACAATCTTTTCGAGGATGGTCACTCCAACTAACAGACTCTTTTTCGGAGACAATCTCGACATCCTGCGAGAAAACGTCGCAGACGAGAGTGTAGACCTCATCTACCTCGATCCGCCGTTCAACTCCAACGCCACGTACAACGTCCTGTTCCGAGAACGAACCGGGAAAGAATCTGCTGCCCAGATAACCGCGTTCGAGGACACATGGAGATGGAGCATCGAGTCCGAATACGCTTTTCGAGACGTGGTCACGGACGGGCCAGAGAAACTCGCCGACCTAATCCAATCTTTGCGCGGGTTCCTTGGTCAGAACGACATGATGGCGTACATCACCATGATGGCACAACGTATGGCGGAGTTGTATCGCGTGTTGAAGCCGACAGGTAGCGTCTACTTACACTGCGACCCTACGGCGAGCCACTACCTTAAGTTGATGATGGACGCTGTTTTCGGGCAGGAGAATTTCCGTAACGAGATCACATGGAAGCGCACTACCAGCCACAACGACGCGAGGCGGAAATTTAGTTCGATCAGCGACAACCTCCTCTTCTATACGAAGAGCAACGGTTTTACGTTTAACCCTCAGTACGTCCCGTATTCGGAAGAACACATCGCCCAGTCTTACAGACACGTTGACGAAGCCAATCGACGGTATACGACGAGAGATTTGCGCAGTCCTTCACCGCGTCCGAATCTGATATACGACTACAAGGGCTACCAGCCCCACCCAAACGGCTGGTCGGTATCTCTGGAGAGAATGAAACAGCTCGATGCCGAGGGACGACTCCATTTCCCTGAGTCGAAAAGCGGCAGGATCCGACTGAAAAGATATCTTGACGAAATGCCGGGTGTGCCTGCCGCTGATATTTGGGAAGACATCAAGCCAATCCAGGCCCAGGCTCAGGAGCGTCTCGGTTATCCCACGCAGAAGCCAGAAGGATTGTTGACAAGGATAATCCAGACATCTTGTCCCGACGATGGGTTGGTGCTTGACCCATTTTGCGGATGTGGTACGGCAGTTGCGGTTGCAGAACGGCTCGGACGCAGATGGATCGGAATTGACATCACCCATCTTGCAATCTCACTCATGAAGAGCCGCCTGCGAGACACTTTCGGCAACGACCTTTCCGACTACGATGTGATTGGTGTTCCGCAAGATGTAGAAAGCGCGCGGGCACTCGCTTTGGAAAGCGAACATGACGGACGCTATCAATTTGAGTATTGGGCTCTGGGTCTAGTCGATGCCCGACCTTCGAAAGGGAATGGCAAAGGCGCAGACGCTGGGATTGATGGCTATGTCAACTTCTTCGACGACAACACCGGGCGCGCGAAGCGTGTGATTGTGCAAGTCAAAAGTGGGCAAGTTCGCCGCGACATGATCGCTACTCTTAAAGGCGACATGGCGCGTGAAAACGCCGAGATAGGGCTGTTCATTACTCTCAATCCGCCGACGCGACCAATGATTCAGGAAGCGGTATCAGTCGGGTTCTATACCCCCGAGCATTACCCCAATCATCAGTATCCCCGCCTGCAGATACTCACCATTGAGGACTTGCTGTCTGGCACACAAGCCGAATACCCGCGTTTCGCGCCTGACGCTACACTGCAGCGCGCTCCACGGCGACGAAGGTCGGCAAGTTCGCAGCGGTTGATGGATTGAACAAAATCGATTTTCCTACGGAGGTCTAGGATGTGCGGGTCTAGTTAAGGGAGACGACGGGGCGAATCAAAGCGAATCTACAGCCGCCTTAGCCGGATTAAACCCAATTCCCATCCCAAATCCAACACGCACAACGCAAACTGTGTAAACTGCGTTCAGCGAATCCGAACACTCAACCCTCCTCATCTAACTGTGCCCAATCGAACCAAATACATCATTGCCGACCGCGTAGCAAACTCCGAAATGTCCGGTTGGCTTTCGGATGCCGCCGTCCGAATCGTCAACAGGGAAATTGACGACGTTCTGCCTGCCGACAGTCTGCCATCCGACGCAAAAGATACTTCTGAAATTGTCCGACTCGGTGATGTGTCGTTGATGCCCGGACTCGTCGATGCTCACTGCCACATGCACTGTTCCGCCACTAAGGATGCACAAGCTCTCGCACTAGCCGAAAAAGACGATATCCAACGCCTGACCATGCGCGCCGTCAGCGCGATGCGAAAAGCGGTTTTGGCGGGAACTACAACGGTCAGAGACATCGGTTCGCGCAACGAAGTCGCATTCCCCATAAAGCAAGCCATCAAAGACGGCGCGATTCCCGGACCGAGGCTATTGGCAGCAGGCACCCCCATAACCATCACCGCTGGACACTGCTGGTTCTTCGGAACTCAAGCCGATACCGCCGACGAAGTCGCAAAAGCCGTCCGCAACCAAGTCCGACAAGGCGCGGATGTGATCAAGATCATGTCTACTGGCGGAATGTTTACGCCAACTGCCAACCCGCGATTGCCGCAATATCCCGCGGAAACTCTGGCTGTCGCAGTGCGCGAAGCCGCAAGGTCTGGCATCACAGTTGCCGCCCATTGCCTTTCTGCCGCTGGGGTCAAGAACTGTGTCGAAGCCAATGTCCACAGCCTCGTACACTCACGATGGTACTCGCAAGACCCCGCAAAAGGTCTTGAGTTTGACCTCGACACCGCTAAACGTATGGCAGACCAAGGTCAATGGGTAGACCCAACAATCGGGCACGGCATGTTGGGACACGAAGTCGCGGCGAGAGGCGAGGCACCGCCGCGAGCAATCCACTGGTCTGTCGCTGCATCCGATGTCACCGACGAACAACACTACGAAAACCTCAACGAGATGCACGATCTCGGCATCCGCTTCACCAACGGTCTCGACATGGGAATGCCGCATGGTACCCACGACCGATCGGCTGCAAACGCATGGTCCATGGTTGAGAACCTAGGATGGGATACTTGGAGCGCGCTACGCATGGCAACTTCCGATACCGCCGAAGCGCTCCGCATAGACGATCAAGTCGGGATAATCGCTCCCGGCAAAGTCGCCGATCTGGCCGCATTCGACGGCGATCCCGCCGAAAACATCCGCGATATGGACCGCGCATCCACAGTCATTCAAAACGGCAATGTCATAAAACTGCGGGACGTTGCGTTGGTGTGACCCCAAAACTCGCACGATTAAGATGATCCGCAATGATCGTCGATGCCCTAACCCACATCCTGCCGCCGTACTTCAACGAGCACCGTGACGAAGCACTAGAGCGCGACCAGACCTTCGCCGAACTCTTCGCAAACCCTAAAGCGCGCATCGTCCAAGCCGAGCACCTCCTCCAAGAGATGGAGCGCGCCGATGTCGACCGCTCAGTAATCGCAGGATTCGGGTGGACCGACCAAGAGCTTGCCAAACGCTCCAATGACTACCTCATAGAATCCGCCATCAAACACCCCGGCCTACTGATCCCTCTGTGCAGCGTCAATCCCCTATGGCCCGGCGATGCCGCACCAAAAGAAGCGGAACGATGCCTGAACTTCGGCGCCCGCGGCATCGGTGAGCTGCACGCCGATACCCAAGGATGGGCGGAACCTCCGTATGATGCCCTCGCCGACACCATGTCCGTCGCCCGCGAATACGCCAAAAACCGCAACAAAATCGTCTTCGTCGTGGTTCACGGTTCCGAACCGTTAGGGCACACCTACCCCGGCAAAGGCACGATGGCACCCGATCGGCTCGTGCAACTCGCTGAACAATTCCCAGACAACGCCTTCATCTTCTCCCACTTCGGCGGTGGTCTGCCTTTTTACAAGCACATGCCTGAGGTCAACTCCGCGCTTGACAACGTTGTATTCGACTCCGCAGCATCGCCCTTTCTATACGAACCCGATATCTATGCGACGGTTGAAAACCTCATCGGATCGAATCGAATCTTCTTCGCAAGCGATTTCCCGATTATGAGTCAAAGACGCGCTCTCGATCATCTAAGAAAATCGGAATTGACCCCTTTCAAACAGAATACGATCTTGCAGATAGCTGGGCAGTTGTATGATTTCTCTCGTCCAAACCAAAACTCGTAACTCAAGGAACTCGCAATGGCATTGCTCCTAAACCGATCCGACGTCCAGCAAGTCTTGACTATGGCAAAGGCTATCGATGTGGTAGAAGCCGCGTTCGGCGAGTTGGCTAACGCGACTGCCGAAATGCCACCACGCACGGTGATGATTGATCCTGCTGTCGGCGGATGGATCGCATACATGCCCGCGTACCTCAAATCCGGCGGCGCGCTTGGTGCCAAAGCAGTAACTGTCTACAAAGACAATCCGTCGAAGTTCGATTTGCCGACCACTATCGGCACGATTCTGGTTCAAAACAACGAGACGGGCGAGGTCGTCGCGGCTATGGATGGCGGATACCTCACTGCAGTACGCACTGGTGCCGTTTCGGGCGTGGCAACGCGCCACATGGCTAGATCAAACTCTAAAGTTGGCGGTGTCCTCGGTGCTGGCGTTCAGGCGCGGCAGCAGGCGATCGCTATTGCTGAGGCAAGCAACATCGAAACCATCCTCACTTTCTCACTGGACGACCATGCGTCCCGACAAGAATTTGCCGACTGGGTTGCTCACCAAACGGGTGTTGAAACGCAACTCGCCGAAAGCGGAGAAGCGCTGTGCCGAGAATCGGACATCGTCGCCCTTGCCACAACTGCCGCGAACCCCATCGTCAATTCCGACTGGTGGAAACCTGGCGTACACATCAACGCCATCGGGTCACATGCCCCCGGCGTCCGAGAACTGGACACTGCGACTATCCAGCGTGCCCGCATCATCTGTGACCAGCTAGATGCTTGCAAAGCAGAGGCGGGAGATATCCAAATACCAGTCGAATACGGCGACTACTCGTGGGATCAGATCGCAGGAAACCTCGGCGATGTGGTGAACGGCGACACGGCCGGGCGTACTTCCGAGGATGAAGTCACGCTATTCAAGAGCGTTGGTTTAGCGATTCAAGACATCTCTTGCGCCGCACTCGTCTACCAAGAAGCAACCGCCAATGGTATCGGTCAAGAGTTCAACTTCTCTGAATAACCAAGACATCCCGAGCGTAGCGAGGAATCTCATCCCTTTTACGCCTCGCGAAGGGGTGCTGTGCGTAACCACAGTCATTCTCGTGCAGGCGAGAATCCAGAGAGGTTGGGATAGGGGCGTACAAATCGAAACCACGTATCTAAACCCCCTTTAGGCATCAAGGGGAGGGGTTATGCACAGTTACCGATTGCGCTTTCAGACGACAACAACCGGGTTGACTAAGGTGCCAATCCCTCCTATCGATATTCTTACCACGTCACCTTCAGCAAGTGTGAATTCCGGTGGCGGAATCGTGCCCGTCCCTGTGCATACCGTCGTGCCATTCGGCACACGGTTATGGCGTTGCAACCAGTCCGCAAGATAGTTGCAGTCTCGCTTCATTAACGACGTATTAGCCGCCCCATCAAACGCGACCTCACCATCTCGTTCGATCTGTAAGGCCACCTCCAACTTCTGAGCGTCTCCCACAACATCCGGTGTCGCAAAACTCGGCCCTATCGAACACGAACGGTCGTAGACCTTGGCCTGCGGCAGATACAAAGGGTTCGCACCTTCGATCGACCGACTACTCATATCATTCCCTATCGTGTATCCGACAATCTCTCCCTCATAAAGTACAAAGGCCAGTTCCGGCTCCGGCACATCCCATTCTGAATCCGCTCGTATGCCCAAAGCATCGCCAGGTGATACCAACCGCTCTGCCGTGGACTTGAAGAACGCCTCCGGACGGTCCGCGTTATACACCAGAGCGTAGACATCCGGTGACCCGCTCTCTGCCTGCCGTTCCCTCATGCTGTCCATATACGTCACCCCAAATGCCCAGACCTCAGGAGCCAAAATAGGCGGCAATATCGCGTCACTCGAGCACAACTCCTCAACTGATACCTCATCCCCACCACCACGCTCCATGATTCTCGCAGCTACATCGTCGATACTGACGCCTCCGAGATGCGCCGCCTTCAAAAGACTCAGTGTCGAATCTGCCTCCGAAGTGATCGACGTCAAATCCGTGACCACACCTTCTTTTGCCTCAACACCGACATGTACATCGACTCCGCATAGAGACTGGTAGTAACGCATCGCATTCCCTTTCTATCTTGTCTTGCTCGTATCCTATCGACCAAATCACTCTACAACAACGAGCATAAAATCTGTCATCATTACTCAGTCGTATCCACATACAACGACACAGAATCCCACTTCTAAGGCGTCCCACGTTGATGCTCTCGAACGGAAACATACGATCTTATGCAGCAGCGTTGCTGACAGCAACGGTGGTTGTGCTCGCAATCACTTTTCTCGCCTCGCCGAAGGTGAACGCGCAAGTCGCCCGAACCACCGATGATGAAATCGTTACACACCAAGTAGTCCTGAGCGACAAAATCACCGTCTACATCGACACCGCCATCAACTCTGAAATCAAAGAAGCCCGTCTCTGGTTCCGTGCTCATGGCGACAACAACGTCGCAGCGTACACCTACATCGACTTTGAGCAGGTTGACAGAATTCGAGCCACTGGCGAGATCGACATGAAACCCCCTTCATACTTCCCGCCAGGAACCCAATTCGACATCCGCTTCGAATTCGTCTCGACAGTAGGTGAAATTTACGCGTCGGACACATACCACGTAGAACATATCGACACTAATCACGACTGGCGACGCGTTTCCGACGAAAATCTCGAAATCATCTACTACGGGATCAGTGACCGATCCATCGAAAACCTTCACGCTTCAGTTGCACCACGCCTACCTGAAATCAACCGTGCCCTTGGCGTTACCGACAGCCCCCAATTCCGCGCCGTTATATTCCCCAATGCCCGCGAATTGACTCTCCACGGTCCTAGGATCAGCCAAGCAGCAACCGACGGCATCTACTTCGGCGGCTTCGCTTATGACGAATACAACCTCACTATCATGGCCTCGCCCTCCGCGGAAGTCCTTATCCACGAACTTACCCACCTCATTTTCGCCCGAAAACTGACCTCACCATTCGCTACCGACGCCCCAGGATGGCTTAACGAAGGCAACTCCAGTTTCTGGGAGACCGGTAATCGACAACGAGCCAATCAGCAATTCCGATCCTTTGTCCGCCGAGGTGATGTCACCGAGTTTTCGAAGATGCACTCCGTCCCTGGTATCCGTGCCGACATCCATCGCTTCTATATCCAGTCCGCCGACTTCGTAGGCTATCTCCACGAAAACTACGGCCGAGACTCTGTTAGCAAACTCCTAGAGGAACTCAACTCCGGCCAAAAGATCAACGAAGCCATGCAAACGGTCTTCGGAGGGACCCTAACCGAGATCGAAAACCGCTGGCGAGCTGAGTGGGACCTGCCCCCAGTCGGCACTCCCATCGAAACCAACGTTGACGTAAATCGCGAGATTCTCCCCACGATTCCCGGTCTACCCACAATTGAAACCGGTACTCTTACCCAGCTACCAACCAACATACAATCACAACAATCCGAACCGCAACCGGCACCCACCGTGGATCATGCGCAAATCGACATCCCACAACCCGAGGTCGCCACCTCCGAACCACAAGCTACTATGCCTCCACAACCGACCGCGGCCCCAGCGACGCCGCAAATCGGAGTAGGCAACTACGTAACCGGCACATCAGACGCGGATTGGCCCACCATCAAACCCAGCGCCGTCATCATCTTCCTCCTCCTCTTCGCGGGTTTCGCAGCGCTGTTCTGGCGACGCATGCGCACCTAGCGATACCACGCGCGGTAACATCAACCCTTGATGAATACCGCGAACCCCACCACAGCGTTAATCTACTCGCATGAGCAATCCCAACATGTGCTGAGTCCGACGCACCCGATGCGTCCAATACGGCTACACCACATGCATGAGCTCATGCGGGCCACCGGGCTACTAGACCACGAAGCGATACTTTCCGAATCTCCCCGCCTAGCCACAGAATCCGAGATCGCTTCCTACCACGATACCGAATACATTGACGTAGTCAAAGCCATCGACGACGGAGCCATAGTGATTGGAATGGATCAGTTCGGTTTCGGCCCTGGCGACAACCCTCCTCGCTCTGGAATGTATCGCCATGCTGCTCTTGCCGCAGGCGGGGCTATGCTTGCGACCGAACTCGTCCTAGGTGGCACTGTCAAGAACGCCTTCGTGCCTGCCGGTGGAATGCACCACCATGCGATGCATAACCGAGCCTCTGGATTCGGTATATTCAACGATGCTGTAATCGCCATCAAACACCTCATTGATCAAGACATCCGCGTCTTTTACGTTGACATCGATGTCCACCACGGCGACGGTGTCCAAGCGGGCCTTTATGACACTGACCGAGCGATGACCATATCCATTCATGAATCGGGTCAATGGCTGTTTCCGGGAACCGGCGGACCGAACGAAACAGGCATCGACGACGGGCAAGGCTATAGCGTCAACATACCACTCGCTCCGTATACCGACGACCAACTCTGGCACCACGCCTTTGATGCTGTAATCCCCGACCTTGCCCGCGCCTTTAAGCCCGATATCCTCTTCACCCAACTGGGCATCGACACACATCGCAACGATCCACTAGCCCACCTCTCATTGACAACCCAGGGCCACAATCTAGCTGTCCAGAAATTCTCCCAACTCGCCAACGAACTCAACATCCCGTGGATCTCGGTCGGAGGCGGTGGCTATGACATGACTGCTGTAGCCCGCGCTTGGACCATGGATCTGGCCACGATGGCCGACCGCGACTTGCCCGACCAAATTCCTTCCAATTTCACATCTCTGCCTAACCTGACCACTTTCCATGACCAAGGCGAGTACCGCATTGATGCCGATATCCGCACCGACATCGTCAACCACAACCAATCGGCAATCGACGAAATCCGTCGCCAAATCTTCCCCAAATTCGGTCTGTAACGAAAATGTCCCTCCTCGAAATAGTGAGGATGGACACCAATAATTGAGACTAAACTCGCCTCTACACTTCCCTGAACCGCCCTTCAACGGTGTCATCACCGGGAGGCGGAGCGTCAGGATCCGGAGGCGCATCCGGTCCAGCGCCAGTTGCGGCACCAGCATGGATATGCTGACCCGCTGCCATCACCGCCTGTTGCAGCGCGTCCAACGCAGCTTTAATCCGTCCAGCGTCAGCATTCGCGTCTTCGAGCGCAGTTCGCACTTCCAACACCTTGGCTTGAATATCTGACTTAACATCATCCGGCAATCCCTCTCCATGTTCCTCGATCAGTTTCTCAGCCTGATACGCCGTGGACTCCGCAAGGTTGCGGGCATCCACAGTTTCACGACGCGCACGATCCGAGTCGGCGTTTTCCTCAGCCTCATGAACTTTTGCTTTGATCTCATCCTCCGACATCCCCGAACGGCCCGTCACCGTGATGTGCTGCTCTCGTTGCGTGGCCTTGTCCTTGGCAGTGACGGTGATGATCCCGTTCGCATCAATATCGAACGAAACCTCGATCTGCGGGACGCCGCGCGGAGCGGGTGCTATTCCATCAAGGGCGAACCGTCCCACCGAGGTGTTATCAGCGGCCATCGGGCGCTCCCCCTGCAGAACGTGGATTTCGACTGACGACTGTCCATCTGCCGCGGTTGTGAAAGTGTCCGATTTCGATGTCGGGATCGTCGTGTTGCGCGGTATCAACTCGGTGCGAACGCCGCCTAGAGTCTCGATTCCCCAAGTCAGCGGCGTCACGTCGAGCAACAGGATGTCTGAGACATCGCCCTGCAACACTCCCGCCTGAAGTGCGGCGCCAAGAGCAACAACCTCATCAGGGTTGATAGACCGGTTAGGCTCTATTCTGAAGATCTCTTTGACACGATTGACCACTGCCGGCATCCGCGTCATCCCGCCAACCAAGATTACTTCGTCGATGTCTGCGGGCGTCACGCCAGCATCCCGCATCGCTGCCTCACACGGAGTGGCCGTCTTCTCAACCAATTCCGCCGTCATTGCCTCCAATTTAGCGCGCGTCAGCGTCTCAACCAAGTGCTTAGGGCCGCTTTGATCGGCGGATATGAACGGCAAGTTGATCTCTGCACTAGTGACAGACGACAACTCGATCTTCGCCTCTTCGGCTGCCAGACGCAAGCGCTGTGCCGCCGAAGGGTCGTTGCTCGGGTCCATGAACTCCTTTTTCTTGAATTCATCGACCAGATACTCGACCAGTTTCAAATCGAAGTCGTCACCGCCCAGATGAGTGTCGCCATTCGTGCTCTTGACCTCAAACACACCGTCGCCGACATGCAGAATGGTGATATCGAACGTCCCGCCGCCGAGGTCATATACAGCGATGGTCCTATCACCCTCCTTCTCCAACCCGTAGGCGAGTGCTGCTGCGGTCGGTTCGTTGACGACGCGCAGAACCTCCAGCCCGGCAATCGTTCCGGCTACTCGCGTGGCCTCCCGTTGCGCGTCGTTAAAATACGCGGGAACCGTGATGACGGCTTGATTAACGGGCTCTCCGAGTCTTTCTTCGGCATCCTGCTTCAACCTTGCGAGTAACATCGACGAAATCTCAGCCGGCGGTCTGACACGTCCGTCGAATTCGATTCCTGCGTCGCCATTCTCCAACGGGGCCAGTTTGAATGGAACGCGTTGTTGATCTGCTTGCACAAACTCGTCGTCGAAACGTCGTCCGATGAACCGCTTCGCAGAATAGACGGTATGTTCAGGGTTCGTCACCGCCTGTCGGCGCGCCATCATACCGATTAACCGTTCTCCAGCCCTCGTGTTCATCGCCACGACTGAAGGCGTGACACGCTGACCCTCCGAGTTCTCGATGATCTCGGGCTCGCCCGCGGTCATATACGCCATTGCCGAGTTTGTCGTTCCCAAGTCAATACCGATAGCTCTTGCCATGTCGTCAATTTGCCTTTCTTGCCACCAACTCAAGTCGGTGAGTATTCGTTGAACCTGTTAGTCGATTCTCAATCTGTTGACTCATCACGGGTTGATCTTCCGACCAAGACCTTTGCGACGCGTACAACTTGCGACGTTTTTATGTCCTCGTATCCTGCCTCGATTACTTGGATAACCTTCCCATCTTGATCGTCGGATGTCGGCATAGTTGCCAATGCTTCGTGACGAGATGGATCCATGTCTTCTCCCAGCGACTCGAATCGTTGATATCCAGCTGATACGAGGCAATTCTCTACTTTGTCAGACATCACTTTGAAACCATCGAACCACTTTGGATCCATATCCTGCTCGTGAGCTACTTCCAAAGCATTGGCGAAATCGTCGGCAACCGACATTATCCGGCTCGCCATCTCGGTCCTGGCCCTTTCGGCAGCTCGATGCTCGTTCTCCGCGGCCAACTTGCGATTGCGTTGTGCGTCGTTGTGGGCTCGTAAAATTTCCGACTGCAAACGGCTCAGATGCGACTCGGATTCGCCAATTTTTCTACGTTTTTCGTCATTTTCTGATTTGATTTGTTCGATTTGCGAGCGAGCAGTCTCCAATTGAGACGTCAAATCGTTACACTTTTCTTCTAATCGACGTTGAGCTCTAGAAGCACGCGCGTTACGCAGAATGATTCGTGCCGGTCTGTTCATCCGAGGTCCCCAACCTCCACGCATCCCTGATCCTTGCAGCGGCATCATTCGACCCCCAAGTAATTAAGAATCACTTTGATCTCATCGGCTACTGCCTTAGCGGAAGCCGAGTTCGTCAGGTCTTCACTCTGTTCAAGCACCTCGAGCATTCCCCTCATGTGCTGCACCAATTCGAGAACGAGCCCGACTCCGTTCAGGTTCAAACCTAAATCTTCCGAAAGGCGGCGAACAATCTGCAAACGTTCAAGATCCTCCTCGGAGTAGAGTCGTCTGCTTCCTTGCGTACGAGATGGACTGACTAATCCTTCTCTGTCGTATTTGCGTAAAGTCTGAGGGTGCATTTCCGCCAACTTGGCGGCAATACTGATGATGTACAGTGCATCACCGCGTCCAGTGATACGCACTCGTACCCGTGATCGACTCCGATTGCGATTGCGATTACGCTCCTCTTCTTCTGCCCGACGAGCCATCTCACGCCGTGCGGTCTCGGCCGCAATCTTGTTAACGAGACGGACAAAAGCGTCGGCGTTCGGAATCGATGCACCTGCATCCGTGGTATGTTCTTGTTCGTATCTCTGTGTCATACGAGCCCCGATGAGGTTATCAGGCGAGATGCATCAGGTCAGCAACCCGTTTACACTTGATTTGTGGTGTTATTCATAGTAACATACATGATACGGCTAATGTCAAGACTGACGAATTCCATCACGAAAACACCAAAGACATGACAGATCGACAGAAAATTTACGAAATCCTCCAAAAAGGCTTGACAAACCCTTGAGTGATGATATAAAAAGTTTTCATTCGGCGAAATCAACCGCGATGGACAGCAGTTCACTGGCGAGAGACGCGACCGATACAAACTGAATGACGATACAGCAAAAACCAAGAGTCAGAAACGAGAGGCACTCCGAAACCCCAATGACGATCATCTACGAAAAGCGTTGTCCGCATTGCCAAGGCGACATCTTGTTCGCCATCAGACTTGAGGGACCGAGCCTCAAATGTCTGCAATGTACGCGGCACATCGATCGGCATCAGGCACGAGAGTTGCTCAATCGAAGAGTAGAACAACCAGCAGCTTGACAATCGGGGCGATAAGGAACGGAAGTATCTGCGAACCCACTTCCAACTAGAGCCCCGAAAAATAATCGGGGCTTTTTAGTCAGTGTCGAAGCCCCTCTCACTCAATAGAAACCAAAAGAACGGAGAGCAAAGACATGAAACAGTCAGCAATTTTCCCTCGCCAGTGCCCGTCATGCCAAGGCGATGTCCAGTTCGGTCGTGGACTGGACGGCATCATGCTCAAGTGCATCCAGTGCACGCGCATCATCAGCCCAGCGCAAGCACGTCAGATCCTTGCCGATATGCAACGAGAACGCGCTGTCGCCATCGCAAAGGCAGCGTAAATAGCTAAATCCGAGCTTGGCTGAGCCCGGATCGATCCGCAACGGCTCGGTGCCATCGGTACCGAGCCGTTTCTTTTTCTTCGGCGCCTTAAAGACTCGTGCACAACTGCCGTCATTCTCGCGGAGGCGAGCGCTTCAGCGGGCGGCATGCCCATCCAAATCGTTGGGCAGCACCCCAAAGCGAAACGGTAAGTCTAAACCCTATTTAGTTCCCTTTTGGGCATCAAGGGGAAGGGTTATAAAAACATCCTCTTCGCGAGAGGATCGACGTCGGCTTCATTATCCGCTGTTGTACGACCAAACATCGGTCTCAACGTCAATGACCTCTGCTTCAGGCGCAACGCGTTCTACGAAGCTCATGGCTCGTTCCATTAACCCATCCAATGTTCGCAAATCGCTACTGACGATAGCGATCCCGATCGTGGCAGAGTGCCAAGTATCGTTAGCGTCAACCTCCGCGGCGGATACCGACAACCGGTTACGCAGTTGCGAAACAACGGAGTGAATCACGCGTCGTTTGTCCTTTAGCGACGAAGATGCGTGGATATGCAACTTGACTTTAGCAGCCGCTATATGCATCTGATAAGCCGATACAAGTTACGTCTCTCAGCGCCACTGACCTTCTCAAGACGCGCATTAGAAAGCCAGATAGGGCTCACTTTCCACCGTAACGTAATCGCAGGGCGGAAACGCTTCTAATGCCGTCACATCGATCTCGGTACCCCATCCGGGTCCGTCCGGGACGGTTGCACGACCATCCGCGATCGGAATCATGTTTGTCAGCACCGCTTCATAGGCACCTAAGAAACTCACAAATATCTCCTGCATGAACGCGTTAGGTATCACCAGATCCAGATGGAGGCTTGCGACAGTGGATATCGGTCCGTTCGAATTGTGCGGTGCCACCGAGACGTAGTATGTCTCGGCCGCCGACGCAATCTTGCGTAACTCGGTGATACCCCCTGCGTGGCAGATGTCTGGTTGAATCACGCTTGCAGCATGTGACTCTATCAACGGTCTGAAATCCCACCGGTTATATAGCTGCTCACCAGTCGAAATCGGAATGTTGATGTCCCGAGCCAACGCCGCCAAAGCATCAATGTTGTCCCACAATATCGGCTCTTCTAACCAAGCGACGTTGTAATCTTCGATTAATCTCGCTGCCCGACGTGCACTCCAGATATCAAGTCTCCCCCGCACGTCGACCGCCACTTCTATCGATCCGCCGACCGCTTCGCGTACGGCTTTCACTAATGCCACACCATGCTCCATCCGCTCTGGGTCGATCACTTGAGGACCTGCAAACGGGTAAAACTTCATCGCCTGCCAACCCTCGTCTACCAACTCAGCCGAACGACGCGCGAAATCATCGATTGTCAAAGCTCCTGAGCCCAAGCCATCATCCTCAGTTGGATCGAACCATCCGTTGGCGTAAGCCCGAATATCATCCCTAACCTTTCCACCTAGCAACTCATACACCGGAATCCCCAACGATTTTGCCTTTAGATCGTTTAGTGCCAAGTCGATGCCGCTGATCGCGCTCATCGTTACGGCTCCACCAGTCCATGTGACCCGGCGATACAACGATGTCCAGATATGTTCGATCTGGAACGGGTCCTTACCTATGAGATACTTCGCGAACTCTGCAATCTCAGCAGTGACGCCTGCATCCTTGTATTGCGTGCTGGCCTCACCCCAACCGTATTCTCCCGTGTTGGTTGTGATACGGACGAACATCCAGTTCGTACCCGCAGTCTTGTGTACTGGAGTACGCATCCTGAATACGTCAACGTCTGTGATTTTCATGCTGTCGCGCTTTCTTATCGCTCGTTTGCTTTGCCTCTGGCTCAATAATGATCGCAGATAAATGCTAACTGAGACCTGTGCGTAACTACCGTAATACCCGCGAAGGATGGTGCCGAGAGGGGGCGATGGGCGGTTTGAACTGTGATTGTCATGATGAGGAATGATGGGCCGTCATGTTCTAAACCCCCTTTTAACTCCCCCTTGGGCATCAAGGTAGAGAGCTATGCACAGGCATCTAACCGCGTAGCGGCGCGGGTTTTATGAGGTTGCTGTGGTATATTCAAAAACCGCTGAAATAGGTGCCTGAACACCTCACACTGAGGCGTGAACCAGATTATCGATACGAAGACACCGCGAATTTCCGCAGTTTCGATCAAAACATGCGAATCTCCATCTCCGCACTTGGAAAATCGATCCGGGGCAAAATCCGAAAAATATCCGCCTTATCGACTTTCGGATCGGTTCTCGCCATCTCCGCTATCCTTATCGGTAGCATAGCCATGATAAGCGGAGCCGTTATCGTGGTTCAACATATGGCTGATGCTAGCGAATCAAACAAGATCGTTTTGCCAGACGTACAGTGCGACGACTTTCAAACTTGGGATGACGCCAATCGTTATTTCATCAACTGGGATGCAACCTCAGACTCCACACATGGGCTTGATTCCAACGGCAACGGGATTCCTTGCGAGTACTTGATGCCGAGAGATTACGCCTTGCACGAAGAGTTTGAAGTGGTCTGCGACGATTTTCAGCATCGCGATGAAGCCGAATACTTTATTGAACAATTCGGTGAGCCTGGCAAAGACCTTTTCGGTCTCGATAGCGATCTTGACAACCGTCCATGCGAGGCATTGCCGCGCTTAGATGATACGCGCAAAGTCTTGAACAGATTGAATCGAATGTGGCGTCGGGATGCTGGCTTAGGAGTCGATATGGACTGTAGCGATTTCGAGACTTGGAATGAAGCTAATTCGTTTTTCATCGGTGCAGGCGGCCCTGTTTCAGACCTCCATAGATTGGACGGCAATGATGACGGAGTGCCATGCGAATCGCTTCCGGGTGCGCCAGATTAAGTCACATTTCACGCGATTCGACGCAGCGATGTCTCGACCAGATGACGATGGTCACGCCGTCAAGTCCTGATAAATATGGCGATCAGCGCTCGCTGCGTCGCCGCCTCCGCGAGAACCGCAACCTGATCTGAGCCCGCCTCAACGAGGTTAACGCTCGCTCCATGTCTAAATCTTCCCCGTGCATTCCGATCCGTTCCTCAGCGCGTCGCACCGCTTCTTCGGCACGTGCCTCGTCAATCTCGTCTTCACGTTCAGCAGCATCAGCCAAGACGGTGATATTGTCTGCGATCACTTCCATGAAACCGCCCGTTACCACTACTGCCTGCTCATCGCCGTTAGTCCCGAAACGCATCTCACCGGGCGCCAATGTCGTCATGAACGCAGCGTGCGACGGTAAAACCGTCAACTCCCCGTCGGAACCGGGGGCGGTTACGTAGTCCACTCCTCCCGAGTAAGTTTCTCGTTCGGCAGTTACTATGCTGAGATTCATGCGAGCCATCGTTGCTCTCTAGGTTCTTTAGTCGCGGCAATCCAGTTAGTTCGTCAGAGATAGCCTTACGCGGCAGCATCTTCTTGCATTGCACGACCCTTGGTAACGGCATCTTCGATCGTGCCTACCATGTAGAAGGCCTGCTCAGGCAGATCGTCATGTTTACCATTGAGGATCTCCAAAAAGCCTTTGACCGATTCTTCACGGCTTACATAAACGCCGGGCAAACCGGTGAAGACCTCACCGACAAAGAACGGTTGCGTCAGAAAGCGCTGAATCTTACGAGCGCGGGCGACCGTTAGCTGGTCGTCGTCTGACAGTTCTTCAATACCCAAGATTGCGATCACGTCTTGCAGGTCCTTGTAGCGCTGCAATACCCGCTTTACTCCAAACGCGGCGTCGTAGTGGTCCTGACCTACGACCGCCGGCTCCAATATCCGAGAGTTCGACGCCAATGGGTCAACTGCTGGGAAGAGGGCTTGAGCCGCAAGTGCACGATCCAGGGACACGTTCGCATCCAGGTGTCCGAACGTAGTCACGATACCGGGGTCCGTGTAGTCGTCAGCAGGCACATAGACGGCTTGGAACGAAGTAATTGATCCCGCCTGCGTTGAAGTGATGCGTTCCATGAGGTCGCCCAGTTCAGTGGACAACGTAGGCTGGTATCCCACCGCCGACGGCATTCGACCCAGCAACGCTGATACCTCCATGCCCGCCAAGATGTAGCGGTACACATTGTCGATGAACAGCAACACGTCTTGACCGCGCTCGTCGCGGAAATACTCAGCCATCGTCAACCCGGTCAACGCGATCCTAGCGCGCGTTCCCGGTGGCTCGTTCATCTGACCGAACACCAACGCGGTAGAGCCGACAACGCCTGACTCATGCATCTCATGCCAGAGGTCATTGCCCTCACGTGAACGCTCACCAACGCCCGCAAACACCGAAACTCCAGAGTGCTCCTGCGCGATGTTCCGGATCAACTCAGTAATAATGACGGTTTTCCCGACTCCCGCGCCGCCGTAGGCGCCAACCTTACCGCCGCGGGGAAACGGAGTGATCAAGTCCAGAACCTTGATCCCAGTCTCAAGAATCTCCGTCGTTCCGGATTGCTCCGCGAAAGTGGGAGGCTGACGGTGGATCGGCAACCTCTCAGCATCGCCCGGCACCTGCTCGCCGCCATCAATAGCATCGCCAAGAACGTTGAAAATGCGTCCCAGAGAGTTTTCACCCACGGGCACCGCAACCGGCTGGCCTGTGTCGGTTGCCTCAGCGCCTCTGGCTAGGCCGTCAGTCGTACCGAGTGCCAAGCATCGCGCCCAGTTGTTTCCGACGTGCTGCTCCACCTCGAGGACTAACCGTTCGCCCTCGTTTTCAAGCTCCAAGCCGCTGTAGATCTCGGGGAGGTCATCCGGAGGAAATTCAACGTCGACGACCGTACCGATAACTTGAACGACCTTGCCTTTGCTACCTTGTGCCATTTGCGTCAGGCTCCTATTTCGTGTTGTTTCTAGGGTTGATCTAGGTTTTCAGTGGTTGGGTTGTATCGCTAACCCTGTACTCCGGCAACGCCACCGACGATGTCAAGCAACTCGCCAGTGATCGATTCTTGACGTGCCTTGTTCAGGTCTAGTGTCAACTCCTCGATCAATTCGTTTGCGTTATCGGTCGCGTTCTGCATAGCGATCATGCGCGCTGAATGTTCGCTTGCTTGCGCTTCTAGGATCGCGTGGTAGATCTGCGTCTCGATATACCTAGGCGCGATGCTAGCGAGCACCTCGGCCGGCGAAGGTTCGTAGATGTAGTCCAGATACAAGATCGGCTCATCGTCCGATCCAGATGTAGTTTCAATCGGAAGCAGTTGCACATTAACCGGCCGTTGTACCGACGTATTGATGAACTGCGCGTAGATGAGTTTCACAGTATCGACTTCACCTGATCGATAACGATCGATGACAAACGACGAGATGTCTAGTGTGTCGGCCAGCGAAGGCCTGTCGCCGACTGAGAAGCTGGCGACAAGCGATTGTCCAGTGCGAGCAGCAAAACGCTCACCTTTTCTACCGATGCCAACCGTGTCGATCGGCACTTCAGCTTGTTGATACTCCTGAGCCGCCGTACGCAATATATTGCCCACTAACGCGCCAGCCAACCCACGGTCAGGCGTGAGCAACACAAGCAATTCGCGATGATTCGATCTTCGTTGCAGCAACGGGTCTAGCGACTCGTCGTCAGCCTCCAACCGCATTACCAAGTGCGATAACACCTCTCGCATCTGATCCGCGTATGGTCGGCCGTTCCTAACCATCTGCTGTGCACGTTGCATACGCGACGCTGCGATCAACTGCATCGCGCTCGTGATCTTCGCAGTGTTGCTGACCGACCTAATACGGTCGCGTATGTCCTTCAGGCTAGGCATATTAGCGCCATCAGTTCCTTACTGCTAAGCGGCCACCAAGTCCGCAGTCTGCTTGAACGCGGCGACAGCCTCCATAAGCCGTTCGCCGTTTTCATCGCTCAACTCGCCCGTGTCGTTGATTTCAGACAAAATCTCTGGAAGATTCGCAGCCATGTAGTCATACCACTGCGACTCGAAGTCACGCACATGCTCCACGTCTACATCGTCCAACGCGCCCTCATTCGCTACGTGGAACAGCGCAACCATGTTCTCGTACGTCACTGGCGCATTCTCATCCTGCTTCAACAACTCTCGGAATCGCTCGCCGCGCGCTAACTGCCGACGTGTAACTGGGTCCAAGTCTTCCGCACCGAACTGAGCAAAGGTGGCTAAAGAGTCGAACTGCGCCATCTCTGTCTTCAAGCTCCCTGCAACATCCTTCATCCCACGACGTTGTGCAGACGATCCTACGCGGGTTACCGAGATACCCGAGTTCACCGCCGGGCGAATGCCTGCGTTGAACAGATCCGGTTCCAAGAACAGCTGACCGTCGGTAATCGAAATGACGTTTGTCGGGATATAAGCAGATACGTCACCTGCAAGCGTCTCAATGATCGGCAAGGCCGTAATCGAGCCGCCGCCAAACTCTGGTGCCATACGCGCTGCGCGTTCGAGCAAACGCGAGTGCAGGTAGAAAACGTCCCCGGGGTAGGCTTCACGTCCAGGCGGACGGCGAAGCAGCAACGACATCTGGCGATAGGCCCAAGCATGTTTCGAAAGGTCATCGTAGACGATCAAAACGTCCCGACCCTTAGACATGAAATATTCCGCCATCGCGCAGCCAGCATACGGAGCCAAGAACTGCGTCGGTGCTGGATCAGAAGCATTCGCCGCTACGATGATCGTGTTGTCCAACGCGCCTTGGTCCGCGAAACGCTGTACTATTCCCGCTACCTTTGACGCTTTTTGACCGATAGCCACGTAGACACCGATCATGTCGGAATCACGCTGGTTGATGATGGCGTCTACGCACAACGATGTCTTACCAGTAGACCGGTCCCCAATAATCAACTCCCGCTGTCCACGCCCAACCGGCACCATCGCATCCACAACCTTGACACCGAACTGCACGGGCTGGTTTACCGGCTGCCGAGTGATCACGCCTGGCGCGATCTTTTCAACTGGCAATGTCTCAGACGTATTCGGAGCAGGTTGACCATCCAAAGCCCTGCCAAGAGGGTCAACCACACGCCCCAACAACTCGTCACCTACCGGCACCTCAAGAATGCGACCGGTCGATCTGACCTCGTCGCCTTCTCGGATCCGAAGGTAATCACCCATAATCACCGCGCCAACCGACTCTTCCTCAAGGTTCAACGCGAGCCCCAAGACATCGCCCGGGAACTGCAAAATCTCGTTCAGCCGCACACCGGCGAGACCGTGGATCCGCGCGATACCATCTCCTGCCTCCACAACAGTGCCTACATCAACCATCGTGAGTTCGCCCCCGAACTCCTCGATCTGACGCTTGATCACTGATGCGATATCTTGGCCTGCTGTGGTCATCTACTTATCTCTCCTTGGCATATCAGCGCGGGAACATGCCCGCAACTATGGCTATGCTTTCTCTTTAGTTGATTTCTTACGCCGACAACGGCCTCTGCACCAACGAATCCTGCATTGAACGCAATCGCGTCCGCGTGCTGCCATCAAATAATCGATCACCCACCCTCGCGACAACACCACCAATGATCTCCGGATCGACACTCTCAGTAACTTCGATCCGTTCAAACCCTGTCATTGCCTGTAGGCTTGCAACGATGCGATCTCGTCTGGCATCATCCAAGAGAACCGCAGTCGTGATTTGCGCTCGTCCAATCCCTAGATGCTCGTCCAGCAACTCTCGGAATACGTCGCAAACACCGTCAAACCTCTCGATATCCCCATTTACGGTCACTAGCGACACTAGGTTTCGCACCAACGTATCTACGTCGCTGAGCAATGTCTTGATACCGTCAAGCTTCACAGTCTCGGGCACTGAAGGCGCGGCCATAAATGCCTGCACGTCTCTTTCCGTGAAGACAGCACGCGCCTTCGCAAGGTCACGCTCCCAAACTTCGAGCGCGTCCTGCTCTATCGCGATTGCGAACGCAGCTTGTGCGTATCTTCTGACTGATGTCGATGCCATTTGCGCTAGCTATATATTCTGACAGTATCCACGCTCATCAATTGCTCCGAGCGTCGAGTCCTTCTTCTAATACGCGGTCAATCAACTCGCGGTGGGCATCTTCGTCAAGCGACTGCTCAACGATCCGTTCCGCGGCCAAGATCGCGATTCCGGCAAACTCGCGGCGCACCTCTTCGACGGCAGCCGCTCGCTCACGACGTATCTCCTCGCGTGCCCGATCAAGCATTTCGTCAACCTGTGCACGAGTCCGATCTGCTTCCTGCTCACGTAACCGCGAGGCAGCTTCGCGCGCTTCTGCGATCAATTCCTGACCTTCACGGCGAGCATTCGCCAACTCTTGCTCAACGCGCTCGGCAGACGATGCCGCCTCGGCGCGTGCCTGTTCCGCAGCATCCAAGCTGTCGCGGATACGATCAGCGCGCTGATCCAACATGCGGGTTATCGGCCCGTACAGGAACATCCGCAAGAAGATCGCGATGACCGTGAACCCGACTAAGAAGGTCAACAGACGGGGTAGGTCTATTCCCAATGCATCCATGAGAATCTCCGGTTCGTTCTACATCACTCTGTTCATCGAAACCACGCACCGACGGAGGGTTTTACGAGGATCACTTGTCGTGACCGATCCTCCCGCCGATGCGTTGAAGTTCTGTTTATTTAGACGAACAGTGTGATGATCGCCACGACCAAGGCGTAGATCGCGATCGCTTCCGTAAACGCAATCGCAAGAATCATGTTCTGGCGAATCGCGTCGGCTGCCTCAGGGTTCCTGCCCAGAGCTTCCATAGCCTTGCCGGCTAGCATACCGATGCCAAGCCCAGGTCCGAGTGCGCCTGCGCCTATCGCAAGGCCAGCTCCAATTGGTGCCCATTCATCCATTGTTTTAGACCTCCTGGTCTCTATCGCTGGTGGTCACGACGCCTATCCATTCTGACCGCGTCGTTACTTCACACGCATCCGACACAACTCGGCCTAAGCCATGAGTCGAATGCAGCATGCCTAATTTAGTAGTGCCCTCTGGTACTTCAATCCCGCGAGAATATCTGTGATTCCCGCAAGAACGCCCATCGTTCCGGCGCAAGCCGGAACCCAGAGGGGACGGGGGAAGGTGCACAATCCTCATATCTCTAATGCCCCTCCGCACCGTGGTGGTCGCCTTCCGGATGATGGTGCGGCATGATCGCAAACGCACCGAACATCAGCGTCAACACTGAGAAGATGATCGCCTGAATGAAGCCCACGAACAACTCCAACCCGATGAACGGAATCATTCCGATCAACGGGAACAGGAATCCCATCGCTATAAGCAATATCTCGCCGGCAAACATGTTTCCGAAAAGACGGAATGTGAAACTGATGACCTTGATGAATTCACCAACCAACTCAAGCAGACCCACAAATAAGTCGATGGGATTCCGCTTAAATGGATTTCCAACGAACTTGTCCCAGTAACCACCAATTCCCAACGTCTTGATTCCCCAGAACTGCACACTGACCATCGCGAAGATCGCAATCGCCAACGTCATATTCAAGTCGGTGCTCGAACCTCTCAGATACGGCACCAACAACCCCACTCGCTTCCCTTCAAACCCTGCGTACTTTCCAGGATTGTTGGTGAAAAACTCGGTACTCGGAACCGCTCCAGGAGCCACACTCTCATCCACACGATTTGCAATCTTGACCACATCCTCCGCGGTTGGATGCACCGGGTCCGCGATGTCAAACGCCACGATATCGATCAACGTCAGTTTGTAATCTTCACCCCGTCCAAGCGGCAAAATCCTGATGCCACCGCCATCAAACGCCACGAAACCCTGCCCACCATACGTCTCTAACGTCTTGCCGAGATACTTCTGAAGATCCTTGTCTTCCGCATGAGACTCGATGAAATGACCCAATCCCTCGCCGTTTTTCCCAACATCGTGGTGCAAACCATTCAGCAATGCTTCCGCATGTCCCTCCTCTAGCTTCTTCTCAAACTTGTGGAAGAAAAACTCCGTGGTCGTCTCTACTCGACCAATCGTGCCTACTATCGGCAACACACCCAACCAGTTCGAAAACAGCACTACCAAGAAAATCGCCGTCGCCACAGGAAGAAATATGCGCCCAGCTTTGCCCGAAGTCGATTCCGCCAATCCGATGAAGAACTCGTAGAGCAGCTCCATCATCGACTGCCACCGACCCGGCACCTCAGACAGCTTCCGAGTCGCAAGCCATGTGAGCAACACCAGCACCAGCATCGCCGCACCAAACATCACAACCGTGTTCACGAGCTTATACCCGCCGATGTGGACGACTAGTTCCGACGGAATCTGAATTAGAGGAACCGCGCCGCCTAAGAATCCACCACCGAAAGCGGCACCAAGGGCACCGCCCAAAACTGAGATGACCGCCACAGCGAGTAAGAAAACCGCTATGGCTACGCCTTTAGGGGATGAGAGCAACCTCTCCCCCCATTGCTTGGTTTGGATCTATCGACATCTTTCGCTATTCAGCAGGAAGGCACCGACTTCTCAATGGTCGCCACGGTCCCTTGACCCCCGATCTTTCGCTCTCCCGAAGTCAGACAGTAACCGCACCATTCCGACCAGCGCAACGGCGATCCCCAGCAGGATCCCCACGATAAGCAGCAACGGTTCGCTGCCAACCAAACTATCGAGCCACCAACCGAGCAGTGCTCCGCCAGCGATGCTAACGCCTACGAACCACCCGATCATGCTCAACCGCGCTAAAGTCGGGACGATACTTGCCACCCTCTTAGGAGTACGCTCATCAGGCATCAGTAACCCGCCTTCACTCCAATCAATTATATGAAGCGCAGACAATCTCGCAGACAACAAAGCAAATCACGCGAAACACTCCGGCATCAACAGAGATCATCGGAAGTCCCTCTCAGGCGGAACCTGTGCGTACCCCTCCCCCTTGATGATCCAAGGGGGAATTGAAGGGGGTTAGACGCGCCGTTTCGCTTTGAACGCCGACTTCCCAACCTCCCTGAATACCCGCCTACACGAATACCCGCCTACACGGGTATGACGGTAGTTACGCACAGCAACCTAATCCAGATCGCAGTGAATGCCGTAGCATCTTGCTTCTGGCAACCCCGCCCGTTGCTCTCGTATGCTAGACTGCGCATCGCCATCATCTGCCTTCACCATATAGCGTCGCCCAAACTCCAACTCTTTAAGTCAGCTAAGCCCCGCTGTGCGATCCATTCGGACAAATCGCCTCTTCATCTTCGCCTTTGCCACAGCCTTCTTATCCCTCCTGTTAACAACCTACCTTGCGACCACCAATCAACTCACAACATCTAGCCAAGCCATCCATCAGCAGGTTCAACACGACCCCAAGGACTTCTTAATCAACATCACTAATACCCGGAAAGACATCGAAAATCACATCGGCTACTGGGACATCACTCTAACGAACAATTCCACTAACGACGCCAGCCTCGTAGTATCGGCAAACTCCAGCATCGGGACGACCATCACCGAGAACACCGCCCTCTGCACGACCGTCAACGATACATGGCAATGCGACGTATCAGCTAACAGCACAACTGATATCACCTTAGAAACATCCATCGCTCATATCTGCCACAACAACAGAGTATTTCTGAGAGTCAAGGCGACGATAGACGGAGCGCAAATCCCCGCCCTTAAAAGCAGAGCTAGGGTTGATCACCGCGAACTCAGATGCCCGTACATCCGCATCCAAAACGCCAAATACAGCACCACAAGCCACTCTGCCTCATACTCGATCTCGGTAGATCAACGTGACCTGGAGACAGATCCTGGCATCAGCATCTCATTCGGGGCCGGCGCACAGTTCCAAAACCTTCCGTCAGCATGTTCCTCAGCGCAAACTACCGTGACCTGCAAGGTCACCGAACTCGAAAAGACATCTGAATCGTTCGGCGTAACTCAAACCGTCGGTCAGAAATGCAGTAGTGGGAAATACACAATCGCACCTGTTGCCAGATTCGACGACGACAAGGCTATCGTCCCCACTAGTCCTGAAAACGGAGTGGAAATCAACGTGCCGGCAATAGATCCATGTATCGCCAGCGCACAGGTAAGTCCCGCCAAGATTTCCATAGATACCTCGGCTAGCGCAGAAATCCAAATCGAAGCGTTCGACGATCAAGACACCGAACTTACCAACATCCCGAACTCAGCAACGATCCAATGGTCTGCAACCAACGGCACTGTAGTCGCCAAAGAGAATTTCTCCGCCACTTACACGGCGCCATCGTCGAGTTCAACCGGCACCGACCTGATCACCGCGGTTCTGAATTACGCCGGCAACTCCTTCACCGCGACCGCAAACGTGACGCTGATAGAAGCTACCCCAACTCCAACCCCAACTCCAACTGATACCCCGACACCCACGCCTACCCCAACTCCGACTGCCACGCCCACACCTACTCCAACTCCGACCTACACGCCCACACCTACTCCAACTGATACCCCGACGCCCACCCCTACCCCAACTCCGACTTTCACACCCACGCCTACACCCACTCCTACGCCAACTGAGCCTCCAACTCCTACACCGACTTTCACACCCACACCTACTTCAACTGATACCCCGACAGCCACTCCCACGCCGACTGCCACGCCTACACCGACCTACACGCCCACCCCTACTCCGACTCCAACTCACACCCCTACTCCGACGCCTACACCAACTGAGACTCCAACTCCTACACCCACTCCTACCCCTGCGGCCATCCCAGTGAATCTGCAATTCAAAAGTCTCACGTCGGACGGCGCGGTCATGAGTTGGGATTTTGGACAATCGACCCCTACTGGCTTGTCGGGATTCGTATTGAGTTGGAGACCCAAGGACCAAGGCTCTGACGAGGAACGCAGGGAACTGAACTCAGATAAACGCGAATACACAGTCCCGATTGACGCGGATACGATGTATCAATTTGCAATCGAGGCAAAATTCGACGATGGTTCAAGTTCAACAGCGAGCGTCAATCACAGATTCCTAGTCCCATTACCGCCCGACCTAGAAAAGCCAACGGCTGCCAAAACGAGCATTACCGGCTCATGGACCGCGCCAAAAGAAGGCACTGGGACCGCACGCCGCCCAGTCCACGGGTTCGAGTTGAGTTGGATCAAGGACGAAATAGGTGCTATACGAGTTCGCCAGAAGTTTCCGAAAACCGATACATCATACGAGATAACGGGCTTAAGCCCCGGTACCAAGTACAAAATTACTCTGGTGGCGCATAACCCTCTCGGCGACAGCAACGGCGACACCGAAGATGCAACGACACTCCCAGAAGATACTCCTACGCCTACACCCACTCCGACTCCAACCAACACTCCGACAGCGACACCAAGTCCAACGCCAACTTTGACCCCTACGCCAACACCCAGTCCAACTGCAACCTTTACGCCTACACCCACTCCGACTCCAACCAACACTCCGACAGCGACACCCACTCCAACGCCAACTTTCACATCGACACCTACTCCCACTCCTCTAGCTGCCACGATAAACCTCCAATTCGAGAGCCTCAAATCGGCAGGAGCGGTCATGACTTGGGATTTTGGAGGTTCGACACCTACCGGCTTATCGGGTTTCGTATTGAGTTGGAAACCCAAGGTTGAAGGCTCTGATGAGGAGCGCAGGGAACTGGAATCGGATCAAAGAAACTACACTGTTCCGGTTGACGCGGATATGCTGTATCGTTTTGCAATCGAGGCAAAATTCGACGATGGTTCAAGTTCCACCGCGAGCGTCAATCACACATTCAACGTTCCTAGACAACCTGTCATTAGTAGCGCATCAGCTACCGACACGACAATCGCAGTAGCGTGGGAGCCGCCACGCGAAGACACGGGAGCTATCCGCCGCCCCGTTGACGAGTTTGAGTTGACTTGGGTCAAGGACGAACTAGGCGCGAAACCAAATCGCCAGAAGTTTCCTAAAACCGCCACATCGCACGAGATAACGGGCTTAAGCCCCAGTACCAAATACAAGATTACTCTGGTAGCGCATAACCCGCTCGGACCAGGAGAAGGCGACAAGGAAGATGCAACGACACTACCGGGAGACACTCCTACTCCAACACCTACTCCCACGCCCACGTATACGCCAAAACCGACGCCGCCAAATGCGGTATCTCTGACGATTGATGTTCGACCATCTGATCCCAATGGTCCGATGGACGGCGAAGTTAAGTGGGAACTAAATGGGATCGATGAATCAACTGTCGCCGGTTTCGAGATCACTTGGCGTGTAACAGGATCAAACGAAATTGAAGGATCGATTTCAAAGCCATCTTCCGCTAGATCGTTGGACATTCCTGACATCTACGAGAGTGGAGTCGCGTCTTATTCGTTCAAGGTTAGAGTGAACTACGCAGATGGTTCACATACGATGCACCCCTTCACCGTGAGAATCGGCATTCCCGCGCAACCGAATTTAAAGATCACGGCACAAACTCAGACGACTATAACCGTGAATTGGAGTTTTCTAGGGTCGGCTATCGTACTGCCGGTGCTTGGGTACGAACTCACATGGAAAGTGAAAGGCACACACGTGCCCATCGGTTCGAAATCATTCAAACCTGAAGTATCCAACTACACCATAAAAGACGGATTAAAACCCGGCACTCTATACGACGTCACCATTTTGGCGCGCAATCTTCTAGGCGACAATAACACGACTATCTATCCGACGACACTGCCAGAAGACACTCCAACCCCCACTCCGCCTCCGACGCCCACTCCCACACCGACTCCAAACCTTACGCCAACTGCCACCCCTACGACGACACCTAAGCCTACACCAACCCGATTCCCGAATCGCGAAGGCTATGGGCGTAACGGCGCTGAGGAACCGGACTCACCGGAAAACTACTATGCTGTCCAAGGCCGCGATGGCATCGTCATCTTCTGGGACAATCCCCATTATGAGGGCGTCAGCGATGTATATGCGTACGCCGTGGATTGGTATCCAGAATCGCCAGAGTTTCCAATTTTTCTACCTGAAACCGCTCGAACCGCTCGCATACACGGGTTGAATCCAGACATCAACTATCGCGTGCGGGTGCGAGCATTCAACCGACACGAGGATAGCCTGCCCGCCGCACAAAAGATCGAGTTGGCGCACACTCTGTTAAAAATCAGACCTAACGACCCGTTCACCGGCTCGATAACAAATGGGCGTACGGCCACACTCTGGAACAAGACATCTCTGCCCGGGTTCGAAATCCATGCCGACGCAAGATCGATATTCTGGGGCGACTACTTGGTTCTAGCCGTTCGCCGCTACTCAGCAGACGAAATTTCGACTGACATCACCATCCCAGAAGGCATTACGCTGGCGTCGGATGTCTACGATGTCAGCGCTGAAACCGGATCTCGCCGGAAGCATTTCGACCCTGATGCGACCTCGTACAGATTTCCATCGCCCATCGAAATCTGTGTTCAACCCTCAATGACATCCAGTTCAATACCCACTACCGATTACTCGATCGCGAAACTGGATACCGCAAGCGAAGTGTTTGACAGCATTCCGGTTGATGACCACGGCACACTCAAAATATGCGCTCGTATACCGCTCCTTGACCTGAATCAACACAACTCATTCGTTGTTGTATCAAGGTTCGTACCGACACCGAGTGTTGAAAACGTTGTAACCAGCGACCAACAGTCACAACCCGCGCTGGCAATCGCCATGACGCTTCTATTGTTAGGCCCTGCTATGGTCTTCGCTGGTGCGCGTTACTTTTCAATCGCATATCACCCGCGGCGGCGGGTTCAGCACCGGATGAATCGCCAATAGCTTGCTCGGAGACGACGAAGGATTATTCGTCGCGTGGCGAACCATCGGCTCGCACAAAAACGCATCACCAGCCGGCAACGGAATTGATGTCTCAGGCCCATATACCGCTGTCATCTCGCCCTCGATGCAGAACATCGTCTCCTCATGCGCCGGATGGTAATGGTTCGGCGTATGCGCGCCCGGCGAAAAACTCAACTCCGAAAAATACGAACTCGTCGCACCTCGGGAGTCATCTACCATGTCCACCCGCATCACACCCGGCGCAAACTCAAACGCCTCGTACTCCGCCCGAATCAACACATTGCTACCCGGTGCTCCAGTCTCGACATCAACCGGACCCACCTCCTCACGAACCACCGACGGGTCCGGGCTCATAGTGATGATTCGCGCACTCTCGGAACCCACATTCTCCACTGACATCCCTACACCCTTAGCCACCAAGACACAGTCTCCCGAAGTCAACGAATAGCGAGTTTCGCCCTCGGTGAATGCAACATCACCCGAATAGATGAACCAACTCTCCTCATGCGAGACATTCGCCTGATACGGTGTCGATCCGCCGGGGGCGATCGCCACCTCCAACACCGTCATCATGCCTGAACCCGTCGAACCGTCCTGCAATACTCGAATCTCAACATCACTGCAAGGCGAACTTGTACCCTGCTCACCACGTCGATTTATGCCCATCTCACATGCTCCTTTCAAGCACCCGATGACAACTCAATTGCGACAATCCTAACCCAGCCCCTCATTTTCGAGGTCTTGGAGAGTTGTGCGTTGCTAACTTTATTCCTGCGGCCTTCCCGTCATTCTCGCGCAGGCGAGAATCCAGAGGGGGAGATTCCTCGCTCCGCTTCGGAATGACGTAGTTGCGCACAGCCCCGTTGATGCAAAGATCAATCCTTCGCTTGGCTGCCGTTGCGCTAGAACGGTAAACCCGTTGAAAAGTCTGGTATCCCTTCCCAACGTCCGCCACCAGCCGCGCGTTGCACCGCAATCGTCTTGATCACGTCCGGATTAGTCAAACCATGCGGCGCACGTCCTGTCAACGCGAAACTCACATTCTCTGCCTGCTTCTGACCACACTCCTCCAAGAAAGTCGGCGAGTACCCAGCCAAGTGAGGCGTCACATAGCAGTTCGGAAGCGTCAGGATCGGATCCTCGGAAGCGATCGGCTCTACTTCGGTAACATCAATGCCGGCAAACGCGATCTGACCATCCCGCAAAGCCGCGTGAAGTGCCACCTGATCTACCAGCTTGCCACGCGCACAGTTGACCAAAATCGCCGTCGGCTTCATCTTTTCCAACGTCTCAGCGTTGATTATGTGATCGGTATCTGCGGTATGTGGAGCATGGATTGTGATGATGTCCGACTCCGCAAGCAACTCATCCAGTTCCACCAACTGAACACCGTAAAGGTCCGCGCCAGACTGATATCCGAACGGGTCGAACGCAATGATCCGCATCGGACCAAAACCCCTTACTCGTTGGGCAAATGCCTTGCCAATGTTGCCGAAGCCCAAGATGCCGACCGTTTTCCCTGCCACGCGGTCCACCGTTTCCTGAAACTCCCGCATCAACGCCGGATCGTCCGACCACTTGCCATCCCGCGAAGCCGTCACCGTCTCAGGTATTCGACGCAGTATCGACAGCACCATCGCCATCGCATGGTCCGCTACCTCTACCGTGTTCACTCCCGGCACATTACAGGCCAGAACTCCCAACTCCGTGGCCGCATCAAGATCTATAGAGTCAACCCCTACGCCCATCCGACTGACGACCTTCAACTTCGAGCATGTTTCCAACACATCGCGACCCGTCAGCGGCCAAGTCGCTACCAGAGCACCGTCCGCATCTCGTAAGGCCTCGATGTATGGTTCACTCTCGGTGAACTGATCGAAGATCTCGACTTCGATATCGCCTGCCGACTCGATGATGCCTTTAACATCCACGAAAGTCTCACAGGTAACCACAACTCGCAGAGTCATCTATCCTATCCTCGCTCCATCAATACAGACAGGTATCGCACGCGCCGATCCTGATCGGATCGCAATTATCAACCATAACCCTAAACCACACAACGCGCCCAATCTGAACACCCCAACATTGCTCGTTGTTTTTGCATTGAATCCGCTGTTCTCGTAAACTATAAGTATGCGTCTCCCACGAATGGGCATTGCCGCTTACAATCTCTCGTACTCATCGCTACGAGCCCTCATTGAGGTAAATACCTTGGTTACACAGACCGAATACACCGCTGTCTCCAACACTGAAGAAGGTCTTACCGTACAAGACGCGATAACTGAGTACATCATGACGATCGCGGACGACAAAAAGCGTCTTGTCCACCCTGAACTATCCAAGTTTGCACGTTGGATCGGCGGCACAAACATTCTGGAATCGCTTAGACCATCCGATGTCAGCCCGTACTCCGAGACCTTTGGCACTAGCGCATCCGAAGCTAACAAACAACGCATTGCAGCCGTCAAAGACTTCTTAAACTACGTAAAGAAAAAGAACTACATCGACGTCAGCCTAGCACCGCATATCCGCGTTCGAAAACCCACGTTGAACGCAGTACGCGGAGCTGCTATGCGACGACGTAACAGCGAAGTCCAGATCACACGACAAGGCTACGACGAAATGGTCAACCGTCTCGATCTGCTCCGAAAGGAAACCGTCCGCCTCGCCGAAGAGATCGAGCGCGCCGCTGCCAGCGGTGACGTGCGTGAAAACTCGCCACTTGAAGCAGCACGCGAAAACCAAGGAATGGTGCAGGCGCAGATAAACAGGTTGGAATCTACCCTCAAGGTCGCAACCATCATCGAAGAATCCGACCGCGTCAATGATGAAGTTCAGATCGGTTCATGGGTGACACTATCCAAGGGCGGCTCAGACATGCACGTTGACTACCAAGTCGTCGCTGCAAACGAGGCAAACCCGCTGCGAAACAAAATCTCCGACATCTCGCCCCTCGGAAGCGCAATACTAGGCGGAAAAGTCGGAGACCAAGTTACCGTCAAAGCCCCATCCGGCGAACAGCAGTTCACTGTCGATAACATCTTCTGAACTCCTATCCACGGACTGCAAAGCTAACCTCGATTAGTTCGGTTAAATCACCTGCCCCGTCGTGGAAGGATACTTCGACAGTTACACAATTCTCGCCGCATTCTCCGTCGGCGTCGTCATCCTATTGGTCATTGACCTCTTACTCCTGAGTGGCAAAGACCACCATGTCGGGATGAAGGAGGCGACGCTACTCACCATCTTCTGGACATTGGTCGCCGCCGCTGTAGGTGTGTGGGTCTTCATAGCCGGCGGAAACGAACTTGGAATCGAATACGCCACTGCATACGTCGCCGAACGTGCATTGAGCATCGATAACCTGTTCGTATTCCTAGTCATCTTCAACTACTTCGCTCTTCCAGATCTGTTTCGATCTAGAGCGCTTCTGTTCGGCATCGTTGGTGCCCTCATCGCCCGAGCCGTATTCATATTCTTCGCAATCGGAATCATTTCCGTCTTCGAACCCGTCCTATACCTCCTAGCAGCAATTTTGATTTTCACCGCATACAAACTCATCACCAGTCACGATGACGAAGTTGACCCATCCAAGAACATCGTTCTCCGAGTATTCAAAAAAATCATGCCAGTCTCGGAAGAGTACGACGGGCACAACTTCTTCACCATCAAAAACGGCATCCGAATGGCCACGCCATTCGCTCTCGTAGTCATCGTCCTCGGTTCCACCGACGTCGTATTCGCCATCGACTCCATCCCGACAGTCGTCGGCATCAGCAAAAACCAATTCATCATCTGGTCATCCAACGCCATGGCAGTTCTTGGCATGAGACCTCTATTCTTCCTGCTTGAAGGCCTGGTCAACCTATTCCGGTTCCTGTCTTATGGGCTCGCTGCGATCCTCGCATTCATCGGCATCAAGATAATCATCGAGACGTACGAACTAACCCATGATTGGCTGCATAACCTGATCCACGACCTCGGTGTCGGATACGACGAGATCTCTATCACGATTACGCTTGGATCATTGGCAATCGTCATAGGCATCCTTGTCATCAGCGTCATCGCCTCCGTGATCATGCCCCAGTCTGAAGAGAAGCATCACGGCAACGACGAGGCATCAGCGTGACCACCGCGAGCCGGTCGACGCGGTCGCAACTCGCTGAAGAACTAAATCACGCGGTTGCAGGTGAAGTCAGATTCGACCGATACTCGCGCCAGCTCTACGCCACCGACGCTTCTATATACAAGATGACACCCCTCGGCGTCGTCCTTCCTCGCGATGCCAACGATGTCAGCGCTGTCATCGAGACATGCAACAACGCAGGTGTCTCAGTACTTCCAAGAGGCGGCGGAACCGGTCTCTCTGGGCAGACAGTCAACCGAGGCGTCGTCATCGACTTCTCGAAATACATGCACGATGTCCTAGAGATCAACGCCGAGGAAGGCTGGGTCCACACTCAACCCGGAATCACCATCGACGAACTCAACCGCCAAGTCGCACACACCGGAAAATACTTCACCCCTGACCCCAGCACATCATCTCGCGCCAACATCGGCGGTGCAATGGGCAACAACTCATGCGGCTCCCACTCAATCATCTACGGCAAGACAGTCGACCAAGTCCAAGAGATGTCCGTCATCCTCTCAGACGGTTCATCTGCCACCTTCGAAGCACTGACAACATCCCAACTCGAAGGCAAAATGGCACAATCCAGCTTGGAAGGTCAAATCTACCGCGGCATTCCCACCATCGCAGACACCGCCGCACCTGAAGTCGACAGACGCTTCCCCAAAATCCTTCGCCGCGTCGGTGGATACAACATCGACCGCGTCTACTCTCCTGTTACTGACGGCCCCATCATCGACCTCACCCAAGTCATGGTCGGATCAGAAGGTACTCTCGCCGCCGTTACCGATGCCCGCCTCAAACTCTGGGACATCCCCAAATCTAAAGGCCTCGCAGTACTCCACTTCCACACCCTACGCGACTCTATGGAAGCAACTGTCGCAACTCTGGACCATGAAGTCAGCGCAGTTGAGCACATCGGCGAGATCATCATCAGTCAAGCACGAAAATCCCTCGGATTCTCGCGCAACATTGGATTTCTACAAGGCGAACCAACCGACATACTCGTAGTCGAAATGACCGGCGAATCTATCGCCGAGGTCGAATCCAAACTCAACACCTTCCAAGACCTCATTAAACGCACTACAGCAACATTCGCCGTCACAATTCTCCTTCAGCCAGCGCAACAGCGCCAAGTCTGGGCAATGCGAGAAGCAGGACTCGGCCTGATGATGAACGTTGAAGGCGACACTAAGCCACTTCCCTTCGTCGAAGACACCGCAGTATCCCCAGAACGGCTACCCGAATACGTCGAACGCTTCGACGAGATCGTGAAGCGCCACGGCACCGAAGCCGGATACTACGGTCATGCCAGCGTTGGGTGCCTGCACATCCGGCCACTCGTAAATCTCAAAAAGAACGCTGGCATCGACACCATGTACCAGATCGCCGACGAAATCTCAGACCTCGTTCTCGAGTTCGGCGGCTCACTCAGTGGTGAGCATGGTGACGGCATCGTACGAGGTGCATGGGCCGAAAAGATGTTCGGACCAGAACTCGTCGGACACTTCCGCGAAGTCAAAGACCTATTCGATCCCAATGGCATTATGAACCCCGGCAAGGTCTTCGATACGCCAGACATGCGCGAAAACCTCCGATACGGTGACGAATATGCCACCGCGCCCATTACAACCAAACTCGATTGGACCGCCGACGATGGCTTCGCAGGTGCAATCGAACGGTGCAACGGAGTCGGCGCTTGCAGGAAGATCAATGCCGGCGCAATGTGTCCCTCCTACATGGCGACACGCGAAGAAGAGCACTCGACACGAGGACGCGCAAACGCACTTCGATCGGCACTATCTGGAGCGTTGCCCATCGACGAAATCCGATCCGAGAGAATGTTCGATGTCCTTGATCTGTGTCTTGAGTGCAAATCCTGTAAATCCGAGTGCCCATCCAACGTCGATATGGCCAAAATCAAGTACGAGTTTCTTGATCTCTACTACCAGACTCACTCCGTACCGCTCCGTTCGCGTCTGATCGCTAACATACACCGCCTCAATTCCCTCGCGCCCGGTCCCCTCGCACCGCTCGCTAACTTTGTAAACCGCTCAACACCTTCGAGGTGGGCATTAGAGAAATTCATCGGAATCGATCGGCATCGCAAGCTGCCCAAGATCACCAGCAGAACATTCGATCAATGGTTCAACCGTCGCCAACCCAATACCACTGGATCGCGCGGCGACGTTGTCCTATTCCACGACACCTTCATGAACTTCAACCACCCTGAATCCGGCAAAGCGGCTGTCAAACTGCTCGAAGCCCTAGGATATCGAGTCAACTTGGCTGATCGAGTATGCTGCGGACGCCCCATGATTTCGTCGGGACTATTGGATAGTGCCAAAGAAAACGCCAAGAAAAACGTCGAAGCGTTAATTCCGCATGTCAAAGACGGCGCAAAGATCGTCGGTTGCGAAAGTAGCTGCATCCTCACTCTCAGAGACGAATACCCCGACCTACTCGGCTCCGATTCAGACGCCAAGACGGTTGCCGACGCGTCTGTAATGCTCGAAGAGATCCTCATCGAAACACAAAATGACGGCGGACAGCAGATCGAGTGGAATGAAAACACCGCCGATATCCTCCTTCATGTCCACTGCCATGAACGCGCTCTAATCGGCACTTCGCAAGCCGTAACTGCCCTAAATCTGCCACATAACTACAACGCCGAACTCATCGACGCTGGATGCTGTGGAATGGCCGGATCCTTCGGATATGCCAAAGAGCACTACGACATATCGCTACAAGTCGGTGAAGACCGCCTATTTCCTGCCCTTCGCAAAGCTCGTCCAACCACCCAGTTCGCGATCACCGGCGTCTCATGCAAACAGCAGATCGAAGACGAGTTGGATCGCCCAGCCCATTTCTTAGCCGAAATACTAGCCGAAGCTGTGGACTAATCCCATGCCCACCGTAGGCATCATCGCAAACCCCGCGGCTGGTAAAGACATCCGCCGACTCGTAGCACAAGGCAGAGTCGTCTCCAACCAAGAGAAGTCCAACATCCTACGCCGAGTCTTCGCTGGACTCCAGTCGCACGGTATCACGAAAGTCATCGTCATGCCAGATATGGCAGGACTCGCACGCGCCGCCATGTCGGACACTAAAGATGTAATGCACTCGGAGTTCATATCGCAAACTCCAACCGGCAGCCAAAACGATTCCACTATCGCCGCCCGAATTATGCGAGATGCCGGTACCGACTGCATCATCACCCTCGGAGGCGACGGCACAAATCGCCTCGTCGCCAAAGGATGCGGCAACGTTCCTATCGCTCCGATCTCCACCGGCACAAACAACGTCTTCCCAAGAGAGATTGAAGGCACACTAGCAGGTATCGCGGCCGCGACGGTCGCCAAAAACCAATCGATCAGCAACCGAGTCTGCCGTCGATCAAAGAAGATCAATATCTACGTCAACGATGAACTGCGCGATATCGCCTTAGTAGACGCTGCCGTCTCTCGCCAAACCATGGTCGGCGCACGCGCACTTTGGGATGTTGGCACGCTAGCTTCGGTATTTCTCACACGAGCCGAAGCATCCAGCATCGGCATCGCGTCTATCGGAGCGCGATTGGCTCTCATAGCCCTCGATGAACCACGCGGTATCCACATTGAGTTCCCTGACGTGGGCGATTCCGGCAAATGCTCGTTGACCGCACCCATAGCCCCAGGCATGGTTCGAGATGTCCCGATTGAAAGCTGGTGCATCATCGAGCCCGGTGAAACGGTTCAAATCCGAGCCGAACGCGGCACGATAGCGTTGGATGGCGAACGTGAAATTGAGTTGCTAGATGGCATGAAGACGTCGGTGAGCATCGACACCGAAGGCCCGTGGGTCGTAGATTTCGACCGCGCGCTTGAAGCCGCGTGTGCGATCGGTTGATGGTTTGATACATCATAACGGGCGATACGTATAAAAACACCCCTGTTTTTGTACATGATGACTAGCGGGGTAGCCGTTGTGCATTCGGTGGACGATGTGTAAAAAAACAATGCGATGTTGTACATATCGGATTTTTAGCGCGAAGAGGTTGTACGCATCGAGGTGATATGTACAATCATAGGGGTATAATTATGCATGTTGTGGAGCCGTAAGCGATGTCAATGCCCCCATTCGATCCCCGTCACCCCTACAACGCACTACCTGAACTTCCTCCAGCAAGAGAGTTGGAGACTCTCGGGGTGATGCGTGCACTCAACTTGGCCAGTCGCGCCTTGGCCAATCTCAACGGCACCGCGCTAAGTGTTCCCAATCCGCAGCTGCTGATCGATACTTTCGCGATTACCGAAGCGGTCGCCAGTTCGGAGATCGAGAACGTGAACACTACGAGCGATGAGTTGTTCAGGTTTATGGCCGTCGGCAACGAACGAGTTTCGGATGCCACAAAGGAAGCGGCACGTTATCGTCCTGCGCTTTCGATGGGTATAGAGAGGTTGAGGGGATGGCCGGAGTTAAAAATTGGACTGTTCGCCGAGATTTGTAGCCAGATATTGGGTTACGAGGTGGATTTGCGAGACACAATGGTGATCATCGGCAATCCGCGGACTCGGTACGTGGCTTACACTCCGCCATACGGTGCGCCTTTGTTGCGCCGACTTCTAAACAACTTGCTGGAGTTCGCCAACGAGACTGAAACTGGTTTGGATCCGATCATCAAGATGGCGATCATCCATTACCAGTTCGAAGCTATACACCCCTTTCCGGATGGAAATGGTCGGACTGGACGCATCATCAACATTCTCTATCTGATGATGACGCGACTGCTAGACCAGCCCGTACTGTACCTCAGTCGTTACTTCCTGCGTCATCGCCGTGAGTACTATGCCGGTTTGCGCGCGGTTACCGAAACAGGTGATTGGGAGGGGTGGATACGCTATGTCTTGGCCGGGATTTATGAGATAGCGGAGGAAGGGCGTAACGATCTTATCCGGATACGGGAGTTGCGTAAAGAGTTTGCCGACCGCGCGCGGGTCGACGCGCCTACCGCTTCATCTGAGCAGCTCATGGACCTGCTTTTTATTCGTCCGTACACGACTACCCGAATGGTCCAGGAAGTGGAGGGCGTCACGCGAGCCACAGCGCGTTCACGCCTTGATGCGCTCGAACGAGCGGGGATGTTGGAGCGAATCAAATCTGGCCGGTACCAGCTCTTCAGGAACCGTCAACTCATCGACATTCTGATGGGACCGTATGACGACATGGAGCACATCGTTCACTTCGCCGGTGATTGAGTTGGATATGTATAAAATCTGCTACGATTTTGACATGTCATGTCTGACGTGCATAACCGCTTAACACTATCCAGGCGATATGTACAGTTTCTGGGTAGAATTTGTACGCCTCGGTCTCCTAACAGCCACGTATCTCCGCAATCAACGCCACTACTTCGCGGCTTCGGGTTTCGAGGGTGTCCCAATCCCCGTTAGCAACGACATCGCTAGATACGAGGCGTGAGCCCATTCCGACCGCGCATACGCCGGCCTCGAACCATGGGCGTAAGGATGACTCGGTGATGTCTACTCCGCCAGTGGGCATGATGGATGACCAGGGCATCGGCGCGAGGACGTCGCGTACGAATCCGGGGCCGCCGACAGCTGATCCGGGGAATATCTTTACGATGTCGGCGCCTAGTTCTTCGGCGGCGGAGATTTCGGATGCTGTGCCGCATCCCGGGATGTAAGGGATTTTGCGCCGATTACATACTTTTGCCACGTCGGGGTTTGTGACTGGCCCGACGATGAAGCTTGCTCCGTTGCTGATGTAGATTGACGCGGTTCCGGCGTCAAGGACGGAACCTGCGCCCAATACAGCGTCAGGAAGTTCGGCGGCGCAGAACTTGTCGAGGCTGGAAAAGACTTCCCATGCGTGGTCTCCGCGGTTGGTGAATTCGAGGACTCGGATGCCTCCGGCTACGCATGCACGGGCGATGCTTTGTGCCTTCTCGATGTCGCCGTTGTAGAAGACGGGGACTACACCGATCTCATGCATTGCGTTTAGGACTTCCAGCTTCGAGTGCCGTGCCATGCTGTATCTCCTGTGTTGAGACTCTTTAGCGGGTTGACTTTACCGAGTCTACTGTTGGTCTGTCGGCTAGCCGTAAACTCTGTGTGTTAATCTCATTCTCATTCTTATTTGTGGAGCAATTTCACGAGTCGTAGAAAACGAGGCGCGACAACATGGACGTCAATCCGGTAAAAGCGAAATTGGTCAAGGGTCAACCTTCTCTCGGCACATGGTCTGCGAGCGGAGACCCGACAGTAATCGAGACGTTGTTGCATACGACTGATTTGGACTGGGTGACGTTGGATTTCGAGCATAACGCGATTGATGTCTCGACAGCGGTTAACTGCCTGCGCGCGGGCAACGGTTCTGGCAAACCTATGTTCGCCCGCATCCCTAGCAACGATCCGATCTGGGTGAAACGAGTTCTTGACATCGGCTTCACCGGTATCGTCGTGCCGGATGTGAAGGATGAGGACGAGGCCGAACGCGCGGTGGTGGCGGCTAAGTATCGACCGCGCGGTTTGCGAGGCATCGGCTCTACGCGAGGGCAGTTAGTGTATGGCGCAGACTACTACGCCAAGGCCAACGACATCATCATGGTCATCTGCATGATCGAGGACTGGCGCGCGGTTGATCGAATCGACAAGATTATGGCCATCCCCGATCTTGATGTCTGTTTCGTCGGTCCCAACGACCTCGCAAGTTCGTTAGGTGTTCCGACCGGTCTGGACAACCAGCATCCGGACCACATGAAGGCGGTCGAGACCGTAGTCGCGGCGGGCAAGCGGCATGGCGTGGCTACAGGTATCCATTGCATCGACGGTAACGAGGCTGCGCGCCGGATTGAGCAGGGGATGACTTGGTTCCCGATCGCTTCTGATGTGCGGTTGTTGAAGTCTGCTGTTGATGCTGAGCTCGCCGACGTCGCGTCTGGTTCAGCTGGTGGTGATGGGGACGATGACGACGCTACCTTTTATTAGAAGTGAGATACTAGCGCTGGACAGTTCACCAAAGGAGATTGGATAGATGCCATCAGTCGTTACATTCGGCGAGATCATGCTTCGGCTCGCTACGATGCGCCGCGAGCGTTTCACTCAGGCGCGAGAGTTTGAAGTCACATACGGCGGTGGAGAGTGTAACGTAGCGGTTTCGATTGCCAACTTCGGTATCGAATCGATCTACGTTACTGCGATTCCCGACAACGACATCGGACAGGCGTGTATCAACTACGTCCGCCAGTGGGGAGTCGATACCTCCGAGATTCTTCGTAAAGGTCAGCGTCTCGGCACTTACTACCTTGAGAACGGCGCGGCAATGAGGGCGTCGAAGGTGATTTATGACCGCGCGGCATCCTCGATCGCTGAACTCGGGCCGGGTGAAATCGAATGGGAGCGCATATTTGAGGGCAAAGACTGGTTCCACTTCACAGGTATCACGCCTGCGATCTCGGAATCGGCGGCCAAAGCTTGCGATGAAGCAGCATCTATCGCCAAGTCCATGGGACTCAAGGTTTCCGCGGATATGAATTACCGAAAGAACCTATGGTCGCCAACAGAGGCTCAGGCCGTGATGCGTCCGATGATGAAGTATGTGGATGTTGCTATCGGCAATGAGGAAGACGCCGAGATGTCGCTGGGTGTTGCAGCAAAGGGAGTTGACGTCACCAGCGGCGAGATCGACGCCAGCGCGTATGAGCCAGTAGTTAGCCGCCTAGTTGACGAGTTCGGTTTCGAACAGGTCGGGATAACGCTCCGAGAGTCTCAGTCCGCAGATGATAACGACTGGTCGGCAATCTACTACGATGGCAACGAAATCATGATCGCGCCGAAGTACGCGGTGCGAATCGTCGATCGGGTAGGCGGTGGCGATGCGTTCTCTGCCGGCATCATCTACGGCAATCTGCAAGATGGATGGTCTTCTACCCAAATCCTCAGTTTTGCCGCGGCATCGTCAGCACTTGCTCACACCTTCCACGGCGATTTCAACTTGGTATCTGTGAGCGAAGTGATGAGCGTCGCAGGCGGCGACGTGAGCGGGCGAGTTCAGCGATGAGTTCAGAGTTTGCGGGCAAGGTCGCCATTATCACCGGCGGATCTAAAGGAATCGGGCGCGCGTGCGCGTACGCCTTTGCAGAGCAGGGCGCGAACGTGGCAGTTACCGGTCGCACATTGTCGGAACTTGAGGCTACTGCCGAGAGAGTGCGTGAGATCGGAGCCGAGGCGTTGGTTTGCCAGTCTGACTTTACCGACCGATCTCAGGTCGCGGCTATCGCTCCGGCGGTTTTAGCACAATTCGGACGGATAGACATACTCGTCAACAACGCGGCGATAATCCATCCGCGTATCGACCTCGTCGATCTCGACGATGCCACTTGGTACGACGTGATGGAGGTGAACCTGAACGCCGCGGCGATGCTCACCAAGTCGGTGATACCCGCAATGATCGACAGTGATGGCGGCAGCATCATCAACATCTCGAGCATCGGCGGTCGAAGCGGCGGACGTGGCAGGAGCGCCTATCGAGTCACCAAATCAGCGTTGATCAGCTTGACGCAGTCGCTCGCTGCCGAGTTGCATGAACACGGCATAAATGTGAACGCAATATGCCCCGGAGGCACCGACACCGAGGGCTATCGGGAAGCGTTCAACAATAGGGGACGTGAAGACCTTCCGAATCTGATGTTGCCGGAAGAGATTGCGAACGTAGCGGTGTTTCTGGCCTCTTCAAAATCTTCGGCAATAACCGGAACTGCAATCGACGCGTTCGGCAGCAACAACCCGCTGTTTGGCTAGAGGCAATGCCTTCCAGCTCTCTAATACTGACTATCGATCAGGGCACGACCTCTACTCGTGCGATCGTGTTCGATGAAGCAGCCCGCCCGATCGGTTCTGCCCAGCGTGAACTCAATCAGGTCTTCCCGCAGCCAGGATGGGTTGAGCATGACCCTGTCGAGATTGCACAGTCTGCTATCGGCACTGCACGGCAGGCGATTCAAGAAGCAAAAGCCACCGCAGAAGACATCACCGCTCTCGGCATTACCAATCAGCGCGAAACTACCGTCATCTGGGAAAGCGGCACCGGACGTCCGCTTTCTAACGCTATAGTTTGGCAAGACCATCGCACCGCGGATATCTGCAACGAGTTGAGCGATGCTGGCGTTGCCGATGACATCTGGGCTCGCACCGGATTGATCGTCGATCCCTATTTCTCAGCGACCAAGATGCGGTGGATGCTCGACCATCTGCCGATCCCCAACTTAAGCGCGCGTGCCGAGAACGGAGATGTGCGGTTTGGAACGGTCGATTCTTGGCTGATCGATCAGCTTGCGCGAGGCGAAAGCAGCAGTTCGGTTCAAGACGATGTTCCGCATCTGACAGACGTTACGAACGCGTCGCGCACGATGCTTTTGAATATCCACGATCTGACTTGGGACCCCGATCTGCTTCGCATTTTCGACATCCCAGAGGCTGCCTTGCCCACCCCTATGCCATCCGCGGGAACGTTTGCGACCGTCCATCCGTCGATCTTCGGGCGGGAAGTCCCGATTACTGGCGTAGCTGGTGATCAACACGCCGCGCTTTACGGTCAGGCATGTTTCACCCGCGGCGACATGAAGTGCACCTACGGGACAGGCGCGTTTCTGCTCGCCAACAGCGGCGCGGATGCTCACGCGCTATTCACCGATTCGGCGGCATCCGGCGATATGCAGACTGCGGACCTCGAAGCGGCGTCCGGCGGATTGCTCTTCACATTAGGTTGGCAAGCAGGAGGATCAAAGGCTTATGCGCTCGAAGCATCTATCTTCAATACCGGCTCTACCATGCAATGGCTTCGAGACGGTTTAGGCATCGTGAATGATGCTTCCGAATCTTCCGACATCGCAGTTATGCTCGGCGACAACGGCGGTGTCTACTTAGTCCCCGCTTTTTCCGGACTAGGATCGCCGCATTGGGACCCGCACGCCCGCGCATCTATCACCGGCATCAGCCGAGGCACGACGAAAGACCACATCATTCGCGCCGCTCTCGAATCAACCGCGTATCAGGTGAAAGAAGTCGTAGACATCATGGATTCTCAACTACGACTCCCAAGACGCGGCAATCGCCGTCAGCGAGTGCTGCGAGTCGACGGCGGACAGACCCGCAACCCATTCCTGATGCAGTTCCAAGCCGACCTCCTAGACCGTCCGATAGAAGTATCAGCAGTGGACGAAACAACGGCGCTAGGCGCAACATTCCTAGCTGGAAGAGCCGCCGGCACCTGGCGCTCCGACCGCGAACTATCCGACCTCTGGCACTGCGCCCAACGCTACGAACCCGAAATGTCAGAAACCGAACGCATCAACCTAATGGCAGCCTGGCACGAAGCCCTAAGAAGAACAAAAACGGGCTTTTGAACCATGATTGCCATGATGGGGGAACGATTGCCATGATCCCTACCCGTCCCCTCTGGAAAAGGGGGGAACACCCCATCCCTCCCCCTTTTTCACGGAAAAAGGGGGAATACAAGGGGGTTACACCCCATCCCCCCTTCGCGCCCACCCACGTCATTCCTGCGCAGGCAGGAATCCAGAGGGGAAGGGGAGGGCGGCACATCATGCCCATCATTCCCCCATCACGGCAATCATGGTTCACCCATCTCCCCCCTTCGCATAGCGTAAGGGGGCTAGGGGGATGCTTTTGAACTCTGATTGGCTAAGTTGGGTTACCGTTGCGGCGTTGGGTTTGTGCTTCTAGCTCCGCGATGCGCGCTTCGGCTGCCATCAGTGCGTCGTGCGTTTCTTGGTGGTCGCGTAGCCACTCCCCAGTTGATGGATCCCAAAAACGTAAGTCGCCGTTGTCCCACCAGAGATCGAGGTTGAGGACATCGCTGTGCGACCAAACGCGGCTGACACTCTCATGCCGAATCTCCAGCGCTTGATATACGCCATTTACAAGCCTCTCACCGGTCAACGGATGACCGTAGAACTCCCCGCCCGTCTGGTCGTACCTCCAGTACTCCTCCACGCCGATCGCCGCGTATAGATCGCGTTTGAAACCGAGGTCTGTCTCAGCAGTACTTTCGGACGCGATCTCCAGAATGAAGTCTGGCGCTTTGCCCACTTCCCAAAGGAGATAGGTGTTGTTGCGAAGCAGTGATTCAAGTGCATCGTCGGTCAGCCCAAGTGCCACGTAGCAGTCTGGCGCAAAGCTCCGACGCGGATTGCCTTCCTCGTAGTAGATGAAGATATCGCCGTTGACATCCGAACCGGGCGTATCTCTGAAGTGCACATCGAGCGTCGAGACGGCTCTGTATTGCAGAGGAGATTGATAATATCCGTCGGGCAATGGCATACCGTCCGTTTCGGGATAAACTATGGTCGCGGCTTCGGTCGTCATACGACTACTCCTTCATACGAGCGATTGTACGTGTAAGCGCCCCTCCCCGCGCACGGGTTTTGAACCATGATCGCCATGATGGGGGAATGATTGCCATGATCCCCACCCGTCCCCTCTGGAAAAGGGGGGAACACCCCATCCCTCCCCCTTTTCAGAAAAAGGGGGAATACAAGGGGGTTTTATCTCCCCCCTTCGCGGAGCGTAAGGGGGCTAGGGGGATGCACCGCGGGAATGACGGATGGTTATTCGAAATCGTCCAAGATGACAACGGGCAGCCCTTCGACGCGTCTGAAGTCGATGTCGTTAGTTACGAAAAGGGTGCATCCAGCGTGAATAGCCGTCGCCGCGTGGAGCGCATCGGGCGTCTTCAGGCCAGTTTCGGCACGAAGAATAGCGGCTTCTTCCCACAGAGCGCGTGTCACTGGGATTAAGTCAACCTCACTCGCATCGAACAGCGATTTGAAGAGCGTCTCGACAACGGCATCGTTCTCCCGCAGAGGCTTGACCAAGGTCTCCAAAACCACTAAGTCGCTGCTTACGATAGCGAACTGTCCCGCTTGTGCCTGCATCCACACTGGCTCAAGCAGTGTTCGATACGGTTCGATCCGCTCCACGCTGTAGATGAACCCGCTCGTATCCAGATAGACAGGCCCGCTAGAAGGCAGAGTCAGCGCTCCCACGACGCCCTTTCATCCTTAAGGAATGAATTCGCATCTTCCGCCGTATTGAAAAGACGATGCCCCGGCGCCTCGCCCAGAATATCGACCGCGGAGCGTTGCAACGTGCCAGAGGCGCGATGCACTACGACATCAACAGACTCCCCAACCGGAAGTTCCGCGTCCACGATCTCGATCTTGCCACCAGGCAAGACCGTAGTCTTGATATGCAAAGCCCTCTGCATGATTCGATACCCTTTCATCAGATTACACCACATCACCACGTCATTCCGAGCGCCCACCCACGTCATTCCTGCGAAGGCAGGAATCCACAGGGCAAGGGCGGCGGTGCATCATGCCCATCATTCCCAAATCATGGCAATCATGGTTCACCCACTTCTCCCCCTTCGCGCCCACCATGTCATTCCGAGCAGAGCGAGGAATCTCCCCCCTTCGCATCGCGTAAAGGGGCTAGGGGGATGCACCCACATCTCCCCCCTTCGCGGAGCGTAAGGGGGCTAGGGGGATGCCCGTGCCTGCCTGCCATGCCACCCCTCTCCCCATACATCCCCTGCGAACATCGCTCCGCTCGCTCGCGTCCCCTTACGCAAGCGAAGGGGACGGCCTCTCCTCCCCCTTTTCAGAAAAAGGGGGAAAATACAAGGGGGTTACCCCTACGTCATACACCATCCCCCCTTCGCATCATGCCCATCATTCCCCCATCATGGCAATCATGGTTCAACCATCCCCCTTCGCATCATGCCCATCATTCCCCCATCATGGCAATCATGGTTCAACCATCCCCCCTTCGCATCATGCCCATCATTCCCCCATCATGGCAATCATGGTTCACCCTCCCTGCGGAAGGTGTAAGATAATTCCAGAATCTTGCGTGTGTATTTATTGCGTGGCTTGGTATACACTGGTATGATGTTGTGCGTAAGTCGGAATGGCACGCGCTTGTTTCGATTCACACGGTAACATGGTGATTGCTAACGACGGACTGACGACAGGTCAAGCTTGTAAAGGAAATGCAACGTGATGAAATCCCCTACATCACTGATTAGTATCAGGAACGCGGTGGGCGCAATGCTGGCGCTGTCGGCTATCTTCGCCGTCGTCATTACCTCGGTGACACTCACCCAAGAACGAGCAATCGTTGAGGCGCAGACGAACGTAACCGTCACCCTCAGCGTCGCGACTGAAGATACAGCTAACGATGGCGATTCAGGCGCTACGCCCACGATCGTAGAGGGCTTAGGCAGTGACGATCTAGCGACACTCACGGTAACCCTCACTGGAGGGGCGCCAGGGGCCGGCAACAGCGTGACAGTTGCGCTGGCAGTTTCTTCATCCAGCACCGCAGTAGCAGCGGACTACACACTCTCCGAACCGTTCTCAGTCACGATTTCCGATGCCGCTACGTCCGGAACAGTGACTTTCGAAGCCGCAGATCCCGACGCTACCGACGAATCGCTGGAGACCGTGATCGTAGAGTTAGGCGCGATTACGAAGAGTTCGGGGAATACGGCAAATTACTCTGCCGGCACCGCCAACTCCGTCACGGTCAACATCAGCGACCAGGTTGACAACAGTGATGCTGTTGCCGCCAATGGTATAGTCATCACCATTCCAGACGGTGATGATCAGGACACTAACCCAGACATCGCCACTCGAGGGTTGGTAGGTCAAGAGTTGACCGCCGATGTCTCGGCTATTACGGATGCTGATTACACCGTCGAAAACTCGTTGCCTGAGATCGCCAAAGCAGGCAAAGGTACGATCACATACCAGTGGATTCGGATCCAAGGAACAGGGCGCGATGCAAGCCCGCTAGTGGATGGCGACACAGCCGATGTCATGCTGGCGACTACGAAGACGTACACTCCAGTCGAAGCCGACGTCGGATATGTGCTGACGGTTGAGGCAACTTGGTCTGACGAGTGGGGTAACGGAAACGCGACTCCGCAATCGCTTACATCAACCACGTTTGATACGTCCAGCCTCACAGATTCCCAGCGTACCGCCTACAACGTGAACAAGCCCTTCATCATCAAAGGCGCTACGCCGCTGAAGCCGGGCGTTGTTCTCACGGGGAACAACACCGGTCTCCTCTTTAGCGACGACGACGGCGACACAGACACACCTGATGCGTTGATGAATACTGATGGCACAGTCGTAGATACTGACCTCAGTAACAACAGTCTTACCGTCACTAGAGACCCCATCACGGATCTTGCCAACGTCACCTTCACGTGGCAGCGTAACGGCACAGCAATCATGTCTTTGCTTTGCGGCGACACTACGAGCGACACTACCGCTGAAATCTGCGCGTTTCCCTCAAACTCCCCCGACGACAACGACAGAAATTACACATTGACCGACGACGACGTTTCCGAGACGATCACGCTAGTAGCGACGTACTCGCAGACTCCCGCGACGGGAAGTGCCGTACCGGTAGTCCACTCCACCAGCGACTCGGCTGGCACGATCATCAGCACGAACCCTGCGACCGGCAAACCAGAAATAACCGGTACCACTCAAGTCGGCTCTGTCTTGACCGCAAACAAAGGCAGCATCGCCGACGCTGACGGTGGAGGACTGCCTGGCACTACCTCGTACACCTATAACTGGTACTACGGCGATGACACGGCAATGACTAAGTCGCTGCATACCGGTTCTACGTATGCTTTAGGAGCGAATGATGCTGGCAAGACCTTGAAGGTCAAGGCGAGTTTCGTGGACGCTCTAGGCGATCCTGATTCAAGAGTCAGCGATCCTAGCAACACGGTCGCCGGTTCACCGGGCATGATCTCGAAGATCGAGCCGGGCATCAGAGACGTCGTGATCTCTGGCGGCGAAGACGTGGTGCTTAGTGTCGAAGTCTACGGTCTGCAAGGCAAGGTGGATCAATCTCTGGCCGATGGCGTAACGCTGAATTGGACCACTACTGGCGGCTCAGTGCCTACCAACGCAGCCGGCAACACCGAAGTTACCTACACCGCGTCATCCTCACCAGGCACCTACACGATAACCGCGATGGTCAGCGATGGCGATTGCCAGCCTGACGACGAGTCGATGCGTGAAGCAGCCTGCTCGGCCTCCTTCGAGGTTCGAGTACGACGCTCGGCACCTCCGCAGCCTGAACCCGCGGCACCTGCCAACCCTCCGGGAGACATCCCGACCATCCTGACCGATAGCGAAGGCAACCAGTACGAAGTCTTCACTCCAGTCGAAGGCGGCACTTTCGCTGGCGAAGGATACTCGATAGTGGCTGGCTCCGGCGCAGTGCCTAACGGCGAGTTCATCGGAGTCCGCATGTCTGACGACGGTTCGGCATCTAACGCCGGCATGACGCACCAGCGATACACGCTCGGCGGCAACATGTACGGTGTACACGCCGTAGACAGCACCGGTGCATCAGTCAGCGACTACGTGCTAGACGAAGCGGCAGAGGTCTGTGTGCCGTTGCCAGACGCGTTCCGTGCGCGCATCTCAGACCTTGCGCTGGTGACGATCAACAGCGACGGCTCGCTTACGATACTCGCTGCGAACGTCCGACTGGGCGACGGCGGCGATGCGTCGGTCTGCGGCAACCTCAGCAACCTGCCCGCATCAGTAGCGGTAGGCAGCATGGGCGCGCCAGCAGCCATCCCGACTGCAACTCCGATCCCGACACCAGTACCGCCGGAGACGGGCGGCTCAGCCCCGACCTCCAACGGCATGCTCTGGGTACTCGTACTAGGCACGGCAATCATCCTCCTAGGCGCCACAGTAGCCCTAACCACTCGCCGAAGCAGGAAGAGCTTGAGCTTGAGCTAGCTGACACGCATCCAACCCTCCCCCTTTTCGCAAAAAAGGGGGAGCACCACCCACCCTCCCCCTTTTCAAGGGGGAACACCACCAACCCTCCCCCTTTCGTAAAGGGGGAATACAAGGGGGTTTCAGTAGGGGCAGGTTTGAAACCTGCCCCTACATTTTTGTTGAACCATGATTGCCATGATTTTGAAATGATCGCCATGATTTTCCCACCCTGCCCGTCCATAATTCCCGCGAAGGCCCCTCATTCCTGCGGAAGTCGGAATCCATAGGGGAAAGGCGGAGAAAATCCCCCCTTCGCGCACCGCCCATGTCATTCCGAGCGGAGCGAGGAATCTTCCCCCTTCGCGGAGCGTAAGGGGGCTAGGGGGATGCATTTCCTGCCTGCCTGCCGCCACCCCTCTCCCCATGCATCCCCTGCGAACACCGCTACGCTCGTCCGCGTGCCCTTACGCAAGCGAAGGGGACGGGCTTTTCCTCCCCCTTTTCAGAAAAAGGGGGAATACAAGGGGGTTTTATCTCCCCCTTCGCGCGTCCCTACGTCATTCCTGCGCGCCTACTGTCATTCCGAAGCGCAGCGAGGAATCCCCCCTTCGTGTAACGTAAGGGGGCTAGGGGGATGCAATCTCCCCCCTTCGTTTATCCCATCATGCCCATCATTCCAAAATCATGGCAATCATGGTTCAAACATCTCAATGTGATAACATTTCGGCATGACGATGCTTGAACAACGCGTCGAAAAGTTGGAACGCGACTCCGATCTTTTCAAAAAGGGTGTTGCCAACGACATCTATCGCATCGACCAAAGACTGAATCGCCTTGAGGCTGGTCAGCAACGCCTTGAGGCAGAAGTTGGTACGCTCAAGTTGGACATGTCGGCAGTCAAATCAGACGTTGCTACGCTCAAGTTGGACATGTCGGAGATCCAGTCCGACATTAAGGCAATCCTCGAGCATTTCAAAATAGCCTCCTAACATTGCCACCTACCAGCGGTCGTTTACCACGCGGTTTCCCCGTCATCCCCCTTCGCGCGTCCCTATGTCATTCCTGCGCGCCTACTGTCATTCCGAAGCGCATTCCCATGTCATTCCGAAGCGCAGCGAGGAATCTCCCCCCTTCGCATACCGTAAGGGGGCTAGGGGGATGCAATCTCCCCCTTCCTTCATCCCATCATGCCAATCATGCTTCAACCGCCCCTCATCCGTTGGCGTGTCCGTTGCTTGAGTATGGCGGTGGCTCGTCGAACGTCTCGCCCCGCGCTTCGGCATCCCTTCGACGGCTCTCCCATTCCTTGATCTGCGCCACCAACTCTGCACGCCCCTCGGCATGTCCTTCGGCATGTCCTTCGGCATGTCCTTCTACACGCCCTTCTACACGCCCCTCGGCATGCCCTTCAGCGCGCCCTTCGGCGCGTTGTCTCTCTTTGAGAGGTTCTAAGAATCTCTGGCGTATCCACATCGCAGTAACCATTGCGCCCTCCAATGTCTCGGTGATGATGAACGTGTTGATCGCAGCTGCGAGTCCGACCCATCCGATACGCATTTGAACCATGATTGCCATGATCCCCCTACGTCATTCCGGCGGAAGCCGGAATCCAGAGGGGAAAGGCGGGGAATCCCCCCTTCGCGGAGCGTAAGGGGGCTAGGGGGATGCAATCTCTCCCATCACTCCCATCATGCTTCAACCGCCCCTCATCCGTTGGCGTGTCCGTTGCTTGAGTATGGCGGCGGCTCGTCGAACGTCTCGCCCCGCGCTTCAGCATCCCTTCGACGACTCTCCCATTCCTTGATCTGCTCGATCAACTCTGCACGCCCCTCAGCATGCCCTTCGGCATGCCCTTCGGCGCGCCCTTCGGCGCGTTGTCTCTCTTTCAAAGGTTCTAAGAATCTCTGGCGTATCCACATCGCAGTAACCATTGCGCCCTCCAGTGTCTCGGTGATGATGAACGTGTTGATCGCAGCTGCGAGTCCGACCCATCCGATACCTTGAATGATACCAACGTAAGCCTCGTACGCGCTGTCGTGCGATGCACGGGTAATTTCGTGCCATACGATGATCGCTTCTCCGACGATGACTTGTAGCGTGAACAGAGTGAAGTACGGCGACACCCATGTCGGGCGCACCGTCCACATCGACTGCCGCTCACGCGTCAGCCGACGTCTTCTTTCGGGTCCGATATCGGACACCGCTGCTTCTTCTTCGCTGTTCATAAAGTCTTCCGTCGCTAGCGACTCCGTAGATTGTAGCCGACAGATGGCGCCACCTATCCGTCATTCTGGCGAAGGGAATTCCTACTATCTTTTGAACCATGATGGGCGCGTTGTCTGTATACCCCCTTCTTCGAACTGCGCGCCTCCTGTCATTCCGAAGCGCAGCGAGGAATCTCCCCCCTTCGGGAGCGTAAGGGGGCCAGGGGGATGCTTGAATGCCTGCTGCCAGCCCTCTCACCATGCATCCCCTGCGAACATCGCTACGCTCGCTCGCGTCCCCTTACGCAAGCGAAGGGGACGGCCCCTGTCATTCCTTCGCGCGTCCCTATGTCATTCCGAAGCGCAGCGAGGAATCTCCCCCCTTCGTATAACGTAAGGGGGCTAGGGGGATGCTCCCATCACTCGTCAACCCCGATTACACGCCCGCCTATGTTTCTTAGGTTTTGGATGGTTGGGTTGGTGTTGACTTCGTCGTCGTCTGATGTGGCACCGAAGGGTTGGGGGGCGTCGGAGAGTTGTTGGTTGGTCTGATTGGCTTGGGGGAATTGAGTCGGAGTCGGGGCTGGTGGCGTCGGAGTTTGAGTAGGCGCCGGGTTGGAGTTGTTGATCGTCGGCGCGGGGGTTTGTTCTGTCGGCGATGCGGGTGTTGTCGGAGTTGAGGATGGAGATGGGGAAGCGGTAGTTGATGATGGTGCTGATGCAGATGCCGCGGATGATGCTTGTTGGAGTTGCACGCGGATGTTTTGACCGTAGACGGCTTGGAACGCGGGCCGAAGTTTGGTGCGTGTCTGCTCGTTCATCCAGATGTCTCGCAGGCGGTTAGTGGCGCTTGCGTATTTCGGTTGCAGGATGAGTACGCCCTCGTCGTTGGGGCCGACGAAGTTGACCTGTGCGAATACGGTTCTGACAGCTGTACCGGCGGCTTTGTCGATCTCCTCGAGGATGCGTGATGCGGATGGAGTGTCGGCAGACGTTGACGCTGGTTCAGATGAGGCGCTGGATGGCTGTCGTTGTTCAGGAGGCGCAGTAGCGCGTCGGGGTTGTTGTCGTGCGGGACGTGGCGCAGTCGCCGCCGCTGCTGCGGGTTGCGCTGGTTTCGGAGGTGAGGCGATCGCTTTGATTGCGGCGATCTCTAGCGCAAGCGGTGATGACGCCTCGCCGAAGCGTTCGTTCTGTCCGAATACGGTTATGGCGTGCAACATCTGCTCGGTCGATGCACTCATCGCGTCTGCATCGAGGTCTGGCGCGTCTCCGAGTTGTCCGTATAAAGAAGCGATGCCGTGCTTTGCGAGGAGTGCACCACGGAGCGCGGAGATGGTGCTGTCGCGCAGTCCTTTGAGTTCTGCGCCTCGTGACGCCTCTTCTTCGATGATTTCGAGAGCGGATTTGGCGTCCTGATTCAAGACAGCGTTGGCTAGGTTCCGTGCGGAAGATACATCGCCGATGCCGAGAAGCTCGCGGGCGTGATCTTCGGTGATTTCGCCAGTGCCGTATGAGACGGCGAGTTGCTCCAGCAGGTTTTCAGCGTCTCGCAGCGAACCCCACGCGGACCGTGCGACCAGTTCCAAAACTCCGGGCTCACACTCTATACCCTCTTCGTCGCAAATGAGTATCAGACGCCCGATCACGTCATCAGGTGTTAGACGACGGAAGTCGAAACGCTGGCAACGCGAGATGATGGTAGCCGGCACGCGATGGATGTCGGTGGTTGCGAGGATCATCACGACCTGCGGCGGAGGCTCTTCCAAGGTCTTCAACAAAGCGTTGAATGCCTCAGTGGTCAGCATGTGCACCTCGTCGATGATGTAGACCTTGTACTGCCCAATGGTGGGACGTAGCAGCACACGCTCTCGCAAGTCTCGGATGTCGCCGACGCCACGGTTGGAAGCAGCATCAATCTCGATGAGATCCATGTAACGTCCCTCGTCGATAGCGATAGCGGCATCGGTATCTGGCAAAGGATCGCCGTTCGGGTCTAGCTCGGCATTTACGGCCTTTGCTAGGATGCGCGCGGTCGAAGTCTTGCCGACACCACGCGGACCGGTAAAGAGATACGCGTGGGCGACGCGGTTGGACGTAACAGCACGCCGCAAGGTATCGGTGATGTGCTCCTGTCCGACGACATCGCTGAAACGCGTAGGTCGCCACTTTCTATAGAAGACGGTACTCATGATGCTGCCGAGTCAATTCAGAACGCGGAGTTGTGTCAGATATCCATGATAAGTGGGATTCCCTCCGTCATTCCGACAAACCCCTTCGTCATTCCGACGAAACCCTCGTCATTCCGACGAAACCCTCGTCATTCCCGCGAAGGCGGGAATCCATAGGGGCTCGGCAAGAGGGATGGTTGTTAGGAGAATCCGCCTTCGTGCACCCCCTGTCATTCCGAAGCGCAGCGAGGAATCTCCCCCCTATCCCCCTTTGTCACTCTCGCGTCCCTCACATCGTCATTCTCGCGTCCCTCGCATCGTCATTCTCGCGAAGGCGAGAATCCATAGGAGCGGGCAAGAGGGATGGTTGTGTGCAAGGTGTGGATTCCCGCCTTCGCGGGAATGACGTTTGTAGCCGAGAATGGCGAGGCTGTGCGGGAAGGGATGAACCTACATGACGTATTGTTATCGCTATGAAGGGTGGGTACGTGTACATCCTCGCCAGCAAAACTAACGGGACGTTATATGTCGGCGTTACTTCTGATTTGGTAAAGCGGGTTTGGGAACATAAGAACGACCTTGTAGACGGCTTTACGAAGCGATACGGTGTGCACAGATTGGTCTGGTATGAAGAGCATGACACAATCGAGGACGCGATCGCAAGAGAGAAGGCGATCAAGCGTTGGCGCCGACAGTGGAAAGTACGCCGCATAGAGCAGTTAAATCCTGCTTGGCGCGACCTCTACGAAGAAATTATCTGACCCAATGTTTCACTCTCGATTCCTGCGCCGGCCTTCCGTCATACCCGCACCGGCCTTTCGTCATACCCGCGAAGGCGGGTATCCAGAGGAGTTGGGCAAGAGAGATGGTCGTTTGTAGGATGTGGATTCTCGCCTTCGCGAGAATGACAGGTAAGTACGGGGATGACGAAATAGACGATAATGACGGTATGCCAGAAGCGCCAGATCTTTATGTTTTGCGGGAGTATCTCGCCCCTCGTATAGAGGGCGAGGTAGTGGATACCGCGAGCGAGTTGCGGCCGTTGGTCATCAGGAACATGGTAGGCAAGCCACTCGGAGAAGATATCAGCGGACGGACTATTGAGCGGTTGGATAGGAAGGGCAAGCTGTTGATGATGTCGTTTTCGAGTGGTGTTTCGATGGTTGTCAGTCCGATGTTGACTGGCGAACTGTCGTTGGTAGAGCCTGAGAAAAACGTGTTGAAGTCTACAATTTTGACGGTTAACTTAGGTGTAGGCAAGCAGCTTCGCTACTTGGATGCCAAGCGAATGGGGCAGATCTATTACCTAGAGACTTGCAAGATCGACGAGATCACTCGTGTCGCTGATCAGGGGCCGGACGTGCTTGATGCCCCGCTGACGTTGGAAGATTTCCGCGCCGCCTTAAAGCCATTCAGAGGCGAGCTTAAGGGAGTCCTCACGCGAGGACAGTTGGTCGCAGGTATCGGTAATGCATACGCAGATGAGGTCTTGTGGTCAGCGCGAATTTACCCATTCAGAAAGGTGACGAAACTCTCGACCGATGATATTGCCCGTCTGCATGAAGCGGTGTATGAAGTACCGCGTAACGCAGTCGATACCTTGCGCGGGATATTCGGCGGTAAGCATCCGCGTAAGGATAGGAAGTTTTTGAGTGTGCATGGCAAGGCGGGCAAGCCCTGCCCGCAGTGCGGAGCCAAGATAAGCTCGGTCAAGTCTCGGCAACGTGACACGAACTTTTGCCGTGGATGTCAGCCGGGGAGCATGTTTGAGTGAAGGTTGGAATGTTTAGGTGTATTCTGCTAGTTGGGATTTTGTAGAATTTGGCGTAAACGACGGCGGTTACGGAAAACGTGGTTTCGTCGCCCTGACGCCGTGAATCGGGAACGTATCTTTCGACATGAACGACATCGCTGAGTATGCAGGCATAGCACGTGATATCGCGTTTGTCGTCGTGTGTTTGGTGGTGACGATCGCTATGTTTGTGATCCTCATCGGAGTACGCAAGGCTGTGAAACGTCTGAACGAGGCGATGGACAGGGTTGACGACCTCCTCGATTCTGTGGTTGCGGCACGCGACGCGCTTTCTGAGATGAGGGACCGGGTGCGTAGTCGTACCAGCGGCTTCGGATCAGGGGAGGCCAATGGAGGCTTCAACATCGTTTCGTGGTTGCTTTCACCCTTGAGTCATGTGATCTATCGCCAGTTCCGAGGCAGATCGCGCAACTCAGGAGATAGAGACTGATGAGAACTGGCACTACGACTAGTTCCGCAGAAAAACCAACACTAAGGAAATGGAGTTAAATCGTGGCAAACGGAAGTGGAGATAGCTTTCTTGCAGGCGTGATCATCGGCGGTATCGCGGGCTTCGCGGCCGGTGTTCTGCTAGCACCCAAGTCAGGCGCTGATATGCGTGCAGATCTGATGGATCGAACCGACAGTGCGCGTGAACAACTTTGGGACCGCACAGGCACTGCCCGAGAGCAGTTTATGGACCGCACGGGTTCCGCCCGTGAGCAGTTCATGGACCGCAGCAGCGTAGCGCGTGACCAGATGGAGGAGTTGCTGGACTCCACAAGCCAACGTCTCGAAGAGATTCGCGCTGAGGCAGCCAGCGTTGCTTCATCACTGCGCCAGCGAGTAAACCGCAGCGGGTCGTCGGATGCCGAAGACATGCCAGTGATGGCAGAGTTCGAGTCCGGACCGCAGTCCGACGAGCAAGAGCGCAGTTAACGCAAATCAACGCTCAACCCCGATATCCATCCGACGCGTAAACGCCACGCGTCAGATGCAGTTCGTGATTTGTCTACAAAGGGGGACTGATAGATATGTCCAACCCAGATCGACCTCTCGTAGTAGTGCCGTCAGACGATCCTGCACAGTGCCAAGGGTCGCCTCGCATAGCGGAACTGGAAGCGGTGGCGGAGGTGAAGATATTTCCGACACGATGCGAGAGTTTCGACGAGCAGATCGAGCGTGCCAAAGGCGCAACGACGATCATCAACTCTCGCAGCTATCTGGAGTGGCGAGACGATTCCTTTGAATTGTTGCCCGATCTGCGGTTCATCTCGGTATGCGGTATCGGGACAGATTCGATTGACTTGATAGCCGCTCGCGAGAGAGGCATCACCGTATCTAACATTCCCGGCAAGACTGCGCCAGTAGTGGCTGAACACGCATTTGGTCTGATGTTCGCAGCGGCAAAACGCGCCGCCTGGTACACCGAGATGACACGGCAGGGCCAGTGGGTGAAGCAAGACGGGATGTTCCTGAGCGATAAGACCGTGGGCATCGTTGGGACGGGGAATATCGGCGCTGAGATGGCTAGGATGTGCAACGCCTTCGGAATGAACGTGATTGCATACACCTTCAACCCGTCGGACGAGCGCGCCGAAAGGCTAGGTGTTAGGTTCGTGGAACTCGAAGAGTTGATGGCAGAGTCGGATGTAATTACTATCCACACGAAGTTGACACCCGATTCCGAAAAGATGATTGGCGCACATGAGATCGGCTTGATGAAGCCGGACGCAATACTCGTGAATGTGGCACGCGGTCCGATAGTGGATGAGGCGGCATTAGTGGATGCTCTGAACGAAGGTCGTATTAGTGGTGCTGCGTTGGATGTCTTTGAAAACGAACCGATACCCGAAGACAGCCCGATTTTGAAATGTGAGCAGGTGGTCTTGACGCCGCACATCGCAGACATGACACCAGAGGGCTTGGACCTGCTCAATCAAGGCGTGGTTGAGAACACCTTGGCATATCTGAACGGGTCTCCGATAAACATTGTGAACTGAGTTGAAGGAGCAGGCGAGTTGATAGCCATTCGTGAATTGCAGCAGGGCGATGCCGAGACCGTCTTGGCGCTAGACCAGGAGATCCGCGGCCCGGATCGATCCACAACATGGGATCAATACGTCGGTAGAGTTTTAGAGATAATCGCCTTGGATTCGTTGGAGTATGCTCCTTGGGGCTGTTTTGTAGCGGTTGACGATGACCGAGATGGTGAGACCGTGGGATTTTTGATGTCAGAGCGCCAAACAGCATCGTACGGCTTGCCACCCGGAGTCCGAGTAGTTGCTATGGCGGTGCATCCTGACTACCGTCGGCGAGGCATTGGATCGCGCCTGATATCGGCATTGACGGCGAAGGCCAAGTCAGAGGGCGTGACGAATATGTTTTCGGTCTTGCTCGATGAAGATGAGCGGGACGCTTCGTTCCTTGAGCGCAACGGGTTTTCAGGAGCGCGATTCAAGGTATTCACGAAAGAGATCTAGACGTGGATACGCGAACTGGCCCGCGTACGCATGATCACGATGACGACTCACTCGCGTCGCATCCTCGTCGGGAATCGCTTCTGATCCGCGAGCGGTTGGTCCAAGGCGTCCGTATTGGGATCACTTCTCCGCACGGATTGATCGCACACGGTCGAGGCGAGGCTTTCGACTATCTGATAGGGGAACGCACGCGAGATTTCGCCGAGACTGCAATACGAGCGGCAGTCGCCTCTCTGCTGCTAGCTAAACATCCCGTAATCTCAGTGAACGGGAACGCTGCGGCATTGGTGCCGGGTGAGATGGTCAGATTGTCGGAAGTTACTGGCGCGCAGATAGAGATCAATATCTTTCATCACAGCGAGGAACGCGTCGCAGCAATAGAGTCCCATTTGGCTAGATTCGGCGGTGTGAACGTCCTCAAACCAACCAAAGAAGCGACGATAGTCACGTTGAGTAGCGATAGACGGTTCATAAATCCTGATGGCATCGCCCGCGCTGATGTGGTTTTCGTGCCGCTGGAAGATGGCGACCGATGCGGGGCATTGCGTGCCGCTGGCAAGACGGTAATCGCGGTAGACTTGAACCCGATGTCTAGGACTTCACGAGACGCGTCTATAGCTATCGTCGATAACGTCGTTCGGGCGGTGCCGCGCATGGCTGAGTACGTGTTGGAGCTAGGAACGGATTTCGATGAGTCGGCTCTGCGCCGAGACTTGGATGGCTACGATCACGCATCGATTCTGTCGGCTTCTGAATGTGCGATACGGGCGGGCGTGTAGGTGCCTCAGTGCTGTTTGCCAATAATCTTTCGGTTTAACCTAGAATCTCGGCAGTTGCTCTGATGCAACTAGGCGTGATTTCAGAAATGCGTTCTCGACACAATGAACCTAGGATCGGCGATCGTGTAGTTCGCGTTCCTCGCGCAGCCGAGACATCATCGGTAGATGTATCGGTTGCGTCGCGCAAGATATCGGTGCGCGGCTTCAGTTCGCCTATGTCGTTGGTCTACGGTTTCTTCATCATCGATCTCATCGGCACAGGCCTGTTGCTTCTCCCGATATCCAGCAAAGCCCCGGGAGTGGCCAATCCCTTGACATGTCTATTCACCGCGACGACGTCGGTGACGGTTACGGGTCTGGTCACGGTGGATACGCTGGATCACTGGACGTTTTTCGGGCAGGCGGTGATACTGACGTTGATATTCATCGGCGGCTTGGGCTTCATGACAGGTGCAGCGTTCCTGATCCTTCTGATGGGTCAGGAGTTGCGATTGCAGAACCGTTTGATAGTGCGTGAAGGATTGGGTTGGGGAGAACTCGGCGGAATCACGACACTGGTGAGAAACATCGTCCTCTTCGCGATCATCGCTCAGATCATCGCCTTCGTCACGCTGTGGGTGTACTGGACATTAGTGCGCGACTTATGGGAGGGTTTCGATTTTTGGCACACCGTCTGGCTCGCGTTCTTCCACGGCATTTCGGCTTTCAACAACGCCGGCATCGAGGTGTTGCCTAACGATGTCGTGGGTGGTGATAGCTTGCACGGTTTTGTAACCGACTACTTCACACTGTTCGTGTTTGCGCTGATGATCTTCCTTGGGAGCACGGGTTACGTATTGTGGAACGACGTTTGGCAAAAACGTGGCTTTCGGGCGTTGCGTCTGGAAAGCAAGCTGATACTTATCGGTCTCGCTGTGTTGCTATCGATCGGGTTCTTAACCTATGCAATAGGTGAGTGGAACAATCCCCTGACATCGGGTAGCGGGAGCGTGGTTCAGAAGATTTCAGACGCGGTTTTCCACACAATCTCAGGGCGCACTGCGGGCTTTTCGTTGATCAACTACGGAGATGCTTCCAGCGCAACGAACATCGCAACGGAATTGTTGATGTTCATCGGCGGTGTTTCGGGGACAGTTGCGGGTGGTATCAAGGTGAACACTTTCATGGTGATGCTGATAGCGGCCATAGTGACGATGTCGGGACGGAACAATGTGCATATTTTCAAGAGCCACATCCGCCCATCCATAATTCAGCGTGCGCTGGTTCTTGGCGGCGTATCGGCGGCTATCGTGTTGGCACTTGCGTATCTTGCGCTTCAGCTTCAGTCAGACCTTCCGTTCCGCGACGTCTTTTTCCAAGTGATATCAGCTGCCGGCACAGTAGGATTGGATACTGGAATCACATCTCAATTGAACGCACCGACGCAGGTTCTGATAATCACCGCGATGTTCTTGGGCAGGTTCGGTCCGTTGACGTTGGCGCTCTTGATGGCTGGTCGTCAGATTGAGCAACGATATTCGCTTCCGACAGAAGAGGTTAGAATCGGTTGACCTCGTATATGGGATTTCCTAGTGCCAAAGCATCGGGAGCCATCAGATGCCAGTCCAAAACATAGTAGTCGCCGGAGCTGGACGATTCGGAGCGCAAGTAGCCACAGAGTTGTTCCAGCTAGGGCACGATGTGCTTGCCATTGACAACGATCAGGGCAGGATTCAGGACCTGATTGGAAGAGTGACTTATTCCGTTGCCGGTGACGTGACGGATGAAGTGTTGATGCGAGACTTGGGTGTGGAGCGTTTCGATGTCGCGATCGTGGCGATAGGTCGCAATGTGGAATCCAGCATAATGGCGGCGGTCTTGCTCCGGTCATTTGATATTCCGATGGTCGTCGCGCGTGCCAGGAACCAGCTTCACGCGGAGACATTGCAGCGCATCGGTTGCCAACGCATCATCAACGCAGAGGAAGAAGCCGGGGCACACTTGGCAGAGACGCTTTTCACCCCGAACGTTGACGACTACATTTCGCTAGGTGGCGAACAAGGCATGAGTAAATTGAGGGTGCCCGAAAATTTCGTTGGTATGACGCTGCGTGAGGCCGGATTCTCAGAGTTCAACGATCAGGATAGACTTTCAATTCTGGCTTTGGTCAGGGATGAGAACGCGCGCATGATTCCTGATCTCGACGAACGAATAAACTCTTCGGACGAGATCGTCGTTTCGGGTCGCAAAGAGTTGGTAGACGAGTTGGTCGGATGAGATACTCGCGCGTAATGTGCCTGGTACGTGGCGATGCCAGCGATGTAAGCGTCGTCGAGACCGCAGTTAGTCTTTCGTCGGGCAACAATAGAAGTATTCGATTCGTGCATGTGATCGTCGTGGACCGGCGATACGCGCTGGATACTCCCAGTCCGTCGGAGTACTCTAGAGCCGAGAGTATCTTGCTAGACGCGGAACACGCTTCGGGCTTGCGGAGCGAAGCCAGAGGGTCGATATTGCAGGCGCGCTCGATAGGCCCGGTCTTGGTACGCGAGGCACTGGATTTCGAGGCGGAAGCGATCGTATTGTCTGCGAAAATCTTCAATACCCTTAGCGCCAAAAAGATTGACCAAGATTCGGAGTACCTGTTGGTCAACGCGCCGTGTGCGGTAGTTTTGGTGCGTGAAGGCGGGCAATCATTCGAACTGACCAATGATCATCCTGATAGAGGTTTAGAAGACGCCCTAGCACGTTGATACTCAACTGACACCTAGCGTAAAAATCTGAACCTACAAGACGGCACGAGATACCACAGATGAAAGTGATAATCGCAGGGCATGATCGATTGGGCATCGTCATGGCCGACCTCTTGAGCGAGGCAGGCCATGATGTGCTTATTGTCGAAGAAGAGGGGTGGCGCATCCGATCATTTCCGAGCCATATCGTCGCGCGGTCAAATGTTGAAGTCTTCGAAGCCAAGCCGACTCTGGACGATACGATGATTTCGATAGATATCCGAGGCACCGATCTCTTCGTCGCCGCGCTACGGACGCCTGCGGAAAACGGATTAGCAGCCCTCAAGGCAAAAATGTCTTATGACGTTGGTCAGGTTATCGCGGTCGTGACCAACGATGCGTTGAGTAAGATATACCAACAGTTCGGGATTCGCACGGTGAATCCATATACCTTAGCCCTGTCTAACCTAGGCGACGCACTTAATATGGATATTGACGAGGAATCGACATCCGAGTGACCATCTCTCAGTTGGTCTTACTAGCCAAGATGAACGAATCGAAATGTATGTCATAATCGTCGGATGTGGTGCTCTCGGCACCCGCACCGCGTATTCGCAGATACACGCTGGCCACGAGGTGTTGATGCTCGACATTGACGAGAGCCGCGTGTCAATGATCCAAAAGACTCTGGGCAACGTCGCCATGCTTGGAGACGCGACCGAAGAGTTCACGCTTTACAACGCAGGCATCAACCGTTGCGACGCGTTCATAGCAACCACAGGTGATGACGCCGTGAACTTGGCATCTTCCCAACTAGCTAAGTTCACGTTTGAAGTTGGTAATGTAGTCTCGATAGTGAATGACAGTACGGATTCGAACCTCTTTCTCGCCGCTGGCGTGGACTCAATAGTCAGTCGGACGGACATCATATTGGCCAATCTCGCCGGCACCTTGCTAGACCATCCGATGGCAGAGTTGATGACTCTCAACGAGAGAAGCGAGAAACTCATCTCAATGAAGATACCGCCGAACGCTCGGTCGGTAGGGAATCGTTTCAGGGATTTGGCGTTGCCTTACGGTATCATTATCGCGTTGATCGTCTCTAGCACAGGGTCGCCGTTTGTTCCGACCGAGGACACTGTGATTCTTGGCGGCGAGGAAGTGATAGCGTCCTGCCCTGCTGAGGCGCTAGACGAGTTGGCATACGTATTGACTGGACAGAGGTTCTCTTCAATTGTCGCCTAAGCGCATCTCATATCTAGGTCCAGAAGGGACCTTCACCGACCAAGCATGTCATGTCTACGCGCCAGAGGCTTGGGAGCGGGTTGGGTTTTCAGAGATGCATCATGTGGTAGGCGCGCTGGTTAAGGGCGAAGTCGATGAAGCAATCGTACCCATAGAAAACAGCGTTGGGGGCGCCGTAATTGATATTGAAGACTTCTTGGTTCAGACACCGAATATGCATATACGTGGCGAGATGTTGCTGGGCATCGAACAGTGTCTAATTGCTCATCCCGGCGTGGAACTGTCAGAAATCAAGGTCGTGAGGTCCAAGCCGGAGGCATTGACGCAATGCCGCGAATTTCTGGACGCGCATCTTCCGGATGCCGCGCGTGTAGGCACAGCGAGCACGGTAGAGGCAGTGTATCGAGTGAAGAGCGGCCCGCGCGAAGTCTCGGCTGTTGGCCCGCGCCGCGCTGCAGACCTCGCCGGTTTGCCTGTCATCAGGGAAGGAATCCAAGATGGTCAGAACAACGTGACCAGATTCGTAATTCTCGCTCCGACTGACCACGAGCCGACAGGATCGGACAAGACCAGCATTGTATTCAGTTTCATGAATCGTGACACTCCGGGCCAGCTGTATATGGCGCTTGAGCCATTCGCGAGACGTAACATCAACTTGACCAAGATCGTATCGCGTCCCACGGGTGACGAGTTAGGCAACTATGTTTTCCTGCTCGATTTCATCGGGCATCGAACTGATACCGAAGTGGAGGAGACATTGGATGGGCTAAGGGAGTTTGCACCTTTGGTAAAGGTGCTTGGATCTTATCCGATGGCTACAGAAGTCTTCTGAGGTATCGTCTTACAACCATCTTCTGACGCGTTTGGTGTATTCCTCATATTCGTAACCGAGTTTGCCTCGAAGGTAACCCTCCTCTTTGGGGATCGTGTACCAATTCAGGACTGCGAATGCCGGAATGGTTGCCAGGATGATGGCGAGCGCGTTCGCGAAGCAACCGATACCGAATATCGCCAGAATGAATGCCAGATAGACGGGGTTGCGAGACGTGGAGTAGATGCCGTCCGACACTATCTTTTGAGTGGGCTTGCCTACATCGAGGCTTTCACCGTGGCGCCTGAACGCGGAAGCTGAAGAAAATCCCATGATCGCCGCGATTGCGACGATGATCGAGCCGCTGATGTAGTTCCAAGGCGACGTAAGAGGCTCAACGGACCAAAGTGTGCCGTGTATCACACCTGCGACGATGATGAAAACAATCGGGAACGTGGGGGGTAACCTGAGGAATCTTTTCATGTCGCTTTATCTGGGATGGCTAGCAGGGCGCAATCTAGTAATGCGCTATGCTAATCAAATCTACCATCAGAGATTCATGAAAGGTGAGGACATGTCGACTCAAGATGCTGTCACGTACCGTTCGCATATCAGACTGCAACGTATCAAAGGCCCGTTGCGTATCGCCCATCTGCCGATTGACGGCCCTACCAAATTCGGTGTTCACTCCGAAGTTGCGGAGCACTACGGCGTCAGCCCTGATGTATCCGAACCCCACGCTACGACGCTCGACTACATCGTAGCCGCGACCAGCGGTTGAATGACCGGCACGTTCGGCGGCGCCCTTGAGGCGCGCGGTATCCCGGCAGGAGAAGGCTATCTCGAATCCGACACCATCGGCGAGATCGAGAAAGAAGGCAACGTCCTCGTCATTAAGCGCATCAACATCACCTATAAACTGAAGATCGACCCCGAACTCCTCCAAGAAAAGCGAGATGCCATCGACCGCGTGATGCGCGTCCACCCCAACTCATGCCCCGTCTACCGAAGCATATCGGGAAGCATCGAGATAACAGCGGAGTTGGAGATGGTCTAATAGGATTCCGCGTCATTCCCGCGCAGGCGGGAATCCAGAGAGGGGAGGAGTACGGCCCTTATCCCTTTTCAAGGGGGTAGAACATCACGGCAATCATGCTTCAACTCACCTGCTGAATCAGCTCGATCCGAATGTCTCCGGGCGCGGCGATGAAGCCGATTTTGCGGCCGTCGGGTAGAGGGATGGGGCCTTCTTGGACTTCGGCTCCCATCGCTGTAAGACGCGCCAAATCAGCCTCCATGTCGTCAGTGTCGAAGCCGAAATGCTCTAATCCGAAGTGAGGTTTGGCATCGCCGGGGCCCAGCGTTTCGCCAGTGCGCTCGTTGGAGATGTTGATCGCTAGTCCACCCTCGGTCTCAGTCACGATGAAGCGGTCGCCAAAATCACGGACGGTGTCGGACATGATTTTGACGTTGAATGCCTTAACAAACCAGTCGGCAGTCTTTTTTGGGTCGGATGACTTCAGGTGGATGTGGTTGACCAAGTATGGCATGAGCTATCTCTCCTTTGTTGCATAGCGCGAATAGATACAGTGTAGTGTAAGTGAACCCTCATAACGCCAGACCTAGCAGGTATCAAGATGCTTCATCGACGATCTCGATTAGGTCACGCGCTTGTTTCTCGTCCTGTTGTCCTTTAGCAGAGATCCCTTCCTCGAACATCTGGAGACAAAATGGGCATGAAACGGCGACGGTATCCGAGTCGGTCTCCAAGAAGTGGTCAGTGCGGATGTGATTTACACGGGTGCCAGATTCTTCCATCCACATGCGTCCACCGCCGGCGCCGCAGCAGAAGCCGCGAGATCGGCACTGCGACATCTCTTGTACCCCAACGCCAGGTACGGCGTTGGCGATGTTGCGCGGCTGGTCATAGATGTCGTTATGGCGTCCCAGATAGCAGGAGTCATGGTAGGTAATGTTTGAAGTACCTTCCCCCGATTGCGCGGATGGAGAGTCGGACATCGTGAGCCGTCCTTCGCGGATTAGTCGATCGACATACTCCGTATAGTGGAGCACTTCAACATTCCATACGGCATCTACCGCCTCGGCGACCTGCGAATATTCGTTTCGCATCGTATTAAAGCAGTGAGGGCAGGTGGTTAATATCGTCTTGATACCGTAGCCATTGATCGTGTCGATGTTCTGCCCTGCGAGAATCTGGTAGAGGTATTCGTTGCCCATCCGACGCGCCGGGTCACCTGTGCAGGTCTCTTGCGAGGCGAGGACGGCGAAGTTGACGTTTGCCTTCTTGAGGACCGATGCCATAGCCCGCGTCACGCTCACGGCGCGTTCCACCAACGCGCCTGTGCATCCCACCCAAAACAGCACTTCGGGATTCGGGTTCTGATCTATCGTCGGAACGCCGTCCATTCCTTCGATCCATGATTCCCTCGTCAAGGTCGTACCGCTCCATGGATGCCCTCTTTGTTCCATCGACTGCAACGCTGAAAGAGCAGTGTCTGGCGCTGATGCCTCTTCGAGCATCAGGTATCGTCGCATATCGACAATCGAGTCGATGTGGGAGATGCCAACCGGACATGCTTCTACACATGCAGCGCAGGTGGTACAAGACCAGAGGACTTCTTCACCGACGGCCTCGCTGGCCATCGAAATCGATGATGCTGGAACGCCTTCCCCGCTCGTCTCTGCGCCTATGTAAACAGGAGCGCGTTGTTCCATGTATCCGCGCATGTCTTGGATCACTTTACGAGGTGAAAGTGGCTTGCCTGATGCCCATGCCGGACAGTTGTCTTGGCATCGGCCGCAGTTGGTGCAAGCGTCATAGCTGAGCAACTGCTGCCAGGTAATATCCTTCAGATCCGACGCGCCGAAAGTTTCGAGTGTTTCGAAATCGCCCATAGGTTTGAGAGCGCCGCGAGGTCGCATCGGCCTGAAGTAGATGTTCAGCGGCGACACGATGATGTGCGAGAGTTTGCTGAAGCCGATGGCCGCATAAGCAAGTCCCAATGCGAAGATACCTGCGTGCGTCCACCACAAGACTTTGTGCGCGTCGGTCATGGCTTCAGGAGAAATGCCGATTGCCTTAAAACCGACGGCAAACAACCACCCGACCGGTGACCAAAGCGCGTCGGATGGTGCGTAAAACTCGGAGCTAGGGTTCAATTCTGTAGCACCAATTCGTAGACCTTCAAGAGCGAACCCAGTTAACAGCAGGAGCAAGAGATACGCGAGGATCAAGGAATCGTCGGCAAACGAGTTCAAACGCTCTGGTTTCACTACATACCGACGCCAGTACGCCATTGTGACGCCAACAAGTGCGAGAACCCCGCCGAAAACATCCCAGATGAACCCCGTCTGTAGCCTGAAATACGCCGTCGGGAAGGTAACGCCTAGATACTCCTCGAAGTTGAATTCAATGGCTGCCAACGTTGTCGCCAAGAACAATACCGCAAAGCCCCAGAAGACCGCGAAGTGCATGATACTGGCGTATCGTTCACGTCGAGGATGGAATTTGCCGTGCCCTCCGAAACCAAAGGCACCAGTGCGGATAAATTCGCGGATCCGCTCGCGATGAGAACCCAGTTCGTTGTATTCAGAACCGACACGCCAGAACTGCACACGGCGGTAGAGGCCGTAAGCGATGAACGCTATCGAGATCGGTGCGATGAGATACACGATCGCACCGAGCATAGGATAGCCGATGTTCCAGAAATCGGTGCGTCCAGCGACTTCAAACATGAATCGTTATGTTACGCGCGAACGGTGCGCGAATTCCCCAAGGACGCGCGATCCGACCGCTAATCGTCGGATGGTGCCCGGCTGATACGGTATTCATTCGCACCGTCAAGCATTCTTTGCAATGAATCGGTAGATTCGATGCGTTGCGGGAACTCAGCCCCCCAATGCTCTTTGAGTCTGTCAACGATCTCGCCGAACTTCATCGGTTGGTTACCGTTGATTATCAGGATGCGAAAAACTGCTTCAAGCAGCGACATGCTGGGAGTGATGAACTGCACCTTGCTGGGACAGGTCCGGGAAGCGCTGTAGATACTCGTCACCGTGGAGTTTCCAGGTACGATCGGTTTGCCCTCGGGATAACGCCTGCATAATCTGCACTCGCCAGACCAGCAGAGTCGTTGCCAGACCTTGAACAGATAATCTTCGCCGGCTTCTTCATAAGCCTGCTCATCCACGGCGTAAAACACCTCGTCCGCGGATTCGCTGGGCGCGGCATCTTCCGAAATTTCGGCACTAGTTGTCATTCACCCTGTCCTGATTGCTTATTGACCGCTATACAAATATACGCCTCAACGAGCGAGATTGTCATCGGACACCAAGATTCACGCGTTTCCGAGACCGTTCAGCAGATCATCGTCCGGCCATCCCAGCATCTCAACCTCTACCTCCGATCCGGCGGGGACCATCTCAACATCATCAGGGCAGATCGCCAATCCGCTTGCTCGAGCCATCGAATGTAACGCTCCTGAACTTTGGGTTCCAGTTGACCGTGCTCGGTACTTGCCATCATCCCCGCGATAAACTTCCACGCGGGCATAAACGCGTCTACCGTCGTGGTTGTGAACGGGGTCATCAAGGATTGCAGTGATCGAAGGTTTCGGCAATGGCTCTTTTCCGAGCATAACGCGGATCGCCGGCCTTCCGAATTGCTCAAACGCGACCATTGCGCTGACTGGATTGCCCGGCAGACCGAGATGGGGAACTTTTCTGTCGTCAGACGCGTTCAACGCACCAAAGGCTAACGGCTTGGCAGGTCGCATCCGCACCGACCAAAGAGCGATCTCTCCGCCTTTGGCAAGAACGTCTTTTACGACATCGTAGTCTCCTTTGGATACGCCCGCTGATGTGACGACCATGTCGTACTTAACAGCTTCTGCCAACATGGTTTCCAAAGACTCGATACTGTCGTGTGCGATACCGACGATTTTGGCGATTGCGCCATATTTCTCTGCCATCGCTGCGATGCTAAACGCGTTGGAGTTGTATATCTTGCCAGGTACGAGACTTTCGCCCGGGTCCACCAATTCATCACCAGTGGAGACTATTGCGACGATAGGCCTACGAATCGCTTTCACGTGAGTCATGCCCAGCGAAGCGGCTACGCCTATCACCCCCGGCGTAAGTTCAGACCCGGTATTGACAACGGTTTCGCCGCGTTGGATGTCTTCGCCAGCGGGTCTGATGTTCTCGCCCGGTTCTGGATTGATTTGGATGCCGATCTCCGAGATCGTCGCACCGTCTTGGTGTCTTGAATCTTCGTCGGTGTCCTCAAACGGAACTACAGCATCAGCACCCTCGGGCACGGGTGCGCCTGTCATGATTCTCATCGCGGTGCCGTTGGCGAGAGGATGCTCAGGCACGTCGCCAGCTGCGATGTAGCCTTTCACTGGCAGCAATACCGGTCTGTATTTGGATGCGACGCCGGTATCGGAAGTACGGACTGCGTAGCCATCCATCGCAGAGTTGGCCAACGGAGGAATGTCGAATCCTGCAACAAGGTCTTCAGCCACGGTGAGACCGAGCGAATCTAGGAGCGGTACATCCACAGTGGACAAAGAATCGAAGTATGAGAGTATCCGCTCTCGTGCTTCTTCGACGCTGAGCATTTCGGCGTCGTAATGGTGACGATGCGGTCGATCTTGTGGGTGCGAGTGATGAGTATGTGTGGTCATTAGGTATCTAACTAACCCGTCATTGTCTTGAAATCGGGCTAAATTCCATCCTCAACTTCGGATCGTTACGCCTAAATCTCGTTCCAGCCTACTTAAGATTTGATCCTCGGATCGGGACACTTGCTCAGACGTCAGTGTGCGCGAATCTGACTGGTAAAGGACGCGGATGCCGATCGATTTTTTCCCCTTTTCGACACCAGTGCCTTCGTAAACGTCGAATACAGAAGCGGATTTGACAAGCCGGTTCTGCTCGCAAATCCGCAACGCATCGCCTACATTGACACCGGCATCTGCGACAAGGGCGAGATCTCGATGTGAATCTGGGAATCGAGGGTACGGGTTGTAGTTGTTGGCGCGACTCTTGTCGCCTACAACCTCTCTAAGCGTCTCCATATCGAGCTCAAACATGACGGCGCCGCGGCTTTCGGCATCGAACTGTTCCCAAACGCTGGGGCTCACTACGCCGATGGTGCCTAATGATGTGCCTTTGCGATCGTCGGTAACTACCTCGGCCGCCATACCTTGCGCGTACGTCGAATCCTCAAGCGATAGGAATTTGGCATTGATACCTAGTGTCTCCAAGACGTGTTCAACCGCACCTTTGGCGTCGTAGAAGTCAAAATCAGCGTGGTCGCGACCCCAGAGTGCATCGTTTCGCGGGCCAGTCAATACGCCCGTCAAATGTTCGGTCTGTGAGGGCAAAGCATCGTTGGGATCGGGATTGGCTCCGAATACAAGGCCGGTTTCGAAGAGTGCAACTGGCCCGCGCCAAGTCCTAGTGTTTCGTGCAGCCGACTCTAGGGTAGGCGCACGCAGAGATTGACGAAGCGTTGCATGTTGCCCTGATACAGGATTGTCTAGCTTCAATGCCTCAGGCTCGTTGGTGCCAGAGGGGATAGGCGGCGGAGGTGCCTTTTCCTCTAGTTCATCGGAGATAGCAGCGTAGGTGATAGTCTGTCTCATACCGTATGCCGCCAGAGCATCGATGACTCGATTGCGGAAAATGTGCTTTGCGCCAGGCTCCCACCGCGGAACGCGTCCAGCGACAGGCGTCGCTGGTAGGTCGTCATATCCGATGATGCGCGCTAATTCTTCAACAAGGTCTTCAGGGATAGCGATGTCGGAACGCCAGTACGGTACCTCGACGCGCCAACCCTCGCCGCCGTTTTCGGGCAAAGGCTCGAACTCAAAACCAAGCGATTGGAACGTTGTCTCAACTTGCTCAATCGGGTATTCAACCCCCATGACGCGGGAAATCTCATTGCGCCTCAGGTCAACGTGCGTTTGCTCAGCCCCTTTTCCTGGCCATTCGTCAATCAAACCCGGAGCGATATCCCCGCCTGCCACCTGTTGAATGATCCGTAGACAACGCTTGATGGCTGCCTCAGTTAACCCGGCGCGTAGCCCCTTCTCGAAGCGTAAGGTTGCCTCGCTCCGCATCCCCAACATGCCAGCGGTTCGACGGTTGTTCTGCGGGTTGAAGTTGGCTGATTCTAGGAAGATGTTGACCGTAGTTTCAGATATTTCGGAATTCTCGCCGCCCATGATTCCTGCCAGACCTATGCCGCCTTTTGGGTCTGCAATCAAAAGAGACTCATTATCGAGTTTGCGATCAACGCTGTCGAGTGTGGTTAACACCTCGCCTTGCTCTGCCCGTCGCACAATCACATGGCGATCTGCGACCTTGTCGTAATCGAAGGCGTGCAACGGCTGCCCAAGTTCAAACATGACGAAGTTTGTAGCATCCACGACGTTGTTGATCGGTCTCTCTCCGATTGCCAGTAGCCGTTCCTGCAACCATGATGGGGAAGGAGTGATTTTGACGTTGCGTATCACAGCGCCGAGGTAGCGCGGGCAAAGGTCGCCATCTACTACCGTGACTTTAGTCAGAGAATCCGCATCGGGCCCGCTCGTGTCGTAGTCGAGTTCGGGCATCCTGAGCGTTTCACCAGTGAGTGCAGCGACATCGCGTGCAATGCCTACGACACCTAGACAGTCTGCACGGTTCGGCGTTAACTCGACATCCAAAATTGCATCACCTATCACGTCGCCGATGGGAATACCGATCTTAGCGGTTTCAGGTAGGACAAGAATGCCGTCGTGGTCGTCACCAATGCCGAGCTCCTTCTCGGAACAAACCATCCCTGACGATTCGACGCCGCGTATTTTGGTTCGCCGCAAACGCCGAGTCTTTCCGGGTTCATCGCTGTAAGGATCGAACAGCACTGCGCCGATGGATGCATAAGCGATGTTCTGGCCTTCAGCGACGTTTGGCGCGCCGCACACGACTTCGTGAACGCCTTCCCCATCGTCAACTTGAACCAACCTCAGCCTATCGGCGTTCGGGTGGCTCGTAACTCTCAAAACCCTTCCCACTACCACGTTATCGACATGCCCGAAACGCTCAATAGAGTCGACTTCGTTGCCGGCCATTGTCAGGCGGTGGGCGAGTTCATCGACATCGATGTTGACATCTACGTACTCGCGGAGCCATGAGAGGGGAACTTTCATCTTGGGTGTATGTCTGGCTTTCTTTTGCTTGATTCCCGTCTTTACGGGAATGACGTGCTTCAGCTAGGAAATGACTCAGGTCAGCTAGAACTGGCTCAGGAAGCGCAGGTCGTTTGAGAAAAAGTGTCGGATGTCTTCGATGTTGTAGCGCAGCATGGCAATGCGCTCAGGTCCCATCCCGAAGGCGAACCCTGTGTACTTCGAAGAGTCGTATCCGACACCCTCCAACACCTTGGGATGCACCATACCTGCGCCCATGATCTCAACCCATCGCCCGTTCCAATCCACTGAAACGTCTACCCCGGGCTCTACGAATGGGAAATAGTCGCAACGAAAGCGGATCTTACGTTCCGTTCCGAATATCCGACGTGTGAATTCGTATAGCGTGCCCTTGAGATCTGACATCGTAACGCCCTCATCAACAGCAAGCCCCTCAATCTGATGGAACTGCCACTCATGCGTAGCGTCTGTCGCTTCGTGACGGAAGCAGAGTCCGGGAGACACGATCCGCACTGGCGGCTTCTGCTTTTCCATCGTGCGTACCTGCATCGGCGAAGTCTGTGTCCTTAGCAACACCCGGTCTTTGGATTTTCTGTCTATCCAGAGCGTGTCTTGTAAATCGCGCGCGGGATGGTCCGGTGGAACGTTGAGCATATCGAAGTTGTATTTTTCGAGCTCTACGATGGGGCCTTCAACGGTTTGGAATCCCATGTCGTTGAAGACCTGCAAAATCTCCCGCATCACCATTTCCGACGGATGAAGACCGCCGAGATTCGGTCGTCTGCCCGGCAAGGTGACATCAATGGCGTCGGTAGCAGGTTGAGCGCTTTTCGATTGCGAAGCGCTCGCAACGGCCTGGTCGAATGCCAAGGTTAAACGAGATTTGAGGCGATTAAGGCTGGCGCCGGCTTCTCGCCGCTCTTGAGGTGGCAACGTTCCTACGGATCGCAGAAGCCTAGAAACCTCGCCACGTCGCCCCAAGTATTTGACGCGCCATTCTTCTAGGTCTGCTTCAGTTTTGGCAAACGCTAGAGCATCAATGGCAGCGCGTTCCAATTCTTGCGTTGAAGCAGGTGAATTTTCCAGCATCAACGCGCCTCCGGTTGCGTTTTCTTGGGTTCCGATGTCATCGCGGTTTAGAAATGGAAAACAGCTTAAGTTGCAAGTATAAATCTGAGGGAATCACTGGCGATGCAACAAGCCTTGCCAAACCGTATCATTGGCGCATGGGCAACGAAGAAAAAATTCCAATCTCGAAGATACTAGTCACCGGCATGAGCGGCCTGATCGGTGGTCTGGCAGGGCGTGAGTTGACGGAACGCGGCTACGAAGTCTCTGCCCTCAACAGACAAGACGTGCCAGGCTTTCCGACAACACGGGCTGATATCACAGACCTAGAAGCGATTCGACCCGCGTTTGAAGGCATAGACTGCGTAGTCCACATGGCCGCCTACCTAGGCCCTTCCGATGCCAACCAGCTATCCGTCAACATCGAAGGCACCTACAACGTCTACGAAGCAGCCAAAGACGCGGGTGTCAAACGCTTTGTATTCGGCAGCTCAGGCGCGACCCAGATGGGCTACGAGAGCGAAGAACCAGTATTGTCGATGGTTGAGGCGCGCTACGAAGACATCCCTGACCCACCCGGACGCGTCTATGTTGATTCACCAGCGCGTCCCGACAGAATGTACGGAGTAGCGAAGGTAGCTGGTGAGGTTATGGGACGCTACTACTCCGAAACCCACGGTATGTCGGTTATCTGCATCAAACTAGGCCGCGTGACTGCCGAAAACAAACCAGACGATTCCCGCAGTGCCGCGGTTTACCTCAGCCATCGTGACGCCGCCCAGATCGTATGGCGCTGCGTCGAAGCACCCGCCAATGTTCGCTACGGCATCGTCTACGGTGTATCCGACAACAAAACTCGATTCAGAGACCTTGAGCACACGACAAAGCTAGTCGGTTACGTGCCTCAAGACGGTGTGGCGTGGAACTGAGCGGTCTAGTGGCTAGGCGGGACCGCTAAGCATTCAAACAATCCGAGTCCCTACCGGCTCACCCTCAGCGCACTTGACCAACGCACCCCGTACACGCCCATCAATGACGTGCGCCGACTTTGTGCCGCCCAGTGCCTCGATGCATGCCTCTAACTTGGGAATCATCCCGCCGCCCGCAACACCGCTGCTAATCAGATCAACACACTGACGCTTCGTCATCTGCGGGATAATTCGACCACGCATATCCAATACGCCCTCAACATCCGTCTGAAACACCAATGAACTCGCCCTCATCGCACGCGCCAAGTGACCAGCAGCAGTATCCGCGTTGATATTCAATATCTGATCCGTGAGCGATGTCGCCTCAAGATTCAACGCCGCCGGCCCCACTACCGGTATACGACCCGAATCCACAATTACCTGTGCCGGCACAGGATTAGTCTTCTCAATCCTCCCCACATAACCCAAATCGACATCCTGAACAACCGCGCTGAACATCCCATCCGACACACCAGACACGCTGACCGCAGGGCCACCAGCCCGCACAATCTCTGCGACAAGATTGGAATTCACCAGCCCCGTCAACACAGCGACCGCCACTTCCAGAGTCGCCGCATCAGTTACCCGTAAACCGCGCACGAACTGCGAGCGCACCCCTTGTTTGGCTACCCACTCCGAGATCGTCTTGCCACCGCCATGCACCACTACCGGACGCATACCTCTGCGCCACAACTCGACGACATCATCTATCGTCGAATCCCCTTCACCGAGAGTCGAACCGCCGATCTTTACTACGATGCAATCTTGCCCAGCCATCACGTCGTGTACGCCGAGTTGAAGACCACATACTCTTCAGTCAGGTCGCATCCCCAAGCCTCGCCAAACCCGTCTCCGCATTTGAGATCAACGCGCAGCTCAACCTCCGGATGGTCAAGAGCAGCGATTACGCTCTGCACGTTGTATGCGATCGCTTTACCTTCAGCGACGATTTGGATACCGTTCACAAAGATGTCGATCTCTGACTCGACGAGCGGAATACCGGTCTTCCCGACCGCCATCATGATTCGACCCCAGTTCGGATCGCGACCATAAACCGCAGTCCGCACCAGCAACGAAGCCGCAACCGATCGCGCCGCCTTGCGGGCATCCTCATCCGAATACGCGCCCTCGACCACCGCAGTTATCAAGTGCCGCGCACCCTCGCCATCACGTGCCAACTCAATCGCAAGATAGCGATTCACATACTTAACCGCATTCGCAAACTTCGCAGAATCAGCGTCACCACCTGCAACCCTCGCACTACCAGACGCACCATTCGCAAGAATCGCAACCGTGTCATTCGTGCTCTGATCACCGTCGATGTCAATCTGGTTGAAACTAAGCGTTACCGCCTCAGACAACGTGGCCTGCAGGAACGACTGCTCAACATCCGCATCCGTGGAAATGAAACACAGCATCGTCGCCATGTTTGGATGGATCATCCCCGCGCCCTTTGCACACCCGCCCACAGTGACCGTTGATCCATCGCTCGATTCGTACTGCACCGCGATCTGCTTCGGATGCGTATCAGTAGTCATAATCGACTTCGCAAACTCCAGACCCGCATCATTGCCACCTCGCACCTCAATCCTCGGAGTGTAGTCCCGAATCAAATTCATCGGTAACTCAACACCGATCACCCCAGTGGAAGCAACCAACACCTCTTCCGAATCCACGCCAAGTTCCGACGCCCCAATCGAGGCCGCGTCACGCGCGTCAATCAACCCCTGCTCACCGACAGAACAGTTCGCGCAGCCGCTATTCGCTATCACCGCACGTCCGATCCCGCGTGCAACCACATCTTTTGACACCGTCACCGACGGCGAAACAACACTGTTCTGAGTAAACGTTCCAGCTACGGCGCACTCTCGATCCGAGTAGAGCAAACCCAAGTCATACTTGTCCTCACCCGGCGTCTTGATGCCAGCGAAAACTCCACCAGCCGCGAAACCCTGAGCCGAGGCAACACCCCCGCCTTCAACTATCGTCAGTTCGTTATCGTTAGACATTGCTCACTTCTCAAACAGCGCAATACGCGCAGTCCCCATTGGCCTACTTATCTTCAAAGGCTCAAACAGCCTATGAAATAGACTTTACAAGAGAGACGCCATCCTCTGATTTGGCACCGCACTTTTTCTGATCAGGGTCCTTACAATGCTCGAAACTCACAAAGCCGACGTGCTAGTCGCAGGACAAGGCGCCGCCGCGTTCGCCGCTGCGCTCTATGCCGCTCGATATCAGCTCAGCACCATCATCGCCTCCGAATCATTCGGCGGCGAAACCGCCATCGGTGGACTCATCGAAAACTACCCCGGTACTCCAGACATCGACGGATTCGACCTCATGCTCAAGTTCAAAGAGCAGGTCGACAAACTCGAAGTCCCCACAATCTCTCGAAACCTCGAAGCAGTTGAACAAAACGGTGAACGCTTTATCTGCACCCTCGGCGGCGGCGACATCGTAGACGCCGGTTCCGTCATACTATGCGTCGGACGCGAACGACGCACCCTTGGACTGCCCAAAGAGGAAGAATGGACAGGCAAAGGCGTCTCCTACTGCTCAACATGCGATGCACCCTTGTACCGCAACAAAGAGGCCGCCGCAGTTGTCGGTGGAGGCAACGCCGCAACCGAAGGCGCAATCCTTCTCGCCCGATACGCAAAACACGTCTACCTCATTTACCGCGGCCACGAACTCTGGCGACCTGAGCCGATACAACTAAAGGTTCTCTCGCAGATACCAAATGTCCGAGTCCTGCTGAACACCACAGTCACTGAGCTCATCGGAACTGACCTCGCCGGGTTAACCTCCATCCGAATCTCACGCCCCATGGACGACAACGAGACGATCAACATCCACGCCGACCAGACCGAGCCGATGAACAAATCCCGCGAAGGCGACCACGGCAAAGACATCATCGACCTCGACGGAATCTTCATCGAAGCCGGCGCAGACCCCCGCCTCGAAATACCCAACATGCTCGGATTGGACATTAACGAGGAAACCGACGAAGTCCACGTAGACCGGGGACAACGTACCAGTGTGCCCGGCATCTACGCCGCCGGCGACCTCACCGACGGCACATCTCTCAAGCAGACCGTAACCGCTGCATCCCAAGGCGCCATCGCAGCACTCTCCGCATACGGCTACGTCCTAGCCGGCGAACACCACTATGAAGCCGCCTAGCAACTCCTGTAATTCTCGCGTGCCCTCCACGTCATTCCGAGCGCACCATACGTCATTCCCGCGAAGGCGGGAATCCAGAGGGGAAGAGAGGGGAAGCACGTCCCCTTCGCAAAGCGGTCCCATTCCCTCCCCCTCTCCGAGGGGGAATACAAGGGGGTGCCAGCGAAGCGAGACGCAAGGGCTTAATACAACCGCCGTCATTCCCAGCGCAATTCCATATCATTCCGATGCGCACCCCCTGTCATTCCGAAGCGGAGCGAGGAATCTCCCCCCTTCGTGGAACGTAAGGGGGTTAGGGGGATGCTTGCCTGCTACTTCCTCGCTCCAGTATCCCCTGCGATCTCGCTTCGCTCGCTCGCGTCCCCTTGCACTTCGTGAAGGGGGATGAGCGTTCCCCTAACTCCCTTGTGTTCCACGAAGCCGCCTAGTCATTCCCGCGAAGGCGGGAATCCAGACGAGACACGCTTCGGAATGACAGAGGCAGCTTTGAAATAGCAACCTGACCGCCGAGAATCAGGCATCACGCATATCATCAATGGGGAGGGACAACAGCCGAATGAGAGCCCCAATAACCACAACATCCCAAGAACGTCTGGTTACCGCGCCAGACATTCCGCACGCCGAACCCAAACTCGGCACCGTCGCAGTCCTCTACACCAAACCCGAAACCGTTCTCTCCGACTACGCCGACCTCATGGACCTGGCCGGCTACCAAGACTCCCTGACACCCAACATCGAGACCCTCCTCAAAGTCAACATCTCCTGGCAGCACTACTACCCCGCCTGCTCAACTGCCCCGTGGCAGATCGAAGGCGTAGCCAACAAACTCCGCACCGACGGATTCGACGACCTTACCGCCGCACACAACGGCACCGTAGTCGTAGACCCCGTTGAAGGACGCATCAAAAACAAACACGCCGCCGTAGAAGACCGACTCAACATCCCACACGTCATACTAGACACCCCCGAAATGGAGTGGGTACGCTACAAACCCCAAGCCGACATGCTCGTCCTCAACGACATATACAAAGATGGCATCTACATACCCGAGATGCTACTCGGCACCAACATCATCCAACTTCCCACAGTCAAAACCCACGTCTTCACCCAGATGACAGGCGCAATGAAAAACGCATTCGGCGGACTCCTACACCGATACCGACACTGGACACACGCACAGATACACGAAACCCTCGTCGACCTACTACAGATTCAACGCGAAATACACAGCGGACTCTTCGCCGTAATGGACGGCACATTCGCAGGCGACGGACCCGGGCCACGCGCCATGCGAATCCACAACAAAAACATCATCCTCGCTTCCGCCGACCAAGTCGCCATCGACGCCGTTGCCGCTAAACTCATGGGATTCGATCCCATGACCATACCCAAAATACGCATCGCACACGAAATGGGACTAGGAATCGGCAACCCCGCACAAATCGACCTCAAAGGCGACGACATCGCAAACGTCAAATGGGACTTCTCTCCCAACGAAAACACCCTCGCATCACGCGGACAGAAACTAATCTACTGGGGCCCCCTAAAACCCCTGGAAAGCATCCTCCTACGCTCACCCATAACCCCCTGGGCCTTCCTAGCATCCAACCTCTACCACAACGAATTCTGGCTCCGCTTCATCGGCCGAAAACGCGTCAACGACGCACTGAAGACAGACTGGGGAGAGTTGTTCGAGAGGTATTGATAAGCGACATCAGCATAACCCTCCCCCTTTCTCAAAGGGGGAATTGAAGGAGGTTTCAGTGGGCAATCCAACTCTTCCCCCCGATGCCCAAGTGCGCTGTACGTAACTACGTCATTCCCGCGCAGGCGGGAATCCAGAAGGCATGGCATAAAGTCGTGCGAACTGTATAGCCCTCCCCCTTGATGATCCAAGGGGGAATTAAAGAGGGTTTAGACCCGACGTTTCTCTCGGCGCGCACGCGAAGCACAGTAGTTACGCAACCTGAAACTCTTCGCGGGACGCCACCAGCGGTTCCGGAATGGGCTCGCCCGCTTCCACCAGCATCTGCAAGTGCATGATACCCGCTTCGACGATCAACTCCTTGACTTCCTCTTCCGTATCCGCAGCGGCAAAGCATCCGGGAATGTCCGGGATGTACGCCCCGTAACTCGTCGGCCCCTTTTCAATCAACACGGTGTACTTGCGGTGCATTGTCGATCCTTGTGTCATCGTAGTCCCATCTGTCTCAGTATGCTGTTCCAGATTCTGGGTGGAACATCCGTCTTTGGATGTCCCGCGACCGTTACTACCCCCGGTTTGTCGGGATGTTTGTAGTGGCGGTGACTACCCCGAGTCCTAGCGAGATACCAACCTTCGCTTTCAACCAGACGTATCGCGTCTCTTATCTTGTATGTCATGTAAGAGTATCGTAAAACCTATGCGCCTATCAAATGCGCCTTTAGATGCCTCCCACCCATTGGAACGCGGTACCCCGCTCGCCGAACCTCTGACCATTAATCCGTTGATTAAACCCCGCCTGTAAGTTAACCTTAATAGCTAGGCACCAGAGCATTCACGCTCGGTGACGCCATCCGATTACCCGGCCCCGTGGTGTAGTGGCCTAACACGCCTCCCTGTCAAGGAGGAGATCGGCAGTTCGAATCTGCTCGGGGTCGCCACTCAATCTTCCCTGAACCCTGTCACACCCGCGCACCCGTCCCCTTCGCTTCAGCGTAAGGGGACGCGAGCCAGCGCAGCAAGACCGCAGGGGATGCCTGGGATGGGAATCCCCCCTTCGCGAAGCGTAAGGGGGCTAGGGGGATGCCCACACGCCATTCCGCGCACCCTTCACGTCATTCCGAGCCCATGTCACTCCGTGCCTTCCCCATGTCATTCCGAAGCGCAGCGAGGAATCTCCCTCCCCTTCGCAAAGCGCACTCTTTTCCCTCCCCCTCTCCGAGGGGGAATTAAAGGGGGTGCCAACGCAGCGAGATCGCAGAGCAAACTATCACCCTCCTTATCTCAGGGAAAGATTAAGAGGGTATCGACGGACTGAGAGCGAACCGTACGGAGCTGTACGAAGGTTGACTAAGCTTGCGTGATCGGGGCCGGATCGATGGACGATTCAGCGTTCTTCTGAAGTCATTAGGGCAGTGATGGCCCAAATGCCTACAACAAAACCAAGCGGCGGCGGTACCGCATTGCCAATTGCCTTTGTGAGACGTTGTCGAACGGGTTGTTGATCTGGCACAAGGAATTCGAACTTATCTGGAAATCCTTGCACTCGGGCACCCTCGTGAAGTGTTAACGTGCGTTGCTCAAGTGGGTGAATAAAGCGCCCGCATCCTGGTGTGACGAATCTAGTTGTTATGGTAGAAGCGGGTTGATCCCATCGCATCCTACCATATACCGCGCTATAACTGTGTCCGTTGCGGTGGCTAGGCGGTCTCAAGTTGTTTGGCAAGTTAAACCAGCCGTTTTCAAACATCGCTTGAATTCGATGCCGATTCGTCTCCGACAATTGTGCAGCGCAGTCCATAAATGATTTATTTGTTCTTCTCAAGTCCTCAATCGCCCACGAGAGTGGGCGTGGCGTAGTAGCTAGCTTCTCGTAGATTTCACGAACCCTTGGCATACCAATTCTTGACGCGAACATAAAGTGGCGTTTGCGAGTTTGAGCGACGCCTAATCGAGATGCGTCCATTACGAAATCATCAACCTGATACTTATGCTCGTGGAATAATTCTTGCGCGCGCTCCACGATAGATTTGTGTGAGGACACGATTGCGGGTACGTTCTCTATCGCCACCAATGGGATGTTGTATGTCGCTGCAAACTTGGGCATTTCTAGGTACAACTCGTCTCGATCGTCAAGCCTACGAGTATGGTTGTTCAAATTAGAATGTCCTTGGCATGGTGGCCCGCCGATCAGCAAATCAATTTTGTTTTCGATTGAAGGAGATTCCAGCGACAGATCAATCACCTCACACCTGTTGACATCGATGTTTCGACGATAGATGCTAAGGGCGTAAGGATCCATGTCAACTGCAAGTTCGGATCTTGAATCGCATCCGGCCGCGGTCGCGGCTTGCTGCACCCCGTAAGATAACCCTCCACAACCTGCAAAAAGATCTGCATACCTCAATTTGAAATGCCTTCGCTTTTGACCTAACGCTCGAACGTGCGAACCCCGCATCTCGGCGTAATCCCACAACGCTTGAGGCTCTCGATAATTCCCAGGGACTTCGTCACACGCAGGCTGTAGAAGTTCGCTAGTAGTAGTTAATTTTCCAATCCCGACATGTCTGAAAATACGATCGTCAAGAATTTGAAAATCGATCGTAAACTCTTCGTTAACCCGAGGCAACGCTGGAGCTGCGGAGTCGAGACTCATACCAGATCGCTTGCCAATTCTTTTAGGAGTGCGTCACATTCGGTATCCGTCAACAACTCCAACGAAACCGTAGCGTGGATAAGACGGATGCGTTTGTAGAGTTCCCTTATTTTGGCGGTATTAAGATGCCCGTTCATTGGATCGTCAACATTGAACTGAAATCGAATCAGAGCCTTTACGATGTTTCTAGCTGACGAGTAACGGTGCCGAACAACGCCACTCGCCCAAAAGTCACTTCCGCCACACCTCGTCAGAGAATATGGATCATCAAGTTCTCCGTCTCGAGACAGTTCGGCACGGAACCAGGAACGCATAAAAAGGTTATCCCACTGGCGTCCGACACCATAATTAGCCAAGCTAGCGTTTTCGCCGTACCTGAATACGACAAGGTCTCGGCCGTGTTCAACAGCCAACCAGCGCCAAAACCCCAAGTCAGAGGCGCCACCCAACGGCAATTTAGTTGACGCGTGCAACATAACAGCCATTTCGGCATCGAATGTCTCGTGATCGCGCAGATTTGGTAGAAGCTCTCTCATTTGAGCCAAACTGTGAATGCAAGCTTGCACTGGTTCCGGAAACTCGCTTAGCTTAGATTCGTCAGCTACAACTTCGTCAATGGGTGCTGCCAAGCGATTTTTAGCTATATTTGAAGACATATGTGGTAATTTCATTTTCGGCTCCGCCGGTTGATCAAAGCTTTGATGCCAATCCAAGATGATGATGGACGTTTCTATTGAACTCGTGCACATCGTTTTTCGCGTTATCAATCCACCAATTCTCAGAATGCTCTGACGAGTTAACTAAACGATTCAGCACGGTTCTGAACAGCCCTCGGCGATTGTCGTCTGCTTCAAGGTCGCCCTGTCTCAAGGTTTCGGCTGCTAGGTCTGCAAACACACTAGCAGCCACGATTTCATTGAACGTCCGCTTGGCGGATTCTGATATGTTGCTGTTTGAGTCGTAGTACTTCTTGACTAGTTGGTTCAAATGAATCTTCACCGCTTCCTTGGGTCTGTCATTTGTACTCTCGATTTCTATATGCCAGAGAGCATCAGCTTCCCAGCCTTGGTCAACGAAATCTGCGAACTGGATATTCATAAGATAACCTCGAGAACTGAAGGAAAAATTCCTAGTCGCAATTGCTGAGCCGGATCGAAATGGACGGTTTGGAATGAACGACAACCGTCTAGGCAATGTGGCCTCAATCACGATCGAAAAGTCTGAACCAATGCCATTAGGTAGCGAAGTTTCCCACTGTTCCGGATGCTCTGCCGCTTGCCACTGTCCTAGCACCTCAAATAAGCGCGCTCTTTCTTTTCGAAGTTGGATTGACAACCTCAACTCGGACTTGTGAGCACCTGAAACACGGCAAATTGCTTCCCAGTCGGGTTTGAAGACAGCTTTGATCCTCAATCCATGTTCAACGTCTTCATCCTCAACGTACCAACCGTCAACAGACATCGGTTCATCGAGACCGGGATCCAACTCGCACTGAGCTAACGCATCGTTTTTGACTATGTAGGGTCTCACCGTGTCACTACCAGTTGACACGTATCTAACGGATTCTGTCTGTTGGACCATCTAGGCAATTTCCATATCAGTCGATCTGCTCAGCGCGCGCTTCTAAGTCAACCAAACAGTATTCTTCAACGGGCTCTACTTCGTAAGTACAAGTGACGGTCCTTTCACGCGTCGTTGGAAACCTAGCAGTTGAACGATCATCTGAGACAACGGCATCCCGATGATTGACTCGTTTCAGGTAGATGTCCAGCTTGTCCTCACGACTCAGATTGTCATTGCCGACCAACCATGCTTCGATAGCCAAATTGCAGTCAGTCTCGTCAGTGGCTGCTGATGGCCGGATAGAAACATCAACGCTACCAGATATGACATCGTGTCCTCCAGTTCGCTGACGATGATGCGTTATGTCAATCTTGAAGGGACCAAGGCGTCTGGGATTATTAGGCCCGCCAGGGCCAACTGCTCTCAACAGACGTCCCAGGGCTCTCTCAAGTTCGCGAGGACGTTCATTCGGTTGTGAATCCGGATCCACGAGTTGATTTCGCAATTCACGGATCACGGTTCGGATATTTTGAGGCAAGCGAAGCACCTTTGATCGGTGAGGGTGCCCTCTCAAAGAATCTCCGTTCGCTGACCACTCATCGTGAGTATCTGGTTCCGCCAACTTCAGAACGCGATCAAATTCGTCGGATGCAACAAAAGTGGCTGCGATATCGGCCCCGTTGGGTATCCGCGAGTACTTAACAACCATCCTTGGAGAACGGATCAATGCGACAGAGTTCGATTTTGGTTGATGATCGTGATCAAGATCGCTCTCGTTAGTCTCCCCGTCGAAATCGGTTGCGTCAACTGCTACCGCGCCGCATGCACCGATGCTTAATCCTCCAGTCTTGCGGAATCTCCGGTACACTTCGTTGGAGGTTTGGTCCGCTTTACCCGTTTTGGCAATTTCATAACCTCGTATGAAAGGGCGCAAATCAGGGCGCCCACGAGGGTTTGGCCCCTCTATTACCTCTTCGTCTTCCCTCAACTCACAGTCCAACGTACCATCGATCATCCTAGGCCACCAATTTTCTTCGATTCCCCTCCTAAGTTCGAACATGTCGATGGAACTACCGAACGCCATGATAGAAGTGCCTCGGTCATCACTGCTTCTGCGTTCAAATCCTAACTGTTCTGCAAATTCGTGGGCATCCGAGTCAACTAGAGGATCACATACCGTCTGGCTTGCCAACTCGCCATACCACGCTCGACCGCTGTACTCAACTTTGCCGACCTCATGGGTGTGGAACAGTGACGCGACAATAAGTCTTGCGTGCGTATGATCAGTCTCATCAGTCGGTTCAAACACTGAATAATATGCGACCGTATTGGAGTTGGATGGCCTTGAATAAGCACGTTTACCAAAGCCATACGTTCCGCCTGTTGATGTTGCAGAGTCATCTGGCACCCCAAATCCCTTCAAGAGACGGTAAAATCTTGCTGGCCGTTCGCTTGAGCCAGTCAGCGGGCCACCCAATCCCAATGTCCCAAAGTCTTCTATCTTGAGTGTGTGCTGGGTTGCATTTTGCGGATCAAGGACGGCATCCAAAAAATTCCCTTCCTTCAACCCAAGATCGGTTCCACTATTGGATCGGTCCGTGGGACTATCCTCATCAATTAAACCTAGCAAATCAGCGAGTGCGCTCAAGGCCCCGCTTCGTAGCGCGTTCTGCGTGAAACGCATCTTCACCGCATTGCTTACGCCGTCGTACGCGTCAACGCTGTTCTGAATTGCTTCGCGGGCTAGCAGTATTTCAGTCCCGAATTGCGCGGCGTTTAGTGGGTTCAGGTAAACGCCGTGATGGGACCCACCCATGTCCCCCATCTTTTCGAATAACCATCCTCGAGACATACTCGATTTATGATACCCGATTCCCAACACTGTCTATGCGTCTCGCTACACTACTTTCTATCTACCTCCACCCCCGCGTTCGCACTCTACCACCAAAAATCACAGTTCAGACACCCACCCCTAACCATCCCGTATCATTCACCCATCCTCCCCCAAAACCTCCGCCACACTCCGTATCCGCGCCAACTAGCCGAAGCATACTCCGACGCCTCGTACCGCTGTATCTGCTGCTCCTTCAAACCCGCCATCCTCTCGAGCGGTAAAATGTCACTTGTAAGGTAGTCAAAAAGTGCAACCCATGAGAGATACGCACACATCCGCGCAAACGAATGGTCAAGGCATTCCGCGCCGACCACGCGAAGAGACAGCCCGACTCGGCAAGGAGATATACGAGCGCAACATTCGTCCGCGACTCGAAGCCGACCACCACGGCGAAATCGTTGCTATTGATGTGGACAGCGGAAAATGGGCAGTCGCCGACGGCGAAGTTGTTGCAGTGAACCGCCTGCGGGAACTGCGTCCCGGTGCCATCAATGTTTTGTGTGAGCGAGTAGGCTACCGGGCGCTGCGTAGCTTTGGGGCAGGATCCGCGCGGAGGACTGGGTGATTCAAGGCGTGGTAAATGACGCCCATGAGGCGGTCGTGACACTTTCCTTGCAAGACCCCGCGGGGCAAACCCAAGACATCGAAGCCGTCATAGACACCGGCTACAGCGGCTTCTTGACATTGCCGACTACGTTGGTGACGGACCTACGGCTACCCTTCGCCTATATAGGCCGCGCATTCCTAGCAAACGACGACGAAGTGACCTTCGATGTTCACGACGTCACTGTTATGTGGGACGGTCAACCGAGGCATATCAAGGCCGATGCCACTGGCAGCACCCCGCTTGTGGGTATGTTGTTGCTCGACGAGCACAACCTGAACATCGAAGTCGAAACTGGCGGCCGCGTCACAATTTATCCAAACCCCGAGCCAACCTGACAGAGAAATCCGACGCCACCGCACCAAAATCCAATCTTGCCGCAAACTTGCCGCTACAGCGGCAAATTTGTTCTAAATGCCTCTTCCATTTAGACCACGATATCCTACGAAAACCACCGTCTCACAACTCTCACACGCCGATACCCGCCCCATCTCCCACACTACAGCCCAAATAACACCTCAAACGCGGCCCAGTTGTGAAATTTCCGCAGTCGCGGCAAGTTGCGGCAAGATCGCGGCAAGTTCCACCCCGCCGAATCACCCCATTTCACTAGTCCCAAGATTCCCGTATCATTCCCCTATACACCCAAGGAGACTCCCCCAAGGAAATCAATAAATGAAAATCACCGATCTAAAGTGCGCCATCATCGGCGACAACCCCATCGTCCGCATCACCACCGACGAAGGAATCGAAGGCCTCGGCCAAGCCGAATGGACAAAGCCCTACCTAAAACCCTTCGTCCTCTACTACAAAGACGCCATCCTTGGACAAGATCCCACCGACGTCGAACGCGTAATGAGCCGAATTCGTCGTTTAGGCAGCTTCAAACCGTGGGGAGCCGCCGTCAGCGCTATCGAAGTCGCACTCTGGGACATCGCCGGAAAAGCCGCCGGAGTCCCTGTCTACAAACTCCTCGGCGGCAAAGTCCGAGACAAAGTTCGCGTCTACAACGGAGGCATCCGAACCCCACTCAAAGGCAATAACCCTGAGCATTACGCCGAAAACATGGCCGAAATGAAGGAATTCAAAGAAGGATTCTCCATCATCAAGCAGGGCATATCCTTCCACTCCCAGATGGCCGCCGAAATCCCCAACTACTTCTACGGCGAACTCCCCAAATACGACGGCCCGCCTCGCGGCGGAGTGCGCCCACCAGTCGGAGGCCCCCTGACCGAACAAGGCCTCAAACACACCATCGCCTGCGTCGAAGCCATGAAAGACGTCCTCGGCGACGAAGTCGGACTCGCCCTCGACTGCGGCCCCGGAATGACCGTCCACGACACCCTCCGCCTAGCAAAAGCCCTCGAACCACTCAACGTCATGTGGCTCGAAGACACCATCACCGGCGACTACACGCCCTACGTCCTGCCCGAACTCTTCCGCGAAGTGCAGATGCAAACCTCCACGCCGATCCACACCGGCGAACAGATCTACCTCCGCCAGAACTTCAAGGACTTGATCGAGAGCAAAGCGGTTCGGGTGATTGGTCCCGATCCCCTCGACGTCGGAGGCATCGCCGAACTCAAATGGATTGCCGAGTTTGCCGACATGCACGGCATCATGATGGCCCCTCACGGCGTCGCCGACGGCATCATCGGCATCGCCGCACACGTCCACCTCGCTGCAACACTCCCTCGCAACTACATCGCCTTCGAATACCCAGCCGGCAAACCCGAATGGTGGTATGACATCATGGACGGCCTACCCGATCCAATCGTGGAAAACAGCCATATCAAAGTCTGGGACACCCCCGGACTAGGCGTTGAATTCAACATCCCTGAAGCCAAGAAACACCTCTCCGACGAAGATAAAGGATTCTTCGATTAGTCGATCCCGAACCCCGAATCCTTGCTCACCGTCGCGCGTCGTGCCGTTGCAAATCACCTTTCCATCGCAATAGTTTCCGGTCGGAGGTTACCAACTTACCTCCAATGACCATCGCGGTCGTTGCGATTATCCGATCAGCCGGGTCGTATGGAAGTCCATCATGCGCTGTTGAGATCATAGCGATATCTCCAGTCAACGGGACCTCCACCATGCCGTGGCTCAGTGCCATGCGCCTCCATTCAAACGTTGGCATGTACAGCAATATCCGCCCTTTGGCGACAAGAACACCAATCTCCCAAAAGGACATAGCCGATACAAACAATTCATTGTCCAAAATCGCTTTGTCCACCAATTCTCGAGACTCGGTCCCCAGATTGCTACTGCCACTGACCAGCCAAATCAATGCATTTGTGTCGAGGACTATCTTACTCACTTCATCGCGTCCCATTCGACGCCCAGAGGTGCTTCGATGTCGCCAATGATCTTCATGGTGTGGCGCATTGAGCCGAAAATCGGGTTACGCAGTTCGCGCGCCGGCAACAGTTCCGCCACCGGAACGCCCCGTTTTGTTATCACCACACGCTCACCAGTTTCGGCCACCTCGTCCATGATCTTCAAGCACTTTGCCTTGAATTCCGATGCCGTATAGGTCGTCATTGCAGTTCCTCCTCGGTTACGTATCCGTATTCTTCATCAGTTGGATCAAAATCTTTCATTGCGTCCCACTCAACATCAATCGGGGAGATGATGTCCCCTAAGATCTTGATCTTTCCTTTGTCTACGCCGTACATCGATTTTGACCGATCTTCGATCGGCGTAACCTTCACCATCGGAACGCCGCGCTTCGTAACTACCACACCCTCACCCGTCTCGGCGATTTCATTGATGATCTTTAGACACTTGGCTTTGAATTCCGAAGCTATGTAATTCTGCATGACACTACCTTTATGACCATAGTCATGACTATGGTCATTTACTCTATCACACCACCACACCAGACGACCAGCCTACCCTATACCTCGCCAGTACCTTCTACCTTCCCAACGCACCATCGTCCCCCACCCCGGAGGGCTGAGATGGCTTCCGATGACGGTGATGCCTTCGTTTTCGGCGCGATCCAAGACTTGGTGCCGAACTTTCATTGCTTCAGCCTGGTCTGTATCTAGGGCAAACGGCAAATCGGTATCCGTTGCATGCATCGGATTGATCAAGATATCACCTACGAACAGCGCCCGTTCCTTGCCAGAGGACAGCAGTAGCGCCATGTGTCCCGGCGTGTGCCCCGGAGTAGGAATCGCTGTCACCCCTGGCGCGAGTTCCGTCTCACCGTCCATCAAATCCAACACACCGATCTCTTGTAATGGGATGACGCTACGCTCGATTGGCTCCATCCCAAACTCGCTGTCATCATCTGGAACCGTGAAATGCTCCCAATCGGCGCGATGGACGGTGTAACGGGCGTTCGCGAATGTCGGGACGTTGGAAGTATTCGGGTCGATGTTCCAACCGACGTGATCGGCGTGAAGATGCGACATGAAGACGGTGTCGATATCGTCGGTCTTGACGCCCTTTCGAGAAAAGTCGTCCATCAGTTCTGCGGAGGTTTCAGAACCGAGCATTTTGCCGTGCGGGCCAAACCCAGTGTCGGCGATGACCTGCTTACCGCAGGATGCCATCAAAAACACCCCCAAGTTCATCAAGAAATGCTGTCCTGAGAAGCATTCAGGGAAAATCTCGTAGTAGTGAGACCAATGCTCCAGCGGTGTCTCTGGAAACATCAGCCTCGGATCGAACATGACCTTTCCATCGCTCAAAGAGGTTACGCGGATATTTCCGACATTCAGAATCTCATCACTCAAGGGTCACAGTCCCTTCCAGTAGCGTCTGCCTTGCCACCGAACCAACATTCCCCATCCGGGTTGACTCAGGTGACTGCCCAATACGATCATGTTTTCGTCCTCTGCCATATCCAATAGATGATGACGGGTCGCGATGCCTTGTTCCTTGTCGGTATCGGGCCAATACGTCAGGTCCGGATCGGATACATGCATGGGCGACCCCAACACGTCGCCGATCAGCAAAGCGCGTTCTCGTCCAGACGAGATAAGCAGACTCATGTGCCCGGGAGTGTGGCCTGGAGTGTGTATCGCGGTAATGCCCGGCGCCAGCTCCGTTTCGCCCTCCATAAGGTCTAGGACACCGGCTTCTTCCAATGGAATAACGCTACGCGTTACAGCCTCGCCGCGTAGGGGATCCCTTAATATCTCGGGCGTCGTGAAATGTTCCCAATCCGCACGATGCACCGTGTAGCGTGCATTTTCGAAGGTTGGTTTGGAGAGTTCTTCAGGCCTCGTGTTCCAACCTACGTGATCACCGTGTAAATGCGTTAGGAAAACTGTATCCACTTCGTCAGTTCCGATGCCTTTGCGCTCAAAGTCATTGAGCAAGTCGGCTGGAGTGTCCGAGCCCAACATCTGCCCATGTGGACCGAATCCCGTATCCGCCACTAGCGTCTTGCCAGACGCCCGCATCAGAAACACGCCTAGATTCAATAGAAAGTACGGTTTGGCGAAATACTCCGGGAAGATGTCGTAGTACTGCTCCCAGTGTTCCAAGGGGGTATCAGGGAAGGTTATGCGCTGGTCGAAAACCAACCGTCCATCGCTGAGTGATGTGATAGCGATGTCACCAACATTCAAAACATCGTTTTGCATTGCTACAGTGTAGCAACATCACAAGGCGTACGGTTTATGGATTATCAATCCGAGAAGCAGTCTGCTGATGCCGCCACAGCGGTATCGAACGCCGGAATCACCGCGACCGCGCCACCCTCGTATAACGACGCGTCGACCTTATCCAAGATGCACATTGCCGCCGTGTCACCTAACTCGGCATCCTGAGGAATACCCGACAACTCCAGGCCGCATGTCTGCGCTCCGAACATCAGAGCCACGAAGTCGCCCGCCTTTATCTGGTTCCTAGCACCAAATTCGCCGAAGGCACGAACCGAGGTCTGCGACGGATCGTCAGAATTGGTCAACTCTTCCAGCAAGCACGACAAATCCGAAACACCTGCATTACCCAGGCTCTCCGGAAGGTCAAGGAAATCCGTAGTCACGCCGCACTCGTTGAATACGGTCGCAACTTCGATATGTTCCTCAGTGGTTGGCACCCAGATCCGATCCAAAAACACCTCGCCGAACCGGACTGGCCCTAAGGCATCCGCCACGCATTGAGCATCTCGTTCCAATATGGTCGTCCCATCTGGAAGTGCGTATCCTGCATCGCCTTGACGACACTTGATATCCGCTATTAAAAACGGCGTGAAGTTGGTGAAGAACACCTCCATGGCATCGCGGTCCGCGGTGTTGGGTTGTTGAACCGGCTCGAAATATAACTCTGCGCCAAGCTCATCCACCATGCACTCCTGCACATCTATGAACGTCTTGCCTGAACCAATCTGTGTCTGATTAGGTTGATCAGCAAACAACGCTTTCTCAAACTCCACACGCTCATCAGCATTCATGCAGAAATGCGACGAAATCCACTCCTCTGAAACCTGAGCAGCGTCAAACACTCCGAACAGAGGTTTGAGCGTTGGATTCTCCAACGTCTTACCGACACATTCCATTGTCTCATCCGAAACACCCGTGCCTATGATCGCGATCCTACCTGCTGCAATGTTTCGCGTTGTCGAATCGCTCAAACACTCATCGAACCGTTCTAACAAGACCGTGTTCGGACGCGTCGCCGATGCGAAGAACTGCGCCATCACTTCTGGACTCCCGGCATAGGCGACCATGCATGTCAGCTCGCCCTCGGGTATGGTGCTTAAGAAGCCCTGCACATTGGTCACATAGTCGATCAATACCGGCTCGAATGGCGCAGCATCGGCATCATACACCTTGGCTAATGCCGTCGCCTGCACCAACAATTCATCCGCAACTTGGGTTGCCGCCGCGTTCGCCGCTTCAGGGTTGACCCCGCTGACCAAGATGATGTCGAAGGTCAGTGTCGCATTCGCAGGTATCACAGGAGGCGATCCTGCGGCTCCGTATGCCAGATCCGGAGGAATCACAACCCGACGTCGCTCCCCAATCTTCATCTGCGTCAACGTCATCTGCCAACCCGGGATTACCGCACCGACCGGAAAGACTGATGGCTGCGATCGCGTGTAGGAACTGTCGAAAATACACCCATCTTCCAACCAACCTGTGTACTGCACATCCACCTCCCAATCCAGTTTAGGTTGTGCGCCTTCGCCGTCCTGTATCGTCACAAACTGCAACCCGTTCGGATCGGTAGAAAACTCTGTCTCGGCGACATCGTCCAGCTGCGGGGCGTTTTCAGGATAGGCATTGTTCAAACATGTGGAACCCCACTGGTCAAATACCGTAGCCAAAACTTCCTCGCTCGTGATCTGACCGTTGTCTCCGGCCACCGCGGTATCCGTTGGCTCGGGTGCGTCTGTAGGAACTGGTGCTGGCGTAACTGCGGGTTCCTCTACGGCTGGCTGGGTTGCCAACTCCAACACCGGACTCGATACTTCCGACTCGTTATTCTCACCTCCGGAGCAGCTGATAATCCCAACGAGCATCAACATCATCACGCAGACCAAAACCCCACGACGCATGCCAACCGAGTTAACTCCACGCGCGAACTCCGAAAGCGAAAAGCGTGCTACTTCGATACCTGACAATGGGATACGCTCGGAGTTCTCTAATTCCAATCACAGCGCCCCGCCTCGATTACTACCAATCCGCGAACGCGCAATTGCCGAATTATACAAAGCCGTATGAGGAGCATCATGTCTTGCTTGGATCATCGGCGTGTAGAGATTGGTGGTGTCGGTGGTTTTAATAGACGATGAAGTTTAGGGGTGTTTATACTTGCGTTGTAGTGTGGGTTCTTGGTATTGAGTGTTCAAGATAACAACGGTAAAGAGATCGATTAGCTGATGGCGGAGGTTCGTCCATTTCGGGGTATCCGGTACGCCGCGGCTTCGCAAGGTCGGGATCTGGGTGACTATCTTTCTCCGCCGTTTGACTCGATTACGCCAGTGGTTGAGCGGAAGTTGCTGGAGCGGTCAGAGCACAATATCGTGCGGTTGGAGTTAGCACCTCGCGAGGGGACGGACCGATATGGGTATGTGGCGGAGACGCAAGCTCGATGGGAGTTAGATGGGGTTTTGATGCGAGATGAGGAGCCGTCGGTTTATGTGACTGAAGAATCTTTTGAGTATGGCGGCTTAAGACAGACGCGACGGGGTTTTATCGCCGCGGTGCGATTGGAGGAGTATGACCGAGGGATCATATTTCCGCATGAACAGACGCGGGGTCCGTGGGTAGAGGATCGGGTAAGGATGATGGAGGCGACGAGTTCGGCGTTGAGTCCATTGCTGGTGGTTTTTCAAGATGACATCCGGCACTCGGTGGGCGGGATTATTCGCGCAGTTACGGGAGGTCCGCCGTTGGAGACGGCGACGATGGCGGGTGGATATTCGCTGCGGTTGTGGCAGTTGAAGGATCCGGGGACTTTGGGCGTGTTAGGGGATTTGATGAGGGATTCTGCGATTTTTATCGCAGATGGGCATCATCGATATGAAGCGGCGATGCGATACCGGAGCGCGATAAGGGCGCGGAGGGAGATTGATTCGGATGAGGCAGTGAACTATCGGATGATGCACATTGTTTCGATTGATGAGCCGGGATTGATAACGCGGGGCTATCACCGGGTGATTCATGGTGCTACGCCAGTAGAGTTGGATAGGTTGGTGAAGCGGCTCATGGAGGTCTGTGAAGTGGAAAACTACGCGTTAAAGGGGATAGGCGGCGAGACGCCAAGCGAGATGCTCAAGGCTGTAGGGACACGGGATGATGGGGAGTTTGTGTTTGGAATATATGGGTTGTCGGATGGATTTAAGATCGCTCGGATGGCACCTGCTGAGTCGGTAGGATTAACGGGTGCGGACGCTTTAGAGAGGTCAGACTATCAGCGATTGCACGCGGAGATACTGGAAGCGGTGTTTGCGGGAAACCGGATTGATGACGCGGTTGATTTTGAGTATGAACCGGAGAATGTGGTTTCGAGGGTAGATTCTGGCGAGGCGCAGTTGGGGATTGTGATGCGTTCGATTCCGATGCACGAGTTTGTGGATATAGTCACGCGGGGGAATCGGTTGCCGCCTAAAGCGACTAACTTCTACCCGAAGCCGCCAGCGGGTGCAGTTATTCAGTCGTTGGTAGGCGAGCTTTAACCGCGCTCGATTTGTTGTAGGGTGTCGATGATTTCGTCGGTGGACGCGCGGTCGGCGATATCGATTCCGACATAGGAGTATGCGATTTTTCCGTCTTTGTCGATGATGAAGACAGCGGGTGCCGCTACAAGGTCGCCGTGAAGATTGTAAACATCGTAAAGCTCGGGAACGGCGGAGTCTTTGGTGGTGTAAAGGAATGGGTAGAATGCTCTAGCGTTCGCGATCATGGTGCCGGCGCCTTGGAAGTCGTCCATGGATACGGCTAAGACTTCCGCATCGTAGTTGCGGATGCGGTTGTAGTTTCGCTGCAACTCGACGAGTTGCCCGAGACATATCCCTCAGAAGTGGCCTCGATAGAAGACGAGTACGACGTTTTTATCGCCCTCGTATTGTGAGAGGGTGATTTTGCCGGCACCGTTTGCGACGGGCAGAGAGAAATCGGGGGCCTCTCCGCCTTGTTCCGATGACGAGCTACCGCCACATGCGATGACGGTGGTTGCTGCGATAAAGGCGATGACGATCGTAGCGAACCAGAGTAGCGCAGGTCTGTTCAGGGTGGGATGTGCTTGGTGACTCAATTAATCTTGGATTTCGGCGAGGGCATTGAGTACCTCTGGTCCAGAGACTTGATGCTTGTAGTTTTTGCCGATGTTTTCGTAGGCGATGTTTCCGTTTTTGTTGACGATGAAGACTGATGCAGATGCGAGGCCGTCGCCGAATAGGTCAAAGACGTTGTATGCGATGGGAACATCGTTGTTTTTGCTGGTGTATAGGATTGGGAATTGGGTATCAGCTTTTGAAATGATGGATTCCGCTCCGCGGAGGTCGTCTGTGCTGATAGCTAGAACTTCTGCGCCTGCGTCGGTGATTTTTGAGTAGTGTTTCTGCAACTCACCTAGTTGCTTGGTGCACCATCCTCACCAATAGGCGCGGTAGAAGACTAGGACGACGGGTTTTTCGCCTTGGAACTGGGATAGGGAGATTTCGGTACCTTTGTTGGCGGCGGGAAGAGTGAAATCCGGAGCTTCGGGTAAATCGAGCTGGGTCTCTTGCTGAACTTGCGTATCGGATGCGATCTTGGGATCCGATGCTTGCTCGGTTGTCTGACCGCATCCAATCGCGAACATCGAGGATGCGATAGTCAGGAGAACGAATGCTAAGAAGTGACGCAACATCACTGATGGATTTCTTGGGAACTTCATGGCAGATTGTCCAAGATTCGTGTCGATAATACTTGCCGATAAGGAGTAACGCTGATGTATTTCCATGTTATCGCACCCTGTGGATTGATAATGAAGACGGCAGGTGATGCCAATCCGTCGCCGTGCAAGTTGTAGACGTTGTAATCCTCTGGCACCGAGCTATCGCCGGACGTGTATAGCACTGGGAAGTTGATGCCGACACGCGCCGCGACTCTCTCGGCACCCGAAAGGTCGTCTGTGCTGATGGCAAGAACCTCTGCCTGCATCGACTTGAAATCGTCGTAGATTTTCTGCAACTCAACTAGCTGCTCACGGCAATACGGTCACCAGTATGCGCGGTAGAAGACGAGGACGACCGATTTTTCGCCTCGGAATTGAGATAGCGAATACTCGCCATCGGTCGTAACTGAAGGCAATGAAAAGTTGGGAGCAATCGGTCCGGTTGCAATGGGTTCGGGCGTCGGTGTATCCGTCGGAACAGGAGTGGGTGTATCGGTAGGGATCGGCGTTGGCGTATCTGTTGCTTCAGGTGTAGGTGTATCCGTGGGTTTTGGCGTCGGCGTTTCGGTCGGTATTGGTATCGGTGTGTTCGCGGGAATGGGCGTGTGCGTTGGCGGCACAGGAGTTGGGGTGTTGGTCGGTACCGGTTCGGGCGTCGGAGTGTCGGCAACCGGCGTTGGCGTGGCCCGCGACGCTGATTGACCGGAATCGGGCGTTGACGTCGTCGGCAACGGTGTGGGAGTGGAGGTTTTTGTTGGTGGAACAGAAGTATCCGTTGTCGGAATTGGCGTTTCGGTTGGAGGCACTGCCGTGTGAGTCGGTGTCGGCGATTTCGTGGAAGTCGCGGTCGGTCCAGGTTTGGGAGTTGCCGAAGGTGTCGGCTCTGGAGTCTCAGTCGGTGTCAGCGTCGGTGTGTTCGTCGGAATAGTGGCTGCTACCTTTACGCGGGGCATAGGAGTGCTTGTTGGCAACTGCGTCGCGGTCGCAGTTGGTGAGGGCGCCGTCGTAGGAAGCGGCGATACTGCGGTAGGCTCAGAATTGACGGGCGCGGGTTCTGAATCGCAGGCGAGTAACAGTAGTGTCGCAGGCAAAGTAGCGATAGCCGCAATCACCGGTGCGCCGGTGATTCGGTTGAGTTTGATTAGTTGGGCGAGATTCATCGGGTCCGACTCCCGATGTGCGTTTAAGAGGTCATCTCCGTCAGCGTTGCTTCAGCGGCGGCTAGCGCCTCGTCGATGTGATCGATTTCGACCCACCCCATGTGACCGATACGGAAAATCTTGCCGGTCAGTTCACCTTGACCACCGCCGAGGACGACGTTGTGGTCTGCCATGACTTTGGAAACGAATAGTTTTCCGTCTAGGCCTTCTGGGAGTCTAATCGCGGTGACGGTGTCAGATGCGATGCGTCGTTCGGGTAGGACTTGTAGCCCGAGTTTTTCGGCGCCGTTGCGGGTGTGTTCTGCCACCGTGTGATGTCGGTTGAAGACATTTTCTACGCCTTCATCGACCATGGACTGTAGGCCGAGATCGAGAGCGAACATGGCAGATTCACAAGGAGTGAATGGGGGTTGTCCGATCTGTAGAAAGTCCTCGTACTGCTGCATGTCGAAGTAGTAGCGAGGGGTGGTGCAGGTCTCGTAGGCTTGCCATGCCTTCTGGCTGAAGGAGACCATGGCGATGCCGGGTGGTGCGACCCATGACTTCTGCGACGCGGTAGCAAGGACGTCGATTCCCCACGCGTCGACTGCGATTGGCATTCCGCCGGCGGATGAGACGGCATCGACGAGGATTAACGCGTCGGACTCTTGGTGGATGGTGTTGCAGATGTCTTCGAGCGGATTAGAGACGCCGCTGGAGGATTCGTTGTGAGTGAGGATTACGGCTTTGTAGTCGGGTTCGGCGCGCAGAGCATCACGTAATACATCGATGTCGGTGGCTTGCCCTAGAGGGAATTCGAGTTTGGTGACGTCGGCGTTGACGGCTTCGGCGATCTCGGCGAAACGGATGCCGAAGAAGCCGACGATGATTGCGAGGACTTTATCGCCAGGTGAGATGGTGTTGAATACGGCTGTCTCCATAGCCCCAGTGCCGGATGAGGTGATGAAGTAGACATCGTTCTTGGTCATCAGGACGGTACGGAGGTTGGCGCTCATGCGCTCCAGCATGTCGGCGTATTCAGGGCCGCGATGGTTAATCATCTGTCGCGCGGCGGCTTGAAGTGCCTCTTCCGGTAGAGGGACTGGTCCGGGGATTCGGAGGTTTGGCTCGGCGTGTTGTTGAACGCTGGGGGTCATCTTTTCTCGCGGGGTGTTGGTGTTGGTCAAGGGATTGGGCGTTGGTTTAATTTTAGATTGGGAGGGTTTATAGAACACGGATCAGGCGATGTTCGCGGCGGCCGCGGCGTAGGACGATGATGTTTCCGTGAAGGAGGTCGTCAGGTGTGATGGGACGGGATGGGTTTTCTATTCTTTCGGAGTTTAAGTACATGCCGCCTTGTTGGACGGTTCGACGGGCATCACTTAAGGAGTTGGCAAGTAATGTTCCGACGGCTAGTTCTTCGAAAGAGACGGATCGGTTATCAATGTCGCATTTTTCGATCTCAATCGATGCGGATCCTTCAAAGACGTCGGCAAGTTCTGCGGCGGAAAGTGTGTCGAACTCGCCTCGGAAGAAGGCGCGAGTGACGCGCCGGGCTTGGTCTAGGCCTGATTGGCCATGGACGATCTGAGTGATTTGTTCGGCCAGCGTCTGCTGGGCTTCACGTTTGCCCGGTCGTTCACGGACGGCATCTTCTAAGGGTTCGACTTCTTCTGGAGCGAGCCATGTGAAGAGCTTGATGTAGCGGATTACATCAGCGTCGTCGGTGTTGAAAAAGAATTGGTATAGGCGGTACGGCGAGAATTTGTTGGGGTCAAGCGCGGGTGCGCCGCCGATGGACTTCCCAAGCTTATCGCCTTTTGAGTCGGTGATCAGGGGGAAAACAATGCCGTGAGCAAGGGATTGTCCGTTGGGGGCGTTACCGTGTTTGCGTCGGATGAGGTCGACGCCATCGAGGATGTTACCCCATTGGTCGGTGCCACCAGACTGGAAGTTGCAGTTTTCGCGTTCGTATAGGACAAGATAGTCGTATGCCTGAAGGAGGGCGTAGGAGAATTCGGTGTAGGAGATACCTTCACCCTCGCGCTCCATGCGAGTCCGCACAGAATCACGGCGGATCATAGTGTTAACAGTGAAGTTTTTTCCGATGTCTCGCAAGAACTCGAGGTAGTTGATCGATCGGAGCCAGTCGGCGTTGTTGATGAGTTGCGCGGGGTTGGATTTGGAGTCGAAGTCTAGGAATTGCTCTAACTGCACGCGGATTTTTTCGCCGTTTGCGTCGATATCTTCGATGGAAAGGAGTGAGCGTTCATCGGCTCTTCCGCTAGGGTCTCCGATCATGCCAGTGCCTCCGCCTAGGATGGCGATGGGCGTGTGGCCGTAGCGTTGGAGACGTGCTAGGCACATGAGAGGCAGTAGATTACCGATGTGGAGCGAGTCGGAGGTTGGATCGAATCCGTTGTAACAAGTGATCTTGTCGTTTACGAGTAGGTCTTCGGCGCCGGGGGTGGCGTCGGCGAGGGCGCCTCGCCATTTCAGATCATCGACGATGTTGTTGAGTTTTTGTGTGGTCATTGGTGCATTGGGGTCAATTCGGTGACGGCAAGTCGTCGAAAATCTTGGAGATTTTCGTGACGTCACTCTGAATGGCTTGGTTGAGTTGATCAGGGGTATCGAATTCTTGGTCAGGGCGGATGAATTCGATAAACTCGACGCTGATGTCTTGGTCGTAGAGGTCTTCGTCGAAGTCGTTGATGTGGACTTCGAAGGTTCCTAGATTCCCTCCGAGGGTTGGGTTGTCGCCGATGTAGGTTGCGGATGGCAAAGTCCGGCCGCCAGGGAGCTTGGCCCATGTGGCGTAGATGCCTTTAGCGGGCATGACGAGCTGGCGCGACCACTCCATGTTGGCAGTGGGAACTCCCATCTCGCGTGCTCGCGCCGAGCCGCGATAGACGTGGCCGCCGCGTTCATAGAGCCGTCCTAGCATATCGGCCGCCGCTTTTACGTCGCCGGTTGCCATGGCAGAACGAATCAGCGAACTGGATACAGTTTGACCGTTTCGGATAACGGGTGGCACGGTGCGTAGTTGGAAACCGTTGCGCTTGGCGATTTCGGCGATTTGCCTAACGTTTTGACGGTCGTGTCCCATGATGGCACGTTCACCAATGATCAGATCTGTCATTCCAAGCGAGTTCTGGAGGGTGGTCAGGAACGTCTCCGTGGACATGACGCGGATTTCATCATCGAAGTCGATCAGATGAACGGTATCGATCCCCTGTTCTTTTATGAGCGATGCGCGTGTTTCGGCGTCGTAGAGGTGCGGTGTCTGGTGCGTCGGCTCGATTACGGAGCGTGGCGGTTGGCGGAAGCTTAGTGCCACGCTCTTCGTGTCGGTATCTCTCGCGATATCGACGACTCGACGTAGCAGGGCTTGGTGCCCTTTGTGGATACCATCGAAAGTGCCGACGGTTACGCAGGCGTTTCCGTCAGAGTCTTCGATGGGAGCGATTTGTTCCTGCAACCCCATTTCGCCATGCCGCTTAGCGTTGCCGATTCGGATTAGGCGGCGACGGCCGTTCGTCTCGCAACGACATGCGCGGCTTCGCGCAGGAGTTCCTCAGTTGTGGCCCAGTCGATGCAGGGATCGGTGATGGAGACTCCGTACTTGAGGGTTGAGGCGTCACCGTTTAGGGACTGGTTGCCAGCGTTGAGATGGCTTTCGAGCATGAGGCCGACGACACCTGCGTTGCCGTTGGCTCTTTGGCCGATGACGTCACGGAAAGCCACGGGCTGCAAGGTGTGGTCTTTGTTGCAGTTGGCGTGCGAACAGTCGATGACAACGTTCGGCTCCATGCCATTGTCAGTGAGGGATTTCTGGGCTTTCGCTACGTTTTCGGCATCGTAGTTGGGGCCGGTCGATCCGCCTCGGAGAACGATATGGGTTGCGTCGTTGCCGGAAGTCTGGACCACGGCTGCTGCTCCGGCGTCGTCGATGCCGAGAAAGGCATGCTGTGCCTTGGCGGCGATCATGCCATCGACGGCGAGTTGTATAGAGCCGCCAGTGCCGTTCTTGAATCCGATGGGCATTGAGAGACCGCTGGCGAGTTGCCTATGAGTCTGGCTCTCGGCGGTTCGAGCTCCGATAGCGCCCCAGGACACGAGGTCGGAGATGTACTGAGGTGTGAACGGGTCAAGGAACTCGGTTGCGCAAGGGAGTCCGGTTTCGCAGACTTCCAAAAGGAATCGGCGCGCGCGCCGCAGTCCCTCAGCCATGTTGCAGGAGCCGTCTAGGTTGGGGTCGTTGATGAGACCCTTCCACCCGACAGTGGTGCGTGGTTTCTCGAAGTAGACGCGCATGACGACCATGACGGAATCTCGGACTTCGTCGGCGAGGCCTGCGAGGCGTTCGGCGTATTCCTTGCCAGCTGCTTCATCGTGGATCGAGCAAGGGCCGGTGACTACTAGGAGACGGTCGTCGTCGCCGTTGATGATGTCGGTTATCTCTCGCCGGGATCGTACGACTAGTTCCTCAACCTCTTTCGAGATCGGGATCTCGGCGAGGTACTCGGAGGGTGGGTCTAGAGGGCTAATGGAAGCCACGTTCAGATTTTTGATTCGTGAAGCCATGGGTTCTCCGTTTTAGTTGGTTTGGTTTCGGGTTTAGTGTGTTGGTTGTTTTTCGGTTTGGACGCGCGAGTTTGCCTAGGCACTAGGTTTGGTTTTCAGGATGCACCGCGCAGGGTTCTATCGTTTGGTCTCGACGTCGCGCGGGCAGAGTGCCGATGCTTCTATGCGCGGCGCCGGCGTGTATAGAACCAGCGAGTAAAGTAGGCGGGATAAGTGCGCTGAGCAGTCGTAGTGGGAGTATCGACGCGCGTAGACAGATCGCAGTTTGGCAATGCGATAGATGAGGGAACTTGGTGTCTACTGGGCATCTGTGATGTCGGCTCTGAGGACGACTGCTTCTCTCAAGTATATGTGTCGGATCTCTTCTTGCGATTTATCGGTGTTCAAAAAGAGCATCACACGGACGCATTTGGGCATTGATCCCGGACGGGCGATCTCAATAGAGTTGATCAACGGAACGAGGTTCCAACCGAGACGTTCGCGTGCGGCAACGGCTGGGAACTCTGCGTTTAGGTCGGCGGTGAGAGTGAAGTAGACGGCGGCGATATCCTCGGACGCGATGTCGTTAGCGGCGATCATCTCGTTGAGAAGCTCCTCGGTGGCGTCCATGATCTCTTTACGAGTGTTTTCCGGGACTGTGGTGGCGCCTCTTACGCCTCGTACTGTTGTCATGGTTGGTGTGCTGCCGAGTTTGGATGGTTGTGTATCGAGTTGATTTTACTGCTGAATCGATCGGAGGAATTTGGCGGCGGTTGATGGGGCATCCGGGGGGGCGCTGTCTTGGATTGAATTGATGAGCGCGCTCCCGATAACGGCTCCGTCGGCATATTGGCCTACCGATTGGACGTGTTCGGCGGTGGATATACCGAAACCTACAGCGATGGGTAGCTCGGTGTGTGTGCGTACGCGGTTGACAAGCGCTTCGACCTGTTTTGATGCAGCGGCGCGGGCGCCGGTGACGCCTAGAATCGAGACGCAGTAAATGAAACCCGACGCCGTTTTGCACGCCTCGGCTATCGTTTCGTCGGTTGAGGTCAATGCCAAAAGCGGAACGAGCGAGATGCCGTTCTTTTCGCAGGCGCGACTAAGGGGACCTGCTTCTGTGGCGGGTAGATCGGCGGCGATGATACCGTCAACTCCCGCGTCCCGCGTCCTGGCGCAAAATTCGTCGAGCCCGATCTGGTAGATCGGATTGTAGTAGCCCATGAATATCAAGGGCGTGTCGACTCCGCGCCGTCGGATTTCGGCTGCGTTTTGGAAACACGCTTGAGGAGTGATTCCGTTTTGCAGAGCTTGGAAACTCGATTTTTGAATTACAGGACCATCGGCGAGGGGATCGCTGAACGGGATGCTAAGTTCGATCGCATCGGCGCCTGCTTCAGAAAGGGCTTGCACCACGTCTGGCGTACTGTCGATCAGCGGATGCCCGGTCGTCACGAACGGTACAATCGCAGTCCTGCCCGCTTGGTTGGCGAGTGAAAAGGCATCTTGAATGCGGCTGGTCATGATTTCCGTTCCCAAGCTATCAATGTTATTTGATGTGACAGATCACGAGTAGATAGATTGGATTGCGACGATAGCGTTATTTGCGGAGTGAAGCACGACACCCGGCCATATCGATTTCGAAATCAGAAAAGTTGCGGCGAGGATGATGCTTAGAACGAATACGTGCAGGAAGTGGTTCAACGAGAAGAATTGGGGATTCATGTGAAGAATGGCGAAGAGCGCGGCGGATATAAGAGATGCTATCGCCAGATTGGTTGCTTTATTGATGACGGAAGTTATCAAGCCGCGGAAGAGCAACTCTTCGCCTATCGGCACCAACACGGCTACGTATGCCAATGTTAGCGTCGCTTCGTTACCTAATGCGTCGTATATGGTGATGAAAATGTCGGGAGCTAAGGGATGCTTGACCGGATTGAAGGGCGTGAAAGGCCACAGCAGGATGATCGTTGTCCAAACGGTTATCGGCAATGCGAACGCTAGAATGAGCCGGTGCTCGGGTAGGTCCAGCCGGAGGAATTCGCGCGCAGAGACGGGAAGGCATCTTGCAAAGGCAAATGCGACCACGATTAACGCGATCGCACCTCCGAACGTATTGATGATATCGGGAACGACGCTGCGGGGTTCCCAGAGGTCGGCGGGCTGAAACAGTATTTGAGCGGAAACAACGGCAATAAATCCTAGTACGATGTAGCTCGCGATAATGGTCGTCACCCGAAAACCTGCGACGAGCGTGGACGCGCTGAGAGCTAGAACCGCGAACAGCCATCCTAGTGGCGACCATGGATCTGCGGTTGTTGAATTGAAGTTTTCTCCGCCGTTTATCAGTGAAAACCACAGGTTGAGAGAAATCCACGTCAGAATCGCGCCTGTTACAACGGCGAATGAACGCAGTCTGGGTTTTGATGCGAGGCGGTCCGACAGCCCAACGTTCGGAACGATGTCACTTCCATGCAACATCGCCGAATAGTCCGGCATCTCTAGGTTTGGAAGCAAAAACGGCGTATTCCTCTAAGGATTCGGCGATTGTCGTGAAGTCGCCGTGTCCAGGCATTACAACCGTGCTTGCAGGGAGAATGTGGAGGCGGGTAGTGATGCTTTCGATTATCTGATTCAACGCCTCGGGGCTGTCGGTTTTTCCTGGTCCACCAGGGAAGAGCGTGTCGCCAGAGAATACGTGCGGATCGGAACTTGGGTTTTCACCCGGCAACAGGTAGCAAGTAGAGCCCATGGTGTGTCCTGGAGTCTCGATGCAGCGGATCGTTATCTCGCCAACTTGGAGGATGCTGTCTTGGGAGACGTCGATGGGGTCGCGGTATCCGTCTCGATCATCGATCGCATCAGCATCGTTGGCTCCGATACCTACGGGCACCTTGAAGCGTTCGGTAACGATGTCGAAACCCTCGATGTGGTCCCAGTGGTTGTGGGTGATCAGGATTGCTTGAACATCGGTGGATTCAGCAGCGGCGATAAGCTCGTTCGGCTTGTCAGGCGTGTCGATTATGATGCTCTTGTTGGTGGATTTGCAGGTCACCAGATAGGCATTGTTGTAAAAACCTGAAACCCATCGCCGAATGTTCCAAAGTTCGCCTGTGTACTCTTCACTCATATCTGGATCGGTGTTTGTTGATTTCTTCTGCGAGTTACAGCTCGCGGAAACTGTCTATGGCCTCTTCGTATGAATCGACAACGGATACCACTTGGTCTACAGCGGTAACTCTAAACAGTACGGCGAGGTTGTTTCTGAGGCCGCAGAAAACCAGCTTACCGTGTTTGATGACGACGCGTGCAGCGATGCCGAGCAATGAGCGGATCCCGGCGGAGTCGATCGCCTCAACCTCCTCAAAGTCGATGATGATGTTCAAATCACCGTTCAGGATACGTTCCTGAATCGACTGTTCAAACGCTTCAATGTCTGGTGCTTCGATCCGCCCTTTGGGCAGAAGCACCAAGATGGCTCCATCATGCCTCTGTGTGGCTTCGAGCATCAGTGTAAGTCTCGCGGTTGAACATTCCTCACGCCAGCTTTGGTCATCTTGCCAGCGCCCGAATGGGAATTATATCCAAATCGTGACAGCAGGCGTATGCGGGCATATATCGGGGCGTGGTTCTGTGGAGTGAAGTTGCGCCGGGTCGGTGTTTACAGGGGGTGTTATCTAAACAGCTGGGGAGGGGTCCACAGCCGACGAACCTTTGGTCTGTCCCACTGGTTCAAGCTCCTCTGCGCCTCCATCGTCACCACTAGGTTCGGATGATTCGTCGCGCATTGTGTTGGGGTCACGCCCTTCCATGATCGCCTCGAATTGGTCCGAATCTATAGTCTCGTTTTCGAGGAGGAAAGTAGCGACGGCTTCCAACTTGCCCTCGTTTTGGGTGAGGATCTCTTTTGCAGTATCAACGCCTTCGCGGAGCAGGCGATCAATCTCACGGTCGATGACCATCTCAGTCTTCAAACTGTAGTCTCGTTCTTCGGAGATCTCACGGCCGAGGAAGATGGCTTCTTGACGTTTGCCGAAGGATCGATAGGTGAGTTCGTCGCTCATTCCGTAGCGCATGATCATCTCGCGTGCGATGCGAGTCGCCTGCTCGAAGTCGTGAGATGCTCCGGTGGTGATCTTTCCTAGTTTCAGTTCCTCGGCGGCGCGTCCGCCCATAGCACCAGCTATGCGAGACAGCAAGTAGGGTTTCGTGAGGTAGGACTTGTCTTCCTGCTCCCAACGTGTGAATCCGCCGGCATGACCGCGAGCGATGATCGATATCTTGCCGACACGGTCGCCTTCAGGCATAAAGTAGGGGACCACGGCGTGTCCGGCTTCGTGGTAAGCCGTGAGCCGCCGCTCATCTTCGGTGATGACTTTGCTCTTGCGTGCCGGCCCAATAGAGACGCGGTCGATCGATTCCATCAATTCATCGAGACCGATCGATTTCTTGTTTTTTCGTGCCGCCAAGAGCGCAGCTTCGTTGATCAAGTTGGCGAGGTCAGCACCGGAGAAGCCGGGTGTCTGCTTAGCAACAGACTGCATCTCAATGCCTTTGTCGAAGGGCTTGCCTTTAGCGTGGACATCTAGGATTGCGGTGCGCCCGCGGATATCTGGAGTGTCTAGCGTTACGCGCCGATCGAATCGGCCAGGTCGCAGGAGGGCGGGATCAAGAATATCCGGACGGTTCGTAGCGGCGATTACGATGACGGATGAGTTTGTGTCGAAGCCATCCATTTCCACGAGGATCTGGTTGAGGGTCTGTTCACGTTCGTCGTGCCCGCCTCCGAGACCCGCTCCGCGGTGCCGTCCTACAGCATCGATTTCGTCTACGAAGATTATGCACGGCGCGTGGCGTTTGGCTTGTTGGAAAAGGTCGCGAACGCGGGATGCGCCGACCCCGACGAACATCTCTACGAACTCAGAACCGGAGATCGAGAAGAAAGGCACTCCCGCTTCTCCAGCTACGGCACGTGCGAGAAGGGTCTTGCCTGTGCCAGGAGGTCCGACCAAGAGGACGCCACGAGGAATACGGGCGCCGAGAGCTTGGAACCGCTCAGGAAATTTGAGGAACTCTACAATCTCTTCAAGTTCTTCTTTAGCCTCTGGAACTCCAGCCACGTCAAAGAACGTCACGGTAGCTTTAGCACCAACGAACATACGGGCGCGCGTGCGTCCGAAATTCATGGTCTGACTGTTTCCGGCTTGCGCTTGGCGCAGCATGAAGATTAGAAGACCGGCGAAGAGGATGAGCGGTAGGAATCCAATCAGGGCCTGTAGCAGCGTGGCTAGGCCGCTCTGACCGCGCACATCCAAGCGATAGTTGTTGAGGTCGGCACCGGCATCGGATAGGGCTTCAAAGACGCTGGTTGAATTTTCCTTGCGGGAGGCGAAGACCTGCGAGCCGTTATCAACCTTGACGGTGTCACCGTTGACCTCGATGCTGAGCGCCGGTCCGGTGTTGTCACGCGCCATCTCGACGACGCGGTTGAAGGGTATCGTTTCTGCGCCATCGCCTTGACGGAACAGCAACAATATCAGAGCGATCGCCGCGACGGCGATCAGCACGTAGATCAATGAGTTTCGCATTCTCACAATTTGGATTGTAACTTACCAGCGCGGCAGGCTCTAATTGTTATGCTCTATCTCATGCTTTACGTCTATTTGGGCGAGCGTGGTTCTCAAGTTGCGGTGGTTGTTCGAGAAGTGGCGCGGGATAGGCTTGACGATCAGGAGGCGAGGGGTTTGTCGCGGTTCTCTTGGCAGAACTCGCGGGCCTGCCCAAGCATAAACTCCCGAACGCCTAATCCAAAGGTAGTTGCCCCGATTGATTTGCCAGCAGCGAGAGCGCGTCTTTCGATGTCCTGGGTGGCTGCCACGCGATCGGGATGCATCGGCTGGCCTGCGAGGCCCATGCTTGCCGCGAAGTCGTTAGGTCCCCCGGCGACGCCGGTTAGGCCCGTAACGGAGAGGATCTCGTCGAGGTTGTCGTGTGCCTTCTTCGACTCGATCTGGGCCATGACGATCATGTTGTCATTGGCCCACTTCATAAAGGCGCGTTGACCGCCGTACTCGGCGATCTTTTCCGGGTCGTTGAACTCGGTGCCTCGTCCGCCGCCCCATGATCGCCAGCCGTCTTCAGGGAACAGGCAGGCGTCTGCTAGTGCCTGTGCTTCTTCGCGAGTCTCGACGTGCGGGCCGGTCACGCCTTGGATGCCGCGGTCGAGATAGAGATTTACCCAGTACGCGGCGATATTGGGTACGCGGGCGGTTACAGACATACCTAGGGCGTTGGAAAGGCGGCAGATGTCATCCACACTCTCGACGGAGTACGCTCCATGTTCTCCGTCGATCGAGATAGCGTCGAATCCGACGTGCGCGGCGAGTTCGATCAGTTGGGAAGAGGGGAATGGAAGCGCGAAGACGAGCGCATATCGACCTTCGCGATTCGCTTTCAGAATGGTGTTTTCTATCATCTCTTTCTCTCTAGCTTGTGCCTTGCCTGGCGTTGTTAGGTTGGTTGCATTGTAGCAACTCGACGACCAGGTCCGTACGGTACGCAGGATGTTGCCCAGACGGTTAGCTACCGGCCATGTGCTGACTCAAAAGAGAGGGTGATTTGCTGCCTAGATGCGGCGATTGGTGCCACCACGGGCGGTTGTTCGCTTGAGCGGTGGGTGTTTTGCGATTTCGTCGAGGTCAATGTCGATGCCCAAGCCGGGAGCGTCGCTCAATGTCACATAGCCGTCTTGCTGTCGCGGAAGGCCGCGACACACGGTAAAGTACCACGGCGAATAAAACTCGGCATGGTACTCCTGGATCTCGAAGTTGACGATTGACGCGTCGAGATGCATCTCGGCGATCGCGCCGACAGGTGAGCAGACGTTGTGCGGGGCCATGGTGATGTGTTTCGCCTCGGCCATGATGGCGATCTTTTTGAGTTCAGTGATGCCGCCGGCGTTGGCGATATCGGGTTGCAGGACATCGACGGCATGAGAGTCGATTATGTCGGCAAATGGGAATTTCGAGTAGAGACGTTCACCAGTTGCGATGGGAATGGCGACTTT
>CAXXHJ010000001.1:0-28285 GCA_963664995.2 Dehalococcoidia bacterium
GTTGAATGGTTCCTAACGGTATCCGAAGAGCTGCTACGAGTGATGAAACCTAGCGGAAGCTTCGTGTTGAACATCAAGGAACACGCCGTAAACGGCGAAAGACATACCTACGTTCTCGAATTGATCTTGGCGTTGAAGCAACAGGGATGGTTGTGGACCGAAGAATACATGTGGCACAAAAAGAACAGCTACCCCGGCAAGTGGCCTAACCGCTTCCGAGACTCGTGGGAAAGGTTGTTGCATTTCAACAAGACGCGCAGATTCAAAATGAACCAAGAAGCGGTCATGGTTCCTATGGGCGATTGGACCGGCAATCGACTCGTGAACCTCAGCGACACCGACAGGATTAGAGACGAATCTAAGGTTGGCAGTGGATTCGGAAAAAGGATCGAAAACTGGGTCGGTCGGGACATGGCGTACCCCACGAACGTTTTGCACATGGCAACCGAATGCGCAAATCGCAGCCACAGCGCCGCGTTTCCGAAACCCCTGCCGAATTGGTTCATACGATTATTCACCGATCACGGAGATGTAGTCCTAGATCCGTTTATTGGCTCGGGAACGACGGCATTCGTAGCGTTAGAACTCGGTCGCAAAGCGATCGGCATCGAGATTAACGAGGAATTTTGCGACGCGATTGTTCTGCTACACAAGAGCCCATACAACCCGTGATTCTTGATGCCGGCGAACGGTTCGAATAAGACACCGCATGCCCGAAGCCAACATTGTCACCGACGATCAAGTTCGCGAATACGTTGAACGCAACATCGGCGAGTTCCACCGAAAGCGCGTCGAAAGACTTAACGAACTTCAGCTAAAGCAACTGTTGCGTCGGAAAATCCTTACCTCTTTCGCGCAAAAGCTGTCGAGTCTGTGCCAGACCTCGTGAAACCCATGCTCGACGCACATCTAAGTTCACAGGAAGAAAACGTTTTTCGGGGACTTCTTAGAAGGTTTGGCACGTTACGTCTGCGAAGTAGCTCGCGATGGACGCGCATCCGGTATTGAGGGTGTGGACTTAGAGTTTGATGCCGATGGAAGACGATACATAATCTCCCTGAAATCTGGCCCGAACTGGGGCAATTCAAGCCAGGTAAGGCAAATGAGAGCTGACTTCCGGAGGGCATCGCAGATACTCAGACAGGGCAATGCGAAGTTAAATGTACAAGCCGTCAACGGTTGCTGCTATGGCAGGACGACGCGCAGATTCGACCGCGGCGACTATTGGAAGCTATCTGGTCAAGATTTCTGGGCTCTGATTACCGACGACCTCGAGTTTTATACGCGCATCATCGAGCCTTTAGCACATCAAGCTAGAGAACGAAATGATGACTTCCTACTGGCGTATGGCGCGGTCTTTACTAGGTTGGTCGCCGAATTCACGGCAGACTTTTCGACAGCCGAATTCCAGATTGATTGGCCCGCATTGGTCAAGTTCAACTCCAAAAGTGCCGCGCGGTCTGACTGAAGTTGACGCACCCAAACCAATCGCTATAATGACAACACGTCTTCCCCGAGCGGGAGTAACTCAGTGGTAGAGTATCTGCTTCCCAAGCAGAAGGTCGCGGGTTCGAATCCCGTCTCCCGCTCCACTACCTAACGTCCGCAGCTTCTCCTTTAGCGGTCTTGTACCGAGCCATCGAATCCGATCGGTGTGTCCAACACCTTCGGATCTTCTCCGATCCGAGCCAACGTATCCTCGTTGAGTTCGATACCTAATCCGGGCCCCTCCGGCACCGTCAGGTATCCGTCAATCAGTTCTAGCGGCTCAACCAATAGCTCCGACTTTGGGGGTTCCGATTCACCCGTGTACTCCTGCAACGCAAAGTTCGGAATACACGCGTCCAACTGAACACACGCCGCAGTCGAAACTGGTGACAACGGATTGTGCGGAATCACCTTCACATGTTGTGCCTCCGCCATGGCGGCCACCTTCTTACATCCGCTCAACCCACCGCAAAGGCATAGGTCCGGCCTAACATACGCGCATCCGCCGTTTTCGAGCAGCTGCTGGTACTCGAAAATCGTCGTGAAACGCTCTCCCGTCGCGATCGGAATGTTGCACTGCGCTTGCACTTCAGCCATCCTCGCCGGGCTGTCCGGCAGCATCGGATCTTCGTAGAAGAAAGGATTGAACTGCTCCAACCGCCTGCCCAGCCAGATCGATTCCGCCGGATTCATCTGGCGGTGAATCTCTACGCAGATGTCTACATCTGATCCGACAGCATCTTTGACCATCCCCACGCGCTCAACCGCCTCATCAGCCCCACTCCGTGTACGACTTGTGCAGATAGTAGTCGTTCGGGAACGGAGTGAATCGAACCGCAGTGAAACCTTGCTGTTTAGCGCGCAACGCGTCTTCCGCCAGTTCCTCGCCCGTATCACCGCCTACATGCATGTAACAGCGGACGCGGTCACGCGTCTTGCCCCCCATCAAGTCGTAAATCGGAACGCCCAATCGCTTGCCCTTCATGTCCCACAGCGCAATGTCGATTGCGCTGAGAGCGCCTTGGACAACCGAACCCATGAAGTGTGATGAGCGATATAACCACTGGTAGTGATGCTCGATCAAGTTCGGATCCTTGCCCACCAGGTAATCGCTCATCACCTCAATCATCGTCTTCGTGGGGCGTTGCCAGCCGTGCACACCGCCTTCACCCACGCCTACATAGCCATCCTCGGAGTGGATCTTGATCAGGAGCCATCGACTCCATAGGAAGGTTTCGACTTTTTCGATCTTGGTCATCGGTTTTTCCTGTGGTGGTGTAATCGGAGGCCGCGGCTACGAACCGCCTCAGCGATTGCAGTTTACCCGAAACCCGTCTATTCTTTCTCCGAAGATTGAACAATCCGAGGATTCAGCAATGCGAATACTGATCACAGGCATCACGGGACGCGTAGGCGCAAACGTGGCGAAACGATTCGTCGACTTGGGACACGATGTCACAGGTTTTGTTGTGCCCGGAGACCCCCAATCCGAAAAAGCAGCCCAAATCGGCGCCGACATCGTTGAGGGAGATCTCGCTTCACATGCCGATGTCAGAACCGCTGCCGAGGGAGCAGAAGCGATATTTCATCTGGGTGCTGCCTTCCAGGCTGGCGGCCCTTTTACGCCAGAGCAATACTTCGATATCAATGTCAAAGGGACTTTCAACATCCTTGAGGCCGCACTGGCATCGGATCGTATTCGACACGTCATCCACACAAGCACCGACGGTACGATGGAAAAATATCCGCCCGACGGCATCGAAGAGCCAATACGCGAAGATTCCCTGCCGCTAGCAGCAACAGGGTGGTACAGCTACACGAAAGTCTTGACCGAGCATCTAGCCGACCGCTACGTACGTGCGGAAGCGCTGCCGGCGACGGTGTTTAGATTCGCCAACGCGTGGGGCGCAGGGGAAGCGTTGGACTTCGGGCAGTTCCACATGCGGACGTTCATGGACCATCTCGAGGGAACTGATGATCCAGAAGGTCACGCCGCATACGAGACGATGTCTGCTGCTTACGATGGCGACCCGCATCTGATTATCGCCGCGGACCGGAATGGAAGATCTTGGAAGAAGCACTTCGTGGAGGTACGGGACATCACCCTCGCCTACGAGAACGCGCTCTGCAATAAGGCAACTTTCGGCAACACCTACCAGATCGCGTCTCGCGAGCCGTTCGTTTGGGAGGTGATGATTCCTTACATTGCGGAAAGGTTTGGTGCCCCGTACACGCGAGTAAGCCTGCCAATCACCCCGACCTACTACGAGTACGACATGTCAGCAGCAAAGCGGGATTTCGGTTACGATCCGCCGTTGACACTGCGCGACATGATCGATGAAGCGATCGCACACCGGCAATCAGGTGCGGGATCGATAATCCCTACATCGGTTTGAATCGCTGCATCGCGTAGTACATCCCGAAACCGAAACCAATCAGTGCTGGTAGGTGTACCAAGATCCCTGCACCAACCAACAGAGTGGGGAATACCTGTCCGATCACTTCAACAGCCATCACTTCTGCGACGTAGAAAAGCAAAGCCAGCGCGGCCGCCAAGATCCGTAGACTGTTGGAGTATTTTCTGCCGCTGATCGCTTGCATTATCTGGGCTACGCCCATGACACCTGCGAACTGAGCGACGCCGACCACGATAAGCCAGATCGAAGAACTAGTGCCTTCCAAAATGTCGAGCGACCAAAGCGCGGTCAAGATAACTGCCGCAATGGCACCGATTCCGACGGCGGTTAGACCACCGAGGATGCCAATCCGAATAATGTCGCTTTGGGTGACATTAAAGATGGCTGGCCCGCCGATGTAAGCGCAGTCCGGGCATTTCGAACCGACCGGCGCGTAAACCATGCAGCGAGGACAGATGGGATCGCCGCACTGTCCACACCGGAGATTTGTTTCAACCCCCGAGTCGCGAGGGCACTCCGTCATATTCAATTCAATTTCGGTTGAATTCTCACTCATGAGGTCAGGTTAACTGCTTTGACTTGGACGGTTGTGTACCCAACTGTCACGAGAAGCAATATCGCGATCGTAGATCATGCGGTTCCATATGAGTCGGGCGGGTGTCAGCTCATCATAAGTTAACAACGAATCTTTGAATCCCCCGGATGTAACCCGCCGGATAATCGTGATTAACGCAAAACCGAAGCCATACACCGCTACCCAACTCCCATAGCCGGACCAGATAGCCCAAATTGGCAACAAGATTGTAGCCAAGAGCCACGATACTGCTGAATCTCGCCACGGGGTTAGCGAAAACAGCACCCCGGGAATCGTCGCCCACAGGACGAAAAGCGGTATCCCGTAAGCGATGATCGACCCAATACCGACCGAAATCCCTCGACCGCCTGAAAATTTCAGAAATATCGGCCAGTTGTGTCCGCACATAGCTGTCAATGCTGCGATTGCTTGAACGGTGGACCCTAAGTCCAACAAGGTGGATCCACCAACGTAGATCGGTAGAAAACCTTTCGCGAACACGTCGAATAGAGCGATCGGCACCACCCATTTCTTACCCACATGTACCGATACATTTGAAGCGCCAACATTACCGCTCCCATATTCACGGATGTCGATGCCAGCTACCCAGCGTCCGACCACATAGGATGACGGAACTGAACCGACCAGGTACGCCGATACGACGAGGGCGATGGATGTTAAAGCGTCTGACATCTATCCGACTATCACAGCTTGGATTCGTCTAGAGAGTATCCCACACCGGTGCTCCCGTGCATGGCTAGCGCGCGTTCGTACAGCCTACGGACGGTTCCTGGTGGTGGGCCATTCATTCCTGGCACAATCTCGTTGATGGTGTCATTGGCGTGATAGTCCGAGCCTCCGGACTTGATCAATCCGAATCTGTCGGCGAGGCTAGAATATCGGTCAATCATATCGCCACCGTATTTCTCGGCATAAACTTCGATGCCCGCCAACCCATGGGAGGTGAGCACCGACAGCACGTCCTCGACATTAGCTACGGTGCGTGGATGCGCGAGAGTCGCCGCACCCCCAGCCGCGTGTACCAACTGCAATGCGTGTACTCCGCCGAGTTTACGTCGTGACATATAGGCTGGCCGCCCGGGCGCAAGGTAACGCGTAAATGCGTCGGCGACCGAGTTCACATAACCCCGAGCCAACATCGCTCGGGCGATGTGTGGTCTGCCGATCGCACCATCGGCGTTGGCGACCACATCTTCCCAGTCGATTGACAAACCGAGCTCTCTAAGTCGATCAACAATCTGTTCTGCTTTCGACTCCCGGTCTTGTACCAGCGCTGTCAATTCAGTCTGCAGTTCTGAATTGTGACGGTCGATGAAGTGACAAGTGATGTGAATCTCTGATTCATTGACCTCTGCACTCAGTTCAATACCAGGGATGAATGTGATGCCGTGGTGTTTAAGGCTCGCAGCCTCGGCTTCATCCAAACCTGATGTCGTGTCGTGATCCGTGATCGCGAACAAACGCAGAGAAGTCGAGTTAATCATTTCGACCAACTCGGTCGGAGACTTGACACCATCAGAAGCGTTGGTGTGCAGGTGCAAGTCCTCTTCGACTTTCCACGGCGGCGCGATCGCGAGCTGCGCGCTCGGATCATGACGCGCACCGGAACTAGACGCCGACATTTGACCTCAATGCAAAAACGGACACGGGAATTTGGCCAAGTAGGTGCACCGCCAACCTGATCAACTAGCTATCGCCTCCGCGCGCGACTCGCGGATGACGATCACCTTGATCAGTCCGGGGTATTGCAACCGTTGCTCGATGGCTTTGGCGATGTCGCTCGAAAGAACGCTCGCATCAGCATCGGTGATCTTTTGCGGATCGACGAGAACTCTTACTTCTCGACCTGCTTGGATAGCGAAGACTCGCCGAACGCCGTCGAAACCTCGTGCCACGTTCTCAAGTTCGTTGAGGCGTTTCAAGTAGTTTTCGTTAGTATCGCTGCGAGCACCAGGGCGTGCTGCACTGATTGCATCGGCAGCGGCAACCAAGAAGGATACTGGTGTGGTCATCTCGCGGTCATGGTGTTCCCTGATTGCGAGGACGATGTTGTCGTTCACCCCATATTGAGCCGCCAAGTCGGCACCGATCTCGGCATGTGGTCCTTCGACTTCGTGGGTCAAGGCTTTGCCAATGTCGTGCAAGAAACCTGCTGTCTTAGCTGTTTGGGCGTTGGCACCGATCTGAGATGCCAGCATCCCTGAGATGTGTCCAACTTCCGTGCAGTGTTGGAGGACGTTTTCGCCGTAGGAGTAACGGTATTTGAGCCGCCCCATCATCTTGGTCAGTTCTGGGTGGAGCCCCCTGACGCCCACGTCAAGTACGGCATCTTCGCCCGCCTTTCGCACTGCGACATCAACCTCTCGTCGTGACTTTCGAACCGCGTCCTCTATGCGCGCGGGTTGGATACGGCCATCTTTGATTAGACGAACCAATGCCACTCTGGCAACTTCTCTACGTATGGGGTCGAAACAGGAAATCGCTACGGTATCAGGCGTATCGTCAACCAGCAGGTCGACACCAGTGGTGGATTCGATAGCGCGGATATTTCGTCCCTCGCGCCCGATCAATCGTCCTTTGACATCTTCCGATGGTATCGGGATGCTAGTCACCGATGCCTCGCCGACTACATCGGATGCTAAGCGCTGCAAAGACGCTGCCAAGATTTCGCGCGCTCGTTCGTCGGCTTCATCTTGGTAGTGCAGTTCAGCTTCGCGGAAGCGACGCTTGAACTCGTAGGCGTTTTCGTCTTCCGCGCGTTTGAACAGAAGGTCTTTGGCAGAATCTTTCGACATGCCGGAGACGCGTTCGAGTTCAGTCGCGGTACGTTCGCGCAACTCTTCGTCCTCTTTTTGCAATCGTTCTTCGAAAGCTTTCAAGTCGGTTTGTTGCGTACGCAACTCCTCAGCGGATCTGTCTATGCGCCGTTGGATTCGTTGCAGATCACGCCGTTCGCGTCGGGTTTGTCTAGCCGAGTTTGTCCTTTCTGTTTCGATCTCTTTTCGAAATTCTTCTGCTCTGAGTTGTGATTCTTTGAGAATCTCGTTGCTTCGAGTCCGCGCCTGTTCAATCTGTTGCGTCAGTGCATCTTCTGTTGCCTTGATGGCTCTGGAGTTGAGGCGTGAGTTGCCCCAATAGCCGAGTGCCATTCCGACAATCAGAAACACCAACGCAGACACGCTTGCAAGGCCGGCTACTAAGGCAGGATTCATGGATTGACTCCTCGTTGTAGCCGCAGTTACCTGCGTCAGAATCGCGTCATGACAGAATCACTCGGAGATTCCGCTCGCCCATATTCCCTGGATCTGGGTGTTTCTTAAGCGTTGGCGTTGAATTAACGCCCTGCCATATAGGCTCAATCTTCCGCGTGAAGCATTCTATCGATCTAACGCGATTCACATTGTTGCTTCTCGTTAAATCTTACGCAATACGCGACGAGGTACGCAACAAGCGACCAATGGGATGAGTCAGTTTGCACCAACACTGACCACACGCCACCAGCGACCAGAATGCGCAAACCAATCTGTCTTGAGGGCGAAATGCGCCAATAAAGACTACTCTTCGGCTTCTTCGTCTTCGCCCTCGTCTTCCCCTTCGATCTCTTCACCTTCTTCCTCTTCATCAACGAGGTCTTCTGCGATGACACGAGGTGGCTGTATCCATGCGATGCGTTCGTCCGGATCGCCGGCCAGGATAGCTCCTTCGGGCAATTCCAGGTCGGACGCCAAGATCGCGTGGTCTAAAGACTCCAAAACTATGCAATCGGCCTCGAGCGATTGTGGAATGTCCCCCGGGCGTGCCGCCAACATGATCTCGTACAAACCTTGGGTTACAAAACCTGCACCACCGCGAGTGCCGGGCGCGATGTCTTGGTTGATGAGAATAACCGGCACCGGAGCTTCGACAGTTTGATCCGGGTCGACTCGCAAGAAATCTACATGCAGAAGAGCACCCGAAACTGGGTGAGTAGCGACTTCGCGTACCAGTGTGACATCGGTGCTGCCGCTGGTCGATTCCACCACGACGGGGGATGTGCGTCCAGCTTCGCGCACTACGCTGACGAGGCGTCGTCCCTCGGCTTGTAGGGATAGTGGTGCATCATTGAGACCGTAGACGTGAATAGGAATTATGCCGTTCGCTCTCAGGGCGCGATTCTTTTTTCCCATCGCAGTGCGAGGGTCGGCTTGCAGCACAAGGTCGGCCATGTCGTAGTTGCTCCCGTGTCAAGGATGTGAGCTGTGTGTCTCAATGATCGATGCGCTTAAGTGCATATTCGTGGCGGGGACGCGCATCGCGATGTTCAGCAACCTTCGATTCTAATCTGCACACGTCCACATTCCAACTTGGTTGTTGACTTAGTTCATTTACAACGACACATTGGTATACTTTCACCATCGCAACCCAACGCTCGCAACCACACACCGATCCTGACAGGCTCGCGACGAGCCGTTCTACTGACGAAGCCGACGTTTCGCGTGATCGATCGTAATGTTGATACCAATGAGAGTGGACTATGCGGTCCGCGTACTTGTATTTCTGGCTATGCAGCCGGAAGAGAGGTATACGCCTACGTCCAACATTGCGAAGCAGCAGCACATTCCAGAACCCTATCTTTTGCGTATATCGGCTGACCTCGTGAGATCAGGGCTGGTCGAATCTCGGCGCGGGCCTGGCGGCGGAATAAGGTTGGCGCAATCTTCAGCCGACATCACGGTAGGCAAGGTAGTTGACTGCGTGGACCACACATTTTCCGCTATCGACTGCTTGTCGGAACCCGATACTTGCCTCATTTCCGCAGCGTGTTCTCAACGCGAGCTGTGGGGCGACGTTGAGCAGATGCTGCTGGACTACCTTTTCCAAATCAAAATCGATGATCTGGTGAGAAAGCAGCGGAAGCTCGAAGGGGTTCAAGATTTGGAGCTGAGCATCGGGGCTCCGGTATAGCTCTCGTCAGCGACTCGCGTTCCGAAGCAGAGAACCGTGTTCTTTGTCCCGCAGTTTGATGCGATAGAATCACGCTTACTCGTCGAAAGAAATCATAGCCGCCACTATTGGTCTGTGGCAGGAACGTCAGTTGCAGGCAAATTACTCATCAAAGGTCGCTCCAATGCAAAGCACAAATGGTTCCGTAAACGGTAGTTCTAACGGTAGCTTAGCCGCCGCACCAGCACTCACTCCGGGACAAGTTCAACGCTATAGCCGACATCTGATAATGCCCAACGTGGGTAGCGCTGGTCAGCGCGCACTCGTCGGAGCCAAGGTGCTGGTCGTCGGTGCTGGAGGTCTCGGTTCGCCAGTCTCTCTCTACTTGGCATTGGCAGGCGTGGGTACGATCGGCATTGTCGATTTCGACACTGTGGATGTGAGCAACTTGCAGCGTCAGATTTTGCACACCGACGCCGATGTAGGTCGTCGCAAGGTTATTTCAGCCCGAGAAACTCTTGAAGCTCACAACCCCGAAGTCAACGTCATAATGCACGAAGAGCCTATCAACGCCAGCAACGCGATGGACATTATTCCGAATTATGACATCGTGGTCAATGGCGCCGACAACTTCGCGACGCGCTACCTTGTCAATGATGCCGCCTACCTCGCCGGCAAGCCGCTCGTAGACGGTGCCATCTTGGTGTTCGACGGCCAAGCCGCTACGTATCTTCCGGGCAAAGGTTGCTACCGATGCCTGTTTCCGGACCCGCCGCCACCAGGCGAGGTTCCCAACTGCGCAGAAGCCGGAGTAATCGGGGCATTGCCTGGGCTGGTAGGATCGATTCAAGCCCTTGAAACTATCAAGGTCGCGATGGGCATCGGTGAGACGCTTTCTGGACGCATGTTGATCATCGACGCTCTGACGATGGAGTTCCGCGAAATCAAAGTTCGGCGCAATCCCGACTGCAAACTCTGCGGTGATGAACCGGAAGTTACTGAGTTGATCGACTACGAAATCTTCTGTGGCATCGCTCCGCCGCAAGCCGTGGCCTGAGTACATCGTCTGGACACGACGGTGGAATGAACGCCAAGTTCTGCGCGGGCTATAGTGTTGTGTATTGCAGTGGGATCAATCCAAAGGTCGAGGAAGGCCCCTAATTCATGAGCATCGCGGAACTCGGTTACGTGGCCGGTGATGTGTCTGACAAGATCGGCAACACGCCGATTGTCGACATCTCTAGGTTCAGCCCGAGTCCGCAGGTTCGCCTACTCGCAAAATTGGAGTCTCAAAACCCGACCGGCAGCGTCAAAGACCGCGTCGCGTTGTCGCTCATTGATCAGGCAGAGCAGGATGGATTGCTGGTTCGAGGCAGTGGCGGCGTCATTCTAGAACCCACGAGCGGGAACACCGGGATAGGTCTAGCGATGATCGGCCGCCTACGCGGCTATCAGGTCAAAGTCGTCATGCCCGAGAGCGTCAGCGCCGAACGCGTCCAACTCCTCCAAGGCTTTGGCGCAGAGATCGTATTTTCCGCCGCCGAAAAGGGCACTAACGAGTCGATAAACGTAGCCAAAGAACTCGCACAAGAAAACCCGTCTTGGTTCATGCCTTATCAATACGGCAACAGCGCCAACCCAAACGCGCATTACTTGACTACGGGACCAGAAATAGCCCGAGATGTGCCCGGGGTCGATATGTTCGTGGCAGGATTAGGCACTGGCGGAACCCTCATGGGTGTGGGCAGAGCGTTACGCGAACACAACCCTGATGTAAAGATCGTCGCGGCGGCGCCCCACCCGGATGACAAGGTTCAAGGTTTGCGCTCCATCGAGCACGGCTTCATTCCCCCGGTTCTTGATCTTGATGCGCTCGATGCCCGGATCATGGTCGAAGCTGAAGAATCGTTCTTCTGGACCAAAAAGCTCCTGACCGATGCTGGCGTATTCGTAGGCGTATCCTCCGGCGCGGTACTCGCCAGCGCGATTCGGGCAGCGCAACGTTTAGAGAATGGCACGATCGTTATGCTGTTCGCTGATGGCGGTTGGAAATACCTGTCCACCGGCATCTACACCCGCGACTGGAGCGACATCCAAAACGAGGTGGAGGGACAGACATGGTGGTAAACGCCGTTCCAAGCGATGCCACGGAACTCTGTTTCTCGACGGCAACAGATATCGCCCGGTGGATCCGCACCGGAGACATCTCGGCCCGCGATGTCATGGCGGCACACCTTGAACAGATCGAGCGCGTCAACCCGGCGGTAAACGCGATCGTCACGTTACTTGAGGGCGATGCCTTGATGGCTTCGGCTTTGGAGGCAGACGAAACGCTTGCAAAGTCAGGACCGGATAACGTCGGTCCGCTACACGGGCTACCGGTCGGCATCAAAGACCTCCAACCCACCGCGGGCATCCGGACCACATACGGGTCACCCATCTTCAAAGACTTCGTTCCTACCGAAGATTCGTTAACAGTCCAGCGATACAAAGATGCTGGCGCAATCATCATTGGCAAAACAAACACCCCAGAATTCGGTGCCGGTTCACAAACCTTCAATGAGGTGTTCGGGACGACCCTCAATCCCTATGATTTGACTAAAACATGCGGTGGTAGCAGCGGCGGCGCAACAGTCGCGTTGGCTTGCGGCATGATGCCGATCGCTCAAGGATCTGACTTCGGCGGATCGTTGCGGAATCCCGCCGCATGGTCGAACGTTGTGGGTATGCGCAACAGCATCGGTACGGTTCCAGTCCACCCGGCGCCTCTTGGATACACCTCAGAATCGGTTACGGGCGGCATGGGACGGACCGTCGCGGATGTCGCGTTGCAGCTAGTCGCATTGGCTGGTCCCGACTCTCGCGTCCCTAGTTCCTTGATGCAACCATCGGACGTGTTCGCCCAACCGCTCGAACGCGACTTCGCCGGAACTCGCATCGCTTGGAGCCGGAACGTTGGCGGATCTCCGATCGATCCCGTCATCAACAATACGCTCGATGCCCAACGGCAAGTCTTTGAAGACTTGGGTTGCATAGTAGAAAATGCTGAACCGCCATTAGATGACGCTGGCGAGATATTCCACGTTCTGCGAGCTGCGATCTTTGCGCACCAGCACGAAGCCAACATCAGAGATCATCGCGACCTAGTCAAAGAGACCATCATTTGGAACGCTGAAGAGGGAATGCGACTGACTGCACTTGACGTGAAGAAGGCGGAGGAACGTAGGTCGGCACTGTACGCGCGCATGGCGGGGTTCATGTCCGATTACGACTACGTGATGTTGCCGGTAACATCAGTCCCACCGTTCTCCGCAGACTTGGAGTACCCGACGACGGTTGCCGGACAACCTTTGACCAACTACCTCGAATGGATGTCGCCCTGCTCGTCGGTAACGGTGACTGGATTGCCCGCGATCTCGGTTCCGGCGGGGTTCGATCAAGACGGCCTACCGACTGGATTGCAGATAGTTGGACGCCAACGCGCTGATTTCTCCGTTATGCAGATGGCGTACGCATTCGAGCATGCCACGCAGTATTGGCGGAAACGACCCGCCCTGGCTGCGTGATCTCGAGCATATGAGGAAAATGGCATGGATCTGGAACTTGAAAGAAAGCTGGCAGTAGTCACCGGTGGCAGCAGAGGTATCGGCAAAGCGATAGCGTGGGAATTGGCACGCGAAGGATGCGATGTCGCGATATGCGCACGGAACGCCGATGCCCTTGAACTCGCAAGTCGAGATATCTCTGCGGACACAGGTCGAGATATTTACCCGATTGAATGCGACACTACCGATACCGATTCAGTAAACAGCATGGTCGCACGGGCGAATTTCCAACTGGGCGGCATCGATATTCTGGTCAACAACGCCGCGCGGCCACTTGGGCAGGCACCTGTGCCCGGCATCGAAGGCGTCACTGACGAAGCGTTCAACGAAGACATAAACACCAAGGTGCTCGGATACCTCCGCTGCGCCCGCGCGGTTGCACCCATCATGAAAGATCGCGGCTGGGGACGCATCATCAACATCAGCGGATTGGCCTCGCGATCGAGCGGCTCCGCGGTCGGGTCTATTCGTAATGTTGGGGTCACTGCTCTCACCAAAAACCTAGCGGATGAACTGGGACCACATGGCATCAACGCTGTCGTGATACACCCTGGCGGTACCCGGACCGAAGCGACGCCTGGCGTCGCCGCTGCACGAGCCGAAGAGCGTGGCGTGTCGGTTGACACAATCCTTGACGAGATGGCGAGCGCAAACGCGGTCCGAAAACTCATCGACGCGCGTGAGATCGCCTACATCGCAGCATTCGTCGCCTCTCCCAAAGCAGTAGCCATCAACGGCGACGGCATTGCGGCTGGCGGAGGCGTCGGCAACGCCATCTACTACTAAACGCTAATGTCCGCGTCCGCGGCGGTTGCAAGTTGGGCGCGAACATACTCTAGAATCTAGGAGTCTGACAAGCGCTGTATTGGTGCGGTTGGCTATCAGACTGAATATCCAGATTTTGGCTACGAATCAATCGCGAAAAGATTCCCGAATACCCAACCTGCACTGATGTCAGAAAACGAAATCATAGTACGAGGCGCAAGCGAGCACAACCTCAAGAACATTGATGTCCGCATCCCGCGCGACAAACTGGTTGTCGTTACTGGCGTCTCCGGATCTGGCAAGAGCAGTTTGGCATTTGACACAATCTACGCCGAAGGGCAGCGACGTTACGTCGAAAGCCTGTCCGCTTATGCGCGCCAGTTCCTCGGCCGCATGGAGAAGCCTGAAGTCGACCATATCGAAGGCCTCAGTCCCTCGATCTCCATTGACCAGAAAGGTGTTTCACGCAATCCACGATCCACCGTTGGCACTGTAACCGAGATTTACGACTATTTGCGTCTACTGTTCGCCCGCGCGGGACGGCCGCACTGCCGAAACTGTGGCAAGCCCGTACAACGCCAGACGGTTCAGCAAATCGTCGACTCAATCCTGCGTTTGGACGAAGAGTCCCGTTTGCTGATCCTGGCCCCTGTCATCAAGCACAAAAAGGGTGAGCATACGGCGATTTTCGATGATGCTCGTCGGGCAGGCTTCGTACGTGTACGTGTAGATGGCGATGTAGTTGAACTCAGCGAAGACATTAGCCTGAACAAGAATCAATGGCACAACATTGAGATCGTGGTCGATCGCGTCATTGTCAGAAACACCACCGAGCGTGAGCGCCTCACACAATCCGTTGAGACGGCCCTCAAGGCTTCCGACGGTACTCTGACAGTCTCAGTTCTCAACCCCAGCGAACGCCTCGTTGAGGAATTGACCAGTGGTGCACGTAGCACTGTTGCCGCCGGTACGATCAACAAACAGCGTCAACGTTCCAAGAGCGGATTGCAACCTCAAGACCTCTCTTATTCCGAGCAATTCTCGTGCCCGGACTGCGACATCTCGATGTCGGAACTGGAGCCGCGCAACTTCTCCTTCAACACTCCCTTCGGGGCTTGCACTGAATGTTCTGGCATCGGTTTCCGCTTGGAGATTGATCCCGATCTAGTCCTACCAAACAAAAATGTGTCTCTATCCGACGGGGCAGTGGCACCGTGGAGCCGGGACGGCAAGAACTCCCAGTGGGCGTGGGGGCCTCTACGCGCGTTGAAGGAGCATTTCGAAGTTCCGCTAGACATACCGATATCTGAGCTGGAGCCTGATCACCTCAAGTTGGTTCTCTACGGGTCAGGACGAAGACGCGTTCAACTAAGGCACGAAACATCGAGCGGCGCGGTCTTTTCTTGGAAAGGCAAGATAGAAGGGGTCATTCCAAACTTGGAAAGGCGCCACGCGAACACCGAGTCCGAAAACGTCCGTAACGACATCGAGCGTTACATGTCCCAGCGCACGTGCAACGCGTGCAACGGTGATCGCCTAAAACCTGATGCTTTGGCGGTCACATTGCTCGGCATGAACATCATGGAGGTCACTCGCCAATCCGTAGAAATCGCCCTCCAATGGGTTGAAGCGTGCAGAAACGGCGCTTGGGATTCGCAGGAACAGGCGGTTGAGGAACCGTTGACGACGCGAGAGTTGTCGATTGCGGATCAGATTTTCAAAGAAATCGAATCTCGACTTGGGTTCCTATCTCGCGTCGGACTTAACTACTTAACGCTTGACCGTTCTGCCGGCACGTTGTCTGGCGGCGAGGGGCAACGGATCCGACTCGCCACACAGATCGGTTCGGGGTTGATGGGTGTCTTGTACGTCTGCGACGAACCATCGGTTGGTCTTCATCCCCACGACGGCGACCGCCTGATCGCGACGCTGAAGAGCTTGCGCGACGTCGGAAACACAGTTCTAATCGTCGAGCACGACGAAGCAGTCATGCGTGCCGCGGACCACATCGTCGACCTAGGGCCCGGAGCAGGCGAACATGGCGGACACGTCGTCGCGCAGGGCGAAATAGATGCAATCATCGACGCAACCGACTCGATCACTGGCGACTATTTGAGTGGCCGAAAAGAGATCGCTTCACCGAAGAACAGACGCGAGATCGGCGAGAATTCGATTTCCATCATCGGAGCACGAGCCAACAATCTCAAGAATATCGACATAGATATCCCATTGGGCGTGTTTGTATGTGTAACCGGCGTATCAGGCTCAGGCAAAAGCACGCTAGTCAATGAAATCATCCTCAAGAGTCTGTCTCAACACTTCTATAGGGCCAAAGATCGTCCCGGTCCTCACGACGAGATAACTGGTCTAGACCACATTGACAAAGTAATCAACATCGACCAATCGCCGATAGGCAGAACTCCGCGCTCCAACCCTGCGACATACACGGGTGTCTTCACGCCGATTCGAGAACTTTATGCGACTGTCCCCGAAGCTAGGGCGCGCGGGTACACACCAGGGCGATTCTCATTCAATGTCCGAGGTGGTCGGTGCGAATCGTGTTCAGGCGCGGGATACACCCAGATCGAGATGCAGTTCTTGCCCGACGTGACTGTGCCGTGCGATGTATGCGACGGTGCTCGATACAACCGTGAAGCTTTGGAAATCCTGTTCAAAGAGACATCTATCTCCGATGTCTTGAATATGACCGTCACAGAGGCGCACGCGCTCTTCGAGAACATCCCGAAAATCGCTTCGAAACTTGTGACCCTGATGGATGTCGGTCTCGGCTACATACGTCTCGGACAACCGGCAACCACGCTGTCGGGCGGAGAAGCGCAGCGCATCAAGTTGGCTTCCGAGCTATCAAAACGCAGTACGGGCCAGACCCTGTACATCCTTGATGAACCAACCACCGGGCTTTCGTTCGACGATGCGGCGAAACTGTTGACTGTGCTGCATCGCTTGGTTGACAACGGCAACACGGTTCTCTTGATCGAGCATCATCTTGACTTGATCAAGAACGCAGACTGGATCATCGATCTCGGACCGTTCGCTGGCGATGATGGAGGCGAGTTGGTCGCGGTCGGTACTCCTGAATTCATCGCCTCGGTCGACGATTCCTTCACCGGTAACTACCTGCGAGACTTTTCTGGCATCATCCCCGACGAAGGTGCCAACGGTACCGATGAGTTCCAACAGAACGGCAGGCATGACGTAGCTCTGAAAAACGGGGCGGTCGAGGTTAAGATAGCGGACATTTTGAGCGATCAAGACGTGGCAGAGGCGCGCTCAAAAGCATCTCGTAACGGAGCCTCCCGAGGTCGTCGACGCCGTCGTCGCAGAAGAGCCGCGAGCCGTAGCACTTGATGCGGACTGACGACCAACTGCAAACGTTATCTGCACCTCCGCAGTTCGTCCAAGATGGGCTGTTCGGCAACTCGTGTCACGGTTGCGGAGCTTGGAACGAGCGTGGACTGAATATCAAGTCCAGTTGGGACGGCGATCTGTCGATATGCCGTTTCACTCCTCAACCGCATCACGCTGCAATGCCGCACGACATCGTAAATGGCGGCATCATCGCATCAATAATCGACTGTCACAGCGTTTGCACCGCAATCGCCGACGCGTATCGTCGCGCCGGTAGATATGCCGGTGATGGCGAGCGACCATTGTTGTGGTACGCCACCGCCTCGTTGCATGTGAACTACCTCAAGCCGACGCCTCTTTCGATGTCTTTCACCGTAACTTCACGAGTAATCGAGGTGGACCGGAGACGAACGACTTTGGCAGCGGAATTGATCAGCGACGATGGAACGCTAACATGCACCGGAGAAGTCGTTGCGGCGCAGGTCTCAGATCGATGGGCTCGCAACGGGGGTTACTTCGGCAAGGCCAACTGATCTGGGTCTACAAATTCATCGCGTTGACGGGCCTGTTCGTCGCTTTAGGATTCCAGTTACCATTTTGAGTACTATGCTCAATCGAGAAGAACTCATCGCCCGCATCGAAGCGTTTCCTCGCGTCGACATCGCACACACACCTACTCCGTTGGACGAGATGCCCGGCCTGCGTGAACGGCTGTCCGAAGAATGTGACACCGACATTCCGAGGATCTTCGTGAAACGCGAGGACATGACGGGTTTAGCATTCGGCGGCAACAAGGCGCGGCACTACGAGTTCGAGATGCCGCATGTCGTGAATGAGGGTTACGACACGCTGATCAACATCATGGACTACCACTCGAACAATGCGCGTATGACTGCCGCCGCGGCGAACAAGGCTGGATTACGCTACGTCCTGATTCTCAAGAATGCCGCCCATCGAAAGGTGCAAGGCAACCTGCTAGTCGACAAACTGTTGGGAGCAGAATTGCATTTGCTTGACCAGTTTCAGTCTGAAAAGACGGATGAATACGCAGCAGATTTGAAAGCTGAATTGGAAGCCGAGGGCGCAAACGTCTACTTATTGCAGGAGCACCTGTTCCCACGCGTGGTCGGCATGGTTGGCTTCGTGCGTTGCGGGATCGAAATGCTCGACCAGATGGAGGAGCTTGGACTCACGAATATCCACATCTACGGCGTAGCCGGCCGATCGCTCTGCGGGTTGATCCTCGCCGCGAAAAATCTGGGGTTGGATTGGCGATTCACCGGTGTCGAAGTCAACTACGACATGCCGTTGAGCGACTACATCTTCCAACACTCTCAGGACATTCGCGAGTTGTTGGACCTTCCGATCACGTTTGAGGAGTCAGACATGAGGGTTTTGGACCAATTCATCGGCGAGGGTTACGGGATCATGACACAGGAAGTGGCAGATGCGATTCGGTTGACAGCACAGACCGACGCGATAATGCTCGATCCGAACTACACTGGCACCACAATGGCTGCCATGCTGGACGACATCCGGGAGGGCAATGTTTCATCGGACGAGACGTTGATTTTCTTGCACACAGGCGGACTTCCCGCGCTGTTCACGTTCGCTGAAGAGCTTTCGCGCTAAACCCTGAAATTCGTATCGTCAGGTTTGAGTCGAGGTGCCCCACTCAAGCCTTTGCTCGACGACGCACTGGCCCCGATCGTTTTGATCTGAGCGATTTCAATAATCCTACCCATTTGGCGCATAGCATCGCACCAACGAGGACGATAATTGCCTCAACATATATGAAGATGAAGAACATCATCAACGTCGCGACGCTCCCGTAGACTGTCAGAAACCTCTCGGCACCATTGCGGAGGTAGTAGATGAATGCAAACTTCGTGCACTCGAACGCGATGGCTACGATCAACGAGACTGGGACAATCTCCTTGATGCTCACCCGAGTGTAGGGCAGCCATGTGTAGATCACAGTTAAAACCGTAAAACTAATGGCAAACGGTGTTGCGATGCCAGCTACGTCGTAGAACCAATGACTGTATTTTTCCGAATCTTCCCAGATTACCGTCCCTAGCTCGCCGACAAATGAGTAAAGGCCCGAAACAACAATCGATGTGAGCATCAACGCCGCCGCGGAGATCATTAAGATCGCATCAGTAAATTTCTGTTTGATGAAACCAGGGCGACGTTTCAGCCGCCAAACGATATTTACGCTCTCGCGGAGAGCACCGAATACACCCATAGCCGAGACGAACAATACCAGACCGCTGATACTTGAGGTCACAGCAGGTTTGGATGCAGCGTCTGTCAGGAAACTCTCAATAAACGATGGCCCCGACGTCTCAGCGAGCACAGGAATCTGTGCGGTCAGATTCTCGATGATCACGTTGTCAACCGTGTCACCGAACACTAGATGAAAAAACGTGATGAGAGCGATCGTCAGCGGAAACAACGACATGAAGGCGTAGAATGCTATTGCGGCGGCGAAATAGTGCCCTTTGAGCGTCAAAAACTCGCTCACTAGTGATGGCGGAATCGAGATACAGCCTCGGATTGCTCGGAAAATTGATATCGATACTGCCATTCTGTGGACTATGCCTTGCGCGTCCGAGGAAGCGGTTGGTAGCGGATCCGACGTTGCGAATCAACCGCTTAGCTACGGCGCAAATATCAGTCGATCTTGATCGGCTATACGCCGAAGGTTGGCGATCAGCATTCGATTCTGCCGCCTCTGGTCTCGAATGCGGAGATGGTTGGTCCATTTCGCAGATAGCATTGCCCCAGCTAGGAGGACAATCGATTCAACATAAACGAAGAAGAAAAACATCATCACCGTGCTGATGCTGCCGTAAATTGAAGCAAGCAACCCTCCGGAATTACGGAGGAAGAAAATGAAGACGTACTTGGCTATCTCGAACACAACCGTCGTGAGCAGTGCAACCCCGAATATCTCCAGCAAGCGTACCTTAGTGTTTGGAAGCCACCAGTATATGACCGTAAATACGGCGTAGGTTATCGCGGAAGGGATAATCAAGCCGGCTGCCAAAAAGAACCACTGATCGAAAGGTGCCACCTCCGTGGCCAACAACTCTGTGATCTCTTGGATGAATGAGAAGATTGCAGATAGCAAAACAGCCAAAAACAGAAGTGACGAAGCGACCATCATCATGACGAAATCGATCGCTCGCTCGATCAGGAAAGGTCTGGGTCGATGAATACCCCAAATCACGTTGACACTCTTTCTTATGGACCCGAAAACACCCATCCCGGCGATGAACAGACCAAGTCCAGTCAAACTGGAAGTTACGGCTGGATCGTTGCTTACGTTGTGAATAAAGCCTTCAACAAATGAAGGTCCTTCAGTCTCCGCGAGCACTGGAATCTGCGTTACGATCCCAGTGATGAGTCGGTCTTCGAATCCCTCGATGCCAACAACAAATCTCCACAGCGTGATCAAGGCAATCGAAAGAGGAAATATCGACAGAAAGCTGTAGAAAGCGATCGCAGCCGCGAGGTAATGACCGTTAACCGACATGAAGTCGTTAACGTTGCGGTACAGGAACCATAACGTTCGGTTCAACCACACAATGCTGCGGCGAATGCGTCTTGGATAGCGAGTTATCGTCACCGGCCGGTCTCCTAGAGACCATCAAAAATATGCAGAGTGAATCGCAAGGCGAGTTTGAAGCTCAATCGAGATCGCCGCTGCGGTACGCGGTGATGTAGTTCATTGCGAAATCGTCTCTACCTTCAAGTAGGTCTACTGCGTACTTAACTCGGGGCGATTCCATCTCCAGTTGCATCGCGCGATCAACTTTGACTTGGATAGGATCGATAATCCCGGAATCTGCTCCTGCTTCGACCGCCAATCTCACAAAGGCTTCGTTCACCAATGCGCGCTTGGGCAAACCGAAGGATACATTGCTCATTCCACCGGTAATGTGAACATCATCTCCGAAGCGCTCCCGGAGCTTGGAGATCGCGTCCAGTGCGTGGGGGCCATATGCCTTGTCTACCGACACAGGGAAGAAGAGAGGATCGATGAACATGTCTTCATAGTTGATACCACGGACACTAGCGGCGTCAACGACGCGTGTTGCATTTTCCAATCGTTCGTCGGCATTTTCGGGCATACCGCTCTCAGATGCCGCTGAAATAATACATGTCGCGTCGTGTTCAGCGATGAGGTCTAAAGTTTCTAACCGTTCCAAGGCGACAGAGTTAACCATCGGTCGCCCGGCAGATCGATCATATGCTTCCAATCCGGCTTGGATAATCTCCGAATTCGATGAATCGATACTTGGCGGAATGTCAGCGACGGATTGAACGTACCTGACCAACCATCGCATCGCTTCAATCTGTTCACCGACACGATGTGAGAGTTCGTCCACATTTAAGTCGAGGTAAGTAGCACCCGCTTTCGTTTGCCTGTCTACTTCGTACTTGATATAAGCCTCGCCTTCCGCCGCGTCGTCGTCGTTGACACCCTTCCAAACAGCGATCATGAAGTGTTTGAGATTGCCTTGTTGATAAGGCTGGGTAGTTTCGAAGTGTTTCGGCACCCGCACGAATTTCAACTCGCCCTCGGAGCGATATTTCACCGCCTCCGAGCCATCGGTGAAGATGTGCCCGCGAATCCCGCCGCGTTTTACCACTCGAGTGCAGTGGATGTTTTCGCCGATGATGGTGAACTTGCTTGTCGTCATGTGGTTGATTCCGATGTGGGCCGCTGCTAGACATCGCACGATGCCCAAACGAATCTATTCTCGTATGGGCAGGGCATTCCCTGCAAATAATCCCTCATATCAGCGGGCAATTGCTTTAATTTCTCTTCAATCGAAGCAATGTTAAACGCCAAAAAGCCTCGATCGCAATTTGAAGTGACATCTTGGATTTCCCGGCGGTCCGCTCCATAAAGATGTAGGGATGCTCTGATACCCTCAGCCTGCACTGCTGAACCCGATACGCAACTTCAGCTTGAAAACCAAAGCCCGTGATCGTTAACCGTTCGAGATCGATTGCTCTAAGGGCATCGCTCCGATACGCCTTGAAACCGCCAGTAGCATCGTGGACCTTCAATCCCAAGATGGTCCGGATCCCGAAGTTGGCCAATTTGCTCAACAGCACACGTGACATCTTCCAATTAGGGTCAACATCGCCACCATTACTGTATCGGGTGCCGACCACCACATCGGAATCGACGAGAGCCTCCAACATCGCAGGCACCTCGACTGGGGGATGCGACAGATCGCAATCCATCTGCACGACCCGTTGAACATTTTGATCCAGCGCGATTTTGAATCCAGCGATGTACGCCGTTCCAAGCCCCAACTTGCCGGATCGATGCGCGACCATGATACGCCCCGGATGTTGAGTGGCTAGATCGTCAGCTATCTCGCCAGTACCGTCTGGTGAAGAGTCGTCAATGAACAAAGCGCCTAGTTTCGGAACGTTTAGCGCTAATAGTTGTTGAACGATATTTCCGATGTTGTCTCGTTCGTTGAACGTTGGGATCACGACCGCAACCACCACGTCGCGGTCGAAACCACCGACAATTTGGACCGCTTTAGCTTGATCGATTGACATCTGATTGTTCCGAAGACGCTAAATCACTTCAAGTTCGAATTCCGAGTGTAACGCCTGAGCGGCGGTTCCCACGTCTTTCTGATCAACCATGCAGGTGATCCTAATCTCTGAAGTTGTAATCATCTCGATGTTCACACCCGCGTTTGCCAATGCTCTGAACATGCGCGCTGCGTAGCCTGGAGAGTTGGTCATCCCGGTGCCGACAACGCTGACTTTCGCGAGACTGTCGCGCGTTGCCAGATCGGCGTATTCAACATCGTCGTTAGCCGACGTTATCTCGGTTACCCGTTGCAGATATTCTTGTCCAACTGTGAACGACAGGTCGGTCAAACCGCCTGTAGAGACGTTTTGAACTATGACATCGACGCTGATTCCCGCATCGGCTAGGGGTGTCATGATCGCGGCTGCGATGCCGGGACGATCTGCGATGCCAATCAGGGTTACTCTCGCTACTGATCGTTCGGTCGCGATGCTGGTAATGCTTTTTCGAATCTCCATGTTGTTGCTACTGTCCTCGAAATTTCCGATTCTGGTTCCTTTGGCAGTTGGATTGAAGGATGACGTGATGAGCATGGGCACTTTGTGGACCGCTGCCATCTCGATCGATCTTGGGTTCATCTTTGCACCTAACGCTGCCATCTCCAGCATTTCTTCGTATCCGATATACGGAATGACCTGTGCGTCATGCACTAGCCTTGGGTCAGCAGTGAAGATGCCATCGACATCGGTGTAGATCTCGCAGATGTCGGCCTTGATTGAGGCCGCAATAGCCACTGCGGTCAAGTCCGATGCGCCCCTGCCGAGAGTAGTAGTGTCATCGGTCTGCGTCAGACCTTGGAATCCTGCTACAACTACGATCCGACCACGTTCAAGCTCTCTCAATATACGCTTCGGATCGATGTTAGCGATCCGCGCTGAACCGAACGTTTCATCGGTTCGGATACCCGCCTGCCTGCCGCTCAAACTGATTGCATCATGCCCGAGACCACGAATTGCGATTCCTAACAGTGAAGCACTGACGAGTTCACCTGTGGAGATCAAAGCGTCAGTTTCGCGCGGGCTCGGAGATTCATCCCCGGATAACCTATTCGCAAGACTGAGCAACTCATCGGTCGTGTCGCCCATCGCAGATACGCACACAACTAATCTCGCGCCTTCTTCACGACGTTCGCACACTCGAGATGCGACGTTTCGTAAGAGTTCTTCGGTGGCCAATGAACTACCGCCGAATTTTTGAACTATCAGTTGGCTTTTTTCACTCATCTCGAGAAGGGCTATGCGTTGGGGTAAGTTTCCGATCGTGCGCCATCGTTCGAAAGATTGAGGATGAATGCTTTCCCATCGATTTGCGCTTTGCGGGCATTTTCGGACATCTCGTAGCAGATTGTCACGAATCGGTCAGTTGCCAATGCCATGATTGCCGGCCCCGCACCAGATAGGAATACGCCATGGGCACCCGCATCGAGCGCACCTCGAGCTATGGGTCTGAATCTTGGGAACAATCGATCGATCCGTTGTGGTTGGTGCAGACGATCTTCAGTTGCGTGGCGAAGCAGGTGCCATTGACGCGTCTCGATGGCGTGTACGAGCATTGCGGCACGACCAACGTTGAACACGGCATCCGACCTCGTGACTAGGTCAGGCAAGATACCACGGGCTTCTGCGGTTTTCATCGAGAAGTCGGGTACAAAAACAACTGCTTTTAGCTCCTCCGGTATCTGGATCCGACTGTTTATCCAACCTCCAGCACCTGATGGCCCTTCTGCGTAAACCCCGATCTGGCATGCTCCGAAGACTGCGGGGGCGACGTTATCAGGGTGTCCTTCGATATCAGCAGCTATGGCAAATATCCAGTCAAGAATCTCTGGATCAACGAGATCGTGGTTGGTGAAAACAAACGCCGCTACGATACCTGTGACCGTTGCCGCGGAGGATGATCCGAGACCACGAGCTAATGGAATATTGTTCCGACAATCGAAGCCCAATTCGATCTCGTCGACACCGATTTCTCGAAAGGCGTGTCGGGCGCTCGAAAGAATTAGGTTCGTATCATCGACAGGCAGCGATCCTTCGCCTTCGCCTCGGATCATGACTGAGTTGCGGCCGGGCGTAACAACGGTTTCGTTCCAAAGGTCAACAGCGACACCTAAACAGTCGAAACCAGGACCGAGGTTCGCGCTCGTGGCGGGAACTCGGATCGTGGCGCGTTCGAGGTTGGTCTCAGGCATTTGCGAGGTTAAGCGTGGCAATGATACCGGTGAAGGAGCATGTAGGAAAATTAATCGCTTATTGATCGTGTTAGGAGATGAAGGAATACCACAGATGTGCGCCTCTAACTTAGTATAATTCGCTACTTGCGGCTGTTAGCGGCGCGTCGAATTTGAGACGTTCAAGTGCGTCGCAAGCCGGCAAGAAACTGATTAACGAGAAAGTCGAGAGTTAAAAGATGCCCGTCGCTGTTTTGCTGGGTCCACAGTCTGATGCCAGAGTGTCAGTGCGAAATGCCGAAATCACCGAAGAAGCGAAGAAATATCCTGAGCTGGAACTCAAGTTCGTCGACTCGGAGCAACCTCTTGAGGACGTATTGAAAGAGTGTCAAGATGCTGTAGCGTTGATTCCGGCAGGGCACCGCACCTTTGACACACAGCTCATCTCTAAACTTCAAAATCTCCGATTGATCCAGACATTCAGTGCCGGGACTGACTGGATGGACAAAGCGGCATTGGCAGAACTAGGGGTTTCAGTGTCAAACAACGGCGGGGCGAACGCGGTCGCTGTTGCCGAACATGCTGTGATGTTGATGCTCTCAATCGAGCGCAAGATTGATCGTCAGATCGATTCGGTCAAGAACGGTACATGGATGGCGGGCGTGGGCGGTGACCGAACCGAGTTCCACACGCTGGTCGGGAAACGTGTTGGCATCGTGGGTCTCGGGCGAATCGGTTCGCGAGTGGCGAAACGTCTCCAAGGCTGGGAGTGCGAGGTTGTGTACTACGATGTCGTTGATCTTGACGATGAATATGTCGAAGCGGCACATGCGAAGTTTGTCGAACTTGACGAGTTGCTTGAAACCTCCGATATCGTTAGCCTGCATGTCCCCTTGGAGCGAACGACGCACCACATGATCTCTGACCGCGAATTCGCGTTGATGAAGGACTCTGCGATTCTTGTCAACACGTGCCGTGGACCGGTAGTAGACGAGGCCGCATTGAAGCGAGCGTTGAAGGACGGTCAGATTTTCGGCGCGGGTTTGGATGTTACAGAGGTTGAGCCTATCGAGCCGGAAAACGATCTGCCAAACATGCCCAACGTGGTCGTTACGCCGCATCTGGCAACTCGTGCCCTCGAATCGGAGCACAACGCGACGGCAAACGCGATTGCAAACGTTGCTCGCGTTGCGCGCGGCGAGACGCCAGAATGGATCGTGCCGCCAGTGTAATTTATACGCCACTCGCCGTGCGCGAGTTGTGAATCGGAATTAACATTTAGGTTGCACATGCATGGATGATGGTGGGAAAATATATGGACGTTGCGTCATGTTGCAGTTGCGCCAGACTTGCGTGATCCACTAAAACCCGAAACCGAAATCGTTGCCGCCAGCAACGAAAAGCCGCGAGAGGCTTGCGGCATATTCGGTGCATACATTCCAGGACATGAAGCCGCTAGGGCTGCGTTCTTTGGAATCTTCGCACTCCAGCATCGAGGACAAGAAAGCGCTGGCATCGCGGCATCGAATGGCACGGCATTGAGTCTGACCGCTGAGATAGGTCTGGTTTCTCAAGTCTTTCAGGAAAACGACCTCACCGGACTTCAGGGGCACTTGGCGATTGCCCATACCCGTTATTCGACCACCGGGTCGAATAGACGCCACAACGCTCAACCGTTGATGGCGTACGGCCCTAGAGGCGCGATCGCTCTCGGACATAACGGCAACGTCATCAACGCATTGCCGCTACGTGAGTTTTGCAGAGAAGAGTACGGCAGTGTTTTCACCGGTAGCACCGACAGCGAAGTCATCGCCGAGCTTTACGCGAAAACCCCAGGTGATGACTGGTTTGAAGTTTCAGATAGTGTGATGTCGTTGTTGAGCGGGGCGTACTCGCTGATCATGATGACAAAGCACGAATTGATCGCGGTTCGCGATCCGCTCGGAGTGCGTCCATTATGTATCGGCAAGCTAGACGGTGGCTGGGTCTTCGCATCTGAGACCGCAGCTCTAGATAACCTCGGTGCCGAATTCGATCGGGAAATGGAGCCCGGGGAAGTCGTCGTTGTCAACCGACACGGCATCAAGAGTCGCATCTGGCCAAAGGCATCTATCGCGCATAAGATGTGCATCTTCGAGCAGATCTACTTTGCGAGACCTGACAGCATTCTAGAGGGAAGTCTGGCTTACGAGAACCGAATGAGAATGGGCGCGATCGCGTACCGTGAAAATCCGACCGAAGGCGACCTTGTCATCGGCATCCCTGACTCCTCCACGCCTCATGCCACGGGTTACGCAGCGGAAGCCAACATTAAATATGCCGATGGATTGGTGAAAAACCGATACGTCGGCAGGACCTTCATTCAGCCAGACCAATACATGCGCGACATTGGTGTGCGAACCAAGTTCAATGCCATGCGTCAGGTGATCAATGGAAAACGGATCATAGTGGTTGACGACACGATAGTGCGGAGCACAACCGTGAGGCATGTGGTCAGGATGCTGCGAGAGGCCGGAGCTAAAGAAGTACATGTTCGTGTCGCAGCGCCACCGATTAAATCGACCTGTCACTTCGGCGTAGACATGGCGACCCTCGACCAGCTGATAGCGGCTAATTACACCGTGGACGAAATCTGCGACATCATCGACGCAGACAGTCTGAGCTATTTGACGTTGGAAGGTTTAGAGGAGGCGGTTTCAGCTGGTCGCAACGAGTATTGTCGTGGGTGCTTCACTGGCAAGTATCCTATTGACGTGCAACTCGAGATGGACAAACTTCGCATGGATAGACTCGTCGCCGAACCAGTCGGAGCATCTTGAGCGCGGATTGCGGATGACAGAAGTATCGGCTAAGGCGTACGCGGCTGCGGGAGTGGATTTGGACGCCGCGGCGCGCGTGAAACTGCGAATCGGCAACATTGCTAGATCAACGTACGCCGACGGTGTGGTATCCGCACCAGGAGCTTTTGGCGGTGTTTTTGATGCCGATCCGCAGAGCGATTACCTCATGGTTGCGAGTACCGATTCAGTCGGTACTAAGTTGAGGATAGCCCAAGCTATGCGGAAGCACGATACTATCGGAGTAGACATCGTCAATCACTGTGTGAACGACATCCTACCGGCTGGAGCCGAACCGCTTTTCTTTTTGGATTACATCGGACTGAATGGTTACGACGATGATTTGATAGCCGAGATTCTTGCCGGAGTAGCGGCTGGATGCGTGGAAAATAGATGTGCGCTCATAGGCGGAGAGACTGCTTCGCTCCCCGGCATCTACCAAGGCGAGGACTATGACTTAGTCGGTTTCATCGTAGGTCGTGTGAAG